>NZ_LT985748.1 GCF_900290115.1 Alistipes sp. Marseille-P5061
TTATGATGCTTCATCAGAACTATTTCTTTAAGTATATTGCCCATGTACGTTGTCGTCGTCACCTTTCCATGCACAGTGCATTGCAGAGTGCGAGGAAAGAAGTAGATGATCAAGGATAGAAGGTTTTTTTTTTTTCAAGCAGAAGACGGCATACGAGATCTAGTACGGTCTCGTGGGCTCGGAGAATGTGTATAAGAGACAGGAAAAATATTTCGTACCTTTGCGCACCCGTAATATACGGGAAACGGATTACAAACAAGTTAAACTAAACGTAAACAAAGTGGATTCATTAAGCTACAAGACTATCTCGGCCAATGCATCGACGGTAACCAAGGAGTGGATTGTCATCGACGCTACGAACGAGGTATTGGGACGTCTTGCCTCGCAGATTGCAAAGATTCTCCGCGGCAAGAACAAGCCCAGCTTTACCCCCCACGCCGACTGCGGTGACTACGTCATCGTCATCAACGCGGAGAAGGTGAAGCTCACGGGCAACAAGATGACCGACAAGGTCTACACGCGTCACACGGGTTATCCCGGCGGCCAGCGCTATGCAACGCCTGCCGAGTACCTGGCCAAGAAACCGACGTTCTTGATTGAGAAGGCTGTCAAGGGCATGATGCCCCGCACGCGTCTGGGTGCCGCACAGCTCAAGAACCTCAAGGTGTATGCCGGCGCCGAGCATCCGCACGCCGCGCAGAACCCCAAGCAGATTAAGTTGAACGAGATTAAGTAAGAGGAGTTATGGAAGTTGTAAACACCGTAGGTCGTCGTAAGGCCGCTGTGGCTCGCGTATTCGTGAAGCCGGGCAAGGGTCAGATTACAATCAACCACAAGGAGCTTGCCGCCTATTTCCCGCTCGAGATTCTCCAGTTCCAGGTAAAGCAGCCGCTGCTGGCTACCAACACTGCCGAGAGCTACGACATCGCTATCAACCTCGATGGCGGTGGCATCAAGGGACAGGCCGAAGCCGCTCGTCTGGGTATCGCTCGCGCACTGTGCGAGATTGACGCCGAGATGCGTCCGGTGCTGAAGAAGGCCGGATTCCTGACCCGCGATCCCCGCGAGGTTGAGCGTAAGAAGCCCGGTCAGCCCGGAGCACGTCGCAAGTTCCAGTTCAGCAAGCGTTAATACGCACGACCGGATTTTCGGCAAGCACGACGACGGTTGCCAAAACGGAGCGACTACCTGTTATATATTATATGTTGTCCTGTCGGCCGACAGTGCAACGGGGTATTACCCTTCGTTTGCCGCGTCGCGGAAAACTCCTCGGGACCGGACATGGGCCGCTACCCGGAGAGTTGAAGAACAGAGAATTAAAACAAACAAAGAGAAACAAAAATGTCACGTACAGATTTCAATACCTTATTGGAAGCCGGTGCGCACTTCGGTCACCTGAAGCGCAAATGGAACCCCAAAATGGCTCCCTACATCTTCATGGAGAAGAACGGCATCCACATCATCGACCTGCACAAGACCGTGCTGAAAATCGATGAGGCAGCAGCAGCCCTCAAGCAGATTGCCAAGAGCGGACGTCGCGTGCTGTTCGTAGCCACGAAGAAGCAGGCCAAGGAGATTGTTGCCGAAAAGGTTGCAGCCGTCGGAATGCCCTACGTTACGGAGCGCTGGGCAGGCGGTATGCTGACCAACTTCCCCACCATCCGTAAAGCCGTCAAGAAGATGGCCACCATCGACAAGATGACCAACGACGGCACGTTCGATAATTTCTCGAAGCGCGAGAAGCTCCAGATTGCCCGTCAGCGCGCCAAGCTGGAGAAGAACCTGGGCTCGATTGCCGACCTGACGCGTCTGCCGGCCGCCCTGTTCGTCGTAGACGTACAGAAGGAGGCCAACGCCGTGAAGGAGGCCAAGCGACTGAGCATCCCCGTATTTGCAATGGTAGATACTTGTTGTGATCCGACCGACATTGATTACGTTATCCCTGCAAATGACGATGCTGCCAAGTCGATTGCCGTAGTGGTAGACGCCATGTGCGCCGCCATCGCCGAGGGCACCGAGGAGCGCCGTCTCGAAAAGGAGAAGGAGGCTCAGGAGGCTGCCGCCAACGGTGAGGCTGCTCCCAAGAAGGAGGGCAAGCCCCGCATCAAGAAGGCCGTCAAGGAGTCGTACGACGCCGAGGAGGCTGCCGTAGCCGACGTCGTAGCTTCGGTGGAGACCCCGTTCGAGGAGCCCGCTGAGTACGCCGCCGAGGAGGCCAAGGCCGAGTAGGCTCGGGAATTATTGAATTTACGAACGATTAAAGATACAAAGACTATGGAAATCAAAGCTGCTGATGTGATGAAGCTCCGCAAGATGACCGGCGCCGGCATGATGGACTGCAAGAAGGCCCTTCAGGAGGCGGAAGGCGACTATGCGCGTGCTCAGGACATTATCCGCGAGAAGGGTAAGCTGGTGGTTGCCAAGCGTGCCGACCGTACCGCTACGGAGGGTGTCGTTGTAACGAAAATCGTCGGCCAGAAGGCATACATGCTCTGCCTGGCCTGCGAGACCGACTTCGTGGCCCAGAACGCCGAGTATTCCGCTTCGGCACAGGCCATGCTGGAGGTAGCCGTGAAGAACGACGCAGCCGACCGCGACGCGCTGCTTGCCGCGAAGAACGACGAGGGTCACACCGTCGAGGAGATGGTGACCGAGAAGTCGGGTCAGACGGGCGAGAAGATTGAGCTGGCCTACTACGGCCGCATCGAGGCTCCCTACTGCGCGACCTACGTACACTTCAACAAGAAGCTCGGTGTGATTCTGGGCTTCAACAAGGAGGTACCCGCCGAGGTGGCACACACCGTTGCCATGCAGGCTACGGCCATGGCCCCCGTTTCGATTTCGGAGGCCGACTGCCCGGCCGAGGTCGTTGAGCACGAGCGCAAGATTGCCGTCGAGGCGATGAAGCAGGACCCGAAGAACGCCAACAAGCCGGAGGCCATTCTCGAGAAGATTGCCGAGGGCAAGATGCGCAAGTTCTTCGAGGAGAACACGCTGCTCAACCAGCTGGTCGTAGGCGAGAAGGAGACGATTGCCGAGTTCATCCACAAGGCCGACAAGGAGGCTACCGTAGTTGCCTACAAGCGTTTCGCTCTGGGCGAGTAACGGACTCCACGTTTCCAAAGAGAGGCGAAGCATCCGCAAGGGTGCTTCGCTTTTTTGTGCGCGCGTGCGTCGACGGGGCGGAGCGGCAGTGCGGGTCGGCGGGGCCGGCGTGGATGTGCGTTCCGGGGGCGGATGCGCGTTCCGGGGCGGATGCGTGTTCCGGGGCGGATGTGTGCGAGGGAGTGTGTCGGGGAATGAGTGCGGCGGCGGTTGTGTGCCGGCGGAAATGCGCGGCGAGCTGTTCGGTGGTGAGGTGTCGGGCGGTGGTGTCGGGCGCCGTGTGCCGGCGGAAATGCGCGGCGGAATCTTCTGTTCCGCGGCGTATTGCCGTAGGGCGGGTCCGGCCCCGGCTTGAGCTCCGGTTTGCGTTCCGGTGCGGGCTTCCGCATGAGCACGGCGGCCGGGCAGCGAAAGTGGAGCGTTGCCGTGCAGCGTGATGCCGGGGCAGGAGGGCATGGCTCTGAACGGTGTCGGGCAGCGAGGTGGCAGGGCGGATGCGTGTGGGTGTGTGTCGGGCGGCAGGAGGGCATGGCTTGGCATGGGACGGTGCGGTCCCCTGGATGGCTGTTGACGGGTGCGCACCGGCGGGGGTGCCCCGCCTTCGGGGCGGATTACGCCTCCCGGGCGGAGACCTCCACCACCTTACGCAGACGGATGTACCACAGATAGCCCTTGACCTCGTCGTAGCCCATCTCGCCCAGCAGGCGCATGTACTCGGCAATCTGCCGGCGGTGGCCCGCCGTTTCGTGCTCGCCGAACTTGTAGTCGACCACCACAACCCGGCGCAACTCCCGCTCCCCGACGCGCTCGCTCCGCATCATCACACGGTCGGGACGCCGCGTCACGGAGCTGCGCTGCGCGGTGCCTGCCCCGGCTGCCGCGCCCTCTGCTCCAGCGGCCGCTTTCCCGGCCCCGGCTGCCGCGCTCTCTGCTCCAGCGGCCGCCTTCCCGGCCGCAACCGCCGCGCTCTCTGCCGCAACCGCCGCCTTTCCGGCCCCCGCGGCCGCATCCTCTGCCGCGGCGCGCTGCGCCCGGGCGGCCAGGAGGATGATGTCGCTCTCGGTGCGTACCTCCTCCCACTCGCCGGCGAACCACTCCCGCACGACGGGGTTGGCAAGCGCCTCGTCGAGCATCGTGCCGAGCGCCTCGGCCTCGCTCTGCGAGAGGATGCCGTCGCTCTGCATCTGCGTGACGCTCCGGCGAATTTCCTCCTCGTCGGCCGCATTCTCGAAGGCCTTGTGCATCAGGATGCCGAAGTCGCGCGGCGAGGGGAGTGCGTCGCGCTCCTCCTCGAAGTAGCGCTGCGAGGGGAGCCGCAGCCTCAGGTCGGCCATGGCCGTGGGGTAGTGCTCCAGCAGCACGTGCTCCGGAAGGTCCCTCTTCGCCTTGCGGGGCGCCGGGCCGTCGAAGCTGCCGAACGTGCACTCCTCGCCCGCCTCGGTCGTCTGCAGCCGCCCCTCGATTTTCCCGAGCGGGCACCCTTCAGCCTTGGGATTCAGCGCCTTCCACAGCAGCGAGCCCACGTTCGCCGCCTTGCCCCCCGTGGGGATGAAGACGTGGAGCGACTCGGCGGCGCGCGTCAGCGCCACGTAGAGCAGGTTGATGTTGTCGACGTGGGAGTAGACCAGCTCGCGGTAGTAGGCCTCCGAGAACTCCGAATCGGCCATCGCCTGCTTGTAGCGCACGGGAAACTGCCCGATGGCCGCCTCCTCGTCGCTCGCCCGCGCCCAGACGATGTTGGTGACGTTGCCGCTCGATTTGGGGTCGAGCTGCCACGTGCAGTAGGGGATGATGACCACCGGCCGTTCGAGCCCCTTGGCCTTGTGGACCGTGGTGATTTCGATGGTCCGTTCGCTCTGCTCGATGCTCAGCGAGCGGCTGCTTCCCTGCTCGTCCCACCAGCGCAGGAAGAGGGGAATGTCGGCGATTTTGCTCGAGCAGAAGGAGATGAGCTGCTCGTGGAGGGCCTGCAGGTAGGCGGTCTGGTCGCTGCGCTCGGCCAGGTGGTGGCGGATGACCAGCCGCTCGAAGGCCTCCTCGGGCGAGAGCAGCCGCAGCGCGCGGCAGAAGTCGCGCTCGTCGTCGGGAAGCGGCGCGCCGAACGCCCGGCCCAGGAAGCGGTTGTAGATGGCGCGGTTGAGCGTGTCCTCCGTGTTGACCGTCAGCCGCAGCGCGGCGATGAGGAAGCCCGCCACGGGGGCATTGCCCACGATGAGCGCCTCGCGCGTCATGACGTCGAAGCGGTAGCGCTCGTCGCGGTTCTCCCCCTTGAAGCGCAGCAGCTCGGCGGCCACGCGTGCGCCGTCCGTCGCGCTGCGGACCAGAATCAGGATGTCCGAGGGGCGGAATCCCCGGTCGAGCACCTGCTTGATGCGCTCCACCAGGGGCGGCTCGCCCGTGCAGGCCGTCACGCTGACATATCCCGGGCCGTCCTTCACGCGGCGCGGCACCTGGGCGTGGTCGCCGTAGGCCGCCGCGAGGATGTCGTGCAGCTCGGCGGCCCGCTCCGCAGCGATGGCCCCCGTGGCGGCCGCCTCGTCGAGCATCGTGTTGAGCGCGCGGTTGTCGGCCGCGACGATGCGCTCCATGATGCCGTTGTTGAACTCGACGACCGTCGGCAGCGAGCGCCAGTTGTCGCGCAGGTTGACCACCTCGGTATCCGCGGGCGAGAGCTCGCGGCGCGCCTCGCTGTGGAGAATCTTCCAGTCGCCGCCCCGCCAGCGGTAAATCGACTGCTTGATGTCGCCCACCAGAAAGACCGATATCTGCTGCGACTGCGCCATGGCGTTGTGCAGCAGGGGCAGGAAGTTGCGCCACTCGCGCGCCGAGGTGTCCTGGAACTCGTCTATCATGTAGCGCTCGAAGCGGTTGCCCACCTTCTCGTAGATGAACGGCGCGTCGTTGTGGCCGATGAACTCGGCCAGGATGTACTTCGTCTCCGAGAGGAGCATCGTGCTCTCCTGGTCGCAGAGGCGCTGCACCTGCGCGTAGAGGTCGGCCAGCAGGGCGAAGCTGCGGTAGTTCTCGCGCAGCAGCGCCGCGGTGTTCCACAGCCGGACGTTGAGCCGGAAGATGTCGCAGATGTCGCGCAGCAGGGGCTGCAGCCGGGCGACGAGCGGTTGTGCGGGCGAGCCCTTGGGGCACCACCCCTCGGTGGTGCGGCTCATCCGCTCGACGGTGGCCGACGGCGCCTTCAGCTCGTCGCCCGCCGCCGCGAGGAAGTAGTTGGCGAAGCTGCGGCTCTTGCCCGTGAAGTCGGAGGGCGAGACCCCCGCCTCCTCCATCAGACGCAGCGCCTCGCGCGCCTTCTCCTGCATGGCGCGCCGCGTTGCGCGCGCCTTCTCGCCCGCCTTGCCCACCAGACGGCGCAGCTCCTCCTTGGGCAGCGCGCGCCCGAGCGCCTCGCGGTTCTTCTCCTTGAAGAGCTCGCCCGAGAGGGCCAGAATGCCGTCGCGGATGTCCCAGCGGCGGCCGTCGTCGATGCGCTCCTGGACGAAGTCCGTGAGCCAGCGCTTCAGCTCGCGGTTCTCGGTGATGCCCTCCACGAGCGAGTCGGCGCTCTTGGCCAGCAGACTCTCCGTCTCGATTTCGACGTTGTAGTCGAGGTCGAAGCCCAGCTCGCGGATGAAGGCCCGCAGGATGCGCTGGAAGAAGGTATCGATGGTCAGCACCGTGAAGTGCGAATAGTCGTGCAGGATGTGCGACCGCACGTCGTGCGCCCGTTGTTGGAGCGTGCGCGCGTCGAGGCCGAGCTCCTCCTGCAGCTGCGCGGCATAGGGGCTTTCGTCGCCCGTGGCCAGCAGGTGAATCTCCCGCAGGATGCGGCTCTTCATCTCCTCGGTGGCCTTGTTGGTGAAGGTGACGGCCAGAATGTGGCGGTAGAGCTCCGGACGCTCGATGACGTCGTGTATGTATTTGTAGGCCAGCTGGTAGGTCTTGCCCGAACCGGCACTGGCATTGAGTATCTTTGCCCGCATGGCGCAACAGTGGGATTTTGTCCCCTAAAAGTACGAAACAAAAGCCGAACGGAGGCGGTTTTTCGCGATAATTTTGTAATTTAGAGGCGTGTTATTCACGCATTATTTAAGTTATACGACTATGAAGAAACTGATTCTTAGCGTCGCAGCGGCGCTGCTGACCCTCGGCGGACTCCGTGCCCAGGAGCAGGACCCCGCAACCGGCGTCAGCGAGTGGCTCACCTCCTATTCGGCCCTGGTTGTCGATGCTCCGCTGGACATCCGCCTGGTGCAGATTCCCGCCTCGGAGGCTCCGAAAATCGTCTACGACACGAAGGGTTCCGATACGAAATTCCGCTTCACGGTCAAGGACCGCGTGCTGAAGATTACCGAGCGCCCCTCGTCGCAGCGCGTCGGCCGCTCGCAGGTGACGCTCTACTACAGCGAGCTGGAGCAGCTGACCGTCTACGACGCCTCGGTGACCTTCGCCGATACGCTGCGCCGCAAGCTCTTCGACCTCTCGGTCGGGGGCAACGCCTCGCTGGTGCTCACGCTCGAGGTCGACGACCTGAAGATGGACCTTGCGGGCAAGAGCACCGTCGACCTGACGGGCAAGGCGCGCTACATGTCGCTCTTTGCCACCACCGGCAAGCTCGAGGCCTCGGGGCTCGAGGTGATGGCCGCCACGGTCAACGCCCAGAGCGGCGCCAATGTCTCGCTGTGGGTGACCGACCGCTTCGAGGGCAAGACCTCGACCAATGCCACCATCCGCTACAAGGGCTCGCCCTCGATTGTCCGGGGCGGAGCGAAATTCCTCGGCGGCGACATCCGTCATCTGAAGGAGGAGTAGCCCCATGGCGGGTTTTCTGAACGAAGTTGCAGCGGAGCTCTACGCCCGCTACGGAGAGGAGCTCTCGTCGATGGAGCTCCTCTTCCCGTCGCGGCGTGCCCGCATCTTCTTTGCCGACGCCCTCTCGTCGCTTGTCGACCGGCCGCTCTGGCAGCCGCGCTGGACGACGGTCGACGAGCTGATGTCGGAAATCTCGGGGCTGCGCACGGCCGAGCGGGTGCGGCTGGTCACCGAGCTCTACAAAATCTACCGCCAGTACCACGACGAACCCTTCGACCGCTTCTACTTCTGGGGCGAGATGCTCCTCTCGGACTTCGACTCGATTGACAAGTACCGGGTCGATGCCGACATGCTGCTGCGCAACCTCTGGGAGCTGAAGGAGCTCGAATCGGACCTCTCGTACCTCACGCCCGAGCAGCAGCGGCTCGTCCGCTCCTTCTGGTCGACCTTCGGACAGGAGGCCGACCTCTCGCAGGAGAAGCGCCGCTTCCTGGCCCTCTGGAAGACGCTGCTGCCGCTCTACCACCGCTTCCGCGAGCGGCTGGCGGAGCTGGGAATCGCCTACGGGGGCATGATGCAGCGCGCGGCCGTCGAGCGGCTGCGCAGCGGCAGCTTCGCCTTCGACCGCCCGCGGCGCTTCGTCGTGGCGGGCTTCAACGCCCTCTCGGCGTGCGAGCAGGAGCTCTTCAAGTACCTGTCGACGGCCGCCGGGGCCCGGTTCTACTGGGATTTCGACGACTACTACCGCGACGACCGGGAGCAGGAGGCCGGCATGTTCATCCGGCGCAACGTCGTGGCCTTCCCGCCGGCGGGCGGGGTGTCGCACGACAACTTCCGCCGCGGGAAGGAGCTCTTCGCCGTCTCGTGCGTCTCGAATGCCGTGCAGTGCAAGTACGTCGGCGAGATTCTGCGCCGCCTGCGCCGCGACTACGGGCCGCTGGGCAAGGAGACCGCCGTGGTGCTGACCGACGAGAACCTGCTGCTGCCGCTGCTCTATGCGCTGCCGCCCGAGGTGGGCAAGGTCAACGTCACGATGGGCTATCCGCTGCGCCAGACGCTGGCCTACACCTTCGTCGAGCGGCTCATCGAGCTGCAGCAGCACAGCCGCACGCGCCGCGGCGAGACGCTCTTCTACCATGCCGACGTGACGGGGCTGCTGGCGCACCCCTACGTGGCCGAGAGCGACGCGGCGCTCACGCGCGAGCTGGCCGACAAGGTGGTGCTCGAGCGGCGGATTTCGGTCGAGGCGCAGTGGTTGGCGCGCAGCCCCTTCCTCGGGCGGCTCTTCCGGCGGGCCGAGGAGTGGCGCGCCCTCTCGGAGTGGCTGCTCGCCACGCTCGACGAGGTGGCCCGGCTTCCCTTCGAGGGGGACGACGTGCGCCGCCGCCGGGAGTTCCTGGCCGTCCTCTCCGAAGAAATCGTCAAGCTGCGCAATACGCTCGAGGAGTGCGACATCGAGCTCTCGATGGAGACCTACGTCTCGCTGCTGCGCCGCCACCTGCAGACGCTGCGCGTCCCGTTCGAGGGCGAGCCGCTCGAGGGCATTCAGGTGATGGGCATCCTCGAGACGCGCAACCTCGACTTCGAGCACGTCATCCTGCTCTCGATGCACGACGACAACTTCCCCGGCAGTTTCGCCGCGCAGTCGTCGTTCATCCCCTACAACCTGCGGGCCGCCTACGATTTGCCCACCCCCGAACACCACGAGGGTGTCTACGCCTACTACTTCTACCGCCTCATCCAGCGGGCGCGGACGGTCCACATGCTCTACTGCTCGCACGCCGACGAGAAGTCGACCGGCGAGCCGAGCCGCTACATCCGCCAGCTGGACTACGAGAGCGGCTTCGAGGTGCACCACGTCGAGGTGGGCGTCGATGTCAATCTGGTCGAGAACGCCCCCATCGAGGTGGCCAAGGAGGGCTCCGTGATGGAAGCGCTCGAACGCTTCGTCGACCCCGAAAGTCCGGTGACCCTCTCGCCGACGGCCTTCTTCCGCTACGTGGCCTGCCCGCTGCGCTTCTACTTCCACTCGGTGGCGGGGCTGCGCGTCGACGATGACGTTGCTGAGGAGGTCGACGCCCCGATGTTCGGTACGATTCTCCACGCCGCCGTGGAGCAGCTCTACGGGCGGGTGCGCGACGAGCTGCATCCGGGAGAGACGCTCCGCGCGCTGATGCGCTCGGGCGAGGTGGAGCGGGCCGTCGAGGCCTCCATCAACGAAAACTACCTCGGCGACGCCTCCGCTTCGGCCGAGGAGTATACGGGCAACCTGCTGCTCATCCGCGAGATTGTGGTCCGCTACCTGCGCGACGGCGTGATGGCCTACGATGCGGCCAACGACCGCTTTACGGTGACGGGGCTCGAGGAGAAGGTGCGCTACGACTTCCCCTTCGAGGCGGGCGGGCGGAGCCTCGGGATGAAGTTCGCCGGCATTGCCGACCGCATTGACCGGCTCGACGACGGCTCGCTGCGCGTGGTCGACTACAAGACGGGCACGCCCCACCTGGAGTTCGACGGGCTCGAGTCGCTCTTCCGCGGCAAGGGCAAGCAGCGGCTCTCGAACATCCTCCAGACGCTGCTCTACTCCATGATGCTGCGCCACGTGCGGGGCAGCGACGCCGTGCCGCAGCTCTACTACGTGCGGCAGATGCACCGCAGCGACTATTCGCCGCTGCTCACCGACCGGGAGCTCGGCGTGCGGGGGGCCCCCTATTCGCTCTACGAGGGGCGCTTCGAGGAGCTGGTGCGCGAAACGCTCGCCGAGCTCTTCGACCCGACGCAGCCTTTCCGCCAGTGCGCCGATACCGATACGTGCCGCTTCTGCGACTTCAACGTCATCTGCCGCCGCTGACCGGGGGGGCTGACCCGGGGTGCCGACCCTCGACCCGCGTCGCTGACCCGCTGTTCCGCCGCTGGTCAGGGGCGCTGACCGCTGACCCGTGACTGCTGACCCTCAGCCGTCGGCTCGCTGAACCCGCAGAAAAAAGGGCGGCATGCGCTTTGCCGTCCCGTGAAAAAATGTATCTTTGTTGGTGTAAACCCCTTGCAGTACCCTCATGAAACGCAGATTCTCGAGCATGTGGCTGCTGGTGCTGGCCCTGCTCGTCTCTTCCTGCGCCGTGAACCGGACGGCGCGTCCCCGTCCGCCCCGTCCGCTTCACGAGGCGCCGCTGCCTCCCGGCCACCCCGGTCATCCGGGACATCTGGGACATCCCGCTCCTCCGGAGCAGCCTGGAAAACACAAAAAGCCGAAAAAGCCCAAGAAGCCCAAGAAGGAGAAGCGCGCCAAGAAGGAGCGCCGCGACCGAGGACCGCTGGAGGAGGGCCGGCTCCGCTGACCCTGCATCGGGGCCCGAAGTCTTGTACGCCTGGGCCTGACGCGCAGACCTTTCCGGGGCCGCTGACCCCGTACTGCGTCCTGCTGCCCTGCACCGGGCTCCGTTGCTCTTGCATCGGGGCCCGTTGCCTTTGTATTGAGCCTTGTCGCCCTGCACTCGGGGCCGGTTGCAGCCCCCTTCCGAACCGTTTTACAGCTTGACGCGGATGTAGCCGGCGCCGCTTCGGCGCGCGGCCTCCATCCCTATGTCCGAATCCTCGAAGATAAGCGTCTCTTCGGGGCGGCACCCCTCGCGCCTCATCGCCTCGAGAAAACACTCGGGGTCGGGCTTGCTCCGGGTGACGTCCGCACCCGTCAGAATGCCGTCGAGACGCCCTTCGGGGCACGCCTCAGCCGGGTCGTCGGGGCCGCCGATGCCCGTGTGGCGCATCACGTTGCGGATGTTGTCGGGACTCCCCGTCGAGACGACCCACACCCGGCCGCCGCCCTGCTGGAACTGGCGGCAGAACTCCCACAGCGGACGGTTGAGCCGCACGCTGTCGAAGTAGCGGGGGTAGAGCTCGATTTTGCGCCGCCGCAGCCGTTCGCGCTCGGCGGGGTCGGCGATGCCTAGGCTCGCCAGAAACTCGCTGCACCGCATGCCGAAGTAGCGGGCCGCATACTCCTCCTCGCTCAGCGGGATGCCCGCCTCGGCGAGCGTCTGCAGGTAGGCGAGCGTGTTGGCGCGCCGCGTGTCGGCCAGCGTGCCGTCGAAGTCGAGCAGGATGAGTCGGATGCGGGTATCGGTGCGGGGATTGTTCATCGTTCGTATGGGGTTGTTGCAGTGAAAAACATGCCGCGGCGAAGGCCGCCGCGGGTGAGGCCGCCGTGGAGTGCCGTCAGTCGAAGGACTGCATGCCCGACTGCGCGATGCGCATGATGCGCTGGTACTCGGCCGGGGAGAGCTCCATGAAGAAGTAGTGAATCGGGTCGACGCGCATGCCGTTGTGGCGCACCTCGTAGTGGAGGTGCGGCGAGAGCGAGAGGCCCGTGTCGCCCGAGAGGGCGATGATGTCGCCGCGGCGCACCTGCTGCCCCTTCGTGACGTTGCTCTTCGAGAGGTGGCTGTACGAGGTGGTGTAGCCGTTGCCGTGGTCGATGACCACCGTGAGTCCCTGCGTCGAGTTGCGGCGCATGACGTCGCTCACGCGGCCGTCGGCCGTGGCGAAGACGCGCGAACCCTCGGGAATGGTGTAGTCGACCCCCTGGTGGGCCTGCAGCGTCTTGTAGAAGGGGTGGATGCGCATGCCGTAGGAGGCCGTCAGCAGCGAGAGCTGCTTGTTGATGACGGGCTGGATGGCGGGGATGTTGTCGCAGCCGCTGCCCGTCGAGTCGATGCGCTGCTGCAGCGTCTGGTAGCTCTCGTTCAGATGGGCGAGCGAGCGCTCCATGTCGTCGAGCCGGTCGCGGAATTCGCGCTTGAGCTGCCGCGTGGGGCGGGTGAGCGTCTGTTCGTAGTCGAGCTCCTTTTCGTTGTCGCGCTCCGAGTCGAAGTCGTAGGGCGTCGATTCGAAGAGGATGCCGAAAACGTTGCGGTCTCGCTCCGCGACATTGTCGAGCACCATGCGTAGCGTGTCGTAGCGCGCCGAGAGCGCCTCGTATTCGCTGCGCAGGCGGTCGGTCGAGTGCTTGAGCTCGTATTCGACCGGCGTGTCGAAGAAGAGCGAGAATCCGATGTAGTAGAGCACGGCCACACCGGCCCACACGAACGTCTGGACCGTGAAGCGGATGATGTTCTGTTTGCGGCGCCGGCGCCGGCGAAGTCGTTCCAAATCCTTTTTCCCGGCCATGGCTATTCGAAGTTGGTTTCACGCATGGTCTCCTGGAGACGGTCGTACTCCTCGGGGGTCATGTTGCGGTTGAAGTAATTGATGGGGTTGACGGGCTGCCCCTTGTGAATCACCTCGTAGTGGAGGTGCGGGGCGGTCGAGATGCCCGTGTTGCCCGATTCGGCAATCTTCTGGCCGCGCACGACATGCTCGCCGGGCGAGACCAGCACGCGGCTCAGATGGGCGTAGCGCGTCTTGTAGCCGAAGGCGTGGTCGAGCAGCACCATGTGGCCGTAGCCGCCGTTGTAGCCGCTTTCGGAGGCGATTTCGACCACCGCATCTCCCGTGGCGTAGACGGCCGTTCCGCGGTCGCAGCCGAAGTCGACCCCCTTGTGCGGGCGGATGTACCCCAGCACGGGGTGGATGCGGCGCAGGTTGAATGCACCGATGTGGTTGTTGTGCAGCGATTTGCGGTCGATGGGCCAGATGGCCGGAATGGCGGCCGACATCTTCTCCTTGTCCTTCGAGAGCTGCTGCAGCTCGTCGAGCGAGACCGACTCGGCGTAGAGCGTGCGGGCCAGGCGGTCGATGTTCATCCACGTGCCGACCATCAGCGGCGCGTAGTCGTCGTCGGCCATCGAGGCGTATTTCGAGGCGGGGTAGGGTTCGGCGATGCCCTCGATGGCGAGCGTGTCGGTGGCGAAGAGCGAGCGGTAGACGTAGTTGTCGCGTTCGTGGATTTCGTCGACCTGGCGCTGCGCCGTGCGGATTCGGTCCTGGAGAATGCGGTAGCGGAGCACCAGTTCGCGGTTGGCGCGCGTGATGCGGTACATCTTGGGCGTATAGAAGAAGTAGGCGAAGAGCACGTTGGCGATGGAGACGAGGATGAATCCGATGAGCACCTTGCGCAGCAGCCGGTAGGTCCGCAGCCGGAAGGGGGCCGTCACCACCTCGCGCGTAATGACCTGCGCCTCATGCGTAAGGAGCTGCGCCTCGTGTGTGAGGGCCTCGGTATCGAATATCTGCTCTTTTCGTGCCATGACCTAAAAAACTGGGTCGCGATGGTGCAAATTTAGGTGAAAATGCGTAATTTTGCAACCCGAAACGGATAACGGAACCACCCGGGCGGAAAGTGTGCCGCAGGGCAAATAAATTCGTCACAGGGCCCCTGGCGGGGGTGTCTGCCGGGTCGTCGGGGTTGTCCCGGGGCCGCCGTTGCCTTCGGAAGGGCCGCATATCGGTCGCCGCTCTTCGGAAGCAGAGGGCCGGGCCGGGGGCCGCCGCTCTTCGGAAAAGGCCGGTGGCAGTCGCCGCTCTTCGGTTGCAGATGGTTGGAGCCGGGGTCGGCTGCCGCTCTTCGGGAAAGGCCGATGGCAGCCGCTGCTCTTTGTCTGCCGCCGCTCCCTGTCGGCCGGGCAGGCGGTTGCGTGCTCCGTAAGCCGCTTTTTTTGATTATATCGTAAACGTACAATATGGAATCGAACAAAATCCGCCAGGCATTTCTGGACTTCTTCGCAAGCAAGGGTCACACCATCGTGCCGTCGGCGCCCATGGTCGTCAAGAACGACCCCACCCTCATGTTCACCAATGCGGGCATGAACCAGTTCAAGGACATCTTCCTGGGCAACGCCCCCCGCAAGTATCCCCGTGCGGCCGATACGCAGAAGTGTCTGCGCGTCTCGGGCAAGCACAACGACCTGGAGGAGGTCGGACACGACACCTACCACCACACCATGTTCGAGATGCTGGGCAACTGGTCCTACGGCGACTACTTCAAGAAGGAGGCCATCGGCTGGGCGTGGGAGCTGCTGCACGACGTCTACCACCTGCCCGCCGAGCGGATGTACGCCACCGTCTTCGAGGGTTCCGACGAGGACGGCGTCTCCTTCGACCAGGAGGCCTACGACTACTGGTGCCAGTATCTGCCCGAGGACCACATCATCCGCGGCAACAAGCACGACAACTTCTGGGAGATGGGCGAGACGGGTCCCTGCGGCCCCTGCTCGGAGATTCACTTCGACCTGCGCGACGAGGCGGAGATTGCCGCCAAGCCGGGCCGCGAGATGGTCAACGCGGGACATCCCCAGGTGATTGAAATCTGGAACCTCGTCTTCATGCAGTTCAACCGCAAGGCCAACGGCTCGCTCGAGCCGCTGCCGGCGCGCAACGTCGATACGGGCATGGGCTTCGAGCGCCTCTGCATGATTCTCCAGGGCAAGAAGTCGAACTACGATACGGATGTCTTTCAGCCGACCATCCAGCGCATTTCGGCCCTCTCGGGCAAGCGCTACGGCGAGAACGAGCAGTGCGACGTGGCCATGCGCGTCATGGCGGACCACCTGCGCGCCATCGCCTTCTCGATTGCCGACGGACAGCTCCCCTCGAACGTCAAGGCGGGATATGTCATCCGCCGCATCCTGCGCCGCGCCGTGCGCTACGGCTACACCTACCTGGGCTTCACCGAGCCGACGCTCTGCAAGCTCGTCGCCGGGCTGGTGGAGCAGATGGGCGGCCAGTTCCCCGAGCTGAAGGCGCAGCAGGCCCTCATCGAGAAGGTCATCGAGGAGGAGGAGTCCTCGTTCCTGCGCACGCTGGCCACGGGCATCAACCTGCTCGACGGCGTGATAGCACGCGTCAAGGCGGAGGGCACCTCCCGCATCTCGGGCAAGGATGCCTTCGTGCTCTACGATACCTTCGGATTCCCGATTGACCTCACGGAGCTCATCGCCCGCGAGCAGGGCGTCGAGGTCGACCTCGAGGATTTCGACAAGGAGCTGCAGGCCCAGAAGGCCCGTTCGCGCAACGCCGCGGCGGTCGACACCGACGACTGGGTCGAGCTCTTCCCGCTGAAGGAGAGCATCTTCACGGGCTACGACACGCTCATCGAGCAGGTGCGCATCGCGCGCTACCGCCGCGTGACGTCGAAGGGCCGCACGACCTATCAGCTGGTCTTCGACCGCACGCCCTTCTACGGCAACTCGGGCGGTCAGATTGGCGACGTGGGCTACATCCAGTCGGGTGACGAGAAGGTGCCCGTCGTCGACACCGAGAAGGAGAACGGTCTGATTATCCACATTGTGGAGCACCTCCCGTCGGACCCCGCGGCCGAATTCACCGCGGTGGTCGACGCCGAAAAGCGCCAGAATGCCGCCAACAACCATACGGCCACCCACCTGCTGCACGCCGCGCTGCGCGAGGTGCTGGGCAAGCACGTCGAGCAGAAGGGCTCGATGGTGACCCCCGAGGCGCTGCGCTTCGACTTCTCGCACTTCCAGAAGGTGACCCCCGAGGAGCTGCGCCGCGTCGAGCAGCTGGTCAACCGCTTCGTGCGGGCCAACTACCCGCTCGAGGAGAACCGCAATGCCACGAAGGAGGAGGCCGAGCGCTGCGGAGCGATGATGCTCTTCGGCGAGAAGTACGGCGACCGCGTCCGCATGGTGAAGTTCGGCCCCTCGGTCGAGCTCTGCGGCGGTACGCATACGAGCGCCACGGGTAACATCGGCATCTTCAAGATTGTCAACGAAAGCGCCATTTCGGCCGGTGTCCGCCGCATCGAGGCGGTGACGGGCGAGGCTGCCGAGCGGCTCTTCTACGCCGCCGAGGATACGCTGCGCACGGTGGGCGAGCAGCTCCACAATTCGCAGGTGCTCCAGGCCGTCCGCAAGATGGTCGAGAACAACGAGGCGCTCTCGAAGGAGGTCGAGTCGATGCGCCGCGAGCAGGTGGCCCAGTGGGCCGAGAAGATGCTCGCGATGACGCCCGAGCGCGACGGCGTGCAGCTGGTATCGGCGCAGCTGGAGCGTCCGGCCGACTTCATCAAGGATTTGGCCTACGCCATGCGCCAGCGCGCGCCGAAGCTGGTCTTCGTCGTGGGTACGGTTGCGGGCGGCAAGCCGACGCTGACGGTCATGCTGGGCGAGGAGATTGCCGCACGCGGCGTCAATGCCGGTGCCGTGGTCCGCGAAGCGGCCCGTTTGATGCAGGGCGGCGGTGGCGGCCAGCCCTTCTTCGCCACGGCCGGCGGCAAGAACCCCGACGGCCTGCAGGCCGCCATTGACAAGGCCGTCGAGCTGATTGGCGCTGCGCTCCGATAGGGGCCGCGCAGCGGGACGGCGCGCTTTTTGACGTATTGTCCTGCGGATTGTTCCGCCGTGCGGAGCCTGCCAAAGCCTGCCACCGACTGCCAAATGCGGTGCGGCGGCTGACAAAACGGTCGAGGCGGGCTGCCAAATGCGGACCGGGGGCTGCCAAAACAGCTGAGGCTGCCGGAACGGACCGGGGGCTGTCGAAAAAGGCGGCCGAATGCGGGCCGGGGGCTGCCAAAACAGCTGAGGCTGCCGGAATGGAGCGGAGGCTGTCGGAAAAGGCCGCCCGAACGGGGCGGTGCGGAATCCGGGTGATTTTCGCCCCTCCGCCTGCCGGCAACGGAACATCCGGTAACGGAATAGAGAACACGAAGCAAAAAAACTACAATTATGGCAAACAAAGTTCTTTTGATGATTCTCGATGGCTGGGGAAACGGCCATCACGACAAGGCGGATGTCATCTCGACGGTGCATCCCGCATACATTTCGGCCATGACCGAGCACTATCCCCACGCCGAGTTGCGCACCGACGGTGAGAACGTCGGTCTGCCCGCCGGACAGATGGGCAACTCGGAGGTGGGCCACCTCAACATCGGCGCCGGCCGCGTGGTCTACCAGGACCTCGTGAAAATCAACCGCGCCTGCGCCGACAACTCGATTATGCAGAACCCCGAGGTGAAGGCCGCCTTCGAATACGCCAGGAAGAACGGCGTGGCGATGCACTTCATGGGCCTGACCTCCGACGGCGGCGTGCACTCGTCGCTCAACCACCTCTTCAAGCTCTGCGACATCGCCGCCGAGTACGGGCTGGAGAAGACCTACGTGCACTGCTTCATGGACGGCCGTGACACCGACCCGCACAGCGGCAAGGGCTTCATCGCCCGTCTGGAGGAGCATCTGGCCGCCACGACCGGCAAGATTGCCACCATCATCGGCCGCTACTACGCCATGGACCGCGACAAGCGCTGGGAGCGCATCAAGATTGCCTACGACGCGCTGGTAAACGGCATCGGCGACCACTCGTCCGACATGGTCGAGGCGATGCAGAAGTCCTACGACGAGGGGGTGACCGACGAGTTCGTCAAGCCGTTCGTCCGCATCGACGAGAACGGCCAGCCCATCGGCATGATTCGCCCCAACGACGTGGTGATTTTCTTCAACTACCGCAACGACCGCGCCAAGGAGCTCACCATCGTCCTCACGCAGCAGGATATGCCCGAGGCCGGCATGCACACCCTGCCGCTCTACTACTGCTGCATGACCCCCTACGACGCCAAGTTCACGGGTCTGCACATCCTCTTCGACAAGGAGAACGTGCACAACACCATCGGCGAGTGGGTTTCGAAGCAGGGCCTCAAGCAGCTGCGCATCGCCGAGACGGAGAAGTATGCCCACGTGACCTTCTTCCTCAACGGCGGCCGCGAGGACAAGTTCGACGGCGAGGAGCGCATCCTGGTCGCATCGCCCAAGGTTGCGACCTATGACCTGCAGCCCGAGATGTCGGCTCCGGAGGTTGCCGACAAGCTGGTGGCGGCACTCGGCGAGCGCAAGTTCGACTTCATCTGCCTGAACTTCGCCAACGGCGACATGGTGGGCCACACGGGCGTCTACGACGCGATTGTGAAGGCCGTGAAGGCCGTTGACGGCTGCGTCGCCAAGGTGGTCGAGGCTGCCAAGGCCAACGGCTACGAGGTGGTGATGATTGCCGATCACGGCAATGCCGACAACGCCATCAATCCCGACGGTACGCCCAACACGGCGCACTCGCTCAATCCGGTGCCCATCGTGGTGGTTTCGGACCGTGTGAAGGCTGTTCACAACGGCATTCTGGCCGACGTGGCCCCCACGGTGCTCAAGCTGATGGGTCTGGAGCAGCCCGCCGAGATGACGGGACACTCGCTCGTCGAGATGAAGTAGCAGGCACGGTTAACCGCACGACGGATTCGGTTCCGTCCGCGACGCCCCGCCGCATCATTGTGCGGCGGGGCGTCTTTGTTTCCGGCTGCGGGGTGGGGGGCGAGGTGCAGGGTGTTGCCGCCCCCGCGGGATGCTTCCGTTTCCGGTGTGAGACGCCTCCGTTCCTGGCGGGGTGAGCCATACGCAAATTCCCGGAGCATCGTTCCTTGCTTCGGGAATTTTTTTGTTTCGGGGCATACCTCATCCGGAGCGTCGTTGGCCGCGGACATGGGGCGCAGCTCCATCCCGACAGCGTGAAGCAGACGAGAAGCAGATGTGAAGCAGATAATGAGCAGCCCGGAGAATTCTGAAAATTCTCCGGGCTGTTCCCTTAAGTGCCTTGTTGTTTTATTTGACTCGCTCTTTTTCTGCCGTTAGAAGATTTCGAGTTCGCCAGTCCAGGTGCCCTTGAAGTGCTTGGGCTCGGCCTGTCCGTCGAGGAAGTCGAAGGTAATGGTATAGGTGCCGTCGTCGTTCTTCGTAATTTCTACTTCACCTCCGTTTGCTCCGGCAGCCCAGCGCACTTCACCGTTTTCGTAATATTTGAAGTAGGTTCCCGTGCCGAATCCGTCAACGCCGCCCGACATGTTGAAGGTACCCTTTCGAGCCGTGCCCACTTCGTTGCCTTCGCTTATCTGATATACACCGGGAACTGGTCCCTCGGTGGCATCGAGGTCGCATACGACCTCGACATACAACTGGTCGGAGGTGTAGCTCCAGTTTTCATCGTACTGCTTGAACTGGAACTGCCAGGTATAGGCGTTTTCGACCGTATATTTGCTGCCGAAAGCCTGTACGTTGATATTCGGAGCATTGAACGACAGCTCGTGGTCTTCAGAGAGGTCCCATTCGTTCTTTTCAATCACCTTCGGGGCGTCCTGCACGACGATGGGGCCCGTATAGCTGCCCGTCAGCTTCTTGCCCTTGTCGGTCGTCAGGTCGTAGGTCAGCGTGTAGTTGTCGCCGTTCTTCTCAATCTCGACCGTACCCGACTGGGCCAGACCCACCTGGATGGCCGACGAGTTCTCCGGGTCGTAGTAATAGCAGAAGTTGGTGCTGGTCGGGAAGGGTGCATTCATGAAGTTGATGCAGCCGCCTGCGAGGAAGGTGTAGTCCGAGGCCTCTTCGTCGTTGGTGATGGTGAAGGTGCCGGGGATGAGGTTGCCGTCGTCGTCGAACTCGCCGCGGCCCACGAAAATCAGCACGCTCGAGGGGACTACGACCCAACCGTCCGCGTCGATGTTCTCATAGAGGGTGATGTTCAGATTGGCGTTGCGGTCTTCGTTCATCTCCTCCAGATACCACGAGTAGACGCTGGTCATCTTCGTGTTCATGTCCTGCTTCAGCCACTCGATGCTCTTGTTGTAGTAGAAGTAGATGCCCTCGTAGACGGTGTGGAAGGTCGTGCCGTCGGTCGCGGTCATCTCGATTTCGATTCTGGGCTTGGTCTCGGCGTTCGTCACGGTCAGGGTGCCCTCCTTGATGAAGAACTGCTGATTCTGGTAGACGATGTAGCTGTAATTGCCCCCGAGGATGGTGTATTCCGTATATTTGTTGGTCTCCTCGGTCATCGTATAGGTGCCGTTGGCTATCTGTTCCTCGAACGGAGTGTTGAGCCGGAGGATGTAATAGGTGCCCTCGCTGTCCGTATAGCCGCCGTCCAGAACCGGCAGGTCGCTGATGGAGAGGTAGTAGGTGTAGACCTCGTCGTTGGCCAGGTAGGCGTCTCCGAAGTAGATTCCTTCGCAGATGGAAGAGACGGTATCCACGTCGTATTCCACGGTAGGTTCGGGGTCGGGTCCGGGGTTGGGCTCGTCGGTCTTGTCGTCCTTGCACGACTGCATTGCCAGGGCTGCAAAGAGCGCAATGGTAAAGAGTAGATACTTTTTCATAATACAAGGGGATTTGGTTGTTTATTCAGTTTCAAAAGTAGAGAAAGGAAGCCATAAAAACATTGACATAGGTCAAACATTGTTTGTTTTCGACTCTTTTTTGGTAAATTTGCCCCGAAAAGAGTTTTCAGCCATGGATGAACTGATTGACCTGATTATGCACGAGGGGGATTTCCATCCTTCGGAGGAGGTGGTCCGCCAGCTGCTCGCGCTGGGCGAGGAGGTGCACTTCGGTCCCAAGAAGGCCGTCATCGAGTTCGGTCATATCAACCGCAACGTCTATATCGTCAAGGAGGGGATTCTGCGGGGGGTCTACTTCGAGAAGGAGAAGGAGGAGACCTACGGATTCGCCTCTCCGGGGACGATTCTGCTTTCGCCCCACTCGTATTATATGAACCAGCCGGCCGTCATGCAGTTCGAGACCTGCAAGAAGGGGTGCACCTGCATCATGGTCCCCAAGGCGAAGTTCGACCGGCTGCTGGTCGAGTCGCACGAGTTCGCCCGCTGGATGTTCGACCTGGCGATGTGGCAGTTCTACACCTCGGAGAAGAAGCTCAAGTACATCAAGGGCGATGCCCGCGAGCGGATTATCGCCGTGCTGAAGTACCGGCCCGAGATTCTGGAGGTGGTCTCGGCGCGGACGCTGGCCTCCTACATCGGGGTGACCGAGGCCTACTTCTGCCGCATCAAGAAGGAGATTCTCTGAGCGCTGCCGGGGCGTGGCGGCCTGCGACGGTTCTGCGGCGGGTCTGCGCTCGTCTCCCGCGCCCTGCACCTTGCGCCCTGCACCTTGCGCCCTGCGCCCTGCGCCCTGCACCCGCCCGTCCGGGGCTCCCTTCCGCCGCCGGGGCGAACGTGGGACACAGAAGCCGATACGATACAGAGAAGAGAGGGATGCACCCCCGAACGGAGTGCATCCCTCTTCTTATAAATAGGTGCTCCGGATGAATCAGAGCGAGTCGATGACCGAATTCACCTCCGAGGGGAGCAGACGCAGCACGTGTCCCATCATGTAGTTGACCTGGGCCGTGGTCGAGGCGATGAACTCCACGCCGAACTGGAAGACATTCTCCCCGTCGTTCTCGTAGGCCGTATACTTGCAGACGTATTTGCCGCGGTTGAGGTCGTTGGCCATCGTGATGAGCTTGTCGAGCGGCTGGTCCGTAGCGAACTGTACGCGGACCTCGACGTAGGAGTATCCCATGCCGCTGTCGCGGGTGATGGCGTAGTAGGTATATCCCTCAACCTTGAACTGTACGTCGCCGTCCTCGTCGTAGGAGGGGGCGTAGCCTTCGCTGCGCAGGTAGGACATGATGTCGGGCTTGAGCTCCTGTGCCCGGAGCGTGCCGGCCGCACAGAAGAGCAGGAGCAGAATAAGCGTCAATTTTTTCATGAGTCGTGTTTTTTTGGTTTGGTTAGCCAAAGATAGAAAAAATTTGCTTCCGCCGTTCAATACAGGTCGATGAATTCGAACGAATTGCCCACGGCTGCCAGATAGCGCATGAACTCCTCGCGCGTGATGACCACCGTCGCCCGGTTGTCGTTGGGGTGGAACGAGTAGGCGTCGCAGCGGTCGAGGTTGCGGTCGAGGAAGAGGTGCACGTGGGTTTCCGCGTCGTTGATGAGCCCGAAGGGCGACACCGAGCCGGGCCGCAGCCCGAGCCACCGCTCCATGCGCTGCTCCGAGGCGAAGGAGAGCTTCCCCTGCCGCAGCCGGTGTTCGAGGTCGTGGATGGCCAGATTCCGCTCGCAGTCGAACGAGACCAGATAGTGGCGGTCGCCCTTGTGGTTGCGGAAGAAGAGGTTCTTGCAGTGCTTCGAGCCGTCGTCGTGCCAATATTGACGGGCGATGTCGATGGTCGGCGCCTCGGGGTGCTCATACCAGGTGTAGCGGATGCCGTGGGCGTCGAGGAAGTCGAAGACCCGCTGGCGGCGTTCGTCGGGTGTAGTCTCCATGCGGTCGTCGCTCTATTGACGGTTGCAGAACTCCGTGATGTTGCGCTCGATGCAGCCCACCAGCACCTCGACGGCCTCGACGGGCGACCAGGCGTTGTGGGGCGAGAGCAGGATGCGGTCCGGGGCGGCGATGTGCGTCAGCGGGTTGTCGGCCGCCAGGGGCTCCTGCGTGAAGACGTCGAGCGCCGCACCGGCGATGCTGCCCCGGTCGAGTGCCGTGGCCAGCGCCGCCTCGTCGACGATGCCGCCGCGCGCCACGTTGATGAGGATGGCCGACCGCTTCATGATTTCGAGCTCGGGGGCGCCAATGAGGTTGCGCGTCCGGGCGTTGAGCGGGCAGTGTATCGAGACGACGTCGGCCCAGCTCAGCAGCTCGGCCAGCGAGAGGGCGGGGTAGGGCTCCTCGCGTGCGACGCCCGAGGTGGAGGTGTAGCGGACCTCGCATCCGAAGGCCTCGGCAAGCCGCGCCACCTCGTGGCCGATGGTGCCCAGCCCGACGATGCCCCAGCATGAGCCGTGCAGCTGGTGGTTGGCCAGGGCGAAGTGGAACTGCCGCCCCGACGAGGCGTAGGCGCCGCTCTTGACGTAGCGGTCGTAGTAGACGCTGTGGCGCAGCAGCGCGATGGCGGCCCCGAGCGTCGTCTCGGCCACCGAGTGGGTCGAGTATCCGGCGGCGTTGCGCACCTCGATGCCCAGCTCGGCCGCAGCCTCGAGGTCGATGTTGTTCATCCCCGTCGCGGCGACGCAGATGAGCCGGAGCGAGGGCAGCGCGCGCAGCGTCTCGCGGTCGAGCACCACCTTGTTGGTGATGACGACCCGGGCCGTGCGGCAGCGTTCGATGACCTCCTCGCGGGTGGTGTTTTCGTAGCCCGTATAGTCGCCCAGCGCCTTGATGCGGCGCAGGTCGGCGCCGCCCAGCGTGTATTCGTCGAGAAAGACGATGGTAGGTTTCTTCGTGTTGTTTTCCATCTTGACAGTCAGTTAGTTGTTATATTACTTGTCCGTTTTCGTTCGTTGTTGTCCGCAGCCCGGCCGCGACTTCCAGCCGGGCCCTTCGCGGCGGCTTTTCCGGAGGCCTTCGGTCCCGTTTCGGGGTACCTCCGACGGCCGCCTTCTCCGCCTTGCCGGGTTCGTTTCCGGCGGTCGCGGCGTCCGTTTGACGGGTGCGTTTCCGGCGGCTGCCGCCTCCGCCTCGTTCGTCCCTCTGCCGCCTCCGCCCCGTTCGTCCCTCTGCCGGCTCTGGGCCGACCCCTTCCGGAAAGGGGCGTCGCGTCAGGGAATCGGCTCGCCCGCCAGGTCGCGGATGACCACCGAGGCGCAGCCGATGCCGAAGAGCGCCGGGAGGTAGGAGATGGTCCCGACGTTCGACTTCTTGTTCTGCTCCTCGCAGAGAATCATCGCCCCCTCGTGCATCGGTTCGGCCGAGAAGACGGCCCGGAATCCGCTCCGGATGCCGAGCTTGTGGAGCCGCTTGCGCAGCATGTGGGCCAGCGGGCAGTGGTGCGTCCGGCCGATGTCCGCAATCTCCATGCGCGTGGGGTCCGTCTTCGCACCGGCCCCCATCGAGCTGACGAGCCGCAGCTGGCGGTCGAGCGCCCCCTTGATGAGGGCCAGCTTGGGCGAGAGGGTGTCGATGGCGTCGACGACGTAGTCGTAGCGCGCGGCGTCGAGCAGCGTGTAGGTCTCCTCGTCGCGGATGTAGCGGTTGACCACCGTCAGCTCGATGTCGGGATTGATGTCGCGCAGCCGCTCGGCCAGCACCTCGGCCTTCGGTCGGCCGACGGTCGAGTGGAGCGCCACGAGCTGGCGGTTGATGTTCGACGGGGAGACCGTGTCGGCGTCGGCGATGGTCATGCGTCCCACGCCCGCGCGCGCTATCATTTCAGCGGCATAGGCCCCTACGCCCCCCAGCCCCACCACGAGGACATGGGCGCGGCGCAGCCGTTCCAGTTTCTCGGCTCCCAGGAGCAATTCAGTGCGTTCCAGCCAGTTGTCGTTTGTCATGTCGTTTCGAAAATGCGTTTGTAGTTCTCCCATGCCGCCTCGCGCAGCGCCTCGACGCTCACCCCCCTTGCTTCGGCCACCCGTTCGTAGAGCCGCCCGATGGGCGTCGGGCTCTCGTCCGTCTCGACGAAGAGCTGCCCGAGGGGCGTCGCGCGCAGCGCCTCCAGCGTGCGGGGCGAGGCGAAGGTCCGCTCGCCGAACGAGAGCATGCAGCCCCGCGCGAGGGCGCGCCGCGCCTGCTGCGGCGAGCCGATGAAGCCGTGGAAGATGACCGCACGGAGGTGGTGGCGTTCCAGCTCCTTCATCACCGGCTCGAAGGCCCGCACGCAGTGCAGCACCACGGGAAGCCCCCGCCGCTCGGCCAGTTCGAGCTGCGCGCGGAAGAGCTCCTCCTGTTGCGCGAGCGGCACGCCGCAGGCAAGGTCGAGCCCGATTTCGCCGACGGCCTGCGCCCCGTCGAGCTCACGGTCGAGCTCGTCGAGCGCCCTGCCGAGCCCCCCGGCGCCGGACGCCGCGACCTTCCACGGATGGATGCCCGCCGCCCGAAGCTCGATGCACAGACCCGTCGGCCGATGCGTGTGGATATTGACCCAAGGTGCAGTCATGAAGGCAAAAATACGCATTTCCCGGGGAAATTGTGGATTTGTAAGTTAATTTAAGAAATATTGTGCTCCGGATGGGGAATTGTCGGAAAAAAATCGTATTTTCGCACGCGAATTAGTGTGTTAGTCAGCTAACAACGTATGCGGAAACCCATAAATATTCCAAAATAACAATCAAAATCTTTAATCAATGTCGAAAATCATTACACTACGCAAGGGTCTCGACATCAATCTTCAGGGCAAGGCCGAGGAGACGTTGGCGGAAGCGCCGCGTTCGTCCGAATATGCCGTGTCGCCCCTCGATTTCGAGGGCGTGACGCCCAAGCTGCTGGTTAAGGTGGGTGACAAGGTGAAGGCGGGCACGCCGTTGTTCTTCAACAAGTACAACGAGCGGGTGCTCTTCACGTCGCCTGTCAGCGGCACGGTGACGGCGGTCAACCGCGGTGAGAAGCGCAAGGTGCTCAACGTGACGGTGGCTGCCGACGAGCGTACCGACTACGAGGAGTTCGCACGGCTCGAGCCGTCGAAGGCCTCGCGCGAGGAGATTGTCGAGCTGCTGCTCAAGTCGGGCCTCTGGCCGATGCTCGTGCAGCGCCCCTACGGCATCATTGCCGACCCGAACGACGTGCCGAAGGCGGTCTTCATCTCCGCATTCGACTCCGCGCCGCTGGCCCCCGACTACAACTTCGTGCTGCAGGGCGAGCAGAAGAACCTGCAGGCAGGTATCGAGGTGATGCGTCGTCTGACCCAGGGTAAGGTGCACCTCTCGATGCGCGCCGGCGCCGAAGGTGCGATGCCGTCGCTTAGAAACGTCGAGCTGCACACCTTTGCAGGCAAGCACCCCGTGGGCAACGTCGGTGTCCAGATTCACCACATCGACCCCATCAACAAGGGTGACGTGGTCTGGACGGTCAACATCCAGGACCTGGCCATCATCGGCCGCCTGTTCAACGAGGGCCGCGTCGACATGACGAAGGTCATCGCCGTGGCCGGCTCGGAGGTTGCCGCACCGCACTACGTGCGCATCGTCTCGGGCGCCAGCGTGGCATCGATTCTCGGCAACAACATCAAGCCCCAGAAGCCGGGCGACAGCGTCCGCATCATCTCGGGCAACGTGCTGACGGGTACGAAGGTCGCCGCCGATGGCTTCATCGGCTTCTACGCCAACATGCTGACGGTGATTCCCGAGGGCGACAAGTACGAACTGCTGGGCTGGGCGATGCCCCGCTGCAACAAGTTCTCGGTGTCGCACGCCTATTTCTCGTGGCTCTGCCCGAAGAAGTCCTACCGTCTGGACACGAACCTCAACGGCGGCGAGCGCCCCTTCGTGGTGACGGGTCTCTACGAGCAGTATCTGCCCATGGACATCTACCCGATGTATCTGCTGAAGGCCTGCCTGGCCGGCGACATCGAGAAGATGGAGAATCTGGGTATCTACGAGGTCGTGGAGGAGGACTTTGCACTCTGCGAGTTCGTCGACCCCTCGAAGACCGAGATTCAGCAGATTATCCGCGACGGTATTAACTTAATGATTAAGGAGGCTTAACGATGGGACTGCGTAAATTCATGGACAACATCAAGCCCACTTTTACCAAGGGCGGTAAACTGGGCTTCCTCGAATCGACATTCGATGCGTTCGAGACCTTCCTCTTCGTGCCCAATACGACTACGACGAAGGGTGCGCACATCCGCGACTGCAACGATATGAAACGTACGATGATTGTGGTGGTCGTGGCGCTGCTGCCGGCATTCCTCTTCGGATGCTTCAATACGGGTATTCAGGTCGGCCTGACGGGCTTCACGGCCTTCTTCTACGGTCTGGTGCGCGTGCTGCCGATGGTCTGCGTCTCCTACATCGTCGGTCTGGGCATCGAGTTCGCCTTCGCCCAGGCGCGCGGCCACGAGGTCAACGAGGGCTTCCTCGTCTCGGGTCTGCTCATCCCGATGATTATGCCGGTGAGCACGCCGCTGTGGATGGTGGCCCTCGCAACGGCCTTTGCCGTAGTCTTCGGCAAGGAGGTCTTCGGCGGTACGGGCATGAACGTCTTCAACCCCGCGCTGCTGGCCCGCGCATTCGCATTCTTCGCCTACACCCCCTCGATGTCGGGTGAGACGGTCTGGTACTCCGACTGGACGATGATGGGCGCTCACGTCGACGGCATCACCGGTGCCACGGCCCTCGAGCAGCTCGGCTCGACCGGCACGATGACCTTCTCGCCGCTGGACGCCTTCCTGGGCTTCATCCCCGGTTCGTTCGGCGAGACCTCGACGCTGGCCATCCTCATCGGTGCCGCGATTCTGCTGCTGACGGGCATCGCCTCGTGGCGTACGATGCTTTCGGTCTTTGTCGGCGGTCTGGCGATGGGCTACCTCTTCCAGGCTCTCGGCGTGACGGAGTATCCCGCATGGTGGCACCTGATTGTCGGCGGTTTCGCCTTCGGTGCGGTCTTCATGGCCACCGACCCCGTGACCTCGGCCCAGACCAACACGGGCAAGTACATCGTCGGCTTCATGACGGGCGCCCTGGCCATCCTGATTCGCGTGGTCAATCCGGCATATCCCGAAGGCATGATGCTTTCGATTCTCTTCATGAACGCGCTGGCTCCGCTGGTGGACCACTATGTGGTCGAGGCGAACATCTCGCGCAGAAACAAACGTGTTAAACTGGCAAAATAGGGAGTAGAATGGCAACGAAAAAATTCAAATGCAATGTTTGCGGCTATATCCATGAAGGTGCGGCCGCTCCCGAAAAGTGCCCCGTCTGCGGTGCTCCCGCATCGGAATTCACCCCTCTGAAGAAGAAGGGGCTGTTCAGCGACACGAACAGCAACGCCTATATCATCATGTACTCGACGGTGATGGTCATCATCGTGGCCGTCCTGCTGGCCGTAGCAGCGCTGGCGCTCAAGCCGCGTCAGGATGCCAACGACCTGAACGAGAAGAAGCGCAACATTCTGGCGTCGCTCTATGCGGGTGATGCCGCAAGAATGCAGGTCGACGCGGAGAAGCTCATCGACACGATTAGCTACGACGATGTCGTCAGCGCCTATGTGGTCAATGACCGCGGCGAGCGTATCGACGGCGATGTCTTTGCGCTGCTGAACGACCTGCCGACGGCCTTTGCCGAAGGGAAGCTCCCGGTCTTCGAGGCCAAGGACGGCCGCGTGGTGCTGCCCGTCTACGGTGCCGGTCTGTGGGGCCCGATTTGGGGCTACGTGGCGCTCGAGAAGGACATGAACACGATTTCGGGTATCATCATGGCCCACAAGGGCGAGACCCCGGGTCTGGGTTCCGAAATCGCCACGTCGAAGTATCAGTCCAAGTTCCTCGGCAAGACGATTTTCGAGGGTGACCAGTTCGTCTCGGTGAAGTTGCGCAAGGGCGGCGCCCAGGACCCCGCCCACGAGGTGGATGCCGTCTCGGGCGGTACGAAGACCTCGGACGGTGTGACGGCCATGCTCTTCGACAGCTTCTCGCACTATCTGCCGCTGCTGGAGGCCAAGAAGGCCGCAGCCGTGCAGCCGGCAGCCGCCGAGGAAGTGTCTAACGATGAAAATGTAGCAAGCAATGAGTAAGAACGAAAGAGAGCCTTTGTTTTCGGCTAAGAACATGAAATACCTGACGGGTCCCTTCTCGGCGAACAACCCCGTCATCGTGCAGATTCTCGGTATCTGCTCGGCTCTGGCCGTCACCGTACAGCTCAAGCCGGCCATCGTCATGGCACTTTCGGTGACGGTGGTGACCGCCTTCTCGAACCTGGTGATGTCGCTGCTGCGCAACGGCGTGCCGGCGCGTATCCGCATCATCGTCCAGCTGGTGGTCATCGCCGCGCTGGTGATTCTGGTGGACCAGGTGCTGAAGGCCTACGTCTATGAGGTCTCCAAGCAGCTGTCGGTCTACGTGGGTCTGATTATCACCAACTGTATCGTCATGGGCCGTGTCGAGGCCTTCGCGCTGGCCAACAAGCCGTGGCCTTCGTTCCTCGACGGTATCGGCAACGGCCTGGGCTACGGCATGATTCTGGTCATCGTGGCCTTCTTCCGCGAACTGCTCGGTTCGGGCAGCCTGCTGGGCTACCGCATCATCCCCGAAAGCTGGTACATGTCCGAGGGCGGCTTCTATTCGAACTGCGGTCTGATGCTCTTCCCGCCCATGGCGCTGATTATCGTCGGCTGCATCATCTGGGTACACCGTTCGCGCAACAAGGATTTACAGGAAAAATAGAAGATAACGTATGGAAACACTGAATATCTTTATCCGGTCGATTTTTATCGACAACATGGTCTTCGCCTTCTTCTTCGGCATGTGCTCCTACATCGCCGTGTCGAAGAGCGTCAAGACCGCACTGGGTCTCGGTGCCGCCGTTACCTTCGTGATGGTGATGACCGTTCCGCTGAACTATCTGCTCTATGAATACGTGCTCAAGGCCAACGCACTGGTCGAGGGTGTCGATTTGAACTTCCTCACCTTCATCGTCTTCATCGCAACGATTGCCGCATTCGTGCAGCTCGTCGAGATGATTGTCGAGAAGTTCTCGCCGACGCTCTACAACCAGCTGGGTATCTTCCTGCCGCTGATTGCCGTCAACTGCGCCATCATGGGCGGTTCGCTCTTCATGCAGCAGAAGGTTGACGCCGGCGAGCTCACCTCGTTCGTGCAGACCGTAGCCTATGGACTGGGTTCGGGCCTTGGCTGGTGGCTGGCAATCGTCATGATGGCCGCCATCCGCGAGAAGACGACCTATTCGCACATTCCCGCAGCGCTGAAGGGCCCCGGCATCGCCTTCATCATCACCGGCCTGATGGGTATCGCCTTCATGATATTCTCGGGCATCCAGTTCTAACCTGTAAAAAGTGATTTAGAAAATGGAATTGACAATCATCATAGCAATCGTGGCCTTCCTTGTCATCACGCTCGTCCTGGTGGCAATCCTGCTCGTAGCGAAGGCGAAGCTGACCTCGTCGGGCGAAGTGACGATTGACATCAACGACGGCGAGAAGGTCATCAAGGCCGAGAGCGGCAACTCGCTGCTTTCGACGCTGGCCAACAACAAGGTGTTCCTGCCTTCGGCCTGCGGCGGCGGCGGTTCGTGCGGCATGTGCAAGTGCCAGGTCATGGAGGGCGGCGGTGACATCCTGCCGACCGAAACGGGCTTCATCTCGCGCAAGATGGCCAAGGACCACTGGCGTCTGGGCTGCCAGGTGAAGGTGAAGAACGACCTCAAAATCAAGGTGCCCGAATCCGTTCTGGGCGTGAAGAAGTGGGAGTGCACCGTAGTATCGAACCGCAACATCTCGACCTTCCTCAAGGAGTTCGTGGTGAAGCTGCCCGAAGGCGAGCACCTCAAGTTCCGCAGCGGCGGTTACATCCAGATTGACATCCCGAAGTACGATGCCATCAAGTTCTCGGACATGGACGTTGACGAGAGGTACCGCGCCGACTGGGACCGCATGAAGATGTGGAATTTGGTGGCCACCAACCCCGAGCCGACCTTCCGCGCCTACTCGATGGCCAACCACCCGGCCGAGGGCAACATCATCATGCTCAACATCCGTATTGCCACTCCTCCGTTCGACCGTGCGACCGGCACGTTCAAGAAGGTGAACCCGGGTATCTGCTCGTCGTACATCTTCTCGCGCAAGCCGGGTGACAAGGTGACCATCTCGGGCCCCTACGGCGAGTTCTTCCTGCCGGACAACCTGCCCGACACGCAGGAGCTCATCTTCGTGGGCGGCGGTGCCGGTATGGCGCCCATGCGCAGCCACATCATGCACCTCTTCAAGACCGAGAAGACGAAGCGTCCGGTATCGTTCTGGTACGGTGCCCGTGCGCTCAAGGAGGCTCCCTATCTGCACGAGTTCCACGAAATCGAAAAGGAGTTCCCCAACTTCTCGTTCCACCTGGCGCTCGACCGTCCCGACCCGGAGGCCGATGCAGCAGGCGTGAAGTATACGCCGGGATTCGTCCACAACGTGCTCTACGAGAACTATCTGAAGCACCATCAGGCACCCGAGGACTGCATCTACCTCATGTGCGGACCCCCGATGATGATTGCGTCGGTGGTGAAGATGCTCGACTCGCTCGGCGTACCGCCCGAGAACATCCTCTACGACAACTTCGGCTCGTAGCCTGAGTTTCGGCCCGGCAACGGGCCATACGACAGGGAGACGGCAATCCGGTTTCGACCGGATGCCGCCTCCCTTTTTTATGGTACGACCCTTTGCCGGCGGGGCGCTTGCGAACCTTTCCCGGCGGGGCGCTTGCGGTTCTTCCCCCGGCAGGCCCGCTCTCGGTTTCTTTTTCTTTTCCCCCCCCGGCCGCCCCCTCCTTTTTGGAAGAAGGAGGGTCGTTCTTCGGGAATGGAGCAATTGGGAGTCGGCCCCGCGCCGGGTCAGAGCAGCTTGCCGCTCAGCAGAATGGCCGAGACGGTGAAGTAGATGATGAGCCCCGTCACGTCAACCAGCGTGGCGACGAAGGGGGCCGAGGCGGTGGCCGGGTCGAGACCGATGCGTTTGAGCAGCAGCGGAATCATCGAGCCCGAAACGGTGCCCCACAGCACGATGAAGAGGAGCGATACGGCGACGCTTGCGCCAATCCAGCCCCAGTACTCGCCGTAGTCGTAGAGGCCGAACTGCTGCCAGACGATGATGCGCACCAGTCCGATGCACCCCAGAATCGCCCCCAGCAGCACCCCCGAGAGCAGCTCCTTGCGCAGAATGTACCACCACTGCCTTATCCCCAGTTCGCCGAGCGCCAGCGCGCGGATGATGAGACTGGCGGCCTGCGACCCGGAGTTGCCTCCGCTCGAGATAATCAGCGGCACGAAGAGCGCCAGAACCACCGCCCGGGCGATTTCGTCGTCGAAATAGCCCATGGCCGAGGCGGTGAGCATCTCGCTCAGGAAGAGGATGACGAGCCATCCGGCCCGTTTGCGCACCAGCGAGAGGAGTGGCGTGCGCGTGTAGGAGAGCTCCAGTTCCTCGGCGCCGCCGAACTTCTGGAAATCCTCGGTGCCCGCCTCGCGCAGCGCCTTGAGCAGACGGTCGGCCGTGACGATGCCCAGCAGCGCCCCCGAGGCGTCGGTTACGGGGAGCGCCGTGGTCGCCTGACCCACCATGCGGGCGGAGGCCTCGCCCAGCGTGTCGCGCGCATGAAGGGGCGCGGCGGAGGGGCGGCAGAGCGACGCGACCGGCTCGGCGGGGTCTGCCAGCAGCAGCTCGTCGGGACGGAGTGCTCCGACGAGCCGGCACCCGGGTGCGGTCACGCAGAGCAGTTCCGCACGCGAAGCGGCGGTCGTCTGGCGCAGCCGTTCGGCGGCCGAGCCGGCGCTCAGGTCGTGTGGCAGGGTGAGGTAGCGGTGCGAGAGGAGCCTCCCGACGCATTCGCTGTCGTAGCCGGCCAGCAGGAAGCGTCGTTCGGGGGCGAGCCCGGCCGTATACTCCGGCAGCAGGCGCACCGCTTCGGCGGGCATCTCGTCGAGTTCATCGGGCGTGAAGGCCTCGAGCGGGGAGTCTCCGGCGGCGGCCATCGCCGCGAGTGCCGTGAGCAGCCTGCGGCGCAGGGGCGGGGCGAAGCCTTCGAAGAGGGCCTCGGCCGCACGATGCGGGGAGAGTCGGAAAAGGATGGCTTGAGCCTCGGCGGGGGAGGCTTCGATGAGGGCGTGGAGCGTTGGCAGGTCGCAACGGCTCAACGCCTCCCTGAGTGCATGCCAGTCGCCATCGGCGAGCAGCTGCAGCAGTCGGATGTTGGTCTCTTTCATGGCATGGTCTCCTTTTGTCCTGCAAGGGAGACCACGCGGGGCCCTTACAGGTGGTTCAAGAATTCGATGTCGTTTTCGTGAGTTTTCTGTACGGGCCTTCGTCCATGTTTTTGTTTTTTTGAGTTAGACACGGGGTTCCGGCGGCTGCCGGCGCTGCAAATGTACGCTCCCGAACCGGAAAAAACAACCCCGTGCGTCATTTTTCCCTGTTTCCCGAGTGCCGTGCCTCACAGATGGACATGCGGAAACGCCTCCGGGAACAGCTTCCGACCGTGTTTTGCAGATTTTTTTCAAAAAAGAGGTGAAAAATTTCCTCCCCCGCAAAATTTCTATCTTTGTGAGCGTAAGGTGTAAAAATCCGTTCACATGATGCATAAATCCGTCCGTCTGCTGTCGCTTCTCGCGGCCCTGCTCGCTCCGTTTGCAACGTTGGCCCAAGAGGCCTTCCCGCTCACCGGGCGCGTGGTTGACTCTCTGCTCCGACCCGTGCCGACGGCTGTGGTCGCAACCCTTGCCCCCGACTCGGAGGCGATGCTGCAGCACGCCGTGACCGACGACGAGGGGCGTTTTACGCTTTCGGCCTCGGGCCGCGTGCGTCTTTTCGTCAGCTGCCTGGGTTTTGCCCCCTATGTCGGCGAACCGTTCGACGCGGTGCGGGCGACCGACGTCGGGGAGCTGCGCCTCGAAGGGACGGCCGTCGGTATCGACGACGTGGTGGTCGTGGCCGAGAATCCCAACGCAACGCTGCGTGTCGAGCAGGGGCGCATGGTCTATACGCCCCGCAACAGCGCCTCGCTGGCGGGCGGTACGGCGCTCGACGCGCTGAAACAGACCCCCGGCGTGATGGTCAGCGGCGAGAACGAAATCTCGCTCGGCGGCAGTTCCGGAGTGCTGGTGATGCTCAACGGCAAGCAGACCTACATGCAGCGCGAGGAACTGGCCGCCATGCTGCGCTCGATGCCCGCCTCGTCGGTTTCGTCCGTGGAGGTGATGAGCAACCCTTCGGCGCAGTACGACGCCGAAGGGTTGGCCGGCGTCATCAACATCAACGTTGAGCGCGGGCGAAGTGCCGACGGCCTCTCCCTTTCGTTCAACAACGGCTTTTCGGTCTGGGACAACTGGCGGCAGAACACCGAACTCGCGTTCAGCTGCAATACCGGCCGGGTGAGTCTCTACGCCAACTACAGCCATGCGCTCGGCCGTACGGGGCTCTACTACGGCATGCACCGCATCCAGAACGGGACCGACTACCTGAGCCCGACCGACGACGAGGACCGGCGGCGCACCGTCACGGGCAACGTCGGGGTGGAGTACCGCCCCTCGGAGTACCATACGCTCGGTGCGCGGGTCGATGTCAACACGCTCTTCGGACCCGGTCGGACCCGCACGACCACCACGGTGCGGGACGCCGCGACGCTCGACGTCGAATCGCTCCTTCGCGCCTCGAACGACTACTACCGCCAGAAGGGCAACCGCTACGGCGGAACCCTCTTCTACACCTATGCGCCGCGCGAGGGCGAGCACTATGCGCTCGACGTCGACTACGCCTTCTTCGACGGAGGCGCCGGCTGCCTGCAGCCCAACCGTTACGAAGACCCGGCGGGCGTCGTCCTTTCCGACGACCTCTATCGCTCGGTGAACAGCCGCGCCATCGACATCCTGGCTCTCAGTTATGCGCAGCAGCACCGCCTGTGGGGCGGCACCCTGCACGCGGGGGTGAAGTATTCGTGGGTGCGGGCCGACAACGACTACCGGTTCTCGACGGTCGCCCCGGCGGGTGAGCAGCTCGACCCGTCGCAGTCGAGCCGCTTCCTCTATCAGGAGCAGCTGCTGGCCGCCTACTTCCAGTACAACCGTCCGCTGGGACGCCGTGCGACGCTCGAGGTGGGGCTGCGCGGCGAATATACCCGTTCGGACGGCGATTTGCGCCGCACGGACGGCTCTCCGCGCGAGCACAACCGCCGCCGCTACTTCGACCTCTTCCCCTCGCTTGCGCTCAGCTGGAAGGCGGGCGGGCAGAGCACCTTCGCCCTCTCCTACGGCAGCCGCATCGACCGCCCGGCCTATCAGGACCTCAATCCTTTCGAATACATGCTCGACGAGCTTACCTGCTGGCAGGGCAACCCCTTCCTCGAACCGCAGCGGAGCCATCGCGTGGCGCTCTCGTGGAGCTGGCGCAAAACGGCCGTCACGGCGTCGTACACCTGTCTGACCGACTATAGGACGCAAATCAGCGACACGCTCGACGTGAAGCGTCTGGTGATGACACCCCGCAACCTCGGGCGGCAGCACCGCCTCGCGCTCGAGCTTTTCCAGCAGGTGCGCGTCGCCCGCTGGTGGGATGCCGTGGCAGGTGTCACCTGCTACTGGCTCAACAACGATATCGCCTACGACCGCATGCGGCGCTTCGACCTGAAGCGTCTGGCCGCCATCTTCTCGCTGCGCAACACCTTCCGCCTGCCGGGACGTCTGCGGCTCGAGCTCGGCGGCAGCTTCACGACGCGGCGTCTGGGCGAGGCCATCGAGGTGTGCGAACCGACCGGCAGCGTCGATGTGGCGCTGAGCCGCAAGTTCCTTGGCGACCGCCTCGAGGCGAGCCTCGGCGTGAGCGACCTCTTCTGGACTTCGAACTGGGACAGCACGAGCCGTTACGAAGGATTCTACCTCTACAACTGGGGCAAATGGGAGTCGCGGCAGGTGAAGTTCAACCTTACCTATCGTTTCGGCGCCCCTGCCGGGCGCGAGCGCAGGAGCGGCCGCGACCTCGACGAGCTGAACCGTCTTTAGCGCGCTCTGGTTCGGTCGGTGATGGCCCGGTTCCGGCTGATTCCGGTGCGGGAAGTGCCCGATTACGGGCAGGGTAGATGGTCCCCGGTTGGGGCGGTCTCGGCCGATTCCGGTGCGGCGGGTTGGATTCGGACCGGGGCGAACCGGTACGGGAGGTCGGTTCTGGGTGGGGCTGTTGGTTCCCGGGCAGGGTAGGGCGGCGGGTCGGTTCAGTTGCGTCCGGTTGGTTCAGTTGCGTTCGGTCGCGTCCGGTTGGTTCAGTTGCGTTCGGTCGGTTCAGTTACGTTCGGTCGCGTTCGGTTGGGCTCAGTCGGTTTGGTTGGGGTCGGGCGCGTTCAGCCGGTTTTTGGGCATGGATGGGTGGCGCGGAGATTTCGAAACGATACTTCGATGTTATTTTTCGAAATAAAAAATGGAGAAATCGGGAACAGAACGCCCGATTTTTTCTTAAATTTGTATTCGACCAATCCATAAATTTACATACCGTTATGAACATTCCTTCGATTTTCTGGGCCGTGCCGGCCGCCTCGGTCGTCGCATTGGGCATGGCCTGGGCCTTCTACCGCGCCATGAAGCGCGAGGACGAGGGCACGGAGCGCATGCGCGAAATCGCGGCGCACGTCCGCAAGGGTGCGATGGCCTATCTGCGTCAGCAATACAAGGTCGTCGCCATCATTTTCGTCGTGCTGGCGCTCTTCTTCGCCTACCTGGCCTACGGTGCCGGCGTGCAGAACGGCTGGGTTCCCTTCGCCTTCCTCACGGGCGGCTTCTTCTCGGGTCTGGCCGGCTTCTTCGGCATGAAGACCGCCACCTACGCCTCGGCCCGCACGGCCAACGCCGCGCGGCAGTCGCTCGACCGCGGTCTGAAGGTGGCCTTCCGCAGCGGTGCGGTGATGGGCCTCGTCGTGGTGGGGCTCGGCCTGCTCGACATTTCGTTCTGGTACGTGGTGCTCGAGTCGTTCGTCGACGTGGCGGGCCCGCAGAAGCTGGTGGTCATCACCACCACGATGCTCACCTTCGGCATGGGCGCCTCGACGCAGGCGCTCTTTGCGCGTGTCGGCGGCGGCATCTACACCAAGGCGGCCGACGTGGGCGCCGACCTGGTGGGCAAGGTCGAGGCCGGCATCCCGGAGGACGACCCGCGCAACCCGGCGACCATCGCCGACAACGTGGGTGACAACGTGGGCGACGTGGCCGGCATGGGCGCCGACCTCTACGAGAGCTACTGCGGCTCGATTCTGGCGACGGCGGCCCTCGGTGCGGCGGCCTTCGCCTCGTCGGGCAGCGAGGCGATGCAGCTCAGGGCCGTGCTGGCTCCGATGCTGATTGCTGCCGTGGGCATCCTCCTCTCGATTGTCGGCATCTTCCTCGTCCGCACGAAGGAGGGGGCCACGATGCGCCAGCTGCTGCGTTCGCTGGGCGTGGGGGTCAACTTCAGCTCGCTGCTCATTGCGCTGGCCACCTTCGGCATCCTCTACCTGCTGGGCGTCGAGAACTGGCTGGGCCTCTCCTTCTCGGTCATCACGGGTCTGGTGGCAGGCATCATCATCGGCCAGGCGACCGAATACTACACCTCGCACTCCTACAAGCCGACGCAGAAGATTGCCGGCAGCGCGCAGACGGGTCCCGCCACGGTGATTATCGCCGGCGTGGGCTCGGGCATGATTTCGACGGCGATTCCCGTGGTGACCATCGGCGCCGCCATCATCGTGGCCTACCTCTGCGCCATCGGCTTCGACGTCCACCACATGCTCGAACCGCAGAACCTCTCGCTGGGCCTCTACGGCATCGGCATTGCGGCCGTGGGCATGCTCTCGACGCTCGGCATCACGCTGGCCACCGACGCCTACGGTCCGATTGCCGACAACGCCGGCGGCAACGCCGAGATGAGCGGTCTGGGGGCCGAGGTGCGCCGTCGCACCGATGCGCTCGATGCGCTGGGCAACACGACGGCCGCCACGGGTAAGGGCTTCGCCATCGGTTCGGCGGCCCTCACGGCGCTGGCGCTGCTGGCCTCCTACGTCGAGGAGATTCGCATCGGCATGCTTCACAACGGGCAGACGCTCCTGGAGCTTCCGGGCGGTGTGACCCGTCTGGTCGAGGATGCCTCGATGCTCGACTTCATGGAGTACTACCACATCTCGCTCATGAACCCCACGGTGCTCATCGGCCTCTTCATCGGCGCGATGATGTCGTTCCTCTTCTGCGGTCTGACGATGAATGCCGTGGGCCGCGCGGCCGAGAGCATGGTGACGGAGGTGCGCCGCCAGTTCCGCGAAATCAAGGGCATCCTCACGGGTGAGGGTACGCCCGACTACGCCCGCTGCGTCGCCATCTCGACGCGGGGCGCCCAGCGCGAGATGCTCTTCCCGAGTCTGCTGGCCATTATCGTGCCGGTGGTCGTGGGGCTCGTCTTCGGTGTGGCCGGCGTCATGGGGCTGCTCGTCGGCGGACTGAGCTCGGGCTTCGTGCTGGCGGTCTTCATGGCCAATGCCGGCGGTGCGTGGGACAACGCCAAGAAGATGATTGAGGAGGGCCACTTCGGCGGCAAGGGCTCCGACTGTCACAAGGCGACGGTCGTGGGCGATACGGTGGGCGACCCCTTCAAGGATACCTCGGGCCCGTCGCTCAACATCCTGGTCAAGCTCATGTCGATGGTGGCCATCGTCATGGCCGGCCTCACGGTGGCCTGGCACCTCTTTTAGCGGGGTGTGACCGGCGTGTGTGACGCCCGGGCCGACGGCATTCGGCCGGAACCGGCATCGGGCTCCGGCGGCCGGCGGAGAAGCAAACCGGCGTGAAGTCCGGAAAGGTCCGGGGAAAGTCCGGAAAAAGTCCGGCCGGAACCGGCTTGTAACCGGCTTCAGCATGCGGGGGCGCAGCTTTTAGGAGGCTGCGCCTCCGCTTTTTTATGCCCCCGGGATGCGGCAGACGGACGATGCGCGCTTCCGCATGTCGCGAAAAAGTCCTATCTTTGCCTTCATGAAAAACATCGTTTTCGATTTGGGCGGCGTCGTCTTCGCCCGCAACATAAAGCGCTGCACGCAGGAGTTCATCGACTTCTTCTCCTTTGTCCGCTCGGAGCGGATGCCCCGCTTCTGGGAGGAGTACGACCGCGGCACCTCGACCTTCGAGGAGGTGACCCGCACCCTCGCCGACATGAACGGATGCAGCCGCGAGAAGTGCGCCTCCTACCTGCGCTACTCCATCGAACTGCAGGAGCCCGTGCAGCCGACCGAGGCGCTGATTCGTCAGCTGAAGCAGGCGGGCTATCGCCTCTACATCCTTTCGAACATGTCGCGCGAATTCATCGCCTACCTGCGCACCTTTCCCGTCTACGGGCTCTTCGAGGGCGAGGTGGTCTCCTGCGAGGAGGGGTGCGTGAAGCCCGAGCCGCGGATTTACGAGCTGCTGCTCCAGCGCTTCGGCCTCGACCCCGCCGAGACGCTCTTCATCGACGACCGCGGCATCAACCTCGAGGCTGCGGCCGCCTTCGGCATCCATACGCAGCGCTTCGACCCCAAGGCGCCCGAGGCTACGTGCCGCCTGCTGCGCGAGCAGCTGCTCGGTTGACGTCCCTGCGGCGGGAGGGGAGTGGACCCGCGCCGGACGGAAAAGGTGCCGGACAGGAGGAGCCAATGCGCCGGCCCGCACCGGGGTGGGTGAGCCCCGTACCGGACGGGCGGAGAAGATGTCGCGTCCGCGGCGGGTGGAGAAGGTGCCGCGCCTATGGCTGACGGGGAAGGTCCCGTGCCGGGATAGATGAGACCGTGCCGCACCGGACGGAATCCGCCCGTGCCGAGACGGGGCGCGCAGAATGGCGGCCGGAAGAAATCGACCCGCATCGGCGGCGCTTCCGGCACGCTCCTTGCCCGTGGGGCGGTGTATGCGGAATTTTCGGGAGCGATACGGGCGCTATGCGCTTTTCGTGCTGATTTTCGGACTCGGCGCGACCATCTTCATCGAACTGACCCCCTTTTTGGGCGGACTGATGGGGGCGGCAACCCTCTACGTGCTGCTGCGCGGCCAGATGGTCTTTCTGACCGAACGGCGGCGCTGGCGGCCGAGTGCCGCCGCTGCGCTGCTGCTGGTCGAGGCCGTCCTCTGCTTTCTGGTCCCCCTCACGCTGGTTGGCTGGATGCTGGTGGCCCACGTCCAGCACCTCGCGGCCGACCCCCAGCAGCTGCTCCACGCCGTGAAAAACCTCTCGGCGCTGCTCTACGAACGGACAGGCTACGACCTGTGGCAGGAGCGCAACGTGGCCTCGTTCATCGCCATGCTCCCCAGAGCGGGGCAGTACGTGCTGGGCGGCATCGTCGATTTCGCCGTCAACATTGTCGTGCTGCTGCTCGTCCTCTACTTCATGCTGACGGGCGGCCGGGCCATGGAGGCCTATGTCCGCGACCTGGTCCCCTTCGACGGTGGGCAGCGCGACGACGTCATTCACGAAATGCATCAGATTGTGCGGTCGAATGCCATCGGCATCCCGCTGCTGGCGGTCGTGCAGGGGGGCGTGGCGCTGGTGGGCTATCTGATTTTCGGGGTTCCCGACCCGCTGTTCTGGGGCGTGCTGACCTGCTTTGCGACGGTCATCCCGATTGTCGGCACGGCGCTGCTCTGGCTGCCGCTGGCCGCCTATCTGGCGCTGGAGGGCCACTGGGCCGCCGCCGTCGGGCTGGCCGCCTACGGGACGCTCGTGGTGACCCACGTCGACAACCTCACGCGGCTGGTGCTGCAGCGGCGCATGGCCGACATCCATCCGCTGGTGACCGTCTTCGGCGTCTTCGTCGGGCTGGCCCTCTTCGGATTCATGGGCATCATCTTCGGGCCGCTCATGCTCTCGCTCTTCCTCTTCTGCCTCCACATCTTCAAGCGCCGCTACATCGACGGCCGTCCCGACGAGTCGGCCGACCCCGCCCCGACAGCCCGGCATTGACCGGGAACGGGGAGAAGAATGCCGACGGAACGGTTCGGCGCGGCCGATGCAGCCCGGGGCCGCTTTGTCCGGCGTTGACCCGTACCGATGGGCCGGCTTTCCGGGGCGTTCCGCCCTTCGTCCGTTTACCGCCCGGCCCCTGCGCGGAGCCGGTCGCCGCGCTGCAGCACCCTGAGGTAGAGCAGCAGCACGACATTCATCACCAGTGCATAGACGATGGCCGGGATGGCCATCCGTTCGTTGTTGAAAATCAGCGGCGACGAGGCGACGGCAATCGCCTGGGCGGCATTCTGCATGCCTACCTCGATGACGACCGTGCGGCGTCCCGTGCGGTCGAGCCCGAAGCCGTCGGCGAGCAGCCGCCCGGCCCCCATTGCCGCCAGAATCAGCAGCAGCGAGGCGCTGCCCAGCGCGGGCAGGTTCTCCAGGATGGTGCGGGCGTACTGCACGAAGAAGAGTGCGGCGAGCAGCATCAGCGCCGGGAAGGCGACCCGCCCCAGAAGGGCGTGCAGCCGCTGCGCCCGTGCGGGGAAGCGGCTGCGGAAGAGAGCGCCGCAGAGCATCGGCAGCAGCAGGAGGAGGATGTTCTGGAGAAGCAGCCGCCCGACGGGCAGCTCGATGGCCGTGTCGCTCTGCAGCGCGACGAAGCGGGCGACGCCCTCCATGAGCAGCGGGATGGTGACCAGCGTAATCAGGCTGCTGAGCGCCGTGAGCGTCACCGAGAGCGCCACGTCGCCCCGGGCCAGCATCGTGAAGACGTTCGACGAGCTGCCGCCGGGCGAGCAGGCGACGAGCATGAGCCCCATGAAGAGGACGGGTTCGAGGCGGAAGAGCACCCCCACGCCGAAGGCGATGAGCGGCAGCGCGACGAGCTGCCCGAGCAGGCCGGCCACCACCCCTTTGGGGCGATGCAGCAGGGCGGCGAACGAGTTGCGGTCGAGTTCGAGGCCGAGCTGGAACATCAGCACCAGCAGTATCGGCAGGACAATCCAGACGGTGTTCATGGCGGAGCGGTTTTGAGGCTTGCGGTTCGGGTTCGGAACGGTTCGGGTTCGGCGTTTGTGATTTTGGACGGTTCGGATTCGGGACGGTTCGGGTTCGGCGTTTGCGGGCTCGGAACGTTGCGCTTTCGGACCTTACGGCTTCGGGGCCGGAGCGTCGGCTACCGGACGCCGGCTACCGAGCGGGGATAGCGCAGCACGATGGCCAGCAGCGCGCAGAGGCCCATGATGAAGGGGTAGTAGAGGTAGCGGATAATCTCCAGCGGCGAGAGCCCCGTCAGCCCGGCCGCCATGAGCAGCTGGGCGCCGTAGGGGAGCAGCCCCTGCGTGAAGCACGAGAAGGTGTCGAGCAGGCTGGCGCTGCGGCGGCGGTCGATGCCGAAGCGGTCGGCGATTTTGCGGGCGATGGGTCCCACGGTGAGGATGGCGATGGTGTTGTTGGCCGTGCAGAGGTTGGCCACGCAGACCAGCCCGGGCGATGGAGGCCTCCGCACCGCGCCGTCCCCGGATGCGGTGGGTCATCAGGCCGATGAGGTAGTCGATGCCGCCGTTGTGGCGCAGCATCTCGAGTACGCCGCCCGCCAGCATCGTGATGATGATGAGCTCGCCCATCCCCGTGATGCCGCGCCCCATGCCGCTGCACCACTCCAGCGCCGTGAAGCTCCCGGCCGCCATGCCGATGAGCCCCGACGAGAGGATGCCCAGCAGGAGCACCTTCATCACGTTCATGCCGCAGAGCGCCGTGACGAGCACCAGCAGGTAGGGCACCACGCGGACCCACTCGATGCGCTCGGTGGCCGTGGCGCCGCCGACAGCCTCGCCCGTGAGGATGTAGAGCGCCAGCGTGGCGACGGCCGCCGGGGCGACGATGCGGATGTTGACGCGGAACTTGTCGCGCAGGTCGCACTCCTGGGTGCGGGTGGCGGCGATGGTGGTGTCGGAGATGAACGAGAGGTTGTCGCCGAAGAAGGCGCCGCCGGCGACGATGGCCGTCAGCCAGGCGGCGTTGCTTCCCGTCTCGGCGGCGATGCCCCCGGCCACGGGGACGAGTGCGACGATGGTCCCCACCGAGGTGCCGATGGCCAGCGACACGAAGCACGAGGCGAGGAAGAGCCCCGCCGGAAGCAGCGAGTCGGGCAGCAGGTGGAGCGTCAGGTTGACCGTCGCGTCGACGGCCCCCATGCTGCGGGCCGACTCGGCGAAGGCCCCCGCCAGGATGAAAATCCATATCATGAGCATCACGTTGCCGTTCGACGCCCCGGCCGAGAAGAGCTCGATGCGGCGGGCGAAGGGGAGGTCGCGCGTCGTGGCGACGGCGTAGACGGCGGCGGCAAGAAAGGCCACCGAGACGGGCATCCGGTAGAAGTCGCCCGCCACCAGCGAGACGAGCAGGTAGCTGGCCAGAAAGACCAGGAGCGGCGTAAGGGCGAAGAGCCCTCCGCGGTGCGGGCCGTGCGGTATCTTGTTGTCGTGGTGCATTTCGGAATCGGTGTTTCGGGGCAAAAATAAGCGCTTTTTCGCAAAATCCGACATCCGCGCCACTTTTCGTCCGCCGCGGCCCCGAACGGAACGATGTTTGAACGCTTCTCCGGCTGAAAAAAATCCCTGTCCGAATGAAACGCATTCTCTTCTATCTGGTCCCGGTGCTCTTCTGCTTCGGCATCGGCGCCATGGCGGGCTGGCTCCAGAGCGAGGCGCTCGTCGAGTGGTATCCCACGCTGGTCAAGTCGCCGCTCACGCCCCCGGCCGTCGTCTTCCCCGTGGCGTGGAGCATCCTCTACCTCTGCATGGGCATCTCGCTGGGGGCGGTGCTCGCCCGCGAGGAGCTGCTGCAGGCCCGCAGCGCGCTGGTGTGGCTGTGGCTGGCTCAGCTGGCCGCCAACTTCCTGTGGAGCGTCCTCTTCTTCAACCTGCGCAACCCGACGGCGGGCCTCATCGACATCGCGCTGCTCGACATGCTGGTCTTCGCCTACGTGGTCGTTTCCTGGCGCCTGTGCCGGCCCGCGGCCTGGCTCTTCGTCCCCTACCTGCTCTGGCTGCTCTTCGCCACCTACCTCAATGCCTACATCTGGGCCTTCAACTAAGGAGCGGCGCCCACTTTGCGGCCCGCGTGCGGGGATTCCCGAAAAATTCGTATCTTTGAGGCCGAAAACCCGAAACTTATGGCAGGCTCCAATTTTGTAGACTACGTGAAAATCTTCGCCCGCTCGGGCCACGGCGGCGCGGGCTCGGCCCACTTCCGCCGCGAGAAGTTCGTCGCCTTCGGCGGCCCCGACGGCGGCGACGGCGGCCGCGGCGGCAGCATCGTGCTTCAGGGTGACCGTCAGTACTGGACACTCATCCACCTCAAGTACCAGCGCCACCAGTTCGCCGAGGACGGCGGCAACGGCTCGGGAGCCCGCTCGACGGGCAAGGATGCCCGCGACATCGTCATCCCCGTACCGCTGGGCACCGTGGCGCGCAACGCCGAGACGGGCGAGCTGGTGGGCGAGGTGACGGCCGACGGCGAGCGGCTGGTGCTGCTCAAGGGGGGCCGCGGAGGGCTGGGCAACTGGCACTTCAAGACGGCGACCAACCAGGCGCCCCGCTATGCGCAGCCGGGCGAGGAGGGGGCCGAGGGCTCCTTCATCCTCGAACTGAAGGTGCTGGCCGACGTGGGGCTGGTGGGCTTCCCCAATGCCGGGAAGTCGACGCTCCTCTCGGTGGTCTCGGCCGCCAAGCCCAAAATCGCCAACTACGCCTTCACGACGCTGGAGCCCAACCTCGGCATCGTCGAGGTGCGCGACGGCAAGTCGTTCGTCATGGCCGACATTCCGGGCATCATCGAGGGTGCGCACGAAGGCCGCGGCCTCGGCACGCGCTTCCTGCGCCACATCGAGCGCAATTCGGTGCTGCTCTTCATGGTGCCGGCCGACAGCGACGACGTGCGCCGCGACTATGAGATTCTGCTGGGCGAGCTGACGCAGTACAACCCCGAGCTGCTGGACAAGCAGCGGCTGCTGGCCGTCACCAAGTGCGACATGCTCGACGAGGGGCTGCTCGAAGAGATGAAGTCCCACCTGCCCGAGGGCGTTCCGTCGCTCTTCATCTCGTCGGTCTCGGGGCTGAACATCGCACGGCTCAAGGACATGCTTTGGGAGGCGCTCCAGCGCTGAGCGCCCTACGGGGTGAAGCCGAAGAATTCGTAGTTGGTCACCCGCAGCGCAAATTCACCGTTGAAATAATCGACAATTCCGCACAGCGAGCCTTTGCCCTTGGGCAGAGGCTCGCCTGCGTAGTGGGCGCTGCCGAGCGTGCGGACGCGGAAGGTGGCCCCCGTGGAGTCGACGATGGTGCGCTCCGTGGTGAGCCGCTTGCCGCTCAGCGGGTCGATGTCGCACCAGGTGCCCTGCGTGGTGAAGCGCACCTGGTCGAAGCGGACGTAGGTGTCGACGTCGCGCAGCGAAATCTCGGAGATGGAGCGGCGGACGAAGTCGCGTTGCAGCGTTCCGCCGTCGTTGCACCGCAGGTAGTGGGAGAGCTCCCGCGCGGGGATGCGGTCGACGGCATAGTCGCCCCGGGGCGGGGCGCCGAGCTGGATTTTCCCGCCGTAGTCGCCCAGCGCCAGACCGTTGCAGTAGAGCGTGAGGTTGGCCCCGAGCGGATAGTCGCGGTAGAGGTCCGCGGCGTCGACGGCCACCTCGATTCCGCCGCTTGCGTCGGCTACGACCAGCGTGCGGTCGAACTCTCCGTAGTGGTCGTTGGCCGTGACGACGCACCGCAGCCGGATGTCGCGCGTGAGCGTCACGCTCGCTTTGGTGCAGAGCGACTTCAGATGGGCGATGCTCATGAACACGGCGTCGGGCCCGGGCATGTAGCCGGGCTCGTCCGCCTTGTCGCAGCTTCCGGCCCAGAGGAGACTAACGAACAACAAGACAGTCGGTTTCATACCTCATCTTGAGCATGTACCGGTCCGAGGAGGAGCCTTCGAGCTGCAGGATGCCGGTCAGCGTGACCTCGCCGGTCGGAATCGGAGCGTCGGCAAAGTCGGCATAGGCGCGGACGTAGGTGCGGAGCGTGCGGCCCGACGCATCGGCAAACGTATGGTATCCGCTCCACGTCTCGGGAGCAGGCTCCCCGTCGTCGGGACGGAGTTGCAGCGCCTCGATGCGGACCAGCGTGCCGCACCGTTCGGGCGTGAGTTCGGAGATGTGCAGAAGGGTGGGTTCGACGCTCTGCCCGCCGTCGAGGCGGACGATGGCGGCGTCGGCTGCGGGGCGCGAGCCGAGGTAGCCGGTCGCATATCCGCTGCCGGGTTCGGCGCGGGTGCCGGCCTGGAGCACCCCGTACTGGAGTCCGAGCGTCAGGCCGCGCAGCCGCACCATGAGGCGGCTTCCGGGCGGGTAGTCGTTGTGCAGGTGGTCCAGCCCGACCATCACCTCGAGGGCGGCACCCGCCTGCTCGATGCAGAGCGTGCGGTAGAAGTTGCCGGCGCGGTCGCTCGTCGTGACGTACCCCACGACGCGGATATCCTCCTCGACCAGGGTCGGGCTACCCGTGTAGCGTGCGCGCAGTTCCGAAAGAGGGGTGTTGCCCTCCCCGGCTGCGGCGCCGCCGGCCGCTTCGGAGAAGTGCGAATCATAACAGCCGCCCGCGGAGAGTAGAGTGGCGAGCAGCAGCGCTGTGATGTCCCGGCGTGCCATGGTCACTCTTCGATGCGGGAGTCCTTCAGACCGAGGAAGTAGAGGATGCCGTCCAGACCGATGGTCGAGATGGACTGGCGGGCCGTCGCCTTGACCTTGGGTTTGGCGTGGAAGGCGATGCCCAGACCCGCCAGGTTGAGCATCGGCAGGTCGTTGGCTCCGTCGCCCACGGCCACCGACTGGGCGATGTTGATTTTCTCGAACTGGCAGAGCAGCCGCAGCAGCTCGGCCTTGCGGCGTCCGTCGACGATTTCGCCCGCATAGCGGCCCGTGAGCTTGCCGTCGGCGATTTCCAGCTCGTTGGCATAGACGTAGTCGAAGCCGTACTTCTGGCGCAGGTAGTTGCCGAAGTAGGTGAAGCCGCCCGAGAGGATGGCCGTCTTGTAGCCCACGCGCTTGAGGATGGTCATCATGCGTTCGAGCCCCTCGGTGATGGGCAGGTGGGTGGCGATGTCCTCCATGACCGAGACGTCGAGCCCGCGCAGCAGCGCCACGCGCCGCGTGAAGCTCTCGCGGAAGTCGATTTCGCCCCGCATGGCGCTCTCGGTTATGGCACGAACCTTGTCGCCCACACCTGCGCGGTCGGCCAGCTCGTCGATGACCTCCGTCTCGATGAGCGTCGAATCCATGTCGAAGCAGATGAGACGGCGGCTGCGGCGGTAGATGTCGTCCTTCTGGAACGAGACGTCGAGCCCGATTTCCGAGAGGTTCATGAAGCGCTCCTGCATGGTGCTCTTCTGCTCGTCGGTGAGCGAGCCGCGCACCGAGAGCTCGATGCACGACTTGGCGGCGCGGTCGTCGCGTTCGAGGGGCATGCGGCCCGTCAGGCGCTTGATGGCGTCGATGTTGAGCCCCTGCTCGGCCACCACCTTCGTCACCTCGGCAATGTGGCGCGCCGTGACGGTGCGGCCCAGCAGCGTGATGATGTAGCGGTTTTTGCCCTGACGGCTCACCCAGTCGTTGTACTTCTCCTCGGAAATCGGCGTGAAACGAATCATGACGCCCAGCTCCGAGCTCTTGAAGAGCAGCTCCTTCATGATGTTGCCCGACTTGTCGGAGGTGGTCATGAAGAGGATGCCCAGCGTGAGCGACTGGTGGATGTTGGCCTGTCCGATGTCGAGAATGAAGGCATCGTAGCGGGCGAGGATTTCGGTCAGGGAGGAGGTCATGCCCGGCTTGTCTTCGCCGGAGATGTTTATCTGGATGATTTCCACGTTGTTCTTCATCGTAAGTGAGGGCTTTTACCGTAAATTTGAAACAAAGTTAGTAAAATATCTGTTTTTTGGCTATTTTTGTCCGCACAAACTTTTTTCGGGAGGATACGACTCATGTGGCCACTCTTCAACATATTCACGGCCGTGGCGGCTGAAACGCCCGCCCCGCTCATGCTGCCCGACAGCGTGCAGAAGGCCCGCTTTGCGGAGACGGTCCGCAGGCTGGCCGACTTCGACTTCGACGAGTTCCTGCGCAACATGGCCTCCGAGATGCTGTGGGTGGCCATCAAGATTGTCATCGCGCTGGCCATCTACTTCATCGGGCGCTGGATTGTGCGCCGGCTGGTGAAGCTGCTCGACGCCGCCTTCGAGCGCCGCAAGGTCGACGTCTCGCTGCGGATGTTCCTCCGCAAGACCGTGCGCGTCGTCTTCACGCTCATCCTGGTGATGATTGTCGTCCAGACGCTCGGCGTCAACGTCACCTCGCTCATCGCCCTCTTCTCGGCCGCCACGCTGGCCATCGGTATGGCCCTCAGCGGCACGGCCCAGAACTTCGCCGGCGGCGTGATGATTCTGCTGATGAAGCCCTACCGCGTGGGCGACTACATCTCGGCGCAGGGGCAGTCGGGCACGGTGCGCGAAATCAAGCTCTTCTCGACGGTCATCGCCACCAACGACAACCAGATTATCTACATCCCCAACAACTCCATCGCCACGGCCATCATCGACAACTACTCGACGGCCGACCGGCGGCGCGTCGACTGGACCATCGGCATCTCCTACGGCGACGACGTGGATGTGGCGCGTAAGGCGATTCTCGAGATTCTGGCCGCCGACGAGCGGGTGCTTCGCGAGCCTGCGCCCGTGGTGTGGGTTGCGGCGCTGGCCGACAGCTCGGTGAACCTTACGGTGCGGGCCTGGACGCTCAACGCCGACTACTGGAGTGTCTTCTACGAAAACAACGAACGATTCTACAAACTGCTGCCCCGGCACGGGGTCAGCTTCCCCTTCCCGCAGATGGATGTGCACGTGAAAAAGGAGTAGAGCTCCCAAGCGTAAAGTCAAACCATTTTTTAATTAAACTCAAATTTATTCCTATGAAAAAAATGCTGTTTTTGGCGCTCGTCGCCATGACCGTCGCCACGATGACGGCCTGCAACAAGGAGCATCAGAGCGGTCCTGAATATCAGACGCCTACCGACATCGAAGGCATCGTCTTCTGGTCGAAGGGCAAGAACCCCTCGTCGCCCATTGCGGCCGACCAGCCCGTGGTGGTCAACGCCACGCTCTCGAACCCCTACCGCCTCTACCTTGCGCTGATTCGCTATACGGTCGACCAGAGCGCGGTGACCACCCCCAGCGAGGATTACGAGCCCGGAGTCGAACGGACCGCCTCGGAGGTGGAATACGAGCCCGACCGTCTGCAGACGCGCGCCATCTACCAGGGCGAGATTCCCAAGCAGCCCGTGGGGTCGAAGGTCTCCTTCTACATCTGGACCATCAGCCCGTTCGGCGTGGTGTCGTACAGCTTCCCCCAGGAGTATACGGTGACGGTCGAGAGCAACGGCACCGGCGGCCTCGAACCGGAGCCCGAACCCGAGCCCGAACCCGAGCAGCCCGGCGAGTAACGCCCATGATTGCGAAAACTTCTAATCACAACTTTTTTTATACACTATGGAACTGAAGGATATTCTGGCCATTTCGGGTCAGCCCGGACTCTACAAATACGTGGCCCAGTCCACGCGCGGCGTGATTGTCGAGTCGCTGCTCGACGGCAAGCGTTCGAACGCGTCGGCCTCGTCGCGTGTGAGCGCGCTGACCGAGATTTCGATGTTCACCGAGGGCGACGATATTCCGCTGGCCGAGGTCTTTACCCGGATTTATGCCCATACGGGCGGCAAACAGGCCATCAGCCACCGCGAATCGCCCGAAGCACTCAAGGCCTTCTTCGCCGAGGTGCTTCCCGAATACGACCGCGAGCGGGTGCACCTCTCCGACATCAAGAAGTGCATCTCGTGGTACAACATTCTGGTCGGCGCCGGCTTCACGGAGTTCAAGCTCCCCGAGCAGGAGAACGGCGAAGAGCAGAAGTAGGGCGGATGTATCCCTGCAAAGAGCTCCCGCACCCCCACGGTGCGGGACTTTTTTGTTGTACGGGGCGGACCGCAGGCGTCCGGCGGCGATACGTTTGTATGAATTTTGCGCTGCGGAGGAGCACGAAGCCCCGCGATTGCTTATCTTTGCAGATGGTTCGCTGCCGTGCGGGCGCTGTCGCCCGCGTGCGGCTGAGCGCGGACCGAACGAACTGATGTGAATTCCGCGTGAGCCTCCCGGCTCCGCACAACAAGAGCATGAGCCCTATGGAGAAGAAGAAAAAGGTATTGGCGCTGGTCGCGCACGACAACATGAAACGCGACCTGGCGGAGTGGGTGGATTGGAACTCCGGAAAGTTGAGCGAGCATCACCTCGTCTGCACCGGAACGACGGGCAAGATGGTGGAGCGGACGCTTCTGGACCATCAATGGGAGCATGGTGACGAGACCGAGCGGACGCGGCTCCACATCACGCTGCTCAAGTCGGGCCCGCTGGGTGGTGACCAGCAGTTGGGGTCGCTCATTGCCGACGGGAAAATCAATGCGTTGATTTTCTTCTGGGACCCGATGTCGGCCCAGCCGCACGATGTCGACGTCAAGGCGCTGCTGCGTCTGGCGACGCTCTACAACGTGCCGACGGCCATCAACCGCTCGTCGGCCGACTTCCTCATCTCGTCGCCCCTGTTCGAGGACGACGACTACTGCCCCGTGGTGAAGGACTACCGCGAATATGTGGAGCGGGTGCTGAAGTAGGCGGGGGAGCGCCCGGCGCATCCCGCAACGCGCATCCCGCATCCCGCATCCCGCAACGCGTCATTGCGCGAGGCAACCGGCCATGGAGAAGGCCGTACCGGACACCGGTACGGCCTTCTTTGCGTAGGGAGCCTGCGGCCGCTTGCCGCTCAGCGGCCGTTGCGCTCGCGGATGATGGCCAGCAGGCGGTCGAGCTGGCCGTCGCGCCCCGAGAGGTACTCCGCGGCGATGCACGGGATGGGGATGTCGGGCTGCACGACCCCGTCGACGGCGCGCGTACGCTCATCGATGCGCACCATCGAGACGGCCCCCTGGTAGAGGTTCGTCGGAAGGAGGAGGCCTCCGTCGACCACCTCGCCGTACTTGAGGGCGTTGTGCCGCAGCGGCTCGCCGGCCAGCAGGGCGGCGCCGTGGTACTGGAGCATGTTGACGAACGAGGCGGCAATCGAGCCCGTGTCGCGTCCGACGAGCACGTAGAACCGGAGCCCGTCGACATGCATCGCGGGGATGGTCGGGAACGAACGGACGAACTCTCCCTCGGGCAGCGGCACGGTCTGCCCGAGCATCTCCTCGGTCAGAAAGTCGTAGTAGGGCATCGACCTTCTCGATGCCTTGACCCACTGCCCGGTGCAGTACTCCACGACGGGCTTGTCGATGAAGATGGACAGGAGCCGGTCGAAGTTGTGGCCGTTGCCGCCGGTGTTGCGCCTCAGGTCGAGGATGACGTCCGTCAGCCCCTGCCGGCGGAAGTCGCGAAGCGTCCGGTGGAGGATGCGAATCAGCCGGTTGTTGTTGGGGAAGAATTCGGGAATGGCGATGTAGCCGCAGCCCGCCTCGGGCCAGGTGCGGATGCTGCGGTCCAGCTCCTCGGCGCGCGTGAGGAGGAACAGCGTTCGGGCGTTCGGCATGCCGGGGGTCTCGATGACCATCGGCCGGCCGTCGCGCCGGAGCTCGATGCGGAAACGGTCGACGACCTGGCTGTAGAAGCAACGCCCCATGAGCGTGATGGGATACGTGTAGCGGTCGTCGTAGCCGTACTTGAGGTATTCGGCCGCCGGTACACCGTTGATGGCCGTCACCTGGTCGCCGCGCCGGAAGGCCGGGTCGAGCGAGCGGTCGACGACCTGGCTGTAGAAGCAACGCCCCATGAGCGTGATGGGATACGTGTAGCGGTCGTCGTAGCCGTACTTGAGGTATTCGGCCGCCGGTACACCGTTGATGGCCGTCACCTGGTCGCCGCGCCGGAAGGCCGGGTCGAGCGAGCGGTCGACGACGAGCGTGTCGTTGATTTGCAGCAGGCTGAAGCCCGGGGTGGGCAGCGTCCGCTCGAAGCGCCGCAGGTCGCGGCGGGTGTAGACCTCGGGGTCGGCGATGGTCGGTATCAGAATCCGGTAGTGGGGGTCTTCGTAGTGGAGACGGTCCAGGTAGGGGCGCATCGCCCAGAAGAGTTCCGAGGTGAGCAGCGAATCCTTGCCCAGCGAATCGCAGCGGGCGTCAATCTCGGCGCGGATTTACCGCATTTCGGCCTCCGTAAAGAGCGAATCGAGTCCCGGATGGCTGCTGACGCGGAAAAGACGGCGCTCACCGCCGACCAGCGAGCGGGGCATGTTGACGTCGAGGATGGCGTAGCATCGGTCGGGGACGCGCACCTCGAAGCTCCGGCCGGCCTGCATGATGCTGTCCAGCTCCTTGCCGGTGAGCTGCGCGGCCCGTATCGCCGGCTGGGGCCGGTCGGGGGTGTTGATGGAGTCGGGGCCGCCGGAAGAGTTGTAAGCGCCGGGAGCTTCGGTGGCCTCGGGTGCCTTGGAAAGACCGGCGGGGCCGGGAACGTCGGGAGCTGCCGCAAGGAGCAGCGTCTGACGGAGCGGGTTTCGGTCCATGGTTCAGCGGGTTGGTTACCCTTCTTAAACGCTTCCGAAGAGCCGAATCGTATCCCGCCGGACCGCTTTTTCGTTTTTTCGGACGGCTTTTTCGGGCGGTTCCTCCTCCGCCCGGTTCCTCCTCCACCCGGTTCCTCCTCCGCCCGGTTCCTCCTCTGCCCCGGTTTCGCCGCCGCCCGGTTTTCCGCTCCCTCCCCCGGCTCTGCTGCCCGCCTTTCTCCGCGGCCCGGCGAAGGTCAGAGGTCGTGCGACAGCGGGGCGGGAACGGCCCCCGAGAGGTCGTAGTCGCCCCACCGCTCGGCAATGAGGTCGAGCGTTGCGTAGAGCTCTTCGACGTCGAGCGTCGTGACCAGCTTCAGCCGCGTCTCCTTGAAGTTGGGCAGCCCCTTGAAGTAGTTGGTCAGGTGGCGCCGCATCTCGAGGATGCCGACGTAGTCGCCCTTCACCTCGAGCGACTTGGCGAGGTGCTCGCGGGCGATGGCCACCCGCTCCCGGACCGAGGGCTGCGGCAGCACCTCGCCCGTGGCCAGATAGTGCTTCACCTCGCGGAAAATCCAGGGCCGGCCGTAGGTCGCGCGGCCAATCATCACGCCGTCGACGCCGTAGCGGTCGAACATCTCGGCGGCACGGGGCCCCGAGTCGACGTCGCCGTTGCCGATGATGGGGATGTGGATGGCGGGGTTGTTCTTCACCCGCCCGATGAGCGTCCAGTCGGCCTCGCCGCGGTACATCTGGGCCCGCGTGCGGCCGTGGATGGTGAGCGCCGCGATGCCGACGTCCTGCAGCCGCAGGGCTATCTCCTCGATGTTCTTCGACTCGTCGTCCCACCCCAGCCGCGTCTTGACCGTCACGGGTTTCCGCACGGCGCGGACAATCTGGCGCGTCATCTCGACCATCAGCGGCACGTCGCGCATCATGCCCGAACCGGCGCCGCGCCCGGCAATCTTCTTGACCGGGCAGCCGAAGTTGATGTCGATGATGTCGGGGTCGGCCGCCTCGGCCATGCGGGCCGCCTCGACCATCGGCTCGATGAGGTGTCCGTAGATTTGGATGCCCACGGGGCGCTCCGCGTCGTCGATTTCGAGCTTCTTGAGCGATTTGGCGGCGTCGCGGATAAGGCCGTCCGAGGAGATGAACTCCGTGTAGACCACGTCGGCGCCGAAGCGCTTGCACATGTAGCGGAACGAGGGGTCGGTCACGTCCTCCATCGGGGCGAGCAGCAGCGGCTTCTCCCCGAGTTCTATGTCGGCGATTTTCATGCTTCGGGTGTTTTGATGCGGGTGACGAGGATTTTGTCGATGCGCACGCCGTCCATGTCGACGATTTCGAGGCGCAGCCCCTTCCAGTCGACCTGCTCGCCCGTCTGGGGAATGTGGCCCGTCAGGTCGAGGAAGAGGCCGCTGACGGTGTTGTAGGCGTTGTCGAGCGGCGTGCCGTCCATGCCGAAGTGGGTCAGCAGGTCGAAGAAGGGGCACTGCCCGTCGACCAGGCAGCTGCCGTCCTCGCGCGTGACGATGTCGGGCTCCTCCTCGCCGTCGGGAATCTCGCCCACGAGCGCCTCGAAGATATCCTTGAGGGTGATGATGCCCCGCGTGAGGCCGAACTCGTCGAAGACCACGCCGTAGCCGAGCTGCTCGTTGCGCAGCTGCTCGAGGGCGCCGTAGACCTCGAGCCCCTCGTGGAAGAACTTGACCGGTTCGAGGTGCCGTTCGAGCGAGAAGCCGGGCTCGTGGAGGTGCTGGAAGAGCTCCTTGAGGTAGACCACGCCGATGAGCGAGTCGAGGCTGCCCCGGCCCACGGGGTAGCGGTTGTGGGGGTGGGCGTTCACCACGGCGCGGATTTCATCGGGCGTCATCCCGACCTCGAGCCACGTCAGTTCGCCGCGGGGCGTCATGATGGATTCGACCCGGCGGTCGCCCAGCGAGAAGACGCGCCCGACGATTTTCTGCTCGACCTCCTGCACCTCGCCCTCCTCGGCCCCCTCGCGGATGATGGAGCGAATCTCCTCCTCGGTGACGCGGCTCCCGGTCTTCTCGATGCCCATCAGGCGGGTGATGCCCGCCGTGCTGCGCGAGAGCAGCCAGACGAAGGGCGAGGCGACGAGCGAGAGCAGGTGCATGGGGCGCGAGACGGCGCAGGCGGTCTTCTCGGCGGCGTTCATGCCGATGCGCTTGGGAACCAGCTCGCCGAAGATGAGCGTGAGGTAGGTGACCGCAATGACGATGAGGACCTGTGCCGTGGCGGCTGCCGCGCGCGGCGGGATGCCCAGTGCGGCCAGCTCGTGACCGAAGCGTTCGGCCAGCGCATCGCCCGAGTAGATACCCGTGAGGATGCCGATGAGCGTGATGCCGATTTGGATGGTCGAGAGGAAGCGGTCGGGGTTCTCGATGAGCCGCAGTGCGCGGCGTGCCCCGGCGTTGCCCGCGCGCGACTCCAGGTCGAGCTTCGAGCGGCGGGCGGAGATGAGTGCTATTTCCGACATGGCGAAGAGGCCGTTGAGCAGAATCAGCACCAGAATGATGATAATTTCCATAGAAGGTGCGGAAAAATCCGTCGTTTTGTCTGCAAAGATAGGCATAGTTTCCGAAAGCGGAAAATCGCAGGGGCGGTTCGCGGCGGGAAACTTGCGCCGGAGGTTGATTTTCCGGGGAAAAAGCGTTAAATTTGCACCCTGATTCCGAATAGAAAAGTAATTACACGGTTATGAATATCGAGAACTTTGTTACGGAGGCGGCCCGTCGTGCCGCCGAAGCTCTTTACGGCCCGCTCGAGGGCGAGCAGCTGCAGCTCCAGAAGACCCGCCGCGAATTCGAGGGCGACTATACGCTGGTGACCTTCCCGCTGCTGCGACGAAGCCGCAAGTCGCCCGAGGTCACCGCGACCGAGCTGGGCACCTACATGAAGGAGCACAACCCCGAAATCAGCTCCTTCAACGTGGTCAAGGGCTTCCTGAACCTCGTGCTCGACGGCTCGTTCTGGGCCGACCGCTTCGACGAGCTGGCCGCGCAGGAGAACTACGGCTGCCAGCCCTCGACCGGCCGCACCGTGATGATTGAATACTCGTCGCCCAACACCAACAAGCCGCTCCACCTGGGCCACATCCGCAACAACCTGCTGGGCTACTCCGTGGCGCAGATTCTCCAGGCCAACGGCCACCGCGTCATCAAGGCCAACCTGGTCAACGACCGCGGCATCCACATCTGCAAGTCGATGCTGGCGTGGAAGCTCTACGGCGACGGCGAGACGCCCGCCTCGACGGGCATGAAGGGCGACCACCTGGTGGGCAAGTACTACGTCGAGTTCGACAAGCACTACAAGGCCCAAATCAAGGAGCTCATGGCCGAGGGCCAGAGCGAGGAGGAGGCCAAGAAGAACGCCCCCATCATGCGCGAGGCGCAGGAGATGCTGCGCAAGTGGGAGGCGAAGGACCCCGAGGTCTACGCTCTGTGGGAGATGATGAACGGCTGGGTCTACGAGGGCTTCGACGTCACCTACCGGGCGCTGGGCGTCGATTTCGACAAGGTCTACTACGAGTCGCAGACCTACCTGCTGGGCAAGTCGCTCGTCGAGGAGGGGCTGCGCAAGGGGGTCTTCTACCGCCGCCCCGACAACTCGGTGTGGATTGACCTGCGCGCCGACGGTCTGGACGAGAAGCTGCTGCTGCGCGGCGACGGCACGTCGGTCTACATGACGCAGGACCTCGGCACGGCCTACCGCCGCTTCGAGGACAACCGGCTCGACGACATGATTTACGTGGTGGGCAACGAGCAGAACTACCACTTCCAGGTGCTCAAGCTGGTGCTCAAGAAGCTGGGCTACGCCGAGTGGAGCGACCACATCACCCACCTGTCGTACGGCATGGTCGAGCTGCCCGAGGGCAAGATGAAGTCGCGCGAGGGTACGGTGGTCGACGCCGACGACCTGATTGCCGACATGGTGCACACGGCCCGCGAGATGTCGGCCGAGCTGGGCAAGCTCGACGGCTGCACGGAGGAGGAGGCCAACGCCGTCTCGACGATGGTGGGCCTCGGCGCGCTCAAGTACTTCATCCTGAAGGTCGACCCCAAGAAGACGATGCTCTTCGACCCGCGCGAGTCGATTGACTTCAACGGCAATACGGGTCCCTTCATCCAGTACACCCACGCCCGCATCTGCTCGGTGCTGCGCAAGGCGGCCGAGGCGGGCATCGACTATTCGGAGCCGGTGCGTGCGTCCTATCTGCCCGAGGAGCGGGAGCTGGTCAAGATGCTGACCGAGTATCCGTCGGTGGTGAAGGCCGCCGGCGAGAACTTCGCCCCGTCGCTCATCGCTGCCTATGTCTACGAGCTGGCCAAGCAGTTCAACGGATACTACCACGACCACTCGATTCTGAAGGAGGAGCAGGCCGACGTGCGCTGCATGCGGCTTCGCCTGGCACAGCAGGTGGCACGGGTCATCCGCCTGGGCATGAAGCTGTTGGGTATCGACGTCCCCGAGCGCATGTAACCGCGCTCCGGACGTTGTCCGAAGAGGTGTCCCGGAAGCCGACGGCTTCCGGGACTTTTTTGTGCGTTGCTGTCGTGCGGCCGGGGGCCGGCGTGGTACGAATCTTGCGAGTGGGGGAGTCAGCAACAACCAAACACACATTCAGCGTGAAAACATTCGTTACTACCTTCACCCTCTCTCTTGCGTTGTGTGCGGCCGCCGGTGCGACGGCCCAAAGCAAGAGCACGGCTCCGGCCCCTGCGCCCGATACCGTGATGCTGTCGGAGACGACCGACGGCGACTACCTCGTGCGCAGGTTCGTCGTCCGGCGGCTCGACGACACGAGCTTCTCGGTGCTCTACCGCATCGACTCGGCACGCCTCGTCTCGACGCTGAACGGCAATGCCGGGGAGCTCTCCGAACTGGATGCCTTCGTCTCGGGCGCGATGCACGATACGCTCCGGCAGCTCCGTTCGGTGGCGATTACGGGTTATGCCTCGCCCGACGGCCCGATGCAGTTCAACCGGACGCTGGCCCTCCACCGCGCCCAGGACCTCAAGGGGTATGTCGATGCGAAGTACGCCCTTTCGCAGCATTGCCCCGTGAGCGTCAATACCGTCGTCGAGCCGTGGTCGGCCTGCAGGACGCTGGTCGCCGCCTCGAACATGCCCGAGCGGCAGGCGGTGCTCGACCTGCTGGACCGCAAACTGTCGGACGCCACCCTCGAGGCGAAGCTCAAGGCGATGCCCGCGGCGTGGAATTACCTCAAACACAACATCCTGCCGACGATGCGCCGGGCCACGCTGGTGGTCGTCTACAACGACGGCAACGTGTTCGTGCAGCGCACGATGTTGCCCAAGGCGGCCCCTGCGCCCGCTCCGGCGGCCAAGGGATGCGGTGACAACTGCCCGTGTGAGGTCATCGACCGCTCCATCACCGGCATCATCGTCGAGATGCCCGAGGAGGATGCCGGACAGTACCGCCGCCAGCTCCGCCGCCAGTTCCGTGACGAGGTGCGCGACGTCCGTCACGACGCCCGAGTGGCCGGCAAGGTCGAGAAGGAGCAGCTGCGCGGCATGAAGCAGGTCTCGAAGAAGGAGGCCAAGGCGGCCAAGAAGGCCGAAAAGGCGGCCCGCAAGAGTGCCCGCGAGCTGGAGCGGCTGCGTTAAGCCGGCCGCCGTGGGGCGTGCCGCAAGGCATGCTGCGAAGTGCGGAGCGGTCTTCCCGAGCGAAGGCCGCTCCGCTTTTTGGGTTGAGGCGTGTCTCGGGGGAGGGCGAGTGTTTCCGAAACGGCATTTTTTAGAGTGCCGCTTCCGGAAGATGTTCCGGAGCCACGCCGCGCCGCCGGCCCGGGTGCCACCCCCTCTTTCTCCGCCTCGGAGCAGCGCCGCAGCCCAGTCCGAGTGCCACCTCCCTCTTTCTTCGCCCCGGCGCGGCCCGGCCCGAGTGCCACCCCCTCTTTCTCCGCTCCGGAGCAGCGCCGTGGCTGGCCCGAGTAACCCCCTCTCTCCGCCCCGGAGCGGCGCTGCGGCCCGGGCCGGAAAAGAAAAATTTGCAGATTCAAAGGGATTTGCTATCTTTGCTCACAATTCATTAAAATCCGTTTACGATTATGGCAAATTTGAGAGACCTGAAGAAGGAGATTGACTATCGTCTTGAGGAGGTCGTTTTCGACTGCGATATGGCCATTTGTTTCCAGCCCTCGAAGGAGAAGGAGATTTTCGACGTGATGCAGGACGCCGTTGCCGTGCGCAACGCCCTCTTCGTCAAGGCGAACAATCCCGCCGAGCCGCACAACCGCTCGCTCGTGCGCAAGCACTACACCGCGCTGCGTGCAGAGATGGTTGCCGAGTACGACAAGCTCTTCAAGCGGCTGAGCGAAATCAACGAGGCCAAGTAGCGGCCATCCCTTCGCAAAACATGCGGGGCGGGAGTGCAACTCCCGCCCCGTTTTGTTTGCTTCACGCGGCTGTTCTTTACTCGGCCGCTCTTTTCGCGGCTTTGCTTTCCGCGGCCATTCTTTTTGACGCTGTTCTCCCTGCGGCCGCTCTCTTTGCGCCCGGCTCGCTGCTCCACGCCCGACGCCCGATTCAGCGCCCTACGTTCGGCTCCGGAGCCTTCACCCCTTGCCCGGCCCCGGACTTAGCGCCCCTCGATGGCGTCGACGGCGTCGATAAGTGCGCCGCGCAGTCCCCGCCGCTCGAGCTCCGCCACGCCGCGGATGGTCGTGCCGCCCGGCGAGCAGACCTGGTCCTTGAGCCGGGCGGGGAGCTCGCCGCTCTCCAGCTGGAGCCGCCCCGTGCCGACCACCATCTGGCTCACCATGCGGTAGGCCTCGTCGCGGGCGATGCCGTGCTTGACGGCGGCGTCGGCCAGCGCCTCGATTGAGAGCGCGATGAAGGCCGGCCCGCATCCGCAGATGGTGCCCGCGGCGCTCAGCTGCGCCGTGTCGACCACCGGAAGCAGCCCAATCCGGCCGAAGAGCTCCCGTACGGCCTGCCACTCCGCATCGCTGAGCGAATGGCGCCGCTCGCAGACGATGATGCCCTCGCCCACCGAGACCGGCGTGTTGGGAATCGTCGAGAGGTGGTGCGTGCCGGGTGCGAGCAGCCGTTCGTAGTCGTCGAAGCACCATCCGGCCGCCACCGAGATGAGACACTTGCCGCGCAGTGCGTCGCGCAGCGGCGCGAGCACCTCCTCGACCTGGTGGGGCTTCACGGCCACGACGACCGTGTCGGCAAAGTCGACCACCTCGGCCGCCTGCCGGAAGGCCCGGATGCCGCTCCGTTGCGTGTTGCGCCGCAGCTTGTCGAAGTCGCGGGCGCAGGCCCCCATCTCCTCCGCCGCAAGGGCCCCCTTGCGGAGCAGCCCCTCGGCCAATGCGCGGCCCATGTTGCCGAAGCCGATGAAGCCGAGTCTCATAGCGTGAAGGGTTTCGAGTAGTCGCGCTCGCCGAAGATGAGCGACCCGACCCGCACCTGGGTCGAGCCGCAGGCGACGGCCAGCTGATAGTCGTGCGACATGCCCATCGAGAGGGTGTCGAAATCGGCGCCGAAGCGGGGGCGCAGCTCGTCGAAGAGCTGCTTGAGGCGGCGGAAGTCGCGGCGGATGTGCTCCTCGTCGTCGGTGTTGGTGGCGATGCCCATCACGCCGCGGACGCGGAGCGCCGTTGCGGCGGCGAAGGGCTCCGAGGAGAGGTACTCCCTCAGCTCGTCGGGCTCCCAGCCCGATTTGGTCTCCTCGTCGGCGACGTGAATCTCGAGCAGGATGTCCAGCCGGCGGCCGCACTTCGCCGCTTCGTGCTGCAGCGCCTCGACCAGCCGCGCGCTGTCGACCGACTCGACCAGCGAGACGAACGGCGCAATGTACTTCACCTTGTTGGTCTGAAGATGACCTATCATGTGCCACTCGATATCCTTGGGCAGCACTTCGTATTTTGCCCGCAGCTCCTGCGGGCGGCTCTCGCCGAAGAGGCGTTGCCCGGCGTCGTAGGCCTCCCGGATGGCTTCGACCGGGTGGGTCTTCGAGACGGCGACGAGCCTTACCCCTTCGGGCAGCGACTCCCGCACGCGGGCCAGTTGTTCCTTTACCGACATGGTTGTCCGTTTTTTATGCAAGAACAAATGTAGCGAATTTTCGCGGAACGGCGATACGGCCGCCGAAATTTTCCGCCGCAGCCCCTCCGGGCGTTTTGCGGTTTGCCGAGAGTTTCCTATATTTGTATTTGTTCCAAAACCCAGTAACCAGAAAAAATGAAAAAACGTCAATTGCTTCTCTCGGCCGTGGCGCTGCTCGCCTATGGGGCGGTTTCGGCCTGCACGAACTTCATCGTCACGCGCGGCGCCTCGACCGACGGGTCGGTCATGGTCTCCTACGCCGCCGATTCGCATGCCCTCTACGGGGCGCTCTACCACACGGCGGCCGGCCGCTACGCTCCGGGTACGATGATGCCCGTCTACGAGTGGGACACGGGCCGCTACCTGCGCGACATACCCCAGGCGGCGCAGACCTGGTCGACCGTCGGCAACATGAACGAGCACTCGCTCATCATCGGTGAGACCACCTACGGCGGCCGTGCCGAGCTGGCCGACTCGACGGGCGGCATCGACTACGGTTCGCTCATATACATCACGCTCCAGCGCGCCACGACGGCCCGTGAGGCCATCGCCCTCATCGCCGAGCTGGCCAACACCTACGGCTACGCCTCGAGCGGCGAGTCGTTCTCCATCGCCGACCCCAACGAGGCGTGGATTATGGAGCTCATCGGCAAGGGCTACAAGGACGACGGCAAGGGGGGCAACGCCCGCCGCGGCATCGTCTGGGTGGCACGCCGCATCCCCGACGGATATGTCTCGGGCCATGCCAACCAGGCGCGCATCACCACCTTCCCGCTCGACGACCCAGAGAACTGCCTCTATGCTCCCGACGTCATCTCGTTCGCCCGTGAGATGGGCTACTACGAGGGTCCGGACCGCAAGTTCAGCTTCGCCGACGCCTACTGCCCGGCCGACTTCGCCACGGTGCGCGGCTGCGACGCCCGCGTGTGGGCCTTCTTCCGCACGGTGGCCGACGGCATGGACGCCTATGAGGACTACGCCATGGGCTACAACCTCAAGAACCGTCTGCCGCTCTGGGTGAAGCCCCGCCAGAAGGTATCGCCCAAGACGGTCTTCGACTGCATGCGCGACCACTACGAGGGTACGCCGATGGACATGACCCGCGACCTCGGTGCCGGCGGTCACAACTGCCCCTACCGCTGGCGCCCGATGGACTTCGAGGTGGACGGCGTCACCTACCTCAACGAGCGTGCGACGGCCACGCAGCAGACCGGTTTCTGGTTCGTGGGCCAGGCCCGCGCCGACCGTCCGGCCGATACGGGCATCCTCTGGTTCGGTGTCGACGATGCCGCAACCTCGTGCCTGACGCCGATTTTCTGCTCGGCGCAGGAGGTTCCCGAGTGCTTCAGCGAGAAGAACGGCTCGATGCTCAGCTATTCGCCCACGTCGGCCTTCTGGCTCTTCAACCGCACGACGAACTTCGCCTACATGCGCTACGACATGATTTCGGCCGACATCCGCAAGGTGACCGACAAGTGGGAGAACGACCACCTGGCCCTGATGGAGAGCCTTCCGGCCCGCATCGGCATGATGTCGGACGAGGCGCGCCGCAGCTATCTGACCGAGGTGAGCGTCTCGACGGCACAGGAGCTCTTCGACCGCTGGCAGCGTCTGAACAGCTACCTGCTGATTAAGTACATGGACGGCAACGTCAAGAGCGAACACGGCGACGTGCTCTCGTACCTCGACGGCGACGGTTCGTCGGCCCACTTCGTCGACAACGGCAACGGCCGCGACATCCCCGACAAGATTCAGTTCCCGGGCTACAACGAGAAGTGGAAGCGCGCCGTGGCGGCCGACAACGGCGAGGTGCTGCGCGTGGTCAAGTAAGCGGCGCCATTCGGAGAAACAACCATAGTAAAACCATCGAGGGGAGGGCGGAGCCGCATCGGAGGCGCACGTCGTCCCCTCGCTCCTAAAACGAATACCATGAAATATGACATCATTGTAGTCGGCTCGGGTCCGGGCGGGTATGTCGCCGCCATCCGTGCCGCACAGCTCGGCCGACGCGTGGCGCTTGTCGAGCGGGCCGAGGCGGGCGGCGTCTGCCTCAACTGGGGCTGCATCCCGACCAAGGCGCTGCTCAAGAGCGCCCAGGTCTACGCCTGGTGCAGGGCTGCGGACCACTACGGCCTGACGCTCGACGGGGAGGTGCGCCCCGACCTGGAGCGCATCGTCGACCGCTCGCGCGGCGTGGCCGAGACGATGAGCAAGGGGGTTGCCTTCCTGCTGCGCAAGAACAACATCGACCTCATCGCCGGCTTCGGCCGGCTGGTGGCTCCGGGGCGGCTCGACGTCGACGGCGTCGTCTACGAGGCGGACCACATCGTGCTGGCGACGGGCGCCCGTCCGCGCGAGATGCCCTTCATGCCCATCGACGGCGAGCATGTCCTCTCGTCGCGTCATGCGCTGGAGCTGCGGCGGCTGCCCGCGTCGATGGTGGTCGTCGGTTCGGGCGCCATCGGCAGCGAATTCGCCTGGTTCTACGCCACGCTGGGCGTCAAGGTGACGCTCATCGAGTATCTGCCGCGCATCATGCCGCTCGAGGACGAGGAGGTCTCGAAGACCATGGAGCGCGTCTTCCGCAAGCTGCGGGCTACGGTGCTCACCTCGACCACCGTGCGCAGTGTCGTGGTCGGCGCCGACGGACGCTGCGTCGTCGAAGTCGAGGGGCGCAAGGGTGTCGAGTCGCTGAGCGCCGAGGTGGTGCTCTCGGCCGTCGGCATCAAGTCCAACATCGAGGGCATCGGCCTTGAGGAGCTGGGCATCGCCGTCGAGCGCGACAAGGTGGTGGTCGACCCCTTCTACCGCACCAACGTGCCGGGCATCTACGCCATCGGCGACATCGTGGGCGGTCCGGCGCTGGCGCACGTCGCCTCGGCCGAGGCCGTATGCTGCATCGAGGCCATCTGCGGGCTCAACCCCGCGCCGGTCGACTATTCGACCATCCCCTCGTGCATCTTCACCTCGCCCGAGGTGGCGTCGGTCGGCATGACCGAGCAGCAGGCGCGCGAGCGGGGCATCGACGTGCGCGTCGGGCGCTTCCCCTTCACCGCTTCGGGCAAGGCGACGGCGGCGGGCGACCGCGACGGCTTCGTCAAGCTGCTCTTCGACGGCGAGGAGCGCCTCATCGGCGCCCACATGGTGGGTGCCGGCGTCACCGAGATGCTGGCCGAGCCGACGCTTGCCAAGGCGCTCGGCGTCACGGCCCACCGTCTGGCCCGCATCATCCATGCCCACCCCACGATGAACGAAGGGGTGATGGAGGCGGCCGAGGCGGCCATAGGCGCCGCGATTCACCTCTGACGCGGGGCGGCAGGCTTTCCACTGAGCGGCGGGGCGGCTCTCTCCGGATGCGGGGGCGATTCTCTCCGGATGCGGGGGCGCCGCAATTCTCTCCGGATGCGGGGGCCGGTTCTCCCCGGATGCGGGGGCTGGCTCTCCTCTGAGCGGGGAGGATTGCTGCTCTACGCCGGGTCGCTGGGCGCCGATTTTGTTCGGTCGTTCCGGCAGCTGACAATCAACTACCGGCAGATGTTCATCCGCGGCCGGTAACAGAACGCAGCGGCCGTCAGCAGAACAAACGAAGAGACGGGACCCCCGGAATTGAGGGGTCCCGTCTCTCTTTCTGCCCGGCTCAGAAGCGCCACGAGGCTCCCAGCAGCAGGTTGCGCGGACGGATGGCGTAGCGGTACGACGACGAGCTCGGTCCGTCGAAGAGCGTATAGGTGTAGCTGTCGCGGTCGAGCAGGTTGGTGGCCGTGAGGGTGAGCTCCCACCGCTCGCCGACCTTCCAGCCGAGCGAGGCGTCGACCAGCACGAGGTGCTTCCGCTGCGTGGAGGTGAGCTGCGTGTAGTAGTGCTCGCCCGTGAGGCGGATGACGAGCTGCCGCGTCGGCGCGAAGTGGAGCTGCAGCTGCTGGTCGAAGGAGTGCTGTACGGAGCGCTCCTGCTGTTCGATGCCCAGCACCGAACGGCGGTAGTTGAGGCGGTATTCGGTGTTGAACCAGCGGGCGAGGCGGAGGTTGAAGCGAGGCGAGAGGGTGAGCGTCGCCAGACGGTAGGGCATCGGCTCGCCCTGCTGGATGCTCTCCAGACGGGTCGTCTGCCACTGCACGTCGACCCCCGCCTGCCCGCGCAGGGCGTCGATGTTGATGCTCGCGCCGCCCGCGACGAACCACGACGCCGTGCGGTTCGTGCGGCGCAGCCAGCCGTCGACGATGTAGTCGCCCGCATAGCTCCGCTCGGAGAGCCAAGGCATGTCACTCCACGTGCGCATGACGAGCGCATGGGCGAAGATGCCGCTGAGCGGATTGCGATAGTTGGCGCCGGCCGAGAGCGAGCGGCGCAGCGTGCGGTCGAACGAGGTGATGCCCCGCGTCAGCGTGCGGTAGTCGCGCAGCAGGGTGGCGGTGAAGAGCTGCTGCTCGTCGGGAGCGCTCTCGCCCAGCGTGGCGGCCGCCGTCAGACGCCACCGTGCGGCCGGCTCCCAGCGGAGTGCCGCGCGGCTCTCCCACAGCAGGGCGGTGCTGCGCCGTGTGCCGAGCCACGAGTGGCGCAGCTCGAGGGGGAGGTCAAGCGTGAGGTGCACCTGGTGCGTGCGGAAGGTGACCGAGGGCTGGAGGTAGCCTCCCGCCTGGCCCAGACGGCTCTGCACCGACGTTGCGGCCGCCTCGACGCCCGTCAGCGAGCTCCCCATGCGGCGCAGCAGCGCGGCGATGCCGCCCTTGAGCTGGAGCGTCCAGCGCCGTCCGGCCTGCAGGGCCCATGCGGCGTTGTGGTTCATCCGCACCAGGTCGATGTCGAGCTCCTGCCGCTGCCCCGACTCCGCACGCTCGACGGTGAGCCACTGCGGCTGCGAGAGGTAGAGCACGTAGGAGGAGAGGGTGAGCGTGCGCCGCTCGTTGCGGAGGATGCAGTCCAGGTCGTTCTCCACGCGGTACGAGGGGGTCGAGGCGCGCTGCTGATTGGGGTAGCTGCCCCCGACCGCGGAGCGGAAATCGCTCCACGCAAGGTCGGCCGAGAGGCGCTCGCGGAGGTAGAGGCGCTCGGTGTTGGCCTGCATCCGGAGCCGGCCCGAGGCCGTGCGGTTGCGCAGCAGCGCCTGCTCCGTCGCCAGCTCCTCGAGCCTCCCGTCGGTCAGGTAGCGGAGCGTCCGCGCCGCCCAATCGGAGGTCAGACGGTCGTAGCCGCAGCCGACGTGGCCGCTCAGCTGGTAGTCGTCGGTGAGCTTCCAGAGGTGGTCGGCGCTCGCCATGACCGAGCGGTTGAAGCGCGTGCGCTCCTGGGCCAGCGGGGCCGAGGTGAGCTCCGTCCGGAACCACTCGGGGCTCCGGTAACGGTTGAAGTCGTTGCCGAGCAGCTCGTCGGTCGTCAGCTGCGTGAGGTCGGCCGTGGGGTCCTGCCCCGTGTTGTCTCCCTTGAGGTTGAGCATCGACTGGCTGCGGGCCGCCATGCGCATGGCGAAGACCGAGCCGCGCCAGAGCGCCCCGTCGGAGGCCCAGCCGCCGGCGCCGCGCAGCGACCCCGTCCAGCGCGAGCGGGCGTGTTCGCTCAGGCGGAGGTTCAGCGCCGCACGGTCGCTCAGGGTGATGTCGTTCAGCGCCTTGATGGGCTGGTGGTTCTCCAGCACCTCGACGCTGGCCACGTCCTGCGGCCGGATGTTGTTCGTCGCCAGCGAGTAGCGGCCGTCGAGCAGGTCCATCCCCTCGATGTAGAACTTATTGATGGGCTCGCCGTTGTAGCGGATTTCGCCCGTCCTTTCGACCTCGATGCCCGGCATCTTGCGCAGCACGTCGGCAATCGTGCGGTCCTGCACCTCGGTGAAGCTCGCGACGTTGTAGCTCACCGTGTCGCCCCGCAGCGAGAGGCGCGGCGCACGGATTTCGACCTCGCGAATCTTCACGGCCTCCGCCTCGAGGCGAATCTCGCGCGGCAGCCGGGCGGTGGTGTGGCGCTGCGGGCGGTAGCCCATCATCGAGACCTCGACGCTGGCGGCCCGCATCCCCTGCCGCGGGCGGAGGCGGAAGGCGCCGTCGGCCGCCGTGGTGGTGTAGCCGGCCTGCCGGCCCGTGCTGTCGGCCGCCAGCAGGATGGCCCCGGCAAGGGGCCGTCCGTCGGCGGCATCCACGACGCGCCCGGTCAGCTCCTGGGCTGCGGCCGTGAGCATAACTCCGAACAGCGCAACGATATATAATGTCCACTTCATGCGTCGCTGGAGGTTACTCGAGTTCGATGGGGTTGTAGCCGCGCACAAGGTCGCCCGGCCCGAGAGGCGTGCCGTCCTGGGACGTGACGGTTATACTTACGTTCGAGTTGTTCGTGAGGTAACCGATTGGGTCAGTCATTATCTTCTGCTTGAGCTCGCGGTACTTTTTACGGCTTGTTTTCATGTAGTTGCGATCGGTCATGCGGATGGGTTCGACGCGCTGCTCCACACCCGTTGCCTCCATGTCGAGCACCCCGGCATCGTCCTTGATGGCAAGAATCAGCCCCGGCAGCCCGCCGAACTTCCACGGCCCGGCGCTCACGGCAATCTCGGGCGCATACCACGCCTCGTAGTTGCGGCCGCGGAAGGTGCAGCGCGCCCGGCGGCACGCATAGCCGAGGATGGTCCGCTCGCCCTCCTCAAGCTCCCAGTCGATGACGGGCAGCGGTTCGGTGTAGAGCAGGTGGTCCATGTCGATCTGATCGATATGAGTCAGTCGACCGCCCGCTTGGTCGCGAAAGAGGACATCCTGCACGCCTCCGTGGAAACTTCCGAGGTTGGCCAACACCTGTTCGGGCGGCGTGACGCGCACGAGTGAATCGGTTTGCCATGTCTTGTAGGAGTAGAATTTCGTAACGTTGCGCCCGATCTGGAGCAGCAGTAGGTCCTCCATCGGGAGTTCGCTCTCGGGCCGCTGTTGGTAGAGCATGCGGTAGCTGACGACAAAGCGTGTCGTGTCGAGCACTTCGCTGGGCGGTTCGGCCGTGTCGTAGGTCTTGACGCCGTCGGGCGTATAGGTTACGATGGTCTGTTGGGCAGGCGCCGCTCCGGCCGATGCGCCGAGCAGCGTGAGGAGAATAAGGAACTTTTTCATCTTTGTTGCGGTTTTGGTTTCCGAAGACAAAGGTCGCACGAAATCCGGCAGGCGATGGTTAATGCCCCGTTAACGAATGTTAAATAGTCTTAACGCCGTCGGCCGTGGCTATTTTATGCGTACCTTTGTTCGGCACAAGAACCTCTTCCGGATGAACAAACGTCGCTTCGGCCGCATCTCGCTTCTGGTCTCCGCCTCGCTGGCGGTGCTCGTCGCCGTGCAGGCGTGGAGCCTTGCGGGTGTCTACCGCGACCGCCGCGAGGAGTTCTCGCGGCAGGTGATGCAGGCCATGACGCGCGCCGCCTATGACGACCTGCTGTTGGGAAACAAACCCACCGAACGCAAAAGCCTTATTACCTTCTCCTCATCGGGGAACATCGACTCGATTCAGGTGGATATGATTCAGTCGGTTTCGGTAAAGAATCTCGGCGGCGCGGGCAAGAGTATCTCCTTCACCTCGAAATCCGATACGATTCACCACAATATCAGCGTCTCGGACGGCGAAACGACCCGCTACATCCGCCAGGAGATCCGCATTCCGCCGGTCTATCTTCTGCAGCTCAACATGGCACGCTACGACTCGCTTCTCACGTGCAACCTTGCAGCGGCGGGTATCGACCTGCCCCACAAGGTGGATGTCGTACGCGGTCCTTCCGACAGCACGTCGTCGGTGAAGCCCTTTACAGCAAAGCCGCTCCCGGATTCGGAGGTGGTGGTTACAGCTCTTAATGATTCGCTGCGGATTGCGGATCCGCTCACCTTCACGACCTCGCTCACGACCGACGACGAGCTCTATTTCCGGCTGCGCATCGAGAATCCCTACCGGCAGCTTCTGGGCGAGATGGCGGGCGTGGTCATCTCGTCGCTCCTGATGCTCGGGGCCGTAGCCGGGGCGCTGCTCTACCTGCTGCGGACGCTCTTCCGCCAGAAGACGCTCGAGGAGATGCGCCGCGACCTGACCCACAACATCACCCACGAGCTGAAGACTCCCATCGCCGTGGCCAACGCCGCGAACGACGCCCTGCTCGACTTCGGCGCGGCGGACGACCCCCGGCGGCGGAGGCGCTATCTGACGGTCATCCGCCGGCAGCTGGCCGCGCTGAGCGACATGGTGCAGCGCATCCTGACGATGAGCGTCGAGGAGCGCGGCGAGTTCGCCCTCGTGCGCGAGCAGACCGACGTCGGGGCGCTGCTGCGCGAGGTGGTCGACGAGTACCGGCTCAAGAGCCGCAAGGAGGCCCGCTTCGAGCTCCGCATCGAGCCCGACCCGCTGCTCTTTCCGCTCGACCGCTTCCATATGCGCCATCTGGCGGGCAATCTGGTCGACAATGCCCTCAAGTATTCGGGCGAGCGGGTGCACATTTGCATCGGGGCGCGTCTGGCCGGGGAGCGGCTGCGGCTGACGGTCGAGGACGACGGCATCGGCATCGACCGCCGCGCGCGCGAACACATCTTCGAGAAATTCTACCGCGTGCCGACGGGCGACCGGCAGGAGGTCCGCGGCTTCGGTCTGGGGCTCTACTACGCCCGCCTGGTGGCCCAGCGCCACGGCGGCACCATCCGCGTCGACTCCGCACCGGGGCGCGGCACCCGTTTCACCATCACTATTCCGAGCCATGACTCCCGCTCCTAAGATTCGCGTGCTGCTCGTCGAGGACGAGCAGACGCTCGCCGATATCATCGCCGACACGCTCTCCGAGAAGGATTTTACCGTCACGGTGGCCTATAACGGCGTCGAGGGGCTCCGCGCCTTCGACCGCGAGCGGCCCCAGGTGGTGGTGACCGACATCATGATGCCGGGCATGGACGGGCTGTCGCTCGTCGCTGAGCTCCGCCGCAGGGACCCTTCGGTGCCGATTCTCTTCCTGTCGGCCCGCTCGGCCGCCGAGGATGTGGTGCGGGGCTTCGAGGCGGGCGGCAACGACTACCTGCGCAAGCCCTTCGCCATGAGCGAGCTCATCGTGCGGCTGCGCGCCCTTGCGGGACGGCAAGCGGCCGCGGAGCCGGCGGCCCGTCCGGCGCCGCTTGCCGTGGGGCGCTTCCTCTTCGATGCGGGGCAGCAGCGGCTGACGCTGGGCGAGCGGGTCTTCGAACTCTCGGCCCGCGAGACGGCGCTGCTGGCGATGCTCTGCGAGCAGCGCGGCGAGGTAGTCCCCACGCAGCTGATTCTGCAGCGCATCTGGGGCGACGACTCCTTCTTCAACGCCCGCAGCCTCCACGTCTTCGTCACGCGCCTGCGCCACCGTCTGGCCTCCGACCCCGACATCCGGCTGGTCAACGCCCGCGGCGTGGGCTACAAGCTCCTCTTCTGAAACGGGCCGGATGCACCCGGACGTGCGCCGTGCCGCATGACAAACGCCCCGCCTCCCTGATAGGGAAGCGGGGCGTTCGGTGCTGCATCGTGCCGCCCGGCTCAACGGTAGAAGCGCGAAACGGGGTAGATGTTCACCGGGTAGCTGCCCCGGTTGACCAGATTGTTCTTCAGCACGGGCTCCTCGCCGCTGCAGTCGTAGACCAGGATGTTGCCGTCGGAGACAATCGCCTCGCTCAGCTCGTTCGAAACCGAGACGTAGAGCAGCTGCCGCTCGGGGTCGGCCACCACGTTGCAGGTCAGGTAGCGCGCCTCGGGGGCGTCGTCCGTGACGTGGATGTACTCCTCGACCTCCCACGTCTTGAGCGAGAGGCGGCTCACGGTGAGCGAGCCGGCGGCGAAGTAGAGGTAGTCGCCCGCGAGCGTCACGCCCGACGAGTTCATGAACTCGGCCGAGATGTCGGCGTTGAGCGGCCGCTCGAGGGTGATGCTCCACGAGTCGGTGTCGACGTAGGTGAGGTAGCTCTTCGTGCTGCCCGAGCGTCCGCAGGTGGCCACGAGCAGCTCGTGGTCGCCCGTGCGGCAGATGCCGCTGATGAACTCGCCCTTGAGCGGCAGCTCACGCGTCACCTCGTCGCTGCCCCGGGTGAACTCGAAGAGCTTGGTCTCGGACCAGAAGCCCCCTCCGGCGCAGTAGAGGTGGTCGCCGATGACGGTCATGCCGCGCGTCGAGACCACCGTCTCGATGGTGGCACCCTGGTTGCCGAAGGCATAGGAGCCCTTGACGATGTTCAGCTCGCCGGTTGTGCCGTCGAGCCGGAACAGACCCTGGCTGTCCGAGAAGAAGATGTTGTGCTCGTCCATGACGGCGATGTTCTCCAGCGGGGTCAACAGCGGGAGCATCTCCTGCTCCTCGAGCGAACCTTCGGGCCGGGGGAAGGTGAGGTCGTCGGCCGTGAAGACCTTTTCGCGGCGGAACGTCTCGGCGTCGGCCACGACCAGACATCCGTCGCCGGCTTCGTTGTTCGGCCGGTAAAGGTTGTTGCTCATGATGTAGATTTTCCCGTTGCACATGTCGAGGTCCATGGCCTCGTTGCCGAAGGCCGAACCGTTGACCGTCCGGTAGACATCCTTTTCGATGGTGCCGTCGGGCGCAAGGTAGGAAATCGAACCGTTCTCCGACATGCGGGCCCCCTGATTGAGCAGGATGACACCGTCGGGGTCGGCATACCCCTCCTGGTGGGCGGGAGGGGGAGTGCCGCCGTCGTTGTCCGTGTCGGACGTGCAGCCGTTGAGCAGGGCCGATGCGCCGAGCACCGCACCCCATAACCAGATTCGTTTCATGGTCGAAGATATGTTTTTCATGGTCGTCTATCGGTTTTCGGGGAAAAAGAACCCGGCCGGGAAGTTAGTGTAGTTCTCATATTTGGCCAGCGGTGACAGGAAGTCGCCGGCGGGGTCGAACGCCCAAATCTGGTTCTGGGTGAACAGGGCGAAGGACTTGATGGAGTTGATAAGCAGGTGGCCCGTTGCGGGGTGTACGCCCAGCCCGTTGTAGAGTTGTCCGGCATTGGGGTCCAGCCCCGACACGTCGATCAGCAGCTCGACGGCGTCGAGTCCCGAAGCGGCGTCGAGTTTGGCGCTCTCGTCGAAGGGGAGCCGGTAGATGGTCGTTCCGTCGGCGTAGTAGACGAGGTTGTCGTGTGCGGCGAATGCCACGCCCGAGGCTCCTGCCGTGGGTTTGATGTTGATTTGACGCTGTACGATGTCCTGGGTCGAAAGGTCGAACTTGTTCATGGCCGTCTTGCCGAATCCGAACGTCATAATCCACATCCGGCCGTCGTCCGCGGCCTGGATGCCCAGCACCTCGTTGATGTCGCATTCGATGCCGGTGAGCGGGAGCCGGATGCTGTTGACGGCGTCGCTTTCGGGCGAAATCTCGTAAATCTTGCTGATGTATCCCGACAGGTAGGTGTAGACCTTGCCGTTCATCGTGACAAAGCGGCTCTTGGGTGCATCCTCCGAACCTTCGACGAAGGTTAGCGTTCCGGTTTCGCCGTCGAGCCGGTGGACGCCGGCATTGTCGCGGATGTAGATGTGGCGCTCGTCGAGTACGGCGATGTGCGTCGGCCAGTCGAGTCCGGCCAGCTCTTCGTTGGAGAAGGAGGCCGTCCGGCGCAGCGTGCGGGCATCCATGACCACAAGCATGCCGTCGTTCTCGAACTCCGCGCCGTTGGCGTTCCGGTTGCCGTTCTGCGAGATGACGTAGATTTTGCCGTCACAGAAGGCCATGTCCTGCGCCACGTTGCCCAGCTCCGAGCCGTTGACCGTGCGGTAGGCGTCGTCGAGCACGTAGCCCTCGGGCGAGATGTAGGTCAGCGAGCCGTTCTCGGTGGTCATGTTGCCCTCGTTGAGGATGAACGTGCCGGCCGGGTCGTCGAAGGTGTTGAGGCAGCGGAGCTCAACCTCGCAGAGCGGCTGCTGCGCGGCGGAACCCGTGGCCGAGAGGCGCAGCACGGCCTTCGAGACGGCGTCGTCCGCAGCCTCGAGCGTGATGCTGCCCGCGGCGGGGTCGATGGCGATGTCCCAACCCTGGGGAAGGGCCTCGGCCGTGAGTCCGGCAAGGTGCTCGGCCTTGTAGGTGAGCGTCGTCGGCGTGCCCGGGACGACCATCACGGGCATGCCCGTCTCGACGCCCGTCGTGAATTCGAAGGTCGGCTCGGCAGCCGGCGTATCGTCGCTGCTGCACGAGGCGGTGGTGAGTGCCGCCGCAAGCAGCAGCGTGCTCCAGAGTAATCTGTTCTTCATGACAAGTGGTTTGTGATAAAATAAAATGTTTAATACGAATCGCTTGTTGGGTCCTCCTATCGTCCGATGCCCTCGCTCGGGAGCTCCTCGCCCGTGAGGTGGAGGTCGGTGACGCCCATCACCTCGGTCGAGCACTCGCCCAGCCAGCCGTTGACCTGGTTGACTCCCGTGTGGATGCGGATGAAGTCCACGCCGGGCAGATGGACCGGAGAGCCCGAGGCGTCGACCGCCCAGTCGATGTCGATGGCCGAGGCGGCGCTCTCGTTGGTGTCGTTGTCGGCATATCCGAAGGCGAAGCGGTAGAGGGCGTAGTTGGTCCCCGCGCCGCTCAGGTCGATGCCGTTCTGCGGCAGGCGCGTCCCCTCGAAGGTGAGCTCGTCGTCGGTGAGCCACTGCGGGTAGTAGGACTGCAGGTGCGCCGAGTTCATGGCGATGTAGCCCGTCTGCTGCAGGTTGTCCTCCCAGCGGATGTACTCCTCGGTGGGGGCGCCGGGCTCCTGTGCCGGGCGGTGGTAGGTGATGCGGTAGCCGAGCTGCGTGCGGGTGTCGTTGCCCGCCTCGGCCGCCTTGTCGAGCCACGACTCGGAGGCCGTGGGGTAGGAGCTGCCGGCAATCTCGTACCATTCGTCCTCGTCGGGACGGCCGTTCGAGTTGGCGTCCCAGGCCACCTGGATGACGCCCGGCTCGCTGCTGCCGTATGCGCTCTGGCCGCTGGCGTAGAAGGCGTTGCCCAGCACGCGGAAGTCGCACAGCCCGGCGCGGTTCTCAATCGTGTGGTCGAAGCCGACGACGATGTAGCCGCCGAAACCGCCCAGCGAGACCATGCCCTGGCGGTTGTTGCCGATGGCTTCGAGCGCCTTGCGGTTCATGTCCTCGGGCGTGTCGCCCTCGCTGTATTCGGGCAGCTGGTTGACGAACTGCCCCGGGGCGGGGCGGAACTCCACGACGCGCGTGACGTAGGGTGTGGCCTTGCCCGTCGAGGGGGCGTCGTCACCCCCGTCCGTCGAGCAGGAGAGTGTCGCAAGGGCCAGCACAAGGGCGGCCGAAGTGCGGCAGAACCGGTTGTTCGGAAGAATCTGTTTCATGTTTTTTTATGGGATATTTGTCGTTCTATTGTCGGATGGCTGCGCCGGGCTGCATCAGTAGAAGGGCTCGGGCGAGAAGGCGATGTGAGCCGGGATGTCCCCCGTGCGGACCCGCCAGCGGAACTCCCCCTCGGGCGAGAAGCAGTAGAGGTAGCCCGGCGTCACGTAGTTGGTGGCGTCGCAGACGTAGAGCTCCTTGGTCTCGGGGTTGACCGCCACGCCGTAGGGCAGCACAATCTCGCGGTCGGTGCCGTCGGTGATGAAGTTGCGCGAGACGATGCGCTGCTCGGCCGTGTCGTAGACGGCGTAGGAGACCTCGTTGCTCTGCGAGGTGTAGCTCCACTCGGTGCTGATGATGTAGAGCCGGTCGTCGTCGATGCACATCTCGCTGGCCGCGATGCCGAGGCTGCCGATGACGCGCTCGCTGGCCGCGTCGATGACGTAGATGTCGGAGCCCGTGCCGTAGTAGTCGCCGCGCGAGCTGACGTAGATGCGGCCGTAGCGGTCGAGCTCCATGCGGTGGAGGTTGATGGCCACGTCGATGGTGTTGACCACCTCGAACGTGTCGAGGTCGATGACCGAGACCGTGCGGTCGTAGTTGGGGAAGCGGTATCCCCCCGAGTTGGCCACGTAGAGCCGTCCGCCCGTGATGACCATCTCCTCGGGCTGGTAGCCGACCGTCACCTCGCGGGTGATTTCGAGCGTGCGGGTGTCGATTTCGACCACCTTGCCCGGGCGCGCCTCGGGGTCAATCTGCACGGGCCCGGCGTAGGAGCTCACGTAGGCGCGGTCGCCCTCGAAGACGATGTAGCGGCAGTTGGGTATCGAGATGCTGCCGATGTGCTCGGCCGTGTAGACATCCATCACCTCGACCAGATTCGAGCAGTTGACCACCGCGTAGAGCCGCCGGTCGTGGATGGCCAGGTCGTTGCCCACGTCGCCCAGCTCCTTCACCACGCCGGGGTTGCGCTCCGGGTAGATGTTGCGCCGGTAGCCGCCGCTGCGGGCGTCGAAGTGGTCGATGGTGCACTTGTTGCTGCCCATGTTGCCCTCGTTGAGCAGGAAGAAGCCCTCGATGCGCTCGGGGGTGGTCGGCAGGGCGACGTAGTCCACCTCGGAGTGAATCATCGGCAGCTCCTTGCGGCAGGCCGTCGCGGCGAGCAGCAGCACGACGGCGGCGCAGGGGCGCAGCAGCGGTCCGAAGGTCTGGGAAAGGGGTTTCATGGCGGGGTCAGAAGGAGTATTGTGCGATGATTTTGAAGTTGATGCCGGGCATGGGGTAGCAGGCCACCACCTCGTACTGCTGGTTGAGCAGGTTGTTCACCTCGAGCGTGGCGCGCAGCTCGCCGCGCCCCAGCTCCCAGCTGCGCCCCAGCGAGAGGTCGCTCGTATACCAGGGCTGCTGGTAGTTGTAGACGATGTTGGCCTGCGAGGAGTAGCGCTCGCCCGTATAGATGAAGCTGTAGCTCGCCTCCCAGCGCCGCCAGTTGAGGTTGAGCGCCGCCGAGCCGCTGTGCCACGGGATGTAGGGTATCTGCCCGCCGTAGAACTCGCTCGTCGGGTCGGTGAAGTCCTGCGCCTTCTGGTAGGTGTAGTTCAGACGCGTGGTGAGCGTGAAGTCGCGGCCGATGGCCCACCCGCTCTCGAGTGCGGCGTCGATGCCCCGGATTTCGACGTTGCCCAGGTTGACCATCGTCCAGCGGAAGAAGTTCGAGGTGGGGGTGGCTACGATTTTGTTCTCCACCTCGTTGTAGTAGAGGTCGGCCTGGATGCTCAGATGGCGCAGCCACGTGTGCTCGAACTTCCATCCGTAGGTGAAGCCCACGTCGTACTGGGTGGTGAACTCGGGGTCGAGGTTGATGTTGCCCACGAAGGTGTAGTAGAGGTCGTTGAGCGTCGGCATGCGGAAAATGCGCTTGTAGAAGGCGCGCAGGTTGAAGTCCGCCCGGGCGAAGGGCCTCCACGAGAGGAAGACGGCCGGGGTGAGCTTCCGCTTGTCGGGGGCCGACTCGCCGCGCGTGCGGTCGTGGACGAGCGTCCCGAGCAGGCTGGCCTGCAGCTCGGCGCGGCCGAAGCGCAGCGACGTGGCCACGGAGGCCAGCAGTGTGTGGCGGCGCGGATAGGCGAAGTCGCGCAGGTCGGCGTCGAGCAGGTTGAACTGGTAGTCGGCCGAGAAGCTCGCCTCCCACCACGGGAAGAGCTTGAAGCGGTTGGCCGCCGAGAGGTAGAGCTCCTGCTGGTAGTAGCGGTTGTCGGTGTACATGATGGACTCGTCCTTGCGGGGGTCGGCCAGGTAGTGGAGGTAGTCGTAGGCGTACTTGGCGTTGACGAGCAGGCTGTACCACGGCTCGAAGTCCTTCTTGAGCGCCCCCTGGACGAAGAAGTTGGTGTCCCACTGCCGGTCCTCGTGCGAGAACTTGTTGCGCACCACCGCCCCGGGATAGCCCCGCTCCGAGGTGTAGAGGTAGGCCTTGGCGCGCCAGTAGCCCTGCTCCAGACGGCCGAAGGTGCCCCCCTCGACGCGCAGGGCGTTGATGTCGCCGTTGCGGCGCACGGCCGTCGTGTCGTAGCCCTCCTCCATGCGGTAGGTGAAGCGGTAGCGCCCCGACGAGTGGAGGTATTCGGCGCTGAGCGAGCTGCTCACCCGCTCGGTGATTCGGTGCTCCCAGAGCAGCGCGGGGTTGACCACGCCGAACGAGCCGCTCTTGAAGGTCGCCTTGACGTGGTCGTGCTCCCCCTCCTCGAAGCGGGGCGTGCGCGTCTGGAGGTAAATCGAGCCCGACGAGCCGAAATCCTTGGCCGGCTGGAAGATGGCGCTCTTCTGGCCGTTGTAGAGGGTGATGGACTCCATGTTGTCGAGCGAGAAGCGCCCCAGGTCGACCGTGCCGTTCTGGGCGTTGCCCAGCTCGATACCGTCGTAGAAGACCCCCACGTGGTTGGTGCCCATCGAGCGGATGTTGACCGTCTTCAGACCGCCCACGCCGCCGTAGTCCTTGATTTGTACCCCCGAGAAGTAGCGCAGCGCGTCGGCCACGTTGTGGGTGCCCAGCCGCTGGAGCGCCCGTCCCGAGAGCTCCTGCACGGGAATCACCTCGCGGCGCACGATGTGCCCCGTGATGACCACCTCCTCGACATGCTGCAGCGAGTCGAGGCTCTGGGCGTGTGCCGCCATGCATGCATTCAGACCCGCACAAAGGGGTATGAACAGTCTTAGAAAACCGTAAATCCTGTAAAACATTCGCTTGTCGATTCGACCGTCCTCTCCACGGGTCCGGTCAACCGGTAAAAATTCGTTGGCAGGTCTTCTGACTTTCTCCTCCTTCCGAGGCCTTCCCGACCCCGGGCGGGGTCAGTGGCATGTGATGTTCGGAAGGATTGGCGGAGGTTCACAGCAGCGGGACTGTTCGGGACTTGCACCCGATTCCCTTTTAATCCACAGGGCCTGAAGGGCCTCTTGGGGAACCAATCGGCCGTAAAGATACGCTTTTTCCCCGAATGCGGAAGCGTAGGCCGGTGTTTTTTTCGCCCCGGCAGCGCGCCGCAGGGGCCATCGTGCTGATTCGTCGGTGGTTCGGAGCGTCGACAAAAATTTTCGGACGGTGCGCTCCGCTTTGGGAGCAAAATGTTTAATTTTGTAGGGTTAAAACCCTCCCCAAACCTATTCTGGCCTATGAAACTCCTCTTTGAAATCGAATACCGCACCCAATGGGGCGAGCAGCTCGTGCTCCTCTGGGGCCGGCGGCGCATCGTCCTGCACTATGTGGAAAACGGGCTCTGGCGCGGCGTCTGCGACGCACCGCGCGGAGGCGACGGAACGACCTACCGCTATACGGTCGAGCGCGAGGGGGTCTGCATCCGCACCGAGTGGCGCTGCCACCGGCTCCGTCTGCCGCGCGGGCTCGCCTGCCGCGAGGTCCGCATCCGCGACCGCTGGCAGGAGCTTCCCGCCGGAGCCGCCTTCCTCTCGTCGGCCTTCACGCGGGCGGTGTTTGCCCGTCGGCAGGGCCGTACGGAGGGTGCCGCCGAGCCCAGACCGGTAGGAAAGGCCCCCGGCGGCGAGGTGCTGCTGCGCGTCGTGGCTCCCGACATCCGCCCCGGCGAGCAGCTGGCCATCGCCTCGGAGCGCCTCGACGGCTGGCAGCGCATGGTGCCCTTCGACGACGGGGAGTTCCCCGAGTGGAGCCTTCGCCTGACGCTGCCCGAGGGGGCGGCCTTCAAGCTGCTCGTCATCGACCGTGCGACGGGGCGCCCCGTCGTTTGGGAGGAGGGTGAAAACCGCCGCTGGAGCGGTGCGGCGGCCGACGGGGAGCTGCTCGTCGAGGCGTCGCTCACGCCCCGCCTGCCCGAGCGGCAGTGGCACGGCGCCGGGACGGCGATTCCGGTCTTCTCGCTCCGCTCGCGCGAGAGCTTCGGCGTGGGCGAGTTCGCCGACCTGAAGCTGCTCATCGACTGGGCCGCGGCGACCCGCCAGCGGGTCATCCAGCTGCTGCCGGTCAACGATACGACGATGACCCGCACGTGGGAGGACTCCTATCCCTACAACGCCAACTCAATCTATGCGCTCCACCCCCAGTTCCTCCGTCTGACGGCGGCGGGCGTGGCCGAGGACGAGGAGTACTGCCGCCTGCGCGACGAGCTCAACGCGCTGGAGGAGGTCGACTACGAGCGGGTCAACGCCGCCAAGGAGCGGCTGCTGCGTGCCACCTTCGCCCGCTGCGGTGCCCGCACGGCGGCCCGGGCCGACTACAAGGCCTTCGTCGAGGCCAACCGCCACTGGCTGCTGCCCTATGCCGCCTACCGCTGCCTGCGCGACGAGTACGGCACGGCCGACTTCGCGCAGTGGGGCCCCTATGCCCGCTACGAGCGGCGCAAGGTGGAGGCCTACTGCCTGGCCCACAGCCGCGAGGTGGGCTACCACTGCTGGGTGCAGTACCACCTCCACCTCCAGCTCTCGGAGGTGAGCCGCTATGCCCACAGCCGCGGCATCGTCCTCAAGGGCGACCTGCCCATCGGCATCGGCCGCACGAGCGCCGACGCGTGGCAGTCGCCGCGCCTCTTCCACCTCGATTCGCAGGCGGGGGCGCCGCCCGACGCCTTCTCGGAGGTGGGGCAGAACTGGGGCTTCCCGACCTACGACTGGGAGCGCATGGCGCACGACGGCTACGCATGGTGGCGCGCGCGGCTGCACAAGATGTCCGAATACTTCGACGCCTACCGCATCGACCACATCCTCGGCTTCTTCCGCATCTGGGAGATTCCCGCCGAGGCGCTCCACGGGCTGCTGGGCCACTTCAATCCGGCGATGCCCTATTCGGCCGGCGAGCTGCGCGGCATGGGCTTCGACCTCTCGGAGGGGCGCTACGTCACCCCGCCGCTCGACGACGCAACGCTCGGGGCGATATTCGGCGAGCTGGCCGACGAGGTGCGGCGCGACTGCATCCGCCACGGGCGGCTCGTCTCCTCGTGCTCGACGCAGCGCCGCGCGGCGGCCCGCTATCCGGGCGAGGAGGAGCACGACCGCCGGATGCGCGGGGGGCTGATGACGCTGCTCGACGACGTGCTCTTCGTCGAGGACCCCTACCGCAAGGGGTACTACCATCCCCGCATCGCGGCCCGCGGGACCCGTTCGTTCGCGCTGCTGCCCGGCTGGCAGCAGGAGGCCTTCATGCGGCTGCACGACGACTTCTTCTACCGGCGCCACGACCGCTTCTGGCAGGAGTCGGCCCTGCGCAAGCTGCCGGTGCTGCTCACGGCCACCGACATGCTCGCCTGCGGCGAGGACCTGGGGATGATTCCCGACTGTGTGCCCGCGACGATGCGGATGCTGCAGATTCTCTCGCTCGAAATCCAGCGCATGCCCAAGCGTGCGGGCGAGCGCTTCGCCGCGACGGCCGACTATCCCTATCTGAGCGTCTGCTCGACCTCGACCCACGACATGACGCCGCTGCGCGCCTGGTGGCGTGAGGAGCGCGCCACTACGCAGCACTTCTACAACGAGGTGCTCCGCTGTCCGGGCGAGGCTCCCGCCGAGTGCGAGCCGTGGCTCTGCCGGCGCATTGTCGAGATGCACCTCACCTCGCCCGCCATGTTCGCCATCCTGCCGCTGCAGGACTGGCTGGCGATGGATGAGGAGCTGCGGGCGCCCGACCCCGAAAAGGAGCGCATCAACGTCCCGGCCATTCTCCGCTACTACTGGCGCTACCGCATGCACCTGACGCTCGAGCAGCTGCTCGCGGCCGAGGACTTCAATACGACGCTTTGCGACATGATAGCCGTCAGCGGCCGCGGTTGAGGACGGTTGAGGATGGTTGACGGCCGCCGGCGGACGTTCCCGCGCCGGACCGCAAAGCCGGAACACAAAATGCAGCGCCGGGGTCCCGAACAGGAGCTCCGGCGCTGCATCTTCACTTCGGACGTCCTACTTCCGGGCGGGAACGTATTTGCGCACGATGCGCATGAACTCGTCGCCCGTTATGCTCTCGCGTTCCATCAGGTACTCGGCCGCTTCGTTCATGATGTCAAGATGTTCCGAGATGATGCCGCGGGCCTTCTCGTGTGCCTTGCGGATGATGCGCAGCACCTCGCTGTCGACCTCGGCGGCCGTGGAGGCCGAGCAGGAGGCCGTCGCTTCGCCTCCCAGGTAGGCGTCGTTCACCTGTTCGAGTCCCATCATGTCGTTTCCAGTTACAATCCAAATAAATTTGGATCAAAGTTTTTGGTTAGATTTGTTTTTATTTCATTAACAACATATTGCGTTTCTTGAAGATCTTCCCGGCCAAAGGTCAAGGCACAAGTGACTCCGCCGGCCTCTGATCGAGCCGGTGCGGAGACACTTCGTGCTTAACACCTTTGGCCCTTTCGAAAGCCGAGATTTCAGAACCCGTAAAAAACCTTCGGTAAACAGACTTTCCACAGCGGTCAGCACGCTGCCGCATGTTCCTGTATTAGTTTACAAAGGCCAGAGGAGCAAACTATTTTAAGCGGACGTTAACGCCGCAAACATCATGTAGTATTCTCTCTGGGAAAATCCGTTTACCGGAAGGGTTTCTCTATGACATGACACTATTGACATAATCAGTCTGGTGCTTGAGTACGAAGTATAATCTGTTGACCAGTTTGCGGGCGACCTTTACGATGGCCTTGCTCTTTGGCATTCGCTTGCACTGTTCAGTAAAAAACAGGTTCATCGCAGGGTCTTGACGTACCGCCACCCATGCGGCCTCTATCAGGTTACAGCGCATGACGGCGTTTCTTCGCACGGTAATGTCTCCTGTCCCATCTTTCTCTCCACTGGAATGGCACATCGGGATCATCCCGATATAGGCGGCCAGTTGTTCGGCATTGCGGAAACGGGCAATGTCACATATCTCCGAAAGAAATGCCATTCCCGTAGCCTGTCCGAACCCCGGAACGGTCATAATCAACCGCAGCGGTTCGCGAAACCGGTCCGTCTTGGCCAATGTCCGCAAAGCCCGTGTCATCTCCAACTTCTGGCGGCGTAGCTCCTCCAGATGCCGGATTTGAATGTCGAAGGCCTGACGCCCGCTCGGTGTGAGGGTTTCAACCTCCTTCAACCAGGCAATAAAACGTTTTGACCAGTTGGAGAACGGTTCGAGGAACTCTTGTGGAATCCCAATGCCCAGATACCGCAATTGGGACTTGATCCGGTTCTTCTGACGCGTCGTGTCTTTTGTTATCGAGTTCTTCAATCTTATCAAGGAACGCATCTCCAACGATGCGCTGTCCGGCGTGTAAATGCCTTTCAGTTCGTTGGCTCGTAAACTCCGCGCCAGCTTGCTGCTATCCACGGCGTCACTCTTACGAAGCTTTTCACTGCTCTTGGTCGGAACATCCCCCGGATTGACAACATCGTGGTCAATCCCTAATGCCGTCAGCCGTTCGTGTATCCAGAACCCGCAGAAGCCGGCTTCGTATACCGAATGATATTCGGCTCCCGGATAACTCCGCGCCAGAAATCCGTGCAATGCTTCCGGACTCGGATGCTGACTAAACTTCTTCAGCACGGAGGTCTCCGACAAGACCGTAACCGACCAACTCTTCAAATGGACATCGATCCCTATATAAATCTTTTGTCCTCTGAAACTAATTTCGTTTCTTTGTCCTCTCATGGCTATCGCTATTTTAGTTAGTTAAGGTTTGGCTGCTTTAATCTAACCAAAATCTCGATAGCTTTTTTCTTCTATCCGCTATCGGTGCGGTCTACTCGGATTGTAAACATAGGAACTGTTTTTGAGTGCGTAAAAATCGTTATTTCGCGGCGTTCCGTACTCTTCGTTCGGGAGTCGAAATTGTGCGTTTGTTCGTCGAATCCGGCCCCGGTGCTGCGATATCCGTAAATCGGGTATGCGCGGCCGTAATCGGGATAGGTGCCCGAAGCCGGTTCCACCCTAATTTTGCAGCGTGAACGGGTGTGCCGCCGCCGAGGCGGGTGCCGGGGTGCCGCGCATGGCGGGACAAGGTGCCGCCGCAAGCGAAACCGAGTTGCCGAAAGGGGGCGCCGGGCTGCCGCAAACGGAACCGGGCTGCCGGAAACGGGGCAGGCCCGTCAGAAAAGGGGCGGCCTGTCGCCGGAAGAGTGCCCGGGCGGTGAATTTCCGGCTCCGGGCGTGCGACCGAACCGTTCATTTGAACTATCTTTGTATCATGGGCATGGCTTCCGAAGCCATGCCCCGCAGACTGAAATCATGAAGAACCTCCAGACCCGGATTCTGACACTGCTCCTTGCCGCGGGATGCAGCCTCGCGGCTCAGGCCCGCGTAACGGACCCTGCACTGACGGACCCTGCACTGCCGGACGTCGCGTCCAGCCAGGACTCGCTCCGACCGGCACGGAGCTACGCAATCGGCGAGGTCGTGGTGACCGGCGCCCGCACGGTGACCGACCCGCGCCACCTCTCGCAGAGCGTCTCCGTCATCGGCCGGCCGCAGATTGAACGCGCACAGCAGCCCTCGCTGCTCCCCGTGCTGAGCGAGCAGGTGCCGGGGCTCTTCGTCACCTTGCGCGGAGTGATGGGTTACGGCGTCTCGAACGGCGCGGCGGGCAACATCTCGCTGCGCGGACTGAGCGGCAGCTCAGGGCGGATGATGGTCCTCATCGACGGCCATCCGCAGTATGCCGGCATCTTCGGTCACCCCGTCTCCGACGCCTGCCAGTCGTTTCTGGCCGAGCGGGTCGAGGTGCTGCGCGGACCGGCATCGGTGCTCTACGGCTCGAACGCCATGGGCGGCGTGGTCAACATCGTCACCCGCCATCTGGCCGGGGACGGCGTGGAGACCCGCCTCAGGGCGGGCTACGGCTCGTGGAACACGCTGGAGAGCGAGCTGACGAACCTCATCCACAAGGGGCGCTTCTCGAGCACGCTCTCCGGTTCGTACAACCGTACGGACGGCCACCGCGCCGACATGGGCTTCGAGCAGTACGGCGGCAATGTGCGGCTGAGCTACGAGGCAAGCGAGCACTGGAGTCTGCGCGGCGACGTGAACGTGACCCACTTCAACGCCTCCTATCCCGGACCGGTCGGAGCCCGGCTGCTCGACGGCGACCAGCGCATCACGCGGGGCGCCGCCTCGCTGGCCGTCGAGAACCGCTACGCGAAGAGCTCCGGCGGGCTGAGCCTCTTCTACAACTGGGGCGACCACCGGATAAACGACGGCTACACCTCGTCGGAGGGCGAGCTGCCGCCCGACGACCGCTTCCTTTCGTACGACGACATGATGGGGGCGTCGCTCTACCAGAGCCTGCAGCTCTTCCACGGCAGCCGCATCACGCTGGGTGCCGACTGGTTCCGCTACGGAGGCCGCGCCTGGAACGAGTATGTGAGCGGCGAGCAGGCGGGGAGCATCTCTCCTCTGGTGGACATGCACGAGGATGAGGTGGCCGGATATGTCGACGTGCGGCAGGATGTCGGGTCGTGGCTTACGCTCAACGCCGGGCTGCGGGTCGACCACCACTCGCGCGCGGGGACCGAGTGGGTGCCTCAGGCGGGTGCCGCCTTCCACCTCGGCGCGGGCATCGAGCTGAAGCTCTCGGCCTCGAAGGGGTTTCGCTATCCGACGCTGCGCGAGATGCACATGTTCCCGCCCCAGAATCCCGACCTGCGTCCCGAGTCGATGTGGAACTACGAGGCGGCCTTCAGCCAGCGGCTGCTCGACGGGCGGCTGAGCTACGGTGTGAACCTCTTCTACATCGACGGCAGGAACCTCATCCTGACCCTCCCCAACCCCAACGGCAGCGGCATGCTCAACCAAAACTCGGGGCGGATTGAAAATGCGGGCGTCGAGCTGCAGGCCGCCTGGCGCATCGACCGCAGTTGGTCGCTCGACGGCAACTACAGCTTCCTGCACATGGAGCAGCCCCTTCCGGCCGCTCCCGAGCACAAGCTCTACGTGGGGGCCGCCTTCGTGAGGGGGCGCTGGAGCGTCGCGACGGGCATACAGTACATCGCCGGGCTCTATACGCAGACCGACCCCGTGCAGACCGAGGAGTTCGTGCTGTGGAACCTCCGGGCCTCGTTCCGCGCCACGCGCTGGCTCTCGCTCTGGGCCCGCGGCGAGAACCTGCTGGCGCAGTCCTACCAAATCATCGCCGGTTATCCCATGCCCCGGGCCACGGCGATGGGCGGCATCGAACTCAAATTCTGAAACAAGACAAATACCTTCAAATACCCGAAACGATGAAAAAGAACATTCTGGTGGTCCTGCTGGCGACGCTGCTCGCCGCGACCGGCTGCGCCAATGCGCAGAAACAACGCAAGGCTTCGGCCGCTTCGGAACCCGAGGCGGCTGCGGCAACGCTCCCGAAGGTCTATTTCTTCAAGGAGATTTCGTCCGACAATCTGGTCAAAATCTACGAGGCGCTCGGCCGTGAGGCCAAGGGCAAGGTGGCCGTCAAACTCTCGACCGGCGAACCGGGCGGCCACAACTTCCTGCAGCCGTCGCTCATCAAGGCGCTGGTGCAGAAGGTCAACGGAACGATTGTCGAGTGCAACACGGCCTACGGCGGCGGCCGGGCCGATACGGAGAGCCATCTGAAGGCGGCGGCCGACCACGGATTCACGGCCATCGCACCGGTCGTCATCATGGATGCCGAGGGTGAAGTGGAACTTCCGGTCGAGGGTGGCAAGCACCTGAAATTCGACATCGTAGGCAAGGACTTCCTCAACTACGACTTCACCATCATCCTCTCGCACTTCAAGGGCCACGCCATGGGCGGCTTCGGCGGCGCCATCAAGAACATGTCGATTGGCATCGCCTCGTCGAACGGCAAGGCGTGGATTCACTCGGCCGGCAAGACGCGCGTTCCGGCCGAGGCGTGGAAGAACCTGCCCGAGCAGGACGACTTCCTGGAGTCGATGGCCGAGGCGGCCAAGGCCGTGGCGGACCATTGCGGCGACCGGATTCTCTACATCAGCGTGGCCAACAACCTCTCGGTGGACTGCGACTGTGACGCCTCGCCCGAGGAGCCGCGCATGGGTGACATCGGCATCCTCGCCTCGCTCGACCCCGTGGCGCTCGACCGTGCCTGCACCGATTTGGTGCGCTCGTCGGAGGACCCCGGCAAGGTGCACCTCATCGAGCGCATTGACTCGCGCCACGGCATGCATACGCTCGACCACGCCGAGGCGCTCGGCATGGGCAGCCAGAAGTACGAACTGGTGACGCTCGACTGACGACCGCCGGATTGTCTGTACCGAGGCCCGCTTCCGACCCTCCAGAGGGGGTACGGAGGCGGGCCCTCTTTTTTGGGGCGGGGCGCGCAGGGGCGGCGGAACGAGGCTTCCGGGCGGGGAGAAAAGAGGCGGCGGTGCCGGTAATGGCCTCTTCGGAGGCCGCTTGCGGACCCCGGGTGCGGCAAATCCGTAATCGGGGTAAGCATACCATGAATCCGTATACCGTGTCGGCAGTCGCCGTGCGCTATCTTTGTATCGGGAAATAGAGAACAAACCTGAAAAACACACTGCAATGCACCGATTCCGCCTGCTTCCGCTCATGCTTCTGGCATTCCTCTCGGCTGAGGCCTGCAACCCCTCTGACGAGGAGCCCTATCGACCCGGAACATCCGTACAACCCGAGGAACCTGGGGAGTCGGGCGGTGACGGAGAGAACAATCCGGACAAAGACCCGGACGAGGATACGATGAACAGCAATACGATTACCTTGACAGCCGGCGGCCGCTCGTTTACGGCCACGCTGGTCGAAAACCAGGCGACGGAGGCTTTGAAGGCCCGCCTCGCACAGGGACCCGTCGACATCCGCATGGAGGATTACGGCGACATGGAGAAGGTGGGCAGCTTCGGCTTTTCGCTGCCCCGCAACGACGCTTCGACCACCACGTCGCCCGGTGACATGGTGCTCTATCAGGGCAATTCGCTGGTGATTTTCTACGGCTCGAACTCGTGGAGCTACACCCGTCTGGGGCGTCTCGACGACGCCTCGACCCGCGAGCGCGTGCTCGAACTGCTCGGCGGTGTGGGCACCGTGACGGTGACCCTTTCGCTCGGCACGGAGCGTTGAGGCCGGGACCCGTGTGGCTGCGGGCGGCGTCGAACGACCTGCGTCGAACGGCTGGCGCGGCAGAACGGGGCCGCCCGAAGCGTGGAGCCCGGGTGACGAACCGGGGCGATGAACCGGTCGTACGGGGCCGCATGGGCGGCTATCGGATGAGGAGCGGGGCGCTCCGACATGGAAAAGTGCTTTCCTGGTTGGTTGGGGAGCCCCTTTTTCGTATCTTTGTCTCCAACCTCTAAATCCCGATACCGTGAAATCTCTCTTCAAACTCTGCCTCTGCATGTTCGCGGGGCTGGCCTGCAGCTGCGGCACCGCGGAGGACGGCGATGCGTTCGTCCGCGTCGAGAACGGCCGCTTCGTGCTCGACGGCAAACCCTGCTACTTCCTGGGTACCAACTTCTGGTACGGCCCCATCCTCGGCTCGAAGGGCCCCGGCGGCGACCGCGAACGCCTGGCGCGGGAGCTCGATACGCTGGCCGCCTGCGGCGTGACGAACCTGCGCGTGCTGGTGGGGGCCGACGGCGGCGGGGGAGTCCCCTCCAAAATCGAACCGACGCTCCAGTACGTCCCCGGCAAGTACAACGACGAGCTGCTCGACGGTCTGGACTACTTCCTCGCCGAGCTGGGACGGCGCGGCATGAAGGCCGTGCTCTACCTGACCAATTCGTGGGAGTGGTCGGGCGGCTATTCGCAATACCTGGCCTGGACAGGTGCCGGCAAGCCGGCCATCCCGGCCGTCGACGGCTATGAGGCCTACGTCGAGTATGTCTCGCACTTCATCCCCAGCCGCGAGGCCCGCGCGCTGCTCGAGGAGCACGTGCGCTTCATCGTCGGCCGCACGAACCGCTATACGGGGCTCCGGTATGCCGACGACCCGGCCATCTTCTCGTGGCAGATTTGCAACGAGCCGCGCCCCTTCGGCGAGCAGAACAAGGAGGCCTTCGCCGAGTGGATTGCCCGGACGGCGCGGCTGATTCGCTCGCTCGACGCCAACCACATGATTTCGACCGGTTCGGAGGGCTTCTATGGCTGCGAGGCCGACATGGAGCTGGTGGAGCGCATCCACGCCGTGCCCGAAATCTCCTACGTGAACCTCCATATCTGGCCCTATAACTGGAACTGGACGCCGCGCAAGGACCCCGCTTCGGGGCTTCGGAACTCGATGGAGGAGACCCGCCGCTACATCGACCGCCATCTGTAGGTTGCCGCGCGGCTGGGCAAACCGGCCGTCATCGAGGAGTTCGGCTACCCGCGCGACAGCGTGCGCTACGAGCGGGGCAGCGCCACCTCGCTGCGCGACGCCTACTACACCTGCATCTGCGACCGGTTGCTTGCCTCGAAGCGCGAAGGAGGGCTGCTCGCCGGGGCCAACTTCTGGGCGTGGGGCGGTGAGGCGCATCCGGCCCACACGTTCTGGCAGGCGGGCGACGTCTACTGCGGCGACCCGGCACAGGAGCCCCAGGGGCTCTACTCGGTCTTCGACGACGACACGACCGTCGGGCTCATCCGCCGCACGGCCCGCGAGCTGAAGTAGCCTTCCGGAGGCGGTGCCGGTAGCGGCCGGTACGCATGGCGGCCCGACATCCCGGACGTCCCATGCAGCTCCGGGTGCTCCCGACCCCCGGGTGCTCCCGACCCCCGGACGCTCCCGAGCAGCCCCGACACCCCGGACACCCCGTGCGGCAAAAAGCGGGCGACGCGACCAACAATGAATCTTTTCTGTTGCGTCGTTTCATCGAAAATGTTATCTTTGTATGCAACGGACTCCCGCCCGGCTCTTCGATTGCGTCGGGGAACCGGGCCGGCCCTTGCTGGCCGGAGCTCCTTCCCGGCGGGAATCCCTGCAACATGCACGGCCATGCCCAGAATCATCAGAATCCCGATATTGGCAGCCCTGACCCTGACGGCTGCACTCCTCTTCCTGACCTCGGCCGCCCGCCCCGCTTCGGAGCCGGCCGACGTGCGGATTTCGGCCATGCTGGACTCCGCACGGCATTGCGAAAGCTCCGGAAAGGAGGAGGTCGCCATGGCGTGGTACGCCCGCGCCGAACGTCTTGCCCCGGAGGCCGAATCCGATACGCTCAAGGGGCGCCTGTATGCTGCCGTCGCCCGGCTCTACGACCGGGTGCTGCTGGATGCCAGCTGCGCCGGACCCTACTACGAACGCGCTGCGAATCGTTTCTGCACGGCGGCGATACGGCGGGATTCGTAAGGGCGCGGCTCGAAAGCATCGGCAGTCTGATTATCGGGAACCGTCCCGACGAGGCTGCCTGCCGGTTGCGGGAGCTGACGCGGAGCCTTTGCGGAAATTCGCGCTTCGACTCCTCCGTCGCACTCATGGAGGCGCGGCTCGCCCTCCGTTCCGGCGCGAAGGAGCGTGCCGGGAGCCTTCTGAAGAGAGCCCTGGCTGCGGGCGGCGGCGCCGCGACCGACTGGCTCGGCGTCGGCGAGATACGGCTTGCTCTGGGAGATACGGAGGGGGCGGCCGCGGCCCTCGACTCCGTGGCCGCGTACCGGAGCAACCTGCTCGGAAGTCCGGCCTGCCTCAGGCTCCGCTCCGAGGTGCTCTCCCGTCAGGGCCGGGATTTGGCGGCGCTCGAGGTCTTCAAGCAATACCGCTCCATCAAGGACTCGCTCGAGATGCGGGCGCGCTGGAGCAACGCCAAGTACATCAACGAACGGCATCAGCACGAACTCGCACTCGAAAAGTACCGGGGAACCCTGATGTTTGTCTTCGCTGGCATCGTCCTGCTGGTGGTCGTGATTGTCGGCATCGCGATTGTGCTGAAGAGGACCAAGGACGAGCAAATCCTGCTGAACCGGACCGAGGAGAGAGCACGGTTGAAAATCAAGGAGATACGTGCCGAGATTGCCATCCTCAAGGCGGTGTCGGGGCGGAATCCCGGCGAGTCGCCCGAGTTGCGGAGTCTCATCGTCGTGCGGCTCCGGCTTCTCGAGGAGTGCATGGCCAGCGTCCTCTCCTCGAAGGAGGACGGGGGCAGCCGCATCGACGAAATCCTCGACTCAATCAAGGAGGACCGGGAGTCGCTGAGGCTGACCTTCTGCATCATCCGGCCCCGGTTCATCGAGCGCCTCGAGGAGCGGGGGCTCACGCGCGAACAAATCAACATCTGCTGTCTCTACGCCATCGGCATGAGCGGCAAGGAGATTATCGCCTACACCTCCAAGAAGCGCACCTACAACCTCAGCAGCGAGATTCGCGCAAAGCTCGGGCTCAACATGCACGATACCAACCTCGGGAAGTACCTCCGGGAGCTGCTCTGCCTCTGCTGCGCCGTTGTGCTGTTTGCCGTCGCCGGCTGTTCCGGCCCCGCTCCGGCACGCATGGAGGGCGTCTCGACCGAATTTCGGCGCTCATGCGCTCCGATGCCGATAGCGCATTTTGCCTGCTGCGTGCGATTCCCCGGGACAGCCTCTGCACGCGGGAGCTCCGGGCCCGTTTTGCGGTGCTGATGTCGATGGCCTACGACCGGAACTACATTGACGTGCCCAACGACTCGCTGATTCGCACGGCTGTCGATTACTACCGGCACCACGGAACCCCCGACGACAAGGTCCGCACGCTTTATTATCTGGGAAATACCTATCTGTGCGCCTACGATTACGAGTCGGCCATCCGAACCTTCCTCCAGGCGGAGAAGTATGCCGACCGGGTGACCGATTTGCCGATTCTGGCCCTGCTCTACAACACCTCGGCCTATATCTATGTCAAAATCAAGGACCCCAAGGCCGTGGACTACTATCGCAAGTCGGCCGACGTGTTCTATCAGGCGCGCGATACGAACCGGGCAATCCGCTCGCTGCTCTACCGGACCATCGTCTGTCAGGAAATCGGCGCCGACAGCATCGGGGAGGTGACCTGGCAGGAGATTGAATGGAACAGGAGGTATGCCGACAAGGAGTTCCTGCATCAATACTACGGCATCAAGATTGACCGCGGCATCGAGCGGAACGACCGCGAGGCTGTGGCCTCGGCCCTCGACGAGTACCTGACCCGCTATGCCGACGCCCGGAAGATAGAGTGGGGCAATGTCGGCGATGCGCAGATGTTCCTGGGCCGGTTTGCCGAGGCGCTCTCCTCCTGGCACCGGTTTAGCGAGCAGTTTTCGGCCAGGCGGCTGGACTGCGAGTATACCTTTTACTATCTCAAGACGGCCGCTTTGTACGATTCGCTTGGCTGCTACGACAAGGCCCTTGCCGAGTATCGGAAGTATGACCGGCTGACCGATTCGCTGACGCGCAACGACCTGGCCAGCGACACGAAGTACCTCGAGGAGCGGAACATGCATGAACTGGCGTTGAAAAAGACCCGCAACCGGACCATGCTCTTCTCCATGCTCGGGGTCGCCCTCGTCATTCTGGCCTCCGCAATGATTTACGCCTATCGGGTCCGCCGGAGAATCAATCGGCGTCTGAGGACGGAAATCGAGCGGGACAAGGCGGAGCTGGAGAGCATGCAGGAGCAGCTCGACCGGCTCAGACAGCTGTCGGCCGAGGAGAACCGCCAGAAGATGGAAATCATCTGTGAACGGCTCGAGACGCTCAACAGCTTTATCGCCAAGAGTTTCGTGCTCGGCAAGAGTGCCGGACGGGAAATCGTGAGCGAGATGGAGAATCTTGCCAAGGACCGTGACGCCTTTGTCGAATCCCTCTACGAAACCTTTACGCTGACCCATCCCGAATTCCTCGCCTTCCTCAGCCGGAAGGGGCTGTCGCGCGAGGAGACGTTCATCTGCTGCCTCTATGCAATCGGCCTCCAGGGCAAGGACATCATGGCCTACCTCGGACGCCGGCGCCACTATCTTGACAGCAGCGGAATCAGGGCCAAACTCGGACTGACGGAGCATGACGTCAACCTCGGCAGATACCTTCGGAGCCGCTGTTAAACTTGCTGGGGTAACGTGCACGATATTTTTTTAACGGGCGTTGATTTACAACGTGTTGCATCTTGAAATGTTAAACTTTTCATTTTGAGGTAAAACCTTCCGCGGGTAATTTTGTATTCGTAAGAGTCAACTATTATCAAACTTAACCCCCAATGACCTTATGAAAAAATGACTCTCTTTCCCCATGCTTCTCGGACTGATTTTATCCGTGGGAAGTTGCAGCAGCAGTGATGACGATGTCCTCGACCAGAGACCGGTTCTGACCCTTGCACAGAGCGAAGTGCAGGTTTCCGCCGAAGGCGGCAGCTGTACGGTCGTGTACAAACTGGAGAATCCCGTCGAAGGAGCCTCCCTAACGGTCAGCCCCGAAACTCAGGAGTGGGTCTCGGACTTCACGGTGGACGAAGCCGCGTCAACCATTGCCTTCAAGGTGGCGGCCAATACGGCCAACGAGGAGCGAAGCGTCAAGGTCTCCGTCTCGTATCCCCGTCTCTCCGAGGAGCTCTCGTTCACCATCGTGCAGGCCGGAGTGGAGCCCGACCCCTTTGAAATCACAATCAAAGATGTGACGACCTCTTCGCTCACCGTAGATGTCACGCCGCGGGACAAGGAGATGACCTATGTCGTCTTCTGGAATACCCAGGAGTATATCGACAAGCTGTCGCTCGATACGGACGAGGCGCTTCATGAGGACGACCTGAAATACATCGAGTCGACGGGCTACTCCATCGCCGACTTCTGCAGCACGGGCGACCTGAAGGACAAGGTCCTGTCGGTCTATCCCGATACCGAGTATGTCGTCTATGCCTATGGAAGCGACGTGGAGAGCGGCGACATGCTCACCGACATCGTTTATGCATATACCACAACCCCGGCTGTCGACAAGGTCGACGCCCGCTTCAAGATTGAAGCCGAAATCTACTCCACGATTGCCGACGTGACCGTCACCCCCGAAAACTACGACGGCTACTACTTCTTCGAGGCTTACGAAACCGCATCCATCGACCCGAGCCTCTCGCTGTTTGAAATCTGCTCGAACAGCTTCAACAATCTGGTCATGTCGTACGAAATGTTCGGCTACGCGAAGGAGGACATTCTTGCCTCCTGCAACAAGGGCCAGGGCTTCCGCCGGATTGAACTTCAGGCCGAAACGAAGTATACGGTCGTGGCATACGCCGTCTCCGAGGATTTGCTCGTATGCTCCGACCCCTCGGTGCTCGAAATCGAGACGAGCGCTGCCGTGACCTCGAAGAACATCCTCGAAATCACCATCTCCAACCTCAAGGCGCGCAGTGCCGACGTCAAGATTACCACGACCAACGAAGACCCCTATGTCTACGTCCTGCTTGATGCGGAGGATTTGGACGAGGCCGGCGAGTCGAACCAGGAGGTGCTCGATTACATTACCTCCAACTACTATCTGGGTTACTATTCCATCGGAGACGAGGAGTACTCCCTCTCGAAGCTCAGCCCCAACAGCAAATATGCGGTATGTGCATTCGGTTACCTCTCGGGAACGGTGACGACCGACCTCTTCCGTGCCGACTTCACCACCCCCGAAGCAACCGTCGGCAGCGTCTCCATCGAGATTCCCTGCGACGAATACTACGATATCGGAGCCATCTATGAAATCGACCCGTCGGCAGTTTCGGGCTGGGACAGCTTCTACGACGTATACCTCCCCCTGCAGCCGATTCTGACTCCCGAAGGCGCCACGGCGGACCTCTATTATGCCGTCTACGACTATGAGTCCTATTTCGATACGACGTCCGATGCGGATTTGCAGGCCGAGGTTTATTATAACGCATGCTACCAGGAGCCGCGCAATCCGGAGGGTTCCCTCTACACGCTCTACTACGACGATACGGTGATTGCTCTCGGATTCGCCATCGACGAAGAGGGCAACTGGGGTCCTCTCTTCAAGAGCAAGCCCTTCACGATTACCACCAGCGGCGTATCCGATGCACAGCAGTTCATCGACAAGTATGTGAATCTGTACAATCCCCAGTCGGCTCCGGCCACGCGGGCACCGCTGCTCACCAAGGCCAGCCGCGGCGAACGTTCCGACCTCGGCATGACTCCGGGGGTTACCCGGCGCGCAACGCCTGCGGCCCCGAAGCAGGTGACCTACCAGGGTGGCGAGCTGAAGGTTTTCCGCCCCAAATGCGAGGGGATGCCCGATTTCACGGGAACGGTGCCTGAATTCTCGCGTCGCTCACTTCGGGATTAAGGGGTAGAATACGAGTCAACAAGTGATTGCGAGAAAGAGAGCGACCCGACCGTCTTCGGACGGGGGTCGCTCTCCCTTTTCATGCGGCAGGCCGGGCCTCGCGGCCGAGCCCCCCCGCCCGGCGGACGGCGGCAGCCTTTGCTATTGTTGGATGAAGTTGCGGAGGCGGTTGGCCGGGTTGAGCGGCCTCTGGTCCGTCAGTTCGAGCGACCGGACCATGTGGAGCGTCCCCTGCTTGTACTTCTGAAAATGCGCCGAGGCGATGTGCTTCTCATAGGCTGCGCGGCTCGCGTAGGTTTCGAGGATGGTGATTCGGCACGGGTTTTCCCGTTCGGAGACGGCATACATCGTCAGCACGCCCGGCTCGGTGCGCAGCGAGACTTCGCCCACTTCGGCGGCGAAGCGCATATATTCGTCGAGATACTCCGGCCGGACCTCAATCTTCGAGAGGCGCACGATGCCGTCCCCGGCCATCGGCTCCTTGGCGCACATCGACGGTTCGCTGTCGAGCCGCAGACAGCGTCCGAGCACCTCGCCCGTGGAGAGGTAGGAGTAGGTCGGGAACTCGAACAGCACGGGCTTCAGCCGCGTGTAGTCGAGCCGTCCGCGTTCGTCCAACACCTCCGGCGAGGCGTAGGTCGCCGCAATCGAGCAGATGAAGTTGTCGAAGCCCTCCGTCTCGTAAATATCCACGACGTCGCACGCCATCGTCAGCGGCGAGCGGTCAATCACCGGCGCGCCGTTTGCGCCCCGATGCCAGGCGAAGGCCTGCGACTTGTCCTCGCGGGCACCGCTTACGCTTCCCACATAGTCGGCTTCGGGGAGCATCTCATGGCTGACGAGGTTGACCGAGAGCTTGCGCGAGGCGCGGATTCCCCGGTTGGTGTAGTGGCTCTGGCTCATGCTGACCAGAATCCGGTCGAGGCCGATAACCCCGACATGTGCCACGACGAGCCAGTTGACGCGGCCGTCGACCTCGGCCCCGACGACCGTCAGCGGCATGGGGTAGAGTGCCAGGGTGTTTCCTATGAGTTTCTTTTCCATGGTGGTTGTATTTGATGAATTCGACGGTTGAGCCTGCGCCTTGCCGTCGCCCGAGAGCATCAGGCCCAGCAGCAGGCACGCGAAAGTGAAGATGCGCTTTGTCATGGTTGGACTGTTCCAGAGTTTTACATCGCAAAGGTAGCGGTTCGCCCGCCTGTGCAGGTACCGTAACCCCGGAAGTTCATACCCGTTTTACCGAATCGTCCGCCGACCGATTGGGAGATATGCCCGGGAATTGTTAATTTTGTTGAGACAACTCCTCAAGCCTTTTCCCCGATGAGCAAAATCCTGAAGGTTCGAAGCGTCAATGACTACGGCAGCTACCTCGGATGTCCGGCACGGCATCCGCTGGTCTGTGTCATCGATTATGCCGAGGTGTCGCCCATCCGCCACAGTCTGAACAACTACGGCGTCTACGCACTTTTCCTGCGCGATGACGTCGGCGTGGAGCTCGATTACGGCTGCGGCCGCTACGACTACAACAAGGGAACGCTGCTCTGCGTGGCCCCGGGGCAGGTGGGCGGCAAGGAGGACAACGGCGAGCGGGTATCGATTACGGGGTGGGCGCTTCTGTTCCATCCCGACCTGCTGCGCGGCACGCCGCTCGAAAAACGAATCCGCGACTACTCCTTTTTCGACTATCGCGTCAACGAGGCGCTGCACATGAGCGACCGGGAGCACGACATCCTGGTTTCGCTGATGCGCCGCATGCGCGAAGAGCTCGACAACGAGCGCGACGCACAGCAGGATGCCATTCTGGTCGGCTACATCGGATTGGTGCTCAACTTCTGCCAGCGCTTCTACAACCGCCAGTTCCAGAGCCGCGAGGCGGAAAACTCCGACATTCTGGTCCGCTTCAACCGGCTGCTCGCCGACTATTACGAGCAGCAGCTCCAGCTGAAGCTCGGACTGCCCACCGTGCAGTACTGCGCCGACCGGCTCTGCTTGTCGCCCAACTACTTCGGCGACGTCGTCAAGAGAACGACGGGCGACACGGCCAGCAACCACATCCGCCGGTTCGTGATTCGGCTTGCCAAGAACGGACTTTCGGCCGGCGAGAGCGTCGCGCAGGTAGCCGACCGCCTCGGGTTCGAGTATCCGCAGCACTTCAGCCGCATGTTCCGGCGACAGGAGGGCATTACTCCGTCGGAGTACAGCCGCAAGCGGCGCTCCTGACAAACAGCTGTTCGGCATTCCGCCCCAGAATCCGGTCGGCATACCCGGCCAGCTCCCCGTCGGCGGCGAGTGTCTGTTTCAATCGTTCCAGATTGGCCTGCAACACGGCATCGGGCAGATAGGGATAGTCCGAACCGTAGAGGATATGGTCGGGCGTGGTGATGGTGAGCAGCGCATGCAGGACCTCTGCCGTGGGATTCCCCGCCAGGTCGAAATAGAGGCGCGACAGGTTTGCTTTCCAATCAATCGGCTGCATGCAGCCCTGCGACACCATCGCCGGGAGGATGGATTTCATTCTCGGCAATGCCAGCGGAAGGAACGAACCGCAATGGGGCACGACCACCTTCATATTCGGGTAACGGACCAGCACGTTCCGCGCCAGCATGTTCACCACGGTCCGGGTCGATTCGGCCGGATATTCGTACATGGCCAGCGGTGTGGTGGCGATAATCTCCTTGGGACAGGGCGTCGGGCGGTGCGGATGGAGGATGACGACGGCATGTCGCTCGTTGAGCACCTCCATCAGCGGATCCAGCGCCTCGTCACCCACATACTGCCCGCGGCTGTTGGTCGCCAGTTTCACCCCGTCGGCCCCCAGCGTATCGAGCGCATAAACGGCTTCGCGGATGGCAGCCTCCACGTCGGGCAGCGGCAGCGCGGCACAAAACCGGAACCGGCCGGGGTATCGCTGTTTCAGTTCGGCCGAGGCCTCATTCACACGGCGGATGCAGCGGGCCGACTCATCCGTATCGCCATAGTAGGGCTGCGGGGCCGGCATCGTCAGCACGGCCGTTCGGATACCCGCACGATCCATGAAGTCGATGTGCCGTGCGGCATCCCACGCAGGCAGCGGGAAACTCTCTTCGAGCTCCGCGCCGTGCGCCTTCAGCACCTCGAGATACTCCGGAAGGATGATGTGGGTATGGAGATCGACCGTCTGCCCGTAAAGGGGCGCCGTCCCGAGAGGCATGCCCGCAAGCAGCAAAGTGAACAGTTGCTTTCTCATGTCGCGTGCTTTTTAATGCTCCTCCCGGCCTGCTCCGAGCTCCTCCAGCCAAGCCGGAATACGGGTCGCCATGCTGCCCAACGAGCCGGAGGTGAGTAGCAGCGACTCTTCGAACAAGGCTTCGGGAACCAGCGCGGCAGCATCCCGTTCGGAGGTTCCGATGCCGCTGCTCCCGCTGCTGGCAAAGAGAGCGATCCGCTTTCCGGCCAGCAACGCGGCATGATCATGCAGGAATGCCTGCATCGGCGAGGCCATGTGCCCGAACCAGATCGGATAGCCGACAAAGATGATGTCGTAATTGTCAAAACTTTCGACCGAGGTGGTGATTGCCGGGAAATCGCCTTGAGCAATGGCCTCCAGCTCCGTCTGTGCGCGGTCGAGCATTGCGTTGTAGTCCGTATCGTAGGGCACAGCCGGCTCCACCTCCGCCATCTCGCAATCCAATGTGGACTGAATGGTCCGGGCCATCCGCTCCGTATTGCCCGTGCGCGAGCAGTAGAGGACAAGGTAACGCCCGTCGGCTCCGTTCACGTTGCCGCCTTCCTCGTCGTTCCCGTCGTCCTCGGGTCGGGTCTGTTCCGGCTCGTTCGATGAAGGATGGGGTTCGCCGCAGGCCGTTGTCACGGCAAGTGTCGTCAGCAGCATCCAGGGGATCAAAAACAACTTTTTCATACGCTTCTCTTTTAAAGGTTTGACGCTTTTCCAAGGTCCGGATTGGGAATCGACTATCTGTACGACTCCCGGTAGATGCGCACAATCTCCTCGTCTCTCATCTGCACCCGGTCGCTGGTGAACATGATGCCCATCACCTCGCGCGTATTGCGCATCAAGGTCTCGAATTCGTCGGGCGTGATGCCGTAGTCGGACATCTTCAGGTCGGCCACGCCGCAGGCCTCCTGCAGCCGGGTGAGAGCCGTGAGGAAATCTTCGGGCCGGGTGGCTTCGGGCATTCCCATGGCCTGCGCCATGCGAACGAAGCGCTCGTCGCAGGCGTGGCGTTCGATGAAGTATTTGTAGTAGGCCCGGCTAATCATAATCAGCCCTGCACCGTGAGGCAGTGCCGGATGATAGGCCGAAAGGGCATGCTCCAACGCGTGTTCGCTCGTAATCAGCGTGAGGCACATCACCACACCCGCAACGTGTTTCCGAAAGCCACGTGGGTGCGAGCCTCCATGTCCTTGCCATCTTTCACGGCACGGGGCAGGTACGTCGCCAGATTCTCGATGGCCGTCAGGGCATACATGTCGCTCATCAGGTTCGCACCCCGGGCAATGTAGCCTTCGGTGCTGTGGAACAGGGCATCGAAGCCCTGGTAGGCCGTGAAGGCGGGCGGCACGCTGGCCATCAGTTCCGGATCGACGATTGAGAGGACGGGAAAGAGTGAAGCATCGCCCACGAACGCCTTCTCGAAGGTATCCTCCCTGGTGATGACGCCCGAGTTGTCCGTCTCCGAACCCGTTCCGGCCGTGGTCGTGATGGCGATGATGGGCAACGGCCGGACGGCAATCGGTTTGCCTTTGCCCGAACCGATGGGTACATAGTCCCAAAGCTCCCCGTCGTTGGTCGGCCATCACGGCAATGGCCTTGGTGCAGTCCATCACGCTGCCGCCGCCCAGCGCCACGAGGAAATCGCAGCCGTGCTCACGGGCCGCCTTCGCCCCGGCGTCGACGTTGCTGACGGTCGGATTCGGCATCACCCCGTCGAAGAGGACCGTCTCCACGCCGGCCTTGTGCAGCTGCTCCTCCGTACGCGAGAGGTAGCCGTTGGCACGGGTCGATTTTCCGTTGGAGATCACGATCAGGGCGCGGCGTCCCGGCATCGGCTGTTCATTCAGTTTGTCCAGCATCCCGGCCCCGAACATCACCCGGGTCGGAACATACATGTCGTACATAAGATTGGTTTCCATCTTTTAGAATTGTTTTATGTAAGTGTATTCTTTATTTACCCATCGTCTCCCGAACCCGGGCCAGCAGGTTCGGGATATCGAGATGCTGCGGACACTTGGCCAGGCATTCGCCACACGCGACACACGAGGAGGCCGGGTCGCCGCGCTGAACGGGCGACATCGACACGGTATAGTCGGCCAGCGCCCGCTGCAGGTTGCTGTGCAACAGGTAGTTGTTGTACACATAGGCGAAGATGTAGCCGATGGCCACGTTATGCGGACAGGGAATACACTGGTAACAACCCGTGCAGTCGATATGGCCCGGTGCATGGCGGTAGGCCTGGATGGCAGCTCCCAACGCCTCACGCTCGGCCGGCGAGAACATATTCGGCCGGGCCTTGGCAGCATACCTCAGATTCTCCTCCACATCCGCCATGGAACCCATGCCGCTGACCGCCACGCTCACCTCGGGAATATCCCACAGATAGTCCAGCGCCCACTCTGCATAGGGCTTGCGGATCCCCGTCGAGGCCAGTGCATCGTGCATCGCCTGCGGCAGACGGGCCAGGAACCCCGTGCGGACGGGCTTCATCACCGCCAGCCCCATCCCGTTGGCGGCGGCATACTTCGGGCCGAGCACCCCTGCCTCGTATTCGTAATCCAGGTAGTTGTGCTGAATCAGGCAGAAATCCCAGGCCGGGGTGTATTCCACTACCTTCTTGAACAGCTGCAGGCTGTCGTGGAACGAGAAACCCATGAAGCGGATCTTGCCCTGGGCCTTCAGCCGCTCCATCTTTTCGATGAGCCTATAAGGCAGCACATAATCCTTCCACGCGCGGTGCATGATCATGTGGATGTGGTAGAAATCAATCACGTCCGTACCAATGGTACGGCGCGACTGGTCAAAGAACTTTTCGAAATCGTCCGCCGACCGCATCTCCCACCACGGCATCTTGGAGGTGACATACACCCGGTCGCGCCAGCCTCCGGCCAAAGCACGACCCACCGTCTGTTCGCTCTCTCCGCCCAGGTAGACACGCCCCGTGTCGATGTAGTTCACACCGCCTTCGATGGCACGGCGTACCATGGGCGTGGTCTGGTCGAAATCCACGTGACCGTTCTTCATCGGCAGCCGCAGCATGCCGAAACCCAGCGCCGATACCTTCACGCCGGTTCGCCCCATCGGGCGGTACTGCATCTGCGGATTGTAATTGAGAATCTCTCTCGACAACCGCTCCCGTACGGCTTGTTTTTCAACCTCCTGCGCCAGGGCTTTCGGACCGATTATCGCACTGGCAGCTGCGGCAAAAAGTCCACTTTTAAGAAAATCGCGTCTATCCATGTCGTTTCCCGTTTATCTGTTCCGACCCCCGGTCAGACAGAATTGTGGCCGTTGTGTCTGCTGCAAAGGTAATCTGGCGGGGAGTCACCCGACGTAACGATTTCATGGAAGAATGTACAGTTTTTACGGATTATGAATCCCTATAAACTGAGCGGCGGGGATCTGCAATAGAACCCTCGCCGCCGCATCTTCGTTTTTTCAACTCAACAACCGGTTTATGCCGTCAGCACCTGGCCGATGCGGCGCATCTCGCGACTGATGTTCGCCTCGGAGATCTTCGCGTAGCGCCGTGTCATGTTCGTATTTGTATGGCCCAGAATCTTGGCGATGATGTCGATCGGCATTCCGTATTCAATCGCCAAGGTGGCAAACGTATGGCGCGCCAGGTGCGTGGTCAGATGCTTGTGAATCTGGCAAATATCCGCTATCTCCTTCAGGTAGGCGTTCATCTTCGTATTCGACGGGACAGGCAGCAGTTTGCCCCGCGCCCGACAGTTGGCGTCGTCGCGGTACTTCTCCAGCAGGGCCGCCGCCTGCGGAAGCACCGGAACGCGGCTCATCACCGCGGTCTTCTCCCGCGGTTTATGGATCCACAGCTGTCCCTCCTCGTCCGTCGTGAAGTGTTCCCGCCGCAGGTGGTCGACATCCGTGAAGGCCAGTCCCGTCAGCGCGCAGAAGCAGAAGACATCCCGGATGCGGTCAAGACGCTCGTTGGGCATCGGCCGCTTCAGCAGCAAATCCAGTTCCGCCTTCGTCAGCGGGACTTTGACATTCGTCTTGTCGATCTTCATCTTGTAGTAACGGAAGGGATTCTTCTCGATCCACTCGTTGCGGACCGCATAGAGTAGAAAGTTTTTCAAACAGCACAGCAGATTGACCGCCCCGTTGTTGTGGCAGTTGTAGGCCGTCTGCATGTAGGTATTCAGCCCATCAACGTAGGCATAGTCGACCGTCTCCAGCGGAAGATCCTCTTTGTGGTAGGTATCCCGGATATATTCGGTCATGTAGCGCAGCAGGCGGTGGTACTTGTTGGCCGTGAGCTGCGTGATGCGGGTGCCGACCTCCTGCTGGCGTTTCTCGCAGTATTTGCCGAACTCCGTCAGCACCATTCGGCTCGAAGAGGCGGAGCCGAGCAGCTGTTTGACGGCAAAGCAGGTCGGCGTCTTGTTCTCCTGGATCAGGCGGTCATAGGCGGCAAGGATCGAGGCCCGGTAACTGGCGATGATGCGGTTGATCTGCAGGTCGACCTCGTCCTTGTAGAGCGAGCGTTCGAGGCGCTGGTTCCAGCGTTCCGGCTCGATCTGGCATTGTGTATAAATTTCGGTCGACTGGCCGGTCGTGGTGATGCGGGCATAGATCGGGGCCTTGCCCTTTTTCGTGACTTTGGTCTTCTTGCAGAAGAAGACAACGCTGAAGGTGGTTCGTGGCAATAGGACGGCTTGGTTTTTGAGTAAATTAAACGTCTTCAGCATCGGAATGTTGCAGAGGAAAATGATGCAAATCAGTGAAATAGAGCTAAATCGTGACCTGTTTTCGGTCCGAGCGAAAAAGGTCACGATTAAGGCCTGAAATACTTGCTGCCTTTTGCTTCAACAGGAGTGGGGGAATAAAAGAAAAAACCTTGCATATCGCTGATATACAAGGTTTTCTAGGATTTGGTCAGTTCTCTGCTCGTCCTTTCGTCTGACCCGGAGAGCGGAAAACGGGACTCGCACTCGCGCTGCGCGCGAGCGGTTCCGCGAAACTTTGCAGACACCCCCGGCCCCTGGAAGGGGCGCTTTGAGGTCGCAGGTGCCGAGTCCATCGCCCCGGCATGCCCGGCATGCAAAACAAAAGGGAGAATCTTTGAAGATTCTCCCTTCTGCTTTGGAGCGGAAAACGGGACTCGGACCCGCGACCTCAACCTTGGCAAGGTTGCGCTCTACCAACTGAGCTATTTCCGCATCGGTAGCGACGTTTGTCGTTTGCGAGTGCAAAGGTAGGTAAAAAATGCGCACTTCCAAATTTTTGGCCCCATTTTTTTGAATTTTCCGCGTTTTTATTTTCCAAAACCGGAGGCGCTGCGCCGTATCCGGCTGAGCGTCAGTGGGGATGTGAAAATATCCGCTCGTCGGGCGTAGAATTTCCGCCGCGAACCCTTATCTTTGTCTTCATGAAACGGACGATTGAACTCTTTGCCGAGCTCGGGCGGCGCCTGCGCGGCTTCGGCGACGATGAGGCCTCGCGGCTGGTCATCGACTGCGCCTGTGCGGCCAACGGCTGGTTTACGCCCCGCGACATCCGGCGGGCCGTAGGGGCCATCGTGAGCCGGATGCTCGACCCCGGGCTGCTTGCGGGGTGGCTCTCTCGCTACGAGGGAATCCCGGTCTGCAAGCCCCGCCGCGTGCTGGTGGTCATGGCCGGCAACATCCCGCTGGTCGGCTTCTTCGACCTGCTCTGCGTCGTGGCGAGCGGCCACCGCTGTCTGGTCAAGCCGGCGGCCAAGGACCGCGTGCTGATGGAGTATGTCTGCGCGCTGCTGCGGGAGATTGAGCCCGGGATGGCTATCGAGGAGTACGACGGGCGAGGGGAGGTCGACGGCGTCATCGCCACCGGCAGCGACAATGCCAACCGCTACTTCCGCAGCCGCTTCGGCGGCATCCCGGCGCTGCTGCGCGGCAACCGCCACTCGGTGGCCGTCCTCTCGGGCCGCGAGCGCGACGAACAGCTCGCGGCGCTCGCCGACGACATCTGGGCCTATTCGGGCCTCGGCTGCCGCAACGTCTCGCTGCTCTTCGTCCCCGAGGGGTACAGGCCGCATCTGCGGGTGCCCGACGGGATGAATCCCAAATTCGCCAGCAACTACCGCCAGGCGCGGGCGCTGCTGGTGATGGAGCGTCACCCCTTCGTCGATGTCGGCGGAGCACTGCTGGTGCCCCGCCGCGACTTCCCGCGCATGCTCAGCGAGCTGGCCGTGGCCGAATACCGCTCGACGGGGGAGGTGGAGGCGTGGCTCGCCGCGCACGACGGCAAGTTGCAGTGCGTCGTCTCGCAGTGCGTCGACCATTCGCGGCGCGTTGACTTCGGTCAGGCGCAGTTGCCGACGCTCACGGACTATCCCGACGACCGCGATATTCTCCGCTTCCTGACGACGGAGCTCCGATAAATGGTATCTTTGAACGTTATAAATATTTTTTGTGCTATGTCGATGATTTTCCGATTCCGCATGCTGAGTGACGAGAACGACAACTTCGTGCGCGACTACGAGGTGCCCTACGACATGACGCTGCTCGATTTCCACCGCTTCCTGCTCGAGTCGCTCGAGTATGAGGAGTGCATGACTTCGTTCTTCACGGCCGACGAACGGTGGGAGAAGCTCGGTGAGTTCACGCTCATGGACATGGGCGAAGATTCGCCTGGGGCGCCGCGCCCGATGGAGTCCGTGACGCTCGGACAGATTATCCACAACCTGCGCGACAGGCTGATTTACCTCTTCGACATGTTCGGCGACCGTGCTTACTTCCTCGAGCTGACGGGTGCCTACGAGGCGCGTCCGGGCGAGTCCTATCCGCGCGAAATCTATGCGCGCGAGGAGGTGCCCGACCAGTACCGCGCCGGGGTGGTGCAGTCGGGCGAAGGGTCGATTTTCGACGAGGTGATGGACGATTTCCGCGACTTCGAGGGGGATGACAACTACGACGACGAATACTAAACGGCTCGTCGTAGTGGTGGGCCCTACGGGGTCGGGCAAGACCGACCTGGCCATCGCGCTGGCGCAGCACTACGGGGCTCCGATTGTGTCGACCGATTCGCGGCAGTTCTACCGCGGCATGCCGATTGGCACGGCACAGCCCACGGCCCAACAGCTGCGTGCGGCCGAGCACCACTTCATCGCCTCGCATGACATCACGCAGGAGTTGAGCTGCGGCGCCTATGAGGTTGAAGCTCTGGCGCTTCTCGACCGGCTGTTCGAGCAGCATCGGACGGTCATCGCCGTCGGCGGCTCGGGGCTCTACATCAAGGCGCTCTGCGAGGGAATGGACGAACTGCCGCAGGCCGACCCCGAACTGCGGGCGGCGCTCGCCGAGCAGCTGCGCGAAGAGGGAGTGGCGGCGCTCGCCGAGCGGCTGCGCACGCTCGACCCGCTCTACTACGAGCAGGTCGACCGCAGCAACCCCGCGAGGGTGGTGCGGGCGCTGGAGGTCTGCCTGCAGACGGGGCGCCCCTTCTCGGAGCTGCGCCTCGGGCGGCGCCGCGAGCGTCCGTTCGACATCGTGAAAATCGGCATCGAGGTGCCGCGCGAGGAGCTCTACGAGCGCATCAACCGCCGCGTCGACGCCATGATGGCCGAGGGGCTCGAGGCCGAGGCCCGTGCGCTCTATCCCTACCGCCATCTGAATGCCCTGCGGACGGTGGGCTACCGCGAGTTGTTCGACTTCTTCGAGGGGCGGTGCTCCCGCGACGAGGCCGTCGAGGCCATCAAGCGCAACACGCGCCGCTATGCCAAGCGGCAGATGACCTGGTTCCGCCGCGACGGGGAGATTCGCTGGTTCCGCCGCGACGACCTCGAGGCGATGTTCCGCCATGTGGATTTTGGCGAATCGTAAATTATTTCTTATTTTTGCAGCGCCTCCGCACCGGAGGCGGGAGCTCGGATGGTGGAATAGGTAGACACGCCGGACTTAAAATCCTGTGACCAGCAATGGTCGTGCGGGTTCGATTCCCGCTCCGAGTACGCAGGGGCTCCGCTCCGAATGGAACTATCCGACTGACCGTGTGGCGTTTTGCGCGGTCAGTCGGTTCTTTTTTGCCCGCCGCGCGGCCCGAATGGCCTGAATGTCGGCCCAAAGGGTCCCGGAAGGCGCATTTTGTTTTGAAATCCAAAATAATGCATTATCTTTGCATGCGAATTCCGAACGCCGGGCGCCCGCCCGGGTACAATCATCATTAAGAATTTTACACGTTACCTTATGCAGGATTTGAAAGCGCTGGAAGGGAAAAGCCTTGCCGAACTGCGTGAAATCGCCAAGGCCCTGGGCCTGAAGAATGTCATGGCCAAGAAGAAGCGCGAACTGATAGAGACCATCGCCGGAAACGGTGCCGGGGAGCCCGCGGCGTCCGAAACGCCCGCCGCACAACCCGCGGCTCAGCCTGCGGCCGAGGCGCCCGCCAAACCGCGTCGCGGACGCCGTCCGCGGCTCAAGCCGGCCGAGGAGGCTGCGCAGCAGAGCGTAGAGCCGGCCGCCGGACCCGTTGTCGACGGTTCTCTGGTCGAAGGGGCCGAGGAGCTCTCTGCCGAAACCGGGATGCCGGCCGCCGCGGCCGATGCTCCGACGGACGGCGCCGAGACCCGCGCTGCCGGAGCCGACGCACCGGCTGCGGCCGAAGGACAGGCCCAGCCCGCACTGGCCGGGAAGCGCCGCGGCCGCAAGCCCAAGAACGCGGCGCACCAGCAGCCCTCGGAGGCGCCCGCTGCCGAGCGGGGCGCTGCGGCGCCGCAGCCTCAGGCCGCCACGGTGCAGGATGCCATCCGCTCGCTCGACGAGGAGGTCATCACGAAGGATGACTTCGCCGGGGAGGTCGAGGGCGAGGGCGTGCTCGAAATCATGCCCGACGGCTACGGATTCCTCCGCTCGGCCGACTACAACTACCTCAATTCGCCCGACGACATCTACGTCTCGCCCTCGCAAATCAAGTTCTTCGGTCTGAAGCCGGGCGATACGGTCAACGGCGTCATCCGCCCCCCGAAGGAGGGCGAGAAGTACTTCCCGCTGGTGCGTGTCAACGAAATCAACGGCCTGAAGCCCGAATACATCCGCGACCGGGTGCAGTTCGAGTACATGACGCCGCTCTTTCCCAACGAGAAGTTCTGCCTGACGGGCAACGGCCACAACAACCTCACCACGCGCATCGTAGACCTCTTCTCGCCCATCGGCAAGGGGCAGCGCGCGCTGATTGTCGCCCAGCCCAAGACGGGTAAGACGATGCTCATGCAGTCGATTATCAACGCCATAGCCGACAACCATCCCGACGTCTATCTGATTGTGCTGCTCATCGACGAGCGCCCCGAGGAGGTGACCGAGATGGCGCGCAACGCCAAGGCCGAGGTCGTCGCCTCGACCTTCGACGAGCAGGCCTCGCGCCACGTGAAGGTGGCCGAGATGGTGCTCGAGAAGGCCAAGCGGATGGTCGAGTGCGGCCACGACGTGGTGATTTTCCTCGACTCCATCACCCGTCTGGCGCGTGCCTACAACTCCGTGCAGCCCGCCTCGGGCAAGGTGCTCTCGGGCGGTGTCGACGCCAATGCGCTCCACAAGCCCAAGCGCTTCTTCGGTGCCGCGCGCAATACGGAGGAGAAGGGCTCGCTGACGATTATCGCCACGGCGCTCATCGACACCGGTTCGAAGATGGACGAGGTGATTTTCGAGGAGTTCAAGGGCACGGGCAACATGGAGCTGCAGCTCGACCGCAAGCTGGCCAACAAGCGCGTCTACCCGGCCGTCGACGTGATTGCCTCGGGTACGCGCCGCGAAGATTTGCTGCTGCCGCGTGACGTGATGAACCGCACGTGGGTGCTGCGCAAGTACCTTTCGGACATGACGCCCGTCGAGGCGATGGAGTTCCTCCAGAAGCAGATGAATCTGACGGAGACCAACGAGGAGTTCCTCGCAACGATGAACCACTGATGGAGGTGGACGAGAAGAAACCTTTGGATAACAAACGATTACTATGAAACGTATTGTTCTTTTGTGCTGCAGCCTCGTGCTGGCCCAGGCCTCGCTGGCGTGGGGGCCCAAGGGGCACGACGTGACGGCCTACATCGCCGAATGCCACCTGACGCCCGAGGCTGCCGAGGCGGTCGACAAGGTGCTGGGCGGCCACTCGCTGGTCTACTACGCCAACTGGCTCGACAACGCCAGCCACCAGCCCGAATATGCCTATACGAAGACGTGGCACTACCGTAACATCGACGCCGGGCAGACGCTCGAGACGATGCCCGTGAATCCCGACGGCGACGTGCTGACGGCCGTCGAGCAGCTCGTCGAGCGGCTCTCGTCGGGGGAGCTCTCGCCCGAGGAGGAGGCGCTTGACCTCAAGATGCTGATTCATCTGGTGGGCGACATGCACTGCCCGATGCATCTGGGGCACCTCTCCGACCTGGGGGGCAACCGGGTGCCGGTGACCGTCTTCGGCCGCTCGTCGAACCTCCATGCGGCGTGGGATACGACCCTTCCCGAGTCGGCCCACAAATGGAGCTATACGGAGTGGCAGGAGCAGATTGACCGTCTGGCCGACGACGAAGTGATGCTCGTCGAGTCGGGGCTGCCGCGCGACTGGGCCCTCGAGACGTGGGCGCTTTGCAGCGAAATCTACGGTGCGACACCCGAAGGAAGCTCCATATCATACGATTACGTGGCGCGATATGCCCCGGTGGTGGAGCGCCAGTTCCTGCGCGGCGGATACCGTCTGGCCCGGCTGTTGAACGAGATTTACCGATAGCGGGGGAGGCTGCTCCCCATAAGTGGTGAGTTCACACGAACGAAAATACTCATTTGTGGCGATTGTCCGGCGCGTTGTTTTGCCCGACCTTTGTATCGAGAACAATAAGCAGAAAATTCAGCCATTGCATTGTTTGTATTGTTAATGTTTGTGTGTGGAACCCGTCCTCGACCGAGGGCGGGTTTTTTGTTGGCCGGCGGTGGGGGAGAACGGTACGGCAGCAGGCGGAGCGAGCGGCCTTCGGAGCGAGCGGCGGATATGCGGGGAGGACAAGTGGGCCGGTGCCGGCGTGGGTGAGCGGAGAATGCGGCGGTGCGGTAGGAAGCGGAGGCAGAGGCGGGTGTGGAAAGCGGGGTTCCCGGAGCGGAGCGACGAGGGCGGCGGATATTGTTGCTGACTGCGGAGCCGCACGGAGCAAAAAAACGCCTGCCCATCGGTCGGAAGGGCAGGCGGATAAGTGGTCGGCGGGTGGTTGGCGGGACTGTCGGGCCGCAGCCGGAGCCGTCATGGCGTGGGTGAGCGGAGAATGCGGCGGTGCGGTAGGAAGCGGAGGCAGAGGCGGGTGTGGAAAGCGGGGTTCCCGGAGCGGAGCGACGAGGGCGGCGGATATTGTTGCTGACTGCGGAGCCGCACGGAGCAAAAAAACGCCTGCCCATCGGTCGGAAGGGCAGGCGGATAAGTGGTCGGCGGGTGGTTGGCGGGACTGTCGGGCCGCAGCCGGAGCCGTCATCGGCTGGAGGGGGCGGCAGGCCGGGGCGGGGAGTTGGCTCTGCTGTGCGGGTTACTGCCGGTCGGTCGGGGCCGGGGTTGCAATTCGGACCGCAGTGTCAGCCGTTTCCGCGGCGTCGGTGCCGGTCGGGGCAGTGTCGGTCGGCTCAGCACTGCCGGCTTCGGCCGGTTCCGCAGTATCGGTGTCGGCCGGGGTGATTTCGACCAGCAGGTACTCGCCTACGGGGTGCAGCCGCTTGCCGGCAAGGAACCGCTGCATGGCGTCGTCCTGCTCCAGTTTGCGCGCCGCGAGCATCAGAATACCCTCGGTCACCTCGCCCGCAAGCACCTCGTCGGTCGTCACCGCCCGGACCGGAGCCCCCAGGTAGGCATCCATCGACTCGGGACGGCGCACCTCCCAGCTGTAATAGGCCGTCGTGCCGTTCGTCCGGGCCAGTTCGACGGCCTGGCGGCACATGGTGCCGTAGCCCAGCAGGGTGTTGAGCCGCGGCAGGGCCATGCCGCCGACAAAGAGGGCTGCCAGAAGCCCCGCGGCCAGCGTATTGATGGCGTGCCGGAGCGTCTGCTCCCGCCACAGAAGTGTCAGCGCCGCGATGCCAGCGGCGGTGAGCAGCGCCGTGGCGGCCAGGCACCAGCCGTTGCCCAGGAAGGCGAGGTCGGCGTTCTGCCGCAGCACGACGGCAGCCGGAAGCGCCGCGCACCAGATGAGGGCCGGAAGGGCTACGGTCGCCTTCATCCACCGTGCCGGGGGCATCCGCTGCGCCAGCGATGCGGCCAGGTAGACGAAGAAGGGGAAGGTCGGCGCGAGGTAGACGGCCAGCTTCGAGCTGAAGAGCGACAGCATGACCAGCGTCGAGACGATGACGGTGAGGAAGAGGCGCTCGAGGTCGGTCATCCGCATGCGGCGCACCAGCGCCGTGAGGATGATGCCCGCGATGAGCAGCGACCAGGGGGCCAGCGAGTACCAGTACGACACGAGGTAGTACCAGAAGGGCTCCTTGTGGTGGAAGGCGTCGACGGCGCGGTCGATTGTCTGGTGGAAGAGCAGGTTATTGAGGTACTCCGACCCGCCCTCGAGCCAGACGGCCAGGAACCAGAGGGCGCTGCAGCCGGCGATGATGCCCCACGTGTACCATCCGCAGCAGCGGGCGATGAGCCGCGGCTTGCGCTCGACGAGCAGGAAGAGCGTCGCCGAGAGCAGCGGGACGAGCAGCCCGACCGGCCCCTTGGTGAAGAGCGCCAGCCAGGTGAAGAGCGCGAAGAGCGTGCGGTGGAGCCGCTCGCTGCCCGTGCCGGTGTAGAGTTGCCAGAAGGAGTAGAGCGCCAGCGTGATGAACATGCACATGAGCATGTCCATCCGCACGCAGACCGCCAGCCCGAGGAAGAGCCCGCTGGTCATCAGCATCAGGGCGGCCGTCATGCGGTTGCGCCTTTCGACGACGGTGCGCAGCCAGCGCTCCATGGTGGCGAGGATGACCATCGCCGGCAGCAGCGCCAGCAGCGCGAGGTAGAGCATCTGGTGCTGTCCGAAGAGGAGCCGGCCCAGCATGACGAGCCACAGGTAGAGGGGCGGTTTGTCGGCGTAGGGCTCGCCCTGGAAGGTGAAGGTGAAGAGGTGCCCCTCGCGCAGCGCCTCGTCGGCGATGCTCAGGTAGCGCAGTTCGTTCGAGGGGGTGAAGTCCCGGAGGAGCATCACCGGAAGCAGGGCCAGCAGGCAGCCGGCCAGCAGCAGCGGGAATCTATGCTTCATGGTCGTGTTTGCGTCCGATAAGGAGGTTGCGGGCATAGGCTATGAATCCGACCGACTGACCCAGAATGAGCACCGGGTCGAGGCGAATCAGACCGTAGCAGACAATCATGGCCGAGCCCACGAGGCTCATGGCCCAGAATCCGACCGGCAGGCTCGACTCGCCGTGGCGCGCCGAGTAGAGCCACTGGTAGACGAAGCGCAGCGAGAAGATGGCTTGCCCTACGGAGCCGAAGAGCAGCAGCCAGAGGGGCACCTGGTCGTTCTGGAGGAAGTCCCGCACGAAGGCCTCGGCATGGCCGGCGATGGCCACGAGCGCCGCCACGGGCGTGAGGAGCAGCACAGCCCTCAGCAGCAGCGGAATGCGGCGGTAGAGTCCCTTCAGATTGAGGTTCCAGAGGTAGATGTAGTAGGAAATCAGCTGCCCGAGGATGATGGAGAAGTCGTCGCGCAGCCATCCGTAGAGGAAGAGCAGCCACGACCCGGCCAGCGAACATATCCAGTAGGCCGAGGGCGAGACGATGCGGTGCGCCCGCTCCGAGAGGACCCACTGGATGAGGATGCGCGCCGAGAAGAAGAGCTGCGCCAGAAAGCCGATGGCGTAAATCCACCCCATGGCCTACAGGTTGGTGGGTCCGACCCGGTAGTTGATGGCCCGCTTGCGCATCCAGCGGTAGGCGAAGCAGTCCATCAGCGGGGAGATGAGCCGGTTCCAGAGGTGGAACTTCGAGGCGCCGGCCGTGCGCGGGTAGTGCGGCACGGGGGTTTCGGCATAGGTGGCACCCTCCTGCAGCAGAATGAGCGCCGGCAGGAAGCGGTGCATCCCCTTGAAGAGGGGCAGGCGTTTGGCCGCCGGCGTCTGCATCACCTTGAGCGGGCAGCCCGTGTCGGTGGCGCCGTCGTGGGTCATCATCCGGCGGAACGAGTTGGCGAACTTCGACTGGAAGCGCTTGAAGAGCGAGTCCTTGCGTCCGGCGCGGATGCCCGTGGCGAGCTGATGCTCGACGGCCAGCGGCAGCAGCCGCTCGAAATCCTCGGGATGGGTCTGCAGGTCGGCGTCGATGTAGCCCACCAGCGGCGACTCGGCGTGGTCGATTCCGGCCTTGAGCGCGGCGCTCAGCCCGGCGTTGCGCACGAAGGAGAGGTAGTAGAAGTGGGGGTTGCGGGCGCAGATGCGCTGCAGCAGCTCGAGGCTTCCGTCCGTCGAGCCGTCGTTGATGAAGAGCACGCAGCTGCGTCGCGATGCCGCGGGGAGGTAGTGTGCGAAGGCCTCCTCGAGCCGGTCGATGTTGTCCCGCTCGTTGTAGACGGGGACAATAATCGTAAATTCGTATTCCGATGTATGGTTCATGTCCGTATTCAGTTCTTCAAGGGGTTCTTGTCGGAGAGGTACCACGCGGCGAAGCGGCCGATGCCCTCGGCGAGCGTCACGCGGGGCTGGAAGTGAATCCGCTCCTGCAGATGGGTCGTGTCGGCCCACGTGCAGGGGACGTCGCCCGGCTGCATGGGCTGCAGGTCGAGCTGCGCCGTGCGGCCGAGCGCCCGCTCGAGCGTATGGATGAACTCCATGAGCTCCATCGGGCTGCCGTGGCCGATGTTGAAGAGCTCGGTGGGGATGGCGCCCGAGGGCACCTGGTCGAGCAGCCGCACCACCCCCTCGACGATGTCGTCGATGTAGGTGAAGTCGCGCCGCATGTCGCCGTGGTTGAAGACCCGAATCGGCTTCCCCGCGAGGATGCTCCGCGTGAAGAGCATCGGGGCCATGTCGGGGCGTCCCCACGGGCCGTAGACCGTGAAGAAGCGGAGCCCCGTGAGCGGCAGCGCGTAGAGCCGCGCGTAGACCTCGGCGATGAGTTCGTCGCTGCGCTTGGTGGCGGCGTAGAGCGATACGGGGTGGTTCACGGGGTCGCTCTCGGCGAAGGGGACCTTCGTGTTGCCTCCGTAGACGGAGCTCGACGAGGCGTAGAGGACGTGGCCGACGCCCTGCTTGCGGCAGCACTCGAGCAGGTTGACGAATCCGAGCACGTTGCTGCTGGCGTAGGCAATCGGGTTCTCGAGCGAGTAGCGGACGCCGGCCTGCGCCGCCAGATGGATGACCCGGTCGAAGCGTTCGGCGGCGAAGAGCCCCTCGAGTACCGCGACATCCTCGATGTGCATCTGTGCGAAGCGCATCGGGGCGGTACGCGACGACCGGAGCTGCGGGGTGTCGTCCGTCGGGGCGTCGATGCCCAGTTCGGCCAGCCGGGCCAGCTTCAGGCGGACGTCGTAGTAGTCGTTGAGCGAGTCGATGCCCGTGATTTGGTGACCTTCGTCGAGCAGCCGGCGGCAGAGGTGGTAGCCGATGAATCCGGCGGCTCCCGTAATCAGTATCTTCATCTCGTGCGATAAGGTTATGTCGTGGAACATCCGGCAGACCGGCGTTGCTTTCCTGCTTTTCCGCGGCTCGCGCACCCGTTTGCGGGCTTCGCCCGGTTGTTCGCCGTAGCCCGGTTTTGCCCCGGCTGCTGCGGCTTTCCGCTGCTTCCCCGCAGCTTTTGCGGCCTTCCCGCGTTCTTCACCCGGTCGCTCCGCGGGCCCCTTTCGGTTGCCCGGTCTTCTCGCAATCTTCTTCCGGTTGCCTGCGGTGCTTGGCGCTCTCCACTCCCCGGCGGCCGCATCACGGCGCGGCACCTCCATCCACGGCGGACGTGTCACAGCACTCCGCAGCCGATGTCGTTTCGGACCATCGGTGCGGCGTATGGAAAGAGGCCTCGGACAGACATCGTTCTGATGGCTGTTTCCTCTCTGGCTATGCGGTTGTTGCGGAAGGCTCGGACTTGGGGGCGAGTCTTGGGCAGGACGCTTGGTCGGGGGTAGCGCGTCGCTGTTTGCACAGTCTGCTTTTCATCGGCAAAATTCATCATTTGCCGGCGAAGTTCTTATTCCCGAAGGTTTGACGAAGTGTTCGATTTGTCCTTATTTGACCCCTTCGGGGTGCAATTCCCCTCCGGCGGATGAAAATATTCCTCGGGTGTGCCCGTGCCGGGAGTCGGAGGATGCTCCCGTACGGGGAGGATGAGGGCGGGTGCGGTGAAGCGGGGCGTCTTTTAATACTAAGTGTCGCGGGGCAGCCCCGATACGACCGTCGGGCGTGCGGCAAATCCGTGCCGACACCGGTCGGAGTGCCGGGTGCGGATGGTGAAGATGCCGCATCGGAGACGAAAATGCATTGCCGCAACCATATTTTTTCCTATCTTTACGCCATTGGATGCACCGTGAACCCTTCGAACGCTCCCGTGCCCGGTTCCATTGCACCCTCCCTTCCTCCTTCCCCTTGACGCCTCATGAAACGGTCTGTCGTCACATATGCGCACCATGCAGTGGTCCTGTTGCTGCTACTCTGCTCGCTTGCGGCCTGCTCGCATGCGAAGCCCGGCACGACCGATGAGGTCGATGCCGCCACGAAGCTGGCCCGCGAAACGCTGGCCCGCACGCTGCAGCGCTACAGCTTCGCCGGACAGCACGACTCGGTGATTCTCGTCGCCCGCCCGGCCTACGGTGACGCCGCCCGGCGGCACGATACGCTGATGATGGTCTACACGGGGCTCAACATGGCGCAGTCGTACCTCTTCATGGGCGACATGGACTCGGTGCGCCGCTACGTCGACCTCATCGAGCCGCTGAAGGATTTCCCCCTCTCGTCGGGGCTGCACATCATGCGCAGCAACGTGCTCGGCAGCTACCTCCTCCGTTCGAGCCTCGACTACTCGAAGGCGCTCAACAACTACATCGAGGGGCTGGAGTGGGCCGACGGCCGCGAGAATACAAGCGACCGCATCGCGCTGCTTTCGAACATCGTCAACATCTTCTACGTGCAGAACAGCGACAAGGGCTATGAGTATGCCCGCGAGGCCTACTCCCTGGCCACCACGCAGGAGGGGGTCAGCCTCTATGCCAAGTGCGCGGCCTGCATCGTCATGGCGCAGATGTACTACGTGAAGCACGATTACGACGCTGCGGAGCGTTACCTGACCCAAGCCGACCGCTATGCGCAGCAGGGCGGGGCCCATTCGCAGATGCCGTTCATCTATGCCATGTTCGCCTGGATAAGCCAGTCGCGCGGCGACGGGGCCGACGCCTCGAAGTTCTACGACCGGGCCCTCGACTTCATCCGCTACACCGACCCCGGCACCGCCTCGCAGGTCTACCTCACCTACGGCGACTACCTGCTCGGACGCGGCGAGCGCACGGCGGCGGCCGGCATGTACCGGCGGGGGCTCGAGATTTCGGACTCGACCGGCAACATGGAGTACCGCAAGAGCCTGCTCGGCCAGATGGCCGACCTCTCCTACGAGATGGGGAACTACATGGATGCCGCCCGCTATTCGCGCATGTACAAGACCTACTCCGACACCACGTCGAATCTGCGCGAGCGGGAGTTCCGCGAGCTCATCGAGCAGCGCGAGGCCTCGGAGGTCGAGCGCATGATGCTGGCCCGCGAGCTGGAGCAGCGCAAGAACCGGCAGCGTCTGTTGCTGCTGCTCTCGCTCTCCATCGGCGTGACGGGCTTCTCGTTCCTGCTCGGGCTGCTCTACTACCGCCAGCGCAAGATGTACGGCAAACTGGTCAAGAAGCATCAGGAGTACCTCTCGCTGCTGGAGCTCAAGTCGAACTGCAACACCAGCGCCGGTGGCGACGAACACAGCGATACGGACCGCGAGCTCTTCGGCAAGATTGAACACCTCATGCGCGTCGACCGGATTTACCGCATGAAGAACCTCACGCTGGAGGTGCTGGCCGACATGACCGAATCCAACCGGACCTACTGCTCGCGCGCCATCAACACCTTTGCCGGCATGTCGTTCAACCGCTACCTCGACACCTTCCGCATCGCCGAGGCGACGCGCCTCATCGCCGACCGGGGCAGCGACATGCTCTTCAAACAGCTGGCCGACGACATCGGCTACAACTCGGTCACGGTCTTCTCGAAGGCCTTCCAGCGGGAGACCGGATGCACTCCAAGCATCTACCGCAAGGAGGTCAGAGGCTACAAATCGGACAAATAATCCGATAATTTGTAAAATTGTAGAACTATCTACAGTTAAATTTTCATTCTTGGACCGTTCTCTCTACTTTTGAGGAAGAGGTTTTCCCCACTCGGCGGGCGCCTCTTCCCCGAATCCTTTTATTAATCCTTAACGAACGGTCACTACTATGAAACATGCATTATTTGCAGTTCGGATGTTGGTATTCTGGACTGTCGCGGTAGTCCTGTTTGCCGGGTGTTCCGATGATGAAAACACCGACAAGGTCACACCGAAACCTACACTGGAAGAGATAATCCTCGACAAGGAGGCTGTAACGCTCGATGTCGGCGACCGGTATACGTTCGAAGTCACGCTGCTTCCCGAGGGTATTGAAAACGTCGTGCTGACCTGGAGCTCGAGCGACCCCGAGACGGTCTCGGTCGAGGAGGGCACCGTCACGGCGCTGGCTTACGGCGAGGCTGTCGTCACGGTCAGCTCGGGCAATGTCTCGGCAAGCTGCCGGGTAACGGTCGATGACGGCATCGTCGATGTCGAGTCGGTCACGCTCAATACCCACAACCTCGATTTGAAAGTGGGCGAGACCTACAAGCTGGAGGCCATCGTCGAGCCTGAGGATGCCGTATACGAATTGACGTGGGAGTCCTCCGACGACCAGATTGTCAAGGTCAGCGACACGGGTTCAATCGAGGCGCTGGCCGCCGGTGAGGCGACCGTGACCGTCACGGCGGGCGAATACTCCGACGAGTGCGTCGTCGTGGTGACCGAAGTGGCCGTCGAGAGCATCACGCTCAACCAGACGGAGCTCGAACTCGAGGAGGGCGGCTACTCGGTGCTCATCGCAACGGTCAAGCCCGACGATGCCACCAACAAGGGTGTCACCTGGACGAGCCTCGACGAGACGGTGGCTACGGTCGACCAGACCGGTATGGTGAAGGCCCTCAAGGCGGGCAATACCACCGTCCGCGCAACGGCCGGCGCCTGCACGGCCGAGTGCAAGGTCGTCGTGACGGCCTCCGAGACGCCCCCTTCGACCTCGTCGGTCAACGTGGGTGACTACTTCTACTCCGATGGCACCTGGTCGACGGAGCTCCAGGAGGACAAAACCGTTGTCGGCATCGTATTCCATGCCGGCGATGCAACGGCCACCGACGCGGCTCTGGCCCGCGACCACGGTGACTGCACGCACGGCCTGGCCGTCTCGCTGAGCGAGGTGACCATCACTTGGCAGTCGCAGGCCGCCCAGTACGGCAAGACCGTCTCGTCGTGGATTGAGGCCAACGCACCCGACTACGAGCCCATTCTCACCAGCGGCACCGCAGCCAATGCCGGCAACCTGATGGGATACAATAACACGATGGCCCTCAAGGCCTTCAACGCAGCGGCCGAGAACAGCGCATGGCCCGTAGAGTCGGTCGACGGACTGGAGACCTTCAGCGCCTCGAATGCCGCACCCTCCTCCACCAGCGGATGGTACATCCCGTCGGTACGCGAAATGTCGCTGCTCATCTCGGGCAAGGTCGACGGCAACTTCGAGGAGGCCTCCTCGGACGACAACCGCAGGGCGGTGAACACGGTGCTGGAGACCGTCGGCGGCACGCTGATTCAGGGCATCTTCTCCATCATCCCGGGCGTCTACCAGACTTCGTCCGAGGTCGATGCCGACAACTTCTACCAGGTGCTGACCTCCACGGCACAGGCTTCGGCCAGCCCGAAGACCGAGGCGCTCAAGCTGCGTCCCATCCTTGCCTTCTGATTTGAACGATTCATACAGTTGCGAACCCCAAAAACCCAAAAGTACCATGAAAAGATTTTCTGCTTTGTTCCTTGCCGCTTTGAGCGGTTTGGTGATGTGCGGATGCCAGGAGTCGGACTCGGACTCCTCGCTCCAGTCCGTAACCCTCAATACGCATGAACTCAACCTTTCGGTCGGTAAAGAGCAGACCCTGACGGCTGTCGTCTCTCCCGGAACGAGTGAAGGGCTGATGTTCGAGTGGGCATCCGCCAATCCCGAAATCGCAAGTGTGAGCGAAAACGGTGTCGTTCTCGCGGTAGCTCCCGGTCAGACCGTCGTGTCGGTGTCGTGCCAGGGCAAGAGGGACGAATGTCGGGTGACGGTGACGGAGGCCGTCGACAAGGTGACCGTGACCCCGTCGACGGGTGAGGTGCTCATCGGCCAGACGCTCAGCCTCGAGGCCGAGGTGACGCCCGCCGAAATCGACGCTCCGGTGACGTGGCTGTCGACCAACGAGGACATCGCCACGGTGAGCGATGACGGCGTGGTAACGGGCGTCGCAACGGGTACGGTGATTGTCATGGCCGAGGCCGGTGGTGTTACGGGTACTGCCATGATTTCGGTCGTAGGTACGCCCGTCGAGTCGGTGACACTCAACGAGACCAGCATCGAGATTGACGAGGGCGAGACGCATACGCTGTCGGCTACGGTACTGCCGGCATCGGCCGACAACAAGAGCATCACCTGGTCGTCGTCCGACGAGCGGATTGCCACCGTCAGCGGCACGGGTGCCGTCTACGGCAAGCGTCCGGGTGAGGCGGTCATCACCGCACGTGCCGGCAACTGCACGGCCGAGTGTCGTGTGACGGTCAATGCGCTGCCGCTGGCCGTGGGTCACTTCTACTATTCGGACGGCTCATGGTCGGCAACCTACGACTCGGGCAAGACGGCAATCGGCGTCGTATTCTATGTGGGCGACGTGACCCAGAGCGACCCGGCCCTGGCCCGCGAACACCCCGACTGCACGCACGGACTGGTCGTCGCACTTCAGGAGTCGACCGAGGAGCTCGCATGGCAGAGCCAGTCGGAGGCCTACGGCAAGACGATTGGCGAATGGGTCGATGCCAATGTGACCGACTACGAAACGCCCATAACGGACTTCGGCCTGGAGGATAACCTCAATATCCCGATGGGTTACAACAACACCAAGGCCATCGAGGCCTTCAACGCTGCGGCCGAGAACAGTGAATGGCCCGTCGGTGTAGTCGAGTTTGTGGACAACTACCGCGAGACGGTCGCCGCTCCCGAGGCATCGAGCGACTGGTACCTCGGCTCGGCCAAGGAGATGTCGCTGCTCGCCACGGGCGAATACAACGGCAACATCTGGGATATCCGCGATTCGGGCGCTTCGGTCCGGAACCTCAAGACGGTGAACGAGAGCATCGCGCTGATTCCGGGTGCCCAGACCATCGGCACGGCCATTCCGGTAGGCTTCATGCTCTACTGGACCAGCACCGAGGTCATTGCAGCGGATGACTTCCCTTCGATGGCCATCTCGATGACCACCACCAACGGGCAGATGCCCCGTTGCTACAAGTACGAGTCGTATCCCATCTATCGTACGCGTGCCATCCTGGCATTCTAATTCCAAATGAGAAGCGGCAGAGCAGATTCTGTCGTTGAGAGGGGTCGGACCAAATGAGGGGGAGGTCCGACCCCCTTTTTTGTCTGTTCGCGCGGGGTTGCTCCCTCTGCTGAAGCCGGCTTCGGTGTCAGAGGTCGCCCAACAGCTGGAACTTGATTCCGAAGGAAAAGTATACGATGTCGGAGAGATGCAGCGTCCGGTTGCCGCATTTCGCGATGATATCCAGGTCGTTGGCCGAGAGTTCGTAGTAGAGCGTGATGTTGCGCAGCAGGGAGTCCCCCTTCAGATACCAGGTGACGCGCTGCCCGGCGTAGAGATGCAGCCGCAGCCGCGAGGTGAAGCTGTAGTACTGGTCGCCCGGATAGCGGTCCGGTTCGTGAATCCAGAACTTTTCGCCCGAGATGAGCGTCATGTAGAGTCCGCAGGTGAAGGGTTCGATGGCGAGCCGTTCGCAGCAGCGGATGCTCCACGGGATGTAGTTCTGACGGAGTGTAAAGGTGGTGTGCGTCTTGTCGGCATAGGCTCCCGGCAGCAGGCCAATCATCAGGTCGGTCTCCCAGCGGCATTTGCGGCCGTAGTCCCAGCCGTAGCCTGCGGAGACGACCCCCATGCCGCCGGCATACTGGACCTTGACGTGGGTCGGCAGCAGCCGCTTCCAGGAGCGGTAGCCACGATGCTCCCTGAAATCGAGCCGGAGCGGAGTGCGTCCCTCCGGCGACGGCTCCGCTTGCGCCTGTGTCTGCGCCTGCATCTGCGCCGATACGGCCGAGACCCACAGCATCCCGGTAAGCAGCAGAAGAAGCCTCCTAAAACTCGACGCGCGTGCACTCATATCCCTCGCTGTTTACCGTAAAGAGCAGGTAGCTCCGTTTGTGTATGTTGTCGCATTCGTAGTAGAGCACCCCGTCGTCGAAGAGCTCCGTGACGTTGTAGCTGTGTCCGTGGCCGTTGATGCAGCAGAGCAGTCGGGGAAACTCCCTGATGACGAACTGGAAGACCCGGGCCACGTTGTTGTCGAACTGCTCCGTATAGGGGCGCGCATGCATGGTGACGATGGTCCGCGTGGCTTCGGCCGGAAAATCCGCCAGCTCCGATTCGAGAAATTCGAAGTTGGGAGCCGGTTCCCGCAGGTCGAACTCCAGGGCGTTGGTATTGAGGCAGATGAATCGTATGTCACCGGCCGTGAAGGCGAAGTTGAAGGCTCCGAAGACCTTTTGGAAAATCTCTTCGCCCGTGGCCAGACAGTCGTGGTTGCCGAGCAGAACGACGTACGGCACCCGGAGGCGGTTGAGTATGTCGCGCTGACGTTCGAACTCGACCTTCATCCCGAAATCCGACATGTCTCCCGCGTGGAGCACGAAGTCGATGTCGTCGCGGTTGTTGAGCGCCTGCACGGCGTCTTCCGTCTCGTCGTACCAGCGCTGCGTGTCGGAGATGACGGCGAAGCGGATGGCATCCCGGCCGGCCGTTGCGGCCTCGATGCGGGCGATGTTTTTCGCGTTGATGTCGCATTCGCCCTCGACGCGGGTGTCGTAGGGGTGGTAGTTAACCTGGCACGATGCCGCCGTGAGGGCAAGGCATGCGAGGAGAAGGCGGGAGAGGGTAAGACATGCGGAGGCTCCTTTGCGGGTCCACCCCTTGGGTGCCGGGTGGCTGCGCCGGCGGATGGGGCATCCCGCGGCAGCCGACGGCGCGCACGGCGAGGCGGAGCCGCCGGGCGAGCGACGTCCGGAGTCCGTTCCGCAGAGAGGAGTGGGTGTCATGGGCCTTTTCATTGGGTGTTCGTTCCAGAATCCGCCGGAAGGGGACGGTAATCGGGCAGTCGCACCGTTCCGCACCGTTGCATCGCTTCCTTCGCACCATTTCCTCCGCACCTTTGGGCGATGTTTCCTTCGCGCCGTTTTGCGTCGTTTTCTTCGCGCCGTTTTGCGTCGTTTCCTTCGCGCCGTTTTGCGTCGTTTTCTTCGCGCCGTTTTGCGTCGTTTTCTTCGCGCCGTTTCGCGTCGTTTTCTTCGCGCCGTTTTGCGTCGTTTTTTTCGCGCCGTTTTGCGTCGTTTTTTTCGCGCCGTTTTGCGTCGTTTTCTTCGCGCCGTTTTGCGTCGTTTTCTTCGCGCCGTTTTGCGTCGTTTTCTCCGCGCCGTTTTGCGTCGTTTTCTCCGCGCCGTTTCGCGTCGTTCCCGAGCCGTTCTGCTCCATCCGGATTCCATGGACAAAATTCATCATTTGTCGGGAAATCCTGTTTCCGGGATTTCGTGCAATGTGTTCGTATTTTCTCCATTTTGTCCTCATGAAGAGGGGAAAAGAGGTGCTTGATTCAGCGCTCCTGTTCTAATGGTCGGTATCTTTATTCCGGGAGGACGAAACGGGGCAGCGCAGGTAGGGCGGGTTGAGTGGGGAGGATTGTGTTGGTCGGGAGGCTCTGGCTGGAGCGGGAGCGTATCAGGCCGGAGCGGGCAAAAGGGCATGCCGTGTGGGAACAGTATCAGGACGGGGTTTCCCGGATGTTTGCGCGGGTATGGCTGAGTGGATGCGCGGGGATGCGTGCGTGTAGGGTCGGCTTCGGGGTGGGGTAGCCCGTGGCTCCGCCGATGCGGGGAGGTGGCGGAAATCGCCGGTCCGGTGTGCAAATTGTCTGCCGGGAAAAGAAAAAAGGAGCTACGAATCATCGTAACTCCTTGATTTTCTGGTAGCGGGAGAGAGACTTGAACTCTCGACCTCATGATTATGAATCATGCGCTCTAACCAGCTGAGCTATCCCGCCATGGCTTCGTCTCAATCCTCGGGCGGTGAACCGCTGTCGGTTGGGGTTTCAAAGCGAGTGCAAAGGTAGTACAATTTTCCGAACTACCAAAAAAAAGTGCAAAAAAAGAGTCCGAACCTCCGTCCGGACCCCTCTGGCAGCGGATTTGCACGCTCCACCCCAAACACTTTTCAATCGATGGAACGTTCTGAACTTTCGGAAAACAGACTCATGCGGCGCCTCTCCGAGCTCAAGGTGCTGGCCGGGCTGGTCCTGCTGGTGGCCATTTCGTGGGAAATCCTCGCCGGGCACCATCAGGCCTTCTCGCGCGGTTATCTGGCCGTGCAGCTGGTTGTCTGCCTGCTCTTCCTCTGTGACTTCTTCATCCGCTGGCGTCTGGCCGGCCGCAAGGGGCTCTTCCTGCTGCGCAACCTGTTCTTTCTGCTCATCTCGATTCCCTATCTGAACATCGCCGTCTGGAGCCACGCGCAGCTGCCGCGCTACTGGGCGATGCTGCTCGGGCTGATGCCCCTCATCCGGGCCTTCGGCGTGCTGGGCATCGTGGCGCACTGGCTCGTGACGGGGCGCATCCGCCAGCTCTTCGTCTCCTACCTCTTCACCGTGCTGGTCTTCACCTACCTCTCGGCGCTGATCTTCTACGACTATGAAATCGGCGTCAATCCAAAGCTGGACGGCTTCGGCGACGCGTTGTGGTGGGCCTGGATGAATGTGACGACCGTCGGGGCCGAGATTTTCGCTGTGACGGCCGTCGGCAAGGTGGTCACCGTGCTGCTGCCGTCGCTCGGAATGATGATGTTCCCGATATTTACGAGCTACATCCTGCAGGAGTACGCCCCCCGCAAGCGGGAGTCCGACTCCTGACGCTCGGCGAGCGGCCGCGGTGGCGGAGCGGGCGCAGGGTGGGTGCGGAGCAGGTGCAGAGTGGCTCTGCGGTCCGACTGCGCTGCCTTTTTGTGGCCGGGCCTGTGCGGCAAGATAAAACGCACACACGGCATGACATCCCGTAACGGGGTGGTGCGGTGTGTGCGTTTGTCGGTCCAGCCTCTCTGCCGCGGCCCTTGTACGACGCCGTTCTTCCCGGCGGTTCCGTCTTCCCGGGGTGGCGGTTAGCGGCCCTGCTTCTGCTGCTCGCGCAGCAGGTCGCGGATTTCGGTGAGCAGCAACTCCTCCTTCGTCGGTGCGGGAGGCGTCGCCGGGGCGGGAGCCGCAGCCTTGCGTCGCATCAGACGGTTCATCAGCTTGACCATCAGAAAGACGCAGAAGGCCAGAATGGCGAAGTCGATGCACTGCTGGATGAAGGCGCCGTAGTTCCAGTAGACGGGTTCGGCTCCGGCGGCTGCGCCCGACACGCTGTCGCGCAGGCCGCTCAGATTGACGCGCAGGTTCGAAAAGTCGGTCTTGCCGAGCAGCATGCCAATCGGCGGCATGATGATGTCGTTGACCAGCGACGAGACGATTTTGCCGAATGCGCCGCCGATGATGACGCCGACGGCCATGTCCACCATGTTGCCCTTGAGGGCGAACTCCTTGAATTCCTGTAAAAATTTCATGCTCTTGTGCGTTTTTGTGTTGTGTCCGCTTTACGGCCGTATGAAGGTACGAAAAATCGGGCGCATATCCAACCTTCCGACCTGTTTTGGCGCCGGACGGCAGAACGGCCGCCCGCCCCGGGGTTGGTTTTCTCCGGCTATTTGCGTAATTTTGTCGGATGGGCGGGGTGCACCCCCGACCTTCGGGACAACCTTCGCGGCCGGAGGCTGCGGGTGCAAAAGTTTGCCCGAGTGTGAAAACGGACAGCAAAAAAGAGATTCGATATGAAGAAGATTACCAATCCCTGGAGCGGGATGGAGGGGTATCGCTGCTTCGGCTGCGACCCCCACAGCGAACGCGGTCTGCGGATGGAGTTTTACGAGGACGGTGACGAGATTGTGAGCGTATGGCATCCGCGCCCCGAATTTCAGGGGTGGGTCGATACGCTGCACGGCGGCATCCAGGCGACGCTGGCCGATGAAATCAGCAGCTGGGTCGTCTTCCGCAAGTACCAGACCAGCGGCGTGACGACGAAGATGGAGGTGCGCTACCACCGTCCCATCCACACCACCGACGAGCGCATCACGCTGCGGGCCGTCGTGCGGCAGCAGCGGCGCAATCTGGTCGAAATCGGCGTCCGAATCTTCGACCAGCGGGGCGAACTCTGCACCGAGGCCACCTGCGTCTACTTCCTCTTCCCGAAGGAGCGGGCCCGCGAGGAGTTCCACTTCTGCGAGTGCGGCGTCTGCGACGAGGAGACGCTGCCGCGCTGACGCCCTGCGGTTGGTCCGCCGCATGGAACAGCCCGGAGGGGCGCGGCGCAGTCCGAATCTGTCGGCCCGGGGCACGCTTTTGCTCCGCCGGTCCTGCCTCGTCCGGTCCGGAGCGCGCTTTTGCTCTGCCGTTCTTGCCTTCTTCCGCCGGCCCGAGGTGCACTCTTGCTCCGCCCGACCCGGAGATGTTTGCATCAACCTTCCCGGCGGTGCCGAAGCCTGCCTCCTCTCGGAGCACCGAACACGAAAACCCCTGCAGTCGAACATCAACTGCAGGGGTTTTTCCTTTCAGCGGTGGGGGAGCGGGCTCCTCCGCCGTGGGGAGTGATGCGTGATTACTCGATTTCGAGCAGCGGAGCGTCGGTCGGAACATTCTCGCCGACCTGGGCCAGCACCTGCTTGACCTTGCCGCTGACATCCGACGTGATGGAGTTCTCCATCTTCATCGCCTCGAGCACGGCAACCTCCTGTCCGGCCTTCACCTCGTCGCCGACCTTCACCTTGAAGTCGATGACGCGGCCCGGCAGCGGAGCGTTGACCGTGTGACCCGTGATGGCGGCAGCCTTCTTCTCCTCGGCCTTCTTCTCCTCGACCTTCGGCTCGGCGGGTTTCGAAGCGGCGTAGGCCTTCTTCTTCTGCTCGGTGAGGAAGTTCTTGGCCACCAGCGGGAAGAGCTCGAGCAGCAGCACCTCCTTCTCGTTGGCCGCCAGCTTCACGCCGCCTGCCTCGGGCAGTACGGGGTTGGGCTGCATCTGATACTTCGACGTATCGTAGGGAGTCTCCTCGCGTACGCCGCAAATCTTGAAGCGGAACTCGGGGTCAATCTTGACGGGCGTCTTGCCGTATTCGCCCTTGACCAGACCGACGAACTGCGACGACTTGTTGGTGTACATCGGACGGCCGGCCTTCTCGTCGAGGGCGCAGTTCACGGCCTGTGCACCGACAATCTGCGAGGTGGGGGTTACCAGAGGCGGCAGACCTGCGGCCAGACGCACCGACGGGATGAGCTCCATGGCGCGCGGCAGAATCTCCTCGGCCTTGAGCTGCTTGAGCTGGGCCACCATGTTGGAGTACATGCCACCCGGAATCTCGGCCTTCTGGACCAGTTCGTTGGGTGCGGGGAAGCCGTAGTAGGCCTCAATCTTGCGGCAGGCGTCGATGGTGCCCTCCTCGTCGTCGGCCTGGGCGGCCTTGATGGCGCGGTCGAACAGGGCGTCGATTTCGGCGGGAATCGTATCCGTCAGCGGGTTGAACGCCTTGGGCTCGGGCTTCTCGACACCGAATACCGACATGTTGAGCTCCTTGCGGATTTCACGCAGCTGGGTGTTGATTTTGGCCACGGCCTCCATGTTCACGCCCAGGTCGATGCCCAGCTTCTTGCAGAAGACGTAGACCAGCTCGATGGCCGGAGCGCCCGTACCGCCGGCGAAGTACCAGCAGTTGGTGTCGACGATGTCGACGCCGGCAACGATGGCTGCCAGAACCGATGCCAGACCGTAGCCCGGGGTGCAGTGGGTGTGGAAGTCGACGGGAATCGACAGATGCTGCTTGAAGAGGCGCACCAGCGTGGCCACGCGGCGCGGCGGGATGAGGCCCGACATGTCCTTGATGGTAATCATGTCGGCTCCCAGAGCGGCCATCTGCTTGGCCTTGTCCAGGAAGTATTCATCCGTGAAGACGGGCTTCGGGTTCTTCTTGCCCATCAGCTTGGCGAAGAAACCCAGCTCGGGATATTTCGGGTCGACCGTGTAGCAGACGGCGCAGTCGGCGATGCCGCCGTACTGTTTCACGTACTTGACCGTCGACTTGACGTTGTCCACGTCGTTCAGCGCGTCGAAGATACGCATGATACCCAGTCCGCTCTCGATGGCGTTGCGGCAGAAACCGTCGATGATTTCATCCGTGTAGGGCGAGTAGCCGAAGAGGTTGCGGCCGCGCGAGAGAGCCGTCAGCTTCGAGACGTTGCCTACGGCCTTGTGGATGGTTTCGAGACGGGTCCAGGGGTTCTCGTTCAGATAGCGCATCACCGAGTCGGGTACGGCGCCGCCCCAAACCTCCATCGCATAGAAGTTCGCATCCTTGTAGTAGGGAAGACAGCGGTCGATTTGGGCCTGGTTCATTCGCGTGGCGAACGAGGACTGCTGCCCGTCGCGCAACGTGAGGTCTCTGATTTTAAGATTTCTTGCCATGATGCTATTAAAATTAGGTTCTTTGGTGTCGTTTGCTATTGTTATTCGAATAACAAAGATAGAAAAGAATTTTAATTTACAACAATTTTGGCCGGAAAATCGAAAAATATTCTTCCTCCTTCCCGTGAGATTTTCGTATCTTTGCCGGCGTCGCGTGTCGCGAAGCTCCGTCCGGCGGGTTCCATCCGCACGGAAGAGGGGGTTCGGCGGCCCGCCTAAAACCCGGAAACATGTCGCCCGCAGCCGTCACAGCCGTAGTGCTCGCCTACATCGCCCTGCTCTTCCTCATCGCATGGCTCTCGGGGCGTCATGCCGACAACGCAGGCTTCTTCACGGGCAACCGCCGCTCGTCGTGGTTCGTAACCGCCCTCTCGATGATTACGGCCGCCATGTCGGGCGTGACCTACCTCTCGGTGCCGGGGTCGGTGGCGGCCGACTCCTTCTCCTACATGCAGATGGTGCTGGGCTTCACGGTGGGGCAGCTCGTCGTCGCCTTCCTCCTTGTCCCGCTCTTCTACCGCATGCGGGTCATCTCGCTCTACCAGTACCTCGACCATCGCTTCGGCGTCACCGCGCAGCGGACCGGGGCGTGGTTCTTCTTCCTCTCGAAGATGCTCGGCGCGGCGCTGCGCCTCTACATCGTCTGCGCCGTGATGCAGCTGCTGGTCTTCGACCGCGTGGGGCTCCCCTTTGCGGCGAATGCCGTGGTGACGGTGCTCTTCGTCTGGCTCTACACGCGGCGCGGCGGCGTGAAGTCGCTCATCTGGACCGACGCCTTCAAGACGCTCTGCCTGGTGGCGAGCCTCGTGCTGACGATTCTGGCGCTGGTGCGCGGACTGGGGCTCACGACGGGCGAGGCGCTGCGCGAGGTGGCCGCGTCGGAATACGCGCGCATCTTCTTCTTCGACGACCCCTCGTCGGAGCGCTACTTCTGGAAGATGTTCGTGGCGGGCATCGTGCTGCTGGTCGCCATGACGGGGCTCGACCAGGAGATGATGCAGCGCAACCTGAGCTGCCGCACGCCGCGCGACGCGCAGAAGAACATCGTGCTGACGGCCCTCTGCCAGATTGCCGTCATCCTCCTCTTCCTGACGCTCGGCGCGCTGCTCTACCTCTACATGGCGCGGGTCGGCATGCCGCTCCCCCCGAAGAGCGACCAGGTCTTCTCGCAGGTGGCCGTCAACGGCGGCCTGCCCCTCTACGTCGGGCTGCTCTTCGTGCTGGGGATGATGGCGAGCACCTACTCGTCGGCCGGTTCCTCCCTCACGGCGCTCACCACCTCCTTCACGGTCGACCTGCTCGACGCCACGCGCCGCTGCGACGAGGCGCAGCTGACGCGGACGCGCCGACGCGTGCATGCGCTCATGGCCCTCGGCCTGACGCTGCTCGTGCTGCTGTTCGGCCGCTTCGGCAACGACAGCGTCATCAACCTCTTCTTCAAGGTGGCGGGCTATACCTACGGCCCGATTCTGGGGATGTTCCTCTTCGGCATCTGCACCCGCCGCCGCATCGACGGCCGTTGGCTGCCGCTGGTGGCCGTCGCCGCACCGCTGCTGAGCGCCCTGCTGCAGTATGCCGCCGGGGAGCTCTTCGGCTATCGCATCGGATTCGAGCTGCTGCTCTACAACGCCCTGCTCACGATGGGCGGCATGTGGCTCCTGGGGCGCAAAAAACGGATACAGTCATGAAACGACACGCATACAGACATTATATGTGCATGGCGCTGCTGGCGCTGGCGCTCCTGACGGGAGCGGCCCCGGCGGCCCCGGCCCGGGCGGCCGAAATCGGCGCCGCGACGCGCCGGCAAATCGGCAGCGCGCTGACCCGCATCACGGGGCGCGAGGTGGCCGGCAGCTGGGTGCGGATTCAGCGCGTCAAGTCGTCGCGCAGCCGCGTGCAGCTCTACGCCTCGGTGGGGTTGTCGTACTATCCCTTCCGCGAGGAGAACGTGCAGGCCATCTACGACTCGGTGCGCGCGCTGCTCCCCGCATCCTTCCGCAAGGCGCGCATCGAACTCTATACCGACGGGCGGCTCATCGAGGAGCTCATCCCGCTGGCCTGCCGCACCGTGCAGCCCCGGCGCCGGCGCGACCGTGTGGTCCCCTTCGTCAACCCTTCGGCGCGGCCGCTCGTCTCGCCGCTCGACCGCAGAACCCCCTCGGCGGGGCTCGCCGGACGTCACATCGCCCTCTGGCAGAGCCACGGCCGCTACTTCGACCAGCGCGAGGGGCGCTGGCGCTGGCAGCGGGCCCGCTTCTGGCAGACGTGCGAGGACCTCTATACGCAGAGCTACGTGCTGCCCTTCCTGGTCCCCATGCTCGAAAATGCGGGGGCGTGCGTCCTGCTGCCCCGCGAGCGGGACTGGCAGAGCCACGAGGTGCTGGCCGACAACGACGCCGCCGAGAGCTACCGCGAGGAGAACGGCGACGCCGGATGGTCGGGAGGCGATGTGGGCTTTGCACACCGCCAGCAGGTCTACCTGACGGGCGAGAACCCCTTCCTGCAGGGCACGACGCGCCACGTGCGGAGCATCACGACCGGGGCCGAGAGCCGCGCCGTGTGGCGGGTCGACATCCCCGAACGCGGGGAGTATGCCCTCTACGTGAGCTACGACTCGACGCCGGGGAGCGTCGACGACGCCCTCTATACGGTCCGCCACCTGGGCGGCGAGAGCCGCTTTGCCGTCAACCAGACGATGGGGGGCGGGACGTGGGTCTACCTCGGGCGCTTCCTTTTCGATGCGGGTGAGCAGGAGGCCGTCGTGCTTTCGAACCGTTCGCGGCGCGCCGGAGGCATCGTCTCGGCCGATGCCGTGAAAATCGGCGGCGGCTACGGCAACGTCGCCCGCGCGGCGGCCGATACGCTGGCCCGTCCGGGTGGTCTCTACCGCGCCGAGACGAGCGGCATGCCCCGCTTCTGCGAGGGGGCGCGCTACTGGCTGCAGTGGGCCGGCTTCGACGAGTCGGTCTATACGCCCAAGGGCGACCGCGACGACTACAAGGACGACTTCATGTCGCGCGCACTGTGGGTCAATGCCCTCATGGGGGGCTCCGAGCGGCTGCGTGACTCGGCCGGACTGGGCATTCCGCTCGACCTGGCGCTGGCGTTCCACTCCGACTCGGGGGTGCGCGACGGCGACGAGACGATTGGCACGCTCGGAATCTTCTTCACGCGCGACAAGAACGGCCGCTTCGAGGGGGGCGCCGACCGCTACCGCTCGCGCGATTTGACCGACCTGGTGATGACGCAGGTGGTCGGCGACATCCGCCGCACGTGCGAACCCGAGTGGCGCCGCCGCGGGCTGTGGAACCGCTCCTACTACGAAGCACGGGTGCCCAACGTGCCGACCATGCTGCTCGAACTGCTCTCCCACCAGAACTTCGCCGACATGCGCTACGGCAACGACCCGCGCTTCAAGTTCCTCGTGAGCCGGGCCGTCTATAAGGGTATCCTCAAGCACGTTGCGGCGCAGTACGGACGGCCGTACGTCGTGCAGCCGCTCCCCGTCTCGTCGTTCGCCGTGCGGCTGGGCGACGGGGACCAAGTCGAGCTCTCGTGGCTCCCGACCGTCGATTCGCTCGAGCCGACGGCCGCACCTTCGGGCTACATGGTCTACACGCGCCGCGGCGACGAAGGCTTCGACAACGGCCGCTACACGGCCGAGCCCCGCTTCGTGACGGAGCAGGAGCCCGACGTGCTCTACAGCTACCGCATCACGGCGCTCAACGACGGCGGCGAAAGCTTCCCGAGCGAGACGCTGGCCGCCTGCCGCGCCTCGGAGGAGCGGGGGCGGGTGCTGGTGGTGAACGGCTTCGACCGCGTGAGCGCGCCGCTGAGCATGCGCAGCGACTCGACCGCCGGATTCTATCCCCGCCTCGACGCGGGGGTTCCCTACCTGCAGGAGAGCTCGTTCGTCGGCGAGCAGTATGTCTACGACCTGGCCGAGGCGCGCAACAGCGACGAGACGAAGGCCCTCGGCGCCTGCCGCAGCGACGGCGAGGCGGAGGTCGTGGCCGGCAATACGTTCGACTATGCCAGCATGCACGGGCGTGCGATTGCCCGCGCGGGTTACTCCTTCTGCTCGGCCTCGGCCGCCGCGGTCGAGCGGAGCGGCATCGACCCGGAGGCCTGCGACGCGGTCGACCTGATTCTGGGCAAGCAGCGCTCGACGCTGCTTGGCCGGGGTACGGTCGGTTATACGTTCAAGACCTTCACGACTGACATGCAGCGTGTTTTGGCCGATTACCTCGAGTGCGGCGGCAGCCTCTTCGTCTCGGGCAGCTACGTCGCCTCGGACCTTACGACGGGACCCGAAGCCGGCGAGACGGAGCGGGCCTTCGTGCGCGAGGTGCTCCACTGCGCACTGGAGCAGGAGCAGACCGCCCGTCGGGGCGATGTACGCGTCGTGGCCCCCACGCTCTTTTCGCGCGGGGAGTATGAGTTCCGCACCCGCCCGTCGCGCAGCTGCTACGGCGTCGAGACCGCCGATGCCCTGCGACCCGTGGGAGAGCGGTCGTTTGCCGTGATGCGCTACGGCGATTCGGGCCGTACGGCCGCCGTGGCCAACGACGGCAGCCGGCGCACCTTCGTGGCGGGATTCCCCTTCGAGACGATTCGTTCGGAGGAGCAGCGCGAGCGGCTGATGGGCGACGTGCTGCGCTTTCTGACGCAGGGACGCAGGGATGAAGCTGCGGAGTAGATAAACGATGCAACATATTGTGTAAAAACTATAAAAACAAACAATCATGTCACTCGAAAAAGAGATTTCCACCGGAATCATGGAGGCCATGAAGGCCAAGAATCCCGTGCGCCTGAGCGCACTGCGCAACGTCAAGAAGTACATCATCGAGGCCAAGACGGCGGGTCCCGAAATCGCCGAGCTACCCGATGCCGACGTGATTAAAATCATCTCCAAGCTGGCCAAGCAGGGGAGCGATTCGGCGGCCATCTATGCCGAGCAGCACCGTCAGGACCTGGCCGACGAGGAGCTGGCGCAGGTTGCCGTGCTGCAGGAGTTCCTGCCCAAGCAGCTGACGGCCGAGGAGCTGACCGAGGCCGTGCGGGCGATTATCGCCGAGGTGGGCGCCACCTCGATGAAGGAGATGGGCAAGGTGATGGGCGTCGCCTCGAAGCGGCTGGCCGGCCAGGCCGACGGCAAGGAGATTTCGGCCAAGGTCAAGGAGCTGCTCTCGTAGGGCGGCCAGTGCTGCCCGGCGGCGGTCGGAGCTGCCCGGAATAGCCCGGCGGCGGTCCGGGTCTCGTCGTGAGATGGCCGGTATTGCCGTTTGGCGGCCGGCGCACCAGTTGACGGTTCTCCCGCCGGAGAGGCTCCGATGCCCTCCGCCCGGCCATTTCGCCTGTTGATGACGCTCCGCAGCACCCCGCCCAGCCAGCTCAACCGCCGGGTTCAATAAATAGGTTAAAGCACAAGGAATCATGAACGTACTGGAATCCCTGCACCGCAACGTCAAGACCATCGCCATGCCTTCGGCCATGGTGGTCGGGGCGCTGCTGTGCCGTCCCGTTTCGGCGCTCGAGGCCGCATCGCACCAGATGATTACCCCGACGCTCATCTTCCTGATGCTCTTCGTCACCTTCTGCCGCGTGACCCCCAAGCAGATGCATCTGAGCATGCTCCACCTCTGGCTGCTGCTCTTCCAGGTGGTCGCGAGCGTGGCGGTCTACCTGCTGCTCGAGCCGCTGAACGGCATCGTGGCCCAGGGGGCGATGATTTGCGTGCTGGCGCCCATCGCCATGGCCGCCGTGGTCATCGGCGGCATGCTGGGGGCCAACGTCGCAACGATGACCACCTACAGCCTGCTCTGCAACATGGTCATCGCACTGGTGGCGCCCGTCGTCATCGCCCTGACCGGGAGCGGCCACTGCTCCTTCGTCGAGATTCTTTCGCGCGTGGCACCGCTGCTCATCATGCCCTTCGCCGCGGCGCAGTGCTGCCGCTTCCTCTTCCACCGCGCCTCGCGGTGGATTGCCGACCACAGCCAGATTTCCTTCTACATGTGGCTGTTGTCGCTTGTCGTCATCATCGGACGCACGACGGCCTTCATCATCGACCTGCGCGACGTCTCGCCGGGCATCGAGCTCTGGCTGGCCTTCGCGGCGCTGGTCATCTGTCTGGTGCAGTTCAAAATCGGCCGCATGCTGGGTCGCCGCTACGGCGATGCGGTGGCGGGCGGCCAGTCGCTCGGCCAGAAGAATACGGTGCTGGCCGTCTGGATGGCGCAGTCGTTCCTCAATCCGATTTCGTCGATTGCCCCGACGGCCTACATCGTTTGGCAGAACTTCGTGAACTCCTATCAGATTTACCGCCGGGACCGCGAGCGTCGCAGACAGCAGGCGTGACGCTTCCGGCGCGGGATACGGAAAGCGGGCGTCAGGATGCCGTAAGACACCTTGACGCCCGCTTTGTGTCGGGTGGGGGGCTTGGGGGATGGTGGGGGCTCTTCTCGGAGCCGTTCGCCGGGCCCGGCTTCTCCGGCGGGTCAGAAAAGAAGCGAGTGGGCGGCCAGGAACGTGTAGAACGTCTGGCGGTAGCTCTCCGAGACGGGCAGGTACTCCTTGCCGATGACAACCCGGTTGCGCTCGATGGCCTGCATCTTCGACGGCTGGATGATGTACGACCGGTGAATCCGCACGAAGCGGTCCGGAGGCAGCTGCTCCTCGAGCGCCTTGAGGTTCATGAGCGAGAGAATGGGACCGGGCTGGTTGTCGACGTGGATTTTGACGTAGTCCTTCAGCCCCTCGATGTAGGTGATGCGCTCCAGTTCGATTTGCTGCAGCCGGTACTCGGTCCGCACGAAGATGCTCTGCGGCTCCTTCCCGGCCGGAGGAAGCGCCTCGGCGCGCCGCTTCATCTCGAACCAGCCGAGCGCCTTGTCGGCCGCCTCCAGAAAGTCGGCGTAGCTGATGGGCTTGAGCAGGTAGTCGAGGGCCCGCACGCGGAACCCCTCGACGGCATACTGGGTGAAGGCCGTGGTGAAAATCACGCGGGTCTCCTCGGGCAGCATGCGCGAGAGCTCCATGCCGTTGAGCCCCGGCATCTGGATGTCGCAGAAGAGCAGGTCGACGGGTGCCTCGCGCAGCGCCTCGCAGGCCGCAACGCCGCTCCCGAACGAGGCCTTCAGTTCGAGAAACGGCGTCTTGCGCACGTAGGATTCCATCAACTCGACGGCCAGCGGCTCGTCGTCGATTATGGCACAGGACAGTTTCATGGTTCGTCGAATTTGATGCAGAGCAGCGCCCGGTAGTCGGTCTCGCCTGCGGGGCCGTATTCGAGGATGTAGCGGCCGGGGTATATCATGTCGAGCCGCCTGGTCAGATTGCTCAGCCCGATGCCCGAGCCGCTGCGGTCGGAGTCGCTCTTGGGGAAGCGGCTGTTCTTGATGCTGCAAATCAGCTGCCCCTCCAGTTCGTGGATGTCGATGGTGATGTAGGAGGGCTTTTCGTTGCTCACGCCGTGCTTGAAGGCGTTCTCGACCAGCGAGATGAAGAGCAGCGGCGCAATCGGGGTCGACGAGGGAGCGTCGGGCAGCGAGACAAAGAGCCGCACGTGGCGCGGCAGGCGAATGCGCATCAGCTCGATGTAGTCGCGCAGGAAGTCAATCTCGGCCGCGAGCGGGACGGTGGCGCGGCTGCTGTCGTAGAGCACGTAGCGCAGCATGCGGCTCAGGTCGTGGACGGCCTGCTGGGCACGGGTCGTGTCGAGCTGGATGAGCGAGTAGATGTTGTTGAGCGTGTTGAAGAGGAAGTGGGGGTTCAACTGGCTCTTGAGGTTCTGCAGCTCGGCCTCGGTGTGGCTGTGCTCCAGCTCCTTGCGGGCCGCCTCGGCGCGGTACCAGCCGCCCGTCATCCGGATGGCGACCCCCACGCCGACAACCAGCGCGTAGAGCGTGGCGTTGCCCAGGAAGAAGCGCACGCCGTCCTGCCACGGACGGTCGGCGGGCGGGTGGTGCCCCGGGTCGGGCGGCAGCACGTAGCGGAAGAGCAGGTGGACGCTCACCATGACCAGCAGGATGAGCAGCAGGTTCGAGAGGGCGAAGCGGCCGCCGCGCCGGGTGGTGAGGTAGCGGTCGATGAGCACGAAGTAGTTCGTGTAGAAGACCAGCATGAACGAGAGCGGCACCAGCAGGAAGCGAACGTATTGCGGACCGGTCATGAGCGGGCGGTCCGGACCGGTGAAGAAGAGCGGCATCCCGAAGATGACGGCCCAGGCGGTCAGGTGGATGAGCCATGCGGCGTATTTCGACTGTACGGCGTTCATGGTATGCAAAGATAACCTTTTTCGGGAATTATTCATAGCGGATGGCCTCGATGGGGTCGAGCATGGCCGCCTTCTGTGCGGGGTACCAGCCGAAGAAGACCCCCGTGAGCGTGCAGACGGCGAACGAGAGGAAGACGCTCCACGGCTGGATGTAAATCGGGAACGAGGCCACAACCTTCACCACCACGGCGGCGCCGATGCCCAGCAGCACGCCGATGAGGCCGCCCGTGACGCTGATGAGGATGGATTCGATGAGGAACTGTGCCAGAATGTCGCGCCCCTTGGCGCCAATCGACATGCGGAGTCCGATTTCGCGCGTGCGCTCGGTGACCGACATGTACATGATGTTCATGATGCCGATGCCGCCCACGAGCAGCGAGATGCCGGCCACGGCGGCCAGCAGCATGGTCATCATGTCGGTCGTCGAGGTGAGCATCGACGAGAGCTCCTGCTGCGAGCGGATGGTGAAGTCCTCCTCGTCGCCCTCCTTCAGCTTGTGGTTGGTGCGCAGGATGGCGGAGATTTCGTCGATGGCCTCCTCGGTGTAGGCCTCGCTCAGCGCCGAGCAGACAATCTCCTGAAGGTGGGTGATGGCCAGGATGCGCTTCTGGACGGTGGTGTAGGGGGCGAGAATCAGGTCGTCCTGGTCCATGCCCATGCTGTTGTAGCCCTTGCTTTCGAGTACGCCGACGATGCGCAGCGGAATGGTCCCGAAGCGAATCATACGCCCTACGGGGTTCGTGCCGTCGGGGAAGAGCTCGTCGACCACCGTCTGGCCCACCAGGCAGACCTTCGCCGCGGTGCGGATGTCCTGCTCGGAGAAGGTGTCGCCGTCGGCGATGCGGTAGCGGCGGATTTCCAGATAGTCGGTGTTGACGCCGTAGATGGTCGTCGGGGTGTTGTTCGCCCCGACGATGGCCTGTCCCGCGCTGTTGACCGAGGGCGAGACGTAGGTGACGAAGCGCGTGTTGTTGCGGATATCCTCCAGGTCCTTCAGCTTGAGCGACTCCATGTCGTCGGCGTCGAGCCGCACGCCGCCGCGCATGTCGCCGCCCGGGTGAATCATAATCATGTTGGAGCCCATCTCGCTGATTTCGGCCTGGATGCTCCGCTTCGACCCCTGGCCGATGGCCAGCATCGTGATGACCGACGCCACGCCGATGATGATGCCCAGCATGGTGAGGAATCCGCGCAGCTTGTTGTTGCACAGCGCCTTGAAGGCGATTTTGAAAAGGTTCGCAAAGTTCATGGCTCAATCGTCGTTTTTGGGCAGCCGCGCCAGCGCCTCGGCTGCGCTCAGAATCCGGTCGTTGCGCACGTCGCCCGTGATGCGGCCGTCGCGCAGCGTGATGTTGCGGCTGCTGTAGCGCGCGATGTCGGGGTTGTGCGTTACGAAGATGATGGTGCGGCCGGCGGCATGGAGCTGCTGGAAGAGCACCAGCACCTCGAAGCTGGTGCGCGTGTCGAGGTTGCCCGTCGCCTCGTCGGCGAGGATGACCGCCGGGTTGTTGACCAGCGCCCGGGCGATGGCCACGCGCTGCATCTGGCCGCCCGACATCTGATTGCTGCGGTGGAGCAGCCGGTCGCCGAGCCCCACTGCCCGCAGCGCCTCGACCGAACGGCGGTAGCGCTCGGCGGCCGAACACGTGGGGTTGTACATGAGCGGCAGCTCGACGTTCTCGATGGCCGTCGTCTTGGGCAGCAGGTTGTAGTTCTGGAAGACGAAGCCGATTTTGCGGTTGCGGAGCGTCGCCCGCTGGTTCTTGTCCATCGTGCGCACGGCCACGCCGTCGAGGTAGTATTCGCCCGACGTCGGGGTGTCGAGGCATCCGAGCGTATTGAGCAGCGTCGACTTGCCGGAGCCCGAGGTGCCCATGATGGTGACGAATTCGCCTTCGAGGATGGTGAACGAGACGTCGCGCAGGGCGTGCACCACCTCGTCGCCGACGTGGAAGTCGCGGCGTATGTGCTCCAGACGGATGACCTCCTTGTTGCTGGTTTCCATATTCTTCGTTTTATTCATGTCAGGCGGCCGGGAGGTGCGGCGGGCCTCCTTTCCGGGGCCCTCCGCCACGTCCCGTGCGGCCGCTACCGGGCCTGTTGCTTTTTCCCCTTGTCGCCGCCCGGAGGCGAGGGTATGAAGGGACTACGCTCGACCGAGGCTGCCGCCGGCTCTTCGGATGCGGCGCTCAGCCCGATGGCGACCACCTCGCCGTCGGCAAGTCCCTCGGTAATTTCGGTCAGCTCGCCACTTGATGCGCCGGCGCTCACAGTACGCGGCACCAGCGTATCCCCGTTTTTTACCCACAACTCGCGCTTGCCCGTCTGGGCGGGGGCGCTCTGCCCGTCGACGGTGATACCGATGCGCGACAGCAGCTCGGCGTCGGGCACGAAGCGCAGCGCCTTGGTCGGAACGGCCAGCGCATGCTCCTTCTCGAGCGTATAGATGGTGACGTTGGCCGTCAGACCCGGTTTGAGTTTCAAGTCGGGGTTGTAGGCCGAGATGACCACCTCGTAGGTGACCACGCTCGACTCGGTCGTCGCCTCAAGCCGCACCTGCTGCACCGTCCCCTCGAAGGTGTCGTCGGGGTAGGCGTCGACGGTGAACTCGACCCGCTGGCCATCCTTCACCTGGCCGATGTCGGCCTCGTCGACGTCGGCGATGACGCGCATCTGCGTCAGGTCGTTGGCGATGGTGAAGAGGGTAGGCGTCTCGAAGCCGGCGGCCACGGTCTGCCCCTCCTCGACGGCCCGGCTGATGACCACGCCGTCGATGGGCGAGGTGATGGTGGCGTAGTCGAGGTTCTGCTTCACCTGCACGATGGCGGCCTTGGCCTGTTCGTAGGCGTTGCGCGCCTTCTCGTAGAGGTAGAGGGCCTCGTCGTACTCGGCGTCGCTGACCAGCTGCTTTTCGTGGAGCGTGCGCGTGCGGGTGTAGTTCTTCATCTGGTACTCGTACTCGGTCTTGCAGCTCGCCAGCTCGGCCTGCGACTGCTCCAACTGGGCCTGCAGTGTCACCTTGTCCATCTCGGCGATGAGCTGTCCGGCCTTCACCACGTCGTTGTAGTCGACATAGAGCCGGTCGATGATGCCCGAAACCTGGGTACCCACCTCGACCTCGGTGACCGGCTCGACCGTACCGGTGGCCATCACCGAGTTGCGAATCGTGATGCGGCTGGTTGCGGCCGTCTGCAGCGTGATGTCGTCCGTGCGGGGCGAGCGCAGCCAGAGCCACGCTCCGCAGACGACCGCCACGGCGGCCAGCGCCGCAAGAAGCGTCTTTTTCCGTTTCATGTTCATGGTCTTATCGTTCGTTTTGTCAATATTCGGCGTTGGTACCCCGTCCCTGGTAGATGTTGAGCAGCTCGATGTTGAGCAGCGACATGTACTTGGCCTGCAGCACCTCCTGGCGGGCGGCCGTCAGCTCGTTCTGGGCCGTCAGCAGCTCGACGGTGTTCTTCATCCCGACGGCGAACTGCTCGCTCGTCAGCTCGTAGCTGCGCCGGGCGTACTGCTGCTTCTCGACGGCCGCGACGTATTGCGACTGGGCCGACAGGGCGTCGAGGTAGGCCCCCTCGACCTCCTCGAGCAGCGTCTTCTTCAGGTCGAGCCACGTGAGCCGCATGTTGGCGGCCGTCAGCCGCGCCTTGTTGGTGGCCGTGCGGTTCCGGCGGTTGGAGAAGATGGGGATGCTGAGCGTTAGGCCGACGTTTTCGTTGAAGCGGTTCCAGATTTGGGTGCCGCTCTCGAAGCTGCCGCCCGACATGTGGCCCGTTCCGATGTCGGCCGTCAGCGCCAGCGTCGGCAGGAAGCCCGCCCGGACCTCGCGCACCTCGAGCTCGGCCGCCTCGACGGCCAGTTCGCCGCGGGCGATTTCGGGCATGCTCTCCAGTGCCGTGGCGTAGATGTCGGTCTTGGCGGGCAGTTGGGCAAGGATCGCCTCCTGGCCGACCTCCGGCTCGGCGAGGGTCATCTCGTCGGTGATGCCCAGTTCGAGCAGCTGCTTGAGCCGGAGTTTGTAGCTGTCGAGCGTCGAGCGGGCCACGACGACCTGGTATTCGTCGCTTGCATACTGGCTCTCGAGCTGTGCGAAGTCGACGCGGCTGATGGAGCCGGCCTGCCACATCGCCTCGGCACGGTCGCGCTGCGCCTTCGAGGCGTCGGCCGTGCTGCGGTTGACCGTCACCGCCTCGGCGGCATAGAGGCACTGCATGTAGGCCTGCACGATGGCGATGCGGATGTCGTTGGCCGCCTCGTCGACCGAGAGTTCGTCGATGCGGTTCTGCAGCTGCTGCCGCTTGACGGCCGTGCGCAGCCGGCCGCCGTTGTAGAGCGTCATGCCGGCCTCGAGGCCGTAGGTGCCCGTATAGCTGGTGCGGTCGACGGCGTTCGACGAGGGGTAGTTGGTCACGCTCTGCGAGGTGGAGGCGGTCAGCGAGGGGAAGAGTGCCGCCCGGGCCTCCTTCGTATCCTCGACGCCCGAGAGGTAGTCGTTGCGGCTCTGCTGCAGCTGGATGTTGTGCTCGAGCGCATAGTTCAGACAGTCGTTCAGCGTCCAGACCCGCAGGGAGTCGGACTCCGCAGCCGCCCGTCCGAGGGCGAGCGTTGCGAGGAGGGTGCATATCAGCGTGCGCTTCATGGTCGTTCGTTTTGCCGCAAAGCTACCCGAAGGTGCACACGCGTGCAAATACAATAGACCGGAAGGGCGAATCCCTCGACCAACGGGCTGTTTTGTCCGACGAAAATTCCGCGCCGGAGGGCCCTCCCTGCGCCTCCGGGCCCCGTTCCGCGTCAGCCGTTCATGCCCCTCGTCCGTTTTTCCTCTCCTTGAGCGACGGGTACAAAAAAGAGCGCCTCCCCGGGGTGGGGAAGGCGCTCCTGTGTTTCGGGCCGCGACTTTTCGGGCGGCGTGTTGCCGTGGGCGGCTGCTTTCCGGACGCTGTCTTATGGCAGGCGGCGGATGATGCCGGTAGTTGCTGCGGTGGCGTTGGCTGCCGGCGGTTGCCGCGGGGGAGCTACTTGCGGAAGATGAAGTAGACGGCCATAATCAGGCAGATGAAGCCTGCCAGATGGTTCCAGCGCAGCGTGTCCGACTTCATGAAGACCAGCGCGAAGACGGTGAAGACCGAGAGCGACACCACCTCCTGGATGACCTTGAGCTGCCAGAGCGTGAAGGGGCCTCCGAACTGGGCGCTTCCGATGCGGTTGGCAGGGACCTGGAAGCAGTACTCAAAGAGGGCTATTCCCCAGCTGATGAGGACGATGGCCACCAGCCCGAAGCGCTCGAGCTTCGACTTGAAGGCGATGTGCCCGTACCAGGCCAGGGTCATGAATGCATTCGATACGACGAGCAACCCGACGGTTGCGACGGCTTTCCACATGGTTATTCGAGTATTTGATGGATGTTCGTGATGTCCCGGAAGTCGGTGACGATGCGGTAGAGACCCTCGGCCTTCTCGAGCTGCTCGCGGGGCAGGGTGGTGGCCAGCGCCACGATGCGGCCGATGCCGGCGCGGCGGGCCGCCTCGATGCCGGCCGGGGCATCCTCGAAGACCAGACACGCGGCGGGGTCGAGTCCGAGTGCGGCGGCGGCCGTTTGGTAGATTTCGGGGTCGGGCTTGCAGCGGGTCACCATGTCGCCGCAGATGCGCGCCTCGAAGAAGTCGCCGATGCGGCATGCGTCGAGGACGAAGTCGACGTTGGCGCGGCAGCCCGACGACCCCACGGCGCAGCGGATGCCCGCCGCGCGCAGCTGGCCGAGCGTCTCGACCAGACCCGGCGTGGGTTGGATTTCGGGAGCGTAGATTTCGCGGTAGATGGCCTCCTTCTCGTCGGCCAGCGCCGCGAGGCCCCGCGTGCGAATCAGCTCCTCGGGCAGAATGAGCCGCATGATGTCGTCGTTGCCCATGCCGTAGGCGTTGCCGAGCTTCGATTGCCAGTCGCGGACCCCGTAGCGGTCGCAGAAGATTTCGAAGGCCCGGATGTGGACCGGCGTGTTGTTGACCAGCACGCCGTCCATGTCGAAAATGGCTCCCTGTATCATCGTCTTCGGAAATTTTCCGCAAAGGTAGTCAATTCCCCGGGACGGCGGATGGGCGGCGGGTCAGAATTTGAGGTTGAGACTCAGGTTGACGGCGAAGTTCTGGATGTTCTGCCCCTCGACGGGCGAGCGGTGGGTGAGCCGCCAGATGCAGTCGATGCGCAGCAGGCGGAAGATGTTCTCGATGCCGAAGCCCGCCTCGATATAGGGCTCGGTGACCGACGACATGCCGCGCGGGAAGAGCAGCACGGCCTGCGTGGCGGGCAGACTGCCGTTGTTCTCGTCGCGGAGCGAGCCCCAGACCCCCTTGCAGACCAGCACCTCGCGCCACTTGAGCCGCTTGAGCAGCGGAATGCGCCCCAGCAGGTAGCCGTTGAAGTGGTGCTCGTAGAAGAACGCGAGCCACGTGTCCGACGCGAACTCGTAGTAGTTCATGCACGAGAAGGCGTAGGCGTCGTAGAAGTAGGTGCCGTTGCCCTCGTGCAGCTTGAGCAGCGGATAGGGAACCTTGCCGAAGATGCGGCCCCCCTCGACCGTGATGCGCGAGTAGCCGATGGGCGGCAGGTCGAGCTTGTAGTGAAGACGCCCCTCGAGACGGTAGAAATTGTAGTCGTTGTGCATGAGCCCCTTCACTCCGGCTGTGAAGCCGACCGCGAGAATCGGGTAGCGCGAGCCCAGATACTGCTTGTCAAAGGCCGTGCGGTAGATTTTCTCGTGGTACGAGAAGCGCATGCCCACATGGAACGCCGTGCTCGAAATCGAGCCGACGGCGCTGCCGTCGGGGCGCAGCAGCGGCACGTAGCGGTTGCCGTAGACCCGCTGGAGGCGGGCGCCGAGCGTGTTGCTCAGTCCGTGTATCCATTCGTGCTCGTAGAGCGCCTCGGCGCGGTTGACCATCGAGAGGCGCTTGTCCCCGCGTGAGAAAATCGAGCTGAGCAGGTTGTTGTCCGCCAGCGCGTTCTGTCCGGCACCCAGCTGCCGCACGTCGTGCGAGGCCGTGAGCGAGAGCTTGCGCGTAAGCCGCCGGTTGAAGGAGAGCTCCACGCCTCCGCCCCCCTTGACATCCTCGTCGCGGGTACCGTAGGCGACGTAGGCCGAGAGGCGGATGCGGCGGCTCACCTCCGTCGTCGTGCGGCCGCCCAGCTGCATGCGGAACCCTTCGAGGCGGTTGAAGCTCACCATCTTGTAGTAGGGGCCGATGCCGATGTACTTCGTGTTGTAGTAGCCGCCGATGATGGTGTTGAGAATCGTGTAGATGTTGCGGTAGAGCGGCGCCTTCTGAATCGAGTCGACCATGGCGTAGATGCCCCGCTCCTGGTCGCTCAGCCGGTAGGGGCGCGCCTCCTCCCAGAAGCGCTCGTCGCGCGAGCCGGCCTCGTCGTCAGCGATGACCACGTCGTTGTCCATGCTCAGCACCTCCCGGGGGATGGGCGCACCGATGCGGATGTCGGAGTAGGCCACCTCGCGCGTGCCGATGAAGGAGACGAGCTTCGAGGAGTCGGCCTGCGTGACCGAGAACTCGGCCGAGACCTTGTCCCGCTTGCGGAACCAGACCCCCTCGTCGAGCAGCTGGTTCTCGTTTTCGAGCAGCAGGTGGTTTATCCAGTTGACGTTGACCCCCTTGGGCATGCGGGCCGAGGCCGATTGCAGCGCATAGGTGGCCGAGTCGATGTTCACCTCGCCGTCGAGCACGGCCGTCGAGAGGCGCTTGGGGTGGAAGCGGATTTTGTAGGTCTTGCGGCCGTCGACCTCGAGGCTGTCAACCAGGAAGTAGTTGTAGAACGACTCGCCCATCGAGGAGAGGGGGCTGGCGAAGCGGACGTTGAACAGCGCGATGAAGTTGTCGTAGAAGTTGATGTCGCCCTGCAGTTGGCCGGTGAACTGGGCGACGGTGAAGCTGTCCTCGACGCCCGAGACGCGGCTGCCCCGAATCACCTCGCGGCTGAGTGCGGGCTGGCGGCTGTGGTAGTAGTCGGCCACCGCCTCCGATATCATGGCCGGCAGGTAGGGCTGCCCGGTGAGGGCCGAGGTGTCGATGTGGTCGAAGATGAAGCCGAAGTTCTTCTGCATGCGCCGGTTCCGGAAGTGCGGCTTGATGTTGGTCAGGTCGAGCTCCATTTTGGTGTAGGTGGCGCAGCTGTAACGCTCATACTCAGCGGGATTGTTGCGTGAGCGGTTGCGAATGACCCCCTTGAGAATCGGCAGCGCCGGGTTCTCGCCCGGGGTGATGACCACGTTGTCGATGCCGAACTGCGCCGCCTCGAGCGCGAAGTCGACCTGGTTGTACTGCCTCGGGGTGACGGGCTGCGTGCGGCTGACGTAGCCCACCATCGAGGCCTCGACGCGGCTCACCGTGTCGCGCGTCTCGAGCGAGTAGATGCCCTGCTTGTCGGTGGTGATGCCCACGGTGGTGCCCGGAAAGACAACGCTGACGAACTGCAGCGGTTCCCCCGTAGCGGCGTCGGTCACCTGGCCGCGAACCCGGGTGCTCTGGGCGTGGAGTTCGCGGCAGCCGAGCAGACCGGCCATCAGGACGATGAGTCCGATGAGGTATGAGGTTCGGCATCTCAGCATATAAATACAAAGATACAAAAAGGAACGAAACGACAAAAAATAAACTACCTTTGCGGCGAATTTCGTAGATTAACGGAACAACGACTGTTTTATACTGTTTTTGAGAGATGGGACACTCCAAGGTTGAAAAGACCAATGCCGCCCGGCTGCTCGACCGGGCCAAAATCGCCTACGAACTGGTTCCCTACGCGGTGGACGAGGAGCATCTGGCCGCCACGCACGTGGCCGAACAGCTGGGCGAGGATATCGCCTGCGTCTTCAAGACGCTGGTGCTGAAGGGCGACCGCACGGGATACTTCGTGTGCGTCGTGCCGGGCGACCACGAGGTCGACCTCAAGGCTGCGGCCCGCGTCTCGGGCAACAAGAAGGTTGACCTGATTCCGGTCAAGGAGCTGCTTCCCGTGACGGGATACATCCGGGGCGGCTGCTCGCCCGTGGGGATGAAGAAGGCCTTCCCGACCTACATCCACTCCACGGTCCTCGACCACCCCTTCATCTACATCAGCGCCGGCGTGCGGGGGCTCCAGCTCAAGGTCGCCCCGGCGGAGCTCATCGCCTACGTCCGTGCGACCGTGGCCGAACTGAGCCATCCGGCATAGCGCACCTCACGCGGTGCTTGAGTTCGCGGAAGACTCAAGCTTTGCATGAGCACACTGGCTGCAATCCGCTTGCAGCAAACGAGAAAGAGCATCCTCTTCCTTCCTGTGCGGGAGTGCGGAGGATGCGTCTTTTTACGGGTCATCCGCTCCGAAGAGCGCCGTCCCGGGCGGCGTTATGGCTGCATGCGCTCCGCGCGGAATCGGTAAATGGGGTATGTAAATCCGGAATCGGGTTAGGCGCTCTTTGTGCGCGGCGGTGTATCTTTGTATCGTAAAAAATGAATGCAACGATGAAAACGGATTACGAAGAGCTCCGCATCGACTGTGCCCATCAGAGCGCCGAGGAGCTGGCGCTGGCACGCGAGCAGGCGCAGCTGCTCTTTCGGTTCAACCAGACGATGCCGATGACCGAAGAGTACGACCAACTCATGCACCGACTCTTTCCCCGCATGGGCGAGGGGAGCGTCGTGCGTACGCCGCTGACGGTGGTGCGGCCCCACTGCGTGACGATTGGCCGCCGGGTGACGGTCATGAACGGTGCGCTGATGATGGCCGCCGGCGGCATCACCATCGACGACGACGTGCAGATTGCCGCCAACGCGCAGCTGGTCTCGAACAACCATGACCTGGTCGACCGGATGGTCATCACCTGCCGTCCGGTCCACATCTGCCGCCGCGTCTGGATTGGCGCCGGGGCGACGATTCTGCCCGGCGTGACCGTCGGTGAGAACAGCGTGGTGGGGGCCGGAAGCGTCGTGACGCACGACGTCGAGCCCAATACGATTGTGGCAGGCAACCCCGCCCGGCTTATCCGCCGCCTGAGCGACGAGGAGATTGCCGGCGCCGCAGCCCTTGCCGGGCGCACCGAGTAAATGATGCCGGCTGCGCACGGTGCCGCTGTCTCTGACGGGTGCCGGTGTCGGCCGGAAATACCTCCGTCTATAACCAAACCGATTATATCATGAAAGCCAAAACCCTCTCCACGCTTGCCATGCTCCTCTTCGCGGGAGCGCAGGCTTCGGGGCAGAGCGCCCCGGCACACGGCGGCGCCTCGCCGCGTACGCTCGTCGTCTACTTCTCGGCGACGGGAACAACGGCCGCTGCGGCCCGCAACATCGCGGCCGCCACGGGCGGCACCCTCTGCGAGATTGTGCCCGAGAAGCCCTACACGTCGGCCGACCTGAACTGGCGCGATGACCGTTCGCGCAGCTTCCGGGAGATGAACGACGCCGAGGCGCGCCCCGCGATTCGTCCCGCAGGGGTGCGTGTCGAGGAGTACGACGTCGTCTTTCTGGGCTATCCCGTCTGGTGGAACCTCGCGCCGCGGGTCGTCAACAGCTTCATCGAGCAGCACGACCTGAGCGGCAAGCGCATCATCCCCTTCGCTACCTCGGGAAGCAGCAGCATCGCGGGCAGTGTCGCCGCCCTGCGGCGCAGCTATCCCGAGCTGGAGTGGTCGGCCGGGCGGCTGCTCAACGGCATGAGCCGCGAAGCCGTCGCCGACTGGGCACGCAGCGCCGCGGCCGGACGCAACTGACCCGCACTGCGCGGCGCAACGGACGTCCCGTGCCGTGCTGCCGTTCTGCTTCCGCCCCGCGACGCGCACTGTTGTGCCGCTGACACGCGGCATGCAGCCATGCAGCGGGCGTGGCCGAAGGCGCCCCTCCCCGTCACTTTGTCGCCTTGACCACGAGCAGTTCCCTCCAGTCGGTCGTATAGCGGGGCGAGAGGTGCTCGCGGTTCATGCGGAAGGGCTCGGTGCCCTGTGCCGCAACGACGAGCCTTCCCTTGCCGCAGCTCTTGTTGACCGCATCGAGGACCTTCATCAGCCGTGCGTGTTTCTCGTGCTCGGCCGGTGTGAAGAGAGAACCCTGAAGTTCGGAAGCCGGCGTAATCTGCGCGAGCAGCACGCCGGCCTTTTTGTATCCGTACCCCGGCTGGAAAATCTGCCGCAGGGCGATGCGGGCCTGCCGCACCAGCTCGAGCGAGCTGTCGGTCGGGTCGGGGATGAGCGACAGCCCCGTCACGCAGCGCTGGGGCTGCTCCTCGCGGTGGCGGTTGGTGAGCAGGTAGCACTGCACCTCGCGGCAGACCGAGTGCTCGGCGCGCAACTTCTCGGCGCACATCGAGGCGAACTCGGCCACGATGCGCTCCAGCTCTTCGAGCGTGTGGATTTCGCGGGGAAAGCTGCGCGAGACGGTAATCTGCTGCTTGCGCTGGGGCATCTGCTCGAAGGAGATGCACTCGACTCCCCGCAGCTCATTCCAGGTGCGCAGCCCCGTGATGCCCATGCGTGCGCGGACCCACTCCTGCGGCAGCTCGACGAACTGACGGGCCGTGACGAGCCCCATGCGGTCGAACATCCGCCCGTAGCGGCGCCCGATGCCCCAGACATCCCGCAGCGGGAAGCAGCCCAGCACCTTGTCGATATCCTCCGCGCGGTGCATGTAGCAACATCCCTCGAGCCGCGGGTACTGCTTGGCCAGCTTCGAGGCGATTTTGGCCAGCGTCTTGGTCGGGGCGATGCCGATGCTGACCGGGATGCCCGTGTTGCGGCGGATGGTGCGCCCGATGCTGCGGCCCAGCTCGTCGAAGGGGCCGTCGACGCCCCGCAGGTCGAAGAAGGCCTCGTCAATCGAGTAGACCTCGATGCCGGGAACCAGCGCGCGCAGCGTCGCCATCACCCGCCGCGACATGTCGCCGTAGAGGGCGAAGTTGGCCGAGAAGACTGCCACCTGCCCCCGCTCGATGAGCGGCCGCACCTGGTAGAAGGGCTGCCCCATGCCGATGCCGAGGGCTTTGGCCTCGTTCGAGCGGGCGATGATGCAGCCGTCGTTGTTCGAGAGCACCACGACGGGGCGTCCCACGAGGTCGGGCCGGAAGACCCGCTCGCAGGAGGCATAGAAGTTGTTGCAGTCGCAGAGTCCGTACATTGCAGCGGTTATTTGAAGCTCTTGATGACGTGGCGGACAACGCCCCAGATGAGGAATTCGTTGCCGGCGTCGACCCGGAGCGGGCGGTATTTCGGGTTCGAAGGCATGAGCCATGCGCACCCCTTTTCGAGCCGCACGCGCTTGACTGTGAATTCACCGTCGACGTAGCAGACGGCAATGCAGCCGTCGTAGGGGTCGACCGCCCGGTCGACGATGAGCAGGTCGCCGTCGCCGATGCCGTCGCCGGCCATGCTGTCGCCCGCCACGCGCACGAAGAAGGTCGACGCGGGGTTGTGGACCAGCTCGCGGTTCAGGTCGAGCGGAGTGTCGAGGAAGTCGTCGGCCGGCGAGGGAAAGCCCGCCCGAACGGTGCTGCCCGCCACGGGAAGCTCCTGCCGCGTGGTGAGGTCGGGAGCGTGGAAGGTCAAGGTCTTGTCTCTCTTTTCGTTCATCTCTTATTCTGCATCACGTTTGTCTTTTTTATCTTTTCTCTTTCTGCGGCTCTCCTTCGGTTTTTTGCGCTTTGCCGTGTTCTCTCGCCTCTTTTCCGCGCTTTTGCCGACTCAGCCTCCTCCTTTGCCCCTTTCGGCCGCCTCCTCAGCACCTTTTCCGATGCTCTTTCGGCGCCTCGTGGCTCTATCCGCTTTTTCTTGCCTTTTCTATCTCTTTGCCTCTTTGCGGGTCGGGCAAAAGCCGCGCCGCAACGACGCCGGGGCGTGGGCCCGGACTGACGCCGCTTGGACTGGGTTGTGCCGCCGCCCGGACCGGGATTGCGTTTCCGCCCGGGATTGGGCTGCTCCCTCCGCCTGGGTCCGTGGTGCCGCCGCTCTGGTCCGGACGCCCGGCCGGGGGTGGGGTAGCGGCCTATTTGATGCGGAACACGCCGCTGTCGTCGTCGCGGTTCTCGATGCGCTGCCGCATGGCGGCCCGTCTGCGTCCCGTTCCGAAGCTCCACGAAAGGCTCAGCGCCACGGCGTGGTCCTTGCTCCTCAGGTGGTAGTCCGTGTTGTGGCGTACCACGCTTTCGGGAATGGTGCGGTTCGAGTATTGGTCCTGCATGAAGGGGAAGAAGCACTGAAGCGCAACGCGCAGGGAGCCGTGCGTATATCCCAGACTGACGTAGGAGGCCTTCTCGATGCCGCTCTTGTAGAGCCCCGAAAGATAGGTGCCCCCGAGCTTCTGGTATAGGTCGAACGAGAAGTTCCGGTAATTGGCCGAGAGGTAGAGCGTGACGGGAAAGCTCCAGCAGCGATAGGTCGCGGATGCCTCCGACGGCTGGAAATGCTGCTGTGCGGCCTCTGCGCTGCCGCCGATGCGCAGGAACTTCCAGGGCGTCCAGTCCAGATTGAGCTCGAAGCCGCGGCGGATGTCCCGCTTGGCGTTGTCGGTCTGGAGCAGCATGCAGCCGTCGCCCGAACGGTAGGAGTCGAACAGGCTGTTGCGCGTCTGTTCGTGGAAAAGCGCCGCCTGCAGCGAGAACCTGCGCAGCTGGAGGTCGTAGCTCAGCCTCCAGCTCTGGCGGTGTGCGTTTTTCAGCTCGGCATTCCCCGTCTGGTAGAAATCGCTCATGAGCAGAATCCGCGCCTCGGACATCTGCTGCATCTTCGGCATCCGGGTGTCGGAGTGGTAGGCCAGGCGCAGCGTGTTGGCCCGGTCGATGGCGTAGCCGAGCATCACGACCGGCGTGAAGGTGAGGTGGCGGAAGCCGTCCTCACCCGAGCGGATGTCAGCCGTGGCGCCCAGACTGGCTCGGTAGAGCCATGAATGGAGCTTGCCGCTGATTTCCGCATAGAGGTAGTGCTTTTGCGTGTTGATTCTTTCGCTCTGCGGCTGCCCGGAGACCGAGTTGCGCAGCCGGTTCGACAGGAAGTTGCATTGGCTGCGGTAGCCGACCGTGAGCTGGGCGCGGGAGAAGCGGTGGAGGTAGGCCGCCTCGCCAATCAGGCTGCTCTTCCGGTTGTCGAGCAGCATCAGGTCGTCGAATCCCGTGGTGCCGCTCTCCGTCGAACGGGTTCGCTGACGGTTGTCGAAATAGCTTCCCACAAGGTTGACAACCAGCGTGCTGCGCTCCGAGAAGTATTTCGCGAAATAGAGGTCGAGCGTCGGTACGAGGCTTTCGGTGCGGTCGGTCAGACGCCCCGTGCGCTCCTCCTGCAGCGTGTTCCGTGCAAAGGAGATGCGTTTGTCGGCCTCCATCCACTCGTTGTCCGTATGGGCCGATGCCTTGATTTGCAGGTCGTAGCTCTGCTCCCTGCTGCGCGTATAGGTCAACCCGAAGTTGTGCTGGTGGCCCCACTTCAGGCTCTCGCGCAGATAGTCGTAGAGGTAGTTCTCCTCGCCGATTCGGTAGGCGTAGCGGCCCGTTTCCCGGTTCCGGACCTCCCGTTTCATGTTGATGTGGGCGCCGTAGTGGAACGTGAAGCGATTGTCGCCTCTGACGTGGGAGAGTGTGACGGAGGCATTCGAGAACATCTGTCCCAGTGTTCCGTAGAGGTTGCCGCTCCAACCCGCATCGAGCGGTTTGGTGAGGATGTTGACCACCCGTTCGGCATCGTTCATGTAGCGAATCGGCGGGACGTCGTAGAGTTCGACCTTGCGTATCTTGTCGGCCGGAATCAGCCTCAAATCCTCGTCCGAGGCCTTGATGCCGTTGATGAGCAGCAGCAGCCTCTTCCCGTTGACCGTTGCCAGCGCGTCGGAGGTTCTGTCGATGCGGAGATTGGGCAGCGTGGCGACCAGCTCGCGGCCGTCGGATGCCTGCGCGATTTGGGCCTCGGAGAAGAGGTAGGAGCTTTTGTCGATGCTCCGAATGCTCCGTTCCCCCTCGACAACCACCTCGCCGATGGACATGGAGTCGCGCTGCAGGAGCAGGTCGCAGCTCCGGCTCCTCGCGGCCTGCAGCCGTGCGGAGGCGGTTTTGTATCCCACGAACGAAGCCTTCAGCAGATACGCTCCGGGGGCGACCCCCTCGAATGCGTATCGGCCCGAGAGGTCCGAGGCCGTACCCTGCACCATGCTCAGCGTGTCGCTGCCGTGGAGCAGGACAACGTTGGCAAACGGAACGGGCCGATGCTGTTCGTCGACGATTCGCCCCGAAATCGTCAGGCTCTGTCCCAGACAGAGCTGACAGCCGAGCGCGGCAATCACTATGGCGAGGATTTTCATTGTTTCGGACGTGGGGTAGAGGGAACAAAGATAATGAAAAAACGGTCGCGCAGCCGCCGCAAGGCAGCGGATGGCCGCACCGCCCGGCACCTGACTCCTGCCGCCTGCCGGGCGGCCCGCGTCAGCCAATCAGCCTCCGCAGGCGGCTCTCGGGAACGGCGGGAAAGAGCTCCCGGAAGTGGTCGCGGATGCGCTCGAACGACTCCTCGGGCGTACGCTCGGTCCGAAGCGGGCCGTAGAGCGATTCGGGTGCCATGTAGCGCGCCACGCCCCAGCCGTAGGGGTTGCCGTGGCGGTCGATGTTGTATTCGAAGTCGGCGATGACCAGCCGTGCCTCCATCTGCAGCCGCGTGAGAATTGGGTCGAGCGATATTTTCTCATCCTCGGCCACCTCCGATTCGAGGTCCGTCGCCGTCCGCCGTCCGCGCCCCTTGGCAAAGCCCAGCATCCGGCGCAGCTCCTTGATGGTGGCCGACCCTTCGGCCAGAATCGTCTGCAGCACCACGTCGTCGAGCGCCGCCGCGTCGTCGTTCGGCGCCAGATGCAGCGAGCGGCGGTAGTTGGCCCAGTCGGGCAGCCATGCGCGGCTGACGAATCCCGCCTTGCGGTTGAAGAACTTGCCGTAGGCGCACTGCCCGTCGCGGATGATGGGACCCTTCCACTCCCAGGCCCCCTCCTCGTCGGTAAACCAGTACTCGCGGGCGACCATCTCCTCGATGGAGAAGCCGGGGATGCCGCATCGGAAGAAGGGGAGGAAGCCGAGCTCCAGACAGCGCTCCTCCACGTCGGTCGGACTTTCCAAAAGGTGTTGTTCCATAATTCAGATTCAGATTCTTTTGTCTCTTTTGCCTCGGACCCGTTTCCGGGCAACGGCTCCGGACTATGTTTCCGGGTTGCTGCTCTGGGCAGTATCTCCGAGTTGCGCCTTCGGACTATGCTTTCGGCAGTGCCTCCGGCCTCCTTACAGGACGTGCTTTTTTGCCGAGCACGTTGCGTCCGGCATGCGGCCTTACCCCGGTCGGGTCCTGACGCAAAGATACGATTTTTCCGCATAGCCTCTTCCTTCCCAGCCGGGAAAACGGTCGGTATCGAACCTGCCGCGTCCGCCGTGTTGTAGGCTAACGGCCAGCCCCGCCCGGCTCTCCTCATCGTACCGCGCCCGTGCGGCAGTCCCGCCTGGCTCCGCCTATCGAGCCGTGCCCATGCACTAGCCCTTGCCGGCTCTGTCCATTGTGCCGCACCCGTGCGCCAGTCTCGCCCGGTCCTGCCCCGTCCATGCGACAGCCCTGTTCAGACCAGGCCATCCTGTCGCGAACTCGTGTCAGCCCCTTCATTGCCGGGGTGTCTGCGGTGCTGCACCCTTGTGACAGGCGGCTGCAGCGACGGAATTTTGCCCGGCAACCGCTGCTGGAAGAAAAAAAGTGGCGAAAAAATTTGCGGTTTTCAAAAATGGCTGTATCTTTGCACTCGCAATACCGAAAAGGGGTGCGTTAGTTCAGCTGGTTAGAATACGTGCCTGTCACGCACGGGGTCAGGGGTTCGAGTCCCCTACGCACCGCCAGAGACCGACGAAGAGTCGGGTTAAATAAAGCAAAAGCCTTGTAAACGAGTAGTTTACGAGGCTTTTTGTTTTTAGATTATCTGCATGAGAAAGCAAAAAACAACCGGTTTCTGGTGTCCAAATCGGTGGACTTTTTCCGAGGGCCGAATCGTCCACCGAATAAGCATTTAACTCATTGATTTGCATCGTATTTCATCTTGACGCAAAAGGCNGATTATCTGCATGAGAAAGCAAAAAACAACCGGTTTCTGGTGTCCAAATCGGTGGACTTTTTCCGAGGGCCGAATCGTCCACCGAATAAGCATTTAACTCATTGATTTGCATCGTATTTCATCTTGACGCAAAAGGCTCTTGAAAGTAATTTTGCAACCTGTAAATACGATGTTATGGAAAGGACAACCTGCACGCTGATTTACTACCTGCGCAAGACCCGGATCGACAAGGAAGGGAAAGCGCCGATTTATGTACGCCTCACAGTCAACGGCCAACGTGCCGAAGTTTGTGCTCGGGCCCGCATCTTGCCCCGGTATTGGAATCAATCCCGAGGCAAGGCTGTGGAAAACAACCGGGAAGGCCGTGAGATTAACCGGCTGCTGGAGGCCATCTCGTTCAATATTGCGCAAACGCGACGCACGCTGGAGGCAGAAGGGAAAGAGATTACGGCTACGGGGATTATGGATCGCTACCTGGGCAAGGACCTTCCCGAACGCCATACCCTGATGGAGGTCTTTCGGGAACACAACAAACGGTGCCGGGCTTTGATCGGAATCGACTTCACCGCATCGACCGTACAGCGTTACGAGAGTCTGATGCGCATCACGGGGGAGTTTCTGCTAAAGGAGTATGGCTCCGAGGATCTCTATCTGGACGAATTGCCGGTCCATTTGGTCGAGGATTATGAGTTCTACATGAAGACCGAGAGACGATGCGTTCACAATACGGTGATGAAGAATCTGAAAAACTTCAAGAAGATCATCCGCATTGCGCAAAGCAACGGATGGGTTCCGAAGGACCCGTTTCACGGCAAACATATCCACATGGAGCCGGTCGACCGACCTTTTTTGGAGAAACAGGAGTTTTTGTCGATGCTCCACAAGGAGATCTCGATCCCTCGATTGGCGCAGGTCCGCGACATCTTCTGTTTCTGCTGTCTGACGGGGCTGGCCTTTACGGACGTGCAACAGCTCAAGGCGGAGCATCTCGTGGTGGACATCCACGGCAAGATCTGGATTCGCAAGGCGCGGCAGAAGACCAAGAACATGTGCAACATTCCGCTGCTCGACGAGGCGCAAAAGATCCTCGACCGTTACAGGGAACACCCCTACTGCCAGACGCGCGGCGTGCTGCTTCCCGTATGCAGCAACCAGAAGATGAACTCCTACTTGAAGGAGCTGGCCGACATCTGCGGCATCCCCAAAAATCTGTCGACTCATTGTGCGCGCCATACGTTCGCAACCCTGACGCTGGCCAGCGGCGCGACGATCGACAACGTTGCCAAGATGCTCGGCCATGCCAACGTCAACATGACGCGCCGCTATGCGAAGGTCCTCGACTCGTCGATCATGCGCGACATGGAGGTCGTTGCTGAAAATATGGCGTTGTAGCCCGTCGGAACATTTGAGGAATTTTCGGAACGCCCGGACAGCAAAAGAGACAAAGCCGCCCTATGCAAACGAGGACAAGAGCAGTTCTCTTGGCCTCTTTGCATGTTGTGGCTATCTTGCTGACCGGGCGGCAGTGACGGGTGTTCATTGTGCCTGTGTAGTATAATATGAGGTTGGATCAGTGCCGATTCATGGACCTTTTCTTCCTTTTCCGAATCTGCTGTTGTTGCTCTTCGTAGGTTTGTACATCGACTAATTCCAGAACAGCGTCCAACGGATGGTACGACTGATTCGGACAGGAAGGGCTCTTTGAGGAAGACTGCGCCTGCGCTGAGGATTCCCAAGAGACTCCACGCTCCTTTGCTTCAGCATGGAACAACTGTTCGAAGGCATTGGCCGAGAAACTACGGCCCAGCAGGGAGCCGTTGGCTACGATTCCCTGCTTGTGGTCGATAAAGGTCACGCCGTAGATTCGTCCTGCAGCATTGAGGCGGAATACAGCATCAACGCCCTTGTCGTGCAGCCGCTTGCAGAACTCCGCCCGGCTTGAACACCGCGCCATTTCATCCGCAATCTTTTCCCGCAACTCATCAAGTGCTCCGGGCTCCTTCAAGGCCGTTTTCGATCGCTCGTAATAGCGTTGCAGGGCCTCATAACCGACATCCTTCCCGATCCGGCTCGACTTGAACGGCGTCCCGATGCCATAGCCATCATCGGTCAGCGCGCCGTAAATCATCCCGGCATAATCACGTCCTTCGATGGTCCCGGTTCGTTCCTCGACCGAGACATTGAAGGTTTCGAGCAGCGTCCGCCATTCCCCAAAAGAGGCGCAGCGATAATGCCGCAGGCACGACCTTACGGTGGAGGAGACCTGCTGCTTGACGTCTCCCTTCTGATAATCCACCTTGCGCAAGCCTTCCCAATCCTGCAGTTCCTGTCCCTTGATGCTCGGGTGTAGCCCGTATTTTTGCTCGAGGTCCCGCAGAATCGACATCGAACGATCATACTCATGCGAGTCAGAGATCTTCCGGCCCGTCGAATCAACCCTTAATGAGACAATGTGCAGATGTTCGCGTGCGATGTCTCCATGTTTGAAGACAATATAGGGCTGCTCGCCGTAGCCCATCCGCTCCATATATTCGCGGGCGATCTCGCCCAGTTGCTCATCGGTCAGACGGTCCTCGGGCGAGGGGTTCAGCGAGACATGGAAGACCGTGTTGGTCGTTCGCCGGTTAGCCTGGAGAAAGGGTTCGAAACTGGCCATGCACCGTTCGTGGCTCATGCGGCCTGCGGTATCGAACGGATCGAGCATCCGATTCCAGAAGAGCACCTCTGCCTGCCCGCGGTTAACCTTCTCCTCGTTGTAGCGGACAGCTCCGCCGACAGTTGCTCCCGTCCTTATATTCGCAACCATCCTTCGGCCTGTTTGGTAAGATTCAGAATCTCTATACTCAACGCTTTCAACTCGCTGGTATGCTGTTCCAACGCAGCGATCTGGCGCGGAATCGAGACATTGGAGAAGTGGCTGTTGATGGCTCGGACCACCTGGTTGTAGTTGTTTCCGACGCGCTGAAACTGGAAGTAAAGGTCATTGAGTCGTGTCAGAAACTCCACCTTTGAAGGGTCACGGCGGATGACTTCGAAGCGCTCGGCAAAGAGTCGTTTGACGATGAACCGGCTGCGATTGTGCTCCAATCCGGCGGCTGCAAGCATCTGCCGGAAGCGGATCTCCTGCTCCTCGTTGAGACGGAACGAGTATTTGTAACTCGGAGTTTGAGATTGGGGGTTGTGTTTTCGCTGACGAGTCATTCGATGGAAGATTTGGGGTTCGACTTGGGAGAACACCGCCCGCCTCGCAGAGCGAGCGTTTTTGTCGGACAAACCGCCGGTTGTCGGACAAAAACACAGCTCGCTCCCGTCAGGCGACGGGTACAGTTCCGGCATCCAAAAAGGGTGTCTCCGCTCTTGAAAGAGCATCTCCGAAACAAAAAATCTCGGGCGGATTCTTCGCTGCAATATTACGAGGATATTCAGGGATTAAAAAGCACGATTGTCGGCCATGCAAGGCCTCCGGAGGACACCGGGGCGGGAATTAGGAGTCTTGTCGTATCTTGTGGCGGAAACTCTCCATCAGTTCGTTTATTCATGTGAAGAGGCCGAAATGAAAACATGCGAGAATGGTGTTTTGAGAAGATCCGCACATGAAATTAATCGTCTATGAATGGATGTAGTCAATTTGTCGTTTCACCTTTAATATTTGTACTCATGAACCGAACCAAGCAAACTTCAAAGCCAACATCCAAACAAAGTGCACATAAGAAAGCTTCTATTGATGAGACCTTTGCGCAGCTTCTCCCGAATCTCCTTCCCGTAACGGTAGATGCTGTGCCGGCAAAGGTCGCTCCGGATGATGCGCTTCTGAACCTCCCGGAGGCTCGGCCCACTCCGGCGACTTTGCCCCACGGAGAGAAGACAGCGGCCTCTGGGCCGGATACGGTGCCAACGGTCACCCGTCGGAAGCGAGTCCAGCTTCCCGATTTCCAGGAAACCTTTTTCAAACCGGTTCGATGCGGTTGTGAACGTTCGGCTATCTATGTCAGCCTTTCGACCAGACGACGGGTGATGGCAGTCCTCCACCTGCTGGGTGGGGACGGCGCGAGGTTGACGGCACTCGTGGATAACATGTTGTGCTTCGTACTCGATCTGTATGGTGATGAATTGAACGATCTTCACGAAAAGAAGAACTGTCGCCGGATGTTTTAACTTCAGTTTGTTCAAACCGGTTCTTCGAAGGTGTTGGGCGGTAAGGTTTTAATTTGAGACTTTACCGCCCAATAGCCTTTCTCTTGGAATGCACATTAGGCGTCCGCAAAAAAGATACAGGCCTAAAAAGAGAATCAGAATGTACTTTCCAAACTCAATTTTGAGATAGAGCTACCTAACTATCTACAATTCTTGTTTATAGCCAACAAATATGAATATGGATTACGCCTCAAAATATCACGCTTCTCAATATTATATAAAACAGCAGATGATATTACTGATACAACAGCGCCTGCTAGCAAAGCAGAGGGAATTGATAATCCAAGCAATGCGGTTGGAATGGCTGTTCCTCCGGTCGAAAAAAATGATATTTTCATAAAATTATTAGCAACCCACTTTATCCCAGCTCCGCTCAATGATTCTTTTAAATCATCATATCCAGGCAAAAATTGGTTTACATATATATCATAGACTTGTTGCCGTATTTGTTCGATAGTCGCATCTGCTGAAATATTTTTAGTAAGTTTCTCAAGATTCATTCTAAATAACCCTAATTCATCTTGATGTTTTCTTTTAAATTCGAGTATATCATGAATAGACACCTCGTTAGAAATGCTTATCCCTTTAAAAGATAGATCCATAAGAATGCCTTGTGATAGTTGATGTCCTCTATTACGAATATGAGAATCTCCCCACGGATAATTCCTATGATTGCAGATGGCTACTTGATTATCAAGTCTAGTTAAATTACTAAGATTAGAAGTGCATGTATTATCCGTTAGAGGAGCAATGCTATACTGCTCACATAATCGATTCGTGAGTAATGTCATATAAAAATTAGCAAACCCTTCATCTACATAAAGCCAACCATCTTCGCCTCTACAGTTTTGTAGTTGATGCCATATCTCGTGCGCAAACTTTTCTGGATGAATTTGATGAATCTTCCTCGATGTTTTTTGGGAATGTTTTGTAACATCATCTTTCGCATGCATTAGGACCTGGTGCCCCTCTTCACTATCTAAATATTTGGAGACATCATCAACCAAATCCTCGATTAGATTCATATCAGGATCGACCAAAAGTGGTTTTATAACACCCTCTTCTGATAAAAATTGAGTGGCAGGTTGTTTATACGGATGAGATATTGATGATGGAACAATTGTATTGATTTCATCCCAATACAAAATAGCTGTTTTAAGCCAAGTTTCATTAGTAATATCAATTGTGGGATAATAAAGAGCTCGTGTAAATGCCATATATGGTTTGATTAATAAATATTCTTGAGTTCAACTTATAAATGCAACTTTTTGGGTGCGGATAATAAGCAATAAAAACATTTATTTTTCAGAGAGGAAAGAGAGACAATGTCCCCCTTTCTCTCACTCTGAATGGATAAAGTTTGCTATCTTTGCTTTAATTGTCCGTCCAAAGAAAAAAAAGTTGCAGATGAGCAAACATATAACCGAGGAACAAAGGTATGCAATTTCTATGATGTTGCAAATACCGATGAGCAAAAAAGCAATAGCGGAAGCTATCGGAGTAGATAAAAGCACTGTTTACAGGGAGATAAAGCGCAATTGCGACGCCCGAAGTGGTAGCTATAGCATGGAGCTTGCCCAGCGAAAAGCAGACAGGCGCAAGCAGCAAAAACATCGCAAGGAAGTGCTTACACCGGCAATGAGAAAACGGATAATAAAGCTGTTGAAGAAAGGATTCAGCCCGGAGCAGATTGTCGGCAGGAGCCGCTTGGAGGGAATTGCGATGGTATCTCACGAAACGATATATCGCTGGATTTGGGAGGATAAGCGGCGGGGTGGCAAACTGCACAAATATCTTCGCAGACAAGGTCGCAGGTATGCCAAACGTGGTTCTAAAAATGCAGGGCGAGGATTTATCCCAGGCAGGGTGGATATTGATGAGCGTCCCGAGATAGTGGAACTGAAGGAGAGATTTGGTGATTTAGAGATAGATACAATTATTGGTAAGAACCACAAAGGTGCCATTCTTACCATTAACGACAGAGCAACAAGCAGGGTCTGGATACGCAAGTTGTCGGGAAAAGAAGCCATCCCGGTAGCTAAGATTGCAGTATGGGCACTGCGGAAAGTGAAAAACTTAATACACACAATTACGGCTGACAATGGAAAGGAGTTTGCAAAGCACGAGGAAATTGCGCAAAAATTGGAAATAAAATTCTATTTTTGCAAACCATACCACTCATGGGAACGTGGTGCCAATGAAAACACCAACGGGCTTATCAGGCAGTATATCCCAAAGGGTAAGGACTTTAGTGAAGTAACCAACAAACAGATTAAGTGGATTGAAAATAAACTCAATAATCGACCTCGTAAAAGACTTGGATACCTCACGCCAAACGAAAAATTTAAACAAATTATTAATCAGAATTCTGTTGCATTTGCAAGTTGAATTCAGCATTTGTAATTATGAAGAATATCTATTTATTAATACAGCCCATGCCAATTCTACATCCAAATATGAATTAGCATATTCGCTATCTAATAAATCTTCCGATAATAAATAGTCGTATTTTTGAGCTATTTTAACAGGACGGGATTTTAACTTTACCAATTCCTCTCCATTGGGTTTATCTGCTGATTTTATCTTCTCTATATCTTGTGATGTGATATTCTCAACGAAAAAACTTCCGTACGGGCAAGACTTCCCTAAGCGATACTCAGCAATTAACGATATTGTACGGTTGACTTTTGATCCAGCCCAGGTTAAAAAGTATATATTATTACCGTATTGTATGAATGAGTTTTTTGCTACATTATTTTTTTGGAAGAACAACCGACCATCTTCCAAAGCCTCTCTGCATTTTGTGCGCTTATCCAAATAGGCATATATGGTATCGGACATATATATGTCTCGCATTTTTAGTGTAATAAGACGATCTGTATCGATGCCATCACCATTAAATTGTGCTATTCCACCATGTTTGATAGGAGATACATAAATTGTAGCAACCTTTTCATCCCAACTGTCAACCATCCATCTTTTGCCTGCAAGAATAATTACGGTGTTTGTTGCTGGCTTGAACTGAATAGTCCCGATACGTTTTGATGTTGATTTATCAACAACAGTCAAATCAACAGGGGAATTGAACGCCACATAGAAATCGGGGGTCTTTAACAATTCTTCGCCTTTCTCTCCTATTACGATTTGTCCGGTATTTAATTGAGAAATGACTTTGTTTGCACCAAGGGATCGAAGAACTTTCAGGAATAACTCAGGCGAAATATTTTTAAAAGCTCCTTTATCGCATAGAAGTAACCACCCCTCTTTGGGATAAAAACTACCGAACTGTGCAATAACGGCAAGAATCTGCTGAATGAGTGTAGACAAGTGATAGCTGCCTGTGGCCGGCACTTCGTATCTGTGCTCACGCATTAATTCTATCACTGCAATATTTTGCACAAGATTGGTATGCAGATCATACAATAATCCGCTGTTCTTGTCTTCAATGGAAAACACCCGCAATGTAGAAGGCTCATTACGACGTCCTGAACGTCCCAGACGCTGTCTTAATCCAGATATAGAATTTGCAGTACCAATTTGTGCAATGGATTTTACTTTCCCAATGTCTATACCCAATTCCATCGTGGAAGTACAGAACGCTGTCACAGGATATTTTCCACATTGCAGATCTCGTTCGACGGATTCTCTCTCTGTTTTTGACAAACTTCCGTGATGCACTCTAAATTCATTGGGAACTCCGTTTGCCTCACACAAATCAATCGCTTTTAAAGCATAAATTTCGGCCTCTGCCCGAGTATTCGTGAACACCAGATTATTACTTCCTCTCAATTGTGTATATATCTCCTCCGATATAGACGCTGTAACATCCTTGTCTTTTTGACGAATATACTCCTTGACCAGGACTTTGATTTCATGGTTACTGTCCCCTTGTGGAGGAATAGCACAAGGTAAAGCTCCATCATTGCGTAAAAATTGTTTGACAGAGTCATAATCAGAGAATGTCGCACTCATTGCAATACGAGGAATATGCCGACGTACGATTTGTTCCAGACGACATAATAGTGACTGCAACTGTTTCCCTCTTTCCGTTCCTATGAATGAATGCAACTCATCTATTACTACATACTTTAACGAGGAAAATGCAGATAGTACATATTCTTTTTTGTTGATGAAAAAAGATTCAAGCGACTCCGGGGTAATGATAATAATACCATTGGGCTCTTTTAAGGAGCGTTTTTTCCGGGAAAAATCAATGTCACCATGCCACGGGGTTACGCTGAGATCCATTCCAGAAGTCATATTGACAAGGCGTTTATACTGGTCATTGATCAGAGCTTTCAATGGGCTGACATACAAAACCTGACAACCTTTTGGTGCCAGATCTCGCAATATGGAGGTGAGAATTGGTAAAAATGCAGCTTCAGTCTTTCCTCCAGCCGTTGATGCACTGATGATGACATCCCGATCTCCAGCAAGAACGAGAGGAATGGCATTTTCCTGAATGTCTTTCAAAGAAGTCCAGCCCTGTCTCCAGATCCATTTACGGACCTTTTCATCAAGAAGAGAATATGAATTCGAAGTCTTGTTCATTATAACCTGAAAGATGCAAATTCATCTTCATGAATTGCATTTTGTTTATCTGCCTGCTGCGAAATAATCGCACTTATTTCTGTGGGTTCGACATCTTGAGTAACCTCTATCTGATCAATCATGCTGGACCATTGTAAATCCGGGTATTGCTCAAGCATGGATAATAGATCCAAAAAGCCTTTGATTGTATTCCGTGGTGTTCTAAAATAACTGTCTCCTATCTTATTGGCACAATGATTCAAATAAGCCAGGAGTCCGTCATCTGGAATCAGGTATTGTTCTTCATGCCCGCTTGCATAAACATTCCGGAGGTTCTTCAACAGAATGAACATTTCTTCTTTTGTCAGATTGGCCAATCTTAATACGGTCGTGTTGTAATCAGTCAATCCGAGATCCTTCGAAAACGAATTCTCACTCAACCGGGATTTTAATGCTTCATAGCTATACAAGCCTCTATTCCCGTCCGTTAAAAATTCAGGGGTCCCAGACATGATAAAGCCAATATGAGACAATGTACCTTGCAACGTGTTGTTCAGTATGGATAGGATTTCTTCATAATTGGCTTTACGAGAGCTGCTATTGGAGATCTTATATAAGTTGACCATTTCGTCAAGACAGATAAGCAGTCCGTTGTATCCAGCCTTTCTGACAAAAATAGAATAGAGAATCAGAGTATTGAAGAATGTTGCATCATTAATAAATTCACGAACACCAAGATCTCTCAAGGCGTCGGTTTTTGTTGTATACTCTGCCCTTAACCAACGTAGTACTTTGTCCTTTAACTCTTCATCGCCGGTTTCATATGCCGTCCAATATTTATTGACGACCTGAGCAAATGCATAACCACCAGGATATTCTTTCAGTTCATTCAATTGCTCGTATATGGCGGAAGAAATATCCAGCCCTTTTTGAGTTGCTATATCGCGGGCCGTAGAAATAAATTTCTCAAGAATATTGGGTAGCGCATTCCCATCCTGCTTGGTTCGCGTAGATAACGATGAAATCAACTCTGATAACAAGAGTCGGGCCTGACCGTCGCTTCCATGCAGACGTTTCGTTGGAGATAAGTCCGCATTCATTGTTACAAGGCCCTTTTCCAGGGCAATGCTTCTGACCAACGAAAGGAAGAAGGTTTTACCTGATCCGTATTCACCAATGACAAGGCGAAAGGAGGTCCCTCCGTCTGCGATGGTAGCGACATCCTTGACAAAAGATTTGAGTTCTTTATCCCGTCCAACCTGGATGTGCTGTAAACCCACTCGTGGCACGACTCCACTTCGCAATGATTGAATAATGGTCTCTCGTTCCTTCGGTTTGATAGGTCTTATCATATTAATTGTTCTTTATAAGCCAATGTTATATATAGCTTCTCTCCGTCATCTTCCACAACAGCATCATCGACCCTGGAGTATGCAAAATCATTGATCTGCTCCAATACGGCACCTAACATTACTCCTCTTTCCCTGCATTCTTGTTCTATGTCCACCCGGTCCCAAATCTCCTTGGTCAGAAGCAACTTCAGAATATCGACCCAGGTTCCGGCCGGCTTGTTTGACGGGGTATTTGCCTGCTGTTGGTCTTCATCCTCAACAAATATATCCGACAGCAGTTCTTGAGCTTCTTTGGTCTGCTGTTCAAAGATACGGAGTTTTTCGGGATTAATGACAACTTTAGGGGCTTCTGCTGGTTTGGCTTGGCCAATTTGATATTCTACGGCATCCGATTTCCTTTCCACCACAGCAAAACCTTCATCATCAGTAAGAGTACGGTGTATCAGAACATGGATATTATCAGCATTTATGCCCAATAGCGGTAATATTTTTTTTAGCCGCTCTGCTCGTTTGGGACGGACATCCCCATTCGTGCATGAATAGAGTATCAATTCGTGGCCAAATATTTCTTGTTGCTTTTGTGTCAGATTCTCCTGAATAGATTTTTTAATTTGCTGGTCAAGAATCTGCTTGACAGATGAGAATCTCCACTTGGCAACCGCATATAGATGCTCGACATTCTCAAGTTTGGTTCCATGGATTCGAATATAGTCAAATATGGCGGCTATATCGGAATCAAGGATATTATCCCCCTGGACTATATATGCGGCTAATTTAATAAACAGATCTATCCTCAAATACTCTTCCGTCGGGTGTTGAATCTGATTTCGGTCTAAACTTCTGTAAACAACACAATTATTGTGAAAGTTGAGCCGCTTTTTATCAAGTTCATAGTCTGGAGCTATCCCATACCCCAAACGACGAAGCCCATTTTGAATAGATTCGATATGGCTTTTGTACAAACTTGATTCATTTTCGCATTGACACTCACAAAGACGTAACAAGTCGTCTATATTCATTACGGCATATGGATCCCGTTCAATCGTCTCATGGAGAGTATCGACTAAAGCCTTGATTTGGGGATTTTCCAGAATGTCGATTTCCTGTGGTAATGCAAAGAGAGCTTCAACCGATTCTTTCCCATCGGCTCTTTTTACAATATCGCAGTATTCTCTGAAAAAACTTATTGAATAATGATAACAATCATAAACGATTGTCTGTATTGAGTAGACGTCTATGTCAATTGAGGGTATTGTATATGATAATGTTACGTCTTCTGAATTAAACAGGCTTGCATTATCGTGTTTTATATAGCGATTATTATACGAAGACTGTGAAATTCGGGTAATAGACACATCGTGGTATTCTTTTGCAAAATAATCCGCAAAAAAACGACTCAATACAGGCTGATATTTTCCTGGAATTTTCTGATCGAGATCGTATAGCTTTAATGCTGTCTCATAAATAACTTTTGCTGAAAGGGCTTGTATATCTTTGACAGAACGATATATCACCATTCTTTGATATGCTGCATTCTGCTTCAAGATTTCAACATGATCGAATTCACACTTATCATTCTTGAAATATTTAGAATACGCACTTCCAATAAAATCGTCCAATGCATATCGAATTGAACAATTTGACTGATACGACCTGTCCGATTGTTCCTCATTAAGCGAATGTCTGATCGATATTATATCTGAAAGGATGGATCGGCGATCTGCTTTCTTTGTCTCCGGATCTATAAACATCCGGATTTCACATCCATATAGATAAAACAACAGTATTTCCGCTGGCGCATCAGAAGTCTTTATGCCACCCGACAACCACATGAGATACTCATACCGTTGATGTGGAGTCATATCCCGATATGTACAGAAAGGGATTTGAGGTTCCATGGCATCCTTTTGGATCGGTAACTCAGGATCTACAACAGATCCATATATATGTGAGCATTCGTTTGCCTTGATTAATTTAGTCGGCAGCAAAAAACATTCTCCCACATAAAAATTACCTCGCTCAAGTTTGATGCCTTGTATTTCCATAGTTTCGCCCGAAGCAATCCATCTACAACGTTGCCCAAAGGCTTTATCATAGTGATGTAAGGATTCCGATGCGTCATTCTGTTTAACAGTTATAACAGCCTGCCTGATCGCATTGTCAATGTATCGCTCCTCTATATTGTATTTTTCTGCGAGCGTATCAAGTTGTTGCTTCAGAAGAGTATAATCGCGATGACACATATAGTCATCAGCCAAATCATACATCAATATGTAGACATAATTTAGATTTCCTTTGACATCTATGAATATGTTTTTTAAGAATTGCTCTTTGAAATGATTATAAAAACGTTTCTGAGCGCTATTGGCATATGAAAGTTCAGACGCCAAATATATATACGTCGGAGCCCAATAGGGAACTCTTAGTTGTTTACAATATTCGGCATTTTGCAAAAGAGCAGAGTGAGGTTGATTGGCTTGTAATGCTGGTTGATTAATTGCGGAATTGGAATCTTGCTCACACTTCGAATAAAATGCCGTTCTCTGCTGTAATGCAGTGATGATCTGGGAGATTACGGATGATTTTTGTCTTTGCACGTAGGATTTGCGCACCTTTAGTAGCAACTCCCAATAATTGCATGGCTGACCTGCATTGTGGCATTGTTGGATAACGTTCTCAATATAGGTGATTTCTGATTCAAGATCACCTCTTGCGTGAAGCGTCCGGGCAATATCTTTGGCCCTTGACAGATTAAGAGGTGGCTCTGTACTCTCTTTGATAACTTGAGTAGACTTGTTGTCAATATCCTGGCTTTGTTTGGTGCTACGGAAAGAAGTTGTATCCTCCCCAGTTTCTTTGAGGGGAATCGGTTCCTGCCTTGTTTGAGCAAGTTGATCGTCTGATTTTAAGCCAGAGGCTTGTGGTATATTAGAGGCGACATCCGCTGTTGTGTCGGAAGATATAGAATGTATGATATCATTAAATTTAACATGTTGTTTTAGATCCTGAATAATCTGAACAATGGCCAGATAATCTTGTTTAACATGTTGTTGAGCAGAAATCGACTCTTTTTGGGCCGCTTTTAATATATAATCATACAAATCCGATTTGTCACTATTCTTTTGCTTGTAATAGCTCGTTTGGTACGACAACAACAGTTTGACAATTCTTTGAGCAGAGCCAGTCCCTCCTAAATTTTCTATAAAATTAGTTAGCTCTGCATGCTGGCTACGTGCCTTCTGAAGATGCTTCGGTAATTGGCTGCTTTTTTTACGTCCCGGATAATCGCGACACGCAGCTTTTTCTTTTCTGACTTGTTTTTTGGCCGATGAGCGCTCTCCTCCTGCATCGTAAATCGAGTCCCGTTCCTTGATTAACATATAGAGAAAACGACTCACGAGCAAGACAATAACGCCAATTAGAATGTATGGCCCCAACCACGTAATAAGGAGTATAATAGCTAATATAAAATAGAGAATGGGCATTGCGGTATCTATAATAATTTACGAAAGATACTCATAAATAATGGATTTTGATTACTTTTAATGGTTAAAGTAACATAAACCATCCGTATTATTTACATATTTTTCAATACACCCAAATGTATCATAACAGCACCCCGCCAAGTAGATGTCGGAATAAGTGAATATAAAATGGTCACTACACAACATCCATCTTTTATAATTACAAAATAGTAACTACCTTTAAAAACCGAACTTGCTTAAATATGGATTTTTCTCTCTGTACAATAGATTGGACGGCAATAAGTGCTATAACCTCCTTCTTGATGACCATTGCCGCGTTTGCTACTATATATTCTTCAGTCAGACAGGGCGAAAAGGATAGGGATCTTCAGATCAAACTACTCCGGCAGCAGCAAGCCCGACAACAACTGGATGACATGGCTACTAATATCATGACCATATGCCGCAACATGAATCCTTTTCATATTCTTGAATATTCGTCCAAACTGGCAAACAACAATTTCACGGAAGAAGACCGGTATATTTTGGAAAAGTTAACAGTTGATAATTATTATAATCAAACGAATCTTGCAATACAGACTGATCGGTTAGGCAACTATCAATCGGCAAAATCCTTATTGAAACAGCTCAAGCAGATTCACCAAGATTATGGCTTATGGTCGAGTACGGTCACAACTCTATCCAAAATGCTGGGTAGTGCAGAGTTATCAAATCCTCTTATTGAAAAGGCTATCCATCAAATGACAATAGAGATGGCAAGCAGATGTCAGAAAATAGCACCTCATTATCAACAAACCATTGCAACAATAATCGGTCAGGAAGATATTGCAATAGAGAAAGCGAAAAAGATACTGAACATATTTCAGACTGAGATGGCCCGTCATATTCAACAGCAACAAATGGAATTGAATCGGGAATTGACTGAATTTGTCAAATACGAACAGAAGAGAATTGATAAACTGATTGAATAAATGGTTGCTTGCATTGTATTTAGTTTATATAGCTTTTCGGACATTCGCTGCCGTAAGGCCTATTTCCGGATTTGTTCTGACGAAGCGGGGAATCTTGTTGCAACAGAGTGTCCTTCTCATCATCCAAAATGATATAAGATGCATCTTGTCGGGCCTGCCTTTTTAGGGTGAATATACAGATATGTGGGAAATAAGGTCTTTACCTCACTTGGGACTGTGTTTCGCCGTGAACATCAGTACATGTCTCAACACGAGGAGCTAGAGAGCAACGACACCATTTCATTAAAATCGCTAATAGCGGGACAAATATCCCGTTAATATATCCGATATGTGCCTGTGAAAATAGGATGTTCAAGCGAAAAGTCGCAAGTATGCAAGGCAAAAAAACGCATTTGCATTTTTCCGAAAAAACGATTACTTTTATGTCGTAAAAGAGCACAAGGCAAGCAAGATGTAATTCGATGCGATTGTGAAGACACCTAATCGGTGGACAACGTTTTGTAATCGCGTATCTTGCTGATAATCTTTCTGGTGCGCGTAAATATTCATTTCCCCTACGCACCGCAAACAAGGGTGTAAATCAAGTAGTTACGAGATTTACACCCAATTTTACACCCAAAAATCAAGAAACTATAATATCCTTCTTGATTCTTCTCTCAGGATCTTCCTCCCCCAATAGATCGCTATTTTATCGTACAAATAAAGTAGCTCTCCATCCATTTTGAGCAGCAGAATAGGCTTCCATATAAGACGAAAACTTTTTGCAATATAAAAAAATTCTTACATTTGCTGATGTAAACCACAAAACTAAACAGTCATGACAAACGAATTCGGCTCATTGAGCATTGAAAACGGGAACGTGACCATCGAGCTTTCATCAGATGGAACGGTCTGGATGTCGCAATGGCAAATTGCGCGACTGTTCGGAGTTTTTGTGGCAGCCATCAACAACAATATTCGTTCAATCTACAAGTCAAAGCATGTGAACGAATACCGCACGCATCGAATGTCCGGCTATGTAGATCTCTACAATCTGGAGATGATTGCCGCTTTGTCATTCCGTGTGGGCAGTATGGAATCCGAAGCCTTCCGGAAATGGCTGCTTTACCGACCACAGCAGAAAATGATCGTCATGCAAGTCGACGCAGACGATCGACAAAAGGTAAGTTAACTCCTCACACTACCGTTAAGATTAAGAGCAATTCCATCATGGAATTGCTCTTTTGTTACATCCGGTGGTCTTGCATGCGACACACGCCCTATTCTTACCCGATTTGCAGTGTGAAGGTCACCCGGCGGTCGGTGTTGCATGTCAGGCGCAGCGAGCCGCCGTGCAGCTGCATGATTCTCCGCGAGAGGCTCAGCCCGATGCCCGAACCGTCGGGCTTGGTCGTGTAGAAGGGGGTGAAAATGTTCTCGGCAACCTCCGCAGGGATGGCCCCGCCGTTGTTGCTGAACTCGATGACGACGTGCTCGGCCGCGTCGATGCGCGAGCGGATTTCGATTTCGCCATCCGGCCGTCCGGCAATCGCCTCGCGGGCATTCTTGAGCAGATTGACGGCAACCTGTCCCAGCTGGACCTTGTCGGCGTAAATCATCGTGTCGGCCGGTTCGATGTCGACCCGAATCCGCAGGGCATCCTCGCTGGCCGCCGTCAGCACCTCGGCCTGCCGGATAAGCTCGCGCACCTCGAACGGCTCGCGCTGCGGCGCCGGAATCCGCGTGAAGCGCCGGTAGCTGTCGACGAAGGAGACCAGCCGCCGGCTCGTCGCCGAGATGGTCTCCAGCCCGCGCTTGACGTCGGGGTCCATCGGCCGGTCGATGTCGAGCAGCGTCTGGCTGAGCGAGGTGACCGGCGCCAGCGAGTTCATGATTTCGTGGGTCAGGATGCGCGAGAGCTTGCTCCACGATTCGACCTGGATTTCGCTCACCTCGCTGTTGATGTCGCTCACGGAGATGACCCGGCGGTGCCTCTCTTCGAGCGTGATTTCGGCGCAGCCCAGCGTCAGCGTCATCTCGCCCGTCTCGGTCGTGTACGAGATGCGTAGCTTCTCGCCGGGGCGGATGGCGGCCAGCGCCCGCGCCGCTTCGGGAGCCGACTGCTCGAGCTGCCGGATGTGGGTGAGGCGTTGCAGACCGAAGATGCGCAACGTCTCGCCGTTGGCCTGGTAGACGCTGCCCGTGTCGTTGACCGTGATGAGCCCCGTCTGGGCGCTCTCCATGATGAGCTGGTAGTAGCGTTCGCGCTCCTCGGCCTGCAGCTTGGTCCGCGCGAGAATCTCCTTGATGCGGTTGAGCGCCGTGTTGAGCATTGTGTTGTCGACCGTCGAGGGGTCCTCGTTGAAGCGGAAGGTGAGGTCGTCGCTGTCGATGGCGTTGAACATGAAGGTGACGCGCCGCACCGAATCGCCGTAGTGGTGGAGAATCCGCGCGATGGCGAGCGCCATGACGGGAAGGTCGAGCAGCATGAAGGGATAGAGCCTCCGGGCGAGAATCCACCCGCAGGCAGCCGAGGCCAGCGCAAGCACCACGCTCCAGGTGATGATGGGACCGTATGCGATGCCTTTGGGGAGTTTCATAATCCGTAGCGTTTGATTTTGTTGTAGAGCGTCTGGCGCGTGATGCCCAGCTGGCGGGCCACCTCGGTCATGTTGCCGCCGCAGCGCTCCATGGCGCGGGCAATCATCGAGCGCTCCATCTCGTCGAGGGTCGTAACGTCGGACTCGGCAGGGGAGGGCGCCTCGGTGGGGCGCAGCAGCAGCGTCGAGGGGGTAATCATGGGGCCGTCGCAGAGGATGACGGCCTTCTCCACGGTGTGCTGCAGCTCGCGGATGTTGCCCGCCCAGGGATAGGCCTCCATCTCACGCGCGGCCTCGGCATCGAACCCATCGATGTGCTTGGCATACCTGGCGGCGTAGCGGTGCAGGAACTCACCGGCCAGCGGAAGGATGTCCTCGCGGCGCTGGCGCAGGGGCGGCAGGTCGATGTGAATCGTGTTGATGCGGTAGAGCAGGTCCTCGCGGAACGCGCCCTGCTCGACCATCTTGTAGAGGTCGCGGTTCGTGGCCGAGATGAGACGGATGTCGACCGTAACGGGGGTGTTGCTCCCCACGCGGAAGATGCGGCCGCTCTGGAGCGCCGTCAGCAGCTTCGACTGCAGGTGCGGCGGCAGGTTGCCGATTTCGTCGAGGAAGAGCGTGCCGTGGTTGGCCACCTCGAACTTGCCGGCGCGGTCCGCCCGGGCGTCGGTGAAGGCCCCCTTGACGTGGCCGAAGAGCTCGCTCTCGAAGAGCGTCTCGGGCAGGGCACCCATGTCGACCGGGACCATCAGCTCGCGGCGGCGGGCCGAGCGGCGGTGAATCTCGCGCGCGAGCATCTCCTTGCCCGTGCCGTTCTCGCCCGTGATGAGGATGTTGGCGTCCGTTGCGGCCACCTTCTCGACCAGCTCGCGGATGCGCGCCATGGCCGGGCTCGTACCCCAGAACATCGGCTCTTCGTTGGTCAGCTCGCGCTTGATTTCCTTCAACTGCTTCACCTCGCGCTGCGAGCGCGAGAGGTTGTAGGCGCCCTGCAGGGCGGCCACCAGACGCTCGTTGTCCCACGGCTTGACCACGAAGTCGACCGCTCCGTCACGCATGGCCCTCACCGCAAGGTCGATGTCGGCATAGGCCGTGAAGAGCACCACCTTGATGTCGGGATAGTTGCGGTGAATCTCCTGCAGCCAGTAGAAGCCCTCGTTGCCGGTGTTGATGCCGGCCGAGAAGTTCATGTCGAGCAGGATGACGTCGACCGGCTCGCGGCGCAGCGTCGTCAGCAGCTGATTGGGCGACGGAAGCGTCACCACGCGGGCGAAGTAGTTGCCCATGAGCAGCTGGACGGCTGCCAGAATGCTGCGGTTGTCGTCGACGACAAGCAGCGTACCCTCTTTCTCTTTGGCCATATATACGAATGTCGTTGGGGCGCTCCGGCTGGGATGTTCGCGGCGATGGCGGCTGCTCCCGGCGGGCGATTCCGGTGTTCGGTGCGCTAAAATTACGCTTTTCGCCGCGAAAAACGGTCCATCCTGTCCAGAATTTTTACGGGAGTGTAAAAATATTTTACAGGCGGCGCTGCGAGTGTTCTGTGCTTTACGTTGTTAATCAGCGTATTGTATGTTTTGGCACGGGGTTGGCATCGTTTGGGGGCAAAAGAACAAAAGTCTGAAATTCGTATGAAACGAACAGTTTTAATCCCTCTGCTGTCTATTTTCTGGACACTCGGTCTGATGTCCCTGCTTGCGGCGGCACCCGTGCCGTCGGACATGCAGGGTGCGGCAGCCGCGCAGGCTGCTCCGGGCGGAGCCGACTCGGTAAAGAGCGTCCCGGCTGCTCCGGCCGCTTCCGCTGCCGATAACGCGGTCTCCACGGCCGAAGGGGAGCCGGCGCCGATGACGCTCGAGGAGTGCATGCGCTACGCCGTCGAGCACAGCCCCGCCGTGCGGCGCCAGGCCTACACCAACCGCAACTACCGCCAGAATTATATCGAATCCGTCGCCGCGCTGGTCCCCTCGGTGAGCGGCACGGTCGGCGCCTCGACCAGCTTCGGCCGTTCGGTAGACCCCGAGACCAATACCTATACCGACGTCTCGAACTTCGACAACTCCTACTCCCTCTCGGGGCAGCTGCCCCTCTTTGCCGGACTTACCGGCATCAACACCGTGCGTGCCGCCCGCGTCATGCGCCTGCAGGGGGTCGAGGAGCTGCAGCTGGCCCGCGACGAGATTGCGCTGAAGACCATGCAGGCCTACTTCGACGTGGTCTACTACACCGAGAGCGTGCGGCTGGCCCGCGAGCAGCTCAAGACCAGCACGGCCGAGCTCGAGAAGAGCCGCAAGCTCTTCGAGCTGGGGCTGAAGAGCGCCGCCGACGTGGCGGAGGTCGAGTCGCAGCAGGCCTCGGACGACTACCTCCTGACGCAGCAGGAGAACAACCTCGCGCTGGCCGAAATCGCTCTGGGCGAGGCGATGAACTACCCGGCCGACCGGCCGCTGCGCGTCGATACGGCGGTGGCCATCGAGACGCCGGCCGGTGTCGCCCCCTTCGACGAGGTGCTCGGCAATGCGCTGGAGAACAACCCCAAGGCGGTGGCGGCGCAGTACGACGTGCGCCATTCGAAGCTGCAGTTCTCCGTGGCCAAGGGCAACCTCTATCCCTCGCTCTACGTCGGGGGCGGCTACTCGACCAACTTCTTCATGAGCCTCGACAACCGTTCGCTCTATGCCTCGTTCCCCAGCCAGTTCCGCGACAACCGCGGCTTCTACGTCTCGGCGCAGCTGAACATCCCTATCTTCGGAGGGCTCTCGCGCCGCACGGCGCGCAACCGCGCCCGCAACAACTGGCGCATCGCCCAGCAGACCCGCACGGAGACCCTCCGCACGCTCCAGAGCGAGGTGGCGCAGGCCTACCAGCAGATGCTGGGCTACGGCAAGGAGTTCGTCCAGGCCTCGAAGAAGAGCGACGCCGCGCGGCTGGCCTACGAGGCCGTTGCGGGCAAGTACGAGCGCGGCATGGTCTCGGCTCTCGACCTGCAGACGGCGGCCGACAAGCTGCTCCAGGCCCGTTCCGAGCGGCTGCGCGCCCGGTTGCAGTACATCATCAAGGTGCGGTTGGTAGCCTACTACAACGGCGAGCCGCTCATCCGATAACCCGAATCCCACAAATTGAAAAAACCGATACACACCATGGATATTCGCATTGAAAAGAAAAAGGGGCTGCGTGCCCTCTTCACCAAACGGGGCATTCCCTATCTCGCAGGAGCCGTGCTCCTCATCTTCGTCGTCTGGCTGCTCGTGCGCGGCAACTCTTCGAGGCTGCGCATCGACGCCCGCACCATCTCGGTGGGCGAGGTCGCCCGCGGCGAGTTCAACGACTACATCCGCGTCACGGGGCAGGTGCAGCCCATCACGACCGTGCAGTTGAGTCCCCTCGAGGCGGGCGTCGTCGAGCGGCTCGTGGTCGAGGAGGGTGCCTCGGTCCACAAGGGCGACGTGCTCGTGGAGCTGAGCAACACGTCGCTCACGCTCGAGATTCTCAACAGCGAGGCCGAGCTGGCCGAGAAGCAGAACATCCTGCGCAACACGCTCATATCGATGGAGCAGCAGAAGCTCGACCTGCGGCTCGACAAGGTGCAGCTGGACCTCGACGTCGAGCGCAAGCGCCGCACCTGGCAGCAGAACGAGGAGCTCTACCGCAACAACCTCATAGCCCGCGAGGATTGGCTCCAGTCGAAGGAGGACTACGAGCTGGCCGCCAAGAAGCGCGAGCTGAACATCGAGCGGCAGGTGCAGGACTCGCTCTACCGCACGGTGCAGATTGAGCAGATGGAGGACAACCTGGCCAACATGAAGCGCAACATGGAGCTCATCCGCCAGCGCATCGGCAACCTGCAGGTCAAGTCGCCGATTGACGGCGAAGTGGGGCTGCTCGACGTCGTGCTGGGACAGTCGGTCACCTCGGGACAGAAAATCGGCCAGGTGAACGACCTGTCGGACTACAAGGTCGAGGCGCAGATTGACGAGAGCTATATCGACCGCGTGCGTGCAGGGCTCGATGCCACCTTCGAGCGGCAGGACACCGCCTTCACGATGCGTCTGAGGAAGGTCTATCCCGAGGTGCGCAACGGTCAGTTCCGCGCCGACTTCACCTTCGTGGGGGCCCATCCGCGCAACATCCGCAGCGGCCAAACCTACTACCTGCACCTCGAGCTGGGACAGCCGACCGATGCGGTCATCATCCCCCGCGGCTCGTTCTACCAGTCGACGGGCGGCGCCTGGATTTACGTGCTGGCCCCCGAGGGCGACCGTGCCTACAAGCGTCAGATTCGCATCGGACGTCAGAACCCGCAGTACTACGAGGTGCTCGAAGGGCTGGAGCCGGGCGAGCGGGTCATCGTCTCGGGCTACGAGAACTACGGTGACAACGACGTGCTGATTCTCAACAAATAATAATCGTTGTTGCAGATGTTCCGCCAACTCGATATCCGCTCGTGGCTCACCTTTCTGAGCCGCAACCGCCTCTACACGGCCGTCAACTTCATCGGACTGGCTCTGGCGCTGGCCTTCGTGCTGCTTGTGGCCGACTACACGGCCCGCCAGCTCACGGTCGACAGCTACCAGACCAAGGCCGACCGCATCTATGCCGTCTGCTCCGAGGAGTCGGTCGCCAGCGGCTACTACCTCCAGAAGTATCTGCGCGACCGCTATCCCGAGATTGAATCGACCTGTGCCGTGGTGGCCATTTGCGAGGGTGCGGATGCGGGTACGACCCCCGTGGAGATTGGCCGGCAGAAGTTCCTCGCCTCGGTGCTCCATGCCGACACGACCTTCTTCCGGATGTTCGACTTCACGCTGCTCGAGGGTTCGCGTGAAGAGGCGCTTGCCGCCCGCGAGAACGTCGTCCTCTCGGAGTCGTTCGCCCGCAAGGTCTTCGGGACGTTCAACCCGCTGGGTCAGACGCTCCGCGTGGACAACGACGAGCGCGTCTATGTCGTCAGCGGCGTCATGCGCGACATCGAGCGCTCGACGATTCCTGCGGCCGACATCGTCATGCGGGCCGAGCGCATCACCGAGACCAATGCGGCCAACGACGAACGCATGTCCAACAGCGGGGCCGGCGTTACGTTCCTGCTCGCCCGCAAGGGGGCCAACCTGCAGGCCAAGGTTCCCGACATGCTCGCCTTCTTCAAGGAGATTTATTGGCCCTATATAGGCAATGTCGTCCAGCAGGTGCGGCTCATCCCGCTGCGCCAACTCTATTTCGAGCCGACCAACAACACCTACCGACTGGCTCACGGCAGCCGGTCGTTCCTCTACATCCTGCTGGGTGTGGGGCTCGTGGTGCTCGTCTTCGCCGTGATGAACTACATCAACCTCACGGTGGCGCAGGCCGGATTCCGGGCCCGCGAGATGGCGGCCCGGCGGCTACTCGGCGCCTCGCGCGGAGACATCTTCTTCAAGTGGATGCTCGAATCGACGCTCTTCTGCGCCGCGGCGCTGCTCTTCGCCTCGAGCATCGCGGAGCTGTTCGTGCCGTGGGCCTCGCAACTCCTCGGCACGAAGGTCGCCGTCTGGAACGACTTCTCGGTGCCGGTTGCAGGCTGGTGCCTGCTGGCCGTTGTCGTGCTGGGCGTAATCTCGGGACTGGTGCCGGCACTGCTCGTGGCGCGCTATCAGCCCATCGACATCGTACGCGGCACCTTCCGCCGTCATGCCAAGACGGTTTACGGACGGGTGCTCATCGCCCTGCAGAACGTCATTACGATTGTCCTGCTCGCCGTCTCAATCACCATCGGACTCCAGATTCGCCATCTGGTCAACGCCCCGCTCGGATACGAAACGCACGATATCCTCGATATTGAAACCAGCATCTTTCCCGACCGGAGTGCGATGCGTCATTTCTGCGACGAACTGCGCTCGCTGCCCGAGGTCGAGGCCGTCGGCCTCGGATGCGGCACGCCCCACGACCGCGGCAACAACAACACCGTCCTGTATGGCCCCGACCGGATGGTCTCGTTCCAGGTCTTTATCGGCGACTCGACCTACTTCCGCATGCTGGGGCTCGAACGGCTGCGCGACAACCACGTGGCCGATGCGGACGGAAGTGCCGCGTCGCGGGATTTCTGGGCCTCGAATGTCTGGTACATCAACCAGTACGCCCTGCGCGAACTGGGCATCGCGGAGGATGCACCCGAATTCAAGGTGGGTGAGAACCTCTCCCAACCGATTGTCATTGCGGGCATCTACCGCGACTTTCAGGTCGGTTCGGCGCTCGATGCCCCGACCTCGGTGCTGCTGCGCGTGGTGAAGAACCCCGACGACTTCCAGCCCTGGAACATCCTCGTGAAGACACACGGGGACCACGCCGCAGCCTACCGGGCCGTCGAGGAGCTCTTCCAGCGGACGACCGACGGCGCCACCTTCACGGGGCGTTACGTCACCGATGAGATTGCCGACGACTTCGCGGCACAGCGGCGCCTGCTGCACATTGTCGGAATTTTCACCCTCGTGGCGCTGCTCATCTCCTCGCTGGGGCTTTTCGCCATGGCGGCCTACTACATCCAGCAGAAACGGCAGGAGATTGCCGTGCGCCGCGTCTTCGGGGCCTCGCGCCGTGAGATGCTCACGCGTCTGGTGCGCAGCTTCATGGCGCTCGTGGGCGTGGCCTTCGTCATCGCCGTGCCAATTGCCGTCTGGGGGCTCCGGCGCTGGCTGGAGGAGTACAGCGTGCGCATCGCCCTCTCGCCATGGATTTTCCTCGCCGCCGGCCTTTTTGCTGCGGTTGTGGCGCTGTTTTCGGTTGGATGGCAGAGCCGTCGCGCCGCCGATGCCGACCCCGTCGAATCGCTCAAGAACTGATTGAACCCGTTTTCCATGAAAATCGCCCTTCATAACTTCCTCACCACGCTGCGGCGCTACAAGGCTTCGTCGCTGCTCAACATCGTCGGGCTGACGATGGTCTTCACGGCCTTCTACGTCATTCTGGTGCAGGTGCGCTGGGAGCTCACCTTCAACCGCGCCATCCCCGAGGCCGAACGCATCTATCTGGTGGCCCCCCGCTCGCCGTTCGACGAAACGGGATACTCAATCTGCTCGACACGTCCCGACGGCGAACAGCTCATCGCCGGCTCACCCGAGATTGAGGCCGGCGGCTGCATTCGCCCCTGGCGCTGGGACCAACCCGTGTGGGTAAAGCGCCACGGCGAGTTCCTCCGTTTCCGGATGTCGCTCAACACCGTCTCGAAGGGTTTTCTCGAGACCGTGGGGCTGCGCACCGTCGAGGGGAATCTCGCAGCGCTCAGTCAGCCCAACAGCATCGCCCTCTCGCGCTCGCAGGCCGCGCGGCTCGGCGTGCATGCAGGCGACATCCTCTGGCTCGGCGACCAAGAGGAGAAACGTGTCGATACGCAGCACGAGGTGGTGGCCCTCTACGAGGATTTCCCCACGAACAGCTCCTTCGCGCACATCGTCGCCGTGACCGATGTCGGCGACCGGGACATGACCCCCTCCTACTGGAACGACTGCTACTTCGTCCGCCTGCATGCGGGGGCCGACCCCGACGTCCTGGCCCGCCGCTGGGAGCAGATTCACCGGAAGAACTACCGCGACTACATGGAGCGCATGGCCCCCATCTGGGGCGAGGAGCTGACCGAGGAGGAGATGGAGGACCCGTGCGACTGCCTGCTCGTGCCGCTCGATGGAATCTATTTCGACCGTCGGGTCTTCGACGGCATGGGCACCTTCCCCGGCGGCTCCACGACGCTGACCTACGCGCTGCTGAGCGTGGCGGTGCTCGTCATCCTCATTGCGCTGATTAACTTCGTCAACTTCTTCTTCGCCCTCGTCCCCGTGCGGCTGCGGGCGGTCAACATCTTCAAGGTCTTCGGCGCCCCGACCCGCTCGCTGCGCTTCAGCTTTCTGTTCGAGGCCCTCGGATTCGTCCTCATCGCTCAGCTCTGCGCCTGGTATGTCGCCGTGGCGCTGAAGGGCTCCGAGTTCGCGTCGTATGTCAGCAGCTCGCTCGCTCTGGGCGACAACCTCCCGGTGCTGGCCATCTCGCTGGGCATCTCGCTCGTTGCGGCGCTCGTCGCCGGCAGCTTCCCGGCGTGGTACATCACCTCGTTCAACCCGGCGATGGCCGCCAAAGGGTCGTTCGTCGGTTCGACGGCCGGACGCCGCTTCCGCACGGCGCTGCTCGGCGTGCAGTTCACCATCTCCATCGCGCTGATTGTCTTCTCGGCCTTTACGCTCCTGCAGCAGCGTTACGTCCGCCGCTACGACCTGGGATTCAACCACGAGCGGGTGTTGACCTTCCGGACCGCTTCGCAGCGACTGGTCCGTGCCGACCGCTTCGAAGAGTTTGCCTCGGCCCTCGAGCAGAATCCGCAGATTGTCGGCGTTACCGCGGGCCAGGGCCCGCTCGTCGCCGGAAACCTCTCACTCTGGGGACGGGAGGTCGCCAGCGAAGAGGTGATGATTCACGTGCGTCCGGTGCGCAGCAACTTCCTCGACGTGCTGGGCATTCCGGTCATCGCCGGCGAAGACTTCAAGCCCGGATACGACCGCGACACGACGCTGCACTACATCGTCAACGACCTGCTCGCCCGCAAGGGGGCCGGGCTCGGATTCCGGCTCGACGACGGCAATGTGGTCGGCATCTGTCCCGATTTCCACTTCCGGCCGCTGCAGTATCCCGTCGCACCGTTCGCCTTCGTGACCATCCCGGGCGACATGAAGTATTTCTTTGTGCGCATGGCCGCCGGAGCCGATTTCGAGGCGGTCTGCGACCATATCCGGAGGTGCGTCGAACGTCTCGACCCCGATTGCGAACCGCTCGAGATTCGCTTCCTGGACGAGGATATCAATGCCCAGTACGCCCGCGAGCGGCGCATTACGACCATCGTGGGGCTCTTCACGGTGCTGGCCGTCGTCATCGCCCTGATGGGTGTCTTCGGCATCGTGCTCTTCGAGACGCAGCACCGCCGCCGCGAGGTGGCCATCCGCAAGGTGATGGGCGCCACCACGCAGGAGGTGCTCCGCCTCTTCAACCGCCGCTACGTCCTGCTCGTTACGGTCTGCTTCCTCATCGCCGCGCCGGTGGGCTACTGGGCCGTCGACCGCTGGCTGGGTGCGTTTGCCTACCGCGTGCCGCTGCACTGGTGGCTCTTCGCCGCGGCCTATGTCGTGGTGCTTGCCGTCACGGTTGCCACCGTCACCTTCTGCTCGTGGCGCACGGCCAACGAGAATCCCGCCGACTGCGTGAAAACTGAATAATCAAAATACCGCTGTATATGAAAATCGCATTGAGAAACTTCCTCACCACGTTGCGGCGCTACAAGGCTTCGTCGCTGCTCAACATCGTGGGTCTGACGCTCGCCTTTACGGCCTGCTACATCATTCTGGCGCAGGTGCGCTGGGAGCTCACCTACAACCGCACGCTTCCCGATTCGGAGCGCATCTATCTGATTGAAACCACCGACTGGTACACTCCGGGCAGGTGGCAGGCATGGCTCAGCAGGCCTCTCTCCGAGCGGCTCATCTCCTCGACCTCGGCCATCGAGGCCGGCGGCTGCTCCTGGGGCGGCTTCGGCCCCATGACCGTGCTGCGCGAGAATGCTTCGAAGATGGGGTATGACCGCTTCAACAACATCTATGCGGGCTCCATCTCGCTGCCGTTGCTCGACATCTTCGACTTTAAGCCCGTCGCGGGCGATGTTCACGAGCTGAAACGGGCGCAGAGCGTCATCATCTCGCGCTCGACGGCCGAACAGCTCGGTGTCGGTGTCGGCGACATGCTCTGGTGCGACATCGACCAGCCTTCGGCCGAGAACGCCCGCGAGGTGGTGGCCATCTTCGAGGATTTTCCCCAGAACTCGTTGATGAGCAAGTGCCACATGGCCATGGATTTGGGCGATAAGTCGCTCGACGACCCTTCGGAGTGGAGCTATAACTACTACGTCCGGCTCCAGCCCGGAGCCGACCCCGGAGCGATAGCCGATGGATGGGAAAAATTCTTCATCGAGATGAATCCCAGCGCGGCAAACGAGGATGGGCATCTCGACACGGCCCCCGTCCGTCTGTCGTGCATCCGCGACCTCTACTTCGAGCCCGACAGCCGCGTGCCGTGCGCGCAGGGGTCGCTCGTGACGACCTACACGCTGCTGGGCATCGCCCTGCTGGTCATTGCGCTGGCCTTCATCAACTTCGTCAACTTCTTCCTGGCGCTGGTGCCCGTCCGTATCCGTACGGTCAACACCTTCAAGGTCTTCGGCGCCCCGAACTCCTCGCTGCGCTTCAGCTTCGTCTTCGAGGCCGTGGGGCTGGTCCTCATCGCCCTGCTGCTGGCCTGGTACCTCTCCTTCGCCATCCAGGGCACCGAGCTGGCCAGCTACATCTCCGCATCGCTGAGCGTGGCGCAGAACCTCCCGGTCATCGGCATCCTGCTCGCCGTGGCGGTGGTCATGGCCCTTGTGGCGAGCCTCTATCCGGCATGGTACATCACCTCGTTCCCGCCCGCCATGGTGGTCAAGGGGTCGTTCTCCGGTACGGCCGGCGGCCGGCGGCTGCGCACGCTGCTGCTGGGCTTCCAGTTCACCATCTCGATGGGGCTCATCATCGCCACGGGATTCATCCTCCGCCAGCACAACTTCATGCTGCATCAGGATATGGGCTTCGACCGCCGCAACCTGATGGCTGCACAGCTCTCCGGAAAGGCGGCACAGGGCTATGATGCCCTGCGTAGCCGGCTGCTGGCCGACCCGCGCGTGGTCGACGTCACGGCGGCTGAAGGACAGTTGGTGAATGTAAGCCGCATGGGTTGGGGCCGCCGGTACAAGGATGAAGCTATCGCCCTGCAGGCCTATATCGTGCGGTGGAACTTCCTCAAGATGATGGGTATCCCCATTGTCGACGGCCGCGATTTCCTCGAATCGGACGAGCACAAGGAGACCGGCATGCTGATTTGCAACGAGACGGCCCGCGACGAATACAAACTCGAGCTGAACGACGTAATCGGCGGATTCCTGGATACGGACCCGCTCGTGGGTGTCTGCGCCGACTTCAACTTCCGGCCGATGCAGTACAGCATCATCCCCTTCGTCTTCTATGTCGTTCCCGATAAGTGGTCGCAGCGCTCATCGCGGGTCCTCTACCTGCGCTACCGTCCCGAGGCCAACGTCGCGGAGGTGGCCGACTACATGCGGCAGTGCATCGCCGAGGCCGACCCGCATCTGACGCCGGGCGATATCGAGATTCGTACCTTCGAGGAGGAGCTGGGCTTCGAATATGCGAAGGAGCGGCGTCTGGCGACGGTCGTCGGGCTCTTCACGGTGCTGGCCGTGGTCATCGCCCTGATGGGTGTCTTCGGCATCGTGCTGTTCGAGACGCAGTACCGCCGCCGCGAGGTGGCCGTGCGCAAGGTGATGGGGGCCACCACAGGCGAGGTGCTCCGCCTCTTCAACCGCCGCTACCTCTGGATGGTCGTCATCTGCTTCGTCATCGCCCTGCCGCTGAGCCTCTGGATTGTCAACCGCTGGATGGCCTCGTTCGCCTACCGCGCCCCCTTCACGGTGTGGATTCCCGTGGCGGCGCTCGCCGCGGTGCTCCTCGTTACGGCTGCCACGGTGACCTTCTGCTCGTGGCGTACGGCCAACGAGAACCCCGCCGAATCGGTCAAGTCCGAATAGGCGGAATACAAACCCCGAAATCGTAAAACTTAACTAAACTAAAAAATATCTGTTATGGCTATGTTGAAAGTGGAGAATCTCCACAAGATTTTCCGAACCGAAGAGATTGAGACCATCGCCCTGAACGGCGTGTCGTTCGAAGTCAACGAAGGCGAGTTTGTCGCCATCATGGGCCCCTCGGGCTGCGGCAAGTCGACGCTGCTCAACATCCTGGGGCTGCTCGACAACCCCACCTCGGGCAGCTACCAGCTCCTGGGCCGTGAGGTGGCGACGCTGCGCGAGAAGGAGCGCACGCGCTACCGCAAGGGCAACATCGGCTTCGTCTTCCAGTCGTTCAACCTCATCGATGAGCTGAACGTCTTCGAGAACGTCGAGCTGCCGCTGATTTATCTGCGCGTGAAGGCCTCGGAGCGCAAGCGCCGCGTCAACGAGATGCTGAGCCGCATGAACATCTCGCACCGCGCCGAGCACTTCCCGCAGCAGCTCTCCGGCGGTCAGCAGCAGCGCGTGGCCATTGCCCGCGCCCTGGTCTCGAACCCCAAGCTGATTCTGGCCGACGAGCCCACCGGTAACCTCGACTCGAAGAACGGCCGCGAGGTGATGGAGCTCCTCTCGGAGCTGAACCGCGAAGGTACGACCGTCATCATGGTAACCCACTCGCAGTACGACTCGACCTTTGCCCACCGCGTGCTGCACCTCTTCGACGGTGAGCTGGTCAAGGACCTCACCAACCGGATGTAGCCCCCTCCCGGCGCATCGAATGAAACGCCCCGTGACGGATACTCGTCACGGGGCGTTTCGTTGCGTGTTGCCCGACGTTTTGCCGGCTGCGGGGAGGGCCTGCCGGGCGGCTCAGGTTATTGCGTGGCGTGGCCGCGGGGTAGAGGGAACGGGGCTGCTGGATGGCAGGGTAGCGGGGCGGTGTTGTGCGACGGAGCGACAGGGGCCGTTTTCCGCCTGCGCCGGGCGCCGTCACGAGCCCGAGAACCAGTTCTTGAAGTCGTTGACGCGGAGCTTGCTGACCAGAATCTTGCCGTCGGTCGGCACCTTGAGGTTGATGGCCAGCCGGTTGTTGAACCACAGGTCGATGTCCTGCACGGCGCCGCGCGAGATGAGGTACTGCCGGTTGACGCGGAAGAAGCGCGCCGGGTCGAGGCTGTCGGTCAGCTCGTCGAGCGTGTTGGGAAGCACGTAGCGCTCGCGGTCGCTTACGACGGCCTTCGTCACCCCGTCGGCGATGCAGAAGTACTGCACCTGCTCGACGGCCAGCGGCAGCAGCTTGTCCCCCTTGCAGGGAATCAGGAAGTGGCTCTTGTAGTGGCCCTGCCGCTGCAGGCCGCGGATAAGTTCGGCAAGCGACTCGCCCGATGCGGCCGATGCGCCGGCACCGGCTGCGCCGTGCAGCGTCTCCAGCTTGTCGAGCGCCCGTCGGAGGTCGGCCGCGCCGATGGGCTTGAGCAGGTAGTCGATGCTGTTGACCTTGAAGGCCCGCAGCGCATACTCGTCGTAGGCCGTGGTGAAGATGACGGGGCTGGCGATGCGCACGTGTTCGAAAATCTCGAAGGCCGAGCCGTCGGCCAGATGGATGTCCATGAAGACGACGTCGGGCGCCGCGTGGCTCTCGAACCAGGCGACGCTCTCCGTGACGCTGTCCAGCGTGTCGATGACCTCGGTGCTGGGAGCGACCTCCTTCAGAAGGGCCTGCAGGTTGCGCACGGCCGCCTTTTCATCCTCAATGATTAACGCTTTCATGGTTCTTGTCGGGTTGTTGCAGGGGAAGCCTTACGCAGAAGAGCCCCCGGTCGGCCGTAATCCCTATCTCCTTCTGCCAGAGCAGCAGATAACGCTTGGCCAGATTGTCGAGCCCGATGCCGGGGCCGGCCGGAGCCTGCCGCTTGGGCTGGATGCGGTTCTCGACGAGCAGCGTCCGGCCCTCGGTGCGGATGGTGATGGTGAGCGGATTGCGGTTGCTGATTTCGTTGTGCTTGATGGCGTTCTCGACGAGCAGCTGCACCGACATGGGCGGCAGCAGCATCCCCCTTGTGGACTCGTCAATCTCCACCTCGAAGCGCAGATTCTCCTCGTAGCGCATCTTCATCAGGTAGATGTAGGCCTCGGCGAACTGCATCTCCTCGTCCAGCGTCACGCTCTGCCGGTCGTTGTCCTGGAGCGTGTAGCGCAGCACGCGCGAGAGCTCCTGCGTGTAGTCGAGCGCCCGGGCGGGCGACTCGCGAATCAGCGACTGGAGCGTGTTGAGCGAGTTGAAGAGCATGTGGGGGTTGAGCTGCTCCTTGAGCGACTCGAACTGGTGGCGCAGGCTCTCGGTGCGCAGCTCCTCGTTCTCGACGACGATGCGCTGCTGCCGCACGATGAGGTGGAAGATGTAGTTGCTGCCCGAGACGATGCTCGACATGATGAAGTCGCGCAGCGGGTGCAGGTAGTGGTGCACCATGGCGTCGATGGCCGGGATGTCGAACTGGTGGTGGAGCCAGACGAAGAGCTGCCCCAGAAGGTTGCTCGCCGCCCACGTCAGCAGGAACGAGAGCACCATCTTCCACCCGGTCACCCGCACCAGCGGCGAATTGAAGTGGAAGATGAGCGCATTGAAGCCGAAGAGCAGCAGCAGCGAGATGAAGGTGAAGAGTATCTCGTTGAAGACATCCTTGGGCTCCATCCCCGTGAAGAGCTGCTCGCGTTCGAAGCTGTCCGAGAGCGACAGCACCTCGGGAAAGTGTATCAGCACGGCCACCACGGCCGAGACCAGGAGCGTGGAGAGCAGATAGCGGTTCTTGAACGGAACGGAGGCTTTCATGGTGCAAAAATAGCATTATTTCCGCGCGATGCGCGCCATGGCGTACATTCCCGGGCGGAATTGCAGATTCTGCCCCTCGATGCGGACGTAGACGTCAATCGAGCGGTTCTCGTTGTTGACCTGCTGGCCGACCATGGTGATGACCCCGTGGAAGGTCTCCCCCTCGATGCCGTTGACGCGGAACTCGACCCGGTCGCCCGCCCGCAGGTTGGCGAGGTCCTTCTCGTAGGCGGTCAGACGCAGCATCATGTCGCTCTTGTTGACAATCTCGCAGAGCGGCTCGCCGACGTCGAAGTGGCGGCCGATGTTCATCTTCACGTCGGCCGCATAGCCGCTGATGGGGGCCTTGATGTCGAGGTAGGGGATGATGCCCCCGGCGAGCAGGCGCGTCGTGTCGACGCCCAGCAGTGCGAGCTGGGCTGCGGCGGCATCCATGCGGCTCCGCATCGAGAGGTACTCGGCCTTGCTCTGCTGGAAGTGCTTCTGCGACGAGGCCTCCTCGCGCGCGAGGGTCTGCTGGCGCAGGAACTCGGTGCGCAGAAACTCATACTGCGCATGGCTGTCGAGGTAGGACTGCTGCAGGGCGATGAACTCGGGATTCTCGAGCGTCGCCAGCACGGTGCCCTGCTTGACGTAGGCGCCGGGCAGCAGCGTGGTGGAGCGAATCGACCCGCCCATGGTCAGCGTCACCGTGGCGCGGCTCTGGGGCGGGAGGACCAGAATGCCGTTGAAGGTGGGTTCGTTGGGCACCGACGTGGCGCCCGATGCGGCGTCGACCTCGGAGGCGGGCTCTTCGGCCGGGGCGGCCGCGATGCTGTCGGTGGCGGCGGCTTCGGATGCAGCCGTCGAGGCCGGTGCGGTCGGAGCCGACGAGCAGGCGCAGAGAAGCGCCGCGATGGGAAGAAGTATCTTTTTCATGACTGGATGTGTTTATCGGTAGAGTTCGTATTCGAGTGCGGTGATGTTGTACTGGTTGAGCGTCTCGATGTAGCCGCGGCGGATTTCGAGCGCCGTATTGAGGCTCATGATGTATTCGGCGATGGTCGTCTCGCTGTTGGCCAGCTGCAGCCGGGCGGCGCGCACGAGCGTCTCGGCCTCGGGAAGCGCCGATTCGACGTAGTAGCGCAGGCTCTCCTCGTAGCGGCGCAGGTTGGCCTGCAGCTCGGTGATGCGGTTGTCGACGTTGCGCAGGTTGAGCGCCGCATCGTTGCGGGCGATGTAGGCGTCGGCCTTGGCCTGGCGGATGCGGCTGTGGCGGGTGTTGAAGAAGGTGGGGAACGAGGCGCCGATGACGTAGGCGTTCAGCCCCTTGTCGGGGAGGATGTTTTGCCGCTGGTATCCGAACGAGAGCTCGGGGAAGAAGCGGCTCTTCTCGACCCGCGTGCGGGCCTCGGCCTCGCGCACCTGCGACTGGAAGTAGCTGCGCTGCAGGTCGGCCGAAATCTCCTTCGGCGCATCGAAGCGGGTCAGCAGCGTGTCGGAGGGCATGAGCGGCGCATCGGCATAGCAGGCCCACTGGAGCCGTGCGGCGGCGACCTTCTGCTCCTCCTGCGCCTGGAAGAGACGGTTGCGCATCTCGGCGGCCATCGTCGCGGTCATGCTCTGCTCGAGGCGGGTGATGTCGCCCTGCTGGTAGCGCAGCTCGCTCGTGCGCGAGAGCTCGGCGGCCAGCGCATTCTGGTCGGCGTAGAGGCGGCAGAGCTCCTGCGTGTAGAGGTAGTAGGACCAGGCGCGCTTGACCTCGGCGACAACCTCGCGCCGCACGAGCGCATTCTTGTAGAAGGGGGTGAGCAGCGAGCCGAACGACTGCGTGATGCTGATTTCACGGTCGTTGCGCTCCGTGCCGTTGAGCTGTCCGAAGGAGTAGTCGACCGTCGTCGGGGCCAGCTCCCACGACTCGCCGCGCATGGCGCGGGTCCGTTCGACGGCCGCGTCGGCCGACTTGAGGCGGGGATGGTTTTCGAGGGCCATCGCAACCGCCTCGTCGAGCGTCACGCGCTGCTGGCTGTGTCCTTCGAGCGGCAGCAGCATCAGTGCGGGGAGCATCAGCACGGGAAGCAGGCGGCGCAGCAGGGGACGGCGCAGCAGCAGCGGAGCCGAGCCCACCAGCCTGTAGAATACCGGGACGACGAAGAGCGTGAGCAGCGTCGAGACGAAGAGTCCGCCGATGACGACCGTTGCCAGCGGGCGCTGCACTTCGGCCCCGGCCGAGGTGGCGACGGCCATGGGCACGAAGCCCAGCGAGGCGACCAGTCCGGTCAGGAAGACGGGGCGCAGCAGGTGCTGCGTGCCGCGGGCGATGACGCGGCCGGTCGAGAGACGATGTGTGGTGCTCTCTCTCAGAGCATTGAAGTGGTTTATCATCAGAATACCGTTTAATACAGCTACACCGAAGAGCGCGATGAAGCCCACGCCGGCCGAGATGCTGAAGGGCAGGCCGCGCAGCCACAGCGCCAGAATGCCGCCGATAATCGAGAGCGGAACCGTCGAGAAGACCACCAGCGAGTAGGTCACGCTCTTGAAGGCGAAGAAGAGCAGCAGCAGGATGAGCATCAGCGCCACGGGAATCACGACCAGCAGCGTGCGGATGGCGTTCTGGAGGTTCTCGAACTGACCGCCGTACTCGAAGTAGTAGCCCGGCTTGAGCGTGACGTGCTGTTCGAGCGTCTGGCGGATGGACTCGACGACCTGCTGGATGTCGGCGTCGCGGACGTTCACGCCGATGACCACGCGCCGCTTGGTGGCGTCGCGGTTAATCTGCAGCGGGCCGTTCACCAGGTCGATGGTGGCCACCTCGCTCACCGGAATCTGAACCCCCTCGGAGGTGCGGATGAAGAGCCGGTCGAGGTTCAGGTCGGCCACCTTGCGCTGGTCGAGGCGTACGACCAGGTCGAAGCGGCGCTCGTTCTCGAAGACCGTACCGGCCGTCTCGCCGGCGTAGGCCGAGCGGATGATGCTGTTGAGCTCCTCGATGTTGATGCCGTAGCGGGCAATCTTGGCACGGTTGTACTTCACTACGAGCTGCGGCAGACCCATCGCCTGCTCGACCAGCACGTCCGAAGCTCCGGGCACCTGCTCGACGTAGCGGGCCGCCTCGCGCGCCTTGTCGTAGAGCTCGGCCATGTCCTCGCCGTAGAGCTTGATGGCGATGTCGGCCTTGGCGCCCGTCATCAGCTCGTTGAAGCGCAGCTGGATGGGCTGGCTGAAGTTGAACTCCACGTCGGGAATCGTATCGAGCGCCGCCTTCATCTTCTCGACCAGTTCGGCGCGCGACGAGGCGCTGGTCCACTCCTCGAAGGGCTTCATGACAATCATCACGTCGGCATCCTCGACGGCCATGGGGTCGGTCGGCACCTCGGCCGTACCGATTTTGGCCACGACATGCTTGATTTCGGGGAAGTTCTCCATCAGAATCTTCTCGGCCTGCTCCGAGACGGCGATGCTGCGCGTGAGCGAGCTTCCGGCCGGCAGGGTCATCTGCATGGCGAAGTCACCCTCGTCGAGCGTGGGGATGAACTCCGCACCGAGCCGCGTGAAGAGCATGAGGCTGCCGATGAAGGCCGCCACGGCCACGGCGACGGTCCCCCAGCTGAAGCGCAGGCAGAAGGCCAGGCAGCGCTGGTAGATGCGGTTGAGCCAGGCGAAGAAGCGGTCGGCGAAGGTCGGACGGTCGCTGATGCGGCGCCGCAGTACGAGCGACGACATCATCGGCACGTAGGTCAGCGAGAGCAGCAGCGCTCCGATGATGCAGAATACGAGCGTCTTGGCCATCGGGGTGAAGTACTTGCCCTCGATGCCCGTCAGCGTGAGAATCGGGAAGAAGACGATGAGGATGATGATGACGGCGAAGGTGGCCGAGCGGACCACGTTGCCGGCACCGGCGATGATTTGCTCGTCCATCTCGCGGCGGGAGAGCGTGCGGCCGAGGTTCTGCCGCACGAAGAGGTGGGCGAGGATTCCCTCGACGATGACGATGGAGCCGTCGACGACGATGCCGAAGTCGATGGCGCCCAGACTCATCAGGTTGGCCGAGACGCCGAATATGCGCATGAGGATGAAGGCGAAGAGCATCGCCAGCGGGATGACCGAGGCGACAATCAGGCCGGCGCGGACGTTGCCCAGGAAGAGCATCAGCACGATGAAGACGATGATGGCCCCCTCGATGAGGTTGCGAATCACGGTCGAGATGTTGCGGTTGACCAGCTCCGAGCGGTTCAGATAGGGGTTGATGGTGACCCCTTCGGGCAGCATCTTCTGGATTTTCTCCACGCGCGACTCCAGCTCGCGGGTGACCACGTTGGCGTTGGCCCCCTTGAGCATCATGGCGATGCCGCCGACGCACTCGCCCTTGCCGTCGCGCGTCATGGCGCCGAAGCGCTTGGCCGAGCCGAACTTCACGGTGCCCACGTCGCTCACGTGAATCGGGATGCCGCCGCGGTTGGCCACCACGATGCGGCGGATGTCGTCGAGCGACGAAATCATACCCTCGGAGCGGATGTAGTAGGCGCGGTTAATCTTCTCGATATAGCTGCCGCCCGTGTTCTCGTTGTTGCGGCTCAGCGCCTCGAAGACGTCGCCGATGGTGATGTTGAGCGAGTAGAGAGCGTCGGGGTCGACGGCCACCTCATACTGCTTGAGGTAGCCTCCGAAACTGTTGATTTCGACGATTCCCGGGATGCCCGACAGCTGCCGCTTGACAATCCAGTCCTGGATGGTGCGCAGCTCCATGGCGTCGTAGCGCTTCTCGTAGCCCGGCTCGACGTCGAGCGTATACTGGTAGATTTCGCCCAGACCCGTGGTGATGGGCATCATCTCGGGGGTGCCCAGCTCGGAGGGAATCTCTCCGGCGACGGTCTGTATCTGTTCGTTGATGAGCTGCCGGGCGTCGAGAATCGGCACGCTCTCCTTGAAGACCACCGTGACGACCGACAGACCGAAGCGCGACACGGAGCGAATCTCCTGGACGTTCATGATGTTGCTCATCGCCACCTCGATGGGGAAGGTGATGAGCTGCTCGACCTCCTGCGGAGCGAGCGTGGGGGAGACGGTCACAATCTGCACCCGGTTGTTGGTGATGTCCGGCACGGCGTCGACCGGAAGCGTCATCATCGAATAGATTCCTCCCGCCAGCAGGAAGAGGGTGGTCAATCCGACGAAGAGTTTTTTCGTGACCGCAAAGCGGACGATGGATTGGAATATGGTATGCGAAGATTGATAGTTTTTTGTACAGTTTTTAACGGTACAAAAATAGCGCGGGCGCCGCGGCCCCGGGATGAGAATCCTCCGAACTCGCCTTTTCGGGGGATGAACGGTCCGTATGGCGGTCTGAACGGCGGCCGGTGCCGCCTTTGCCGCGGGAGCGCCGGGCCATGCTCCGCCGAGGCGACGCGCCGTCATCCGCCCGTTTCTGGACCGCCGGGGCGCGCGGAGCTCCGGCCGGACGGTCCTTCCGCTGCCTGCGCCGGGGGCAAAAAAATCCCGGGCTCGTTCACAAGCCCGGGATTGTCCCGATGGGGTTGTCGTGCGACGCCTTCCGCCGCCTCCGTTGTGCGAGGCCGAAGCGCGGCGACCTCCGCTGCGTCTGTTGCGCGGGGCCGGAACGCGACGCCCTTCCCGCCTCTACAGCGATAGCGGAGCGGCTGCGGCGTGTGGCTCAGAAGCGCTCTGCCAGAGCGGCAGCCTGCCGGCAGCCCTCCGTGCGGTCGATGTCGCCCTCGTTCAGCACGCCGAGGATGAGCACCTGTCCGACCATCTCCCACTTGAGCAGGGCGGCCGTGCGCTCCATGGGTACCCGTACGCCGTCGAACACCGTCATCTCCTCCTCTTCGCAGCAGGCAATCAGCGCGCACTTCTTGCCAGCATACGCCTTGCCGCCCACCACCAGTGAGAAGAGGCGGTCGATGACCCCCTTGATTTGCGCCGGAATCGAGTACCAGTAGACCGGCATGGTGAATACGACGGCCTCCGACTCGAGAATGGCCGGCGCGATGCGGTTGAAATCGTCGTCGAACGAGCAGGCTTTGCCCGTCTTGTAGCACGTCATGCAGGCGTGGCAGCCGCCAATCTTCAGAAAGGCGGCGTCGAACCGCTCGATGGTGTGGCCGCGCTGCTCCGCAGCCCGGATGAATGCCTCCGTCATGGCAAAGCTGTTGCCCTTGCGGCGGGGGCTGCCCGTAATGACCGTAATCTTCATGGTGGTATCTCCCTTGTTATTTTTTAATGGTATCGGAATTCTGGTTGTAGGCCTTTGCGACGCAGCGCCACCGGCCATCCATCTTCATCATCAGCAGATAGTCGGTGAAGTCGATGCGGCCGCCCCACCGCTCCTCGAGCACGCGGACGACGGCCAGCGTCTCCTCGACGTCGAGGACGTCGACGCGCGCCCGGAACTCCTGCCCGGCAGCGACCGTGTCGACGTTGTGGTAGAACTGCTCGATGCTGCCGTGCTCAAGACGGCCGTCCAGATAGCCGAACAGCACGGCCTCGTCGATGAACAGCTCGCGGGCCGGCGTGCTGTCGCCCTCGGCCACGCTCCTGACGAACTTCATGGCCGCCTGCTCGACGGCCTTGTACTCTTCGATGCTTGCTCTCATACGCTTGGTGTTTTAGGGGTTTTTCGTTCAACCGCAAAATTACGACGCGCCGTGCGGCTGCGCAAGTACCGAAAAATGATTCACGTACCGAAAATTTTTTCGGTATACCCCTCTTTTCGGGGGTTATCCCTATCTTTGTGTGACCAAACCCATCCGCACCATGTACGAACGAAAGATTCCCGTCGACCTGGACTGCCCGCTGCGGCTGACCATGAGCCTTATCGATTCGAAGTGGAAGTCCTGCATTCTGGACGAACTGCGCCACCGGCCGCTGCGGCCGAGCGAACTCCACCGTCAGCTGCCCGAGGCGACGCCCCGCGTGCTCGACCTCCAGCTCCGCGAGCTGGTCGAGGACGGGCTGGTGGCCAAGACCATCTATGCCGAGCTCCCTCCACGCTCGGAGTACTCGCTCACGGAGCTGGGGGCCTCGCTGCTGCCGCTCATCGACGCCATGATTGCGTGGGGGCAGAGCCATGCGGACCTCTTCGAGCGCAAGTACGGCCGCCGCGGGTAGGACCTGCCTAAGAAGGTCAGCTCCGACCCGGTGAGCGGCCTGCCGCTCCGGCTCTTGCCTCGCCGTTTCGGTACACCTCCTGCCGCCAGCCTTGCCGCATCCTGCTCCGGTTCTTACCTCACGTTCCGGGCCCACCTTGCCGTTCCGGGGCTGCCTTCAGCCTCCGGTCTTGCCGCACCTCGCCCGGGTGTGTCGCTTCCGCCTGCTACCGGTTGGTGCGGCGGATTTTTTCGTGATAGAAGTAGTTGACCACGACCGGATGCCCCTTCTCGGAACGGCCGTAGGGGAGGTCGTTGACGCGGTAGGGCATTCCGTTGGCGGCGGCGTAGTCGGCCATCTCCCGCTCGAGCGCCTGCCAGTAGTCTGTCCGGCGGCGGTTGTAGATATCCTCGTATAAAGGCACCAGCTCGGGGTGCTTTTCCCGGATGTAGGCCATGATGGTCCCCTTGAACTGCCCGCGCAGGTTGAGATTCTCGAGCCAGACGAGGTCGGCAAACTCCCGCACCCGTTCGATGATGGCCTTCGGGTCGGTGATGCCGGGGAAAATCGGCGATATGAAGCAGACGGTGCGGATGCCCGCCTCGTAGACCTGACGCATGGCCTCGAGCCGCCGCTCGATGCTCACCGCACGGTCCATGTCGGCGCGGAAGGTCTCATCGAGCGTGTTGACCGACCACGAGACCGTCACGCGCGGAAATTCGCGCAACAGCTCCAGGTCGCGCAGCACAAGGTCCGACTTGGTGCAAATCATAATCTCGGCCGTCGTGCCGCGCAGCTCCTCGAGCAGTCGGCGCGTGCGCCGGAACTGCTCCTCGAAGGGGTTGTAGCCGTCGGTTACCGAGCCGATGACGATGCGCTGGCCGTCGAAGCGGTGCGGATCGCCGACGGGTTTCCAATGCTTGACGTCGAGAAACGAGCCCCACGGTTCGGTGTGGCCCGTGAAGCGCTTCATGAACGAAGCGTAGCAATACTTGCAGGCGTGGGGACACCCCACGTAGGGGTTGACCGAATAGCCGCCCACGGGCAGCGACGAACGGGTCATGACGCTCTGCACGTCGATGTCGCGAATCAGTTCCTGTTCCATACTCTTTGTTTGAATGCTTCGGGTAACTCCTGTATCATGCCGCTCTCACCCATGATCGGCAACAGATCCTCCTTCATGAAGACCGCCACCCCCTGCGCCCGGGCCTGGGCGATGATGCCCCTCACCCATTCGGGCCGGGCATCGACCTTGCCGCGGCGTCGTCCGGTCTCGGTGCCGACGACGATCCACTCCACGCCCGTCAGGTCGAGCCCTTCGATCGGCCCGAACAGCGGTTCGAAGGTCACGTGGTANATGCCCCTCACCCATTCGGGCCGGGCATCGACCTTGCCGCGGCGTCGTCCGGTCTCGGTGCCGACGACGATCCACTCCACGCCCGTCAGGTCGAGCCCTTCGATCGGCCCGAACAGCGGTTCGAAGGTCACGTGGTAGTGACGGGCCCTAGCGTGTTGGCGCAGTGTGGCGATACGTCCCTTCTCCGCCTCGCACGTCACGGTGACACCCATCCAGACGTTGTCGTCGTCGGTCTGCAGGTCGAGCCGTTCGGGTCGTTTGGTCAGAAAGAGGTAGGCGTGCTGCGGATTACGGGCCATGCGATCGAAAACTTCCGTCGTCCACTCGGGCCGCCAGTCCGAGAAGTCGCTCATGCCGGTCATTAGAAAGACCCGCGGGTCGCGGCTTTCGAGAATGCGGAGCTTGCGGGGCATGTACTCCGGGACGGAAAAATCGTCGGTCATGTGGAAGCGTCGGCAGTTGTTGCGGGCATAGCAGTAAGTGCAGCCAACGGTGCAGCCGACTACCAGATTCAGATTGCGGATCAACGATTTGATGCAGACACTCATGGACGGATGTTTTTTCACAGACGAATCCGTATCGGATCCTCCGTCGGCAAAGGTCCGAAGATTTTTTGCGCAAAACTATGCCCGAAAGGGGGTAATGTATGCCATTTTGATAAATGATGTCGTATCTTTGTCTTCGGACAAACCGGATGCGAGCGATGAAGACAACGACAAATCCCCGACGGCTGGTCACCGTGCCGTTCAGCAAGACGCAGTGCGGCGTCGACTTCTACATCAATACGGGCCGCAGCGAAGAGATCCGCGGCGTACTGACCGAGAATCCGCTCTTCCGGACCGACTTCTTCGAGTTCTTCTTCCTGCACAGGGCCCGAGGCGTGCTGTTGCTCGGCGGACGCCGCATCGAGCTGCACGACGGCATGGTGCTGCTCCTCTCGCCCCACGAGCAGCAGCAGTGGCTCGTCGACGAAGAGGAGCTCGACTACACGTTTCTGATTTTCCGTGAGAATTTCATGCGCACGTTCCTCTCCGACAAGCTCTTCGTCTACCGCCTGCTCTACTGCTACCAGAGCGATACGCCGCCCTGGTTCGACGCCCCTCGGGAGCGCTTCGGAGAGTACCTCCGGCTGCTGGCCAAAATCAAGACGGAGCTGCAGGCCCCGACCTCGGACAGCTACAACCTGATTGTCGCGGTGCTCTACTACCTGCTGGTAACGCTCAACCGCGACTACGCCACCGCCTACGGGTTGCCCGTCGCGCTGCCGCGCAACAACTGCGCGTTCCGCTTCAAGGCGCTGCTCGAGGAGCATATCCGCACCGTCCAGCGCGTCGGGGAGTATGCCGCGATGATGCGCGTGAGCCGCGTGACTCTGAATCGGGCCGTCGTGGAGCAGTTCGGTGTCACGGCCGTACACCTGCTGAAACAGCGGCTGCTGGAGGCTGTGAAGAACGACCTGCTGTTCGAGGGGCGCAGCGTCAGCCAGCTGGCCGAAACGTACGGTTTCTCGGACCCGAGCCACCTGATGCGTTTCTTCAAGCAACAGACCGGAAAGACCTGTACGGCATACCTTTCCGACTACCGACGCGGGGCAGGCGAGTAGGGCAATTCGTCATCCCTGTCCTGGTATATGGTTAGCTACCCATCGACAGCCTGCCAACCCCGACTCAGCGTCAGAGATAGAGTTCGCACGCCTTTCGCTGCGAGCAGGCCTTCTTGAGCATCCGGCCGACGAGGGCCAGCAGCAGCCTGTTGACGCGTCGGGCATGGTGGGGGCATACGGCCACGCAGCGCATGCAGGAGATGCAGCGCTTTTTGTCCACCCGTGCCGGCTCCTTAGCATCGATGGCCCCGACGGGGCACTTCGCCGCACAGAGGCCGCACTTCACGCAGGCGCGCGTTGCCTTGGGAACGATGCCGGCACCTGCAGCCTTGCGGTAGGGGCGGTTGCCCGGAATCACCGGTTCATCGAGCCCGCCGTCGTCAATCTTGCGGCGAATCCGTGCGGCAAAGCTGCGCAGCATCGCTTCGTCCTCCGCATCGGGTCGGCCCGCGGCGTATTGGCGGGCGATTGAGTGTTCGGCAACGGCCGCTACGGCGGCAATCACCTTGAACCCTGCCCCGGAGGCCTTGTCACGCAGCTCCACCAGCGTATCCTCGTAGGCCCGGTTGCCATAGACGCAGAGCAGGACGGCCCGGGTTCCGTTGCCGTGCATCGCGGCCAGACGTGCCGCAGCGACGGTCGGCACCCGTCCGCTGTAGGAGGGCACGGCAATCAGCGCCACCTCCTCGGGGCTCAGCTCCACCTGCCCGAAATCGACCTCGCGAGCCGTCAAGTCGACCTCGACCGTCTCGTCGGTCAGTGCACGGCTCAGCATCGAGCTCACACGCTTCGTCCCACCCGTCGGGCTGAAGCAGATTTCATGAATTTTCATGCTCTGAAAAGTTTTACATCCGAATGATTACCTTCCCCCTGAGCGGCCCTTCGGCCACAAGACGCAGGGCGTCGTTAATCTCCTCGAGCGAGAAGCAGTGCGGGTCAATGGCCGGGACGATGTGTTCGCGCTCGACAAGCTCCGTGATTCGGCGGAGCTGTTCTCCGTCGGCATGCACGAAGAGGAAGCGGTACTCTTTGCCCTGACGGCGGGCCGCCCGGTCGTATTTTATTCCGGCCAGCGTGAAGAGGGCCCGCTTGTACCAGGGGAAACCGTTGCGTCGGGCAAACTCCCCGTTGGGGGCGGTCCGCAGGCTCAGCAGCCGTCCGCCCGGCTTTAGTACGGAGAGCTCGTGTTAGAATTCGCCGGCTCCGAGCGTGTCGATGACCGCATCTACCCCCGAGAGCTCTTCCCAGTAGTTCTCCCTGCGATAGTCGATGTAACGCTCGGCGCCCATGGCCAGAAATGCTTCGCGCGACCGTTCGTTGCCCGTCACCACGACGCGGAGTCCCAGCGACCGGGCTATCGGTACGGCCATCTGCCCGAAGCTGCCCGACCCGCCGGGAATGAGCAACCTCTGTCCCGATTGCACCTGCAGCTCCTCGACCGGCCCCTGCCAGGCCGTCAGACCGGTCAGCGGGATGGCGGCCGCCACGTCGAATGCATATCCGGCGGGCATCTTCGCCACCACCTGCTCCCTTACGGCGACGTATTCGGCAAAGGCGCCAATCCGCTCCAGCGGAAGGCGTGTATAGACGGCATCGCCCGGTCGGAACTTCCCGACGCGGCTTCCGACCTGCTCGACAACGCCCGAGCACTCGTTGCCCAGCGTCTGCGGCAGACGGTAATCCTGTATCAGCCGGATGCTTCCCCGGACGATGAGCTGCTCCAGTGGATTGACGGCCGCCGCGCGTACCTTGATGAGTACCTCATCGGCAGCCGGTTCGGGTACGGCGACCTCCCGTACGGTGAGCCGTCCCTCCCTTGAATAACGGTCTAACTGTGCAGCTTTCATTCCTTTCCTTTCTTGTGTTCGTTTGCTTGATTCGACCCGTTGGCTGCGTTATGAGCCCTTTTGCGCTCCTTCATGATGTCATCCATCTGTTCCACAGCCCAGGCGAGCAGCTCTTCGAGAATCGGGCGCAGCGTCTGGCCGCGCTCCGTGAGTGCATACTCCACCCGGGGCGGAACCTCGGCGTGGAGCCTCCGTGAGATGTAGCCGTCCTCCTCGAGCGTGCGCAGGGTCGTCGATAGCATCTTCTGCGAGATGTCGGGCATGGCCTGCTTCAACTCCGTGAAGCGCAGCTTGCCCTGCTCAGAGCGTGCCAGCAGGTAGAGGACCAGCAGCGCCCACTTGTCGCAGAGCCGCGCCAGAATGTTTCTCACCGGGCAGGCCGGGAACATGGCATCCTCGATGGTTGACCGTTTCATTGTTGCAGTCTGATTGGGTTGTGTGTTCTTGTTTCTCCTTGTTTGTTCTGTCCGACGTTTCGCTTCGTTTGCTCGGCTTGCTCGGTTTGCTCGGTTTGCTCGGTTTGGCAAACCACGTCGGTCCGTCGGTCTGCAAAGATATCAATAGTCTCTTTTTTATACCAAATATATTTTGCATATTATTACGAACAGAACAGCAGACAGGAGTTTTTTGCGAACAGGAAACCAGATTCGTTGGGGCGGATGAGCCTTCTTCGTGCCCCGGCCGGGTCGGCGGGGTGTGAACTGTTCGGCGGGAAAAGGCGACAACGGGACGAAGAGGGGCGGTTTGTCGAGAGGTGGCTGACGAGGGGATGAAGATTCTGTTCGGCAAAGAGAGGCCGACAAGGCGGGTAGGGCAGACAGACTAGGGATGGCCGACGGATGCTTGGACGTGTCGGTCTTTCTGCGGCAAGGTCGGCAGCCAATTCCGGGGCAGACGCGTGGGGCGCATCCACATGACCGACCGGAGGCAGCATTTCCGTACCGGAGCTCACGTCGGAGCGCACAGGGAGCATAAAACAACATCGCCCCGCGGCACCAAACCGTGGGGCGATGGTCGTATTGTCCGTGTCGCGTTGCGTGGGGCGTACCGGCTTCGGGAACGGAGGGGCGGTGCAAATCGACGCGGCCCCGGGAAAACCGTCCGGAACCGGAATCCCTACTTGTTGCGGATGCGCAGCTCGTAGAGGTCCTTGCGGCGGTCCTTCAGGTTGCGGACGCTGCCGTAGGTGTGCAGCTCGTTGAGCAGGTCGAGGTCAACGTCCGAGATGAGAATCATCTCGGTGTTGGGCGTCGCCTCGGCGCGGCGGCCGTCGGTCGGGAAGGCGAAGTCGCACGGCGTGAAGACGCCCGACTGCGCATACTGGATGTCCATGTTGTGGACGCGCGGCAGGTTACCCACGCTGCCGGCGATGGCCACGAAGCACTCGTTCTCGATGGCGCGTGCCTGGGCGCAGACCCGCACGCGCGAGTAGGCGTTCTGCGTATCGGTCAGGAAGGGGACGAAGAGAATCTGCATCCCCTCGTCGGCCATGATGCGCGAGAGCTCGGGAAACTCCACGTCGTAGCAAATCAGCACGCCGATGCGCGCGCAGTCGGTCTCGAAGGTGCGGATGGCGTGGCCGCCGCTCAGACCCCAGCACTTCATCTCGTCGGGGGTGACGTGCAGCTTCTCGTACATCTCGTAGGTGCCGTCGCGGCGGCAGAGGAAGCCCACGTTGTAGAGCTGCCCGTCATCGCGGATGTAGGGCATGCTGCCCGTGACGATGTTGATGTTATACTTGATGGCCAGCCCGATGAAGCGCTCGCGGATATCGTCCGTGTAGCCCGCCAGGCCACGGATGGCCTGCGACTCGCCGGCGTCGTTGAAGCGCGCCATGAGCGGGGCGTTGAAGTATTCGGGGAAGAGGACGAAGTCGCTCTGGTAGCGGCTCACCGAGTCGACGAAGAACTCCACCTGCTCGAACAGGTCGTCGAGCGTATGGTAGCTGCGCATCTGCCACTGCACCAGACCCACGCGGACCGTTGTCTTGGGCTGGACATACTCCTCGGTGGGAGCCTGGTAGTAGATGTTGTCCCACTGGAGCAGGCAGGCATAGTGGCGCGACTCCTCGTCGTTGGGCAGGTAGTTGCGCATGACCTTGCGCACGTGGAAGTCGTTCGAGAGCTGGAAGAGCAGCACCGGGTCGTAGATTTCACGCTTGCGCACCTTGTCGATGTACTCCTTGGGGCGCATCTTGTCGGCATACTTGTGGTAGTTGGGCAGGCGCCCGCCGAACATGATGGCCTTCAGGTTGAGCTTCTCGCAGAGCTCCTTGCGGTATTCGTACATGCGCCGGCCGAGCCGCAGACCGCGGTAGTCGGGATGGATGAAGACCTCGATGCCGTAGAGGATGTTGCCCTTGCGCGTATGGGTGTCGAAGGTCTCGTTGCCCGTCACCTGGGCGTAGGTATGGTCCCCCTTGACCAGGTCGTAGTCCACGATAATCGAGAGGGCGCAGCCCACGATTTTGTCATCGACCACCACCACAATCTGTCCTTCGGGGAAGATGCGGATGAGTTTGTCAATCTGTTCCGGCGTCCAGAATACGTCGCTGCCGTCGGCATAGACGCGGGTGAAGGATTTGGCCAGCTGGTCGTAGTCCTCACGCTGGAGGTTGCGGATTTCCACCTTGTTGATTTTCGTCACGTTCATCGCTTTGTCGTTTTCAGGCCTCAAAGATACCGATTTTCCGGTCAGCTTGTCATCGCCGAGGACAACTTGCCGCCTTTCGGATGGCTTTTTTGCGCATTGCGGGGCGGTTCGGACCTCCGAAGAGGGTGTCGCGGCGCTCCTCGCGGCCCGCAGAGGACGCGGCGTGGAGATGTCCGCCGAGTTTGCCGAGAGTGCAGCGAGGAGCGGCAAACATTCCCGGCACACCCGAAAACGAGGCAGGGCGGCGCCTCCCCCGTATAGGGAAGCACCGCCCTGCAATCGGGTGTGAGGTTCGTCGCGGAGCCTACTCCCAGAAGCGGTAGAAGTGGTGCACGGGACCGTGGCCGTGGCCGATGCGGTAGTGCGCGCCGGCGGCAATGGCCCCGGCGATGTACTCCTTGGCTGCGGCCGCGGCGTCGTCGAGCGCATATCCGCGGGCCAGGAAGGCGGCGATGGCCGACGAGAGCGTGCAGCCCGTGCCGTGGGTGTTCACCGTCGCGACGCGCTTCGAGCGCAGCGGCACAATCCGGTCGCTCTCGGCGTCGTAGAAGATGTCGACCAGCTCCTCGTCGTCGAGGTGTCCCGCCTTGAGGAAGACCGAGACGCAGCCCCCCTGCGAGAGCTCTCGCGCGGCGTCGGGAAGCTCCTCCTGGCGGGGCAGCCTGCGGCCCAGCAGGATTTCGGCCTCGGGAATGTTGGGCGTGATGACCCGGGCGCGGGGAATGAGCTCGTCGCGCAGCGTTGCGACGGCCTCGCGCTGCAGCAGCGGGTCGCCCGACGTAGCCACCATCACCGGGTCGAGCACCACGTTGCGGATGTCGTAGCCCGCGAGCGTGTCGCGCACGGCCAGAATCAGCTCCGAGGAGTGGAGCATGCCGATTTTGATGGCGTCGGCGCCGATGTCGTCGAGCACCGAGCGGATTTGCCCCACCACGAAGTCGACCGGCACGGGGTGTACGCCCGTGACGCCGACCGTGTTTTCGTCCACGACGGCGACGATGGCCGAAGTGCCGAAGCATCCGCAGGCCGAGAAGGTCTTCAGGTCGGCCTGAATGCCCGCACCGCCGCTCGGGTCGCTGCCGGCGATGGTCAGGGCGCGTTTGTAGGTTTTCATGTCGCTGTTCATAGCTTCAGATTTTCCAGTTTTCAAGCCTCCAGGCGCTCTCCCAGAAGAGCCACTCCATCCGGGTGCAGCGCACGAAGAGTTCGGTCATCCGCTGCCGCGTCGCCGAGCCGGCCTCGGCGGCCAGCTCGTCGCAGATGCGCGTGGCGCGGTCGGCAGCCTCGGCGAACGAGGGGTCGGCATAGGTCTCAATCCAGCGGCGGTAGGGGTTCTCCGCATCCCCTAACCGGGCGTAAATCTGCTCGCCGACCCGCTGGTAGACGCGGAAGCAGGGGAGCACGGCGGCCGCCTCGACCTCGACGGGAGCCATCGCCTGGCTCTCGAGCAGCGAGGTGTAGAGCAGGCAGGCGGGCGAGATTTCCCCGGGCTCGAGGTGGCTGCCCTCGAGGAACTGCTCGTGAAGCGCCCGCTCGACCTCTATCCCCTCGAGGGCGAAGTGCAGGAAGGCCTCCGTGTGCTCCTTGCGCACGAGGCGCGAGGCGATGTGGGCCAGCCGTCGTGCGTAGCCGTCCAGATAGAGGGCATCCTGGCGGATGTAGAAGCGGAAGCGCTCCGCGGAGAGCGTTCCGGCGGCGAGCTCCCCGACGAAGGGGTGCTCGAGTATCCTGCGGTAGACCGGTTCGGCGGCCTCCCAGGCTTCGTCACTCCAGCGTTTCATGGCCTTGTCCGCGGTGTTCATCGCTTGTAGGCCACGACGGCCACGTAGTCGCCCCGGTCGCACCCCTCGACGGGCTGCTCCTCGGCACGGTCCGAATAGAGCGGGTGGGTGGTGAGCGTCTGCGAGAAGTGCAGGTCGCGGAAACCGGCCTTCTCGAGCAGCTCCACCTTCTCGGCCGTCGTGCGCCAGGCGGCCACCTCGACGAACTCGATGGGGTAGGGGTTGGGCGGGTAGACCCCCTCGAGCAGCGGATGGTTCCACGTCCCGAGCGCCTTGGCCAGGTTGTACATGATGCCGTAGGAGCTCTCCTTCGGGACGTCAATCAGCACGATGCGTCCCCCCTCGGGCAGCGCGTCGTAGGCCTTGCGGACCACGCCCGCCAGATCGCCGATGTAGCTCGGCGTGCCGTTGAAGAGCAGCGTGTCGTAGCGTTCGCGGCCGAAGTCGGCCTCCTCGGCCGTTGCGACGGTTACCTCGAGGCCCCGCTTGCGGGCGATGTCGGCCATGCCGGTCGAGGGCTCGATGCCGTCGGTGATGCGGATGTCGTACTCCTCGCGGAGAATCTTCTCGAAGAGGCCGCTGCCGCAGCCCACCGAGAGGATGCGTCCCGCATCGCGGAGTGTCGAGGCAACGAGGTTGACCTCCGAGTAGAGTACGTTCCGGTTTTCGAGAAACCACGCATCGTAGGCCGATGCGTATTCGTCAAATCCTTTTCCCATGGTGTGGTGTTTTCGGTAGGTGAATTTTTTGTGTTCAGATATCGATTGTTTCGCAATGCATCGTCTTGAGGTCGAAGAGGAGCAGCCGTCCGTCGAGCGAGGGCTCCATGCCGGCGAGCAGCTTGAGCGCCTCCGTGGCCTCGATGGCCCCGATGACGGCCGGGACGCCGCCAAGCACCCCCAGCGTGCGGCGCGGTGCGCTGCACAGCGCCTCGCGGTCGGGATAGAGCGTTGCGTAGCGGACCCCGCGGCGGTGGTTGAAGAGGCTCACCTGCCCGTCGAAGGGGCCAATCGAGCCGTAGACCCACGGCCGCCCCGCGGCGGCGCAGGCGTCGTCGATGAGGTAGCGCGTCGCGAAGTTGTCGCAGCAGTCGACCACCAGGTCGTAGGAGGCCACGAGCCGCTCGGCGTTTTCGGGCGTGAGCCCCTCGGCGATGCAGTCGAAGCGCGTCGCCGACGAGAGGGCCGCAAGCCGGCGGCGGGCCATCTCGCACTTGGGACGGCCCACCTCCTCCTCGGTATAGAGCGTCTGCCGCGGCAGGTTGCTCCACGAGACCACGTCGGGGTCGCAGAGGCCGAGGCGCCCCACGCCGGCCCCCGCAAGCGAGGGGGCCACCGTCGAGCCCAGACCGCCCAGACCCACGAGCAGCACCGACGCCGAGGCCAGCCGCCGCTGCCCCTCCTCGCCGATTTCGGGCAGCATGACCTGCCGCGCGTAGCGTTCGTCGAACATCGTCAGTCGAAGATTTTGTCCCAGTCCTTCCAGACCACTTCGTACCCTTCGCGACGGATGTCGGCCTCGACCTGCGCCGGCGTGCGCTCGTCGCTCACGACGAACTGCTCGAGCGACGTGGGGTAGACGCGGTAGCCTCCCGGGTCGGTCTTCGAGCCGGCGCTCATCGAGGTGGCGCCCAGCGTGGCGATGTGGTTGCGGAACTCGGCCCGCTCGCGCGTCGAGAAGGAGATGTCGACGTCGTGGTCGAAGATGCGGAAAGCGAAGGTCAGCTGCGCCAGCTCGCGGTCGCTCATCACCACGTTGGGCTGGAAGTGACCCTCCGACGGGCGCATGCGGGGGAAGTTGACGCTGTAGCGCGTCTTCCAGTAGTGCTTGCGCAGGTACTGCAGGTGGAGCGCCATCATCGTCACGTCGGTGCGCCACTCCTCAAGGCCGATGAGCACGCCCATGCCGATTTTGTGGACGCCGGCCTGTCCCATGCGGTCGAAGCCGTTGACGCGCCACTCGAACTTCGACTTCATGCCGGCCGGGTGGTAGATGTTGTAGTTGGCGCGGTTGTAGGTCTCCTGGAAGCAGACCACGCCGTTGAGCCCCGAGTGGGTCAGCCGCTCGTACTCCTCGGCCGCCAGCGGCATCACCTCGATGGTGAGGTTGTTGAAGTAGGGGCGGCAGATGTGGAGCGCCTGCTCGATGTAGTCGACACCCGCCGCACGGGGATTCTCGCCCGTGACCAGCAGCAGGTTCTCGAAGGGACCGAGCTCGCGGATGGCGCGGCACTCCTCCTCAATCTGCTCGGGGGTGAGAATCACGCGCGGAATGGCGTTGTGGCGGTTGAAGCCGCAGTAGATGCACGAATTGGTGCACGAGTTGGTGATGTACATCGGGATGTACATCGAGATGGTCTTGCCGAAACGCTCCTGCGTGTAGCGGCGGCTCAGACGGGCCATGGGCTCGAGGTAGGCGGCCGCAGCCGGCGAGATGAGCGCCATGAAGTCGTCGAGCGTGAGGTGCTCGCGTCCGAGGGCCGCTTCGACGTCGGCCGGACGTTTCGACTGGATGCGACGGGTGGTCTCCTCCCAGTCGTATTTGGCTAATTCTTCGGAAAACATGTATTCTTGATACTCTTTTTACGTACGTATACGGTTCAGCATTTGATGTTCGCCAGGTCGCGGCTCAGCTTCATGGCGCAGAAGTTGGGGCCGCACATGGTGCAGTATTCGCCGTCGGTGTGGCGGCCTTCGTTGAAGTACTCCAGCGCACGCTCCGGATCGAGGCTCAGGTGGAACTGGTCGCGCCAGCGGAATTCGTAGCGCGCCTTGCTCAGCGCGTTGTCGCGAATCTGCGCCCCGGGGTGTCCCTTGGCCAGGTCGGCGGCATGGGCGGCAATCTTGTAGGTGATGACGCCCGTGCGCACATCCTCGCGGTTGGGGAGCCCGAGGTGCTCCTTCGGCGTGACGTAGCAGAGCATGGCCGTTCCCAGCCAGCCGATTTGCGCGGCGCCGATGGCCGAGGTGATGTGGTCGTAGCCCGGCACGATGTCCGTGACGATAGGCCCCAGCGTGTAGAAGGGTGCGTTGTGGCAGTGGTCAATCTGACGCTCCATGTTCTCGCGGATTTTGTGCATGGGGACATGCCCGGGACCTTCGACGAAGGCCTGCACGTTCTTCGCGCGGGCGCGGAGCACCAGCTCGCCCATCGTGTCGAGCTCGGCGAACTGCGCGCGGTCGTTGGCGTCGGCGATGCAGCCGGGACGCAGCCCGTCGCCCAGCGATACGGCCACGTCGTACTGCGCCAGGATGTCGCAGATGTCGTCGAAGTGCTCGTAGAGGAAGCTCTCGCGGTCGTGGAGCAGGCACCACTTGCTCATGATGCTTCCGCCGCGCGAGACGATGCCGCAGAGGCGCCCGTCGGCCAGGTGGACATTCTGCCGGCGGATGCCAGCGTGGATGGTGAAGTAGTCGACGCCCTGCTCGCACTGCTCGATGAGCGTGTCGCGGTAGAGCTCCCACGACAAATCCTCGACCCGCCCCGAGACCTTCTCCAGCGCCTGGTAGATGGGGACCGTCCCTACGGGCACGGGCGAGTTGCGGATAATCCACTCGCGCGTCTCGTGGATATTGGCTCCCGTCGAGAGGTCCATCAGCGTGTCGCCGCCCCAGCGGCAGCTCCACACCGCCTTGTCGACCTCCTCCTCGATGCTCGACGTGGTGGACGAATTCCCGATGTTGGTGTTGATTTTCACCAGGAAGTTGCGTCCGATAATCATCGGTTCGCTCTCGGGGTGGTTGATGTTGGCCGGCAGGACGGCCCGTCCGGCGGCGAGCTCGTCGCGGACGAACTCGGGCGTGATGTGACTCTCGATGCCCAGCTCGCGGCAGTTCATGTTCTCGCGGATGGCGACATACTCCATCTCGGGGGTGATGATGCCTGCGCGGGCATAGGCCATCTGGGTGATGCACCGGCCGGCCCGGGCGCGGTAGGGGAGGGCGATGTGCTCGAAGCGCAGGTGGTCCAGGCTCGGGTCGTTGCGCCGCATCCGGCCGTATTCGGAACTGACAGCAGGGAGCCGCTCCACGTCGCCGCGGGCGACAATCCAGCTTTCGCGCATGCGCGGCAGCCCTTTTTTGAGGTCTACGACCACGTCGGGGTCACTGAACGGCCCGCTCGTGTCGTAGACGTAGACGGGGGCGTTGGGGGTGACCTCCTTCTTCCCGTCGACGATGCGGACGGTGGGGGTGAGGTTCACCCGTTGCATGCCTACTCGGATGTCGGGGTAAAGCGTGCCCTGCATGTAGGCTTTCTCGGCATGGGCGTATGCTCTCTGCTCCTGTTCTTTCATGGCCGGATTGGGGTCATTGGTTTGTTTGTCGTTTCGTGTCAGTCGAGGAACGAGGTGAGGGGGCTGCTGGCGTCGGCATGGCGCGACTGGGCACCCAGACCTGCCTCGTAGGCTTCGCGGCCCGCCTCGACGGCGCGTGCGAAGGCGCGTGCCATGCGGACGGGGTCGCCCGCAACGGCGATGGCCGTATTGACCAGCACGGCGTCGGCTCCCAGCTCCATGGCGGCCGCCGCGTGCGACGGAGCGCCCAGACCGGCGTCGACAACCACCGGCACGTTGCTCTGCTCGATGATAATCTCGAGCAGCTCGCGCGTCACGAGCCCCTTGTTGGTTCCGATGGGGGCGGCCAGCGGCATGACGGTGGCCGCACCGGCCTCCTCGAGCCGCTTGCAGAGCACGGGGTCGGCCTGGATGTAGGGCAGCACGACGAAGCCCAGCTTGACGAGCTGCTCGGTGGCGCGCAGCGTCTCGACGGGGTCGGGCAGCAGGTATTTGGGGTCGGGGTGAATCTCCAGCTTGATGAAGTTCGTGCCGAAGGCCTCGCGGGCCAGCTGGGCGGCCAGAACGGCCTCCTCGGCGTCGCGCACGCCCGAGGTGTTGGGCAGCAGCTGGATGCCCGGACGGCGTACGTGGGCGAGCATGTCGTCCTCGGGGTTGTTCATGTCGATGCGTTTCATGGCTACGGTGACCATTTCGGTCTGCGAAGCCTCGATGGCGCTGGCCATCAGCTCGTTGTAGCTGAACTTGCCCGTGCCGACGAACAGACGCGAACGGAACGTCCGTCCGCCGATTACCAATTCGTTTTTCATATTGCGGATTAATGTTGGTTTTTGTTGATGAGTTCCAGTATGGTGCGGGTCTCCTGCGCGGGCGACCCGGCCGAGAGCAGCGCGCCCGAGAGGGCGATGCCGCCGATGCCGGTGGCGCAGAGGTCGGCGATGTCGGCCGCCGTGATGCCTCCAATAGCCACCACGGGGAGTGTGATGCCTTCGCGGCGGCAGCGGTCAAGGATTGTGCGGTAGCCCTCGAGCCCGAGGATGGGGCTCAGGTTGCTCTTGGTCCGCGTGAAGCGGAAGGGGCCCAGCCCGATGTAGTCGGCGCCGTCGGCCGCCGCGCGGGCGATGTCGTCGAAGGTGTTGGCCGTTGCGCCGATGATGCGGCCGGGGCCCAGAATGCGCCGCGCCTCGGCCACGGGCATGTCGTTTTTGCCCAGATGGACGCCGTCGGCGCCGAGCAGTCCGACCAGCGCCACGCGGTCGTCGAGGATGAAGGTGGCGCCGCAGGCCCGGCAGCAGGCCGCCACGTCGCGCCCCGTGCGGAGCACCTCCTCGTCGGTGGCCCCCTTCATGCGGAGCTGCACCCAGCGGCAGCCCCCCTCGAGTACGGCCTGCGTCCCCGTGAGGTAGTCGAAGCGGTCGTTATGGTGTGTGATGAATTGCAACATATCGTTCTGTCTATGGCCTGTTGTATTGTTGAATCCGTTGCAGCGTCTCGCGCAGCCCCGCTGAGGAGACGTCGCGCCAGATGCACCCCAGCAGGGCAGCTCCGCCGAAGCCCAGGTCGCGCAGCGTCGGAAGCAGCTCGGGCCGGACGCCTCCCAGCGCCGCGACCCGCTCGCCGAGCAGACCGCGTGCGGCCGCCTCACGCAGCGTGGCGGGGGTGAAGGCCGAGCGGTAGCCCTCCTTCGAGATGCTGTCGAATATGGGGCTCAGGAAGAGGTAGTCGCTCGTGCGGTCGGCCGCCACCTCGTCGAGCGTGTGGCACGAGCGGCTGACCAGCCCGTCGAAGCCGGCGGGCGGCTGCGGGTTGCGGCTGTTCAGGTGGACGCCCCCGACGCCGTACTCCGACGCCAGGTGGAGGTGGTCCTGCAGCGTGAGGCGTCGGTGCAGGTTGGCCGGAATGGCCTCAAGCAGCCGGCGCATCTCCTCCTCGCGCGAATGGGGCTTGCGCAGGTGGACGCGGTCGATGCCTCCGCGCAGCAGCGCGGCGATGACATCGGCCTCCCCTTCGGGAAAGGTCTCGGGCGTGATGACGTACAGATGCATCATCCTCCGCAGACGGCCCGGATGACCGTGACTTTGGCCCCCTCCTCGAGCTGCGTCGAGGCCCAGTCGCGACGCGCCACCACGCGGTTGTTCACCGCGACGGCGACCCCTTCGGCGGGAACCCCGGCCTTGGCGAGCGCCTCTTCGAGCGACGCACCGGCGCCCACCTCGAAGGGCTTGTGGTTGATTTGAATCTCCATGTGAATTCCGTTTTACGCCAGAGGTGTGCCCGAGCGGACGGCGTTACGGTCTATGAACAAGTCCTTTCGGCGGTATTGCCCGCATCAAGTTCATAGGGTATAATCTCAGCCTCTCTGCGCCAGCAGCGGGGCACCCCTCTTGTGTTGTGCAGACAAAGATACGAAAATTTCCGAACGGTGTACCTCCCGGCCCGAAAAATCTTTGCGGCGTGCCTTTCCCCTGCCTCCGCGAAGGGTGGTCCCGTCCGCTGTGCGGCTGCGCCGTGGCTGCAACATTGCTCCCGTACTGACGACCGTCCGTTCTCCGTGCGTCCCTCCGTTCAGCGCGAGCCCCCTCCCCGCCGTGCGGCGCGGCTCCCTGCCCAATGCCGCCCGACCTCCTGCCGGCGCCTGCCCCGGGCCGGCTCCGGCTCTCTTCTTCAACAAGGCTTCGGGCGCGGAAACCGGGAAAATGGTAACTCCAACCGTAATTCGGCTATCTCCATTTCGCGGCAAAACGGTTACCTTTGTATCGGAAAAAGGGGCGGTGCCGCCGCCCCATGTTGAACCCCGCAAAACGGACCACCCAATGAAGAAGATGAGTCTGCACGCCTGGCTGCTGCTCTCCGCCGTGAGCCTCACGCCGGCTGCGGCCCGCACCGCCTGTGAGGCGGATATACCCGAACCTGTAAAAACATACGATATGGAGACGTTGGAACTGACCCGTGAATGGGACAAGACCTTCCCGCAGAGCGACAAGGTCGAACACTCGAAAATTACCTTTCACAACCGCTACGGCATCACCCTTGCGGCCGACCTCTACAAGCCCCGCGGGGCCGAAGGCCGTCTGGCGGCCATCGCCGTCTGCGGCCCCTACGGCGCCGTCAAGGAGCAGGTCTCGGGCCTCTACGCCCAGTCGCTGGCCGAGCGCGGCTTCCTCGCCATCGCCTTCGACCCCTCCTTCTGCGGCGAGAGCGGCGGCACGCCCCGCAACCTCACCTCGCCCGAAATCAGCACCGATGACTTCAGCGCCGCCGTCGACTGCCTGCTCACGCGCGACGACGTTGACTCGCTGCGTGTCGGCATCTGCGGCATCTGCGGCTGGGGCGGCTTTGCGCTCAACGCCGCGGCCATCGACCCGCGCATCCGCGCCACGGTCACCTCGACGATGTACGACATGAGCCGCGTAAGCGCCAACGGCTACTTCGACGCGATGACCCCGGACGACCGCCAGGCGCTGCGCGTGCGGCTCAACGAGCAGCGGCTGAAGGATTACCGCTCGGGCGTGGGCGAGCGCGACGGCGGGGTAGTCGACCCCGTGCCGGAGGATGCGCCGCTCTTCGTGCGTCAGTACCACGATTACTACAAGACTTCGCGCGGCTACCACCACCGCTCGCCCAACTCCAACGACGGACTGCTGCGCACCAATGCGCTCGCCTTCGTCAACATGCCGCTGCTCACCTACATCGGCGAAATCCGCAGCGCCGTGCTGATGCTCCACGGCTCGGAGGCTCACTCGCGCTACTTCAGCGAGGATGCCTTCAAGCGGCTCAAGGGCGACAACAAGCATCTGGTGATTATCCCCGGGGCCTGCCACGTCGACCTCTACGACAATCTGAAGGTGATTCCCTTCGACCGCATCGCCTCCTTCTACCGCGAGGCGTTCGACCAGCCGGCCGTGCAGGAGCAATAGTTAGCTGCAGCTGAAATCGAAGCGGGGCATCCATCATCGGTGGATGCCCCGCTTTTGTTCCGTCCCGCTTTGCCGCGGGCTGCCTTGTTGTTTATCGGTTATGCCTGTCGTCTCTGCGCCCCTTCCCTCCGTTTGCTTCATGCCGAAGGGTCACTCCCGAACTGTGTTCCCACAACCGTTCCGGACCTCGTTCAGGAGCCATTTTCGTGCCGCACTGCCGCCGCCGTTCCCGGGACGCGCATTTACAGCCGCTCCAGCACCGCCCAGAAGCGGGCGGGGAGGCAGATGTTCTCCACCTCGCGGGCCCGGGCGAAGAGCGGCGCCATCTGTGCGGGGGTGAAGCCGGCGATGCCGCATCCGATTTCCGTCACGAGGAACCTCAGCTGCGGATTGCGCCGTGCGAAGTCGATGAAGGCGTCTACGTAGGGGGCGATGCGCTCCGTGCCTCCATGCATCGTGGGGATGGCGTAGCTTCGCCCCTGCAGCCCGACCCCCTGTCCCCAGCGGGCGCCGAACCGGCTGCAGGCGAGCCGTGCGGCACCGCCGCCGTGCATGCCCTCCAGGTTGCTTCCGAAGACGAAGATTTCACCGGGACGGAGCTCCTCAATCCAGTCGGGTGTCGTGCGCTTGTCGTGCATGTTGTTTGCGTTTTTTTGCCTGTGCGTATGATTGTGTTGTCGCGTTGCCTCATTATCGTGCTGCCGGCGTTCTGTCGTGCGCCCTGTTGTGGCTGCCTGACTCTCTGCTCAATCGGTTGCGCCCGCAAACGGCAGCGGCGGCCGCTATGCAGTCTGTTCGGCCTTCAGAAGGATGTTGGCAACCGAATCGCAGACAATCAGTTGCGGCTGAAGCTGCATGTGGGTCCCCATGGGCTGCTTTTCGTTGATGCTCTGCAGGAGCAGCTTGACGGCCAGCGTACCGATTTCATTCACCGGCTGACTCATGCGCGTGATGGGCGGGTCGATGAAGTCGAGGAAGGTGTTGTTGTCGAACGTGACGGCCGAGATGTCGTCGGGCATCACAAGCTCCGACTCCTTGATGGCCTTGATGGCCCCGAGCAGAATCGTGTTGCTCAGGGCGAAGATGGCCGTGGGGCGTGACGGCGAGTTGAGCGCCAGCTTCGTCTCGAGGTAGCCGTTCTGTATCGAGAAGCTGTCGCCGACAATCCTCGCCCGGGCGTCGAGCCCCTTGTCGCGCAGTGCGTCGATATAGCCCCGTACGCGCTCGCGCACCGGCATCGAGTAGGGGGTGCCCTGTATGCAGAGGATGTTCTCGTGGCCGTTGTTGAGCAGGTAGCGCGTCGCTTCGTAGCCACCCTGGTAGTTGTCCGTGCAGACGTAGGAGAGCTCCGTCGCGTTGAAGTAGCGGTCGATGAGCACCACGGGGGCGATGTTGCGGTTGATGTTTTCGAGCCATTCGGGGTCCTGGCCGCAGGGGGTGACGATGATGCCGTCGACGTTGCGCGCCAGCAGCGATTCGATGCCGTTGCGCTCGTTGTGCTCGTCCTCCATCGTGTCGACCGTCACGGTTGTATATCCGTACGCGCGCGCGTCCCGTATGATGGTGCTCGCCAGATTGGCGAAGTAGAGGTTCTCCATGCTCGGAATGACGAGCCCTATCGTGTCGGTTTTGCTCGTGCGCAAACCTTTAGCCAGCAGGCTGGGTCTGTAGTTGCACCGTTTGGCCTCTTCCTGAATCGCCTCTACGGTCGACTTGCTGATGCGTGCAAGTTCGGCCTTTCCGTTCAATACGCGCGAAACCGTTGATACAGAGAATCCGGTGCGCTCCGAAATGGAGACAATCGTGCTTTTTTTCTTCATGGAGCATTTTAATTTCTACATCAAATGTACTATTTTTTTTCAAAAAAATCCACAATAATTGCTAAAGTTTTGAATTTTTATTATACTTGCACAAACGTTTGCGTAAAATATGTGCCGCAAAAAGGCCCGAATGAGCTGCTGAAACAACACTAACCTATCATAAATATGAGTAAAATAATCGTAATAGGAAGTTCGAACACCGACCTTGCCATCAAGACCGATTCGATTCCCGAGCCCGGCGAGACCGTTATCGGCGGGAAATTCATGATGACGGCCGGCGGCAAGGGCGCCAACCAGGCCGTTGCGGCTGCCCGACTGGGCGGCGACGTGGCCTTCGTGACCAAGGTCGGCGACGACATGTTCGGCGACGAGTCGCGCGCCCGCTACGTGAAGGAGGGGCTGCCCGAGAAGTTCCTGCTGGTGGAGAAGGGGACGCCCTCGGGCATGGCGCTCATCACCGTCGACGCCAAGGGCGAAAACTGCATCGTTGTGGCCCCGGGAGCCAACAACACCCTTTCGCCCGCCGACGTGGACGTCGTGCGCGGCGAGATTGAGGCGGCCGAATACCTGCTCATGCAGTTCGAGGTGCCGATGGAGACGGTCGAGCATGCCGCCGAGATTGCCGCCGCCAGCGGTACGAAGGTGATTCTCAACCCGGCGCCCGCCGCCAAACTCTCCGAAAAGCTGATTGCAAATCTCTACCTCGTGACCCCCAACCGCACCGAGTGCCAGCTGCTCTCGGGCCTTCGCATCGACAGCGATGAGGATGCCCGGCGCGCCGCAGCCCGGCTGATGGAGATGGGGGCGCGCAACGTCATCATCACGCTCGGCTCGCGCGGCTCGCTGGTCTGCACGGCCGACGGATGCACCCTCGTCGAGGCCTGCCGCGTCGAAGCGGTCGATACCACGGCCGCCGGCGACGTATTCAACGGAGCGCTCTGCGTGGCGCTCTCCGAGGGCCGCACGCTGGTCGAGGCGGCCCGCTTTGCAAGCCGCGCGTCGGCCATCTCCGTAACGCGCATGGGGGCGCAGTCGTCGATTCCCTACCGTGCGGAACTCGAACGCTAACACCCCACCAACGAAGAACCTAACAAACAAACTACTATGAACTGCAAACTTTACCAACGCTTGATGCTCAACATCGTCTGCGTGCTGCTTTTCGCGACGGGAGCATCGGTGGCCGTTGCCCGGGAGCAGGGGAACGGTCCCAAAACGGTCAGCGGACAGATTGTCGATGCCGGCACGAAGGCCCCTCTGGTCGGTGTGTCGGTCGTCGTCGAGGGTACGACCCGCGGTGTTGTATCGGACGAGGCGGGACACTACGCCATCGAGGCCGACGGCGAAGAGTCCGTGCTGAACTTCTCCTACCTGGGCTACGTCGCCCAGAGCATTGCGGTGGCAGGCCGCACGGAAATCAACGTTGCACTGCGTGAGGACCAGGAGTCGATTGACGAGGTGGTCGTCATCGGTTACGGCAAGACGACCAAGAAGGAGGTGACCGGTTCGGTGGCCAGCCTCAAGAGCAACGACTTCAATACGGGTTCGTTCACCAATGCCGCCGGTCTGTTCCAGGGCAAGGTGGCCGGTCTGAGCGTCGTGAACCCCAACGGCGGTGACCCCAACGCCTCGTATGAGATTCTGCTGCGCGGCGCCAACACGCTGAGCGCAGGCCAGGGCCCGCTGCTCATCATCGACGGCGTGGTGGGTGCCGACATCCGCAACATCAACTTCCAGGAGGTCGAGTCCATCGACGTGCTGAAGGACGGTTCGGCAGCCGCCATCTACGGTACGCGCGGCACGAACGGCGTCATCATCATCACGACCAAGCGTGCACGCTCGGGCGAGACGCACGTCGAGTACGACGGTCAATTCACCGTGCAAACGGTTGCGCGCCGCGCCGAGCCGCTGACGGCCAAGGAGTTCGAATGGGTGGTGAACAACTACCGTCCCTCGAGCGCCGGGTCGCTCTACGGCGCCGAGACCGACTGGTTCGACGAGGTGACCCGCACCCCTATCAGCCACAAGCACAGTCTGGCCGTCTCGGGCGGTTCGGAGAAGTTCTCGCACCGCACGGTCGTCAACGTCGAGCAGAACCAGGGTCTGCAACGCAAGAACGACGCCGAGAAGTACCTCTTCAAGACCAACATCCATCAGAAGGCCTTCGAGGGGTGGCTCGACCTGGACTACAACGCCTACTTCTCGAAGCGCGTCTACTCGCCGGCCGACTACTCGGTCTTCGAGCAGGCCTTCTATCATAACCCCACCGAGCCGGTCTACGACCCCTCGAACACCACCTCGGGCGGCTACTTCCGCGTCGACAACACGATGGCCTACTACAATCCCGTGGCCATGCTCAACGAGCGCCGTCAGGACTACCGTGCCGACGACCTGGGCGGCAACGTGCGCGCAACGCTCAACATCCTGCCGGTCGAGGGTCTGAAGTGGGACAACTTCTTCTCCTACACGCAGCAGGACTTCGAGTCGCGTGACTACAAGACGCGCTACTATCCCGGCGCTCTGGGACAGGACGGCGTGGCCGACATCGCCAACGAGCTGACACGCGACATCCAGTGGGAGAGCACGCTCAACTACTCGCGCCAGTTCGGCCGCCACTCGCTGCAGGCCGTGCTGGGCTACACGTGGCAGCGCGGCTACTACGAGAGCTCCTCGATGGAGAACAAGGGCTTCGATACGGACGACTGGGGCACCGACAACATCGGCTCGGGAAGCGCCCTGCCCGACGGACAGGCGACGATGTCCTCCTACAAGGAGTCGAACACCTACATCGCCCTCTTCGGCCGCGTGATGTACAACTACGACGAGCGCTACCTGCTTTCGGTCTCGCTGCGCCGCGACGGTTCGAGCCGCTTCGGTGCCGACAACAAGTGGGGCTGGTTCCCCGCCGTAAGCCTCGGCTGGCGCATCAGCCAGGAGGAGTTCCTGCGCGACGTGGACTGGATTAACGAACTCAAGCTGCGTGCCGGCTATGGCGTGACGGGCAACCAGGACTTCTCGAACTACAAGTCGCTGCTGCTGATGAGCACCTCGGGCCGCTTCTACTACAACGGCAAGTGGATTAACACCTACGCCCCCTCGAGCAACGCCAACCCCAACCTGGGCTGGGAGAAGAAGGCCGAGTGGAACGTCGGAGTCGACTTCTCGGTGCTGGACAACCGTCTCTCGCTGACGCTCGACTACTATCAGCGCCGTACGACCGACCTGCTCTACACCTATCAGGTCCCCACGCCTCCCTACGTCTACAACGAGCTGTTCACCAACGTGGGTGAAATCAAGAACTCGGGTATCGAGATTACGCTCAGCGGCACCCCCGTCCGCACGAAGAACCTCGTATGGAACTCGACCTTCATCTTCTCGCGCAACACCAACAAGCTGGTGAAGTTCACCAACGAGGAGTTCACCGACGGCGAGTACAAGGTGGGGTGGCTCAACTCGCCCGTTGCGGCCTACTGCCAGCGTCTGGTCGAGGGTGAGTCGCTCGGTACGTTCTACGGCCCGCGCTATCTGGGCGTCGACGAGGAGGGCAACGACATCTACGCCAACTCGATTGCGGGCAACGTTCCCGAGTCGGCCTGGGAGAAAATCGGCTGCGCCTATCCCGACTTCACGCTGGCGTGGAGCAACATGTTCCGCATCCGCAAGAACCTCGACGTGAGCTTCACGCTGCGCGCCTCCATCGGCGGCGATATCCTCAATACCTACGCCCTCTACTACGACAACCTCTCGGAGTTCGGTCTGAAGAACGTCAGCTCGTCGTGGCTCGACAGCCGCTACACGGGCGGTGTGAAGTACTCGTCGAAGTACATCGAGGACGCCACGTTCCTCAAGCTGGACAACCTCTCGATTGGCTACACCTTCAACTTCAAGTCGAAGTACATCCGCAGCATGCGTCTCTCGCTCACGGGCCAGAACCTGCTCTGCATCACCGGCTACAAGGGCGTTGACCCCGAGGTGTCGCTCTCGGGCATCACCCCCGGTATCGAGAACATCAGCTACTATCCCTCGACGACGAGCTTCACGTTCGGGGTAAACCTCAATTTCTAACCTTCAACTCCAAACCGATATGAAAAACTTCATGCGAAATACGGGTCTTGCGCTCCTCTCGGCCATGATGCTGAGCAGCTGCTTCGACCTCAAGGAGGAAGTCTATTCCGAAATCCCGATGGACAACTTCGGAAAGACCGAACAGGAGCTCATCGCCACGGCCGGCCGTGCCTACACCCAGCTCCAGAACTACTGCACCGAGCAGAGCCTGTGGACGCTCTCGCTCCAGGTCGCGGACGAGTGCGCCGTGCCCATCAACTCCAACGGTTCGTGGGCCGAGGAGCGCTACGGCGAGCTGCAGCGCCAGCAGTACACCCCCTCGAACACCCTCGTGCTCAAGGGATGGAACTTCTGCTTCGACGGCATCGCCTCGTGCAACGAGATTCTCTACGAACTGGGCCTCTCGACCGCCGAGTTCGAGGCCAAGGAGAAAATCACGGCCGAGGTCGAGGTGCTGCGCGCCTTCTTCTACTTCATGGCCATCGACGGCTGGGGCAACGTTCCCTATTCGATTGACTACACCGACACGTCGTACCCCGAGCAGAAGGACCGCAAGTTCCTCTTCTCGTTCATCGAGAAGAGCATCAAGGACAACCTGCCGCTGCTCGATGCCGAGCCATCGACGTCGACCTACGGCCGCGTGACGCAGGATGTAGCCTACACGCTGCTGGCCAAGCTCTACCTCAATGCCGAGGAGTGGCTCGGCACGCCGATGTGGGCAGAGGCCGAGGCGGCATGCTACAACGTGATTTCGAAGGGTCATTACTCGATTGCCGACGACTACGCGTCGAACTTCTCGGCCAACAACGAGGGTTCGGTCGAGAATATCTTCGTCATCCCCTACAGCACGACCTACACCGAGTCGGACCACAACTCCTTCATTATCTACATCATGGCGCTCGACAGCTGGGCCACCGAGAAGTTCAACATTCCGGCCAGCGCCTGGGACGGTTTCGTCTGCCAGCCCGACTTCTTCCAGAAGTACGATGCGGCCGACAAGCGTCGTGACGCCACGTGGCTCTACAAGGGCAACCAGACCAACGGTGGGGGATACGACGTGACGGACGCCCCCTATAACCCCGTCTTCGACGAGTCGCTCTACTCGACGCGCCGCGCCCTCTACGACGGCGCCCGCATCTGGAAGTGGCACTACCAGACCGACGGCCAGCTCATCAGCGACCAGACGAGCATGGACAACGACTTCGTGCTGTTCCGCTACGCCGACGTGGTGCTGATGTACACCGAGGCGCTCGTACGCCAGAACCGCGCTGCGGAGGCCGTCCAGCTGGCCGACCTGCAGAAAATCCGCACGCGTGCCGGACTGCCCGTATACTCGGCTGCCGACCTGACGCTCGACGAGCTGCTCGACGAGCGCGGACGCGAGCTTGCATGGGAGGGATGGCGCCGTCAGGACCTCATCCGCTTCGGCAAGTACAACGACGCATGGTGGGCAAAACCCACGGCAAGTCCCGCAACCAAGCGGCTCTTCCCGATTCCGACGACCGTCCTTGCGGCCAACCCCCGTCTGAGCCAGAACCCCGGCTATTGATGAGCGGCCGCAGCACAATGAACCGATTAAACCCAACCGATAACAGAAAATGAAGAAAAAGATTGTAGTGACGTTGCTTGCCTGCATGGCACTGTGTACGGCGGCGGCGCAGCAGAAGCGCATTGCGCTCGACGAACTGCGCGACAAGATTGCCGGTGCATGGCTCGGCCAGATGGTGGGCAACATGTATGGCCTGCCCTTCGAGAACAAATTCATCGAGAAGGAGGGTAACGAGGCCGACTTCCCCTATGGATACTCCAAGAGTCTGGCGAAGATGGAGCAGTACGACGGCGCCTTCTCGGACGACGATACCGACGTCGAGTACCTCTATCTGATGCTCATGGAGAAGTACGGCACCGAACCGACCTATGCCCAGATGCGCGAAGGGTGGATGTACCACATCCGCGACCGCGTGTGGCTGGCCAACCGTGCCGCGCTGGGGCTGATGCACTACGGATATACGCCCCCCTTCACGGGCAGCATGGAGTCGAATCCCCACTGGTATCAGATTGACCCCCAGCTCATCAACGAAATCTGGAGCTACACCGCCCCCGGCATGGTCCGCTATGCGGCCGGCAAGTCGGCCTGGGCGGCCCGCATCACCAGCGACGGCTGGGCCATCTCGCCGACGATTCACTACGGTGCGATGTATGCCGAGGCCTTCTTCGAGAGCAACATCGAGAAGCTGGTGCTCGACGCGCTGAAGTACCTCCCGGCCGACGACCGCTATGCAGCCACCGTGCGCCACATGTGCGAGCTCTACAAGAAGTATCCCAACGACTGGCAGAAGGCACGCGCCGAGATGGCCGAGGCCTACTACGAGCAGGAGCCCGAGATGACGCGGACCATCTGGAACGCCAACCTGAACGGCGCGTGCGGCATCCTGACGCTGCTCTACGGCAAGGGTGACCTGCAGCGCACGATGGACCTGGGCTGCGCCATGGGCTTCGACGCCGACAACCAGACGGCGACCGTGGGCGGCATCCTGGGTGTCATCAACGGCGGCGCCTCGCTGCCCGACCAGCTGCTGATGCCCTTCGAGGGGTGGACCAAGCCCTTCAACGACCGCTACATCAACATCACGCGCTACGACATGCCCGACGCATCGATTGACGACATGATTGACCGCACGGTGGATATGGCCGTCAAGCTCGTCTGCGAGAAGGGCGGCCGCGTGGTGGAGCGCGGCGGCAAGAGGTATCTGGTCATCAACCCGAAGGCCGAGTTCAAGGCTCCGCTCGAGTTCTGCGTCGGCCCGATGCCCCGCATGGAGGTGGGCTGCCCGGTGGACTACAGTTTCAGCTGCGCTGCCAACCGCGACTACACCTGGACGCTTACCGAGGGTGCGCTGCCCGAGGGCGTCGCATTCGACAACGGCCGCATCACGGGTACGCCGCAGCGTGCGGGCCGCTATCCCGTCACCCTCACGCTGAGCGACGGAAAGAAGACGCTGACCAAGCACTTCGAGCTGCTCGTGCGCACGAAGAACATCGCCCCCGAGGCCGACAGCATCCTCACGAACATCCGCACGATGAACGAGGAGGCGCTCTACAAGTGCTGGATTACCTTCGGCAAGCCGATGTACGCCCACAGCGTCGATGTCATCCGCGACGGACGGCTCAACGGCGAGGGTTCGGTCTTCTATTCGCTGGCCGCACATGCCGACCTGCCGAAAATCGACTGGTTCGGCTACGAGTGGAAGGAGCCGCGCACGATTGACATGCTGGCCTTCCATACGGGCTGCCTCGAGGAGTTCGGCGGCTGGTTCTCGTCGGTTGCCATCCAGTACCGCGGCGAGGACGGACGCTGGTACGACGTGGGCAAGTTCCGCTCGACGCCCGAGCTGCCCGAGAGCGACGATGTCTTCATCCAGCCCCACTTCGTCGAGTACCTCTTCGAGTTCGAGCCGGTGAAGACCACCGCCATCCGCATGCTGCTCGACTGCAAGGTGCAGGAGCACTGGAACAAGCCCACGAAGGGTTGCTCGAGCTTCATCTCCATCACCGAACTGAGTGTTTACGAAAAGCAATAGCAAGCAATGACAAAACGCATATTTCCCATTCTGGCGCTGGCCCTCTCGCTTGCCGCCTGCAGCGCACCGCAGCGCGCCGTCGAGGTCTCGCTCACGGAGCAGGAGCTCTACGACAAGATTCGCGGCGGCTGGGCCGGCCAGACCATCGGCGTCGTCTTCGGCGCCCCGACCGAATTCAAGTTCACCGGTACGACCATCCAGGACTACCAGCCCATCCCCTGGTCGGAGCACTACGTCAAGTACTGGTGGGACAAGAAGCCGGGACTCTTCGACGACATCTACAACGACCTGACCTTCGTCGAGACCTTCGAGCAGGAGGGGCTCGACTGCACGACCGAGACGCTGGCGCGCCGCTTCGCCTTTGCCGAGTACCATCTGGCACACGCCAACCAGGCGGGACGCTACAACATCCGCAACGGCATCATGCCGCCGGCCTCGGGCAACTGGGTCAACAACCCCCACGCCGACGACCTCGACTTCCAGATTGAGGCCGACTTCATCGGACTGATGGCCCCCGGGCTGATGCCCGAGGCGCTCGACATCGCCTCGCGCGTGGGCCACATCATGAACAGCGGCGACGGCTTCTACGGCGGCGCCTTCGTGGCGGGGCTCTACGCCGCGGCCTTCATAAGCAACGACCCGGCCGAGGTGCTCGACATGGCGCTCGAGCCCATCCCGCACCAGAGCACCTTCTATCAGTGCGTCGACGAGGTGCGCCGTCTCTACCGCGAGTATCCCGACGACTGGCAGCAGTGCTGGTTCGAGATGCACAAGCGCTGGAACCGCGACGTGGGCTGCCCCAAGGGTGTCTTCCTGAGCTTCAACATCGACGCCAAAATCAACGCCGCCTACGTGGCCATCGGCCTGCTCTACGGCGGGGGCGACTTCGCCCGGTCGATGGAAATCGCCACGCGCTGCGGGCAGGATTCGGACTGCAACCCGGCAACCGTCGCCGGCGTGCTGGGCGTGATGAAGGGCTATTCGAACATCCCGGAGTTCTGGCGTGCGCCGCTGAGCGAAATCGAGTCGCTCAACTTCAGCGGCACCGACGTCTCGCTCGAAAAGGCCTATTCGATGAGCTTCAGGCAGGCGCTCGAGATGGTGCGCCGCGCCGGAGGCAAGGTGGCCGACGGGCAGGTGACCATCCCCGTGCGTGATGCCGGGGTGCTGCCGCTCGAGCAGAACTTCACCGACACCTATCCGCTCTACCGTGACCGCAAGGACTGCTTCGTCGACGGCGAGTACGAGTTCGACTTCAAGGGCAACGGCTTCGTCATCTGGGGCAACATGGTCTGCCTGCGCAGCATCACGCCCGACTACGTCAACCGCGTGTCGACGCGCCATATCGGCTCGGAGGTCTTCGCTCTGGCCGAGGCGGACGACCCCTACGTGGCCGAGTTCGAGGTGTGGATTGACGGCAAGCTCGACCAGGTGTCGCGTCTCCCGATGAAGAACACCGACCGCAAGCTCGAGCCGGCCTGGAAATACGGCCTCGAGGAGGGACACCACACCGTCCGCCTCAAGTGGCTCAACCCCGACAAGGAGTACCTGCTGCGCATCAACGACATCATGTACTACTCGTCGACCCCCTCGACCGACCCATACTACCACAACTGAAACTGAAGCTGCAATGAACAAAACGCTCATACTGCTCACCGCACTTACGGCGGCTACGGCCTGCACCCCGACCGCTCCGTCGATTGACTACGGCTCGACCTTCGAAATCGACGAGGCGACCCTCCGCGACAAGATTCGCGGAGGGTGGGCCGGCCAGACCATCGGCTGCACCTACGGCGGCCCCACCGAATTCAAGTACAAGGGGGCGCTCATCAGCGACGAGGCGCCCATCGTCTGGTACGACGACTATGCCTACGACACTTTCCGCGACGACCCGGGCCTCTACGACGACGTCTACATGGACCTCACGTTCGTCGAGGTAATGCAGCGCTACGGCATCGACGCTCCGGCCGAGGTCTACGCCCGTGCCTTTGCCAATGCCGACTACAAGCTTTGGCATGCCAACCAGGCGGCGCGCTACAACATCCTCCACGGCATCATGCCGCCCGCCTCGGGCCACTGGCACAACAACCCCCACGCCGACGACATCGACTTCCAGATTGAGGCCGACTTCATCGGCATGATTTGCCCCGGAATGCCCAACGCCGCCTCGGAAATCGGCGACCACATCGGCCACATCATGAACTACGGCGACGGCTTCTACGGCGGCATCTACATCGGTGCGCTCTACTCGCTGGCCTTCGTCTGCGACGACATCCCGACCATCGTGCGCGAGGCGCTGCGGACGATTCCGCCCCAGAGCAAGTACCGCCGCTGCATCGAGGACGTCATCCGCTTCCACGAGGAGTTCCCCGACGACTGGCGCCGCTGCTGGCTCGAAATCGAGCGCCGCTACGCCTATGAGAAGGGGTGCCCCGAGGGTGTCTTCAACGGATTCAACATCGACGCCACCATCAATTCGGCCTACGTCGTGATGGGTCTGCTCTACGGCAACGGCGATTTCGAGCGGACAATGGACGTGGCCACGCGCTGCGGCCAGGATTCGGACTGCAACCCCGCATCGGCGGCCGGCATTCTCGGCGTGATGAAGGGCTACGACGCGATTCCCGACAAGTGGAAGCCCGCCATGGAGAAGGTCGTCGACATCGACTTCCCCTACACCTCCATCTCGCTTAACAAGATTTACGACATCAACCTCGATTTGCTGACGCAGATGATTGGACGTGAGGGAGGCAGCGTCGAGGATGGTGTCTACCGCATCGTGCTCCAGCGCCCCGAGGAGCTTCCCTACGAGGAGTCCTTCGCAACGGTGGAGCCGACCGAGCGCCGCGTGCTGAAGCTCGACATCACGGACGAGGCTACGCTCCGCTTCACGGGCAACAGCGTCGTCGTAATGGGGCAGGTGCGCCGCCTGGGCCTCGGCGGCGACGACGGCTACTTGGCCCGCATCGAGGCCTCCATCGACGGCAAATTGGTGGAGAACATCGAGATGCCCTACGACTACATCAAGCGCAAGTACGACATCTTCTACACCTATGAACTGCCGGTGGACGGTCCCCACACCTTGAACCTCAAGTGGACGAACCCCGACCCGAACTATGTCATCGAGGCCAAGGAGATGGTGGTCTATTCGGCTAAAAAGTAACGGACAATGTTAAAGCTACAAAACAGTACAGTCATGATTAAGTTACTGACACTTCTCACGCTGATGCTCTCGTCGGCCAACACGTCGTGCGACAAGGAGCGGTCGCTGCCTGAAACGCCGCCCTCCCGGTTCGAACGCTACACGACCGACCTGACGATGTACAGCGACATCCTCGGCGAGACGATTCACTATTCGATTTATCTGCCCGCCGACTATACGACGGCTACCGACAAGCGCTACGGCGTGGTCTACCTGCTGCACGGCTTCGGCGACAACTGGGGTGCGTGGAACGACCAGTGGCTCCACATCACCACGCTCATCGACAGCAAGGAGGCTGCCGGTGAGATTACGCCGATGATTTACGTCATGCCCCAGGGCTTCAACAGCTACTACGTGAACCGCTACGACGGCAGCTTCAACTACATGGACATGTTCACCGAGGAGCTCGTGCCCTACATCGACCGCACCTACCGCACCCGAGCCGACCGCTCCTCGCGCGCCGTGGCGGGCTACTCGATGGGCGGCTTCGGGGCGATGATTCTCCCCTCGAAGCATGCCGAGCTCTTCTCGGTCTCGATTCCGCTGAGCATGTCGTTCCGCACCGACGAGCAGTACATGGCCGAGCCGCAGAGCGGCTGGGACGGACAGTGGGGGAGCATCTTCGGCGGCGTCGGCCTCGCGGGCGAAGGCCGTCTGACGGAGTACTACAAGGAGTACTGCCCCTTCTACTTCTTCAACGAGCAGAGCGCGGCGTCGTTCGCCGACCTGCACTACTACTTCGACTGTGGTGACGACGAGGAGCAGCTGCTCATCGCCAACGACCGGCTCCACCGCCAGCTGCGCGAGCTGGGCATCGCCCACGAGTACCGCGTACGCAACGGCGCCCACACCTCGGACTACTGGCACGACGCCATGCGCGAGGGGCTCGACTACATCGAGTGCTGCTTCAACGGCGGCACGTGGCCCGACGCTCAGAACATCGCGACCGACCCCTCTTATGCGGGAGCTGAGCTGAGCGAGACGGTCGGCGGGGCGGAGGTCGTGGCCTATCCCTCGGCCGGGTACGACGAGTCGAAGAGCAATTCGGTCGTATACCTGCTCCACGACGGACTCGCCAAGGACGACCTGCACCGCATGATGAATCTGTGGAACGTCGCGGTTAACACCAAGCCCTTCATCGTCGTCTGCATCCCCTCCGCGCAGGCTGGCAGCGACTTCGCCACGCTGGCGCGGGCCATCGACGCAAAGTATGCCACCGCCGGGGGTGCCGACCGCCACTTCGGCGCCGGGCTGGGCTCGGGTGCCGGGCTGCTCTACCGCTATGCGGCAGGGGAGGAGGCACGTCTGGCGGCCCTCTACCTCTTCGACGGAGAGGTGGATGTCGAGGCGACGGCCCCCTGCTCCGGAACCTACTACTACATCGACACCACCGACGGGGGCGAACACTACGTCGAGGCGGGCGAGCTCTACGAGCGCTGCAAGGCCGACGGCGTACCCTACGACTACCGTGTGCGCAACGGACAGAGCGGTGCCGATGCCGCAATGGGCGGCTTCCAGGCCTCGAAGAGCAATCTGATGGACCGCATCCGTAACTGAACCGAATGAAACCTAAAAACTCACAACCATGTTTATCGTAGACAACTATTTTCTGGCCGTGGTGTTCTGCTTCGTCACGATGCTCTGCTGGGGCTCGTGGGGCAACACCCAGAAGCTGGCGTCGAAGAGCTGGCGCTACGAGCTCTTCTATTGGGATTATGTAATCGGCATGGTGCTCTTCGCCGCACTGCTGGGCTTCACCATGGGCAGCTTCGGCGACGGGGGCCGTCCCTTCGTCACGGACCTGGCGCAGGCGGCCGGCAAGAGCATCGGCTGGGTGCTGCTCGGCGGCGTCATCTTCAACGCCTCAAACATCCTGCTCTCGGCCTCGGTATCGCTTGCCGGACTCTCGGTGGCCTTCCCGCTCGGCGTGGGCATCGCCCTGGTGCTGGGCGTGATTGTCAACTACCTCGGCGCACCGTCGGGCAATCCCGTCATGCTCTTCCTCGGCGTGGCGATGATTGTGGTGGCCATCATCTGCAACGGCATCGCCTCGGGCAAGCAGCAGAGCGGCTCGGACGCGGCGGTCAACAACCGCAAGGGCCTGATGCTGGCCGTGCTGGCCGGCGTGCTGATGTCGCTCTTCTACCGCTTCGTGGTCAAGGGTATGGACATCAGCAACTTCGAGACTCCGGCTCCGGGCATGCTCACCCCCTATTCGGCCATCTTCATCTTCTCGCTGGGCGTTCTGGCCAGCAACTTCCTCTTCAACACGCTGGTTATGCGCTATCCCTTCGTCGGCGAGCGCGTCCGCTATGCGGAGTACTTCCGCGGCTCGCTCTCCACGCACCTGACGGGCTGCCTGGGCGGCGCCATCTGGTGCCTCGGCACGGCGTTCAGCTACATCGCCTCGGGGGAGGCCGGCCCGGCCGTCTCGTATGCCCTCGGACAGGGTGCGCCGATGATTGCCGCCATCTGGGGCGTCTTCATCTGGCGTGAATTCAAAGGTGCGCCGAAGTCGGTCAACCGTCTGCTGGCTCTCATGTTCCTCCTCTTCATCGGAGGCCTTGCCCTGATTGTTGCCGCCGGAAACTGATGCCGGAGGAGCGCTGAAAAACGAAATTATGTTCAACCAACAAAAAACGACTGATATGAAAAAGATTTTTGGAATTCTGGCGGCAGTCGCCATGGTGGCTGCCTGCAACACCTCCTGCTCGAAAAGCGACGACAACGGCGGCGGCAACGGCGGCGGCGGCACGGCCAACGTACGCATCGCCACCTGGGCCGACGACTGGGACACCTACGCCTACACGTTCGACGCCGAGGGCAAGGTAATCAAGGTAAGCCGCAACAACGGCGAGCGCGAATGGGACTTCACCTACTCGGGTGACAAGATTGAGGCCACGGGTTATTCGGCCTTCACCATCACGCTCGGTGCCAACGGATATGCTTCGGAGTACAAGGACGAATGGGATACGTTCACCTACACGTACGACAACAACGGCTATGTGACGCAGGTTAAGAAGAACGGTGTGGTATGCGCCAATGCCGTAATCGAGGACGGATGTATCACCAAGTGGTCGAAATTCGAGGACCGCAACGAAGACGGTGTAGCCGAGGAGTGCTGGAAGGAGCACATCTACTCGAACATGAAGAATGTTGCAGGCATCCACAACATCTACGTTGAGAAGGGCGCCGGCCGCTGGCTTCAGGAGCTGGGCTTCTTCGGCAAGCCGACCAAGTATCTGTGTGAGAGCAACGGCTGGGACTATTCGGACACCCCGTCGACGCTCACCTACGAGTTTGACGAGAAGAACTGTGTGACGAAGGAGATTAAGTCGGCAGCCGACTACGTCGAGAACTACTTCTACAGCTGGACGCCGCTCGAATAACGGCCTCGTCCGAAAATCCGTTGGACGCGGACGGCAGTCGCACTGCCGTCCGCATTTTTTTTGCCCGCAAAGCGGGACGTGCGGGTAGGGGAGTGCGGTCGGTTGTGCGGCGTAAGGTCTGCGGAGCGAATTACGCACGAAGAGGGGTTGCGGACAGCCAAGCAGCCGGGATATAAAAAAGAAGCAGGCCCCGCAGGGAGTAACCCGCTGCAGAGCCTGCCGTTCGAAGGATGATGCGACAACCGGTTTCAGCTAAAAGTCGTAACCGACAATCTGCGCGGCATAGCTGCTCCACCCGTCCGCTGATTTGTAGGCCTCGACCGAAGCCTTCGGGACATGGATGGATGCAACCGAAGTACTGCTAAACACACTCGAGCCCAACGTCGGCGGAGTTGCCGGCATACAGTCCGCCGCAAAATTGCGGCAGTTTATCTTATTGATTATTCTCCGGTAGTAGCTTACACAGCACCGGATCGTTCTTGATTCGTTCCATTAAATCCAAATATTCGGATTTAATGGAAAAACTGAATATAGATAAAACACAAATTGATTGATTTAAAAATTTTATATAGCGAATTACGATTAATTTTGTTCGGATTTAATTTCAACTGTAATTTGTTGCCTATTTTGATTATTATAAACGAAGAAGTATTATCTTCGAATGTATTTATAAACTTTCTAAATGTATAGTTATGAAAATTAGGAAATTACAATTTAATAACAATAAGATATTGGGAAATCTTGAATTGAATTTTATCAATCCGACAACAAATGTTCCTTATGATACAATATTATTAGTTGGTGAGAATGGGGTTGGGAAAACTACTATTTTAACAGGAATAAGCGATTTTTTAAGTGGACAGGATCTTTCCAGATGTTTTAATTCGATTGAATATACTATTGATGATGAAATTATTACCATGTCCTCTATTCTGGGAGAGCAGGACTCTCATAAATTTATTCGTAGAAAAAATGGTGAAGATGAAACGCTTTCTTATGGATGGAGTAAAAATAATGGGGCTAATATAGAGCGTATGGAGCAAGATGCACTTGATCCTCGTCATTATGGAAGTGCTATTTCGCTTCCACGTTCAGATTTTTCAAACAGAGAAGATTAATACAGTTGGTGTTTCAGAATTAGATACAAATAACCATGAAAAAGATGTAAATAATGATTTTACATCCCTAAAACAATTACTTGTAGACTTGAGTAGTCTTGATGCAGAGGATTTTACTGAGCTACATCGAAAAGGTACACCTATAACAATAGAAGAATTTGATGAAAGATCACGAATGTCACGTTTTACAAAAGCATTTAATAATTTCTTTGAAGATATAGCCTATTCATATGTGAAAGGAGAAAATGGACAAAAAGAAATTTATTTTGAAAAATTTGGCAAAGAAATACCTATTGATTCATTGAGTACCGGAGAGAAGCAAATAGTTTTTAGAGGAATATATTTGCTACGTAATTTCAATCGTTTAATAGGAGGTGTTTTATTAATAGATGAACCTGAACTTAGTCTTCATCCTAAATGGCAGAATAAAATACTAAAGTATTATCAGACTCTATTCACAGATCCCACAACAAATAATATGCAAGTTCAATTAATAGTTGCAACTCATTCAGAACGTATACTTTCTTCTGCTTTTAAAGATATAAATAGCAATGGAGTCCTCATATTAAAAAATAATGATGGTGTAGTTTCCGCAGCATCTGTTAATGCGCCAGGAGTGTTACCATCTGTAACATCAGCAGAGACTATTTATCTTGCCTATGAAGTTGCTACTGTTGATTACCATATTGAATTATTTTCATACATTCAACGTAATGCTACTGCTTCAAGAGAATTGAACGTAAAAGAAACCGATGATTATATTTTGAATCATCGGTTATATGATGCAGCAATACACGAACGTCGAGATAATTTTACAAATCCACGGAGTCTGCATACAACAACTTATATGACCTTACCTACTTACCTACTTTTATAAGAAATCGTATTGACCACCCTAATCCAAGCGACACATATTCTTATTCTCAACTACAGACTTCTATTGATTTGATGAGGAGTATTATTCAAAATCCTTGATACGTTTTTATGTGAACTTATTTTTTTATTTGTTACAAAAGGGCGATTGTGATTAAATCGCCCTTTTTGTTTATAATCCTAATAGATGCTTTTTCTATAAAATAAAATCTCAAAAAAATAGGTAGTGTTTTATAGTAGGGACTGTCGTAAAAAGAATAAAACTTTATAATGAATTGATTGCCAATGTAATATAAAATTTGTATCTTAGCTAAAGATAAAAAGAATACCTCCAATTGCCCTAGAAAAGCCAAATTTGGAGGTATCGCAAAAATTAATCTGCATGGCTAAGGTACAAAATTTCTCTGAAATATCACCCGATCTTCCTTTCACGGAGTTCGATTTTTATGAATTGTATAGGCGGACGTTCGAGACTAGCGAGCTGGGAAAAATCAGGAAGAGGCTGCCGCTTGGTGAGATGGCAGAGAACTTTGGACTGATAAGCAAGAGCATGAGAGCGAAGAAAGGGCGAAAAACATACTTCACCCCGGAGGGCAAGGTTGCGCTGATGTTCCTGAAGATGTACACAGGTCTGAGCAGCCCGAGGTTGATGGAGCATCTTAACGGCAACGTCCACTATCAGCTCTTCTGCGATGTGAGAATAGACCCGATGCATCCTCTGACGAACTACAAACTTCTGGACGACGTGTTTTCGGAGCTGGCCCGCGGGCTGAAGATCCAACAGCAGCAGGAGATACTGGCAAGAGCCTGGAAACCGTACATGAAGGACCTGGACACGATGTATACGGATGCGACCTGCTACGAGAGCGAGATGCGCTATCCTACGGATGCGAAGCTTCTGTGGGAAGGAATAGAGAAGTCATATGAGATAATGTGCACTCTGAGTGCCAAGCTGAATGTGCACCGTCCGAGGACGAAGTACGTAGACGTAGAGAAGGCCAACCTGTCGTACAGGAAGCGGCGCAGGCATACGAAAGCCCAGACCAGGAAACTGACCAGACGCCTGCTCAACCTTTTGGGGAAGATACTGAAGCAGACCCGCACACTGGAGAGGGAGAATGCAGGCGCGGAGAAATTGCTGACAGCCAGACAGAAGAGCGATATTGAAATCATCACAAGAGTGTACCGCCAGCAGAAGGCCCACTTCGAGAACAACAATCCTCGCGAGAGTGTCAAGGACAGGATAGTGAGCATCAGCAAGCCGTATGTGAGGCCAATCGTGAGAGGCAAGGAAGTGAAGAGCGTAGAGTTTGGTGCGAAGTGCAACAACATCCAGGTTGACGGACTCTCATTCATCGAGAAGCTGTCATTCAATGCCTTCAACGAGGGAACCAGGCTTACGCACTGCCTGAAGATGCACCGAAAGCTCTTCGGTGTGGAGGCGAAGAAGGTCGGAGGAGATGCAGGCTATGCCGGCAGCGCCAACAGGGGGTACTGCAAGGATAGAGGAATACAGACGTCATTCGTCAAGCGTGGCCGTCCGTCCTTGGAAAAGAAAGAGAACGACATCATCCGCAACGAGCTGGCGAGGGTGAGGGCAACGAGGATGGAAGGCTCGTTCGGAACGCAGAAGGAACACTATGGCCTGAAACGCATCAAGGCAAGGACGAAGTTGACCGAAATCCTGTACATCTTCTTTGGCATCCACACGGCGAATGCAGTACAGCTCGTCCGGCGGGAAGTCAACGAAATTGCCCAGGCTGCCTGATGTTCGAGGTGAGTGAGAAACGGCCCTTTCACTGGAGTATTGGCTCCAGTTGGGTCCAAAAATGAAAAAAGGGGCTCCGAAACGGAGCCGAAAATATAAAAAGATGAGTTCGATCGGAAAAATTACCGGGACAGTCTGCCGATTGACTCATAATGACGGTATTAAACGACTGTCCCTAATTAGTCTTTTATCAACATTTTATGGACACCTCTGTGGAGTAGTCTCGATTTGAATGCTCGATCGGGCTGCCGTCTCTGATGGCTATCCGCCAAAACTTAATTCTGCTCTCGTAATTTCGTAAACAGAGGTAATGTTTTCGATTTAAGTCCTTGATTCCTGATCGAAGAGTACACCAGACAAGTTGGTAGCTATTGGTAGAGAGAGATGGGTGGATGACAAAAATGCCCTCGAAACTCGGTTTCGAAGGCGTTTGGCTATCGGGACAAGGGGGAGGGGAGGTCACTCAGGGACGTAGATGATCTCACCGTTTTCGAGCTCGTAGGCTACGCCAACCTTGCGGCCTCGCTTGCCGCTCTGAGAATCCTGATCCTCCGAAGGAGTATAGCGGTTGATCTTCTCACCCTCCTTGGTGATGATCTCCATGTTCTCCTTGCCGGGGTTCTTCACCATCGTGAAATCCTCCTGGCTGAACACCTCGGTCATATTGTATCGGCTCACCAGCGCCACCATCAGCGCCACGGCGAAGACCATCGCCACGTCGAACAGGTTGCCGACGACGCTCATCGGGTCATTCTCCCCGTCGTGCTTCAGTAAATTGCGTCTCATCGCTTCTCGGTTTGGGCATTCAACAACTCCGCTACGAACTCCAGGTTGGACAGATCCTTCAGGTACCAGCGTTGCTTGACCTGCTGGGTGATGAAGCCGATGGCCGCGGCGAACAGCCCCACGACGGTTGTGGCAAAGGCCACCTGCATGTTGTAGGCCATCGAGGCGATGTCGCCCGTCGAGAGCCCCACCAACGCCGGGCCCATCGGGATGAGCGTACCCATCAGCCCGAGCATGGGGCCCATCTTCGAGAGCGTCTTTGAGGTGGCGAGGTCGCGGTCGGCTTCGATCTCGAAATCGGCAAGCAGCCGTTGGCGGAGAGGGGCATTGTCGCGGGCCTCAAGCAGGCGGTTCAGGTAGACCACGAGCAGCGACGGATTCTTTTTGGGAAGACGCTCGGCAAGCGTGGCGACCGTCTGCGGAGTGAGCCCATCCAGTTCGCGCCCGATGAGCGAGGCCGTACGGCGGATGGAGAGATACTGCCCGAAGAAGCTGCCGATCAGCAGCAGCGAGCGCCCGAAGAAAAAGATCAGCAGGACGATGTCCGGAACGAGCAGACCGGTCGAGATCCAATAGAGGATGTCGGAGATGTAATTCATGGTTTTATTTCTGTTTTTTATTCATAAGTTTCTGTTTGATGCGGAAAACCGCCATGCCAAGCAGCAATCCAGCAGCGACAAAGGCCATCACTCCACCCAGAGACGGCCAGTCGACAGCTGTGATACCGGCAACGGCCGTGCGGCCGTTGACCGTGGCGATGACGCCCAGAATGGCAATCAATGCATTGGCAAGGAAGAGCAGTTCAAGGCGGATCTCCCGTTCGGGCAGGAGGTGCTTCAACGCCCAACGCCCCAGAGGAATCACCGCCGCCACAACCGCGGCCAGCGACCAGGCAACCAACGGAAACGACATCCCGGGAAGCGAGAAGATGGCGGCAACCAGCAGGCTGAACAGCACCGGGAAAATGAGCAGCCCCGGGAACCAGCGCAGCAGGCGGTAGAGCCACACGACGGAGGGTTTTACGCGCCCCGCCGTGTGGATGTGTGCCGCAACGACACAGAAGGTCATCTGCAAGGCGACCTCCAGCGTGAGGAGAACCGCCAGGTCGAGCATCAGCGCGGAGTCGGCGAGCCAGTCCGCAATCTGGTTTTTCGACTGCTCGATGGCCCAGGGCCACGCCAGTCCGACGAACAGGGCGCAGACAACGGCCGAAAGGGCTACAAACCGGGGCTTGCGCCAGGTCTGCTTCAACAGGTAGTTGAAGCAGACCACAATCATCATGACCAATACGACGGTGTCCATTACTCTTCCATCTTTTTGCGCCGGCGGCGAACCACAAGAACCAGCACCGCGATGAGGCCGATGACGAGCACGGCGACAACGGTGTTGCTGACCAGCGTGGTCGTGCGGTCGGAGGCGGTGAACTCCTCGCGTTTGAGCACCGTGCCGGCATTCGTGTCGAGCGAAACCTCGCGCACCTCGCGGATCTGCCGCTGGTAGTTCCGGGCAGCCTCGGGCGCACTCTTCGAGGCGATGAAGTCGCGCAGTTTGGCGTTGTCGCAGACAAATCCCGAGCACGAGGGGCCGTGCTTGTCGACCAGTTCGGTGTGGAGGGCGGCGAGGGCAGCGAGCTGCTCGTCCGAGGCCTGCCACATCCCCTTGCGGGCCGTTTCGAGCATCACGGCCGAGATCTCCTCCAGCGCCGCGGGGTTCTGCCGCTCGAAATAGCCGCGGAGCCCCATGCCGAACTTGTCCTGCACGTAGACATCGTAGATCTCGTCCCAGAGTTCGTTGTCCACCACGTCGGGCTTCATGACGTTCCAGCCGTAGGTGTTCTGCACCACCGCGGCAAAGCCCGCAGCGGCACTCGCCCCGCCCTGCATCTTCGCGCGGATGTAGTTCGGATTGAAGATCGTCGTGCGGCTCTCGACGCCGATTGCCTCCTTGAGCTCCTGCATCCGCACGCGGTTCCGGTTGCGGTAATCGCTCAGGTAGGCATCGGGCTCCCGGCCCGTGACGTTGCGCACGGCCAGATTCATGCCGCCCATGAATTCGTAGACATGGTCGAGGCTCAAGGCTCCCCACGTATTGCTCTGGCGGGGCTGCACGACGGCATCGGTGTTGACCAGGGCTGCCTCCAACGCATATTGCTGCACCTGCTCCCAAGCCTGCTCGCTGCCGTAATAGGCTCCCATGTTCTGCAGGTAGACCGCGGCAATCTCCGAGGAGTTTTCCCAACGGTCGCCACTCTGCACCATACCGGTAATGCCCGTGCCATAGTTGCCGTTGACGCCGCCGAAGACCCGGCGGGTCGAGATCTCGCGCGCCTCCCGTGGCGAAAGTCCCTTGTCGATGAGCGCCTGCTCGGCATCGACGACACCCCGGGTCACGAAGTTCTCGTAGCGGTCGTCCTTCGCTGCGGCAGCCATCTCGACGGCCCGCGAGATGAGGAACAGCCGCGAAGCCGCCAGGTCGCGCAGCTGGCCGCTGGTCTGTACGACGACATCGATGCGCGGACGCCCCAACTCCTCGGAGGGGATGAGCCGCAGGTCGCTCACCCGACCGAAAACATCGCGGACGGGCTCGACGCCCAGCATGTAGAATACCTGCGCAAGGGTTGCCCCCTCGGTCTCGATGAATTCGCCGCTCCAGAGCGTGTAGCTCACCTTGCGGGGCAGCGAGTCGTGGTGGCGTTCGCGGTAGAGGCGGATGGTCTCGTCGGCCAGTTCGCGGCCGCGTTCCCAAGCCCGTTCACTCGGCGTCGCCTCGGCATTGACGGCATAGAGATTACGACCCGTGGGCAACGTATTGGGATTGGCAATCGGGTCGCCGCCCGGCGAAGGGGCCGTGTAGCCGCCGTTCAAAGCGCTGGTGAGCGACGAAAGCTCCGCTTCGGGGCTCTCTTCAAGCGCGTGTCGGTAGTTGCCGACGTTGCGGATTGTGCGTTCGAGTTCGGTCACCACCCGGGCAAACTCGCGCTCCTCCTTTGTGTACTCCTTGCCGAGGCCCATCATGGCAGCCATCGCATCGGCCGGCATGGCTGCGGGTTTCTTCTCCTCCGACGGTCCGGCGTTTGCGGGGCGTTTGCCCACTTTCGGGATCCACGAGGGGTGTTTCGGGGCCCCTTTGCCCGACTTGGAAGTACCGGCCGGATGCTGCATCGGTGAACTCGACGAAGCCATCGCCATCATCCGCGCCATCATCTCCTGCGGAGCGGTGAGCGACCGCTGAATTTCGCGGGCCTTCTCCAACTCCGCGGCCGAGATGCCCGCCGTCGAGCAGATAAAAGCATCGGTCGGCTGCTGCGTCCCGCTCAAAAGGCGTCCGACCAGTTCGCGGGCCGGTTCGAGGTAGCGGCGCGTGAAGAGCGTGCGGTGTTTTTCGAGATCGGCAGAGGTCTGGCCCCGGAATTTGTCCAGCGCCAGCAGCGAATAGGCGATCGGCTCGGTGGACATGGCGAAGACGCTGCTGCGGATGCGTCCCGGCGAATAGGGCTGGCCCATCGTATAGAGTTCACCGGTGATCTTCTCCGCGGCAAGCTCTTCGGCAAACGTCTCAATGCGGGCGATCTCGGCCTCGGTATAGGGTTCGGTCAGCAGGGAATCGAGCCGCAGTTCGCGGTGGATGCCCAGTTCGACGGTCAGCCGTTTGACGCGCAGTGCCGCGGCCCGCGTGTCGGGCTGTCCGTCGGTGTAGAGCAGGTCGTTGTAGGCCTGGATTGCCGCATTCAGTTCACGATAGATGCCGCGCACGCCGCTCTCCATGAAGGGTGGGGTCAGATACGACTGCAGCGTGGCATACGCGCGGCGCTTGGCAATCATACCCTCGCCGACGTTCCCAATCGAGTAGACATAGAGGTGCGGTGTGGCCCCAATCAGTGCGTCGGGCCAGTCGTTGCGGCTCAGAGCTACTTGTTTGCGGGGGGTGAACTCCAGGCTGCCGTGCGTCCCGAAGTGGACGATGGCATCAGCGCGGAAAGCGTAACGCGCCCAAAGGTATGAAGCGATATAGGCGTGAGGCGGTGCGGCATCGGTGCCGTGAACGATGGCGAAGTCGTCATCACCCGCTCCGGCGGCCAGCTGCGGCAGCAGCACGATGTTGCCCAGCTCGATGCGCGGCAGCGCCAGCCGTCCCTCGTCGTCGGAGAGGTAGTGGCCCGGGAACGGGCCGTCGAGTGCAACTACCTCCTCCATCCGCTCCGCAGGTATTGCTTCAGCGGTCCACGCGGCGTACTCCTCGGAGGAGATGAGCGCCGGTTGGCCCTTTTTCAGAAATTCGGCCTTGGCTCCGTGGGCATAGTCGTTGAAAACGGCCCCCTGTTGCTGGATGAGGGCTGCCAACCCCTCGGGCGTCGAGGGGAGACGCTCCACGCGGTAACCCTCGCTGCGGAGCCGCACGAGCAGGTTGTAGAGCGATGGCGTGACCTCCATGCCGGAGGCCGTCAGGACATTCTGCCCGGGGCCCTTGTAGTAGTAGATTGCTACGCGCTTTTCGCTGTTGGGCATGCGTTGCAGGGCGATGTGGCGATTCACCGTCTCGACGAACCGGTCCAGTCGTTCGGGAATGGCATGGACCTGCTGCAGCCCTTCGCCGTCGAGGCGGTGACCGAACAACACCTGGGAGCGGATCGCTCCGTCAATCTCGGGCATCACTACACTCTGCGACAGGAAACCGCCGTTCATGCCCATCTTGTCGGCCTCCCATTCGTCGACCATCCGGTTGACGTTCAGCGGCGAGAAGAGCGGAATGTTCTGGCGCGTCAGGTACTCCACAATGGCATCGCCCAGGCGTCCGTGGGCCATGTTGATGACGGCCGACGGACGGATCGAATCGGCCTGTCCGCTCTGAATCGCCGCCTGCAGGTTGCGGAGGGGATAGACCGCGTTGCCGGTCTCCTCGAGCCGGGCAATCAGTTCAGCCGGTTCACCCATCTGTCCCGTCACGATCACCCGCGGAGCATCCGCTTTCAGCAGGCCGTGCCGCGCGAGGAAGGCCTCGTAGGCCTCCACGCTGTCGAAATCCAGCTCCTCCGCCTCGGGATCCGACGGATTGGCGTGGTAAAATTGCCGCAGGTCGCGTACGACGGGCGGCTCGGGCTCATCCGTATCGAACCGCTTGCCGTCGACCGTGCGGCGCAGGGTGACGAGCAGGTTGCGGTAGTTCTTCCGGCCGCCGCCGCTGAGGTAGCCCTTGACGGCAGCCAGCGTCGCGGAGTCCGCCGAGATGATCTCGTTGGCCGGGTTGGTCGCCATGGTCGTGATGACCGTAAGCCCGCGGTCGGCGGCCCGTTGGAGTGCGGCCCGCTGCTCGGCCGTGATGCGGAGCCCCATGCCGTTCATCAGCACCACGTCGTAACGGCCCAGGCGGTCGAACTCCGACGGTTCGACCGAGGCAAGACGGATCCGCGCATGGTCATTGGCCCGGGCGATCTGGCCGAGCGTCGTGGCCTGGTAGTTCACGAAGGCGATGCGCGTGGCCGAGAACCAGTGGTTCCACGCTGCGACGCCCAATAGGACGGCAAGCAGGATCACGCCTGCCCAGATTATTGGTATCTTCTGTTTCATCCTTTATTTGCTCTTGAAAAATTGTTCGAGATTCAGCGAAAGGCCCACCGAGCAGGTCGTACCGACGGTCGTGGGCGAGTTGCTGTAATAGTAGTCGGGGCGGTAGTTGAAGAGGTTGTCCACGGCCAGCGTGAGGTCCATCCCGCGCCACAGATGCTGCGTGAGGCTCAGTTTCCAGATCGTGTAGCCCGGATAGGTCTGCCGCACGGTCTGCTCGTAGGAGGTCACCTCGGTATAGACGTCGCACGTGACTGCCGACAGCCAGCGTCCCGACAGCGACACATTCAGACCGTAGTTCTTCCACTGCTTGTCATAGGCCAGGCGCGCTGTGGCCGCATGGGGACGGGTCGAGGAGAGCAGCGGCTGTCCCCGCTCGATCATCTCGCGCGTGTAGGCATACGACACGCGCCACGAGATGCCGCACGTATATCGTCCCGACGCATTGGCCTCGGCTCCGGCCACCTGCAGAGGCGACATGTTCGTGTAGACCTGCCCGTCAAGCTCCTGGTTCCAGACCGTGGTGATCCGGCTGTCCACCAAATTGTAGAATCCCGTTACGGTGAAACTGTGCTGTCCTTTCAGATACTCAGCCGAGAGTGAAAAGTTGTGGCTCGTCTCGGCTTTCAATTCCGGATTTCCGTAGATCATGAAGATATTGCCCATATAGAAGTCCATGTACATCTCCTTGAGGGTCGGGGCACGGAATCCGCCTGCGTATGATGCCCGAAGCGAGCAGTTTGCAACCTTATACATCACGCCGAGTTTTGGCGAAAGGTGCGAGAGGTTTGCCGCCGAAAAATGGTCGAAGCGCAGGCCCGCAATGAGGTTGAACCGCCGGTGCGGGTTCCAGTCGAACTGCGCGAAGGCATCGGCCGTATGCTGCGTATGGCTGCCGTTGTCCGTAAACTGGTAGGACATCAGGTAGTCACGCATGTAGTCGCCGCCGACGGTGAGAATATGTTTCCCGGCAAAGGTATGGTTGTAGAGCGTGCGCAGGGTGTGCTGTACGTTGCTGTAGTCGCGTACGTCGCGTGACGTGGGGACCAGATAGTCGCTTTTGTCATACTGGTCAAAGGCATAGGAGAGTTCCAGATCATCGGACGGCGTAATCGCCCAGTTGCCCTTCAGTCCGCCCGAGAAGCTGCGGTAGCGGTCCTTGATGCTCTCCGAGGCGTCGCGCTCGCGGAAGAAATATCCCGCCCGGGCCGTGAACTTCAAGCCTTCGGTCGCCGTGACGACGAGCCGCTCCTTGATATTGAGCGCCGTGTGTCCGTAGATGGTGCTGTAATCGCCCACCTCCGCGTTGTCGGTCCCCTTCGAGAGGTCGATGGCGTCAATCGAGGTGTACTGCACGTTGGTCGTCGAGTTGAACCGGCCCTGGTTGAATCCGACCGATCCTCCGTAACGCTGCTCGTTGTGGGCACCGTAACGGCCGTTCAGATTGACCGACCACGGCTCCCGCGATTCGCGGCTGATGAGGTTCACCACGCCGCCGATGGCATTCGATCCGTAGAGCGATGAAACGGCCCCCTTGACGATTTCGATGCGCCCGACATTGTCCAGGTTCAGGCGGCTGTAATCGACGTTGTCGAGCGTTTCGCCCGCCAGGCGCTCACCGTCGACGAGGAAGAGCACCGAATTGCCGCCGAATCCCGACATGTTGAGCGAAACCTGCTGGTTCATCGAGTAGGAGAACTCGATGCCCGGCAGTTCGCTTTGCAGCAGGTCGCCGACATGCGTCGCATCGACCTGTTTGATATCGGCCTCGGAGATGACACGGGTGACAATCGGGACATCCTTCAACAGTTTCGGGGTGCGTGTGGCCGTCACCACCACCTGATCCATCATCGTGGAGCGCTCCGCAAGCCGGAAATTCAAGGGCCCGGTCTGGCCGGCAGCGATCTTTTCGCTGGCCGGTTCGTACCCGACAAACGAGGCGCAAAGCGTATACGTCTCTTTGCCTGGAAGCGTAATTTCATAGTGTCCCTCCGTGTCGGCCACGGTACCGAGCGACGGCTGCTCCTTCACGGTAACGACGGCCCCGGCGAGCGGCTGCCCCGCAACATCCGAAACCGTGCCGGATATTTTGTATTGGGCCTGCGTCTGCAGCGTAAACAGCAATCCGAAAAGAGATAGTACCAGCAGTTTCATCCTTATTCAACGGGATAGAGGTAGTCAATGGTCATGTAACCCTTTACGGCGGCGTCGTTCATGAAGTTTGCGAGGCGCAGGGCCGCACAGGTACCGTCCTTCAGACGAAGCAGATAGATCTTCCCCGAGAGGGTGTAGATTGGCGGCATGGTCGAGGTGTCTACATTGAGCCAGCGCGAAAGAGTGGGGTTCCAATAATCCTCGGCATAGAGGATGATGCCGTCCATCATCTGCGACATGTCAATCGTAATGCGGTCGGTGGTCCACTCGTCAGCGGCCCATTGGTCTTCGGCGACAGTCCCGGGAGCGGGAAGCGCATCGAAAGACCCTGCCTGGCTTTCCCAGACGGTGCCGCCGTTGGTCTTCGTGTCGTATCGGTGTACGGCAAAATCCCACGTTTCGGGAGCCGCTTCACCCACCGGTGTCGTTGTTACCTGTTTGCCGTGCAAATCGACATAATGCCATTCGGTATAATCCGTGGCGTCGATATAGATCCGTCCCGTGCGGGTTCCTTCGTCGATGAGGATAAACCCATATTCGTTCCCGGTCCCGGATGTGGGCATATCATAGATACCCTCGAAGATGCCGTTGCAGGCCGGGAGCGACAGCAGCAGTGTCGCTCCCGACAGGAACAGCCCAGCCTGTTTGCAGTTCATGGCCAATCTCGCTTTTTCCGTAGAGTTACTCTTCCGTGGCGGGAGCCGTTCCCGGCAGCAGCGTGATGGTCAGTCCGCCCATGACGGCCGGTACGTTGAACGCAATCGAGAAGTCGTCCTTGGCGGCATTTGTGCGGCCACTGAGCGTGAAGTCGTAGTTGCTGGTCGAGTCACCCATTCCCATGGCCACGCTGCCGCTGCCCGTAAAGACGTACTCTTCGCCCTCTTTGGTCGCAGTGGCCGACTCAACAGTAAAGGTTCCCCACGAGGCGGATTCGAAGACAACCTTCAGAGTTCCGTCGCCGTTGGCCGTCAGTTTTACGCTTTCGCCATCGGTATAACGATCCTGGAACATCGCACAGTCGGCATCCGTATATCCTTCGTAGGTTCCGGCCAGCAGCAGGTCGGCCGGGGCTTCTCCCGTCTGGAACGTAAGGGTCATGCCGCCCATGACGGCCGGTATCGAAAACTCCATCCGGGCATCGGTCTGTGACTTGATCTCGGCCGTGAAAGTGCAGTCGTAGGCCGAGGTGCTTCCACCCATGCCCATCTGCGTCTGCCCGCTGCCCGAGAGTGTGCAGAGGTCTCCGTTTACAGTCGCCTGTGCATCGGTGATGGTGAATGTACCCCACGTGGCGGAGGTGAACGATACGGAGGCGGTGCCGTCCGTGTTTTTCGTGAGGACGACGGTCTCATCCGCCGAGATCATGTTCTGGAAATAGTTGCAACTGGCCAGCGTATAGCCGTTGTAGCGGCCTGCAAAGTCGACCGTTTTCGAACCGTTTTCATCCTTGTCACACGCCATCATAAAGACTGCGGCGGATAACATCATAAGTACAGATTTGATTTTCATAGGGCTGATTGTTATTTTTCCGGGAGCAAAATTACTGGAGTTGTTGTGGTCGGGCAATACCTACTTTTTATGATTTATTATAGCCTGTTCTTGATGTATATTAGGTATTGTTAATGCGCAATCTGAACCATATGTTTTGGTGTAGAGCTTTTTCAAACAGTCAATTACAAGATCATGTTGACAAGATTATCACATTAAGATTATTTACCTTGTTGTGTGTTGACCATCCGGGCAAAGATCCCATTTTGCTGCAGTAAATCATCGGGAGACCCGGATTCCGCAATATGACCGTTGTCCATAACCACAATCCGGTCGGCATGGATTACGGTCCGCATGCGGTGAGCAATAACCAGTACGGTCTTGTTGCGAATTAACTCAGATATTCCCGCTTGAATTTTTGTTTCATTCTCTGCATCGAGTGAGGCCGTAGCCTCATCCAACAGCACAATTGGAGCATCTTTGAGTAAAGCTCGGGCGATTGATATGCGTTGTCGTTCTCCGCCGGACAGCGTTTCTCCATTTTCACCGATTACCGTATCGTAACCTTGCGGCATTCGTCGGACGAATTCGTCGCAGCAGGCCAGACGTGCAGCCCGCAGGATTTCTTCTTCCGATGCGTTCTGTCTTCCGATGCGGATATTGTCTCGAATCGAAGCATTGAACAACACGACATCCTGAAAAACGACCGAGTAGTTCTTCAGCAGGGTTTCAGGGTCGATCCCGCTTATATTCTCTCCTCCCAGACGGATTGTGCCGTGCTGAATATCCCAAAAACGGGCGGCGAGTTTGGCTGCGGTGCTCTTGCCTCCGCCCGAAGGTCCGACCAATGCCGTAATCTCTCCTTGGCGGGCCGTGAACGACACTTGCTTCAAGATCGGTTTCCCCGATTCGTAGGAAAAGTCCACGTCGTCGAATTCAATATCAAAATTCTTCGGGTGAAAGTCTGTCCGTCCCTGCTGTATGGGCATCGCTTCCATCTCGTTCATGCGATCGATGCGCACATCGAGGTAAAAGAGCGCTGCCAGATTGTTTAACACCTCATTGACCGGGGCATAGACTCGGAATCCTACGACCAGAAAGAGAAGGTAGGTAAGCAAATCCGTCTCTTGAGCCCCAAGCAGTCCAGCCCCAACCAGGATGACACTCGCAGAGCCGAGCTTCAGAAGGCTCTGTGCCCCATTTACCAAAACTCCGATCAACAACTCACCGCGGGTCTGAACCCGCTCATTCGTATCAATCCGTTCGTTGAGTTCTCGCAAAAATTCCGCTTCACGATTGCAGGCCTTGATCTCACAGATTGCATCCAGCCCTTCTTGAATCTGTTCGCTGACATCCCGCCGGGTGAAGTAGGCTTTGCGATTGTTCCGATGTAGAACCCGTTTCGCCAGCAGGACGATAGCCAGTGCTACGGGGACTACCCAGAAAAGCGCCAGGGACAATCGCCAGTCATAAACAGACATGCCGGCGGCAATAAGCACCAGGCAAATCAACGAGGCGATAAGCTGCGGCACTGCATGGGAAAAAGTGTGTTCAAGATCGGTACAGTCGTCCATGATTGTGGCTGTCAGATCAGAAAGATCTTTCTCGCCGAAAAAGGCCAGTGGCAGTTTACGCAGTTTCTCGGCCAGCGAGATTCGCCGGATGGCGCTCTCTGCATAGACACTCGTATAGGTGCTCCGATACTGCCGCAGGGCCACAAGATACATGACCGCCAGAAACGAAAAGCCCAGCGCGACATAATACCATAGCCCCAGCAGCGGCGAACTCCCCGGGGTGAGAACAGGTCGCAGATAATCTCTGAGGAAGACAAACAGGTAGACCGCCGGCAGCATCAGGGCGAGATCTATTCCTGTCGTCCAGCAAATTCCCTTGCACAGATCTTTGGCGCCCTGTTTCGAAAGGGCGAAGCGGTGTTGAATGATTCTGAACATATGTCAATTCTTTTTAAGGGTCCATTCGGTGGATTGCTGGTATTCATCCCACATCCGCCGGTAAATTCTGTTTTCGGACAGCAGTTTCTCATGTGTCCCCTGTTCGACCAGACGCCCCCGATCCATCACAAGAATACGGTCTGCATCCGTAATACTTGACAAACGATGGGCAATCATCAGTACCGTTTTTCCATGCATCAGATTACGCAAGGCCGACTGGATCAGGTGTTCGTTCTCGGGATCGGAGAAGGCTGTTGCCTCGTCCAAAAGCACAATGGGGGCATCTTTAAGCAGGGCCCGGGCGAGAGCTATCCGTTGTTGTTCACCTCCGGAGAGAAAGGTGCCGTTCACGCCAATCTCGGTCCTCAACCCATTCGGCAGCCGTTCGATAATCTCCCGGCAACACGCCGCGTCCGCGGCCTGCATCACCTCGTCGATCGAGGCATCCGGATGTCCGTAGCGGATATTCTCGAGCAGGGTGGCCTTGAACATCCGTGGGCGCTGAAAGACGAAGGAAATTCGCTGCATCAGCTCTGCTGGGGGGATCTTCCGGACATCCACCCCGCCAATCGAGATGCGACCCGCATCCACATCCCAGAATCGTGGTACGAGTCGGGCGAGCGTCGTCTTCCCGCTTCCCGAGGCTCCGACCAAAGCGACGGTCTCTCCTTCCCGGATTTTGAAACTGACGCCATCGACGGCTCTTTGTCGAGCCCCCGGATAGGTAAAAGTGACCCTGTCAAAGTCAATATCGAAATACTGTGGTGATTGGACCGCTTCGGGAACCGGCAATCCGGCGACAGCCGTCAGTTCGTCGAGGCGGGCAATGGCTTCGGAGGCCTGGCCTACCGCTTGGCTCAGATACATGCTTCTCATGATGCATTGCGAGAAGAGTGGAGTCACGAGGACAAAAAGGAAGAAATCGAGTAAAATATCCATATACTCCCCGGTCCGGCCGATAAGCAGAATCGCCACCGGGGCCAATATGTAGACGAAACTGTTGATAAGGACCGTATACGCTGACATGGGATGCTTCCAAGCCTGCGTATATCGGGTGACCATCTCCTTGTAGCACAGAATGCTCTGGTGAAAATTCTTGAATGAAAAGAGGGTCTGTTGGAATACCTTCACTACGGGGATGCCTCGTACATATTCTACGGCTTCGGTATTCATCTCTTCCAATGCATTCATGTATTCCCGCATGAAATTTTGCGATTTGCCGCCTATCATGACCGCCATCAATCCACCTGCGAAGAGCATCGGGACCAGACTGGCCGCTCCGAGTCGCCAATCAAAAAAGAAAATCAATCCGAGAGCCGCGACCGGCACCAATACGGTTGCTGCCAGGTCGGGCATCTGATGAGCCAGGAAACTATGCGTGATGCTCGCATTGTCGTCAATGATCTTGCGGATGCGGCCGCTGGTAGTCGAGTCAAAGAATCCAAGCGGCATATCGACGATACGGCGCATAGCCTCTTTGCGCAGGTTCGATTCCACCCGGAAGGCTGCCAAATGTGAAGACATTAATGCTGCAAAATAAAAGACTATGCCGACAACGGATGTCCCGACAGCCCACCATGCGAAGGCGGAGATTCGCTCCATATCAGTCGGCATGCCGCCGCTGATTAATAGGTCTCTAACAATCAACCAAATCAGTGCATATGGAATTATTCCTGTCAATGCGCTCAATCCAGAGAGTATCATGGCAAGAGGCAGTAACCCTCGGCGAGGCCCCATATAGTGCTGCAGTTTTCTCAGAATTTTCATGGATATCCGTATTTATCTTTTAGACAATCCTATTTGATTCTATATCCCAGCATGGAACTGAATCCGAAACAAAGCCGGGGCAGGCGTCCCAGAATCTGCCCGAACAGGAAGCCCCAGCGTGACCGGAAGAACTTCATGTAGTTGGCCTGTTCGATGAGTGCCAGCCGTGCGTCCCAGCGCTCGGGCAGATGTCCGTCGCTGATTCCCGAACGAATTTCGGCTTTGTGTCCACGCAGCGAATCGGGTTTGATTCCGCGCCGGAACATGATCGTTCCGCAGACATCGAACCACAGCTCGCTTCCCGGGAAACGGTCGGCAATGCGGTGCACGAACTCCTTGACCTGGTACTCGTAGAAATACATCAGCACCCCTTCAGCGACAAAGATAAACTCCCCGTCAGGGTAGTTCGTTTTCAATGTATCCATCCACTCCGTATCCGTCAGCGAGGCAGAGATATAGCGGTCATGCTCGGTTTCGGGAATCAGTTCCCGCCGCAAGCTGATTACTTCTGGCAGGTCGAGTTCGCAGAAAACCGCTTTCGGATTGTTCCCGAGGCGTTGGGCCCGCGTATCAAGTCCACATCCCACATTGATTACAACCGGGTAGTCATGCTGGTCGATGAACCGGCGGACCGCCTGGTCGAAATACCATCCCCGCACCACACAGCCTACCTCACTTAATGGCGCTTCGTCAAAACGGCTGTAATCGTACCTGATACTTTGTATAAGGCGTTCAGCCTCACTGTCGCGCAGGATGGCTGCATCGCCGCGACGGCTCTCCTTGGCCCGCATGTAAAGAGGAATCAGCAAGGTCTCGGCGACCACGTTCTTAAAATCATACGTCTGTTTCATACATCTTTTATTTTTAATGAACAATGTTTCATTTTGTTCAAAAAAAAGAGGAGAACTGTTAAGCTCTCCTCTGTTCGGTCGGTTCGGTCAGGGCTAACCAACCCGCATATTCAAACTGGAAAAATTCCCGAAAAAACTCCCGGATTCCTGGCCGGTCCAGGCGGTGTGTAACAATCTCTCCCAGTACGCTGACCATCCAGGCCGCCATGATATGGATAAAAAACGGTGATACGGATTTTGTTCGGTGGAAATACGAAATTTCCAGTTTTTGATATTCGTGGCTGATGCGCGTGATGTGATCGGTCAATGCGTTCCGAAAGTCGGATTCCGAAGAGCCGTCTGCGCCGTAAAGCAGCAGCCAAATTTCCTCCCGACATGTCCAAACCAAATCAATATATTTTTCCACGACCTCCATGTCATGACCAAAAGGGGCAATCCGGCTACAGGATACATGCTCTTTGCTGTGTTGCTCGGCAATGAATGAAAACAGACGATTCCGGACTGGAGTGACAATCGCCCGGAAAATACTGTCTTTCCCTTCGAAATAGTTATATAAATTGCTGGTTCCTACTCCGGCCCTACGGGCAATCGTCCGCATGGATGCATTTTTGTAACCATGGAGGAGAAATTCGCCTCGGGCTGCGTCAAGGATAGCCTTGTATGTTTTGTCTTTAAGCGGTCGCATATATGGATGAACCAGGTTCATTGATAATGCAAAGGAAGTAGGTCGCCGAGAAATATCAAATACCCATTTTTTAGGATTTTTGCTTTTAATGGAAGCAAGGTACAGCCGATTAGCAAGCGCTATGATGAGTGATAGCGTGAAAAAATAGTAGCTCTACGTAATATTCATTTGCTTATTGCAGATGATAAGGAATCCTTAATTCAGGCCGTGCAGGGAGGAGAGAGTTCTTTCGCATTTATTAATGCATCGAATCCTTCTGAGGGTATATACGAATGGTACTAGATTGCACTGTAAAATTATCCGTAAAAGAGATAAGTGGAATATAGATGTTTATGAGTTTTCATTTAATGTCATTAACATGATTTCCTATTATTATTTAGATCTTCAAAGCCCTAAACACGAGATTGATGCTCTGGATGAACCTCATTTCGGTATACGATTGGTTTAGACAGACAGTAAACAGATCTTAGCGGGTTGTTCTTTGCGCTGCATATCAAAGTTCAATAGGTGTACGCCCCGGCTTGTAATGCTATTTCAGCAGAAGAGTGAGCGATGGAAAATTGGATGCGGGGCGTTGGTCCTCTGTGGGCGTAAAACAGCCATGTATAAGGAATCCTACTTGATGTTACGCTGTATCGATCTGGATTAGGAATTATCCCTCGATTGGAGACTAAAGAAAAAAATAAGTCCAACTCGCTGCAGTGGGTTGGACTTGAAAACAATAAACACTATATTGGCATAGTCGAATGAGTAGAAGATTGCTTCCCTACCATACTTTAAGACATGCCACTTCCTCATTGCTGAAAAAATGCAGTTTACTGTTCTTTATTTCGGATTAGTAGGTGTTGGTCATCTCTTCGGGGACGCAAATGTAGAAATCTGCACGTCCGTATTGCCCCTCGGAGAGCTTGTCGATCTCCGACTGTCGGACCGAGGCGATTGTGACCACCTGCGTGCCGGGTCGATAACGCTCCAGGTAGGCGATGATACCGTTGTGGAAGTCGGAGTGGAAATTGCCGTTGAAGTGAAGAAATTGGCACCCCTCCTTCAAATTGCGGGAGATGAACCAGGCCATGGTAGCATCCTTGACAGCCTGAGCCTCGGCCAGCCGACGTGTGTCGCTGCCGTGTCCAAGCATGGCCATCATGCCGAAAGCAGCCTGACTCTGCTCTTCGTCATATTCGAAGGGTATGGGCAGCGGAGCTAGGTAGCGTTTGGCCTCATCGGAGAGCGAATCGAGGATGCCGAGACCGTGGTTGCGGACACTGTTGGCATAGCGCCGCGGAACGTTCGTGGCCACGAACGGAATGCCATGCTCCTTGGCAAAAAAGACGATCGGATGATAATCCGTCTCGTAATTGTCCCACAGCCGGGCCTCGGCGCCGAAACGGTCTGGCGAGATGAGTCGTTGCATATATTCATCGAGTATCAGCTGGATGTCACTTTCCAACATCTCGGCGCCCATAACCAAACTATTGCCGTGGCGTTCGTAGAGTGCTTGGGCAATCTTCAGTTCGAGCCAGTGGGTGATCGGGCAGTTATGGACCTCGCCAACGAAGACCACCTCGCTCGGTGCAAGCAGATTGATCAACTCCGCAAAGGTGATTTCACGGCCCGCAGCATCGAAAAGTGCATAGGCACGCAACTCTTCTGTCTGAGGTTCGACTTTCGATACTTTCTGCGCCTCCTCTGCGGTGTACGTCTCGGGGGTATGAACAGAACCTGGCTCTTTCGACCTGTCGCTATCCTGGTGAGGGGTCCCGGAAACCGTTCCGGCAGATGCCAGGAACATCATGCTCAATAGCATGTTAACGATCGGACGTGTCATCTTTCAGTTTTTCTTTGCTCAAATACAACAATACGTAATATTCCGGATCGAGGAGTTGCGAAAAGGATTCTCGCAACTCTGCGGGGGTAATGGTTTCGAGGATCCGGTCGTACTCCTCGAAATCGGAAAGCGTCTCCCCATTCCGAATAATGCCCACCAGAACGTTTCGCCAGTTCGATGCGGCATCGTCGGTCAGCGTTTCTCGTTTGGCTATTTGGAAGGAACGTTTGAGATTTTCCAGCTCTTGAGCCGGAACCTCCCGAATCTGCAGATCGGTGATGATCGTGCGCAGCAGCGTGTCTATGGCCGGCATGTTGCGGTTGTCGGCTGAAGCATTGATGTCGAAACAGAAACTGCGTGTTGGAATGCCTTCGTAGAAGAGAGCAATATAGGGTGAATAGACCAGCGACTCCCGCTCTCGAAGAATGGAGATTAATCGGTTGCGCAGAATGTCTCGCATGAGCTTGAGTTTCAAACTGCTGCGCAGTGATGGTTCGTAATATCCCGGATAGATGTAATCGAACAGGGTCTGGGTTTCGTTGTCGTTATCGAACCCTTCGACCGACCGTTGTCCCGGGAGATGGTGCTGCCGATATCCGAACTCGGGACCGTAGGCTTGAGCCAGGATTGGAGCAAATGTGGCGGCAAACTGGGTCAAAAGCGTATCGGGATCAAATTCTCCGGTAATTACCGCGCAACTCCCTTCTGTCGGGGTGTAGAGTCGATGATAGAATGCCGCGATGCTGTCGAGATTGAGTCGTTGGGCAATCACCTTGTTCGAGAGCTTCGTGGCGTGACGCGGAATGGCCGATCCGGTGAGTTCGTCCATGCGTGCCGAAAGTTGACGGTCGGAGGCACGTTGCAGCATACGGCTCAGCAGCGACTCCTCCTCCTTTTCCTGAAGCATTTCCTGGCGGAGCTCCTCGAATTCGTCGTATCTGAGTTCCGGATCGAAGATCTTTTCACGGATCAGGTTGAAGAATACCGGTGCGGTCTGAGCCGGGGTCGTGCCGATGAATCCGTGCCAATGGTTCTCCAGCGTCATCGACAGCGCGATGTCGTTTTGGTAGAGGTATTCCGAGAGCTTTTGCTGGTCGGCCTTGGCGATGCCGCCCATTTCCAGGTACCCGGCTGTCCCTTCGAGCAGCGGGTATTGATCGTCGGGGATCGCAGAGGTGCCATAGGGGGCGATCAGCGTGAAGAGCACATTGCCGCCTCCGGGCGTGGGACGCATGATGACCCGCATGCCGTTCTGCAGAACGGCTTCGCGAACGCCGAGACCGGGGTATTCCCGGGTCGAGACGATTATGGCCTGATCGAACGGCGGCCGGACGGCCAGACAGTTCGGAGTCTCGATCGGAATCTCTGTTTCGCTGCTTTCCCGCGGCTCATAGACATAGCGCTTGCAGGGAGTTGCCGCACCCTTGTGCCAGGCATCGTCGACCTCTTCGGCTGTCAGCGGGGCTCCGAGTCCCGGATGGCTGTGGCAGGCGATTCGGGCTACGGAGTCGTAACCGGCCAGGCGTTGGCGGAGCATCTCCTGCAGCAGTGCGCCGGGCGTTGCCGCCACGGAGTCGATGATCCGGCGGTAGAGGAGCGTGTCTCGGATCGTGCGGTCGCCGGCCAGGATGTAATCCGCGAAGTCGTCGCACCAGGCCGAGGAGCTTTGCGGGGCATCGACCTCGAAGTGCGCCATCCGGTTGCAGCGGCGAGTACGGATATCGGCGAGCTCTGCCTCATTCCAGCCGACCGTTACCAAATCGTGCAGGGCCGAGGAGAGATGCGCAAGAGCGTCGAGCAACTCTTCGCGCGAAGAACCGGCCGTTGTCACCGTGAAGTGGCTCTTGTCGCTCAGATACCACGTGTCGGAGATCGTCGTCCGGATGTCGCGGCCGCGCATCCGGGCCGAGACGGCCTCGATGAGCAACTCCTCGCGGGCTTTGGCCACGGCGTCGTTCAGCGTTCGGACCGTGATGCTCCGGTGGGGGATCATCACCTCGAGTTGAGTGCGGTTGTAGAGCGAATCGCGGATCTCGAACACTCGGGTTCCCGGGGTGTATTCGAGCGGATAAACCTTGAAGTCGCGGGCCTTACGGGGGGGGAGCGATGAGAATCGTTCGCGGATCTTACGCTCCAATTCCGCCGTGTCGAAGTCTCCCACGGCCACTATTGTCGCCAGTTCCGGCACATACCATTTCCGGTAGTAGTTTTTGAGTGTGGCCGGCGTGATGCGCCGGATGTCCCCGATCGTGCCGAGCGGCAATCGCCGGGCATGGATTCCCTCGCCGATTTTCAGATCGTAGAACGGGTCTCCAACATCGTATCCGCGTAACTCTTCGAGAATGATTCCGCGCTCGGTCTCAACCCGTTCGGGGCAGATTTTCAGTCCGTCCATCCAGTCGCGCAGGATCAGCAGAGCACTGTCAATGACCCCTTTGCGTTGGGAGTCGGTCGGCACGGCGAAGAGGTAGATCGTGCGGTCTTGACTCGTAAAGGCGTTGATATCCACGCCGTACTTCATTCCGAGCGTTTCGAGGTAGCTTTGCAGCGACTTGTCGGGGAAGTGACGCGAACCGCCGAAGGCGACGTGTTCCAGAAAATGCGCACAACCCGTCTCCCAATCAAGCTCCTGGACCGACCCGGTCCTCAATACAAGTCGGAATTCGATGCGCGAGACCGGGATGTCATTTTGGCGAAGGATGTAGTGTAACCCGTTGGGGAGCACCCCTTCGCAGGTCCCCTGGGGCAATGGCAGAGGCTTCGGTTGAGCTTGTAATAAAGCCGGAAACAGGGCTGCCAGCATGCCAGCAGCCGAGTTCCGGATGATTATCTGAATACGTTCGCCCATGATTGTTTGGGGTTAACGGTGTTCTTATTTCGTGTAGGTGACGTGTACGATTGTATAGTCGCCGGCGTAGTAGTGGTCCATGACGAACTGGAAGGTCATCTCGCCCTTCTCGAAGTCGATATGACCCTTGCTCTCGATCCAGTTGCCGTTTCCGTAACCATCCTCGTTGATACCGTAGGAGAAGAGATAGTAGGCCGGATTGGCGATTCCTCCCTGGTCGTAGATCTCCTGCATCTCGGCATCTCCCTCGTCGAGCAGTTTCTTTTGTCGATCCCAGGCCGAGAAGGAGTAACAGAACGGAACGACGGTCATCGGGTCGCCGTAGGAGTCCTCTACCTCACCGAGAATGTCGAGGTCAGCACTTGTTGCGGAGAGGTTCGTGCACTTGATTCCGTCGAGCGAGACGTTGAAGGTCTCTTCACTGGTCGGGGTCCAATCGATGATCTCCATCAGTTTTTTGTTGCTAGGAGAGGCGTAATCTTCATCCGTGCTATTCCAATATTCGTCATCATCGATGGTATTCTGACGAAAGACCCAGTAGAGGTGTTCGGTCAGTCCCATCGGATTGTCAACCATCTTCAGTACGGGCTGCTCGGCCGTGGACTCCTCGCTGAGAGTGATGATCGTCTGACCCGGGATCTCCTCGGTCTTGGGGGTCGAGAAGTCGGTGGTCATGCCGTTGCCCGGAATGTTGAGGGTCGTCGTGCACTTCATCACGCCGAGGAATTCGTAGAGGTCGATGCCGAACTTTTCCTTGTAGCCATCGATCAGCGTTTTCTGCTCCTCGGTCAGTTCGGGAATGGCTGGGTTGGGATTGACACGGATGCGCAGGGCCTCGGCAAGTTCCATGCCTGCGGGCAGCTGTGCAGCATCGATTCCCACGGTGATATAGGTGCTTTCCGTAAGGAGATTCTTGACGTTCGATACGACCTGGAAGGTGGCGCTCTTCTCACCGGCGGCGATCGTTACGGGGTTCCCCTCCAGGCTGAGCAGCTCCTGTGTGTCGTCCTCCAGACGGAAGGTCAGCGTCGTGGCCGTCTCGACGGTCGAGGTGAGCATCACTTCTACCTCAAGCGGTGTGGCATCTGACTCCACGATGACGGCATTGTTGTTTTCGGCCGTCAGATAGATCTTATTCGTACCGGAGTAACCGGTCTCTTTCTTCTCGTTGCAGGAGGTCATGGCAACGGCTGCCGTCAGCAGAACCCCCCCCCAGAAAAATAAGTGTTTCATTTTACGCTGTTTTTTAATGGTGAATATTCAACTATTTTGCCCGGTGCGGTTGCCCTGCCGGATCAGTTTTCAATCTTGGGCCACCCCTCGTTCTGGGAGACGTTTTCGTTGTAGAAATACTCCTCCTGCGGAATGGGGAGTGTCCAACGGTAATCCGTTGCGTCGATGCGCTTGTCGCTGTTGCCCTGGCTCCAGGAAGAGAGCACCCCTTTACGGTAGTGCTTTAGGTCGAACCACCGCTCTCCCTCGCCGACAAACTCCTTCTGCTTCTCGGCAAGGATGGCACGCAACAGATTGTCGCCCGTAAGCGACTCGTCGAGCGGCTGGGCCTTGCGCCGTGTAAGGTATTCGTTGATCGCCGTGCGGGCTTCGCCGTCGTGGCTGCCCTGGAGGCAGTAGGCCTCGGCCAACACGAAGCAGGCCGTCACCGTGCGCAGTTTGTGGATGCACGAGATCTCCGTGGCGTCCCAGTTCATACGGTTGTATTTGCCCAAGCAGCGCATTGTGATCGTCTCGCCCACGGTTTCGCCCGGAAACTCCTTTGGATAGAGGCTCTCTGCGCCGCGCAGATCCTCCGCGTCGTAACTCCCCGCAAGGTCCTCGGAAACCTCCAGAAAATCGCCCTTTTCGGTGTCGTAACGCAGATCCAGATAGAACGGGACGGTCGTGTGACGCGAGAAGAGGCTCTCGGGACCGGCTCCGCCGTTCCACAGCTGCCGGTAGTTCGTCTCCGTGAAAAGATCGTACCCTCCAGCCGTGGTCAGCACGAGATTGGCCCACTCGACCGCCTTTTCATACTGCCCGGCATAGAGCTCCAGTTCGGCAAGCAGGCACCGCACCCCTTGCTGGGAAATCCAATAGGCTGTTTCTGGACTATTCTCCGTGGCAACGGCTTCAGTCAGCAGGGTGCGGATGTAGCTCACACAAGCATCGATGCTCGAACGGGGCAGGAATCCCAACTCGAACTGCTCCTTGAGGATCACCCCGTCGCGGCTGCCGCCCTCGGAGATGTCCGGGGCAAAAAGGCGCAGCAGGTCGAAGTAACAGTAGGCCTTCAGAGCCTTGGCTTCGGCATTCACAACCGCAAGGTTGGCCTGCTCGCTTTCGTTCTGCGGTGAGAGCGCAACCGTGCGTTCGAGCACGGCATTGGCTATGGCAATCGATTCGTAGTAGCCCTGCCAGAGCGTGAGGGCTAGATTCGTCATGGGCAATGTTTGCCATTTGTAGAGGTTGCCCAGGTCGCTATTGCGCGAAATGAGCGAGGTGGTTTCGAAATCGTCGCTCAACACAGACAGTTCAAACTCCGGGTTGGGAAGTCGGTCGTAGGCCGAGGCCAACAACTCACGGGCCGTCGTCACGGAGGTGATGGCCGACGGGTCGGAGAGCTGGTTTTCGTAAGGAATGTCCAGCGTGCAGGCCGAGCCGCCCACGGCGGCGAAAAGGACTGCAAGAGCGTATCGGAGAGTATTTCGCATGGTCGTCATCGTGTCAGAAGGTGAGACTGAGGTTGAAGGTCAGTACGGGTTGCATCGTCCCGGCTAGTGATCCGGTTTCGGGGTCCGACTCCTTGTAGGGCGTGATCATGAAGAGGTTCGAGGCCTGGAACGCCACACTGGCATACTTGATCACCCCGCCGCAGTTGCGTTCGAGCCACGCCGAGGAGAGCCGGTAACGAAGCGACAGCATCGACATCTTGAAGTAGTCGCTCTTGCCGACTGTCATCGTATTGGCGTAGTTGAGCGAGGCGATTGCCGAGGAGCTAAAGAAGGGCGAGTGGTAGATCTTGTCCTCGTCGCCGCGCTTAAACCACATGTTGTCGACCTGACCGCGGATCGCATTCTTGTTGGCGTCGTCCGTGCTGCGGACATAAGTGTAGTTGTAGGGGCGCACGCCTCCGAAGACATAGTAGAAGTCCATGTCCAGATCAAAACTGCGGTACGACAGACTCACGTTGATCGATCCGCTGTAGGGCGGCGTGCTGTGACCCAATGCCACGATATTCTCTTTGGAGGGGGTCTCCGTGGCGGGAATCTCGCGACCGTCAGCCCCTCGGAAAACCGGAAGTCCCGTAATGGGATCAATCCCCAGCGACTCCAGACCGTAAAGCATGTCGTACGCCTTTCCCACTTCGTAGTCGGGTATGATCGACTCGGCGTTGGCGTAGATCCGGTCGGCATAGTACAGGTCCATGACCTTGTTCCGGTTGTAGGCCAGCGATCCGCGCAACCACAGACGCCAGGGATCACGATCCACAACCTTGACCGAGGCGGAGAGTTCGTATCCTTCATTCCGCAGTACGCCGATGTTGCGCAGCATGGTCGAGAACCCGTTCGAGAGGGGGATGGGGACCGACAGCAGCGCATCCTCGGTATCCCGGCGGTAGAAGTTCACGCCGAAAGTCACTCGCTTGAAGAGTTCGAGCGAAAGCCCCGCATCGATTGATTCGGTCTGCTCGGGCTTGAGGTCCGTATTATAGAAGGCCAGGAGCTCCAGCAGACGGGCATCTCCATAGAAATCCGTCGAATAGGAGAAGGTTCCGATTGCCGAAGCCGAGGATACGCCGGCCAGATTGGCCATCTTGCCATACGAAGCCTTGAGGTTGAGTGACGTGATGACACGGCTGTCGCGCAGGAATCCGTAGCGGGTCGGCGTCCAGCCCACACCGACGGCCCAGGCGGCGTTCCACCGCTTGTCGGCCGGGAGGATCGACGAGGCGTCGATCTTGTAGGTGGCAAACAGGTCGTAAGTCGAGTCGAACGAGTATCCGAACACCAATCCGAATCCCATCTGGGCACTCTTCTCCTTGAGTGAGCCGACCGATGGTTTGCGGTTGCCGGTGATCGACTGGTTGATGGCCGCCGGTGACATCTGCGTACCGACGCCGTAGCCCGTGATCGAGACGTTGTCCTGATCCGTCAGGTAGTAATCCATGTTGCCGCCGACGGTCAGGTCGTGGCGTTCCGCAAAGACCCGATTATATGTCAGACGGATGTTCGACGACACGTTGGTCGTAACATTTTTGTTCTTGGTCAGACGACCCCGTTCGTTGATGGCCGCGCCCGACTTGCGCTCCTCAATCGAGGTCGAGGGCAGCAACGTGAGACCTTCGTCCAACATGAAATCCACACCCGCTACGGCATCGACGTCGAGACCTTCGACCGGGTGGAGGTTGAGCGATCCGCTTATGCCGGCATGCTTGTCGGTGGATTTGCTCTGGTATTGGCTCAGCAGGTCGTTGTAGGTGTACTCCGAGGATTCGTTCGAGAAGGAGACCAGCGGGCTGGTTTTGGTCTCGTACGAGTTGAGCTGATAGACGAGGTCCGTCGGCGAGAAGGAGCTGCCGTTCGGGGTGTTCGTGATCGAGTATCCGGCGTCACTGGCCAGCGAGAGGTAGCCCCAGCGGCCCAGTCGTTGATCGAGGCTCATGCGTGTGGAGATGCGCTGTACGTCGTTGCCCGGGACGCGGCCGCCCTGCTGCGAGTAGTTGGCCGAGATGAAATAGGAGGTGTTTTCGTTTCCGCCGCGGATGCTGAGGTTGTGGCGCTGGTAGATGTTCGGGCGGATGAGCTCGCGGAACCAGTCGGTGTTGATCCCTCGCAGCGAGTCGAGCACGCGGGCCCCCTCGGCGATCATTTCGGTGAGACTCGGATCGTTGGGGTAGTATTTGCGGTAATAGTCGGCGCTGTAGCGATACCCGGGGGTAGATGGGTTTTGCAACAGACGTTCGAGCTCCAGCTTTTCGTCGCTCTGCATCATCTCCACGCCGCGGCGACCGCGCAGGGTGATGCCGATGCTGAAGTCGTAGTTAACTTTGAGTACTCCATCGGGATTTCCCCGTTGGGAGGTAATTTCGATGACTCCATTTGCGGCTTTTACGCCGTAGAGGGCGCATGCCACAGCATCCTTGAGGACCTTGATCTCTTCGATGTCGGCAGGATTGAGCGTTAGAAAGGCATCCGAAGAAATGATCTGTCCGTCCATGACGTAGAGGGGTTCGTTGGCCGTATCTCCGGCTCGGAACGATGAGTTCCCGCGCAGACGGATCTGCGGTTTGGATCCCAGATCGCCCGTATTGGTTACGATGAGTCCAGGCACGGCACCCTGCAGGGCGAGCGACATGTCGATCATCGGTTTGTCGTTCAGACGTTCCATGTCTACGCGTTGTACGACGCCCGATTTGGCACGGATGTCGATTTCGTTGATGTTGCGGCGGGCAACCACGACCACTTCACTCACATCGGTAGCATCCTGCTGCATGGCGGCATCCTGAACTATCTGTCCGGTATACTTTACAGATACTTCCTTCATGCCGATGAAGGTGAAGAGCACGATGTCTCCCATGGCCCATTCTCCGCGCAACGTATAGTGCCCGTTGGTGTCGGTAACGGTTCCCTGCATGGTACCTTTGATGCGTACGGTGGTGCCCGGAAGGGGTTGCCCGTGGTTGTCGGTGACAGTGCCGCTCAACTCGCAATGTTGCTTGATAGTTTTTTCTTGAGCCCAGCTACCCATGCTTGGCAACACTAGCAGTATCCAGGAGAAGAGAATTGCGAGGTAATGTTTTTTCATTCAGAGCAGGTTTGTTCGTATATATAACATTATGTTGGATATGGAGATGTGCTCGATAGGACTGTAGCTTGCTCGCTTATGGAGTTCGGAACACATTCTCAAGAGTTTTTGCAGATTTAAATCTATTTAGACTGAAAAACATCATTAGCTGCGTTGTGACTCGCATTTTCAAATACGGGGACAAAAGTACTTTCAAGGGAAAAGAGAAACAATCCCGAGTTTTAGGTATTTTCCAGTATCATGAGAGTTCTGCTTGCATAATAAAAACGGAGTTCCCTGTGAGCCTGAAATTCTCGTCAATATTCCCATCGATAACCTTGGATTCTTTCGTTGGCAGAGACTGTTATTGAAAGTGATATGGTTAATTAGGGACAGTCGTTTAATTCCGTCATTATGAGTCAATCGGCAGACTGTCCCGGTAATTTTTCCGATCGAACTCATCTTTTTATATTTTCGGCTCCGTTTCGGAGCCCCTTTTTTCATTTTTGGACCCAACTGGAGCCAATACTCCAGTGAAAGGGCCGTTTCTCACTCACCTCGAACATCAGGCAGCCTGGGCAATTTCGTTGACTTCCCGCCGGACGAGCTGTACTGCATTCGCCGTGTGGATGCCAAAGAAGATGTACAGGATTTCGGTCAACTTCGTCCTTGCCTTGATGCGTTTCAGGCCATAGTGTTCCTTCTGCGTTCCGAACGAGCCTTCCATCCTCGTTGCCCTCACCCTCGCCAGCTCGTTGCGGATGATGTCGTTCTCTTTCTTTTCCAAGGACGGACGGCCACGCTTGACGAATGACGTCTGTATTCCTCTATCCTTGCAGTACCCCCTGTTGGCGCTGCCGGCATAGCCTGCATCTCCTCCGACCTTCTTCGCCTCCACACCGAAGAGCTTTCGGTGCATCTTCAGGCAGTGCGTAAGCCTGGTTCCCTCGTTGAAGGCATTGAATGACAGCTTCTCGATGAATGAGAGTCCGTCAACCTGGATGTTGTTGCACTTCGCACCAAACTCTACGCTCTTCACTTCCTTGCCTCTCACGATCGGCCTCACATACGGCTTGCTGATGCTCACTATCCTGTCCTTGACACTCTCGCGAGGATTGTTGTTCTCGAAGTGGGCCTTCTGCTGGCGGTACACTCTTGTGATGATTTCAATATCGCTCTTCTGTCTGGCTGTCAGCAATTTCTCCGCGCCTGCATTCTCCCTCTCCAGTGTGCGGGTCTGCTTCAGTATCTTCCCCAAAAGGTTGAGCAGGCGTCTGGTCAGTTTCCTGGTCTGGACTTTCGTATGCCTGCGCCGCTTCCTGTACGACAGGTTGGCCTTCTCTACGTCTACGTACTTCGTCCTCGGACGGTGCACATTCAGCTTGGCACTCAGAGTGCACATTATCTCATATGACTTCTCTATTCCTTCCCACAGAAGCTTCGCATCCGTAGGATAGCGCATCTCGCTCTCGTAGCAGGTCGCATCCGTATACATCGTGTCCAGGTCCTTCATGTACGGTTTCCAGGCTCTTGCCAGTATCTCCTGCTGCTGTTGGATCTTCAGCCCGCGGGCCAGCTCCGAAAACACGTCGTCCAGAAGTTTGTAGTTCGTCAGAGGATGCATCGGGTCTATTCTCACATCGCAGAAGAGCTGATAGTGGACGTTGCCGTTAAGATGCTCCATCAACCTCGGGCTGCTCAGACCTGTGTACATCTTCAGGAACATCAGCGCAACCTTGCCCTCCGGGGTGAAGTATGTTTTTCGCCCTTTCTTCGCTCTCATGCTCTTGCTTATCAGTCCAAAGTTCTCTGCCATCTCACCAAGCGGCAGCCTCTTCCTGATTTTTCCCAGCTCGCTAGTCTCGAACGTCCGCCTATACAATTCATAAAAATCGAACTCCGTGAAAGGAAGATCGGGTGATATTTCAGAGAAATTTTGTACCTTAGCCATGCAGATTAATTTTTGCGATACCTCCAAATTTGGCTTTTCTAGGGCAATTGGAGGTATTCTTTTTATCTTTAGCTAAGATACAAATTTTATATTACATTGGCAATCAATTCGTTATAAAGTTTTTATTCTTTTTACGACAGTCCCTAAAGTAGGAGAACAGGAAGATGTCCTTTGTAAATAGGGTGTATTCGGTTTTGTGGCTTGGCTCTATTTCCAATGCCATCAACTTCTGAATGTCTCCTTTCGTGATGGCACGCTTTCTTGTCCGTGTCCATAAACTGCCGACCTTGTACTTGGCAAACGGATTGACCTTTTGGATAAAGATGCCATCGGCAAGAGCCTTGTTGTAGGCGGCCTTGAATATGGCGAATTTTGTGGCTATGCTGTTGCTGGCATTGCCGTTCTTCCGCAGGAACAGTTCGAAATCCCGCAAGAAGGTATGGTCAATCTCATCGAAACGGATATTGAGAGAACGGAATCGAGACAGATGAGAACACAGCACCCGATGCTTGCTGGCCGACGCGTATTTGCCGAGTGCTTCCAACCGTTCGATTATCTGCTTCAGATAGTCGCCAACTGTACAGTTAACCCGCTTGCCGTTTTGCCCGAATAGATTCTCAAACGTGACGGGGAGCTCCATGATTTCCAGACGCTGGATTCGCTTCTCATACTCCTTAATTTTGGCTGTTATCTGGAACTGGATATTGTCCCTGTCGGGGCAGTCATCGGTCACCTTTTGCGCCTCTGCATCCCAATGTGCTGGGGCAACGGAGACGCCCAACCCGATACTCTTTTTGCGCTTTCCCTGAAAGAAGAGGAGGCATAGGGGAGAGGTGGAATCCCTATAAACGATGTTCTTTCGGCATATAACCTTGAATGTCATTTGATTGTGTGTTATATGCAGTCGGAGGACGGACAGGCTCAATGCATACCCTAATGCGTACCCTATGCGTACCCTGCGCCCGAAAAAGGGCGTTTTTTGAGGTTCAAAACCCGAAATCGTGATAGGGTAGAGAAAACAAAAAGAGCCGACAATCGATTGACTGTCAGCTCTTTTCTGGTGAACCCGCTGGGGCTCGAACCCAGGACCCCAACATTAAAAGTGTTGTGCTCTACCTGCTGAGCTACGGATTCTCCGGCCAAACGGAACTGCGTCCCGATTTGGTGGTGCAAATGTAGAGATTATTTTTGTTTTACCAAAATAAAATGATATTTTTGTTCCGGCAAAAGCCAAAAACACTTAGCCGGAAAATAAACAAAACTCTTAACTCTAAAATAAACTATGTGTAGAGCTCTGATTATCGGCGCCGGAGGCGTCGGAACGGTCGTTACCCAGAAAATCGCCGCCAATCCGGTCTTTACGGATGTGATGCTGGCCAGCCGTACCAAATCCAAATGCGACGCCGTGGCCGCTGCCATCGGCGGCGAGCGGGTGAAGACGGCCCAGGTCGATGCCGACAACGTGGCCGAGCTGTGCGAGCTGTTCCGCGCATTCAAGCCCGACATCGTGGTCAACGTGGCGCTTCCCTATCAGGACCTGACGATTATGGACGCCTGCCTCGAGTGCGGCTGCAACTACCTTGACACGGCCAACTACGAGCCACGCGACGAGGCGCACTTCGAATATTCGTGGCAGTGGGCCTACCAGGACCGCTTCAAGGCGGCCGGTTTGACGGCCATCCTCGGCTGCGGCTTCGACCCGGGCGTTACGGCTATCTTCACGGCCTACGCCGCCAAGCACCATTTCGACGAGATTCACTACCTCGATATCGTGGACTGCAACGCCGGCAACCACGGCAAGGCATTCGCCACCAACTTCAACCCCGAAATCAACATCCGCGAGGTGACGCAGAAGGGCCGCTATTACGAGAACGGCGAGTGGGTGGTCACCGAGCCGCACGAGATTCACCGTCCGCTGCACTATCCCGGCATCGGCGAGCGTGAGTCGTATGTGATTTACCACGAGGAGCTGGAGTCGCTCGTCAAGAACTATCCGACCATCAAGCGCGCCCGTTTCTGGATGACCTTCGGACAGGAGTACCTGACGCACCTGCGCGTGATTCAGGACATCGGCATGGCGCGCATCGACCCGATTATGTACAACGGCGTCGAGATTGTGCCGATTCAGTTCCTCAAGGCGGTGCTTCCCGACCCCAAGTCGCTGGGCGCGAACTACCACGGCCAGACCTCGATTGGCTGCCGCATCCGGGGCATCAAGGACGGCAAGGAGCACACCTACTACATCTACAACAACTGCGACCACGAGCAGGCCTACAAGGAGACCGGCACGCAGGCCGTGTCGTTCACCACGGGCGTTCCGGCCGCGCTGGGTGCCGCCATGTGGGCCAAGGGGCTGTGGCGCGGCGCCGGCGTCTTCAACGTCGAGGAGTTCGACCCGGACCCCTTCCTGGCGGAGCTGGGTCCCCAGGGCCTTCCCTGGCACGAGCTGTTCGACGTCGACATCGAGGTCTGAGGCCTTGCGCACGACGCACAACCGGAAAAACGGACGGGACGGCATCCCGTCCGTTTTGTTTTTTGCTCGGCTCGGCTTCGGATTTAGGTATTTCTACTGACCTCCGCACGGAAGGATTCCGTTACTTTTGCCCATGGAAGAAAACCGAAACAGAACCGAACCATGCAACCCGACACAACCGCAACACTCGCAACCCGATACGATGAACCGTGCGACGAGCGCACGGACTACGCCCCGTTTTTCGACGGCCTGCTGGCCGTTGCCGCCGGACCGCTGACCGACGAAACGGGGGAGCGCATCCGCAACTACGTGATGGGGTGGCTCGAGAGGCACCCGCTCGAGTCGTTCGACCGATACTCCGACCGCAACTACGTGCGCAGCTATCTGGGCCGCTGCCCCCGCACCCACTGGGAGGCGCTCGTCATGAGCTGGAAGCAGGGTAACCGGACGACCATCCACGGCCACCCGGCCTTTGCCGGCTACCACTTTGCCGACGGCCGCTTCCGGGTCGAGGTCTTCGAACCGACGGGCGACGGCCGCGCACGACGCATTGCTGAGCAGGTGATTGACGGCCGCGAAGGCTTCTTTGCCATCGGGACCCCGGGCCGCTTCGACAACCACCTCCACCGCATCACCTGCCTCAGTCCGACGGGCCACAGCCTGCACGTCTACTCGGACGACGCGCTGCAGGGCATCGCCTTCACCGAGGCGGAGTAGCTGCCATCACCGGAAGGGGGGGGGCAACGGGAGCTTCGGACAGGGCCGGAGCCCCGCCGACAGGTTTCCCGCAGCCGGGACGGTGACGGTTCCCGCCATATTTTCCGCACCGCCGCCGAAACAGCGTCCGGCCAGCTGCCGTATCGTTCGCACTGCGGCCGGAATGCCGGAGCCCCGCCGACAGGTTTGCCGCAGCCGGGACGGTGACGATTCCCGCCATATTTTCCGTGCCGCCGAAACAGCGTCCGGCCAGCTGCCGTATCGTTCGCACTGCGGCCGGAATGCCGGAGCTCCGCCGACAGATTTTCCGCGCGGCAGCCGTGGTTCCCGCACCGCTGAGACGCCGCTTCCGCGCCCGACCTGCCGAGATGTTTTCCGCGCCACAGCCGAGCGTCCTCGGCCTGCCGAGAAGTTTTCCGCGCCGCAGCCGGGACGCCGTCCGACCCGCTTGCGGGTTTTCATCCCCCGACCGGACCCGCGGCCAGCCCCGCTCTTTCCGCCGTGCGACCGCATGCGGCAGAGCCGCTACGTATAAATACCTATTTCTCCAAAAAGCGAAACGCAAACGTAGGCTTTTCGCAATGATTTTCCTATTTTTGCATCTGTTTTGAACGTTTCCGTTGACACGATGACCCGTATGGGCTTTCCCCCGAAAAGCAACGGAAACATTGGTTGGAATTTACTGGAAAACCGCTCGATGATTGACTTTCTGAAACTGCCCTCTCCGTGCTACGTCCTGGACGAGACGCTGCTGGACCACAACCTGGAGGTAATCGACCGCGTGCGCCGCGAGTCGGGTGCCGAAATCATTGTGGCGCTCAAGGCCTGCGCCATGTGGAGCATCTTCCCGGAGCTGGCGCGCCACTCCGACGGCGCCACCGCCTCGTCGGCCGCCGAAGCGCGGCTCGTCTACGAGGAGTACGGCCGCCCGGCCCACACCTACGCCCCGGTCTACACGGATGAGAACATCGAGGAGATTCTCCGCTACAGCGACCACATCACCTTCAACTCCGTGGCGCAGTACGAGCGCTTCGGACAGCAGGCGCTCATCCGCGGCATCTCGTGCGGACTGCGCGTCAACCCGCGCTACTCGCCCGTCGAGACGGCACTCTACAACCCCTGCGTGGCCGGGTCGCGGCTGGGCATCGTGCCCGAGCAGCTGCGCGAGTTGCCGGCCGGCATCGAGGGGCTCCATTTCCACGTCCTCTGCGAATCGCGGCCCGAGCATCTGCGTCTGGCGCTCGAGGCGCTCGAGCGGAACTTCGGCCAGCTGCTGCCGCAGCTCAAGTGGCTCAACATGGGCGGCGGCCATTTGATGACGCACGCCGAATACGACTGCGACGAGCTGATTGCCATCCTGCGCGACTTCCACGCCTGCTATCCCCACCTGAGGCTGATTCTCGAGCCGGGCAGCGCCTTTACGTGGCGCACGGGCTATCTGGTCTCGACCGTCGAGGACATCGTCGAGAACGGCGGCGTGCGTACGGCGATGCTCAACGTCTCGTTCGCCTGCCACATGCCCGACTGCCTCGAAATGCCCTACAAGCCGGCCATCCTCGGCGCCCATGAACCCGCCGAGGGCGAAGCGCGCTGGCGCATGGGCGGCAACAGCTGCCTGGCGGGCGACTACTACGGAGACTGGGCCTTCGACCACAAACTGAAGGTGGGCGAGCGGATTGTCTTCGAGGATATGATTCACTACACGATGGTCAAGACCACGATGTTCAACGGCGTGGCCCATCCCGCCATCGCCATCGCACGGCGCGACGGCAGACTCGACGTCATCCGCCGCTTCGGCTACGAGGACTTCAAGAACCGAATGTCGTAACTAATCAAACATAGATACATGGAAGAATTTACCCCTACCCGCTACACCCTCGAGTGCGTGGCCACCGGACGCGAATTCGAGGATGACGGCTGGACGCTCGAGGACCATACGTCGCCCACACCCTCGCTGGTGAGGGCCCGTTATGCCCGCAAGCAGCTCGAAGTGAAGCCCGACTCCTACGGATTCTACAAGTTCTGCGACTGGCTGCCCGTCCGGCGCATGCTCAAGGGCTCCTCGGCACCCGTGACCTACCGCAGCAGCGGACTGGCCCGGCACCTCGGTCTGGAGAATCTCTGGATTACCTTCAACGGCTGGTATCCCGCCATCGGGGCGAAGATGTCGACCTGCTCGTTCAAGGAGACCGAGGCCTTCTCGGTCTGCGCCCGCATTCCCGAGGGCGAGAAGCGGGTGCTGGTGGTCGCCTCGGCCGGCAACACGGCCCGCGCCTTCGCCAAGGTATGCTCCGACAACCGGATTCCGCTGCTGCTCTCGGTTCCCTACGACAACATCAGGGCGCTCTGGTTCGAACACGAGCTCGACCCCTGCGTCAAGCTCATCTCGTGCGAGCGGGGCGGCGACTACTTCGATGCCATCCACCTCTCGAATCTGGCGCTCAAGAGCGGCAAGTTCTACGCCGAGGGCGGCGCGAAGAACATCGCCCGCCGCGACGGCATGGCGACGACCGTGCTCTCGGCCACGACGACCATCGGCCGGATTCCCGACTACTACTTCCAGGCCGTCGGCAGCGGCACGGGTGCTATTGCCGCCTGGGAGGCCAACCTGCGTCTGATTGAGGACGGCCGCTTCGGCAGCAACCTCATGAAGCTGATGGTGGCCCAGAACGCTCCGTTCGTCCCGATGTACGACGCCTGGCGGGCCAATTCGCGACAGATGCTGCCCTACGACGACGACAAGGCGCGCCGCGACGCCGAAATCATCGACGCCAAGGTGCTTTCGAACCGTCGTCCCCCCTACAGCCTTGCGGGCGGTCTCTACGACGCGCTGAAGGCCACCGGCGGCGAGATGCTCGTGGCGACCAACGCCCAGGCGCGCAAGGCGCGTCAGCTCTTCAAGGAGCTGGAGGGTGTCGACATCTACTCGGCGGCCGGCATCGCACTCGCCTCGCTCATCAAGGAGGTGGCGGCCGGACACATCGCCAAGGATGCGGTCGTCATGCTCAACGTGACGGGCGGCGGCGAGGAGCACTTCCAGGAGGGCAAGGAGCTCTCTTACCTCAAGCCGGCACACGTCTTCCCGCTCAACCCCGACCCCGCCGAGGTCATCGCGACGGTCGAGGCGCTGTTCGAGTAGCGACGGACTTTTTTGCGGATTTCTTTCGGTCGACTTGCCGATTCGACCGAAAAGCGTATCTTTGCGGCGATTCGGAGCGAGGCGGTACAGCCGGGCCCGCTCCGGGTTGCCGCTTTTTTATTCAATTTATCAACTACCAACTCAAATTCGTTACAAGATGAATGATTTCCAGATGAACAAGACTCCGAGGAGTTGTCGCTGGAGCCGTTGGAGCCGCAACAGCTGGGCAGCTTTTGCGAGCCTCCACCGCTGCGTGACCATCGGAGTGCTGGCCGTCGGGATGTCCATTCTCTTGCTTGCGACGCAGACGGTCCATGCCCAGCAGTCCGACTCGGTTGCCATCTACCGCGAGATGGCCATCGACGAGGTGGGCATATCGGGGCGCATAGCGGCCCCGACACCGAACGCCGTGTCGCAAGTCACGCTTTTCGACCGAAAGGAGCAGGGTCCCGCCCCGCTCCAGACGCTGGAGGACGCCCTGCGCCTCACCCCTTCGGTCGACATCCGGGAGCGTGGCAGCAAGGGAATCCAGGCGGACATCTCCGTACGGGGAGGCTCCTTCGACCAGACCATGGTGATGCTCAACGGCATCGACTTCACGGATGCCCGCACGGGCCATCAATCCCACTCGCTGCCCGTCGACATCGACTGCGTATCGGGCATCGACCTGGTGGAGGGTGTGCCGGGCGTAGGCGCCTATGCCGGGGCGGTCAACATCCGCACGGCGCCGCTCATGCCCGACTACCTGCGCTTCGAGGGGGCGGGCGGCCAGTACGGCTACGCCTACGGCAACATCTCGGGGGCAGCCACCCGTGAGCGGCTGACGCTCTTCACGGCCGCCTCCTACCGGCGCAGCGACGGCTACATGCACAACACCGACTTTGCCAACTACAACGCCTTCCTGAGGGCCACCTACGAGGCGTCGAGGGCCGGCAGCTTCGAGTTCCAGGCCGGCTATCAGGAGCGCTCCTTCGGCTCGAACGGCTTCTATGCGGCCTACAACCCCGACCAGTGGGAGCAGACCTCGACGGCGCTCGCCTCGCTGCGCTGGAGCGTTCCGCTCGGACGCTTCAAGCTGGGCAGCTCGGTCAGCTACCGCAAAAACTTCGACCGCTACGACTGGACGCGCGGCACGCCGCTCAACCGCCACAACACGGACAACGTCGGCGCCCGGCTGTGGAGCGACCTGCGCTGGGCGGCCGGTACCACCTCGCTCGGGGGCGACTACACCTACAACCACATCTACAGCACCAATCTGGGCGAGCCGCTCGACCGTCCCCACGGCCTCTACACCCATGCCAAGGCGCGCCACGTGGGCAACATCTGGCTGCGCCACGTCAAGCAGTGGCGCCGCTGGGAGGCGGCCGCCTCGGGCGGCGTGAGCCTGACGCCCTACGGCACCTCGGCGCTGTGGAACGTCTCGGCCGACTACCGGCCCGCGGAGGGGCTCCACGTGGGTGCCGGCATCGCGCAGTCGATGCGCCTGCCCACCTTCACGGACCTCTACTACTCGTCGCCGGCCCAAATCAACAACCTCGACCTCACGCCCGAGCATGCGATTACCTACCGCCTCGGGGCCGACTACACCCGAGCCCGCTGGCACGTCGCGCTGCAGAGCTACTACCGCGCCGGGCGCGACATCATCGACTGGGTGCTGCGCGAGGATATGGGGGGCAAGTGGCACTCCGAGCAGAGCAGCCGCCTTGCGACCTTCGGGGTCGAACTCTCGGGCGGCTACCGCTCCGAGGAGGGGTTCCTGCGGCGCGCCACGCTGCTCTACGCCTACGTCACCACCAGTCAGGACAACCGCCTGGTCACCAAGAACGCCATGGACTACATGCGCCACAAGGCGGCACTCAACGTCGAGGTGCGCTTCCTGCGCCGCCTCACGCTCTCGCTCACCGGAGCGCTCTACGACCGTGCGGGCAGCTACCTCTTCTATCCCGTTGCGGGCGACTCCTCCCTCTCGGAGCGGCGCAGCTACGACCCCTATTTCCTGCTCGACGGACGCCTGTCGTGGGAGAAGGGCATCTGCCGCCTCTATGTCGACGCAACGAACATCACCGACACCGACTACTGCGAGATGGGCGGCATACGCCGTCCCGGAGCGTGGGTGACGGGAGGCATCGTGCTCACCATCGGCCGATAGGGGCCGGACCGGCTGTATGACTTCGGAGGTCTCCGCACGTGCGGGGACCTCTTTTTTCGTTGGCGGCAGGAGAGGAAGAATCTTGTTCGTCGGCGCCCGGCAGCGGGGAAGGAAAGGGCCGCACCCGGGCCGTCCAATGCCCGGCAGCGGGGGAGGGCAGCACCCCCGCCCGCCGGAGGCCCGGCGAAGTGAACGAATACGTCCGAGCAGAGAGTGAAAAACGGCCGCAAAGTGTCGTTCCGCTCGAAAAGCGGGGGCAAAACTTCCCGTTTCAAAGGAGAAATTGCTTTTTTGATTACGGATTTGCAAATGTTCTCCGAATTTTTCTTACCTTTGATAAGAGATAATCCTAAAACTTCCGAATATGCAGAAACGTATCGTAGAATGCGTTCCCAACTTCAGCGAGGGACGCGACAAGGCCGTAATTCACGAAATTACCTCGGCCATCGAGGCGGTCGAAGGGGTCAAACTGCTCGACGTGGACCCCGGCGAGGCGACCAACCGCACGGTGGTGACCTTCGTCGGCGAGCCCGAAGCCGTGCTCGAGGCGGCCTTTGCCGGTGTCAAATGCGCCTCGGAGCTCATCGACATGCGCAACCACCACGGCGCTCACCCGCGCATGGGCGCCACCGACGTGCTGCCGCTCATCCCCATTGCGGGCATCACGCTCGAGGAGTGCGCCGAACTGTCGCGCGGTCTGGCCCGCCGCATCGCCGACGAGCTGCATATTCCGACCTACTGCTACGAGGCGGCCGCCCTGAAGCCCGAGCGGAAGAATCTGGCCGTCTGCCGCGCCGGCGAGTATGAGGCGCTGCCCGAGAAGCTGGCCCATGCAGAGACGGCGCCCGACTTCGGCGCCCGCCCCTTCGACGAGGGTGTGGCCCGCACGGGTGCGACGACCGTCGGCGCCCGCGACTTCCTCATCGCCGTCAACTTCAACCTCAATACCACCTCGACGCGCCGCGCCAACGCCATCGCCTTCGACGTGCGCGAGAAGGGACGCCCCGTGCGCGAGGGCGGTTCGCCCGTGGGCAAGCCGCTCAAGGACGAGCACGGCAACACGCTCATGCAGCCCGGTACGCTCAAGGCGACGAAAGCCATCGGCTGGTTCATCGAGGAGTACGGCATCGCCCAGGTCTCGATGAACATCACCGACATTTCGGTCACGCCGCTCCACATCGCCTTCGACGAGGTGTGCCGCAAGGCCGATGCCCGGGGCGTGCGCGTCACCGGAACCGAGATTGTGGGTCTGGTCCCCAAGCGGGCGCTGGTCGACGCAGGGCGCTACTTCCTGCGCAAGCAGCAGCGCTCGACGGGCATCTCGGAGCGTGAAATCATCCGCATCGCCATCAAGTCGATGGGGCTCGACGACCTGAAGCCCTTCAACCCCGACGAGAAGGTCATCGAGTATCTGCTCGAGGCCGACAACCGCACCAAGCGGCTCGTCGACATGACCTGCACGGACTTTGCCGAGGAGACGGCCAGCGAATCGCCGGCTCCGGGCGGCGGCTCCATCTCGGCCTACATGGGTGCGCTGGGTGCGGCCCTGGGGACGATGGTGGCCAACCTCTCGGCCCACAAGGCCGGCTGGGACGCCCGCTGGGAGGAGTTCTCCGACTGGGCCGACAAGGGCCAGGAGGTGATGACCGAGCTGCTGCATCTGGTGGACGAGGATACGGCCGCCTTCAACCGCATCATGGCCGTCTTCACCATGCCCAAGACGACCGACGAGGAGAAGGCCGCCCGCAGCGCCGCGTTGCAGGAGGCGACGCTCTACGCCACCGAGGTGCCGCTGCGTACGATGAAGGCCTCGTCGCGCGTCTTCGAGCTCGTGCGTGCGATGGCCCAGACGGGCAACCCCAATTCGGTATCGGATGCCGGCGTGGGCGCTCTGGCCGCCCGCAGCGCCGTGATGGGTGCCTGTCTCAACGTCAAAATCAACGCCGCCGGACTCAAGGACCGTGCGACGGCCGACCGCCTCATCGCCGAAGCCGATGCGCTGGCGGCCGAAGCCTGCCACCTCGAGGCGGAGGTGCTCGCCATTGTGGAACAGAAGATAAAATAGCCGAACGATATGACACTGCAAGAATTCCAGAACGACATCCGGGCCGGCATTCCCGACAAGCTGCCCGCACCGAAACCCTACGACAAGCAAATCAACCACGCCCCGAAGCGCAAGGAGATTCTGACGCCCGAAGAGCGCGTGCTGGCCATCCGCAACGCGCTGCGCTACTTCCCGGAGAAGCACCATGCGCTGCTGGCCAGGGAGTTTGCCGAGGAGCTGCGCAAGTACGGCCGCATCTACATGTACCGTCTGCGCCCCGGCTATGAGATGTATGCCCGTCCCATCGACGAGTATCCCGCCCGCTGCCGTCAGGCGGCCGCCATCATGATGATGATTCAGAACAATCTGGACAAGGCCGTGGCGCAGCACCCCCACGAACTGATTACCTACGGAGGCAACGGCGCCGTCTTCCAGAACTGGGCGCAGTACCGCCTGACGATGAAGTACCTCTCGGAGATGACCGACCACCAGACGCTGGTCATGTATTCGGGCCACCCGCTGGGGCTCTTCCCCTCGCATCCCGACGCTCCGCGCGTGATTGTGACCAACGGCATGGTGGTGCCCAACTACTCGAAGCCCGACGACTGGGAGCGCTTCAATGCGCTGGGCGTCTCGCAGTACGGTCAGATGACCGCCGGCTCCTACATGTACATCGGTCCGCAGGGCATCGTCCACGGTACGACCATCACCATCATGAACGCCGCCCGCAAGCGGTTCAACGCCGAGCGCAAGGATGCCCGCGGCATGCTCTTCGTCTCGTCGGGACTGGGCGGCATGTCGGGTGCCCAGCCCAAGGCGGGCAACATCTCGGGCGTGGTCTCGGTCGTAGCCGAAATCAACCCCAAGGCGGCGCAGAAGCGCTACGACCAGGGGTGGGTCGACGAGCTGCACGACTCGCTCGACGAGCTGCTGCCGCGCATCCGCCGCGCCGTGGCCGACCGCGAGGTGGTCTCACTGGCCTACGTGGGCAACGTCGTCGACCTCTGGGAGCGCCTCGCCGCCGAGGAGGTTAATGTCGACCTCGGTTCGGACCAGACCTCGCTGCACAACCCCTGGGCGGGCGGTTACTACCCCGTGGGGCTGAGCTACGACGCCTCGAACAAGATGATGGTCGAGGAGCCCGTGCGCTTCCGCGAATGCGTCCAGGAGTCGCTGCGCCGCCAGGTAGACGCCATCAACAAGCTGACGGCCCGCGGCATGTACTTCTTCGACTACGGCAACGCCTTCCTGCTGGAGGCTTCGCGCGCCGGCGCGGCGGTCAACGGCGAGAACGGACGCTTCCGCTATCCCTCCTACGTGCAGGACATCATGGGCCCGATGTTCTTCGACTACGGCTTCGGACCCTTCCGCTGGGTCTGCACCTCGGGCAAGGCCGAGGACCTCGAGACGACCGACCGCATCGCGGCCGAGGTGCTCGAGAATATTCGCCGGACGGCGCCCGCCGAGATTGCCGGGCAGCTCGACGACAACATCCACTGGATTCGCGAGGCGGGGCGCAACAAGCTGGTCGTAGGCTCGCAGGCCCGCATCCTCTATGCCGACTGCCAGGGACGCACCGAAATCGCGCTGGCCTTCAACCGCGCCATCGCCGATGGTCGCCTCTCGGCACCCGTCGTACTGGGCCGCGACCACCACGACGTCTCGGGCACCGACTCGCCCTACCGCGAAACGTCGAACATCTACGACGGCTCGTCGCGCACGGCCGACATGGCGGTGCAGAACGTCATCGGCGACTCGTTCCGCGGCGCCACGTGGGTATCGCTCCACAACGGCGGCGGCGTAGGCTGGGGCGAGGTCATCAACGGCGGCTTCGGCATGGTCATCGACGGTACGGAGGAGTCCGAGCGCCACATCCGCGAGATGCTCTTCTGGGATGTCAACAACGGCATCGCCCGCCGCAGCTGGGCCCGCAACGAGGGCGCCATGTCGGCCATCCGCCGCGAGATGGAGCGCACGCCCGGCCTGCAGGTCACGATGCCCAACATCGCCGACGAGGAGCTCGTCCGCAATGCGCTCAAGGAGGAGTAACCCCTCCGCCGCGCGCATCACATTCTTCGGCAAGGGCCGGGGCGGGGGAGTTCCCTCCGCTCCGGCCGCAGCCGGGAAACAAACGCCACCAACCAACCACAAAAAACGAATCATCTTCACATGGAAATTCACCATATCTCGGCGGAGCACCTCTCGATTGGCCGCGTCCGCGAAATTCTCGACCGTCACATCACCCTTGCACTGAGCGACGACGCCAAGCGCCGCATCGTCCGCTGCCGCGAGTACCTCGACCGCAAGATGGAGCACCCCGAACGCCCCATCTACGGCATCACGACGGGCTTCGGCTCGCTCTGCAACATCTCGGTGGGGCACGATGACCTGGCCCAGCTGCAGAAGAACCTCATGATGTCGCACGCCTGCGGTACGGGCGAGCGCGTCCCCTCGGAGATTGTGCGGCTGATGCTGCTGCTCAAGGTGCAGTCGCTCTCCTACGGCCATTCGGGCGTTCAGCTGGCGACGGTCGAGCGGCTCATCGACTTCTTCAACGCCGACATCCTGCCGGTGGTCTACCAGCAGGGCTCGCTCGGAGCGTCGGGCGACCTGGCGCCGCTGGCCCACATGTCGCTGCCGCTCATCGGACTGGGCGAGGTGGAGTACGAGGGACGCGTGCGCCCCGCTGCCGAGGTGCTGGCCGAAAAGGGATGGGCTCCCATCGAGCTGCAGTCGAAGGAGGGCCTCGCGCTGCTCAACGGCACGCAGTTCATGAGCGCCTACGGCGTCTGGGCCGTCATGCAGGCGCAGCGGCTGAGCGCCTGGGCCGACCGCATCGGCGCCATGTCGCTCGACGCCTTCGACGGCCGCATCGAACCCTTCTGCGACGAGGTGCACCTGGTGCGCGGCCACAAGGGTCAGCTCACCACGGCACGTGCGTTCCGCCGCCTGCTCGAGGGCAGCGAACTGCTGGCCCGCCCCAAGCAGCATGTCCAGGACCCCTACTCGTTCCGCTGCATCCCGCAGGTGCACGGAGCCTCGAAAGATACCATCGACTATGTCGAGAGCGTCATCACGACCGAAATCAACAGCACGACCGACAACCCGACGATTTTCCCCGACGAGGACATGGTCGTCTCGGCCGGCAACTTCCACGGGCAGCCCATCGCGCTGGCCATGGACTTCCTGGCCATCGCCGTGGCCGAGCTGGGCAACATCTCGGAGCGCCGCATCTACAAGCTGATTTCGGGCCAGCGCGGCCTGCCCAACTTCCTGGTCGCCAAGCCGGGACTCAACAGCGGTTTCATGATTCCGCAGTACACGGCCGCCTCGATTGTCAGCCAGTCGAAGGGGCTCTGCATGCCGGCATCGGTCGACTCGATTCCCTCGTCGCAGGGTCAGGAGGACCATGTGAGCATGGGTTCGAACGCCGCCACGAAGCTCTACCGCGTGGTCAACAACACGGAACGCGTGCTGGCCATCGAGCTCTTCAACGCCGCCCAGGCGCTTGAGTTCCGCCGCCCGGCCCGCTCGTCGGAGCGCATCGAACGCCTCTTCGCCGACTACCGCCGCGTGGTGCCTTTCGTCGACATCGACCGCGTGATGTATCCGCTCATCGACGCCTCGGTCCGCTTCCTGCGCACCGAGCAGGTGGAGGAGTAGCCGTCGTCAGCATCCGCAAAACAAAGGACGCATCATGAGACTGCTGATTAAAAACATCGGAACGATTGTCGGAATCCAGCCGGAAGGCATCGAACGTCTGTGTGGCGAGCAGATGGGGCGTTTGGAGACGCTCGATGCCGCCTGGCTGCTGGCCGAGGAGGGGCGCATCGCCGCCTTCGGGTCGATGGCCGAGGGGTGTCCCGACGCCGCAGAGGTGGTGGATGCCGCCGGGGGGATGCTCTTCCCGTCGTTCTGCGACTCGCACACCCATCTGGTCTATGCCGGCAGCCGCGAGCAGGAGTTCCTCGACAAAATCAACGGCCTGAGCTACGAAGAGATAGCGCGCCGCGGCGGGGGTATTCTCAACTCCGCCGACCGGCTCCACGCCACCTCCGAGGAGGAGCTCTACCGCCAGGCGATGGAGCGCATCCGCGAAATCATCCGCATGGGCACCGGCGCCGTGGAAATCAAGAGCGGCTACGGCCTTACGACCGAGGACGAGCTGAAGATGCTGCGCGTCATCCGCCGCATCCGCCAGACGGCACCGCTCGAGGTGCGCGCCACCTTCCTCGGGGCGCACGCCGTTGGGCGCGCCTACGTCGGGCGCCAGGCAGAGTACGTAGACCTCATCTGCCGCGAAATGCTCCCGGCCGTGGCCCGCGAGGGGCTGGCCGAGTATGTCGATGTCTTCTGCGACCAGGGCTTCTTCACGGTCGAGGAGACGGCCCGCATCCTCGAAACGGCCGCCCGCTACGGACTTGTGCCGAAGATTCATGCCAACGAGCTGGCCGTCTCGGGCGGCGTGCAGGTGGGTGTGGCCCACGGCGCGCTCTCGGTGGACCACCTCGAACGGATGGGCGAGGCCGAAATCGAGGCGCTGCGCGGCAGCCGCACGATGCCCACGATGCTCCCCGGCGCCGCCTTCTTCCTCGGGATGAGCTATCCGCCCGCCCGCGAGATGCTCCGCGCAGGTCTGGGTGTCGCGCTGGCTTCGGACTACAACCCCGGCTCGACCCCCTCGGGCAACATGAAGATGGTCCTCTCGCTGGCCACCATTCGCATGAGGATGACACCGGCCGAGGCCATCAACGCCGCGACGCTCAACGGCGCCTATGCCATGGGGCTGAGCCGCGACGCAGGCTCCATCACCGTGGGCAAGCTGGCCAACTTCTTCCTCACGCCTCCCATGCCTTCGGTCGCCTTCTTCCCCTATGCCTACACCACGCCGCTCGTCAGCCGCGTCTTCCTGCGCGGCAAGGAAATAGTGGCGTAGTTTTTGCCACAGCCGTTACGACATGACCCGTTTTGCACTCATCACAAGCCTGTTGCTTACCGCCATGACCGCAACCGCACAAAAGCCCGCCCCGCTCACAGCCGAGGAGCGGCGGGTCATCATCGGGAAGGGGACCGAAGCCCCCTTCTCGGGCCGTTACTACGATTTCGACGAGGAGGGCACCTACCGCTGCCGCCAGTGCGGTGCCGCGCTCTACCGCTCGGAGGACAAGTTCGACGCCGGCTGCGGCTGGCCCAGCTTCGACGACGAGCTGCCCGGAGCCATCCGCCGCCAACGCGACGCCGACGGACGGAGGACCGAAATTCTCTGCGCCCGCTGCGGCGCGCACCTGGGACATGTATTTGCCGGAGAGGGATTTACGCCCAAGAACCTAAGGCATTGCGTCAACTCCATATCGCTCACCTTCGAACCGAAGTCAGCCGAGCAGCACGAACAGACGGCCATCTTTGCCGGCGGCTGCTTCTGGGGCGTCGAGTACATGTTCTCGCGCGTGCCGGGCGTTCGCTCCATCGAGGCGGGCTATACGGGAGGCCACACCGAGAACCCCACCTATGAGGAGGTCTGCAGCCACACGACGGGCCATGCCGAGGCGGTACGCATCCGCTTCGACCCTGCACAGGTGAGCTACGAGACGCTGGCGCGCCTCTTCTTCGAAATCCACGACCCGACGCAGGCCGACGGCCAGGGTCCCGATATCGGCGACCAATACCGCTCGGAGCTCTTCTACACGACGCCCGAACAGCGTGAAGTGGGCGAGCGGCTCATCGGCGAGCTGCGCGCAAAGGGGTACGACGTGGTGACGCGCATCACCCCGGCATCGCGCTTCTGGCCGGCCGAGGCCTATCACCAGAACTACTACGAGCGCAAGGGGCAGCAGCCCTATTGCCACAGCCGCGTACGGCGGTTCTGAGGCCTCCGGGGTACCGGAGGGGAGATAACAGGGGCCGCGGGCTGAAGAGCCGGGAAGCGGAACGCCGGAGCACCGGAGCACCGAAGTGCAACGGGATTTCCGCTAAACCGGGAACTCGGAATATCAGGAAGCCAGGGTACCGAAACGTCGGAGCCCCCGAAGCATCGGGATACCCCCCCCTGCAAAACCGCAAGGCGCAAAACAGCCCCACAAAGCCGCAAGGCGCAGGCCCGACGTCGCGCAGGCCGCCAGATGCCATTCTTCAAAAAAGAAAGGAGCCCAGCCAAACAGGCCGGACTCCTCTCTTTTTGCATTGCACCAAAGGCAACCCGCTGACAACGAGCGTCAAAGACCCGTTATCTTCTTGATTTCATTGAGCTTGTTCAGCGCCTCGATGGGCGTCAGCGAATTGATGTCCAACCCCTTGATTTGGTCGCGAATCTGCACCAGCACCGGGTCGTCGAGCTGGAACATCGAGAGCTGCATGTTCTGCGGCGAAGGGCTCTCGGCCGCCTCGCGCACGGCATGGGCCGAGGCCTTGCGCCCCCGCTCCTTGAGGCTGCGGCTGGGAACAATTTCGTTGTTGCCGTAGACCAGTTCGAGGTTGCGCAGAATCTCCTCGGCGCGGGCGACGACCGAGAGGGGCATGCCCGCCATGCGGGCCACGTGGATACCGAACGAGTGCTCGGTGCCGCCCCGCTCAAGCTTGCGCAGAAAGACGATTGTATTGCCCATCTCCTTGACCGCCACGTGGTAGTTCTTCACCCGCGGGCACATCTGCTCCATCTCGTTGAGCTCGTGGTAGTGGGTGGCGAAGAGCGTCTTGGCGCGGGCCGTAGGGTGGTTGTGGAGGTATTCGACCATGGCCCACGCAATCGAAATTCCGTCGTAGGTGCTCGTACCGCGGCCGATTTCGTCGAGCAACACCAGACTGCGGTCCGAGATGTTGTTCAGGATGCTGGCCGACTCGAGCATCTCGACCATGAAGGTCGACTCGCCCTGCGAGATGTTGTCCGAAGCGCCGACGCGCGTGAAAATCTTGTCGACGATGCCGATATGGGCCGACTCGGCCGGGACGAACGAGCCCATCTGGGCCATCAGCACGATGAGCGCCGTCTGGCGCAGCAGCGCCGACTTACCCGACATGTTGGGACCCGTAATCATCATTATCTGCTGCTCCTTGTCGTCGAGCATCACGTCGTTGGGGACATACTGCTCGCCGACGGGCATCAGCGTCTCGATGACCGGGTGACGCCCCTGCCGGATGTCGATGCGGCGCCCCTCGTCCAATACCGGACGCACGTAGTGACGCTCGCAGGCGATGCGCGCAAAGGACTGCAGGCAGTCGATGCCGGCGATGGTGGCTGCATTGCGCTGCAGCTGGGGCAGCGTACGGGCCACATAGGCAACGATTTCGGAGTAGATGCGCTGCTCGATGACAAGCATGCGCTCCTCGGCCCCCAGAATCTTCTCCTCGTACTCCTTGAGCTCCTCGGTGATGTAGCGCTCGGCGCTGGTGAGCGTCTGCTTGCGAATCCACGTCGGGGGAACCTTGTCCTTATAGGTGTTGCGCACCTCGATATAGTAGCCGAAGACGTTGTTGTAGCTGATTTTGAGGGACGGAATGCCCGTTGCCTCGCTCTCGCGCTGCTGGATGCGATTGAGGTAGTCCTTGCCGTGGAGCGCGATGCGGCGCAGGTCGTCCAGCTCGGCGTCGACCCCGTCGGCGATGACGCCCCCCTTCTGAATCTGGTTGTTCTGCGGGTCGGGGTAGATGTCGTGCGCCAGACGGTCGCGCACCTCCGTGAGGGGGTCGATGCGCTCGGCAAGCTGGTGGAGCCGGTCGGCATCGGTCGACTGCAGCAGCACCTTGAGCGTCTCGACCGCCGAGAGCGAATTCTTGAGCTGCACCAGCTCGCGCGGGGTGATGCGCGCGGCGGCGATGCGCGAACCGATGCGCTCGAGGTCACCCACGGCCTCCAGCTGCTCGCGAAGCGCCTCGGCGAACTCCCCCTCGCGCGTGAGCAGCTCCACGATGTCGAGCCGCTCGTTGATGCGCGCCGGCTCCTTGATGGGCATGGCCACCCACCGCTTGAGCAGACGGCCGCCCATGGGGGTCAGCGTCCGGTCGATGACGTCGGCAAAGCCGTTCTTGCGGCCCGCGGCGCCGTTGGTCGAGAAGAGCTCCAGGTTGCGGATGGTGAACTTGTCAATCCAGACGTAGTCGTTCTGGTCGATGCGGGCGATGGAGGTGACGTGGCCGATGTTCTTGTGCTCGGTGAATTCGAGGTAGTGGAGGATGGCTCCCGCCGCCGAGATGCCCGTGGTGAAGTGCTCCACGCCGAAGCCCTTGAGCGACTGCGTGCCGAACTGGCGGCAGAGCTTTTCGCGGTTCACCTCCTCCGAAAAGACCCACTCGTCGAGGCGGTAGGTGTAGTACTTCGACCCGAAGGCCTGCGTAAAGTGCTCCTCGCAACCACGCTGGTAGATAATCTCTTTCGGAGCAAAGTTCGAGAGCAGCTTGTCGACGTACGAATCGCTCCCTTCAGAGACGTAGAACTCGCCGGTCGAGATGTCGAGGAAGGCGACGCCGGTCGACTGGCGGCCGAAATAGATGGAGGCCAGATAGATGTTCTCCTTGTTCGAGAGGATGTTCTCCTCGAGGACCACGCCGGGGGTCACCAGCTCGATGACGCCGCGCTTGACCAGCCCCTTGACCAGTTTTGGGTCCTCCAGCTGTTCGCAGATGGCGACGCGCTCGCCCGCACGCACTAGCTTGGGCAGGTAGGTGTCGATGGCGTGGTAGGGGAAGCCGGCCAGCTCGACATACGACGCCGCGCCGTTGGCCCGCCGCGTGAGGGTGATGCCCAGAATGCCGCTGGCACGGATTGCATCCTCGCCGAAGGTTTCGTAGAAGTCACCCACGCGGAACAGCAGGATTGCATCGGGGTGCACCGCCTTGATGGAGTAGTATTGCTTCATCAGCGGGGTTTCGACATATTGCTTGTTGTCGGCCTTCGTTTTTTCGCTCTTTGCCACGGTCTTTTTCTTCAAAAAATAGTTCCTACAAAGATAGCGGATTTTGCCGGCCGGTCAAAATGCCCCGCCGAAAAATTGCACGAAAAGCCGCTTCCTCCCGGCGCATCGGAACGCGCCACCCGGCATCGGCCGGCTGTGCGCGACGCCGACCGCATCGAACCGAAGCTTTAGATAATCGGAAGTAAATACCTGTTGGAAGATATCTTACCGGAAGACCTCGTCGAACATGCGGGCGTAGTGGGCGGTCTTCCACTCCAGCGGACGGGGATAGGCGCGCGACGAGGAGGGCATGCGCCAGAGCTGCAGCCGGCGACCGTCAAGCGTGAAGGGCTGCGAACCGCCTACCTCGGGAACCGTCGCGATGCCGAGCTTGCGGCAGAGGGTTTCGGCGGCCTTCTGACCCGTCACCACCACCGCGCAGCAGTGGGGCAGCCGGCGTATAAGGGCCGGGATGTCAGTTTCACGCACAACTTGAAGAAAATTGTCCGATGCGTTGCCTTTCAGGCGAATCACCTCGCAGGCCGTATCGTACAGGGCGACCCCCTTCGTACGGAGGAACTCCTCGAGCCGTGCGCGGTCGAAGGCCTTGCGGTCGGGGGTCAGAAAGTGGTCGCGCTCCCCGAAGAAGTGGTAGCCGAAGATGCGCCACATGTCGTTCTGGAGGTTGGGGTAGTAGAACTCCATCGACCAGCGCCGGCGGGGCGGCGGGAAGCTCCCCAGCATTAGCAGCCGGGCATTTTCGGGCAGGAAGGGTTCGAGCGGATGGCGCTCGACGACGGGCTCCGAGGCCTGTTCCGCGGATTGAGGTATATCCTGTTTATTCATTGTTTATCAATATATTGCGCGCAAATGCACCTTTTCTATTCGAAGAAGCGTTCGTCGAAGTTGACCAGGTAGAGCCGTTCGGTTGCCCGCGTGAGAGCCGTGTAGAGCCAGCGCAGCATGTCGCGCGTCATCGGCTCGTCGCCGAAGATGCAGCGGTCGACGAAGACCGCCTTCCACTGCCCGCCTTGAGCCTTGTGGCAGGTAACCGCATAGGCGAACTTGACCTGCAGGGCGTTGAAGTGGGGATTTTCACGAATCTCCTTGAAGCGTTTCAGCTTGCTGCGGATGTCGAGGTAGTCCTTTTCGACCTCGTAGAAGAGCCGCGTGCTCTCCTCGCGCGTCAGCGAGGGGGACTCCGACGAGAGGGTGTCGAGCAGCACCTTGCAGGTGAGCTCCGTATCGTCGTAGTCGCCGAACGAGAGGGTAGCCTCGGCGAAGTGGAAGCCGTAGAGCTCCTCGAAGCGCCGCAGCCGCTTCAGGCAGGCGATGTCGCCGTTGGCGATGAAGCTCATCGGACACTCCTTGTCGTGCTCGGTAAAGTAGTAGTTGTTCTTGACCACCATCAGCATGTCGCCGCTCTCAATCTCCTCCTCGGCGTAGAGCACGTTGTAGCGGATACCATTATTATAACGGTTCGCACGCTTGTTCGAACGGGTGATGACGATGCACTCGTCGCGCCCGTAGCGCGCATAGCAGTCCTGCAGCGTCTCGAGGAAGTCGCCGCCCTCAAGTGCGACGATATCCGGGAAATCCATGTTGAAACGCGGAATCTCGTAGATTCCCTGCTCGAGCATGCAGCGTACGAGCGTGGCATTGAAGAGGATACCCGACTGCGCCTCCTGGCGGACCACCTCGTCCATCGTGCCGTAGACCACCTCGCCGTAGGAGGACATCGCCTGCGGGTCGAGCGCCGGACTGAAATCGCACCCCACGGGCGGCAGCTGCGCGTTGTCGCCCACCAGGATGAGCCGGCAGCCGCGCCCGCTGCGGACATAGTCGACCAGGTCCTGCAGCAGCGAGCCGCTGCCGAACAGCGCATCGCCGCCAGGCATGTCGGCCAGCATCGAGGCCTCGTCAACGATGAAGACGGCCCCCCGTTCTGGGTTGGGATTGAGCGAGAATTTCGATTCGTAGTCGGCATTGGTCCGCTGCCGGTAGATGCGCTTGTGGATGGTCAGCGCCTTCTCGTGGGCATACTGCGCGAGGACCTTGGCGGCACGCCCCGTGGGGGCCAGCAGGACGGGTTTCATCCCCATTTCGTGGAGCGCTCCGACCAATGCCGAGATGAGCGTGGTCTTGCCGGTTCCCGCATATCCGTTGAGCACGAAAATCTTCGAAAAATCGTCATCTGCAAGATAATCGGATAACTTTTCTACGATTTTTTTTTGCCCAGAAGTTGCTTCAAAACAAATTTTGGCGTAAATTTGGGTCGCAATACGTGTATTAAGCATTTACCGGCATATTTGCGACAAACTTAATAACAAATATTTAAAATGAAAAGAATTGCTCAAATTATTCTGGGGGTAGTCATCCTGGGACTGGTCTATGTAATCTACGACCAGATTTCGACCCCGATTCGCTTTGACGACGAAGTGAAAGTTCGGAATGCTCAGGTCATCGACCGCATCAAGGACATCCGTACGGCTCAGCGCTCCTTCAAGTCGAAGTACCAGCGTTTTACCGGCAGCTTTGATACGCTGATTTCCTTCGTGCTCAACGACTCCCTCGAGCTCGAGCGCAAGATTGTCGACGAGGACGACTCGGTTGCCATGGCCATGCTGAAGAAGTCCGGCCGCAAGAACGTCCAGAAGTTCAAGGTCGCAGTCATCGATACCGTATTCGCACCCAAGAAGCTCTCACGCGCCGATGTGGAGAACCTCCGTTACATCCCCGGCACGGACAACAAGGCCCAGTTCATCATGGAGGCCGGCATCATCACGACCGAGTCGAAGGTGATGATTCCCGTTGTGGAGTGCCGCGCTCCCTACAAGATGTATCTCGACACGGTTGAGTTCCGTCAGGATATCATCAACCTCATCGACAACGATGTCCACAACCTCCAGCGTTACCCGGGCATCAAGTTCGGTTCGATGGAAACCGGTAACAATGAGGCAGGTAACTGGGAATAACGGAAACTCTCCCGATAAGACAGTGTCCATTCAGCTCATGTTGGATGGACACTCTTTTTCGGTAGAGAGCCTTCCTGCGGCCGAAGAGGCCGGAGGGCTCGGCTTCGAGCCGCTCACCCCGCGCACGATGCTCGTCCCGCGCGAGGCCTTTGCCGGGGAGCTGGCCGCAAGCTATCTTGCCGCCGAGGGGCTCGCACCACTCGAGGGCGAGTGTGCGGTGTGGAGCGATACGCAGCAGCAGACGGTGGCCGTGATGGCCATCGACCGCGCGGTGCTCGACGCCCTGCATGCGAAGTACGGCGAGCGGCTCAGCTTCACCTCGCCGCTGCTCCACCAGCCGAAATTCTCGGGCAACGCCGTCTGGATGATGCGCTGCGGCTCGCTGCTCTACGTGAAGGTCTACCGCACCATCCTGCAGCTGGCCGAGGTCATACGGGCCGAAAACGACGCCGACGTGCTCTACTTCGTTGAACGCCTTGCCGGCATCTTCCCGCCGGCCGACTACGAGCTGCACGTAGAGGGGGAGGGCGGCGCCGCATTGCGCAAACTGCTCAAGGGATACTACAAACGAATCGTATGCGAATAGTCAGCGGAAAATACAAGGGACGTGCCATCAACCCGCCGCGCAACCTGCGTGCACGGCCGACCACCGATTTTGCCAAGGAGAACCTCTTCAACGTGCTGGGCAATCTGGTCGACTTCGAGGAGTGCGACGTACTCGACCTCTTCGCCGGCACGGGCTCCATCAGCTACGAGTTTGCCTCGCGCGGAGCACGGAGCGTCACGTCGGTCGAAATCAATCCGGTGCACTACAACTTCATCCGTCAGACGGCCGCGCAGCTCGGCATCGACAACATGTATGTCGTCAAGGCCAATGTCTTCCTCTACCTGAAGAGCTGCACGAAGCGCTTCGACATCATCTTCTCGGACGCCCCCTACGACCTGGAGGGGAGCGAACGGGTCATCGACCTGGTGCTCGGCGGCGATTTGCTGCGCGAAGGGGGAATGCTGATTTTCGAACACTCGAAGCAGCACGATTTTTCCGCACATCCCTGCTTCTGGCAGTTAAGGAGTTACGGAAGCGTGCAGTTTTCTTTCTTCAAAAAAGCGTAGCAAGGTATTGCAGAATTGAAAAAATGCATTACCTTTGCACTCGCAATACCGAAAGGGGTGCGTTAGTTCAGCTGGTTAGAATACGTGCCTGTCACGCACGGGGTCAGGGGTTCGAGTCCCCTACGCACCGCCAGAGAGAGGGCCAAAGAAGGTCCTACAAAAGCAAAAGCCTTGTAAACGAGCAGTTTACGAGGTTTTTTTGTTTTTGGATTATCTGCATGAGAAAGCAAAAAACAACCGGTTTCTGGTGTCCAAATCGGTGGACTTTTTCCGAGGGCCGAATCGTCCACCGAATAAGCATTTAACTCATTGATTTGCATCGTATTTCATCTTGACGCAAAAGGCTCTTGAAAGTAATTTTGCAACCTGTAAATACGATGTTATGGAAAGGACAACCTGCACGCTGATTTACTACCTGCGCAAGACCCGGATCGACAAGGAAGGGAAAGCGCCGATTTATGTACGCCTCACAGTCAACGGCCAACGTGCCGAAGTTTGTGCTCGGGCCCGCATCTTGCCCCGGTATTGGAATCAATCCCGAGGCAAGGCTGTGGAAAACAACCGGGAAGGCCGTGAGATTAACCGGCTGCTGGAGGCCATCTCGTTCAATATTGCGCAAACGCGACGCACGCTGGAGGCAGAAGGGAAAGAGATTACGGCTACGGGGATTATGGATCGCTACCTGGGCAAGGACCTTCCCGAACGCCATACCCTGATGGAGGTCTTTCGGGAACACAACAAACGGTGCCGGGCTTTGATCGGAATCGACTTCACCGCATCGACCGTACAGCGTTACGAGAGTCTGATGCGCATCACGGGGGAGTTTCTGCTAAAGGAGTATGGCTCCGAGGATCTCTATCTGGACGAATTGCCGGTCCATTTGGTCGAGGATTATGAGTTCTACATGAAGACCGAGAGACGATGCGTTCACAATACGGTGATGAAGAATCTGAAAAACTTCAAGAAGATCATCCGCATTGCGCAAAGCAACGGATGGGTTCCGAAGGACCCGTTTCACGGCAAACATATCCACATGGAGCCGGTCGACCGACCTTTTTTGGAGAAACAGGAGTTTTTGTCGATGCTCCACAAGGAGATCTCGATCCCTCGATTGGCGCAGGTCCGCGACATCTTCTGTTTCTGCTGTCTGACGGGGCTGGCCTTTACGGACGTGCAACAGCTCAAGGCGGAGCATCTCGTGGTGGACATCCACGGCAAGATCTGGATTCGCAAGGCGCGGCAGAAGACCAAGAACATGTGCAACATTCCGCTGCTCGACGAGGCGCAAAAGATCCTCGACCGTTACAGGGAACACCCCTACTGCCAGACGCGCGGCGTGCTGCTTCCCGTATGCAGCAACCAGAAGATGAACTCCTACTTGAAGGAGCTGGCCGACATCTGCGGCATCCCCAAAAATCTGTCGACTCATTGTGCGCGCCATACGTTCGCAACCCTGACGCTGGCCAGCGGCGCGACGATCGACAACGTTGCCAAGATGCTCGGCCATGCCAACGTCAACATGACGCGCCGCTATGCGAAGGTCCTCGACTCGTCGATTATGCGCGACATGGAAGTCGTCGCCGAAAATATGGCGTTGTAGCCCAATGACGGAGAGCTGAACCAACGGGAAATATCCCGGTTTTTATTCCAACGTAGTACCTCGGCTGTTTCCGGTTAACTTGGCTCCTCGTTGAGCCGGAACGAGTATTTGTAACTCGGAGTTTGAGATAGAGGGTTGTGCTTTCGCTGACAGGTTATTCGATGGATGATTTGGGGTTCGACTTGGGAGAACACCGCCCGCCTCGCAGAGCGAGGACCTTTGTCGGACAAACCGCCGGTTGTCGGACAAAGGTACACCTCGCTCCCGTCAGGCGGCGGGTACTGCTCCGGCATTCGCAGAGGACAATTCCTCTCCCGAAAGAGCATCTCCGAAACGAAAAATCACGGGCGGATTCTCCGCTGCAATATTACGAGAATCTTCAGGGATTAAAAAGCGCGGTTGTCGGCCATGCAAGGCCATAATCCTTTTCGGGAATCTTCTACTGTGATGCTCCTGCCCCCCCGGGTTCAACATCACCGAAATCGCCGAGGCCGCAGGCTTCGTCTCGCCCAGCCATTTCACCCGCATGTTCAAGACCCGGGGGGGCTCACCCATCCAACTGGCGCAAGACGCAGGGTGGAGAGAACTCCATTTGGTAACTCCGGCCGGCCTCTGACGGCCCCGAATTCTTGCCTAAACAACAATTTTTCTTGCCTAAACGACAAAATTGGCGGCCGGAACTTTCCAGTTCCGGTTTTTCTGTTAATTTTGTTCTCGAACCATGTCCCGAAACCAGGCTTCCCGGCTTCCATCCGAACAAAATTTCCAATACCATGAATAGATTGCTGACCCTATTGTTTGCGTTGGGCCTCCTCGCGGGCCCAACCTTCGGCCAGACGGCAGACAACCCCTCCGACCCTGCCCCGGCCGAGTATACCTTCCGCTTCGTGGCGGGCGACGACATGTTCTACATCCCGTGGAACGGCAACGGCGAAGAGCTCGACCGTCTGTTGGCCTGCATCGCGCAAAACAAGGCCGCCATCACGGAGGGCTCCGTTCCCGTTCTGGTCGACGGCTACTGCACCTCGCAGCCCTCGGAGGCCGAAAACCTCGCCTTGGCCAAGACGCGCTCCAACCGCGTGAAGACGGAGATGATTCTCCGCGGCGGGCTCACCGAGGAGTGCTTCACAACGAAAAACCATGCCGACAAAGGCAACTTCGTCACCGTGCGCCTCGTCATCCCCGCCACTCCGTCGGAGGCCGAGCTTGCAGCCCGCCGCGCTGCCGAGAAGGCCGAAGCCGAGCGTCTGGAGGCCGCGAAGCGCGCCGAAGAGGAGCGCCTTGCCGCCGAGCGGGCCGCCGCCGAAGAGCGCCGCAGAGCAGAAGAAGAGGCACGCCGGGCCGCCGAGGAGGCTGCCGCTGCCGCCCCCGCGGCCGAAGAGCCCGAGGAGAGTGAATGCTGCGCCATGGGCCTCGACCTGCGGGCCAACCTGCTGCGCTGGGCGACGCTGACGCCCGACCTCGGGCTGGAGTGGCGCATCTCCGACCGCTGGAGCCTGGGCGTAGGCGGCTCGTGGACCTCGTGGTCGTGGAACAACAAGCAGCGCCGCTACGCCCTCTGGGAGGTGGCTCCCGAGGTGCGTTATTATATGGGTAAGGCGCGGCGCGGCTACCTCGGCCTGATGTTCAAGACCGGCGCCTTCAACTTCAAGTTCTCCGAGACGGGACGCCAGGGCGACCTTCTGGGCGGCGGGCTGACCGGAGGCTACATCCTGCCGCTCGGCAAGCGCCTCTCGCTCGACTTCTCGCTCGGGCTCGGATACCTGAACGCCGACTATGAGAAATACACGGTCATCGACGGCGTGCGCGTGCGCCACGGCTCGGAGACCAGGGATTGGTGGGGCCCCGTTCATGCCGGCATCACCCTGAAGTGGAACCTTTTCTAAACCATGGAGGACGACGATATGAAACCAACACGATATATTCCGATTCTGGCCGCCGCAGCCACCGCGCTGCTGACCGCCTCCTGCGTCAAGGACACGCTCTACAACACGCCGCACCCCAACCACGGCAAGATTACCGTCACGGCCGACTGGTCGGCCCGCGGCGAGGGTATCGACATCCCCGCCACGTGGACAATCGCCATGGGCGACTATACGGGTACGGAGACCGCCGCCACCCACGCCCCCGACCATCTGTTCGCGCCGGGCAGCTACACCCTCGTGGCGTGGAACCCCGCCGAGGGCATCACCGTGAGCGGCACCACGGCCACCGTCGCCCCGGCCTCGGGCAGCCAGACGACGGGCACCTTCATCGACAACGCCCCGGGGTGGTTCTTCACCCATGCCGAACAGGTGTCGATTGAGAAGGACACCGACTACCCGTTTACCGCCGCGATGCGGCAGCAGGTGCGCGAACTGACGCTTGTCGTCGAACCAACGGGCGACGCCGCCCACCGCATCACGGAGATTGAGGCCAGCATCTCGGGCGTGGCCGGAACGCTCGACTTCGCAACCGATACCTACGGAGCCGCTTCGAACGTCGTGCTGCCCTTCACCAGGATTACCTCGGGGGCCGATGCCGGCAAGTGGAAAGCCACGGTGCGGCTGCTGGGCATCACGGGCGGCGAGCAGCTGCTGACGGGTGAAATCCGCTATGCTGACGGCAACCCGGCCCCCACCACGCTGGAGAGCGACCTTACGGAAGCCCTCGCGGCCTTCAACACCGCGAAGAGCGAACCGATGACCCTCGGCGGAACGCTGGAAACACCAGATGAAGTGGAAATCCAAGGGGCCACCATATCAGGTTGGGAAGAAATAGATAATGGTGAAGTAGACGCAGATTTGTAACTGATAAAATGACCGATATAATGAAGACAAGATTTTTTGCACTTGCAGCACTCGCCCTCTCACTGGCCGCCTGCACACAGGACGAACCGGCTGACGACAATCGTCTGCCCGAAGGTGAATATCCCGTAGTCATCCGTGCCACCGGACTGTCCGTAGAGGCAACGCCACAGGCAGCTCCATCCACCCGTGCCACCGTGGACGGCGACTGGCAGGGCGTACAGACCGTAGCACTCAAGACGGGCGACGCAGTAAAGGAATACACCGTAACGGCTACGGATGCCGACGGATACAAGAGCGCCACGCTCTCATGCGAGAACGACCCGCACTACTGGACCAGCCGCGACCCGATTACCGTATCGGCATGGTGGCCCCTCGATGATACAGACATCACACGGATGCCTGCCGTGAAGGTGACCGGAGACCAGAGCACGCTGGCCGCGTTCCAAGGCAGCGACTTCATCTCCGCCATCGACCAAACGGTGGAATTTGACGACCCGACTCTTGAATTTACCCACCGCACGGCACGCATGGCCATCGAACTGAAACCCGGTACGGGATTCACGAGCGTGGACGGTGCCACGGTGAGCCTCGTGAGCCTGTCCACCGATAACGAAAACCCGACCGCCATCCAGACCTACCACGCAAGCGGCAACAGCTACGAGGCACTGACCGCCCCGCAGACCGTTGCGAAAGGCGAGCCGTTCATCCGCGTGGAACTTGGCGGCGGCAACTTCTACTTCCGCCCGCAGAACGACGTCGTGCTGGAGGCGGGCAACCGCTATACCTACACCGTCAAGGTGAACGCCACCGGCCTGACGCTGGAGGGCTGCACCATCGGCGGCTGGGAACCCGGCCAAGGCGAGAGCGGCGCAGCCGAGGATTTGGGCTACATCTACGACACCACCACCAAGACCTACACGGTCTATAACGCAGACGGCCTGCTGGCATGGAACGAAGCTGCACAAAAAGACCAATCGATAAATTGTACCCTCTCCGCCGACATCAACATGGCGGGTAAGGAATGGACAAGGATAGGCATATGGCCAGGTTACTCCGGCATCTTTAATGGGCAAGGGCACAGCATTACGGGATTAAGCTTATCAGCAAGTTGTACTGAGCTTTTTGGTCTATTAAATGAAGATGGAGTGATAAAGAACCTACAACTCGTAGATGTGAATCTGTATGGCAATAGTGGAGGAGCAGCTGGAATAGTGTCTCAAAATAATGGTCAAATCATTGCCTGCTCCGTGACGGGAAATATTTCCGCATATAGTACAACTTGTGGTATAGCCAATTCAAATTATGGCAGTATCATCGCTTGCTGGTTCGACGGCACATTGAAAGAGAATGAATGTGGAGCTATAGTAGATTATAACTACAGTACTATAACTTCCTGTTATTGGGGAGGCAATGCCGGGCAAGGTGTATATCATAATCAAGGAGGAACGGTAGATGTTACGAAGGTGGACGGCGTGATCGTGAAATGGCAGACAGCCGTGGATGGCATGAACGCCGCCCTCACCGGCAACGACTACCAGTGGGCACGCGGCACCGACGGCCTGCCCGTACTGCAAAAGAAACAATAACAACCCCTAAACAACACGCATCATGAAACGAACAACCATCCATATATCCGCAGCCCTCGCCCTGCTGCTCGGCTTTACCGCCTGCACGCGGGACGAAGCGGGCTTCCTGCCGGAAGGGGCGGAAGGCACACCCATCGTCTTCACCGCCACGGGGCTGAACCCCGCGGCGACCGCCACCGCCGGCACCCGTGCCCCGGTGGACGGCGACTGGGAGGGCGTGCAGAGCGTGGCAGTCAGGATGGACGGCACGGTGAAGGCGTACGACGTGACGCCCACCACCGACCGCACCGGCGCCATGCTGACCTCCGATGACCCGCACTACTGGACCAACCACGATGACATCACCGTCACGGCGTGGTGGCCCTACACCGAAGGCGAGACCACCCCGCCTGCCGTGGTGGTAAGAGCCGACCAAAGTTCGCCGACTGACTTCGAGGGAAGCGACTTTATTTCCGCCGAGAACCAGCCGGTGAGCTACGGCAACCCCACGCTCCGCTTCACCCACCGCACGGCGCGGGTCACCGTCATCCTGACGGACTACACCGAGGGGATGGCGTCCGTCAAGTTGACCGGCCTCTCCACCGAGAACGGCAACCCGGCCGAAATCGCCCCGTATGACAAGGGCGGTGACACCTACACCGCCCTCGTAGCCCCGCAAAGTGTGGCAACGGGCACGGCCTTCATCACCTGCGCCTTCACCAACGGCAAGGTCTTCGTCTATAAGATGCAGAGCGATACCCACTGGCAGGCGGGCGAGGAATATACCTACACCGTCTCCCTCGCCGCGGCAAAAGACCCGGGATACACCGTATCTGAGGACGGCAAGACCTACGAGGTCTACAACGCCGAGGGCCTGAAGAACATCGCCGAACTGGTGAACGAAGAATGGAAGTTAGGCATCAATATCACCCTGACCGACAACATCGACTTGACGGGCATCGACTGGACACCGATAGGCAAAGATGATAACAAAGCATACACCGGCACCTTCGACGGCAATGGCAAGACCATCACGGGGCTGACCGTTACGGGAAGTTATAAATATGCAGGCCTGTTCGGAGATATCGACGAGAACGGCACGGTGAAGAACGTGGTGCTGGAGGGCGTACAGATAACAAGCGACAACAGTTCGGGCTATGCCGGCGGCGTGGCAGGAGATAGCTGGGGTACCATTGAAAACTGCTCGGTGTCGGGCAGCGTCAGCGGCACAACGTTCGCAGGTGGCGTGGTGGGCTCTCAATGGGGCGGTTCCATCACCGGGTGCAACTCCTCGGCCACAGTGAAGGGCGTGATCTTTGCCGGCGGCATAGCGGGAGAAACGAATAGTGGGGCCTCCCTGACCGGCTGCTACGCCACGGGTGACGTGACCGTTGAAAACGACGGTACGAACAACTCCCATGCCGGCGGCGTGGTGGGATACAACGGAGGTTGCACCCTGACCGCCTGCTATGCCACGGGCAGCGTGACCGGTAGCGGAAGCGGCACCATCTATGTAGGCGGCGTAACGGGAAGCAACAATTTAGGCATCCTGACTGCCTGCTACCATGCCAAGGGAGATGTCAGCGGCCCGACCGGAACCACAGGCGGCGTGGCGGGAAGGAACTTCAAGGGCTCCATGTCTGGTGGCGGTATCATCACCGCCTGCTACTGGGGAGGCAACGGTCAGGAACAAGGCATCGGTGAAGACCAGGTAGGTACCGGCGGAACCACACAGGTGACGGACGGCCTCTGGCAGAATGCCCTTGCCCACATGAACGCCGCCCTGAGCGGTAAAGGCTGGCAGTACGAACTCAAAGACGGAAACAGCCTGCCTACCTTGAAGAAAGAACAGTAAACCGTCGGGCGGGAAAAGTTCCGCTTGAAACGGAAAAAAACCGAAGTATAACCCCAATAAAGAAAGGAACTCCCATTCCGGGCGGGAGTATTGTGCCCGGTAACATCATACAGACACCGCAGCCCGCTACCGCAAGGTCAGTGGGCTGTATTTCTTACACCTGCGCACCAAGATAGCGGCAGTTGCTTTTTTCTGAAAAAACGATTACTTTTAGGTCGTAAAAGAGCACAAGGCAAGCAAAATGTAATTCGATGCGATTGTGAAGACACCTAATCGGTGGACAACGTTTTGTAATTGCGTATCTTGCTGATAATCTTTCTGGTGTGGGCAAATGTTCATTTCCCCTACGCACCGCCAGAGAGGGGGCCGGAGAAGGAGAAGAGAAGGGCAGTAAGAAAGCCCGAAGTTCCGTAGAAACAGATGAAAGCCTTGTAAACTATCGTTTACAAGGCTTTTTTTATTTTAGGATTCTCTGCAAGAGAAAGCAAAAAACAACCGGGTGGGGAGTTTATCAAGGAGATATTCAGCACAATGCGTATCATCATGATTTGCGGCGTATGATGAGAAAGGGCATAAAAAGGCGTGGCCGGAATTCCGGCCACGCCCCTTAAACGCTCACCCTTTGCGATTACTCCAACGCTCCGGTGCTTCTGAGGTATTCGGTCTCGTAGATTCGGTACTGCGTCTGCGCCTCGATGAGATTGCTCTCGGCCTGCTGCCACTGCGACTGGGCATCGAGGAGGTCAGTCAGCGGTGCCATCTTCGCAGCATACCGGTTACGCATCACGCGCAGGTTCTCTTCGGCCTGCCGCAAGGCCAGTCCGGCCGTCTGAATCATCCGGTAACCGTCCTCGACGTTGCGGATTGCCTGCTCGACCTCGAGCGTCATCAGGCGCGTATTCTTCTGCAGGTCGAGCTGCGCGTTCTGCAGCTCGTAACGCGCCTTGCGAACCTTCTTGCGGCTCGCGCCCCAGTGGAAAATCGGAATCTTCACGGCCACCATCGCCATTCCCAGTCCGTCGCGAAACTCCTGCGTATAGGGAAGGTAGTTGCCGCCTCCGGCATCGACCATGCTATGCAGCTTGATGTTGCCGTAGTAGGTATAACCGAGCGAAAGCCCCGCCGTGGGGAGCATCGCCGAACGGGCATCGCGAATCTGCTGCTCGCCGATGGCCACCTGCTGTTCGAGCATCCGCAATTCGGGCCGGGCATCGAGCTCGGCCGACAGGAGACCGGGCGCCGACGGCTGGAAGAGCGTATCGGTCGGCACGGGACGCTGGTCGCTATCCACGCCAATCACCCGACACAACGACATGCGGCACAAGTCGGCTCCGTTGCGGGCCTTCTGGAGCTGGTAGTGGATTTCGCTGCGCTTGGCTTCGATGCGCAGCCGGTCGTTCTCGATGGCCATGCCGGTCTGGAAAGCCACCGATACCTGGTCATAGAGCGTATCCATCTGCGCGGCGTAGCTTTCGAGCATGCACACCTTGCGGTCGACGGCCACCAGTGTCCAGTAGGCGTTGTCGGCCTCGACCAGCACATCCATGCGCGTCATGCGCTGCTGCTCGCCGGCCACCTCTTCACCGATGCGCGCCATACGACGGGCGGCCGAAATCTTGCCGCCGGCATAGAGCGGCTGCGTGAGGGTGAGTCCCGCCATGTAGGTGCCGCGCATGCGCAGCTCCATGCCCATCATGTCGATATCAGGCATGACATAGGCACCCGTCGCCGAACCTTCGATTTTCGGAAGAGCGGCCGCCGAGGCGATGCGACGGTCCAGACGCGCCTGCTCGAGGCGGATATCGGCCTGCTGCAGCTCCTCGCTGTGGGCAAGCGCCCGTTCGCGGCACTCGGCCAGCGAGAGCGGCAGCGGCTGCTGGGCCCGCGTCGCAAGGACCGACAGCAGGGCTGCTCCCAGAAGTGCATATATGGGTTTGATTTTCATCTCTTAAGCGTTTTGAGGTTTGCGAATCCGGAACATGGCCGCATAGAAGAGCGGCAGCAGCACCAGCGTGATGATTGTACCGACCGTAAGGCCGCCCATGATGGTCAGGGCCATCGAGCCGTACATCGGGTCGCCGACCAGCGGTATCATTCCGACGATGGTCGTCAGTGAGGCCATCAGCACGGGCCGCACACGCGAGACGGTCGCCTCGATGACGGCCGTATAGGGCGACTGGTACTCCTCGGTCTGCAGCCGGTTGATTTCGTCGACCAGCACGATGGCGTTCTTGACCATCATGCCGATGAGTCCCATCATGCCGATGATGGCCATGAAGGTGAGCGGCTGTCCCGTCAGGAGCAGCGAGGGGGTGATGCCGCAGAAGACAAACGGGAAGCAAAGGAGGATGAGCAGCACCTTGCGCCAGCTGTTGAACAGCGCCAGCAGGATGGCCAGAATCAGGAAGATGGTCAGCGGCAGGTACTTCATCAGATTGCCGATGGCCTCACCCTGCAGCTCGCCTTCGCCCACCCAGCGCATCGTATAACCGTCGGGCAGCGCGATGGCCTCGATTTCGGGACGGATGGACTCGACAACGCGGGCCGGCGTCGCCTCGTCGCAGTCGGGGTTGGGGTCACACTCCGCCTCGATAACCCTCCGTCCATTCATCCTCAGCACCACATCCTCGTCCCAGTCGAGGCGGATGTCGCGCACGGCATTTCCGAGCGGCATGGCGCGGAACATGCGCTCCTGCAGCTCGCTCATCCCGCGACCGCCGGCCAACGCACCCTGCAGCTCCTCGTTGCTCATACGCAGGTTCATCATGCTCCAGACGGGTATCTCGTCGAGGTTGCGGATGCGGCTGCCGTCGTCGTTGCGCACCTGGAGGTTCAACGTCACCATCCGCTCCTGGTCGTTCAGCACGCCGACCGGCATGCCGTCGGTGGCAGCCAGCAGGGCGTTGGCCACATCTCCACGGCCGATTCCGGCCCGCAGGGCATCCTGCTGGTTGAACTCGGCAACGAGCGCCTTGCCCTTCGGTTTCCAGTTGTTCTGCACGGAGTAGACATCGACATAGGGCGAGTGGCGCATGATGGCCTCGGCCTGCGCGCTCAGCTCGCGCAGCACGGCCGGGTCGGGACCCGCAAACTCCACCTCGACGGTATGCGACGTCGAAATCGAGAAGTTGTACTTGCGGATGCGGACATAGGCCTCGGGAAACTCCTCACGCAACTGCCGACGGATGTCGGGAATCGTCTTGAGAACGGTCTTGTAATCGGGGCAGTCGACAATCAGTTCACCGTAGCAGTCGCCGCCCGAGGTCATCGGACGCACCAGGCAATAGTGTGCCGGGGCGCTGCCCTGGCTGACAGCCACACGGTCGACGCCCGGATGGAGCCGCACGCTGTCGCTCATCTCGAGCAGACGGTCACGCACCCGGTCGGCATCCGTGGCCGAGGGGAAGAAGCACTCGACGACGAACTGCTTGTAGTCGAAGTCGGGGAAGAAGAGGTTCTTGACACGCGTCATGCCGAAGAGCGCAAGGGCCAGCACGGCAAAGGCCACGACAATCGTCGCCCGCTTGTACCCGATGAGGAAGGCGATTGTGCGGCGCACGAAGCGGTGGACCGGCGAGTTCATCACGGCCGGCTTCTGCGCTCCGGGCAGAGCTTTTTCGCGGGCCGGAAGCCACGACTTGGCACATACGGGCACCTGTACCAGCGCCAGCACCCAGCTGGCCAGCAGACTCACACACAGCACCAGAAAGAGGTCGCCGGCATATTCGCCCGCCGAATCGGGCGAGAGGTAGATGCCCAGAAAGGTCGAGGCGGCGATGACGGTCGCCCCGAGCAGCGGCAGGGCCGTATTGCGGCCGATGCGGTAGAGGTATGTTTTCGGGGAGAGGCCCCGCTTCTTGTCAATCAGGATGCCGTCCATAATCACCACGGCATTGTCGACCAACATGCCCATCGCCACGATGAAGGCACCGAGCGAGATGCGCTGCAGCGTCGTGCCGCACGTCAGCAGAATCGGGAATGAGACGGCCACCGTCAGCACCAGTCCGAACCCGATAATCAAACCGCTGCGGAATCCCATGGTGAAGATGAGCACCAGGATGACTATCACGACCGACTCCAGCAGGTTCCACATGAACGACGAGATGGCCTCCGAAACCTTGTCGGGCTGGAAGAAAATCTTCTCCGTACGGAAGCCGGCCGGAAGCTGCTTCATGGCCTCCTCGAGCCGTGCATCGACCGCCTTGCCCACATCCGGAACGATGGCCGAGGACTCCATGGCGATGCAAAGGGCCAGGGCGGGTTTTCCGTCCACGAAGAACCCGTTGCGCTGCGGTGAGGCGTAGCCCCGCTCGACACGGGCCACATCGCCGATGCGCATCTGACGGCTGTCCATCGTGCGGATTTCCAGATTGCGAATCTCCTCCACGTCGTCGGCCGCCGAATCGACATAGAGGGCGATGCGTTCGTCGCCGCTCAGATAGGCCCCGGCGTTGACCGTCTTGCCGGCCTGCTGCAGCGCCGAGGTTATCTGCGTCGGAATCACTCCGTTGCGCGCTATCTGCTCCTTCGAGAGGATGATGTTGATTACCTCGTCGCGGTTGCCGGCGATGTTAATCCGCTTGACGCCCTTCACGTCGAGCAGTTCACGCCGCAGATACTTGGCATAGCGGTACATCTCGGGATAGCCGTATCCGTCGGCCGTCAGCGCATAGAAGATGCCGTAGACATCCATCATGTCGTCGATGACCACCGGGTCGTAGCACCCCTGGGGCAGGCGCGACGCAACGTCGCTCACCTTGCGGCGCAGTAGGTCGAAGTGCTGCTCCAGGTCCCGGTTCAGCACCGTCATCTGGAACTCAACAGTCAGCAGCACCGAGCCGTTGCGGCACTCGCTCTTCACCTTCTTGACGTTGGGCAGCGCCCGCAGCTCGTCCTCCATCAGCTGGGCCACCTTCAGCTCCACTTCGTGGGCGCTCGCTCCGGGGCAGGGAACCACGACCATCGCCTGCTTGACCGCCACGGCCGGGTCCTCGAGCTTGGGCATGTAGAGGAACGACAGCACTCCGGCGATGAGGATGGCTCCCACAAGCGACCAGAACAACACCGGCCGCCGCATGAAAAATTCGGTCAGCTTCATCTTCATCACAACAGCCCTCCCACATTGGTTTGACTCGGCTCGGCCACCACACGGACCTTCTCGCCCTCTTCAAGAGCCGACACTCCGGCCCGAACAACCCATTCGCCGCCATCGAGCCCTCCGACAACGACGGCCCGGCCTTCAGCATCGGTATTGCCGAGCACAACGGCCCGGCGCCGCACGGTCGAATCGGCGCCGAAGACCCACACGCTGGGCGTCTCCCCCTCGAGGAAGATGCTCCCGAACGGGAGAGCGTAACCCTGCCGGCCCGTCGTATCGGCCACGCCAATGAGCACCTCGACATTCATGCCGGCCGTCAGCCGCCGGTCGGGCTGTCCCGCAAAGGCGAGCGTCACATGGTAGAGCTGGTTGCCGTCGGCCCGGGGCGGCATGCCCGAAAGGCGCATCGGCATCTCCCCGTCGATACCCGCCGCACGGCAGGCGAAGTGCGTAAAGCGGTCGCGGCGACGGTACTCGACGGGCGGAATGTCGACCTCGACCTCCATGCGCGAGACATCGAGCAGCAAGAAAAGCGCCGTCCCGGCATCGACCATCTCCGCCGGCGAGAAGTTCACCTTCTGGATATAGCCGTCGGTCGGAGCGTAGAGCTTCGTATAGTTGAGTTTGTTGCGGTTGGCCTGCAGCTGTACGCCCAGCTGCCGCAGCCCGGCGCTGGCCTTCTCGAAGTCATTGGCCGAGACGCTCTTCTGCTCGAAAAGCTGCTTCGTGCGTTCGACCTCATCCTTGAGCTGGTCGTACTGGATTTGCAACGCCTCGACCGCCAGCCGGTAGTCGGCGTCGTCGAGTTCGGCGAGCAGCTCTCCGCGCCGCACGTAGTCACCCTCCTCCACGTGAATCCGGGCAATCTGTCCGGCCGTCTTGAATCCCAGGTTCACCTCGTGGGCCGCACGGACGACGCCCGAAAAGGTGCGGATTGTTTCGCCGCCCAGAAGCTCGGGCCGCGTCAGGCTCACCCTCTGTACGTAGGGTTCGTTGGACGGACTCCCCGCACAGCCGCACGTCAGGGCTGCAACCAGTGCAAGCCCGACGCTCTTTACTGCTGTCTTCATTGCCATCATTTTTGAAATTTTCACCGGCAAAGTTCCAGATTTTTCCGTGAAGGCTTTTGTCACATGCTGCCGTCATGTTGTTCGAAAGGATGGCAAAACAGACCTTTTGAGTGAAAAACAACCGATTTTCCTGTTTGAATCCGTATATTTGTCGACATAAAGCGAACGACAATGGATGAACTCCGGGACTTCAATGCACTCAATCTGGCGATGATACCCTTCGACGAGCAGGACTGCATCGTCGACAATCAGTTCTTTCTGGCCGGCGATTTCGGCGAAGCGGGGCCTTCGCGCAATTATTCGAGCGACCCGTCGATGGTTTCCATACTCACGGCACCGTATCCCTTCAAGATTCAGGCAGCCATGATGCAGTTGTGTCTGGGCGGGAGGATGCGCGTGCGGCTAAACCTCAATGAATACGAGCTGCACCGCAACTCGCTGTTGATAGTCACTCCGGGGTCCATCGGCCAATGCCTCGACATTTCGGCCGACTGCCGCATAGTGCTTATCGCCCTGTCGAACAGCTACATCATTTCGGAGCAGAACAGCGAAGGGGCGCTCATCGTGCGCAAGTTCCTTTCGCAGCAGTCGCTGCTCGAGCTCACCGAGGAGCAGACGTCCGAGATACTGGAACTCTGCCGGGCCCTGCGCAAAAAGCTCCGCCAGCCAGACTTCCGGTTCAAGCACGAGGTCCTGAAGGGCTACCTGCAGGTGCTCTACGGTGAAATCTGTCAGCTGATGGCCCCGCTGGTCGAGGAGCAGGACTCCCGACAGGGGTCGCGCAAAAGGCAGATTTTTGACCGTTTTCTCGAGGAGCTGCGGCAGCACTACGCCTCGCAGCGCAGCGTTCAGTTCTATGCCGACCGACTCTGCCTGACCCCGAAATACCTCTCGCAGGTGGTTTATGCCGTCAGCGGACGCCATGCCGGCGACTGGATTCGCGACTATGTGGTTCTCGAGGCCAAAGCGTTGCTGAAGAGCGGCCAATATACGGTTCAGCAGGTCGCCGACCTGCTGAATTTCGCCAATCAATCGTTTTTCGGGGTCTACTTCAAGAAGGCGGTCGGCTGTTCGCCGACTGCCTACAAGGAGATGTAGGTCTACACGTTCCTGCCGATGATTGCGGGGACAATGTTACCTGCCGGATACTCGGGGGAGGGTAGAGTACGGTCGGATGAGAATCACATTCCCGGCCGTTCCGGTCCCCGGCGGCTGTCTCTTTCGGCCACTCGCCACCTTGGCATGTACACTAAACGTGTTCCGAATGGAAAAACCAGGATGCGTATATATTCCGACCAATCCAAGTTTTCGTGCCGTCCGGAATTGAAGTACAGGAGCGAAGACCGCCACATCGAATACAAAGAACGACTCTGCAAGCCATCACTCTTCGCGCCATGCATACAACCGTTCGGAGGTGGCAAGGAGATGAATCTCTTTCCAGGCACGTAATCGAGATTTTCGCATCCAAACCTTGGAACCGATTGCGCGCCGTAACAGGCCACGCCTCAAAAGCAGGTCTGAGGCGTAGCCATCGAAGGCATTATTCAGTTCCCGGCAGTCAACCGGCAGCCGGATGAGCAATGCCCGCTACCGCATGGCCTGGAGCGGCATCGGGACGCTTTATTCGGCGCGTACTTCAAGCGTCCTGTCGGCCTGAGGCGGAAGAAGGGTCCCGAAGAGCCCTCTTCCCGGAGCATTCCATCGCGGCGCGGTCCCAAAAACAATCGGTCGGGAGACGATACTCCCGACCGATTGCCGCATAAAAGAATCACATCCGTGCCACAGCTACTGCAGCTGTCCCGTCAACTGCGGAGGCAGCACCGGCATGGCACCCTTCTGGGTGCAGACATAGGCGGAGGTCTGGACCGCAAGGGCATGCGCCTCGGCGACGCTCTTGCCCTTCAGGATTGACGAGATGAAGGCAGCGGTGAAGCTGTCGCCGGCACCCACCGTATCGGCCACCTCCACCTTGGGGGTGGGCAGGAACGAGATGTTGCCCGGCGTGAAGACGTAGCTGCCGTTGATTCCGCAGGTGAGAATCAGCATCTTCAGATTGTACTTTCCCAGGAGAATCCAGCACTTGTCCTGAAGGTCGATGCCCGGATAGCCGAACATGCGGCTTACCTGAATCAACTCTTCGTCGTTTATCTTCAGGATGTTGCAGCGCTTCATCGAGTTGCAGAGAATCTCCTTGTTGTAGAAGCCCTGACGCAGGTTGACATCGAAGACTACCAGCGTCTCGTCATTCTCGGGCATGGCATCCAGGAAGCTGCCGATGGTGTTGCGCGACACCACGCTGCGCTGGGCCAGCGAGCCGAAGCAGACCGCCTTCGTCCGGCGGGCGAGCGCCTCGAGCGCAGGAGTGTAGGGGATGTTGTCCCACGCCACATTCTCCTTGATTTCATATTGGGGAACCCCCGCCTGGTCGATGCTCACCTGCACGGTTCCCGTGGCATAGGGCACCGTGGCAATGTGGCAGTTGAGCCCCTTCGAGGTAAAGTTATCCAGAATCTCCTTTCCCAGCGCATCCTCACCCACGGCGCTCACCACGCAACTCGGCAATCCGAACTGGGAGACATGATAGGCGAAATTGGCCGGTGCGCCGCCAATCTTTTTCCCTTCGGGGAGCATGTCCCACAGGACTTCGCCCATTCCTACGACAACATCATTTGCGTTCATTGAATCGGTATTTTAGATTGAACTATATCTTTTTGATTTTCAACGTATAGTAAAGAAGGTAGAGCACTCCGACGGTCATGACGGCAACGGCGCCAATCTGTCCGACGGCATCGGCCGCGTAGCCCATCGCCAGCGGGAAGACCGTACCGCCGAAGAGGCCCATAATCATGAGGCCCGACACCTCGTTCTTCTTGTCCGAGGCATAGACGAGCGTCTGCGAGAAGATGACCGAGAAGATGTTCGAGTTGCCGAATCCAATCAGTCCGATGCCCGTGTAGAGTGGTGCAAGGGTGTCGCACAGAGCCAGCAGGCTCATGCCGACGAGCATCATCAGCACGCTGATGGCGAAGAAGAGCTTCGGCGAGATGGCGCGCAGGATGAATGCCCCGAGGAAGCAGCCGATGGTACGGAAGATGAAGTAGATTCCGGTGGCAAATCCGGCATCCTCGAGCGGAAGACCCAGCCGTTCGATGATGATTTTGGGAGCGGTGGTGTTGGTTCCCACGTCGATTCCGACATGGCACATGATTCCGAGGAAGGAGAGCAGGATGAAGGGCCTGCCGAGCTGCTTGAGGCACTGGCCGATGCTCGACGCCGCAACGGGGCGGTCTTCTTCGATGGACGTAGCGGCCAGCAGCGAGATGGCCAGCAACGAGATGACGGCATAGATGACGAACAGCACCCGCCAGCCCAGGCCGAAGACGGGGAGGAGGGTAGTGGCGCCCCACGCCGCAATAATCGGAGCCAGGAACGAGGCGATGGCCTTGACGAACTGGCCGAAGGTGAGGGTCGAAGCCAGCCGGTCGCTGCTTATAAGGTTCGTAACCAGCGGATTGAGCGACGTCTGCATGATGGCGTTTCCGATGCCGAGCAGCGAGAACGAAGCCAGCATAATCAGATAGCTGTCACCGAAGGTCGGGATGAAGAGCGATACGGCCGTGACCACGAGGCTGATGAGCACCGTGTTTTTCCGTCCGATTTTATTCATCAGCATGCCCGTCGGCACGGAGAAAATCAGGAACCAGAAGAAGACAAGCGAGGGAAAGAGATTCGCCTGTGCATCGGTCAGCCCGAGGTCCTGCTGCACGTAGTTCGAGGCCGTGCCCACGAGGTCGACAAACCCCATGGCAAAGAAGCAGAGCATCACCGGGATAATCCGGAGCAAAAACGATTTGCGGCGGGTGATAAGCGATTGTGACATGGTCAGGTATTATTTAGGTTAGACTTCAAGCAGGGGACATACGCACAGATTCCGCATCGTCGGAACGCCCCTGCAGCGGCAACTGCAGGCGGCAGGCCTCGCCCGTCGTCCGGAAAGGGGCATGGCCCGCAATCGGGCGTCGCAACCCGACACCGCACCTCACGGAGGCCGATGCCGGCGGCGTCAGCTCCCGCTGCATGACCACAGACGGGCTCTTGTCGATGTTCATCTCCACTGCGTATGAGTTCTTCGGTTGGTATCCTGCACGGCCATCTCCGGAACTCCGGAGAGGCGCATACGGTATTGCAAAGTTAGCAACGAACCGGTTCCGAACCTATAAAATATCGTGCATTGTCTGTCAAAATTGTGGCGCGAAGCGTTTGTTTTATGATTACATCCGCATTTTGGGCGAAGAATATGAATTAAATTTGGGACGCCAAAACGAACCTATGCACAGAATCCTTCCTCTCGCTCTATGCCTGCTGCTCTTGTCGGGGCTCTCCGGATGCCATCGGGACAAAGTCTACAGAATCGGCATCTCGCAATGCAGCCAGGACGACTGGCGCACGAAGATGAACGACGAAATCAATCGTGAAATCATGCTTCACAAGGATGCCGTGGTGGAGATTCGTTCGGCCGACGACAGCAGCGCCAGACAAATCGACGACATCCGCTACTTTGTCCAAAACGGCTTCGACATCCTCATCGTGTCGCCCAACGAGGCGGCGGCCCTGACGCCCGTCATCGACGAGGTATACAAAGCGGGGATTCCCGTCGTCATCTTCGACCGCAACATCAACAGCCGCAGCTATACGGCGCGCATCGGCGCGGACGACGAGGGGACCGGGCGCGCCGCGGCCCGCTACGCCATGCACCTGCTCGGGGGTAAGGCCCGTGCCATCGAGATATCCGGACTGAGGGGCTCCACGCCGGCCGCGGCGCGCCATCGGGGATTCGTCCGCGAGCTCGAATCGGCCGGCGGCACGCTGCTGGCCAGCGCCCCGGGCAACTGGAACAAGGAGGATGCCGTCCCCGTCGTGGACTCCCTGCTAAGCATCCATCCCGAAACGAACCTCATCTATGCCCACAACGACCGCATGGCCATCGGGGCGTCGGAGGTTGCCCGCCGCCTCGGACGCGACGACATAAAGATAATAGGTATTGACGCCGCCCCCGACATCGGCATCCGGGCGGTGGCCGACGGCATCATCGATGCGACGTTCCTCTATCCCACGGAGGGGCACCGCCTCGTCCGCACGGCGCTCGCCATTCTGAAGCACGAGCCCTATGAGCGGGAGACCATCCTGCCCGTCTCGTCAGCCGTGGACCGGAGCAACGCCGACATCCTGCTGCGGCAGAACGAGATGCTTAAGGAGGAGACCCGCAAAATCGAACTGCTCAAGACCCGGATTGACCTCTTCCAGGCCGAATACTCCGCCCAGAAGTCGCTCTTATACGCCGGCATCGCCATCATCCTGCTGCTCTGCGGCGTCGGATTCCTCCTGCTGAGAGCCTGGTGGCAGCACAGCCGCCACCAGAAGGAGCTCATGCAGCAGAACCGCCTTCTGGAGGAGGAGCGCGACAAGCAAAAGCGGCTCAACGAACAGCTCGAGAACGCCACCCAGTCCAAACTGATGTTCTTCACCAACGTGTCGCACGACCTGTGCACGCCGCTGACGCTCATCTCGGAGCCCGTTGCGCAGCTCGCCGCAGCCGACAACCTCACCCCGCAGCAGCACACCCTCATGAAGATTGCGGAGAAGAACGTGCGGATACTCCGCCGCCTGATTGACCAGATACTCGACTTCCGCAAATACGAAAACGGCAAGCTGGAGGTCCATCGCTCGGAGGTGGACTTCAACCAATGCATCCGCGAATGGATGGAGTCGTTCCATGCGGTTGCCTGCAAGCGGGGCATCAAACTGGAGCTGGAGGCCCCCGCGGCCGGGCAGTCCCTCCCGCTGGCCATCGACGTGGAGAAAATCGAGCGCGTATTCTTCAATCTGCTCTCCAACGCGCTGAAATATACGCCCCGCAACGGCTCCATCACCGTCCGCTGCCGCTGCGATGCCCGGCAGCTGACCTTCGAGGTCGCCGACACGGGCGAGGGTATCAGCGAGCACGACATCGGCAACATCTTCGACCGGTTCTACCAGGCCGACCGCATCCACCCCCGCGGCTCGGGCATCGGTCTGTCGCTGGCCAAGGCCTTCGTGGAGCTCCACGGAGGCACCATCTCGGTCGAGAGCCAGCTGCACAAGGGAGCCCGCTTCACGGTGACGCTCCCCGTCCGTCACGTCGCCCCGGCCACCACGGAGACCGGAGCGGAAGACGTTGACTCGGCAACAGGGCAGCACAACGTCGAGGCCGAGTTCGAGACGATTGACGACCACACCTCCTTCGACGCCGACAAGCCCATCATCCTCGTCATCGACGACAACCGGGACATCCGGCTGCTCATCAAGGAGCTGATGAGCGCCGACTACAACATCCTCACGGCATCGAACGGCCGGGAGGGGGTGCGGCTGGCGGCCAGATACGTGCCCGACCTGGTCATCTGCGACGTCATGATGCCGGTCATGGATGGACTGGAGTGCTGCCGGCGCATCAAGAACGAGCTTTCGACCTCGCACATCCCGGTTCTGATGCTGACGGCCTGCTCGATGGACGAACAGCGGGCACAGGGATACGACAGCGGAGCCGACGGCTATCTTTCCAAGCCGTTCAGCAGCGCCGTGCTGAAGTCCCGCTGCGCGAGCCTCATCGCCAACCGGAAACGAATCCGTGAGCTGTGGAGCTCCTCCCTCCCGGCAGGCGGCCGGAAGCAGGAGCGCCCGACGTCCGGCCCGAATGCCCCGGCCGGGGACCGGACAACGAATTCTACAACCGCTTCCTCGCCCTGTTCCAGGAGGAGATGGGGAATGCCAACCTGAGCATCGACTCGATTGCCGCCAGGATGGGGCTCGAACGCTCGCAGTTCTACCGCAAAATCAAGTCGCTCACCAACTACGCCCCCGTGGAGCTAATCCGTCTGCTGCGCCTGCAGCGGGGCCGCACGCTCCTCACCACCACGGACAAGAGCATCAGCGAGATTGCCTACGAAACGGGCTTCTCCGCTCCATCCTATTTCACGAAATGCTACCGCGACGTCTACGGGGAGACTCCGACCGACGTCCGCAACAGAGTGGCAAAATAGAGCGCCCGACCGCATCGCCCGCGCTGAAACGCACCTTCTGCCCGGCGAGGTGCGTTTTCGCATTACGCCCTCTCCGCAGGGCGCAGGCCGAGTTCCCGGCGCTCTCCGGACACCGACGCCCGTCCCTTTTTCCGACAGCGCCGCGCCACGACGCAGCTGCGCCGTCCGCACGACGCAGGGATTTGGCTTTTCCGGCGGAATTCGGTACCTTTGTACAGCCGCGCAACCGCGGCCCGCCTCCCGACATGTACTTCATCGACGCCATACGCATGCTCTGCCCGCTCTCCGCCGAGAGCGAACGCCGCCTTGTCGAGGTCACGACCCCCTGCCGCTTCCCGAAGCGCTACCAGCTGGTCCGCGACGGGGAGTTCTGCCATTCGGCCTACTTCCTCGAGCAGGGGATGACCCGCTCGTTCTGGGTCGTCGACGGCGAGGAGGTTACCACCTCCTTCTCGAGCGAGGGCGGAATCGTCTTCAGCATGGACGAGCTCTACTACGGCCGGCGCAGCGAGGAGGTGGTCGAGACACTCGAGGAGACCTCCGCGCGACGGATTGCACTCGACGACCTGCGCACACTCTTCCGCACGAACCTCGAACTGGCCAACTGGGGGCTCATCATCCACCAGAACGAGTACCGGCGGCTCCACCGTTCGCACAAGGAGCGCCTCACGCTCCCGGCCGAGGAGCGCTACGAGGCCTTCTGCCGTCAGTTTCCCGACGTCTGCCGACGGGCCCAGCTGGGCTACATCGCCTCCTACCTGGGCATCTCGCTCTCGACGCTGAGCCGGCTGCGGGCAAAAAAGGCGAAGCGCGGTGCAGGAATTTGACGCAGCGCAAATTTTATTCACCCGCCGCTCCTTAACTTTGCAGCGTCACTGAACTCCGAAAACGACCGCACCATGCTCACCCCCCATACGGCATTCTCCGATTCGAAACCCCACTACGAACTGCTGGACGGCCTGCGCGGCGTCGCCGCTCTGCTGGTGGTCTGGTACCACCTCTTCGAGGCCTTCGCCACCAGCCCCGTCGACCAGCGCTTCAACCACGGCTATCTGGCCGTCGACTTCTTCTTCCTCCTTTCGGGATTCGTGATTGGCTACGCCTACGACGAGCGGTGGGGCCGCGGGCTGCGCATGCGCGATTTCATCAAGCGGCGCCTCATCCGCCTCCACCCGATGGTCGTCCTGGGGGCGCTGCTGGGTGCCGCAGCCTTTTTCGTGCAGGGAAGCGTGCGTTGGAACGGCGAGCCGGTCTCGACCGGCATGGTGCTTGCGGCACTGCTCTGCGGCCTGCTGCTCATCCCCGCATGGCCCGGCGCCGGGCACGAGGTGCGCGGCAACGGCGAGATGTATCCGCTCAACGGCCCCGGCTGGTCGCTCTTCTTTGAGTATCTGGGCAACCTGCTCTACATGCTGCTGCTCCGGCGGCTGCCGACGCGCTGGCTGACGTTGCTCGTCGCCCTCACGGGTGCGGCGCTGGCGGCCTTTGCCATCGGCGACCTGTCGGGATACGGCCATCTGGGGGTAGGGTGGACACTCGCCGGCAGCAACTTCCCGGGCGGAATGCTGCGGCTGCTCTTCGCCTTCCCCGCCGGACTGCTCCTCGCACGGCGCTTCCGCCCGGTGCGCATCCGCGGCGCCTTCTGGCTCTGCAGCCTCTCGCTGGCCGTGCTGCTCGCCATGCCCTATGTCGGCTCGGAGCAGAACCACCTCTTCAACGGCCTCTACGACACGCTCAGCACGCTGCTGCTCTTCCCGCTGCTGCTCTGGCTCGGCGCCTCGGGCCATGCCACGGATGCGGCAACGGCCCGCATCTGCGGCTTTCTGGGCGACATCTCCTATCCGCTCTACATGGTACACTATCCCTCGATGTACCTCTTCTACGCCTGGGTATGGAACCACGGATACACCTTCTCCGAGGTGTGGCCCGTCGCCGCAGCGCTCTTTGCGGGCAACATCCTGCTGGCGTGGTTCGTGCTGAAAATCTACGACGAACCGCTGCGTCGCCTCCTCACGGCTCGCTTCCTCCGGCCGCGCCGGCAGTAGCCCCCCCCGAAATTTTCGCACTTGGGATTTGCTTTTTTTCGTTTCGTTTTCTATTTTTGTCCGCTGAATTGCCTTTCGGCATTCATCGAGACTATGAGGAGCCAGAAACAACAGATTGCAACCATGAACCTCCGGATGCGTTCCGCATACGCCGGCTGGTGCATCGCGGCTTGTTGTTGCTGTTGTTAAAGCTCATCCCGAAGGAGCGGGCTTAAGGCCCGTCCATGCGGCTCCTCTTTTTTCCGCTTTTTACATAATCAAGGTTTTACCCAAACTCATCGTATCCAATGGTGAAGAATAACATTCTGGAAACCATCGGCAATACGCCGATGGTACGCATCAACCGGCTGAACAGCAAACCCAACGTCGAAATATGGGCCAAACTCGAAGGATTCAACCCCACGGGCAGCATCAAGGACCGCATCGCGCTCCAGATGATTGAGCAGGCCGAACGCGAAGGGCGCCTCCGCCCGGGGCAGACCATCATCGAGCCAACATCGGGCAATACGGGCATCGGACTGGCCGTCATCGGCATCGTCAAAGGCTATCCCGTCGAAATCGTGATGAGCCGCGCCGTCTCGGTCGAACGGCGGAAAATCATCCGCTCCTACGGGGCGAAGGTCACCCTGACCCCGGCCGAGGAGGGGACCGACGGAGCCATTCGTCTGGCCCGGCGGCTGGTTGCCGAGCATCCCGGCAAGTACTTCATGCCCGACCAGTTCAGCAACGCGCAGAACTACCAGGCGCACTACGAGAAGACGGCCGCCGAAATCTGGGAACAGACCGAAGGGCGCATCGACTACTTCGTCAGCGCACTCGGTACCTCGGGCACCATCATGGGAATCTCCCGCTTTCTGAAGGCACGCAACCCCGACATCCGGATTGTCTCGGCCCATCCGGTCCGCGGCCACTACATCCAGGGGCTGAAGAACATGGAGGAGGCCATCGTACCGGCCATCTACGACCCCTCGCGCATCGACCTGCAGGTTATGGTCGAGAGCGAGGAGGCCATTGCCATGGCGCGTCAGATTATCGCCCGCGAGGGGATTTTCGCCGGCATGAGCAGCGGCGCCGCCATGATTGCGGCCCTGCACATCGCCGAGCGGATTGACCACGGCAACATCGTCGTCATCTTCCCCGACCGGGCCGAGAAGTACCTCAGCACCACCATGTTCGCCGACCTTGCGGAGGATTAGCGCCGGAAAGTCCTGCGGCATCGCCGGCCGGGCACCCTGTCATCCGGCAACGGTCACTGTGCCGCAGCCGCCGGACACGGCCCGCCGGAAAGCTGAGGCCTCCGGCAGCCGCAAAAACGCCCGAAGGGCGGGACCCCAATGGGTCCCGCCCTTCGGCCTGTTTCGGTATCACCAGAACGTATCGCCCGCGACCGGCGGAGCGCCTCCGGCACACCATCTTCCCGTCACTTGTTCTCTATCAGCGAGCGGATGTTCTGGATAAGCATCGACACGGCTACCGAGTTGAAGCCGCCCTCGGGAATGATGACGTCGGCATACTTCTTCGACGGCTCGACAAACTCCTCGTGCATGGGCTTGACCGTTGTCGTATACTGCGTGATGACCGACTGCATCGTCCGGCCCCGTTCGCAGACGTCGCGCAGGATGCGGCGCGCCAGCCGGATGTCGGCGTCGGTATCGACGTAGACCTTGATGTCCATCAGGTCACGCAGCTCCTTGTTCTCGAAAATCAGGATGCCGTCGACGATAATCACGCGCGAAGGCTTGACGCAGACCGTCTCCGAGGTGCGGTCGTGCTCGACGAACGAATAGACCGGATGCTCGATGGGCACGTTGTCCTTCAGCGCCTTGATGTGTTCGACCAGCATCTGCGTATCGAACGCCTGGGGGTGGTCGTAGTTGAGCTTCGTGCGCTCCTCGTAGGTCAATTCGGGATGCGCCTTGTAGTAGTAGTCGTGGCACAGCGTGGCGACGTCGTCACCCTGAAAGGCCTCCTGCAGACGCTTGACGAGCGTCGACTTTCCCGAGCCGGTTCCTCCGGCCACTCCGATAACGGTAACTTCCATACGGTCAGTTTTTAGGAGTTTTTATCTAAAGAAAAGGATTGCCGCCGCTGAGGGAGACAATCCTTTTCATTGCATACCTGCATCACGCGTCGATGTTGGCGTAATGGGCGTTCTTTTCGATGAATTCGCGGCGGGGCGGCACGTCGTCACCCATGAGCATCGAGAAGATGCGGTCGGCCTCGGCGGCATTCTCGATGTTGACCTGACGCAGGATGCGCGTGTCGGGGTTCATCGTCGTCTCCCACAGCTGGTGGGCATTCATCTCACCCAGACCTTTGTAGCGCTGCACGTGGGCACCCTTGCCGAACTCGGCCGTGATGGTGTCGCGCTCCTTCTCGGTCCAGCAGTAACGCTCCTGCTTGCCCTTCTTGACCAGGTAGAGGGGCGGGGTGGCGATGTAGACGTGGCCGTTCTCGATGAGCTCCTTCATTTTGCGGAAGAAGAAGGTCAGCATCAGCGTGGCGATGTGGCTGCCGTCGACATCAGCATCGGTCATGATGATAATCTTGTCGTAGCGGAGCTTCTCGAGGTTGAGGGCCTTCGAGTCCTCCTCCGTGCCGATGGTCACGCCCAGTGCCGTGAACATGTTCTTGATTTCCTCGTTGTCCCACATCTTGTGCTCCTGCGCCTTCTCGACGTTGAGAATCTTACCGCGCAACGGCATGATGGCCTGGTAGTTGCGGTCGCGACCCGACTTGGCCGTACCGCCTGCCGAGTCACCCTCGACGAAGAAGATTTCGGCAATCGAGCGGTCGCGGCTCGTGCAGTCGGCCAGCTTGCCCGGCAGTCCGACACCCGACAGCGGGGTCTTGCGCTGCACCGCCTCACGGGCCTTGCGGGCCGCATGGCGGGCCTGAGCCGCCAGAATCACCTTCTGCACGATGGCCTTAGCATCCTTGGGATTCTCCTCCAGATAGTGGGCCAGGGCGGCCGACATCGCCTGGTCGACGGCTGCGGCCACCTCGTCGTTGCCGAGCTTGGTCTTGGTCTGACCTTCGAACTGCGGCTCGGCCACCTTAACCGATACCACCGCCGTCAGACCCTCGCGGAAGTCGTCGCCGTTGATGTCAAACTTCAGCTTGGCGAGCATGCCCGAGTCGTCGGCATACTTCTTCAGCGTGCGGGTCAGCGCACGGCGGAAGCCCGTCAGATGGGTACCGCCCTCAATCGTATTGATGTTGTTGACGTACGAATGCACGTTCTCCGAGAAGGAGTCGTTGTACTGCATGGCCACCTCGACCGGCACGCCGTTCTTCTCGGTATCGAGGTAGATAATCGAGGTAATCGGCTCGCCGCGCGTGGCGTCGAGGTAGCGCACGAACTCCTTGAGGCCCTCCTCCGAGTAGAAGCGCTCGCAGAGGAAGTTGCCCTCCTCGTCCTTCTGACGCTTGTCGGTCAGCGTGAGGCGGATTCCCTTGTTCAGGAAGGCCAGCTCGCGCAGGCGGTTGGCCAGAATGTCGTATTTGTACTCGGTCGTATGGGTGAAGATGCTCGCGTCGGGCTTGAAGGTGATGATGGTACCGCGGTCGGTGCAGGTGCCCACAATCTCAACCTCGGAGGTGGGGGTACCCTTGCTGTATGTCTGACGGAAAATCTTGCCGTCGCGGTGAATCTCGGCGATGAGCAGCGTCGAAAGCGCGTTGACGCACGAAACGCCCACACCATGGAGACCGCCCGAGACCTTGTAGCTGCCCTTGTCGAACTTGCCGCCGGCATGCAGCACGGTCAGCACGACCTCGAGTGCCGATTTGCCCTCCTTCTCGTGGAAGTCGGTCGGGATACCGCGGCCATTGTCGCGCACCGTAATGGAGTTGTCCTCGTTGATGGTCACTTCGATATGGGTGCAGAAGCCCGCCAGCGCCTCGTCAATCGAGTTGTCCACGACCTCGTACACCAGATGGTGAAGACCCTTCTCTCCGATATCGCCGATGTACATGGCCGGACGCTTGCGCACGGCCTCCAACCCCTCCAGGACCTGAATATTCGAAGCGGAATACTCTTCGGTCTGCTTCTTTACGTTTTCTTGTTCAGTACTCATTTGTCGCGTTTGAAATATCGTACAAATGTACGAAAAATTTCCGGAGTTTCAAACACTCCGGCCGGGGCATTATGCCGTTTTTACGGGGAAAATCATACAAAGGGAGGATTGCGCCGGAAGCATCCGGTCGAGGGGTCCGCCGTATCCCGCACCGGCCCGAAAAGAGCACGGCGGGCGGCACGCAGCCCCGCCGCCCCGAAGAGCGGAGGCCACGCCGCCGGCACACCCCGGGAGCGCCAACCGATACCGCATGCGCCCCCGCATCCGACCGCGGCTCCCGGTTCCTGGAAAGCATCTGTTCCAGTCCACGGGCGGCACTCGTCCGTGCCCCGGGCATTACAGCATCCGTTCCGCAAGCCGGCGTCCGACACCGACGGTCCGTACATCCGCCGCAAAAGAAAAAGGCGTCCCGGGACCCCGCGACGCCGTGCACTCCGCCAAGCACTCCGCCGAATGCTAACCGAGCTCCGAGAGCAGGTCCACCTCGCGGATGTGCCCCTTGGCAAAGAGGAGCGCGCGGGCAGGGTAGTTCTCGATGAGCGCGGTGTTATGCGTCGACATCACCACGGCGCAGCCCCGCGCGGCAATGTCGCGGAAGAGCTGCATGATGCCCTCGGCCGTCACCGGGTCGAGGTTTCCCGTCGGCTCGTCGGCCAGCAGCACCTTGGGGTCGTTGAGCAGGGCGCGACCGATGACCAGGCGCTGCTGCTCGCCGCCCGAGAGCTCGAAGGGCATCTTGTAGGCCTTCGACTCGAGGTGGACAATCTTCAGAATCTTGTCAATCCGCTGGCGAATCGCGCTCTCCTCCTTCCAGCCCGTCGCCTTCATCACGTAATAGAGGTTCATGAAGACGTTGCGGTCGGTCAGCAGCTGGTAGTCCTGGAAGACGATGCCGATTTTGCGGCGCAGGTAGGGGATATCCCTGCGTCGGAGCCGGCGCAGGTCGAATCCGGCCACATAGCCCTCACCCGTGAGCAGCGGCACCTCGGCGTAGAGCGTCTTGAGCAGCGTGCTCTTGCCGCTGCCCACGCGCCCGAGCAGATAGACGAACTCGCCCTCGGCGACGGTGAAGCTCACCTCCGAAAGCACCATTTCGCCCTCGCGGAGCTGTTTGGCCTCCGACCTGCGTCCGAAAGAGGCATCGGCGTGGTAGATTGCCGCATTCTCGAGTTTTACTACGTAATCGCTCATATCTGGTTATTGCCGGATTTTCTGCCAAAGGTACGCAAAAATCCCGATTATTCCGCCCCCGGCGGGCCATTTTGCACGCCGCGCTTTTGTATTTTCCCGAAAAGAGTTATCTTTGCCTCCGGTTTCCATGAGGACTCGTCCCGTGCGGAACAAATCCGGGGGTGCCCGGTTTTGACAGCAGGCAGAGTCGGATTGTAAGCACGTCGAGCGCTGTGTGGCGGCTCGTAAATCCCGACACTCGACAATCAAATGGCAATAACAGCTATGCACTCGCTGCCTAATTTTCAAGGAAAATTAGCTTAATCGCCGGGTCCAAGGCGGCTTGGCGACGAGTATCCCGGGCGACTGTTCCGCTCCTTAACGGTTGTCCATATGGGGTATCATCAATTTGGAGATAGTGCGACGGAGGGTTCCGGCCGGCGTGCGAAATCAAAGGAACTGGGCTTGGGGTTAGGTTGCCGCCTGCCAGACCCCGGGAGAAGGACCAAACGGCGGATAAGCGTGTAGAAAGCTTTCGGGCTCCTTGTTTGGACGCGGGTTCGACTCCCGCCACCTCCACAAAACGACGAATCGCACCGGTCTTGTTATCAGACCGGTGCGATTCATTTTATCAAGCTCCGGAAGAGCTCCGCCCGTCCGTCATCAGAAGACCGATACCTCGTCGATGAAGAACCAACAGGGGCAGCCCACGCCGTAGTGCCACGACGGGCAGATTTTGGTCCCCTCGACCGACACCCTGATGTAGCGGGCGCGGACCGGCTGGGGCGACTCGACCCGCGCCGGCACGAACTTCACCTGCACGGACTGGTCCTCGGGAAACTCCACGCGGCCGAACTCCCTCCACGTCTCGTCATCCGACGAGAGGGCGTAGGTGACCGATTTGGGCAGCAGCACCCACTGTCCCAACTGGTGGAGGAAGTCCGCCTCGACAGAGGTGAACTCCTTCTCCTCGCCCAGGTCGACGATGAAGGCGGCATCGCAGCCTTCCCAGCCCGTCCAGCTCTCGACGAAGGAGGCCCCGCCGAAGAGGCCGTCGGTGAGCGTCCGCTCGCCGACCTCCCTGTAACGCGCCGCCGGCTCGTCGAGCCAGATGATGCGGGCGCCCAGCGCCTTGCTCTGCCGCTCCGAGGGGAGATAGCGTTCGCGGTAGAGCTTGCAGTAATCCAGCGGGCTGTTGTGCCGCTCGTTGAGCGTCTCGACACCGAACCCGGAGACGTAACGCTCGAAGGTGTCGAGCTCGCGCACTACCGCATCGACATCCTTTTCACGCTTCGTACGGGCAATCTCGAGGTCGGAATACATCAGCGGCAGGCGCGCCATCCGCACGCGGGCCAGCAGCGTGGAGTCCCCGGCCACGGAGGACTCGGCCCGGTCGAAGAGCTCGTTGTAGCGCTTGCGCGAGGCGTCGTTGAGCATGCCGTCCTTGTGCGAGACGGGCGAGTCGTAAATCCACAGCCGCTGTCCCGAAGCGAGCAGACCACCTTCGAGCAGCTTCTCGTATTGGTAGATGTAGGGAGCCGCATCACCGTAGTATTCAGTCATGAAGCGGAGCATCAGCTCGTCGGTATCCTGGTCGGGATTCCACATCAGCTTGCTCACCACATAGGTACGCAGCTCCGAGAAGTCGCCGCCGTACGAACCGCCAATCTGCGAGAAGTGCATCGTCACGTGGTTGCGGCGGAAGAGTTCGATGTTGGGCTTGAGCACCGGGAAGTTGGGGAAGGGCGAGACCATGTTGTCGAAGTTGATGCCGTAGTCCCAGACAAAGATGTTGTCCGAAATGGCCGACCACCCCTCGAGGGCGCGGACGAACTTCTGTCCCGACGCGTTGTCCGTCAGCGGCACCTCGCGGTCGCAGTCGATGTCGCAGAGCATGATGTTAACGTTGGGCAGCGGCTTGACATGGAGCGGCGGCTCCATCGTGAAGAGGTAGGCCAGCGTCGAGAACTCCTTGTCGGGGAAGCGCTCGGCGAGCTTGTTCAGGAAGCGGATGTAGTTGCCCGAAGGCGCCCCCTCATACTGGTTCACCCGCTCGCACTCCTCGCAACGGCAGTAGGTGAAGTTGCTGTCGTTCTGGCTGATGGAGATGATGTTCATCCCCGGGTTCGCCTTGAAGACCGAATCCACCTTGGCCGCAACCAGCTCCAGCACCTCGGGGTTGGTCAGACACCACTGGCTGGCCTTTCCGGGCCGGCGCTCTCCGTTGATGAAGGAGTAGTATTCGGGATGCTCCCGGCCGTAGACCGAGGCGGGGAGCAGCTGGTTGAAGGTATGAACCCACATCCCTCCGGCAAAGATGTCGCGGGGCTCCTCCAGCCGCAGGAAGTCGCGGTAGGTCTCGTCCAGAGCCATGCCGTAGCCCTGGCTCTGGCGGTAGCGGAAGGCCGGATTCTCGAAGCAGTCCATCGCGGGCAGCACGATGGTCGGTCTGCGGTCAATCGTATAGGTGTTCGCCGCCAGGTAATCTACACCGAGGTAGCGCTCGAGCAGCGTTACGACGCCGTAGAGCGCCCCCTTGTCGCCGCCCGACGAGACGTAGAGCACGCCGTCGCGGCTCTGCAGCCGGAAGCCGTCCTCCGTAAGCGACGTCGTGTCGCCCGCACCGATGACCACATCGCCGCGTCTGGGGGCGGCTCCTTCGAGCAGCGGCAGCTCCGCACCGCTCGCTTCGCGCACGAAGCGCTGCAGCAGGGCGGCGGCACGCCGGTTGACGGACGACCCGTCGGCCGCGACAATCCGCGCGACGGGCTTTCCCTTGCGGGCGAGCGTCGTCTGAGCCGCCGCAGAGAGCGCTCCCGACAGCAGCACGGCCATCAGGAGCAGACAGGGTTTCAAAAAGCGCATGGCAGGGTAGTTTGAGTTTCTTTCCGGTTCAAAGATAAGAAATATCGTCCGAAGCGGCAAGCCCCCGGAACGAAAAAGAGCCGCCGCCGGACGTTTTCGGCAACTTGCGGCGCTGCGTTCGGTCCCGATGGCGGTATCCCGTGAAAAACTCTTCGCCACATTTGCCACCAAGCCCCCATTTCACTATCTTTGTCCCACCAAAATCTACGCCCATGACTAAGAAAATCCTGCTGCTCGGCTCCGGAGAGCTGGGCAAAGAGTTCGTAATCGCCACCCAGCGACTGGGCCAGCACATCATCGCCTGCGACTCCTACGCAGGGGCCCCCGCCATGCAGGTGGCCGACGAGTGCGAGGTCTTCAGCATGCTCGACGGCGACGCGCTGGCCGCCGCCGTGGCCAAGCACCAGCCCGACATCATCGTTCCCGAAATCGAGGCCATCCGCACCGAGCGCCTCTACGACTTCGAACGCCAGGGCATCCAGGTCGTACCGAGCGCCCGTGCCGTCAACTTCACGATGAACCGCAAGGCGATTCGCGACCTGGCAGCCAAGGAGCTCGGTCTGCGCACGGCCAAATACTTCTATGCCAAATCGCTGGACGAGTTATACGAAGCGGCGCATCAAATCGGATTTCCCTGCGTCGTCAAGCCGCTCATGTCCTCCTCGGGCAAGGGTCAGTCGGTCGTCCGCTCGGCCGAGGAGCTGCCGCACGCATGGGAGTACGGCTGCGCCGGAAGCCGCGGCGATATCCGCGAGCTGATTGTCGAGGAATTCATCCGCTTCGACAGCGAAATCACCCTTCTGACCGTCACCCAGCAGCAGGGGCCGACGCTCTTCTGCCCGCCCGTGGGCCACGTCCAGAAGAACGGCGACTACCGCGAAAGCTTCCAGTCGCCCGAAATCGCCCCCGAGCATCTGGCCGAGGCGCAGCGCATGGCCGCCAAGGTGACCGAGGCGCTGGGCGGCGCCGGTCTGTGGGGCGTGGAGTTCTTCCTCAGCCACGAGCACGGCGTCTACTTCTCGGAGCTCTCGCCGCGACCTCACGACACGGGTATGGTAACGCTCGCCGGAACGCAGAATCTCAACGAGTTCGAGCTGCACGCCCGCGCCGTCCTCGGACTGCCCATCCCGGCCATCACCTTCGAGCGTATGGGTGCCAGCGCCGTGATTCTCTCCCCCGAAGTCGTCGGCAGCGGAGCTCCGCAGTACGACGGACTGAAGGAGGCGCTGGCCGACGACCCGGCCACCGACCTGCGGATTTTCGGCAAACCCACCATGCGCCCCGGCCGCCGCATGGGCGTCGTGGTGTGCCACGCCCCGCTGGGCAGCGACCTCGAGACGCTGCGCAACCGCGCCAAGGCAGCTGCCGCAAAGGTCAAGGTACACTAACACATTCCTCTCAACGGCAGGGTAAAACCTGCCGTCGGTTCACCCGGAACGGATACTGCACGCAAGGCTCCGTTCCGGTTTTTTTTTGCGACCTCCGAAGCGACGAGCCGCGCCGCCGGAAGGGGAGCCCGCGCCCCGGCTCCGACGGAAAGCCACATGCCGGGGACCGGCCAGCGCATGCACCCCGGCACCACACGGAAGCACCGTCCAGAGGCACCACAGGGGGCCGCCGAGTTCCTGCACCCCGCAACACCTACCACCGAAAAAACCGGCCGGCAACCCCTGCTCCCACGATTTCGCATTTCCCAAATTATTTCGTAAATTTGCCCCGACAAATCAAACATCATCTCTATCAACAATGGCAAAAGCAGTAAACATCGAACGTTCACACCGTCTGGACGGGATTGGAGAGTACTATTTTTCGCGTCGTCTGCGCGAAATTGCCGACATCGAGGCAGCCACCGGCCGCCAGATTGTCAAACTCGCAATGGGCAGCCCCGACCTGCCGCCCCATCAGTCGGTCATCGACCGTCTGGCCAAGGAGGCTCAGCGTCCCGACGTACACAAATACATGTCTTACAAGGGCGAACCCATTCTGCGCAAGGCTTTTGCCGACTGGTACAAGAAGTGGTACGGCGTGGAGTTCGACTACAACTCCGAGATTCTGCCCCTCATCGGTTCGAAGGAGGGTATCATGCACATCTGCATGACGTTCCTCAATCCGGGCGACAAGGTGCTGGTCCCCAACCCGGGCTATCCCACCTATTCGGCCGCCGTACGCCTTTCGGGCGGTGAGATGCTTCCCTATGCGCTCAACAAGCAGACCAACTTCTATCCCGATTTCGAGGCCATCGAGCGTGCCGGTCTCGACGGCGTCAAGATGATGCTGGTCAACTATCCCAACATGCCGACGGGCCAGACGCCGACGCGCGAGCTCTTCGAGAAAATCATCGAGTTCGGTGCCAAGCACAACATCCTGATTGTGCACGACAATCCCTACAGCTTCATCCGCAACAGCGACAAGCCGATGAGCATCATGTCGGTAGACGGTGCACGTGAAGTGGCGCTCGAGATGAACTCGCTCTCGAAGGGACACTCGATGGCCGGCTGGCGCGTGGGCGTCATCCTGGGCCGCAAGGAGTGGATTGACTCGATTCTGACCTTCAAGAGCAACATGGACTCGGGCATGTTCTATCCGATTCAGGCCGCTGCCGACACGGCGCTGTCGCTCGGTGCCGACTGGTACAAGCAGCTCAACGACATCTACTACGGCCGCGAGAAGCAGGCCTACGCACTGCTCGATGCGCTGGGATGCACCTACCGCCCGCACCAGGCCGGACTCTTCGTCTGGGCCGAGCTTCCGGAGGATTACGAGGGCGACAGCTTTGCCTTCTCGGACGAGGTGATGGAGAAGTGCGACGTCTTCCTGACCCCCGGCGGCATCTTCGGTTCGGAGGGCAAGCGCTACATCCGCATCACGCTCTGCTGCCCCGAGGAGCTGCTCAAGCGTGCAACCGACAACGTAAAGGCCCGGCTCCACAAGTAGCCGCCAGCCCTGTATACGAGAAGCGGACCGACCCGTCGGGGTCGGTCCGCTTCTTTCATATCTGCTTCAGGCATTCACGCTTCGGCGCGGAGTGCCGCACAGAGGGAGAGTCATTCGGCCCGGGCTCCGCAACAAGGAGGCCATTCATCGGCAAAGCCACCACGCCGCGGCGAGAGCAGCATCGTAACAAGGGCACCAGCACCAGCATCGACAAGACAACCGTGCCGCAACGAGCGCTTCACGCCGCAATGAAACTCCCGTCCCGCTCCGCTACTTCGGCTCGCCGGGGCACCGGGCATCCTTGCCCTTGTTCCGCATTGGACACTCGCGGCTGCAGCTGCCGCACGCGGGCACACGCTTGCCGCGCAGCGTCTGCACGAGCCGCCAGACGACGACCGCCGCCAGCACCACTCCGAAGAGCCAGACAATGCCGTCCTGCCACGTCATGCTACAACCAGTTTACGAGGTGATAGACGACCCACGACACCAGCCAGGCCACCGCCGTGTTGTAGACCACCGACGTCAGCGCCCACTTCCAGCCCGCCTCCGAGGCGATGGCCGCAATGGTGGCGATGCAGGGGAAGTAGATGAGGATGAAGACCAGAAAGGCAATGACCGAAGCCGTGTTGAAATCGCCGCTCGCAAGCAGCCGCTTCGAAAGGCTGGCCATCTCGGCCTCCTCATCGTCCGACTCGGCCAGCTCGGCCGTGGCCGATGCCCGGCTTGCGGCAACCTCCTCCGAAGCGGTCGTTGCGGCAGAGGGCTCGTTCACCTGTACGGCGGCCGTTCCTGCCACAGGCTCCGAAGAGGACATTGCGGCTGCTTCGGCGGCAGGCTCCGATGCCGGAGCTGCGGTCGTTTCCGATGCCGGCTCAGTTACAGGAGTTGCTTCCGGCGCCGCACCGGCGGCAACCGACGTCTCAGTACCGGTTACGGGCGCCTCGGCATAGAGCACGCCGAGCGTGCTGACGACAATCTCCTTGGCCGCCACGCCCGAGAGCAGCGATACACCCGCCTTCCAGTTGAGACCCATCGGCGTAAAGGCCGGCTCGCAGGCCTTGCCAATCCGGCCCAGATAGGAGTTCTCATAATGTACGGAGGCCGGCACGGGCTCCTCGGTGCGCGGATAGTAGCTCAGCAGCCAGACGATGACCGACGCTATCAGAATCATGCCGCCCATCTTGCGGAGGTACTGCGCGCACTTGTCCCACATGTGGCGGAGCGTCGTCTTCCAGGTCGGCAGCCGGTAGGGTGGCAGCTCCATGACAAAGGGGGTTTCGTCCACCGGGAAGAAGAAGCGCCGAATCAGCCGTGCGGTGACGATGGCCAGCAGAATGCCCAGCACATAGAGGCAGAACATCACCAGCCCCGACCGGCCGGGGAAGAAGGTGCCGGCAAGAAGCAGGTAGATGGGTATTCGCGCGCTGCACGACATGAACGGAGTTATCATGATGGTTATCAGACGGCTGCTGCGGCTCTCGATGGTTCGCGTCGCCATGATGGCCGGCACGTTGCAGCCGAAGCCCATCACCAGCGGAATGAACGATTTTCCGTGCAGGCCGATGCGGTGCATGATGCGGTCCATGATGAAGGCCGCACGCGCCAGATAGCCCGAATCCTCCATGAAGGAGATGAACAGGTAGAGGATGACGATGTTCGGCAGGAAGACAATCACGCTGCCCACGCCGCCGATGACGCCGTCGACCAGCATGTCGCGGATGGGGCCGGCGGGCAGCAGGGCGTTGATGCCCTCGCCAATCCACCCGACGAGCGTCTCAATCCACCCCTGGGGGTAGGCGCCGAGGCTGAACGTGCACCAGAACATCAGCCACATGAGGAAGAAGAAGATGGGGAAGCCCCACAGCTTGTGGGTCACCAGCGTGTCGATGAGCGCCGTTGCGGAGCGTTCGGCCCCCATGCCGGGGGTGAGCGTCTCCTTGAGCGCTCCGGAGATGAAGCCGTACTTCTGGTTGGCAATCGCCGTCTCGACATCCTCGCCCAGCGCCTCGGAGATGCGCTGCGCCTCGCGGTCGCGAATCTCCACCCACTTGGGGAAGCGTTCGCAGCCGCGCAGCCACTCCTCGACCTGGTGGTCGCCCTCGAGCATCTTCATCGCGTAGTAGCGCGGCGGAAAGGCCTTGGGCAGCTGGCTGCGGTATTCGTTCATGTCGTCGTGGAGCCGGCGGACGCTCTCCTCGACCACGGGACCCAGACCGATATGGATGTGGCGCACCCGCTCGTCACGGTTCTCGTAGACCGCAATCACGGTGTCGAGCAGCGTCTCGATGCCCTTGTGGTTGCGCGCCTCGACGGGGACCATCGGCACACCGAGCATGCGGCCCAGACTGTCGTAGTCGAGCGTGGCGCCGCTGGCGTCCAGCTCGTCGTACATGTTGAGCGCCACTACGATGCGCGGGTTTATATCAATCAGTTCGGTAGTCAGATAGAGGTTGCGTTCGAGGTTCGAGGCCACCACCGCGTTGACAATCACGTCGGGGCTGTTCTTCTCGATGTGGCTGCGCACGTAGCGCTCCTCGGGCGTATAGGCCGAGAGGGCGTAGGTGCCCGGCAGGTCGGTCACCCCGAACGTATAGCCGCGGTAGGTGCAGCGCCCCCGCTTGGCATCGACCGTCACGCCGCTGTAGTTGCCCACATGCTCGTGACCGCCCGAGATGGCGTTGAACAGAGAGGTCTTGCCGCTGTTGGGGTTGCCCACCAGGGCGATTTCGATGTGGCGGCTGCGCTCGTGAATCACCCGCTCGACACTGCCCGTTTCGGGAAGCGCATCCCCTTTAGGGGCACGTCCCGACGCATCGTCAACCACCTGACGGGCCTGTTCGTCGGCCAACTGCTTTGCTTCGCTGTCGGAGAGCACCTCCACCATGTCGGCCTCGCTGCGCCGCAGCGAGATGTCGTAACCCATGACCTTGTATTCGATGGGGTCCTTCAGCGGTGCATTGAGCAGCACCTCGACGCGCTGCCCCCGCACGAAGCCCATCTCCATGATTCGGCGACGGAAGCCGCCGTGACCGTGCACCTTGAGAATCGTTGCCGATTCGCCGGTCTTCAAATCCGATAGACGCATAGGTATTTTCGAGTTTTTGGACGTAAAGATACGAAATTTCCATGCGCTTATCAATCCCAAATGATAGGTATTCCGGGCCAAAAGGGGCCCGCGCAGGCAATTTTTCCCCTCTTGCGGCGCAATGTCACGGGGAAAGCCCTATATTTGCCGCGCCAAACCGGACGGGGAGCCGCTCCGGCAGGGCAAACGGCACGCCGGATGGGGTTTCACAAAGCCGCCGCTCCGCGCACAAAGCTCCGAATCATGACAGGACTCTTCTACATCCTCTTCTTCTGGCTGGTGGGCAACGTACTGAGCCGCCTGACCGGGAACATCGTATCGGGCAACATCATCGGCATGGTGCTGCTCTTCGCCTCGCTCTGCCTGCACTGGGTCAAGGCCGAGACCGTGCGGCCGGCAGCCCGTTTCCTGCTGGCCGGCATGGCGCTCTTCTTCGTCCCCTTCGGCGTGGGGCTGATGGACTCCTACCGGGTGATTCTCGACAATCTGTGGGCCGTGGTGGTCTCGGGCGTCGTCTCGACGGTCGCCGTGCTGCTCGTGGCCGGCAAGACCTTCCAGAGTCTCAACCGCCGCTACGGAGCCCCGCTGCCGCCCGTGGCCGAGCCCGAAGAGGAGATTCCGCCCCTGCCGGGCGAGGAGATGCCCGAAGAGGCGTCCGGAGCGAGTGCCTCCGCAACTGCCGGTGCCGAGGCGGAACCCGCAACCGTTCTGCGGAGCGAAACGCCCGACGGGCCGAGCGACGCGGAAGCCCGATAATTTTCATCACCCAGACAACACGCAACCAGCAACATACACCTTTCCGCCATGTGGTATGACATCATCGCTTCGGACCTTTTCCTGCTGACGCTCACCGTCGGCCTCTACTGCGTCGGGATGCGCCTCTACCGACGCGTCCACACGCCGCTGCTCCACCCCGTGCTGCTCACCTTCATCGCCGTCATCGTCTTTCTGCGCTGCACGGGCATCGACTACCCGCGCTATCAGGAGGCCACGAGCATCCTGAACTTCGTGCTGGGCATGTCGGTCGTCGCTCTGGGCTATCTGATGTACGAGCAAATCGACCAACTGCGCGGCCGGCTCACCCCGGTCATCATCTCGACGCTTGCCGGCTGCGTCGTGGGAGTGCTGAGCGTGGTCTACATCGCCATGGCATTCGGTGCCGAGCGGGCGATTGTCAACTCGCTGGCCCCCAAATCGGTCACCGTGCCCATCGCCGTCTCGGTGGCAGGCCCTCTGGGCGGCATCGCGACGGTCACCTCGGTGGTGGTCTTCTGCGTGGGCATCTTCGGCAGCATCTTCGGAGAGTGGATTCTCCGCCGGTGCGGCGTTACCGACCCCCAGGCCCGCGGCTTTGCGCTGGGCTCGGCGGCCCACGGCATCGGCACGGCGCGCGCCATCGAAATCGGAGCCGTCGAGGGGGCCCTCAGCGGTCTGGCCATGGCGCTGATGGGGCTGGCCACGGCGCTGCTCACGCCGCTCATGGAGCACTACCTCTATTAAGATAGGGAAGAGCGGGGTAGCGGCATCCATCCCGCCCCCGAAACGAAAAAACAGCCGGGACGCACGTCCCGCACCAATACACCCGACACACATGAAACAATACGCAGTCATTTCGACCGAGAAAGGGGTGATGAAGGCCGAACTCTACACCGAGGCGACACCCGGCACGGTGGCCAACTTCATCGACCTGGCCAACCACAACTTCTACGACGGGCTGACCTTCCACCGCGTCATCCCCGACTTCGTCATCCAGGGCGGATGCCCCCGCGGCGACGGAACGGGCGGCCCGGGCTACTGCATCAAGTGCGAGACCTCGGCCCCGCTCCAGTACCACGACCGGGGCGTGCTCTCGATGGCCCACGCCGGCCGCGATACGGGCGGCTCGCAGTTCTTCATCTGCCTCAATCGCGAAAATACGAAGCACCTCGACGGCATCCACACCTGCTTCGGCCGGGTGGTCGAGGGGCTCGACGTCATCGACGAAATCCGCCGCGGCGACCGGATTCTCTCCATCCGCATCGTCGAGGAGTAGCCCCCCGGTGAAGCCGCCGCACGCACAAAGGCGCGTCGCATGCTGTCGCATCCTCCCCCGCAGGGGAGTAACGGCGGTCGTGCAACGCGCCTTGCCGCACTTTCACCCCGAGGCATTTGGGAGTCTGGCGGATATGTCGTATATTTGTCCTGAACCCGGCGGAGCTCACCACCCGCCACGAACACAACGCTTTATGATGAAACGGATTTCGGCGCTCATCGTGCTTCTGACCCTCGGCGGGACGCTCCGCGCCCAGGAGGCTTCGCTCCCGCTCTCCGACGCCAAGGCGATGGCCATGGGCGGACTCTCGACCACGCTCCTCGCAGGCTCCCACACCATCTATACCAATGCGGCGGCGGCCGTCTTCGCCACCACCCCCGGCCAGCTCTCCTCGACCTACCTCGCACCCGAAGGCGATGACTTCTACTCCGTCTCGGGTTTCTGGCGCCTCGGTCAGGTGCACGCCATCCAGGCCGGCTGGCGGCAGTACCTGCGTGAAAAGAGCAACAGCGACATGGCGCTCGACCTGGGCTACGCCTACCGCATCAACGAGCGGTGGGCCGTCGGCCTCGCGGGGCGCTACCTCCATCTGCGGCGTCCGGCCGGAGTGACGTTCGACGCCCTTGCCGTCGACCTGAGCATGCTCTATGCGCTGCCGCTCGAAAACCTCGGCAGCTACTCGACGCTACGCGTGGGCGGCAAGCTGGCCAATCTGGGCGGCTATCTCGACCACTCGGGGCTCCGCCTGCCGATGAGCGCCACGGCCGGCGTGGCACTCGACACCTACATCACCGACGCCCACGAGGTGACTGTCGGAACCGACCTCGGATACTGCTTCACGCCGCAGCAGACCCGGGGCTTCGAGCTCTCGGTCGGTGCCGAATACAACCTCATGCAGCTCTTCCAGCTGCGGGCCGGCTACCACTACGGCGAGGACCGCATCTACTCGCCCAACTTCGCCTCGGTCGGCGCCGGCGTCCGCTTCATGCACCTGCGGCTGGACTTCGCCTACCTCTTCGCCGCCGACTCTTCGCCGCTGCGCGACACCTACTGCATCAGCTTCGGACTCGACTTCTGAGCCTCATCCCGGCAGCGCTCCAGGATGTTGCGACACCCCTCCTCGAGCATGTCGAGCACCAGCTCGAACCCCTCATGCCCCTCGTAGTAGGGGTCGGGCACGTAGCTCCGGTCGGGGAACGACGGGCAGAACTCCACCATGCGGAAAATCTTTGCGGCCTCGCTCCGCGACGGAGCCATGCGGTGGGCCGCCTCGTAGTTCATGTCGTCCATCACCACAATCATGTCAAACGCCTCGAAATCAGACTCGCGGAGGCGGCGTGCACGGTGCGTAAGCTCGTAACCGCGCCGCGCGGCGGCCCGGCGCATGCGCGCATCGGGCAAATCGCCCGCATGACCACCGTAGGTTCCGGCCGAATCGACCTCAATCTCCCCGGCCATGCCGCTCCGCTCGGCCAGGCTGCGCAAAATACCCTCGGCGGCCGGCGAGCGGCAGATGTTGCCGAGGCAAACGAAAAGTATCCTCTGTTTCATAGCGGGACAAAGATAGCGAAAAACCGTTTTGGATAGGGCACGCCGCGCCCCGTTTTGCATGCACCGCACATGCGGAACAATCGAACGCTGAAACGGAACCCAACCCGTTCCGGATGCGCTTTAGGCGGAGTCAAGAGCCTCATATTGAACTTTCAGGACATAAATGCGGCCATTCGATGGTGCATATCCGGCAAAAAAATTATACCTTTGCGCAGTTCTTTAATTTGTGTGACAATGAAGTTGAAAGCATTGATGACTCTCGCGGCATGTGCCCTGACCCTTTCGGTTGTCCAGGCTCAGGAGCTGCCCCGCAAAGTGGAAAATGTACGATTGGTTGACCTCAATGGCAAACCCGCGAAACTGCCGTACTGGGGCGAGAAGAACCTCATGATATTCTACGTGGACCCCGACCGTCACAAGCAGAACGAGGCGTTCACCACCGACATGGAGAAGAACCACCGCGCCGAAGGCGACAACCTCGTTGGATTCGGCGTCATGAACCTCATGGATGCACCGCTGATTCCCAACAACATGGCCCGCATGATGGCCCGCAAGCGCACCGAAAGCAACGGAGCGATTGTTCTCGCCGACGAAAGCCGTACGCTGAGCACGGCCTGGGGGCTGGGTGACTGCAACAACAAGTTCGTGCTGCTGCTGGTCTCCAAGGAGGGCGAACTGGTCTTCATGCGCAAGGGCGAGCTCTCGCAGGCGGACATCAACGAATTCTACAAGGTACTCGAAAACTACAAATAACAACCGCATGTTGCGTACGGCCCTACTCGTCTGCCTGCTCTCCGGAGGTTTGCTTCCGGCGCTGGCGCAGCAGGACAGCACGAACAACACGAACGGCATGAACGGCATGAACGGCATGAACGGTGCGGCAGAGGCGGTCCCGGTGGACAGCATCTATGTACGCGGCACCGATACGTTGCACTATACCTATACCCCGGCGCCGGCAGCAGCCACAGCGTCCGTACCGGTCGCATCCGATTCCCTGCCCCGACGACGGCCGTCGTTCCTGCGCCGGATTGTCAACTACTTCGGCGAGTCGACCACCGACAAGACCTTCGAGAAGAAAATCGACTTCACCTTCGCCGGCGGTCCCAGCTACTCGAAAAACACCAGCCTGGGCATCGGCGTACTGGCCGCCGGACTCTACCGGCTCGACCGGAGCGACTCGGTCACCTCGCCCTCGAACGTCTCCATCTTCGCCAGCGTCTCCATCACGGGCTTCTACGCCGTGGGCGTCACGGGCAACAACATCTTCGCGCAGAACCGCAGCCGCATCGACTACTCGGTGGACTTCAAGTCGCAGCCGCGCGACATCTGGGGAGTAGGGTATCGGGCCGGAGCCTACGGTGAAAAGGGCAACTTCGTCGAGAAGCGCTACAACGTCGACGTGCGCTACCTCTATCGCGTGCTGCCCAACACCTTCATCGGCGGCATGCTCGGCTTCGACTATACCAAGGGCAAGAAGTTCTCGGACCTGAGCTACATCACCTTCGACGGCGTGCAGCAGAAGACCGGCTACACGGCCACGGGCATCGGCGCCATCATCGAGTATGACTCGCGCGACTTCATCCCGAACCCCTTCCGGGGTATCTACATCAGCCTCGTGGAGACTTTCTATCCCAAGCCGCTGGGCAACTGCGGACAGTCGCTCTGGCGCACCAACTTCACGGCCGACTTCTACCAGCGGGTGTGGCGCGACGGCATCCTGGCCATCGACCTCTACGGTGAATTCAACTCCGACGGTACGCCGTGGCCGATGCTTGCCCGCATGGGCGGCAGTCAGCGCATGCGCGGCTACTACGAGGGTCAGTATACCGACAACGGCATGATTACGTTCCAGGTCGAACTGCGCCAGCGCATCTGGCGCCGCATCGGCTGCACGGTGTGGGGCGGTGCCGGCAACGTCTTCCACCGCCTCTCGACCTTCAACTGGTCGGAGACGCTGCCCAACTACGGCATCGGCCTGCGCTGGGAACTTAAAAAACGTACGAACGTACGCCTCGACTACGGCTTCGGCCGCAAGACGAGCGGCTTCATGCTCAACATCAACGAGGCGTTCTAAACGAAACGAACCATGGCCACAACGACAGACGATAACACCAAGAAGAAAAAGCGACTCAAACCGAAAAAGCCGCTGACCAGAAGCCGGTTCACCATTCTGGTCACGGTCTACTTCTTCGTTGCGCTGATTATCCCGAACTGCGTGCTGGCCATTACGGAGCCCTACTCGGGCTGGACGGTCGAGGCGCTCATCCTGCTGCCGCTGGGCTTCTACATGATGTGGAGCGTGCTGCTCAAACGCTCGGGCATCATGATTTGGCTGGGATTCGCCTTCATCTTCTTCTGCGCCTTTCAGCTGGTGCTGCTCTACCTGTTCGGCAATTCGATTATTGCCACGGACATGTTCACCAACCTGCTGACGACCAACCCCGGCGAGGCCTCCGAACTGCTCAGCAACATCTATCCCGCGGTCATCACCGTCTGCCTCATCTACATTCCGCTGCTGTGGCTCGGCGCCCGTGAAATCGCCCACCGCCGCATCATCTCGCGCACGACCCGCATGAGCGTCGGTCTGACCGGCGCGGCGCTCTTCTGTCTGGGACTGCTGGCCCTCTGGCCGGCCTACCGTGTGAGCGAGGAGCGCCACGTGCTGCGCGACGAGATTTTCCCGCTCAACGTGCTCTACAACATGCGGCTGAGCGCCGTCGAGTTCCGCAAGATGCACAACTACGAACAGACGTCGGACGGCTTCACGTTCCACGCCACGCGTACGGCCGAGGCTCCGGGACGCGAAATCTACGTCTATATCGTCGGCGAGGCGTCACGCGCCATGAACTGGCAGCTGTGGGGCTACGACCGCGAAACGAACCCCATGCTGCTGCGGACCCACGGCATCATCCCGTTCCGCAACATGCTCACCCAGAGCAATACGACCCACAAGAGCGTTCCGCTGATTCTCTCCTCCATCGCCACCGACCAGCACGAGGAGCTCTACCGCCGCAAGGGCATCGCGGCACTCTTCCGCGAAGCGGGTTTCGAGACGTGGTTCATCTCCAACCAGGCGCCCCAGGGGGCCATGATTGACAAGCTGGCCCGCCAGTCGGAGCATCTGGTCTACATCCACTCGCCGCGGCATGACATGCAGCTGCTCGACGAAATCCAGCGCATCGTTGCCAACAGCAAGGCACAGAAGCTCTTCATCGTCCTCCACTGCTACGGGTCGCACTTCAGCTACCACCAGCGCTACCCGCGCGAATTCGCCCACTTCCGGCCCGATGACGACGTGGCCATCAACCCCGAGCACGTGACGATGCTGCGCAACGCCTACGACAACTCAATCCGCTATACGGACTACTTCCTGGCCCGCACCGTAGGCTACCTCAATTCGCTCGACGCCAGCGTGGCGCTGCTCTACTGCGCCGACCACGGCGAGGATATCCTCGACGACCGCCGGGGCCGCTTCCTGCACGCCTCGCCGACGACGACCGCCTATCAGATTTACGTCGCCTCGCTGGGCTGGTTCTCCGACAAGTACCGGAAGAACTTCCCCGAGAAGGTGGCTGCCGCCGAACGGAACGGCAAGGCGCCCGCCACGACGCACGCCCTGTTCCATACGATGGCCGACATGGCCTCCATCCGGACGGAGTACCTCGACCCGTCGGTCTCGCTCGTCAACGACGCCTACGACTGGGATGCGCCGCGCTTCTATCTGAACGACCACAACGAGGCGCGCCCCTTCCCGCGGACGGGTCTGACGGAGGAGGACCTGCAGGTGCTCGCCCGCCACGGCGTGCACTTCTGAACGCCTGCATGCACCGGCCGCAAAACGCCTGCATGTACCGGCGGCAAAACACCTGCATGCACCGGCCGCAAAACAAAAGAGGCTTTCCCCTGCGGAGGAAAGCCTCTTTTTTGGCACGAGCCTGCAACTATTTTGCAGCAGCCTCCAGAGATGCCTTGCGGAACTCCTTCATCAGCTTCGACAGTTCCAGAGCGGCCTTGCGCGCACGCGTACCGGCGGCCTTGTTGCCCTTCTCCAGCTGAGCCGTTGCATTCTCCTGGAATGCCTTGAACTCTTCGTTGATTTTTGCTACTAAAGCTTCCATAACTACGTTAATTAAATTGAGAGTTAGATTATTTTCTTTGCAAATATATAAAAATATTCGGTGTTACGTCATTCCTCCCACACAAAAACAGCTCAATTCATGCATCAATTTAGTCCAATCCGGTCACAATAGCTCCAAAAGGCTGAAAAAATGCGATGAAAGCCATACTGCATGCAGCAAATGACTGCCGAAAGCCTCCCGCCGACGAAAAACGGGGCATCCGCCGAGGATGTCCCGTTGCTCCTGAGCCGACCTCCGAAGAGTCGGGAGCCCGCCGTGCGTTTAGCAGTTCATCGCACCGCAGCAGTGGATGACCTGGCCGCTCACGTAGGACGAGAGGTCCGATGCGAGGAAGAGCGCCACCTTGGCGACATCCTCCGGCGTACCGCCGCGACGCAGCGGAATCTGCTTGCACCAGTTCTCCTTCACCTCGTCCGAAAGCTGGTTGGTCATGTCGGTGATGATGAAGCCCGGGGCGATGCAGTTGGCACGGATGCCGCGGGGACCCATCTCCTTGGCAATCGACTTGGCCAGGCCAATCATACCGGCCTTCGAGGCCGAGTAGTTGCACTGACCGGCATTGCCGCTCACGCCCACAACCGACGACATGTTGATAATCGAACCGCTGCGCTGACGTGCCATGACGGGCACAACGGCGTGGATAAAGTTGAATGCCGACTTGAGGTTCACCGTCAGCACGGCGTCCCACTGAGCCTCCGACATGCGCATCATCAGACCGTCCTTCGTAATGCCGGCGTTGTTGACCAGAATGTCGATGCGGCCGAACTCCTTCACGATTTCGTCGATGACCTTGTGGGTCTCTTCGAAGTTGGCGGCGTTCGACGCATAGCCCTTGGCCTTGACACCCAGGGCGGCGATTTCGGCTTCGGTAGCCTTGCCGTTCTCGTCGATTACCAGGTCCGTAAACGCGATGTTCGCACCCTCCTTGGCGAACTGCAGAGCGATGGCCTTGCCAATACCGCGGGCTGCACCCGTGATGACGGCGACCTTGCCTTCGAGTAATTTCATAGTTATTTTGTTTTTGGTAAAATCCGATTTTGCACGACAAAGATAAGAAAAATATTTTAATGCGCTTTCTCCGAGCGGGAAATTGCCGAATATTACTATCTTTGTACAATCGCTCGGCAACCTCTTCGGGCCGAACACCGGAGGGCCGGACGGGGAGGGCCGGAGGGCCGAAAGGCGAGGGCTGGACGGCAGGACCGTAAAGCCGGACGGCGGAGACCGGACGGCAGAAAACAGAGGCCGGATGGCTGGAACCGGACGACAGGAGGCAGGCCGCCGGAGCGAGCGACGAAACGGAACGCATTGAAATCCTTTCAAATAAAAACAGACATGAAAAGAGACACCCAGATTTTCGACCTGATTGCCGCCGAGCGCAGTCGTCAGATGCGCGGCATCGAACTCATCGCATCGGAGAACTTCGTCAGCGACCAGGTCATGGAGGCCATGGGCTCGGTCCTCACGAACAAGTATGCCGAAGGCTATCCCGCCGCCCGCTACTACGGCGGCTGCGAAGTGGTCGACAAGGTCGAGTCGCTGGCCATCGAGCGCATCTGCCGGCTCTACGGCGCCGAATACGCCAACGTCCAGCCCCACTCGGGAGCGCAGGCCAACATGGCGGTATTCTTCGCCGTGATGCATCCGGGCGACACCTTCATGGGACTCGACCTCGCACACGGAGGCCACCTCTCGCACGGTTCGCCGGTCAACATGTCGGGCAAGTACTTCAAGGCCGTGGGCTACCAGCTCGACGAGGCCACGGGCCGCATCGACTACGACGCCATGGAGCGCAAGGCGCTGGAGTGCAAGCCCAAGCTCATCGTCGGCGGCGCTTCGGCCTATTCGCGTGAATGGGACTACAAGCGCATGCGCGAAATCGCCGACAAGGTAGGTGCGCTGCTGATGGTCGACATGGCCCACACGGCCGGCCTCATCGCCGCCGGGCTGCTCGACAACCCCGTGAAGTATGCCCACATCGTCACCTCGACCACCCACAAGACGCTGCGTGGTCCGCGCGGCGGCATCATCCTCATGGGCAAGGACTTCGACAATCCGTGGGGCCTCACCACGCCGAAGGGTGTCATCAAGAAGATGTCGCAGATTATCAACGCGGCCGTATTCCCGGGCATCCAGGGCGGTCCGCTCGAGCATGTCATCGCCGCCAAGGCCGTAGCCTTCGGCGAGGCGCTGGAACCCAGCTACAAGGAGTACCAGACGCAGGTGCAGAAGAACGCCCGCGCAATGGCCGAGGCCTTCATCAAGCGCGGCTACAAGATTGTATCGGGCGGCACGGACAACCACCTGATGCTGGTCGACCTGCGCACCAAGTTCCCCGAGCTGACCGGCAAGCTGGCCGAGAAGTGCCTCGTGGCGGCCGACATCACGACCAACAAGAACATGGTTCCGTTCGACACCCGTTCGCCGTTCCAGACCTCGGGTCTGCGCTTCGGTACGCCGGCCATCACCACCCGCGGACTGAAGGAGAACGAGATGGACTACATCGTCGGGCTGATTGACCGCGTGCTCAACGACCCCGAGAATGAGGAGAACATCGCAGCCGTGCGCCGCGACGTCAACGCACTGATGGCCAACTATCCGCTCTTCGCGTGGTAGCATGAAGGAGGTCATTGCATTCCTCAGGGAGCTGCACGACAACAACAACCGGGAGTGGTTCGACGCTCACCGGGCCGAGTGGAAGCGCGTGAAAACGCGCTTCGCCGGTTTTACGGAGCAGCTAATCGACGGCATTTCGTCGTTCGACCCCTCCGTTCGCGGGCTGCGCGTGCAGGACTGCACCTACCGCATTGCGCGCGACACGCGCTTCAGCCCCGACAAGAGGCCCTACAAGGAGCACATCGGCGCCTACATCGCCCCGGGCGGCAAGAAGTCGGGCTATGCCGGCTACTACTTCCATGTGGAGCCCGACACCGGCGAAGGCTCTACCTACGGACACATGCTGGCCGTGGGGCTCTACTGCCCCGAGCCGGTGGTGCTGCGCTCGGTGCGCGACGAGATTTTCGACAACGGCGCCGAGGTCGAGCGGACCATCCGCCAGGCCGACGCATTCACGCTCTGCCGCGACAACGCGCTGCGCCGCACGCCGAAGGGCTTCCCGTCGGGCAGCCCCTACGACGAGCTGCTGCGCCTCAAGGAGTTCCTGCTCGAACGGCGCATGACGGAGCGCGAGCTGCTCGACGGGCGGCTGCTGGAGTTCACGCTCGAGCGGATGCGCCAGACGCAGCCCTTCGTGGCGCTGCTCAACCGGGCGGTGCGCTACGCCTTCGAGGAGATGCGCTGACGCGGCAAACAGGTCACCACAAAGAGAACGAGGGCGGGGTTTCGACCCCGCCCTCGTTGCATATATCCACATCCGATGCGCGACCCGACAGGACCTCCGCCCGCCGTCCCGCAAGGCACGGTCAGCGCACGTAGCGCTTCATCTGCTCAACCAGTGCCGCACTGCCCGCCACGGGCGAGACGCCGCGGTCGGCGCGCAGCGACTCGACAACGCCGCCTGCCTCGATGACGAGCAGCGACGCCGCGCAGACATCCCACTCGTGGAGGTTCAGCTCCCAGAAACCGTCGAGCATCGCCGCCGCCACGCACGACAGGTCGTAAGCCGCAGCCCCCATCCGGCGCACGTCGCGCACATGGGGGAGGATTCGGGCGACGTTGTCGCTGTTGTTGTCGGGATTCTCGCTCTTGTCGTAAGGGAATCCCGTTGCAACGACCGAGCAGTCAAGGCGCTGCTTCGTCGAGACGTGCAGCCGCACGGGCTCGCCGTCGCCGCGCCGGCACCAGGCCCCTCCGCCGCGCACGGCCGTGAAGAGCTCACGCAGGTAGGGGGCATAGACCACCCCGACTACCGTCTCGCCCCGGTATTGCAGCGCAATCGAGACGCAGAAGACGGGCAGCCCCTGGCTGTAGTTGGTCGTGCCGTCCAACGGGTCGACCACCCAGCGCCACTCGCTCGCGGCATCGCCGCGCGCGCCGCCCTCTTCGCCCAGAATCGCGTGCGTAGGGTAGCGCTCCAGAATGCTCCGGACGATGAACGCCTCGCTTTCGCGGTCGGCACGCGTCACCACATCCGAGACATTCGACTTGGTCTTCATGGCCAGGTCGTCGCCGCGGAAGTAGGAGAGCTGGATGCGTCCCGCCTCGCGGGCCATCCCTACGGCAAAATCCAGATACTCCTCGAACATGGCGCGCTACCGCAACTCGGCGAAATACTTGTAGAACAGCGGAATGGTCTCCATGCCGCGGAAGAACTGGTCGAGGCCGTAGCTCTCGTTGGGCGAATGAATCGCATCCTGGCCCAGACCGAAGCCCATGAGCAGCGACTTGATGCCCAGAATCGACTCGAAGCCGCTGATGACGGGAATCGAACCGCCCGAGTAGAAGGGGAGCGGCTTCTTGCCGAAGGTCTCCTCGACGGCCCGCTCGGCCGCCTTGTAGGCGGGCATGTCGGTGGGAGCCACATAGGGCATGCCGCCGTGCAGCGCCTTGACGCGCACCTTCACGCACTTGGGGGCCAGGGCCTCGAAGTGACGCTGGAACAGCTCGCCGATTTTGTGGTAATCCTGGTGGGGCACCAGACGCATCGAAATCTTGGCCGAAGCCTTCGAGGGGATAATCGTCTTGGTTCCCTCCTCGATGTATCCGCCCCAGATGCCGTTGACGTCGAGCGAGGGGCGCACGCCCGTACGCTCCAGAGTCGTATAGCCGGCCTCACCCGCCAGCTCCTCGACATCGAGCGCACGCTTGTAGGCCTCGGCGTCGAACGGCGCGCGGTTGAAGGCCTCACGCTCGGCGGGGGTCAGTTCGCGCACGTCGTCGTAGAATCCCGGAATCGTCACCCGGCCCTGGTCGTCGATGAGGTCGGCTACCAGCCGCGCCAGCACGTTGGCCGGATTGGCCACCGCACCGCCGTAGAGGCCCGAGTGCAGGTCGTGGTCGGGCCCCGTCACCTCGACCTCCATGTAGGCCAGACCGCGCAGACCGCAGGTAATCGACGGCGTATCCATCGAGAGCATCGAGGTGTCCGAGACCAGAATGATGTCGGCCTTGAGCAGCTCGCGGTGCTGCTCGCAGAAGGCGTAGAGGCTTGCCGAACCAATCTCCTCCTCGCCTTCGAGCATGAACTTCACGTTGCAGGGGAGCGTTCCCGTGGCGCACATCGCCTCGAAGGCCTTGGCGTGCATGAAGAGCTGTCCCTTGTCGTCGTCGGCACCGCGGCCCCAGATGCGGCCGTCGCGAATCACCGGTTCGAAGGGCTCGGTGTTCCACTCCTCGCGCGGGTCGACCGGCATGACGTCGTAGTGGCCGTAAACCAGCACGGTGGGCGCCGCATCCGACACCCGCTTCTCGGCATAGACCACCGGATTGCCAGCCGTCTCCATCACCTCGGCACGGTCGGCGCCCGAACGCTTGAGCGATGCGGCCAGCCACTCGGCGCAGCGGCGCATGTCGGGCTTGTGCTCCGACTGGGCGCTGATGGAAGGAATCCTCAGCAGCTCGAACAACTCGTTGAGAAACTGTTCCTTGTGCTCCTCGACATACTTCTTTGCTTTATCCATACTCGTGTGTTATTTTGCGATTTTACGGAGTTCGTAGTAGGGTGCCTGCTCCCCGTCAAGCGGCTTGCGGTCGGCATCGAGCTTGAGCAGACGCTCCCCGTCCAGCTTGTAATAGAGGGCAACGCCGTCGTCCTCGGGCTGGAGCGTCAGCACATCGCCCTCGACCATATAGGGGCCACGGTCCGTGAAGATGCCTTCGCGCTCGATGTAGTTCCACGTCTGCTCGTAGCGGCCGTCGGGGGAGAGCGTGAGCGTCAGTTCGATGCCCGGGCAGTCGGCCGCAGGTACCGTTCCCCGGTAGGTGCCGCAGTAGGCGGGCGCCTCCGCAGCCGAGGTCTCCGCAGCGGGAGCAGCCTTGGTCGCCGCACTCTTTTTGGTCGCATTGCCTCCGCAGGCGACCAACAGGAGCGCCGCAGCGCTCCACATCCAGATTCGTCTCCGATTCATGGTCGTCATTCGTTGATTTGAGTTTTACAGGTTGCAGATTTGTTTGATTTCGCCGATGAACCGCTGCGCCAGCGCATCGGCCTCCTCCATCGACTTCGCCTCGGTATAGACACGGATGATGGGCTCGGTATTCGACTTGCGCAGGTGCACCCAGTTCTCCGCGAAATCAATCTTTACGCCATCAATATCGTTCACCTTCTCACCGGCATAGCGGGCCTTTATCTCACGCAGCACTTTATCCACGTCGATGGCCGGCGTCAGCTCGATTTTGTTCTTCGAGGCGTAGTAGGCCGGATAGGTGGCGCGCAGCTGCGTCATGGTCATGCCGCACTTGGCCAGATGGGTCAGGAAGAGGGCCGCACCCACCAGTGCGTCACGGCCGTAGTGCAGCTCGGGATAGATGACTCCGCCGTTGCCCTCGCCGCCGATGACGGCGCCGACCTCCTTCATCTTCGCCACGACGTTCACCTCGCCGACGGCCGAAGCGTAGTAACGACCACCGTGACGCTCCGTCACGTCGCGCAGCGCACGCGACGAGCTGAGATTCGAGACCGTATTGCCCACCTTGTGCGACAGCACGTAGTCGGCCACGGCCACCAGCGTATACTCCTCGACGAACATCGTGCCGTCCTCGTTGACGAAGGCCAGACGGTCGACGTCGGGGTCGACCACGATGCCCAGGTCGGCCTTTTCGCGGACAATGACCTGTGCGATTTGGGTCAGGTTCTGCGGCAGCGGCTCCGGGTTGTGGGCAAATTCGCCCGTCGGCTCGCAGTTGAGCTCGACCACCTCACACCCCAGACGGCGCAGCAGCTCGGGCATCACGATGCCGCCCACCGAGTTGACGGCGTCGACGACCACCTTGAACTTCCGGGCACGGACCGCCTCCACGTCGACCAGCGGCAGCGCCAGCACCTGCTCGATGTGGCGCTCGTTGTACGACTCGCGCGAAACGACGTGACCGATGCCGTCGATTTCGGGATAGGCGAAATCCTCCTCCTCGGCCATCGCAAGCACACGCTTGCCCTCGGCGTCGCTCAGGAACTCACCTTCGCCGTTGAGCAGCTTCAGGGCGTTCCACTGGCGCGGGTTGTGCGACGCGGTGATGATGATGCCGCCGTCGGCCTTGTGCGCCGTGACGGCCAGCTCCGTTCCGGGCGTGGTGCAGAGCCCGACGTTCACCACGTCGACGCCGCAGCCGAGCAGCGTTCCCTCGACCAGATTGGCCACCATTTCACCCGATATGCGGGCGTCGCGGCCGATGACGATGGTCAGCTTCCGACCGGGGTTGCGCTCGGCAATCAGACGGGCGTAGGCCGTCGTGAACTTCACCACGTCGAGCGGCGTGAGGTTGTCGCCCGCATGTCCTCCGATGGTTCCCCGAATGCCGGAGATGGATTTAATCAAAGTCATGATTCTCTGAGAGTTTATTAAAATATGTTATACGTATTTGCAAGAATTTGCCGGTTGATTGTTTTGTTATTCGAGGTAAAATTATTACTTTTATGCCAATTATAAAAATAAAAAAAGAGGCTACCATGAGAACAATCCCACCTTCCGAATTGATTATCAACGACGACGGCTCGATTTTCCACCTTCATCTGCATCCCGGACAGGTTGCGCCCACCGTTATCCTGGTCGGCGACCCGGGCCGCGTGGCCATGGTGGCCGAGTTCTTCGACTCGCGCGAGTGCGAAGTAACCAACCGCGAATTCCACACCGTGACGGGCACCTACCGCGGCAAGCGCATGACTGTCCTCTCGACGGGTATCGGCATCGGCAACATCGACATCTCGGTCACGGAGCTCGACGCGCTGGTCAACGTCGACTTCGCCACCCGCCAGGAGAAGAGCGAAAAGCAGCGGCTGACGCTCGTGCGTCTGGGCACCTCGGGGGCGCTGCAGCCCGACATCCGCGTAGGGGAGTTCGTCTTCTCGCGCACGTCGGTCGGCTTCGACGGACTGCTCAACTACTACAAGGGACGCAACGACGTCTGCGACCTGGCCATCGAGCAGGCCTTCATGCGCCACACCGGCTGGAACGAACTGCTGCCGAAGCCCTACTTCATCGATGCCGACCGGACGCTCTTCGAGCACTTCCGCGACACGACGCGCGAGGGCATCACCATCGCCGCCCCGGGCTTCTATGCACCGCAGGGGCGCTGGGTACGGCTCGAACCACAGGACATCCACCTGAACGAGAAAATCGAGTCGTTCGAGTATGAGGGGCGCCGCATCACCAACTTCGAGATGGAGGGCTCGGCGCTGGCCGGACTCGCCGCCCTGATGGGCCACCGCGCCGCCACCATCTGCACGATTATCGCCCAGCGCGTGGCGCTCGACGCCTGCACGGACTACAAGCCCTTCGTACGGAAGATGGTCGCCATGGCGCTCGACAAGCTCGCCGAGCTGGAATAGCCCCGATGCGCGCCGTCCGCGCAGCCGCCGGGGCCCCGCCCCAAAAGACAAGAAGCAAGTAGAAAAAGAAATAAGTAAAAACACGCAAGACATGAAATTCACCGTATCAAGTTCGGCCCTGCTCTCGCTGCTCGCAACCACGGGCAAGGTCATCAGCAACAAGAATACGCTGCCGATTCTCGACTACTTCCTCATGGAGCTCAACGGCAACGAACTGAAAGTCACCACCTCGGACCTCGAAACCACGCTCATCGGCTCCATCACGGTCGACAGCGTCGAGAGCGAGGGCACCATCGCCGCCCCGGGCAAACTGATGCTCGACTCGCTGAAGGAGTTCCCCGAGCTGCCGCTGACCATCGACGTGAACGACAAGAGCTGGGAAATCAAAATCAACTGGAAGAGCGGCTCCCTGTCGATTCCCGGCGCCAGCGCCGTGAGCTATCCCGCCGTTCCGACGCTCAGCGCCGAGAAGAAGGAGCTCGAGCTCGACGTCGACGTGCTGGTCAACGGCATCAACAAGACGATTTTCGCCACGGCCGACGACGAGCTGCGTCCCGTCATGAACGGCATCTTCATCAACTTCAGCCCCACGGCGCTCACCTTCGTCGGAACCGACGCCCACAAGCTGGTGAAGTATGAATCGGAGCGCGAGACCGACATCAACGCCTCGTTCATCCTGCCCAAGAAGCCGGCCAACCTGCTCAAGTCGGTGCTGCTCAAGGAGGAGGATGCCATCAAGGTGGCCTTCGATTCGAAGAACGCCCTCTTCACGCTCAAGAACCACACGCTCGTCTGCCGGCTCATCGAGGGCAACTACCCGAACTACAACGCCGTCATCCCGGCCAACAACCCCAACAAGGTGCTCGTCGACCGCATCGAACTGGTCAACGGCATCAAGCGCGTGGCCGTCTGCTCGAACCCGACGACCAACCTCATCCGCATGGACATCGAGGAGAACCGCATCAACCTCACGGCACAGGACATCGACTTCTCGGTGTCGGCCAACGAGACGATTTCGTGCAGCTACGACGGACAGCCCATCACCATCGGCTTCAAGTCGACCTTCCTGGTCGAGATTCTCTCCAACATCGAGACTCCGACGGTGGTCATCGAACTGGCCGACTCGACGCGCGCCGGCGTCTTCAAGCCCGTATACGACGAGAAGCAGAGCAACACGTCGCTCATGCTGCTCATGCCGATGATGATTAACGCATAGGGAGGGCGCCGATGAAACTCAAGCTCAAACGGCCCATCGTCTTCTTCGACCTCGAAACCACGGGGGTCGACGCCTCGAAGGACCGCATCGTCGAGGTGTCGATGATTAAGATTATGCCCGACGGCGAGGAAATCTGCAAGACGCGCAAGCTCAACCCGGGGATGCACATCCCCGAGGAGGCGACGGCCATCCACGGCATCACGGACGAGGATGTGAAGGATTGCCCGACCTTTGCCCAGGTGGCCAAGTCGCTCGCGCAGTTCCTACAGGGGTGCGACTTCGGCGGCTTCAACTCCAACCGCTTCGACCTGCCGCTGCTCGTCGAGGAGTTCATGCGTGCGGGCGTCGAGGTGGACTTCAAGCGCCGCCGCTTCATCGACGTGCAGAACATCTTCCACAAGAAGGAGCAGCGCACGCTGGTGGCCGCCTACAAGTTCTACTGCGACAAGGACCTTACAGACGCCCACTCGGCCGAAGCCGACACGCGGGCGACCTACGAGGTGCTGCAGGCGCAGCTGGACCGCTATCCCGACCTGGAGAACGACGTCGATGCTCTGGCCGAATACTCCTCGCGGGGTGAATCGGCCGACTATGCGGGCCGCATTCTCTACAACGAGAAGGGCGAGGAGGTCTTCGGGTTCGGCAAGTACAAGGGGCGTTCGGTGGCGGAGGTCTTCGCCCACGAACCGAGCTACTACGCCTGGATGATGAACGGCGACTTTCCGCTCTATACCAAGCGGGTCATCACCGAAATCCGCTGCCGCGAAAAAACGAAATGAACAGGAAGATGAAGCGACTTTGTGCGACCCTGCTGCTGTTAGGCACCCTCTGCTGCGCCCACGCGGCCGAGAAATCGCCGACAATCGTCTATATCAACGGCTCGAAGTACTACATCCACACCGTGCAGGCGGGCGAGACGCTCTACTCGCTCGCCCGTGAATACGGAGTGGGGGAGCAGGTGATTGTCGAGAACAACCCCTCGGTTGCCCAGGGGCTGAAGGCCGACGCGCGGCTCAAGATACCGTTCATGGCCGAGGCCCCGGAGGCCAAACCCTCGGAGCGCAAGCTGAAGAAGACCTTCGACATGCACTACGTCCGCAAGGGCGAGACGCTCTACGCCATCTCGCGCCGCTACGCCATCTCCATCCAGACCATCCTCGAGGACAACCCCAACCTTGACCCCACCCATCTGCGCCCCGACGAGCGGATTCTGATTCGCCGCAAGGAGAGCGGCAAGGGGAGTGAAGCACAACGGCAGGCCGAGTGGGAAGCCTACCGCACGGCGCTGAACAGCGTCGCCGAAAAGGGCTATGCCTACCACATCGTGCGCCCGGGCGAAACCTTCTACTCGCTCTCGCGCCGCTTCGGCACGACCGAAGAGGAGCTCTCGCGGCTCAACAACGGACTGCAGCCCGCCGACCTGAAGGCCGGAGCGATGCTCAAGATTCCGAGCGACGAGCCGGCAGCCCCGGCCCCGGCCGTCGATTCGCTGAGCGTTGCGCACCCCGACTCGGCCGCCGCACGGCAGCTTCCCGAGGTCACGTTCCGCGCCCTGCGCCGCTCCGAGCCGCTCGATGTCGCCCTGATGCTCCCCATCTCGGTCAAGGGTCGCGCCAACAGCAACTACCTCGAATTCTACCAGGGCTTCCTGCTGGGGCTCGAGCAGGTGAAGCAGCGTTACGGATACTCGGTCGAGCTCACCTTCTATAATACGGGCCGCGACTCGGCCGCCATCGACCGCATCGTCTCCTCGCCCGACTTCGCCCGCAACCGGCTCATCGTGGGCCCGGTCTACGAGGATGAGCTCTATCCCGTGGTCCGCTACGCCGAGGAGCACGACGTCCCGGTGGTCACGCCGCTGGCCAACATCGAGGCGCTCCACAGCGACGCCCTCTTCCAGATGGCGGCCGACCCGGCGCTCAAGTACAACAAGGTGGCCGAACTGCTCAACGGCAACCGCCGCGTGACGCTCATTTACGCGGGCAGCACCGACAAGGAGTTCGAGCAGGAGGTGCTCGCGCTGCTGGGCGACCGACCCTTCACGCGCTACAACTACCGCTACGAACACCCCTCCGTCCGCGGGGCCAACAGCCCGAGCGACCTCACGCCGCTGCTGCAGAACAAGGAGGAGAACGTCTTCGTCATCATGGCCGAGAACGAGGTCGACGTCGACCGCATCCTGGCGGCCATCGCCTCGGCCGATACGAGCATCACAAGCCGCGGCCTGACGGCGCCGTCGTTCGTCGTGCTGGGCAACGCCCGCTGGCACCGCTTCGGCAACATCGACCGCACGATGTTCTTCAAGGACCGTCTGGTCTTCGTCTCGACCTACCACGCCAAGCGCGACGCCGAGGTCATCGCCTCGTTCGACAGCGACTACATCCGTGCCTTCGGGGCACTGCCGACGCTCTACTCCTACCGTGGGTACGACGCGGCGATGATTTTCTGCCCCGCCATGTACGGCGACATCGAAAACGACCTGGAGAATACCACCTACACGCCGCTGCAGACGACCTACCGCTTCCAGCGCGAGGAGGGGGGCAGCCACGTGAACCGCAACTGGACCCGGGTCAACTACAACAGCGACTATACCATCACCATCGAATAACGCCATGGCCTCACTGACGAACGGCATTCCCGAAAAGACCATCGAGCGGTTGAGCGAATACCGCCGCACGCTGCTCTCGTGCCACAAGCAGGGCATCACGCACATCTTCTCCCACGTGCTTGCGGGCATCCACGGCATCACGGCCGTGCAGGTGCGCCGCGATTTGATGCTCATCGGCTTCTCGAGCGACACGAAGAAGGGCTACGACGTGCAGGTGCTCATCGAATACATCGGCAAGATTCTCGACAGCCCGTCGCCGATGAACATCGCCGTGCTGGGTATGGGCCATCTGGGCCAGGCCATCACCAAGTACTTCAACGGCAAGGGGCTCAATCTGAAAATCACGGCCGCCTTCGACGTCGACCCCGAGAAGGTGGGCAAGACCATCGACGGCATTCCCTGCTACCACATGGATTCGTTCGAGGAGATTGCCGAGGAGCGCGACATCAGCATCGTGATTGTCTCCTCGCCGACGAAGGTGGCCCCGCAGCTCGTCCTGCCCATCATCAATGCGGGCATCCGCGGCGTGCTGAACTTCACCTCCACGCCGCTCAACTTCCCGCAGGGCATCATCGTCGAGAACTACGACATCACCACACTGCTCGAAAAGGTCGCCTACTTCGTCAAGGAGTCCGAGGAGAACAGCAACAACAGCTGAACGGCACGATGAGGGTATTCTACGGTTTCGATGCACTGCCGCGATTCCGCGAGCCGGCCGTGACGGTGGGTTCGTTCGACGGTGTTCATCTGGGTCATCAGGCGCTGCTTGCACGGCTGTGCGAGGAGGCCCGCGCCACGGGCGGCGAGAGCATCGTGCTGACGTTCGACCCCCATCCGCGCATCACGCTGGGGCGCACCAACGGGTTCCGCCAGCTGACGACGCTCGACGAAAAGCTCGCGCTGCTCGAGAGTCTGGGCATTGACGACGTGATTGTCATCCCCTTCGACCGCGCCTTCAGCGCCCTCTCGGGCCGGGAGTTCATCGAGCGCTACCTCAAGGGGCGCATCGGCACGCGGACGCTCGTCGTCGGCTACAACCACCGCTTCGGCCACGACCGCTACGACTGCCGTACGGCAGCGGACTGCGGACTGAGGATTGTCCAGGTGGACGAGCGCGAAGTGGAGGGACACCACGTCAGCTCGACGGTCATCCGGCGGCTGCTCGACGCGGGCGATACGGCCGAGGCGGAGCGGCTGCTCGGACATCCGGTACAGGTTACGCCGCGCCCCGCACAAAAGCCGTAGGCATAGAGCCGGCGGGCGATACATTCCTACGCAAGACGAACAACACACGATAAATCAATGCTTTCACACGATTGTCAAATCCGGGTCTGGTACAAGCATACCGACCAGATGGCCATCTGCCACCATTCGAACTACATCTGCTACTACGAGGCGGCACGCAGCGAACTGATGCGGGCGCTGGGCATGTCCTTTGCCGAGGTGGAGCGGCGCGGCATCATGATGCCGATTCTCGAGGTGCAGTCGAAGTACCGCAAGCCGGCCTACTACGACGAGCTGCTCACCGTGCGGATTATTCTCCGCGAGCTCCCCTCGACGCGCGTCAACTTCTTCTACGAAATCTACAACGAGCGGGGCGAACTCATCAACACGGGCATGACGCAGTTGGGCTTCATCCACAGCGACACGCGCCGTCCGTGCCGCTGTCCGGAGTGGTACCTCGACCTGCTGCGCAGCCGCTGGGTCGAAGAGTAACCCGGGAGGGCAGCCGGCCGTAACCGCACAAAAAAAAGAGACGTTCACCCGCAGGTGAACGTCTCCTTTACATATGTCCCGACCGGGAACTACTTCTCAATGAGCGAAATCGAACGCTGGATGAAGTCCGTCAGGTTCTTGCCCTTCAGCATGCCGTTGGTCAGCAGCGCCAGGTCGATAATCTGCTTTACGAGCTTGTTGCCGGCACCGATTTCGCGCAGCCGCTCGTCGCGCTCGTCACGCAGCGTGACGACCTTCTTCGAGAGCTCCTCGCGCATCGACTTCTCCTCGGCCGTGAGGTCGGCCTCCTTCTTCTCCTTGATGACCTCCTCGAAGCGCTTCTCCTCGGCAACGGCGGCGTCGATTTTCTTGGTCGTCGTCTTGAGCTTGTCGCCGTAGGCCTTCTCGACATCGGCCAGGATGTCGATGACAATCGGGTGGTTGGCATTCACGGCAATGGTGAACGAGTCGGGCATCTGGCCGTAGAACTGGCTCATGCCGCCGCCGCTCACGCGGGCCATCTCCTTCATACGACGCATGAACTCGTTCTGGGTGATGACCACAGGCGCCTCGTCGGGCGACATCGCCTCGAAGGAGATGTTGTAGTGAATTTTCTCGTCCTTGGGCATCTGGCTCTCGAAGACGGGACGCATCAGCTCCTGCTGCGCCTCGGTGAGCGACATCTTGAGGGCATCCTCCTTCTGAATCAGCTTCTCCACAACGTCGCTGTCCACACGCTCGAAGCGGCAGTCGGTGTGCTTCGACTCGTACCAGTTAATGTAGTGGCTGTCGAGCTGTCCGTCGAGCACCAGCACGTCGTAGCCCTTGCTCTTGGCCGACTCGAGGAAGGCGTGCTTCTCCTCGGGGTCATCCACATAGAGGAAGATGAGCGTCTTGTTCTTGTCGGTCTGGTTCTTCTTGACCAGGTCGGTATACTCCGTTGCGGTGAAGTACTTGCCGTCGACATTCTTCCAGAGCATGAACTCCTGCGCCTTCTCGGCGAACTTCTCGTCCGTGAGGATTCCATACTCGATGAAAATCTTCAGGTCGTCCCACTTCGACTCGTAGTCGGCACGCATCGTGGTGAAGAGCTCCTTCAGACGGTCGGCCACCTTGCGGGTGATGTAGCTCGAAATCTTCTTCACGTTGGCATCGCTCTGCAGGTAGCTGCGCGATACGTTCAGCGGGATGTCGGGCGAGTCGATGACACCGTGCAGCAGCGTCAGGTACTCGGGAACGATACCCTCGACCTGGTCCGTCACGTAGACCTGATTCGAGTAGAGCTGAATCTTGTTCTTCTGAATCTCGAAGTTGTTGCGAATCTTCGGGAAGTAGAGGATACCGGTCAGGTGGAACGGGTAGTCGATGTTCAGATGGATGTAGAAGAGCGGGTCTTCGCCCGTGGGGTAGAGCTCGTGGTAGAACTCCTTGTACTGCTCGGGCGTGATGTCCGAAGGCTTGCGCGTCCACAGCGGGTCGGTATCGTTGATGATGTTGTCCTTCTCCGTGTCGACGTACTTGCCGTCCTTCCACTCCTTGACCTTGCCAAAGGCAATGGGCACGGGCAGGAAGCGGCAATACTTGCGCAGCAACTCCTCGACCTTCGAATCCTCGGCATACTCGAGCGTATCGTCGGCCAGATGGAGCACGATGGTCGTACCGCGGTCACGCTGCTCGTCGGTCTCCTCCATCTCGAACTCGGGCGAGCCCTCGCAGCTCCAGTGCACGGTCTTGGCACCCTCGCGGTAGGAGCGGGTGAAGATTTCGACCTTGTCGGCCACCATGAACGACGAGTAGAAGCCCAGTCCGAAGTGACCGATAATCGCCTGATTCTTGTACTTCTCCATGAACTCCTCGGCGCCCGAGAAGGCAATCTGGTTGATGTAGCGCTCGACCTCGTCGGCCGTCATGCCCACGCCGCGGTCGGTTACCGTGAGGGTCTTGGCCGCCTTGTCGGCCGCCACGCGAATCGTCAAATCGCCCAATTCACCCTTCACCTCGCCAATCGACGAGAGGGTCTTGAGCTTCTGCGTGGCATCCACCGCATTGGAAATCAGCTCGCGCAGGAAGATTTCATGGTCCGAATAGAGGAACTTCTTGATTACGGGGAATATGTTTTCCGTCGTAACTCCGATTTTTCCGTTTTTCATAGCTTTATCGTTGAATTATATTTTTTTCGTCGACCCGACATGCTTCAAACTGTATGCCAGCAGCCTTTCCATGACAGAATGTCAGCCGCGACTGCCAAAAGCGCACAGCATATTGACCGGATGCGAACAAACGAGTATCTTTGCATGACAACCCAATCAAACGATACGACCATGGATTTTCTGCAAATTGCCAAACGGCGGTACGCATGCCGCCAATATCAGGACCGGAAGGTCGAACCCGAGAAGCTCGAGGCGATTCTCGAGGCGGGCCGCGTCGCCCCTACGGGAGCCAACCGGCAGCCGCAGCGGCTCATCGTCGTCGAATCGGCCGAGGGCATGGAGCACCTGGCGCGCTGCACGCGCGACTTCAAGGCCCCCTGCGCCATCATCGTCTGCGCCGACACCGACGAGGTGTGGTGCCGCAAATACGACGGCAAGAAAATCGGCGACATCGACGCCTCCATCGTCACCGACCACATGATGCTCATGGCGGCGAGCCTCGGCCTCGACACGCTTTGGGTCTGCATGTTCAAGCCCGACGCCGTGCGCGAGGAGTTTGCGCTGCCGCCCCACGTCGAGCCGGTCAACATCCTCTTCATCGGCTACGGAGCCGGCGAGCCGGCCTCTCCTGAACGGCACGACCAGACGCGCAAGCCGCTCTGCGAAACGGTCTTCCACGAGACCTACGGCGCGAAATAAGCCGCACGCCGCAGCATCAGAACGCAACAAACCCCGCCTTCTTTCCAGAAAGGCGGGGTTTGCGTTTGATTGCCGGGGTCCGACCCGATGCAGGCCGTTACTCCTGCCGGGCGGTCAATTACCATACGGGCTCACACCGACTACCGGGCCCACAGACGGAAGCGCATCCGCCACTTGCCGCCGGGTTCGATGGCCCGAAAGCCGTGCTCGGCCGGATTGGCGGCATTGGGGGCATCGGTCCACCACGACTGCGGCTCGGGGCAGCAGTAGGGTACATGCCCGCCGTTGTTCCAGAGCGTCCAGTAGATGGTCTGTTCGTCGGCTTCGTAGAAGGTCCGTACCCCCGTCCGGAGGTTCTCGACCAGCGCTCCGCGGAAGGGGCGTCCGTCGACGTCGATTTCACGCACGGTGAATGCAGCCTCGATGGGGTCGCACTCCGTCACGCGCAGCCCTTCGCTGCGCAGCCGGGCAAAGTTCTCGGGAAGGGCGAAGGTGCGCCCCGTCGGGATGTTGCGCCCGTTGAGCTCGACCTGCTCGCCGACGGCCATGCGGAGTACGTAATCCTCGGCTCCGCCGTCGGCGAAGGGAATCCGCATCGGCGTATGGAACCCCACACCTATGGGCATCGCCTCCCGGCTCCGGTTGGCGAAGAAGACCTCCTGCTCGAGGCCATCGGCCGTCAGGCGGAAGGATATCTTGCACTTGAACTCGTGCGGGAAGTCGCGGAAAATCGCGTCGTTGCCCGCATTGGAGTAGTAGCGGCACTCGAGGAATACCTCCTCGTCCGTCTCCCACGCCTTCGAGACGGCGAAGGGCTGACTCTTGAGGATTCCGTGGTGGTAATGGTGCTCCTTGACCTGCGTGATGGGCAGGTGGTAGGTGCGTCCGCCGAAGGTGAAGGTGCCGTCCGCAATGCGGTTGGGCGGAAAGAGCACCGGCAGGCCGAAGACGTGGGGACGCCCCTTGAAGGTCTCGATTTCATCGGCCGCAGGGGTACGCAGAATCTCCACGCCGAGCCGCACGTTGGCCAGCCGCACAAGGTTGGCCCCAAAGCCCGGAATGAGCAGCGCCTCGTAGTCGCCCTTGCCGAACTCCACGGCCTGCAGCCCGTGCCAGTCGATACAGCGCAGCATCGCCTAGAGCAGCTTTTCGATTTTGGCGGCCAGCGCCTCCTTCGAGCAGGCGCCCACCTGCTTGTCGACCAGTTCGCCCTTCTTGAGGAAGATGATGGTCGGGATGTTGCGCACGCCGTACTTCATCGTCAGCTCGTCGTTCTCCTCGACGTCGCACTTGCCGACGAGCACGCGGCCCTCGTATGCGGCGGCCAGTTCGTCGACGATGGGCGACATCATGCGGCAGGGACCGCACCACTCGGCCCAGAAATCGATTACTACCGGAAGTTCCGAAGAGAGAACTTCCTGAACATTCTCCTTGTTGATTGCTAATGCCATAACTGTATGAATTTTAGTTTTATCGGTTTGTTTACATAATGGAATACCTGATGCTGTGGTCATCCAGATAGGAGACCAGTTCGCGGGTGATGCCCACCTTGTAGCTCTTCGAGAAGAGGTTGAGCGACACCTGCGATTCGCGGTCGTAGAGGTTCAGCCGCAGGACGGTCTGCCCCTTCGACTCCCGCACACGCGCCGCCAGCTCGTCGATGAGCGTGCGCGTCACCTCCTCGACGGGCAGCTGGACGTGCATCTCCTTGATGGACTCGCTCAGTTCCGAGAGCTGCATCATCGAGACAATCTTGAACTCCAGCTCCTTGTCGTTGTAGGGGCGCGGCTGCACCTTGCCCCGTATGAAGAGGAAGTAATCCGTATAGAGGTACTTGCGGAAATTCTCGTAATCCTTGCCGAAGAGGGCGAACTCGTGCGTTCCGTTGTAGTCCTCGAGCGTGAACTTGCCCCACGGCTTGCCGTTCTTCGTCAGCAGGTTCTGCACGCTGATGACCATGCCGGCCACCGCAATCTCCTGCCCCTTGAGCGCCTCGAGGTTCTGCAGTTCCGAGAGCTGCGTCTTGCACATGTTGCGCATGATGATGGCGTAGTCGTCGAGCGGATGGGCCGAGAGGTAGAGGCCGATGACCTCGCGCTCCTTGTTGAGCGTCTCGAGCTGGCTCCAGTCGGCGCAGGCCGGCACGAGCGGATGCTGTATGTCGACATGGTCGTCCCCGCCGAAGAGGCTCTGCTGGGCGTTGTTCTTCTCGACCTGGAAGCGCTGTCCGTAGCGCATCAGCTGCTCGAGGAAGGTCATGCCGCTGCTCTCGCGGGCATCCGCACCGAAGAACTTGCAGCGCGGGAAGCCCGAAATCGAGTCGAAGGCTCCGGCATAGGCCAGATTCTCGAGGCATTTGCGGTTGACCAGGCTGAAGTTGACCCGCTCGACAAAGTCGTAGATATCCTTGAAGCGGCCGTTCGCCTCGCGCTCGGCGATGATGCTGTCGACGGCCGCCTCGCCGACACCCTTCACGGCCGCCATGCCGAAGCGCACGTCGCCCGCCGCATTGGCCGAGAAGGTACGCATCGACTCGTTGATGTCGGGCCCGAGCACGCGGATGTCCATCCGCTTGCACTCGTTCATATAGATGGTCAGCTGGTCGACGTTCGCCAGGTTTCGGCTCAGCACCGCCGCCATGTACTCCGACGGGTAGTTGGCCTTGAGGTAGGCCGTCTGGAAGGCGACCCACGAGTAGCACGTCGCGTGCGACTTGTTGAAGGCGTAGGAGGCGAACTTCTCCCAGTCGGCCCAGATTTTCTCGAGCACCTTGGGGTCGTGGCCGTTCTTCGTACCGCCGGCAATGAACTTGGGCTTCAGCGCGTCGAGCTTGTCCTTGAGCTTCTTACCCATCGCCTTGCGCAGCGTGTCCGACTCGCCGCGGGTGAAGTTGGCCAGAAGACGCGACAGCAGCATGACCTGCTCCTGGTAGACCGTCACGCCGTACGTATCCTTCAGATACTTCTCCATGACGGGGATGTCGTAGACAATCGGGCTGCGTCCGTGCTTGCGGGCGATGAAGTCGGGAATGTAGTCCATCGGGCCCGGACGGTAGAGGGCGTTCATGGCGATGAGGTCCTCGAAGGTCGAGGGCTGCAGCTCGCGCAGGTATTTCTGCATGCCGGCCGACTCGAACTGGAACGTGCCGACGGTGCGGCCCTCGCTGTAGAGCTTGTAGGTGGCCGGGTCGTTGATAATCGAGAAATCGTCGATGTCGACCTTGATGCCCTTCGTCTGGCGGATGTTCTCCAGCGCATCCTTGATGATGGAGAGGGTCTTCAGACCGAGGAAGTCCATCTTGATAAGGCCCGTATCCTCGATGACCGAACCCTCGTACTGCGTGACGAGCATCTTCTCGCCCGTCACCTTGTCGTCGGCCGTCGAGACGGGTACCCAGTCGGTGATGTCGTCACGGCAGATGATGGTGCCGCAGGCATGCACGCCCGTATTGCGGACGTTGCCCTCGAGCATCTTGGCATAGCGAATCGTATCGCGCAGCACGGGGTTGTCCGACTGCTCGGCCGCCTTCAGCTCGGGCACCAGCTCGATGGCCTGCGAGAGGTTCTTGACCGCCTTGCCGTCGGGCGTCTTGTCGGGCACCAGCTTGCACAGACGGTCCGATTCGGCGAGCATGAGCTTCTCGACGCGCGCCACATCCTTGATGGCCAGCTTGGTGGCCATCGTACCGTAGGTGATGATGTGGGCCACCTTCTCCTTGCCGTACTTCTGGGTCACCCAGTTGAGCACGCGGCCGCGGCCGTCATCGTCGAAGTCGACGTCGATATCGGGCAGCGAGATACGGTCGGGATTGAGGAAACGCTCGAACAGCAGGTCGTAGGCAATCGGGTCAATCTGCGTGATGCCGAGGCAGTAGGCTACGGCCGAACCGGCCGCCGAACCACGGCCCGGACCCACCGATACGTCGAGCTCCTCGCGCGCCGCGCGGATGAAGTCCTGCACGATGAGGAAGTAGCCCGGGAAACCCATCGTCTTCATGATGTGCAGCTCGAACTTCAGCCGCTCGGACTGTTCGTCGGTCAGCTGCTCGCCGTAGCGCTTGTGGGCGCCAATCATCGTCAGATGGCCCAGATAGTCGGCCTCGAGCTTGATGCGGTAGAGCTTGTCATAGCCGCCCAGCTTCTCGATTTTCTTGCGGCCCTCCTCCTCCGACATCACCACGTTGCCGTGCTCGTCGCGCGTGAACTCGTCGTAGAGGTCCTGCTCCGTATAGCGGGCGCGGTACTCCTCCTCCGTACCGAATTCGGCCGGAATCTCGAAGGTCGGCATGATGGGGGCGTGGTCAATCGAGTAGCACTCCACCTGATTGCAGATGTCGACCGTCGTGGCCATCGCCTCGGGGTCGCTCTCGCCGAAGATGGAGGCCATCTCGGCCGTCGTTTTCAGCCACTCCTGTTTCGAGTAGAGCATGCGCTTGGGGTCGTCGAGGTCCTTGCCCGTCGAGAGGCAGATGAGGCGGTCGTGCGCCTCGGCATTGTCCTCGTCGACGAAGTGCACGTCGTTCGTGCAGACCATCCTCACGCCGTACTTGGCCGCCAGGCGGCGCAGATGCTCGTTCACCTTCAGCTGCATGGGGTAGGCCTCGTGGTTAGCGCGCTCGACGGTGGCCTTGTGCAGCTGCAGCTCGAGGTAATAGTCCTCGCCGAAGACACCCTTGTGCCAGCGAATCGACTCCTCGGCCTTCTCGAAATCGTCGGCCGTGATGGCGCGCGGCACCTCGCCCGCCAGACAGGCCGAGCAGCAGATGAGCCCTTCGTGGTACTTCTCGATTTCGGCGCGGTCGGTACGCGGGCGCATGTAGAAACCCTCGGTCCACGCCTTCGAGACGATTTTTATCAGGTTGTGGTAGCCCTTCAGATTCTTGGCCAGCAGGATGAGGTGGTAGCCGCTCTGGTCGGGCTTGCCCTCCTTGTCGCTCAGCCGGCGGCGCGCGACGTAGACCTCGCAGCCGATGATGGGCTTGAAGGCCATCTTGCGGTGCAGCTCCTCGAGCTGCCGCTCGCACGCGGCGATTTCGGCCGAAGCGTCGCCGCCGGCCGCCTCCGCCGTCCCTTCGCGAAGCTCCGCCAAACGTTTTTCGCACTCGACAGCCTTGTCCTTGAGTTTGCCCTTGACCTTCTTGACGTAGTTGTAGAACTCCTTGATACCGAACATGTCGCCATGGTCCGTGATGGCGATTCCGGGCTGACCGTCGGCCATGGCCTTGTCAACGAGGCGCTGGATGCTCGCCTGACCGTCGAGAATCGAATATTGGGAGTGTACGTGCAGATGGACGAACTGGGGCATTTCACTTCAGATTTTTCGTGAACAAAGATAACTCATTTTCCCGACAAAATCGGGAGCCGCTGTTGCATTTTATCAACAAATTGCTTATCTTTAAATAGCCGAAAAGGCAGCAAACCTAAAACCGAACAGCCATGAAAGAGGAATCGCAGATTGTATTGGCGGAGTACAACACGCTCATGGAGGCCGAAATAGCCAAGTCAATGCTCGACAGTGCCGGCATCGAGTCGACAATCCGCAACGAATACATGTCGACCATCTATCCCATCGGCACGATGCCCGCCCAGCTCGTCGTCCGCAAGGAGGATTTCGAGCGGGCGCAGGACCTGCTGCGCCACCGTTAGCCGCACAGACCAAGGGAGCCGTTCTGCAGTGAACGGCTCCCTTCACACTTCACGGCGCGACCGGCACTCTCCGACACGCCCCGTATTGCGCACGGCGGGGCGAAGGTTCGCTGTTTGCCCCCGTCCCGCCGTCGTTTCAGCCCGCCTCCGCCGGCGGGATATCGCGTCGAGGGCCCTCCGCCCTCGATGTTCGTTCCATCAGCTGCCCGTATAATAGACCCGATAGGAGTACTCGCTGGCCACCGGCTTGCCGTCGATGCGCCGCGGCGTCCATTTGCCCTCGCTCTTGCGGATGACGCGCACCACGTCGCGCACCAGCTTCTGGTCGGGGAAATCCGACGCCTCGAGGATGGTGATGCGACCGTCGGACTCGACGCGGAAGCGAACCACGAGCTGCCCTTCGGCCTTGGACGAACCCGCATTGGCGAAGTAACGCATGTGCGTGCGCGCCCACTGATGGAAGCTCTTGTCGGGCGTCTCTCCCATGAAGAGCAGCGGGTCGCCATCCTGCTTGCGGGCAATCTTCTCGACGGGCAGGCGCAGCTGCAGCCCCAGCTCCGCCTCACACGGACGGCCGCCGCGCGTTGCGGGGGTCCAGGCCTCGAGGCTGTCGAGCGCCTGCTCCAGCACGCGGCGCGTAGCCTCCGTAGCCGGCTCCACGTCGCGGAAATCGCGCCCCTGGCACGTCCGGTCCATGTAGCGCCACGCCGTCGGACGCCCCGTCGTATCGATGACCGTCCGCACGTAGACCACCGGCGAGAGGTCGGCCGCCTTGACCTCCTCTGCCAGCGCAATCTGCTCGGCCTCGCTCACCAGACGGACGATAAAGCGCTGGGGAGCCGTCCCCTGGAAGAGGGGAGGCGTCTGCTCGGGAGCAGACGCTTCAGTCTGCTGCGCCGTCACGACACCGCCCGAAAGGAGCAGCGCCGCCAGAATCGAAATCCGAATTTTCAAGTTCATGTACCTGTGATGGTTTGATTCGTTCTCCGCATTTGCCCGGTCTCGGGCCGCACCGGCGTCATCGTTTGCACCCGCTACATCATTATTATCGTTCACCCCGGCCGCGGGCCGGGCCCGACCACGTCTACTCGTTCCAGATGCGCCACGAGGCTTCGGCCTGCACGTGGAGCATCAGCTCGCCGTTGAGCGTCCGTGCCCCGCGCTGGCGGCCGTAATCGAGAAACTGCGTGAGCGGGGGATTGTAGACCAGGTCGAAGAGGCGGTGCGCCGGCGTTACATAGCCGTAGGGGATGCGCGGAGCCTCGTTGACGGCAGGGTAGGTGCCTACAGGCGTTGCATTGATTATCAAGTGCGAACGCTCGACCACCTCACACGGAAGATTATCATACGTATAATCACCCCGCGCCGCATCGCGCGACACCAGACGGTAGGGTATTCCCCACTGCGCAAGCGCATACTGTACGGCCTGCGACGCCCCGCCCGTACCCAGCACGAGCGCCTCGTCGGGCAGCTCGCCGTCAAGCAGCTGCGTCAGCGAGGCATATATCCCCTCCACGTCGGTGTTGTAGCCGCAGAGCCGACCCCCGGCCGTGCGCTTCACGCAGTTGACCGCTCCGATGCACTGCGCCTCGAAGCTGAGCTCGTCGAGCAGCGGGAGGATAGACCGTTTGTAGGGAATCGTCACGTTGAAGCCGCAAAGCTCCGGCTCGCGCTCCAGCAAATCGCGCACCCCGTCGACCGACGGAAGTTCGTAAAGCGCATAGGAGCAGTCGTCGAGCCCCTCGCGGCGGAACTTTTCCGCGAAATAGGCTGCCGAAAAGGAGTGGGCGAGGGTACGCCCGACCAGTCCGAAGCGTCGCATGGGGCTACTCCTCCTTTCCCTGCCGCTTCATGATGATGCGGCCCGCCAGTTCGATGGCATAGATAAGCAGAAATCCCACGATGCAGAGCACGACGGCCTCGGCCACCTGGGCATCGAGCTGCGTGAGCGCCTCGAAGCGGCCCGGCAGGACGTTGCGCTCGACGAGCGGCTGCAGCTCGCCGTGGCTGTCGACATACATCTCGGTCACCTCCTTCCAGGGCCACACCTTGTTGAGCGACCCGAGCATGAAGCCCATGAGCAACGTCACCGTGATGTCGTGCCAGTGCTTGAGCAGCCACGAGAGCAGGTGCGAGAAGCTGATGATGCCCGCAACGGCGCCGACGGCGAAGGTCAGCAGCACGGGGATGTTCAGGTCGCCGACCGCCTGCATGATGAACTGGTACTTGCCGAGCAGCAGCAGGACGAAGGCGCCCGAGATGCCGGGCAGAATCATCGCGCAGATGGCAATCGCACCCGAGAGGAGGATGAACCACCACGTATCGGGCGTCTCCGTGGGCGAAGCAACCGTAATCCACCACGCCACGACGACGCCGACGAGCATCGACAGCACGTTCTGCACGTTCCACTTGCCCACCTGCTGGGCGACCAGCAGCGCCGAGGCGACAATCAGTCCGAAGAAGAAGGACCAGATGGCGATGGGGTGGTGCGTGAGCAGATAGATCATCAGCCGCGCGAGCGAGAAGATGGAGATGGCGATGCCCAGCAGCACGGCGCAGAGGAAGCGGCCGTTGATGTGGCGCCAGAATTCGGCCAGGCGGAAGGTGAAGAGCAGCTTGAGCGCCTGCATATTGATGCTCTTGATGGAGTCGATGAGCTCCTCGTAGATGCCCGAGATGAAGGCGATGGTTCCGCCCGAGACACCGGGAACGACATCGGCCATTCCCATGGCACACCCCTTGAGGGTCAGAATAAGGTATTGATGAAATTTCATCGTCAGCAGAATTTGCGCAAAGTTAATCAAAATCTATGGAAAAACCTCCAAAATTCGGCAGATTAACGCAATGTAATCTGTGAATTAAGTAGTTAGGAGAAAATCGCGGAAGTTGGATAGAGGGCTGAATAGCGTTTCAAAGCGGATTGGAGAAAGAGAACGGTTTCCTATTCGTTACCCGTCAGAAATGCAGATTTAACACTTTTCGTCCCGTTTGTGCCGTTCTGCATAGGTTTGCTTGTCAAGGTTTAACTCGTTGATTTATAGTTTTGCAACCAAAAAAGGACGAGTATGACAAGGAGCACATTTCGCGTGCTGTTCTATACGAACGGCAGCAAGGAGAAGAACGGAATTGTCCCCATCATGGGACGGGTTACAATCAACGGGACGGTAGCGCAGTTCAGTTGCAAGCGGAGCATCACAAAGGAGCTTTGGGATGCAAAGGGCAACCGTGCCAAAGGCAAGAGCGTGGAAGCGAGGGAGACGAACCTTGCGCTTGACAACATCAAGGCGCAAATCATCAAGCACTACCAGCGCATTTCCGACCGTGAGGCGTTTGTGACGGCAGAGATGGTACGCAACGCCTATCAGGGCATAGGCGGCGAGTATGAAACGCTGCTCAAAGCCTTCGACCGTGAGAACGAGGTGTTCAAGAAGCGTGTCGGCAAGGACAGGAAGTTGGCGACCTATCAGTCAAGGGTAGTGGCAAGGAACTATGTGGCGGCATTCATCAAGTCGTTCTACAAGCGCAGCGACATGTCGATGCTGGAACTTACGCCCGACTTCATCAAGGAGTTTGCGGTCTATCTCTCCACGGAAGCGGGATTGCGCAACGGCACTATATGGGAGAAGTGCATGTGGCTGAAAGGCGTGGTGATGCGTGCGCACTTCAACGGACTGATACCGAGAAACCCGTTTGCGCAATTCCACATCAGCCCGAATGTCAAGGAGCGTGAGTTTCTGACGGAGGATGAGTTGAAGGCGGTGATGACGCACGAGTTCTCAGACCCGAAACTGGCATATATCCGTGACCTGTTTGTGTTTGCGAGTTTCACCGCCCTCTCTTTCGTGGACATCAAGGAACTGACCAACGACCGAATCGTGGAGGTGAACGGCGAGAAGTGGATTATCTCCAAGCGTCACAAGACGGGCGTACCTTTCCAAGTGAAGCTGCTGGACATCCCCTTGCAGATAATCGAGCGTTACCGACCGTTCCAAGAAAACGACTTCGTATTCCCCAATCTGAACTATTGGTCAATCTGCAAGCCGTTGAAGAAGATGATACGGGAATGCAGCGTGAATAAGGACATCAGCTTCCATTGCTCACGTCATGGATTCGCAACCCTGGCTCTCTGCAAGGGTATGCCGATAGAGAGCGTAAGCCGCATTTTGGGACATACGAACATCGAAACGACCCAAATCTATGCGAAGATAACCGTGGAGAAGCTGGATAACGACCTCACGATGCTGGGCGACAAGTTGAGCAAGTCATTCGGTAACATCAAGGTGGCAGGGATATGAAACGGGCAACAATCACGATGGACGGAAGCGGCAGGGTTGCCGTACCGTCCGATATAGCCAATGTGTGGATGAGCGAAATGGAGTTGGTAACGCTGTTTGATGTAATCGCCCCGACACTCCGTGCCGCTGTCCGAGCCGTGTATAGGAGCGGAGTGTTGCAATCTTGCGAAGTGGAAAGGCGCATCAGGCTGCCAAACGGTTATTATTTGGAAGTGTATGCGCTGCCAATGGTAATGGCACTGGCTTTCCGTATCAACACATCCAATGCCGCAAGAGTGCGTAATGTCTTGCTGGAAAGGCTGTGCTTGCGAAAAGACAGACAAATGCTTTGGCTTTCGTTAGGTGAAACGTCATTTTATTTGTGCCCGAATCCTACTCAAACTTGCCTGTGTGATGCCTAAATAGGTGGCGATACTTCCTAACGGCAACCGCTGTAACAAATCAGGCTCTTTCTCCAACAACTCGTGATACCGTTCCGAGGCGACGGCTGACAACATGGAAATCAGCCGTTCCTCGGCAGCAAGCAGTTCCATTTCCGCATAACGCCGTCCCCAATTGGCTATGTGCAAATCCTTCAAGAATAACTCTTTCAGTTTTTTCCTTTCCAATACATATAAGACAGAATTTTCCATCAGCTCCATTGTTTCATACCCCGGTTCGTCATTCACATATCCTTTCATGGAAACAATAGTCGCCCCTTCCTTGCCGACCCAAAAGGTAATTTCTTTCCCCTCTACCGAAGTATAGGCGCGGACAATGCCTTTCTTGATGAAAAAGATGTCTTTTTCTATCTTGCCATATTCCAACACTTGGAATCCTTTTGGGTATGAGACTTCCGTCAGGCATTGCCGCAACTTGTCCAAAGACGCATCCGGCATGGCATATCTCTGGTTGATGATTTCCTTTATATCCATAAGTCATTTTGTTGTGGTACAAAATTATAAAATAGCGCACAGAAACAGCTGCTAACGGCTGTTTTTTTGTCAAATGCAAAATCCGTTTTTACCAAATGTAAAAAACGGTTAGAAATTACTTGCTTACTTTTGCACCCGAATTTAATAAATCATAGGTATGAATTGGATAATTTTATTTTTGGCAGGATTGTTTGAGGTAAGCCTTACATTCTGCTTGGGAAAAACGAGAGAGGCATCAGGTATTGGTTTTTATCTGTGGGGAAGCGGTTTCTTGGCTTCCACGGTATTGAGTATGGCATTACTTGCCAAAGCGGTTCAGACTTTGCCTTTGGGCACGGCATACGCCATTTGGACGGGTATCGGAGCGGTCGGCACGGTCTTGATTGGGATATTCGTTTTCAAAGAGCCGGCCACTCCCATACGGCTTTTCTTCCTGTTCACGCTCATTGCCTCCTTGATTGGATTGAAAGTTGTGTCATACTGAAAGGAGGAATAAATGATGAAATATGAATTGAGAGAAAACCACGGCATTCCGGCACCTCTGCTGGCTCTGATGGCAGTCGCTACCGGGCTTTCCGTTGCCAACTGCTACTACAACCAGCCTTTGTTGGGCAGCATGGCAAAGGATTTTGGGGTAAGCGACTTTTCTGCCAGCATGGTTGCGACATTGACCCAGATAGGCTATGTGACCGGACTTGTATTTGTCATCCCACTGGGTGATTTGGTTTCACGAAAGAAGCTGATATTGACCAATTATATCGTTTCTGCGTGCGCCTTGCTTGCCATATCCCTTGCCCCGAACATCTACTGGGTGTGGGGCGCATCCTTGCTTGCCGGCGCATCTTCGGTCATGCCGCAGTTCTTCATCCCGTTGGTGTCTTACCATTCAGCACCTGCACACAAGGTGCGCAATGTGGGCATTATACAATCCTGCTTGCTCATAGGCATTCTCGGCTCGCGGGTCTTCAGTGGCTTTCTGGCTGATGTGTGGGGATGGCGTTCCGTCTATTTCGTGGCTTGCGTGTTTATGCTCGGATGTTTTCTGATGATTTACAAGATGCTGCCCGTGCTGTCTGCCCGCTCTCAAGAAAGTTATGCAGGGCTGATGAAATCCTTGTTGCGTCTGCTCTCCCAATACCCGTACTTGCGTATCGCTTCGTTGAGGGCGGCATTGGCTTATGGCTCGTTCTTTGCGTTGTGGAGTTGCCTTGCTTTCCGGATGAAGCAAGAGCCATTCTTTGCGGATGACGATATTATCGGGGCACTCGGTTTGTGCGGATTGGCAGGTGCGTCTACGGTTGTATTCATTAGCGGCTATATCCAGAAGTACGGCGTAAGGTTCTTCTCCATTGTCGGGGGATGTGTTATCTTGGCTGCATGGTTGTTGGCATTTTTTGGAAATGACAGCTACTTGTGGATGATAATCGCCATCCTTTTGATTGATGCAGGAATGCAATGCATCCATTTGTCAAATCAGACCAGCGTGGTCTCCCTTGACGCATCCGCCATCAACCGAGTCAATACCGTTTATATGACCATCTACTTTCTGGGCGGTTCTGCTGGTACGTTCGTTTCAAGTCTGTTTTGGCAACATTACGGATGGGCAGGCGTGGTAGGAGTAGGAGTTGCCTTTACCGTGGCTTCCTTGTTCGTTAATTGCTTCCAACCAAGACTGCATAAGGATGAATGCTCAATATTCTGACTAAAATAATTTTTGGAATGATCCTTTCAGTCTGAATATTTTTCATACCTTTGTACCGTAAGAGTTTCCCGAACAAGCAAAGCGATGCAGACCACGGCAATTGGAACGGTTGCCAACTCATTACTCCAAAACGAGGTAATTATTCTAACTCTCTTAATTTCAACGAGGTATATTCCTTATACAGATTTACGCAAAATTCGGGATTATGCCCCTTGTGGAGGAGCTGTCTGCGCAATAAAATCGAGCGAGTTGCCGCCTTCCGAGACCGCACCCGCCCTGTTATCCGCCACCGGCTGCCCGTCCGGCCCGTACCGCAGCAGGCAGGCCGGGCCTTAATACAGCAGACAGACCGGGCCGGCTGCCACTCAACGCACAACCGGACCGGCCATATACGACAAACGGCTGCCCACGGGCAACCGCATACGATTTGACAAATCCTTATTTGGGAACAGCATCCTCACTCACTTCCACTTCTCACCTCCTCTTCCTCTCACTCTCTTCCTCGCTGCACCTTCTCGCTTTTCCTCACTCTTCTCTGCATTCTCTCTCTGCATCCTCGCTTATCCTCCATCTCACGCCTCACGCTCCCGTCTTCATCCTTCATCCGTCCCCTCTCTCCTTCATCTCTCTGCCATTCATCGCTCCTTCTTCACCTCGCACCTCTCATCATCTCTTCCTCCATCATCCCTTCATCCTCTTTCTCCCTCTCATCGTCCGTTCTCCATCCACTCCACGCTCGCTCTCCTGTTCTCTGCTGCGTTTCCCGGGTACGCCACGCACCCCGTCCCAAAGGATTTACAAACCGCCGCCGCGTTACAACTCTGCCGCTACCCGCTCTTCTTCGGCGCGCTCCTGCTGTTCGAAGAACTCGGGCTTGGCCTTGCGGATAAAGGCAATCACTTCGGCAAGACCGTCGCTGAATTTGACAAAATCCTCCTTGTAGAGGAAAATCTTGTGGCGGTCGAAGACCACCGTCCCGTCGGGATTGCTCTTCTTGCGGCTCTCGGTGATGGTCAGGAAATAATCGTCACCGCGTGTGGCACGCACATCAAAAAAATAAGTACGACGACCCGCCTTCACGGCCTTCGTCATGATTTGTTCGCCAAAGTCTTCATTCTCTTTGCGAAACGAGGTTTGAGATGTCATAACCTATATACCTTTACGAGGGATTGATTTCGCCCACAAAGGTATACAAAAACGACGACTATGCAAAAAAAGAGTGCTTAATTTCTGATATCAAGCAACAAGCGGCCCTGCGTCTCCCAATCGCTCAAAATCTCGAGCGCCCGCGAGTAACTTCCAGGCCGTCCCTCGTTCATCACGCGGTAGAAAGCCCCCACGCCGTAGAGACGCTGTCCGAGGAGCGCCTTGAGGTGGAGCCGGATAAACGACTTCGATTCAATGTATTGAGCATCGTCGTAGGGTACACCGCGCCCGCAGCCGAGCGTCACCAGCTCGTCGAGCATCGCCTCGTCGGGCTCGAACTGCGCCGCAAAGGTCTCGAAATCGGGGTAGAGGCGTTCAAGTTCCGCCCGGCGGGCATCCAGACTGGAGAGCACGAATTCGTTCACCACACCGCGGCGCACCAGCTCGGCATAGTAGTTCGTCACGCCCGTCGTATCCTCGGCAACAATCACGTCGGGAGTGATGCCTCCGCCGCACCGCACCGTGCGATGGCTCCGGAGCGTCTCATAGAGCGGAGCCCCGGCGTCAAGCGAGTCGCGCACCCGGTCGTCGTAGCGCCGCAGATGGTCGAGGTAGTACTCGCGCCGCTTGCCGTTCTCATAGGGGCGCTGGATGACGCGGCCCGAGGGGGTGTGGTAGCGCGCGATGGTGATGCGGACCGTCGAGCCGTCACCCAACGGAATCTGCCGCTGCACGAGCCCCTTGCCGAAGCTCGGCCGGCCGACAATCACGCCGCGGTCCCAGTCCTGCACCGCACCCGAGACAATCTCGCTGGCCGAGGCCGACGACTCGTCGATGAGCACCACCAGATTTCCGCGGAACTTCTCGCCGCCGCGCGCCTCGAAGCTCGTCGGAGTGACGGCGCGCCCCTCGGTCGAGACAATCGTCGAACCGCGGGGAAGCAGGAACTCCGCCAGCAGGATGGCCTGCTCGAGCAGGCCGCCGCCGTTGCCGCGCAGGTCGACAATCAGCCCCTCGCAGCGGTCGAAGCCGTGGAAGGCCTCCAGAAACTCCGTCATGGTCGTCCGCCCGAAGCGGTTGATTTTGATGTAGCCGATGCCTTCGGCCGGCATGTAGGCGGCATCGACCGTGTTGAGCGGAATGCGGTCGCGCGTGATGACGAAGTGCAGCTGCCCGGCCACGCCGTGGCGCATCACGTCGATTCCGACCTTCGTACCACGCTCACCGCGCAGGTAGCGGGGGACATCGCCCATGCGCATCCCCACGGCATCGAGCGTATCAATGCGGACGATGCGGTCGTTGGGCAGCACGCCGACCTGTTCGGCCGGACCGCCCGCAATGGTGTTGGCCACGACAATCGTATCGCGCAACAGCGAAAACTCCACGCCGATGCCGCTGAACTCGCCATCGAAGCTCGCCTGCACCCCCTTCATCTCCTCGGCGCCGAGGTAGGCAGAGTGGGGGTCAAGCTCCTCGAGCATGGCCGTAATGGCGCTCTCGACCAGCGGAGCCATCTCCACGTCATCGACGTAGAGCCGCTCGAGCAGCTGGTAGACCCGGTTGAGCTTCTGCTGCTGCACAACGGCATCCCCCTGGGCCTGGGCCTGCGCCGACGACACAAGCCCCCACAAGGCTGCAAGCAACAGCAGCACAAAGCGACATGCGACCGCGCGGCTCATCATCCGTTCCCTGCGTTTCAGTGGATGTGCGAAACCAATTCACCGAAGGGCACCGAGCTCTGCTCGCCCGAGCGCATATCCTTGAGCGTCACCTCGCGGCGTGCAAGCTCATCGCTGCCGACAATCGCCACGTAGGGAATCGCACGGCGGTTAGCGTGCTCCATCTGCTTCTTCATCTTGGCAGCCTCGGGGTAAATCTCGGCGGCGATGCCCGCATCGCGCAGCGTGCGGAGCAGACCGAGCGACGCGGCCTGCTCGGCCTCGCCCAGATTGACGAAGAGCACGCGCGTCGAGCAGCCGACCCCTTCGGGAAAGAGGTTGAGCCCCGTCATGACGTCGTAGATGCGGTCGGCACCGAACGAGATGCCGACACCCGAGGTGTTGGGCATGCCGAAGATGCCCGTCAGGTCGTCGTAGCGGCCGCCTCCGCAAATCGAGCCGAGGGCGAAATCGAGCGCCTTGACCTCGAAGATGGCCCCCGTATAGTAGTTCAGACCGCGCGCCAGCGAGAGGTCCAGCTCAACGGGCAGCTCCAGCCCCAGGCTGGCCACATGGCCGAAGATGGTCTCCATCTCCTCGATGCCCTTGAGACCGGTCTCCGATGCCGAGAGCACCTCGCGCAACGATGCGAGCTTCTGAGCATTATCTCCGCTCAGCTCGAGAATCGGTTGAAGCCGTGCCACGGCCTCCTCCGTAAGACCGCGCTCGAGCAGCTCGGCCTTGACCTGCTCCAGCCCGATTTTCTCCAGCTTGTCGATGGCCACCGTGATGTCCATCATCTTGTCGGCATGGCCGATGGCCTCGGCGATGCCGTAGAGAATCTTGCGGTTGTTCATCTTGAGCACCACGCGGATGCCCAATGCGCGGAAGACCCGCTCGACAATCTCGACCAGCTCCACCTCGCACAGCAGCGAGCGGGTGCCGATGACGTCGACGTCGCACTGGTAAAACTCGCGGTAGCGACCCTTCTGCGGACGGTCGGCCCGCCATACGGGCTGCATCTGGTAGCGGCGGAAGGGGAACGACAGCTCGTCGCGGTGCTGCACGACGTAGCGGGCGAAGGGGACCGTGAGGTCGTAGCGCAGCCCCTTCTCGCAGATGCGCGAGGCCTGGCGCACCTCGTCGTCGGAAAGTCCGGCGGCGTAGTCGCCCGAATTGAGAATCTTGAAGAGGAGCTTGTCTCCCTCGTCGCCGTACTTGCCCAGCAGCGTGGAGAGGTTCTCCATGGCGGGCGTCTCGAGTGGCGCAAAGCCGAAGAGGCGGAAGACGCCCCGGATGGTGTCGAAAATATACTGGCGGCGCATCATCTCCGCGGGGGAGAAGTCGCGCGTACCCTTGGGAATCGAAGGTTTCTGCATAACCGTATCTTGTTGAATTCTGTCTCTGGTTCAAACGGAGAGGCGCTCGCGGCAACGCGAGGCGCTCCGTCAGTTTTCAATCAGTTTCTTGTACTTCACGCGGTGGGGCGTCGTATCGCCGCCCTGGGCACGCTTCCACGCCTCGTACTCGCTGTAGGAGCCCTCGTAGAAGACCACCTTCGAGTCGCCCTCGAACGAGAGGATGTGGGTGGCGATGCGGTCGAGGAACCAGCGGTCGTGCGAGATGACCACGGCGCAGCCGGCGAAGTTCTCGAGGCCCTCCTCCAGCGCGCGGAGCGTGTTGACGTCGATGTCGTTCGTCGGCTCGTCGAGCAGCAGCACGTTGCCCTGCTCCTTGAGGGCGATGGCCAGATGGAGCCGGTTGCGCTCACCGCCCGAGAGCATGCCGCACTTCTTCTCCTGGTCGGCACCCGTGAAGTTGAAGCGGGCCACGTAGGCGCGGGCGTTGACCTGGCGGTTGCCCAGCGTGATGAGGTCGCTGTTCTGCGAGATGACCTCGTAGACCGTCTTCTCGGGGTCAATCGACTTGTGCTGCTGGTCTACGTAGGCCAGCTTGACCGTCGGCCCGACGCGGAAGGTTCCCGACGTGGGCTGCTCGAGCCCCATAATCATCCGGAAGAGGGTCGTCTTGCCCGTACCGTTGGGGCCGATGACGCCGACGATGCCGGCGGGCGGCAGCGAGAAGTTCAGATGCTCGTAGAGCACGCGGTCGCCGAAGGCCTTCGAGACATCGTGCGCCTCGATGACCACGTCGCCCAGACGCGGACCGTTGGGGATGAAGATTTCGAGCTTCTCCTCCTTCTGCTTGGCATCCTCGTTGAGCATCTTGTCGTAGGCCGACAGTCGGGCCTTCGACTTGGCGTGGCGGCCGGCGGGCGACATGCGCACCCACTCCAGCTCGCGTTCGAGCGTCTTGCGGCGCTTCGACTCCTGCTTCTCCTCCATCTCCAGACGCTTGGTCTTCTGCTCAAGCCAGCCCGAGTAGTTGCCCTTCCAGGGGATGCCCTCGCCGCGGTCGAGCTCCAGAATCCAACCGGCCACGTTGTCCAGGAAGTAACGGTCGTGCGTCACGGCGATGACCGTACCCTTGTACTGCTGGAGGTGCTGCTCGAGCCAGTCAATCGACTCGGCGTCGAGGTGGTTCGTCGGCTCGTCGAGCAGCAGCACGTCGGGCTGCTGCAGCAGCAGACGGCACAGCGCCACGCGGCGCCGCTCACCGCCCGAAAGCACCTTGACCGACTGGTCGGGGTCGGGGCAGCGCAGGGCGTCCATCGCACGCTCGAGCACGCTGTCCAACTCCCAGCCGTTCACGTGGTCAATCTGCTCGTAGAGCTCGCCCTGGCGCTCGATGAGGCGCGCCATCGCGTCGTCGTCCATCGGCTCGCAGAGCTTCATGTTAATATCCTCGTACTCCTTGAGCAGGGCTACCGTGGCGGCGCACCCCTCTTCGACCACCTCGCGGACGGTCTTCGTATCGTCGAGCTTGGGCTCCTGCTCCAAATAGCCCACCGTATAGCCGGGCGAAAAGACCACCTCGCCCTGGAAGTTCTTGTCGATGCCGGCAATAATCTTCATGAGGGTCGACTTTCCGGCGCCGTTCAGACCGATGATGCCGATTTTGGCTCCGTAGAAGAAGGAGAGGTAGATGTTGTTCAGCACTTTTTTCTGGTTGGTGAAGGTCTTACTCACACCCACCATCGAGAAGATGATTTTTTCGTCTGCCATATTTGGGGTTTTACTAGTTTCGCATGATTCGACAAAGATACGAATTTTTCGCCGAGAATCCGCCTCCGCCGCACCGAAGCCGATAATTTTAACACTCGGAGGCGCCTGCCCGCTCCGTTCTGCCCCAAGGAACGGACCACGAGAGCGCCCAGACGGGGTTCTGAATCCACCGGGCAAGCCCCTTGCCGCCGGCATATTCTCGCCGCCGAATGCCTCCGCCCGCGCACCGCCGCACGGGCGGTAGAAATCGTCTGCAATTTCTGTCCGCCGCCCGCTCTCTGTCGGTCTTCCCTGCCCATCCATCCGGCCACAGCTCACGCTCGCCTCCGCCCGCGCGTCCAACAAAACGAAATCGCCCCGATGCTCGAGGCATCGGGGCGATGGCTTGCAGGTTATCCGTCACGGCCCGGTCGCGGCGGTAAACCGACTAATAGTTCTCCTTCTTGGGCTCGAAGTAGGCCTGCGGATGCTTGCAGGAGGGGCAGATTTGCGGAGCCTCCGAAGCCTTGCAGACATAACCGCAGTTGCGGCACTGCCACCAGATTTCGCCGTCACGCTTGAAGAAGTTGCCGTCGGTCAGGCGGCTCAGCAGCTTCAGGTAGCGCTTCTCATGCTCAGCCTCGACAGTTGCAATCATGCGGAACGCCGTGGCGATTTCGGGGAAGCCCTCCTCGTCGGCCACGCGGGCAAACTCGGGGTAGAGCACGTCCCACTCCTCGTTCTCGCCCTTGGCCGCAGCCAGCAGATTCTCCTGCGTGGTGCCGATTTTTCCGGCAGGGTAGGAGGCGGTGATGGTCACCTCGCCGCCCTCGAGGAATTTGAAGAAACGCTTTGCATGCTCCTTCTCCTGCTCGGCCGTCTCAGTGAAGACGCCTGCAATCTGTTCGTAGCCCTCCTTCTTGGCCACGCTTGCAAAGAATACGTAGCGGTTGCGGGCCTGGCTTTCGCCGGCAAATGCCTTGAGCAGATTCTGCTCGGTCTTGGTTCCCTTGATGCTTTTCATGGTTGTATTGTTTAATGAGGTTTTCGTCTGAGGCAAAGGTATGCAAATTCCGCATCCTTCCAACAAAAATTCCATCGTTTTTTCCGATAGCGTTATTTGTCGGACTTATAGTGCGGTCCGAAACTATCGGAAGCCATTTAAACCATCTAACTAAACCGCCGGGCAGCCTCGTCCGTCCCAGCCAGCCGAAGAGGAGAGAGTCGACCGTCGCGCCCGTCCCGGCCTTCCGAACGGAAGCAGCAGCCTCCCTCCGCCGGACCGCATCACCTACCGCTGCCGTCGCACGAACAGGGCTCTTCGGCATCGCTCCGCCGCTTCTGCTGCATGCGCCATTCGCGTCCGATGACCAGATGGGTGCTGATGCAGGCCAGACCGCCGTAGAGCAGCGTGAGGATGCAGAGCATCTTGATTTCGGGCAGCACCTCCGCAAGCGAAGCCCCCATGCTCTGGATGCGGATGAAGCCATTGACGCCGTGCGTCGAGGGGAGAATCCGCCCGAAGTCGAGCAGCCACCCGGGAATCGCCTCGGCGGGGTACGAAACGCCGCTCAGCATGAGGAAGGGGATTGAGGTCCAGAGCAACAGCAGCAGCGAATTTTCGCGGTAGCGGAAGAGGGTCGAGACGGCGATGCCCATGGCGATGCAGGCCGCCAGGTAGGCTGCCATGAAGAGCACGAGGGTTCCCGTCGCACCGTTCATCGGGTAGTGGAACAGCCGGTAGTGCAGTCCGAGGATGTAGAGCGACGTCACGGCGTAGATGCTGGCGTAGACCAGCCCCTTGCCCATGACGACCGGCAGGGTCGAGAGCCGGCAGCGCCCCTCGGGGCAGAGCTTCGTGTAGAGGCCGAACTCGCGCCACGTGCCGCCAATCATGCCGATGCCGATGAGCAGCGTCTGCTGGATAATCACCATGATGATGGCCGGCATGACGAAGGTGCCGTAGCCCAGATAGGGGTTGAAGAGGTTGTGCGACTCGTAAATCACGGGCTGCGTGGTGGCCTGCGCCTGCGGGATGTTAGCCCCCTTGGCCACCAGCCGCTGAAACTCGACCATCGCCCCCGTGGCGCCGATGGAGGTGACCACCTCCTGGAAGACCTGGCGGTACATCAGGAAGTAGCTGGCATCGACGTATATCGCCACGTTGGCCTGCTCGCCCCCGAGCAGATGCCGTTCGTAGTCGGAGGGGATGTAGACGATGCCGTAGATTTTGCGGTCGAAGAAGAGCCGCCGCGCCGCCTCCATGTCGGTGGGTTCGTAGGCCACATAGGTGTTCGGACCCGCGTTGAAGAGGTCAATCAGGCTGCGGCTCGTCGGCGTGCGGCACTCGTCGACCACGCCAATCGGGACGTTGCGCAGCACCTGCGCACCATAGGCGCTCGAGTAGAGCGTCGCATAGATGAAGATGGCCAGCACCAGAATGAGCAGCACGCCCGCATCGGTGAAGATGGTGCGGTACTCGTTGCGCATGACGACGAGCAGTTGGTGCCAGTAGGAGCGTATTTGTCGTGAAAGGCGCGTCATGTCAAAGTCTCCCCCAGAATTTCTCCTCCGTGCAGATGCGGCGCAGACGCCGGCGACAGAGGAACGGTAACAGAATAAAGAGCGACATGTAGCCCAGGTCGGGCAGCGAGCAGACGACGGGGGCGCCCCGCAGCATCTGGTCGACGAAGATGTCGGTATAGTAGGTGAACGGGAACAGGCGGCTGAGGTACTGCATCGCCGGCCACATGGCCATCACGGGGAAGGTCAGTCCCGAGAAGGTGAAGGCCAGCACCGAGTATCCGCCGCCGATGGAGAGCGAGAGGCGCAGGTTGCTCAGCAGCGCGACAATGAAGAGTCCGATGGCCTGATAGCTGACGATGAAGAGCAGCGTGGCGAGCAGGATGACCCACAGCGAGCCGTTGAGCGGCACGCCCACCACCTTGAAGATGATGCACAGCATGGCCATCGCCACCAGGAACATGACCACCGTGATGGGGAGCAGTTTGCCCGCCACCGACGCCGCAACGGAGTCTCCGCCCGTTGCGAGCCACTCGCCGGCCGTGCCGCGCTTGAGCTCCGTGCCCACGGCGAAGATGGTCGTCATGATGACGAAGATGAGCAGCATCATCGGCATGAAGCTCGGCGAGAGGTAGTAGCCGTAGTTCGTGTAGGGGTTGAAGAGCACGTGCTTGCTGAAGCGTACGGGCATCAGCTGCGCCATGGCCTGGCGGTCGGTCAGCCCCTGCTTGGTGAGCAGCTGGAGCTGGATGCCGGCCGAGAAGGTGGTCACGGCGGTCTGGATGTCGCGTGCGAGCAGGCCGTTGACCGTGATGTTCGTACCCGTGATGTAGGCCTCGACGTGGGTCTGGCGGTTGCTCAGGATGTTCTTCTCGAAGAAGTCGGGCACCTGCACGATGGCCATGATGCGCCCCTCGCGCATGAGCCGCTCGGCCTGCGGCATGTCCTGCACCTCGTAGGCCACCAGTGCCGTCGGCGTCGCGTCAATCATGTCGACGATTTTGCGCGAGAGCGTCGTTCCGTCCTCGTCGAATACGGCGATGGGGATGTCGTGCGCCACCCCCTTTTCGAAGAGCAGCGCAAAGAACGAGAAGGAGAGCACGGGCAGAAGCAGCATCAGCACCACATACATGGGCTGACGGGCGATTCTTCCCAGCTCGCGCCGCAGCACGGCGGCCGTATGGTGCAGCAGCGACGGCATGACTACTCGATTTTATCCCAGTCGACCAGAACGCTCATGCCGGGACGCAGCCCCGAGGTCTCCCCCTCGGGACGGGCCTTGATGGCGAAGGTGCGGATGTCGAAGCCGCCCTGCGTACGCGTTGCGGCCCAGGTCGCAAAGTCGGCCTGCGGGGCGATGTAGCTCACGCGGAAGGTCAGCGTACGGTCGAGCGCCGGAACGTAGCCCTGCATGCGCGTCCCCATCCGGATGCGGGGCAGGAGCGTTTCGCGGATGTTGAAGGTGACCCACATGTCGCTCATGTCGAGAATCGCCACCACGGGGTAGCCGCTTCCGACCAGCTCGCCCTGCTCGGCGACAATCGTCGAGACCTCGCCCGCAACGGGCGAATAGACCATCGCGTCGCTGATGTAGGACTCCACCTCGCTCACGGCCCCCTCGGCCTGACGGACGCGGGCCGCCGCAGCCTCCTTCTCCTCCTTGCGGGCACCGTCGGCCGCCATGTCGTACTGCGCCTTGGCGGCCTGTGCCGTCGCCTCCATGGCGTGGAAGTTGGCCGTCGCCTCGTCGAGCTTCTGGGCCGGGAGGACGCCCTGCTCGTAGAGGCCCTTCACCCGCTCGTAGGTCTTGCGGGCCAGTTCCAGCCCGGCCTGAGCCTTCTGCCACATGTTCATCGCGGCCTCAATCTGCTGCACGCGCGCACCGGCAATGGCCGCCTGGTCCATTGCCGAAGCGGCACTGCGGACCGCCTCGGCCTGACGCAGCTTGGCGTCGAGCTCGGGCGTCGAGAGGGTATAGAGCAGCTGTCCGAGGGCCACCGAGTCACCCTCCTCGACCAGCATGTCGACAATCCTTCCCGGGACCTTCGACGAGGCCTTGTAGGTGGTGCACTCGACCGTACCCTGAATCAGCGTGGGGGTCTTGCGGGTGATGTACCAGCTGATGAGCAGCACCGAGGCGATGATGACCACGGCGGCGGCAATGATTCCGATGACGTAATTCTTCTTCATATCGTATGGCTTTTATTTTTCACGGACGAAGAGCACCTGACGGGCATCCGGACGGCGGATGTAGCTCGCGAACTCGTCGCTGACGCCCGCCGCCTCAAGCAGCCGGGCCAGCATCAGGTCGTAGTTGTAGGCAGCCTGCAGCCGCTCGGTGCGCACCTTCGCGAGGTTGAGTTCGGCGTCGATGAGCTCCGACGAGGAGGCCATTCCGGCCAGGAAGGCGGCGTTCTGCACCTTGAGGTACTCCGAGGCGAAGTCCAGCGAGGCGTCGATGGAGGCCATCTGGTTGCGGTAGTTCTCCATCTGGTTGTAGAGCTTCTCGACCAGCACGGCGATATCCTGCCCGGCCTTCTGCTCGAGCGCCCCGACGCGGCGGGCCGTATGGCGCGCGGCGGAGTACTTGTATTCGCGGTTCAGACCGTCGAAGAGCTTGAAGTTGACCCCCACGCCCACGGCCCAGCGCGGCACGAGCCCCGAGACCTGGTAGTTGTAGAACATGGCGCCGCCCATGGCCGCCACCTGCGGCAGGAAGGCCGAACGCTGGAGCTTCACCCCCTCCTCGGCCAGCTTCCGCTTGAGCGACACCTGGTTGAGCAGCGGGCTGTACTTCCGGGCCAGGTCCTGGTAGTAGGCGACCCCCTCCAGCTCGTCGAGGATAAACATCGAGGTCACGGGCTGGCATGCGGTCTCCTCGCCCAGCGTGTTGTTGAGCGCCGAGGCAACCGTCTCGGCCTGCAGCCGCGCATTCTGCAATTCGCGTTCCGCTTCGGTCATCTTGAACTGCACGTAGAGCAGCTCGCTGTGGGCAATCATGCCGCTCTTCTCGAGCGCCTCGGCATCCTCCAGATGGCGCCTTACGCCGTCGACCACCTGCTGCCGCACCTCGACCACCTGCCGCGCCAGCGTCAGACCGAAGTAGCGCTCGACGAGCTCCGAAACCAGCGCGTTGCGCGTCTGGTTGCTCTGCTCGACGGCCGTCTGTTCGTTGATGCGGGCCGCGCGGTTGGCCGTATTGATTTTGCCGCCCAGATAGAGCGGGAGGGTCACCTCGCCGCCGATGAATCCCAGGCTGCGGTCCTGCAGCGTCAGCTTCCAGTCGGCACTGAACAGGGGGTTGATGAGTCCGCTGATGGTGGGTATCATCTCGGGCGGCACCACGCCACTGCCGAGGATGGTCTCTGCAGCCCCCTTCAGGGCTCCCTTCTTGTCGTTGAGGTCCAGTCCGATGTCCTTGCCCAGATAGGCATAGGCGCCCGAGAGGTTGATTTGGGGCATGCGCAGACCGATGGCCGCGCGGCGCTCCTGCATGGCGGCCTTCTCCTCGTAGACGGCCGCCTCGAGCGCCGGGTTATTCTGAAGAGCCGCAGCGAGCGCCTCGTCGAACGAAAGCGTCTGCTTGGCCTGCTGCCCGTAGGCCGAAAGGCCCGACAGGAGCAGAGCGGCAGCTAAAATCCGGGGTGCGATTTTCATGACGAAACAACTTTTGCGGCAAATATAAACGTATTCCCGCAAAGTTGTCCGCCGAAAAGGTTATTTAGACCAATATTAGGTATAAAGGGTGCATAAAAAGGCCCGTTTTTCCAACCCTCGGGGACCAGCCGCAACATTCAATGGAAAAGATGGGCATTGACAGCGAGCACCTCGCCGCCGAGCGAAGGGTAGGCGCGCACGTCGACACCCCCCTCGCGCAGATTGAGCGCGCCGCGGCAGCAGACGAAGCGGTCGGGCTCGTAGAGGGCGAAGACCGCCCGCGCAAAGCCCAGCCGCAGCATCATGGTCGAGCAACTCTCGGGCTCGCTGCTGCGGCGCGAGCAGGGCTCCATCGAAGAGTACATGGCCGCCCCGCGCAGTTCGGCGCCCGCCGCCAGCGCCTTGGCGACAGCCTCCTGCTCGGCGTGGTGCGTCGGCGATGTTTCGTGGGTATAACCCGTGAAGAGTTCGCCCCGCGCGGTGCGGACCACGGCCCCGACCCGGTACGAGGTGGGACTGGGGGGCGACTGGAGGCTCAGCTCGATGGCCCGGCGCAGCAGGCAGAGGTCCTCCTCGCGCGTGTTGGGATGGAACCGCCACGTCCGGATTTCCATCCGGTCGTCCAGCATCGCATCGGTGTGCGGCACGTCGAGATACCCCTCGTCGAAGCAGAGACGGGGCGCGTCGGCCTCCACGCCGAGCCGCATGCTGCGGTTGACAGCCAGCCGCAGCGTGTCAATCAGCCCCGCACGGGCGAAGAGGCGCAGCGTGCGGGGACCGCCCTCGACAAGGAGCCGCTCGATGCCGCGCTTCTCAAGCTCGGTGACGAGCAGCTGCGCCGTGAGCGGCTCCTCCGGGACGACGACCTCGGCCACCCCGGCCAGTTGGGGCAGCGGCCGCGTGGAGAAGACGAACTTGCGGCCGGCGCCCTGCGTGAAGAAGTTCATCGAGGGGTCTAACCGCCCCGAGGCGGTGAAGGTCACCTTGTCGATATCCTCCGGACGGCCCTCGGCGCGGCGCCGGGCGCGCAGCGACTCGTCGCGCACGAGCAGCGACGGGTTGTCGCGGCGCAGGGTCTCGGCGCCGACCAGAATGGCGTCGCAGGCGGCACGGAGGCGCTGCACCTCCATGAAGTCCTCCGGCGTCGAGATGATGAGACGCTCCGGCGAGGCGTCGTCCATATAGCCGTCGGCCGTGACGGCAACAGATGCGTAGATGTTCATCGCGTGAGGGTGAAAAGGGTAATTTCGGGATAGGCACCCAGACGCATCGGGTACCCGACATAGCCGATGCCGTCGTTGATGTAGAGCGTGCTGCCCGGGCAGTCGTAGCGGCCGCTCCAGCGGTCGTAGAGCCACTGCGCGGGCGAATAGCGGCGGCCGAAGAGGTGCAGCTGGAGCTGCATGCTGTGGACATGGCCCGAGAGGGTCAAATCGCCGCGGCCGAGCGCCGTGATGTTGGGCCAGAGCTGGGGCAGATGGCTCAGCGTGATGTTGAAGAGCGAATCGGGAACGCCGCGGTAGGCATCCGAGAGGTCGAGCGTCGGGAGGTGGAACGAGTGGCGGAACTCCTGCAGCTCCTTGTCGAACGAGATGCCCGTCAGGGCGATGCTGTCCCCTCCGCGGACGAGGTAGGCCGTCGTATCCTCAAGCACGTACCAGCCCATGGAGCGCTGGGCCGCCACCAGACGACGCAGATTCTCGTCCGCCGGCAGCGAGAGCGTGTTGCGGATGTAGACCCCCACGTCGTGGTTGCCCGTGACGGAGTAGACGCCGCAGGGGGCCTTCAGCCCGGAGAGAATCCTCCGCACGCTGTCGGTCAGCTCCGTGGAGCGGATGTTGACCAAATCGCCGCAGAAGAGCACCACATCGGGCTGCAGGGCGTTGAGTGCCGCCACCAATCGGCGTAGTTCCCGTTCGGGATGCACCATCGACCCCACATGCACGTCGGAGAACTGCGCCACGCGGAAGCCGTCGAACGATGCCGGCAGCCGCTCCGACCGCACCGCCACCCGGTTGACGACCAGCGTGGTGCGTCCGTAAGTAGCGCCCCATACGAGTGCTGCCGCAAGCGCCACGCCCGCAACCGCACCCACGCGCGGCAGCCGGCAGAGGCGGAATACGTAGTAGAGCAGACGCGGCAGCACCAGCAGCAGGTAGAGCCAGAAGCACCACATCGAAAAGGACATCACCGGGGTAGTATTGTCGCTGCTCGTCCAGTTGACAACGGCAATGGCAAAGGGAAGCAGGTCCGAAAGAATGCACCACGCGGCAAAGAGCCGCCGACGCAGGACGGAGCCGCTGCGCCGCACACGCCGGAGCCACACGAAGATATCGGCGGCAATCGTGCCGAGCGTCAGCAGAAAGGTTACGGTTATCAGCATACCTATTTATAAAAGATTGCAGCCTCCGTCGGGTCCGGAGGGCGATACGCTGCAAAGATACGAAAAGGAGCGGGCCGGCACAAATGCACGACGCGGTTTTCCGTCCCGCTCCCGATTCCGGTCCGATTATACTCCGATTACGCTCCAACGCCCCCTGCATCGGCCAGCGCACGCACACAGGCCATCGCAGCGCCTTCCGGCGGCTTTTGGCATACTCCTTGCTTGATTCGGCGGTAAATGAACGGATTGCTCTCCGAAACAGCCATGTTGAACAAGTAAACATCTTTTTTAATCTATTCGGCTTATGAAAAAAACATTCCAACTTTTGATTGCAACCTTGCTGCTCGCAACCTCTGCGACGGCGCAACGCTACCGCGGCAACGCCCGCAGCGAGAAGTACGCACCGACGGTCTATCTGGTCTCGGCACGCGAGGTGGACACCGTCTACGAATGCTGCGGCGCGGCGCAGAGGCTCGCGGCCATGAACCAGGCGGCCGTCGACAACGCCATCAACGACTACATGGAGACCCACCGCACCGGATTCCAGCAGGCCGAGAAGCCGCAGTTCGTCTTCACGACGCGCAACAACAGCTTCTCCTTCTCGCTCGGCGGCTCGATTGCCCTACGCGGCAGCTATGACTTCAAGGGTGTGGTCAACAACACCGACTTCGTGCCCTACGACATCCCCGTTCCGGGCAACTACGACACCCGCCAGAAAATCTCGATGGACGCCTCCACGTCGCGCCTCTTCATGAAGGCCATCGCCCATTCGGGAGCCCTCGGACGCGTGGTCATCTTCATCGACGCCGACTTCCGCGGCGGCGCGCCGGGCAGCTACACGCCCCGGCTGCGTTCGGCCTACGTTTCGGCGCTGGGCTTCACGCTGGGCCACGACGTGACGACCTTCTGCGACCTGCAGGCCGCCCCGACGACCATCGACTTCCAGGGTCCCAACGCCTACAACTTCAACTTCGCCACGGTGGCCCGCTACGAGGTTGACTTCGCCCGCGACCACATGCGCTTCGGCGTGGCGTGCGAGCTTCCGAACGTGAGCGGCACCTACAACGACTACTTCGCCCCGATTCCGCAGCGCATGCCCGACTTCCCGATGTACCTGCAGTACGCCTGGGGCGCCGACCGCAGCAGCCACATCCGTGCCACGGGCGTCATCCGCAACCTCTACATGCACAACCTGCGCACGGGCAACAACACCTCGCGTCTGGGCTGGGGCGCCCAGCTGAGCGGTACCATCCGCATGGGCCGTCCGTTCCGCCTCTTCTTCAACGGCGTCTACGGCGAGGGCATCACCCCCTACATACAGGACCTGACCGGCTCGGGCCTCGACTTTGCACCCGACCCCGAGAACCCCGCCAAGATGCAGACAATGCCCATGTGGGGCTGGCAGGCCGCGCTGCAGATTAACCTCTCGAAGCGTCTCTTCGTCACGGGCGGCTACTCGACCGTCCACGTCGAGAAGGAGAACGGCTACATCTCGGCCAACGAGTACAGCCAGGGGCAGTACATCTTCGGCAACATCTTCTACGCACTGACGCCGCGCTGCCGCATCGCTGCCGAATACCTCCGCGGTTCGCGCGAGAACATGGACGGCATCGAAGGAACGGCCAACCGGATGAACCTGCTGGTACAGTACAACTTCTAAGGTTCCGTCCGACTGCGGAACCGTGCGGCGGAGACTCCTGCGGGAGTTCTCCGCCGCTTTGCTTGTTCGGTTCGGGGTTTTATCGTATCTTTGACACAGCGCGCCCCATACGGTGCGTCCGTTTCAGCCTATGGAATTTCTTTCGCACTACAACCTCACGGGGCTCGTCATCGGCATCGCGACCTTCCTCATCATCGGACTCTTCCATCCGCTGGTCATCAAGGGCGAATACCACTTCGGCACGCGCTGCTGGTGGGTCTTCCTCGTGATGGGCCTCGCCGCCATTGCCGCCTCCATCGCCATCCGCCACATCCTCTGGTCGACGCTGCTGGCCGTCTGGGGCGCCTCCTCGCTCTGGAGCATCGGCGAGCTGTTCGAGCAGCGCAAGCGGGTTGCCCGCGGCTGGTTTCCCGAAAACCCGAAACGCCGACGCTCATGAGACTCCGCATGTGGACCTCGGCACTCTGCTGTGCAGCGGTGCTGACCGGCTACGGAGCTCCTCCGTCGCCGGAGCGGCCCTCCATGGGTGAAATGCCGCATGCGGAGGAGACTTCCGCCGTACGGGATATGCCGCCCGGCCGAACGGATACAACACAGCTACACTGGACAGCTCCGCCGGCCGAGGAGCCCCTTGCCGACTATACGGAGACGCAGCATGCCGGATTCCAGCAGGCCGAAAAGGCCCTCGTGAGCTATACGTCGCCCAACCAACGCTTCACCTTTTCGTTCGGCGGTTCGCTCATCGTGCGCGGCAGCTACGACTTCAAGGGCGTGGTCAACAGTATCGACTTCATTCCCTATGAAATCCCCGTTCCGGGCAACTACGCCTCCCGCCAGAAAATCTCGATGGATGCCTCCACGTCGCACATCATCATGAAGGCCGTGGCACGCTCCCCGAAGCTGGGCCCCGTGACGATTACCATCGACGCCGACTTCCGCGGCGGCGCGCCGGGCAGCTACACGCCCCGCATCCGCACGGCCCACGTCTCGGCACTGGGCTTCACGCTGGGACGCGACGTGACGACCTTCTGCGACCTGCAGGCCGCCCCGACGACCATCGACTTCCAGTGCCCCAACGCCTACAGTTTCGACTTCGCGACGGTGCTCCGCTACGAGGTCGACTTCGCCCGCAACCACATGCGCTTCGGCCTGGCGTGCGAACTTCCGCGGGTGAGCGGCACCTACAACGACAGCTTCGCCCCGATTCCGCAGCGCATGCCCGACTTCCCGTTCTACCTGCTCTATGCCTGGGGTCCAGACCGCAGCAGCCACATCCGCGCCACGGGCATCGTCCGCAACCTCTACCTGCACAACCTGCGCACGGGCAACAACACCTCGCTGCCGGGGTGGGGCGCCCAGCTGAGCGGCACCATCCGCATGGGACGCCCCCTGCGCCTCTTCTTCAACGGTGTCTACGGCCGCGGCATCACCCCCTACATCCTCGACCTGATTGGTTCGGGGCTCGACTTCGCACCCGACCCCGCAAATCCCGACCGCATGCGGACCATTCCCACGTGGGGCGGACAGGCAGCCCTGCAGGCCGACCTCTCGAAGCGCCTCTCCGTCACGGGCGGCTACTCGACCGTCCGCGTCGAGCATGAGAACGGCCCCCTCCCGGCCGACCGATACCGGCAGGGGCAGTACATCTTCTGCAACATCTTCTGCACGCTGACGCCGCTCTGCCGCGTTGCCGCCGAATACCTCCACGGCACGCGCCGGAACATGGACGGAGCCGCAGGGGCGGCCAACCGGGTAAGCCTGCAGGTCCAATACAACTTCTGACCCTCATCCATGAAACACCCGCTGCACATTTTCCCGGCCGCAAGGCCGCGCCTCGCTGCACGGCAACAGGCCGGAACACGCCACATTGTCACGCCGCACCCGGCTCGGCACAACAGCACCCGGACTGCGACCGACATCCGGATGCAACCCCGCGTGCGGCACCTTTCGGGGCTTCGCCGCTGGGTGGCCGCACTCTGCTGCACGGCAGTGCTGGCCGGATGCGCGACACCGACTCAAAACGGCGCGGCGGCCGACGCGGCAACGGCACCGTCCGAGGCCCGTCCCGTCCGCGTGCGTCTGCTCTTTGCCGGTGACGTGATGGCCCACACACCGCAGCTCACCGCCGCCCGCACGGCCGACGGACAATACGACTTCCGTCCCGTCTTCTCCTACCTCAAGCCCCGCTTCGCCGAGGCCGACGCCGTGATTGTCAACCTCGAGACGACGCTCTCTCCCGAGCCCCCCTTCTCGGGCTATCCCTGCTTCCGCACGCCGGCCTCGATGGCCGATGCGCTGCGCGACGCGGGGGTCGACATGGCCGTGCTGGCCAACAACCACTGCTGCGACGCCGGTGAAAGGGGCATCCGCCGCACGGCCCGCGAGCTGGAGCGCTGCGGCATCCGCCATACGGGGGTCTTCGCCGACAGCATCGACTTTGTGGCGCGCAACCCGCTCCTCTTCGAGCGGCGCGGCATCCGCTTCGCCCTGCTCAACTACACCTATTCGACCAACGGGAATCCCGTTCCCAAAGGGGTTATCGTCAACCGCATCGACTCGGCCCTCATGGTGCGCGACCTCGAACGCGTGCGCCGCGACTCGGTCGACTGCACGATTGTCTGCATCCACTGGGGCGTGGAGTACGAACGGCGCGAGAACGGCTCGCAGCGCCACCTGGCCGACCTGCTGCGCCGCCACGGCGCCGACATCATCATCGGGAGCCACCCCCACGTGGTGCAGCCCTTCCGGGCCGATTCGCTCCACGCCGTCTTCTACTCGCTGGGCAACTTCGTCTCGAACCAGCGCTGGCGCTACTCCGACGGCGGGCTGATGGCCGAGGTGACGGCAACGCGCCGCCCCTCGGGCCGCATGAGCTACACGGCAAGGCCCGTTCCCGTCTGGGTGCTGCACCCCGGCTACCGGATTGTGCCGCCCGAGGTGGGCGACACGCTCCCGATGGCACCCGCCGTCCGGGCGCAATACGAGCGGTTCATGGAGGACACGCGCCGCACGCTCGGCGAGTAACCGCCCCACGGACAACAAACGACGGGCGGGAAAGGTTCACAAACCTTTCCCGCCCGTTCTTTTCAGGTGCGCGCCCCGGCCGTCAATGGAATCCCGGCGGGGGAGGGGGCATCATGCCCGGACCGCGGCGGCGCGGCTGCTCGACACCTTCGTAATCCTGGATGTTGCGCGAGCCCTTCTTGCCGAAGCGACGCAGGTTGTAGGTGAACTGCACCATGAAGTAGCGCCCGATGACGCTGTTGGTGGCGTTCTGCGTCCAGCCCGAGCCCACCGTACGGACGAAGGCCTTGTTCTGGTTGAAGATGTCGTTCACACCGACGCTTATCTCGCCGCGCTGGTTGCGGAAGACCTTCTTGCCGATGTAGGCGTTGCAGAGCAGGAACGAGTCGTTGTAGTCGTTCGTGAAACCGAGGTACTGCGTATAGGAGACCGCTGCCGTGAAGGTGAAGCCGAGCGGCAGGACAAACTTCATGTTGCCAATGGCCGAGTGGTTGAAGTAGCGGTTCTTCGAGCCCCCCTCAACCAGCGAGTTGGTCGCCTCGGAATAGGTTCCGTTCCAACCGAGCGTGAAGTCGACGTTCTCCGAAATGTTGCTGCCCAGCACGGCGTTGAAGTCGTAGCCTATAGTGCTCGTATCGTTGCGCGAACCGCCCGTAATCGAGCCGTCGTTCTGCACCACGCCGCCCAGCATGCTCGGCGTGAGCGTATAGGTCAGACCCGCCATCACGTTGAAGTTGCTCTTCAGGAAACCGATGGGGAAGCCGTAGCTCAGGTGGGTGCGCAGGTTCCAGTAGCCGTCCATGTTGACCGGACGCGAGTAGTAGTTGGGCGTATAGCTCTGGCCGTTGAGGGTGATGGTACCCGGCGAGGCGACCATGTGCGTGGCGTTGTAGTCCTGCGTGGCGTTCATCATGAACATCCACATGAAGGTGCGCCCCTTCGTCACGTTCGAATTGACGTAGTGAAGCCGGATGCGGTGGTTGTACGACGGATTGAGGTCGGGGTTACCGTTGGTGATGTTCTGCGCATCCGTCACGTCGGGCACGTTCTGCAGCGAGGTAATCTGGGGGTTGTCCGTATAGGAGGAGATGAACATGCGCAGCGAGTTCTCGCGGTTGAAGTTGAACTGACCCATCAGGAAGTAGGTCACGTTGTCGTACCCGTGGCTGATTTTGTCGCTCTGCCCGTGAATCACCTGTCCGTCGAGCATCGAACGCTGGTAGTAGACGTTGGCCACCAGCGTGTTGCGCTCCTTGGCCAGACGGAAGCCCGGGCCGACGGCATGGGTCTGGTAACCGCTCTCGTAGGAGTTTGAAAGGTCGCTATCAAACTCGAGGTCATCCAGCGTATAGCCCGCATAGGAGCGTTTGTCGCGTTCCTGAAAGTCGTACTTGAAGCGGTACTGGAGGCTCAGCTGCGAAATCTTGGAGATGGGCTCCGTATAGGTGAAGTTCGCACGCAGGCGGTAGCTGCTCGAAGGGGCTTCGTCGCGCAGATAGCGCAGACGCATGTAGTCGTCGGGATTCCACTCCCCGGTTTCGGGGTCCACCTCGGGACGGATGTCGCTGGTGGGCAGCACGTTCGAATAGGAGTCCGCATCGTCCGTACGGCTCGAATAGTTGGCGCTGCCGTCGAGCGTAATCGTACGGCCCGCCTTGCCCAGTTTGGCCCGGTAGACGGCCGACAGGCGGGCATTGTAGCCCTGACGCGTCGCATCCTCGAGGTTGTTCGTATAGCTGTATCCGCTGCCGCCGTCGGCCGGAGCTCCGTACTGCCAGCCGCGCGTCCAGCTGTAGGGGTCATTGGCCTGATAGCTGAAGCCCGGACGAATCATCAGGTTCTGGTTCTCCGAGATTTTCCACTCGATGCGGGCGTTGAAGCGGTGGTTGTTGCCCAGCGTGTTGGAGTAGCCGCGCGTCGCGAGGGTATCGAGCGGCATGGGAGCCTCGTACCACTTGTCGGTCGTCGCATGGTTGATGGTGCGGGTATTGTTGAAGAAGTAGCTGCCCTGGAACGAGACCTGGTCGCGCTTGCCCCACGTGTCGGAGTAGTTCACGCCGATGGCATTAACCCGCGCGACACCCGGTTGAGGGCGCACCATGTACTGGCCCACGCCCCGACGGGGACCGCCGCCGCCCGTCGAACCCGAGACGCCGAGGATATCCTCGAACGAGAAGTTCTGCTGGTTGACGTTGTTGAACAGGCCGATGACGGAGACACGGCTGTCGCCGCTGAAGATGTTGGCGTTGCCGCCGATGATGTACTTGTGCGAGGTGCCGGTCTGGGCGTCGGGTTCATATCCATAGCCGCCGTAGAACTTGCCGAACTGGCCCTGACGCATGTTCTCGTGCGTCACGATGTTGATGGCCTTGTAGCCCTCGCCGTCGTCCATGCCCGAGAATTCGGCCGCATCGCTCAGCTTGTCGAAGACCTCGATGCTCTTCACGGCCTCGGCCGGCAGCGACTTGATGGCCGTCGTGACATCCTCGCCGAAAAACTCCTTGCCGTCGACGAAGATTTTCTGCACCTCCTCGCCCTGGGCCTCGACCGCGCCGTCGGAAATCGTGATACCGGGCATCTTCTTGAGCAGACCCTCGACGTCGGCATCGGTCGCGACCTTGAAGGCGCTGGCGTTGTAGCTCAGCGTATCGCCCCGTTGCGAGGTCCGGAGCGCCTTCGCCTCCTTGACCACCGTGGCAATCTGCACACCGGCCTTCAGCGCGATTTCGCCCAGACTCTGGCGCGCCGACGAGACGGTGAACGTACGCGTTTCGTTATTATAACCCAGGAAGGAGACTTCGACACTGTACTCCCCGTAGGAGAGCCCCGAAATGGTCACCGCACCCTTGTAGCCCGATGTAAAAAAGCTCTTCGTATCGGGAGACTTCGTCGGAGAGACCTGCAGCACGGCGCCCGGGATGGTTTCGCCCGTCTCGGCATCGACAATCGTCGCCGTGACGCTTCCCTTCTGGGCAAAGGCCGCTACCGCAAGGAGGCTCGACAGTAAGGTCAGTATGATTCTTTTCATGTTTGTGTGTAGAGGTTCGAGTATTTCTATTTTGCGTCGTTTGCACGTATCGCATGCGAAATTAACGCTTTTATTTCGGATTTCCCATCCCGCGGGGGTGAAACGACAAAAAAGAGGTGTCAGCCGACTGCCGACACCTCTTTTCGTACGACGCAGAAGGCGTCATCGACGAGGATTTTCCTCCGAAGAGCTACTTTTTGTCGCCATGATGCTTCCCGGCATGCTTCGCACCGCGGTCGTGCTTGGCCGAACGCATCATCTTGGCCTGGTCCTCCTTCCACTGCTTGTACTGCTTCTCGGTGAGGATGCCCTTCATCTTCTCGTCGGCGGCCTTGCGCTCGGCCACCATCTGACGGCGGTGCTCCTGCATGCTCTGCACCTGCTGCAGGCTCAGGTAGTAGACCTGCTGCTTCTGGGCATCGGTCAGCTCGTAGCGCTGGGCCATGCGGTCACTCATGCGCTGAGCCATCTGCTCGGGAGTGGGGCGCTGCTTGGCCTTGGTGCGGGGAGCTTCGGTCTGCTGCGCGAATGCGCTCGTGCCGGCCAGCATGCAAACTGCTGCGAGGGCTGCAAATAATCTCTTTTTCATGGTTCCTTTGTTTTTTGGGGCCGCCGTGCGGCCGGTTACTGTTTCCGTGTTCGTCACAGTGCAAAGGTAGGGCCAGAGTGAAAGATTGAGGGCAGGGCAGCTGGTCAAACGCCTTTTTGCGCCGGCAAAACGACTACCCGGCGGGGTGAGCCGACGTGAGCCACGCCTTGAATTCAGGCACGCGGGCCTTCGAGATGATGATTCGCTCGGGGGTCTCCACCTGCAGGTTGAGCGCCAGCCGGCTGCCGAACCAGACGACGATGTCCTTCACGGCGCGGCGTGCCACGATGAACTGGCGGTTGGCCCGGAAGAAGTTGTCACCGGGCAGCTGCGCCTGCAGCGCCTCGAGCGTCCTGTCGAGCGTGTAGACCTCGCCGCCGAACGTATGGGCCGTGACCCGCTCGTTGGAGGTGTAGCAGAAGGCTATCTCCTCGCGACGCAACGGGATGATGCGGTCGCGGACATGAACCAGGAAGACATCCTCGCGCCGCTGGTCAGCCATCCGCTGCACACGCGAGCCGTAGGCGCGGCGCTCGTCGCCCGTCAGCCGGCGCAGCTTGTCGAGCGCCCGGCGGACGTCCCGCTCGTTGAGCGGCTTGAGCAGGTAGTCGATGCTGTTGACCTTGAAGGCCTCGAGCGCATAGCGGTCGTAGGCCGTAGTGAAGACCACCGGAGCGGTCACTTCGACCGCCTCGAAAATCCGGAACGAGTCGCCGTCGGCCAGGTGGATGTCCATGAAGAGCAGGTCGGGCGACGGATGCGTGCGCAGCCACTCGACGCTCTCGCTCACGCTCTCCAGCACACCCAGCACCTCGGCGTCGGGCTCGATGTCGGCAAGAATCGCCTCCAGATTGCGTGCCGCGGCGGTTTCGTCTTCGATGATGAGTGTTTTCATGCCTTTGTCTCGTTTTTGCGGAGCGGCAGACGCACGGTGAACTCCGCTTCGGTCTCGATGATTTCGATGTCGCTCCCCGTGATGAGCATCCAGCGGCTGCGCAGGTTGCGCAGACCGATGCCCGTCGAGGGCTCCTGCTCGAGCTTCGGGATGCGGGGATTCGACACCACCAGCACGCTCCCTTCGGTGCGGATGGAGATGTGGAAGGGTCGGTTGCGCGTGATGGCGTTGTGCTTGACGGCATTGCCGATGAGCGGCTGCAGCGAGAGGGCCGGCAGCAGCCACGAGCGGTACTCGTCGGCCACGTCGACATCGAAGAAGAGCTTGTCGGCATAGCGGATTTTGAACAGATAGCCGTATGCCTCGGCAAACCGCAGCTCCTCGCTCAGCGGCACGAGCGTGCTCTGACCGTTCTGGATGATGTAGCGGAACGTATAGGAGAGCTGGTCGATGTAGGTCAGCGCCTTCTCTCCGTCGCGTTCGCGCACGAGCATGGCCAGCGAGTTGAGCGAGTTGAAAAAGAAGTGGGGGTTGATTTGACCAACGAGCATGTTGTAGCGCGTCGTCAGATTCTCGTTCTTCAGCCGTTCGTTCTCCAGCACGACGGCCTGCCGCTGCGAGATGAGCACGTAGATGCGGCCGTAGAGCACCGAGACCACCACGGCGAACGAACACTTGAGCAGCAGCAGGTAGTCGAGCATCCGCCCGCTCATGAAGTTGAACATGATGCGCCCCGTATGCCATTGCGTGACGGGGGCAATCAGGTAGAGCAGCACCGCCGCCACGAGGCACCAGAGCGAGCGTTTGACAAAGCCGCGCGAGGTGTAGCGGTGACGGGCCGAGGTGAGAATCGAGAGCAGGATGAACGACACGACCAGGTAGTAGAGCAGCTGGAGCAGCATCTCGACCGTCCGCGACGGCCGGTTGAACAGCGCGCTGTAGTCGAACTCCACGCCGTTGCGGTAGCGGATGTCGGAGATGAGGGGATGGCCCCCCTCGCGTCCCCGGACGGAGAGGTCGGCGACGATGCGGTCGCCGTCTTCGAGCCCGAGCCTCCGGATGCGCGTCTGCGGCACGTAGACGCTGTCGCCGTTTTCATAGACCAGATAGCCGTGTCCGTCGGGGCTCACCGAGAGCCGTCCGGTCTCGCGCCGCTCGACAATCCGCGCCTTGCCGGGCTGCGGCTTGCCGAGTTCGCGCTGGTCGACCAGATAGAGCAGCAGGTAGGAGAAATTGACCACCAGGCTGATTGCCACAGCAACCAGCAGGTTGAGAATCACGGCCGAATATTTCGGATGGAGCCCCATGTCGTTCCGTCTGCGGGGTTACTCCTCCTTCGTGTACCACGACGCATAGAGCATGTAGTCGTGGGCCGTCCGGCGGATGATTTCGTCACGCTGCTCGGGCGTCACCTCCTTGACCTTGCGGGCCGGGACACCGGCGTAGACCGAGTTGGGCTCCAGCTGGGCGTTGGAGAGCACCAGCGCATTGGCCGCAATGATGCAGCCCGAGGGGACGTGGGCATTGTCGAGGATGGTGGAGCCCATGCCAATGAGGCAGTTGTCCTCGATGATGGCTCCGTGGATGGTTGCGTTGTGACCCACCGAGACGTCGTTGCCGATGATGGTCTGCGAGGGGTGCTTCGCCTTGTCGTAAATCGTGTGGAGCACCACACCGTCCTGGATGTTCGTACGGTCGCCGATGACGATTTTGTTCACATCGCCGCGCAGCACGGTGTTGTACCAAATCGAGCAGTCGTGACCGATGGTCACATCGCCCAGGATGACGGCCGTCTCGGCCACAAAGGTGTTCTCGCCAATGACGGGCTCGTGCCCGCGTACTTTTCGAATCAGTGCCATATTGAAAATGTCGTTTTTGTATACGTGTTTCGTTTCATGTCTTTCGGAGGGGGGCGGCCCGGCCGCATCGGGCAGGGTAGCGGACTACTCCTCCTTCTTGGCCTGCTGCCAGAGCGCCTCCATCTGGTCGAGGGTCATGTCGTGCAGCATGTGGCCCTCGGCGGCGGCGTGCTCCTCCATGTAGTTGAAGCGGCGGATGAACTTCTTGTTCGTCCGTTCGAGCGCCGCCTCGGGGTCGACGCCGTAGAGACGGCAGGCGTTGATGAGCGCGAAGAAGAGGTCGCCGAACTCGCCCTCGAGCCGTTCGTGGTCTTTCGAGTTGATTTCGGCCTCGACCTCGGCGGTCTCCTCCTTGACCTTGGCCCAGACATCCTCGCGGCGCTCCCAGTCGAAGCCCGTCGCGGCGGCCTTTTCGCCCACGCGGTAGGCCTTGACCATCGCCGGCAGCGAACGGGGCACGCCGCCCAGCGTGCCGCTCTTGCGCTTCTTCTTGCGCAGTTTGAGCGCCTCCCAGTTCTCCTTCACCTCGTCGGGCGTATTGGCGTGGATGTCGCCGTAGACGTGCGGATGGCGGTAGATGAGTTTGTCGCACAGCGCATTGGCCACGTCGGCAAAGTCGAACGCGCCCTGCTCCTCGCCCAGTTTCGAGTAGAAGACCACGTGGAGCAGCAGGTCGCCCAGCTCCTCCTTGATGCCCTCCATGTTGTGGTCGAGAATCGCATCGGCCAGTTCGTAGGTCTCCTCAATCGTGTTGCTCCGCAACGAATCGAATGTCTGTTCGCGGTCCCACGGGCATTCGCGGCGCAGGGTGTTCATCACCTCCAGCAGCCGGGCCGTGGCCTCCAAACGTTTGTCTTCCATAGGATTGAATATCTTTGAATCGTCTGTTTCACACTTCCTGTCCGCATCCGGACGCACTCCGCCGGGAGGTCTCCGTGCGGCTGCCGTCCGCATGACGGCCGGAGCGCTCCTTCGCTCCATAATTGAGGCAAAGTTACGAATTCGGCGGAAAAAATATAACTTTGCACGAGACAAAAACACCCATTTTCCCCATGAAAATACGTCATCTGCTCTCTGCGGCCGCCCTGTGGTTCCTCACGCTGACGGCCCAGGCACAACCCGCACCGGCCCACCGTACCGACCTCGGAGGCGAGTTTCTCCTCACGCGAGCGACGCTCGTCACCTACGAACAGGGGCTCGAGGCGCTGGCCGACTACCTGCGCTCGTACCTCCCGCTGGCGGGCGCAAGCGAGCAGTACGCCTCCGACGCGGCGCTCGTGCTGGCGCTCGACCCCTCGCTCGGCGAGGAGGCCTACCGGCTCGACATCCTCCCCGACCACATCGCCATCGAGGGCGGCGCCTACGGCGGCGTCTTCAACGGCATCCAGCAGCTCTTCCGCCTCCTGCCGCCCGAGGTCTATGCCCGGGAGTGCACGCTGCCGCTCCGGCTGCCGACGCTGCACATCGAGGATGCTCCGCGCTTCGCCTACCGGGGCATGATGCTCGACGTAGCCCGCACGTGGGTGGATGCACCTCATGTGAAACGTTACATAGACCTGCTTTCGTATCATAACATAAACAAGTTGCACCTTCATCTAAGCGATGACGAAGGGTGGCGCATCGAAATCCGATCGCACCCCGAGTTGACCGAAATCGGCGGCTTCCGAGGCGGCGACTCGCCCGTGCGGCCCATCTACGGAAAGTGGGACGAAAAGTACGGCGGCTACTACACCCAGGAGCAGATGCGCGAGCTGATTGCCTACGCCGCGGCACGCAACATCGAAATCATCCCCGAAATCGACCTTCCGGGACACAGCCGCAACATCGCCTCGGTCCATCCCGAGATTCGCTGCAACTACCGTCCCGATACGGTCTCGACATGCGGCTACGACTACCGTTCGGCATGGTGCGTGGCCCGCGAGGAGAACTACCGTCTGCTCGAGGATATCCTCGGCGAGCTCTGCGCGCTCTTCCCCTCGCCCTACATCCACATCGGCGGCGACGAGGTCGATGCCTCGCAATGGGAGCGCTGTCCCGACTGCCGGGCGCTGATGGAGCGCCGCGGCATCACCGACCCGCACCGGCTCGAGGATATCTTCATGCAGCGCATGAGCGACATCCTCGCCGCCCACGGCAAGAGGCCGGCACTCTGGAACGAAGCGGTCAAGCGCGGCGGACCGGCGCGCACGAGCCGCGTCCACGGCTGGGAGAGCGTCCGGGCCTGCCTCGATGCCGTCGACAAGGGGTATCCGACGGTGGTGATGCCCGCAACGAGCTTCTACTTCGACATGCGGCAGTCGCCCCACGAGGAGGGCCACAGCTGGGCCGCCGTCTTCGATGCCCGCACCACCTACAACTTCGACTTCGCCCGCGAAGGCTTCAATGCCGAGCGGATGCGCCACGTAGAGGGCCTCGAGTCGGCCTTCTGGAGCGAGGCCTACGTCTCGCACGAGCCCGAAAAGCCCGACTACCTCGACTACATGACCTTCCCTCGCTTGTGCGCCCTCTCGCGCCTGGCCTGGAGCGGCAACGAGGAGGGGTGGGAGTCCTACTACCGCGAACTGGTCGGGGAGCACTACGACCGCATGACGGCCATGGGCATCCGCTTCCGCCTCTTCCCGCCGACGGTCTCCTGCCGCAACGGCGAGCTCACGGCCTCGACCGACGACGGCTCGACGCTCTGCTACCTCGTCGACTCGTCGCCCGAGGAGCATTCCTATACCGGCCCCATCGCCACCACGCAGCCGTACCGCTACCGCTTCTTCACGCGCCGCGGCACGGGCCGCAGCCCCGAGGCGGCCGACCGCTCCTTCTACCGCACCGTTACCCCCTCGTGGAAGCTCACCTCGTCGATGCCCCTGAGCGAGCGCTTCCCGGCCTCAAACGCCGAGCACTACCGCGGCATGAGCCGCACGAGCCGCACCTGCCGGCCGAAGGACTGGCTGCTCTACACCTTCGACATGCCGCTGCGCTGCCGCGAGCTCTTCCTCCAGACGGGATACCGGCAGCTGCCCAACGCCCACATCGTCACGGGCTATGCCGAGGTCTCCTACGACGGCGTACGCTTCGAGCGGGCCGGAGCGCTCGACAAGGGGTGCATCACGCTCCGTCCCAACCGGCCGGTGAGGGCCGTGCGGCTCGTGGCGACCTGCCGCGGTAACAGCACCCCCTTCGTCGTCATCCAGCCGCCCGTCGTGAAGCCGGTGCTCTGACCCCTCAGCCGGAAGAGGGCCGTGCATCCATGCACACAAAAAAATCCTGCCGCACCATCTGCGACAGGATTTTTTCTTGGACTGTTTCGGACAGAGGCCCGCTAGACCGCGGAACGGCCGCCGGAGCCGCCGCCCCGGTCAGAGGCTTCAGGCGCGAATCTGCGCGCCGCACCGCTGCTCGAACTGCTTCGCGAGGGTGGTCATCACCCGCTCGATGCTCTTCTCGTCGAGCGTCCGGCTCTTGTCCTCCAGGAAGAAGCTCAGCGCATAGGACTTCTTGCCCTCGGGCAGCTTGTCGCCCTCGTAGACGTCGAAGAGCAAGACGCTCTTGAGCAGCTTGCGCTCGGCAGCGAAGGCCACGTCGCGCAGCGCCGAGAAGGTGACCGACTTGTCGACCAGCAGCGCCAGGTCGCGCTTTACCTCGGGGTATTTCGACAGCTCCTCGGCTGCAATGCGATGCTTCCGGGTCGACTTGACCAGCAGGTCGAAGTTCAGCTCCATGAAGTAGACCGGCTGCTTGACGTCGGTTGCGCGGCGCACCCGGGCGCTCACCGAACCGATTTGCAGCAGCTCCTTGCCGTTGAGCGACATGCTCAGCGCCTCGCTGAAGAGGTCGCTGTCGAGCGTCTCGCACTTCAGCGTGTAGATGTCGATGCCGAAGCGGCGCAGCAGCAACTCGGCCACAGCACGCAGCGTGAAGAAGGAGGTATGCTCCGCCTTGACGTTCCACGAAGGCTCCGTGGCAAGACCCGTCACGGCCACCGCCAGGCGGTAACCCTCCGAGTAGGGGGCCAGCGCCTGCTCGCCGCCGCGCTTCGACGCATCGTAGAAGTAGCAGTTGCCGAACTCGTAGAGCTTCAGGTCGCCGTTCTTGCGGTTGACGTTGAGCTGGATGGCCTCCATCATGTTGAAGAGCAACGTCTGACGCAGCACGTTCAGGTCGGTGCTCAGCGGATTGAGAATCCGCACGCAGTGCTCGGCCGGATAGCTCGTCAGCCCCTCGTAGTAGGCCCCCTTCGTGAGCGAGTTGGACATGATTTCCGTGAAGCCGCGGTCGGTCAGGAAGTCGGCCGCCAGGTTGACCAGCCGGTTGCGGTCGGGTTTGGGCGCATAGGAGAGCGTCGAGCGCACGCGTGCGGGAATCTCGACGTTGTTGTAGCCGTAGATGCGGAGAATATCCTCGATGAGGTCGGCCTCACGCTGCACGTCAACGCGGTAGGGCGGTACGGCCACCGTCATCACGCCGTCGTGCTCGGCGAGAATCTTCACCTCCAGCGCATCGAGAATCGTGCGGACCGTCTCCTCGGACAGCTCCTTGCCGATGAGCGCATTGATGCGGGCGAAGGAGACGTCGAAGGTGAAGTCGCGGGCCGGAACGGGGCAGATGTCCGTGATGTCGCTCGAGATGGTGCCGCCGGCGAGCTCCTTCATCAGCAGGGCGGCGCGCTTGGCTGCATAAATCTGCAGGTTGGGGTCCACGCCGCGCTCGAAGCGGAACGACGAGTCGGTATTCAGACCGAACCGCTTGGCAGTCTTGCGCACCGATACGGGGTTGAAGTAGGCGCTCTCGATAAAGACGTCAGTCGTCGTCTCGCTGATGCCCGAATCCAGACCGCCGAAGACGCCGGCGATGCACATCGGGCGCTCGGCCGAGCAAATCATCAGGTCGTTGGCCGTGAGCTTGCGCTCCACGCCGTCGAGCGTCACGAAGGGGGTCCCTTCGGCGCAGGTGCGCACGACGATTTCATGCCCCTCGATTTTCGAGGCATCGAAGGCGTGCAGCGGCTGCCCCAGCTCGAAGAGGACGAAGTTGGTGATGTCGACCAGGTTGTTCTTGGGGTTGATGCCCGCCGCGCGGAGGCAGTTCTGCATCCACTCGGGCGAGGGGCCGATTTTGCATCCCGTCACCGTCACGCCGGCATAGCGGGGGGCCGCCTCCGCATTCTCGACGCGGATGCGCATCTCGAGGTTGTGGTTGTCCGGAGCGAAGGCCGAAACGTCGGGCCACTTCACCTCGACCTGTTCGCCGCGGCTGCGCAGGTAGGCCGCCAGGTCGCGTGCCACGCCGATGTGCGAGGCGGCATCGACCCGGTTGGGGGTCAGACCAATCTGAATCAGATAGTCATCCTCGATGTGGAGGAACTCCTTGGCCGGCGTACCCACGACGGCATCGGCCGGAAGCTCCATGATGCCCGCGTGCGACGAGCCGACACCCAGCTCGTCCTCGGCACAGAGCATGCCGAGCGACTCCACGCCGCGAATCCTGCTGCGCTTGATTTTGAACTCCTCCTCGCCACCGTTGGGGTAGAGCACCGAACCTACGGTGGCGCAGAGCACCTTGAGCCCCGCACGGCAGTTGGCGGCGCCGCAGACAATCTGGAGCGGCTCGCCGCTTCCCACGTCGACCGTCGTTATGTGGAGGTGGTCCGAATCGGGATGGTCGACGCAGGTCAGCACCTCGCCGACCACGACGCCCTTCAGACCGCCGCGTATGGTTTCGATTTTCTCGAACCCTTCGACCTCGAGGCCGATGTCCGTCAGAATCACGGAAATCTGCTCCGCCGTCAGCGAAGTGTCGAGGTAACGTCTAAGCCAGTTATACGAAATATTCATATCGTTGTGTTTTGATTTTGCAGATTATCATGCAAAAATACAAATTTTTCCGGAACTCGGCGGCTTTTTCCGCAGTTTTCACGCGGAAACAGTTCTCCGAGAGCAGGTAACCCCTCCGTCGCGCAGCGTCACGCGCGGTCCGGACGCCAATCCGCCCGCTGCAGAAGGCGTCAACATCCGCGACCGCCGCGGATACGGTCCAAAGGTGGGGCATAAGCGCCTCCTGCCACAAATTCTATAAATAGGTGTCTGCTTTTTTTGCGAAAATAATCCGCGAAACGGTTGCTTTTTTCGTTTCGAAACATTACTTTTGTTTCAAGCAATTCGAAAGAATGTTCTGCAATTTCAACATACAGGCTTGGTGGTGGCACCCGTTGACGCTCGTGAACAATGAGTGCGCCCCGTCGCATGTGTGGTGAAACCCCAAGGATACACACTTGAAACCCGTTGTTTACGAATCGTAAGCAACGGGTTTTTTCATATCCGTATCAAAACTCAATCTCAAAATCTTCTAAAATTTCAACGCCATGGAAACGAAAAAAATCTGCCTCTCCGAGCGTCAAATGCCCACCCAATGGTACAACATCGTGGCCGACATGCCCAACAAGCCCCTGCCGCCCCTGAATCCCGCCACCAAGGAGCCCGTCAACAAGGAGCCCGTCACCAAGGAGCAGATGTCGGCCATCTTCGCCGAAGAGCTCATCGACCAGGAGATGTCGACCGAGCGCTTCATCGATATTCCGGAAGAGGTGCAGGAAATCTATAAAATCTGGAGACCCACGCCGCTCGTCCGCGCCACGGCGCTCGAAAAGGCCCTCGACACCCCCGCCAGGATTTACTTCAAGAACGAGAGCGTCTCGCCGGCCGGCTCGCACAAGCCCAACACGGCCGTACCGCAGGCCTACTACAACCACAAGCAGGGCATCAAGCATCTGACCACCGAGACCGGAGCCGGACAGTGGGGAGCCTCAATCGCCTTCGCGGCCAAGCACTTCGGCATCGACCTTCGGGTCTTCATGGTCAAGGTCAGCTACAACCAGAAGCCCTACCGACGGCTGATGATGAACACGTGGGGCGCCGAATGCGTGGCATCGCCCTCGACGCTCACCGAATCGGGCCGGGCCGCCCTCAAGCGCGACCCCGACTGCTCGGGAAGCCTCGGACTGGCCATCTCGGAGGCCGTGGAGGTGGCGCTGCGCAGCCCCGAGGATACGCGCTACTGCCTGGGCAGCGTACTGAACCACGTGCTGCTCCACCAGACGGTCATCGGACAGGAGGCCGTCGCACAGATGGAGATGGCCGACGCCGAGCCAGACATGGTGATTGGCTGCTTCGGCGGCGGCAGCAACTTCGCCGGCATCAGCTTCCCCTTCCTGCGCAGGAATTTCGTCGAGGGCAAGAAGATACGGGCCATCGCCGTCGAACCCGAAAGCTGCCCGAAGCTCACCCGCGGAGCATTCCAGTACGATTTCGGCGATGTGGCCGGATACACGCCGCTGATTCCGATGTATACGCTCGGGCACAACTTCCAGCCCTCGGACATCCACGCCGGCGGACTGCGCTACCACGGTGCAGGAGCCATCGTCAGCCAGCTGCTCAAGGACGGGCTCATCGAGGCCCAGTCCATTCCGCAGAACGAGACGCTGGCCGCCGGCATCCTCTTCGCCCGAACCGAGGGCATCATCCCGGCTCCGGAGTCGACCCATGCCATCGCCGCCACCATCCGCGAAGCCCTTCGGGCCAGGGAGGAGGGGCGCGCAAAGACAATCCTCTTCAACCTCTCGGGCAACGGCGTCATCGACCTCTATGCCTACGAGCAGTATCTGGCCGGAGCGCTGAAGGACTACTCGCCCTCGGATGCCGAGATTTCGAAGACCCTCTCCCAGCTGGAGAAGCTCATCTGAAGAGCACCTCTAACAACAAAATGAGTGAGCGAACCGCCCCGAGGCAGTCCGCTCACTTTTTTTGTCCGCCGGCGAACGGTCCGGTCACCGCTCCGCTCAGCGCGAGCCGAGCCAGAGGAAGAACATGCCGACCAGAATGAAGAGCAGGTCGAGCGCCTTAGCCCGCAGATTCCGCTCGTGGAAGAGCAGCGCCCCGCAGCAGAACGAAACCACCACCGAGCCGCGGCGCACCATCGAGACCACCGAAATCATCGCCCCCTCTTCGCCCAGCGCCGTCAGGTAGGCGAAGTCGGCCAGCGAGAGGAAGATTGAGATGAGCGGAATGGCCCAGCTCCAGTGGAACGGGGTGGTCGTGCGGCGGCGGGGCCACCAGAGCAGGCCGACCACCGTGCCCATCATCAGCAGCTGGTAGAAGTTGTACCAACTCTGGACGAAGACCGGGTCGAGCCGCGCCATGATGTACTTGTCGTAGAGACCGCTGACGGCCCCCATGACTGCGGCGGCCGCGATGCAGAGTATCCAGACGTTGTGGGCGAAATCGACCCCTTCGCGCCGTCCCGAACGGCTCAGCAGAAAGAGCGACAGCAGCGCCAGTGCCACACCGACCCACTGGTAGCCGTTGAGCCGCTCGCCGAAGAGCAGCATCGCGCCGACGAGCACCATGACGGGACGCGTGGCGTTGATGGGGCCCACGATGGTGAGCGGGAGATGTTTCATGGCGAAGTATCCGAATACCCACGACACCAGCACGATGGCCGACTTGAGCGCAACCAGCGCGTGAGCATGTGCATCACCCGGGACACTCTCGAGCAACGTCCCGTCGAACCATCCCAGACCGCACTCCGCAGCCACGATGACCGGGACGAAGAGCAGGCTCGAAAAGAGCGTATTGAGCAGCAGGACGGGCAACACGGCGTTGTCCGTCAGCGCCCGCTTTTTGGCCACGTCGTAGAGGCCCAGCAGGGCGGCAGAGGTAAAGGCAAGAGTCAGCCACATGATTCGTTCACGGTTTTGGGGTCGGATTACGTCACCGGCCGGAGTTCAGCCGGCAACCCGACAGAAAAAGCAGGCCGCCGATAGGGGTGAGGCCGACATGAAGCAGGCCACCGGCAGGAGAGCCGACCACCCGCAAAAGAGCCGGCTGCCGGCGGGGCAGCGGGCGGACCGACGGTAGAACTGGCGGCCCGGCAGGGTAGCAGGCGCCCGGTCGATTCGGCCGACCGGCTACAAGTCCCGGCTACAGTTCGTCGCTATAGACCGCGCCGGGCAGGTCGTGCAGGTTGTAGCGCGAGGCCATCGACATGCCGTAGGCGCCGGCCGACTTGATGGAGAGCAGGTCGCCGCGGCGGGTCGTGCGCAGCGTCACGTTCTCGTCGAAGACGTCGGTCGATTCGCAGGCCGTACCCACCACCGTATACTTCTCGCGTGTCTCGGCCTCGGAGGTGACGTTCTCAATGTTGTGGTAGGAGCCATAGAGCGCCGGACGAATCAGTTCGGTCATGCTGGCGTCGACAATCACCAGCTTGCGGCCCGTGGCCGTGGTCTTGTTGAAGAGCACCGAGGTAATCAACTCGCCGCACTCGCCGACAATCGAACGGCCGAACTCGAAGTGCACCTCGCGGCCGCCCACCTGCAGATGGGTGTGGACAATCGAGAAGAGGGAGGCGAAGTTGGGAATCGGCTCGTTCTCGGGCACGTCGTAGTTGATGCCCAGGCCGCCGCCCACGTCGACAAAGCGGAACGAGAAGCCCTGCGCCTCGAGGTTGGCCACGATGGCGTTGACCTTGTGGCACATGTTCTCGAAGACGTGCAGCTCGCGAATCTGCGAGCCGATATGCAGGTGGATGCCGACGATGCTAATGTGCGACAGCGACTTAATCCACTCGGCATGGGCCAGCACCTCCTCGTACGAGATGCCGAACTTGCTGTCGGCCTGTCCCGTGTCGATGCAGTGGTTGGTCTTGGGGTCGATGTCGGGGTTGATGCGCAGCGCCACGTCGGTCACACGCCCCGCCTCGGCCGCAAGCAGGTCGACCAGCTCCAGCTCCTCGATGGATTCGCAGTTGATGGCCATGATGCCCTGCTCGATGGCGTAGCGCAGCTCCTTATCGCGTTTGCCCACGCCGGCATAGACGATGCCGCGGGGGTCGAAGCCCGCCTCTACGGCCTTGCGCAGCTCGTTGCCCGAGGCGCAGTCGATGCCGAGCCCGTACTCGCGGATGACCGCAAGCAGGTGGTCGTCGTAGTTGGCCTTGATGGCGTAGTGAACCTTGTAATCGTATTTTTTCGACTCCGAGACGACGCTTTCTAGCGTCTGACGCAGCAGCGCGATGTCGTAGAGATAGAACGGGGTCTCGAACTCCCTCAGCCGGGGAGCAATCTGTCTGCTCAGCATGTTATGTGATTTAATTAACCTGTTTAACCTTAACCGAAGGGCAAAGATAAAAAATTCCGTTCAGACGACAAAATCCACGCTTCCGTCCCGCAAACCTTTCCGCAGCCTCCCAGCCCCGACCCTCCGCCGCGAAGCCGGCCGCACCGATTCCGCCCGCCGCACGACACCAGTTCCGACACCGGTTCCGACACCACCGACCCGCAAAAAGCCCCTGCACGGCGAACAAGCCGCCGAAAATCGCGCCGCTGCGGGCACGGAGTCCCTTCGGTTTCCGAAAAAGTTCGTATATTTGCATGAATTTTTCCGCCACGACATGAAAAACATCCGCAACTTCTGCATCATAGCCCACATCGACCACGGCAAGAGTACGCTTGCCGACCGCCTGCTCGAAAAGACCAACACGCTCAACCAGCGCGAGATGCAGGCCCAGGTGCTCGACGACATGGAGCTCGAGCGCGAAAAGGGCATCACCATCAAGAGCCACGCCATCCAGATGGAGTACTGCGCCAGCGACGGAGAACTCTATACGCTCAACCTCATCGACACGCCGGGGCACGTCGACTTCTCCTACGAGGTCTCGCGTGCCATAGCCTCGTGCGAGGGGGCGCTGCTGGTCGTCGACGCCACGCAGGGCATCCAGGCACAGACCATCTCGAACCTCTATCTGGCCGTGGGGCACGACCTCACGATTATCCCCGTGCTCAACAAAATCGACATGGAGTCGGCGATGATTGACGAGGTGAAGGACCAGGTCGTCGACCTGCTGGGCTGCAAGGAGGAGGAGATTCTGCTCGCCTCGGGCAAGACGGGTGCCGGCATCGAAGAGGTGCTCGAAGCCATCGTCCAGCGCATTCCCGCCCCCAAGGGCGACGAGAATGCCCCGCTGCAGGCGCTCATCTTCGACTCGGTGTTCAACCCCTTCCGCGGCATCATCGCCTATTACCGCATCTTCAACGGCACGCTCCGCAAGGGCGAGCACGTCAAGTTCTTCAACACGGGCAGCGAGTACGACGCCGACGAGGTGGGCGTACTGAAGCTCAAGATGCAGCCCCGCGACAAGGTCTGCGCCGGAGACGTGGGGTATATCTGCTCGGGCATCAAGACCTCGTCCGACGTCAAGGTCGGCGACACAATCACCTCGGTGGAGAACCCCGCCCACGAGGCCATCGCCGGCTTCGAGGATGTCAAGCCGATGGTCTTCGCCGGCGTCTACCCGGTCGAGGCCGACCAGTACGAGGACCTGCGCGCCTCGCTCGAGAAGCTGCAGCTCAACGACGCTTCACTGACGTTCGAGCCCGAGAGCTCGCTGGCGCTCGGCTTCGGCTTCCGGTGCGGCTTCCTCGGACTGCTCCACATGGAGATTATCCAGGAGCGGCTCTACCGCGAGTTCGACATGGACGTCATCACCACCGTGCCGAACGTCTCCTACCGCATCACCACCACGCAAGGCGAGGTGCTCGAGGTGCACAACCCCTCGGGACTGCCCGAAATCACGAAGATTGCCAAAATCGAGGAGCCCTACATCCTCGCCCAGATTATCACCAAGGCGGACTTCCTGGGCAACGTCATCAAGCTCTGCATCGACAAGCGCGGCGTGATGAAGAACCAGACCTTCATCACGCAGGACCGCGTGGAAATCAACTTCGACATGCCGCTTTCGGAGATTGTCTTTGACTTCTACGACAAGCTCAAGAGCATCTCGAAAGGCTACGCGTCGTTCGACTACCACCGCACGGGCTACCAGCCCTCGAAGCTGGCCAAGCTGGACATCCTGCTCAACGGTGAACCGGTCGACGCCCTCTCATCGCTCATCTACGCCGACCACGCCTACGACTTCGGCCGCAAGATGTGCGAAAAGCTCAAGGAGCTCATCCCCCGGCAGCAGTTCGACATCGCCATCCAGGCGGCCATCGGCGCCAAGATTATCGCCCGCGAGACGGTCAAGGCGGTGCGCAAGGATGTGACGGCCAAGTGCTACGGCGGTGACATCACGCGCAAGCGCAAACTTCTGGAGAAGCAGAAGCGAGGCAAGAAACGCATGCGTCAAATCGGCAACGTCGAGGTTCCCCAGTCGGCCTTTCTCGCCGTCCTCAAAATGGATTAACCCCATGAAGAAAACCATCATCGACCTCTTTGAATCATCGGTCGCCCGGTACGGGGAGAAGACCTTCCTGCTCGAGAAGCGCCACCACAAGTTCGAACCGACGACCTATGCCGAGACCCGCGAGCAGGCACTCGAGGTGGGAGCCGGCCTGGCCGCCATCGGCATCCGTCCCAAGGAGAAGGTAGCCATCCTCTCGGAGGGGTGCAACGCCTGGATTATCTCGGAGCTCGGCCTCTTCTATGCCGGCTGCATCAGCGTGCCGCTCTCGGTCAAGCTCGAGGAGTCGAACGACCTGCTGTTCCGGCTGCGCCACGCCGAGGTGAAGACCATCTTCGTTTCGAAGTACCAGCTGCCGAAAATCCGCCGCATCGTCGGCCAGCTGCCCGAGCTGCAGCACATCATCGTCTTCGGCCACATTCCGCTCGAAGCGGGGGAGATGGCGCTGGGAACCCTCAAGCGGCTCGGCCGCGCCTACCTGGCCGACCAGCGCGACCGCTTCCTTGCCATCGGGCAGGCTATCCAGAACGACGACTACGCCACCATCACCTATACGTCGGGCACCACCTCGGACCCCAAGGGGGTCGTGCTGACGCACCGCAACTATACGGCCAACGTCGAGCAGTCGCTCTCGCGCATCGACATCCCGTCGTGGTACCGCACGCTCATCATCCTGCCGCTGGACCACTGCTTCGCCCACGTCGTGGGATTCTACATCATGATAGCCTGCGGCGCCTCGGTAGCTACCGTACAGGTGGGCGCCACGCCGATGGAGACGCTCAAGAACATCCCGCTCAACATCCGCGAGGTGCGGCCGCACTTCCTGCTCTCGGTACCGGCGCTGGCCAAGAACTTCCGCAAGAACATCGAGAGCTCCATCCGCGCCAAGGGACCCGCCGCCGAGCGGCTCTTCGAACTGGCGCTCCGCACGGCCTACTGCTACAACCAGGACGGCTACAGCCGCGGCAAGGGGTGGCGCTTCGTGCTCTGGCCCGCGGTCAAGCTCTTCGACCTGCTCCTCTTCCGCAAGGTCCGCGAGGCCTTCGGCGGCAGCCTGAAGTTCTTCGTCGGCGGCGGTGCGCTGCTCGACGCCGAGCTGCAGCGCTTCTTCTACGCCATCGGCATCCCGATGTTCCAGGGTTACGGCCTCTCGGAGGCGACGCCCGTCATCTCGACCAACTCGCCCAAATACCACTGGCACCGCTTCGGCTCGTCGGGCAAGATACTCATCCCGCTCGACCTGAGAATCGTCGACGAGCAGGGGCACGAGCTTCCGCACGGCGAGAAGGGCGAAATCATCATCCGCGGCGAGAATGTCATGGCCGGCTACTGGAAGAATCCCGAGGCGACGGCCGCCACCGTGCGCGACGGATGGCTCCACACGGGCGACATGGGCTACGTCTCTAAGGACGAGTTCCTCTACGTGCTGGGACGCTTCAAGAGCCTGCTCATCGCCTCCGACGGCGAAAAGTACAGTCCCGAGGGGATGGAGGAGGCCATCGTCGACAAGTCGCCCTTCATCGACCAGATTCTGATTTACAACAACCAGAGCCCCTTCACGGGTGCCATCGTCGTGCCCAACCGCGACGCGCTGCTCCGCGAGCTGGAGGCGCGCGGCACGGCTCCAGCCGAGCGGGCCGCCACCGCGGCCGCGATTCTCGGCGGGGAAATCGACCGCTACCGCTCGGGCGGCATCTTCGCAGGCGAATTCCCCGAGCGGTGGCTTCCGGCGGGTCTGGCCATTGTCGACGAACCCTTTACTGAACGCAACGGACTGGTCAACAGCACGATGAAGGTTGTCCGCGGCAAGGTCGAGGAGCACTTCCGCGACAGAATCGACTACCTCTATACGGCCGAGGGGCGCAAACTTCAGAACGAGCGCAACCTCGCCTCGCTGCAAAAAGTGCTGGGATGATGAAAATTCCGGCGCGGAATGCTTGAAATATCGGAAAATCGGAGTATCTTTGTACTCCGAATGCGGAAATAGCTCAGTCGGTAGAGCATCAGCTTCCCAAGCTGAGGGTCACGGGTTCGAATCCCGCTTTCCGCTCCAGAAGGAGGAGTTTTCCCGAAAAAGGGGATGCTCCTCCTTTTTTCTGCATCAGTGGTTGTGTGGGGTCCGACACCACGCAAGAACCATCCCCAAGCCGCAAAGCCAAGCCCGACAAAGCAGCGGCAGGCCGGCAAAAACCGCCCGGCAGTAAAATTATGCGGGGTCGGGCTTGCCGAAATACTCATTTTTTTCTATCTTTACGTATCGGCCGAAACGCCGCACCCAGACGGATGGTGCATCCGCAGCTGCAGAGAGCTGCCGCCACACCCGACGCCTCGACCGACCCGATATCCAACCACACGTCAAGCCATGAACATCCGGATTTTTCGCATCACGCTGTTGACGCTTCTTAGCGTCCTTACAATCAGTTCAGTAAACGCCGCCTCGACCGTCCAGGGGCGCATCTATCTCAAGGACGGACGCATCATCGAATGCGGTGAAAAAGACCGCATCAAGCTCCCCAAACACGCACAGGACGTCAAACTGCTGCGTCGTGCCTTCTACAAGGACAAGAGCAAGGAGGTCTACCGCTACGAGGAGATTGACTCGATGGTCTGCTGGCACGCCACGGCGCCCGAACACCGGCAGAAGTTCATTCCTGCACCCGGGGTCGGCTGGCTGTGGGTCTACTTCGAGACGCCGTACATCTGCGTCGGAGTCTTTGCGCAGAAGGGCTACGGCATCGACTCGAACGGAGGCATCGAGGTGCTGGTCAAGTACCGCTCGCTGAGCCGTTCGCGCACGGCCTACTACCTGCGCAAGGCAGGCGAGGAGGAGTTCTACGACGCGGGGTCGGCCAGCCGTCAGGGCAAGGGGCGCTTCCGCGAGTCGGTGGCCGCCTACGTGGCCGATGACCCCGCACTGTCCGCCGAGATTCTCCGGTCGGAGAGCCGCGACCGCAGCCGGACGATTCTGATGCTCGAAAACTACCGTCCCGCAGACGAAGAAAAACCTGTAAAAGAATAGTGCCGTATGAAATCGTTTTTCCTTTGTGCGCTGGCCCTGGCGGCCACCGTCGGCATCGCGACGCATGCCGAAGCCCGGAAACCCGCGGATGCGGAGTCGGACCACGTGATTGTCACCCTCAAGTCGGGCGAAAAGGTCGACTGCTATGTCCACAGGGGCTGGCATGCCGAAAATTCGGTCTTCAAGAAGGAGAACTACTCGTTCAAGGTGACCCGGACACCCGATGACAAGGAGCCGATTCAATATACGGCCGACGATGTGGTGAGCATCGACTACGTGGAGACCACGGCGGACCATCCCGACGGTCTGCGCTGGGAGTCGCATCCGCTCGCCCGGCCCAACTTTGCAAGCCGCTACCACACGATGCAGAGGCTCTTCTGCGTCGACAAGGTGGGTAAGAACGCCACAACCTACTGGTGGAAAATCTGGGTCGCATCGGGATTCAACGGCATGGGCCGCTCGCTCCAGACCAACTACGGCGTCCGCTTCCACAACGACCCCGAAGGGATTGTCTATCCCTACATGCTGGTCAACTCGGTGCTGATGAAGGACCGCTATCCCGGTCTGAAGGAGTTCTGCAAGATGTGGTTCAAGGGCTCCGAAGGCAAGGTCCACAAGAAGGAGGCCGAGGAGAACGACGCCTGGATTCTCGACATATACGATGCCTATCTCGAGCAGATGGGCGACAAAGCGGCCGAGTTGCCATATCCCATTCCCGACAAGAAAGACAGCGAAGAGTAACCGACAGGGCGGGCAGCTCTGCCGGCAGGGTTGCCGGTTCTACGGCCAAAGCCGCCTAAGGGCAGGAGCAGCAGGGTAGCGCCCCTCCAAAAAAGAAGCCGCCGCAACGGTTCCAAAATTCCGTTGCGGCGGCTTGCTTTGTTATGTCCGGCAGAGACTGCCAATCAGCAACTCCGACCCAGCTCGCAGGCCTCCAGCAGAAGCTGTTCCGACCCGGAGGCTCCCGGCTGCCGGGCGGCGTCGCAGACTATCCCCTTCAGAGGCGAAGAGTCGAAACTGCCGACAAAGCCACGCAGCCGATTGACGGTGCGCTCCGCCTGCCACACATCCCGCCCCGCAGCCGTAAGGAGGATGCAGAACTCCTTCGCACGGATTTCGTGACGGCAGCCACAGCAGCGGTCGATGAAGTTCTTCATCGGGCCGCCCATTGCGCAGGCCCGCGGCGTCGTATCGAGCACGATGACCTCCGAGTCGACCATCCGCGAGGCCAGATGGGCCATATCGTCCTGCAGCGGGCAGACACCGCCTTCGAAGCTGCAGTTGCCGCACCCCAGGCAGGGGTCGATTCGAAGGTCGCCGAGAAGCACCTCGGCCACCTCGTGGCCCGCCTCGGCCGCCCCGGCCCGGAACCGGGCGCAGAGCGTGTCGGAGTTGTCGTCCCGACGCGGATTCGACGATATCACCAGTATCTTTTTCATACCGTTTCGATTGATTCGGTTTTCTCTGTTGCAAGAGCTGCGGACCTCAAACGCATCCAAAAGCAGTCGTCCCGCAGCCGCCGGGCCCGTCCCGACGAAAACAGGAGCAGCCACCTTGAAGCGAATCCCGACCCGGCACTCAGGCTTCGAAGCGCACCTCATTAACCAGCGGAGCCCCCGAAGCGAAGGTGCGGATGTTGTCGAGCGTCGTGCGGGCGATGTTGTCAAGCGCCTCGCGTGTGAAGAAGCCCTGATGCGAGGTCACCAGCACGTTGTTGAACGACAGCAGACGCGCCAGCACGTCGTCGCTCATGATGCGGTCCGAGGTATCCTCGTAGAAGTAGGCGGCCTCCTCCTCGTAGACATCGAGACCGGCCGCACCGATGCGCCGCTGCTTCAGCCCCTCGATGAGCGCCTCGGTATGGATGAGCTGTCCGCGGCCCGTGTTGAGCAGCACAACCCCCGGCTTCATGCGGGCAATCGAGTCGGCGTTAATCATGTAGCGCGTCTGCTCGGTCAGCGGGCAGTGGAGCGAGATGACATCCGAGCGGCGGTACAGCTCGTCGAGCGTGACGTAGGTGATGCCCGCCGTCCGGGCATACTCCTCGTCGGGACAGATGTCGTAGGCCAGCACCTCCATGCCGAACCCCTTCAGAATGCCAATCAGCGCCCGGGCGATGCGGCCCGTGCCGACGACACCCGCCGTCTTGCCGTAAAGGTCAAAGCCCAGCAGTCCGTGCAGCGAGAAGTTGCCGTCGCGCGTCCGCCAGTAGGCCCGGTGCACCTTGCGGTCGAGCGCCAGCAGCAGCGCCACGGCGTGTTCGGCCACGGCATGGGGCGAATAGGCCGGTACGCGGACCACGCCGATGCCGCACGCGGCCGCCGCCTTGAGGTCGACGTTGTTGAAGCCCGCGCAGCGCAGCGCAATGAGCCGCACCCTCTCGTCGGCCAGCCGCCGGATGGCCGCAGCATCGGCCGTATCGTTGACGAAGATGCATACGGCCTCGGCTCCGCGTGCCAAAACCGCATTATCGGGGGTTAAATGGCTGTGGTGGTAGACAATATCGAAGCCATAGGCTCCGTTGTTATTAATGGTATCGAACGACTCCCTGTCGTAGGGCTGCGTTCCGAAAAATACTACTTTCATCCCTTTGTCCTTTTAGTCCTGTGATACAACAAACGCACGTTTGGGAGCGCATGGTATGCAACGGCTCAGGATTTTCGACGGTATCCCGTCGGCGAGACCCCCGTACGCTTCTTGAAATAGCGCCCCAGATAGGACTGGTCGGGGAAGTGGAGACGATAGGCAATCTCCTGCACCGAGAGGTCGGTCGACTGGAGCATCATCTTGATTTCAAGGATGACCGACTTGTCTATCAGCTCCTTGGCCGATGAATGCGAGACGTTCTGCACGATGGTCGACAGGTAGCGCGTCGAGATACAGAGCTTGTCGGCATAGAAGGCCACGTCGCGCTGCTCGGAGCAATGGTCGTGCACCAGAGCCAGAAAGCGGTGAAAAAGTTCCGCCTGACGGTTGGTCGTTCCGGGAGCCGGGCGGTCGCGCTCGGCAAAGCGCTGGAGCTTGTCGTAGATTTCGAGTAGGATGTTCTGAACCCGGTTCTTGATAATCGTGTTGCGGAAGATGTTCTCGCGGTCCTGATAAGTATAGGTGGCAATGTCGAACCAGATGTGGATGCCGTTCTCGTTCCCGTGCGGGTAGCAAATCGGATTCTCGCTCAGGAAGCGGAAAAAGGCAGGCTCCATGCGGAAGCTCGCCTCGGCAAAGATGTCTCGCGAATAGGCGCAGTAGGTGACCTGGAAATCGTCCGACACGTCTGTCAGCATCAGGATGCTGCCCGGCAGCATCAGCAGAATCGTATTGGGCTCGATGCGCCCCCGGCGCAGATTAACCGTCGCCTCGGCATTTCCGCTGCGGCAGAGGATGATGGCTCCGCATTCGCAGCGCGCGGGGTAGTTGTAAAAGTAGCGCAAATCGGAGTCTCCGACTACGAATTGTTCGGTATCGGTAGTGACAATGGGATTTGTTGCAGGCATGGGGTTCGTTGCTTTTTTCGAACAAAAATAGGGATAAATAAGCATATACGCGCCTTGTTGTTCCGAAAAGTACCAACACTATTCGCAATATATAAGGATAAACCGGAAGAAAATACGATACTTTTGCACCTGAAAAAGTTTTTTAGTATAAAATAAGAAGAAACTATGAAGCAAACATTTGTACAGGCAGCGCTCGTCGCTTGCTGTATGGCAGTCGTTTCGTGCGGACAGGCACCGACTCAGCAAAGAGCCGCGGAGTATTCCGTGCAAACCATCACCACGACCGACCGTACGATTCCGACCAACTACTCGGCAACGATTCGGGGACGGCAGGACATCGCCATCTATCCGCAGGTCTCGGGTACGATTTCGCAGGTCTGCATCACCGAGGGTCAGCGCGTGACCAAGGGTCAGACGCTCTTCATCATCGACCAGGTGCCCTACAAGGCCGCCCTGCGCACGGCCGAAGCAAATGTGGAAGCAGCCAAGGCTGCCGTAGCCACCGCACAGCTGACCTACGACAGCAAGAAGGAGCTCTTCTCGCGCAACGTCGTTTCGCAGTATGACCTCTCGACGGCCGAGAACAGCCTGCTGACGGCCAAGGCTCAGCTCGCCCAGGCCGACGCCGCCCTGGTCAACGCCGCCAACAACCTCTCCTATACGGTTGTCAAGGCTCCGTCGAACGGCGTGGTCGGCACGCTGCCGTACCGAGTCGGCGCGCTGGTCAGCGCTTCGATTCCCCAGCCGCTGACCACCGTATCGGACAACTCGACGATGTATGTCTACTTCTCGATGACGGCCAAGCAGCAGCTCAACTTGACGCGCCGCTACGGCTCGATTGCCGAGACGCTCAAGAACATGCCCGACGTGCAGCTGCAGCTCAACGACGGTACGGTCTACGACCAGACGGGCCGCGTGGAGTCCATCAGCGGCGTGGTTGACACCTCGACGGGCAGCGTCCAGCTGCGTGCCGTATTCCCCAACGAGAACGGTCTGCTGCTGAGCGGAAGCACCGGCAACATCATCATGCCGAACCTCTACAAGGACTGCATCGTCGTTCCCCAGACGGCCACCTTCGAGATTCAGGACAAGGTCTACGTCTACAAGCTCGTGGACGGCAAGGCCACCTCGTCGATGATTGAGGTCGAGAAGATTTCGAACGGTCGGGAGTACATCGTCACCGCCGGTCTGACGCCGGGTGAGGTCATCATCACCGAGGGCGTAGGTCTGATGCGCGAGGGTACGCCCGTCGTGCCGAAGGGCCAGGCTGCCGCTGCCGCCGCACAGACGACGGAGGACGGACAGGCTGCCGAGATGAACCAGACGGCCGCCCAGACGGAAGAGGCTGCCGCCCAAACCCAAAATGCAAAGGAGGAATAACCCATGACACTCAAAAATTTCATAGAACGGCCCGTACTGGCGTCGGTCATCTCCATCGTCATTGTCATTGCCGGTATCATCGGCCTGGCCACGCTTCCGGTCGAGCAGTATCCCGACATTGCACCTCCGACGGTGATGGTGCATGCCTCGTACCCGGGCGCCAGCGCCGAAACGATTCAGAAATCGGTTGTCATCCCGCTTGAGGAGGCCATCAACGGCGTGGAGGACATGACCTACATCACCTCGGCCGCCGCCGCAGGTTCCGCCTCGATTTCCATCTACTTCAAGCAGGGCACCGACCCCGACATGGCGGCCGTGAACGTGCAGAACAAGGTTTCGACGGCCACCGGACAGCTGCCTTCCGAGGTAACGCAGATTGGTGTGACCACCATGAAGCGCCAGACCTCGATGGTGAAAATCTTCTCGCTCTACAGCCCCGACGACACCTACGACGAAGGCTTCCTGGCCAACTACTCGAAAATCAACATCGAGCCCCGTATCGTCCGCATCCCGGGCGTAGGTGAGGCCTTCACGCTGGGCGCCGACTACTCGATGCGTATCTGGCTCAAGCCCGACGTCATGGCGCAGTACCGCCTCATGCCTTCGGACATTACGGCCGTGCTGGCCGAGCAGAACCTCGAGGCCTCGACCGGTTCGCTGGGTGAGAACTCGAAGAACGCCTTCCAGTATACGATGAAGTATACGGGTCGTCTGACGCAGCCCGAGGAGTTCGAGAACATCGTCATCCTGGCTCAGGACGACGGTACGATTCTCCGTCTGAAGGATGTCGCCGACATCGAGCTGGGTCGTGAGTCCTACGCCTACGTCGGCAAGACGAACGGCCACCCGGGCGTCAGCACCATGGTCTTCCAGACGGCCGGTTCGAACGCTACGGAGGTCGTCAACCAAATCAACGAGCTGCTCGACGAGGTGGAGGCCGACATGCCGAAGGGCATAGCCATCGCCCACCTGCACAGTGTGAACGACTTCCTCTTCGCCTCCATCAACGAGGTGATCAAGACCCTCATCGAGGCCATCATCCTCGTGGTGCTGGTGGTATACGTCTTCCTGCAGGATATACGCTCGACGCTGATTCCTACGGTCTCGATTTTCGTGTCGCTCATCGGTACCTTCGCCTTCCTCTCCGTTGCCGGATTCTCCATCAACCTGCTGACGCTCTTCGCGCTGGTGCTGGCAATCGGTACGGTCGTCGACGATGCCATCATTGTGGTCGAAGCGGTGCAGGCGCGCTTCGATGCCGGTTACAAATCCTCGTACATGGCCACCATCGACGCCATGTCGGGTATTACGTCTGCCATCATCACCTCGACGCTGGTCTTCATGGCGGTGTTCATCCCCGTGGCCATGATGGGCGGTACGTCCGGTGTCTTCTACACGCAGTTCGGTATTACGATGGCCGTGGCCGTCGGTATCTCGGCCATCAACGCACTGACGCTGTCGCCGGCCCTCTGCGCCCTGCTGCTGAAGCCCTACCTGGATGAGAACGGCGAGATGCGCGACAACTTCGCCGCACGCTTCCGCAAGGCCTTCAATACGATTTTCAATGCACTGATTAACAAGTACAAGCGCGGCGTGATGGTCTTCATCAAGCACAAGTGGCTGATGTGGTCGACCTTCGCCATCGCCATTGCGGCGCTCGTACTGCTGATGAACTCGACCAAGACGGGTCTTGTGCCCGACGAGGACCAGGGTACCATCATGGTCAACGTGACCACCTCGCCCGGTACGTCGCTCGAGGAGACCTACAAGGTGCTCGAGCAGGTTGCCAACCGCATCGCGGACATTCCGCAGGTGGAGAACGCCATGGAGACCGCCGGCTTCAACATGATTGCCTCGGCCGCAGGTTCCTCCTACGCCATGGGTATCGTCAAGCTGAAGAACTGGGACGAGCGTCCGAATCCCGAGGACGAGGTACACGCCGTCATCGGTCAGATTTACGCCCGCACGGCCGACATCAAGAATGCCCAGATTTTCGCCGTGGCACCCCCTATGATTTCGGGTTACGGTTCGACGTCCGGTTTCTCGATGTATCTGCAGGACCGCGCCGGCGGTGAGCTCACCGACTTCTACGGCATCTTCCAGCAGTTCATCGGCACGCTCAACCAGCGTCCGGAAATCGAGCGAGCCTACTCGTCGTTCAACATCAACTTCCCGCAGTACATGGTAAGCATCGACGCGGCGAAGGCCAAACGTGCCGGCGTCTCGCCCTCGACGATTCTGTCGACCATCGCGGGATACTACGGCGGCCAGTACGCATCGTACATCAACCGCTTCTCGAAGATGTACTACGTAACGCTGCAGGCCCGTCCCGAGGACCGACTCGACGTGGAGTCGCTCAACAACATCTACGTCCGCACCGACAGCGGTGAGATGGCGCCCGTGGGAGAGTTCGTCGAACTGACGAAGGTCTACAGCTCCGACGTGCTGAACCGATTCAACCTCTACAACGCCATCTCGGTACAGGGCACCGCCGCCTCGGGCTATTCGTCGGGTGACGCCATCAACGCCATCCGCGAGGTTGCCGACCAGGTGCTCCCGAAGGGCTACGGCTACGAGTTCGACGGTATCACCCGCGAGGAGGCCCAGACGACGAGCAACACGCTCATCATCTTCGGTATCTGCCTTCTGTTCATCTACCTCATCCTGAGCGCCCTCTACGAGAGCTACCTGATTCCGTTCGCCGTCATCCTGGCCGTACCGTGCGGTCTGATGGGTTCGTTCCTTCTCGCCAAAATCATGGGTCTCGAGAACAACATCTACCTGCAGACGGGTATCATCATGCTGATTGGTCTGCTGTCGAAGACGGCCATCCTGATTACGGAGTACGCCGCCGACCGCCGCCGCGCCGGCATGAGCCTCACGCAGGCCGCCGTATCGGCCGCCAAGGCCCGTCTGCGCCCGGTTCTGATGACGGTGCTCACCTGCGTGCTGGGTATGCTCCCGCTGGTATTCTCGACCGGTGCCGGTGCCAACGGTAACGCGACCCTCGGTACGGGTGTCGTAGGCGGTATGATTGTGGGTACGCTGGCGCTGCTGATCCTCGTACCGACGCTGTTCATCGTCTTCGAAACCCTTCAGGAGAAGGTTAAACCCCTCGAGCTCGATCCCGATCCGCAGTGGTCCGTTCGCGCCGAAGTGGAAGAGGTCAAAAATGAGAAGGAGGAGTAACACATGAAAAAGATAGTTATCATCTGCCTGGCAGTCGCCATGACCGGCTGCGGCATCTACAAGCCCTATACCCGTCCCGAAATCCAGACCGACGGACTCTACGGCGACGCGGAGAGCGCCGATACGATGACTCTGGGCAATCTCCGCTGGCAGGAGGTCTTCACCGACCCGGCCCTGCAGAGCCTCATCGAGGAGGGTCTTGCCAACAACACCGACCTGCAGTCGGCACAGTGGCGCGTGAAGGAGGCCGAGGCGACGCTCAAGTCGGCACGCCTGGCCTACCTGCCGTCGTTCAACTTCGCACCGCAGGGGAGCATCAGCAGCTTCGACAACCAGAATACGACGAAGACCTACAGCATCCCCGTCACGGCAAGCTGGCAAATCGACATCTTCAACGGTCTGACCAACGCCAAGCGCAAGGCCAAGGCGCTCTACGCCCAGAGCCAGCAGTACGAGCAGGCGGTCAAGACGCAGCTCATCGCCAACATCGCCAACCTCTACTACACGCTGCTCATGCTCGACAGCCAGCAGGAGGTGACGCGTGAGACGGCCATGAAGTGGGAGCAGAGCGTCGAGACGATGCGCGCGCTGAAGGCTGCCGGCATGACCAACGAGGCGGGCGTTGCCCAGTACGAGGGCAACTACTTCGCCGTGGTGGCATCGCTGCGCGACATCGAGACCTCGATTCGTCAGACGGAGAACAGCCTCTGCTCCATCCTGGGCATCGCCCCGCAGCAGATTGAGCGCGGCAGCCTCGACGCACAGCAGCTTCCCGAGCAGATTGTCGTCGGCGTTCCGGTTCAGATGCTCTCGAACCGTCCCGACGTACGCAGCGCCGAGTATGCCCTCATGCAGGCCTACTACGCAACGAGCCAGGCCCGTTCGGCCCTCTACCCGTCGATTACGCTGAGCGGTACGGCCGGCTGGACCAACAGCGCCGGTGCCATGATTGTCAACCCGGGCAAGCTGCTGCTCACGGCAGCCGGCTCGCTGCTCCAGCCGATTTTCAACGCCGGAGCCAACCGCGCCCAGGTGAAAATCATGAAGGCACAGCAGGAGGAGGCCAAGCTCTCGTTCCAGCAGACGCTGCTCAACGCCGGTGCCGAGGTGAACAACGCCCTGACGCAGTATCAGAACGCACGGGCAAAGACCGACCTGCGCATCAACCAGATTGAGGCCATGGCCCGCGCCGTGGAGAGCACCGAACTGCTCATGCAGCACGGCTCGACGACCTATCTCGAGGTGCTGACCGCACAGCAGTCGCTGCTGTCGGCCCAGCTCTCGCAGATTGCCGACCGCTTCGATGAGATTCAGGGTGTTGTCAACCTCTACCAGGCACTTGGTGGCGGCCGCGACCTCACCGAGGAGGAGTAGTCATGAAGCGGGGAGCTACCAGAGAGGAAATCATCCGCACGACGCAGGAACTCATCTCCCGCAACGGCATCCGTGCCGTGCGGGTGGATGAGATTGCGCAGACGCTCGGCATCTCGAAACGGACGCTCTACACCATGTTCGCCGACAAGAACGAACTGGTCAACGCCTGTCTGGACGAGATGGGCCGCTCGATTCGGCGCCGCATCTCGGGTTACCGACGGCTGCGCGCCACGTCGCTCCAGAAGACCTTCCGCCTGACGAACGAATACATCGACAGCCTCTACCTGGTGGACAGCTGTTTCCTGAACGACGTGAAGCAGAAGCTCGCTTATGCCGAGCAGTATGCCGAACACCGCGTGGTTTGGGACAAGGAGCTGACCTCCATGCTCGAAAGCTGCCAGCAGGACGGATTTATCCTCACGGACCTCAATGCCGAGGCCTTTGCCGGAAGGCTTGTAAGCTCGCTCTACGAGATGCGCATCAACCAGGCATCGCGCGAGGAGCTGCAGCTCATCTGCCGGGCCCTGCTTCGGGGCGTCGCCACGCAGGAGGGCATCGACCTCATCGACCGGAGTTGATGCTCCGACATACCGGACACAGCGTTCCCGGACGGATTTGATTCCGTCCGGGAACGCTGTTTTTCGGGGCTTCGCGACAAAAAAATGCTCCGAAGTGGACAATCATACCAAAAAAAGAGTATCTTTGTCAACAAACAAGAGAAAAACCATGCGTACGAACCTTACGACCGGCAGCGCACTCCGAATGCGCTCGATGATGATGCACTCGATGTGCATGTTCCGCCGACGGTGCCGGGGGTAGGTTGTTCGCATATCCATATGAACGATAACATCCGGCCCCGAAAAGGCCGGATATTTTTTTGCAAACACAAAAACGACACGCCATGTCCAAGCAAAACTACCGATTCGAAACCCTGCAGGTGCACGCCGGCCAACGGCCTGACCCGACGACGGGAGCCTGCGCCCTGCCCATCTACCAGACCTCCTCCTACGTCTTCGACAGCGCAGCGCAGGGAGCAGCCCGCTTTGCGCTGAAGGAGGAGGGCCACATCTACACCCGCCTGAGCAACCCCACCACCGAGGTCTTCGAGCGGCGCATGGCCGCACTCGAGGGGGGAACCGATGCCGTGGCGGCCGCGTCGGGCATGGCGGCGCAGTACCTCGCCCTGGCCAATCTGGCGGAGGTGGGCGACAGCATCGTCAGCACGTCGTTCCTCTACGGCGGCACCTTCAGCCAGTTCAAACATACGCTCTCACGCATGGGCGTCGAGGTGCGCTTCGCCTCGGGCGACTCGCTGCAGAGCATCGCCTCGCTCATCGACCAGCGTACGAAGGCCATCTATCTGGAGACCATCGGCAACCCCGAATTCAACATTCCGGATTTCGAGCCGATTGCCGAGCTGGCCCACCGCCACGGCATCGCGCTGGTGGTCGACAACACCTTCGGCGCCGGAGGCTACCTCTGCCGGCCCATCGAGTGGGGAGCCAACGTCGTAACGCACTCGGCCACCAAGTGGATAGGGGGCCACGGCACGAGTCTGGGCGGCGTGGTCATCGACGGCGGCAACTTCGACTGGGGCAACGGCCGCTACCCGGCGCTGAGCGAGCCCTCGGAGGGGTATCACGGCTACAACTTCTGGCGCGAATGCGGACCGAAGGCCTTCGCCGTGCGGACGCGCTGCGAGGGGCTGCGCGACATCGGCTCCTGCATCAGCCCCTTCAACGCCTTCCTGCTGACGCAAGGGCTGGAGACCCTCTCGCTGCGCGTGCAGCGCTGCGTGGACAACGCGCTCGAAATCGCCTCGTGGCTGGAGCGCCATCCCAAGGTCGAGCAGGTGAGCTACCCGGGACTCAAGAGCAGCAAATACCACGCGCTTGCTTGCAAATACCTGCGCAACGGCTTCGGCGGCGTACTGACCTTCCGTGTACGGGGCAATGCGGCGCAGGCGGCGAAAATCGTCGACAACCTCCATCTCATCAGCCATCTGGCCAACGTCGGCGACACGAAGACGCTGCTGATTCATCCCGCCTCGACCACCCATGCGCAGCTCAACGAGCAGGAGCTCGTCTCCTCGGGCGTCTATCCCAACCTGCTGCGCCTCTCGCTCGGCATCGAACACGTCGAGGATATCCGCGAAGATTTGAACGAAGCCCTCAAGCACCTCTGATGGAAGCCCTGCATTTCGAATACGACGCCCCCTTCACGCTGGAGTCGGGTGCAACGCTCCCCCGGCTGACGATTGCCTACCACACCTACGGGCAGCTCTCTCCCTCGCGGGACAATGTCATCTGGGTCTGCCACGCCCTGACGGCCAACTCCGAGGTAGCCGACTGGTGGCCCCACACGGTCGAGCAGGGGCGCTTTCTCGACCCGTCGCGCCACTTCATTGTCTGCGCCAACATCCTCGGGTCGCACTACGGCACGACGGGGCCGCTCCACACAAATCCCGCAACCGGCCGGCCCTACTACGGCACGTTTCCCAACTTCACCATCCGCGACATGGTCCGCGCCCACCGGCTGCTGGCCGATGCGCTGGGCATCGGAGGCATCGCAGCGCTCATCGGCAGTTCGGTCGGAGGCTTCCAGGCCGTGGAGTGGGCCGTCGAAGAGCCGTCGCGTATCGAGCGGCTCGCGCTGATAGCCACAGCGGCCAAGGCCTCGCCGTGGTGCATCGCCATCGACGAGACGCAGCGCATGGCCATCGAGGCCGACCCGACGTTCGGCCAGCCGCGCGACGATGCCGGACGGGCGGGCATGGCGGCCGCCCGCGCCATCGGGCTGCTCACCTACCGGGGCGGCAGCGGCTACAACCGCACGCAGCAGGACCCCGACGGGACGACCCTGCCGCACCGCGCCTCGACCTACCAGCGCTATCAGGGCGAAAAGCTCTGCCGCCGCTACAACGCCTACTCCTACCACGCCATCCTCAATGCCTTCGACACGCACGACGTGGGGCGCGGACGGGGCGGGGTAGAGGCCGCCCTTGCGCGCATCAAGGCCCGGACGCTGGTGGTCGGCATCACGACCGACCTCGTATTCACGCCCGCCGAGATGCACTGGTTGGCCGACCGGATACCCGGCAGCCGCTACGGCGAAATCGTCTCGGAGTTCGGCCACGACGGCTTTCTGGTCGAGCACGAACAGCTCAACGCGCTGCTCTATCCATTTGTAAACAATTAAAAACAGAACGATATGAAAAAAATCAACATCGGACTCTTCGGCTTCGGCGTGGTCGGACAGGGCATCTACGAGGTGGTCCGCAAGGCGAAGAACGCCAATGCCGAGATTGTCAAAATCTGCGTCCGCTCGCTCGACAAGCCGCGCTCAATCGAGCGCTCCTGGTTCACCGACTCGCCCGACGAGATTCTCTCCAACCCCGACATCAACCTCATCGTCGAGGTGATTGACGACCCGGCGGCTGCCTACGACATCGTCAAGTCGGCGCTGCTGAAGAGGATTCCCGTCGTCTCGGGCAACAAGACGATGCTGGCGCACCACCTGCCCGAGCTCATCGAAATCCAGAAGACGCACCACGTCGCGCTGCTCTACGACGCCTCGTCGTGCGGCTCGATTCCCGTCATCCGCAACCTCGAGGAGTACTACGACAACGACCTGCTGCTCGAGGTGAAGGGCATTCTCAACGGCTCGTCGAACTACATCCTCTCGCGCGTCTTCGACCACAGCGACACCTACGCCCACGCGCTGGCGCAGGCCCAGGAGCTCGGCTTCGCCGAGAGCGACCCCTCGTTCGACATCGAGGGCTACGACTCGCTCTTCAAGCTGGTCATCATCACGGTCCACGCACTGGGAGTCTACGTCGCCCCGGAGCGGATTTTCACCTACGGCATCTCGACCATTCACGAGTCGGACATCCGCTACGCCCGCGAGAAGGGGGTCAAAATCAAGCTGGTGGCCCAGGTGGTCAAGGTGAGCGACGAACACTTCACGATGTTCGTCATGCCGGAGTTCGTCACCCCCGACAAGTACATCTACAGCGTCGACGACGAGTACAACGGCGTGGTCATCCGCGGCGAGTGCTACGACCGCCAGTTCATGTTCGGCAAGGGAGCGGGAAGCCTTCCGACCGCCTCGTCTATTCTGAGCGACATCATGGCCCGGCAGCACGACTACCGCTACGAGTACAAGAAGCAGAACTACCTCCAGCTGCCCGAATACACGACCGACATCCCGCTGCGCATCTACGTCCGCTATTCGGAGACCAACATCCCGCATATCCTCGACTTCGAGAAGATTCACGAGGAGTACTATTGCGCCGAGAGCAGCTACGTCATCGGCGACGTCACGCTCGCCGAGCTGCTCCGCAAGCGCGAGCAGCTCAACGGCCACGATGTCTTCATGGCCAACATTCCGCTCTTCTTCCAGAACAACTGACCCCTGCGGGGCCAGCGTGGGGCGGACACCTCACGGCTCTGAAACGGACGAGGGGGGCGGGAATCCACAACCGGGATTCCCGCCCCCTTGTCTCCGTTGTGCGACAGACGGCTCAGGGCTGCCTTTTTGCGTAGTAGGAGCTGTCGAGGCCGAGGGCGAAGCTGTCGCGCCACCGCCATGCCGCACCGGCAAGCAGCGCCGCCACGACGGCACTAAAGAGGAAGGGAAAGCGCTCTCCGCCCAGATGCACGAGCCCGAAGAGGTGCTCCAGGGGGTCCATCACGAAGGGGCAGAGCACGACGGCCAGGTAGTTCATCGCCATGACGAGCGACAAGGCGAGCGTCGAGGTGCGGGGCGGTCCGACGATGGCCGCCTTGTCGTAGATGAGCGGCTGCATCACCCCATAGCCGAAACCGGCAAGCAGGCAGCCCGTCACGAGCATCGCCCGGCTGCCGAAGCTGCCGATACAGGCCAGACCGACGGCAATAAGCAGCAGCGACACGACGTTGGCCCGCTGCCGAAGCAGCTGGATGGTCCGTCTGAGCAGGAATCCGGGCAGCATGATGGCCAGAAAGAACAACGAGATGAGCACTCCCGAGAGCGAATCCTTCAGCCCGCGGGCCTCGACCAGAAACGAGACGTAGTAGGTCACCGTAAGCACCAGGAAGGTGATGGCGAAGTAGAGCGCCATCACCCCGGCCAGCTTGCGCCAGTCGATGGAGGTGTGCTTGAGCTGGTCGCTCTGCGGCGGCTCGGCGGCCGCCGGTGTGCGGCGCAGCAGAAAGACGGCCGCAAAGGAGATGCCCGGCAGCGTATAGACCAGAAAGGGGAGGTGCCACTCGATGTTGGCCAGATAGCCGGCCAGCGCCGTGGCCAGCACGAGCGTCAGGTTGTTGATGGCCGAGCTGTAACCCAACTGCCGGACGCGGTAGTCGCCCGTGAAGTAGTCGACCACAAGTCCCGTCGAGAGGGGAATCACCATGCCGGCACCCACGCCCAGGAGCGAACTGATGACAATCAGCTCGGTCATGCTCCCTGCAAAGAGGCAGGCCACGCCGCTCAGGAAGAAGAGCGCAAGCCCAGTGGCCAGGAGCGTGAACTTGTTGCGCCGTTCGGAAATTTTACCCGACAGCAGCACGAAGGGGATGACGAGCAGCGACGGAAGCGACGTGAGCATCTGAATCTCGAGGTCGGTGGCATGGGGAAAGATGCGGTTCATGTCGCCCAGAATGGGGGAGACGGCCAGCCCCGGCAGCGAGGCGACGGCCGAGACGGACCAGATGGCAAGCAGCGCCGAGAGCGGAATGGGCCCTTTGCCGGTTCGGATTTTCATGGTTGCGGGATTTTCGGGCCGTAACCGCAACTGTCATACCAAAAAGCGGAAGCGGCCCCATGGGGCCGCTTCCGCGTCGTTTTGTCCGATTCCGTCGCTTCGGAGCGGCTACTGCTCCTTCACGCAGCGGACCGGCATGCCGTTGGCACGGTAGTGGGCCACCGAAGGCTCCACGCCGCTCGCCGCCACATCCTTCTTGTTGAAGTAGAAATAGAAGGCCGCCGATTGGGCATTGGTCAGCGCATCGGCCGTCCAGTAGAGACCCACCCAGGGCTGCGCCTCGAGCGCCTCGTTGCGCGATTCGGGCAGCGGGTTGTAGACATTCTGGAACTTGCCGTCGGTATAGACGCGGCGTCCGGCGCCCATGAAGAGCATCGTCGCCGTGCCGTCGGTCAGCTCCCAGCCGTATTTATCCATGTAATCCGTGGCAGAGCCCGACTTGTCGGCAATCGAAAGTCCCGCAAAGGCATCGGCCGAGGGGACGTGCCACCCCTTGGGGCAGGGGTCGTAGAGGCTCTTCGACGAGGAGTTCCACAGCTCCTCGGAGTGCGAGGCATAGAGCCAGTCGTAGCGCGACTGCTCGACACCGAGCAGGAAGCAGAGCGGCTGCCGCGAGGCATAATCCAGCGTTCCCTTCGTTGCATCGGAGGCTTCGAACGCATTGTAGACGCGCTTAGCATTGCCGTCATACATCGCCTCGCTGCTGCCCATCGAGAAGTTGTAGGCGCTCGGGCCGATGAAGGGCTCCTTGCGGCCCCACTGGTAGTAGAGTCCGTAGGATTCAAGGATTTCGTCCGTCGTCGCGTTGGAGTTGTTCATGGCGCCCAGATTGCTGCCCATGACCGTCGTACCGTTGGCCAGCGTGACGGCCTTGCCCACGGGGTCGTAGCCGGTAATCCAGATATGCCACGTCCATAGCAGCGTTCCCGCGGCATCGTAGGCGCCGAGCAGCACGTTGCCCTGCTTGATTTGCGTCTCGTCATCGTCCTCCGCACCAACGTAGAAGCTCACCTTGCCGTCACGCAGATTGAGGTACTGCAGCAGCCCCGACTCGGTCTGCCAGACCACCTCCACCTTGGCCGTGGGCATCGTCTCGGAGGTTTCGCCGCGCAGCGTCGCATCGAACGAGTAGTTGGTATTGGGCCGGGTCACCACAAAGCAGTTGGCCTGCTGCGTCGAGAGGTCCTCCGTAGCGGCAATCGCCACGTAGAGCGTCGCCGAGACATACCCTCCGCCGGTCGTACGACCCGAGAGGATGAGGTTGCCCGACTCGACATGCTCCTCGTCGATGACCGACGGGGCGGTCACGTGCAGCGTCCCGGTCGAGAGGTCGGCCTCGGCCGTCCAGCCGCCCGGGAGGTTGGAAAATGAGATAGAGCTGACGTTCGAGGTTGTGAGGCCTACCGTTCCGGTGCCACCCGGCTCCTCGATGAAAAGCGCCGACTGGCTGAGGACCATACGGCCCGAATCACCATCCTTGCTGCAGGAGACAAACGATGCCGCCGCAACGACAAGCAGTACGACCCATCGGATACTCTGTTCGAAAAAACTCTTCATGTGCGTTGGAAAAATCATTTTTCAACTTCGAAAATTCACGCAAAGATACCAAAAAGCGGCGTATTTCCTACTGCCCCTTCCGAATATTTGCATTCGGGAACAATTATTGCCGCCTCTCTTCTAACGAATTCTAAATCCTCATAGTATGTCGGACCACAAAATTGAACCTACGAAAAAAGACAACCCGGCCGACCGCTACGGTGTCGTGGTGACGGAAAAGGGGCCCTATCTGGTCTATGGACGGCCGCCTCTGAACCTGCAGAGCATCCGCCTCGGGCCGCGTCCGGGCGGTCCCGGATTCGAAGAGGGGACCCGCTTCGAGATGCGGACCGACCCCACGGCGCTCTGCCGCTGCGGCGCCTCGCGCCGCAAGCCCTATTGCGACGGCACGCACGCCACGACGGCCTGGGACCCGACGCTCACAGCTCCCATGCAGGAGACCACGGCGGGACGCACCGTCATCGAGGGGGCGACGCTCACGCTCGAGGATAATCCGCGCCGCTGCACGCTGGCCCGCTTCTGCCAAGCCGAGGGCGACGTGCGCTCGCTTGTCGGGCGCTCCGACGAGCCGGAGTCCCGCCGGCGAGCCATCCACGAGGCAGAGCTCTGCCCCGGAGGCCGCCTCACGGCACGCGACCGTCAGAGCGGCGAGCCCTTCGAAATCCACTACGAGCCGAGTCTCGGGCTGATTGAGGCCCCCTCCATCGGGGCCAGCGGCGGATTGTGGCTGCGCGGCAGCATTACGCTCCGGCGCGAAGATGGGCGCACCTACGCCGCACGCAACCGCGTCGTGCTCTGCCGCTGCGGACGTTCGGCCGACAAACCCTTCTGCGACGGCACGCACGCCACCGTCAAATGGCGGGACGGGCTCGAAGAGCGCGTTCTGGAGCCCGCGACGAAAGGGTAGCGGAAGGGCAGGACTGTCGTGCCGGTCGTGCCGGTCCAAAGACAGCTGCCGGTAAAATGGCAGCCAGCCAACCGGGCCGACAGGCGGAGCGACCAGCCCAAAGGCAGCGGCCCGGCTACCCAACTAAAAGCGGCTGTCCACTCGGACAGCAGCCCAAATAAGCCCGTAACAAAAGCGCCGGGCGGATGATTCTCCTCATCCGCCCGGCGTTTTGCTGTCGATGGTCCAGCAGGCCTATTTCTTGGTCTCGGGGCGCGCGATGGACTCCCGCATGGCGGTATCGGCCATCACGTTCTTCATCTTGTAGTAGTCCATGATGCCCAGATTGCCGTTGCGGAACGCCTCGGCCATGGCCAGCGGCACCTCCGCCTCGGCCAGAATCACCTTGGCACGGGCCTCCTGCGCCTTGGCCTTGTTCTCCTGTTCGAGCGCAACGGCCATGGCCCTCCGCTCCTCGGCCTTGGCCTGGGCGATGTTCTTGTCGGCCTCGGCCTGGTCCATCTGGAGCTGGGCGCCGATGTTCTTGCCCACGTCGATGTCGGCGATGTCAATCGAGAGTATCTCGAAGGCCGTTCCGGCATCGAGCCCCTTGTCCAGCACCACGCGCGAGATGGAGTCGGGATTCTCCAGCACGATTTTGTGCGTCTCGGCCGAGCCAATCGAGGAGACGATACCCTCGCCCACACGGGCCAGCACGGTCTCTTCGCCCGCACCGCCGACCAGTTGCTTGATGTTGGCACGCACGGTGACACGCGCCTTGGCGATGAGCTGGATGCCGTCCTTGGCCACCGCGGCGACCGGAGGCGTATTGATGACCTTCGGGTTGACCGACATCTGCACCGCCTCGAAGACGTCGCGACCCGCCAGGTCGATGGCCGTCGCCATCTTGAAGTCGAGCATGATGTTGGCCTTCTGGGCCGATACGAGCGCGTGCACAACATTCGTGACGTTGCCGCCGGCCAGGTAGTGCGCCTCCAGCTCGTTGGGGTCCAGATGCAGCCCCGCCTTCGTCCCCTCAATCATCGAGGAGACGATTGTCGAAGGGGGAACCTTGCGCCAGCGCATCAGAATCAGCTGCAGCAGGCTGATGCGCACGCCCGACACCAGAGCCGAGAACCACAGCCCCACAGGGATGAAGTAGAGAACCAGCCAGATGGCCAGCAGGCAGACGAATACGATGAGGATGATGATACCCGATTGCAAATCCATGGTCAGAGAGGAGTTTTACGGTTATTGTTTTGGGATTGGTTTGACGATGACGCTGAAGTTCTCGAAGCCGACCACCTCGACCTCGGTTCTGGGGTCGACGTAGGCATCGAGCGACTTGGCCTCGTAGAGTTCGCCTCCGATTTCGACCCGGCCCATGGGCGACAGGCGCGAAAGGGTGACGCCGCGTTCGCCGACGCGAAGCCGCGTCTGGGGCGAAGGCATGCTCGACGAGTCAATCTTCTGGCGCAGCGAGAAGCGCTGCCACGTCTTGGCGCGCAGCGAGAGAATCGTCGCCACGAGCGAGAGGATGACGATGAGCACGACCACGACGATGCCCGTCGGAGTGTCGTGGTAGCGGAAGGCGAGGTAGATGGCGCTTCCATCGCAGACCAGCGCCAGCAGTGCACCGACCGAGACGCCCGGCAGCAGCACGATTTCCGCAACGAGGAACAGCAGTCCCAGCACGATGAGCAGAATGATGTAGAACATGGCGGATGAGGCTTGTTGGTTCTGCTATAAAGTTAACGCTTTATTCCGTTTGTTGGGCGATTTCGGCCACTTTTATTTCAAGTGCGTTGTCCGCCTGCGCCACGGCGTCGGCCACCCGCTGGGCCTCGGCCCGGTCGTCGAAGAGCCCCACGACGAAGAGCTGCTGACCCACGCGCGAGAGTTCGCGGCCGCCTGCCGTCGCGGCAATCGCCTCCTTTACGGGGTCGGGCAGCGCCGGCAATCCGGCGATTTCAACCCTATAGGAGAGGGCGGGCTGGGGGTCGCGGGCCAGATTGCGGTAGACGCCGTCGACCCAGACAACCACCTCGGGACGGAGGAACCCGTGCTCCTTGAGCAGCGCCTGGGCAGCCTCCGCCTCTTCGCGCGTTGCAAAGCCGCCGGCGTAGTAGCACCACTTGTGCTCGTCGTTGACCAGATAGAAGAGCGGTTCGGCACCCCGGAAGGTCGAGACGGCCCGCTTGGTGTTGAACGTTCCGAGCAGGATGCGGTAGATGGTGCCGTTCGTATAGACCGGGCACTCGGGAATCGGGTTCTTGTAGGTATAGCGGGGCGTCGACGCGAAAGTGATGCTGTCGTAGTCGAGGAAGTAACGCTCGCGCAGCTCTATCTTCGGCAACTGGAACTCGGCGCCGTTGAGCCAGACGCCGGCCTGACGCAGCGAGTCGCGCGCCGCATCGAGTCCGAGCGCCTCGGCCACCGAGACCTCGTAGTCGAGCAGCACCTCCTTGCGCAGGAAGTAGTCGACCACCTCGTCTGATTCGGTCCTGCCCTTCAGTGCGGCAAGACGGCGCGTTGCCTTGGCCAGCAGCTCCTCTTCGCGGGCCAGCGCCTCCTCGCGGCCCAGCGTCTCGAGCACGTAGGAATAGGCGTAGGACTTGTTGTCGAAGATGTAGTTCCAACGCTTCGAGAGCGAATCGGCCAGCGTCCGGTTGAGCTGCTGCAGCACCGTGCAGTGCTCGTAAAGCGACGTCGCAGCCTGCTCGTTGTCGACCTTCTCGTAGGCCTGCACCGAGTCGGCCAGAGCGCGGTAGTTTTCAAAATAGCGCTGCACATCCTCCGCCGCCGCATACTCTTCGCGCTGGGCCTGCTGCAGCGCGGCGTAGTCGGCCTGGGGCAGCTGCTCGCGGAAATAGGGGCTCTGGACCAGATAGCGCACCCGGCCGCTGCGCACGTGCAGCGCCGGCTGCTCGCTCTCGGGCGTCGGCTCCGAGCCGAGGTTGGAGAGAATCCAATCCTGCTCGATGGTATTGATTCGGTCGATGAGACGACCCTTGGCGCTGCGGATTTCGAAGACCTCGCTCTCAAGCGCCAGAATCTGCTGCGAACGCTCGGCCCGCGTCTCGGGCTCCTCGCGCAGCAGACGCCGCGACTCTTCAATCACCCGCGTGACGGAGTCCTCGCGGAACTGCAGCCGCGCATCCTCGCGCAGCAGCGACATGTACTCTTCGTTGCCTTCCAGACCGGCAATGCGGGGGGCCACCTCCTGCGCACAGAGCGTTCCGACCGTACACAGAGCCACCGCAGACAACATGTATTTGAACATCTTACGTAACATCATCTCCACCATTTGATAAAGAACCACTGGATTAAACCGAATATCTCGAGACGCCCCAGCAACATCAGCAGCGTATTGGAAACCTTCACCATGGCGGGCAGTCCCGAATAGTTGTCGAGCGAACCCACCTCGCCGAATCCGGGGCCGACGTTGCCCAGCGAGGCAACAGACGACGAGAAGCTCGTCAGCAGGTCAACCCCGCAGGCCGTGCTGAAGACCGTACCGATGAGCAGCAGCAACAGGTAGGCAAAGATGAAGGTCATCACGGCGTGGAGCGTCTCGCGCTCCTGCATCACGCCGTCGAGCTTGAAGCGAATCACCGCATTGGGGTGCTGCTGCTGGCGCAACTGTGCCCGCAGCATCTTGAGCGCCAGCACCAGACGGTTGACCTTGATACCGCCGGCCGTCGAACCGGCACAGGCGCAGACCATCGACCCGAACAGAAGCGTGATGATGGCGAACGAGGTCCACGTATTGGAGTCGGCCGTGGCGAAGCCCGTCGTCGAGGCCACCGTGACGAACTGGAAGCAGGCGTGGCGGAACGAGGTGCCGAACGTGGGGTAGAGCTCCGCCGCATAGAGGCTCACGGCGATGGCCAGGCTGCAGAAGAGGAGCATCCCGACGTAGAAACGCGTCACCTCCGAGCGGAACAGGTTGCTGCGCTTGCCGGTCACCGTCGCATAAATCAGTCCGAAGTGCATACCGGCAATGGCCATCACCAGGATGAGAATCGTATCGATGGCCGGACTGTTGTAGAACGAGATGCTGGCATTCTTGGTCGAGAAGCCGCTCGTGGCGCAGGCCGACATGGCGTGGCACAACGCATCGAACCAGTTCATGCCCGCCATCTTGAGCAGCAGGGTCGACAGCACCGTCAGTCCGACGTAGACCACCAGCAGAACCTGGACAATCATCTGCGTCCGGTAGCGGTAGTTGTCCTTGGCCATCGACGAGAGCTCGACGTTCGAGAGGGTCATCTTGCTGCGTCCCAGCGAGGGGAGAATCAGCAGGGCGAACATCACCACGCCCATACCGCCAATCCACGTCGACGAGAAGCGCCAGAACTGCAGGCCCCGCGGCAGCGCCTCAACATCCGTAAGAATCGACGAGCCGGTGGTCGTGAAGCCCGAGACGCTTTCGAACCAGGCGTTGACCAGGCTGAACTCGCCTCCCCAAATCAGGTAGGGGAACATCCCCACCACGCAGGCCACTAGCCACGAGCCGACGACGATGCAGAAGCCCTCCTTGGTGGTAATCTGCTCGCTCTTCTCGACGAAAATCAGCGGGAAGACCCCCAGCAGGGCCGTCAGCAGCGAGGAGAGCAGCAGCGGATAGAACGACGAGTCGACGCCGCTGACGTAGGAGATTACGGCCGAAAGCAGCATGAACAGCGCGATGAAAAGCATCACGCTGCCCACATACCGCAAGACTACATCCATCCGCATGGCGCGTCAGTTTTTCTGTTGTTTCGAGAGCGCAATGAGCGCATCTATCTTCTCCTTGAGCTGCAGCATCTCGTCCTTGAAGTCCCCCTTGGCAACAAAGGGAACCCGGTAGGCGAGGTAGTCGCCCAGCCCCTTGTTCATCTTGAGCACCGGGTCGACGCAGTAGAGGTTCATGAAGTAGGAGAGCATCAGCACGATGGCAATCATCACTGCCAGCGAGATGAGCACCGGCGTGACGGCCCGGTAGGCGTTCTTCTTCATCTGCTCGGCACGGGGCGCCAGCGAGCTCTGGGTCGAGGTCATGTAGTTCTTGATGGCCGAGGTCAGACGCCCGTATAACGCCTCGTACTCGCCGTCGTACCAGCCGTGGCGCAGCGAATCGGGTCCCGAGGCCGTGGCGGGCTTTCCCGCGGGAGCCTCCTCGGCCCACGTCAGGTAGCTGTCCGTCAGAAGGCGCAGCTCGGTGGTGGCAAAGGCCAGCGAATCGAGGAACGACTTGTCGAGCGCCTCGGTCTGAGCCACCAGCAGCGCACTCTCCAGCCGCTCCATGCTCGCACGGCACAGCGAGTCATACTCGCGGTCGCCGAAGACCGAGAGGTGCACCAGTGCGATGTTCTGCTCGTGGGCGGCATCGAGCATCTCGCGGGCCAGCTCGATGTTGCGGGCATTGGCCTTGAGGATATCCTCCGTATCGCGGCTCAGGTGGCTGAGCTCGAGGAAGGAGACCATACCCGAAAAGAAGAGCAGGCAGACGATGCTCACGAATCCCGTGGTCACCCGTTTGCGCAAACCTGTCATCATAGCTTCCTATTCACTTTTAGTGCAAATATACGAATTTTAACCCAGAATATCCCCTTCGAGGTCGTGCGAATCATCCATTTTTCCCAACCGGACGCGGCAGACCGTATTGACGCGCGCCGCATCGTAGGGGACCTTCACGCGGCGGTAGTTGCCCGTGAAGCCGAACATCATGCCGCCGCGGCGCGTGCTTTCGAACAGCACGTCGGCCTCCGTGCCCGTTCCGCGGGCGCAGAAATCGCCATGCAGCCGCGCGCAGAGGGCCTCCAGCTCCTCCACGCGGCGGGTCGCCACTGACGACTGCACCTTGCCGGGGAAATCGACGGCCGGCGTTCCGGGACGCTCCGAGAAGGGGAAGATGTGGAGGAAGGCGGGAGCGAGCCGCTCCAGGAAGTCGTACGTCGTGCGGAAGTCGGCCTCCGTTTCGCCCGGGAAGCCCACAATGACGTCGATGCCGATGAAGGCGTCGGGCATCAGCCGGCGCACGGCCTCAACCCGCTCGGCGAAGCGAGCCGTCGTATAGCGGCGGCGCATGAGACCCAGAATCCGGTCCGAACCGCTCTGCAGCGGGATGTGGAAGTGGTGCTGGAACTTGGGCGACGCGGCGCAGAAGGCGATGATTTCGTCGGTCAGCAGGTTGGGCTCGATGGAGGAGATGCGGTAGCGCTCGATGCCCTCGACCTCGTTGAGCGCGCGGAGCAGGTCGATGAACTTCTCGCCGGTCGTCCGGCCGAAGTCACCCGTGTTGACCCCCGTGATGACAATCTCCTTCTGCCCGGCGGCGGCAATCTGCCGCGCCTCGGCCACCAGGTCGGCAATGGGCATGTTGCGGCTCGAGCCGCGGGCATAGTGAATCGTGCAGTAGGAGCAGCAGTAGTCGCAGCCATCCTGCACCTTGAGGAAGGCGCGCGTACGGTCGCCGCTCGAGAAGGCGGCGAAGAAGTTGGTCAGCTCGTCCGTCTCGCAGCTGTAGACCTGCGCACGTCCCTTGCCGGCCAGCTCCGTCACGCGACGGTAGAGCTCGCCCTTGTCGTTGTTGCTCAGCACGAGGTCGACCCCCTCGATGGCGGCAATCTCCTGCGGCTTGAGCTGGGCGTAGCACCCCGTCACCGCGATGATTGCCTGCGGATTGCGGCGATGAAGCTTGCGTATCAGGTTGCGGCACTTCTTGTCGGCATGCTCCGTGACCGAGCAGCTGTTGATGACACAAATGTCGGCCTCCTCATCGGGAGCCACACGCACGTAGCCCCCCTGTTCGAACTGGCGGGCGAAGGTGGAACTCTCCGAGAAATTGAGCTTGCAGCCGAGTGTATGGAAATTGACTCTGCGTTGTTGCATGGAAAAAGGTGTTATCGGCTGCGAATTTACGAAAAGCAGGCGAGACGGGGAAACATTCCGCCCCCTATTTTCGGAGCGCGGCCCCGGACAGCCTGACGCCCAATGCGGCAGACGGCACACCGAAGTGCGGGAAACGGAGGGCAGGAGCGCGGAAAACTGGGTGCCAGAGGGCGGAACCCGGCACACCGGCGCGCGGGAATCGAGACGCCGCAACGCGGGAAAAGGACGCCGCGGCAATCCCGCACTTGTCCGGCGGCAGCCTTTTTAGAAGTTCCGCGGCAACCTTCCGGAGCCCCCTGCGGGACTATTTGCGGGCGATGTAGAAGAGGTCGAAGCACTCCTCCGAGACGGGGGCGATGCGGTAGTCCTCCATGCGAATCGAGGTGGTCAGCTCCGTATTGGCATGCAGCAGCCGGCGGCGGTTGAGCCGGTTGAGCAGGTCGTAGGGGAGCTGCAACAGCCGGCGGGGGAGGCGGTGCTGGAGGTCCAGCGGGTCGAAGCGGAGCAGCCGCTCGACGCTGCGGCGGTTCTCGGCGTAGTAGGCCATCACCTTTTCGTCGCCGAAGACGCCCAGCTGCTCCACCTCGCCAAACGAGGACGCGAGCAGCCGCCGCAACTCTTCGGGGCGGTATTCGCGCACGTGCCACGGATTGCGCGTGAGCGACATCGGGGCGTTGGGCGTCGTCACCACGAAGCAGCCGCCCGGACGCAGCACGCGGGCCACCTCGCGCACGAACAAGGCATCATCCTTGATATGCTCGATGACCTGGAACGAGATGACGCAGTCGAAACTTTCGTCCGCGAAAGGCAGAGGAGGAACCGTCGCCCGGCGGAACTCCACGTTGGGCACCTGCAGCAGTTCGGGCGCCGGAACATGCTTGTCGAGCGTCACGAAACGGTCGACACGGGGAGCAATGACCTCGATGCCGTAGCCCGAACCGGTGCCGATTTCGAGCGTGTCGCCGCCAACGCGCTCCGCGGCGGCGTGGTAGGCCAGCAGCGAGCGCTGGAAGACAAAGTTGTCCGAGGTCTCACGCGAGACCCGTTCCGCGGTATTGATTCGGCTCATTTTCCCTTGCGCAGTTTGATTCCCCGTTCCGTCATCTCCACCTCGCCGCGCTTGAGCAGCATGCCCAGCGAACGCTTGAAGACCTTCTTGCTCATCTGCGTGCGGGCGGCCACCTCCTCGGGTGCGCTCGCATCGTTGAGCGGCAGGAAGCCGCCGTTGTCGTGCAGCAGCGCCAACAGCGTCTCGGCCGAGCTCTTCACCTGGGCCAGCCCCGTCTGCTGCAGGCTCACGTCAATGCGGTTGTCGTCGGTGATGCGGCTGACGTAGCCCTGCAGCCGCTCGCCGATGGACACCGAACGGAACAGCTGGTTGCGGTAGAGCATGCCCCAGTGGCGGTTGGCCACGATGACCCGGTAGCCGATGGGGCTCTCCGAGGCAACGAGCAGCTCGACCGCCTGGCGGGGAGCCACGGTGATGATATCGTTGTTGATGAAGCCCTTGAGCTTCATGGTCGCCACGCAGCGGCCCGTGATGTTGTCCTCGTAGAGGTAGACGATATAGCTCCGTCCCGGAAGCACGCCCCCCTGCTGGTTGCGGTTCGGCAGGAAGAGGTCCTTGCCGTAGAGTCCCCAGTCGAGGAAGGCGCCGTGTTCGGTCTTGTCAACCACCTTGAGGTAACCCGCCTCACCGGCCTTGAGCAGAGGCGTTTCGGTCGTTGCGACGAGCCGGTCCTCTGAGTCGTGGTAGACGAAGACCTCCTTCGTGTCGCCGACCTTGTCGGCAAGCGAAACATAGCGGTTGGGCAGCAGCACCTCCTGCTGTTCCTCGTCCGCCAGAAAAAGTCCGTGTTCCGAGATGCGGCTCACGGTGAGTTGCTGAACATGTCCGGCTCTGAGCATACGAAAATTCGGTATTCGATGGATTTGCGCCGCAAAAATACGTTTTATTTTCACGCCGTGCAACTTTCCGGCCGCAAGGAGCGAGGGACGAAGCCCGGCAAAACGAGGACGGATAAGAGCGGCGGCCGGCGGAAGGTCAGTAGAGCAGCTCTACAGCCGTATAGTTGTCGGCAGCCGGACGGCCGTGCAGCGTGAGCGTCACGGTGAACTCCTTGGCCAGAGGGGCCTCCACGTCGCGCTTCTCCACACGGAGCGTCACGCCGTCGCTGCCCGGCTCAATCCGCAGCGCGGGCTCCTGTTCGGCCCAGCAGTGGCGGCTGGCCGTGATGCGGAGCTTTTCGAGCGTCACCGGCTCGGAGCCACGCAGCGTGGTGAAGCGCAGCCCCCGCATGCGGCGGAACTCCTCGTGTCCGATGGTGAAGGAGACCCGGGTGCGCTCCTGCGCAAAGTCGAAGGGCAGCCAGCAGCAGACCGCCCGCTCGGGGCGCTGCACCATCTCGGGCGAGATGTCGCGGGTCGCTTCGACCAGCTTGCAGGCCGCCGTAAGCGGCTCGGCAAAGGGCTTCACGCGCGAAAGAGTGTCGGTTTGGTGCCACCCCTCGTCCCACGAACGAAAGTCGAAGCTGCGCCCCTCGTTGAGCGCCGCAAAGAAGTTACGCCAGCGCGGAATGTAGAAGTCGCGGATGGGGCCCGACCAGATGCGGGCCGAATAGTCGCTCAGCGACGGGCCGCCCCAAACGGAGATGAGGCGCCGCTGCTCGCGCACGAAGCGGTCGCGCTCCTCCTCCGAACAGCCCGCCGCACGGGCCTGCTCATTCCAGCGCTCCAGCCTCAACAGGGGATGCGAGGCCAGCAGGCGGTCAGCTTCGCGCAGCAGGGCGAGGAAGCGCCGCTCGCAGCGGGCAGCCTGTTCCGTCTCACCGTGCATGGCGGCCCACACGGCGGCATCGAGCAGGATATCGGCCTTGCCGGCGAGGTAGAAGGCCGCATACTGAATGGCATCGGTGCGGTAGTTGGGCGCTTTGCCCAGTTCGGAAGCCGCGCCGAGGAACTCCTCGATGGCTTCGAAATAATGTTCGTTGACCCCCATCGTCGCCATGCGGCGCGAGAGCGGCCGCAGCTGCCAGCGGAAGCGGGCGTTGTTGGTAAACTCGCCGTAGGCCGAGCCGAGCATGCCGCGCCAGAAGCGGTCGACGCCCCGCACCGACTTGCCGTAGCGGGCCCGCGAATAGTCGTGCAGCAGCCGCAGCACGTCGATGCGGCGGGAGCTCCATCCGGCGGCGGAAATCACCTCGTAGACCGCCTCGTTGTTCTCGACTCCTTCGGGCGAGGTGCCGTAACCGACCAGTTCGCCCCGGTTGCGCGAGGCGAGCGCCCCGAGGTGGCCGTTGGCGTAGAAGTCGAGCACGCCCGTCAGCGCCGAGCGGCCGCCGAAGTTGGGCACCGTGCTGTATATCCACTCCTTGCCGTAGAGGCCCGAATAGTAGTCCCAGCTCCTCTCCGAACGCCAGACGTAGTCGTTGAAGTCAACCGCAAGGTCGATGATGCACAACCGCCCGTCGGGAACGCCGCTCAGCAGCGCCTCGACGCTGTGGGGGTCCCAGATGGTGCGCTGGTAGCCGAACATCCACCCCTGCATCATCCACACGGCGTCGGGATTCGCCTCGGAGAGCGAGCTGTAGACCGTCCGCGCGTAGCGGCGCAACGTCTCTGCACGCTCGTCGGAACCCTTCTTGCCGAAGGGGACGTCCAGCTCGTTGAAGCAGTCGACCAGATAGTATTTGCCCGGGCCGAACTCCCGCTCCCATTCGCGGACAAAGGCCGCACCGATTTCGACAAAGCGCGTGTCGAGCGGCGAGAGGAGGTTGCTCTCGAATCCCGACCAGCGGGTACGGGTCAGCGCCAGGTCGGGGTAGAGGCGCCGCATGCCGTCGGGCACGAAGCCGGCAAAGCCCTGGAAGACGGGCTTCATGCCCAGCGCCCGCATGCGCTCCAGAATCCGGTGCTGCAGCTCGACTTGCCGCTCTTGCCACTCCTGCGAGGGGGCGCCGTCGAGCCCCGTCATGTTGCCCATGCGCATCCAGGGCATGTGGGCCGGACCGGTGAAGTAGGCGTCGATTTCCTCCTGCGTGAGCCCCATTTTGCGCCATACGCGCGCCAGGATAGCCTCGGTGGCCACCGGTGCCAGCGGCATGTCGAAGCCGTGGAGTGCCATCCAGTCGAGCTCCTGCTCCCACCGCTTCCAGTCCCAGAAGGGGGTCGTATAGCCGAAGGTGCATACATTCATATAGAGGTGGTGGCGGAAGGGCGAACGGGTCTCGCGCCGCTTCATGTCGGGCAGACGGTCGGGCAGTTCGAGGCGGTTGCCCGACCAGTTGGCCACGCCGTATCCATGCGAGAGGATGTAGTCGTAGAATCCGCGGCAGAGGGCCACGCAGCTGCTCCCCTCGATGCGGAGCAGCCCGTCGTCGACGCTCACGGCATAGCCGTCGCAGCCCGAGGCGTCGGGTGCGGTCAGAACCAGACGGAGCTCTTCGGGCAGGCGGCCGAACGTGCGGCGAATCACCTGCTCGGCCTCAACCACCTCGCGCGGGCGGGATTCGGCGGCCCCGGCAGGGGCAAAGAGCAGTAGCAGAAAGAGCAGAAGCAGCGATTTTTTCATGACAAAGTCAGGTTGTAGGGATGGGTTGAAAAGACAAACAAAAATACGTCTTTTTCGCGACTGTTGCCTCTTTTCGCTCCGTTTTTTGCCGCTTTCATCTATTTTTTGCTACCTTTCACCACTGTTTGAACCATCCTACGCTCCGATGAAACGATTCATACCGCTGCTGCTCGTCGCGCTGGCCGCACTCCGCATCGCCCCGGCCCAGCCGCTCGACAGCCTCTGCACCAAAACCGAACACCGCATCGCCATGCGCGACGGCGTACGGCTCCACACGACCGTCTACGCGCCGCGCAGCGCCGAACCGGCCCCCATCCTCATCTTCCGCACCCCCTACGGTTGCGCCCCCTACGGCCCCGGGCGCTTCCCCTCGTCGCTCGAGGAGGGCTATCTGCGCACCTACCTCGACCGGGGCTACATCCTCGTCCTGCAGGACGTGCGGGGGCGCTACATGAGCGAAGGGGAGTTTGTCAACGTCCGTCCCGCCGCCGGCAAGGGCGCTGTCGACGAGACGACCGACAGCTACGACACGGTGGAGTGGCTCGTCTGTCATGTGCCGCACAACAACGGCCGCGTGGGCTTTGCCGGCAGCTCCTATCCGGGCTTCTACGCACTGATGGGCGCCCTGTGCGGTCATCCCGCCGTGCGTGCCGTCTCGCCGCAGGCCCCCGTGGTCGACTGGTTCATGGGCGACGACACGCACCACAACGGCGTGTTGATGCTCACCGACTCCTACCGCTTCATCCCCGGCATGAGCCGCCCCGGGAAGCATACCCCGGCCGAGCGCATGCCCTCGAGAGGGCAGCCGACCTGCCCCGAAGGGATGACCGAATATGAATTCTTCCTGCGCATCGCCACGCTCGACAGCCTCAGCCGGATGCTGCCGCCCACCCCCTTCTGGGAGGAGATGGCCGCCCATCCCGACTACGACGCCTGGTGGCAGGCGCGCGACGTGCGGCAACGCTGCCGCGACATCCGCCCCGCGGTGCTGATTGTCGGCGGCACCTACGACGCCGAGGACTGCTACGGCACATGGAACCTCTACCGGACCATCCGCAGCCAGAGCCCCGCAACGACGTGCCGACTCGTCATCGGCCCCTGGTCGCACGGCGCCTGGCGCAGCGGCGACGGCCGGCTCGGTCCCTTCGACTTCGGAGTGGAGGCATCGGGACGCTACTACGTCGAACACTTCGAGCTGCCCTTCTTCGAGCACTGGCTGCGCGGCCGCGAGGAGGTCCGGGATTCGCTTCCGTCCGACAGCGAGGCTGTCCGGGTCTACGTTCCGGGACGCAACGAGTGGCAGGGCTTCGACCGCTGGCCGCCCGCCGCATCACGCGAGATGACCCTCTACCTGCACGAGGGCGGAGCGCTCGACACGCTGCGCCCCACGGCCCGCCGCTCGCGAAGCAGCTACCGCTCCGACCCGAACGACCCGGTGCCCTACATGGAGCCGCTCGGCCGCAAACGCGACAAGCGCTACATGGTGGCCGACCAACGCTTCACCGACGGCCGCCGCGACGTGCTCACCTTCGTCTCGGAGCCGCTGGCCGAGGAGCTGACGCTCGCTGGCCCCGTCGAGGTGACGCTCAATGCGACGCTCTCGACCACCGACGCCGACTTCGTCGTCCGCCTCTCTGACCAGTTTCCCGAGGGGGATTCGCTGCCGGGCTACCGGATGCTGGTGCGCGGCGACGTGATGCGGGGACGCTACCGCCACAGCTTCTCCCGCCCCGAGCCGTTCCGCCCCGGACGGGTCGAAGAGGTGCGCTTCACGATGCCCGACGCCGTGCACACCTTCCGCGCCGGCCACCGCATCGTGGTGCAGGTGCAGAGCTCATGGTTCCCGCTCGCCGAGCGCAGCCCGCAGCAGTTCGTCAACCCGTGGACTTGCCGGCCGGAGGAGTTTCTGCCCTGCGAGGTGACGCTGCTCCACGAGCGGGGGCGCGCCTCGTCGGTTACGCTCCGTGTCGCGAACGATTAACGCAAGAGGGCGGGAAGAAAGGGGCTCCGTACCCGATATTTTTCAAAACAGGGGGTTTCATTTATTAAAACAAACGGCACAATATCATCTATTTTTTAAGCTACAGATACCATCGGCAGGAATTTTTGTTATATTTGTGTTAGCACACAAACAGTAACCATGAAAGTAGATGTAGCAATTTGCCAAGTTGATATGGAGTGGGAGCACACCTCCCGCAACCTTGCCCGGTTCGAACCTGCCGTTGCCGAGGCCAAGGCCGACATCGTCGTCCTGCCCGAAATGTTCGCCACCGGATTCAAGCTCCGGCCCGCCGTGGTGGCCGAGCCGATGGATGGCGAAGTGGTGACCACGATGCTCCGCTGGGCGCGCGAATACCGCAAGGCGGTGGTCGGCAGCGCCGTCATCTCGGAAGGGGGTCTCTTCCGCAACCGACAGTTCTTCGTCGAGCCTTCGGGCAAGATGACCTGGTACGACAAGCACCACCTCTTCCGTCCGGGCGGCGAGGCGCGCGACTACGAACCCGGCCAACGGCGCGTCATCGTGGAGTACATGGGGCTGCGCTTCCTGCTGCTGGTCTGCTACGACCTGCGCTTCCCCGTATGGAGCCGCAACCGGGGCGACTACGACGCGATTATCTACAGCGCCTCGTGGGCCGACGACCGCCGCGAGGTGTGGCGCACGCTGCTGCGGGCCCGCGCCATCGAGAACCAGTGCTACGTCATCGGCGTCAACCGCGTGGGACGCGACCCCGACGCCGAATATGCGGGCGATTCGGCCATCATCGACTTCAAGGGGCGGACGCTGGTCGACGCCGGCTGCAGCGAGAGAACCCTCACGGCCACGCTCGACACGGAGCAGATGGCGGCCTTCCGCGAGAAGTTCCCCGCCTGGATTGACGCCGACAACTTCGAGCTGCGCTGACCCGAAGCCGGGTGCCGGGCAAAGGCACCGCCCCGAGGCCGGAGTGCCGCGCAAAAAAAGATACACCCGGGACGAGCCTGAGGCCCGTTCCGGGCTGTGTTGTATCCGGGAGATTCGGCTCCTGCATTACAAGAGAACCCACAGGATTGCAGCATTATGGCGATACAAACATGTGCAACCTCCAAATCGAACCGGGCGCGTGCAAATGCACGCGCCCGGTTTTTCCAACTCAAAGTATAATCACTGCGTACAATCCGTCAGCGGAATCCCCGCCATCGGATGCGGCAGTTTTTGATTGCTTTAGTCTCTTATCAGAGGAATATCCTGCCTTACAGAAGGTTCATCCGCCTGATAAAGCCGAGAAACCTTGGCGCCATAACCTTTGACTGTAACGGTATAACGAGTCCACAACCCGAATAGAACTCTCTTGCGTTTGGTCTCATATTGCGGATTTATGACCATATCATAATCCGTTCCTTCCAACGCTTTCGCCATGGCCATCGAACGAATGCGCTTGCCACGCAGACCAAAAATGGACTTGCTGTTGTTGGTAGTCAAGACCTCGGCATATTTACGCCCGCCGCTGACCTTTATGCCGAACAGATATCCGACACGGACCGTTCCTTCCAACTTTTCGGATGTATTGAAATTCAAATCGGCTCGAATCTCGTTAGGGTGCACTTCCGTATAGGCAAAGGGCGCAGAAGCGCAGGTTTTGCCCAATGTCGAACAACTTGAAAATGCAAACAGGGAAATAATTGCAATGATTCCAGTAAATATAATACGTTTCATACGTTGTCTTTTGATTTTGTTTTCATTTTATTTTCCGGTCCGTTGCAGTTTTCGGGAAGGGGCTCGGACAAATAAAAAACGCGGACCTTTAACTTCATTTGTTTCTGAGGTATCGCCAAACACCTTACTCCCAAACAAGTAAAAGCCCACGTTGGTAAACAACGTGAGCATCAACTTTTACTCTTGGGAGTTTCTTTAATTTGGCGATTTTCAGAAACAAGAATAGAAGCTAACGCTTTTTATGTCAATATGTCCCTAATTTACAAGGTCATTTCTTCATAGGCAGTCTTTTTTATCATTACAAAAATAGTGAATTATTTGATGCATCCAATGTACTCTGGTGTTTTTTTGTAAAAATGAACGCTGCACAAAACCATATCCGAACCCAATTCAATCCCGAGATATGCCCCTTCAACAAGATAAGCACATGAAAACGACTGACGAATCATCGAGACATGCACTCCGTCTCGGAATCTGCAAAGCTTCTTTTCCCGTTGAAAAAATCGGCTATCACGCGAAAATGTCGTATCTTTGCACGATTGCCGCTGCTCGCACCGAAAACCGTGCGGCGGCTCGTCCGCAAAGATGAAAAACGACACGATTCAGATATTCGGCGCACGGGTCCACAACCTCAAGAACGTGGATGTGGAGATTCCGCGCAACAAGCTGGTGGTCATAACCGGACTTTCGGGCTCGGGCAAGTCGTCGCTCGCCTTCGACACCATCTATGCCGAGGGGCAGCGCCGCTACATGGAGACCCTCTCGACCTATGCCCGCCAGTTCGTCGGCACGATGGAGCGTCCCGACGTCGACAAAATCACGGGCCTCAGCCCCGTGGTGGCCATCGAGCAGAAGACCACCAACAAGAACCCCCGCTCGACGGTAGGAACCGTGACGGAAATCAACGACTTCCTGCGTCTGCTCTACGCCCGCGCCTCGCGCGCCTATTCACCCGTCACGGGGGAGGAGATGGTCCACTATACCGACGAACAGATTGCCGCACTGATTGCCAAGGGGTTCGCCGGGAGGAAGATTGCGCTGATGGCCCCCGTCGTCAAGGGGCGCAAGGGCCACTACCGCGAGCTCTTCGAGAGCCTGGCCAAGAAGGGCTACATCTACGCCCGCATCGACGGTGAAATCCGCGAAATCACGGCCGGCATGAAGCTCGACCGCTACAAAATCCACACCATCGACCTGGTCGTCGACCGGCTCAGCATCACGGGGGCGTTCGACGACCGGCTGATGGCCTCGCTCAAGGAGGCGATGCACCAGGGCAAGGGGACGATGGCCGTCTATGACTACGGCACCGAACAGCTGCGCTACTTTTCACGCCACCTGATGTGCCCCTCGACAGGCATCGCCTTCGAGGACCCCGCCCCCCATACCTTCTCGTTCAACTCGCCCAAGGGGGCCTGCCCCCATTGCAACGGACTGGGCGAGGAGGCGGTCTTCGACCTGAGGAAGATTATCCCCGACGGCTCGCTCTCGCTCCGGCAGGGGGCCGTCGAGCCGCTGGGCAAATACCGCAACAACATGCTCTTCGCCATCCTCGAGATGCTGGGCCGCCGCTACGACTTCACGCTCGACGACCCCGTGGAGAGCATCTCCGAGGAGGGGCTCAACGCCATCCTCTACGGCGACTCCGAGCCCCTCACGGTCAACCTGGCGGAGTTCTCCTCGGCAGGCGGCAACCACCTGATTTCGTGGGAGGGCGTCGCCGAGTACATCAGCCGCACGGAGGACGAGGATTCGAAACGCGGCCAGAAGTGGCGCGAGCAGTTCCTCGTCTACCGCAAGTGTTCGGTCTGCGGCGGCACGCGGCTCAAGAAGGAGGCGCTGCAGTTCCGCATCGGCGGCAAGAACATCGCCGAGGTCTCGGCCATGTCCATCGAGGAGTTCTCGGAGTGGATGGCCCACATCGAGGAGCACATGTCGGAGAAGGAGCGCAAAATCGGACAGGAGGTCATCAAGGAGATTCGCGAACGGCTGCGCTTCCTCATGGACGTGGGGCTGGGCTACCTCTCGCTGGCGCGTTCGTCACGTTCGCTCTCGGGCGGCGAGAGCCAGCGCATCCGCCTGGCCACGCAAATCGGCTCGAAGCTGGTCAACGTCCTCTACATCCTCGACGAGCCGAGCATCGGACTCCACCAGCGCGACAACCAGCGGCTGATTCACAGCCTCGAGGAGCTGCGCGACGCCGGCAACTCGGTGCTGGTGGTCGAACACGACGAGGAGATGATGCGCGCGGCCGACTACATCGTCGACGTGGGGCCCAAGGCGGGCCGTCTCGGCGGGCACATCGTCGCCGCCGGCACGCTGGACGACATTCTGAAGTCCAACTCCATCACGGCCGACTACCTGACCGGCCGCCGCCGCATCGAGGTTCCCGCGACGCTCCGCAAGGGGACGGGGCAGAGCATCATCATCCGCGGCGCACGGGGCAACAACCTCAAGAACATCACGGCGGAGTTTCCGCTCGGAAAGTTCATCTGCGTGACGGGCGTCAGCGGCTCGGGCAAGTCGACGCTCATCAACGAGACGCTGCGTCCCATCCTCGCGCGGGAGCTCTACCGCTCCTACGACCAGCCGCTCGAATACGACTCCATCGAGGGCATCGAGCATGTCGACAAACTGGTCGTCGTCGACCAGTCGCCCATCGGGCGCTCGCCCCGCAGCAATCCGGCGACCTATTCGAACGTCTTCGCGGACATCCGCAAGCTCTTCGAAATGACGCCCGACGCCCAGATTCGCGGTTTCAAGGCGGGCCGTTTCTCCTTCAACGTGAAGGGCGGGCGGTGCGAGACGTGCCGCGGCGCCGGTGTGCAGACCATCGAGATGAACTTCCTGCCCGACGTCTACGTCCGCTGCCGGGAGTGCGGCGGCCACCGCTACAACCGCGAGACGCTCGAGGTGCGCTACAAGGGCAAGAACATCGACGACGTGCTGAACATGACGGTCAACATGGCGGTGGAGTTCTTCGAGAACATTCCCGCCATCCACCAGAAGCTGCGCGCCATCCAGGAGGTGGGGCTCGGCTACCTGACCCTCGGGCAGCCCTGCACAACCCTCTCCGGAGGTGAGAGCCAGCGCATCAAGCTCGCGGCCGAACTCTCGAAACGCGACACGGGACGCACGCTCTACATCCTCGACGAACCGACGACGGGTCTCCACTTCGAGGATATCCGCCAGCTGCTCGAGGTGCTCAACAAGCTCGTCGACCGGGGCAACACGGTGGTGGTCATCGAACACAACCTCGACGTGGTGAAGGTCGCCGACCACATCATCGACATCGGCCCCGAGGGTGGCGCTGCGGGCGGAAGAATCGTCGCTGCAGGCACTCCGCATGAAATTGCGTGCACGCAAGGCAGTTACACCGGAGAATTTTTGCGGCGGATGGGGATTTAGGCACCGCTTTTGCATGGGAGTGGGGCATAAACCCCATATACCATGAAAAAAGTCATCCTCATCGTTGCCGGAGCGCTGCTCTGCGTCACGGCATGGACCGTCATCGGTCAGAAGAAAGTGTTGTCGCCCAAGGAGGAGCGACGCGAAGTACGCGAAAAGCGGCGCGCCGAACGGCTGGCCGAATTCGAGAAGTCGACCGACTCGCTCGTGCTCTCGCGCAACTTCCAGTTCAACCCCCAGACGATGCAGCGTCAGCCGGCCGGTCCGCTGCGCCAGCTGCTCAACCCCAACTTCAGCGTCAACATCTGGGACGGTACGGCCGACATCTGCCTTCCCTACGTCAAGGGGTATGTGCCTCCCTACTACACGACCATCCTCAACTACACGGTGGGCAACCTGCAGGGCTACACCACCGAGCAGACGAACGAAGGGTGGATGGTGACCTTCTCGACGCCGCTCTTCTCGGCCTCGAACTACACCTTCACCTTCGAAATCTTCAGCCGCACGGGCGGTGCCAACCTGACCATCTCGAACCCCTGGTACAGCGACGTACAGTACACCGGCACGCTCTCGCAGCTCTATTGAGCCGCTGTCTGCGGTCGCCATCCGACCAAACCGCACGAAAAAGAGAACGCCGTTCACGCATGATGAACGGCGTTCTCTCTTGTTTGTTTCCGCATCGGGGCGCGGAGATTTCCATATCGGGGCGGGGCAACGCCCGCGCCATCCGACGCAGCGCCGGGGCAGGGCAGGGCAGGGTAGTCCTCTTCCCGCTCCGAGGTCGTCCGGCGTGGGGTCAGGCCTTGTAAATCAGCGCCACGGCCGAGGTCGAAACCCCCTCCTCGCGCCCCTCGAAGCCGAGGTGCTCGGTCGTCGTCGCCTTCACCGAGACGCGGTCGACGTCGACGCCCATCGCCTCGGCCATCGCCGCACGCATGGCGTCGATGTGGGGACGGAGCTTGGGACGCTGCATCGAAATCGTGCAGTCGACATTCCCGATTTCGTAGCCCCGCTCGCGGAGCATCGCCGCTACGCGGCGCAGCAGAATCTTCGAGTCGATGCCCGCATAGTCGTCCGACGTATCGGGAAAGTGCAGCCCGATGTCGCCCAGCGCCGCCGCACCCAGCAGCGCATCGCACAGGGCGTGTATCACCACATCGCCGTCCGAGTGGGCGATGCACCCCTTCGTGTGGGCAATCCGCACGCCGCCCAGCACCAGCGGCAGCCCTTCACCGAGGGCATGCACGTCGTATCCGTGTCCGATTCTGAAATCCGTCATCTTTCAAACAGTTTTTTTTGCGGAGGGGCTACCGCGCAGCAACACGCCAGCCGCACCTCCGTCCATTCCGGAACAAAGATACGAACTTGCAGCGGAATCCACGCGGTGACGGGCCGCTTTTTCACCGCACGGCACGAAGCTCCGCCGCGGAGCCGCCTCAGTCCGAGCGGCGAAACACCGCGGACGGTGCACATATTCCAAACTTTTTCTTATATTTGTACGATACAACAAAGAGTCCGGACCACATGGCAATACATCAGAACGAGGAGAGGGGGCCCGAAACGCAACCTGCGGGCCGCGGCACGGAGCCACTCACAAAGCAGGTCGAATACCGCTTTCCGGGGCGGCGCGTCTTCGTCACGGGCGGTGCCCGGGGCATCGGCCGCTCCATCGTCGAAGCCTTCTGCCGGGCCGGCGCCCGGGTGGCCTTTTGCGACATCGATACGGTGAAAGGAGCCCGTACCGCCGCAGAGACGGGAGCCCGCTTTGCCGAGGTGGACGTCTGCAACGGAGAGGCACTGGAGGCCTGCATCGCGGAGCTGTTCGAAGCGTGGGGCGACCTGGATGTCATCATCAACAACGTGGGCATCAGCCGCTTCTCACCGCTTGTGGAGACCTCCGTGGAGGAGTTCGACCGGATTCTGGCCACCAACCTGCGCCCGGCATTCATCACCTCGCGGGCCCTGGCCCGCCACCGGACGGCCCACCCGCAGGCGAATCGCTACGGACGCATCATCAACATCGCCTCGACGCGCTACCTCATGAGCGAACCCGGCAGCGAGGGCTACGCCGCCTCGAAGGGGGGCATCCGCTCGCTGACCCACGCCCTGGCCCTCTCGCTTGCCCCGCTGCACGTGACGGTCAACTCTATTGCCCCGGGATGGATTGAGCATGCCAACTACGAAGGGCTCCGCCCCGAGGACCATGCGCAGCCCCCGTCGGGCCGCGTGGGACGCCCCGAGGACATCGCCCGCCTCTGCCTCTTTCTCTGCGCCGAGGCCAACGACTTCATCGACGGCGAGAACATCACCGTCGACGGCGGCATGACCCGTAAGATGATTTACGTGGAGTGACCGCCCGAACGGAGCAGTCCGTCCGAAGAAACGGAAACAACCGAAAAACAACATAAAACAGATTCGCTATGTCATCTATCACCACTCTCGAACCCCGCATCGTCTGGGAGCAGTTCGACGCCATCACGCAAATTCCCCGTCCGTCGAAGAAGGAGGGCAAGATTATCGCCTTTCTGGTCGATTTCGCCAAGCGCCACGGACTCGAGTACCGCAAGGACGCCATCGGCAACGTGGTCATCTGCAAGCCGGCCACTCCGGGCTTCGAACAGCGGCCGACCGTCGTGCTGCAGTCGCACATGGACATGGTCTGCGAGAAGAACTCCGACGTGGAGTTCGACTTCGAGAAGGATGCCATCCGCCCCTACATCGACGGCGAGTGGGTCAAGGCCGAAGGGACGACGCTGGGCGCCGACTGCGGCATCGGCATGGCGGCTGCGCTGGCCGTGCTGATTGACCCCTCGGTGGAGCACGGACCCGTCGAGGCGCTCTTCACGGTCGACGAGGAGACGGGCCTCACGGGGGCCTTCGAGCTGGGCGAGGGGATGCTCACGGGCAAATACCTCATCAACCTCGACTCGGAGGACGAGGGCGAACTCTTCATCGGCTGCGCCGGCGGCATCGACACCATCGCCACGTTCCACTACCACGCCGAGGAGGCGCCGCTCAACTACACCTTCTTCCGCGTCGACGTGTCGGACCTGCTGGGCGGACACTCGGGCGATGACATCGACAAGGGCCGCGCCAACTCGAACAAGATTGTGGCCCGCCTGCTGTGGGAGGGGATGCAGAGCTTCGAGCTGAAACTCAGCTATTTCAATGGCGGCAATCTGCGCAACGCCATTCCGCGCGAGGCCTATGCCATCTTCGGCGTGCCGACGCGCTTTGCCGCAGAGTTCCGCAAGCGCTTCGCCCTCTTTGCCGAAGACATGAAGGCCGAGTTTCGCTTCCGCGAGCCCAACCTCCGCATCACGCTCAACGAGATGCCGCAGGTGGACAAGGTGCTCGACGCACGGACGCAGGCCGGACTCGTCTACTCGCTGGTGGGTGTGCCCAACGGCGTCATCGCCATGTCGTTTGCCGTTCCGGGGCTGGTGGAGACCTCGACCAACCTCGCATCGGTGAAGTTCGTCGGCGAAGAGAGCATCGTGGTCACCTCGTCGCAGCGTTCGTCGGTCGAGAGCGCCAAGACCTACGTCATGCAGATGGTCGAGTCGGTCTTCACGCTGGCAGGCGCCGACGTGGCACACTCGGACGGCTATCCCGGCTGGGCGCCCAACCCCGAATCGCGGCTGCTCGACATCACGGTCAAGAGCTACGAGCGGCTCTTCTCGACCGAGCCCAAGGTGCGCGCCATCCACGCCGGACTGGAGTGCGGACTCTTCCTCGAGAAGTATCCCGACCTGGAGATGGTCTCCTTCGGACCGACGCTCCGCGGCGTCCACTCGCCCGACGAGCGGCTCGAGATTGCTACCGTCGGCAAGTTCTGGGCGCTGCTCCTCGAGGTGATGAAGAACCTCTGACGCACTGAGCCCCAAGGGGCGAATCTCCGGGGCGACCTCCGTCGGGAGGTCGCCCCGCCGGTTTCGCCCGCCGCCCGTTCCCGACAACCGAACCCTCCGTCCCCCAAAAGCCGCCACACGCCATGAAGCGGAGCCACACGGCGCTTCTGGCCGCAGGACTGCTCCTCATCGGAACAACCTCGGCCCAGGAGCCGCTCGACAACTACTATCCCTACGAACAGCCCGACTACGAGGAGGAGTCCCGCCCGATGCTCCGCCCCGACTCGACGCTGTTCTACCGTGGTGTGGCGCTTGCCGAGGACCTCTATGGTCTGAACACAGACTTCCGCCTCTCGTTCGTCCGCTACCGGCGGCGCGGTCTGGCGTGGGATACGGAGCGGAACACGCTCCACGGCATCGAGCTCGATTACGATGCGCTCTCGGCGCTGCGGAATCTGGGGGCCGAGGAGTTGCGCACGGGCGGGCTCCACATGTCGGCCACGGTGGGCGATGCCGTGAACGGCAGCCGCAAGATGCGGCTTCCGGAGGAGGAGAGCGCCCCGTGGCACCGCGCATCGGTGACCTTCACCGGGCGCAACTACCTCTTCGGTGCGAAAATCGCGGCCGGGAGGCAGCTGGGTCATGGCTGGAGCGGAGCCGCGGCGCTCCACTACCGCACGGGGCGCGACCTGAGGGCCGAAGGGGTCTTCACCGACGGGCTGTCGATTGGCGTGAGGACCGCGAAGCGATTCGGCGAGGAGCACTCGCTCACGCTGCTGCTCGTGGCGGCGCCCTCGATGCGGGGGCTGCGCTCCCCGTCGACCGAGGAGGCCTTCACCCTCACGGGCGACCCGCTCTACAACCCGGCCTGGGGCTTTCAGGACGGCAAGGTGCGCAACTCGCACGTACGGCGTCAGTTCGAACCCTTCGCCGCCGCCATCTACCGGCGCCGTCTGAGTGGGGCAACCCGCCTCGAGGCGACGCTCGGTCTGCGCTACGGCTGGCAGTCCTACAGCTCGCTGGGGTGGTATAACGCCCGCACGCCGCTGCCGGACAACTACCGTTACCTGCCCTCCTATATCGGCGACCGCGCCACCGAGGAGGCCTGGCGCCGCAACGAGACGCGCTACACGCAAATCGACTGGGACGGCCTCATCGCCCGCAACCGGCTGGCCGACGGCGAGGCCGTCTATGCACTCGAGGAGCGCATGACGCGCACGGCCCGCATGCAGCTGGAGCTACGGCTGACCACCGAGGTCGACTCCCGCCTGACGCTGCGCTACGGTCTGAGCGCGGATATCGACAACCGGCGCAACTACAAGCGGATGCGCGACCTGCTCGGCGCCCGCTATCTGACCGACATCGACCAGTATCTGGTCGACGACGACACATACAGCAACCTGCTGCAGAACGACCTGCGTCATCCCGACCGCCGAATCGGCGAGGGAGACCGCTTCGGATACGACTATGCGCTCCAGGCGCAACGCATCCGCGCCCACATCGATGCGGAGTACCGCACCGACCGGCTGACGGCACGGCTCCACGCCTCGCTGGGCTACGACCTCCACTTCCGGCAGGGATACTGCGAAAAGGAGCTCTTCGCGGGCAGCGGCTCCTACGGCCGCTCGCGCGAATGCAGCTTTACGCCCTATCTGCTCAAGGGAGCCGCGGGCTGGGCCTTCTCGCCGCGCAGCTATCTGGAGCTGGTGCTCGCCACCGGAGCCCGCTCGCCGCAGAGCGAGGCGCTCTTCCTCCAGCCGCAGTACAACAACCGCCTGGTTGACAACCCCTCGACGGAGCAGTTCCATGCCATCGAACTCAACTACCGCCGCACGGGGCGCTACCTCTCGCTGCAGGCGTCGCTCTTCGCCGTGGCGATGTTCGACGGGCTGAAGACCCGGCGCTACTACGACGACCTGGCAGCCACCTACTGCGACCTGGTCGTATCGGGCATCGGGACCCTCTCGGCCGGAGCAGAGGCGGCGCTCGAGTGGCGGATGTCCCGGCGCTGGAGCCTCTCGCTCGCGGCGGCGGCCGCACGCTACAAGTACATCCGCAATCCGCGCGTGACACTCTACTCCGACGTGGACAACAGGCTCGTCGACGACCATGCCGAGAGCCACATGGGCGGCTGCGTGCCGGGCGGAGCTCCGCAACTGAGCGGCTGCCTCCAGGTGCGCTATTTCGGGCCGCGGGGCTGGGGCTTCCGCCTTTCGGGCAGCTACATCGGCGCACGCTATGTCGAACCCTCGGAGGTGCGCCGCACGGAGCGCGTGGCACGGCAGGGGGCCCTCTCGGAGGAGCTCTACGAACGCTTCACCACACAGGAGCGGCTCGGCGACGTCTGCTCGCTCGACGCCTCGCTCTTCAAGAGTTTCTACTTCACCCGCTCGCGTCTGAGTATCTCGCTCATGCTGAACAACCTGCTGGGCGGACGCAACGCCGTATACTCGGCCTACGAATCGCTCCGCGTGCGGCGCAGCTACAGCGGCGACACGGAGGTCTTCACGCCGTTCGACACTCGTCTTCTACACATCTATCCCCGCACGTTCTACCTTACGGTCTCTTACAAATTTTAAGTAAATATTAAATTTTTGCGCCGAATTTGGAGCTTTTGGCTAATTTTTTATAATTTAGAGTAACCAAAAAACCAAAACTTACTATCTACAATGATTATCGGTATTCCCAAAGAGATTAAGAACAACGAGAACCGCGTTGCTCTTACCCCCGCAGGTGCCCACGAACTGACCAAACGGGGCCACAAGGTATATATTCAGGCTACGGCCGGCGTCAACAGCGGCTTCCCCGACGAGGCCTATGTAGCTGTCGGTGCGGAGATTCTGCCCTCCATCGAAGAGGTCTACACCCGGGCCGAGATGATTATCAAGGTCAAGGAACCGATTGCTCCCGAATACAAACTCATTCGCAAGGACCAGCTGGTCTTCACCTACTTCCACTTCGCCAGCAGCGAAGCGCTCACCCGTGCGATGATTGAGAGTGGCGCCGTCTGCTGCGCCTACGAAACCGTCGAGCGTCCGGACCGTTCGCTGCCGCTGCTGATTCCCATGTCGGAGGTTGCCGGCCGCATGTCGACCCAGGAGGGATGCTACTTCCTCGAGAAGCCGCGCGGCGGCAAGGGCAAGCTGCTCGGTGGCGTTCCGGGCGTGAAGCCTGCAAAGGTCTTCGTCATCGGCGCCGGCGTGGTCGGCACGGCTGCAGCCCGTACGGCCGCCGGAATGGGTGCCGACGTGACCATCTGCGACATCTCGCTGCCGCGTCTGACCTATCTGGCCGACGTCATGCCGCAGAACGTCAAGACGCTCATGTCGTCGGAGTACAACATCCGCGAGGAACTCAAGACGGCCGACCTGGTGATTGGTTCGGTACTGATTCCGGGCGCCAAGGCCCCGAAGCTGGTGACGCGCGACATGCTGAAGCTCATGGAGCCCGGCACGGTCATGGTCGACGTGGCCATCGACCAGGGCGGCTGCTTCGAGACGTCGCATCCCACCACGCACGAGGAGCCCGTATACTACGTCGACGGCATTCTCCACTACTGCGTGGCCAACATCCCGGGCGCCGTGCCCTACACCTCGACGCTGGCGCTGACCAATGCCACGCTGCCCTACGCCATTCAGCTGGCCGACAAGGGGTGGCGCCGCGCCTGCAAGGAGAACCACGAGCTGGAGCTGGGCCTCAACGTCGTACAGGGCAAGGTGGTCTACAAGCCCGTTGCCGAGGCCTGGGGACTTCCCTACGAGCCGCTGGAGCTGTAAAGCCTCTGCACACCAAACACAGAGAGGGCTTCCCCGACCGGGGAAGCCCTCTTTTCATGCACGGCGGCAGGCACCGCTCCCGAACGTCAGATAAAGAGGTTGACGTTCGCCTGCTCGGCCTGCTCGAGGTAGGCGGCCACGCCGCCCAGCGTGACGTTGTCGAGCAGCTCCTCGCGGCGGATGCCCATCACGTCCATGCTCATCGTGCAGGCAATCATCTCCACACCGTTATCGGCCGCCTGACGCATCATCTGCTCGAGGCTGTCGATGCGCTTCGTCCGCATGACGTGGCGCATCATCCGGCTGCCCAGTCCGAAGAAGTTCATCTTCGAGAGGCTCAGCCGACGGCTGTCCGAAGGCATCATCCATCCGAACATGCGGCCGAAGAGGTCCTTGGCCACCGAGGGCTTCTGCTGCTTCTTGATGATGTTCAGTCCCCAGAAGGTGAAAAACATCGTCACATGCTTGCCGGCCGCCGCGGCCCCGTTGGCTATCACGAAGGAGGCCAGCGCCCGGTCCAAATCGTCGCTGAAGACAATCAGCGTCTTGCCGTCAGCCGCACCGGAGGGTGAGGGGGAGGCGCCGCAGCATGCCGGAGCGGCCGCAGCCTCGCCCTTGCTCACCGTCGCCTCGACGATGCCTCCGTGCTGCTCGACCCCTTCGAGCCGGGCCCCGGTCATCCGGCACCACGAAACGACGTCGCGGGCAAAGGCCTGGTCGGTGGCGCGAATCCGCAGCCGTCCGCCGACCGACAAACCCTCGTAGCAGCGCTTGAGCTGCATGACGGGCCCGGGGCACATCAGCCCGCAGGCGTCGACCTCAACCACCTCGCCGCAGCCGCACGCTGCGGAGGTTGCCGGAGCCTCACTGCCCACCGAGCCATCCTCCGAGACCGGAGCCGCTTCGGCCGCACGCCGCGACGTGCCCTGTTCACCGCCGCCGTTGGGAGGGGTGAGGGGCGCCGTGGCGGCGAACCAGGTCCGGTAACCGCCCGAGAGGTTGCGCACGTCGTCGAATCCATGCTGCGTGAGGATGCGCGAGGCCAGATAGCCGCGCAGGCCGACGGCGCAGGTGACGACCAGAGGCCGGTTGCGGGGCAGTTCGTCGAGGTGCTCGCGCAGCTCGTCAAGCGGAATGTTGACAAAGCCCGGGATGGAGCCCAGCTCGTATTCGGCCCGCGTCCGCACGTCGATGCGCACGGTCTCTTCCGGAAGCCCGGCCACCTCGCGCCAGTGGAGCGTGCGGCACTTGCCCGTGAGGATGTTCTCGGCCACGTAGCCGGCCATGTTGATGGGGTCCTTGGCCGAGGAGTAGGGGGGTGCATAGGCGTGTTCGAGCTCGGTGAGGTCGTAGACCGTGCCGCCCCGCTGGATGACCTGGGCAGCCATCTCAATCCGCTTGTCCACACCGCCGTAACCGACAATCTGCACGCCCAGCAGCCGCCCGCTGTCGGGGGCAAAGACCACCTTGATGCTCATCGGCACGGCACCGGGGTAGTAGCCGGCGTGCGACGAGGAGTGAGTATAGGAGGAGCAGTAGGGGATGCCCTCGCGCTGCAGCTGGCGGGCATTCATGCCGGCCGTGGCCACCGTCAGGTCGAAGACCTTGGCAATCGAGGTGCCGATGGAGCCGGAGTAGGTGCTCTTGTCGCCGAAGACGATGTTGTCGGCCACGATGCGGCCCTGCTTGTTGGCCGGGCCGGCCAACGGAATCATCGTCGGACGTCCCGTCACGGGGTTGAGCACCTCGACCACGTCGCCCAGCGCATAGATATCGGGGTCGGAGCTCCGCATGCGGTCGTCGACGACGATGCCGCCGCGGGCGCCGAGCCGGAGTCCCGCCTCGCGGGCCAGCCGGTTCTCGGGCCGTACGCCGATGCTCAGCAGCACCATGTCGGCCTCGATGCGGGCACCGCTCTGAAGGTGCACCGCAACGGCGGCCCCCGCATCCTCGAAGCGGACCACCCCTTCACTCAGACGAAGGCCCACGCCCTTGTCCTGGAGGTGACGGTGGACGATGGCCGCCATCGAGAAGTCGAGCGGAGCCATCACCTGCGGCGCCATCTCGACCACATCGACACGAAGACCCGCCTCGTGGAGGTTCTCGGCCATTTCAAGACCGATGAACCCGCCGCCGACCACCACCGCACGCCGGGGCCGCTCGCGAAGCAGATACTCCTTGATGGCATCCGTGTCGGGCACGCTGCGCAGCGTGAAGATGCGCCGGTCGTCGATGCCCTCGATGGGCGGACGCAGCGGTTCGGCACCGACCGAGAGCACCAGTTTGTTGTAGGGCTCCGTATAGAGTTCGCCCGTGGCCAGGCGCCGCACCTCGACCAGCCGCTTTTCACGGTCGATGCGCACCACCTCCTGCTCGGTGCGGATGTCGATGCGGAAGCGTCGGGTGAACCCCTCGACGCTCTGCACGAAGAGTTTGTTGCGGTCGGCAATCGTTCCGCCGATGTAGTAGGGCAGTCCGCAGTTGGCATAGGAGACATACTTCCCCCGCTCGAAAAGCACGATGTTCGCATGCTCGTCCATTCGGCGCAAACGGGCCGCAACGGTGGCTCCGCCCGCCACGCCCCCGACAATCAGATAATTCATGTTGGTCTTCGTTTTTTGTTGTTTATTTGACAATATACATATTTCTTACTGGAAAATATTCGGGTAAAAAAGAGCGTCTCAGGCCTGCTCCATCGAACGCCTGAGGGCATCGAAGAGCGCCTTGCAGGGGAGACCCGAGGCCATCGTCCCCTCAATCTTGGCACGCCCCTCATCGGTGAGCGAGAAGACCATCTGCCGCTTGTCGTGCGGAGCGATTTCCCGCCGCACGTAGCCCTTGTTCTCGACCGCCGTGATGACCTTCGAAACCCGCGAATTGGAGAGACCGACATACTCGCTCAGCGCACCAGCCGTGCGGGTCTCTCCCTCCCTGAGGGCGCAGAGCACCATCGCCTCGTTGATGGTGATGCCGTGCTCGTCGGCAAAATCGCGCTCGAAGCGGTACAACGCCTTATAAATATCCTTGATAACACAAATCCGTTCCATAATCCCAAATCAATTCGGAAGCAAAGGTAATAATATTTTCCTATCGAACAAATTTTCCAGTGGAAAATATTTTCATGTGGGGGAGGGACGGTTTTTTAGGGCCTTTTTTCAAAGAGGGCGGACAATCTGAGTAGAAAATACCATAAAAAATCCCGGCCGCTCGATGCAGCCGGGAGCAAATTCATCTTATCAAACATTAAACAGCGGACCGCGTCACGCAACCGCTCCGCCGCGCATCAGAGCGACGCGCCCTGAACTACCTGACGCCGGTCATAGGGGACCAGCCGCCCGTTGAGCGTAATCCGCTGCGAGCGGTAGATGGACTCGACAAGCAGCGAGGCGCGGTTCGTCCCCTCGGGCAGCGAGATGGTCACCATGGCCGAGATACCGACTCCCGTCACGGTCATCGTGAAGAGCGTCGTACCCTGCCGGTCCTTCTCGATTTTCACGCTCGAAGCCTTGCCCTCGACCGTAATGCCCCCCACACCGTTCGGACCGCCGCTGTTGAAGGGGGCAATCTGTACGACGGCCTCATCGTCATTCGTGAGCGAGACGAAGTTCGTCGTATTAGTGACGAAGGCCGTTCCGCCCCGTTTAAAGACCAGCTGGTCGGCCGCCAGTATGAAGTTCCGGTCGTTGAGCGCCTGCACGGCTTGGGCATAGTCGACCGAATCCTGAATCGCTTCGAGCTGCTTGCGGACCTTGCGCTTCTGGGCCCGCGTCAACTCCTCCTGCTGCGGTGCCGGCGATTCGGCGCGTGCACTCGACGTCGCGCCGAAGCTCAATGCCAGCATCAGAATCAATGCCAACAACATTTTTCCACGTTTCATTTTAAACATCATTCTACACATTTCATGCAACACCAGACGTCATGCGGCCGCCTTACGGAAAAGAGTCCCGCCGAAGGGGTAGGGCACCCCGGCCGCATCTGCTGTTATAACGGGGAAAAGCCCCCTTTTATTGCACGGCGCAAAGCGGGAAAAAGGCGACAGCATGCAGCAGAAAGGGCCCGCAGGGCAATTTTATCAGCAAACGGGCCGGCAAGAGGACCCGGCAAGAGGCAGACACTCGCCGCAAAGGTCTCGCTATGAGCCCCGATGGGCGCAAATTAGTCAAATATTTGACCATTTGCAGGCGATTTGCTATCTTTGCAGCCGCAAACACTCTCCTCCATGAACAGGCCAGGCTCCGATTTCCGGAATCTACAACTGCTCATCGTACGTGCCCGCATGGCATTCCGCCGCTACATTCAGCGCACGTTGAAAGAGCACGGCATCGGCATCACCTTCGAGATGCTGCAGGTGCTCAGCTGCCTGTGGCGCGACCAGGGCATCGCTCAGCAGACGCTCGCCGAGCGAATCATCAAGGACAAGGCGAGTCTGAGCAATCTGCTCAGCAACCTCGAGCGCAAGGGCTACGTCTGCCGCCGCGAGGATGCGTCGGACCGCCGCAACAAGCTGGTATACCTCACCCCCGCAGGCGAGGCTCTCTGGCAGCGGCTCCTTCCGATTCTCGACGACGTCTACAACCAGGCGGAGCAAATCATCGGACCGGAACGCATCCGTACGCTCTCCGAAGAGTTGGAAGAGATACACAACATACTGAAAAATGCGTAAAACACTCAACTCAGCAATCATCCTCGCGGCACTGCTGTCGTCAGGCCTTGCGTGCCGGGCTCAGGAGCCGTTTCCGCAGCCGGCCGCGGATGCCGCAACGGAATACGACCGCGCCGTCGCGGCGGCCATGGCGGACACCGCGGCCATCGAGCATCGCGACTCGCTCTTTCTGAGTGTCGAGCAGCTCTTCGAGCAGGGTGTACTCCACAGCCTTCAGCTTCAGGCCGACGCCATGGAGGAGCTGGCGGCCGGCGAGCGCGAACGCACGGCCCGCACCGAGCGCTATCCAGACCTGCAGGTGGGACTCAAGGGGGGCTTCGTCGGCCAGCCCGTCGTCTTCCGGCACGGGCTCACGGGGGCCTACCGTCCCGACTCGCCCGACTGGTCGCAGAACTATGTGGTGGACTTCGCCCAGCCGCTCTACCAGGGCGGACGCATCCGCTACACCATCCGCAAGGCCGACCTCGAGAAGCGGCTTGCCGTGCTCCGCACCTCGGGGGACCGCGCCGAGGTGAAGCTGAGCCTGCTTGACCAGTATCTGCAGCTCTTCACGCTCTACCGCGAGCAGGAGGTACTCACGCGCAACATCGAGGAGTCGGAGCTCCGCCTGCGCGACATCCGCCGGATGAAGGAGGAGGGGCTCATCACCAACAACGACGTGCTGCGCAGCGAGATGCAGCTGACCAACGACCGCCTCTCGCTCCGCGAGACGCAGAACAGCATCGAGCTGGCCTCGCAGCAGCTCGACATCCTGCTCGGGCTGGAGGAGACGCTGCTGCTGCGTCCCGACTCGACGCTGCTCTACAGCCGGCTGGAGATGGAGAGCTACGAGAGCTACATCGCCGAGGCCTATGCCAACGACCCCACGATGCGTCAGCTGCGCATGCAGACCGAACTGGCGCAGAACGACGTGCGGCTGACCCGCTCGGCCTCGCTTCCGACACTCTCGCTCTACGCCTCCAACACGCTGGCCCGACCCATCGCCCGCACGCTCGAGGATCTCTACAACAACAACTGGAACGTCGGACTGCAGATTTCCGTGCCGCTCTTCGCGCTCTACAAGAACCGCTACAAGGTGCGCGAAAGCCGCATTGCGGTCTCGCTGCGCCGCAACGCCGAGGAGCAGGAGATGCAGCGCATCCGCGTGCGCGTGCGCACCGCCTTCCTGCGGCACCAGGAGGCGCGTCAGCAGGTCGAGGCACTCAAGCTCTCGGTCCGACAGGCCCAGGAGAACTACCGCATCATGCAGAACCGCTACCTCAACCAGCTGGCGATTCTGACCGACCTGCTCGACGCCAACAGCGTGCGGCTCAACGTCGAGCTGCAGCTCACGGCGGCCCGCACGCGCGTCATCTATACCTATTATCAACTCCAGAAGGCCTGCGGCCGGCTCTGACAACACGCAAGGAACATGAACGAATGGCATGAAAAACGACGGAAACTCCGCAAACACCGGCTCCGCAACATCGTACTGAATCTGATTTGCATCCTTCTGGCAGGCTCGGGACTCTGGTTCACGTTCAACTACTTCCGCCGCCACATCAACTACGAGATAACCAACGACGCCTTCGTCGACCAGTATGTGGCCCCCATCAACATCCGCGTGTCGGGCTACATCCAGGAGGTGCGCTTCCGCGAGCATCAATATGTCCACAAGGGGGACACGCTGCTCGTGCTCGACAACCGCGAGTACATCATCAAGGTCAAGGAGGCCGAGGCGGCGCTGCTCGACGCCCACGGCACGCAGGATGTCATCCACTCGGGGGTCGAGACCTCGCACACGAACGTCGCCGTGCAGGAGGCCAACATCGCCGAGGCCAAGGCCAAGCTCTGGCAGCTGGAGCAGGATTACCACCGCTTCGAGCGGCTCATGCGCGACGAGTCGGTACCCCGCCAGCAGTACGAGCAGGCCAAGGCGGCCTACGACGCCGCTAAGGCCCGTTACGACGCGCTGGTGGCCCAGAAGAACGCCGCCGTATCGCAATATACCGAGGCCAGCAAGCGTACCATCGGCGCCGAGGCCAACATCCTCCGCTGCGAGGCCAGCCTCGACATCGCCCGTCTGAACCTCTCCTACACGGTGCTGACGGCCCCCTACGACGGCTACATCGGCCGCCGCACGCTCGAACCGGGGCAGTATGTACAGTCGGGACAGACCATCTCCTATCTGGTCCGCAGCAAGGACAAGTGGGTGACGGCCAACTACAAGGAGACGCAAATCGCCCACATTTTCATCGGGCAGGAGGTCATCATCAAGGTCGATGCGCTGCCCGGGCGCCGTTTCCGCGGACGCGTCACGGCCATCTCGGAGGCCACCGGCTCGAAATACTCGCTCGTGCCGACCGACAACTCGGCCGGAAACTTCGTGAAGGTGCAGCAGCGTATCCCCGTGCGGATTGAATTCGAAGGAGTTACCGACGAGGAGATGGCTCTGCTGCGGGCCGGCATGATGGTTGAAACCGAAGCGCTGCGCCGATGATGACGATGGCCGAACTCGAGCTGCCCGTGCGCAAGTGGGTGCCGGACTGGCTGGGTGTGGTGAGCATGTTCGCCGTCATCCTGCCCGTCACGATGCTCAACGGCTCCTACACCGGCTCGATGCTCGAGGTCTCCAGCACGCTCGGCACCAACAGCGAGGATATCACGATGGGATTCTACGCCACGTCGGCCGGCATGGCGATGGCCTATCCGATTATCCCCAAGGTGATGAAGGTCATCTCGTCGAAGCTCATGCTGCTCGTCGACCTGACGCTCCAGTTTCTGCTCAGCTGGCTCTGCGCCCGCTCGCAGAGCGCCGACGTACTGATTGTCTGCAGCTTCTTCATCGGTTTTCTGAAGGGCTTCCTCATGATGTGGGGCATCCACCGGATGCACAAGATGTTCAGCCCCAACAACGTCCGAAGCGAATTCTACGCCTACTTCTATCCGCTGGTCTACGGCGGCGGACAACTCTCGATGATTATCACCGCCGAGCTGGCCTACCACTACGACTGGAAGTACATGTACTACTTCATGATGTCGCTGCTGCTGCTGGCCATCCTCTTCGTGGCCATCTGCTTCCGCAACGACAAGCCGCTGCGGAGCGTCCCCCTCAAGGAGCTGCACATCCGCGAGATGCTGGTCATCTCGACGGGCGTGCTGATGCTCATGTACGTGCTCAACTACGGCAAGGTGCTCGACTGGATGGCCTCGCCGCGCATCTGCCTCTACATTGCGCTGGCACCGATGCTCATCGCCTTCTTCATCTGGCTGCAGTACCACTCGCGCACGCCCTACGTCAATCTGGCGCCCCTCTACCAGCCCAAGGCCATCGTCGGCTACCTCTACATGATGCTCGTCATGTTCTTCAGCACCTCGACCACGCTGCTGACCAACTACATGACCTCGATTCTGCAGGTCGACGCCACACGCACCTACGTGCTCTACATCTACCTGCTCCCGGGCTACGCGCTCGGCGCCTTCATCTGCTTCTGGTGGTTCCGCTGGCAGCGGTGGCGCTTCCGCTTCCTCATCGCCGGGGGCATGTCCTGCTTTGCGCTCTTCTTCGGGATGCTCTACTTCGGCATCTCGCCCGACAGCACCTACGAGATGCTCTTCTTCCCGATTTTCATCCGCGGACTGGGCATGCTGACGCTCATCATCGCCTTCGCGCTCTTCGCCGTCGAGGAGCTCAACCCGAAGTACTTCCCCTCGAACGCCTTCTTCCTGATTCTGTTCCGTTCGGTGCTGGCCCCCGTCATGGCCACCTCGTTCTACAGCAACCTGCTCTACCGACTGCAGCAGCACTACGTGCATACGCTCTCGGAGAACTTCTCGCTGGTCGACCCGCTGGCCGCCGCGCGCTACAACCAGGCGCTCAGCTCCTACATGGCACAGGGACACGGCTATTCGGAGGCGGCGCAGATGGCCGTCACGTCGCTCAACTCCATCCTCCAGCAACAGGCCCTGCTGCTGGCGCTGAAGGAGATTCTGGGGTGGCTCTTCGTCGTTTCGCTGGTCATCGCCGTCATCTCGCGCTTCATTCCCTTCCACAAGACCATCCGCGTACGCTACGCCAAGGCGGGCGACGATATGGTTTAACAGAACTCACCCGAAACCAGCAGTCACCGTATCAGTGCATTAAGCATGCTCTCCTCAACCGGAGCAGCTCCAGGCAAAATAGATACCCGGCCGCACGACAATTATGCCGTACGGCCGGGTATCTTTCCGATAATCACAGAAGCTCTTATTCTCCGAAAAGCCGAAACCCAGGTAACGCGCCCCGGACACAGCAGAGGCGCCGTCCGGATGCTGCGCTAACGGTAAATCAGACGCGACGGGGAGGCGAAAATCTCCTCGGCCACCTCGGTGAGCTGCGAAGCGGTGAGCGCCTCGATTTTGGCGTAGACCCGCTCCATGGTATCCACCTCGTCGTGGGTCAGGAAGCTCTTGCCGGCACCGAGCATGTAGCCCTCGTTGCTCTCCATCGAGATGGCGAGCTGGGCGACGAACTGCTTCTTGGCCATCGACAGCCGGCGGCTGCTGAGCGGCGTGCGGCGCAGCCGGTCGATTTCGGCATCGAGCAACTCGAGGCAGCGGTCGGCATTGGCATGGTCGGAGCTGAAGTAGATGGCCACGATGCCGCAGTCGCCGTAGGGGGTATAGCTCGCCTCGATGTTGTAGGAGAGGCCGTGCCGCTCGCGCAGCGAGACGTTGAGCAGCGAATTGGCGCTCGGACCACCCAGGATGTTGGTCACCAGCGCCAGCGGCAGCCGCCGGGGGTCGTCGATACCGTAGGCGCGGCTGCCGACGATGCAGTGGAGCTGGTGGGTGTGTTTGGTCACCTGCCGCTCGAAGGGGGCGCAGGGGGCGGGAACGGCCCGCGTGAAGCTGCGCGCGGTGGCCGGGAAGTCGCCGAAGTAGCGCTGCGCCAGCTTCTCGACACTCCGCTCCGAGAGGTTGCCAATCGTCGAGAAGACCATCTGGTCGGTGGTATGGGTCCGCGCGGTGAAGCGGCGAATCGCATCGCCGTTGTAGCGCGCCAGTGCGGCCTTGCGTCCCAGGATGTTGTGACCCAACTCGGAGCCTTCGAAGAGCATGTCCTCGAAGGTGTCGTATATCAGGTCGGCGGGCGAATCCTTGTAGGTGTTGATTTCGTCGTAGATAACCTCCTTCTCGCGCTCCAGCTCGCGGTCGGGGAAGGTCGAGCGGAAGGCCACGTCGGCGAGCAGCTCGGCCGCCTTGGCGAAGTCGCCGCGCAGGGTCGTGGCGTGGATGGTGGTATCCTCCTTGGTGGTGAAGGCGTTGAGCTCGCCGCCCAGATTCTCCAGCCGGCAGTTGACCTGCCAGGCACGCCGCCGCTGCGTCCCCTTGAAGAAGGCGTGCTCGGCAAAGTGGGCCAGTCCGTATTCGTCGGAACGTTCGTCGCGGCTCCCCGCATTGACCACCAGCGCGCAGTGGGCCACGTTGCCCTTCACCTGGCGGTGGATTCCCCGAATGCCGTTGGGGAGACGGTAGGTATGAAATTCACGTTGCATGGTAGATTCTTCATCGGTGCGGAGTCGCTCCTCCGCGTTGGTTCTGCCCGCGCCGGGGTCAGAGTTTGGTGCGCAGCCGCAGGAACTCGCCCGTATGGCTTGCCGCGCACGACTCGAGCCCCCGGGGCGTGCCCTCGTAGACCAGCTCTCCGCCCCGGTCGCCCGCCTCGGGACCGAGGTCAATGACCCAGTCGGCACACTTGATGACATCCATGTTGTGCTCGACGATGACCACCGTATGGCCCCGCTCGATGAGGGCGTCGAAGGCGGCCAGGAGCTTCGAGATGTCGTGGAAATGGAGTCCCGTGGTGGGCTCGTCGAAGATGAACATCACGCCCCCCTGCGCATCGTCCTTCGTGAGGAACGAGGCCAGCTTCACGCGCTGGCTCTCGCCGCCCGAGAGGGTAGACGAGGATTGCCCCAGCTTGATGTAGCCCAGCCCCACGTCCTGCAGCGGCTGAAGCCGCTCGACGATACGGCGGCAGGTGGCATCCCCGGACTCCTCGCCGAAGAAGGCAATCGCATCGTCGACGGTCATCTCGAGCACGTCGTAGATGGACTTGCCGCGGTACTTCACCTCGAGCACCTCGTCCTTGAAGCGTTTGCCGCCGCACGACTCGCAGACCAGCTCGACGTCGGCCATGAACTGCATCGAGACCTTGATGACCCCCTCGCCCTGACACTCCTCGCAGCGGCCGCCCGCCACGTTGAACGAGAAGTGGGCCGGCGTGAGGCCCGTATGGCGGGCATAGGGCTGGTCAGCGAAGAGCTTGCGGATTTCGTCGTAGGCCTTGATGTAGGTGACCGGATTGGAACGGGTCGACTTGCCGATGGGGTTCTGGTCAATCATCTCGACCGAGCGCAGCATCGCCACATCGCCCTCCAGCGCGTCGAAATCGCCCGGCTTGAGCCCCGTGTCGAAGAGACGGCGGCGCAGCGCCGGGTAGAGTATCCCCTTGACGAGCGACGACTTGCCGCTGCCGCTGACCCCCGTGATGCAGCACATCACCCCGAGCGGAATCCGCACGTCGATGTTGCGGAGGTTGTTCTCGCGGGCGCCGCGGATGAGAATCGAGTTGCGCCACGCGCGCTCCGACGCCGGTATCTCGATGCGGCGGCGTCCGGTAAGGTAGTCGGCCGTCAGGCTGCGTTTGCATTGGAGCAGCTGGTCGTAGGTTCCGCTGAAGACCACCTCGCCGCCGTTGTAGCCCGCCTTGGGGCCGATGTCGACGATGTAGTCCGCCGCGCGGATGACCTCCTCCTCGTGCTCGACGACGATGACCGTATTGCCCAGGTCGCGCAGCTGGCGGAGCACCTTAATCAGGCGGTTCGTATCGCGCGGATGGAGGCCGATGGAGGGTTCGTCGAGGATGTAGAGCGACCCCGTGAGGTTGCTGCCCAGCGACGTCGAGAGGTTGATGCGCTGGCTCTCGCCGCCCGAAAGGGTCGACGAAAGGCGGTCGAGCGTCAGATAGCCCAGCCCCACGTCGGCCAGATACTGCAGACGGTTGCGGATTTCGACCAGAATCCGGGCTGCGGTCTTCGCATCGTGCTCGTCCAGCTCCAGTCCGGCGAAGAAGTCGATGAGCGCATCGACGGGCATGCGCACCAGCTCGGCGATGTTGCGGCCGCCGACCCGCACGTAGAGCGCTTCGCGGCGCAGGCGGCTGCCGCCGCACTCGGGACAGGTGGTCTTGCCCGTGTAGCGCGCCTTCATGACGCGGAACTGAATCTTGCGCCGCTCGGAGTCGATGTAGGCGAAGAAGTCGTCGAGCCCGTGGAAATACTCGTTGCCGCGCCACAGCAGCAGCTTCTGCTCGGGCGTCAGCTCGTAGTAGGGCGTATGTATCGGGAAGTCGAATTTCGAGGCGTTGGCCACCAGCTGGTCCTTCCACCGGCGCATCGTCTCGCCGCGCCAGCAGGCCACGGCATCCTCGTAGATGCTCTTGCCCTTGTCGGGGATGACCAGGTCCTCGTCGATGCCGATGACCTTGCCGTAGCCCTCGCAGCGGGGGCAGGCTCCCAGTGGGTTGTTGAAGCTGAAGAGGTGCTCGGTGGGGGGCTCGAACTCGATGCCGTCGGCCTCGAAGCGCGAGGAGTACTCCTCCACACCGGCGTCGGTGATGATGCGGCAGACCCCTCCGCCGTAGGAGAAGGCCCGCGCGATGGAGTCGCGCAGACGCGTCTGGGCATCGTCGTCGGTGGAGACCTTCAACCGGTCGATGACCACCGACAGCCCCTCGGCCGAGCTCTTCTCATCGACCGTCGGCAGGAAATCCTCGATGAGCATTGTCCGCCCGTCGACATGAAGGCGCAGCAGGCCGTCGGCCAGCAGCAGCGTCAGCTTCTCGATGAGCCCCTGCCCCTTGTCGAGCAGCAGCGGGGCGGCCACGGCCACACGGCTCCCCGCTTCGAGCTCCAGCACCCGCTCAGCCACCTCGTCGACCCCGTAGCAGCGCACCTCGCGGCCCGAAACGGGCGAGAAGGTGTGGCCCACGCGGGCGAAGAGGAGCTTCAGATAGTCGTAGATTTCGGTCGTCGTGCCGACGGTCGAGCGCGGGTTGCGCGTGTTGACCTTCTGCTCGATGGCGATGGCGGGAGCGATGCCCGAGATAAGGTCGACGTCGGGCTTGCCGATTTTGCCCAGAAACTGGCGGGCATAGGCCGAAAGGCTCTCGACGTAGCGCCGCTGCCCCTCGGCAAAGATGGTATCGAAGGCCAGCGTCGACTTGCCCGAGCCCGAGAGACCCGTGATGACGACCAGCGCGTTGTGGGGGATTTCCACGTCGATGTTCTTGAGGTTGTGGACGCGCGCCCCCTTGATGATTATCGAATGTTCCTGCATTTCGTTCGTTTCGGTTTGCGGCTCTGCAGGGCGGAGGCTCCGCCCCGAAGAAACGCCCTCCTCCCGGCCGAGTCGCGTGACGCGGGAGGCGGCGGAGGTCATGCACCCCCGACGGCTCAGGGCTCGTCGACCACGCTCCCCTCGGCCTTGCGCAGCCGCTCCACGAGCCGCTCGGCGCGGCTTTCACGGATGCGTAGTTCGAGCGTGCAGAGGTTGTCGAAGCGCTGGGCGACGACGGTCGGCTGCTCCTCCTTGACCACCTTCATGATGCCGTTCATCGCCGCATAGGGGAAGTCGACGCGCAGCGTGCGGTCGACCGTCCGCTCGACGATTTCGGCCGCCGCGAGCACCTCGGCCGCCGACTCGCGGTAGGCGGCAATCAGCCCCGGCACGCCCAGCTTCGTTCCGCCGAAGTAGCGGACCACAACCACCAGGCAATCCGTCACCTCGCACGAGAGCAGCTGCCCGAGGATGGGCTTCCCGGCCGTTCCCGAGGGCTCGCCGTCGTCGTTGGCGCGGTAGCTCTCGCCGCGGGATCCCAGCCGCCAGGCATAGCAGTGGTGCGTGGCGTCGTAGTAACGCTTGCGCAGCTCATCGAGCAGCGTGCGAATCTGCTCCTCGCTTTGGACCGGATAGGCGAAGGCGAGGAACTTGCTGCTCCGCTCACGGCTGTGGCTCTCGGCCGGCGCGGCGATGGTCCGATAGCTGTCCGAAGGTTGTTCCATCAGCGTACCTTGGTGAAGATTCGCTCCCAGCGGATGTTCGACGGGAACTTTTTGGCAGCGTCGAGCGACAGCCAGATGAACGACGCCTTGCCGACGATGTGGTCCTCGGGCACGAATCCCCAGAAGCGCGAATCGGCCGAGTTGTGGCGGTTGTCGCCCATCATCCAGTAGTAGTCCATGGCGAAGGTGTAGTGCGTCGTCTCGGCACCGTCGATGAAGATGCGGCCGTCACGCACATCCAGCTCGTGGCCCTCGTAGGTCTCGATGATGCGGCGGTAGAGGGGCAGGTTCTCGGGCGTCAGTTCGACGGTCGCCCCGCGGGCCGGCACCCACACCGGGCCGTAGTTGTCCTGGCTCCAGCGCGCATCGCCCCACTGCGGGAAGACGTCGTCGTTGGGGGCGTAGACATAGCGGCGCAGCGAGAGGACGTTGTTCAGCTTGCCCAGCTCGGCGGCCGCCTCGGCCGTGAGGGTCATGTAGTAAACCGAGCCGTTGCCGCTGTATTCGGTCACACCGAGGTTGTCGAGCGCATACTTGGTCAGCGGCGAGGAGGTCTGCACCAGATACATGTACTGCTTGCCCGGCACGTCGTCCGTCTCGCGGCCGTTGATGTACACGGCTCCGTCGACCACCGAGAGCGTATCGCCCGGCAGGGCGACGCAGCGCTTGATGTAGTTCTCACGCTTGTCGACCGGGCGCGTGATGACCGTATACTCGTCGAAGAGGCGGCGGCGTCCCTCCTTCCTGCCGTACGCCTGCTCGTAGGCGCGCAGCTCGTCGTAGTAGGTGACGTTCTGCTTCTCGAGCAGCACCGTGTCTCCGGCCGGGAAGTTGAAGACCACCACGTCGCCGCGGCGCACGCGCCCCAGCCCCTTGAGCCGGTGGTAGGGCCACTTCACCGCCTCGGAGAAGGATTTGCGCGTGGTCGAGAAGGGCATCGTGTGGTGCACGAAGGGAAACGAGAGCGGGGTATTGGGCATCTGGGGACCGTAGGCCACCTTGCTCACGTAGAGGTAGTCGCCGATGAGCAGCGACTTCTCCATCGACGAGGTGGGAATCACATACATCTGGAAGATGAAGATGTGAACCAGCGACGCCACGACCGTGGCGAAGACAATGGCGTTGACCCACTCGTAGATGGTCTTGTAGCAACGGCTCTTGCGGCAGAGCTCGGCGTTGCGGTGCCACACGTAGCGGTAGAAGAGGCGCGAGATGTAGAAGTCGTAAATCACCACGAGGCCCAGAAGCAGCCACAGGTTGCCCGTCCAGACGACGAACCAGAGCGTGTAGAGCAGCGAGGCGAGCGTGAAGCCCACCCACTTGTTGCGAAGAATCGCCTTGAGTCTTTTCATCTTGAGATTCGGTTGGCTCCCCTCCGGCGGCAGCTCCGGCAGCCCCGAAGCCATTACGGCGGAGTGCGCCGCAGGCCGCTCCGGCGGGAGGTTGCGTTATTCGTTACTTCAGAAGGTCCTCCATCGAGTAGACGCCGCGGCGCCCGCAGAGGAACTCGGCCGCCACGACGGCGCCCAGCGCCAGCGTGCGGCGGTTCTTGATGGTATGGCGCAGCTCGATGCGGTCGTCCTCCGATTCGTAGGTCACCGTATGGATGCCGGGCGTCGTTCCTTCGCGCACGGAGTGGATTTCAATCTGGTCGGCGGCGGCCGGAGCGTCGTTCACCCAGCCGTGCTTGGTCCCGAGTTCGGCGATGATGCCCTCGGCCAGCGTGATGGCCGTACCGCTGGGCGCATCCTTCTTCTGCGTGTGGTGCACCTCCTCGATGGAGACCTCGTAGCCGCCCACGCGGTTGACCAGCGCGGCGAGCTGGCGGTTGAGCCGGAACATCAGATTGACCCCCAGGCTGTAGTTCGAGGCGTAGAAAAAGGCGCCGCCGCGCTCGCGGCAGAATGCCTGAAGCTCCTCCAGGCGGGAGGTCCAGCCCGTCGTGCCGCTCACCACCGCAACGCCGCATGCGATGCAGGTGCGGATGTTGTCGCAGGCCGTGGCCGGCGTGGTGAACTCCAGCGCCACGTCGACCCCCGCCAGGTGGGCCGCGTCGAGCTGCGCGGCATTCTCCGCATCGATGACGAGCGCGACCTGGTGGCCGCGCTCCAGAAGTATCTTTTCAATTTCACGGCCCATCTTGCCGTAACCGATGATTGCTGCCTTCATCTTTTTCGTGTCTATAATATATGTGCGCAAAGATAATACATCGCCGCTGTAAAAACAACGTCCGACCCGATTTTTGTCCCTTCGGGAGCGCTGCGGCGCGAAGCGTCCCCAACCGTGACTTCACTCCGGAAAGAGGCGCGGCCGGAGGCTGCGTTCGCGAACCGCAGAAAAAAACGTACTTTTTTCAAAAAAAAGGCGGACAACACGAAAAAATTATTATCTTTCGGAAGAAATTGATTCCAATCCGAAACGAATCAAGGCAAAAACCATAAAAACCGTTACCATGAAAACCGACGAAAAGAAGACCCGCACCGAGAGCGACCTGCTCGGAAGCGTGGAGGTCCCCGAAGATGTGCTCTACGGCGTGCAGACCATGCGCGGACTGGAGAACTTCGCCATCAGCAAGTTCCACCTGTGCGACTATCCCCGTTTCATCGAGGGACTGGCCGTCGTGAAGCTGGGCGCCGCCATGGCCAACCACGAGATGGGGCTGCTCTCCGACGAGCTCTTCGAAGCCATTGCCCAGGCCTGCCGCGAAATCCGCGCGGGCAAGTTCCACGAGTTCTTCCCCGTGGACATGATTCAGGGCGGCGCCGGCACGACGACGAACATGAACGCCAACGAGGTGATTGCCAACCGTGCGCTGGAGATTATGGGTCACCACCGCGGTGAATATCAGTACTGCTCGCCCAACGACCACGTCAACTGCTCGCAGTCGACCAACGACGCCTATCCGTCGGCCATCCATCTGGGACTCTACGCCACGCACCTCGAACTGCGGAAGCACCTCGTGGCCCTCATCGAAGCGTTCGACCGCAAGGGCGAGGAGTTCGCCGACGTGCTCAAGATGGGTCGCACGCAGCTGCAGGATGCCGTTCCCATGACCCTCGGGCAGACCTTCCACGGCTTTGCAAGCGTGCTTCAGGGCGAGGTCGACAACCTCGACCACGCAGCGCTCGAATTCCTCTCCATCAACATGGGCGCCACGGCCATCGGTACGGGCATCTGCGCCGAGCCGGGCTATGCCGAGCGCTGCACGGCCGCCATCCGCGAAATCACGGGGTGGGACGTCAAGCTGGCCGACGACCTGGTGGGTGCCACCTCCGACACGGTCTGCATGGTGGGCTACTCGTCGGCCATGAAGCGCATCGCCTCGAAGATGAACAAAATCTGCAACGACCTGCGTCTGCTCTCGTCGGGTCCCCGCTGCGGTCTGGGCGAATTCAACCTCCCGGCCCGTCAGCCCGGGTCGTCGATTATGCCCGGCAAGGTCAACCCGGTGATTCCCGAGGTGATGAACCAGATTGCCTTCAAGGTCATCGGCAACGAACTCTGCGTGACGATGGCCGACGAGGCCGCACAGATGGAGCTCAACGCCATGGAGCCGGTCATGGCCCAGTGCTGCTTCGAGTCGGCCGAGCTGCTGATGAACGGCTTCGACACGCTGCGCATCCGCTGCGTCGAGGGTATCACGGCCAACGCCGAGCGCTGCCTGCAGTATGTCCATAACAGCATCGGCGTGGTGACGGCACTCAACCCGATTATCGGCTACAAGAACTCGACGAAGATTGCCAAGGAGGCGCTCGAAACCGGCCGCGGCGTCTACGAACTGGTGCTCGAGCACGGCATTCTGACGCGCGAGGAGCTCGACGAGGTACTCAAGCCCGAGAACATGATTCGCCCCGTGAAGCTGGGCATCAAGCCCCGGCGCTGATTTCCCGCCGCATCCCTCTCTGAGCGAAAACCCCGAGCGCAGAGGCGAGGCTGAAAACTTCGGTTTCCGGCTTGCCTCTGCGCTTCGCTTTTCGTATCTTTGTCGCCGGAACGAACCGAGCAACCCATGCGTTATTTCATCGAACTCCGGTACAACGGGGGCGCCTACTGCGGATGGCAGCGGCAGCCCGACATGCCCTCCGTACAGCAGACGCTCGAAAAGGCGCTGTCGACCCTGCTGCGCGAACCCGTCGAGGTGACGGGCGCCGGGAGGACAGACACGGGGGTCAACGCCTCCTACTACGTGGCGCACTTCGACGTGACGACTGCCGTGGAGGATACCGCCCAGACGCTCTACAAGCTCAACTTCCTGCTGCCGGACGACATCTCAGCCGGGGGGCTGACCCCCGTTCGGGAGCTGGCGCACGCCCGCTTCAGCGCCCGCGAACGGGAGTACCGCTACTACATCGAGCCGCAGAAGAACCCCTTCACCCGCCAGATGTCGTGGCAGTACTACGTGCCGCTCGACATCGAGCGGATGAACCGTGCGGCGGAGGTGCTGCTCACGGAGCGCGACTTCACCTCGTTCGCCAAGCTCAACTCGAACAACCGGACCAACATCTGCCGCGTGAGCGTCGCCCGCTGGGAGGTCGAGCCGTGGGGAACGCTCTGCTTCACGATTCGAGCCGACCGCTTCCTGCGCAACATGGTGCGGTCCATCGTCGGCACGCTCGTCGACGTGGGCCGCGGACGCTACACGCCCGAGGAGTTCGGCGAAATCGTCCGCAGCCGCAATCTCTCCAGGTCGAGTGGGGGAGCGCCCCCACAGGGGCTCTTCCTGAGCGACGTGCGCTACCCCGAGGAGCTGTTCCGTCCGGCGATGCTCCGCCGCGACCCGCACGGCTGCCTGCTGCAGCGTCCCGACAACGAAACATTCACCCCAACCAAACGTGAAGAGAATGGAGCCCATTGAACAATACATCCACAAGATGAGCGATGCCGAGGAGCCGCTGCTGCACGAACTCGACCGGCGGACCAACCTGCGCGTGGTGCAGCCCCGCATGATTTCGGGCCACATTCAGGGCAAACTGCTCGAACTGCTCGTCCGGATGACGGGGGCCCGCCGCATCCTCGAAATCGGCACCTTCACGGGCTACTCGGCGCTGGCGATGGCCGCCGGGCTGGGCGACGACGGGGTGCTGCACACCATCGAGGTGGACGACGAGCTGGAGTCGTTCGCCCGCTCCTTCTTCGACCGCAGTCCCCACGGCCGCAAAATCCGGCTCCACATCGGGTCGGCGCTCGACATCGCCCCGCAGCTGAGCGAGTGCTTCGACCTGGTCTTCATCGACGGCGACAAGCGCGAATATCCGGCCTACTACCGGATGCTGATGGGCGACAGCGGAACGCCGGCGCTGGTCCACCCGGGTTCGGTGCTCATCGCCGACAACATCCTCTGGTCGGGCAAGGTGGTGCAGCCCGTGGCCCACAACGACCGTCACACGCAGGCGCTGCTCGAATTCAACCGCATGGTGGTCGAAGACCCCCGCACGGAGAACGTCATCGTCCCGCTGCGCGACGGATTGAATCTGATTCGGGTGCGGTAAACCGGAATCGGAGGCCACACATCGGATTCGGACGAGGCAAAAAGCCCTGAAAATCCATCTTCTCCGGGCCCGGTCGGTACCAAACAGCGAAAAAATCGCTATATTTGGTCTACCCAAACCAACCGCCCCATGAAAAATCGAACCCTGCTGGCCCTGCTCGCTCTTCTCGCGAGCCCGTTGCTGCTGCTGCAGCTCCCGATTACAAATTCGGAAAAGTATCGAAAGAGGAGCTCGAAATGAGCAGTTACGAGCCCGACCCCGAGGCCCGGGCCGTCATCCTCAACGAGGATACCTACCTCTGGTACGACATCTCCACGGGCATCGATTTGATATACGAATACACCGTACGCATCAAGGTGCTCCGCCCCGAAGGCACCGATGTGGCCGACGTCGAGCTGGACTACACGTCAACCCCCTCCATGAAGGAGAGCATCTCGGGGCTGAATGCGGCGGCCTACAACCTCGTCGACGGCAAGGTGGTCAAGACACCGCTCAAGAAGCAGTACATCTTCGACGAACAGGTGAGCGACAATCTCCATGTGGTCAAGTTCTCGATTCCCGAAGTCCGCGAGGGCACGGTCATCGAATACCGCTACTGACTCACGTCGGACTACGTCACCTCCATCCCCTCGCTCGTCTTCCAGCACGACATTCCCGTCATGCACTGCAGCGCGAAGGCCGCGATTCCCGAGTTCTTCCGCTTCAACCGCTCGCTGAAGGGGTATCTGAGCATCAACATCTCGGAGTCGCTCTCCTCGGCTTCGATTCCCGACACGGGCGGCATGCCCTACACGTACACCATCCGCAACATCGTCTGCACGGGAGAGAACCTGCCCGCACTGCGCCGCGAGCCCTACGTATGGTGTCTGAACGACTACCGTTCTATGCTCGAATTCGAACTTTCGCAGATTGCCTTCCCCATGCAGCCCGTCCAGAGCTACTCGACCTCGTGGGCCGACGTGAACGACGCCCTGCGCAAGACCTCCTTCGACAGCCACTGCCGGATGGGCAACCCCTTCCGCAAGGAGGTCGATGAGATTGTCGCCCGACAGCTTACGAACGACGAAAAGCTGGTGGCCATCTTGCGGCTCATCCAGTCGAAAATCACGTGGGACGGCTCCTACACGCTCTTCTCGGAGCAGCCGCGTGCCGCTGCCAACAAGGGCACGGGCAGCAGCTCGGACATCAACTTCGCCCTGATGGCCGCACTGCGCGACGCAGGATTCACCGTCACCCCCATTCTGCTCAACCCGCGCTCGTTCGGACGCCTTCCCTATACCCATGCCACCATCAGCCGCATCAACTCCTTCGTGGTGAAGGTGGACTACGACGGCAAGAGCGTCGTGGTGGACGGCACCGACGACTGCTCGTATCCCAACCTGCTGCCGACGCAGCTGCTGACCGACCGCGCCCGCATCTACGGCATCAACGGCGACTCGGGGTGGTGCGACCTCACGCAGCTCACGGCCAGCTCAACAATCACCAACATGGTTCTCCGCATCGACCCCGAGCAGGGCGTCGTTACGGGCAGCATCACCGATACGGCCAATGGCCAGAAGGCCTTCGAGCTGAGCCGCTCGTGGGCCGACGAGCAGAGCGAAGAGGAGTTCATCCGCAAACTTGCGACTGAAAACGACCTGGAGATAAGCAACTTCAAAATCGAAGGGCAGCGCTCTCCGCGCGTGACCATGCAGTACGACATGACCAGACGGATTGACGGAACGGACGACATGCTCTACCTCAACGCCACCATCATCCCCTTCATGAGCACCAACAGCCTCAACACCGAAAACCGCAAGCTGACGGTCGAGTTCTCCTATCCGGAGACCTACAACATCCGCTGCTCGCTGGAGGTACCCGAGGGGTACACCGTCGAGGAGCTGCCGCGCAACATCGCCATGTCCTCGTGTGAAAACGGGATTCGCTGCCGCTACATCGCTCAGACGACGGGCCGGCTCATCCAGTTCAACTTCTCCTACACGCTTGCGCGCATCGTATATCCGGCCACGGAGTTCCCCGACCTGAACACCTTCATGGGCATGGTTACCGAGCTGAGCAACAGTCAAATCGTACTCAAGAAAATCTAAGCGCCTTGTTCCGACGCCACATACTGCTGCTCGTTGCGCTGACGGGCACGCTGCAACTGCTCCGGGCAGAGCCCGCGGGCGGGATTCCCGACTCGCTGCTGCGCAACAGCGACGCCGTGGTACGACGTTACGACCAGGAGTTCGTCTACCATTCACCCACGTCGGCCGACGAAAAAATGCATTCAGGAAATCACGATTCTCAACAAATCGGGGGCTTCGAAGAGCTACTTCAGCTGCTACACCGACCGCACGAGAAGCCTCCGCAGCTTCAGCGGCGCAGTCTACGACGAGCAGGGAAAACTCATCCGCAAGCTCAAGCGCTCGGACCTGCAGTATACCGAATACTCGAGTTCCAGCCTGGCACAGGACGGCGCCGTCTACTACCTGCAGGTCGACGTGCCGCAGAGCTGCTACACGGTACGCTTCGAGCATGAAATCGCCCACCGGAACGGAATTCTGACCTTTCCCGTCTTCCTGCCTCAAAGCAGCACGGCAACGGCGCTGCTCAGCGGAAGCTACACCATCACGCTCCCGCGCAACACCCCCTTCGGGTGGAAGAGCCTGCGTGCGGGCGAGCCCGAGCACGACTCGACGGAGGAGACCGAGACCTACCGCTGGAGGCTGGAGGGGGTGCCGGCCGTCTGCAGCGAAACCTCCTCGCCTCCGCTCATCGACCTCGTGCCCGTCGTCTACGCCGTGCCGCACCGGTTCGAATACGAGAAGACGCAGGGCAGCATGGAGAACTGGGAGAGCTACGGCCGCTGGCAATGCAGCCTGCTCGAAGGGCGCGACCTGCTGCCCGAGGAGCTGCGGGCCGAGGTGCACCGACGCACCGACGCGCTCGGCACACCTCGCGAAAAGGTCCGGGCGCTCTACGACTATCTGGGTGAAACGACCCGCTACGTAAGCATCCAGCTCGGCATCGGAGGGCTGCAGCCCATGCCGGCCGAGGAGGTCTTCCGCACGAAGTTCGGCGACTGCAAGGCGCTGAGCAACTACCTGAAGGCCATGCTTGCGGAGTGCGGCATCGCCTCCGACTACACGATGATTCACACCCAGCGGCCGCGCATGTTCCACGACTTCGCCTCGCCCGCCCAGGCCGACCACGTCATTCTGCGCGTCCCGCTCGAGGGCGACACCCTCTGGCTGGAGTGCACCAATCCCGAGATTCCGTTCGGGTATGTACACAATACGATTGCCGGCCACGACGCCATCGCCTTCCACGACAACACGGCCGAGTTCGTCACGCTGCCCACCTACGCCGATTCGCTCAACCGCATGGAGCAGACCGTCGAAGTGACGCTTGACGACCGGGGCGGCGCCAGGGGACACATCGCCGAGCGCTATGAAGTGGGGCAGTACGAATCGGTGATGACGTTTGCGAAGCTCGACGCACGGCGCCGCAGCGACTTTCTGCTCAGCGACCTGCGCAAGCTGCCGCTCGTGCGGCTTGCGAACATCGCCTGCACGGAGCTGAAGGAGGCGCTGCCCGCCATCGAATTCGCCTACGATATCGACGCCCCGAAATACGGCACCCTGTCGGGCAACCGGCTCTTCGTACCGCTGACCCCCTTCGCGGATTACGGGACACTCGCCGACAGGGAGCGACAGAATCCGATTTACCGCGCCGAGGGGTACGACGACGTCACGACCATACGGCTCCGCATCCCGGAGGGGATGACCGTCGAATCCGTACCGAAGCAGAGCGCCGGAACGTCACCCTTCGGGAGCTTCTCGACGCACATCACCACGGAAGAGGGGTGCATCACCGTCGTGCTCCGCACGCGGATGCATGCGGGACTCTATCCCCCCGAGATGTTCGACGACTACCGGAAGTTCATCGACGCCCGCTCGCGCGCCTTCAACGCCCGGCTGGTGCTGAAAAAGGAGTAGTCGGGTAGGATGCACGACGTGTGCGCCGGGGCCTGACACGTGTGCCGCGGCCGGCATGAAACGGTCGCGGCACACGCATCGGCCGCATCGACATGCAAAGAGGGTAGTATCCGTCAGCGTCCGACGACGTCGGCGCCGCCTCTACAGCTTCGGGTTGTTGCGGTGGCGGTCGTGGTCACGCGCAGTCTTCTTGGCGAAGTTGGCCTCCATGGCGGCCGTGAGGTCGACCCCCGTCTGGTTGGCCAGGCAGACCAGCACCCACAACACGTCGGCCATCTCGTCGGCAAGGTTGCTCTTCTCGCCCTCCTTGAAGGACTGGTCTCCGTAGGTGCGGGCCATGATGCGGGCCAGTTCGCCCACCTCCTCCGTCAGAACGGCCATGTTGGTCAACTCACTGAAATAGCGCACGCCGTACTGGTGAATCCACCCGTCGACGCGCTCCTGCAACTCCTTCAATTCCATTGTTCAAGCGATTTTAAGCGTCCGAAAGATACGAAAAAAGCGCCGACGGGGCAACCTCCGCTGCCGGTTTTCCATCCCGAAGCGCTGCATCCGCGCGGCACCTTTTCCCCTCCAGCACCGCACGAAAAGCCCCGCGCGGCGGCTCGCAGGAAGCCTTAACGCAGGGCATATTCGTAAGATACCGTCCTCTGTGGCCTGGCATCGCGGGGCAACCGCACCGGAAATGCCCGTGCCGGGAGCATGGACAAGCCCGGCACGGGGGAGGCTCATGGGAGAACGCCGTTTATCGGACGTCAGTGCGCGTCGGAGAGGTGCGCGACATCGGGCTGTGCATTTCTCGCATGCAAATCGGCCTCGAAAATCCGAATCGGCAGGGCACGCTGCACCGGGATGCACTGCGCCTCGTCCAGCTCCTCGAACGGCCGGCCGAACCAACGACGGGAAAGTTCCGTGCGAAGGCCGGCATAGACCTCCGACAACGCCTGCTGCACCTCGGCATAGGCGGCATAGGGCGTTTCGCGGGCGAGATGAATGCCGAAAAGGCCCCGGCTCGTCTCATAACGCTCCGTGCGGCCGTCGGGCAGGTCAATCTCCATCTGCCGGCTCTCGGAGAGGGACGGGTCGTGCGAAGGGTTGAGCACGAACTCCCGGGCCCGGGCCTTCAACTCCTCCACGCCGCACTGCTCCAAATTGCCCTGCGTTCCCGCAAGGATTGTCCCCCGGGCATTGACCTGCACCATGAAGTAGTTGCGCTCCGCCATACGCAGTCGGTACGAATCGGGGTAGTGCGAATTGCCCGGAACCCGCTCCCAAGGGGTTACCGCCTCAACACCCTCGGGCAGCGCCTCGATTCGGGGCGGAAGAAGCCGCTCGACTTCGGTCTCGCCCTCCATGGTCTTATAGCGTACACGCAGCACAGCAGCCTTGCGCAGCAAATCCTTGACATCGGTAACGGAGCCCATCGGCACCGCGCGGGCGGCGCGGATGACGACCGTCATGCCTGAACGTTCCTCCCTGGAGAGGCTGTCGCGCCATGCAATTACGGCCGTGCGCAGCTCCTCGGCCGTGACTTCCCGCCCGTTGAAGCAGATTTTGCCGTCGGAAATGCGGACTTCGCTCCGCTGCGGAGCGGATTCAGAAGAGGTGGCAGCCGAAGGGGCGTCCGGCGCCGGGGAGGATTCGCGGGTGGTAAAGCTGCAGAGCATCATCATCCCCACCACCACGGGGATGGCAGCACCAAGCCGCCACAGGGCATGGCGATGCGTTTCAGGTCGTGTCATCATAACGAATCGGTTTTGGGTGAATGAATGGTTCAGCCCGCAGGTTATATCCGGATTATAACCGAAAAGCTGACGGAAAAGCAGTTGACGATATCGGTTCAGGTCGTATCCGCGGTCGAGCACGTCGCGGTCGGCCTCCCACTCCTGCACCTCGCGCAGAGCCCGCTGAAGCAGCCAGAGAAAGGGGTTGAACCACAGCAGACAGCGCGCCAGCTCGGCAACGAGCAATTCGGCCGAATGGCGGTGACGGATGTGGCTCGCCTCGTGAGCGAGCACCGCCTCACGCTCCTCCGCATCGTATCCTGACCCCAGATAGGCCGTCCGCCAAAACGAGAAGGGGGTTTCGACCTCGTCGCTCTCGGCCACGAAGCAATCCCCACGGTCGGTCACCCTTGCACGACGCCGCAGCCGCCGGATGGCAACCATGCGCCGGAGCAGAGCCAGAAGCAGCAGAGCCGTCACCGTGCCGTAAAGTCCCCATGCCACCGCACGCATGGTCCGCGCGGGGTCCGGTTCCGCCGCTGCTGGCTTCGGAGCAGCCCCACCCGTCGGCTGCAGAGACACAACCTCCGGAGAGCGCTCCGCAGCAGCTATCGGCGCAGGCTCGCCGACCAACGTAGCCGTAACGATGCGTGTGCGGGCAGGGTAGAGGGGGATGTTCAGAAGCGGAAGTGCCGCCGAGAGCAGAATGGCCATCACCAGAAAACGCCGGCAATGGACGAAAGCAACCCGTCGCACGAGCATCAGGTGGTAGAAGGCCAGCAGCAGACCGCTGCAGAAGAGCACTTCGAGCAGATAGAGCGGCAGGGGTTTCATGGCGTCCTATTGTTTCACGTCGTTTTGCGAGGTGTCGTTTTGCAGCATGCGGAGAATCGCGTCGGTCTCCTCGAGCGAGATGGCCTTCTGCTCCGAAAAGAAGGATACCAGGCGGCTGAGCGAACCGCCGAAGAAGTTCTTCAACACACCGTCCATGTAACGCCGCGCATACTCGTCCCGCGTTACGAGCGGGAAGTACTCGTAGGTCTTGCCGTAGGCCTTGTGCGAGACAAAACCCTTTTTTTCGAGAATCCGCACGATGGTCGAGACGGTGTTGTAGGCGGGTTTGGGCTCCTCCATCCCGTCGAGGATGCCGTGGACCACGGCGGCCCCCCGCGCCCAGAGCGCCTGCATGATTTCCAGTTCGGCCCGCGTCAGCTCTTGCGGCCTGTTTTTAACGATTTCCGCCATAACTATACATTTTGTTGTTCTCTCTACGGCGAAGATATAACTAAATTATTAATTATACAACTAAATTCTTAGTTATTTTCATAAAAGGTCGGTCAAAGCGGGAAAGGGTAGCCCAGAGGTGGCGATATCCGAACGGGGAAAGACAGGAAAAAAGCGGGCTCCTTCATGGACCCGCCAGCGCTACAAAACAGAACTTGGGGTGTCATCCGGCAGGACACGCCACGCCGGACAAAGACCGAGGTGCAGAGGAGCGTACAACCGGCGCTCACTCCGCAAGGTCGATGTAAACGGCGCCGTAGCGTCCCCGAGGCCCGTAGAGCCGAACGGCCTCGGCCGGTAAAATATAATAGTAGTACATCGGGACCTCGGCGCTTGTCGAGAAGGCATTGGCCTGACACATCGCCAGCCATGCGTCAACCGTCGTAAAATGACCGTCGAGCAGGACAAGCGGCACCCGCTCGGGGTAGGTTTCACCCACAACCACCGCGCGCCGTGCAGCAGCGGACGGCGGCACAACCCCTTTCAACGAATCGAGCAGGGCGGAGGCCCTTGCCGCAGCCTCCACGCCGTCGGCCGGATTCCAGACATCGAGACGCCGCAGAGTCAGCCCCTCGATAAAGCGGAGCACGGCCCCCGGAACGAACTTGCCGTCGAGCAGGTAAACCGCATCTTTCGGCAGGCCGCGCCAGATGCCCTCCGGCTCCCACGACACCTGCACATAGCCCACCCGCCGCCGCAGCGAGTCGTAATCGACACGCAGCGAATAGGTATTCATCCGCACCGGTTCGTAACGCCGCCTGCCGGTACGCCGGTCGGTCGCTTCGCCGCCCGTCCATGTATACCCGGCCACGTTGCCGACCAGATGGGGAGCAACGGCTTTACGGCGGTTGCGTTCGGTCAGGAACTTCAGCAACCGGACCTGCTCGCGGCCCGTCGAGTCGGAGAGTCGCATGCACCGCCTCTTGACCTTCACGCGCCGCACATTCCAGAGTGTCACGGCATCGTAAGCATCCGAAAAGGGGACCCGCCGGCGGTTGAGCTTGCAGGCAACACGACTTGTGGTGTCCGCCAGCACCGGCAGGGCGGCCGGAGCATCGGCCACCGTATCGCGCTGCGCCTGGTCGAAGCGCAGCACCGCCTCCACTTGCCCGGGCTCCTGCGCCGAAGCGCTCCACAGACCCGGCACGAGGGCGGCCAGCAGAAGAATAATTCGGGTCAAAGTCGATTTTCGAATCACGTTCTAAATTTTTCGTAAATGTACTACTAAAAATTTAGAAATACAATAATTCTCACGCCGGACAGAGAAAAAGGGACAGTAAGGGAAGACAGGGGGGAGAAGCAGAGGCAGGGGCGCGCGAGGAGCGGGAGCAAGGGCAGAGGCAGGGAAAGGCGCAGGGGAAGAGGCAGGGTAGAGACAAGGGTAGAGACAAGGGTAAGGCGAGCGCGGAGACAAAAGTGGGGACAGGCGTGGGACGAAGACAAGTGTGGGGCGTGGAGACAGGAGGAGAGGCAGGAGCAGGGCAGAGGCATGACAAGGGCAAACAAGGGGTAAGGAGCGAGGTTGAAAAGCAGGGACGGGGACTGAAAAGCAGGGGCGGGAACTGGAGCGAACAGAAAGAACAACGTACAGCGATAACCGGACAAAGCAGAGGCGAGGAGAGCTGAGGAGAGCCGGGGAGAGCCGGGCTGCAAAACGGACGGAAGAAGCCCGGAAACCCAGTACTCAGGTGCGTGAGATGAAGAAGCCCACGAGACGACTCGGCAAAAAAAGCCCCGGAACCTCCCTGCGGGAAGTTCCGGGGCTGAGCCGAAAGCCGTAGAGCAGATGACTACTCCAGCTTGAGGTCCTTCTTGATGCCCTCGATTTTGGCGTCGAGCTCGGCAAGCACCTTGTCGTACTCCTCAACCGAGCGCAGCGGAGCCTTCACACCGAAGTAGAACTTGATTTTGGGCTCCGTACCCGACGGACGTACCGAAACAATCGTGCCGTCCTCGGTGAACCACTGCAGCACGTTGCTGCTGTCCTGCACGATGGGGGTCTTCACGCCGCTCTTCACGTCGAGCGTCTCGAGCGTCTTGAAGTCGTTGATGCGCACCACGGGCGAGCCCAGAATCGTCTTGGGCGGGTTCTCGCGGAAGTCGACCATCATCTTCTGAATCAGCTCGGCGCCCTCCTTGCCCTTGCGGACCACCGAAACGAGCCCCTCGCGGTAGAAACCGTACTTCACGTAGAGCTGCTGCAACCACTCGAAGAGCGTCAGGCCCATCGTATCCATGGCCCATGCGGCAGCCTCGGCCGCCATCGAGCAGGCCGATACGGCGTCCTTGTCGCGTACGTAGTCGCCGGCCAGATAGCCGAACGACTCCTCGCCGCCGCCGATGTACTGCGCTTTGCCCTCGTTCTCGCGGATAATCTTGGCAATGTACTTGAAGCCCGTCAGGCAGTCGTAGCACTTCACGTTGAAGAACTTGGCCACGGCATTGGCCATCTGCGACGTCACGATGGTCTTCACCACATACTGCTTGCCGTCGAGCTTGCCCAGCTCGGCCCAGCGCGTGAGCTGGTAGCTGAGCAGCAGCACGAGGGTCTGGTTGCCGTTCAGCAGCACGTATTCGCCCTTCTTGTTGCGCAGCGCCACACCGATGCGGTCCGAGTCGGGGTCCGTGGCCAGTACCAGGTCGGCACCTTCGCGGGCCGCCAGGTCGATGGCCATCGACATCGTCTTGCGCTCCTCGGGGTTGGGCGACTCGACCGTCGGGAAGTTGCCGTCGACAACCGCCTGCTCGGGAACCAGCTTGACGTTCGTGAAGCCGAACTTGCGGAGCGAGGCGGGAACCAGACGCACGCCAGAGCCGTGGAGCGGCGTATAGATAATCTTCATGTCGTGGTGGTGCTTGATGCACTCGGGCGAAAGCGAGAGGGCATGCACGCGGTTCAGGTAGATTTCATCGAAGTCCTGACCCAGGATGTGGATGTTCTCGGGGTGGGCGCCCGTCTGAATCATGTTGATGTCGGTAATCTTCTCCACCTCGGCGATGATGTTCGTATCGTGCGGCGGCGTCACCTGCGCACCGTCGGTCCAGTAGGCCTTGTAGCCGTTGTACTCCTTGGGGTTGTGCGAGGCCGTCACCACAACGCCCGAGTGGCATTTCAGCTCGCGGATGGCGAAGCTCAGCTCGGGCGTCGGACGCAGCGCGTCGAAGAGGTAGACCGTGAAGCCGTTCGAGGCGAAGATGTCGGCCACACGCTCGGCGAACATGCGCGAATTGTTGCGGCTGTCGTGCCCCACGGCCACGCGAATCTGCTCGCCCGCGAAGTTCTTCTTCAGGTAGTTGGAAAGCCCCTGCGTGGCGGCACCCACCGTATAGACGTTCATGCGGTTCGTACCCACGCCCATGATGCCGCGCAGGCCGCCCGTACCGAACTCAAGGTCCTTGTAGAAGCTTTCGACAAGCTCCTTCATATCGTTGTCCATCAGGTATTTGACCTGTTTTTTGGTCTCTTCGTCGTAGGGACCGTCGAGCCATGCCTGCGCCTTGCGCAGTACCATTTGTTCCAGTTCGTTTGCCATAGTTGCTTATCTGTTTTATTTATAGTTTGATTCGTAAAACATCCAAAAATTTTATACGCAAATATAAGAAAAATTATTCGACAATTCAATATCAGCGAGTTAAAATTCGCACCCCGCCGACGTCTATTTTCGTATATATAAAAAAAGGAAATATGCAACCAAAATCCGGGAATCTTTTTACAAAATTATTCACAACTTTGTCTCGTCAAAATGTCACAAACCCGTACCATGTTAAACAACGCGCAGGCATATAGCGATATATGGCAGAACTGTCTTGACCGCATCAAAAAGCAGACGACCGAGGAGGAGTTTGCCAAGTGGTTTCTGCCCATCGTCCCGCTCGAGTTCGACGGCACGACGCTGCGTTTGCGCGTACCCAATGCGAGCTATGTGGACCAAATCGAGAAGAACTACATCCCCTTCCTGCGTCCCATCATCTCGCAGCTCTACGGGCAGCAGACCCGTCTGCACTACGCCGTGCCGAAATCCAACAAGCCCTCGATGCCGCTTCCGCCCGAAGCCGACACGACGGCCATTTCGCACTTCAGCACGCAGACCAACACCGCAAATATAAAGAATCCCTTCGTCATTCCGGGACTCAAGAAGATAATCATCGACCCGCAGCTCAGCCCGGCGCTCACCTTCGAGACCTTCATCGAGGGGGAATGTAACCGGCTGGCCCGTTCGGCAGGCATGTCCGTGGCGCTCAATCCGGGCAACAACCCCTTCAACCCGCTGTATATATACGGTAACTCGGGGCTGGGCAAGACCCACATCGTCCAGGCCATCGGCCACGAGGTGCGCCAGCGCCATCCCGAACTGCAGGTGCTCTACGTCTCGATGAACAAGTTCCAGGCGCAGTTCCAGACGGCCTACAAGAATGGTGAAATCCCCGATTTCATCCACTTCTACCAGATGATTGACGTGCTGCTCATCGACGACATCCAGGAGCTGACCGGAAAGACCGGTACGCAGAACGCCTTCTTCAACATCTTCAACCACCTGCAGCTGGCCGGCAAGCAGCTCGTCCTCACCTCAGACAAGCCGCCCGTCGAGCTGAAGGACATCGAGCAGCGGCTGCTGACGCGCTTCAAGTGGGGTCTTTCGGCCCAGATTGACACGCCCGACCGCGAGACGAAGGTGAAAATCATCCGCGCCAAGGCGCAGAAGCTCGGCACGGAGGTTTCGGAGGAGGTGATTGCCTACCTGGCCGACAACATCTCGGCCAACGTCCGCGAAATCGAGGGGGCCCTCTCGTCGCTTGCGGCCAATACCACCTTCCTGGGCCGCAAGATGACCGTGGCGCTGGCCAAGGAGATTCTGAAGGCCTACGTGAAGCTCTACCAGAAGGAGGTGACCATCGAGCACATCATCGAGGTGGTCTGCCAGTACCTCAACCTCGACTTCGAGCGCTTCAACTCCACGGAGCGGACGCGCGAGATTGCCCAGGCGCGACAGATTGCGATGTACCTCTCGAAGCAGCACACCAAGGCCCCGCTGACGGCTATCGGTGCAGCCATCGGCGGCCGCAACCACGCCACGGTGCTCCACTCGTGCAAGGCGGTAACCAATCTGATGGAGACGGACAAGAACTTCCGCCGCCAGGTCGAGGAGATTGAGAAGCTGGTGCTGGCCCAGTAGCCCGGAAGCCGGGGGGGGGCAGAAGAAGGACAGAAGAAGGGCAAAAGAAGGTCAGAAAAAAGAGCCGGAAAGAGGGACAGAGAAAAGAGCCGGAAGGCAGAGATGAAAGAGAAACCGGAGGGAGGGATGCGATTCATGCATCCCTCCCTCCGGTTTTCACATGAAAAGCGGCAAAGCCTCACGTCGCGATTTTTTTATATCTTTGTATACACCCAACTCCATACGCCGTGAATCCGAAATACGAAACCTGCCTTTTTCACCTCAGCCTCCGCAAAATCCTGCCCCTGCTGGCAGGAAGCATCGCCTTTGTCGGCGCGGGGGCATGGATGATTCTCCACGCCCAGAGTGACCCGTCGTGGGCAGCCCGCTACGTCATCCCCGCCATAGGGTGGCTGTCAATCCTCTTTTTCGGCACCTGCGGCGTCGGACTCTTCATTCTGCTTGTACTCCGCAGGCGCTGCCCGCTGGTGGTCGTATCACCCGAAGGGCTCCGGGTCAACACGATTTTCAGACCGACAAAGGGTTATTTCTTTCCCTGGAAGTCGATTGAGGGGTTCCGCCGGGAACGGATTGCCGGGAATGAACTCCTTGCCATCCATGTCCGCGACCTCGCACAGCGATACGACAGTTCCGGAATGCTGGAGAAGGCCAACATCGCTCTAACGCTGCGCATCTGCGACACGCCGTACACAATCAACGACCGCCTGCTCGATGCAGAACCCGGACAGTTGGAACACGTGCTCGAAGAGTACCTCGCAGCAAGGGGAGAGGCACGGCAGCAATAGACCTGCGCCGACCGCCATCCACCAACGGAGACAAAACTTGACCGTGACAGCTCATGTCACGGCTTTTTCGTATCTTTGCCGGGCAAAAACGACCTCCGCACATGGACCAACCCAAGCTCGAACGGCTGCTGCGCCTCATGAAACTGCTCACGGCCAACACCACCTACAACGTCGACCAGCTGGCCGAACGGCTCCAGATGTCGCGCCGCACCATCTACCGCTACATCGACACCTTCCGCGAGGCGGGCTTCGTCATCAAGAAGACGGGCGACTGCATCCGGCTCGACAAGGCGTCGCCCCATTTCCGCGACATCTCGCAGCTGGTCCACTTCACCGAGGAGGAGGCCCACATCCTGAAGAGCGCCATCGAGAACATCGACGACACGAACCTGCTGAAGCAGAACCTCAAACGCAAGCTCTACTCGGTCTACGACAACCGCACGCTGGCCGACACGGTCGTGCGCGGCAAGAACGCCCCCAACATCCGCCGGCTGGTCGAGGCCATCGAGGAGCAGCAGCAGGTGACGCTGCGCGACTACCAGTCGGGCCACGGAGGAGTCGTCCGCGACCGGCAGGTCGAGCCCTTCGCCTTCACGACCAACTACGTGCAGGTGTGGTGCTACGACCTCGAGGACGGGCGGTGCAAGCTCTTCAAGACGGCGCGCATCGGGTCGGTCATTCCGACCGGCCGACCCTGGCAGCATGCCGACGACCACGCCGAGGGCTTCATCGACCCCTTCCGCATGCACGGCGAGGAGCGGCACCGCGTACGGCTCGAGCTGGGCATGCTGGCCCGAAACCTCCTCTGCGAGGAGTACCCGCTCGCCGAACGCGACATCCGCCCGGCAGGCGAGGGGCGCTGGCTGCTCGACACCGAGGTGGCCAACTACGCCGGCGTGGGCCGCTTCGTGGTGGGGCTGCTCGACGATATCCGCATCGTCGACACCCCGGAGCTGAGCGAATACATAAGACGATATATTACTGAAAATCTGGATAAAACACACGACGAAAAATGATTGACGAAATTCTGGCATTCAACCGCCGCTTCGTGGCCGAAAAGGGTTACGAGCGGTATATTACGGACAAATACCCCAACAAGCGCATCGCGATTGTCACCTGCATGGACACGCGTCTGGTGGAGCTGCTGCCGGTAGCCCTCGGCCTGCGCAACGGCGACGTGAAAATCATCAAGAACGCCGGCGGCACCATCACCAACCCCTTCGACAGCACGGTACGCAGCCTGCTGGTGGCCATCTACGAGCTGGGGGTCACCGAGGTGATGATTATCGGACACACCAACTGCGGCGTGCAGGGGATGGACAGCGCCGAGATGCAGCACCTGATGAAGCAGCGGGGGATTCCCGAGCAGCACATCACGCTCATGAAGCACTGCGGCATCGACCTCGACGCCTGGCTCCACGGCTTCGACGATACCGAGGCGGCCGTTCTGGAGACCGTCGACCTGGTCCGCAACCATCCGCTCATCCCCGACGACGTGGTGGTCAAGGGGTACATCATGGACTCGACCACCGGCGAACTGCGGCCGATTCAGTAGCGGAGCCCCCGGCGGCAGGATTTTTTTGCGCACTTTCGGGTTGTGTCACAAGTTGTCACTCGGAGGTTGTTCCTTTGCATCGTGAACCTAAAAGAAAACGACCATGGGAACAGCCTACAAAATCCGCTGCAAACACTGCGGCGCACAGTTCGAACACTCGACGCAACCCTATTTCGGCATGCTGCCCTCCTGCATCGGCTGCGGTGACGGAGGCTATGTCGAGACCGAGACGGCCATCCGCTGCCCGGCCTGCCGCCGCCGGCTGAACACCTCGCCCGAAGAGTTCAACGAGCAGGTGGAGGTGACCTACACGTGGGACTGAGGCGCAAAAAAAGTGGGGGCCCATGCATGGAAATCCGCGGAATTATATTAATTTTGAAAGGTAATTTCATCCGTTGAGAAACCTATGATTGCATTACGACCCGGGGATATGGCTCCCGACTTCAAATCGACCACGCAAGAGGGTGAACCTCTGTCGCTTGCGGACCTTCGCGGCCAGCGCATCATCCTCTACTTTTACCCCAAGGACAACACCTCGGGGTGTACGCTCGAGGCCAAGAGCCTGCGCGACGGGCGCGACGAACTGGCCCGTCGGGGGTTTCGGATTATCGGCGTGAGCCCCGACAGCGAGCAGTCGCACCGCAACTTCTGCGCAAAGCACGATTTGAACTTCACGTTGCTGGCCGACACCGACCACTCGGTCTGCGAAGCCTACGGCGTCTGGGCTGAAAAGTCGATGTACGGGCGCAAGTACATGGGCGTTCTGCGCACGACCTTCATCATCGACGCCGAGGGGCGCATCGAGAAAATTTTCGAGAAGGTGCGCACGAAGGACCACTACCAGCAGATTCTGGAGGCCTACGACAAGTGACCCGCAGCCGCCCGGAGACGGCTGACGGAGACATCCGGAGGCGAACATCCGGACGGAGGGAGAACCAGGGGGAGTAGGGAACACCCCGGAATGGCAGAAATACTCGGTAACGGGAACCCTTGAGCTCAAGGGAGATAAACGGAGACAAAGCAAAAGGAGGAGACATGAAGACGAGACTGCTTACCATCGGCATGAGCCTGCTTTGCGGCATCGGGGTGCCTGGCGCCCAGACTCCACAGCCGGCGCCGGCGCCACAGCCTCTTGCTGCACAGGAAGAGCTCCGGGCACAGGGAGAACATCCCGCTCGGGAAGCCCTCCCGGCGCAGGGCGAGCCTCCGCAGTGGGGCGGCGCACAGCACGGCGGGGATGAAATTCGGCCGCTCGACGACTCGCTGGCGCTCATGGAGCTGCTCTACGGCGAGCCGCTGACCCTTCCGGGCGACTGGCTCGGCCAAAGCGGCAACCCCTTTGCGCGGAAGGAGCGCGAGCAGAAGCAGCTGCAGCAGATGCGCGAACGGGCCCGAGCTTCGGTGCTCTCCATACCGCGCCTGTCGAACGACCTGGTCAACCGCACCGGGTTCCGGTGGCGGATGACGGTAGGGTATCTCCCGATGAACAACTGGAGTCCCTACGAGGACCGCTGGCTCGACGCCCGCATCATCCGCATGCCGCTGCCGCGCGACATGCGTCCCGACAAGCGGCCGCTGGCTGAGCAGCGTCGCGACGCACTCCGCAAATCACGGCGGTAGACTCCGGGGGGGGGCGGGAACGACCCAAAAACGGAAACGACCCGAAGACCCGAGGAAAAGCGCAGAAACGCGAAGACCCGAAGGTGGGCGGAAACGGTCCGAAAGCGGGAAACGTCCAAAGGAGGCCCCGATAACGGAGTTGTGCCGAAGGTGGGCGCCCCCGCAAGCCGGCGCAGCTCCAAACAGCGGCAAAGACCAGGGCAAACGCAGCCGCGAAAGCAAAAGCAGGGGAGCGCGCTCCCCGAAACGGCACCCCGAAACGGGGCGCACAACAACAAAAAGAACGAACAATTTATTCAGATAACGAACTACACACAATGGCAGAAAAAGCTCAGGTGAACGCGGACAAGCTCAAAGTGCTCAACGCGGTTATGGAAAAGATAGAGAAGGACTTCGGCAAGGGCTCCATCATGCGGATGAACAGCACGGAGATTGCCGACATCCCCGTCATCCCTACGGGCTCCATCACGCTCGACATGGCGTTGGGCGTGGGCGGATACCCCAAGGGACGTGTCATCGAAATTTTCGGTCCCGAATCGTCGGGTAAGACGACGCTGGCCATCCACGCCATCGCCGAGGCGCAGAAGGCGGGCGGTATTGCCGCATTCATCGACGCCGAGCACGCCTTCGACAGCGCCTATGCCCAGAAGCTGGGCGTCGATGTCGACAACCTGCTCATCTCGCAACCCGACAACGGCGAGCAAGCGCTCGAAATCGCCGACTCGCTGATTCGCTCGAGCGCCATCGACATCATCGTCATCGACTCGGTGGCGGCGCTGACGCCCAAGGCCGAAATCGAGGGCGAGATGGGCGACGCCAAGATGGGTCTTCAGGCCCGTCTGATGTCGCAGGCGCTGCGCAAGCTCACGTCGAGCATCTCGAAGACGAAGACCGTCTGCATCTTCATCAACCAGCTGCGCGACAAGATTGGCGTCGTCTACGGCAACCCCGAGACCACGACGGGCGGCAACGCGCTGAAGTTCTACGCTTCGGTGCGCATCGACATCCGCCGCATGTCGGTCATCAAGGACGGCGAGGACCAGCTCGGAACGCGCACCAAGGTCAAGGTGGTGAAGAACAAGGTGGCGCCCCCGTTCAAGCGTGCCGAATTCGACATCATGTTCGGCGAGGGCATCTCGAAAATCGGCGAAATCATCGACCTGGGCGTCGACTACGGAATCATCAAGAAGGCCGGCTCGTGGTTCTCGTACGGAGACCGCAAAATCGGCCAGGGCCGCGATGCGGTGAAGGAGCTGCTCAAGAAGGACGAAGCGCTCAGCGCCGAGATTGAGGCCAAGGTCCGCGAGGCCATGAAGGAGAAAAAGGAGTAATACCCCAAGTGTTTGCTTATGGATTATACTGCCGAGGATGAACTCATAATAAAGGAGAAATGGGACGACCTGCTCTTCTCGTGCACCAAAATATGCAAGAACGACGAAGACTGGAATCTGATTAAACGTGCATTTTTCCTCGCCAAAGAGGCCCATCAGGGGGTAAGGCGCCGCTCCGGCGAGCCTTATCTCCTGCATCCTATTGCAGTAGCCAAAATAGTCATCGAGGAGATTGGCCTGGGCGTCAAGTCGGTCGTCGCCTCGCTGCTGCACGACGTGGTGGAGGATACGGAGTACACCGTCGAGGACATGGAGCGCATCTTCGGCCCCAAAATCGCCTCGATGGTCGATGGCCTTACCAAGATGTCGGGCGTCTTCAACGCCGACACCTCGAAGCAGGCCGAATACTTCCGCAAGGTGCTGCTGACCCTCTCGGACGACGTGCGGGTCATCCTCATCAAGATTGCCGACCGCCTGCACAACATGCGCACGCTCGGCTCGATGCCGCTCAACAAGCAAATCAAAATCACGAGCGAGACCATCTACCTCTTCGCGCCGCTGGCCTACCGGCTCGGGCTCTACTCCATCAAGAGCGAGCTGGAGGACCTCTGCATGAAGTACCGCTTCCCGCAGGAGTACGCCGAAATCACCCGCAAACTGAGCGAATCGGAGGCCTCGCGCCAGGAGTTCGTCGACAAGTTCAACGCCCCGATTATCGCGGCGCTCAACCGCGACAAAATCAACTACGAGATATCGGCCCGCGTCAAGAGCGTCTACTCCATCTGGAACAAGATGCAGCGCAAGCAGATACCCTTCGAGGAGGTCTACGACCTGTTCGCCATCCGGATTGTCTTCAAGCCGCTTCCGTTCCCCTCCGAGAAGACGCAGTGCTGGCAGATTTACTCCTCCATTACAGACACCTACACCCCGAAACCCGACCGCCTGCGCGACTGGATTTCGATGCCCAAGGCCAACGGCTACGAGGCGCTGCACTCGACGGTCATGGGCCCTGACGGCGTATGGGTCGAGGTGCAAATCCGCACGCAGCGCATGGAGGAGATTGCCGAACGGGGATTCGCCGCCCACTGGAAGTACAAGCATGCGACCATCTCGCAGGACGAGGACGAGTTCGACAAGTGGCTCAAGCAGATTCGGGCGGCGCTGAACAGCCCGACGGAGAATGCCGTCGACTTCCTGGACAACTTCAAGTTATCGCTGTACACCAGTGAAATAGTGGTATTTACACCAAAGGGAGAATCACGTAAGTTGCCCTTCGGCGCCACGGCGCTCGACTTTGCCTACGACATCCACTCGAAAATCGGCAACAACGCTATCAGCGCCAAAATCAACCACAAGCTGGAGCCCATCACCACGACGCTCAACAGCGGTGACCAGATTGAAATCATCACGGCCGACAACGCCCGACCCAAGCCTGAGTGGCTCGACATCGTCACGACGGCCAAGGCCAAGCAGGCCATCAAGAGCTTCCTCAAGCGCGAGCGGCAGCACAACATCGAGCACGGCATGCAGATGCTCGACGACAAGATGAAGGAGCTCAACATCAAGCTCAGCGGCCGCGTGCTGCGCAAAATCGTCCCGGCCTACGGCTGCCGCAACAAGGAGGAGCTCTACAGCAAAATCGGCGCGGGAATCGTCACCATCGACACGCTGGAGAAGACCCTCAAGGTCGACTCGAAGAGCAAGATACTCAAGTTCTGGACCCTCTTCATCCCCAAGAAGGAGGAGCCCGAGGAGGGCGATGCTCCCGTGTCGCCGGGTGAGATACAGCCTTCGCCCGACGTGGAGGCCGAACCACAGTTCCGCATCGCCGAGTGCTGCAAACCCATTCCGGGCGACAAGGTCGTGGGCTACCGCGACCCGGCCAGCGGCGACATCATCGTCCACAAGGCAACCTGCGACGAGCTGAACCGGCTGGCCAGCCAGTTCGGCAACAACATCGTCAAGGAGGAAATCAAGTGGTCGCAACACAAGGCGATGTCCTACCTGGTGACGGCCGAAATCCGCGGCATCGACCGGATGGGCATCCTGCTCGATTTGGCCAAGGTCGTCAGCGACGACTTCAACATCAACATCCGCGAGGTGAACATCCACAGCCACGACGGCATCTTCGAGGGAAGCGTCAGCCTCTACGTGAAGGACGCCGAGGGCCTGAATGCCGTCATGGACCGCATCCGCCAAATCAAGGGCATCGAAACCGTCAAACGAGCCATGAACTGAGACCATGGAAGACTACGCGCCCATACTCTGGCTGCTGTTCATCGTCGTATCGATGGGCTTTTCGGCGCTCTCCAAGGCCCGCAAGCGGGCTGCACGGCGAGCCGACGAGACCGAAGAGGGGCAGGAGCGCAACGCCGGGCAGGGCCATCCGACCGTTCCACGCTATCCGACCCCGGGCAGCGGTCTGCCGGAGGGTTTTCCTCTGCCGCAACAACGCAGCCGTCGGCCGGCCACTTCGCCCTCGACCGGAGGCGCAAAATCCACTACGCAACAGACCGCTGCACAACGGGCGACCGCACAACAGGCCGCTGCGTCGCGGTCGCAGACGCCGGCAACAGCATCTCCCCAACACGGACTGCAGCACGCGGGCGAAAGCCTCCAACGCAGGCACAGCAGCGTATCGGCCGCCCAGCCGCAGGTTATGGCGGCAATGCGCGAAAAGGAGCCCGTACGGTTGCCGGAAACGGAGGAGACGGCCAATGAGATAGTCGCGGAGTTCGACCTGCGCAAAGCGGTCATTTACGCCGAGATTCTGAAGCCCAAATTCGAGGAGTAACATAACACCAAACAACCGAGCCGCGGACATACTGTCTATATGAACATGACTTCGATGAGCGAAGCGAACAACGAGGTGCACCGCCCGGGAAGAATGAAGCGCGGAAAACCGAGGCTCGCAGACATGGGATGCGCGCCGACGCCTGGCGAGGCACCCTGCAGCTGACCGGCACCCGATGATTCGGCAGGGAGGTGCCCACGGGCTTTTCTACAGCCCCGGTTGCCGACCTTCGACCTGATGGACCGGCGAAGAATCTCCCGCGGCAAGAAGCCGTTAAGCGAGACACAAAACCGTCCCATAGAGAGGCAACACATAGAGGCACACGAAGCACACGACGCGCCTAACCGCCCCGGCCGGAGCGAACCGCACCGGACAGATGCCGGGAGTAGAGGCCCGGTACTGCATCAAGACAACAGAAACGATAACATTCAACACTATTCAGATTATGGCATCCATCTTTTCACGCATCATTGCGGGGGAGATTCCCTCCTACAAGGTCGCTGAAGACGACCGCTACTACGCATTCCTCGACATCAATCCGCTGGCCAAAGGGCATACGCTCGTCGTTCCCAAGAAGGAGGTCGACTATATCTTCGACCTCGATGACGAGACCCTTGCCGGCATGATGCTCTTTGCCAAGAAGGTTGCAGCCCGAATCAAGCGGGAAACCGCCTGCAGGAAGGTGGCAGTAGTGGTGTTGGGACTCGAAGTTCCCCATGCACACATCCATCTGATACCGATGAACAGCGAAAACGACGTCGATTTTCACCGCGAAAAGCTCCAACTGACTCCGGAAGAGTTCCGCGAAATTGCGGAAAAGCTCTCCAGGGAGTAGGTTGTTAACAAACAGGTAACTGATTATTCCTGAGCGGAGTAGGATATCTTTATCCTGCTCCGCTTCTTTATTATTTAACATAATCTGAGCTGCAAACAGAGTTGTAAACAAAAGATATGAACAGCCGAGCGGAATACGCCAAAAACGGTCAAAAAGTAGGGTAGGGAGGTGCTTATTTTACAATTGTAAAGATTAGGGAGAGGGATATTTTCCAGTTGTAATTACATATGTAAAAAGAATAGTGCTGCTTGCCCTGTTAATAATATACATTTGTAAATTATCGATAAACGCTCATCCGGGTGCAATTTCTCGGCTACAACCGCTGTTAAACCACTAAACATGCACCATTAAATACTTCATAATATCAATATTTTACGAAATTTACATCAACGAACGATAAACCAAAACAATAGAAGATGCAAGCACGCCGGCGTAGAGGGCGCACAACAAGGTTTTATCATTGATATTACACTGAAAACGAGTATTTTAATTAATACAGTATAAAGTAAAAACAAACGTAACAACGAAGGGCAACTTTTAACGGAATTTATTTGTTTCCATTTGTAAACATTATCAACAGTTATTGACATTTTACAAATAGCAAATTTTCTTGATTTACAAATGAAAAGTGTTTATATTTGTAAAAAATTACGCTGATGAGGGAGAAATTGCTCGATATCATGAAAAGTGAAGGTTTGAAGCCAAGCCAGCTGGCCGAAAGACTCGAAATCAATCCGGCGGGAATCTCCCACATTCTGGCCGGGCGCAACAAGCCCAGCTTCGATTTTCTGCAAAAGATGCTGCTGAAATTTCCCCGGCTCAGCCCCGACTGGCTTCTGCTCGACAAGGGGCCGATGTACCGGAGTGACACGACCGCCGCAGCAACGGATGCGGCGGTGAATGGCGGGTCGCCCGAAGTTGGAGTCGGGACAGGAATAGGAGCCGGAGCGGCCGGTCAGACCAGGGCGAAGAGTCCGGCCGGGACAACGCTCTTCGGTCCGGCGGCTGGAGACGCCTCCATCGCAACGCCATCGACCGCATCAGCCGGAGCATCGTCGGCTGCCCTCACCTCAGAGGCATTGCAGCAGGTTGCCCTGCGCGGACACGGATCGGTGCGCCGCATCGTTATCCTCTACGACGACCACACCTTCGAAAGTTACACGCCGTCGGAGCGATAATTCCGGCAACCGGTCGGAACGACTCTGAATATCGCAAACACGGAGGGTTAAAATCGGGCGGAAAACAGGGAAAGAACCCCGTTACATCCTGATTATCCGGGCAGAAAATTCATGCAGGCCAGACATCGGCTCACAACGGTACAGGCATCAATCCGTACAGGATGGGTGCAATCTGGAGGCGATAATAAAAAAGGAGGAAATCGAAATGATTCCCTCCTTTTCATTTTATGGTTACGGGCGCACTTTTCAGATACGAGCCCCGTTCAGACAGTCGATTGCCGCCTCCATCTGTTCGTCCCGACCCTGCATCAACCCCTCGGCAGTCGGTTCGACCACACGGTCAATCTTCACACCGCGACGCTGAGCGTTCAGCCCGTCGGGATAGCAGACACCGAGACCGGTGAGGCTGAATGACGCATAGGGCAGCTGGATGCGCGTTACGTTTCCGTCGGCGCCGGCCGTTTGACTGCCAATGGTCACGACGCCCGGAATGGTCTGCAGGAACATTGTGAAATACTCGGACATCGACTGCGAGCTGGCATCGACCAACAGCACGACCTGCCCCCGGAAAAGCCGACCGGAATCGGAGCTCCGCTCCGTCGACTCGACCCGACGTACGACGGTTCCCGGAGTGTCGGCCTGAGGCAGCAGCACGGCAACTGCCTCCCGGGCCTCGGGAAAGAGATACTCCGGAAGCAGCTTGTGGATTACATCGTACTCGGCTGGATATGCACGCAGGTCGATAATCAGCTTGTCGTACCTCTTCAGCAGCTCCTCAAGCTCGGGTTCATCGTCGCACGTAAGCGAGCCGATACGGATGCAGGCGATGCCGTCGGCCACCTCTTCGAACGTCGGCTTTTGGGGCGAATACAGATTCGCGTATATCCGTCCGACAAAATGCTCGCCATCGACCGTGGAGAGGGTCGACGTGCGGAGCTCCCCGCGGCTCCGATACTCGAGCTGCACCTCCTCCTTCGCCGTGAGCAGCGATGCATAGGAGCCGTCGCGCATGAGCGCAGCACGGTTGGAGCAGGACATGTAGGGCGCGAGTTCCGCCAAACGTTCGACCGGGCTTTTGCCGTCGATACGGAGAATCTCGTCCCCGACGCGGAAATCATTGGGCACAAGCGTACAGGTGTCCGTAACGAAGAGTCGCTCCCCGGCGAAGCGGCACACGACGGGGACGAAGCGGCCCCCGAAGAGCGGAATAAACCACGAATTGACATGCGAGTCGCACAGTTCGGATACCATGCGGGAGTAGAGCGCCATGAAGTCGACCGAGGAGTCGAATGCCATGGCCGTATAGTCGCGAAGCACCTCGTCCCACGGGCGGTCCGTCAGATTGCGGTTCGGGGAGTAGCTGTCGACGGCGTTCCAGAATTTAGCCACACCGAGCAGTCTGTATGCGATGTCTTCGTCCGGAATATCCGTATATTCCGGCTCGATGTATGAGACGTTGACGGAGGTCTGCTCCACATATCTGTTTTTGCCCGGCTCCGCCTGACGGATTTCAGCCAACATGCGGCTCAGGGGCGCACCCAGCTGCAGCGTGTCGTAAATCCATGCGAAATCGTTGAAGACTTCGCACTTCACGCTGCTGTCGGAACGCATGGAAACAGGTCCCAATGCGGCAATCCACTCCGCGAACACCGCGTTGCGAGCCGAGTCCGGCGCATTTATAATACGGTTCAGCAGCGTGAAATACTCGGCATCGGCATTCAGCGATTTCCTGGCGAATGCCGGATGGTGGTACTTGACAAAGCCCCATATCCGGGCGGCCTGTACCGCCGCGGAGCGCTGCGCGCTGTCGGGCGCCTCGGGGAGTACCAACGCAGCCCGGGCCTCCTCGGTCGAAGGCGATTGAACGGAGCTGCCGCCACAGCATGCAAGGGTCAAAGCCGAAAAGAGAAATACGGCCGAAGATGTAAACAGGTTCCTTTTCATTGGTCGGAATTATTGCTGTTGAAGATAAAGAGTCATGCCAAAAGAAATCCAAGGATATTTAACATCCATACACAAATATATGTCATATTTGGCAGGAGACGCAACAGCCAGGGACAATGCGATTCGGCAAAAACGGAACGCCGGAGGGATTCGCAGCAGACGAGGAATGAATTAATATTTACATTATGTTAAATTATTAACGGGTAAATAGGGAATAGCCTACTCGAACCCGACACCGGTCCCTCCGGATTGGCAAACCAGGTGCAGAGAACCCGATGCATTGAAAACCAACACTTTTTTGCCCGAACGTAATCGCGCAAAACGGCTGACGGACACATATATACAAGGAGCATTGCGCGTATAAAATATGGCGCCAGCCGCGGACAGGTAAAGCCCCACAATCCTCACAGCTCAAAACAGACTCATCCACAGCAACATACGCCGCCATTATACGCTCAACAGCGCCCGGTTGCAACAATGAGCATTACACGGTTCAAACTCAAGGAGCTGGAGTGTCCTCACTTGCAAAAGCTCCCTCTCCAACCGCGCAAAGGGCTGCTGCAAGCACAAAAACACCCCTTTCAAACAAAAAAAGCAAAATGTTTTGGTTTATATTATAAACTTATTTATATTAGCGAATAAGAATGCGACCTGAACCCCGCATAAAGACCGGACCACACAGCAAATCACCGAATTGCGATAAAAAATGGAAAAATCGAACGACAACCGACAAAGACGAACCGCAGCCATTGTACTCGCTGCAACAGCGGCCTTCATGACCACATTCATTGTCATCTGGTGCGTGAACGGACCCGAGAAATTCCTGAACTATCTGGGCTTCAGCCGTTCCGGAGAGGTCCTACCCCACGCCTGGCTCCTGGCCGCGGCAACGGCCGCCGGTTACATTGCCTACACGGCCCGCATGATTCCCGAAGTCCGGCAGAATCTTCTCTGTTTCAAAGGTTTGCTCAAATGGCTGGGCATCTATGCCGGATTTGCGGGCGGAATCGTCGAAAAGGCCCTCTTCCGTCAGATACTGATGGACTGGCTCCAGGGCAACGGAGCGTGCGCGCTGATGCAAATCGTGCTCTCGGCCCTTGCCTTCGGCCTGATACACCTCTCGTGGTCGCTCCTGGGCGGGAACCTGCGTACAGGGGCAGCCTCGGCGGCATCGACCGCGGCACTGGGCCTGCTGCTCGCAGTAGTCTACGTCGCAGCGGGGCGCAATCTGCTGCCTGCCGTGGCGGCACATGTGCTCATCAACCTCTTCGTCGAGCCGTGGCTGATACTGAGCGCCGTCGGAGCCAGCCGCCACGAACCCACCCGCCAACCGCATGAAACACAGCCGCGGCGAAATTGAAGAGGACCTACACCCTATGCGCACAAACCGGGGACACCAGCGATGCAACCGGAAGACATACGCAACCCGGAGTGCGGCAACCGCGGTTTTTTCTTATCTTTGTCGCAAGAAACATCCACCATGAGAAAATACCTCCTTCTACTCGTCACTACCCTGCTGCTGGCCGCGTGCGGCGAAACACCCCGGACGGACGACCGCACGATGGTCGTCTCGATTCTGCCGTTGCGCACTATCATCGGCGGCATCGTCGGCTCTGATTTCGACATCGAGGTGCTTGTTCCCGCCGGAGCGAGCCCCGAAACCTTCGAACCCACGCCGCGCCAGTTCGCCCGCATGAACCGCGCACGACAGATTTTCAGCGTGGGACTCATCGACTTCGAGAACTCGCTGCTCTCGAAGCTCGAGGAGCCCCAGCGCGTCGTCAACCTGAGCCGCGGCATCGAGCTGATTGAGGGCAGCTGTGCACACCACCACGACGGCCACGAACATGCCCTCGGCGTCGACCCCCACATCTGGACCTCGCCGCGCGCACTCCAGCAGATGGCAGCAAACGCCTACGAAGCCATTCATGCCGCCTATCCCGATTCGACAAAATACACGCTTAATTACGGCAAACTGCAGGCGGCCCTGCAACAGCTCGACCGCCAGGTGGGCAGTCGGCTCAAGGCGGCCGGAACGCGCTATTTCCTGATTTACCATCCGGCTCTCACCTACTACGCCCGCGACTACGGCATCCGCCAGGTGGCCATCGAGAACGAGGGCAAGGAGCCCTCGGCCCGAGAGCTGACCCGCATCATCAAACAGGCCCGGGCCGACGGCATCACCCGCATCCTCTACCAGAGCCAGTTCCCGGCATCGGCCGTCGAAATCATCGCCCGCGACCTCAATGCCACGAGCGTCGCCATCGACCCGCTGCGCGAGGATGTCCTGGCGAACATCGCCGAAATCACCGACCAAATCACCGCCCGCCCATGAACCTTGTCTCCATGCGCAACGTGAGCGTCAGCTACGACGGCTACGAGGCGCTCCGCAACGTCAACCTCGACATCGCCGACGACGACTTCATCGGCATCATCGGCCCCAACGGAGGCGGCAAAACCACGCTGGTCAAGGCGATTCTCGGCACGGTACCCTATCGCGGCACCATCACGCTGGCTCCGGAGCTCTTCCACGGCAAGGAGCGGCTGATTGGCTACATGCCGCAGCTCTCGAACTTCGACCGCTCATTCCCCATTTCGGTGGTCGAAACGACCCTCTCGGGGCTCCAGGGGCGCCGCGGCTTCCGCTCCCGCTACACGCGCGAAGACCGGGCCAAGGCCCTTGCGCTGCTCGAGGCTGCGGGCATCGGTGAGGTGGCGCACCACCCGATTGGCGAAATCTCGGGCGGACAGATGCAGCGGGCGCTGCTCTGCCGGGCCATCATCTCCGACCCGAGGCTGCTGATACTCGACGAGCCGGCCAACTTCGTCGACAACAAGTTCGAAAAGGAGCTCTACCACATGCTCCATGAGCTGAACAGCCGCATGGCGATTGTGATGGTTTCGCACGACATCGGAACCATCACAAGCGTCGTCAAGGAGATTGCCTGCGTCAACCGTCAGGTGCACCGCCACCACTCGAACCGCATCACCGAGGAGCAACTGCGCAACTACGACTGCCCGATTCAGCTGCTGACCCACGGCGTCGTTCCCCACACGGTGCTCGAGCACCATCCCGGCGACGGCTGCCCGGACCATGAATAACAAAAAAGGGGCTTGAAAGCCCCTTTTTACTCATTACCAATCCTTAACAAGACCTTATATGATTAATCTTACAAATTATGCTCTAAATGTAAAGGTCGATTCTCCTGCCTTCAAACGCGAAGTATACGAGAAGCAGTTAGACCTAATTGACATTGCACTCGGATGGCCCGGTTCGGCGACAGAAGGCACAATGATTTTCAACAACATATGGGAATACGCGCAAGATTCAAGCTATAAAGTCAGCTTGGGAAAGTACGGAAAAGAGTTCTATGAATCCGGTCAAACCGGCAATAATCAGAAGAATTGTAACGACATGCGCCCTTCAGTACTAAAGGATGGTGTTGTGATTGATTCCGTACGAGGTGGATTCGATGACATTTTCCGCCTCATGGAATCCTGTCTTTCAAAGCCAAACAGCAAAGACCTCCTGGTTGCCTTTGCTACTCTCTTCTATAGGAACGCACTACTAATTGACCACCGCATAGACAACATAGACAACAAGCACTACTATATTTACGAACCACCCCGCCAACTGCTCGACCTGATTTGCTCATCAATATCTTCCTACGAAGGAATTCCGATGGAAGTATATATCCATTTCCTGGATGCCATAGGATTCAATGAGGATGTCAAATATTTCACTCAGGGAAAATTACAAAAGAAGACCGGCATTGGGCGGGAAAACAACATGAAGACCTATACACACGATGCATGTTGTCTGCTCGGTCACACATCCTGGGCTGATTTCATATACAAACTAATAAGGAGCTATGGCGTATCACCCATATCCAATCAGGAGATGGCATCCTTTTTCCCTGAATTGGGTATTGAATGCAATGAGCGTCGGAGAAGAGTCAGGTCAGCAGCATCGACGCCAATATCCATTACCCAAATTATCGACCAATACTTATAGGGCAAATACGACCACCACACAGCACAACTCATTCTATTTCAATCGACGATAAATTTCTGCTCCTATCCTTGTAACAATTCCACACACGAGAGCATTTCCCATAAGGAATGCTCTCTTTGTATCGTTCTGACCTTCGGTATGGCCATCGGGGAACATGTTCAATCGCTCCAATTCCAGAGGAATCAGCCTCCTCAGCCGTCCATTTTCAGGGTCGCGAATTACATGTTTGAAACGGGAAGCCGTAGCACCGCCCTCACTCGTTATAATAGTTCGCGAAGGCTTATCCAAAGCATCTGGGAAAGCCATCCCCCCCTCATTATAAGTAAATTCAAACCCCTCCTTGGTCCTGCGAACTTCATGTTTTGCGCCTTTCAGGTATTCCCATTTGGACAATTCCTGCTCAGGAATGTAGAACTCGTCCTTTACCAAAGCGTGTTCCTTTCCCAACGCCAAAATATCCCCCAAAGTCGTATACGGCCCTGAATAACTGCTCTCCACTCTGACAGACCATACTTGACCATCAATCATAATCCCAGCATTTTCAAATGGTCTGAGTTTATTCTCCGCATTAAATTTCTGACTCAAATCAGCCAAATCATCACCATCCTTTTTCAGTCGAAACGGGAATAGCTGCGCCCCAAACAACCCGTTAACATCCTTATTCACAACCGGAAAAGCCGAAGCAAATACTCCATCGCGAAAAAGCCAGGACGCAGAATCAACAATAGATGAAGCTATCGGACTGCCTTTTCTGTATGCCAAAATATAGGTTCTCCGACGCCGCTGAGGCATTCCATAATCCGCAGCATTAATCACTCGCCACTCAACTACGTAGCCATTATCCGCCAAAGATTGCAATATCACGGCAAAGTCTCTCCCGCGCTGCATTGCTGGAGAAATCAGCAAGCGATCGACATTCTCCAAAAATAATATCTGCGGAGCGCGCTCCCCCTTCTCTCGCACAATCCGTTCAATTTCCCACCAGAGAACACCTTTCTTACCCACAAGTCCTGCAGCCTGTCCAAGATTTCGAGCAACGGAATAATCCTGACAGGGGAAACCTCCACACAACATATCATGGTCAGGGATATCCTCTGTCTTTACCGTTGCAATATCCGCATTTACATGGCCCTTAGAGCCAAAACGAGCTACATAAACCTCCGATGCATGCTGCCTTTTCGTTGCAGGTTCAAACTGATTGCTCCACACCGTATCAAAAAAGTTCTCATCTACCCGATTCAAACCGACTCTGAAACCACCAACTCCAGCGAATAACTCTATTACTTTCATCAAATATCTGTTAAGCAAAGCACAACTACAACGGACAAGTGCTCAAGCCCATGGCATAAGGCTTCGCATATTCTAAGAATAAAGTGTAAAATTACGGATATTTTATCATCAAAACAAATACCGAGGCACCCATGTCTGGCCCCAAGAAATCAGACCTTGTGAATCTGACCTGCGGTTCGTCTCCGGTTAATCGGAAACTCCTCCTTGTTTGGTGTGGCTATCTACACACATGGTGGCACATTAATTCTTCAAGGTCAAGCAGCAATTGCACCTAAAGGCCAGTGACCATCCGTTCGCCTGCCAGCTAGCTGCACCACTCCCCGGCTCGACTCCTCGTTCCAGAGCGGTTCCAGCAACAAATTCAGCCGAACGCCCCCCCCCCCGAAAACGAGCCACAAAGCAGACTATTTATCAGTCCGCACAGCATCGCGCCGGTGCCTGTACCATGAGTCAAAGATTGACTCGTGCAGTTGCAAATGGGTTTTGTAGTACTCCATACTCCAGCCCTGCTCCAAGCCGCAATCCGACATATACACCTGCAAGGGCTCCATACCTAAGCTCGCACGCAGTGAATCAACCCGCTCTGCATCCTGCAACGGCACCAGATAATCGACCCCATCTCTGGTTATCCGCTGAGTTCCATAGATTTGCCGCTCGCCCCGATTCATGAGACATCGGTCCGTGAGAAAGGCGTATTGCCACCCCTCGGCCGCACCGCTTTGGACCGCTTCTCTCAGAACCGGCAGGTACTTATTTTGAATCAACGAGTCCTGAGTGTGCTGTATACACAGGAACAGAGCCTCGTTGGCTTCATAGCCGACCTCCTCAGGGGCAAGCCAACCGTATTGGTCAATAATTTCAGCGACACGGCTGGCATTTCGGCAGTCTATCTGCTCCATCATCCGCCTGATTTGGGAGACATCCCTGTCCTTCTTCCGGGCATCGAGCAGCAGCAACCGAATTCCCTGGTCCATGTTTCTTATCCCGGTCAACTCCATGGCGATGGAATATAATTCGGCATTATAGGTTCTCTCATACGCATCGGGCAATCGGTCGCAGGTTCTGCCAAACGAAGCAGTATCGCCCTGTTCAAGATAAAAATAGCAGCTATCTGCCACATCAGAAAAGCTTTGCGCGTTCAGTCTGAGCGTCGTGAACGCAAGCAGCACCGCCGCATAGAAAATAGGCTTCATGCTCATGTATGCTAAATCAATACAAGTCTAAAAACTGATAGAAACAGAGTGCAAAGATAGCATTTTACACTTTACACCGAAACCGAAGACCGAAGACCGAAGACCAACGCCCGCCTTCCGCGCGCCGTTCGCCTATGGGCACAAAAAAAGGTCAGACCCTGTGAGTCTGACCTTGAAGAGGCGGCTACCTACTCTCCCACGGGAGAACCGCAGTACCATCGGCGTAAGTGAGCTTAACTTCTCTGTTCGGAATGGGAAGAGGTGGAACCTCACTGCTATAACCACCTAAAAGAACGTTTTTACGTGCGAGTACCTCTCGGTACAACCCGTCGCACCCGGTATAAGTTTGACATAAATCGGTTATGAGATAAAGTGCGCGAAAGAAAGCCTCTCGGGTAATTAGTACTGCTCGGCTTTGACATTACTGTCTTTACACCTGCAGCCTATCAACGTAGTCGTCTCCTACGCCCCTCAAGGGAAGACTTATCTCGGGGATGGCTTCGCGCTTAGATGCTTTCAGCGCTTATCCAAACCGAACGCGGCTACTCGGCGGTACACTTGGCAGCATAACCGATACACCGGAGGTTCGTCCAACTCGGTCCTCTCGTACTAAAGTCAGGACCCCTCAATCTTCCTACGCCCGCGACAGATAGAGACCGAACTGTCTCACGACGTTCTGAACCCAGCTCGCGTGCCACTTTAATCGGCGAACAGCCGAACCCTGGGGACCTTCTCCAGCCCCAGGATGTGCCGAGCCGACATCGAGGTGCCAAACCGCCGCGTCGATATGAGCTCTTGGCGGCGATCAGCCTGTTATCCCCGGAGTACCTTTTATCCTTTGAGCGATGGCCAGTCCACACAGAACCACCGGATCACTATACCCTACTTTCGTACCTGGTCGACTTGTAGGTCTCACAGTCAAGCGCCCTTATGCTATTGCACTCTTCGTACGGTTACCATTCGTACTGAGGGCACCTTGGGAAGCCTCCGTTACTCTTTTGGAGGCGACCACCCCAGTCAAACTACCCACCAAACGGTGTCTCCCTTGCGGGGTTAGAACTCAAATACACAAAGGGCCGTATTTCAACGTCGGCTCCACGAACACTGGCGTGCCCGTCTCACAGCCTCCGGCCTATCCTACACATTGTGTACCCAAATTCAGCGTTAAGCTATAGTAAAGGTTCACGGGGTCTTTTCGTCCCGTCGCGGGTACCCGGCATCTTCACCGGGACTACAATTTCACCGAGCTCACGGTTGAGACAGTGTCCAGATCGTTACACCATTCGTGCAGGTCGGAACTTACCCGACAAGGAATTTCGCTACCTTAGGACCGTTATAGTTACGGCCGCCGTTTACTGGGGCTTCGATTCAATGCTTCTCTTGCGATGACATCCCCTCTTAACCTTCCAGCACCGGGCAGGTGTCAGGCCCTATACTTCTTCTTTCGAATTTGCAGAGCCCTGTGTTTTTGATAAACAGTCGCCTGGACCTCTTCGCTGCGCCCTACTTGCGTAGGGACCCCTTGTCCCGAAGTTACGGGGTTAATTTGCCTAGTTCCTTAACCGTGATTCACTCGAGCACCTTAGGATACTCTCCTCGACCACCTGTGTCGGTTTACGGTACGGGTGACATGCACTATAACTTAGAAGATTTTCTCGGAAGTCGACTTGGGTGCACTATCGGATTGGCCGTAGCCGCTCCGTACTGTCAGGTCTCAGCAGGAACTAACTCTTAATCTGTCCCTATACCTACACCCTTTAACCACCTATTCCGTCAGGTGGCGGCACTTACGTTCCTTCGTCTCTCCATCGAGGCACATGTCAGTATCGGAATATTAACCGATTGTCCATCGATATCGCCTTTCGGCTTAACCTTAGGACCCGACTAACCCTGATCCGATTAGCGTTGATCAGGAAACCTTGGTCTTGCGGTGTGCGGGTTACTCTCCCGCATTATCGTTACTCATGCCTACATTTGCTTTTCCATACGCTCCACCGATTCTCACGAACCGACTTCAACGCGAATGGAATGCTCCCCTACCACACTTTCGTGTCCAGAACTTCGGTGATATGCTTGATGCCCGTTTATTATCCACGCTCTGTCGCTCGACTAGTGAGCTGTTACGCACTCTTTGAATGAATAGCTGCTTCCAAGCTAACATCCTAGCTGTCTCTGCAACAAAACATCGTTAGTTCAACTTAGCATATTCTTGGGGACCTTAGTTGCTGGTCTGAGTTGTTCCTCTTTTGTGACCGGACATTAGCACCCGGCCGCTCACTGCTGTAAATCATACTACCGGCATTCGGAGTTTGTCGGGATTTGGTAGGCGGTGAAGCCCCCGCATCCAATCAGTAGCTCTACCTCCGGTAGACTCTCAATTACAACGCTGCCCCTAAAGGCATTTCGGGGAGTACGAGCTATTTCCCAGCTTGATTAGCCTTTCACCCCTACCCTCAAGTCATCGAGAAGCTTTTCAACGCTTATTCGTGCGGACCTCCAGTTGGTGTTACCCAACCTTCATCCTGCTCAAGGGTAGATCGCAAGGTTTCGCGTCTACAACCACTGACTAGCCGCCCTGTTCAGACTCGCTTTCGCTTCGGCTCCGTGACTCCTGTCACTTAACCTCGCCAGTGATTAGTAACTCGTAGGCTCATTATTCAATAGGCACGCCGTCACGGCACAAAGCCGCTCCGACAGGTTGTAAGCGTATGGTTTCAGGTTCTTTTTCACTCCCCTGTTCGGGGTACTTTTCACCTTTCCTTCACAGTACTGGTTCACTATCGGTCTCTTGGGAGTATTTAGCCTTACCGGGTGGTCCCGGCGAATTCAGACAGGATTCCTCGTGTCCCGCCCTACTCAGGATACCGCTATCGCATGACTTGATTGCCTGTACGAGCCTTTCACTCTCTATGGACGACCTTTCCAAATCATTCCAGTTCTCAGTCACTTGAATATTGCAGTCCTACTACCCCGCATTTGCCGTAACAAATACGGTTTGGGCTCCTTCCATTTCGCTCGCCGCTACTTTGGAAATCGATGTTTCTTTCTTTTCCTCCTCCTACTAAGATGTTTCAGTTCAGAGGGTTGGCCCACTTTCGTGTGACAGGTCTTCTACCTGCCGGGTTGTCCCATTCGGAGATCTCCGGATCAATTCTTGTTTGCAAATCCCCGGAGCTTTTCGCAGCTTACCACGTCCTTCGTCGCCTCCAAGAGCCTAGGCATTCCCCATACGCCCTTCATTACTTTCTTTCTTCCTTCCCGAAAACCCTATTGCGTTCTCGGGAGGCCTTATCTCATAACCTCAATCATGTCAAAGAACTTCGGAACTTGCGTTCCTCATGAACAGCACTCGGTTCGAACCTACGCCTAAAGCGGTGCTGTTGTAGCGTGTCTTTGAAGTTCAGAGCAGCTTACCTTTGAAACAAGCTCCAGAAAGGAGGTGTTCCAGCCGCACCTTCCGGTACGGCTACCTTGTTACGACTTAGCCCCAGTTACCGGTTTTGCCCTAGGTCGCTCCTTGCGGTCACGAACTTCAGGCACCCCCAGCTCCCATGGCTTGACGGGCGGTGTGTACAAGGCCCGGGAACGTATTCACCGCGCCATGGCTGATGCGCGATTACTAGCGAATCCAACTTCATGGAGGCGGGTTTCAGCCTCCAATCCGAACTGAGATAGGCTTTCGAGATTCGCATCCCTTCGCAGGGTAGCTGCCCTCTGTACCTACCATTGTAACACGTGTGTAGCCCCGGACGTAAGGGCCGTGCTGATTTGACGTCATCCCCACCTTCCTCTCGGCTTACACCGGCAGTCCCGCTAGAGTGCCCAGCTTTACCTGATGGCAACTAACGGTAGGGGTTGCGCTCGTTATGGGACTTAACCCGACACCTCACGGCACGAGCTGACGACAACCATGCAGCACCTAGTTTCGTGCCCCGAAGGGAAGACTTGTTTCCAAGTCCGTCACTAACTTTCAAGCCCGGGTAAGGTTCCTCGCGTATCATCGAATTAAACCACATGTTCCTCCGCTTGTGCGGGCCCCCGTCAATTCCTTTGAGTTTCATTCTTGCGAACGTACTCCCCAGGTGGATAACTTATCGCTTTCGCTTAGTCACCGACATTGTATCGCCGACAACGAGTTATCATCGTTTACTGCGTGGACTACCAGGGTATCTAATCCTGTTTGCTCCCCACGCTTTCGTGCCTCAACGTCAGATATAGCTTGGTAAGCTGCCTTCGCAATCGGTGTTCTGTATGATCTCTAAGCATTTCACCGCTACACCATACATTCCGCCTACCGCAACTACTCTCTAGTCAAACAGTATTAGAGGCAGCGCCGGTGTTAAGCACCGGAATTTCACCTCTAACTTATCTGACCGCCTACGCACCCTTTAAACCCAATAAATCCGGATAACGCTTGGATCCTCCGTATTACCGCGGCTGCTGGCACGGAGTTAGCCGATCCTTATTCGTACGATACTTTCAGCCGAATACACGTATTCGGGTTTACCCTCGTACAAAAGCAGTTTACAACTCATAGAGCCGTCATCCTGCACGCGGCATGGCTGGTTCAGACTTCCGTCCATTGACCAATATTCCTCACTGCTGCCTCCCGTAGGAGTTTGGTCCGTGTCTCAGTACCAATGTGGGGGGTTAACCTCTCAGTCCCCCTATGTATCGTCGCCTTGGTGAGCCGTTACCTCTCCAACTAGCTAATACAACGCATGCCCATCCATAACCACCGAAGCTTTCAACCCCAAGTGATGCCACTCGAGATGTTATGGGGTATTAGTACCAATTTCTCAGTGTTATCCCCCTGTTATGGGTAGGTTGCATACGCGTTACGCACCCGTCCGCCGGTCGCCGACAATTGAAGCAAGCTTCAATCTCGCTGCCCCTCGACTTGCATGTGTTAAGCCTGCCGCTAGCGTTCATCCTGAGCCAGGATCAAACTCTCCATTGTAAAAAATGTTTTGTTAAATCTTTAGCTCTATCTCAAAGGTATTGTTTGAAATCACTCCGAAGAGTGGATAAACTTTAGCTGCTCAAATACTTCAAAGAACACCGTTCCTATATTGCTATAAAGAACTTTCTCTTTTTTCAGTCCCCCGCCGGCCTTGTCGGCCCCTCGGTGAACCGTCCCAGTTTTTAGTGGGAAAGTGGTGCAAAGGTAATTCCTTTTTTTGAAACCTCCAAATCTTTTTCGATGTTTTTTTCAAACCCCGAATCAGACCGGATATTCGAAAGAACCTTGCTCCCGCCTCAAGTTCCAAACCCTCGTGGGTTTCTCTCTCAAAGCGGGTGCAAAGATAAAGACTTTTTTAGCTTTTTTACAAACTTTTCACAACTTTTTTTCGATTTTTTACACCCGAAAATGCAATCGACAGATTATCAGCGAGATTTCAAAATGACATGGAAAGCATTATCTTTGTCCTGCAAAGAGAGAAGTGCATGAAACATTTATTAATATATATAGGTATGGCATGTGCCGCTGCCAGTTGTACCCCGGCCCGGCCGAAGCTTCAGAGCGGCGATTTGCTCTTTGAGGCGGGAGCCGGCTCGGCAATGAGCGAGGCAATTCGCTCGGCAACGGGCTCCGCTCGGGAGCTCTCCTACACCCATGTGGGCATCGCCGTGGTGAACGGCGGGGCCGATTCGGTACTTGAGGCGACCTCGGAGGGCGGCGTGCGGATGACGACGCTCGAAGAGTTTCTGGAGGGGGCGGCACGCATCGACGGGGCCCCGGCCGTCACGGCAGCGCGACTGAGGGATACATCGGGGCTTGCCGCCTCACTTAACCGCGCACGGCAGCATCTGGGCAAGCCCTACGACTACTCGTACCGGCCCGACAACGGAAAGATGTATTGCAGCAAATTGGTATGGGAGAGTTACCGCCGGCCGTCGGGCGAGCGCATCTTCCCGGCACGGCCGATGAACTTCCGCGACGAACAGGGCGAACTGCCCCGCTACTGGAGGGAGCTCTACGAGCGGCTCGGCGAGGAGGTGCCGGAGGGTGTGCCGGGAACCAACCCCAACGAGATGGCACGCGACAGCGCACTCCGCATCACGGGCCACTTCTTCAGATTCAGAGACAGATAACGGCCGAAAGCCGGGACAAAGGGCGTTCAGACAATCCGTTCGACCGTGATATCGGGGTCATTCTGCAGCACGGCCAGGTAGCGGTCTTCACCCGCCGAGCTTTTGGCCCGAATGACGAGCGTCGCGCGGTAGAGCATTCCCTCCCCGCTCCGCTCGGCCGTCACCTCGTAGGAGAGGACCGTATAATCCTCGGACTTGAGGCGGTTGAAGGCCTCGTTGAGCACGTTGCGGTCGGCAGCCGAGAAGACGAGCATGATGCGCCGCTGCCCCAGGCGGCGGAAGACGAGGTTAAGCCCCTCGAGACCAATCAGCGTGAGGACCGTCGCCGCTCCGGCAACCAGATACATTCCGGCGCCCGAAGCCAGACCGATGCCGGCCGAGGCCCAGAGGCTGGCGGCGGTCGTCAGGCCGCGGACCAGCTGACGGTGGATGATAATCGTACCGGCACCGATGAAGCCGATGCCGCTCACCACCTGTGCGGCGATGCGGCTCGGGTCGAGCTTCACCTCGGGCACGGCCGAAAGAATGTCGCTGAAACCGTACTGAGAGACGAGCATCATCAACGCACTGCCCATCGCCACCAGAAAATGGGTGCGGAAACCTGCATCCTTCACCCGATATTCGCGGTCGAGTCCGATGACCGTTCCGCAGAGCCCTGCCACGCAGAGCCTCAAGACAAAATTCCACTCCATGATGTGCTCTTCCACTATTTTAGGACGGCAGAGGCATCCGCCACCGAAGCTCTTCGCACCTGAGCAACCGCGCCCTTCAGGCCGGGCCTCTCGGCAGGCCCCGTCACGGACAGCCCCTTCCGTACTACAAATATAGTACAAAACAGCCGGACGGCCAACCCCCGCCGGCTACTGCGGGGGGATATGACCCTCACGGCGCAGGCTCCACCCCGCCCTACCCCCTCTGCGGCGGTTGCCGGCAGGAGATTTTGCGTCCGAAATACGAAAAATTTGTTCCGAACGTATTGTTCCACGAAAAAATTTGTATCTTTGCAGGCTATGTTTAACGAATTAACTGTTTACGACCATGCCAAAAATGAAAACTAATGCCGCTGCGAAGAAGCGTTTCACCTTCACCGGCACAGGTAAGATTAAGCGTCAGCACGCTTATCACAGTCACATCCTGACCAAAAAGACTAAAAAACAGAAGCGTAACCTCTGCTATTCGGGTATCGTTTCGGCAGCCGATGAGGCTAAAATCAAGAACCTGCTCGTCAAGTAATTGACCTGCGGAATTTTACTAATCAAGAGCGAATCAGCCCCGAAGAACGTGAGAGAAACACGTCGCTGACAGCTCTCAAAAACTTTAATCACTATGCCACGTTCAGTTAATGCTGTTGCGTCTCGCGCAAGAAGAAAAAAGGTTTTGAAACTTGCCAAGGGTAACTTTGGTTCAAGGGGAAATGTGTGGACCGTTGCCAAAAACACGGTCGAGAAGGGTCTGCAGTATGCTTATGCACACCGTCAACTCAAGAAGCGGACATTCCGTTCGCTGTGGATTATGCGTATCAACGCTGCCGTCCGCGCGCAGGGAATGACCTATTCGCAATTCATCGGCAAAATCAACGCCAAGGGCATCGTCCTCAACCGCAAGGTTCTGGCCGACCTGGCAATGAACGAGCCGAAGGCATTCGAAGCAATAGTTAATGCAGTTAAATAGCACGGTCGGGCCTGAGCCCGGCGAGTTCACCGCAGCCGCGTCGGAAAGGCAACTTGCCGCCGCGCTGCAAAAAAGGCGGGACGCCCCACAGGGTGTCCCGCTCTTTTTTGTCTGAAACATAGAAGTCACCGGCCGAGCGCTCAAACAAAAAGCGCGGCTCCGCTGCGGAACCGCGCACGACCGGACAGACGGCCGCCTCTCATCGGGGCTGCCTCCAGCTCTCCCGGACGACGTCGCTCAGAGCTTCATGACATCGTCTATCCCCATATCCTTGTAGGTGGTGGCCAGCTCCTCGCCCCGGTCCGAAATCACCAGCAGCTTGTCGCCCACCTTCAGCTCGGTCTTGCCCTGCGGCACGAAATATTCACCGTCGCGGCAGACCATCATCACCAGCGTATTGTCGGGCAGAATAATCCGGCTGAGCGTATGTCCGTTCTCGAGCATCCCCTCGTTCACCTCGACCTCGGTGAGCACCGAATGGATGTTGTCCTGCATGTCGACGTCGAACGACGGCTTGCGCTCCTTGAAGGCCAGGCCGAGCAGGTTGGCCATGCCGCTCACGGTCGTTCCCTGGACCAGCAGCGAGATGATGGTTCCGATGAAGACCACATTAAAGAGCAGCTCGGCATGCTCGACGCCCGCCATGAGCGGGTAGGTGGCAAAGATAATCGGCACGGCGCCGCGCAGCCCCACCCACGAGACGTAGAGCCGGGCCTTGGCGGAGAAGCGACGGAAGGGGGCCATGCAGAGTAAGACCGAAACGGGGCGCGCCACCAGCATCAGGCAGGCGGCCACCACCACGCCGAAAATCAGCACGCGCGGCTCGAAGAGTTCATGGCTGTTGACGAAGAGGCCCAGCGTGAGGAACATCACAATCTGCACCAGCCAGGTGAAGCCGTCGAAGAAAATCGTCAGCGTCCGTTTCTGCGTCAGCTTGTAGTTGCCCACGACCAGTCCCGAAATGTAGACCGCCAGATAGCCGTTGCCGCGCAAAAGGTCGGTAAACGAGAAGGAGAAGAAGATGAAGGCCAGCAGCAGCACCGAATAGAGCGACGTGTTGGTCAGATTAATCCGGTTGATGGTCCAGACGGCCAGCCGTCCGATAAGATAGCCCGAAAGGGCTCCGACAACAAACTGAACGACCAGCATCAGCAGTCCGGAACCGATGCCCATACCGCCGGCATCGGGCGAGGTGAGCACCCCGACCAGCAGCACCGTAAGCATGTAGGCCATCGGGTCGTTCGAGCCGCTCTCGAGCTCGAGCAGCGGACGCAGGTTCTGGCTCAGCCCCTGCTTTTTGGTTCGCAGAATCGAGAAGACCGACGCCGAGTCGGTCGAGGCCATCGTCGAGGCGAGCAGCAGCGCGAGGGCAAAGGGCATCTCGATGCCGAGCCACGGCGCGATGAACCAGACCAGACCGGCCACGATGAAGGCCGTGACAATCACACCGACCGTCGCCAGCAGCACTCCGGGCCCGATAACCGGACGTATGTCAGAGAACTTGGTATCCATGCCGCCCGTGAAGAGAATGACGCAGAGGGCAATCATGCCGATGAATTGCGTCATGTCGAGCGAGCGGTACGAGATGAAGTGCCACCCGAAGAGCATGCCGACCCCCAGAAAGAGTAGCAGCGCCGGTGCGCCGAAGCGATAGGCCAGCTTGCCCGCCATCACCGCCACGAAGAGCAGCAGGGCGCCAATCAAGACGATATTTTCGGTACTGAAGTAAACCATCGATATTCGTTTGTTACAATTCGGAAATCCACATCGGCAAGGCCCCGCCGTCGGGGTCATGCCGCCCGCGTGCACGGCGCGGCGCGCAAAAAACGGGCCATAACCGACTGATGCACAACTCAGGCCATAGTGCCCCGCCTGCGGTTCACGCCGTCTTCCGCCGTCCCACAGCCGGCGCAGACAGCTCCGCCGATGCGGAGGCGCAACCGGGTGCAAGACGAAGGTTCCTCCGACAAAGAGGCACCCGGACCGGCTTCCCGACGGAACCGCATCATCGGAACGTTACAAAGATAGGAAAAATTATCCGCCAGAGGCTGCTCCCGCTCCGAAAAAGCCCGTCGTTGGCGAAAAATGGGAGAGCAATCGGGAAAAATGGAAAAGGCGGTCCTCATCCGCCTGCAGCAGAGAGCGGCGTCTCGCTGCGGAGAGATTCCCGCCTGTGAAACGCCCGGCCGAAGCTGCCTTCGCAAACAGCAAACGAGAGCCGGGATAGCGAAAGGCGACAAGAAAAGAGGGCGCAAACCGTCGAACAGTTCGTGCGGAGCGCACCGCCCCGCATGCCGGAATATTTCCGGACACGCCAGGGCATGCTGCTCGCCGGGGCATGCCAAGACACACCCTGCGCGGCAAAGCCCGGACCGGATATGCTACTGGGGAATGAAGATGTAGGTGATGGTTCCCGTCTGACGTGCGGGAGCCGAGTCGTCGATGTTGAAGAGCGAGTTGCGCGCGGCACGTTCGGCCATCTCGCGCATGCAGGCGTCACCGCCCGACCGCACACGGGCGGCCGTCACCTCTCCGGCCCGGTTGACCGTGATTTCGACCACCACCTCGCCGCCGCCCTCGCACCGGTAGGCCGGCACCTCGAGGTAGCGCTTCGTCCGCACGGGATTCTTCAGCGAGAAGGAGACCGTCACGCGTCCCTTGACCTTCACGTCGCTGCTCTCGCCCGTTTTGCCGCCGCCCCGCCGCTCGCGGATGGCCCGCTCCTCGGCCAGCCCCTGCTCGTAGGCCTCGCGGTTGGCCCGCAGCCGCTCCTCGGCGTCGGAGGCCGCCTCGTCGAGCGCACGCATGTCGGTGCCGCGGTCGTCGCGCAGTTCCCCTTCCGCGGCATTCTCGTTCGACATGCGGTTGCGGATGCTCGCCCAGTCGGCCGCATCCTGCTGCCGCTGGCGCACCTCCTCCTCGAGCTGCTCGCGCTGCTCCTCCAGCTCGGAAAGCGTCTGCAGGTCGATGAACATCCCCTGCGTCTGGGCACGCTGTCCGATGACGATTTTCGAGCTGACAAAGACAATCATCACCACCAGATAGGCGATGAGCGTCACGCACAGACCCACGCGATGGTCGTAGGCCCACGACCCCGCATCCTCGCGCCGGTTGTCGAAGGGCAGGTTGAGCCGGGGACGCCGTCCGGCGGGACCCTTTCCGCGCTCCGGAGCGGGGGCGGCTTCACGACCGGAGGAGGGTTCGACCGGATTATTCTGTCGGCTGGGAGTCATTCGCTGTGCTGAAATTTGTCCGCAAAAATAACGCTTTTTAACGAAAAATTAATATATTTGCGCGCAAATATACAACAAATTCACCGCCTATGTCTACCAAACAACAAACGCTCAAGGCTCCCATCTCCTTTTCGGGAAAGGGCTTACATACCGGCGTCAGCGTGAACATGACCATCCGTCCCGCTCAGGCCGACCGCGGCATCGTATTCCGGCGCATCGACCTCGAGGGCTGCCCCGAGATTCCGGCGCTCTGCGACTACGTAGTGGATACCTCGCGCGGCACGACCATCGAGCATGCCGGCAACCGGGTCAGCACCATCGAGCACGTCATGTCGGCCCTCTGGACACTGGGTGTGGACAATGCCGTCATCGACATCGACGCCCCGGAGACCCCCATCATGGATGGCTCGGCACGCGAATACGCACAGGCCATCAGCCAGACGGGCCTCGAGGAGCAGGAGGCGGAACGCAAATACTTCCAGGTGACCGAGAAGATGGTCTACACGATTCCCGAGAAGGGCGTGGCCATCATCCTCTTCCCCGACGACGAATTCTCCGTATCGCTCCACGTCGACTACAACTCGAAAATCATCGGCAACCAGTACGCCACCTTCAACCCCGGTGACGACTACACGGCCAAAATCGCCCCCTGCCGCACCTTCGTCTTCCTGCACGAGCTCGAGCCGCTGATGAAGATGAACCTCATCAAGGGCGGCGACCTGGACAATGCCATCGTCGTGGTGGAGAATCCCGTACCCGACGAGCAGCTGGAGCACCTCAAGAAAATCTTCAACAAACCCGATATCCGCATCACGGGGGGCTATCTGAACAACCTCGAGCTGCGCTTCAACAACGAGCTGGCACGCCACAAGCTGCTCGACCTGCTGGGCGACTTCGCCCTGCTGGGCCAGCGCATCAAGGGTCGCGTATGGGCCACCCGCCCGGGCCACTTCGCCAACACGGAGTTCATGCGCCAGCTCAAGCACACCATCCGCAAGGCGGGCGAGAAGCCGCGTTACTACTACGACTGCCGCAAGCCGGCGCTCTACGACATCAACGACATCCGCCGCATGCTGCCCCACCGTCCCCCCTTCCTGCTCATCGACCGCATCTTCCACTGCGACAGCACGTCGGTGGCCGGTATCAAGAACGTCACGATGAACGAGCCCTTCTTCGTGGGACACTTCCCCGAGGAGCCCGTCATGCCAGGCGTGCTGATTGTCGAGGCGATGGCCCAGTGCAGCGGCATCATGGTGCTGCGCAGCGTTCCCGACCCGGAGAACTACTCGACCTATTTCATGAAGATTGACGGCGCGAAGTTCAAGCACAAGGTCGTTCCCGGCGATACGCTGCAGTTCGAAATCCATCTGCTCGAGCCCATCCGCCGGGGTGTCGCTCTGGTCGAGGCCAAGGCCTTCGTCGGCGAGACGCTCGCCTGCGAGGCTACGCTGATGGCCCAGATTGTCAAGAACAAGAAGTAAAACCCGTACGGAGGGGCCTTCTGCAGCCGGTTGCTGCGGGAGGCCCTCTGCCGTCACCCGGCCTCCATGCGCTGCCGGACAAACGACGATATTCCTATATATGATTAGCAAGTTAGCATACGTACATCCCGACGCAAAACTCGGTGCCAACGTCACCGTCGAGCCCTTTGCCTGCATTGCCGGCGACGTGGTCATCGGCGATGACTGCTGGATTGGCCCCGGCGCCGTGATTCACGACGGCGCCCGCATCGGCAAGGGGTGCAAAATCCATACGGCCGCTTCGATTGCCTGCCTGCCGCAGGACCTGAAGTTCGCCGGAGAGGTCACGACCGCTGAAATCGGCGACTACAACGACATCCGTGAGTATGTGACCATCAGCCGCGGCACCGCCTCGCGCGGCAAGACCGTCGTGGGTGACCACAACCTCATCATGGCCTACGTGCACATCGCCCACGACGACGTGGTGGGCAATCACTGCGTCATCGCCAACCGCGTTTCGCTGGCCGGCGAGGTCGAGGTGGGTGACTGGTGCGTTATCGGCGGCCACGTGGCCGTACACCAGTGGGTGCGCATCGGCACCCATGCGATGGTCCAGGGCGGCGCGCTGGTAGGCAAGGACATTCCGCCCTACGTCATCGTCCGCAACGATACGCTGCGCTTCGCCGGCATCAACAAGATTGGTCTCTCGCGCCGCGGATTCACGCCGCAGCGCATCGGCGAAATCCACGACGCCTGCCGCATCCTCTTCCAGAGCGGGTTGAACTATCTGGCCGGCTGCGAGGAGGTGGAGCGTCAGATTCCCCAGAGCGACGACCGCGACGCACTGCTGCAATTCATCCGCTCGTCGCAGCGCGGAATCATCAAGCCCTATGCGGCCGATGCGGAAAAAGCATAGTTTGCACGGTTTTTTCGAAGAAAGTGTTGGTTTCTTCGGAAATTAATCCTATATTTGCATTGTCGAAAGACGAATGCACGCAGTAAGGGGACGCAAAAGTCCCCTTATTTCGTAGTAATACCCCACCCCATCCGGGCTTTCGCCCCGAAAAAGGGCCACCGCCCAACGGCCGATGAGGCGTCCGCAGGCACGGACAAAAAATGAGAAGGCCGAGCGGGCAAGGCCGGAGCGAACAAGGAGGAGGATGCGAGCACGGGAGCCAGGGGGGGGCGAGAGAAACAGGGGGAACAAAGGACCGCAAGACCGAAGGGCCGATGGACCGGGGGCTGGAAGACCGATGGACCGGGAGACCGGCGGAAAAACCGAAACCGAACGAAGCACAACAAGAGACTATGATAGATACTCAGAAAATCATCGCACTGGCCGAGAGCCGGCTCGCTGGAACGGACATGTTCGTGGTGAGCTGCACCTGCACGGCGGGCAACGACATCGAACTGCTCATCGACAGCGACACGTCGGTCGACATCGACACCTGTGCCGACCTGAACCGCGCCATCGAGGAGGTGCTCGACCGCGACAACGAGGATTTCTCGCTCACGGTCGCTTCGGCCGGCATCGGCTCGGAGCTCAAACAGCTGCGCCAGTACCGCAAGCTCATCGGCCGCTCGGTCGAGGTGCTGCTGCTCAACGGCACGAAGATTCTTGCACGGCTCGACGCCGCCGACGACCAGGGCATCACCCTCTCCTACGAGGAGAAGCAGGCCGTCGAGGGCAAGAAGCGCAAGCAGAGCGTCACGGTGAGCCGCACCTACCCCTTCACCGAGGTCAAATACACCAAGGAGTATCTCGATTTCAAATAGCGCCGGAGCCGCCGCGCCTCCATGAGACGGATTGAGGCGGATGAAGACTAAATCGGAAACAAAACAAAAAAACATAGAACGACAATGGACAATCTCAACCTTATCAGCAACTTTGCCGAGTTCAAGGAGTTGAAGAACATCGACAAGAGCACGATGATTGGCGTGCTGGAGGACGTCTTCCGCCACGCGCTGCAGAAGCAGTATGAAACCGACGAGAATTTCGACGTCATCATCAACCCCGAAAAGGGCGACCTCGAAATCTGGCGCAACCGCACCGTCGTCGAGGACGGCGCCGTGGAGAACCCCAACATGCAGATTGCCGTCTCGGAGGTCAAGGCCATCGACCCGACCTACGAAATCGGCGACGAGTATGCCGACGAAATCAAGCTCTCGTCGTTCGGCCGCCGTACGGTGCTCTCGCTCCGTCAGAATCTGGCCTCGCGCATCCTCGACCTCGAGAAGGCCAACCTCTACGAGAAGTATTCGGAGAAGGTGGGCGAAATCGTCACGGGCGAGGTCTACCAGGTATGGAAGAAGGAGGTGCTGGTCCTCGACGACGAGGAGAACGAGCTCATCCTCCCGAAGGCCGAGCAGATTCCCAACGACTTCTACCGCAAGGGTGACACCATCAAGGCCATTGTCAAGAGCGTGGAGATGAACAACAATCAGCCGCGCATCATCCTTTCGCGCACGGCGCCCCAGTTCCTCGAGCGGCTCTTCGAGCAGGAGGTGCCCGAAATCTTCGACGGTCTGATTACCATCAAGAAGATTGTCCGCATCCCCGGCGAGCGCGCCAAGGTGGCCGTCGAGTCCTACGACGAACGCATCGACCCCGTGGGCGCATGCGTCGGCATGAAGGGCTCGCGCATCTACTCGATTGTCAAGGAGCTGCGCAACGAGAACATCGACGTGGTGAACTACACCTCCAACCCGCAGCTGATGATTCAGCGCGCACTCAACCCCGCCAAGATTTCATCGATTACCATCGACGAGGAGAAGAAGACCGCTTCGGTATACCTCAAGCCCGACCAGGTCTCGCTGGCCATCGGCAAGGGCGGTCTGAACATCCGCCTTTCGAAGATGCTCACGGGTTACGACATCGACGTCTACCGCGAAGTCGAGGAGGAGGACGTCGCCCTCACGGAATTCGCCGACGAAATCGACGGATGGATTATCGACGCGCTGAAGGCCGCCGGCTGCGATACGGCCAAGAGCGTGCTGGAGCTCCCCGTCGAGGAGATTGCCAACCGCGCCGACCTCGAACTGGAGCAGGCACAGAAGGTCGTCGAGATTCTCAAGGCCGAATTCGAAGAGTAACTTAAAGCAAGAAAGGAGAGAAGAGATATTATGGGTAACGAAAGAAAATTAAGGCTCATTCAGGTTGCAAAGGAGTTCAAGGTGGGGCTCAACACCATCACGGACTTCCTGCAGAAGAAGGGCATCAAAAGCGACGGGTCGCCCAATACGCTGGTCGACGCGGAGACCTATGCCGTGCTGGAGAAGGAGTTCGGCGCCAACCGCAACGCCGGCAACGCCCGTGAAAGTGTCCGCGAACGGATTTCGATGAAACAGGGCACCGTGACTCTGGAGGCGGCCAAGCAGAAGGAGCGCGAGGAGGAGAAGGAGGTGGTCATCAAGAGCCACGTCATCAGCGTGAAGGATGAGATTCCGCAGCCCAAGTTCCTCGGCAAAATCGACCTGAATCCCAAACCGAAGGCTCAGGTCGCCCATACCGAGCCTGCACAAGGCGCGGCAACGGCTGCCGCTGCCGCAAACCGTCCCGTACAGACCGCCGAGCCGAAGGCCGAGGCGCCGAAACCGGCCGCTCCCGCACAGCCGGCCGCACCCGCCGCCGAGCCGAAGGTTGAGAAGAGCGAGGCTGCGGCACCGGCCCCTGCCCCCGCCGCTGAAACGGCACCCAAGGCGGTCGAAACACCCCGCCCCGCCGTAGCAACGCCGGCAGCCCAGCCGGCCGAAACGGCGCCCAAGGCTGCCGAAGCGGCTCCGGCCGAGGCTCCGAAGGACAACGTTTTCCGTCCGACCATCACGCCGCTGGCCGGACCTCAGGTGCTCGGCACGATGGATGTCTCGGGCTTCGTTCCGGGCGGACGCCACAAGCGCAAGCGCCTGCAGAAGGAGAAGGTCGACGTGACGAAGAGCGCCCAGAAGAGCGGCAATGCCCAGGGTAACAGGGGCGGCAACGGTCAGGGCGGCCAGAACCGTCCGGGCGGCCAGCAGAACCAGCAGAATCAGCCCAAGCCGGGCGAAGGCCGCCGCAACAAGAACAAGAACAACAAGGCTCCGAAACCCATCGTCCGTCCCGAAGTGAGCGACGAGGAGGTATCGAAGCAGGTCAAGGATACGCTGGCCCGACTGACGGCCAAGGGTGCCAAGAGCAAGAGCGCAAAATACCGCAAGGACAAGCGCGAGGCGGTCGCCGAGCGCATGAACGAGGAGTTCGAACGCGAGGAACAGGAACGTTCGACGCTGAAGGTGACAGAGTTCGTCACCGTGAGCGAGCTGGCCACGATGATGAACGTATCGCCTACGGAGGTCATCACCGCCTGCATGAACCTGGGTCTGATGGTATCCATCAACCAGCGGCTCGACGCCGAGGCGCTGGTGGTCGTCGCCGAGGAGTTCGGCTTCAAGGTCGAGTTCGTATCGGTAGAGATTCAGGAGGCCATCCACAACGACGAGGACAAGGAGGAGGACCTCGTTCCGCGTCCGCCCATCGTGACGGTGATGGGTCACGTCGACCACGGTAAGACCTCGCTGCTGGACAACATCCGCAAGACGAACGTCATCGAAGGCGAGGCGGGCGGTATCACGCAGCACATCGGTGCCTACAGCGTGGAGCTCAACGGACAGAAGATTACCTTCCTCGATACGCCGGGTCACGAGGCCTTCACCGCCATGCGTGCCCGCGGCGCCGCCGTGACCGACGTCGCCATCATCATCGTGGCGGCCGACGACAACGTCATGCCGCAGACCATCGAGGCCATCAACCATGCCCAGGCGGCCGGTGTGCCGATGGTCTTTGCCATCAACAAAATCGACAAGCCGGGTGCCAACCCCGACCACATCAAGGAGCAGCTCGCCCAGATGAACTACCTGGTCGAGTCGTGGGGCGGCAAGTATCAGGACCAGGAGATTTCGGCCAAGAAGGGCATCAACCTCGACAAGCTGCTCGAGAAGGTGCTGCTCGAGGCCGAGATGCTCAACCTGAGGGCCAACCCCAACAAGAAGGCGGTCGGTACGGTCATCGAGTCGACGCTCGACAAGGGGCGCGGCTACGTCTCGACGGTGCTCGTGCAGGGCGGTACGCTCCACGTGGGCGACGTCATCCTGTCGGGAACCTACACGGGCCGTGTCAAGGCGATGTTCAACGAGAACGGCAAGAAGGTGACCGAGGCCGGTCCCTCGACGCCGGTCCAGGTGCTCGGTCTGAACGGCGCGCCGCAGGCCGGTGACTCATTCAACGTGATGGACGACGACCGTTCGGCCCGCGAAATCGCCAACAAGCGCGAGCAGCTGCAGCGCATGCAGGGCATCATGACCCAGAAGCACGTGACGCTCGACGAAATCGGCCGCCGCATCGCCATCGGCTCGTTCAAGGAGCTGAACATCATCGTCAAGGGCGACGTGGACGGTTCGGTCGAGGCGATGTCGGGTTCGCTCATCAAGCTCTCGAAGGAGAGCGTCCAGGTGAACGTCATCCACGCCGCCGTGGGTCAGATTTCGGAGTCCGACGTGCTGCTGGCCGCCGCCTCGAACGCCATCATCGTCGGCTTCCAGGTGCGTCCGTCGGCCGCCGCCCGCAAACTGGCCGAGAGCGAGGAGATTGAAATCCGCCTCTACTCGATTATCTACGACGCCATCAACGACATCAAGGATGCCATCGAGGGCATGCTCGAGCCGGTGATGAAGGAGGAGATTGTGGCTTCGGTCGAGGTGATGGAGATTTTCAAGATTTCGAAGGTGGGCACCGTTGCGGGCTGCATCGTCCGCGAAGGCAAGCTCACGCGCAACACCCCGATTCGTGTCATCCGCGACGGTATCGTCATCTACACCGGCAAGCTGGGTTCGCTCAAGCGCTTCAAGGACGACGTCAAGGAGGTCACCTCGGGTCAGGACTGCGGTCTGAACATCGAATCGTTCAACGACGTCAAGATTGGCGACATCATCGAGGGATACGAGCAGGTCGAGGTAAAACGGACCAAGTAACCCGTGTAGAGAGAATAGCGGCACCGACCCGGCGCAGAGCGCTCCCCCGCCCGACTCCGCAAGCATGTGCAGCGGGCATCGGAGCGGCACAGCGCCGGCGGGAACCGCACCCCGGAAACGGCAACAACCAAAACTAAAGGCCTAATACCAAAAATTTACACACACAATGAACACCCAAATCAAATTCACGACACCGGAGGAGGCCGTCAAGGTCATCAAGTCGGGCGACCACGTCCACCTGAGCTCCGTAGCATCGGCACCCCAGTGCCTCATCAACGCCATGTGCGCACGCGGCGAGGCGGGCGAGCTGAAGGATGTACACATCCACCACCTGCACACCGAGGGCCCGGCACCCTATGCCGACCCGAAGTTCGAGGGGGTCTTCCAGCTCGATTCGTTCTTCGTAGGCGGCAACGTCCGCAAGGTGACCCAGAGCGGCTATGCCGACTACATTCCCATCTTCCTGAGCGAGACGCAGCGTCTCTACCGTTCGGGAGTGGTTCCCTGCAACGTGGCCATGATTCAGGTCTCGGCCCCCGACAAGCACGGCTACGTATCGCTGGGCACGTCGGTCGACGCCACGCTGGCTGCCGTCGAGACGGCCGAGCACGTCATTGCCGTCGTGAACAAGCACGTTCCCCGCGCCTTCGGTGACGCGATGATTCACGTCTCGAAAATCGACCTCTTCGTTCAGGACGACACGCCGCTCATGGAGGCACACTTCACCGAGCCCAACGAGATTGAGACGGCCATCGGCAAGCACTGCGCTGCGCTCATCGAGGACGGCGCTACGCTGCAGATGGGTATCGGCGCCATTCCCAACGCCGTGCTGGCACAGTTGGGCAACCACAAGGACCTCGGTATCCACACCGAGATGTTCGCCGACGGCGTACTGCCGCTGGTTGAGAAGGGTGTCATCAACGGCGAGGCTAAGAACATCGACAAGGGCAAGATGGTATCGACCTTCCTGATGGGTTCGCAGCGCGTCTACGACTTCATCGACGACAACCCGGGCGTGCTGATGATGGACGTCGGCTACACGAACGACCCCTACATCATCGCCAAGAACGACCGCGTGACGGCCATCAACTCGGCGCTGCAGGTTGACCTTACGGGTCAGGTATGCGCCGACTCGCTGGGCACGAAGTTCTATTCGGGCGTCGGCGGTCAGATTGACTTCGTCTACGGAGCCTCGCTCTCGAAGGGCGGCAAGGCCATCATCGCCATGCCTTCGATTACGAACAAGGGTGTTTCGAAGATTGCCCCCGTGCTGACGCCGGGTGCCGGTGTGGTTACCACGCGCAACCACATCCACTGGTTCGTCACCGAGAACGGTGCCGTGGACCTCTACGGCAAGACGCTCCAGGAGCGTGCCCGCCTGATTATCTCGGTGGCACACCCCTCGGCCCAGGAGGAGCTCGACCGCGCCGCATTCGAGCGCTTCGGTTCGCACCACCACTATGTGAAGAACTACATGGCCCAGAAGAAGTAGCCCATACTCTTCCCGCCAAATGCAGTCCCTGTCAGAGAGTCTCTGGCAGGGATTTTTTATGCCGATAAAGAGGGGAAAATAGGCTGAAAGGTCCGGTGATGCATCGAAGCAATTTTTTTGTCTATATTTGATTTCACCCATAAACCCTTAAAAACAACCTATGAAAACCTTTTTCAAAGAAATTCTCCGTACCCTGACGTATCGGAGTGTATTCCTGTTGTCGCTGCCGATGCTGATGCTGGCTGCCCCGTCGTGCGAAAAGAGCGACGAACCCGACCCCACGGCACTCAAGGCCCCGGTGCTCACGGCCGGGGAGACGACCAACTCCTCGCTCGAAGTGCGCTGGGAGGCGGTCGAACGGGCCGCGCACTACGAGTGGGAGTTCAACGGCACCAGCGGTGAGACGACCAACCACAGTTTCTTCGCCTCGGACCTTACCCCCTCGACATCCTATACGCTCCGCGTCAGAGCCTGCCCGGCGGCCGAAAACAAGAGCCTGCTGCCGTCGGAATGGAGCGAAATCACACTCACGACCGGCGAACGGAGGCTGGAGGATGTGCTCAGCATCAAGATTCTGCACATCAGCGACATCGGCGTGCAGGTCGAAAGTTCGTCGACGCAGACCGAGGAGACCTACTACCTGAGAATCAGCTCGGCCGACCAGGTCGACGGCCGCTCCGACGAGGAAATCCGCGCCGCCGACCGCGCCTTCTTCGAGGAGGAGGCCCGCACGCTCGGATTCACGCTGAGCGAATACCTCGACCTGCGGCTCGACAAGGGGACGACCGTCACCACCTCGGGGGCACTCTCCCCCAACTCGGCCTACTGCGTCTACGGGTACGGCATGCGCAACGACGGCACGGTGACCTCGAACCTGGTGCGCAAATCCTTCCGCACGCTGAGCAACGAGACGCCCCAGATAGCCATCACGCTCGGAACGATTGAAACCACCTCGGTCGAGGCGTCGTTCGCACCGCAGGACGGCGACATCGAATATGCCGCACTGCTGCGTCCGGCTGCCGCATACCTCGAGCTGGGCGACGAGGAGTGCCTCAAAAAGCTGGTCGAGGAGCTGGTCAAGGAGGGCATCGACGGCACATCGCTGCTGAAGGGCGACGCCACCCGCACCTTCGACATGCTGACGCCCGATACCGAATACCTGCTCTTCGCCTTCGGATACGACGCCGAGTCGCAACAGGCCTTCACCTCGCTCTCGCGCAAGGTCTTCAAGAGCGCCCGCGAGTTCTCGGAGCTCACCGTGGAAATCACCGTCGAGGACATCACCCCCGAGACGGCACAGGTTGCATTCATCCCTTCGGACAAGAACGCCACCTATTTCTATTCGGTCGAGCCGGCTCACCAATTCGAGGGGCTCACGGACGAAGAGTTCATCGCCCGGGCCGTAGCCAACGCCAAGGCGAGCGGACTGCTGAGCTTCTACCTCACCTCGGGCGACGAGGCCTACCGTCAGGACCTCTACCCCGACATGGACTACGTTGCCTTCGCCTTCGGATTCGAATACGGTTCGATGCAGGTTACCACGGGGCTCTTCCGAAACGAGTTCCGCTCGGGCCACCTCGACGTTCCCGAACTCGGAATCGACATCAAGGTCTCGAACCTCACCTCCGACACCGCCACCGTAACCTTCACCCCGACCAACGACGAGGCCTACTACTTCTCCTACGTGGCACCCTCGGCCGAATTCGCCGGACTCGACGACGACGCGATGATTGAGAAGGCCCTCTCGCTGCCGGGCTACGCATTGGCCTTTGTCGACTGCGGAACGCTGGACTTCGACGCGGAGCTCTCGCCCGGGACCGAATATACGGCCATAGCCTTCGGCTACGAGCACGACATGCCGACCACCAAGCCCTTTACGCTCACCTTCACCTCGCCCGAATGGGAGGACCCGAGCCAGCTCTTCAAGATTTCGCACTCGAACCTCACCTCCGATTCGGCCGACATCCACGTCATCCCGGCCGACAAGCAGATGCGGTACTTCTCCGACCTGAAACTGTCGTCCGACTACGAAGGGCTCACGGAGGAGGAAATCACCCGGAAGATGATTGACGAGGCGTGGTACATCTCGCTCTACATCCACTACGGCATTCTGGACGAACCCTTCTCGGGTCTTCAGGCCGACACGGAGTACACCTACTTCATCTTCGGATACGACAGCGATACGGGAACCCGCACCACCCCGGTAAGCAGCTACCGGATTCGCACGGCAGCCCAATAACCCGGACCGAACAAAAACAAGGAAGCGCACCTCCCTTTGGGGAGATGCGCTTCCTTGTTTCAACCGAGGGATGGCGCGGCTGAAGGGGTGGGTCACTTTACGGCCATGTGCCCGGCGCCGACACCGCGTGCCAGCACATACCCGTCGTCCGCCTTGCGGAGCGTCCCCTGCGCCACCATCTGGGCGACCGTGCGCGAGAGCGAGGGGCGCGCAACGCCGAGGATGAAGGCCACCTCCTGCAGATTCTGAATCACGCGGTTGCGCTGCAGGTAGCCCACCACGCGCGACGAGAGGCTCTGCAGGGCGAATTCGTGGATTTTCCGGTTCAGGAAGAGGCTGTGGTCCGACAGCACGGTCAGGAAGTTGCGCAGCACGACCTTGTCCTGCTCGATGAGTTCGAGCAGACACTCGCGGCTCATCACCCACAACTTGCAGTCCGAATTGGCGATAATCGTCACGGGAAAGATGCTCTCGGTGCCGAAGACAAAGGTCGAGGCCAGCACGTCGGGAGCCGTCAGGGCATCGAGCGTGAACTCCTTGCCCTCGTCGTTGGTCATCCGGGCGTAGACGCTCCCCTCGCAGAGGAGGAAGACCGAGCGGCAGACGCTGTTCTGCAGGGCAATCAGGTCGCCCTTGGCGTAGGAGGCCAGACGGCCGGGCAGTTCGTGGAGAATACGCGTGACCACGGCCGGGTCGCTGCCGCGGAAAAGAGGCATATCGGAAATTTTTTGTTCCATATCAATATGGTTTACAACAACTTGACACCCTTCGTAACATTTGTTACGGATTTCGTCGTATCGTGGTCGTAGTTTTGCGGTCGAAATGGAATCGGAGGGCTCGCCGCAGCGGAGAAACCCGCTTCGGAAGAGGGTCCGGGAACAGAGGCAAAGATACGAAAAAGTACGACGCCGAAACGAACCCCGACCCGAAATTTTGCCCGACGCACCAAACAGCGCAACAAAAGGACAAATGAGCAAAAGAATAACCATCCTTCTGGCCGGCCTCGTGATGCTGGTCGCGTGCCAGAGCGAAGAGCCGCAGCCGGCACCGCGTCCGCAGCAGAGCGGCGGCGTGGTCTTCGAGCTGCAGTGTGAGGAGTATGCCGCGGCGGAGAGCCGTGCGGCATCGCTCCGCGCAACGGATTACGACCGCGTGGAGTTCGGCGTGGCGGACAGCGACGGCAACATCGTCGGGGAGCTCAAGGGCATCTACGACGCCGCCACTTCGCAGATGCGCATCGAAGGGCTCCGCGAGGGGGAGTACCAACTGCTGATTCTGGGCATCCGCGGCAACAGCGACCGGGACGGCGTACGCTTCCACCGCATGCGTCATATGGACGACCTCTGGCTGAGCTTCCCCGAGACGCTCGACCGCCCGCTTCAGGCCGAATACTTCTACTCGCAGAGCCCCTTCAGCGTCATCTCGCGGACGACCGACGCGGGCCAGGTGCAGGAGGCCGTCGTCGAGCAGACGCCCGTACAGCGCCGCATCATCGGCCGCACGGACTTCTCGTTCACCTACAACAACCCCTACGTCGCCGCCGCGGTCCTTGAGAAACAGGCCGAGGTGGAGGCTCCCCGCTTCCGCACGCGGTTCTCGGGCGGCGGCGCCTTCTCGGGAGAGAGCGACGGGGCGGACATCGCACTGACGCTCGACGAGCAGCAGTCGTACCTCTTCCCCCCGACGGTCGACGGGGAGCCGCTGCGCGGTACCATCGAGCTCTTCACGCGGAACTATCTGGGCTACGAGGTGCGCCGCACCTTCGGCTTCGAACTCGAGCGGCTCGAGGCGAACCATATCGGCCCGATTCACACCGGGGTAATCCACCCCGACGACCCTTCGGGCACGATGTTCGTCTCGGAGCAGTACTACCGCACGAGCGACCACTCGCTCATCCTCCAGGACGACGAGCCCAAGAGCGTCTACGCCGACCCGGCCCAGCGCAAGTTCAACACCGCGGCGCCGCTTCAGCTCTCGGTCTCGGATGACGGGCGCTTTCACGCCCGCTTCTACTCGCCCCGCCCGCTGAGCGACGTGACGGTCCGGGCGCTCATTCCGGGAGCCGGCAGCGAGTACCTCGACCTGGCCTACTTCGACCACATCCCCGCCTTTGCCGACTTCTACGGCGAGATGCCGCTCACGCAGCGCGCCTGCATCTTCCGCTCCGAGTCGGGACGGCTGATGCGCGTCGAGCGGATGACGCCCGAACAGCTGGCCGCCATCGAGTACCGCATCGTATCGAGTGACCCCTACTGGGCCAAGCTCCAGGGGATTATCCACGGCTGGAATATCAGCTTCGGACTCTACGGCGGCGACCCCGACCGTCCGGACGGAGGTCCCGACGGCAACTGGATGGGAATCCGCCCGGTGCACTGCCGCGAAGTGGTGGCCCTCTTCCTCAACTTCACCTACATGATTGACATGCCCGAGCACGAGGAGATTCTCCGCGCCAACGAGGACCGTCTCTACGGCAACGGCGGCGTCAACGACAAGGTGACGGCTGAAACCGTTCTGCGCCAGATGCGCCAGGCCCGGACGCTGAGTGTCGGTCTCGTATACCCGGGCAACGGCATCGTCGGACTGGGCGGCGGCACGGCCTTCGGAGCCTACCAGCAGGCGTGGCTGCAGCACTACTTCAACACCTACTCCTGCGAAATCATGTTCCACGAGCTGGGCCACGTGATGGGTTACAGCCACAGCAGCTCCTTCACCTACGGCCCGTGGGCCCAGGAGTTGATGAACCACTTCTACGTCAGCCACATCGACCAGATGCCCATCGACTCGCCCTCGTACCTCAACAGTTCGCAGAACCCGAATCTATACTGATACGCACGATGAAAACGACCCTTATGAAATATGCCCTCCGGGGCCTTCTGCTCCCGCTCCTGACGGGCTGCCACACGGGGCAGGAGCTCGCGACGCCCGACGGCGCCGCAGGCGGCGTGACGGTCCGCTTCGAGGCCGCAGCATCGACCGCCGCACCGCTCGGCACCACCCGTGCCACGGCCGACGACATGCAGTTGGGTACCGTTGTGGGCTTCCGCTTCGAGCAGGGGCGGCTTCGGGAAATCGCCGCAAGCGAGGCGACATTCACCGGCTCGAGCCGCACCTTCCACCTGCGGGCCCGCTCGGGGAGCATCTACTTCGTCGCCAACCCGCCGGCAAAAGTCTTCGAGGAGATGCAGCCCGACGTGACCACCCTCGAGGCGTTCCTCGCCGCCGAGGCGCCCGTCACGGCGATGACGGCCGACGGCCTCACGATGACCGGCTCGGCCGAACTTTCGGCTGCGGAGCGCACGCTCACCGTCGCTCTGACGCGGAGCGTGGCCCGGCTCGACCTCGCATCGACCGATGCCGGCGTGGAGGTCCACAGCATCGTGCTCCGCGGCGCGGCCGACCGGGGCTACGTCAACGGCCGGAGCGATGTGACCACGCCGCCGACGGCCTCGACGACGGAGTTCCGCCGCGAATACGGCGACACGCCGCTTGTCAACGGACGCGAGACGTTGCTCTATCTGGCCGAACAGAGCGAGGCGGCACTCACGGCCGAGGTGGTGGTCCGCTTCGGCGGAGGCTGGCACCGGATGGAGGCGGCACTGCCCGCTGAAATCCGCCGCAACACCACCTACACGCTGCAGGTGCGCGGCCAGGGGAGCGAACTCCGCGTGGAGATTGAGGCCGACGGCTGGCTGACGGGCGACAGCGTCGAGAGCCGACCCGACCTGCGGGGGCTCATCGACCTCGAGGCCTCGGAGCTGCCCGACGGCGTCCGGGTCAACGAACTGCGCGACACGGTCCGCATCGCGCACGCCGAGAACCGCTTCCGGCTGGTGCTGCTGGCCGAGCCCGACTCGGAGCTCCGCATCGAGGGGCATATAGACGGCGTCACGGCAACGCCCGAAGAGCTGACCCGCGGCGTAGAACGCGTGGCGGCCGTCTCGGTCGAGAAGCGGCTCTTCATGCCGGGCCAAGGCGAGGGATACCTCTGCCTCGACCTGCTGCGCGGCAACCTCCGCTCGGGACGCGTCGTCCTCATCTTCGAGGAGAACCCGATTCGGATGAGGGGGCAAATCACCTTCGACAGCGAGGGAGTCTGCGACTTCGACCGCTACATCGACGGCGAACTGGCCACCCTCTCGCTCCCCGAGGGGGCCGAGGCCCGGCTCGAGTTCGATGCCGACGAGGCGCTCTGGATGAAGCTCGAGCCCGCGCAGGATGAATACCGCCTGCTGGGGGGCTGGAAGCCCAACGACCCGAAGGCCGACGGCCGCGTGCAGGAGGCGCGCCTCATCGTCGACCTCAACGACGGCTCCCCCGAGGAGCGCTACACCATCCGCCGCCGCAACTGGGGCCTCCCGGTGGTCGAAATCGGCCGCAACTGGTGGTGCAAGTACAACCTGCGGGGCAACGTGAAGCGTTTCGAGGAGCAGGTCACGATTCAGGAGGACCCCGCCACCGAGGCCGAGCTGGCCGACTTCCTGGCCGCATGCGACAACGAGCAGCTGCTGGCACTCATGGGCGAGCAGTACCAGGGCGGCAACCCCGACAGGCTCCCGCTGCGCCACAACGGCGAGGCCTTCTACCACGAAGGGATGCAGGAGACGGCCGGCAACTTCGGAACGCTCGACCCCACCGCGATGGCGCCCGACGGATACCGGATTCCCGACCATGCGGATTACGGCTACTTCAGCGCCAACGACAACTTCAACCTCGGCGGCATCGGCGAGCGCCCCTTCTGGAACCGCACGCAGGACCGCGTCTGGGTGCGCATCATCGAGCGCGAGGCGGAGTTTCTCGGGGCAACCTACGGCACCGTCTCCCTCTATGAGTTCACCGACGGCACCAACCACTGGGTGCTCTGCGGACTGGGGCACCAGTGGAACACCACTCCGGGCAACATCGCCCGCATGAACCTGCTGATGGCCACCTGGGGCAACAGCGGAAAGACCTGGTCGATGGAGGGCTATGCCCAGAGCGACCGCCCCAACCAGAACTGGCTCAAGTATGTGAGTCAGAACGCCACCAAGACGCGCTCCATCCGCTGCATCAAGACCCCCGTGGAGTATATCTACGATTAGCGGCAGCCGAAGCGCCCGACCAAGAGAAACCGGAACGGAACCGGACAAATCCGAACCGAAACCTGGAATACAAAGCAGTACTAATCAATTCAAAAAAGGGGAACAAAGACCATGAACACGATTGCAAAAGCAACCACCGCAGCACTTCTCATCTCGAACCTGGCCCTGGTAGCCTGCGCCGAAAAGGAGCAGACTCCGGGCATGCCCGCCGCGGGCACCGTGCTCTCGCTCCGCATGGCCGACTACGAAGGCGCCGGACAGAGCCTTGCCGGCGAGAACGAAATCACCGACTTCAAGGCCTGCATCTTCGAAGAGGGCCGTATGACGCACATCTACGACAACATTCAGGCATCGGGCTCGGGATATGCGCTCCAGCTCGACAGCCACTCGGGCACGCTCTACGTCCTGGCCAACACGGGCGACCAGATTGACCTCCACGAGCTCCAGAGCCAGTCGCTCGACGAGCAGACGTGGCTCAAGCAGACCATGGCGCTCGACCGCGAGGCACCCGTTCACTTCTTCACGGGCAGCGTGAAGCTCGACGAAATGTCCTCCTCGCAGACGACGATTCCCGTTACGCTCAAGCGCGGTGTGGCTCGCTTCGACCTGCAGGTCAAGACCGCCGGCGTAGCCCGCATCAAGAGCATCACGATGAAGAATACCGCCGGAAAGGGTCTCCTCTTCACCTCCGACGCCGGCAGCCTCTCGCCTGAGGGTGTGGAGCGCGCCGAGAGCAGCGTGCGCTTCGACGAGCCGCTGACGGCAAACACCCAGGGTGTGATGTACCTCTACGAGCAGAGCAACGAGGGTCTCGAGGTGACCATCGAGGCTGAAATCGACGGCGTGGAGAAGAGCCTCTCGAAGGCCATCGACGGGGACATCCGCCGCAACACCGTCTACACGCTCACCGTGCGCAAGGATGTCATCGACGTCGAGGTCAGCCACTCCTTCGACGAGTGGGAAGAGGGCGGCGACACGGAGCTCACCCCCGCCCGCCGGTAGGGCCACCCGACAAACACCCTTCAGGGCTCCCGGCTTCAGTCGGGAGCCTTTATCCCGAAACAGACCATTCACCCCAAAACGATGATTCTACGCAACACCTTCATACGCCTCATCCCGACACTTGCGCTTGTCGGCGGCACGCTCCACGCCTGCACGTCGCCCGACGACGGGACGACAGCACCCGGCGCCGGCGTTCGGAAGCTCCGCCCGCAGCTCGAGGCATTCGCCGACGGAGCCCAGACCGCACAGGGCGAAGAGTCGGTCGACCGGCTCGACGCCTACCTGTTCGAGCAGGGACGGCTGAGCGCACGCTTCGAGGGGCTGACGGCCGCAGGCGACGGCTTCGCCCTGCAGCTCGGGCAGCTCTCGGGCCGCCTCTATCTGGTGGCCAACGCCGGGGCGGAGGCCATCGGCACGCCCGAGGAGGGGCTCTCCGAGCAGGAATGGCTCGCGCGGAGCATCCTGTCGGGTGACGGAGCGCAGCCCCGCCACCTCACCGGTACCATCGAGCTGGGCAGCCTTCCCTCCGGCACGACCACGCTGCCCGTATCGCTCCGACGCGGCTATGCCCGCTTCGACCTGCGGATTCTGGTGGCGGGCGAGGCGGCCGTCGAGCGGCTGCTCTTCACCTCCGCCGCCCGGGAGGCCTACCTCTTCCCGGGGGAGCAGGTGGCAACCCCCGCTGGGGCGCCGACCGGCGAGGTGGAGGTTCGTCCCGACCGCCCCTTCACCGTCAGCACGCCCGCCGTCGCCCTGCTGCACGAGCAGGCGTCACCCGAGCTGACCCTCCGCGTCGAGGCGCTCATCGACGGCAAGCCCTGCACCTTCGAGAAGAGCCTCCCGGCGGAAATCCGCCGCAATACGGTCTACACCGTAACGCTGCGCCGCGACATCGTCGACGCCGACGTTGAGCTGACCGTCGAGCCGTGGCGCGACGGCGGCTCGACGGAGCTGGAGCCCGACCTGGACGCTCTGCCGACGGTCGACCTCGAGCGTTCGGAGATTCCCGACGAGGTCTCCGTCTCGGAGCAACGCACCGAGGTGACCTTCCCCTACTACCGGAGCGAGATGGTGCTCGCCGTCGACTGCAACGACGAACTGGAGCTGCTTCCGCTCGCGGGCTATCCGCTGACGGTCGAGCCTCTGGCCAACAACGGCGGCATCGAGGGGATGAACCGCTTCCGCATCCGCAAGGCGCTCTATGCCCCCGGCATGCCGGCCGACCGCGTCGAGCTGCGCTTCCACCGCAAGGGGCTCGGCAACGACTACCCCGAGGATTGTATCGTGCTCCACCTCGAGGCCAACCCGACCGCCATCGAGGGCCCGTTCGCCTTCTCGAGCCCCGGCTACTCGTACGACTTCGGTCGTTACGTGGACAACGAACTGGGGCGCTTCGCGCTGGCTCCGGGCAAGGAGCTCATCGCCGAGTTCGACGGTGACGAGGACCCCTGGGTACGCATCATTCCCGACACCGAAGAGCCGGCATTCACCCGCGTGGTGGCGGGCTGGCGCCCCAACGACCCCAAGGCCGACGGCCGCGAGCAGTCCGTGCGGCTGGTGATTCGCAACGCCGCGGACCACTCACAGCGCGAGGAGTACACCGTCATGCGCCGCAACTGGGGGCTGCCCGTCACGTGGTTCCACGGCGTATGGTGGTGCAAGTACAATTCGCGGGGACGCTCACGCGAGTTCGCCGACCAGATTCTCCCCTCGACCGACCCCGCGGCGCTGGCCGGCAAGAGCCTCTTCAACTACCTGGCCACCTGCTCGCCCGAGGAGTATTACGAACTCTGGTGCTGGGCCTATCAGGGCGACAGCGGCATCGGGCAGCGCGTGGTCGACAAGGAGGGGGTGCTGGTCATGGACGGATTCACCAACACCAACACGGCCCACATCAACCGCCTGCCGGCCGATGCGCTCTCGCCCGACGGCTACGAGCTGCCCTTGCTCGAGGAGTTCAACCGGATGTTCGACGCCACGGACTACATCTGGATGATGTGGACCGGTTCGCACCAGCTGCGCAACCCCTGGGAGGGACACGCCACCGTACGGCGCACGCAGCAGCGGCGCAACGACCTCACGGTCGGCTCGGTCGCGGTCAAGGACCTGCTCTCGGTAGCGTTGACGAGCCCCGACTTCCCCGACCTCGAGGGGGTGACCTGGTACGGCCCCGGAGCACAGTGGAACGCCGACGGCATCAAGCACTCGGGCCACTACAACAACATGCTCTTCTCGGTCCATGCACCCGACGGCGGTGGATGGTACATCACCGGCGGCATGGGCAACCTCTACATGACGAAGAACGCCGCCGGCTACAACGACACGCGCCTGCTGCGCTTCAAGAAGTCGCCCGTCGAGTTCACCTACTGATGTCCCGCGGGGAGGTATCCGGAACCCGGAGCTCGCCCGACACAGGCCGACATGCCGTCCCCGCCGCAAGTCAAAGCCCCGATGCATCCTGTGATGCATCGGGGCTTTTCGTCGCTGCACGGCCTGAGCTTCATGCGGACCGCAAGCGGAGGGTCACTCCGACAGCGGCGTCGCCAGCTTCACGCGGACAAAGACCGGGAAGTGGTCCGACGGAGTTCGCGCCCTGTAGCGGTAGAAGGAGACCTCGCGCGGGAAGGCCCCCGACTTGAGCTCCTGGTCGCTCCCCTCGACGGGCGTGCGGTAGGTCGAAGTCAGCACCCCGTAGGAGCAGACCTCGACCGAGGGGGAGACGAAGATGTGGTCAATCCGGCTCGAGGTCATGGCCTCGGGGTCGAAGTTGTTGAAGGTGCCGTTGGGGGCGTAGCGTCGTTCGGCCGCCTCGTACGCATCGCGCAGCGCCTCGGAGCGGGCCAGCAGCGCATAGATTGCATCGGTCTGGTCGACGTTGAAGTCGCCCGTAAGGAAACAGCACTCGCCCGGCGCGCACATCGAGCGGATGCGTTCAAGGACCAGACGGCAGCTCTCGGCGCGCGCCCGGACGCCGACATGGTCCAGGTGGAGGTTGAAGAAGTGGAAGACAACGCCGCTCTGCCGGTCGCGGAACCTGCCCCACGTACAGATGCGGGGCAGCGCCGCATCCCACCCCACGCTCGGCCGCCCGGGACTCTCCGAGAGCCAGAAATGGCCTTCATCGAGCAGTTCGAAGCGCTCGCGGAGGTAGAAAATCGGGGCATACTCCCCCTGCGTCGCCCCGTCGTCGCGGCCGACGCCAATATAGGCATAGTCGGGCAGCCGGTCGAGCATGTCGTGCAACTGGTCGTCGAGCACCTCCTGTGCGCCGAAGATGTCGAAGCCCTGTGACTCGACAATGCCGCACACGTGCGGAAGGCGCCGCTCCCAGCCGTTTCCGGCCGCAGCATCCCCCTCGTTGCGGTAACGTACGTTGAACGTGGCGACGGTCATCTGCTGGGCCGTCGCTCCCAGCGTGCCGCCCAGAAGCAGCACCCACAGCAGCAGGCGTTTCATCATCGTTTCGATTTTTGTATCGGGTTCATTCCGTAGAACAAAGGTAACAAAATCCTGCCGTTTGAACCAATCCGACGACGCTTTGGAACGAATCCGTTCCACTTTTTCCGACGAGGCTCGGCCGTTTCGCAAATTTTTTGTATCTTCGTTGCGCCTTAAGGCGCGTAAGCGAGTCCTTCGCCCCTCTTCCGCGTCCGATACCGCACGGCGGCCACCCGCCCCGCGCGACGCCGGAGCGGGCATTTGTGCGACGAGCGCCCGCCGACCCCGAAACCGACTACAAAAAACCGGAACAGCATGTACAGATACGACAGCCGGGTGGTCATCACCCTCGACGCAGGCGGCACGAACTTCGTCTTCGGCGCCATGCAGGCCAACAAATTCATCGTCGACCCCATCACGATGCCGTCGAACGCCCAGGACCTCGACAAATGCCTCGCCACGATGGTCGAGGGCTTCCGTCAGGTCATCTCCAAGCTGGAGACCAAGCCCGTGGCCATCAGCTTCGCCTTCCCCGGCCCGGCCGACTACCGCAACGGGGTTATCGGCGGCTACCTGCCCAACTTCCCGTCGTTCCGCGACGGCGTGGCGCTGGGCCCCTTCCTCGAATACACCTTCGGCATCCCCGTCTTCATCAACAACGACGGCGACCTGTTCGCCTACGGCGAGGCGCTCGGAGGCGCGCTGCCTGAGGTCAACGCCAAACTGGAGGCGCTCGGCAGCTCGAAGCGCTACCACAACCTCATCGGCTACACCTTCGGCACGGGCTTCGGCATCGGCATCGTCACCAACGACAACCAGCTCCATACGGGCGACAACTCCTGCGTGGAGACCTTCTGCCTGCGCCACAAGAAGATGCCCAACATCATCGTCGAGGACGGCGTGGCCGTGCGCGCCATCAAGCGCGTCTACGGCGAGGCTTCAGGCGACGTGAACCACCACTTCGAGCCGAAGGACATCTGCGAAATCGCCGACGGGACGCGTCCGGGCAATGTCGAGGCGGCCAAGAAGGCCTTCGCAGAGCTGGGCGAGGTTGCCGGCGACGCCATGGCTACGGCCGTGACACTCATCGACGGACTCATCGTCATCGGCGGCGGCATCACCGCAGCACGCAAGTACATCATGCCGAGCCTTCTGAAGGAGCTGCGCGGCAAAATCGGAACCCTCTCGGGCGAGACGCTCAACCGCGTCCAGATGGAGGTCTTCGACCTGGACAACGAGGAGGAGTTCAAGGCCTTTGCCAAGGGCAACCAGCGTCCGCTGAAGGTCTACGGCACGGACCGCTACGTGGCCTACGACCCGATGAAGCGCATCGGCGTGATGATTTCGAAGCTGGGTGCAAGCAAGGCCATCTCGGTGGGCGCCTATGCCTATGCGCTCCATCAGCTGGACACCAACAACGAACAATAACAGAACAACCCAATAGGAGAAAACCATGTATCCGTTCAAATTCAGACCCATTCTCAAGACCGTACTCTGGGGCGGTGAGAAGATAATTCCCTACAAGCAGATTGAATCCGACCAGAAGCAGGTCGGCGAGAGCTGGGAGCTCTCGGGCGTGAAGGGCAACGAATCGGTCGTTGCCAACGGCGAGCTGGCCGGCACGACCCTGCCCGAACTGCTGGCCCGCGAAAAGGAGCGTCTGCTGGGCAAGGCCAACTACGAACGCTTCGGCAACGAGTTCCCGCTGCTCATCAAGTTCATCGACGCCCGTCAGGACCTCTCGATTCAGGTGCACCCCAACGACCAGCTGGCCTGGGAGCGCCACCACTCGAAGGGCAAGACCGAGATGTGGTATGTCGTGGATGCCGACAAGGGGGCGCACCTCCGCTCGGGCTTCGCCAAGCAGGTGACCCCGGCCGAGTATGAGGCCAGCGTCGCCGACAACACCATCACCGACATCCTGAAGGACTACGAGGTGCACCCGGGCGACCTTTTCTTCCTGCCCGCAGGCCGCGTGCACAGCATCGGCGCCGGTTCGTTCATCGCCGAAATCCAGCAGACGTCGGACATCACCTACCGCATCTACGACTTCAACCGCAAGGGCGCCGACGGCAAGCCCCGCGAGCTGCATACCGAGCTGGCCAAGGGTGCCATCGACTACACCGTGCTGCCCGACTACCGCACCCACTACAAGGCCGAGAAGAACGAGCTCACGGAGCTGATTTCCTGCCCCTACTTCACCACCTCGCTCTGCGAGCTGGACGAGGAGAAGACCTTCGATTTCGCATCGCTCGACTCGTTCGTGGTCTTCATCTGCGTCGAGGGCCGGGGCACGGTCGAGGACAACGAGGGCCACAAGCTGGAGGTGCATCAGGGCGAAACGCTGCTGCTGCCCGCCACGACCCGCTCGCTGCGCGTCAAGCCGGAAGGGAAACTCAAGTTCCTGACCAGCTGGATTGCATAAAAACAGGACGCATTTTTGGTAAAGTGTCGGAAAAAGGCTATCTTTAGAGTCCAAAGGGGATTGAACGATGAAAGATAGTCTTGCCACCGGCCTCCACACGATTCGTCGCACGAAGGGCATCCGCACCGCGGAGCAATCCGTTCCCGGGGCATCGGGCCGCTGCCCGATGCGGAGATGCGCGGCCGACGACGACAGGATTGCAACCCCTCCTTCCGGAGCGACCGGAACCGCAGAGCGTTACAATCAGCTCGACCTTCCCTGAACGGGGAAGGCTCCGGGCTGATTTTTCGCAAATATGTCCGCAACAAGGAGATACGGGAGGAGTGCCCGTACGAAGCGGCGAACGACAATCCGGATTGGTGCGGGCTCGTGAGGGCCGCGCCGGAACCAGAACCAAACAGAGTAAGAGCGCATGGAAGAAAGACTTGCAGCAATCGCGTCGCGATTTGCACTGGACGGTGAAATCCTCGACATCACCCCCGTGGGCGAGGGCTTCATCAACGACACCTACCGCATCCGCACCGGAAGCGGTACGCCCGATTACATCCTCCAGCGCAAGAACGGCAACATCTTCAAGGATGTTCCGGCCATGATGGAAAACATCCGCAAGGTGACCGACCACATCCGCCGCAAGGTGCTTGCCGCGGGCGGCGACCCCGACCGCGAAGTGCTGCGCGTCATTCCCACCCGCAGCGGCAGCCTCTCGCACCGCGACGAGTCGGGCGAGCACTGGGCCGCAACGCTCTTCATCGACGACACGGTCACCTACGACCGCGCAGACTCGCCCGAGCTGGCCCGCAAGGGCGGCATCGGCATCGGGCACTTCCAGTCGCAGCTGGCCGACTTCGACGAGCCGCTGGCCGAGACCATTCCCGGCTTCCACAACATCCGCCACCGCTTCGCGCAGTGGGACCGGACGCTCGCGCGCGACGCCGCGGGCCGCTGCCGCAGCGCAGCCGAGGAGATTGGATGGATTGAATCGCGGCGCGAGGAGATGCTCGCCTTCTGGCGGCTGGTCGAGGAGGGGGTCATACCCCGCCACGTGACGCACAACGACACGAAAATCAGCAACATTCTCTTCGACCGAGCGGGCAACGTGCTCTGTGTCATCGACCTCGACACGGTGATGAACTCCACGTCGCTCAACGACTTCGGCGACGCCATCCGCACCTACACCAACACGGGGGCCGAGGATGACCGCGACCTGCGGCGCGTCGGAATGTCGATGGAGCTCTTCACGGCCTACACGGAGGGCTATCTCTCGCAGCACGCCCGCGAACTTTCTCCGTCCGAAAGAGAATATCTGGCCTTCTCGGCACGTTATATTACCTACGAGCAGGTGCTCCGCTTCCTGATGGACTACCTCGACGGCGACACCTACTACAAGACCCGCAGCGCCGACCACAACCTGGTGCGCACCCGCGCCCAGTACCGGCTGCTCCAAAGCATGGAGGAGCAATACGACGCCATGTGCGACGTGGTGCGCAGGCTGGCCGACCGATACGCAACAACGAAACATTGAACATGACCATGAAGAAGATAAGACACCTCAAACCGTTCGACACGACCGACCTCCGGGCCATGGAGGAGGCCTTCGCCGCCATCGAGCCGCAGCCGATAGCCTGCTGCAACTGGCCCGACACCTACCCCTACCGGCCGCAGGTCTCGTTCCGCATCTTCCATACGGGCGAAACGCTGTGGCTCCGCTTCGACGTGGAGGAGCGCTACACCAAGGGCGAAGTGACCGAGGACAACGGCCGCGTATGGACCGACTCCTGCGTGGAGTTCTTCATCGCGCTCGACGATACGGGCTACTACAACTTCGAGACGACCTGCACGGGACGCCTGCTGCTCGCCTTCCGCAAGGAGCGCGAGCATCCGACCCATGCCACACCGGAGCTGCTCGCCCGCGTCGGCCGCTACCCTTCGCTCGGGCGCGAGCCCTTTGCCGAGCGCGTGGGCGACAACCGCTGGTCGACCGTGCTGGCCATCCCGGCCGACGTCCTCTTCCGCCACCAGCTGAAGCGGTGGAACGGCGTGCGGGCCACGGCCAACCTCTACAAGTGCGGCGACGAGCTCTCCCACCCGCACTTCCTCTCGTGGCAGCCGATTGAGAACCCCAAACCGGACTTCCACCTGCCCCGCTTCTTCGCCGAGGTGGAGTTCGAGCAATAGAACGACAACAAAAGTTACTGCATAAATAGTCACAACCATGAACAACAGCAAGTATTCACTTCCGAAGGACGGCGGACTCATCGAAAGCTCCGCCCCCCGCGACATCATCCATCGCTACGAGAAGATTCGCACCTCGGTCTACGAGAACGAATATCTGGGTGTAAAGTATGTCGCCGACGTCATCGTGAAGATGATTCGCAACTACAACGAGAGCCACTGCTCGAACGAGGTCTACGACGAGAATGCACCCTTCGTGCTGGGTCTGACCACCGGCCGCACGCCGCTGGGCCTCTACCACGAGCTGGTAAAGCGCTACGAGGAGGGCGAGGTCAGCTTCCGCAACGTGGCCGTCTACAGCCTCGACGAGTTCTACCCCATCAAGTCGAGCGAGCAGCAGAGCCGCAACTACCGCATCCATGAGGATTTCCTCAACCACATCGACATCCTGCCCGAGAACATCCACATTCCCGACGGCACGATTCCCGAGGACAAGGTTTCGGAGTACTGCGCTTCGTACGACAGCGCCGCCAGCCACATCGACCTGATGATTATCGGCGTGGGCGAGAACGGCCAGATTGGCTTCAACGAGCCGGGCTCCTACGCCAAGTCGCGCACGCGTCTGGTACAGCTCAACTACGACACGCGCAAGACGCAGTCGGGTGCCTTCTTCGGACTGGAGAACACCCCGAAGATGGCCATCACGATGGGTATCGGCACCATCATGCACGCCGAGAAGATTATCCTCATGGCCTGGGGCGAGGACAAAGCCGATGTCATCCAGAAGGTTGTCGAAGGGGACATCAACCCGATGCTGCCCGCCTCGAACCTGCAGGCACACCCCAACATCGAGGTAGTCATCGACGAGAATGCGGCCCACCAGCTCACCCGCGAGCAGACCCCCTGGAAGGTGGGTCCCTGCAACTGGACGCCGAAGTTCGTCCGCAAGGCCGTCGTATGGCTCTGCGGCGAGGTGAAGAAGCCGATTCTGAAGCTCACCTACAAGGACTACATCGAGAACTCGCTGGGCGAGCTGCTCGAACAGGGCCGCACCTACGACCAAATCAACATCGACGTATTCAACGACCTGCAGCACACCATCACGGGATGGCCCGGCGGCAAACCCAACGCCGACGACTCGACGCGCCCCGTCTCGTCGAAGCCCTTCCCCAAGCGCGTGGTCATCTTCTCGCCCCACCCCGACGACGACGTAATCTCGATGGGCGGTACCTTCATCCGGCTCGTACAGCAGGGTCATGACGTACACGTAGCCTACGAGACGTCGGGCAACGTGGCCGTACACGACGACGTGGTGGTCCAGAACATCGACACCTCGCGCGAGCTGGGCTATGCCGACCACCTCGAGGAGGTGAAGCGCATCATCGCCGGCAAGAAGAAGGGCGAGCCCGAGCCGCGCGCACTGCTCGACCTCAAGGGTTCGATTCGCCGCGCCGAGGCCCGCGCCGCCGTACGTTCGTTCGGTCTGAACCCCGACACCAACGCCCACTTCCTCAACCTGCCCTTCTACGAGACGGGCGGCATCAAGAAGGGACAGCTCACCGAGAAGGACATCAACATCATCGTCAACCTGCTGCGTGAAATCAAGCCTCATCAGATTTACGCCGCCGGTGACCTGGCCGACCCCCACGGAACGCACCGCACCTGCATGGAGGCGGTTCTGGGCGCGCTGGAGATTGTCAAGGACGACGATTGGCTCAAAGATTGCCATCTGTGGCTCTATCGGGGCGCCTGGATGGAGTGGGACCTCGGCATGGTGGACATGGCCGTGCCTCTGTCGCCCGACGAGCTCATCAAGAAGCGTCATGCCATCTACCGTCACCTTTCGCAGAAGGACATCGTTCCCTTCCCGGGCAGCGATACCCGCGAATTCTGGCAGCGGGCCGAGGAGCGTACGCAGCACACGGCACGTCTCTACGACCAGTTGGGCATGGCCGAGTATCAGGCCATCGAGGTCTTCGTCAAGATGTTCTGAGCGCCGCCGAAGCGAACGTAAAAAACAATTAATAACCGGGCGGAAGGGTCTTCCGCCGGAGTGCAACCCCTCAGCGTCGGACCCCGTCGGGGTGCCGTGCGGCATCCCGACGGGCAAGATGCGAAGGAGGACACCGGCAGAAAGGCCATACCGCCACAAACAGGAAACACCATGCGAGTAATTATCGAAAACACCCCGCAGCAGGTAGCGCAGTGGACGGCTCGCTACATCGTCGAGCAGATTCGGCTCAAGAGCAAGCTCACCTCGTCACCCTTCGTACTGGGCCTTCCGACCGGCTCGACGCCGCTGGAGACCTACAAGGAGCTCATCCGCCTCTACAAGGCGGGCGAGGTGTCGTTCAAGAACGTCATCACCTTCAACATGGACGAATATGTGGGTCTTCCCGAGGAGCATCCCGAGAGCTACCACTCGTTCATGTGGAACAACTTCTTCCGCCACATCGACATCATTCCCGAGAATGTCAACATCCTCAACGGCAACGCCGAGGACCTGGTCAAGGAGTGCGCCGACTATGAGGCACGCATCGAGGAGGCCGGCGGCATCGACCTCTTCATGGGCGGCGTGGGCGAAGACGGCCACCTGGCCTTCAACGAGCCCTTCTCGTCGCTCCAGTCGCGCACGCGCATCAAGACGCTGACCACCGATACGATTCAGGTCAACGCCCGCTTCTTCGGCGGCGATACGCGTCTGGTTCCGAAGACGGCGCTGACGGTGGGCGTAGCGACGGTGCTCTCGGCCAAGAAGGTCGTCATCCTCGCCACGGGCCACAAGAAGGCCCGCGCCGTACGCCACGGTGTCGAGGGCGGCTACAACCACCAGTGGACCATCTCGGCGCTGCAGGTACACCCCAGCGGCATCATCGTCTGCGACGATGCGGCCGCCGAGGAGCTCCGCGTCTCGACCTACCGCTACTTCAAGGACATCGAGAAGGATACGCTGATTTAAGGCGAGCGGATACGCCCCGGAGGTACACCTTCACAGCAGCGAGGCGGCTGCCGATGGCAGCCGCCTCGCTGCGTTCAAGTTCAAATAGCAAAGGCCCTTCTCTTCGCAGAAAGAAAGGGGCCTTTGCCATATCCTGCGGAATACGCACGTTCAAGTGGATGCGGCGGCACGGCCTGCGCAGGAAGATGAGAGCCGCACCAGAGCGGACAAAAAACGCCCGGCAAAGCACCCTCCGCACGGACACAAAAAAAGACTCCCGCCGCATCCGACGCGGCAGGAGTCTATTCAGGACCGTCGAGATACCGCCACAGGGCGGCATCGCACGGCTACTTCTCGTAGGCAAGGTTGTCGATGGCGAAGTAGTAGGGGCACATCGTATCCTCGCTCTCGACCGTGAAGGTCATGCTCGTAACCGTTCCCAGCGACGAGAGGTCGAGGGTCTCCCAGCCCGACTGCACCGTACCCGATGCCTTGTCGGCCATCACGAACTTCACCTCACCGCTCTTCGTCTCACCGTTGTATCCCGTGATGACACCCTTCACGTCGGCAACCGACGTCGCCTCCTTCGTATAATAGAGGTAGAAATAGGCGGTGTTGGCTACGGCAATCGATTTGGGGCGGACGGCCGTTGCAAAGCGCACGAGCGGAATGCCGTAGGGGGCGCCGGTCCATGCACCGTAGTAGGCAACGGCAAACTGCGACGAACCGTCGGCTCCGCTGGTGGCATAGACGCTCTTGTCGTTGACATAGCCCGGCGTGGTCATGTCGGTGTGGTTCGAGATGACGAATCCGTTCCACGTATCGGTGTTCCAATCCAGTCCGGCATAGTCCGTGTAGAAGGTGAAGATGGAGGCATCGTCCTCGGTGTAGAGCGCGTCGTAGAAGAAGAGCGAACCGGCACCGAACGTCTCGCTCTCGGCGTCGTCATCGGTCAGCAGACGGGCCTGGGGCTTGCCCCAGATGTAACCCTCCGCGCCGAGGTTGGCACCTTCGAAATCAATCACGGTCGTCTTCGCTCCGGGGACCTCTTCGTCGTTCGAATCGGAGCATCCAGCAAAGGCCAGAGCGGCAAAAGCCAAATAGAAAAGTTTTTTCATCATTGTTTGTTATTTTGGTTGAACATATGCTCGGCAAACCGCACGCGAAGCGCAGGCTCCGCCCCTCCGCACTCGGAGAACGAACCTTTTTCCGACCGCACCCGGGACCGCCGGCCTATCCGACATCGAACGATGAAACGACCTGATGTCCGACACCTCCGTTCGCCGCAGAACGTGTCCGAAAAAGAGTCCTCTTCCGAAGGATGCAAGGCAGGTCTTCTGGCTTGTTCCGAACGCAATGCCTTCCCGGTCCCAAGGACCAGTGGCAAAGAGTATTGCGCCCATTGAGGAACTTACAGCAGCGGGAACTGCTGCCGAATTTCACGGCATTCCCATTTAATCACGCGGAGTGGTTGTGAACTCTTTGTGAACCATTGCGGTGCAAATTTAGAAAATAAATTCGTATCTTTGCCCACGCAAACAAAAATTATTTGGAAATCATGAAACACGCATACGTATTTCCGGGTCAGGGTGCTCAGGCCGTAGGCATGGGCAAGGACCTCTACGAACACGTACCCGAGGCGAAGGCCCTCTTCGAGCAGGCCAACGAGATTCTCGGCTTCCGCATCACCGACATCATGTTCGCCGGTACGGACGAGGAGCTCAAGCAGACCAAAGTGACGCAGCCCGCCGTATTCCTCCACTCGGTCATCATGGCCAAGGCGCTGGGCGTAAAGCCCGATGCCGTTGCCGGCCACTCGCTGGGCGAGTTCTCGGCACTGGTAGTTGCCGGAGCCCTCTCGTTCGAGGATGGTCTGAAGCTGGTTTCGAAACGTGCCATGGCCATGCAGGCCGCCTGCGAGGCGCAGCCCGGTACGATGGCCGCCATCCTCGGTCTGGAGGATAAGGTTGTCGAGGATATCTGCTCGTCGATTGACGGCGTGGTCGTTGCAGCCAACTACAACTGCCCGGGCCAGCTGGTTATCTCGGGTGCCGTCGAGGCCGTCGAGGCTGCCTGCGAGAAGGCCAAGGAGGCCGGTGCACGCCGTGCGCTGCGTCTGCCCGTGGGCGGTGCGTTCCACTCGCCGTTGATGGAGCCCGCCAAGCAGGAGCTGCAGAAGGCCATCGAGGAGGCTCCCTTCCAGACGCCGAGCTGCCCCATCTACCAGAATGTCGATGCGAAGCCCTATACGGACCCCGCCCGCATCAAGGCCAACCTGATTGCCCAGCTGACGGCCCCCGTACGCTGGACCTACATCGTCAAGAACATGCTCGCCGACGGCGTGACGGAGTTCACCGAACTCGGCCCCGGCACGGTGCTCCAGGGCCTCATCAAGAAGGTCGACAAGGAGGCTGTTGTCGAATCGAAATCGACGCTGTAGTACCACTGCACGGCACAGGAGGAAGGGGTTGTTTTTCAGTCCCTTCCTCTTTTTTTGTGCCGTTTGGAACGAAATATATTAAATTTTATTAAAATATATTGGCGTTTTTAATAATTCTTATTATATTTGCCGAAGTTCGGTTAAATAATGAGATAAAGGAATGGCATCGCTGACAGAATTCTTCAACAAGCACGAGGACGATGAGCTGAAGGGCATCACGCACAAGAACAGCATCATCAAACGTAACATCATCGCTCACATGGCCATCAACGGCGAATGCACGCTGTCGGAGTTGACCAAGGAGCTGCATATCAGCGTACCGACCATCACCAAACTGGTCCAGGAGCTCGTCGACGAGAACATCGTGACGGACCTGGGCAAGGTGGAGACCCCGGGCGGACGGCGTCCCAACATCTTCGGCCTGGCCAACTCGGCCATCTACTTCGCCGGAGTGAGCGTCAACCGCGACAAGATGAGTTTCCTGATTACCGACCTGCAGAACAACATCATCAAGGAGGAGTACGACAACACGTTCGAGCTGCTCGACCGCCCGCAGTGCCTCGAGCGCATCTGCAGCAACATCGAGCACTTCATCGCCACGTGCGGCATCGACCGCAGCAAGATTCTCGGCGTGGGCGTCTGCATGACGGGCCGCGTCAACCCCGCCACGGGGCGCAGCTACAAGTACTTCACCACGAGCGAGCAGTCGCTGCGCGACATTCTCGAGTCGCGCATCGGCATCCGCGTACTGCTCGAGAACGACACCCGAGCCCGCTGCTATGCGGAGTACACCTGCGGCAAATCGAAGGAGGACAGCGACGTGTTGTACCTCCATCTGGGCCGCGGCGTGGCCATCGGCATCGTCATCGACGGCAAGCTCTACTACGGCAAGAGCGGCTTTGCGGGCGAGTTCGGCCACATCCCCTTCTTCGACAACGAAATCATCTGCTCGTGCGGCAAGAAGGGGTGCCTCGAGACCGAGGTTTCGGGTATCGCCATCGAGGAGAAGATGTGCCATCTGATTGAGAACGGGCGCAATACGATTCTCAAGGAGAAGTACGACCAGCAGAAGAGCATCCACATCGACGACATCATCGCCGCGGCCAAAAACGACGACAACCTCTCCATCGAGCTCATCGAGGAGGCGGGCGAGAAGATGGGCAAGGCGGTGGCCTTCCTCATCAACACGTTCAACCCCGAGACGGTCATCGTGGGCGGCAACCTGGCCGCAGCGGGCGACTACATCATGCTGCCGCTCAAATCCTCGACCAACAAATACTCGCTCAACCTGGTCTACAAGGATACGAAGTTCCGCCTGTCGAAGATGAGCGACAATGCCAACGCCTGGGGCGTAGCGATGCTCATCCGCAACAAAATCATCGGACTGTAAAGCTCATCCGGAGGCAGCGGGCACCCCGCGACCCGCACCGAATCGAAAAACATGAGACTCGAAGGCAAACTCATCCGCCTGCGCGCCGTCGAACCCGACGACGTCGAGCCGATGTACCATTGGGAGAACGACCCCGCGGTCTGGCACGTCAGCGGCACGCTGGCTCCCTTCTCGCGCCATCAGCTGCAGCGCTTCGTCGACGAGCAGCAGTTCGACATCTACCAGACGCGCCAGATGCGCCTCATCATCGAGGCGCTCGAGACGGGACGCCCGGTCGGAGCGCTCGACCTCTTCGAATTCGAGCCGCAGCACCGCCGTGCCGGCGTCGGCATTCTGGTCCATGACCCGGAGCTCCGGGGTCTGGGTTACGCCTCGGAGGCCCTCGAGCTGCTGACGGAGTACGCCCGCGAGGTGCTGGGGCTCCACCAGCTGTGGAGCAGCGTCGCCGCCGGCAACAAGGCCAGCCTGGCCCTCTTCCGCCGGGCGGGATTCATCGAGACCGGCACGCGCCGCGACTGGCTCTGGAGCTCCGAAGGGTTCTGCGACGAGGTGATGCTCCAGCGCATGCTCTGAGGCGGATGCGGAGCACCGGACGTGCAGCCACCCCAAGCAAAACGGGCATCCAATCCGGGGCCCGACACGGCTCCACCCGACCCGACACAGCGACAAGACACAAAAAATCCCGCGACCTTTCGGTTGCGGGATTTTTCACCAATATATATAATTACTCCAGCCGGCGCGAACCGTCCGAGATGACTACGTCGTAGACCTTCGGCTCGTGGCCGTAACGGGCAGCGAACTGCTCCCGGGCCTTTGCGATGAAGTCGTCGTAGCGTTCGTCCTTCACCAGGTTGATGGTGCAGCCGCCGAAGCCGCCGCCCATGATGCGCGAACCCGTGACGCCGCACGCCTCGGCCACCTCGACCAGGAAGTCCAGCTCCTCGCACGACACCTCGTAATCCTTCGACATACCCCAGTGCGTCTCGTACATCCGACGGCCGACCGTCTCGTAGTCGCCCCGCCCCAGCGCATCGCAGACATCGAGCACACGGCACTCCTCGCCGATGACGTAGCGGGCACGCTTGTAATCCTCCTCCGAAATCTGCCCCTTCACGGCATCGAGCTGCTCCATCGTGGCGCCGCGCAGGAACTCCTGTCCCAGCACCCGGGCCACCCGCTCGCACGAAGCGCGGCGGTCGTTGTAGGGCGACCCCACCAACTCGTGCTTCACGCGCGAATCGAGCAGCACCAGACGGTATCCCTTCGGGTCGAAGGGAAAGTACTCATACTCGAGCGAGCGGCAGTCGAGACGAATCAGATTGCCCCGCTTGCCGAAGACCGAGGCGAACTGGTCCATGATGCCGCAGTTGACGCCGCAGTAGTTGTGCTCGGTCGCCTGGCCAATTTTCACCAGTTCGAACTTGTCGATGCCGCACTGCCACAACTCGTTGAGGGCAAAGGCATAGGTCGATTCGAGCGCCGCCGACGAAGACATGCCCGCACCCAGCGGCACGTCGCCCGCAAAGACCGTATCGAAGCCGCCGATGCGGCCGCTGCGCTTCTGCACCTCACGGCAGACGCCGAAGATGTAGCGCGCCCACGACTGTGCGGGCTTGTCCGCCTCGCCCAGACCGAACTCCGAGGCCTCGTTCATGTCGAGCGACCAGGCCCGCACGCGCTCCGTGCCGTTGGGACGGATGGCTGCCATGATACCCTTGTCCACCGCTCCGGGGAAGACGAAGCCACCGTTGTAGTCCGTATGTTCGCCGATGAGGTTGATGCGTCCAGGTGACGTGAAGAGCGATGCCCCCTCGCCGTAGAGTTCCCGGAACTTGGCGAGAAGCTGCTCCTTCATATTCTTATTCATAAGTCAATATTTTGGTTGGATTCAAACTTTACGAAGATAGGCATTTTTTCCGAAATCCGAAAGCGGCAGCCGCAAAACTTACGCTTCATGCATCCGTCACACCGCTCCGCCGTCACCACCCTACCCTGCTGCCCGTACACGTGTGGAGTATAAGGTAACCGACCGTGGAGAGAAAGGTCCGCAGGCCGCGAAAACGGCAGACGCAGGCGGCCGGGAACAGCAAAGAACAGAGGGTGAAATAGGGCCATAGAGAGAACCGCGGGCGGAAACGGGGAAGAACCGGGGCGATGACAAAACCATGAAACGTCGGCCGGGCCGAAGAATTTTTGTTGCAGGTTGGCAAAATTTCCCTATCTTTGTTTTAAGTTTCGTTTTGTAATCACTCAAACCTGAATGCCATGAAAAAACTTTCGCTTCTTTTCATCCTCCTGGCAGCCGGTGCCGGCTCGGCTCTGGCCCAGCCCAAGGTCATCGCCCACCGAGGCTACTGGAAAGCCCCCAACTCGGCCCAGAACTCGCTCGCTTCGTTCTCCAAGGCCGACTCGATTGGGGTCTTCGCCTCGGAAATCGACGTATGGCTCACGGCCGACGACCGGCTCATCGTCAACCACGACCGCGTCTTCAAGGGGACGGACATCAACATGGAGCGCTCGACACAGCGCGATATCTGCAACATCGTGCTGGCCAACGGCGAGAACATCCCGACGCTCGACGCCTATCTGAAGCTGGTGACGACGAAACCCGACACGCGGCTCGTGCTTGAGATGAAGTCGCTCTCGGACCTCAGCCGCGAGGACCTCGCCGCCGAAAAAATCGTCAAGGCGCTGCGCAAGTACGGCCTTGTCGAGCGGACCGACATCATCGCCTTCTCGCTCAACGCCTGCCTGGCCTTCAAGAAGCTGCTGCCCGATTCGAAAATCTACTACCTCGACGGCGACCTCACGCCCAAGAAAATCAAGAAGCTCGGTCTGGCCGGCATCGACTACTCGATTGAGGCGCTGCGCAAGCATCCCGAATGGGTCGAGCAGGCGCACAAGCTGGGCCTCGAGGTCAACGTCTGGACCGTAGACAAGGAGGAGGACATGCGCTACTTCATCGACCTGGGTGTCGACTACATCACCACCAACTACCCCGAGCAGCTGCAGCAGCTCATCGGCGAGAAATAGCTCAGCACCCCGGCGTCGCAGCGCCGGGCCGGGAGCGATACGAAAGAAGCGCGTTGCCGCATGTCGGCAACGCGCTTCTGCTTTTCTATCCGGGAGCTGCCCCACGGCGCGCTCCGACAGGTGCACACAACGGCCGGCACAAAGCGGCGGCCACCACCCGCTCCGACGGAACGGAGGCGGTTCAGACCTCAACCACGCGCACCTCGATGCCCCGCTCGCGAAGCTCCTTGAGGATATGGGGCTGCACCCCGCTGTCGGTGATAATCATATCGACCGAATCGAGGCTGCAAATCCGGCTGAAGCCCCGACGGCCGAACTTCGAGCTGTCGGCCAGCACGATGACCTTCTGTGCCGAGTTAATCATCACGCCGTTGAGCGCCGCCTCGAGCAGGTTGGTCGTCGTCAGTCCGCACTCGAGGTCGATGCCGTCGACGCCCATGTAGAGCTTGCTGCAGTTGAAGTGTTTGAGCATCTCCTCGGCAAAGGGGCCCACCACCGATACCGAACTGCTGCGCGTGATGCCGCCGAGCTGGATTACGTCGATGTTCGACTTCTGCGACAGAATCGAGGTGACGGGCACCGAGGCCGTGATGACGGTCAGCCGCCCGACCGGTTTGATTTCATGAGCCAGGAAGGCCACCGTAGTACCCGAAGCGATGATGACCGAATCGTCCCGTTCGAGCAGCTTCGCAGCCTCGGCTCCGATGGCACGCTTCTCGGTCACGTTGCGCTTCTCCTTCTCGTTGACGTGGCGGTCGCTGATGTAGGGGCTGATGAGAATCGCACTGCCGTGCGTACGATAGAGCTTCTTTTGCGATTCGAGGTAGGAGAGGTCCTTGCGGATGGTCACCTCCGAGACCTTGAACATCTCGGCCAGCTGCGTGACCGAAATCGACCCGTGCTGTTGCAGCAGCGCCAGAATACGGCTGTGCCGTTCGGGCAGGCTCAGCAGGGACTCTTCACCGACTTGATTATTCATTCAAAAGCGTTTTTCGTTGATTATTTACGCTAAGATACGAAAATATATTCGGAAATGGAAGCATCGGGAGCAAAATTAACAACACTTCGGACATTTCGGAATAAAATTCAGTTTCATTTTGAAATAAAAGGGCAAATATTTTGAAATATAAAAAATCATAGCTACTTTTGTTCCGAAACGAAATTCATAAACCTATGAAAAGATCAACCCAACTCGAAAAATTATCCGAAAAAGGAAAAATCTGGGATATGGTCGTAGTGGGCGGTGGTGCCACGGGCCTGGGCGTCGCAGTGGACGCCGCATCGCGCGGTTTCAGCGTTGCCCTGCTCGAGAAGACCGACTTTGCAAAGTGCACCTCCAGCCGGAGCACCAAGCTCGTCCATGGTGGCGTCCGCTACCTGCAGCACGGCGACGTCATGCTCGTGCTCGAGGCGCTGCGCGAGCGCGGCCGCATGAAGGCCAACGCACCCCATCTGGTCAAGGACCAGGCGTTCGTCATCTCGAACTACAGCTATTGGGACAACTTCCTCTACTTCTGCGGTCTGACCTTCTACGACATGCTCTCGTTCGGCTTCGGATACGGACGGTCGAAGTTCATTTCGGCCAAGAAGGTGATGAAGTACCTCCCCACCTCGGTCGAGAAGGGTCTCAAGGGAGGCGTCGTCTATCACGACGGTCAGTTCGACGACTCGCGCATGGCGGTCAACCTGGCCGAAACCTGCATCGAGCAGGGCGGCGTGGTGGTCAACCAGGCAACCGTGACGGGCATCCTGCACAACGCCGAGGGGCGCGTCAGCGGAGTGACCTTCACCGACAACCTCACGGGAGAGAGCTATCAGCTCAATGCCCGCAGCGTGGTCAATGCCGCCGGCTGCTTCGTCGACGACATCATGCACATGGACAGCCCCGAGCACCGCAAGATGGTGACCCCGAGCCAGGGCGTGCACCTGGTGCTCGACATGAAGTTCCTCAAGAGCGACTACGCCATCATGGTCCCCAAGACCTCGGACGGCCGCGTGCTCTTCGCCGTGCCCTGGCACGACAAGGTGGTCGTGGGTACGACCGACATCGTGCGCCCGAAGGCCGAGGAGGAGCCCCGTCCGCTCAAGGAGGAGATTGACTTCATCCTGGGAACGGCTGGCCTCTACATGAACCCCGCACCGACCTACAAGGACATCCTCTCGGTATTTGCCGGACAGCGCCCGCTGGCCGCACCCAAGAAGGAGGGCAAGAGCACGAAGGAGATTTCGCGCAGCCACAAGATTATCGTCTCGGACAACGGTCTGGTGACCATCACCGGCGGCAAGTGGACCTCCTACCGCCTCATGGCCGAGGATACGGTCGACCACGCCATCGAGGTAGCGGGACTTCCCGCCCGCAAGTGCGTCACCAAGAAGCTCCACATCCACGGCTACCGCCCGAAACCCAACCTCAAGGACCACATGTATGTCTACGGAAGCGACGAGCCGAAAATTCTCGAGCTGATTCGTCAGAATCCCGAGCTCGGCGAGAAGCTCTCGCCCAAGTTCGACTACACGATGGCCGAGGTCGTATGGGCCGTACGCGAGGAGATGGCCATGACGCTCGAGGATGTGCTGGCACGCCGCGTGCGCATGCTCTTCGTCGACGCCCGCGAGGCGATGGCTGCCGCTCCGAAGGTTGCCGCCGTCGTAGCCCGCGAGCTGGGTCGCGACAAGGCCTGGGAAGAAGAGCAGGTGAAAAAGTTTACGGAATTGGCAAAAGGTTATATCTTTGAGCAGAAATAACCGACCTTTCCGTACCTCTACAATTAACGATTAACCGATACGGGTCCGCCGGATTGTTCCGCCGGACCCGTTCGAACGAAAACCCGACTCATGTTCAGCTTTTTCAATCCACCGGCCGCCAAGCCTCTTCTTCCGGCCGACAAAATCGACAAGCGCTACCGCCAGATGCGTCTGCGCGTCTTTCTGGGCGCCTTCATCGGCTACGCAGCCTACTACCTGGTCCGCAAGAACCTCTCGCTGGCCGCACCCGGCATGATTGAGGCGGGGCTGCTCGACAAGGCAAGCGTCGGCATCGCCGGCTCGGCCATCTCGATTGCCTACGCCTTCAGCAAGTTCATCATGGGAAGCCTCTCGGACCGCTCCGACGCCCGCAAGTTCCTGGTCGTCGGACTGATTCTCTCCTCGCTGCTGATGATTGGCACGGGACTCTTCCCCTACAGCCACACCAATCCGGGGCTCAACGTCACGGTGGTCTTCATCCTGATGCTGGCCGTCGGCTGGCTCTCGGGCATGGGATGGCCTCCCTGCGGCCGCATCATGGCACACTGGTTCTCGCAAAACGAGCGAAGTTTCAAGATGTCGGTCTGGAACACCTCGCACACGATTGGCAGCGGGTCGCTCGGCCTGCTCGTCACGCTGGGTGTGGGGCTCTTCGTGGCGCTGGGCTGGGGTGACACCTGGCGCGCCGCTTTCATCTTCCCGAGCTGCATCGCCCTGCTGCTGGCGCTCTTCTGCTGGTGGGCGCTGCGCGACACGCCGCAGTCGTGTGGTCTGCCGTCCATCGACGAGTACCGCAACGACTACTCGCCCGTCAAGGCAGCCAAGGGTGAGGAGGAGAAGATTCCCTTCCGCCGCCTCTTCGTCGACTACATCTTCAAGAACAAGATTCTCTGGCTCATCGCGCTGGCCAACGCCTTCGTCTATCTGGTACGCTACGGCATCAGCGACTGGGCTCCGGTCTACCTGCAGGAGATGAACATCATGGACGCCTCGCAGAGCAACCTCGCCTTCTCGCTCCACAACTATGCCGGTGTGCCGGGCACGCTCATCTGCGGCTGGATTTCGGCCCGCTTCTTCAAGGGGCGCTGCGCTCCGGCCAACGTGCTCTACATGGTGCTGGTGCTGCTCGGAATCCTCCTCTACTGGAAGGCTGCCGCCGTGGCCCAGCTGCTCGCCGGCGGCTTCGGAGGCGACCCGACGGCCATCTGCCGCACGATTGTCTACGTGGCGCTCTGCGTCATCGGCTTCTGCATCTACGGCCCCGTGGCGCTGGTGAGCATCCAGGCGCTGAACCTCGTACCGAAGAATGCCGCCGGTACGGCTGCCGGCTTCGTCGGACTCTTCGGCTATCTGTTCGGAGATGCACTGCTGGCCAAAATCGTCATCGGCTCGGTGGCCGAAAGCAGCGCGGGAGGCTGGAACGCCACCTTCTGGATTTTCGTCATCGGCTCGCTGCTCGCCACGCTCTTCTGCGCAACGACCTGGCGCCGCGAAAAGATGTCGGTAGATTCGACCCGATAACAGACAATCCGCCTGCCGGTCGGCCCGGCAGGCGGAGGGAGACCGGCCGGGTCGGTTCAACGACCGGTCGTATAGGCCCTCAACTCACGGTTGAGGGCCTTTTCGTGTCCGCCGACCAGACGGTCGAGCAGCGCATGAAAGCGGGGCGAATGGTTGTGGTGGAGCGTATGGCAGAGTTCGTGGAGAATGACGAAGTCGCGCAGATGTTCCGGAAGGGTCATCAAAAAGAGGCTCAGCGAGATGTGGTTCTGCCCCGTGCAACTCCCCCACTTCGAGCGCGAGGCGCGGATGGTAAGTTTCGTATAGCGGAGGCCCGTGAGCTGCGACCAGCGCTCGATGCGCGGCGGCAGGTCCTCGCGGGCGGCGCGGCGCAGCTCCTCGATGCGCGCCGTACGCTCCTCGTCCGACAGTTCGGGCGACAGGGCCGGCTGCCGGCGGGCCATCCGCTCGCGCGCCGCCTCGACCCACGCAACCTTCGACTCGAGGAACTCAAGCGCCCGGGCCTGGGCGAAACGCCACGGATAGGAGAGCCGCACGGCCCCCGACGGCCGCACCGAGAGCGTGACGCGCCGCGCACGGGAGGTGCGGGCGAGGGTCACCTCGCCCAGACGGGGATGGATGATGGTGCACTGCTCGGTCATCGGACGGTCTGGTTGTCGGAGGGTTATCGGGTCATGGCGCAGTCGACCGCAACATGGTCGAGCCTCCAGACCGAATCGCGGCGGAAGCAGGCACTCGAGAAGAGAATCAGAATGTCGTCATCCTCGTAGAAGAGCATGCGGTCCTTCTCACGCTCGAAGTCCTCCTCCGTAGCGCTTGCCGCATCGAGGTGCACCCGCAGGAGCATCTGCTCCATCAACGCGCCGCCCGTAATCCGGAAATCGGGACGGTCATCGCCGAAGGCGAGGCGCAGCGTATCCTGGACAAAGAAGCCTCCGGAGCTGCCGTTCGCATAGTCGAAATCGGCATAGAAGGTTCTGAAACGGTCAATTCCCTCAATCCGACGGCTCGACGACGGCGTCACCCAGCACTCCTCTTCTCCGGTTCCGGCCTCCGTCACGTACTCCTCCTCAAGGGCAAAGGGAACCGCATGGCGGAACTCGTCGGGGGTGACCCCGAAGCGGCCCATGGCGAGCGTATCGCGGTATTCGAGGTAATCGAGCGCCTCGTAAAGGTCGCGGCACGTGCGGCGCTGCGTCGTGTCGGCCTCAAACCGGGCCAGGTCTATGCGTCCCCCGGCGGTGAGGATGCCCAGCCGCCCAGCGGCACGCTCGGCGCGCTGCGTCTGGGAACGAACGGCAAGGCGTGCAGGTTCGAGGGGCGGAATGTAGAGCAGCATGGCCGCCGTGACCATGGCCGCCAGCACAACCCACAGGTAGCGTCCCGCCCGGCGCGAAAGGAAGAGCAGCACGCAGAACGACATCACCGCACCGCTTGCCAGCAGCCAGACGCGCATCTCGGTCAGTCCGTATTCACCCACACGCCGTGCTACGCCGACCCAGAACAAGGCGACAAACGGCAGCGACAGAAAGCTGAAGCGGTCGTAGAACCAGTCGAGCGTCCGCCGCGCGAGCAGTTCGCGCAGCGCCTTGACCAGCAGCGCCGCAATGGTGAAGCCGAAGACCAGATAGGCCACACCGCCGTCGGGCAGCCGCCACGTGAAGAGAATCTTGAGCAGGTAGAGGTAAAGAATGGCCGCATAGGCGACCACGGCCGGCGTGAAGATGTAGTTGAGCATCACCTCAAGGATGCGCCCCCCGGAGACGCCGCGATGGAGCCAGCGGTCGAGCATCATCATAAAGAGCACCGGCACCACGAAGAACTGGTTCAGTATCTCGAGCCACAAGGAGAGGCGGGCGACCCATGCGTCCGAATCGGACGAGAAGCCGAAGATGACGACCGTCGACCAGAGAATCGCCTCGAAGAGTCCGTATGCAACATACGCGAGAAGCATCGCCAGAACCGCCGAGCGCAGGTAGACCGCCACGTCGGAGACAAACTGCCGGTTCTCCCGCGCACGGCGGCAGGCGAGCAGCGCCAGCGGCGTGAGCACCAGCAGCGTGACGAGTCCCCGCGGCGTGGTCAGCCACTCGGGGAGCCCCGGCCAGAGCGCCAGCGGCACGAACGGCAGCCAGACGACCCAGTAGATGCGGCGCCAGGGGCCCTGCCCGACCAACAGGTTGACAATGAGCTGCACGAGCGCGCTCCACCCCAGAAGGGTCACCCACGAGGCGGGCGTATCTTCCCGCTCGAGATAGACAAGCATCGTAACGGTGAGTGCCAGCAAGAGCACCAGCTCCACCGGATGGCGGCGAACGACGGAGACAGCCCCTTCGCGGAGCGCCTTCAGCCCGTTTCGGAATTTCTGCTTCAGCTCCATATTCACTTGGGTTATGGGTTATCGGATGTTCTGTTCGTGTGCGGGATACACAGCCCTCGCCCACATGGGTGTGCTACCCTGCTACCCGCAACAGCTCCGCAGCGGCAGGATACACCCGGAAGGGCCTCACCCGAAAGCGTGCGCACGCGAACTGTCCGCACGCGGAAACGGCTACTGGCCGATGCGCTGGCGGACCACCTCGAAGAGCATCACGGCAGCCGCGGCCGAGACGTTGAGCGACTCGATGTGGCCGATGAGAGGGATGGCCAGCTGCTCGTCGCAGAGCTTGAGCACCTCCTTCGAGATGCCCGTATCCTCGGCCCCCATGACGATGACCGTCGGACGGCGGAAGTCGGCGTCGTAGAGCAGCTTGCGGCTCTTCTCGGTGGCGGCGACCACCTGAAAGCCCTCCGTCTGGAGCAGCTTGAGCGTATTGCGGATGGAGCCTACGCGGCAGACCGGGATGGTCGTCAGCGCCCCGGCCGACGAGCGAATCGCCTCGGCATTTACCGGCGCCGCATTCTTGAGCGGCACGATGAGGCCGTGGGCCCCGGCGCACTCGGCCGAGCGGGCAATGGCGCCGAAGTTGCGCACGTCGGTCACCCCGTCGAAGAGGACCACCAGCGGCGTCTCGTCGTCGGGCACCCGCTCCAGAATGTCGTTGAGCTCGACATACTCGATGGCGGCAATCTGCGCCACGACCCCCTGATGGTTGCCCCGCACCAGCCGGTTGAGCTTCTCGACGGGCACCTCCTGCACCCGAATCCGGTGGCGGAAGCAGAGGTCGCGCAGTTCGGTCATCAGCGCCCCCTCGGCACCCTTGCGGATGTAGAGCTTCTCTATCTGCTTGCCCGCCTCGATGGCCTCGGCCACGGGGCGTATTCCGAAAATGATATTTTCCATCGTCGTTTGGTGTTTTTCGCGGTTTCGGGATATGGAGTTTCCGGGGCGGCCCGCTCCGATGCCTGCAGCATGCGGCGGTGCGGGATGAGCGCCCCCGGCGGAGCTACTCGCCTTCGGTAATTTCCAGCTCGTAGGAGGCCTTCTCCCACTCGTGCATCTGGTGGTCGTAGCGCGCCTTCAGGTCGTTGTAGGCCTTGAAGTCGGCCTCGTTGTACGCGCCGCCGGCTGCAAAGCGGGCGTCGTATTCGGCAATCTGCCGCTCGATGTCGGCCAACTCCGCCTCGATGCCCTCCACCTGCTTGCGCAGCTTGCGCAGCAGCTTCTCCTGCTCCTTGCGCTGCTCGTAGGAGGCCTTGCCCGAGAGCGGCGCCGCGGCAGGCTCCGTTCCTCCCTTCGCGGTTTTGGGTGCTGCCACCGTCTTCGCCACCGGCGCGTCGCGCCGCTCAATCTCCTGCAGCGACTCGAGCTTGCGCTTCTCGAGGAAGTAGTAGATGCCGCCCAGATACTCCTTCACGCCGCCGTCGCGGAACTCGTAGACCTTCTGAACCATGCCGTCGAGGAATTCACGGTCGTGCGAAACAACCACCACCGTGCCGTCGTACTTCATCAGCGCACTCTTCAGGATATCCTTCGAGCGCATGTCCATGTGGTTCGTCGGCTCGTCGAGCACCAGCAGGTTGCGCGGTTCGAGCATCATGCGGGCCATGGCCAGACGCGCCCGCTCGCCGCCCGAGAGGACCTTGACCTTCTTGTCGATATCCTCGCCGCGGAAGAGGAAGGCGCCCAGGATGTCGCGCAGGCGGGTGCGGATATCGCCCACGGCCACGCGGTCGAGCGTATCGTAGACCGTGAAGTCGCCATCCATCAGGTCGTCCTGATTCTGGGCATAGTAGCCGATGTTGACGTTGGCACCCAGACGGATGGAGCCTTCGGTGGGCGTGAGCTGACCGATGAGCATGCGCGCCATGGTCGTCTTGCCCTCGCCGTTGCGCCCCACCAGGGCAATCTTGTCGCCCTTCTCGATGGTGAAGTTGGCGCCGCTGAAGACATGCTTCGAACCGAACGACATGCCGGCGTCGCGGACCTCGGCCACAATCTGCCCCGAGCGGGGGGCGGGCGGGAATTTGATGTTGAGCGTCGCGAGGTCCTCCTCCTCGATTTCAATCCGCTCCAGACGGTCCAGCTGCTTGATGCGCGACTGCACCTGGTTCGACTTGGTGGGCTTGTAGCGGAACTTCTCGATGAACTCCTCGGTCTTCTCAATCATCCGCTGCTGGTTCTCGTAGGCGGCCAGCTGCTGCGCCCGGCGCTCGGCGCGCAGGACGACGTATTTCGAGTAGGGAACCTTGTAGTCGTAGATTTTGCCCATCGAGAGCTCGACCGTGCGCGTGGTCACGTTGTCCAGAAAGGCGCGGTCGTGCGAGATGAGCAGCACGGCGCCGTTGTAGTTGCGCAGGTACTCCTCCAGCCACTGAATCGACTCGATGTCGAGGTGGTTCGTCGGCTCGTCGAGCAGGAATATCGAGGGGCGGCGCAGCAGCAGCTTCGCCAGCTCGATGCGCATGCGCCAGCCACCCGAAAATTCGCTCGTCGCGCGGCCGAAATCCTCGCGGCGGAAGCCCAGACCGAGCAGCGTCTTCTCGATGTCGGCGTCGCGCGTCTCGCCGCCGAGGATGTGGTAGCGGTCCTGCGCGTCGTTGAGCCGGTGAAGCAGCTGCTCGTAGGCGGCGCTCTCGTAGTCGGTGCGCTCGGCGATTTCGCGCGTGAGCGAGGCGATTTCGGCCTCGAGGCGCAACACCTCGTCGAAGGCCTTGGCCGTCTCCTCGACCAGCGTCGTGGTGTCGGCCACGCGCATCGTCTGGGGCAGATAGCCGATAGTGCACTCGCCGTTGATGGTCACGGCACCCGAGGTGGGCAGCTGCTCGCCGGTGATGATGCGCAGCAGCGTGGTTTTGCCCGCTCCGTTCTTGCCCACAAGACCGATGCGGTCCTTGGGGTTAATCAGGAACGAGATATTGTCGAAGAGGGTCCAGCCCCCGTAGCTTACGGTAAGATTGTCCAGCGAAATCATAATCGGAATAAAAACAGCGCAAAGGTAGCGATTTCTCCCGACAATCCGCCCCCGGCGAAGCGGAAATCACCCCGCAAGGCGACAAAACGAGAGGCGGGGCCGGAGGCCGGCAGGCGGGATGCAGGCTCAGACGCAGAGCATCCGCTCGATTTCGGCCTCGGGGTCAGCGGCGGCGAAGACGGCGCTGCCGGCCACGAGCACCTCGGCACCGGCATCGAACACCGCACGGGCGTTGCGCGACGAGATGCCGCCGTCGACCTCGATAAGCGTCTCGAGCCCCTGCTCCTGCACCAGCGTGCGCAGGCGGGCGATTTTGTCGAGCGATTCGGGGATAAAGGACTGTCCGCCAAAGCCCGGCTCGACGCTCATCACCAGCACCACGTCGACCAGCGGCAGGAGGTCGCACAACACGTCGACCGAGGTGGCCGGCTTGATGGAGATGCCCACCCGAACGCCGCTGCGGCGAATCTGCTCGATGCAGCCGTGCACGTCGCACGTCGCCTCGTAGTGGAAGGTCACCAGGTCGGCCCCCGCCTCGGCGAAGCGGGCAACGTACTTTTCGGGCTCGACAATCATCAGATGGACGTCGAGGAACTTGCCCGTGGCCTTGCGGATGGCCTTCAGCACGGGAAATCCGAACGAGATGTTGGGGACGAAGACCCCGTCCATGACGTCGATGTGGACCCACTCGGCGGCGCTGCGGTCTATCATCCGCGTATCGCGGTCCAGATGGCCGAAGTCGGCCGAGAGCATCGAGGGTGCTATGATTCTTTGCATGGTTGGTCGTTTTTTAAGGTTGCTGCTACAAAGATAGCGAACAAATCCGGCTCTGCAAGTGCCGGCCGCCCGATTCGCCCGGCTTTTCCGCCGCCGGCGGGCGGAAAGGTGCAGCTCGGGCAGCTGCACGACCCGAACCGGTCACCTGCGCCCGACGGCGAAGAGCATGCGGCAGCTCCGGCGTGCCGTAGAGGCCGAGGCTCGAGACAGGAGCCGAGGCGGCGACAAAAAGGGGCGGAGAGGGGGTTGCCGAAGCGAAATATTCACTACTTTTGCATGTATGAACACCATACTTGTCATTGCAATCGTCGTGCTCTGCCTGGCCACCGGAGCACTGGCCGTGGCGGTGCTGCTGCTGCGGCGCGACGTCGCACGGCTGCACCGCGAGAAGGCCGAGGCACTCGAGGCATGCGCCCGTGCCGAAGCCGAAGCGCGCACCCGCTTCGAGGAGCGCATGCGCGTCGAAACCACGCTGGCCGCCGAGCGCGAGCGGGCTGCGGCCGAACGCGAACGTGCCGCCGCCGAGATTGAGGCCCTGCGCAGCCGCTCGGCCGAGGAGCGCGCCGCCGAGCAGGCCGAGCGCGAGAAGAGCGAGGAGCGGCTCCGCCTCCAGTTCCAGAACCTGGCCAACGAGGTGCTGGGCGAGCAGTCGCGCCGCTTCAAGGAGACCAACAAGGAATCGCTCGACCTGCTGCTCAAGCCCTTCAAGGAGAATATCGCCGAGTTCCGCGAGCGGGTCGAGCGCATCTACAGCCACGAGAACGAGGAGCGCGGCGCGCTGCACAACGAGCTGAAGAACCTCATGGAGCTCAACCGCCGCATCACCACCGAGACCACCAATCTGACCAACGCGCTGAAGGGCAACTCGAAGGTGCAGGGCGACTGGGGCGAGGTGATTCTCGAAACGATTCTCGACAGTTCGAACCTCATCCGCGGCGTGCACTATCAGACGCAGCTCAACATCAAGGACGAGGCGGGGAACAACCGCCGCCCCGACGTGGTGCTGCGGCTGCCCGAGGGGAAGTGCATCGTCATCGACTCGAAGGTCTCGCTGACGGCCTTCGTCAACTACACCTCGGCCGAGAGCGAGGCCGAGCGGGCGCGCCACCTGGCGGCCCATCTGGCCTCGGTGCGGCAGCACGTCACCGAACTGGGGCGCAAGGAGTACCAGCGGCTCGTCTGCCGGGAGGTGCAGCCCCCGGTCGAGTCGCCCGACTTCGTCATCATGTTCATTCCCAACGAGCCGGCCTTCCTCACGGCGCTGCAGAACGACCCCACGATTTGGGCGGACGCCTACGAAAAGAAGGTCATCATCTCGTCGCCGACCAACCTCTTCGCGCTGCTCAAGCTGGTGGACGACCTCTGGAAGCGCAACGCCCAGAGCCGCAACACGGCCGACATCGTCACCTACGGCACCAAGCTCTACGACCAGCTGGTCGCCTTCACCACGTCGCTCGAGGGGGTCGGTGCAGCGCTGGGCAAGGCGCGCGAGGCCTACGACGACGCCTACAAGCGGCTCCACACGGGCAACGACAACATCGTCCGCACGGGCGAGCGGCTGCGGCGGCTGGGGCTGCCGACCAAGCGGCGGCAGTCGGCCCGCACGCTCGAGGCAGCCGGCGCTACGGACGAGGAGCAGCCCGCCGACGAGGAGCTCCGCACACTGCCCGACGAGGCTTCGCACGCCGACCCGGCCCAACGCGGGTAGCTCCGCCGCTTTTCACCGGCAGACAGCAACGCATCGCTGCAAAATTACGTGCAGCGATGCGTTTCGTTTTCTATTTTTTCGTATCTTTGTAGGGATAAATGATACTCCCGACATGAAACCCCTGCATCTTATTCTGCTTGCCGCCACGCTGGCGCTCCTGCCTGGAGCCTCGGCGGCCGAGCATCCAAAGGCCGACCCCAACGCCGTGGTCGTCTGCGGCAATGCCCGCTTTACGGTGCTCACACCCCGCCTCATCCGCATGGAGTGGAGCCAGGACGGCCGCTTCGAGGACCGCGCCACGCTCACCTTCGTCAACCGCGAGACGAAGGTGCCCGACTTCAACGTGCGCGAGAGCAAGAAGCGCCTCACGCTCATCACCTCGGCCCTGCGGCTGACCTACCTCAAAGACGACGGCCCCTTTACGGCCGACAACCTCGAGGTGGCCTTCCGCATCGGCAAGAAGGAGGTGGCCTGGCACCCCGGCATGGAGGATTCGCTCAACCTGATGGGTACGGCGCGGACGCTCGACGGCGCGGACGGTGACCGCCTCAAGGAGCCCCTCGAGCAGGGCATCCTCTCGCGCTCGGGCTGGGCCGTGGTGGACGACAGCCAACGCCACGTGCTGACGCCCGACAGTTCGGCCTGGGGCCGGTGGGTGGCCCCCCGTCCCGAGGGCGAGCGGCAGGACCTCTACATCTTCGCCTACGGCCACGACTATCGTCAGGCGCTGGCCGACTATGCGCTCGTCGCCGGCCGTGCGCCGATGCCCCCCAGGTATACGTTCGGGTATTGGTGGAGCCGCTACTGGCAGTACTCCGACAACGAGTTCGTCGACCTGGTGCAGAAGCTCCGCAGTCTGGACATCCCGATTGACGTGCTGATTGTCGACATGGACTGGCACGAGACCTGGGGGCTGCGCAAGAACGACCCCACGCTCGACGAGTACGGGCAGCGGGTAGGCTGGACCGGCTACACGTGGCAGAAGCAACTCTTCCCCTCGCCGCAGAACTTCCTCCGCTGGACCGACCGCGAGCAGCTGAAGACGGCGCTCAACCTCCATCCGGCGTCGGGCATCCAGCCCAACGAGGAGGTCTACGACGCCTTTGCCCGGGAGTACGGCTGGACGGAGCCGGGCAAGGGCATTCCCTTCCACATCGACGAGCAGAAGTGGGCCGACACCTACTTCAAGTGCGTGCTGGAGCCGATGGAGCGGCTCGGCGTCGACTTCTGGTGGCTCGACTGGCAGCAGTGGAAGGAGAGCCGCTTCACGCCGGGGCTTTCGAACACCTTCTGGCTCAACCACACCTTCTTCGAGCATGCACGGCTCGCACACCCCGCGCAGCGCCCCTTCATCTACCACCGCTGGGGCGGGCTGGGCAGCCACCGCTACCCGCTGGCCTTCTCGGGCGACACCTACGCCACGTGGCAGATGCTGGCCTACCTGCCCTACTTCACGGCTACGGCCTCGAACGTCAACTACGGATACTGGGGCCACGACATCGGCGGCCACATGTTCCACCGCAACCAGCAAGCCACCGACCCCGAGCTCTACACCCGCTGGCTGCAGTACGGCGTCTTCACCCCCATCTTCAAGACCCACGCCACGAAGGACTCCCGCATCGAGCGCTGCATCTGGATGTTCCCCGACTACCTCTTCACCATGCGCGACGCCATCCGGCTGCGCTACACGCTGGCACCCTATATCTATAACGCCGCCCGCCAGAACTACGACACGGGCGTAGGCATCTGCCGCCCGATGTACTACGACTCACCCGAAGAGGAGGAGGCCTACCGGGCCCGCGGGCAGTACATGTTCGGCGACGACATTCTGGCCACGGCCGTCACCGAACCCGTCGACAGCGTCACGGGGCTGGCGCGCTGCACGGTCTGGTTCCCCGCAGGGCGGTGGTACGACTGCGCCACCGGAGCCATGCACGAGGGCAACCGCCGCGACACGCTCCACTACACGCTCGCCGAGAATCCGTGGTATCTCCGCGCCGGGTCCATCGTGCCGATGAATCCCCCGACGGTCCGAAACCTCCAGCAGCCGTGCGACACGCTCGTGCTGGAGTTCATCCCGGGGGCCGACGGCGAGCTGGACTACTACGAGGATGACGGCAACAGCACGGCCTACACCGAGGGGCAGTACGCCACGACGCACATCCTTCAGAGACAGAGCGAACAAGGCATACGGGTGCTCATCGGCGCACGCCGAGGCAGCTACGACGGTGCCCCCGCACGCCGGAGCTACGAATTGCGCTTCCCGGCCCAGTTCCCGCCCGCCAAGGTGCGCATCGGCAAACGCGAACTCCCCTATTCGCGCTTCCCCGAAGCCGGCACCTGGAGCTACGACCCCTACACGCTCGCACCGGTCATCCATACGGGCGAGGTCGCCTGCAGCGAACCGCTCGCGGTCGAGCTGCAGTTCGCCCCCCAGGACCTTGCACGCCAGAAGGAGCTCTACGGCAAGAGCGGCATCTTCAGGCGCTGCCTCGCGCTGACGGTCGAGTTCAAGGCCGAGCAGGGCCGCCAGGAGCCCTACATCATGCTTCCCACCGAGTACCTCACCGTCTCGCAGACGCCGAACTTCATCGTCGAGGAGCCGACACGGGCCGCGGAGCACCTGCGCGCCTACGAGCAGAACAAGGCGCAGCTGCTCGAACAGGTCGACTCGCTGCCCTACATCGGCGCAGCGTTCAAGGAGCGGCTCAAGGCCCAGCTGAGCGACCTCGAATAGCCGGAGCCGGCAGATAAACAAGCGGGAGCAAAACCCTGATGGGTTTTGCTCCCGCTTGTTTGATTTCCTGCGGCAGGATTACCGCCGCTCCGGACCGAGCCTCGTCCGCCCGTCGCCCCGGCTTGCGCACTCAGAAGAGCTTCTTTTTCGAGGTCGTCACGACGAAATCCTTCAGATAGAAGGGCTCGAAGTAGGCCACATCCTCCCGCCGGCCCTCGTCGAAGGCCTGCTGCGCCAGCCGCGCCAGGCCGCGCGCCGAGGGGGTCACCTCCACCAGACGGGCATCGGGCAGCACCTCAACGCACTTGTGGGCGCCGTTGCCGAAGATGACGAAGGGGCGCCCTTCGCTGCGGAAGCGGGCGAAGCTCTCGGGGCCGACCACCTCGGCCGAGACCTCGCTCAGCGGATGTCCCTCGCTGTCGAAGACCTGCGCATAGACCTCCATGCGCCGGGCGTCGACCATCGGGCAGAGCAGCGCACGGTCCCAGTCGTCGACCCGGATGATGCCCGCCTCGTAATCCTCGCGGGCCACCTCAGTCAGAGCATCGAGCGAACCGACAGCCAGCAGCGGAATCTGCAATCCGTAGCAGAGCCCCTTGGCAAAGGAGACGCCGATGCGCAGCCCCGTATAGGAGCCCGGCCCCTTGCCGACGGCCACCGCATCGAGTTCGTCGGGCGCAATGCCCGTTTCGCGCAGCAGTTCATCGACGAAGAGGCCCACCTTGCGCGCATGGTCGCGCCCCTCGTCGCTCTCGCGGAGCGACAGTAACTCGCCATCCTTGGCGATTCCGACCGAACAGATGTCGGTACCGGTTTCAATACAGAGTATCAGTGCCATATATTCATTGTTTCGTTTTCATTCACACTTTTTTGTTGCGGACTCGCCGGCCCCTACCGGCCGATGATGCCGAAGTGTTCGAAGGCCCGGCGCAGACCGTCGTCGTCGACCGACGCGGTCACGTAGTCCGCTGCGCGCAGCGCCTCCTCGCAGCCGTTGCCCATCGCCACGCCGACACCTGCCGCGCGCAGCATCGCCGCATCGTTGCCCCCGTCGCCGAAGGCCATCGTCTCGGCCGGGGTGAACCCGTCGACACGGGCGAAGAGCTCGAGCCCAGTCGCCTTGCTGGTCCCCGCGACATTGATGTCGGCAAAAATCGGGCACCACCGCGAAGCCACCAGTCCCGGAAGCTCGGCCATCACCCGCCGCTCGGTCGCCACATCGAAGAAGAAGCACATCTGGCGGCATTCGCACCGCTCGAAGAGCTCCCTCAGGTCGCACTCCACCGGAACGGGATGGGCCACCAGGCGGGCCCACTCCTCGGCTGCGGACGAAAGGCGGTTGACAAAGAGCCCCTCGTCGAGTTCGAAGGCCAGCGAGAAGCCCCACTGCCCGGCAAGGGCGAGCGCATGCTCGAAATCCGCGCGGGGGATGGGCACGCTGCCCACCGTACGGCCGTCGCCCGCCACGCAGTGCGAACCGTTGAGCGCCACCACGCCGTCGCAGGGAATCCCCTCGAGCACCTCGAGGTCCTTCGCCGCGCGTCCCGTGGCGATGTAGAGCTTCACGCCGCGCTCGTGCGCCTCGCACAGCGCCTCGCGGGCCGAGTCGGGCACCCGATGCGTGCGGAAGCTCACCAGCGTTCCGTCGACATCGAAAAACAGAGCCTTGAATCGTCTATCTTCCGTCATCCTTTCCTGTCCGTGTCGTCATCCGTGCGCGCGGACGACGGGTGCACCCCGCCGCCGCGCGGCGCAGCTACCGTTTGTAGGCCTTCATCGCCTTGTCCATCTCGCGGCGCGCATCGTTCTCCTTGAGGTATTCGCGCTTGTCGTAGGACTTGCGGCCGCGGGCCAGTCCGATGACAATTTTCGCAAGCCCCCGCTCGTTGAGGAAAAGCCGCAGCCCGACGATGGTCAGTCCGCGGTCCTGCGACGCACGTGCGAGCTTCTCCAGCTCGCGGTGCGTGAGCAGCAACTTGCGGTCGCGGCGCGGCGCATGGTTGTTGCAGGTGCCCCAGTCGTACTCGGCGATGTTGACGCCGCGAATCCACAGCTCCCCCTTGTCGAAATAACAGTAGGAGTCGGTCATCGAGACCTTGCCGGCCCGAATCGACTTGATTTCCGTGCCCACCAGCACGACACCCGCAACCCACTCCTCGAGAATCTCGTAGTCGAACGTCGCGCGCTTGTTGCGTATGTTTATCTTCTTCTGTTCCGCCATATCGGCACAATTGTTGTCATTTTTACTTCGGGGCGGATGTCCGGCCCGGGGAGTCTGCTCCCCACCGGATATGTTCCGTACATGTCCTACCCTTATCTATTCTGTTTGCACACGTCGCGTGCTCCAATGCATGCACCGCCGGGCCTCCGCCCCTTTTTTATCACCCCGGCCTTCCGTCTACAAAATCGTCCGCTGCAACTTGTGGGAAATCGAGACCCTTGCCGCATTGAGCCGCGTCATGCGCTGCATGATTTCGGAGGTCTCGTCCTCGCTGAGGTCTCCCTTTTCCAGCTGCGCGCGCAGCTCCTTGATGAACCCATCGATAACCTTCGACTTGTAGAGCATCACCGCCTTGGGCACCCCCACGGCCAGCATCTCCGCCTCGCTCTCGACATGCACCTCCTTGCGCTTCCACAACTCCGAGGCGACGTAGTTGTCGTCCGAGGTGAGGATGTCGACCGAGGCGTTGCACACCTCCGGGTCGGGATGGTTGAGAAAGTAGTGCACCGGCACCTCGACCCCCGTGCCCAGCTCCTGCCAGTGTTCGCGGTAGGTGGCCAGAATCTGGTTGTAGAGCGGGTTGCGGAAGCTCAGGTTGTCGGCATCGAGCTCGGCGAAAATCACCTCGGCCACGTTGCAGGGGACCATGTTGCGCCCCTCCTTGAAGTCAAACGAGCAGTGGCCGTACTTGAGCAGGTACTTGACCAGCTCGCGCTCGAGCGCCTCGGTGCTGCTCCCCGCCTCGACGCGCTGGACATACTGCACCTCGGGCTGCACCTCCTGTTCGGAGCGCTGCCGCGCGCTCTGCCGCCGCAGGAAGTCGTCGGCCTCGCGGTCGCCCGTGGTCGAGATGCGCTTGCGCGCCACCTCCGAGATGAGGAGGTTCTCGTCGATGTCCATGATGCGGGCGCACTCCTTGATGTAGACCGAACGCTGAATCGGGTCGGGAATCTGGGCTACGGAGGTGACCATGTCGCCGATGAGCGCCGCCTTCCTGATGGGGTCGCCCTGGGCATCCTTCAGCAGCAGCTCGGCCTTGAACTCCAGAAAGTCGCGTTCGTGGTCGCGGATGTAGCCCTGCACCTCCTCGGCCGTATGGCTCCTGGCGAAGGAGTCGGGGTCCTCGGGCTCGGGCAGCAGCACCACCCGCACGTTCATCCCCTCGCGCAGAATCATGTCGATGCCGCGCAGCGAGGCGTGAATGCCCGCCGAGTCGCCGTCGTAGATGACCGTGATGTTCTTCGTAAAGCGCCCCAGCAGCCGAATCTGGTCGGTTGTCAGCGAGGTGCCCGACGACGAAACGACGTTCTCGACTCCGGCCTGGTGCATCGAAATCACGTCGGTGTAGCCCTCGACCATGATGGCGAAGTTCTGCTGCTGAATCGCCTTCTTGGCAAAGTAGAGGCCGTACAGCTCGCGCTTCTTGCTGTAGATTTCGCTCTCGGGCGAGTTCTGGTACTTGGCCACCTGCTTATCGGTGCGCAGCGTGCGGCCGCCGAAGGCGACGATGCGTCCCGAAATATTGTGAACCGGGAAGATGACCCGGTCGCGGAAGCGGTCGTAGAGCGAGCCGTCGCTCTCGCGCGCCAGCGAAAGGCCCGTCGAGAGGAGGAACTCCCGCTTGTAGCCCGCCGCCAGGGCATCCTTCGACATGCGGTCGCCCCGGGCGGGGCAGAAGCCCAGCCCGAACTTGCGAATCGTGGCGTCGGTCATGCCGCGCTTCTGACGGAAGTAGCTCAAGCCGACGCTGCGCCCCTCCGGCTCGTTGTGGAGGTAATTGGCGAAGTACGCGGCGGCCCAGCTGTTGAGCGCGAACATCGACTCGCGGTCGTCGTTGCGCCGCACCTCCTCCTCCGTCAGCTCCTTCTCGTGCACCTCGATGCCGTAGCGCTTGGCCACCATCTTCAGCGCCTCGGGATAGGAGATGCCCTCCTGCTCCATGAGGAAGGTGACGGCATTGCCGCCCTTGCCGCAGCCGAAGCACTTGAAGAGCCCCTTGGCCGGCGAGACGATGAACGAGGGGGTCTTCTCGTTGTGGAACGGGCAGCACGCCGTATAGTTCACACCCTTGCGTTTGAGCGTGACGTAGTCGCCGATGATGTCCACGATGTTGGCGGCGGCATAGATACGGTCTACCGTTTCCCTGTCAATCATACCGGCAAAGATACGAAACAATTCAGAAAGCTCGACCGTCGGCTCCCGATTTCTTTGCGCCCGCCGTCTGCGACGCCCCGTCCGGAGGGCGCCGCGGACAAAATAATGGGGCGCGAGTCTCCGTTTTATGAATTCTTCACTAACTTTGCTCCCATGAACTTCAACCTTGTATCGGACTATGCCCCCATGGGCGACCAGCCGGAGGCCATCGACCAACTCGTGAGCGCCATCGAGCACGGCTCGAAGCACAACACCCTGCTCGGCGTCACCGGCTCGGGCAAGACCTTCACCGTGGCGAACGTCATCGCCCGGCTCGACCGTCCGACGCTGGTGCTCAGCCACAACAAGACCCTTGCGGCGCAGCTCTACGGCGAATTCAAGAACTTCTTTCCCGAAAATGCCGTCGAGTACTTCGTCTCCTACTACGACTACTATCAGCCGGAGGCCTACCTCCCCTCGACGGACACCTATATTGAAAAGGACCTCTCCATCAATGCCGACATTGAGAAGATGCGTCTGAACACCGTCGCCACGCTCCTCTCGGGGCGGCGCGACATCATCGTCGTCTCGAGCGTCTCGTGCCTCTACGGCTGCGGCAACCCGGCCGACTTCCACGCCACGGCCATCAACATCCGCGTGGGTCAGGTGGTGAGCTACAAGCACTTCCTCTACAAGCTCGTCGAGGCGCTCTACACGCGCACCGAGCGGGAGCTCGAGCCCGCCACGTTCCGCGTCAACGGCGACACGGTGGACATCATGGCCGCCTTCGGAGAGTTCGGCAACCAGTGCTTCCGGGTGATGTTCTACGACGACGAGGTGGAGGCCATCCAGAGCATCGACCCCGTCACGGGACAACGCATCCACTCGCTCGACTCGCTGACGCTCTACCCCACGAGTCTCTTCGTGACCACGAAGGAGCGCATCAACTCGGCCGTGCAGCAAATCTACCTCGACCTGGGCAAGCAGGTCGAATTCTTCGAGCAGTCGGGCCGCATGGTCGAGGCGCAGCGGCTCAAGCAGCGCGTGGAGTACGACGTGGAGATGATTAAGGAGCTGGGCTACTGCCCCGGCATCGAGAACTATTCGCGCTACTTTGACGGCCGCGCCGCCGGAACGCGCCCCTTCTGTCTGCTGGACTACTTCCCGCAGGATTACCTGATGGTGGTCGACGAAAGCCACGTCACGCTGCCGCAGGTGCACGCCATGTACGGCGGCGACCGTGCCCGCAAGGAGAATCTGGTCGAATACGGATTCCGGCTCCCGGCGGCGAAGGACAACCGGCCGCTGACCTTCTCGGAGTTCGAACAGCTGCAGGGCACCACCATCTACGTAAGCGCCACGCCGGCCGACTGGGAGCTGATGAAGAGCGAGGGTGTGGTCGTCGAGCAGTTGATTCGCCCCACGGGGCTTGTGGACCCGCCGCTCGAGGTCCGCGTGACGCTCAACCAGATAGACGACCTGCTGGAGGAGATTGACCGCCGGGTCAAGCACGACGACAAGATTCTCGTGACGACCATCACCAAGCGGATGGCCGAGGAGCTGTCGAAATACTTCGACCGCGTGGGTGTGCGCAACCGCTACATCCACTCGGATGTCGACACGCTGGAGCGCATCCAGATTCTCGAGGACCTGCGGGCCGGCATGTTCGACGTGCTGGTGGGTGTCAACCTGCTGCGCGAAGGGCTCGACCTGCCGGAGGTGGCGCTCGTGGCGATTCTCGATGCCGACAAGGAGGGATTTCTGCGCAACGTGCGCTCCATCACGCAGATTGCGGGCCGCGCCGCCCGCCATGCGCAGGGCAACGTCATCATGTACGGCGACACCTGCACCGAATCGATGCGCTACGCCATCGAGCAGAGCAACCGCCGCCGCGACATCCAGGTGCGCTACAACATGGAGCACGGCATGCTGCCCCGCAAGGCGCAGAAGAGCGGCTCGGGACAGAGCACGCTGCTGGCGGGCAGAACCACGGGCGAATCGACGCCGACGGTCTACCCCATTGCGGAGGAGCACTACATGAGTGCGGCCGACATCCAGAAGAGCTACGCGGCGAGCGAGAACATCGACGCGCTGATTGACAAGGCGCGGGCGGACATGGAGCGGGCGGCCAAGTCGCTCGACTTCCTGGCTGCGGCGAAGTTCCGCGACCGGATGTACGAACTGCAGAAGCTGCGCGAGGAGCGGAAGAGCCACTAAAGCGGCGGCCGACGCGTCGTACCGGCCCTAATCATCCGATCAGAAGGGAAGCCGCGAGGAGGTCACTCCTCGGCGGCGTGGCGGAAGGTGAAGTATTTGGCCGCCAGATAGCTGTAGACCATCGTGATGAGCGAGGCCAGCATCTGCGAAGGGGTTGCCCAGAAGCCGCACACATCCACGAAAAGTTTCAGACAGAGGTAGTTGACCACCACCGAGCCCAGCACCGAGAGCAGGTAGCGGAAGAGCTGCGTGTCCCGCGGCAGCGGCGAGCGGCGGAAGGCGACGTGGCGGTTGAGCCAGAATCCCGAAAAGAAGGTGAACGGAAAGATGAAGAACATCGTGGCCACGTGGGGCGTGAGCACGACGAGCCCCAAATCGAGCAGCTGCTTGTCGAACAGATAGTTGTAGGCCAGGAAGTAGCATCCCCATCCGAAGACGACGTTGACTGCGCCGCAGACGGCATAACGGTAGGTCTGCCGGGGCAGAATCGCCGCGACCGGCTTCACGTAAAACCAGTCGACAACTTTGATTATCAGCTCCGAAAGGCTCATTTTGCGGAGTATACCCACATCTCCGGGAAGGCGCTGCGGCCGGCGCGCATGAACTGACGGCTCGCCTCGACGTCATCCGACTCGAAGGGCGAAACCATGAACTTGCCGCCGAAGCGATAGACCGTACAACGCATGGCCGGCTCCTTTTTGGCGGCAATCGCGGCGGCCCGTTCGGCATTCTCCAGCGTCGAGTAGACACCCAGCACCACATAGTGACGCTTCGAGGTCATGCGGAGCGGCTCGCCGGCCGGTGCAGCGGGCTCCGGCGCGGCAGCTACCTGCGCAGAGGGCTGTGCGGATGCGGCGGGTGCGGATGCGGCAGGTGCGGAAACCGAAGGGTTGGCCACTTCGGCCGGACGGGGAGCCGGAGCCCCGGTCGGAGCCCCCTTTGCAGCCGCATCGGCGGGTGCCACGGCGGCATTCGTTCCGGCAGCATTGCCGGTTGCGGCAGCGGCATCGTTCCCGGTGGCAACTACCCCACCTTCGCCGGCAGCTGCATCTTCCGCAACGGAGCCGGCAGCGAGCGCCTCGCCGGCGGCCGGCACGGAGGCCTCGACGAACTCCGCTTCGGGCTCATCGAGCGGATTGCGCTCCAGACCGAACTGGTAGACGAGCCCTCCGACGGCCAGCACCGCCGCAACGAGCCCCACCCAGACGCTCCAGTCGAGCCGGCGCGGCGTGTGGACCCGCATGGGCCTGCGGCCCTGGGGGTTGAGCCGGCGGTCGAAGGCTTCGTCGGGGGTGAAGTTCTTGAATTTCAACTCGCCGACCCCCTCCATCACCACTCCGTTCTCGGTCCGCACGCGGGAGAGCCAGCGCGCATAGATATCCTCGGCCGTCGCCTGGTCGCACCGGGCGGCACGGGCAATGGCATCGACGAGCGACTCACCGCTGCGCTGCGAGGAGAAGTTGACCAGCCGCACGGGGGGCTGCACCTCCCGGCGCGAGAGCCGCCGGGCCGCCTGACGTTCGACGCGGAGCGTGCCCACATCGGGAAGCCAGACCACGCTGTTTGCCGCGAGCAGATTGCCAACCAGGCGGTTGACCTGCTCGACCATCGAATTGCCGTTCATCGCTTATGCTTCTTTTCGGGTTTGGCCGCGGCGCTCTTTGCGGCGGGGTTCTTCGTCGACTGCACCGTCACCTCGGGACGCGAATAGCCGCGGTAAATCATGTAGATGCCCAGCAGGATGAAGGGGATGCTGAGCCACTGTCCCATATCGAGCGCCCAGCCCACCTCGAAGGACTCCTGCTCGGTCTTGATGAATTCGATGAGGAAGCGCGTGAGGAAGATGCCGAGCAGACCGATGCCGAAGAGCACCCCGGGACGGCGACGCACCAAATCACGCCGGTAGTAGAGCCATGCCAGCAGCGCAAAGGTGGCCACATAGCAGAGCGCCTCGTAAATCTGGGTGGGATGGACCGCCTGGGGGGCAAACTCGTTCACCCACTTGGCCGAACGCACGAACTCGAAGCCCCACGGGAGGGTGGTCGCCGTGCCGAAAATTTCGGAGTTGAAGAGGTTGCCCATGCGGACAATCGCACCGCCGATGCCCACGGCAATCATGATGCGGTCGAGCGACCAGATGTAGGGCAGTTTGTTCTTGCGCGAGAAGAGCCACAAGCCGATGAGCAGGCCGATGGCGGCGCCGTGGCTGGCCATGCCGCCGTCGCGGAAGCCGGTGATGATGGTCCACGGACGGCTCAGATACTCCATCGTGTCGTAGAAGAGGCAGTGGCCCAGGCGTGCACCGATGATGGTGGCCAGCGTGCCGTAGATGAAAATCGACTCCGAGACCTTCGAAGGGAGCCCCTCGCGTTTGCAGAAGTTGTCGAACAGCTTGGCGCCGACCAGAATTGCCAGCGCCCACATCAGTCCGTAATACCGGATATCGAAATCGCCAATCCGGAAGAAGACGGGATTGAAATCCCAAACGATACTCAACACGACAGAAAACGGGGTTTTAGAGTTGCTACATTAGTTTTTTTGCGGGACGCAGGCCCGACTGCGGCCAAGGCCGGCGTCAAGGGCCGCATCCAGAAGGGAGACAGCGTCCCCCGACAGACAGATTGCGGAAACGGGAGCTCGGGAGCGCTCCGCCGCCCGGCTCCCGCACGATTTATTTCACGTCCGAGACATCGACCTTCTTGAGCGTGAAGGAGAAGGTGCTGCCCACGCCCAGCTCGCTGCGCACCGATATCCGCTCGCCGTGCGCCTCGATGATGTGCTTGACGATGGCCAGTCCGAGGCCCGTGCCGCCCTGCTCGCGCGAACGCGCCTTGTCGGTGCGGTAGAAGCGCTCGAAGACGCGCGGAATGTCCTCGCGGGCGATGCCCGTGCCGTTGTCCTCGACCTCGATGAGAATCTTGTCGAGCATGTCGCGGAAGCGGATGCGCGTCAGACCGCCCTCCTTGCCGTAGTGAATCGAGTTGATAATCAGGTTGACGAAGACCTGACCGATGAAGTGCTTGTCGGCCAGCACCCAGAAGGGCGAGGGGAGGTTGTCGGCCCCCTTGACCTGGATGCGGATGTGCTTGCGGTCGGCCTCCATTTCGGCCTGCTCGGCAATCTCCTTGGCCAGCGCCACCACGTCGAACTGCTCCATCTTCATGCGCGTCATGTTGCTCTCGAGCTTCGAAATCGTATCGAGGTCGTTGACGATGTTAATCAGCCGGTCGATGCTCTTTTCGGCCCGCTCGAGGTACTTGCGGTTAATCAGCTCGTCCTCCAGCCCGCCGTCGAGCAGCGTCGAGATGTAGCCCTGGATGTTGAAAATCGGGGTCTTCAGCTCGTGGGCCACATTGCCCAGATACTGCTTGCGGAAGCGCTCGGCCTCCTTCAGACGGGCAATCTCCTTGTCGTTGGTGTCGGCCCAGGCGGTGAGCTCCTCGCCGATGTTCTCCACGTGCTTGTCGCGCAGTTCAGAGAGCACCTCGCGCGTATGGACGTCGCGCGAGAGGACAATCGAGTAAATCGGCTTGAGCTTGTAGGCGACGTATTTGCGGATGATGAAGAGTGCCAGCAGCGCCATCACCACGAAGACAATCAGCGCGGCGCAGAGCGCCATCCACCACACCCCGTGCAGCAGAAGCATGCACGCGGCGACGCAGAGGGCCGAAATCAGACCAATAATCAGCGAAGCGCCCTCCTTGGTTTTGATGCAGATTTTCATGACTTCATGTAGTTTTGCATGAGACGGGCAATATACTTGCCGATGATGTCGAACTCGAGGTTGACCACCGAACCGGGCTCGATACGGCAGAAGTTCGTATGTTCGAACGTATAGGGGATAATCGCCACGCGGAACGACGTGGGGGTCGAGTCGCAGACCGTCAGGCTCACGCCGTTGACCGTCACCGAACCCTTCTCGACGGTGCAGAGACCGCCGCCCTGGGGCTTGTATTCGAACTTGAAGTACCAGCTGCCGTCGGCATCGCTCTTTTCGGTGCAGACGGCCGTCTGGTCGACATGTCCCTGAACGATGTGGCCGTCGAGCAGTGCATCGGGCTTCATCGAACGCTCGAGGTTGACCAAATCACCCACACGGAGCAGCCCGAGGTTGCTCCTGTCGAGCGTCTCCTTCATCGCCGTTACGGTATAGGTGTCCTCCTTGATGTCCACAACCGTCAGACATACGCCGTTATGGGCGATGCTCTGGTCGATTTTGAGTTCGCTGCAGAAGTCGGCCCGCAGCGTAAAGTCCTTGTTCTGACGGTCCGTGCGGATGGCAACCACCTCGGCCGTACGCTCCACTATGCCTGAAAACATATCTTGCTCAATAATTGATTATCAACTTGCCGTTCACGCGATAAACGGCATCCAAATCGTTCATGTCGACGAGCATGTCGTCGTAATTCGCGCGGTTGACGGCCACCAGGCGGAGCTTACCCTCCTGCTCGGCGGCACGTACTATGCGCAAAGTTACAATTTTTCGGCTTACAATCGCATATTCTTCGCCGGGAATAATCGCTTCGGGGTCGATGCGCTTGAGCAGAACGACCGTTTCGGGGGGGATGGAGTCTCCCATGGCGCGACCGCGGTAGACCATCGCGAAGTCGCTCTCGACCGGACGGGCGAACGACAGGCAGAGCCATTCGTCGCTCTTGAGCCGCGCGAGCTGTGCGAGCCCCTGTTCGACATCGACGTCGTAGAAGGGAATCCGGGCGCCCCGCTCGCGCGAGTCGGCAAACATCTGACCCTCACCCGTAAGCAGCCACAGTTTGTCGATTTGGGGGAACTTGGCCACGATGCGGTTGGCCACGTCGAACGAGATGCCGTTGTTGCCCCGCTTGATTTGGTAGAGATTCTCTCCGCGCGCGAGGCCGATGTAGCGGGCGAAATAGTTGGTAGTCATGTTCGCCCACTTGATGACGGCTTCGATACGCTCCCAATTATTTTCTTTTTCTCGCATTTTTTTCGCGTAATTAAAATTTTTTTTGCATCTTTGCAGTCCCGGTCCCGTAGTTCAATGGATAGAATATAAGATTCCGGTTCTTACGATAAAGGTTCGATTCCTTTCGGGACTACACAGCAGGCGCTTTCGAGTGCCTGCTTTTCGTTTATGGCCTCTTTCGTATGTTATAACGACAAAAATAATAACAAAAATCGAACGGGCAATAGAAAATATCAATTTTAATCCGAACCGTAACAGTTTCGGTACGGTTTGCTCGTCTCTTCTTACACATCATAAGCACAAACGGACACCCCGCCTCCTGTGAAGACGGGGTGCAAAGCATAAGGAAACGCAAGTGTGCTGTTTCAGAATGAAAAGCGCAAGCCCAGACGAAGCGTGAGGTCGAGCGGCGAATCGGTCCTCGCGGTCGTAAGGCGCGTCCGGGTCAGGTACCACGCCAGGTCGGGTTCGAAGTAGAGCCCCACGCGGCGGCTCAGGTCATACTGCGCACCCAGGGCGCCGCCGACCGACCACTGCAGGCCGGGTTCGTGCACCGCCGTCGAGCCAAAACGGGCGGCGACACACATCTCGGCCATCACCCCCGCACCAATATATAAGGAGAAGCCGCCGCGCTGGAGGAAGCGCCAGTCGAGGCGCAGCGGAATGCCGATGAAGTGAAGCTGCTGGCCCACATCCTCCGAACTGATGCGCAGCTTCACGTCGGAGCGCAGCAGCGAGTAGTTGACTCCGCTGCCGAGCGAGAGCCCGTAAGGCAGCGCATAGCGGAACGAGAGGCCGAAGCTCAGCGTCTGATGGTGGCGGAACGAACATGTGGAGTTATCGGGGTATTCGAAACGGTGGTCCAACACCACGTCGTTGCTCACCGGAGCAACCAGTGCTGCGTAGGTTGCGGGGAGCGGAGCCGCACCGGTGGTCCGGGCAGCCTCGGGCGCACCCGAGGCAAAGGCGCCGAACGACATGCGGCGGGAGCCGCGCTCGGCGGCCGCATCCCGCTCCGTCCACGCCGCCTCCTGCCGGGGCGGATACCCCGACCTGCCGTCCGCCGCAGGCTCCCGATGACGGGACGGTTCCACGCGTCGGGAGGGTTCGGAACGCAGAGGCGTCTGCGTCGGGCGGCCAACCGCAACCGGGACCGCCGCAGGAGAGGCTGCAGGAGAGACTGCAGGGGAAGCGGCACTACCCTGCTTCCGCACGGCCAGCGCCGGCAGCGGCTCCACGACAGGCGCCTCCACGCGGCTCATCACGGCCAAAAGCGGCTTCTTCGAGAGGGACCGTTCCATGAAACGCTCAGCCCGGGCTCTCCCCGTCCCAAGCGGCTTCTCCGCGTGTGCCCCCTCTGCCGGCACGGACTCCGTCTCGCTCCCGGGCCAATGCAGAGCCGCACGGAGGCGCTCCGCCATCCCGGCATTCCGGGATGTTACGGCCCCTGCAGCCTGCCGCGACGGATTGCTCCGACCCGTTGAAGGGCTCCGTTCCGCAGCAGAAATCATCACGTCCCGGTTCGAATCCTCTTGCCCGTCCGCTCCGCCCCGCACCGACCGGACGTCGGATGCCGAACCCGATACCGGCTCCGCAACGAGTGCCGCAACCTCGCCGTCGCGAGGTCCGGATGCGGGAGGCAAGCCTCGGGATGCTCCGCTCCGGTCGTAAAGCAGCCAGCCTCCTCCGGCCAGCAGCGCCAGCAGTGCGGCCGCAGCCGCCGGGCGCAGCCATCGCAGAGAGCCTCCGGCGCCGCGGCCGCTCCGCTCCGATGCGTCCCGAAGGTCCGCCGGCGCGAAGGGGCGGGGGGCTGCTCCGAGCTCACGCTCCAACCGTGCCCACACCTCCTCGGAGGGCTGCACCCCCGCTTCGCGCACGCTGCGCCGCAGTTCATCCGTCCAATCCCTGTTCCGTTTCATAGTTCATGCGTATCCAACCACGCGCGGAGTTTCCGCGCCAGAAGCGCCCGGGCCCGGGCCAGCTGCGACGAGGAGCTCTTCTCGTTGATGCCCAGCATGGCGGCAATCTCGCGGTGCGGGTATCCCTCGATGCAGAAGAGGTTGAAGACCGTCCGGTAGCCGTCGGGAAGCTCGCCGACAAGGCGCAGCAGCACCTCGCGCGGGATGCGGGCCACCTCGTCGTCTGAGGGCTCCGCGGCCGCGGGCAGCGCACGGCTCTCCTCGAGCCGCACCTCGCCCAGACGGCGTTCGCGCCGCAGATGCTCGAGCGCCGTATTGACCGCAATGCGCTCCATCCATGCCCGCAGCGACCCCTCGCCCCGGTAGCGGAAGCGGCCGATGGCGCCGAAAATCTTCAGAAAGGCGTCGTGGAGCACATCCTCGGCCGTCGCGCGGTCGCCCACATAACGCTGACAGAGCCCCAGCAGCAGAGCGGCGTAACGGTCGTACAGCTCCCTGCGGGCCGCATTGTCTCCCCTGCCGCACCCTTCGGCCAGTATCTGCTCCCCGGTCTTCATTCCTTTTTCCAATGGAATAAACGCTTCGGAGGCAAAAATACTGCGCGGTCCCGAAAAAAATTCCTATTTTCGTACATCCGACATGCAGTATTCCGCCCCCAGTCCCGTTATAGGGGTGAAAAAACAATTGAAAGACATGAAACGATTCGCACTTCTGCTCGTCGCCACCCTGACGCTGACGCTTCAGGGCTGCAACGACTCGGACGGCGACTATGCACGCTACTGGGCCGTGGCCACCGTCCATCCGCTCGGCGAGAACAACTACTACTTCACCACCGACAGCAACCGGAGCATCTACGCCGGCGACAAGAGCCGCATCATCGCCTACGAGCCCGTCGAGGGGCAGCGCGCCTTCATCTGGTTCAACTACCTGCCCGTAGCGTTCGAGGGCTACGACTACAACGTGGAGCTCTACAAAATCGAGAACATCCTGACCAAGGAGGTCGAGACCGTAACGACCCCCACCGACCTGGCCCTCATGGGCGATGACCCGATTCAGCTGGTCGGCTGGCAGCTCGGAGGCGGATACCTGACCCTCCAGTTCGCCTTCCGCTCGCAGGGATTCACGACCCACGTGGTCCATCTGGTCAACAACGAGGCCACGACGGGCGAAGAGGCGCCCGAGGGGTATGTCGGGCTGGAGTTCCGCCACAACGCCCGCAAGGACCTCGACGGCCACTACGGATACGGGTACGCCTCGTTCCGGCTCGGCGACTTCGACCCGCAGACGACCGGCCGGAAGGGCATCTACCTGCGTACCCGCACCCCCGAAGGCGACGTGAAGTACATCAGCATCGAGCCCGAAACGACCGGAACGGGACGATAACCGCCCTGACAGGGACCTCTTCGGAGAGGCAGCGCACCATCCCGGGTGCGAAGTTCGGCCGCAGCCGTGCTCCGCGCCCGCTTTTTTATCCGCACCCGTTATCCGCACCTTATCCCCACCGGCAGTGCGGACAAGCCTTCAGACGAAGCCCCCCGCGCGAAAACTTTGCCCGGTGTTTGCCTTTGCGCGCACCTTTTCGTATCTTTGCGACATGTCTATCGTACGCAATACCGAAAGCGACCTCGAATTCGAGAACAAGATACGCCCCCAGGAGCTGGGCGCCTTCTCGGGTCAGGACAAAATCGTCGAGAACCTGCGCATCTTCATCAAGGCGGCGCTCATGCGGGGTGACTCGCTCGACCACGTGCTGCTGCACGGCCCTCCGGGTCTGGGCAAGACGACGCTGGCCAACATCATCGCCAACGAGATGGGGGCGCAGCTGCGCGTCACGTCGGGCCCCGTGCTCGACAAGCCGGGCGACCTGGCCGGGCTGCTCACGAGCCTCAACCCGGGCGACGTGCTCTTCATCGACGAGATTCACCGCCTGAGCCCCATTGTCGAGGAGTACCTCTACTCGGCGATGGAGGACTACAAAATCGACATCGTGCTCGACAAGGGACCCTCGGCACGCTCCATCCAGATTGAGCTGGCCCCCTTCACGCTCATCGGCGCCACGACGCGCAGCGGACTGCTGACCTCGCCCCTCAGGGCGCGCTTCGGCATCCAGTGCCACCTGGAGTATTACGACGCTCCGGTGCTGGCCGGCATCGTGAAACGCTCGGCGCGCATCCTCGACGTGGCCATCGACGACGAGGCCGCCAACGAGGTGGCGTTGCGTTCGCGCGGCACGCCGCGCATCGCCAATGCGCTGCTGCGCCGCGTCCGCGACTTCGCCATGGTCAAGGGCGAGGGACACATCGACCTCCCCATTACGCGGTTCGCCCTCTCGGCGCTGAACATCGACTCGCGCGGGCTGGACCAGATGGACAACCGCATCCTGGGGACCATCATCGAGAAGTTCAACGGCGGTCCGGTCGGGCTGAACACCATCGCCACGGCCGTCGGCGAGGAGGCCGGCACGGTCGAGGAGGTCTACGAACCCTTCCTCATCAAGGAGGGCTTCCTCAAGCGCACGCCCCGCGGACGCGAAGCCACGGCGCTGGCCTACGAACACCTCGGCATCGCCTCTTCGCACGGAGGTGACGCCTCGCTCTTCTGAGCGGTGCACGCGGGGATAGCTCCTTCCGAAGAGCTCCGCAATGCAGCGCAAAGCTCCCGGCGGAACGCCCCCACGACGTTGTCCGCCGCATCTTATGACCCGGAAAACCCGCCCGGCCCGCCGAAGGCCGCAAGGGATTCCGGGTCTTTTCCTAATTTATGGAGGGATGTCCAGCCGCGGCTGCGGCGCTTTCCCGCAACGACACGGAGCGCACAATAAATTCGGCTCCGGCACGTTATGTGATATTCAATAAATATAATTCAAAAAACGCACACTACGATGAACGCAAAAGATACGACCCTCGACGCCGAGGCTCTGAGCTACCACAGCGAACCCAGACCCGGCAAAATCGGCATCGTGCCGACCAAGCCCCACACCACGCAGCACGACCTGGCGCTGGCCTACTCGCCCGGCGTGGCGGCCCCGAGCCGCGCCATCGCCGCCGCGCCCGACGACATCTACCGCTATACGGGCCGGGGCAACCTGGTGGCCGTCATCTCCAACGGAACGGCCGTTCTGGGGCTGGGCAACATCGGAGCGGCGGCCGCAAAGCCCGTCATGGAGGGCAAGGCGATGCTCTTCAAGACCTTCGCGGGGCTCGACTCCTTCGACATCGAGGTCGACACGACCGACCCCGACGACTTCGTCCGCACGGTACGGAACATCGCCACCACCTTCGGAGGCATCAACCTCGAGGACATCAAGGCTCCGGAGTGCTTCGAAATCGAGGCCCGGCTGCACCGCGAACTCGACATCCCCGTCATGCACGACGACCAGCACGGCACGGCCATCATCGCCGTCGCCGCGCTGATGAACGCCGCCCGCATCGCCGGCAAGCAGACGACGGCGCTGCGCGTGGTCATCAACGGTGCCGGTGCGGCGGCCATCGCCTCGGCGCGGCTCTTCCTCAAGCTGGGCATTCCGGCCCAGAACCTCATCCTCTGCGACAGCAAGGGTGTAGTCTCGACCTACCGCACGGACCTCAACCCCATGAAGCGCGAGTTCGCCACCTCGCGGCGCATCACCACGCTGGCCGAGGCGCTGCTCGACGCCGACGTCTTCATGGGCGTCTCGGCTCCGGGCGTGCTAACCTCAGCCATGCTCCGCACGATGGCCCAGAACCCGATTGTGCTGGCGCTGGCCAACCCCGTACCCGAAATCTCCTACGAGGAGGCGCTCGCCTCGCGTCCCGACATCATCTTCGCCACGGGGCGCTCGGACTACCCCAACCAGGTGAACAACGTGCTGGGATTCCCCTACATCTTCCGGGCGGCGCTCGACGTGCGCGCCTCGGAAATCAACGACGAGATGAAGCTCGCCGCCTCCCGCGCACTGGCCGAACTGGCCCGCGAGGAGGTCCCCGAACAGGTTCTGAAGGCCTACGACATCGACCATCTTGAATTCGGCCGCGGATACTTCATCCCCAAGCCGCTCGACCCGCGGCTGCTCGTCCGCGTCTCGACGGCCGTGGCCCGCGCCGCCATGGAGTCGGGTGTGGCCCGGAAGCCCGTCACCGACTGGAAGGCCTACGAACGCGAACTGGCCGACCTGCTCCGGTAGTGTCGGAGCGGATGAAAAGCCGAGGGGCGCTGCCGCACGCGTGCGGCAGCGCCCCTCGTGTCGTACAGGAGGCCGGAGCCATAGGCTAATCCTGTAAAAAAGAGGCACCGCAGCCCGAAAAACCGGCACATTTTGTTATCTTTGTTTTTCAAACGACACAATACCCGAAAAACGCCTCCGCATGAAACGACTGCTGCTTCTTACGGCCGCGCTGCTCTTCGCCGCCGCGGCTTCGGCCCAACCGCTCTGCTGCACCGAGGCCGGAACGGAACTCACCTATGCCCAATACGACGCCTCAGGCACACGCACGGGCCAGACACGCACGCTCGCCCTCTCCTGTGAAGAGACCGACGAGGGGCTGAAGGTCTACACCACCGAAGAGGAGCTCGACCCTTCGGGCACACCTTCCGGCAATGCCCTCAGCACATCGACGCTCGTCCGGCAGAACGACATGGTGCTGCAACTGGACGAGATGCTGCGGGGAATCGACCCCTCGATGCTGCAGGGGATGACCCTCGGCATGGGCGGCGATGCCTACAGCATTCCCTTCGCCATGACGCCGGGCGAGGAGCTCCCCGACATACGGCTCGAACTGAAGGTGAGCAAGGAGGAGCAGTCACTCTCCTTCCGCATCAACATCACCGACCGCAAGGTGCTCGCCCGCGAGGAGCTGGAGACCCCCGCCGGGCGCTTCTCCTGCTTCAAACTGCAGGAAAAATTCAGCTTCCGCTTCCTCTTCTTCAGCTTTGCGTCCCGGCGCGTAGCCTGGTACGCACCCGGCATCGGTGTCGTCCGCGAGGAGGAGCTGACGAAAAAGGGGAAGCTGGAGAGCAGCAGCGAGCTGATTGCCATCCGGCATGCCGACGCGGACGAAGAGCCGGCTGCGGGCGAAGCGACGGCGGGAGCGAAGTAGGCAGCCTCAACGGGGGCCTCGTGAACGGGGCTCCGCAACAACATTTCGGATAGAAAGAGGTCCGGCCGGCATGCGTGCCGGCCGGACCTCTTTTCCATATTTCGCAATGCCCCCTTGCCGGCGCATCCATGCTTCGGAGCCCCGGCAGCCCTTCGCTACCGGGCATCCGTAAAGAGCGTCGCAAACTCCGCCGTCGGGATGTCGCGCACCACGCAGTCGCCGATACCGGCCGGAAGCACGATGTGGAGCGTCCCCTGCTCGTTCTTCTTGTCGTGTCCCGCCTCGCGGAGCAGCCGCTCCAGAGGAACGGGGGGCTGCAGGTCGAACCCCAGCCGTTCGAGCAGCCTCACGATGCGGTCGCACTGCGCCGCATCGAGCAGCCCGAGCTGCCGGGCGGCACCCGCCATGAGGGCGATTCCCACGGCCACCGCCTCGCCGTGGTTCATGCGGTCCGAGCACTTCTCGATGGCATGGGCCAGCGTATGGCCCAGATTGAGCTTGCGCCGCTCGCCCCGCTCCCGCTCGTCGCGTCCGACGATGTCGGCCTTGACCCGGATGGCGGCCGTAATGAGGTCGCGGAGCTGCTCCGGAGCCTCGCGCAGCGCCGCAAAGGAACTCCGCTCGAGCGCGGCGAAGAGGTCGCCGTCGGCAATGAGCGCCGCCTTGACCATCTCGGCCAGTCCGGCCCGGAACTCCCGGTCGGGCAGCGGGCGCAGCATCGCGGGGTCGCAGACAACGAAGTCGGGCTGGGCGAAGCAGCCCGCCATGTTCTTGTATCCGGCCACGTTCACGCCGTTCTTGCCGCCGACACTCGCGTCGACCTGGGCCAGCAGCGTAGTGGCCACGAAGCCGAAGCGCAGGCCGCGCATGTAGGTCGAGGCAACGAACCCCGCCACGTCGGTGACGATGCCGCCCCCGACCCCCAGGATGAAGGTCGAACGGTCGGCCCCCAGGTCGATGAGCCGCTCGTAGAGTTCGCCGACCGTGCGGAGCGTCTTCGAGGCCTCGCCCTGACCGACTAACAGCCGCTCGTAGGGGGCGAGCAGCGGCGCGAAGAGGCGCTCGACCGTGGCATCGGTCACCACCACCACGCGCCCCTCGGGCAGCGCTCCGGCAAGCAGGTCGCCGACGGGTCCCACGTAGACCCGGCTGCGTTCACGGATTTCAAAAGCTGGCTTCATGCGCATTCCCGTTTATCATCAATAAAACAAAAGTAGCATATTTTACCGAGAAATTGCTACCTTTGCAGCGTTAAATCCATAGCTATGCAAAAACTACGCAATATCGCCATTATTGCACACGTGGACCACGGAAAGACCACGCTCGTTGACAAAATGATACTTGCCGGACACGTTCTGCGCGACAACGCCAAGCAGACCGGCGAACTGATTCTGGACAACAACGACCTGGAACGTGAACGCGGTATCACGATTCTCTCGAAGAACGTTTCGGTCATCTACAAGGACTACAAAATCAACATCATCGACACCCCGGGACACGCCGACTTCGGCGGCGAGGTGGAGCGCGTGCTCAACATGTGCGACGGCGTGCTGCTGCTCGTCGACGCCTTCGAGGGGACGATGCCCCAGACGCGTTTCGTGCTGCAGAAGGCGCTGGCGCTGGGCAAGAAGCCCATCGTCGTCATCAACAAGGTCGACAAGCCCAACTGCCGCCCCGAGGTGGTCAACGAACAGGTCTTCGACCTGATGTTCTCGCTCAACGCCACCGAGGACCAGCTCAACTACAAGACCATCTACGGCTCGGCCAAGCAGGGCTGGATGTCCCACAAGTGGAACGAACCCACGAATTCGATTGTCCCGCTGCTCGACGCCATCATCGACGAGATTCCCGAACCGGTGGTGGCCGAGGGAACTCCCCAGCTGCTCATCACTTCGCTCGAATACTCGCCCTACACGGGCCGCATCGCCGTGGGCAAGCTCACGCGCGGCACGCTGCGTGCGGGCCAGAACATTACGCTCGCAAGCCGTGACGGCGTGACGATGCAGAAGACCAAAATCCGCGAGCTGATGGTCTTCGAGGGTCTGGGCAAGAAGAAGGTCGACGAGGTGCCGTGCGGCGAAATCTGCGCCATCACGGGCGTCGAGGGCTTCGAAATCGGCGACACCATCTGCGACTACGACAACCCCGAGCCGCTGCCCCCCATCGCCATCGACGAGCCGACCATGTCGATGCTCTTCACCATCAACAACTCCCCCTTCTTCGGCAAGGACGGCAAGTACGTCACCTCGCGCCACATCAAGGAGCGTCTCGACCGCGAGCTGGAGAAGAACCTCGCGCTGCGCGTAACGCCCGGCCCGACGGCCGACTCGTTCAACGTCTTCGGCCGCGGCGTGCTGCACCTCTCGGTGCTCATCGAGACGATGCGCCGCGAGGGCTACGAACTGCAGGTGGGCCAGCCGCGCGTCATCATCAAGGAGATTGACGGCCGCAAGTGCGAACCCATCGAGGAGATGACGGTCGACTGCCCCGAGCAGTATTCGGGTACGGTCATCGAGCTGGCCACCAAGCGCAAGGGCACGCTGACCAACATGGAGTCGAACGGCGACCGCGTGCGGCTGGAGTTCGACATCCCCTCGCGCGGCATCATCGGCCTGCGCTCCAACATGCTGACCGCCACGGCCGGCGAGGCGGTGATGACCCACCGTCTGAAGGATTTCGAGCCGTGGGTGGGCGACATCGAGATGCGTACCAACGGCTCCATCATCTCGAGCGAGACGGGTACGGCCTACGCCTACTCGATTGACAAGCTGCAGGACCGCGGCCGCTTCTTCATCTCCCCCATGGAACAGGTCTACGAGGGCCAGGTCATCGGCGAGCACACGCGCCAGAACGACATCACGGTAAACGTCACCAAGGCCAAGCAGCTCACCAACATGCGTGCTTCGGGTTCGGACGACAAGGCGGTCATCGTGCCGCCGAAGGTCTTCACGCTCGAGGAGGCGCTCGAGTACATCAAGGAGGACGAATACGTCGAGGTGACGCCCCACGCCATGCGTCTGCGCAAGATTCTGCTGCACGAGGTGGACCGCAAGCGGGCCGCCAAATAGGAACCGGCGATGGACCACTTCACCCTTTCGCTCGTCGTCGGAGCCGTGGCCGGCGCACTGACCGTCATTCCGATGTTCTACCAGCGGGCGGCGGCACACGCAGCCATCGCGGCCTTTCTGGTCTGCCTCTTCGCTTCGGTGCTGACCTTCTACGCCAAGCTGCCCTACCTGCCCTGGTGGGCCGACGGAATGGCCATCATGCTCATGCTGCAGCTCCCGACGCTCTTCGCGCTGGCGGGCAAGGAGCGCAAGACGATTCCCCTGCTGCTCCTCAACGCCCTGCTGCTCGGATTTCTGGTCAGCGTGGCCGAGCGCTACCTGTGAGCGGCGTCAGAAAGGGCGGAGCGGAGGCAAAAGGACTGCACGGAGGGCTGCCGACCCGGCGATGGAGACGGGGGTCACACGAAAGCGTCCGGACCGACGGCAAAAGAGTCCAACATGCTAAAAACAAGAAAAAAAACGGGATTTCTCCCGTTTTTTTCGTATCTTTACGCAGTATGGGAGTGGGCCCGGCGTTTTAACGACAGAAGCACGTTAACGACAGACGCAAGGCCACGCCTTCCCGAAAAACAACCGCGCCCATGAAACGAATCCTGATACTCTGCTCCACGCTCATCGCACTCGCCTTCGCCTCGTGCGCCAGGGACGAGGAGCGCGTCGAGCTCTGGACCGTAGCCTCCGAGATGGGCATTGCCCACGGAGTCTTCAACCTCCAGCCGGCGCTGATGATTCGCACCGACGAGTCGGCCGCCTGGCGCCCGATGTTCGACAACATCGAGGGGTTCACCTACGAGCCGGGCTACGAGTACCGCATCCGCGTACGCATCAATCCCGTGGCCGAGCCGATGGCCGACGCTCCGTCGTCCAAATACGCACTGGTCGAGCTCTACGAAAAACGCCCCGCCTCCTCGAATATCCCGACGGAATACTATCCCGAATTCACGATGGAGGTGGGCACCAGCTTTTCGCACGTCGACGGGGTGGACTATCTGAGCGTCCGCCTGCCCGACTACGGCGTAGTGACCGAGTGGCAGCCCTGGCCGTGGCCCATCGACGGCTTCGACTACGAGGAGGGGCATATCTACCGGCTGCGCATCGGTACCTCGGTAACCCCGGCGCCGGAGGAGCCGGGCCGCTTCGTTGTAAAGTACACGATGCTCGAACTGCTCGACGTGACCGACGCCCAGTTGTAACGGATGTAATGCAGGCCCACGACGACCGACATGCCGCCGGAGAGAGGCTCCGGAGCGAAGAGAGGGCCGGAGCGATGGGAGGACCGGGACGATGGGAGGACCGGGACGAAAACGAGGAGGAGTAAAGAGATATAGAGGTGAGGTATGGAAGGAAGCTGAAGCCTCCCAGCCAATCAGCCCGGTCTGAAACGAAAATAGAACGGAGGGCTGCCCGAATTGTCGGGCAGCCCTCTCTGTTCCGCATCGTTCCATGCCGTTCCGTTCATGGAGCCGGATGCGAAGCCGTACGCCGGGCCGAAGGGGTTGGGCCGAAGGGGTTTGGACCGAAGGAGTTGGGACGGTACATCCTTCGGCAAATGGAGAAAGCCGGAGAGAGATGCGTTGTGAAACGCTGCGGCGCCTATGCGGCCGTGGTCGAGAAGGTCGCCGTGGCCGCTTCGGTCGTCTGTTCGCCCTCCGAACTGATGCCGAAGACGATGACGACATACTCCGTGGACGCCTCAAGACCCTCGAAGAGCAGCCGGTTGCGGCCCGTGTGGGTATAGGAGGGGTCCGACCAGTCGACGTCGTCGAAGAGCTCGGCCGAGAAGATGATGTCGGAGACCGCCTCGTTCACCGTATCGTAGGAAGAGAACTCGTCGGCGCTCATCACCGAGGCGTAGTAGCGCACCGAGGCGTCCGAGGCCCCCACCTCGACCTCAATCGACGAGGCGGTGCACGCAACCTCCTGGATGATGAACTGACACTCGGCCGAGGGGGCGAAGGTTTCGGTGCGGAAGTAGGAGCGCGCCAGGCCGGTGGTCACCGTACCGTCGGCATCAAGGCCGAAGACCCCGACACAGTACTCCGTATCGTAGTAGAGGTCAGTCTCCTGAATGACGGAGCGGCCGCTGCGGAGCTCGCGTCGGAGGTACTCTTCGACCGAGAGTTTGTTCACACCGGCCATCACGCGGATAAAGTCGAGCTTCATGGCGATATACTCCTCGTCGGTGGCGCAGAGGGCATCCACCTCGGCACGGTTGTCGACCGACACGTAGTAGGTGCCTTCGCCCGAGGGGTCGACCGTGACGGTGGCACCGGTCATCGTCGCGTCGGAGACGGAGACCTGGAAACTCAGCGGCTGCTCCGCAGCGGAGTCGTCCGAATCGCTGCAGGAGCCAAAAAGCAGAAGCGCAGAGGCAGAAAGCACAAGCCTCCTGCAAAGAGAGAGCTGTACATACATAGGGCTAAGGGTTAATTTTTGATGGTATACGAAAGATAAGCGAAATTTCCGTACCTGCGACACGGAGGCAGACAAATCGAACCAACTTTCGGGACATATTGAGCGAAAAAATCACCTCTTTTTTGCAGTCCGGTAGGAGAGGATGTGCCACGTGATGCCGCCGGCAAGCAGCAGGAGCCCCGTCTGCGCCCAACGGCACGGCGCCACGACGAAGAGGGCGCAGAACCCCAAGGTCAGCCAGAGCAGCGTGAGCGAGAGGAGCTTCGCCCGCAGGGGAATGGCGCGGTGTTCGCGGAAGTCGCGGATGTAGGGGCCCATCCGCGGATGGGCGAGCAGCCAGGCGTAGAGGCGCGGCGAGCTGCGCACCCACAGAGCCGCCGAAAGCAGCAGAAAGGGGGTGGTAGGCAGCAGCGGAAGGAAGATTCCGGCGATGCCCAGCGCAAGCGACACGGCGCCCAGTATGGCCAGCAGGGTTTTCATGCGGTTCGGTACGGCGGCTCACGCGGCAAAAACCGCGCAAGGGTTGCGACGGCGGCCCGAAGGCGGCTGCGGCAAAATTAACACTTTTCGCCGAAGCGCCCTCCGTGCGAAGGAATTTTTTCCTATCTTTATTCGACACCTGAGAACGGCCACGATGAAAAAACTTGCATTTGCACTGCTTCTGGCTGCAGCCCTCGGCACCTTGCCGGAGGCCCGGGCACAGAGAATCAGCGACTACACGCTCATCATCGACAAGCGAGGCTGCGATGCGGCCAACATGCGCGTCGACTGCTCCTTCAGGCTCGATTTTGAGGAGGCCGACAGCGTGGCCCTCACCTTCGGCGGCGACCCGGAGCTCTCCGTCGAGCACCTGACATTCGGAGCGAACCCCCGGCTCGAAGCGCGCTACGACGCGGCCGACAAACGGCTCCTTCTGCGCAGAAGCGGAGCGCAAAGCGTGCCGGTAAGGATGAGCTACAACTACACGAACCTGTCGGCCTTCTTCATCTACGGGGCCGGTAACGCCGAGCTCTGGGAGACCAGCTACGGCGAGTTCTACTACCCCATCCCGACAAACGGACGGATGGAGCTAACCCTCGAAGTGCGCACTCCCGACTCGCTCTCGTTGCTCGGCTCCTATCCGCTCCGACGCATCGACGCGGGCCGCCATGCCTGCACGGTGAAGGGGATGCTGGCCCAGTCGCTCTCGCTGGCATTCTTCCGCATGGAGGCCTACACGCACTCCGCCGAGGCAACCGCCGGCGGGGACATCGATATCTATCAGCTCGCCGGCATGGAGTGCACACCGGAGCGCCGCAACGAGCTGCTCACGCTGACGCAGGCCGCCACCGACTACTTCGGCCGGATATACGGCGAAACGTACCGCGCGCCGCAGAGGAACATCCCCTCGCTCCCGACCTTCCTCTTCCACGACGGCAAGGGCTTCAGCAACCGCTACAACATAGGCTTCATCTCCGCCTCGCAGGAGAAGTTCTCGACCTACCCCGACATCTATCCGCTGGTCCACGAAATCGGCCACCGCTGGCTGGGCGAATGGACGCTGCTCATCGACGACGGAGAGCCGGGCGCCTACTTCATCAAGGAGTCGCTCAACGAGTTCATGACCCTGATGTTCATCCGCCACCACTTCGGGGAGGAGGCCTACCGCGCACAGCTGGAGCGGTGCGAGCGGGAGTACCGCGCAATCGAGGGGACGCCCGGCGACGAGCCGCTCATCGCGATGGTCCGCAACGACAACAATACGGTCGTCTACCGCAAGGGGCCGCTGCTGCTCGACCGCCTCGCCCGACACATCGGATACGACAGGCTCACGGAGGCCATCGCCGGCTTCTACCGGGAATATTGCGGCAGGCATCCGCTCGCGTATGAAGACTTCGCCGCATGGTTCGAGCGGTGCTGTCCCGGCCGGGGAGCGCTCCTCAACGAGCTGATAACCCGGAAATAACGGGCACAAGGAGACGAAGCCGGAGGTCGGCCGGCGTCCGGCGGCCTCCCCGCCGGGCGGCGGCATGTCGAGAACGTGTCGAAAAAAACAGGAGCCCGACCCTCGGTCGAGAGCCAATAATTGCTATATTTGTCTTCGATAAAAAAACTCACCACACGATTATGGAGAAAAAAATAGGAATCGCCAGCGACCACGCCGGCTACGAGATGAAGGAGTTTCTGGTGGGCTACCTGGGTGCCCAGGGCTACGAAGTGCTCGACTTCGGGACCGATTCGCCCGAGAGCGTCGACTACCCCGACTACGCCCACCCGCTGGCCGAGGCCGTCGAGTCGGGTCAGGTGCCCCTCGGCATCGCACTCTGCGGCACGGGCGTCGGCATGTCCATCACGCTCAACAAGCATCAGGGCATCCGCGCCGGTCTGGCCTGGACTCCCGAAATCGGGGCACTCATCCGCCGCCACAACAACGCCAACATCGTGGTGCTTCCGGCCCGCTTCATCACCAACGACGAGGCCGTAGCCATCCTCGACGCCTACTTCTCGGCCGAGTTCGAAGGGGGACGCCACCAGCGCCGCATCGACAAGATTCCCGTTCCGAAGCAGGAGCAGTAATTCCACCCCGCCCGAAAGCCAACGAAAAGGCGGATGACCCTCACGGAAGGTCATCCGCCTTTTTTATCGCGACGGAACGAAGCCTCGACAGCGCCTCCGTCTGCCGCGTGCGGCCGCCTCAGCGAATCGTTTCGCGGTGGAGGAACTCGCCCTCGAGCAGCGGAAAGTCGGGCGCCGGCTCCTCGAAGAGCCCGAAGACGGCCGAGCCGCTCCCCGACATCGAAGCGTAGAGTGCTCCGGCGGCAAGCATCCGCTCCTTCACCTCACGGATGGCGGGATGGCGGGCGAAGACCGTCGTCTCGAAGTCGTTGGTCACGCGCCCCTGCCACTCCGCAACGGGCAGCCGCAGCCGCTCGCCAAGGGGCGTTTCGGGCACCCGGGGACGGATGCCGGCATAGGCCTCGCGCGTCGAAACCCCCTCCCGGGGCTTCACCACCAGAAGCGTCAGCCCCGCAAGGTCGACCGCGAAGGGGTGCATCACCTCGCCGCGACCCGTGCAGAGCTGGGGCGTATTGCGCACGAAAAAGGCCGTATCGCTCCCCAGCTCGGCGGCCCGGGCGATGAGCTCCTCCTCCGAGAGATGAAGGGCATAGAGCTCGTCGAGGGCCAGCAGCACCGCCGTGCCGTCGGACGAGCCGCCGCCGAGCCCCGCCCCGAAGGGGACCCGCTTCCTAAGGCGCACCTCCGCACCCGCGATGCCGTAGTGCCGCTGCATGAGGCGGCAGGCCTTCATGCAGATGTTCTCCTCGGGGTCGCAGTCGACCGTCAGCCCCTCGCTCCGCAGCGTGAAGGCCGAGGCCGAGGGGAGGACCTCCACCTCGTCGAAGAGCCCGCGCACGGGAAACATCACCGTCTCGAGCTCGTGGTATCCATCCTCGCGGCGGCGCAACACGTCGAGCCCGAGGTTGATTTTGCAGTTTGCCTTGCGTATCATCGTGGAACAAAGATAGTGAAAGGTGGCGGCAAACGGTCGCCACGGCCCGAAATTTTTACCCGACGCCCTTTCAGCCTCTTCCGGCAAGGCCTCCCCGGAGCCCTTCCGCCCCACTATCAAAGGGCTCTCAGAGCTCTTTCCATCCTGTCCTGAAAGGCCTCCCGGCCCGCTCCGGGACCGCGGACCGGGCGGGAACAGCCCGGCGGCCGAGAGCCGCTGCCGCCGGCCGTCCGAAGGGGCAAACGCAAAGATATTCGCAGAGTTTGGTCCGTAGGTTTGCGCTTTTCGCGAAAAATGTGTACTTTTGTAGGATTTACGGTCATAACCGCACACGCAACAGAAAACAACAACAAAACTCTTATGGATATACTTGCCAGTTTAATCAAACTCGTCTTCGGCTCGAAGGCCGACAAGGACCGCAAACAAATCGAACCCTACATCGAGAAAATCAAGGCCGTCTACCCCTCTATCGAGGCCCTCTCGAACGACGAACTCCGCGCCCGCAGCGCCGGGCTCATGAAGCAGATTGCCGACTACATCGCCGACGACGAAGCCCGCATCGTGGAGCTGAAGGCAAAGCTGGAGAAGCCCGAAATCTCGCTCGACGAGAAGGAGAAGATTTCGAAGGAGATTGACGATACGACCAAGCGCATCGACGACAAAATCGAGGTCAAGCTCGACGAAATCCTCCCCGAAGCCTTCGCCATCATGAAGGATACGGCCCGCCGCTTCGCCCAGAACGAGACGGTCGTGGTGACGGCCAACGACTTCGACCGCGAGCTGGCCGCCACGAAGGACTTCGTCACCATCGACGGCGACAAGGCCATATACGCCACCCACTGGCAGGCGGGCGGCAACGACGTGAAGTGGGACATGGTCCACTACGACGTCCAGCTCTTCGGCGGCGTGGTGCTCCACAAGGGCAAAATCGCCGAGATGGCCACGGGTGAGGGCAAGACCCTCGTGGCGACGCTCCCCGTCTTCCTCAACGCCATGGCCCGCAAGGGCGTACACGTGGTGACGGTCAACAACTACCTGGCCAAGCGTGACTCCGAGTGGATGGGCCCGATGTACGAGTTCCACGGACTGTCGGTGGCCTGCATCGACGACACGCAGCCCAACTCGCCGGCCCGCCGCCGCGCCTACATGGCCGACATCACCTTCGGTACCAACAACGAGTACGGCTTCGACTACCTGCGCGACAACATGGCCTCGTCGCCCAAGGACCTCGTGCAGCGCAAGCACCACTACGCCATCGTCGACGAGGTCGACTCGGTGCTCATCGACGACGCCCGTACGCCGCTCATCATCTCGGGCCCCGTGCCCAAGGGCGACGACCAGCTCTTCGAGCAGTACAACCCCGCCATCGAGCACCTCTACAACCTCCAGCGCGCGCTGGTCACCTCGCTGCTGGCCGAGGCGCGGCAGCTCATCTCGGAGGGCAAGACCGAGGAGGGCGGCGTGAAGCTCTACCGCGTGCACAAGGGTCTGCCCAAGTACAAGCCGCTGATTAAGTACCTCTCGGAGACGGGTATCAAGGCGCTGATGCAGAAGACCGAGAACATCTACATGCAGGACAACAACCGCCGCATGCCCGAAATCACCGACGACCTCTACTTCGTCATCGACGAGAAGCTCAACTCGGTGGAGCTCACCGACAAGGGTCACGAGGTGCTCTCGAAATACTTCAACGAGGACGGCTTCTTCGTGCTGCCCGACATCGGCGCCGAGGTGGCCGAGCTCGAGAAGAGTTCGCTCTCGCCCGAGGAGAAGGCGCAGAAGCGCGACGAGGTCATCAACGACTACTCCATCAAGTCGGAGCGCGTCCATACGGTCATCCAGCTGCTGAAGGCCTACGCCATGTTCGAGAAGGATGTCGAGTATGTGGTGATGGACAACAAGGTGAAGATTGTCGACGAGCAGACGGGCCGTATTCTCGACGGCCGCCGCTATTCGGACGGTCTGCACCAGGCCATCGAGGCCAAGGAGCACGTCAAGGTCGAGGCCGCCACGCAGACCTTCGCCACCATCACGCTGCAGAACTACTTCCGCATGTACCACAAGCTGGCCGGTATGACCGGTACGGCCGAGACGGAGGCTTCGGAGTTCTGGAGCATCTACAAGCTCGACGTGGTGGTCATCCCGACCAACCGCCCCGTCATCCGCGACGACCGCCAGGACCTCGTCTACAAGACCAAGCGCGAGAAGTACAACGCCGTCATCGAGGAGATTGTCCGTCTGGTGGGCCAGGGCCGTCCGGTACTGGTCGGCACCACGTCGGTCGAGATTTCGGAGCTGCTGAGCCGCATGCTCAAGCTCCGCGGCATCAAGCACAACGTGCTGAACGCCAAGCAGCACGCACTGGAGGCACAGGTTGTTGCCGAGGCCGGTCGTACGGGCCAGGTGACCATCGCCACCAACATGGCCGGTCGTGGTACCGACATCAAGCTGACGCCCGAGGTGAAGGCCGCAGGCGGTCTGGCCATCATCGGCACGGAGCGCCACGAGAGCCGTCGCGTGGACCGTCAGCTGCGCGGTCGTGCCGGACGTCAGGGCGACCCGGGTTCGTCGCAGTTCTTCGTCTCGCTCGAAGATGACCTGATGCGTCTGTTCGGTTCGGGCCGCATCGCCTCGATGATGGACCGCATGGGTCTGAAGGAGGGCGAGGTGATTCAGGCCGGCATGATGACGCGCGCCATCGAACGCGCCCAGAAGAAGGTCGAGGAGAACAACTTCGGCATCCGCAAGCGTCTGCTCGAGTACGACGACGTGATGAACTCGCAGCGTGAGGTCATCTACACGCGCCGCCGCCATGCACTCTACGGCGAGCGCATCGAGATTGACCTGAACAACATCATGTACGACTATGCCGAGAACTTCGTGGAGACCAACCGCGGCATCGGCTACGAGGACTTCCGCATGGAGCTCATCCGCGAGGTGGCCATCGAGCCCTCGCTCGACGAGGCGGCCTACGAGGCGGCCAAGCCCGGCGAGCTGGTCGAGGCGATTGTCAAGGACCTCAAGGCTGCCTATGCCCGCCGCGCGAAGGCGGTGGCCGACACGGTGCGTCCGGTCATGGAACGCATCTACGAGGACCGCAAGGAGCAGCTCGATTCGGACATCTACTTCCCGCTGACGAACGGCCATCTGGGCTACAACGTCCCGGTCAACCTGCGCAAGTGCAAGGAGACGGACGGTGCGGAAATCTACAAGGTATTCTCGAAGGTGGTAATGTTCACCACCATCGACGACGCCTGGCGCGAGCATCTGCGCGAGATGGACGACCTGCGCCAGAGCGTGCAGAACGCCACCTACGAGCAGAAGGACCCGCTGCTGATTTACAAGTTCGAGTCGTTCGGCCTCTTCTCGAAGATGCTCATCCGCGTCAACCGCGAGGTGCTCTCGATACTCAACCGCTCCTACATTCCGGTGCGCGACAGCGCCTCGGAGGCCGCCGCACAGCGCCAGCAACAGCAGCGCGAGCGGGCGAAGGTCGACGTGAACCGTCTGCAGGCATCGCGCATGCAGGCTGCCGCACAGGCCGGACAGGGCGAGAAACAGAAGCCGATGCCCATCCACGTCGAGAAGAAGGTGGGCCGCAACGACCCCTGCCCCTGCGGCAGCGGCAAGAAGTACAAGAACTGCCACGGCAAGGGGCTGTAGCAGCACGACCCTGAACGAACGTCAACAACCGACGGAGCGAGGCGGCGGGGACGGGAGCGTCCGTCACGTCGCCTCCTCCGTTGGACAAACCACCGCCACATGGGATACCAGGAAGAGAAGCAGCGCCAGCTGGACTTGCGCTATCTGAGAATGGCCCGCATCTGGGCCGAGAATTCGTACTGCGTCCGCCGCAAGGTGGGGGCGCTCATCGTCAAGGACAAGATGATTATCTCGGACGGCTACAACGGCACCCCCTCGGGCTTCGAGAACATCTGCGAGGACGAGACGGGCAAGACGAAGTCCTACGTGCTGCATGCCGAGGCCAACGCCATCACGAAGGTGGCCAAGTCGGCCAACAACTGCGACGGCTCGACGCTCTACATCACGGCAGCCCCCTGCATCGAGTGTTCGAAGCTCATCATCCAGGCCGGCATCAAGCGGGTGGTATACAGCGACGAATACCGCTCGGAGGAGGGGCTCAACCTGTTGCGCAAGGTGGGCATCGAGTGCGTGCAGCGCTCCATCGACGAAGAGTGAGTGCAGACGACTGCACGCGAATACAAACAGGGAGTCTTCCGACCGACGGGAGGCTCCTTTTTTTGTATACGACTTGTGACGGGGGATATTTTGCTGCGCGCTTTTTGCGGCCGGCTGCTTGAAAATCGGCCGAAAATCCGTACCTTGCAACAAATAAAATTGCAACCGGAGATGAAACGAATCGTCATCGTGGGCGCCACCTCGGGCATCGGACTCGAGACGGCCAAACGCTTCATCGGCAAGGGGTGGCGCGTGGGCGTCGCCGGCCGCCGCATCGAACCGCTCGAGGAGCTGCACGCACTGGCACCCGACCGCGTGGAGTACCAAACGCTCGACGTCACGTCGGACGATGCACCTCAACGGCTCGAGGAGCTCATCGAGCGGCTCGGAGGGATGGAGCTCTACCTCCACTGCTCGGGAATCGGCTACCGCAACATAGAACTCGACCCCGCGCTTGAGGTAGCGACGCTGCGCACCAACGGCGAGGGCTTCGTGCGGATGGTGACGGCCGCCTTCGGTTGGTTCCGCGCCCACGGCGGAGGCCATCTGGCCGTCATCAGCTCGATTGCCGGGACGCGGGGGCTGGGCAGCTCGCCGGCCTACTCGGCCACCAAGCGGATGCAGAACACCTACATCGACGCACTGGCCCAGCTCAGCCACATGGAGCGGCTCAACATCCGCCTGACGGACATCCGCCCGGGATTCGTCGCAACGCCGCTGCTGAACAAGGCCAACCACTATCCGATGCTCATGCCCGTCGGACGGGTTGCCGACTGCATCGTCCATGCGCTCGAACACCGCCGCCGGCGCATCGTCATCGACCGGCGCTACGCCGTGATGGTCTTCTTCTGGCGGCGGCTGCCCGAATGGCTCTGGGAGCGGCTCAACGTCCGCACCACGGTTTGAAACAACACCCAAGCCTCAACCAAAACCTCACCCGAAACCAGAATTTCCCCACCATGAAAAAACTGCTTCTGATGCTGGCGCTGCTTCCGCTCGCCGCCCTCGCGCAGCCGCGCACCGAACGGCTGCTCGAACAGGGCTGGCTCTTCACGCGCGAAGATGCGCCCGAATTTGCCCGCAACGACTTCGACGACTCCTCGTGGCAGGCGGTCACCGTGCCCCACGACTGGGCCATCTACGGCCCCTTCAGCGTCGGCAACGACCTCCAGCTCACGGCCATCGCCCAGGACGGCCAGACCCAGGCGATGGAGCATGCCGGCCGCACGGGCGGCCTGCCCTTTGTCGGCACGGGGTGGTACCGGCTCCGCTTCACGACGCCCGAACTGCGCGAAGGGGGCCACTGTACGATGCTCTTCGACGGCGCGATGAGCCACGCCCGAGTCTACGTCAACGGCCACGAGGCCATCTACTGGCCCAACGGCTACAACGCCTTCCACGTCGACATCACCCCCTACCTCCGTCCCGACGGGGAGAACCTGCTGGCCGTGCGGCTCGAGAATCTGCCCGAGTCGTCGCGCTGGTACCCCGGCGCCGGACTGCTGCGCAACGTACATCTGCTCACCACGGGCGAGGCCTACATCCCGGTCTGGGGAACGCAAATCACCACGCCCGTCATCGCCGGCGACCACGCCCGCGTACGGCAGCGGACCGAGGTGGTGCTGCCCGAGGGGCGGACGCTGGCCGACTATACGCTCGCAACGGAGCTGCGCAACGCCGCGGGAGAGGTCGTCGCCTCGGCGCGCACCGACGGCACGCGCTACGACAACCACGCCGTCGAGCAGGAGTTCATCGTCGAGCACCCCGCGCTGTGGAGCCCCGAAACGCCGGCACTCTACACCTCCGTCACACGGCTCTACGAGGGTGACCGCCTCTGCGACGAGTATACGACGCGCTTCGGCATCCGCACCGTCGAAGCGGTACCGGGCCGGGGCTTCCTGCTCAACGGCCAACCGGTGAAGTTCCGCGGCGTCTGCAACCACCACGACCTCGGCCCGCTGGGCGGCATTGCCAACGAGGCGGGCCTCCGGCGTCAGGTCCGGCTGCTCAAGGAGATGGGCTGCAACGCCATCCGCACCTCGCACAACATGCCCGCCCCGGAGCTGGTGGCCGCCTGCGACGAGATGGGAATGATGGTGATGGCCGAATCGTTCGACGAATGGAAGGCCCCGAAGGTCGAGAACGGCTACCACCTCCACTTCGACGAGTGGGTCGAACGCGACCTGGTCAATCTGGTACGCCACTTCCGCAACTCCCCCAGCGTGGTGATGTGGTGCATCGGCAACGAGGTGCCCGACCAGTGGGACGGCGACCGGGGTCCGAAGCTCACGCTCCGGCTCCAGAGCATCTGCCACCGCGAGGACCCGACACGCCCCGTGACGCAGGGCATGGATGCCCCCGATGCGGTGGTGAACAACAACATGGCCGCCGTGATGGACATCCCCGGCTTCAACTACCGCCCGCACAAGTATCCCGAGAACTACGCCAAGCTGCCGCAGCGGATGATTCTGGGCAGCGAGACCGCCTCGACGCTCAGTTCGCGCGGCGTCTACAAGTTCCCCGTCGTGCGGCGTTCGATGCACCGCTACGACGACCATCAGGCCTCGTCGTACGATGTGGAGCACTGCGGCTGGTCGAACCTTCCGGAGGATGACTTCATCCAGCACGACGACCTGCCCTACTGCATGGGCGAATTCGTCTGGACGGGCTTCGACTATCTGGGCGAGCCGACCCCCTACTACTCCGACTGGCCGAGCCACTCGTCGCTCTTCGGCATCATCGACCTGGCGGGTCTGCCGAAGGACCGCTACTGGCTCTACCGCAGCCACTGGAATCCCGAGGTAGAGACGCTCCACATCCTGCCCCACTGGACCTGGCCCGGACGCGAGGGGGAGACGACCCCCGTCTTCGTCTACACGAACTACCCCTCGGCCGAGCTCTTCATCAACGGCAAGAGCCAGGGACGCCGCAGCAAGGATTTCTCCGTAAAGGTCGACAACAGCGGCGACTCGCTCTCGCTCAACAGCTTCGCCCGTCAGCGCCGCTACCGGCTCATGTGGATGGATACGCGCTACGAGCCCGGCACGCTGCGTGTGGTGGCCTACGACGCCGAAGGGCGTCCCGTGGCCGAGCGCGAGCTCCGCACGGCGGGCAAGCCCAGCCGGATTGTGCTGACGCCCGACCGCGAACGGATGGCGGCCGACGGCAAGGACCTCATCTTCGTGACGGTGAGCGTCGTCGACCGCAACGGGAACCCCTGCCCGACGGCCGACAACGAAATCCGGTTCCGCGTGACGGGCAACGGCTGCTACCGCGCCGGAGCCAACGGCGACCCCACATCGCTCGAATCGTTCCAGGAGCCGCACATGAAGCTCTTCTCGGGCATGATGACCGCCATCATCGTCTCGGACGGCACGCCGGGCGAAATCACGGTGGAGGCCACCTCGCCGGGGCTCAAACGGGCGCGGCTGACCCTCCGCGGCGAGTAGCGGACGCACGCCCAACGAAAGGAAACGCAATACGGGCCGGAATCCATCATGGGGATTCCGGCCCGTACCGTTTTCGGCGCTTCGGTCACACAGCCGTTACTTCTCGCCGCTCTACTTCGTGCCGCTCGGCTTCGCGCTGCCGCACCGCTCGCGGTACATCGTCCGAATGAGGGCGGCAGCGGCCTCAAGCGAAACATGCCCCGTATTGACCATCAGGTCGTAGTGGTGCGGGTCGGACCACCGCTGCCCGGTATAGAACTCATAGTGGTTGCTGCGGTTGCGGTTGACGCGCTCGATTTCGGCCTCGGCCTCCGATTCGGGAAGGTCATACTCCTCGACGCAGCGGGCCACGGCATCCGCCCGGTCGCAGCAGCAGAAGATGCGGAGCACCCGCGGCGAGGAGCGCAGCACGAAGTCGGCGCAGCGGCCGACGATGATGCAGGGCCCCTTGGCGGCCAGCTCCTGCACAATCTTGCTCTCGGCAACGAAGAGCACGTCGTCGGTAGAGAGGCCGCGTCCGGCCCGTGTGCCCGACGAGAGGATGCACTTGAGCCAGAAGGAGGGGATTGACTGCTCGTTCTCGACGATGTAGCGCTCGTCAACGCCGCTCTTCTGCGCCGCCAGACGGATGAACTGACGGTCGTAGAGCGGCAGGTGCAGCTCACGCGCAAGCAGCTCGCCCAGGCGGTGGCCGCCGCTGCCGAATTCGCGGGCAATCGTTATCACGGCATGGTCGGCATCCGGAGCTGCGGCCGTTCCTTGGCCCGCCGCACCATCGAGCCCCGTCCAATGGTCGAGCCGCCGGAAGCAGGGGGTCAAAAAGTGGACGATGGGCCCCACGGCGAGCGCCGCCACGACCGTACCCTCGCGCACACCGCGGATATCGGCCATGAAGAGGTAGGAGAGCAGGCAGGCCAGCAGCACCAGCGTCAGGTCGAAGGCCAGCTTCGTATAGCCGAAGTCGAAGTGGTGGCGGCGGCAGATGACCTGGACCAGATATTCGCCGGCCGTCATCGCCACGTTGACCCGCACCTCGAGCGCGATGCCCGCCGCCAGAATGAAGCACCCGACGATGAGCCACAGCAGCTTGGCCGCATAGGCCACAGGCTCGAGCCAGAAGAGCATCAACATGGCGCAGTCGATGAAGAGTCCGAAGCTGAGCGAGATGGGAATCTGCAGCAGGTAGGAGGTGCGTTCGCGGCGCAAATCCTCGCGCGTCATGAAGAGGAGGTCCAGCAGCACGAAGGTGAGGTTGAGCAGGATGGTCCACTGCCCCATCGTGAGCGGCGTGAACATGCTCAGCACGTAGTTCACGCTCGTGATGGGTGAGGTGCCCAGCAACGCCTTGGTGATGAAGGCCACGCCCAGCGCATTGATGAAGAGCGACAGGACGAAGAGGGCATAGCGCCGGAAAAGATATCGGTCCATGGGTATTCCCGTTTGAATGTTCAGGCGACAAAGTTCGCACAGTTTTCGGTCATTCCGACACAAATATGCGACTCAGTTTGGTAAAAAACGAAACAAATCGTACCTTTACGGAACAAATCTCCGTCCATCCGCATGCAAATTCCGCTTCCCGACTTTCTGCACCCCGTAACAGCCGGCGCGCCGGTCTACTGCGGCACGGCCTCCGGCGGAGGCACACCAGGCCGGAGCATGGTGCTGGAGCGGGGGTTTCACTTCGTACTCTGCACCGGAGGCAGCGCACTGGTCGTCGAAGGGGCCGACACGGCCGCCCGAAAAGTTGCAGAGCTACCCCACGCAGCCGAAAGCCGGGACACCGACGAACCAAACATGCCGACACCCGGGAACACCGACAAGGGCCACAGAAACGAGATGGGCGACAAGGGAGGCGCCGCCGGGTCGAAGCCCCGCAAAGGGGAACGGAGGCTGCAGCAGGGCGACCTGCTGCTGCTCTCGCCCAGCCGCACGGCAACGTTGCGGCTCGACGGAGCGCACGACACGCTGGAGTGCATCTGCATCGACCCCGACTACTTCGACACGCTGCCCGACGGACAGCCCCTCTACAACCAGCTTTCGGGGTATCTGGGCGACGACCGGCTGCCGGTCGTTCGGCTCGACGGGACACAATACGGGGCACTGCGGCTCACCGCATCGCTCTTTCCGGCCCATCCGGCCGGGAGCGGGCTCTACGACGAAGCCATCCTCCGCCACCTCTGCAGCCTCTTCCTGCTCCAGACGGCCGGGCTGCTCTATCGCCACCGGGCCAACGCCCCGGCATTCGTCAAGCGGCCCAACGAAATTTTCCGCAGCTTCAAGCGTCTGGCCGTCAAGAACTACCGCACGGCCCACGACATCGCCTTCTACGCCGGACGGCTCCACATCTCGTCCACCTACCTCTCACGGATTGTGAAGCAGGTGACGGGCCACACGGTCAAGGCCCATCTGGCGGAACTGCTCTGCGCCGACGCCCGGCGGCTGCTGAGCTGCTCGGACCTGGACATCAAGGAGATTGCCGATACGCTCGGCTTCTCCGACCAGTCGGCCTTCGGAAAGTTCTTCGCCCGGCAGACCGGCTGCTCGCCGCTCCGCTTCCGCCGCGAACGGGCAACGCGCTGAGCCCCTTTTCCATACCGGTCGGGCCTCCAGCGGCACTCAGCTCCGGCCCCCTCCCGCACCTTTTTACTCCTCCACGTCGTCTCTCGGCTCCCCTACCCTGTATCCCGTTCCGTCTCGTCGTCACGCGGCTCACCTCTCCTCCGAAAACGAAGCGAGCCCGCACGACACTCGGGTCGTGCAGGCTCGCTTACAGCAGGGTCCGCTGCGGCGGCCTCAGAAGGGAAGGTCGTCGGGGTCCTCCTCGGGCATGACGGGCGCCTGAGCGGGCTGAGACTGCGGCTGAGGCTGAGCGGCTGCCGGCCGGGGCTGCGCACTCTGCGCCGGCTGGCCGTAGGCGCCGTTCTGCGCCTGGGAGCCTCCGTACCCCGAAGCCCCTTCGGACGAGGCGGGGTTGTCGCTGCGACGTCCCAGCAGGTTCATCGTATCGGCCAGAATCTCGGTCGTATAGCGCTTGTTGCCATCCTTGTCCATCCACTCGCGCGTACGCAGACGCCCCTCGATGTAGAGCTGCGTCCCCTTGCGCACGTAGCGGTCCACCACGTCGGCCAAACCGCGCCACAGCGTAATGGTGTGCCACTCGGTGTGCTCCTTCGTTTCGTTGGTCTGCCGGTCGAACAGACGCTCGGTCGTCGCCAGACGCACGCGAGCCACCTTCGTGCCGTTCTCGAGGCTCCGCACTTCGGGGTCAATGCCCACGTTGCCAATCAGAATTACCTTGTTTACCATATGTGAATCCTTATGTGTTCCATACCTCGGCCGATGCTCAGAGCGAGCGAATCATCCGCTTGAAGAGCACGGCCATGCGCGTTCCGGCCAGCCGGCCCTGACGCTGTACATCCTCGTGGTCGCCCACCTCGTCCGACAGGCCGCAGTTGGTGATGACCGAGATGCCGAAGACCGGAACCGACATGTGGCGCGCCACAATCACCTCCGGAACGGTCGACATGCCCGCGGCATCGCCGCCGATGGCCTTGAAGTAGCGGTATTCGGCCTGCGTCTCGAAGGTCGGACCCGTGCCGCCCACGTAGACGCCGTACTGCAGCTTGATGTGCTCCTCCTGGGCGATGGCCGTCGCGCGGGCAATCAGCTCGCGGTCGTAGCAGTTGTGCATGTCGGGGAAGCGGGGGCCCAGTTCGGCCATGTTGGGGCCGATGAGCGGGTTGGGCATCAGGTTGATGTGGTCGGTGATGACCATCAGGTCGCCCACGCGGAACGAGGTGTTGATGCCTCCCGAAGCGTTCGAGACAAAGAGGTAGCGAATGCCCAGCAGCTTCATCACCCGCACGGGGAAGGTCACCTGCTGCATGCCGTAGCCCTCGTAGTAGTGGAAGCGGCCCTGCATGGCCACCACGCGATGACCCTCGACCAGGCCGAAAATAAGCCGTCCCTTGTGGCCCTCGACCGTCGAGACGGGGAAATTGGGAATGTCGTGGTAGTCGATGGTGTATTTCGTCTCAATCTGGTCGGCGAAATCGCCCAGACCGGTTCCGAGAATGATGCCCACTTCGGGGCGGAACGACTCGGTCGCCTGCTCCAGGAAGGCTGCCGTCTTTTTAATTTCCTCTAACATCTTCTTCGAGTTTTTGCAGAAAATCCGTTGCCGAATCCTCTATGAATGAAATATTTATGGGCATATAATACAATCGCCGGCGCACCTCCTCCGGAATCTTCGAGCTGCCCACCATCTTGACCGCATCCTTCTCCGTGGTGACAATCGACGCCTCGGGGCACTGCCCCACCATGCGGGCCAGCATCGACATGTCGCGCACCTTATATACATGGTGGTCGTCGAGCGACACCTCCTCGACCACGTCGTAGTACTCGCGCAGCGAGGCGACGAAGGGCTTCGGATTGCCAATCCCCGACAGTGCAATGACCTTGCCGCCCGGAGCGGGCGACGGCGCGAGCGCCTCGCCGGGGAAGAGCGGCTGGGGCATGAAACTCTCGAAACGGGTGAAGTAGACCTTCTGGTAGGCCACCTGGATGAGCACCTTGCGCAGGATGCGCCGGTCGATGGGGGCCATCTTCTCGGGACACTTCGTCACGATGAAGTAGTGGGCGCGGTGCAGCGCCTCAGGCAGGTCGCGCAGCGTACCGGCCGGCAGCATCCGGTCGTGCTGGATGGGACGCGTGGCGTCGACCATCACGATGTTGATTTTCGGCTCGACGTAGCGGTGCTGGAAACCGTCGTCCATGACGATGAGATCTATCTCGGGATGCTCCGTCTGGATGCGCCGGATGGCGTCGGCCCGCTTCTCGCAGACCACCACCAGCGTCTCGGGGAACTTGCGCTTGATTTGCAGCGGTTCGTCGCCCACGTCGCGGTAGTGCGACGTAGGCTCCACCTCGAGGTAGCCCTTCGTCCGGCGGCCGTAGCCGCGCGAGAGCAGCGCCACGCGGTGCATCTGCGACATGTAGCCGATGACCATCTCGGCCATTGGGGTTTTGCCCGTACCGCCGACCGTGATGTTGCCGATGCAGATAATCGGGATGTCGAACTTCTCGCTCTTGAGCACACCCCAGTCGAACAGGCGGTGACGCAACGTCACGGCCATGCCGTAGAGCCATGAGGCGGGGGCGAGCAACTGTTTGAGCATCCGGACAATTCGTTTAGATACACGGTCTTCCAAGTTTCAAAGGTAGGAATAAATCCCCGGACCGCAAAACAAATCCCGACAAAACTCGCCGCCTGCGAGAATCGGGCAATAAAATGCGGCGCGAATCCGTTTTTTCACTATCTTTGCTCACATCTATGAAACTATTCCGACTCACCCTCTGCGCGCTGCTGCTCTCGGCTGCGGCATCGTGCAACCGCAACACGGCCTCCTCGCAGGAGGAGGCCGAAGCCGAACCCCTGCACGACATCCGATACGGCATCATCGCCGACGACTACCGCCTCGAAGAGAACGAAGTGGCCCAGGGCGAGACCATGGGCAAGATTCTCAACCGCTACGGCATCTCGGCCGCCGTCATCGACCGGCTGGACAAGGTGGCCGAGAAGACCTTCCCCTTACGCAACATCCGCGCCGGCCAGAAGTATGTGGCCTTCATCCACGAGGATTCGCTCTACGCGCCCCATCTGGACTACCTGGCCTACGAGCGCAGTCTGTCGGACTACGTGGTCTTCGAGTTCATGGGCGACTCGGTAGCCGTCCGCACGGGCGAAAAGGAGTTCACCACGCGACGCTCGAAGAAGAGCGCCGTCATCACCTCCTCGCTCTGGGGCTCCATCATGGAGAAGAACCTCCCCTACGCGCTGGCCGCCGAGCTGGAGGACATCTACCAGTGGACGGTCGACTTCTTCGGCATCCAGAAGGGTGACAGCTTCACGGTCATCTACGACGAGCGCTTCATCGACGACACGGTTTCGATAGGCATCGGCCGCATCTGGGGCGCCCGCTTCAACCATGCCGGCAAGGAGTACTACGCCATCCCGTTCCGCCAGGGCGGGAAGCTCCAATACTGGGAGGCCGACGGGGCCAGCCTGCGCAAGCAGATGCTCAAGGCGCCGCTCAAGTATACGCGCATCAGCTCGAAGTTCACCTATGCGCGCAAGCACCCGATTTACAAGGTCTACCGTCCCCACACGGGCGTCGACTACGCCGCCCCGAAGGGTACGCCCGTACATGCCGTGGCCGACGGCGTCGTAGTCTTCAGAGGCTGGGGCGGCGGAGGCGGCAACACGCTCAAAATCAAGCATCCGGGCAACATGATGACCGGCTATCTCCACCTGAGCGGCTTTGCCAAGGGCATCACGCAGGGCAAGCACGTGACGCAGGGCCAGCTCATCGGCTACGTGGGCTCGACGGGTGCCTCGACGGGTCCGCACCTCGACTACCGCGTATGGCGCAACGGCAAGCCCATCAACCCGCTCACCATCCCGCAGGAGCCTTCGGAGCCCATTTCGAAGGAGAACCGCCGGACCTTTGAGTTCGTCCGCGACCGCATCATGGCCGAGCTCAACGGCGACGTTCCCGCCGAGGAGCGCATCGTGCAGCTCGACTCGCTGGTCGTTCCCGAAGGGTTCGTAGCGAAGCAGCTGGAGGCTCCGGCCGCTGAAAAAAAGGCCTCGTCGGAAGGGAAAGCGGAAAGCAAGAAGAGCTGATTGCGGCAAAGTCGGAGCACGGAACAGGGTGACGCACCCCGGTGCGGCACGGTATTTTCAGAGAAGCATACTACCACGATGACCACAGGCGTTATAATCGTAGCGGGCGGAAGCGGGAACCGAATGGGGAGCAGCATCCCCAAGCAGTTCCTCTTCCTGGGCAATCGCCCCGTGCTGGCCCACACCATCGACGCATTTGCCCGGGCACTGCCGCGTGCGGCGCTCGTGGTCGTGCTCCCGGCCGAACACATCGACTACTGGCGCAACCTCTCGGCACGCTTCGACGTGGCGCCGCACCGCATGGTAGCAGGCGGGCGTGAGCGCTTCGACTCGGTGCTCCGGGGACTCGAGGCGCTGCCTTCGGAGACGGAGCTCATCGCCGTACAGGACGGCGTGCGGCCGCTCGTCTCGCGCGGGCTCATCCGACGCATGTTCGAGGCGGCCGAGCAATACGGCGCGGCGATTCCCGTCGTGGCGCCGGTCGACTCGTTCCGCAGCGTGGAGGGCGAGGATGATTCAATCATCGTCGACCGCCGCAGGCTGCGCATCGTGCAGACCCCCCAGGTCTTCCGCGGCGAACTGCTGCGCGACGCCTACCGGGTCGGCTACCGGCCGGAGTTCACCGACGACGCCTCGGTGGTCGAGGCCTCGGGCTGTCCGATACACCTCTGCGAGGGGGAGCGCGCCAATCTGAAAATCACCACGCGCGAGGACCTGGTCGTAGCCGCAGCGCTGCTCGAAATGCGCGACGAAGAGGAGCAGCGACAGCGTGCGGAGCAGGGAGGGACTGCGCCGGAGGACGCGGCCGAAGCGGCGGACGGCGCCGGCGAACGATAACAGAGAGACGACAGAACAGAACAGAAAAGAGATACGGACGAAGAGGAGGCGTCCCGCAGGAACGAACCAAAGATGGAACACATCTACACATACCGCTTCAGCCGGTCGATGTACTACCGGGCAGCCGCCTTCATCGGCGTCTTCATCCTGCTCGGATGGCTGCTCTACCACCTCTATGCGGGCGGGTTCATCTCGGCATGGTTCACCTCGTGCGTCGTGGCGCTCATCGCCCTGATGGCGCTCTCGATTCCGCGGCGAATTGTCGTCACGGAGGAGAAGGTCGAGGTGCGCTGCCTGCTCGACATCACCGAGGTGCGCCGCGAGGAGATTGCCTCGGTGCGACGGGTCGACAACCGGCGCATGAAGTGGTTCATCCCCCTCTTCGGCGGCTACGGATTCTTCGGATACTACGGCCACTACCTCGACCTGAGGCGTTTCGAGCGGGTGAAGCTCTACGCCTCCGAGTGGCGCAACTTCGTCGAGATTACCGACATCTACGAGGAGCGGCTCTTCGTCTCGTGCGCCGAGGCGGACCGTCTGGTCGAGGAGCTCACCCCGCCGACGGGCAACCGTCCCGAGGACGATGACGAGGAGAACGAAGAGGACGATGAGGCCGCAGCTGAGGATTCGGCAAAGGTGAACGGAACCGGAAGATAGGCCGGTCTTCTCACCATCACACAGAAAACCCACTATTTACAAACCTTTTAAAAAATCAAAAAAAGATGAAAAAGTATCGTTGCACCGTATGCGATTGGATTTATGACCCTGCAGTCGGCGACCCCGAAGGTGGCATCGCCCCCGGCACGGCATTCGAAGATATTCCCGAGGATTGGGTTTGCCCGCTTTGCGGCGTTGGCAAGGACCAGTTCGAGGTAGTCGAGGAGTAATCCCCGACCTGCCGCATACGGCCATGCGGGCGTATCCGTTCGACGGATACGCCCTTTTTTTGTGCCGTACGGAGCACTGCGGAGCACGGAGACCGTGCGGTGCGTGCGGCGAAACGGAACGGTCGCGGCGAAACAGACGGACGTGCGGGAAAACAGCCGCGGGCAACAGCAGCAGGAAACAGCAGCGGAAAACAGCGTGCAGGAAACGGCGGCGGAAACCAGCCGCGGAAACCAGCCGCGGAAACCAAGCGCGGAAACCAAGCGCGGAAACCAAGCGCGGAAACCAGGCGCGGAAAACGACAGAGGGAAACGGACGTCCTCAACGACTGCGCAGCCATAACGTGCCGTGTACCCAGCCCCATGCCCCCATGCGCAGCCATAAACAAAAAAACGGGACGCCCCGACATGGGGCTTCCCGTTGAATTCAGGCTGCGGAGGGGCGTCACCAGGACGCACCGCTTCGCCACGGCCGCATCAGTTGATGTTGGGCAGGTAGGAGTAGTTCTTCGAGTAGTTGAGCATCTGCTCGACGTAGTTGTTCGGGTAGGAAATCTTCACGTCGACCACCTTGCCGTCCTGCTCCACCAGCTCGAACTCCGGATTGACAAATCCGCCGTAGGGCTCGATGTTGAGGGCCGAATAGCGCTCGAGTACCTCGCGATGGAGCTCGGGGTCGACCTTGACGGCGTAACGCTCCACCAGCTCGCGGCCCGCCTCGTAGTCGCCCTCGGACTTGATACGCTGAATCTCACCCAGCATGCGGCCGAAGAGCTCACGCAGCTTCTCGAAGTCGTTCACCACCACGTAGCGCTTGCCATCCTTCGTGACCCACTCGATGACGTTGTCGGCACGCCCCTGCTCGTAGCACCACTCCGAGATGAGCTTGCGGTTGCGCATGTGCGACTCCTCGACATTCTTGCCCGGCTCGATGCGCGCCAGCTGCGTCATCATGCCGTTGAGGATGTACTTGGCATAGCCCGCCTTGGCCACGTCGAACGAGGGAACGAGTCCCAGCTCGACCATCTTGGGGTCGCCCAGGTAGTAGAGACCGAAGAGGTCGGCACGCGCCTCCTCGAGCGTCGAGCCGTAGCTCTTCAGCTCGCCGCCCTTGACGCCCGGAGCCAACTGGCCCGAGCCGTGGCCGAGACACTCGTGCAGGTCGGTATGCAGGTCGTCGGCCAGCTTGCCGTAGCGGTCCATCCGCTCGCGGTCCTCGGCGCGCAGGACGAACTCCTCGTTGAAGCCGTTGCCGTGGGCCGCCATGTCATAGGCATAGGTAATGTTGTCGATGGTCACCGACTTCGAGCCGTACTCCTTGCGAATCCAGTCGGCGTTGGGCAGGTTGATGCCGATGGGCGTCGAGGGGTAGCAGTCGCCGCCGAGCATCGCCACGGTGATGACCTTGGCCGAGACGCCCTTCACCTGCTTCTTGCGGTACTCGGGAGCAACGGGCGAGTGGTCCTCGAACCACTGTGCGTTCTCCGAGATGACCGTCGTGCGGTGGCTGGCCGTCGAGTCGACGAAGTTGACAATCGCCTCCCACGAAGCCTTGCGGCCCAGCGGGTCACCGTAATCCTCGATGAAGCCGTTGACGAAGTCGACGTTCGACACCGTGTCGCGCACCCAGCCGATGTTGAAGCGTTCGAACTCACGCAGGTCGCCCGAGCGGTAGTAGGATATCAGCGCGGCGATGTTCGACTTCTGGGGTTCGTTGGCCACCGCCTCGGCCTTTTCGAGCCAGTAGACAATCCGCTCGATGGCCGGCGAGTACATGCCGCCCACCTTCCAGACCCGCTCGCACACCTTGCCGTTCTCCTTGACCAGCTTCGAGTTGAGTCCGTAGGAAATGGGCTCCGGGTCGTTGGGGTCGGCCATTGCGGCGTAGAACTGCTCGACCTCGGCCTGGGTTACCCCCTCGTAGTAGTTGTTCGACGAGGTGGCCACCAGGTCCGCACCCGCCGCCTGGTTCAGACGCGTGACGTAGAGCGTCGGGTCGAAAATCGCCTTGCAGACCTCGCCGCGCAGGGCGTTCAGCTCGCCGAAGCACTCCTCGGGGATGGTCTCGATGACGTCGAGCAGGTAGCCCTCCGTAAATTCGGGGACAAACTTGTCGTTCGAGTAGTGGTGGTGGATGCCGTTGGCGAACCAGACCTTCTTGAGGTACTTCTCCAGAGCCTTCCATTCGGGCGTCGTACGGTCGCCCTTGAAGTGCTCATAGACGGTCTCCAGCGTGCGGCGCACGGCCAGGTTGTACTTGAAGTTCTGGTCGTAGAGGATGTCACGGCCGCACTTGGCCGCCTCCGAGAGGTAGTAAATCAGCTCCTTCTGCTCGAGCGGCAGCTGCTCGAAGCCGGGAACCTCGTAACGAATCACCTTGATGTCGTCGAAACGGTCGACCACCCAGGGGGCCTCGCTCTTCGGATGTTCTCCGCACGAAGCCAGCACAGCGCCAAGCAATGTCATGGTAACGGGAATCGGTAGATTTTTTTTCATACAATAATTAAATGTGTTTGCTCCATTTTCCGTGCCTCGCCGGCACGAAGCATGTCGGGTTCGAACTCCAAATATACGAAAATCCCGCAAAAAAACGCATCTCCCCGCAGGAAGATGCGTCCGTTACGTCGCCAATGTCAGGCTCAGAACTTGAAGTTGTAGCCTACCAGGACGAAGAAGCAGCCGTTGTGCAGCTTCACGTCGGCATCCTTCGACAGGTTGTTGAAACCCACGTCGTAGCCCACTCCGGCAAAGAAGTTTTCGAGGAATTCGACGCTCGCACCGAAGCGCATGCCGAATTCGGAGCGCTTGACGTTGGAGTCGGTTCCGAAGGTATCGGCCTTAACCGAGGTGTCGCCCGACTGGGCTTCGGTGGTGCCGCCCAGTCCGAGCGAATAGTAGAAGCCCGCGGCCGGGATAATCGAAATCTTGTCCGAAATGTTCCAATGGTAGTTGACCATAATGGGCACCTCGAGGTAGGTCATGCGGATGGTCGTGGTCGTCCGCTCCACTTTCTGCTCGGCTCCCTTGAGCGAGAGGTAGAGGCCCGTCTCCAGATAGAAGGGCATCGACTCCAGGAAATTGTACTGATAGGAGCCGCCCACCTGGAACGAAACGCGCGACGAAGGCGAAATGGACATGCCGTCCTGCTTGAAGGTCATGTTGGAGACATTCATACCGGCGCGAATACCGACAATGTGCTTCTCCTGAGCGGAGAGCGTGCCCGCAACGCAGAGCGCGCAGAGCAGAGCAACGAGTTTCTTCATACTCTCGGTTTTTAAGGTTCGACCCGTACCGACCGGGGTCGTTTGATGGTTAGGGGTTGGTTGGGCCGGCTCCGGACGGTACGGATGGAGGGGGCATCCCGGCTCCGGCCACATTTGCACACCCCAAGTTACGACTTTTTCCGCGACATTCCAAACTTTCGGCCGCCTCTTTGAACGAAGAAGCACACCCGGACGACGTTTTTTTCCGGTTTTTTTCATTCTTATGATTATCTTTTCTACCTTTGCCCCGCAATTTGTTGCCAAAGCGATGAAAATCTTTACCCGTGTCAACGAGCTCCGCGAGGAGCTGGACAAGAGGGAACAGGCCGGAATCGGCTTCGTTCCCACGATGGGCGCCCTGCATGCAGGCCACCGTTCGCTGGTGGAGCGCGCCCGCAAGGAGAACTCCACCGTCGTGGTGAGCGTCTTCGTCAACCCGACGCAGTTCAACGACAAGAACGACCTGCACCGCTACCCCCGTACCCCCGAGGCCGACGCCCGCGTACTGGAGCAGGCCGGCGCCGACTTCGTGCTGATGCCCTCGGTCGAGGAGATTTACCCCGAGCCCGACACCCGCACCTTCGAGTTCGGTGCGGTGGACAAGGTGATGGAGGGCGCCACGCGTCCGGGTCACTTCAACGGCGTGGCCCAGGTTGTCAGCCGGCTCTTCGACATCGTCCGCCCGGCGCGCGCCTACTTCGGCGAGAAGGACTTCCAGCAAATCGCCGTCGTCAAGGCGATGGTCCACCAGCTGGGACTCCCCGTGCAGATTGTCGAGTGCCCCATCGTCCGCGGCGAGGACGGTCTGGCCCTCTCGTCGCGCAACACGCTGCTCGACAAGGAGCATCGCGCCGCTGCACCTCACGTCTACGCCACGCTGCGCGCCGCCGTCGAGAAGTCGCACGAGATGACGCCCGACGAGCTGAAGGCCTGGGTTACGGCCGAAGTCGAGCGCAATCCGCTGCTCAAGGTGGTCTACTATCAGTCGGTCGACGCCGCAACGATGCAGGAGGTACACGACTGGAACGACGCTCCGCGCATCCAGGGCTGCATCGCCGTCATGGCCGGACAGATTCGTCTAATCGATAACATCCGTATCCGATAATGAAATTCCAAATCGAAGTCATCAAATCCAAGATTCACCGCGTGAAGGTCACGCAGGCGGATTTGAACTACGTGGGCAGCATCACCATCGACGAAGCGCTGCTGGAGGCTGCCAACATGATTGAGGGCGAGAAGGTCCAAATCATGGACATCAACAACGGCGAGCGTTTCGAGACCTACATCATCAAGGGCGAGCGCGACAGCGGCTGCATCTGCCTCAACGGCGCCGCGGCACGCAAGGTCCAGGTGGGCGACGTGGTCATCATCGCCTCCTACGCCCTGATGGATTTCGAGGATGCCAAACAGTTCCGCCCCTGGGTCATCTTCCCCGACACGGAGACCAACCGTCTGGTGAAATAGAGGCGACCGAGGGCCGCTGCAAGGTCTGTTCGGAAGAAAAAAAGCCCGAAAAATGAAAAACTCCCTGCGTCGGGGAGTTTTTTTGTTTCTAATCGTTATATTTGCTGACGGGAAACCGGGACGGTCCGCCGCGGACCCATCCCCGGCCCGCAGATTCGTATGGACACCACGCTCGCCATCCTCGCCTTCCTCTTCGCACTCATCGGCATCGCCGGGTGCATTGTTCCGGCGCTTCCGGGCGTCATCCTCAGCTACGCGGGGCTGGTCTGCGCCTACTTCTGCTCCTACTCGCAGATTTCGACCGCCGCACTGCTCATCTGGCTCGCCGTCACGCTCTTCGTCTCGGTGGCCGACTATTTTCTGCCTGCCTACATGACCCGCCGCTTCGGCGGCTCGCGCGCCGGCGCCATCGGTGCCACCATCGGCACCGTCGTCGGCTTCTTCTTCATCCCGCCGCTGGGCATCCTGCTGGGGCCCTTCGTCGGTGCCGTCATCGGCGAGTTGTGCCACAACCGGGAGGATATTTCAAAGGCCTTCCTCGTCGGCTTCGGCTCGTTCCTTTCGTTCATCGTCGGCACGGGGCTCAAGCTCATTGCCGCCGTGGGCATGTTCGTACATATCTCCGCCGACACCTATCCGGTCGTGCGGGAGTGGTTCGCCTCCATTTTCTAAACCAAACCATAGATGAAAAAACTCAGATTCCTGGCCGTCTGCATCGCAGCGATGCTGGCAGCCGCTTGTTCGGGAGACAAGTACGAATCGGTGACCGGCGACCCGCTGGGCACCCGCATCTACACGCTCGACAACGGACTGAAGGTCTACATGAGCGTCAACCGCGAAACGCCGCGCATCCAGACCTACATCGCCGTACGCGTGGGCGGTAAGAACGACCCCGCCGAGACCACCGGTCTGGCGCACTACTTCGAGCACCTCATGTTCAAGGGCACGCCCAACTACGGCACCTCGGACTACGCCGCCGAGAAGCCGATGCTCGACGAAATCGAGCAGCTCTTCGAGGTCTACCGCAAGACCACCGACGAACAGGAGCGCGCAGCCATCTACCACCGCATCGACTCAATCAGCTACGAGGCATCGAAAATCGCCATTCCCAACGAGTACGACAAGCTGATGGCCGCCATCGGCGCCACGGGCACCAACGCCTACACGTCGCAGGACATGACCGTCTACGTCGAGAACATCCCCTCGAACGAGATTGAGAACTGGGCGAAGATTGAGGCCGACCGCTTCCGCAACCCCGTCATCCGCGGCTTCCACACCGAGCTGGAGACCATCTACGAGGAGAAGAACATGTCGCTCACGCGCGATGCGCGCAAGGTATGGGAGGCGCTTGACGCGGCACTCTTCCCCCACCACCCCTACGGCACGCAGACCGTGCTCGGTACGCAGGAGCATCTGAAGAACCCCTCGATTACCAACGTGCGGAACTACCACAAGACCTACTACGTGCCCAACAACATGGCCATCTGCCTCTCGGGTGACTTCGACCCCGAGCAGATGCTCTCGGTCATCAAGAAGTACTTCGGCGACATGCAGCCCAACCCCGAGCTGCCGAAACTGCAGTTCCAGCCCGAGGAGCCCATCACCGAGCCCGTCGTACGCGAGGTATACGGTCTGGAGGCAGCCAACGTGCTGCTCGGATGGCGTCTGCCGGGCGGCTCGACCGACCCGAACGATGTGGCACAGATCGCCAGCGCCATTCTCTACAACGGCCAGGCAGGTCTGATTGACCTCGACATCACGCAACAGCAGAAGGTGCTCGGCGCCTACGGCGGCTACTCGGGCCAGCCCGACTACAGCACGTTCCTCGTGGGCGGCAGCCCCAAGGCGGGCCAGACGCTCGAGGAGGTGCGCGACCTGCTGCTTGCGGAGGTGGCCAAGCTCCGCTCGGGCGACTTCGACGAGAAGCTCATCGAGGCCTCCATCAACAACTTCAAGCTCTACCAGATGAGGGCCTACGAGGACAACGACTCGCGCGCCGACATGTACGTGCAGTCGTTCATCGCCGGCACCAACTGGGCCGACGAGGTCGCACAGCTCGACCGCATGTCGAAAATCACCAAGCAGGACGTCGTCGACTGGGCCAACAAGTACCTCGGCGAGAAGAGCTACGCCATCGTCTTCAAGCGCGAGGGCGAGGACAAGAGCGTACAGAAAATCGCCGCTCCGAAAATCACCCCGATTGTCACCAACCGCGACAAGCAGAGCGCCTTCCTCACGGAAATCCAGCAGTCGAAGGTAAAGCCCATCGAGCCCGTCTTCGTCGACTACCAGAAGGATATGGCGCAGTTCGACGTGCGTGACGGCATCCATGTGCTCTACAAGAAGAACGAGCTGAACGACATCTTCACGCTGCGGTACACCTTCGACACGGGCACGGAGAACAATCCGGCGCTGGGCCCGGCATTCACCTATCTGAGCTACCTGGGCACCGACACGATGAGCGCCGAGCAGATTGCCTCGGAGATGTACGACATCGCCTGCTCCTTCTACATGGGCGCCGGCAACAACCAGAGCACCATCACGATTACGGGTCTGAGCGAGAACATGCCCCGCGCCATGGAGATTGTCGAGGGGCTGATTGCCGGAGCGGTGGCCAACGACGCCATCCTCGAGAACCTGAAGCAGGACCTCCTCAAGTCGCGCGCCGACTCGAAGCTCAACCAGGGGCAGAATTTCGGCGCCCTGCAGCGTTACATGCGCTACGGCGAGGAGTTCATCCGCAAGTCGACCCTGACGAACGACGCGCTGAAGTCGCTCGACTCGAAGAGCCTCATCGCGGCGGTTCAGGAGCTCATGGGCAAGCAGCACGAGGTGCTCTACTACGGTCCCATGGAGCAGGAGGCCGTGAAGACGGTCATTGCCGAGAAGCACAAGGCTGCTGCGGAGCTCACGCCGCTCGAACTGTCGCACCCGAAGCCGCTGCGCACGGATGAGAGCAGCGTCATCCTGGCCCAGTACGACGCCAACCAGCTCTACTACCTGCAGTACTCGAACCGCGGCGAGGCCTTCGATGTGAAGAACGACCCCGAAATCACGCTCTACAACGAGTACTTCGGCGGCAGCATGAACTCGATTTGCTTCCAGGAGATGCGCGAGGCACGCGGTCTGGCCTACACGGCACAGGCATGGCTGGGCACCCCCGCATATGCCGACGACAGCTACAACTACATCGCCTTCATCGCCACGCAGAACGACAAGATGCAGACCGCCATCGAGGCATTCGACGAAATCATCAACCAGATGCCCGAATCGGAGGCTGCCTTCGGCATCGCCAAGGAGGCCGTGCTGAGCCGCCTGCGCACCGAACGCACCACGGGAATCGACGTGCTGAGCTCCTACATCGCACTGCGCCGTCTCGGCCTCTCGGAGGACCGCGACCGTCAGATTTTCGAGCGCGTGCAGAACATGACGCTCGACGACGTGAAGGCCACGCAGCAGAAGTGGGTCAAGGACCGTCACTACATCTACGGCATTCTGGGCGACATCAAGAACCTCGACCTGAACTACCTCAAGACGCTCGGTCCCATCAAGACCGTTTCGCAGGAGGAAATCTTCGGCTATTGATGCCTCCGGCATCCATGCACGACAACGGCAGCCCCGACGGGCTGCCGTTTTTCGTGGCTCCTTAGCAGCCGGTCGCGGCAGCATGTCGTTGCAACAGCCAGCCGCAACCTCCTCTGCTCCCTGACTGCAAAAAAGAACGAAGCGGACCTTTCCATCAGGAAAAGTCCGCTTCGTTGCGGTCAGCCCGGCGGCAACAGCCTCCCATGCGGGTAGCCGTCGGCCGCAACCGGCTGCAGGCATCAATAGCGGTAGTGGTCGGCCTTGTAGGGACCCTCGACCGGCACGCCGATGTAGTCGGCCTGCTTCTGCGTCAGGTGCGTCAGCTCGACCCCAAGGTTGTCGAGGTGCAGGCGGGCAACCTCCTCGTCGAGGTGCTTCGGCAGGCGGTAAACCCCTACCTCGAGCTTCTTCTGCCAGAGCTCCATCTGGGCCAGGCACTGGTTGGTGAAGGAGTTCGACATGACGAACGAGGGATGGCCCGTAGCGCAGCCCAGGTTTACCAGACGGCCCTCGGCCAGAATGAAAATCGAGTGTCCGTCGGGGAAGGTGTACATGTCGACCTGCGGCTTGATGGTGGTCTTCACGGCGTTGGACTTCTCGAGACGGGCCATCTGGATTTCGTTGTCGAAGTGACCGATGTTGCAGACGATGGCCTGGTCACGCATCCGCTCCATGTGCTCGAGCGTGATGATGTCGCAGTTGCCCGTGCAGGTCACATAGATGTTGCCTTCGGCCAGAGCGCTCTCGACGGTCTTCACCTCGAAGCCCTCCATGGCGGCCTGCAGCGCGCAAATCGGGTCGATTTCGGTCACAATCACCCGGGCGCCGTACGAACGCATCGACTTGGCGCATCCCTTGCCTACGTCGCCGTAGCCGCAGACAACGACCACCTTGCCGGCAATCATCACGTCAGTGGCGCGCTTGATGCCGTCGGCCAGCGATTCGCGGCAGCCGTAGAGGTTGTCGAACTTCGACTTGGTGCAGGAGTCGTTGACGTTGATGGCCGGCACGAGCAGCTCGCCGGCAGCCTGCATCTGGTAGAGGCGGTGTACGCCGGTGGTGGTCTCCTCGCTCACACCCTTCCATTCGGCCACCGTGCGATGCCATTTGTCGCCGTCCTCGGCGAGAATCTGCTTCAGCGTGCCGAGGATGACCTCCTCCTCGTAGGAGGAAGGCTCGTAGTCGAGCGACGAGGCGTCGTTCTCGGCCTTGAAGCCCTTGTGAATCAGCAGCGTCGCATCGCCGCCGTCATCGACGACGAGCTGCGGGCCCTTGCCGCCGGGGAACGAGAGCGCCATGGCCGTGCACCACCAGTACTCGGGCAGCGTCTCGCCCTTCCAGGCGAAGACCGGAACACCGGCCGCAGCGATGGCCGCAGCGGCGTGGTCCTGCGTAGAGAAGATGTTGCACGAGCACCAGCGCACGTCGGCACCCAGCTCGACGAGCGTCTCGATGAGAATCGCCGTCTGGATGGTCATGTGCAGCGAACCCATCACACGAACCCCCTTGAGGGGCTTCAGCGGGCCGTATTTGCGACGCACGGCCATCAGACCGGGCATCTCGTGTTCCGAAACCTCAATCTCCTTACGTCCCCACTCGGCCAGCGACATGTCGGCCACCTTGTAGGGAATGCTCAAATCCAGAAACATAACTAATCGGTTTATACTTTATGATGTTGAATACGCATTGAATATGCTAACAGCTCTTTTTTTCAGCGGTACCGACCGGACTCCACACCCGACGCTCCGCCGTTCTCAACTGCGGCCCACGCTCCTGCCATTCTCGCTCCGCCGCTCACTGCCCGGCCGCTCGTCCAGCCGCTCACTACCCTGCTGCTCCTGCTGCTCACCGCTCCGCCTTCCGTGCGGCGAAGAAGGCTTCGGCCTCGCGGCGGTCGGCCTCAATCTGGCGCTGCAGCTCCTCGACCGAGGCAAACTTGCGCTCTTCGCGCAGCCGGCGCAGCAGCCGAATCCGCAGCTGCCGGCCGTAGAGCTCGCCCTCGAATCCGAAGAGGTAGCTCTCCAGTCGACGCTCCGTGCCGCCGACCGAGGGGTTGCGCCCCAGGTTCGACATGGCGCCGTAGAGCTGCCCGTCGACCTCGGCCTCCGAGAGGTAGACCCCGTCCCGGGCCTCCAACGCATCGGGCACCGCAAGGTTGGCGGTCGGAAAGCCAAGCCTGCGCCCCAACTGGCGGCCGTGCACCACCGTCCCTTCAATCACCACAGGCTCCGTCATATCTTTCGGGTCAGTTTGCGCACCAGGCTGAACTGCGAGAAGAACTCCTTGGCGAAGACACGCAGCACCGTATAGGAGGGAATCGCCAGCAGCATGCCGAGGATTCCGGCCACCGAGCCGGCGATGAGAATCACAATGAAGACCTCGAGCGGATGCGCCTTGACCCGCGCCGAATAGAGCGTCGGCTGCAGGACGAAGTCGTCGAGCCCCTTGAGCACCAGCAGCGAGGCGACAATCACCAGCACCGTATGGCCGACGGTTGTCCCCTCGATGGGGGTCATCACACCGATGCAGACTGACATCACCCCGCCGATGAGCGGGCCGGCATAGGGCACGACGTTCATCACACCCATAACCAGTCCGATGAAGCAGGCGTCGACCGTATGCATGCCGAAGGCCATCATCACCAGCGAGACGGCAATCATCAACAGCAGGCTCTCCGTGAGGATGCCCGTGAAGTAGCGGGACAGCAGCACCGTAATCGAGTCGAGTGCCCGGGTGATGTTTTCGTGGTAACGTTCGGGAAAGACCGCCGAAACCATCGCATAGAAGAGCCCCTCCTCCTTGAGGAAGAAGAAGGTGATGAACGAAATCGAGAATATCGCCACCACCGACGAGAGCACGACGTTGAAGAGCGACGAGACGAGCGTGTTGAGCGACCCGAAATTGACCATCGAACACAGCCCCGAGCTGAGCGCTTCGGAGAGCGAGAAGGTGCTCTCGGGCAGCGCAAAGAGCTCATCAAGGTAGTACTGAATGCGCGAAACGGGTTCCGAGATGGAGTTCATGACGGCCGTGAAGTCGAGACTTGCCAGCTGCTGCACCTTGTTGAAGAACAGCGGCACGAAGAGCGTGCAGAGCACCGCCAGCACGACCCAGATGACCACCAGCGTTGTGAAGGCCGCCAGCCAGCGCGGCACACGCCAGCCGCGGATACGGATGCCCGAGAGCAGCTTCACCAGCGGATTACCCATGACGGCCAGCACGGCCGAGACCAGGATATAGACGACGATGGAGCTGAAATACCACACCAGAAAGAGGACGGCTGCCGTAATGGCGGCGCCGGCCACGAAACGAAGAACGGTCTGAGGGGTAATTGTCATCGTGCGTTGCTCTTTCGGAGCTCCTTTAATCCTTATTATTCAATTTCAATGTGGGACTTCAGCCGGGCAATGGGCGTCTGCGAACCAACGACCGGGTCGCCGATTTCGACGAGCAGCTCGCTATCCTTCGGCACGAGCACGTCGACGCGCGAGCCGAACTTGATGAAGCCCGCCACGCTGTTCTGCTCGACCCGCTCACCGGGTTTCATGTAGGAGACGATGCGGCGTGCAATGAGCCCCGCAATCTGGCGGAAGAGGACCTGATGGCCCGAATCCATCCTTACGACGGTCGTCGTCCGCTCGTTCTCGGTCGAGGACTTGGGGTGCCACGCCACCAGGAAGCGGCCCGGGTGGTATTTGAAGTATTCGACCACACCGCCCACGGGAACCCAGTTCATGTGGACGTTGGTAATCGACATGAAAATCGAAATCTGCAGCATCTCGCGGTGGAGGTGCTCCTCCTCGCAGACCACCTCGGTCACCACCACACGGCCGTCGCACGGCGCGAAGACCAGGTCCGCATCGTGGATGCGCACGCGGCGCGGCTCACGGAAGAAGGCCACGATGAAAAACCAGAACAGCAGCAGCAGGACGGCGCACAGCCACATGACGCTGATGTTGGCATGGTTGACGAGCAGATGGTAAATCAGCCACCACAGCAGCAGGCAGAAGACGCCCGAAAAGCAGATGATTCTGTATCCTTCCTTGTTGATTCTCATCTTCGAATCGTATTAGAGGGTAAAACGCTTGTTACATGACATAATAGAGGTAGACCGTCACGAAGGGCGCCGAGAGCAGCATCGCATCGAAGCGGTCGAGCAGTCCGCCATGGCCGGGGATGATGCTGCCCGAGTCCTTCACGCCGGCTGCCCGCTTGAACATCGACTCGACCAGGTCGCCCAGCACACCCGTCACGGCAGCCACCAGCGCAAAGCCAATCCATGCGGCCGGAGAGCCACCCACCTGCCAGCTTCCGATAACCCCGACCAGCACGGCGCCCACCAGTCCGCCGAAGAAACCCTCCCAGGTCTTCTTGGGCGAGAGGCGCTCGAAGAGCGGGTTGCGGCCGACGGCCATCCCCACCAGGTAGGCGAAGACGTCGTTGGCCCAAATCATGAAGAGGTAGTAGACCATCAGAACCGGTTGGCGCTCGCCCCACATCGTCGGGATGTGGCACATGAGCGCCAGCGGGAAGGCGACGTAGAAGAGCCCGGCGAGCGTCGCACCGATGTCGGCAATCGGGTTCGCCTGACGGCGGTAGAGCTCGCAAATGAACATGAGCGGCAGGAGCAGCAGCAGAAAGACCACACCGATGCCGGTCAGCTGTTCGGAGTGCGTGCCGCCGACCGTAATGGCAAAGCTCAGGCCGAAGAGCACCACGCCCGCCACGATGCCGACCACCTCCAGCGGCTGGTTGCCGTGGCGGCGGGCCAGCCCGTAGAATTCGACCATGCCGCCCACAAGCAGCACAAGAAGCAGTGCGCCGAAGCTCCACTGCGAATAGAGGATGCAGACGAGCATCACGACGGCCAGCACCAGTCCGCTCACCGTCCGCACCACGAGGTTCTTCATCGTTTCTCCCATTCCGTGTCCGTTTTTAGGTTAGTGTTCCGAGGTGGGTTCGGGGGTATTCTCTCTCTTGGGTTCGTCAGGTTCGGTTGCACCGGATGCGGCCGGCGCGCCGTTCTTTGCGTCGGAGGCGTCGGCCTGCTCCGTATCGGAGGCAACGGCCGTGCCGTCGGCCGGACGGGTATCAGCAGCATCGCCCTTCGCTGCATCGCCGCCCTTCGCAGCGGTGTTGCGGGGCTGCTGGGCAGCGGGACCCAGAATCTGCTCGAGGTCCTCGCTGTAGATGGTCTCCTTCTCGAGCAGCAGGTCGGCAATGGCATTGATTTGGGCGTTCTTCGCCTCGATGATGGCGCGGGCACGGGCGTAGGCCTCCTCGACGAAGCGGCGCACCTCGATGTCGATGTCGTGGGCCGTCTGCTCGCTGAAGGGTTTGGTAAAGGTATCGCGCGTACCGGTCGAATCGTAGTAGCTCAACGGGCCGATTTTCTTGCTCATGCCATAGTAGGTCACCATGGCGTAAGCCGTCTTGGTCGCACGCTCCAGGTCGCTCAGCGCACCGACACCGAGTGTGTGGTAGTTCACCTCCTCGGCAATGCGGCCGCCGAGCAGGCCGGCCAGCTGCTCCTCGAGCGCCTCGTCGGTTACGTGGATGCGGTCCTCGTCGGGCGACGACCAGGTGGCACCGAGGCTGCGGCCGCGCGGCACGACGGTCACCTTGAGCACGGGGTCGCACTCGGGCAGCGACCACATCACCACGGCGTGGCCCGCCTCGTGGATGGCCGTGATGCGCCGCTCCTCGGGCGTCATCGGCATGTTGGGCTTTTCGAGTCCGCCGACGATGCGGTCGATGGCGGCGAGGAAATCCTCGCGCGTGACGAACTTCTTGTTGTGACGGGCGGCAATGAGCGCCGCCTCGTTGCAGACGTTGGCAATGTCGGCACCCGAGAAGCCCGGAGTCTGGCGCGCCAGGAACGAGCGGTCGAGCTGCGGGTCAAGCTTGAGCGGACGCAGGTGGACGTCGAAAATCTCCTTGCGCTCGTTGACGTCGGGCAGCCCCACCTCAATCTGGCGGTCGAACCGTCCGGCACGCGTCAGCGCCTTGTCCAGAATGTCGACCCGGTTGGTGGCAGCCAGCACGATGACGCCCGTGTTGGTCTGGAAGCCGTCCATCTCGGTCAGCAGCTGGTTGAGCGTATTCTCGCGCTCGTCGTTGCCCGAGAAGCCGGCATTCTTGCCGCGCGCCCGGCCGATGGCGTCGATTTCGTCGATGAAGACGATGCAGGGGGCCTTCTGCTTGGCCTGCTCGAAGAGGTCACGCACGCGCGAAGCACCCACGCCGACGAACATCTCGACGAAGTCCGAACCCGAAATCGAGAGGAAGGGGACGTTGGCCTCGCCGGCCACAGCCTTGGCCAGCAGCGTCTTGCCCGTTCCCGGAGGGCCTACCAGAAGGGCTCCCTTCGGAATCTTGGCGCCCAGCTCGCGGTACTTGTCGGCCTTCTTGAGGAAGTCGACGATTTCCATGATTTCGACCTTCGCCTCGGCCAGACCGGCCACATCCTTGAAGGTCACGCGCTTGGCGTTGTCCTTGTCGAAGACCTGGGCCTTGGCCTTGCCGACGTTCATGATGCCGCCGCCGGCACCGCCGCCTCCGCGAGCCATCGAACGCATGAGGAAAATCCACACGCCGATGATAAGCACCCACGGAAGGACGTTCACCAGAATGTTGGTCCAGTTGTTGCGCTGGGTCTCGTATACGACCGGAATCTCCGTTCCGGTGCGCTGCTCGACCTCCTTCAAATCCTCACGGAAGGAGTCCACCGAACCGATGGTGAAGATGAGCTGAATGCCCTGCTCGGGCATGTGGCGGTAGAGCGGCTGCTCCGCGTCGTTGCGGTACTTTTCGATGGCCTCCTTCTTGAGGAAGACCTGGGCCTCCTCGCGGTTCACCACCTGGATTTTCTCGACCTCGCCCTGTTCGACCATCTTTTCGACGGCCGTCCAGTCGCTCGGCAGCGGAGCGTCGCTTCCGCCGTTGAGGAAGTACCATCCCAGAATCATCACGGCGATGATTCCGTAAATCCACATCCACGAGGGACGGGGCATATTCATATTGGGGCGTTTGTTCCCGTTCTGTACGTTTGCCATAAAATTCCGTTACTCTTCGTATTCATAACGCGTCATCGGCGCATCGGCCCACAGCTCCTCCAGGCGGTAGAAGCTGCGCAGCTCGGTCTGGAAGATATGCACCACCACGTCGACATAGTCCATTGCAATCCAGAAGGCGTTCTGCTGTCCCTCGACGCGCCAGACCTTTTCGCCCAGCTTCTCAAGCACCTTCTCCTCCACACCGGCGGCGATGGCCGCTACCTGGGTAGTCGAGTCGGCGTTGCAGACCACGAACTTCGAGCAGATGGCGCCGTCGAAGCCCGAAAGGTCCAACGAGACGATGTTCTTGCCCTTCTTATCCTCGATTGCGCTGACAATGGTTTCAATCAGTTTGTCCATAAATAAATGATAGGTGTCTATAACTTCGCAAAGATAGGAATAAGAATTCAAAATTCACAATCCGTGCCTCAAAATCGGGCAACGGAGGGTGTTCGGCGGAGGCAGGAGGAGGGAAGAGGCTGTACCGGAGGGCCGGAAGACGGGCCGAATCGGACCGGTTGCAGGACAAAACGATGCCCCCAAACACAAACAGGCGCGGCACCCGCTCCGAAGCAGGATGCCGTGCCCGACCGGAAGGCCCGCGCAGCGGCGGGGCTACGACTTTTTGACGTTGTCCAGAATGGTCTGTGTCAGCGCCTTGATAATCGAACTCTTGACGTAGGTGCGCCGCACGGCCACGGCGATTTTGCGCGACGTGGCCCCCTTGGCCAGCATCTTGAGGCGGTCGCGGTGGTCGGCCGGAATGTACTCGATGGCCATCTCGGGAATAATCGTCAGGCAGGAGGTGCAGTCGACAATACGCATCAGCGTGTCGAGCGAACCCGACTCGAAGGTGAAGTGCGACAGCATGTTGCGCTTGGCCTGGCAGAGCTCGATAATCTGGTCGCGCATGCAGTTGCCGGCGCTCAGAATCACCAGGTCGCGCAGGTCGATATCCTCGATGCGGATGTTCGAACGCTCGTAGAGCGGATTCTCGGGCGAGACATAGGCGAAGAAGCGGTCGTTGAAGAGCTCCTGTTCGAGGATGCCCTCGCCGCAGGTGCCGCTGGCTACCAGCGCCGCATCGATGCGGTCGCGCCGCAGCGCCTCGACGATGTCGGCCGTAATCATCTCGGAAATCTCCAGTTCAACCTTCGGATAGTCATGCACGAACGAGGGGATGAACTTGTGGAGCAGGTAGGGGGCGATGGTCGGGATGACACCCAGCCGCAGCCGTCCGGCCGTCTCGCCCTTCAGCTCGGCCACCGACTCCTTGATGTTGTTGTAGGCGCGCAGCGTCTCGCGGGCCCGTTCGAGCACCACCTCGCCCGCCTCGGTCGGGATGACGGGTTTCTTCGAACGGTCGAGCAGCACCACGCCCAGCTCCTCCTCGAGCGACTTGACCTGCATGCTCAACGAGGGCTGCGTGACGAAACAGTGCTCCGCCGCCAGCGAAAAGCTGCCGCAGTTGGCCACGGCCAACAGGTATTCGAGCTGAATGATTGTCATAATGGGGTTCTATTTGCGAAGACGAAAATATAAAAAAAATCTATATTCCACAAATTTTTGCGCCCCGCATCGGGATTTTCGTATTTTTGCCCGTAAAAGCGGCCGTACCTGCCGAAGGAAACGCCGCACAAATGACGCGAACGGCTTCACCGTGAGCCGCCCGCGGCAGCGAGCGCCGCCCCCGGATGCGGGTGACGGGGAACGTGCGGAGTGCGCCGTGTGCGCACCCGCGGCAGGACGCTCCGCAACAACCCCTCAAGCAAGGAAGAACGAAACACCACACCCGCCGGAAAACAACAGATATGGGAAAAATCATACTCACGGGGGACCGCCCCACCGGAAAACTTCACTTGGGACACTACGTAGGCTCGCTGCGCCGCCGCGTCGAGCTGCAGAATTCGGGCGAATACGAGCGCGTCTTCGTCATGATTGCCGACGCGCAGGCGCTCACCGACAACGCCGACAACCCCGAAAAGGTGCGCCAGAACATCATCGAGGTGGCGCTCGACTACCTCTCGTGCGGCCTCGACCCCGAGCGCACCACCATCTTCATCCAGTCGCAGATTCCCGAGCTGTGCGAGCTGGCCTTCTACTACATGAACCTGGTCACCGTGGCCCGTCTGCAGCGCAACCCGACGGTGAAGGCCGAAATCCAGCTCCGCGGCTTCTCGGATGCCAACGCCGAGGAGGAGGGTCCGCAGCGCCAGGGCATTCCCGTGGGCTTCTTCACCTACCCCATCAGCCAGGCCTCGGACATCACGGCCTTCCGCGCCACCACCGTGCCGGCCGGACAGGACCAGGAGCCGATGATTGAGCAGACGCGCGAAATCGTCCACAAGTTCAATGCGGTCTACGGTCCGACGCTCGTCGAGCCGGAGATTCTGCTCCCCGAAAATGCCGTCTGCATGCGGCTTCCGGGCACCGACGGCAAGGCCAAGATGTCCAAGTCGCTGGGCAACTGCATCTACCTCTCGGATTCGGCCGAGGAGCTGCGCAAGAAGGTGATGGGCATGTATACCGACCCCGACCATCTGCGCATCGACGACCCGGGCAAGGTCGAGGGCAACACCGTCTTCACCTACCTCGACGCCTTCTGCTGTCCGGAGCACTTCGCCAAGTACCTGCCCGACTACCAGTCGCTCGACGAGCTGAAGGCCCACTACCGCCGCGGCGGCCTGGGCGACGTGAAGGTCAAGAAGTTCCTCATCGCAATACTCAACGAGACGCTCGAACCGATTCGCGAACGCCGGGCCTACTTCGAGGAGCACATCAGCGACGTATACGAGATGCTGCGGGCCGGTTCGGAATCGGCCCGCAAGGTGGCCGCCCAGACGCTCCACGACGTGCGCAACGCCATGCGCATCAACTACTTCGACGACAAGGAGCTCATCGAGGCTCAGGCCCGTCACTACAGCGACCACGCATAGCGGCCGCCCGATGGCACAATACCGAAGGTCATGAAGAGAATCCGCCCGGAACGCATCTACCTGCTCTTCCTGAAGCTCACCAAGCGGCTGAACGACCGCCAGATGCTGATGCTTCTGGCCGTCATCGTGGGTGCGCTGGCCGGCGTGGGCACCTACCTCTTCGAGATTCTGCTCTACGCCATCAAGAACGGACTGACGCAGTGGTTCCCGGTCGACAGCGCCCACTTCCTCTTCCTGGTCTACCCGGTGGTGGGCATCGTGCTGGCGTCGCTCTTCGTCAAGTACATCGTCCGCGACAACATCTCCGAAGGGGTCACGCGCGTACTCTATGCCATGTCGCGCCGCAATTCGCGCATCGCCGCCCACAACTGCTGGACGTCGGTCGTCGGCGGCGCCACGACCATCGGATTCGGCGGTTCGGTGGGTCCCGAGGCCCCCATCGTGCTGACGGGTGCCGCCATCGGCTCGAACGTCGGACGCCTCGCCCGCCTCAACTACAAGCATACGACGCTGCTGCTCTGCTGCGGCGCCGGCGCAGCGCTGGCCGCCATCTTCAAGGCCCCCATCACGGGCGTGGTCTTCGTGCTCGAGATTCTGATGCTCGACATCACCGCCGGCTCGGTCATTCCGCTGCTGATTGCCTCCATCACGGCCACCACCTTCGCCTTCATGCTGCGGGGCTTCGACCCCATTCTGGCCGTCACGCTGCAGCCGGCCGACGCCTTTGAGCTGTGGCAGATTCCGCTCTTCATCCTGCTGGGGGTCTGCTGCGGACTGATGGCGTGGTACTTCACCACGATGAACACCCGCGTGGGCAACATCTTCAAGCGCATCGACCGGCAGTACAAGCGCTGGATACTGGGCGGCGCCGTGCTCGGCATCCTGATTTTCATCTTCCCGCCCCTCTACGGCGAAGGCTACGAGGGCTTCACCTCGCTCATGCACGGCAACGCGCAGGCGCTCTTCGACAACTCGTTCTTCTACCGTTTCCGCGACATTGACTGGGTGGTGCTGCTCTTCGTCGCCGCCACGATGTTCTTCAAGGTCATCGCCATGGCCTCGACCAACGCCGCAGGCGGCGTGGGCGGAACCTTCGCCCCATCGCTCTTCGTCGGCGCCTTCACGGGGGCGCTGCTCGCACTGCTCTGCAACCTGCTCTTCGACTGGCAGGTCTCGCTCGTCTCGTTCACGCTCGTGGGCATGGCCGGCGTGATGGCCGGCGTGATGAAGGCGCCGCTCACCTCCATCTTCCTCATCGCCGAGCTGTCGAACGGCTACGGGCTCTTCATCCCGCTGATGATTACGGCCTGCATCTCCTTCGCGGTGGATTACTACCTCGACCCCGACTCCATCTACACCAAGCAGCTGCGCCAGCGCGGCGAGCTGCTCACCCACGACAAGGACCAGTCGGTCTTCGTCTTCCTGAAGCTCGACGAGTTGATGGAGACCGACTTCTACCGCATCAAGGAGAACTACACGCTGGGCGACATCGTCCACATCATCTCGACGGCGCGGCGCAACATCTTCCCCGTCATCGACAACTTCGGCCGGCTACAGGGCATCGTCCAGCTGGACGACCTGCGCGAGGACATGTTCAAGCGCGAGAAGTACGGCACGCTCATCTCGCACTACATGATTGACCCGCCCGACCGCATCATGGAGCATGAGGCCATCCAGAGCGTGCTCCAGAAGTTCGAGGACAAGCACACGTGGATGCTGCCCGTGGTGGACAAGCAGGGCCACTACCTGGGCTTCATCTCCAAGTCGCGGATTCTGAACGCCTACCGCGAACAGCTGGTCAAGATTCAGCAGTAGTCCCCACGGCACGCCAGCCGGATGAGGCGAAGCAGCGGGAAGGTTGCAAAGAGGCTGCGGTGAGGCTGCGCGCGGCTCCGGTCCGGACCCGTCACCAAAACCGGCACCTGAACAGGAACAGAAACCGGCACCGAAACCGGCCTCGAAACCGACCTCGGCGCCGGAGTGCAAAGTAAATAGGAACCAACAACCCATAACGTCATGGAACCCGAATTCAACGCCCCGTCGTGGAGCGACGAGCTGGACTGCGCCGTCACGCTCTGCGACACCGAAGGGGTCGTGCTCTACCAGAACGAACGCTCGATAGCCGTCAACGGCGACGTGCGTGGACGGTCGATGCTCCCCTGCCACAACGAACGCTCGCGCGCCATCATCGCCCGCCTCATTGCCGAGGGGGGCCGCAACGTCTACACCATCGAGAAGCGCGGCGTACACAAGCTGATTTACCAGACCGCGTGGCGCCGCAAGGGGGTCATCGGCGGACTGGTCGAGTTCTCGCTCGAACTGCCCGACAAGATGCCCCACTACGTACGAAGCTGATTCCATCCAATTAAAAAACGCTGCACGATGCTCCATTTCGATTGCGACTACATGGAGGGGGCCCATCCCGAGGTGATGCGCCGTCTGGTCGAGACCAACCTGGAACAGAGCCCGGGATACGGGCTCGACCCCCACACGGCCCACGCCCGCGAACTCATCCGCCGGGCATGCGGCGCTCCCGATGCCGAGGTCTACCTGCTGGTGGGCGGCACGCAGACCAACGCCACGGTCATCGACGGCCTGCTGCGCCGTCACGAAGGGGTGCTGGCCGCTACGACGGGTCACATCAACGTCCACGAGGCGGGTGCCATCGAGGCGGCGGGCCACAAGGTGCTCACGCTGCCCGAACACGAGGGCAAGGTGCGGGTCGAGGAGGTGGAGCACTACATCGACGACTTCTACCGCGACGAGACCTGCGAGCACATGGTGGCCCCCGGGATGCTCTACATCTCGCACCCCACGGAACTCGGCACGCTCTACACCCTCACGGAGCTGGAGGCGCTGCACGAGGTCTGCCGCCGGCACGCGATTCCGCTCTACATGGACGGCGCCCGACTCTCCTACGCCCTGGCTGCGGAGGAGAACACGCTCTCGCTGCACGACATCGCCCGGCTGTGCGACGTCTTCTACATCGGCGGCACGAAGACCGGCCTGCTCTTCGGCGAGGCGGTCGTAGCCCACCCGGGACTGCTGCCCCACTTCTTCACCCTCGTCAAGCAGCACGGCGCCCTGCTGGCCAAGGGGCGGCTGCTGGGCCTCCAGTTCGAGACGCTCTTCACCGACGGACTCTATCTGCGTATCGCGCGGCAGGCCATCACGACGGCCCGACGCCTCAGGGAGGCGCTGCTCCGGAAGGGGTATCGCCCCTACATCGACTCGCCGACCAACCAGCTCTTCTTCGTGCTGCCCAACAGCGAAATCGACCGTCTGAGCCAATACGCGACCTTCGAGCTGTGGGGTGCCCGCGGCAAGGAGGAGTCCGTCGTCCGCTTCGTCACCAGCTGGGCCACCGGGGAGCAGCAGGTCGACGAACTGATTGCCCGACTCTAACGGCTGCAGCCTCCGCCCCGCCTCCCATTGCGGAGTATTGCTCCGCGAAAGAGGCATTTTCCATCCGACAAGCATTTTTTGTCGCGTATACTTGCTAAAATGTAAAATATACTTTACATTTGCAGCAGCAGACGGGAGCAGTGCGCACCTCCGCCGGTCTGCCGACACCGACAAAAAAGGACAACCATGGACAAAACACTGCTGCTGCCCCATTGGTTCAAGAGAATCGGATGGGTGCTTTTCATCCCGACGGCCCTCTTCGGGCTGCTGATGGCAATCGACGGATTCAACGGCGTCCCTTCGTACCTGCTGCCCGAAGCGGTTGCGCGGGGAGAGTTGCTCGACCATCTGTGCAACAACATCGTACTGTTCGGCATTCTGCTCGGAGTGCTCTTCATCACATGTTCGCGCGAGCGCATCGAGGACGAGTGCATCGCCCGCATCCGCCTCAACGCGCTGCTGGGGGCGCTCTACGCAACCTTCGGCCTCACGCTGATAACCGCCCTCGTGCTCTACGACTTCGAATTTCTCTACTTCATGATTTTCAACCTCTGCCTGCTGCCCGTACTCTTTCTCATCATCGAGCAGCTGCTGCTGTGGAGGTTCAGACAGGAGGGCCGACATGAAGAATAGCATCCGTGTGGCACGCGCCGAGGTGCGCATGACCCAACAACAGCTGGCCGATGCAGTGGGCGTAAGCCGCCAGACGGTGAATGCCATCGAGAGCGGGAAGTTCATCCCCTCGACGCTGCTGGCCCTCAAGCTCGCCCGCCAGTTCCGAAAGCGGGTCGAGGAGCTCTTCACACTCGACGAGGAGGATTAGCCCGTCCCCTCGCTCGTATATATTGAGAGGTCCCCGCTGCTGCGCAAAGATGCAGCAGCGGGGACCTCTTCATTCAGCCACCCGGAAGGTATCGCAACTGGACATCGCAGCCGGGTCATCGCAGCCGGCCGATACGACGCAAAGGCAAATCTCCCGACTACATCGGGATAAGGGTTACGGCCTGACCGCCGCCCGGCGCCATGCGCACCTCGAGCGAATCGGCTGCCGTCACCTCACGCTCCGAGATAGTGTACGACGTGGGGTTGCTCTGCCAGTCGGCATCGGCACCGTCGGCGTAGATGGTGGCGCGGTAGCGGCGACCCGCCTCGAGGAAATCGAGCGGAAGGGTCAGCGTCCGCGCCTGCTCGTTGGTCGCAGCACCGAGGAAGTAGCGGTCGCCCGCACGGCGCACCACCGCCACGAACTCGCCCGGTTCGCCGGCCAGAGCACGCGACCAGTCGCAGTCGGCGTCAAAATCGCGGAAGAACTGGAAGGCGGGGTGCCCCTCGTAGTGCTCAATCATGTCGGAGGCCATCTGCACGGGCGAATAGAGAATCACCCAGTTGGCAATCTGCTTGGCGAGGGTCGTATTGACGCGGCTCGTCCCCTGGTCCAGGTCGTTCCACTTGCGGCGGCGGGGCGAGTTGCGCGTATTTTCGAAGAGGATGTCGAACGTGCCGGGCGTGTAGTCCATCGGGCCACCCAGCAGGCGCGTGAAGGGAAGCATCACCGTATGCGAAGGGGGATTGCCGTCGCTCCAGGCGTTCCACTCCATGCCGCGGGCCCCCTCGCGCGACATCATGTTGGGCCACGTACGGCGGATGCCGCAATCCTTGATGGGCTCGTGGGCGTTGACCGTCATGCGGTAGCGCGCCGCCGTCTCAACCACCTGCTGGTAGTGGCGCACGCCGTACTGGCTGTGGTGGAAGTAGCCGTCGGGGAAACCGCCGGCGTAGCCCGTCTTGAGGTTGTGCACCCCGTGGTCCGTATACCAGGCCATCGCCTGTTCGAGCTGCCGCTCGTAGTTGGGGATGTTGCCGCCCGTCTCGTGGTGGCCGATGATTTCGATGCCCCGCTCGGCGGCATAGCGCGCCACCTCATCCATGTCGAAGTCGGCATAGGGCCGCGTGAAGTCGAACGACTGGCGGCCGCCCCAGCTCTCCCAGCCTTCGTTCCACCCCTCGAACAGCACCCCCTGGATGTTGTTCGCCGCGGCGAAGTCGATGTAGCGCTTGGCATTCTCGGTCGTGGCGCCGTGGCGTTCGTCCATCGTCCAGCTCTCGACCCCGAGGTGCATGCCCCACCAGACGCCGACGTACTTCATCGGACGAATCCAGCTCGTGTCCTCGATTTTGCAGGGTTCGTTCAGGTTGAGAATCAGCCCCGAATTAATCAGCCCCACCGCCTCGTCGGCCAGCTGCACCGTACGCCACGCCGTCGTGAAGCTGCCCGCCGTGCGGGCCTTCGTGCCGTCGGGAAGAGGCGCCAGCTCCGACTTGAAGCAGAGCGGCGAGGTGCGCAGCAGCGTCATCTCGGGGAAGTCGTAGAGCGCCGCCTCGTGGATGCTGCCGTAGTGCCGCCCCACGTGGAAGGTGGCCGGAGTGTTGGCATCGGTCAGTTCGCTGAGCGGCAGATGGCGGTAGAGCAGTTCGTAGGTCTCGAAGTTGGCCGGGATGGTCCACGAGTCGCCGTCGGCGGCAAAGCGGAACTCGGTCCGCTCGTCGGTGATGGTGAGCGAATCGGCGTCGGGGACTTCGTATTCGTAGCGGAAGCCGACGCCGTCGTCGAAGAGGCGGAAGCGCATCGTAAGCCGCGTGCCGGCGTCGTTCGACAGGTGGACGGCCATCTCGTTGCAGTGGTTGCGCATCTGCTTGTTCTCGCCCCAGGGCTGGCTCCACTGCTCGTCGATAGTGCGGCGCTCGACGCCGCGGATGCGGAAGCCCGAATCGAGCACCGCCTCGCGGCTCTCGAAGCCGAGGGCCGAGGGAAGCAACAGCTCCTCACCGTCGGCAAGCAGCGTGTAGCTCATGCCCCCGCGGGCATCGAGCGCAAAGCGAAGTTCATAGCGCCCGTCGGGCGAGCTGAGCGAGGTATCCGAAGAGCAGGCGGCAAGGAGCAGTGCCGCCGCCAGCGGAAGCAAAAGGGAAATGACTCTTTTCATGGTGTTGCGGTTACGGTTTTCGGGGTTTGGCGGAGCCGACTCAAGGAGCGGCCGGAAGCGTGCTGAAAAGGTCGATGGGTCGGCCCCGTCCGGGCTCTCCGCAATGCAGGCGGCCTTCGGATGCACAATCCGAAGGTCGCCTGCAAGGCGTTGCGGCGCGTTCGGCCGCCGTCAGAGCTTGATGTCGTAAATCTGGATGACACCCACCAGCTTGCCGGCCTCGTCGTTGACCAGCAGCGAGGTAATCTTGTTGCGCGTCATCATCTTCTCGGCCTCGATGAGCTTCGCATCGGCGCAGATGCTCTTGGGGTTGGGCGTGGCGATGTCCGCCGCGCGGATGTTGAAGAAGTCGGCCCGGCGGCGCTCCATCGTGCGGCGTACGTCGCCGTCGGTCACGATGCCCTCAACGCGGTCGCCCTCGCAGATGATGATGAGTCCCAAACCGCCCTTGCTGATGGTGTGAATCATCTCGGTGGCCGAGCAGTCGGGCCCCACGATGGGCAGGTCGTGCGAACGCATCACGTTGCCGACGGTCATCAGCAGGCGACGGCCAAGGCTTCCGCCCGGATGCAGCCGCGCGAAGTCGATGCTCGTGAAGCCGCGCAGCTTCATCAGCGAGACGGCCAGCGCGTCGCCCATGGCTATCTGGGCCGTGGTCGAGGTGGTGGGGGCCAGGTGGAGGATGCAGGCCTCCTCCTCGACCCGCACATCGAGGTGAATGTCCGAATTCTTGGCCAGCGTCGATTCGGCGTTGCCCGTCATCGAGATGAGCGTATTGCCGTTGGTGTGGATGAAGGGGACAATCTTGAGGATTTCGTCCGTCTCGCCCGAATAGGAGAGCGCCAGAATGATGTCCTCCTTCGAAATCATGCCCAAATCGCCGTGGAAGGCCTCTCCGGGGTGGAGGAAGAAGCTCGGCGTACCGGTCGAGGCGAGCGTGGCGGCGATTTTGCGCCCCACGAGGCCCGATTTGCCCATACCCGTCACGATGCATTTGCCCCGGCTGGCGAGAATCGCCTCCACGGCCTGCACGAAGCTGTCGCCCAGCGACTGTTCGAGGTGGCCGAGTGCCAGCATTTCGGTATGCAGGGCCCGGCGGGCCACCTCCAGAATCTGGGACTTGTTGTTGTCCGTCATGTTTACAGCAAAGATTTGATTACGTTCTCCAGTTCGCCGAGCGGCAGCATGTTGGGGCCGTCGCTCTTGGCCCGGTCGGGGTCTGGATGCACCTCGAAGAAGTAGCCGTTGGCACCGAAGGCCTTGGCCGCCAGCGCCATGGCGGGGACGAACTCGCGGTTTCCGCCCGTCTTGCCGCCCGCCGCTCCGGGACGCTGTACCGAGTGCGTGCAGTCCATAACCACCGTGCGGGCAATGTGCAGCATGTCGGCGATATTGCGGAAGTCGACCACCAGGTTGTTGTAGCCGTAGATGTTGCCCCGCTCCGTGAGCCAGATTTCGCGGGCGCCCGACTCGAAAGCCTTCTCGTAGGGGTAGCGCATGTCGGCACCCGAGAGGAACTGCGCCTTCTTGATGTTGACAATCCGGCCCGTGCGCGCGGCGGCGACCAGCAGGTCGGTCTGGCGGCAGAGGAAGGCCGGAATCTGAATCACGTCGACCACCTCGCCCACGGGAGCCGCCTGCCACGCCTCGTGGATGTCGGTCAGCAGGCGCAGGCCCCACTTCGCACGCACGTCGGCGAGCATCTGCAGCCCCTTCTCCAGGCCGGGGCCGCGAAACGACGAAAGGGAGGTGCGGTTGGCCTTGTCAAATGAGGCCTTGAAGATGATGTCGGTCCCCAGCGCCCGGTTGATGGCAACGAGGCGTTCGGCTACCGCGTCGAGCAGTTCGGCCGATTCAATCACGCAGGGACCAGCGATGAATTTGGTTTCCATAGGAACAAATATAACGCAAAAAGCCGAATCCGGCAAATTTATTCACCCCGCTCCGCATGTAATTTTACCCGCAGCGTGCTGCCGCGCCGCATCCGACCCGCCTGCGAAGCAGGAGGCACCGCAGCAGTCGAGGCGCGCCGGGCGGAGGCACGGCGGGAGCACGGCGGGAGCACGGCGGGGGCACGGCGGGAGCACGGCGGAGGCACGGCGAAGGCACGGCGAAGGCACGGCGAAGAGTGCAGCAAAAGGACCGTTCCGACGGCCCTGCCGATAAGGCCACAAGACGGCATCCGCCCAGCCCAGCCCAGTTCGGTCCGGTTCGGTTCGGTTCGGTCCAATTCCGTACAATCCCGTCCGGTCCGGGCACAAAAAAAGGCGTCTCCACTCCCTTATGGAGAAGAGACGCCTCCAATTTGCTACAAATCGGGACCATGCCGCGGAACAAATCCCGTCCGGAAACCCCATTCCGAAATTGACACTCCGGAATCAAGCCGCCGGGGAACGACAGCGACCGCTACCTCCGGTCAATCCGGGCCAGGAACTCCTCGGCGCGCGCCAAATCTTCGGGCGTGTCGATGCCGATGGTCTCCACGTCGCTGATGCCCACACCGATTTTATATCCGTTTTCGAGCCAGCGCAGCTGCTCGAGCGATTCGGCCAGTTCGAGCACCGACTGCGGCAGCGCCGTCACGGCGCGCAACACCTCGGCCCGGAAGGCGTAGAGCCCGATGTGCTTGTAGAAGGTGTGCTTCGAGAGCCACTCCTCGCGCGGAACGCCCCGCAGGTAGGGAATCACCGAACGCGAAAAGTAGAGGGCGTTCGACTCGCGGTCGAGCACCACCTTGGGCGAATTGGGATTCTCGAGCGCCGCAAGGCCGTCCGCCTCGGTGAAGGGCTTCACCAGCGTGGCGATGTCGGTACCCGGGCGGTCGAAGCAGCGCTTGACGGCCTCAAGCTGCGAGCGCTGGATGAAGGGCTCGTCGCCCTGCACGTTGACCACCACGTCGTAGGAGGCTCCTTCGCGCGCGCAGATACGGTCAAAGGCCTCGCGGCAGCGGTCCGTGCCGCTCCGGTGGTTCGGCGAGGTCATCTCGACCCGCCCGCCGAACGCACGCACGGCTTCGAAAATCCGCTCGTCGTCGGTTGCCACCACGGCGTCGTCCATCGCATCGGTCACCTGTTCGTAGACCCGCCGGATGACGGGCTTGCCCCCCAGCACCGCCAGCGGCTTGCCGGGAAAGCGCGTCGACGCATAGCGCGCCGGAATGATTGCAAGAAACTTCATCGTTCTCTATTGGGTTAACTCATCGGAACCTGTCGGCGAGAAGGAGCGTCGCGTCGGCGCCTCTCCTCCGGCCGGTCCCGCAACATGTGCTCATGCTCCCGGATTGCACTCAGCCTTCCGGAACCGCGGCGGCTATCGCTCCGCTTCCTTGGCGGACGGGGCCGCCTGCGCGACCGGAGCCGCAGCCGGGTCGGCCGGCTCGAGCGCCAGACGCAGCACGTCGTCGTTCGTCCGCACGTAGTGGAACGTCAGCCCCTCGATGTACTCGGGCTTGATTTCGGCGATGTCCTTGCGGTTCTCCTCCGAGAGAATCAGGTCGGTGATGCCGGCGCGCTTGGCAGCCAGAATCTTCTCCTTGACGCCGCCCACGGGCATCACGCGGCCGCGCAGGGTCGTTTCGCCCGTCATGGCAATCCGCTCCTTCACCTTGCGGCCCGTGTAGGTCGAGACAATCGAGGTGACCATCGTGATGCCGGCCGATGGTCCGTCCTTGGGGATGGCCCCCTCGGGGACGTGGATGTTGATGTCGTTCGTCTCAAAGAGCTTGGGGTCGATGCCCAGCTCGGCGTAGTGGGCCATTACCCACTCGTGGGCGATGGTGGCCGACTCCTTCATCACATCGCCCAGATTGCCCGTCAGACTGATGCGCCCCTTGCCGGGGGTCAGGCACGACTCGATGTAGAGGATGTCGCCCCCCACCTCGGTCCAGGCAAGGCCCGTCACGACGCCCGTCATGCCGCCCACCTCGTACTCTTCACGGAGGAACTTGGGCATGCCGAGAATCCGCTCCACCTCGGCAGCCGACATGGCCGCCTCATAGGGCTCGTCGAAGGCAATCTGCTTGGCACGGGCACGGGCCAGCTTGGCCAGATGCTTGTCGAGCGAACGGACGCCCGCCTCGCGCGTGTAGCCCGAGATGAGCTGCTCGACCACCTCGGGCGTCAGCGTCAGCTCTCCGTCGGGAATGCCGTGCGCCTTGCACTGCTTGGGCAGCAGGTGGTCCAGCGCAATGCGGACCTTCTCCTCGAGCAGGTAGCCCGGGATGTTAATCATCTCCATACGGTCACGCAGCGCCGGGGCGATGTTGCCCACGTTGTTGGCCGTGGCGATAAAGAGTACCTTCGACAGGTCGTACTCCATGTCGATGTAGTTGTCGTGGAAGGTGGTGTTCTGCTCGGGGTCGAGCACCTCCAGCAGGGCGCTCGAGGGGTCGCCGTGGTTCGAAACCGTCACCTTGTCAACCTCGTCGAGAATGATGACCGGATTCGACGAACCGCACCGCTTGATGGTCTGGATGATGCGGCCCGGCATGGCACCGATGTAGGTGCGGCGGTGTCCGCGAATCTCCGACTCGTCGTGCAGGCCGCCCAGCGAGATGCGCCCGAACTTGCGTCCCAGCGCCGCCGCCACCGACTTGCCCAGCGAGGTCTTGCCCACTCCCGGAGGGCCGTAGAGGCAGAGAATCGGCGACTTGAGGTCGCCCTTGAGCTTGATGACGGCCAGATGCTCGAGGATGCGCTCCTTGACCTCCTCGAGTCCGAAGTGGTCGTGGTCGAGCTGTTCGCGGGCGCACTTCAGGTCGAGGTTGTCCTTCGTCACGTCGTTCCACGGCAGCTCCAGAAGCAGCTGGAGGTAGGTCATCTGGACCGAGTACTCCGCCACGGCGGGGTTCAGCCGCTCGACCTTCTGCAGCTCCTTCTCGAAGGTTTCGCCCACCTCCTTGGGCCAGTTCTTCTTCTTGGCCTCCTCGCGCATGCGCTCGATGTCGGCATCGGCGCCGTCGCCCAGTTCGTCCTGGATGGTGCGCATCTGCTGCTGGAGGTAGTAGTCGCGCTGCTGCTTGTCGATTTCCTGCTTGACGCGCTCCTGGATTTCGTTCTTGAGCTCGGCCAGCTGCTGTTCGCGAATCAGAATCTCGAGCAGCTTGCGGGCACGCGCCAGCAGACCCGGAGCCTCGAGCAGCGACTGACGGTCCTCGTCCGAAAGCTCCAGATTGGTGCAGATGAAGTTGATGATGCCCCGCTTCGAGTCGATGTTCTTGATGGCGAAGGCCGCCTCCTTGGGCATGTTGGGCGAAATGTTGATGATGCCCAGCGCCACGTCGCGAATCGAGTCGACCAGCGCCTCGAACTCGATGCTCCGCACGTCGGGCATCGTGTCGCGCAGCGCCGTCACGCGCGCCTTGAAGTAGGGCTCCGTCGAGACATACTCGCCGATTTCAATCTTCTCAAGTCCGTTGAGAATCACCGTCAGGTTGCCGTTGGGCATCTCCAGAATCTTGATGATGCGCGCAGCGGTGCCCACCTTGTACATGTCGTCGGGCGAGGGGTCTTCCACCTCGCTCTCGCGCTGGAGCACGGCGCCCAGGATGCCGTTCTCGGCATTGACCGCGCGCACCAGCGAAATGCTCTTGTCGCGCCCGACCGTAATGGGGGTGATGGCCCCCGGGAAGAGCACCGACGAACGCAGCGTGAGAATCGGAATCACGTCGGGGATTTCGGTATCCTCCACCGGTTCGTCGCCACCCGTCACGATGGGAATGACCCGATGCTTGCCGTCGAGTACCTCGGGCAAAACGTTCACGTCGTCGATTTCGACGGCTTCAATCTTCTTATCTTTTTCGTTCATGGTTCTCCTACAAAATATATATGGTTGCAAAGGTAACGATTTTTCAGAAATTTTATTTTATCTTTGGCAGATTGTTAATAACTTTGCAGTCCAAATCACGTAAAAAACCGAATCATGCAGCTCGCAGACAAATACGCGCCTCAGGATATCGAGGCCAAATGGTACGACTTCTGGATTCAGCACCGCTTCTTCCACTCGGAACCCGACAAGCGGCAACCCTATACCATCGTCATCCCGCCCCCCAACGTCACGGGCATGCTCCACATGGGCCACATGCTCAACAACACGCTGCAGGACGTGCTCATCCGCCGCGCCCGCATGACGGGCCGCAACGCCTGCTGGGTGCCGGGCATGGACCACGCCTCGATTGCCACCGAGGCCAAGGTGGTGGCGATGCTCCACGAAAAGGGGATTGAAAAGTCGCAGCTCACGCGCGAGGAGTTCCTCCGCTACGCCTGGGAGTGGAAGGAGAAGTACGGCGGCATGATTCTCCGCCAGCTGCGCAAGCTGGGCGCCTCGTGCGACTGGGAGCGCACCTGCTTCACGATGGACGAGGTGCGCACGCGCAGCGTCATCCACGTCTTCTGCGACCTCTACGAAAAGGGCAAAATCTACCGCGGCGTGCGGATGGTCAACTGGGACCCCGCAGCCAAGACGGCCCTCTCGGACGAGGAGGTGGTCTTCAAGGAGTCGCACGGCAAGCTATACTACCTGCGCTACAAGATTGAGGGCACGGAGCAGTACATCGTCGTGGCCACGACGCGTCCCGAGACCATTCTGGGCGATACTGCGCTCTGCGTCAACCCCAACGACCCGCGCTACGCCTCGCTGCCGGCCGACGCACGCGTCATCGTGCCGCTGGTCGGCCGCTCTATTCCGGTCATCCGCGACGAGTATGTCGACATCGACTTCGGAACCGGCGCGCTGAAGGTCACCCCTGCCCACGACGTGAACGACTACATGCTGGGCGAGAAGTACAACCTCGAGACGATTGACATCTTCAACGACGACGGCACGGTGAACGACAAGGTGGGCATGTACGTGGGCCAGGACCGCTTCGACGTGCGCCGCCAGATTGAGAAGGACCTCGACGCGGCCGGGCTGCTCGAGAAGACCGAGGACTATACGAACAACGTCGGCTACTCGGAGCGCACGGGCGTGGCCATCGAGCCCAAGCTCTCGATGCAGTGGTTCCTCTCGATGCAGGAGCTCGCGGAGCCGGCGACGAAGGCCGTCATGGAGGATGCCATCCGCTTCGTCCCCGAAAAGTACAAGAACACCTACCGCCACTGGATGGAGAACATCAAGGACTGGTGCATCTCGCGCCAGCTGTGGTGGGGTCAGCGCATCCCGGCCTACTACCTTCCGAAGGGAGGCTACGTGGTGGCCGAGACGGCCGAGGAGGCCCTCGAAAAGGCCCGCGCCAAGACGGGCGACGCCACGCTCCAGGCCAGCGACCTGCGCCAGGACGACGACGTGCTCGACACGTGGTTCTCGTCGTGGCTCTGGCCCATCTCGGTCTTCGACGGCATCCTGCACCCGCACAACCCCGAAATCGAATACTACTACCCCACCAACGACCTGGTGACGGGCCCCGACATCATCTTCTTCTGGGTGGCCCGCATGATTATGGCGGGGTATGAATACCGCCACGAGAAGCCCTTCGGCAACGTCTACTTCACGGGCATCGTGCGCGACAAAATCGGCCGCAAGATGTCCAAGCAGCTCGGCAACTCGCCCGACCCGCTGGACCTCATCGCGCAGTACGGCGCCGACGGCATGCGTGTGGCGATGCTCATGTCCTCGTCGGCCGGCAACGACGTGATGTTCGACGAGGCGCTCTGCGAGCAGGGCCGCAACTTCGGCAACAAAATCTGGAACGCATACCGGCTGGTCAACGGCTGGCAGGTCGACGAGAAGCTCGCACAGAACGAGGTGAACGCCGCTGCCGTCGAGTGGTTCCGCAACATCATGCGCCGCAACATCACCGAGCTGGAGGCCGACTTCCGCAGCTACCGCATCTCGGAGGCCTTCAAGCGGCTCTACAAGCTCTTCTGGGACGACTTCAGCGGCTGGTACCTCGAGCTGGTGAAGCCCGCCTACCAGTGTCCCATCGACGCCGAGACGCTCGCCCGCACGAAGGAGTTCTTCGACGAACTGCTCCGCCTGCTCCACCCCTTCATGCCCTTCGTCACCGAGGAGCTCTGGCAGCACCTCGCACCGCGCCGCGAGGATGAGACTATCATGCTGGCACAGCAGCCCGCAGCCGGCGAGGCGGCGGACGAGCAGTTGCTGGCGCGCTTCGAGCTGGTGCAGGAGGTCATCACGGCCGTCCGCAACATCCGCAAGCAGCGGAACATTCCCCAGAAGGAGGCGCTGCGACTCGAGGTGATGGCCGACGAGAACTACCCCGCAGAGTATGCTCCGGTGCTGGTCAAGATGCTCAACCTGAGCGAGGTAAAGTGCGTCACCGAGAAGGACGACACGGCCGCGGCATTCATCGTCAAGACGACGCGCTACTTCGTCCCGATGGAGGGGCGCATCGACGTGGAGGCCGAGCGTGCGAAGCTGCAGCATGACCTCGAATACTACGAAGGCTTCCTCGCCTCGGTGATGAAGAAGCTCTCGAACGAGCGCTTCGTGCAGTCGGCCCCCGAGAAGGTGGTGGCCAACGAGCGGGCCAAGCAGGCCGACGCCGAGGCGAAAATCGTCGCGCTGCGCGAACAGCTCGCCGCACTGACGAAATAGGGTCCCCACCAACGGGCGACAGCCGATGCCGCCTGCGGGCCCGCAGAACCGGATGCTCCTCGCCCCCGAAGGGACGGGGAGCATTGGTTTGCCCGGGACAGCGAAAGGCTGGCCGCATGGGGGGGGCGACAGGGCTCAACCGGACGGACAAACAGAAGGGCTGAAAGACAGAAGGACTGAAGGTCCGACAGACAACCGGACAGACAACGGACGGGCAGACGGGGCCGAAGAACAGACTGTCTGGACAGACAGACGACGAAACAGCAAAAGACAACCGCACGACTTTGGAAATCACAATCTATACCGACGGTTCGGCGCTGGGCAACCCGGGGCCGGGAGGCTACGGCGTGGTGATGCTCGCCGGCCGCTTCCGCAAGGAGCTCTCGCAGGGCTACCGTCTGACGACGAACAACCGCATGGAGCTCATGGCGGTCTGCGTGGCGCTCGAGACGCTCCGCTTCGAGGGCTCCGACGTGACGCTCTACTCCGACTCGAAATACGTGGTCGACGCCGTGACCAAAGGGTGGGTCTTCGGCTGGGAGCGCAAGGGCTTCGCCGGCAAGAAGAACCCCGACCTCTGGATGCGCTTCCTGCGCATCTACCGCCGCCACCATGTCCGCTTCGTCTGGGTGAAGGGGCATGCCGAGACGGTCGAGAACAACCGCTGCGACCAGCTGGCCGTCGCGGCGGCCAACGACCGGCTCCGTCTGCTCGAGGATACGGGCTACACGCCCGGCGCCTGACGGCCGCCCTCGTCGGGCGGAGTTCTGCATCCACCGTGCAGTTTCGAAGAGAGGTCCCTGCTCCGGAAGGGACCTTGCAACGAACGGCCGGGCAACCCAAGTCCGGAGGGAGGAGGCTGCCGGGTAAAGCGGGGAAATTTTCCGGAAATGAAGAGACCCGGCGGAACGGAGAAGGCGGAGTCCCCGGAGAAGAAGGAAGAGGCAGAGGAGCAGGCCAGGCCCTGCTGCACAAGAATCGGAGAGCCCGGGAGGAGCCGTTACGACTCACCTCCCGGGCTCTCCGGTTTTCATTGCCCCGCCGGACCTGAGGGTTACTCCCCGTCGCGCACGAAGACGTGCTCAATCTGGACGATGTAGCAGTAGTGCAGGTCGTGGTCGGGATACATGCGCTCGAGCAGCTCCTTCTGCAGGAAGCCCTCGGCCTCGAACCGCCCGACATACATCTTGCGGCACTCCAGCACCAGACGCGCCTCGCCCACGGCCGGCGTTCCGGCATCGGTCCGCACGACGGTGAGTCCCGAAGCGGCGAACTTGTCCCCCTCGCGCCCCGAATGGCTGCCGCAGTAACGCAGCGCATCGCGGTAGCGCTCGTCGAAGAACGAGAGCGTCAGCCGCTCGTTCGCCTCGACGAACTGACGCGTGTAGCGCGTCGGACGGATGACGACCATGGCGGCCGGATGGCCCCATATCTGACCCACGAAGCCCCAGCTGGCGGTCATCGTGTTGCACCGCGAGGCATCACCCGCCGTGATGAGCATCCACTCCTGTCCGATGGCGCGGATGAAGTTGTCGGTGATGTCCAGGGGCGAAATTTCATGAAAGTGTTGCATGTTTTTTTCGTTTTTTTACTCCATAAAAGTAGAATAAAATCGGGAAACATGTGCCGGAATTCCGAAAATCACATTATTCTTCCTATCTTTGTAGACGTTTAGAAAAACATAATCCCATCGCCCGATGTTCAAGACCTACCTGCGGCTGCTGGGCTTCGCCAAGCCCATCGAGAAATATGCCATCCCCTACTTCTTCTATGCCGCATTCTACGCCCTGTTCAACACCATCAACTTCGTCCTGATTATCCCGATTCTCACGACGCTGTTCGACCCCGAATACGAATTCCAGCCCGTCTACGAACTGCCCCACCATCTGGGCATCAACCAGGAGACCTTCGCCCAGCTCATCGGCTACCTCTACACGAAGCTCTTCGGCACCGACTTCAGCGTCTTCCGCATCCTCGTGCTGCTGGCCCTCACGGTGATAGTCACCAGCCTGCTGAGCAACACGTTCCGCTATCTGAGCTCGTGGACCATCGAAAACATGCGCACCCGCACGCTGCAGCGTATCCGCAACGAGGTATTCGACAACGTGATGAACATGCACGTGGGCTTCTTCAGCGACCAGCGCAAGGGCGACGTCATCTCGAAAATCACCAACGACGTCTCGGTCGTGCAGTTCTGCATCACCAACACGCTGCAGGTGGCCTTCCGCGAGCCGCTGCTCATCATCGGCTATCTGGTGGCGATGATTCTCATCTCGTGGGAGCTGGCTCTCTTCTCGATTCTCTTCCTGCCCGTCGTGGCGCTGCTCATCGGGCGGATTGTCAAGAAGCTGCGCCACCCGGCCAAGACCAGCCAGAAGCGCATGGGCGACATGGTGAGCACGCTCGACGAGTCGCTCTCGGGCATCAAGGTCATCAAGAGCTACAACGCCACCGAATACATCAAGGAGAAGTTCCACGCCATCAACGCCGATTTCTCGCGGCTGCTGCTCTCGATGGTGCGCCGCCAGCAGCTGGCATCGCCCATGAGCGAATTCCTGGGCATCTCGGCCGCCGGCGTCATCCTCATCTTCGGCGGCATGCTCGTGGTGCGCGGCTCGCTCGATGCGGGAGGCTTCGTCGCCTTCCTGGCCATGTTCTCGCAGATTACGCGGCCGGTCCGCACCTTCATCGACCAGTTCGCCACCATCAACCAGGGTATCGCCGCCGGCGAGCGCATCTTCACGCTGCTCGACGCCCGCAGCGAGGTCGAGGACAAGCCCGACGCCATCCAGATGAAGGGGCTGCGCGACAAAATCGAGTTCCGCAACGTGCACTTCTCCTACGACGGCAGCCGCGAGGTTATCGACGGCGTATCGTTCGAGATTCGCCGCGGCCAGACCGTAGCCCTCGTGGGCCCCTCGGGCGGCGGCAAATCGACGCTCAGCGAACTTATCCCCCGCTTCTACGACCCCACGGCGGGCGAGATTCTCATCGACGGCATCTCGCTGCGCGACTACGACCAGGAGAGTCTGCGCGCCCACATGAGCGTCGTAGCGCAGGATACGATTCTCTTCAACGACACCATCGAGAACAACATCGCCATGGGCCGCCCCGGCGCCACGCACGAGGAGATTGTCGCGGCGGCCAAGGTGGCCAACGCCGACAGCTTCATCCGCGAGGCGCCCGAAGGCTATGCCACCAACATCGGTGACCGCGGCTCGAAACTCTCGGGCGGACAGCGCCAGCGCCTCTCGATTGCCCGCGCCGTGCTGAAGAACCCCGAGATTCTGATTCTCGACGAGGCCACCTCGGCCCTCGACACCGAGAGCGAGAAGCTGGTGCAGGATGCGCTGAACAACCTGCTCGTAGGCCGTACGTCGGTGGTCATCGCCCACCGGCTGAGCACCATCCACAACGCCGACAAGATTATCGTCGTCGAACACGGCCGCATCGCCGAGGAGGGGACCCACGCCGAGCTGATGGCCCGCAACGGCATCTATGCCAAGCTCATCGAGATGCAGTCGTTCGACTGACCCAAACACCCGCGGAAGACCATGACCGAAAAGGAGAAGATGCTTGCCGGCGAGTGGTTCTCGTCGCCCGACGAGGAGCTCACCGTCGAACGCCGGCGCACGGAGCGCCTGCTGCGCCGCCTCAACGTCGAACTGACGGCCGACGACGAGGCCTACCGCACCACGCTGCGCGAGCTGCTCGCACCAGGCTCCGAGGGCTTCATCCGCGCCCCCTTCTACTGCGACTACGGCTACAACATCTCGCTGGGCCGTGGGACGTTTCTCAACTTCGACTGCGTCATCCTCGACCTGGCCTCCGTCCGCATCGGGTGCCGCACGCTCATCGGCCCCAAGGTGCAGCTGCTCACGGCGCACCACCCCTTCGATGTACAGCAGCGCGCGGCGGGGCTGGAGGCCGGACGTCCGATTGAAATCGGCGACGACTGCTGGCTGGGCGGCGGGGTGATTGTCTGCCCGGGCGTCCGCATCGGCAACCGGGTCATCATCGGCGCCGGCGCCGTGGTCACGCGCGACATTCCCGACGATTCGGTGGCCGTGGGCAACCCCGCCCGCGTCATCCGCACCCAGGGCAAATAATCCGAGGGGCAGGAAGAGCAGGGACGGAAACAGAGGAAGAACAGAGGCGGGAACAGAGGCGGAAACAAAGCCAGAGACAGAAACAGCGGCGCATGCACCTGCCCGCTCCGCACCTGCCGTCCGACACCCCAATCATGCACGGGATGCCCCCGAAGGCGACGTTTCGGCCCCGCGAAGTACGATTTCGAGCCCCGGAGGCCCCGTTTTCCGATTCTTTTTCCTATCTTTGCGTGTTTCAACGACAATCATAAACACGCCATATGAAATTCAAGGAGTATAAAGGCCTCGACCTGGCGGGTCTGGCCGCCGACGTGCTCGCGGAGTGGGACTCCGACGACACCTTCCACAAAAGCATCTCCACGCGTGAGGGACATCCGACCTTCGTCTTCTACGAGGGTCCCCCCTCGGCCAACGGCATGCCCGGCATCCACCACGTCATGGCCCGTACCATCAAGGACGTATTCTGCCGCTATAAAACCCAGCAGGGCTATCTGGTCCACCGCAAGGCGGGCTGGGACACCCACGGACTCCCCGTCGAGCTGGGCGTCGAGAAGAAGCTCGGCATCACCAAAGAGGACATCGGCAAGAAGATTTCCATCGAGGAGTACAACCGCACCTGCCGCGAGGCGGTGATGGAGTTCAAGGGCGTGTGGGAGAAGCTCACCCGCCAGATGGGCTACTGGGTCAACATGGACGACCCTTACATCACCTACGACAACAAGTACATCGAGTCGCTGTGGTGGCTTCTGAAGCAGCTCTACGAGAAGGGGCTGCTCTACAAGGGCTACACCATCCAGCCCTACTCGCCGGCCGCCGGAACGGGCCTCTCGACCCACGAGCTGAACCAGCCGGGCTGCTACCGCGACGTGAAGGATACCACCGTCGTGGCGCAGTTCCGCATCCGCAACCCCAAACCCGAGATGACGGGCTGGGGCACGCCCTACTTCCTGGCATGGACCACCACACCCTGGACGCTGCCCTCGAACACGGCCCTCTGCGTGGGTCCGAAAATCGACTACGTGGCCGTGCGCACCTACAACCCCTATACCGGTGAGAAGCAGACCGTCGTGCTGGCCAAGGCGCTGCTCTACGCCCACTTCAACCGCAAGGCCGAAGGGCTGGCGCTCGACGCCTACAAGCCGGGCGACAAGCTCGTCCCCTTCGAGGTGGTGGGCGAGTACAAGGGTCCGGAGCTGGTCGGCATGGAGTACGAGCAGCTGCTCCCGTGGGTGAAGCCCATCGAGGTGGACGAGCAGGGCACCTGGCACGACGCCTCGGCCAAGGCCTTCCGCGTGATTCCGGGTGACTACGTAACCACCGAAGACGGTACGGGTATCGTCCACATCGCCCCGACGTTCGGTGCCGACGACGCCAACGTGGCCCGCGCAGCAGGCATTCCGTCGCTCTTCATGCTCACGCGCAAGGGTGAGACCCGCCCGATGGTCGACCTCACGGGCAAGTTCTTCCTGCTCGACGAGCTGGACGAGCAGTTCGTCCGCGAGTGCGTCGACGTGGAGGCCTACCGCGAGTACGAGGGCCGCTGGGTCAAGAACGCCTACGACCCGCAGTTCACCGTCGACGGCCGATACGACGAGAAGGCTGCCCAGGCGGCCGAGTCGCTGGACATCTACATCTGCATGCGGCTCAAGACGGCGGGCAAGGCCTTCAAAATCGAGAAGCATGTCCACAACTATCCCCACTGCTGGCGCACGGACAAGCCGGTGCTCTACTACCCGCTCGACTCGTGGTTCATCCGCTCGACGGCCGCCAAGGAGCGCATGATTGAGCTCAACCGCACCATCCGCTGGAAGCCCGAGTCGACCGGCACGGGCCGTTTCGGCAAGTGGCTCGAGAACCTCAACGACTGGAACCTCTCGCGTTCGCGCTTCTGGGGCACGCCACTACCCATCTGGGCCACCGAGGACCGCTCCGAGATGAAGTGCATCGGTTCGATTGAGGAGCTCATGCAGGAAATCGAGCGTTCGATTGCCGCCGGCGTGATGAAGGAGAACCCCTTCCCCCACTTCAAGGTGGGCGACATGTCGGCCGAGAACTACTCGACCCAAAACATCGACCTGCACCGTCCCTACGTCGATTCAATTGTGCTCGTCTCGTCGAAGGGCGAGCCGATGCGCCGCGAACCGGACCTCATCGACGTATGGTTCGACTCGGGTGCCATGCCCTATGCCCAGCTGCACTACCCCTTCGAACACGGAGGCGACTACTTCCGCACGGTCTACCCGGCCGACTTCATCGCCGAGGGTGTCGACCAGACGCGCGGCTGGTTCTTCACGCTGCACGCCATCGCCACGATGCTCTTCGACTCGGTGGCCTTCCGCAACATCATCTCGAACGGTCTGGTGCTCGACAAGAACGGCAACAAGATGTCGAAACGTCTGGGCAATGCCGTCGACCCCTTCGACATCCTCTCTACCTACGGCCCCGACGCCACGCGGTGGTACATGATTTCGAACTCGCAGCCGTGGGACAACCTCAAGTTCGACCGCGACGGCGTGGACGAGGTGCGCCGCAAGTTCTTCGGCACGCTCTACAACACCTACTCCTTCTTCGCCCTCTACGCCAACGTCGACGGCTTCACCGGCCGCGAGGAGGAGGTGCCCGTCGAGCGCCGTCCGGAAATCGACCGCTGGATTATCTCGCTGCTCAACACGCTGGTCAAGAACGTGACCGAGTCGCTCGAGAACTACGACCCGACGCCGGCCGCCCGCGCCATCCAGGAGTTCGTGGGCGAGAACCTCTCGAACTGGTACGTGCGTCTGAACCGCAAGCGTTTCTGGGGCGGCGGAATGACCGAGGACAAGCTGGCCGCCTACCAGACGCTCTACACCTGCCTGGAGACCGTCTCGAAGCTCGCGGCGCCCTTCGCACCCTTCATGATGGACCGCATCTTCCGCGACCTGAACGCCGTGAGCGGACGCCATACGGAGTCGTCGGTTCACCTGTCGACCTATCCGAAGGCCGACGAGCGGCTCATCGACTCGTCGCTCGAGGAGATGATGTCGCTGGCACAGCGCGTCTCGTCGATGGTGCTGGCCCTGCGCCGCAAGGTCTCCATCAAGGTGCGCCAGCCGCTGACCAAGATTCTCATTCCGGTGCTCGACCCCGCCATGGCGCGCCACATCGACGCCGTGCGCAACCTGATTCTGAACGAGGTGAACGTCAAGGAGCTGGAGCTCATCGAGCAGACGACGGGCATCATCACCAAGCGCATCAAGCCCAACTTCAAGACGCTCGGCCCGAAGTACGGCAAATACATGAAGCAGATTGCCGCCCTCACGGCCCAGTTCTCGCAGGAGCGCATCGCCGAAATCGAGTCGGCCCCCGAGAGCGTGCTCGAAATCGACGGGCAGCAGATTGTCGTAACACCCGCCGACTTCGAAATCACCTCGGAGGACATGCCCGGATGGCTTGTGGCATCGGAGGGCAAGCTGACCGTGGCGCTCGACATCACCCTTACGGACGAGCTGCGCGCCGAAGGTGTGGCACGCGAGTTGATTAACCGCATCCAGAACATCCGCAAGGATTCGGGATTCGAAGTGACGGACAAAATCCGCGTCGAAATCGAGCAGAAGGAGCTCGTGGCCGATGCCGTGGCCCGCTACGCCGACTACATCGGCTCGCAGACGCTGGCCGTCGAGGTGAAGAGCTCGGCCGAGCCTCAGGGCGAGGTGGTTGTCGCAACCGATATCGACGAGGAGCCGCTCCGCATCGCCGTAACCCGCATCCGATAGGGTGCTGCTGCGGCCGCGCCCCCGGGGCGTCCGGTCCGCATACGGAACTGCACAGTACAGCGGGGGCCGCAGCGAGCGGCTCCCGCTGCTGTAAACAGGGCGGAACGAAGGGTTCATTATTGACCGGAAAATTTGGTTTTCTGAAAATAATTCTTTACTTTTACATAAAACCAAAAGCAACAACCATGGCAGACGAAAGAACAAGATACAGCGACGCCGAACTCGAAGAGTTCAAGCAGCTCATCCTGAAAAAGCTGGAGAATGCGCGCGCCGACTATGAGCTTCTGCGTGCGACCATCACCCATACGGCCGACAACGATACGGAGGATACGTCGCCGACCTTCAAGGTGCTCGAAGAGGGCGCCACGACCCTTTCGAAGGAGGAGAGCGGCCGTCTGGCAGCCCATCAGATGAAGTTCATCCGCAACCTCGAGATGGCGCTCGTCCGCATCGAGAACAAGACCTACGGCATCTGCAAGACCACCGGCAAGCTCATTCCGAAGGAGCGTCTGATGAAGGTGCCCCACGCCACGGAGTGCATCGAAGCCAAGGAGGCCCGCAAATAGTCTGCGGCCGGGTGCCGGTGCGGAGCTAAACGGGGGAGCAAAGAGAGCCAAGAGGGTCCTAGGGAGCCGGAGCCAAGGAGCCGGAGCCAAGGGGTCCAAGAGAACGGGGAACCGGGAACCAAGGGCAAAAGGCCGAGAAGCCGGAGGACCGGAGAACTGAAGAATCGAGGGACAGGTAGCAAGAGCCGGAAGCCGGAAGCCGGAAGCCGAAGAACCGGAGAACCGGAGAACCGGAGGACCAAGAAGACGAGGGGTTGGAGCAGGTACGGAAAGGAGCCGGACTTCTTGTAGCCTGAGGCGTGGAAGTTCGGAGTACTGAGGACCTTGTCGCGCCAAAAGCACGCCCCGAAAACCAGCAAGACCCGTAAGCCCCGCAGCCACGGAAACAACTGCAAACCATCTCATAAGCCATTTCCACCATTGGAAATGGCTTTTTGCATTCCCGCCTTGCGGAAAATGCCGCAACCGAGGGCTCATTGCGGGAATCACGCCCTCTTCAGAGCCACTCGCGGGACCGGAGCGGCATAACACGGAGGCAAAAAACCGAAGAAGGTCCGTCACCGCCCCCGACTTACGGCTTCACAAAAAGGCATGGGCAAAACGTCGAAGAAGCCAAATGGCACCCATTCACCATACTTTTTCACCCGAAAAAACGTTATCTTTGAGGTCATGGTCCGGAGGTTATTCATCCTCGCCGCAGCACTGCTGGCGATGCAGACCGCTTTGCCCCAGATGAAGCGGCCGGAACCTCCACGCGCCGAGTTCTTTACGCCCGACTCGGCCCGCATGCGCACCTCCCCCTCGGAGCGGACCGAACGCCTCTACGACAGCATCCGCTCGAAAACCAGCCGCCGGGCCGTGCCCCGCATGCTCTACGGACTCCTCTTCACCCGCAGCCGCATCGACACCACCCGCAGCGGCGCGGTCGAGGACGAAAGCCAGCGCTTCCTCCCCTACGAGGGACGGACCATCGGTTCGGTCACCATCGAACGCAACCAGGTATTCGACCCCGACGGCAACTGGCTCGAACGGACCGGCAACAACCTCCACATCCTCACGCGCGAACGGGTGCTGCGCCGCGACCTGCTCTTCGGACCGGGCGACACGCTCGATGCCGAGCAGCTGGTCCGCAACCAGCAGCTGCTGCGCTCGCGCAGCTACGTGTCGGACGCCGAGCTGGAGATTCGCCCCGACTCGCTCGACTCGACGCGCGTCGACATCATCGTCCATACGCGCGACAGCTGGACCATCGGCGTCGACGCCGGCCTCCATTCCGAGGGGCACACCATGTTCGGCCTCTACGACGCCAACATCTTCGGTACGGGAAACATGCTCCGCGTGAAGACCAACTTCAGCCGCAAGGACTTCTCCTACGGCGGCAACATCGTCGAGTATGAGATTCCCAACATCTTCGGCTCGTTCTACTCGGCCAGCTTCTCGGCCGGGCGTGACTTCTACAACTCGGAACTGAAGCTCAACTTCGGCAAGGAGTTCATCCGGCCGTCCGACTACGAGGTGGGCATCAGCTACGAGAACGTCAAGTCGAAGTACTACCTTATCGACCGCGACACCTCGGACCTGGTGAAGGTGAAGACCTTCGACATCTGGGCCGGACGCTCGCGCTACATCCGTTCGATACGCTCGAGCATCTACTTCACGGGGCGTTACGGCTTCACGCAGTTCAGCCGCCGCCCCGAGGTGCGCGCCGACTACAATCCGGCGTTCCACAACTGCGAGGAGATGCTCTTCGGCGCGGGTCTCTACCGCGAGAAGTTCTACACGGCGAACATGGTCTACGGATTCGGTACGCGCGAGTACCTGGCCACGGGCTACAAGGCCGAGCTGGTGGGCGGCTACTCGTGGGGCGAGTTCAACGACGAGATGTATCTGGGTACGGTCTACAAAATCGGCGGTTTCACCCGTGCCGGCTACCTCATGGGCAGCTTCACGCTGGGAAGCTACATCGACCTGGCAGACGGCTCGTGGCACCACAGCGCCGTGGATGTCGACCTGCAGTGGTTCTCGAACCTCTACATCTATCGCCGCAACCGCGTCCGACAGTTCCTCTCGCTGAACTACACCCAGGGATGGAACCGCGATGCGGGCAGCTACGAAATCGTGCGCTTCACCCGCGAAAACGGACTCGAAGCGCTCAAGGAGCACATCACGGGTACGAACCGCATGGTGCTCAACACCGAAACGGTGCTCTTCACCCCCTACCAGCCGCTCGGATTCCGCATTGCCTTCTTCGGATTTCTCGACATGGGGCTCATCGGCTACTCGCCCAACATCTTCAAGAACGACTTCTTCACCTCGTTCGGACTGGGCATCCGGCTCAAGAACGAACGTCTGATTTTCAGCGCCATCCAGCTCCAGCTGGGTGTTGCCTTCGGCAAACGGGGGCTGGTCGAGAGCGAATACTACCGCATCTCGAGCCAGACACGGCTCGAGCAGTACCGCTATCTGCCCAAGCGGCCCGAGGTCGTGGGCTTCCAGTAGGGAAACTGGCAACCCGCACAAACGAAGGAGCGGAACCGCAGCCGCAGAAGGCCCCGGTTCCGCTCCGTCATTGCTCTTCAGAGGTCACACGAGGGTCAATGCCCTGCGACCGTCACCTCCTGCCCCTTGGTATCGATTCTGAAGTCGCGGCCGTCCAGCCGCACGCGGGCCGTAAAATCGACGAAATCCTCCGCCTGCTCGAACTGACAGGGGAGCACCTCCGAACCCGAACGGTCGACATAGCCATAGCCGCGCCCCTCGAGGTAGACGCGCCCCAGTCCGCAGCTGAAGGGCCACACCTCGTCGTAACGGTAGGGAACCATCAGCTCGCCCGTCGGGGCGATGTAGCCCCAGCGCGGTTTGTAGAAGTCGTCGCGCACCATGCCCAGACGCATGACTGCGGCACGCCGCTCGCTGAACTCGCGGGCATCGTCGAAGCGGGGCGAAATCACCTCGCGCCCCTCCGTGTCGACATAGCCGCAATAGTGGGTCATGGCGGGGAAAATCGCGCCGCGCGTATTCTCGTTGAAGGGGGCCAGTCCGTCGTGGAAATCCCCGAGCGACTCGTAGCGGAACGAGCTGAGCTCGCGGCCGAGGCGGTCGATGGCCCCGAAGTGCACGCCGTCGTAGCTCACCACGGCGACACGCTCGTTGAAGCTCCGCGCCACGGCATAGCGGGCCTGGAGCACCACGCGCCCTGTCAGGTCGAGGTATCCGTAACGTCCCCCGCCGCTGCGGAAGAGCAACCGTCCGTCGCTCGGAGCGCCGAGCTCCTCGTAGCGGCACGCCACCGGCTCGCCGCCCAGCGAATCGACCAGCCCCCAGCGCAGCCCCTGGTCGACCGTGCGGGCCGCAAGGGCGTAACCGCCTGTAAAGGGGGCAATCGTATCGTACCGGCAGGGGATGACCTCACGCCCCAGGCTGTCGAGATATCCGCGTCGGGCGTTGCGCAGAGCGGCCATCCACCCCCGTTCGCCGACCGGTCCGATGGAGTCGTAGAGGCAGGGCACCACCTCGCCGCCGCTCTCCGAGAGGTAGCCGCGGCGGCCGTTGCGCACGGCTGCACGCCAGCCCCGAAGGCCCGGCTCGCCGATTTCGCTGTAGAGGCAGGCGATGACCTCGCGCCCCTCACGGTCGATGCGGCCGCGCAGGCCGCCCGGCAGCTCGACCCAGGCCAGACTGTCGGCAAAGGGCGAAGCCACGGCATACTCGGGGGCGATGACCATCAACCCCGTGGTATCGATGTAGCCCCACCGCTCGCCGGGAATCTGCACGGCGGCACGCCCCTCGCTGAAGGGGGCCGCAGCGGCATAGCGGCAGGGAATCACAAGCCGCCCCTCGGCATCGACATAGCCCCAGCGGGGCGCCCCGTCGACCGTATCGAGCACGGCGGCCCGCCGCTCGCGAAGCTCGCCGACCGACGCATAGCGGGCCGTACGCCGACGGAAGTCGGGCTTGCAGCCAACCACCGCCGTCAGCACGCACAACAACAGAAGAAGTCGTTTCATGGCTGATATTTTTTCCTACTGCAAAGATACCAAAAGAGGGGCGTATTCGGGCACCCGCACCCGGGATTTTTGCATCGGTAGCGCATCTGGCCCCTCGGCGGCGGCGCGGCTCCTGCCTCATCCCCCCCTGCGTCCGCCGAAGAGGCGGCCATCCGAAAAGGCACGCTCAAAAGGGTGCCGTCCCTCTCCATAACGTGCCACACAAAAAGGGGAAGTGACCCGAAGGCCGCTCCCCCACTCGAACTTTTATTCTGACGCTTACCGTTTCTTGTTTGTCTCGACAATAATCGCGCCATTGCGGGCCTTGCGGCCATACTCGCGAATGGCCGAAGCATCTTTGAGAATCATCATCGAACGGATGTTCGAAGGTTCGCCCAGCAACTCATCCAGCTCGCCGGGTTTCAGCTTGTCGGCACGGTACTCCTTGCCGTCGATGACCCAAAGCACCCCCTTCTGCGAAGTCGGTTTCGTAGAACCTCCCTTCACGGAGATAATCGGCTCGCCCTTCGGCACCCCCTGCCCTGCGGCAGCAGCGGCTGCCGACGAACCGGAGGAGGAGGTCGAAGTCGAGGTCGAGGTGGGAACCGAGCCGGCTCCGGAGGCCGAGGCCGAGACGGAGGTTCCGTCACCGGTGATGACGATGGTCTGCGACGAGGAGGCGAGCCGCTGCCCGTCCAACTCGCGCTGCGCCTGCTCGAGCTGCTCGCTGGCTTCGCGCAGCTGCTGCTGAACCGCCTTCCACTCGTCGCTGTTCAAATACTGACGGGCCGCCTCCAGCGAGGCCTCGGTCTGCTGATTGTCCAATTCGCGCCGCGCCTGCTCAAGCTGCTCGCTGGCTTCGCGCAGCTGCTGCTGCACCTTCTTCCACTCGTCGCCGCTCAGATGCTTCCGGGCAGCCTCAAGACCGACACGCGCAGCCTCAAGACCGGCGCGTCCCGCCTCGAGGCCCTCGGCCCCGGCACGGAGCGACCCTTCGAGTTGCCGGGCAAAATCGTTCGTGAGGATGTAGACCACCCCCTTGGCCTCCGGCCGGTCGAACTGCTCTATTACGGAGGGCTCCTTGATGACCTTCACCGACGCAATCTCCGAAGGGTCGATGTCCAGCTCAGCGTAGCTCTTCCGCTGACCGTCCAGAATGTAGATATATTGGTCGGTCGTCCCTTCCGAGGAGTTACCCCGAAGGGTAATCCGGACGATACCCGACGCCGGGTCGTCCGACTTCTCCACATCGACCGAGGCAATCCGCTCCACCTTGAGCGTGTCGAGCGCCGAGGCCGTCACCTCGCGGCCGTTGATGAAATAGCGCACCGCAGGCTGCTTGAGCGCCGCCTGTGCCGACCCGGCGAGCCCCTCCGATGCCGACTGCCCTGCCTCGGCCGAGGCATCACGCAACGCGCTGTCGACCAGTGCCGCAACCGATGTGCCGTTTCCGACGGCCGAGGATAGGAAAGTTCCGGAATTTTGCGTACCTTTGTCTACGGGAACGCGGTAGACGGTTTCTGCAAAGGCGCCGAGCGCAAGCCCGACAAGCGGCAGGAAGACCAACGCACGGGCGTAGTTCCACCGCGATGATTTCTTACGTAACATCATGGTAATACGGTTTTTAAGTTTACTGTGATTGAAGCTGTTGGCAACTGAGCACCACCTCCTGCCAGCAGCTTTCCTTATTAACAACATCTGATATTCGCGTGCATCGACGCCGCTGCGGAGCACCGCCTCGTCGGCCTCGTATTCGTGGATGGCGCGCAACTCGCGGCGCAGGAGCCACATCGCGGGGTTGAACCACTGCAGACATCCGGCAAGGTCCGCCACGAGCAAGTCGACCGAATGGTGCAGCCGCAGGTGGGCCTCCTCGTGCAGCAGGACATCGCGGAGCAGGGCGTCGTCGTCCTGTTCCGAGACGACGATGTAGCGTCCCCAGCTGAAGGGGGAACCCCTCTCGGGACGGCGCACCAGCACCATGCCGCCTGGAAGGCGCTCGCTCCGCCCGCCGTGAACAATGCTCCACACCCGCACGAGCGATACGACAACCCACAGCAGCATGGCCACGACGCCCGCCGCAAAGAGCATCGCCAGAAGCTCCCGCCACGGAAAGGGTTTCGCAGCGGCCACCGCCTCAACGGGCAGTGCGGGCTGTGTCACTACCGGCAGGACAAACGGCTCGGGCGCGGGCAGGTCGCGGTAGAGGGTCACCACGCAGCAAGGCAGCACGAACGAGAGCACAAGCATCGCAAGCAGCACGACGCGGTTGAAGCGATGGAAGGTCTCGCGGCTGAGCAGCAGTTTGTAGAAGAGGTAGAAGACTGCCAGACAGGCGCCCGTCTTCAGGCTGTATAGCATCAGGTCGTACATGGCTACCGGCTGTTTTCACGTTCGATGCGGTCGATGAGCCCGCGCAGCTCCTCGACAGAAATCTTCTCCTCCTCGACCAGCGCCGAGACGGCGCCCAGATAGGAGTTCTCGAAGTACTTGCGGATGACGCCACCGAGCGTCTGCCGCGAAAACTCCTCCTCGCTCACCACCGGGAAGTACTGGTAGGTCGCCCCGAAGGCCTTGTGCGAGAGGTAGCCCTTCGCTTCGAGCGTACGAACAATCGTCGAGACGGTATTGAAATGGGGGCGCGGTTCGGGGCAGAGCGCCACCACCTCGCGCACGAACAACGGGCCGTGCGCCCAGAAATAGCGCATCAGCTCCTCCTCCTTATGGGTCAGTTTCTCCATGGCAATCAGCGGGGTGTTCTCCTCCTGCATTCCCCGCACAACAAAGGTAGCAAAATTTTTCCGCCGAGCAACTATTTTTTATAGTTATTCAACTAAAAAATTTAGTTTCCCACAAAAACAGACGACAACGTTCTGACATCCGACCGGTACGACCTATATAAAAAGGGAGCGAAGACCCCGCAGGGTCTTCGCTCCCAAAGTGTACACACACGCCCCGTCCGGGGCCGGGAAGGGCGTCAGCGCATGAGCACCTCGACGCTTGCATTGTCCATGCCGGGCATCGTACGGCCGATACCGGCGCCGATGTAGGTCGGGTCACAGACCGTATAGCGCTTGCCGCGCACGACGACGTAGTCGCCCGGAGCCTCCCCCTTGAAGCAGACCGCCGCAGCCACGTGGCCCGGATACTCGAGCAGCACGACGTCGAGCCCCAGCAGCTCGCGCACGAGCAGCGAATAGAGCACGGCGCGGTCCTCGCAGTCACAGGCCGGATAGAAGAGCGTCTCCTCGGCAAAGAGCGGACGTTCGTAGCCGAACTGCTCGTCATCGGTGGCGTAGGGGAATGCCGTCTGCACGAAGTTGAGCAGCATGTCGGCCGCCTCGGTCTCGCTTCGGCCCGAGAGAGCCTGCTGCAGGGCGGGATAGAGGCTCTGACGCACGGTGGCGCCCACCGAGGGGATTTGGTAGACCGCAACGTCGCAGCAAGGGAAGAGGTTGTAGTAGTCAATCAGACTGCGGTCGACCACCACGTCGGCCTGAAGTTCGGGATAGCGCTTCGAGACGAGGTGGCGCGGAGCAACCTTCCGTTCGGGAAGCGCCGGAACCGACGGACGCAGCGCAAGGAGCCGCTCGCCCGGGAAGGCGCGGTTGAAGACATAGTAGCCGCCCGATGCGGGCAGGTTGCCCACGACGAAGAACTTCTCGCCGCCAAGCTCGAGGTAACGATAGCCATAGAGCATGCCCGAGGCGGGGACGAGCAGCACGAGGCGCTGTCCCGTGCGGGCGATGCGCACTTTGTAGCCCGACTGCGCCATGAGGAAGGTCTGGAGCAGCACCGCCTCATTGGCCGCACCGTCGTACCAGGCCGAGGCGAGGAACTCCAGCATCTTGAGGTAGCCCCAGTCGTCGAGGCGCAACTGGTCGCGCAGACGGAGGCACTCCTCCGTCACCGTACGGTAGGCCGGCGCCGAGAAGGACTCCCAGAGCGTTGCCACGGAGCCCTCAGAGACGTCGCGCAGGCGGGGCTTCGACCCCTGCACGGCGGACACGGCATACTCCGTACCGACGAAGGTGAAGCGCTGCTGCGGCCCCTTGAGCTTCGACCCGCCGCGCATCGCACCGCCACGGTCGGCTGCAACCTCATCGGCGGCAGGCACTGCCGGTGCGGCGGGCGTCACGGCGGGAGCACTCGGAAGGGCCGGTTGTGCCGGGGCCGAAGGCGCGGTCACGGGAGCTGCCGGAGCATCGGAACCCAACACCGACGAGAGGTTGTCTCCGCCGACGTTCCCGCCCTCGGGACGAAGCGTCGGGAGCTGCCCCGACTCCCCTCCCGCGAGGATGTTGCCTCCGTCGGGTCGAAGCTGCGGCGCGCCGCCTCTCCCCGCAGCGGGGTCAGCAGGCACATCGGGGCGGATGGTCGGCGCGGAGCCACCCTGCAGCGCCGCATCGGTGTCGGGGATGAGGTTCCCCTCCCCCGCTGCCGGCCCGACCGCTGCGGGAATGTCGGGTTCGACGACCGGCTCAGGAGCCGGAGCCACGGGCTCGACCACCTCGGCAACGGGCACGGCGCGCGGTGCAGGCGGCTCCTCGTCGGGCGGCGTCGCGGGAATCGGAGGCGCCGGCTGCGACTCGGCCTCAACGGCCGGCCGCTCCTCGGCAGCGGTCCACCGCTCGCGCATGTAGCGGATATACTCGGCATTGCGCGAATCGATGTACTCCTGATAGGCCTGCTGGCGCTGACGGATGAACTCCTCGTAACTGCTGCGCACATCCTGGGCGGAGGCCGCAGCAACGGTCAGGGTCGCAATCGCGGCGACGAGCGCCGCACGTATGGGTCGGTTCATGGACTTCGTTTTTTAAGAGACAAAAAGCGGCGTCCGCCCCGTACTCCGGAGCCGGACACCGCGTGAGCAAAGCGGAGGACTACTGCTGCGAATACTCCGAGAGCTTCTGCTCGTAGAGCTTCTTGAACTGGTCGAACTCGAAGTCCGACATCAGCTTCTCGTCATTCTGCATCTCGTCGAGCACGTGCTGCTTCATGTCGCTCTTGCTCAGCTGCATGCATACATAGTGACGATAGTCGCCGTTGGCCTCCTTGAAGAGTTTCTCATCGACGAGCGTCATGCCCGACACCGACTGCTTGACAATGGCGTAGGTGAGCTCCGTAACGCGCTCCTCGTAGCTGCGGGCGGTCTGGCTGGGAAGTTTCTGCGACTTGGCGTAATTCTCCATCACGGTTGCGATGTCGGTCTGCACGGCGGCGGCAATCTCCTGACGGGCATTCTGCATGGCAATCTTCTTGGCCATCGACTGCTCGGGGCTTACACCGCTCTGCACGGCACGATAGTAGTCGGCATCGCTGCGGTACTCGGGACCACTGAGCGGGAGCACCTGCTCCACCATGTCGGTCTGCGGCTTGCGCGGCGCCTTGGACGACGACGAGCAAGAGGTCGTGGCGGCCAGCATCGCCAGCGCACCAACCATAAGCATCATTTTTTTCATCTTCAAAAGAATTTAGCGGTTAGTGAAATTGAGTCTGTAGGGAAGATTGAAGCGCACGTCGGTCTGACGGCCGTCGGCTCCGACGATGCTGAGCGTACCGTTGAGCAGCACGCTCCGGCGCGCGGGAGTCACCTGCGGCACGGAGGCCGTGAAGCGCAGCGTATGGACCCCCTTGCCCTCGAAGGCGTAGCCCGCAAGCGAGCCCTGGGCCGCAGCACCGAACTCCGGCACGCGGATGTCGACGTGACGCACCTCGAAGCGCGTATCGTTGTTCGACCGCAGCGGCACCGAGATGCGCCACGTGGCCACGCTATCGGCTCCGGGGCCGAGCGCGTCGATTTCGACCGTACCGAAGGGACGTACGGCCAGCTTGCCCTCCGTGGGGTCGAAGACCACGCGGTGCTGCAGCCGCCGTCCGCCGAAGGTGTAGGTCATCGTGATGAAGTTCTCCTCACCCTCGATGCCCGCCTCGTCGTAGAGCAGCGCATAGCCCCCGTCGAGCGGCACGACGCGCAGGTTGGTGGCATAGTCGCTCTCCAGGCGCGGCTGACGGTCCGACGTCACGCGGCGGCCGTGCAGCGCCAAGTGATAGCAGTAGCACCCCAGCGAGGCGCTGTCGGGCACGATGGCAACCTCGCCGCACGCCTGGCGACAGCGCTGCTGCAGGTTGACGGCCCGGTTGCGGCGGTCCGTATCGAAGAAGTAGTCGATGAGCGGATTGAGCGCCGCGGCCGTCTGGTCGAGGAAACTCAGGTCGGTGAAGGTCTCGAACTGCTCCTCGAGCTGCTCAAGACGCTCCAGATGCTCGTTGTCGAGGGCCCGGAAGGCGGCAATGGCCGCGCTGCGGTCGGCATCGGTGAAGGGATACTGCACGTGGTAGATGTAGTAGTAGCTCTTCTCCTGCTTGACGAAGCGCCGCTCCCAGTAGACGCCGAGCGCCCGCGAGAGGGAGATGTCGCACAGATAGGGCATCAAGGCCCCGGTGGTTCCCACCTCGGAGGCGTAGCTGTTGAGCAGCGAGACCACGCCGTTGCGGGCCGTCTGCTCCTGGTAGAGCTTCTCCTCGGAGGTGATGTTCGAGGCAATCGAGGTGATGATGTGCTGGCGGATATCCGTCAGGCACTGCTTCTGGGCCTGGTCGAGCGTCGGGGCCGTCGCCGAGACGGTGAAGTAGTCGGGGCACGAGATGCCCAGCCACGCGGGCGCCTTCTTGGCGCTGCGTTCAACCACCTTCTCCTTCTGTGCCGAGGCGGGAAGCGCCACAGCCAGGAGCAGCAGAAGCGTCAGGAGCCGTTTCATGACTTTTGATTTTTTACGTTGCCGGAAAGGGCCGCATAGAGTGCGAAGAGCCACCCGATGACGGCCAGCGCATTGACGATAATCACCACGGGAAGCGCCACGTGGAGCCACGCAAAGAGGATGTTGAGCAGGAAGGTGACGAGCAGCAGGATGCTCGAGACGGTCGAGAAGAGCACCGTCCGGTTGGGGCCGGTCGTGAAACCGATGCCCAGCACCGACACCAGGAAGAGCAGCGCCACTACGGTGGCGATGACCGTCATCACCGTCTCGACGCCACAGGCCAGATAGCCGTAGCATACCAGGCCGCCGAGCAGCAGTGCGATGACTGCGGGAATGGGTCTGAATTTCATGACTTGCTACTTTTGAGGTGGAACAACGGGGGGAACCGGAGGTACGGGAGGCACCGGCGGCACCGGGACGAAGCAGGAGGCCAGTTCGGTCACCGCGCCGGCCTGCTCCCAGGCGGGCATGCCCTGCTTCCAGACGAGCGTCTCGCGCACGATGCGGCCGTCGGCAATCATTTGGCGGATGACTTCAAGCGCATAGGGTCCCGTCTGCTGGCCGTTCACCGCAACGTAGTACATCGTCGTGGTCAGGGGCGGCGGAGTCTGCGCCGTCTGAGGCGCCATCGTACCCTGCATGCCGCCCATCATGCCGTTCATCATGCCGGCCATGTTGCTGCCCACGGCGCCGCCCAGCATCATCCCGGCCATCATGCCGGCAGGGTTGAGTCCGTCGCCGCCGCCCATGCCGCCGCCCATCTCGCCGAGGCTCTCGGCCGCAATCTTGGCCACCTCGGTCTGCTGGTTGAGCCGGTGTGCGGCGAAGTAGTCGGTCTCAGCGCCCAGATTCTGGCGCTTGAACTCCACTTCGCGGCCCATGCGCAGGCGCTCGACGGTATCCTCCGTGCGGGCCCGGGTCAGCTCGGTCATCTGCGCCGTGGTCACCTCATAGAGGTCGGCATAGCCCTCCGAATCCTTGTCCAGAGCGATTTCCGAGAGGTCCAGACGCTTGAGGTTCACCCCGAAGTCGTCGGCAAGCACCGACCGCAGCCGCTCCTCGACAAGCGTCGTCACCTCGTCGATGTGGCGCTCAATCTGCAGCAGGGGAATCTGCCCCTTCGACGGAGCATTGGTCACCACCGACTTGGTATAGCGCACTACCGAAGCACGCACCTCCTCGGCGAAGTCATCCATGTCGAACTGCATCATGCGGTGCAGCGAGATGAACGACTTGTAGTCCGTAATGTTGAAGAGCAGCTGCCCCTTGACCGTCACCGGCACGGCGTAGTCCAGGAACCGGGGGTCCGAGACGTCGAACTGCGGGACGAAGAAGGGCAGACGGACGTTGCCCGCCAGGTTGATGAAGTAGATTTCGGCCTGGAAGGGGGTCTCCCCTCCGAACACCGACCCCAGGATGCCCGAAAGCACGGGGAAGTTGGCCGTCTTGAGCGTCGTGTCGAGCGGACCTTCGAAGTAGTCCATCTCCTTGCCGTCGTTCTGGCGGTAGACGAAGACCGCCACCTCGCCCTGCTTGACGCGGAGCGTACTGCCCCACCGGATGGCATTCTCGCGGCGGCTCGGCACCCCTGCGGGCGACCATTTCCACACCAGATAATCGGGTTCGTCGCAGCGGATGACATCCAGGATGCCGCCTTCCGCCTTGTTTTTGCTGAAAAGTCCCATCTTATTCTACCATTTTTTTCAATTTGGCCGTATCCGACGCATAACGCAGCGCAACCCGGCCGGCAAATGCGGCCGCGTCGGCCTTCCGGTCGGCGGCAAGATAACTACCTACAATCTTCCGGGCGCACTCCAGGTCGCCCATCTTCCCCTGGCAATAGGTGAAGAAGAACTCCTCGGCGGCGTCGAAGGCGTTGTACTTGAGGATTTCGTCCAGCACGGAGAGTCGGGCGGCATTGTCGCCGTACTCGCTGTTGTCGGACGAAGCGACGAAGGCGGCCACACGCGCCTTCCACGGAGCTGCCTCACCCTCGGCGGCCGCCTCCCCGGAGCTCTCTCCGCCCGGAAGGCTCTGCTCCGTTGCCGGAGCCTCGTCGCGCGAGGCGAGGTCGGTCGAGAAAATGCCGCCGGCAGCCACCACGATGACCACCACGGCGAAAACCAGCCACAGCGTGCGGCTGCGCCGACGGGCTGCGAGGTGCTCCGCCTCGACGGCGTTGATTTCGGAGGTTATCTCCTTGATGAGCCGCGAGACCTCGATGTTCTTGCCGAAGCTGCGGCGCGCAAGGCGCTCCTGGTATTCATATTCGTTCTTTAGACGCTCGAACGCACCGGCGCTGGTCGTACGCTTCGTGAGCTTGCGCACGAGCAGGTAGAGCGCCACCACGCCGCATGCGATGCCCAGCAGCCAGAAGAGGCCCGCCTCGCTGATGAGGGCCAGCACGACGAAGTAGAGGGCCAGCACCAGGAACAGCACGAAGAGCATGTTGCGCAGGCTGGCGGCAAACGAGGGTTTGGGCATGTTCTTGCTGCGCAGCAGCAGCTCTTCGAGCCTGTTGACCAGCTCCTCGGCCGTCGGCGAATCATCGCCGTCGTTCATCACGTATCCGCAGACGGGGCATACTTTCGAAAGCAGAGGCATCTCCTCCTTGCATCGGGGACATTGTGCCATGGGTATTCTTCGTTTTATCGGGTGATTACTTCAGTTTGCCGAACAGCCAGGCGTTGATGCCCGAGAGCGACACCTCGGCCGCAGCGCTGCGGGCCGACTCGGCGGCCTTGGACGACGCCTCGAGACGCATCTTCTCGAGCATCATCTGGTTGTCGAACGCCCGCTGCGAGGCTTCGCGCTCCTGCTCCAGACGGGCCAACTCCGCTTCGCGTGCGGCACGCTCGGCCTCGCTCATCTTCGCAGCCACCTGGTCAATCATCGCATAGGCCTCCTTGGCCTTGTTGCTGGCGGGGTTGACCGCCACCAGGGCATCCATCGCCTCGGCGTAGTTGCCCTTGACCATCTCGACCTTGGCGCGCTGCATGGCCGTCTCGGCCACGCGGTCGAGCAGCTGCGTGGCCAGCTCGACCTTGAGGCTTGCCACCGAGGCGTACTCGGGCACGCTCTCGGGAATGGCGTCGAGCACCGCTACGGCCTCAACGTACTGCTCGCGGTCGGCCAGCGACTGCGCCTTTGCAATCAGCACGGGGACCCGCTGCGCGTAGTAGTCGACAATCCGCTCGCGGCAGCTGTTCATGAAGTTGCGCATGGCGGGCGTACGGGGCGAGAGCCGGTTGATGGCGCTGATGTAGGCCTTCGACTCCGAGGCTCCGATGCCGCGCACCGGCACGGCCGTCTCGGCGATGATGGTCTGCTCGGCCACGGCGACCACGTAGACCGAAATCTCCAAATCGACGATGAACTGCGCCGGAGCCGTGGCCGTCGTCTTCTTGTCGAGTACGAGCACGTTGGGCGTCAGGACGAACTCGCCCGAGAGCGAGCCGTATCCATTCTGCGTCGCCAGCTGCAGCATCCGCTGCTGGAGCGTATTCTTCACGCCGGCGGGCAGCTCCAGTTCATCGCAAACGTAGGGCGTCACGGCCACCAGGTCCGTCTGTGCGAACGACGCTGCGGAGAGGAACAACGCCGCCACGACCCCGAAAAATCTCTTCATCATGCTGTTTGAGTTTTTATGCGGCGAAGGCCCGGCAGCGGACACGGGGTCCGCCGTCGGGTCTGCCGCGCAGTTCATGCTACATCATTATTTGCCTCCGATGGTCAGGATTGCCTGTCCCAGACCGCGAATCGTGAGCTTCGACTCGATGCCGTACTTCTCGCGCAGCTCGCGGCGCAGGCCGTTGGCCCACGAGCGGGCGTCGAGCGCGCGGCCGTTCTCGTTGAAGAGCGGGATGCGCACCTGCTCGAAGTACATGCGGCTCTCCGAGGCGTCGGCCGTCGTGAAACGACCCTCGACCGTATTGGCAGCCACCCAGTCCTCGATGAGGAAGCCCAGCTCGTCGCCGCCCACCTCGCTCTCGAAGTCATATTCGCTGTCGCTCCAGCAACGGCACGTCAGGGCGATTTCACGTCCCTTGGTCTCCATATCCTGGAAGTGCGCCATCAGCTGATTGCAGAAGTCCTCCAGATTGGCGTTCACGGCCTCCGACAGCGTCACGGGGAGCTCCATCCAGGCGGCAGGCTCCGGAGCGCTCGTACCCGAGCCGGCGGCGACCTGCTTATCGGTGTAGGCATCGAGACCCTGAAGGTTGAAGGTCACCGAGACGTCGCGTCCGATGCGGTTGACGGTCCACGTCACCTGCATCCAGATGTCGGCGCGGGCCACCCGCTTGAGCTTGTCGAGCGGCGACTCGGCCAGTTCGGCACCCGTCTCCTTCGACATGGTAAGCGACTCCTCGGCCTCTTCGGTCTTCAGCCGCTTGAGCATGGCCTCCATGCTCCGCAGCGGGAAGCCCCGCTCGGCCATCAGTTCACCCAGCTTGCTGGTCACCAGCAGCAGGTCAGCATCGCCCTGGATTGCCTTCGTGTAGTCGGGCACCTTCTCTTCGGTCCCCTGGTTGTCGAAGGTGGTGTAGTAGCCGTTCTGGATGCACCACACATCGCTCGGCACGACCATAATCGTCGGCTTCTTGGCACCCTGCGCATAGCCCAGCACGGCGGCCAGGAGCAGGGCACACGACAAAATCACTCGTTTCATATCCACAACGGTTTACAGGTTAGAAGATGGAATCCAGGCTCTTGATAATTCCTTCGCTTTCGAGGCGGTTGCGCAGCTCGGAGTACTGCACCGTCACGTAGACGGCCACCTTGTACTCCTTGCCCATCTTCACCACGTTGCCGGCTCCCGAGCTGTTGGCAACCGATACGTAGCGGGCATAGTCGCCCCCGTCGGCGAAGAAGCTATCGAAGAACGCGGCATAGGTCTGCTCGGCGTTCGGGTCGCTTACCAGCGGCTTGAGCGCGCGGGCACGCTTCGAGCGGTCGTTGTTGGCCGCCGCACCCTTGAAAATCAGGCCGTGAACGGCATTCTTGAGCGCCTGCTTGCGGGCCACGTCAACACTCTTCGAATAGCTCCAGACGCGGACCAGCACCGTATTGTCGGCACCCACCGCCTCGTTCTGGATTTCATAGCGCCATGCGGCAGTCTCCGCATTGGCCTTCTTGGTCTTGTTCTTCTGACCCGCGAAGAGCATCGCGGGCAGAAGGACAAGCATCAATATGAAAACTAATCTTTTCATTGCAGTACAATATAAAAAGGTAACAGGTTCATGCAACGTCCATGCGGCACACTACTTCTTCTTGGTCTTCATGCGCAGCAGCAGACCCTCGTAGTAGGCATCCTTGCTCTTGCCCACCAGCAGCGTCTCGCCCGTCTTGGCCTCCTCCGACGGAGCACCCACCTCGGTGCTGTAGGAGTTATCCCAAACGTTCTTCTTGTCGACGGTCAGCTCGCCCTTCTTGACGTAGGAGACGCGCTCGACGGAGTCCTTCATGACAATCTTCTTCTCGAGCACCTCGAATACCTCGCCGCCCTCCAGACCGTCACGCGTACCGATGCGGGCTGCATAGGTGCGGGTCGGACGACCCTTCTTGTCGGTAGTTTCGTGCACGATGAGCGGGGTCTTGGTCTTGAACTCGTCGTACTTGCGCTCGAACTTGGCCAGCACGCCGTCCACAGCGTCGGCGGCAGCCAGACGAATCAGCTCATCCTCGCTCTTGTCGGTGAAGACGCCGGCCTTGGTCTTGGCCCATGCGCGCTCGTTGCCGATGAACTGCAGCGAGAAGAGGTCCGAAGCGTTGTAGGCATCCATGTTGAAGGCGCCGGTCTCGTTGTCCCACAGCTCGTTGAAGCGCTCGGCGATGGCATCGTTCCAGCGCAGACGGAAGAGGTAGGAGTCAACCGTTACGTAGTATCCGGCACCCAGACCGGCCTTCACGCCCATCTCGGCCACCTTGAGCGCCATCTTGCCGTAGCCCGACGAATCGAACTCGGCGGCGGCGTACATCGGCAGCATGATGTCGGCCACCAGCGCATCCTTGGCCTTGTAGCCGAAGCGCGTCACCACCACGAAGGTGTTGCCCACCAGCTCCGAGAGGTCAATCTGACGCATCAGGTAGTGCGAACCGGCCTCGGTCGCAGCAGCCACCTCCGACTCGTCGGCCGAGACGTTCAGCATGCCGCGCTCGAGCACGGTGGAGTCGGTGTACTGGCCGTCGGGACCGAGGAACCAGCCGTCGGCCAGACGCTTGGCCACGTGGTTCTCAAGCAGGTACTTGTTGGCCAGACGCGCCACGTTGAGCTTGATGACCGTATCGACGGTCTGCGTCTGGGTCGACATCAGCTGACGCAGAATCTGGTTCATCGTCTCGTTGTAGTAGGTCTGCTTGGGAGCCGTACCACCCGTCTCGAGGATGTTGAGATACTGCTCCGTGGGGGTGCAGGCGAGGTTGAAGGCCGCCTCGTCGTCGGCAGTGAGCGTATAGGCCGTCGGGTCGATGACGCGCAGCGACGTCTCGATGTTCTGGTCGTTGTACTTGGGGTTCCACTCCGCATTGAGGAACGCCTCGCGGAGCACATCCTTCTGGGGCACGGAGGCATCCTCCATCATCATCAGGCAGACCGAGTTACGCACGTACTCGTCCGAGGCTACCTTTTTGTTGAGCTCCTGGGCCGACACACCCTGAGCCGTCATTGTGGCGACAGCCGCCGCAATCGTGAGTCCAAAAAACTTCATGTAACGAACAGTTTAAGTTATTAGTTAAAAAGTTTGCTTGCCGACACCGTGATACGAAAAAAGGGCGGAATACCGTCCCAATCGCAAAAAACGCCGTATCACGACCGTCGACCGGACTGGACCGGGCAGCGGAAGCGATTTGTGAGCCTTTTCCGAATATGAACGGACGTTTCTCACCCCACAAATCATTCTCACAAGTAAAAACAAAGATAACCTTATTTTTCAAAATATCCTACTTCCGGCCGTACGTTTATTCATTTTGTCATCATTTTCTCACAAAAAAAGTCAACTTAGCCCCTTTTTTCATCATTTTACCCGTGCAAAAACGGTTCAGCAGGGGTATTATTCCTAAAAAAACACGAACGGACGTACACCCGTTTTCGGTCACCACTACCCTATTATGGCCCGATTCCGGCATTTCACCCACCCGACAACCGCCGGCAGCTTACACTTCGAAACCCTGCCCGAAGGGATGATTCCGACCGGCAGGGCAACCCGGCAGGAACCGGAGACGGGAAACGGAAACGGAGACGGAGAACGGACAGGATAGAGTGAATACGGCGAAGGCCACCCTGCCCAACGTCCGGGCACCGGCCCGCCCGAACCGAAGCGCGCGGACATGCTTCACACACCGGCATAAAAAAGCCCCGACGTCCGGAGCGTATGGGGACATCCGACCGACACAAAATAGCCCCGACGTCCGGAGCGTGCGGAACGTCTCCCAACCGACACGAAAAAGTTCCGACAGACAGGGCCCACGCTTCACTCCCGACACGAAAGAGCCCCGACGGAAACCGTCGGGGCTCTTTTTTCGGAAGCGAAGCGCCTACTCCTCGTTGCGGTAGGTGTGCTCCACGTAAATGGCGCGCTGCATCGCCTCACGCTTGGCCACCGAAGGCTTCGTGAAGTACTGGCGACGACGGAGCTCCTTCAGGACACCCGTACGCTCGTATTTACGCTTGAACTTCTTCAGGGCGCGCTCGATGTTCTCGCCCTCTTTTACCGGCATGATAATCATGGTATGTGTTGTTTTTTAAGTTTGCAAAAATTAAAATTGAGGTTGTCTTTTCATTGGAAGTAGCCCGGAGGAACCTCACCTCCGAACGACGTCGAATCATCTTTCAGTTCCGTCTTCCGCACCCCGAATTGCAGATAGGGAGCCAGCCGCGCTGCCTCCTCCCGGGTCAATATGTCGTCCTTTACCAACTCTTCGAGGGTACTCCAACCTCCTTTCAATTGTCTTGCCTTGAGCAGTTTCCGCAACGTGCGGGGTGCCATGTAGGGATGGCGTCCCAACTCGTTCGGGGCTGCAAAGTTAATATCAATTTTTCGAATTTGAAAGCTATCGCAGCGAATTTGTTTCAAAATTCGCTCGTAATTGCGCTCCGTAACGCCCGGCACCTCGGCCAGTTGCTCGACCCGCACGAAGCCGCCCAGCCGTTCGCGGTAGCGCATGATGGCCGTCACGGTCTTCTCGCCGATGCCGACGACGCTCCGCAGCGCAGCCGAATCGGCGCTGTTGAGCTCGACGGGCTCCTCGAAGGGCGAGGGGCGCCGCTCCGCAAAGAGGACGTAGGGCTCCAGGGCGTCGGCCACCGAATCCGAGATGACGTAGCAGGCGCGCAGCTCCTCCATGTCGCGGATGCCGCTCGCATCGCGCCAGCGGATGAAGACCTGGGCCTGACGCCGCGACAGGGCCCCGATGGCCTGCAGATAGGCGGCGCTTACCGTGTCGACCAGGAAGGGCTCGGGAGCAATCGGCTGCGGCACAATCCGCTCGCGGCTGTACGAGCGGGGCGCGAGGGCGTACTTGCGGCCGATGCGGATGTAGGGCGCCAGACGGCGGTAGAGCGAATCCGAGAAGCCATAGCAGAGGGCCACATCCTCGGGAATGCGGAAAATCTTGCCCGAAGCGCGGTACTTGAGCAGGCTCACCGCCTCGTACTTCGAGAGCCCGAGGCTGCGCAACTCGTCGTAGTCGGCCCGGTTGGGGTCGAACGGGCGCAGACGGGCCGAGTCGACCCGCTCCTCGAACTCCCGTTCAAGCAGGTCGGCATCCTGCTGCGTCGTCCGTGGGCGGGCCAGCAGCAGGCCGAGGATGACCAGTCCGGCCAGCGGCAGAAAAATCGCCACGGCACGCACTTCGCGTTCCGAAAAGAGTGGCTTCATGGTTCGAAAGGATTTGCGCGCCGCCCCGCATATCACCGGAAACAACCCCTCGGCAGGCGCCTGTTACAAAGATAATACTTTTATTCGAATCCGCCCCGATGCAACGGCCGGCCGCAACATCTTTGGCCCGAAAACGAACACCCGGCGCGACCGCACCCTCACCTCCACACACCGCAGCCGGCCCCCCCTCCGCCCGCCGACCCGCGAGCGGAGGCGCAGCAAGACAACAACCAGGACGCAGACCGCAAAAGGGGCGGCACCGTGCAAAGGCGGGTCGTAAAACGGAAGCGGGGAGGCCGCAGCCTCCCCGCTTCGCTCAAAAACCTAACTTCTCCAATGTACCGCTAACGCATGAAGAGCAGCTCGCGGTATTTCGGCAGGGGCCAAATCTGGTCGTCGACAATCTCCTCCAGCTTGTCGATATGGTAGCGAATCTGGTCGAAGAAGACCGCCACCGTATCGTGGTAGGCGATGGCCTTGGCACGCTGGTCCTCGATGGGGTTGGCGTGCTTGCGCGCCTCAATCATCTCGCCCGTCAGGCGCTGGATTTCAGCCGTGTGGCCCTGTATTTTCTTGATGAGTTCGATGTCGGCCGCAGCGTTGAGCCCCGGAATCTGCGCCATCTTGTAGACCTTGTCGAGCAGCATCGCCTCGTAGCGCGAAGCCGTCGGCACGATGTGGTTCATCGCCAGGTCACCCAGTACGCGGCCCTCAATCTGAATCTTCTTGGTATAGGTCTCCCACTTCACCTCGGTGCGGGCCTCGAGCTCGACCTTCGAGAAGACGCCCGTTGCAGCGAACATGTCGAGCGACGCCTGGTCCAGATAGCGGTCGAAGATGAGCGGCGTGGAGGTCTCGCAGTCCAGACCGCGGCGGGCCGCCTCGGCCTTCCACTCGTCCGAATAGCCGTTGCCGTCGAAGCGAATCGCCTGGCAGGCCTTAATCATCTGCTTGAGCACCTCGTAGATGGCCTTCTCCTTCTTCACGCCGGCCTCAATCTGGGCGTCGACGTTGCGCTTGAACTCCGTCAGCTCGTTGGCCATCGCTGTATTGAGCACAATCATCGCCTCGGCGCAGTTGTCCGACGAACCCACGGCGCGGAACTCGAAGCGGTTGCCCGTGAAGGCGAAGGGCGAGGTGCGGTTGCGGTCCGTATTGTCGAGCAGCAGAGTCGGGATGTGCGAGATGCCGCTCATCTTGAAGACGCTCTTCGCGTCGAAGCGAATCGCATCGTCGCCGCTCGAGGCTGCCAGCTTGTCCAGCACGGCCGAGACCTGCGAACCGAGGAAGGTCGAGATGATGGCCGGGGGTGCCTCGTTGGCGCCCAGACGATGGGCGTTGGTGGCGCTCATGATGGAGGCCTTGAGCAGACCGTTGTGCTTGTAGACCGCCGAGATGGCATTGACCAGGAAGGTGATGAACTGCAGGTTCTCACCGGCCGTCTTGCCCGGACCGAGCAGATTGACGCCCGTATCGGTGCCCAGCGACCAGTTGTTGTGCTTGCCCGAGCCGTTGATGCCCTTGAAGGGCTTCTCGTGGAGCAGCACGCGGAACTGGTGGCGGCGCGCAATCTTGTCCATGATGGTCATCAGCAGCTGGTTGTGGTCGTTGGCAAGGTTGACCTCCTCGTAGACCGGAGCCAGCTCGAACTGATTGGGAGCCACCTCGTTGTGGCGCGTCTTGACCGGAATGCCCAGCTTCAGGCACTCATACTCGAGGTCCTTCATGAAGGCCATCACACGCGTCGGAATCGCACCGAAATAGTGGTCCTCCAGCTGCTGGTTCTTGGCCGACTCGTGACCCATGAGCGTACGCCCCGTGAGCATCAGGTCGGGACGTGCGGCCCAGAGACTCTCGTCAACGAGGAAATACTCCTGCTCCCAGCCCAGATAGGAGAAGACCTTCGAAACATTCTTGTCGAAGTAGTGGCAGACCTCCGTGGCAGCGGCATCAACCGCCGAAAGGGCCCGCAGCAGGGGCACCTTGTAGTCGAGCGCCTCGCCCGTATAGGCGATGAAGACGGTCGGGATGCAGAGCGTCGTGTCGACGATGAAGGCCGGCGACGAGGGGTCCCACGCCGAATAGCCGCGCGCCTCGAAGGTGTTGCGGATGCCGCCGTTGGGGAACGACGAGGCGTCGGGCTCCTGCTGTACGAGCAGCTTGCCCGAGAACTCCTCCAGCACGCCGCCCATTCCGTCGGGCTCGGCGAAGGCATCGTGCTTCTCGGCCGTACCGCCCGTCAGCGGCTGGAACCAGTGCGTATAGTGGTCGGCACCATGCTCAAGCGCCCACTGACGCATGCCGGCGGCGATGCTGTCGGCCACGTCGCGCGTGAGCGGCGTACCGTTCTCCATCGTATCGAGCAGCGCTGCGTAGGTCTTCTTGTCAAGGTACTTGCGCATGGCAGCGCGTCCGAATACCTTCTCTCCGAAATAATCCGAAGGACGTCCATCGGGAGCCTTCACTTCAACGGCCGTGTGGTTGATTGCCGCATCGACCATCTTGAATCTGAGTTGAGACATAATCTGGATGGGGGATGAATTGTCGTTTTATCTTTCGAGTGCAAAGGTAAAAAAATAAACGCTGTCGTTGTTTTGCAAAAATCGCATTTTTTCGAAAAGCACCTCATTTTTTCGCGATTTTCCGAAAAACAGACCCTGTTTTCAGGCAGACACCCCGTTTTTCAGAGCCATTTTCCGGAAAACAGCATCATTTTTCATCGCACATACGCAAAATCGCCTGTTTTTGATTTTTCTCGATTTTATTCCTATATCATACTAATTTTATCCTAAATAACCGAACAAGTCACCGGCAGGCCTAAAAACTGCATCCGGGGTATTGTTATTTTCCTAACGATTTTTTGCTTCATTCTCCCGAATATTTTATACCTTTACGTGCAATTTTGGACAACACTTACTAATCTCTAATAGTTATGGCAAATACCCAACGTGAAAAGCTGTTCACCGAATTCCCTCCGGTCCCGACCGAGAAGTGGGAAGAGGTGATTAAGGCCGACCTGAAAGGTGCTGACTACGAGCGCAAACTCGTATGGAGAACCGGCGAGGGATTCAATGTCCGTCCCTACTACCGGGCCGAAAATCTCGAAGGTCTCCGGTTCCTGGGCTCCCAGCCCGGAGAGTTCCCTTATGTAAGAGGCACGCGCGCGAACAACCACTGGCATGTACACCAGACCATCCGCGTGGAGTGCCCCAAGGCTGCCAACGAAGAGGCGCTCAAGCTCCTCAACGCAGGCGTCGATGCACTCGGACTCTGCATCGCTTCGGAGAACTTCTCCGCCGCCGACCTCGACACGCTGCTGGCCGGTATCCACATCCCGGCCATCGAGCTGACCTTCTGCGGCGAGCATCCCGCTGCCGTAGCCGAACTCTTCCTCGCAAAGGTCGAGAAGGAGGGCATCGCCAAGGAGGATGTACACGCCAACTTCTGCATCGACCCGCTGGTCAAGGGCCTCACCTCGAAGGGTGACTTCTGCTCGGAGAACGGTGCCAAGTGCTTCGCACGCATCGCCGAGCTGGTCAAGAAGACCAAGGAGTACAAGCACATCCGCGTGGTAACCGTCTCGGGCCATATCTTCAGCAACGCCGGCTCGACCATCGTCGAGGAGCTCGCCTTCACGCTCTCGGCCGGTCACGACTATCTGGTGCGTCTGATGGACGCCGGTCTGAGCGTCGACGAGGCTGCCCGCAAGCTCCGCTTCTCGATGGCCGTCACCTCGAACTACTTCATGGAGATGGCCAAGTTCCGCGCCGCCCGCATGCTCTGGGCCAACATCGTCAAGGCCTACAACCCCGAGAAGGATTGCGCCTGCAAGATGTACACCCACGCCGTAACCTCGACCTGGAACCAGACCGTATACGACCCCTATGTGAACATGCTCCGCGGCACGACCGAGGCCATGTCGGCCTCCATCGCCGGCATCCACTCGCTGGAGGTGACGCCGTTCGACGCATCGTTCGAGGCTCCGACCGAATTTTCGAAGCGCATCGCCCGCAACGTCGAGCTGCTGCTCAAGCACGAGGCTCACTTCGACCAGGTGGTTGACCCGGCCGGCGGTTCGTACTACATCGAGAACCTCACCCAGTCGATTGCCAACGAGGCCTGGAAGCTCTTCCTCGAGATTGAGGAGAAGGGCGGCTACACGGAGGCCTACAAGTCGGGCTTCATCGTAGAGCGCGTCAAGGCTTCGGCTGCAGCCAAGGACAAGAACATCGCCACGCGCCGTCAGATTCTGCTGGGCGCCAACCAGTACCCCAACTTCACGGAGAAGGCCGGCGAGGAGATCAAGCAGGAGTGCGTAACGCGTCCCGAGAGCGAGGGCAACACGCTGAAGCCCTACCGCGGCGCCATGGCATTCGAGGCCATGCGTCTGCACGTGGACCGCAGCGGCAAGGAGCCCAAGGCATTCATGCTCACCTGCGGCAGTCTGGCAATGGCCCGTGCACGCGCCCAGTTCTCGTGCAACTTCTTCGCCTGCGCCGGTATCCGCGTCATCGACAACACCTTCTTCAAGTCGGTTGAGGAGGGCGTCGAGGCCGCACTCGCATCGAAGGCCGAAATCGTCGTTGTCTGCGCATCGGACGACGACTACGCAACGGTCGCTCCGAAGGTCAAGGAGCTGCTCGGCGGCAAGGCCATCCTCGTTGTGGCCGGTGCACCCGCCTGCACGCCCGAACTCGAGGCACAGGGCATCACCAACTTCATCAACGTGAAGTCGAACGTGCTCGAGACACTGAAGTTCTACCTTAAAGAGATGGGAATCTAATCATGAGAGCTAAATTTTCAGAATTAAAATACGAAGGCGGTCAGCAGAAGAGCTGCTGCGCCTCGAAGGGCTGCGGACAGGTGGAGCCGTGGCTGACGGCCGAGCGCATTCCCGTCAAGGGAACCTATACGGCCGAAGACCTCGAAGGCATGGAGCACCTGAACTATGCGGCAGGTATCGCCCCCTTCCTGCGCGGTCCCTACTCGACGATGTATGTGATGCGTCCGTGGACCATCCGCCAGTATGCCGGTTTCTCGACCGCCGAGGAGTCCAACGCCTTCTATCGCCGCAACCTGGCGGCCGGTCAGAAGGGTCTGTCGGTGGCTTTCGACCTGGCTACGCACCGCGGCTACGACGCCGACCATCCGCGTGTGGTTGGTGACGTGGGCAAGGCCGGTGTGTCGATTTGCTCGGTCGAGGACATGAAGGTGCTCTTCAACGGCATTCCGCTCGACAAGATGTCGGTTTCGATGACCATGAACGGCGCCGTGCTGCCCATTCTGGCCTTCTACATCGTCACCGGTCTGGAGCAGGGCTGCACGCTCGACCAGCTTTCGGGTACGATTCAGAACGACATCCTCAAGGAGTTCATGGTGCGCAACACCTATATCTACCCGCCCGAGTTCTCGATGCGCATCATCGCCGACATCTTCGAGTACACCTCGAAGAACATGCCCAAGTTCAACTCGATTTCGATTTCGGGTTACCACATGCAGGAGGCAGGCGCAACGGCCGACATCGAGCTGGCCTACACGCTGGCCGACGGTCTGGAGTACCTGCGCGCAGGTATCAACGCCGGCATGTCGATTGACGCCTTCGCACCGCGTCTGTCGTTCTTCTGGGCCATCGGCATGAACCACTTCATGGAGATTGCCAAGATGCGTGCCGCTCGTATGCTGTGGGCCAAGATTGTCAAGCAGTTCGACCCGAAGAACCCCAAGTCGCTGGCACTGCGTACCCACTCGCAGACCTCGGGCTGGTCGCTTACGGAGCAGGACCCCTTCAACAACGTTGCACGTACGGCCATCGAGGCCATGGGCGCCGCTCTGGGCCACACCCAGTCGCTGCACACCAACGCATTGGACGAGGCCATCGCGCTGCCGACCGACTTCTCGGCACGTATCGCCCGCAACACCCAGATTTACATCCAGGAGGAGACTAGCATCTGCCGCGAAATCGACCCGTGGGCCGGTTCGTACTATGTCGAGACCCTCACCAACGAGATTGCACACAAGGCCTGGGAGCACATCCAGGAGGTCGAGAAGCTGGGCGGTATGGCCAAGGCCATCGAGACCGGTATTCCGAAGATGCGTATCGAGGAGGCTGCCGCACGCAAGCAGGCTCACATCGACTCGGGCGCCGAGAAGATTATCGGCGTGAACGAGTACCGGCTTGAGAAGGAGGCCCCGATTGACATCCTAGCCGTCGACAACACCGCCGTACGCGAGAGCCAGATTAAGCGTCTGAAGGAGCTGCGCTCAACGCGCGACAACGAGGCCGTGAAGAAGGCTCTGGCCGCCATCACCGAGTGCGTGAAGACCAAGAAGGGCAACCTGCTCGAGCTGGCCGTCGAGGCAGCCAAGGTGCGCGCTACGCTGGGTGAGATTTCCGACGCCTGCGAGGTAGTCGTAGGCCGCTACAAGGCAGTTATTCGTTCCATCTCGGGTGTATACTCTTCAGAAGTGAAAAACGACAAGTCTTTCGAGCGCGCCAAGGAGCTGTGCGCCGAGTTCGCCAAGAAGGAGGGCCGTCAGCCGCGCATCATGATTGCCAAGATGGGTCAGGACGGTCACGACCGTGGTGCCAAGGTGGTTGCCACGGGTTATGCCGACATCGGCTTCGACGTCGACATGGGTCCGCTCTTCCAGACTCCGGAGGAGGCCGCCAAGCAGGCCGTCGAGAACGACGTTCACGTAGTGGGCGTATCGTCGCTGGCCGCAGGTCACCTCACGCTGGTTCCGCAGCTGATTGCCGAGCTCAAGAAGCTGGGCCGCGAGGATATCATCGTGATTGTGGGAGGCGTTATTCCTCACCAGGATTACGACGAGCTCTATCGCGACGGTGCCGCCGCCATCTTCGGCCCCGGTACGCCGATTGCCACGGCAGCCATCAAGATGCTTGAGATTCTGCTCGCCGAGTAACCGAAGTGACGCATGTACGAAATACCCGCCGGATGCATCCGGCGGGTATTTTTTTGTCCCGGCCCCGCTCCTCGGAGGGGAAAGGGGCGACTGCCCCTCCGAGGCAAAAGCGACTGCCCCATCGGGGTAAAAGCACTACCCTACCCAGGCAAAGGCGACTGCCCCACCGGGGTAAAGCACTACCCTACCAAGGTAAAACGAATGCCCCATCGGGGCAAAACCGACTACCCTGCCAAGGCAATTGCCCAACCGTTGCCGGCACGGAATGCCCCGCACAAAAAAGGCGAAGCCGGGTCCATTGATGGACCCGGCCTCGCTGCGTTGATATCCGAAGCGGTGATGTGCCCGTCCCGGAAAACCCGACCGACCCTGCCGGCTCGGCTCGATTCGGCAGAATCGGCTGACCAGCCCGGTTGAGTCGGGAGCGGTTAGTCGGTTCAGCCTGTGCGGCCGGTTCGGTCGGTTCGGCCAATTTTCCCTTAGAGACAGGCCTCGAGAATCCGGCGTGCAACGGCTCCCGTCACGTTGCCGGCCTCGCCATAAGCAACACCTTCGGCATTGAAGCGGCGCTCAATCTCGGCAATTGTCACCTCACCGATACCCTCCTGCGAGAGGCGGGTCGAGAGCCCCAGCGAGCGGAAGAACTCCTCGGTGCGGGCAATCGTCCGGTCGATGCGCTCCACCTCCGTGCCGTCGGCAATGCCCCAGATGCGCTCGCCGAATTGAAGCAGCTTGCCGTGCTTCTGGTCGCGCAGCACGCGCATCGTACCGCAGGCAACAATCGCCAGCGTGGCGCCGTGCGTCAGGCCGTGGAGCGCCGTCAGCTCGTGGCCAATCATGTGGGTCGCCCAGTCCTGCGTCACGCCCATGCGAATCATGTCGTTGAGCGCCAGCGTTGCCGAGAGCATGTAGTCCGACATGGTATCATAATCATGTTCGCCGCTCAGGGCACGGGGAGCCACCTCGACCACCGTGTGGAGGATACCCTCGGCCCAGCGGTCCATCACGCGCGACTGGCCCGTCGTGGTGAGGTACTGCTCGAGCACATGCACGAACGTATCGGCCAGACCGCAGGCAATCTGACGCTTGGGCAGCGAGTAGGTCACCTCGGGGTCGAGAATCGAGAACTGCGGATAGGTGCCGTAGAAGGCTCTCTTTTCACGCGTTTCGTGGCGCGAGATAACCGCTCCGCTGTTCATCTCGGAGCCCGTGGCGGGCAGCGTAAGCACCGTTGCGAAGGGGAGCTGCGCCGAGGCCTGACCCTTGAGGACAATCTTCCACGGGTCACCCTCGTAGCAGAGGCCCGCAGCGATGAGTTTCGTGCCGTCGATGACCGAGCCGCCGCCCACGGCCAGCAGGAAGTCGACCTGCTTCTCGCGGCCCAGAGCTACCGCCTCGCGGACCGTCTCGACCGAAGGATTGGGCTCAATGCCCCAGAACTCGAACCGTTCGTGCCCCTCGAGGGCCTTCGTAACCTGGTCATATACGCCGTTCTTGCGGACGCTGCCGCCGCCGAAGGTGACCAGAATGCGCTTGCCTGCGGGAATGAGTTTCGACAGCCGGGCAATGGTCCCCTTGCCGAAGACCAGGCGCGTAGGATTGTAATAGATGAAGTTGTTCATATCCGTATGATGTTTTTCGTGAATCGCTCTGCGGGAGCATTTCGTCTCCGAAAGATAGGCAAAAAAACGGGAAAAAGAAAGAGCCGGACCTCGAGGTCCGGCTCTTCTCAATCGGATGTTGGGCCGCGCCGTTAGAAGTACTTGCCGCGCAGGTCCTGGATTTCAGCCATCTGCTGGATGGCGGGAAGAGCCATCTGCTGGGCCATGTTCTCGGCCACGGCTTGTGCACGCACCTTCTCACCCTCGGCCGTCTGCTTCTCCTCGGTGGCGATGTTGTCCACCACGAAGACATAGACGCCCGACATACCCTTGACGGGAGCCGAAACAACCCCCTTCTCGGTGGTCGAAGCGATGGCACCTACCAGACGGGGCTCGATGCCGGGGCCATTGATGTAGAACGAAGCGTAGCCGACGTTCTCGAAGGGGGCAACCTCCGAGCCGAGGCTTGCAGCCTGCTCTTCGAGCGTCGAGCCCGAGAGCTCCTTGACGATGGCGTCATACTTCTTGTCGCGGAGCAGCTGCATGCGAATCTGCGAGGCGACCTTCTCGGGCGAGGCATACTCGTCGTCGTCGATGGCCGTCAGCGTGGCAATCACATAGTCGTTGTCCACGGTGAAAATCTCGGAGATGTCACCCACCTTGGCGCCATAGGCCCAGCGGGCAACCTCGCGCGAATCCTCCAGACCGCGAATCGTACGGTCGCCCTGCACGAGGGTAGCCACGCGCGGCGTCACGGCAGCCGTCGTGGCTGCATCGGCGAAGGACTCCTTGGCGTTGACCGAGAAGGTGCCGGCAGCGTTGTGCACCTGGGTGCGGGTAGCCGTCGAAGCCTCGACGGGATAGGTAATGGAGGCAATCTGGTAGTGCTTCGAGGGTTTGTCGGCACGGTAGACCTGCATAATCTGGATGGCGTCGCCCGAGGCAATCTTCACGATGTCACCGCTCTTGGCGCCGGCCAGAGCCTCGGCAAACTCGCCCGTGAAGGCCGAGAAGGGAAGCACGCCCACCTCGCCGCCGTTGGCAGCCGTAGCGTCATAAACCGAGTAGCGCGAAGCCAGCTCGGCAAAGTCGGCACCGCCGCGCAGCACGCCCATGAGGCTGTCGGCCAGCGACTCCTCGGTATAGGGAAGCACGATGTGCTTGATGCCCAGCGAATCGGGCGCCGTCTTGACGTCGAGCACGCGGGCCATCGTCCACTCGTTGTTCTTCAGCACGGGACCGTACTGCTTGCCGGCGGTCAGCGCCTCGGCCTCGTCGTCGGTAAGCTGGGCTGCCGAGACGTAGTTCTCGGCGATGCGGCCGTTGCGGTTGCTGCGTACGAAGGTGCGCACCTCGTCGGAGGCTGCCAGCTGGGCACCCACCTCCTTGGCCAGCTTCTCCAGCGCGAGCATGTCGTCATCGGTGGGGTTCACCTCGAAGATGACGTAGGAGAGCGTGCGCGAAGGCTGCTGCTTGAACATCTGCTTGCGGCTCTTGTAGTATTCGTTCATCTCCGACGAGCTGACCGTGAAGAGCGAATCGGGCATCGAAGCGTACTTCTTGCCGGCCCAACGACCCGAGAAGGTGTTGTTCGCCGAAGCAACGCCGTTGGCCACCTCCAGAGCGTTCACATAGGTGCCGCCGCGAACCAAACCCATATACTTCTGGAAGAGACGCTCGAGACGCGCCTGCTCGTTGAGCGCCTGCCATGCGGCCTGCGCCTGGGAGTTGGTCTCGGCCTGGGCAAGGAACTGACTTACGGCCGCCACGTTGTAGCTGCCCGTACGGGGGTCGGCGAAGGCGTTGAAGAAGGCCTGCGAGGGCTGCTCGCCGCTCACCATGGCCATACGCTCGGGCTCCGTCACGCGAAGGCCGAGGCGCTCGAAGCCCGGGTCGAGCACATACTTCGAGAAGAGCTGCTGCCAGGCTGCGTTGGCCAGCATGGCCGACTGCTGCTCGTCGGAATCGACGGTGCCGCTCTGCGAACGCACGCGCTCGTAGGTCTCGTAATACTCCGAATAGTTGATTTTCTCGCCGTCGATGACGCCCACGCGGGGGTCATTGCCCGAGAAGCCCATCTCGGTCTTCAGCGACAGGATGAATGCCAAGAGGGCGAGTGCGATGATAATCGAAAGCACGATGCCGAACTTGGTCCGTAAGGTGTTTAAACTTGCCATATGAAAACGTTAAATATTTGTTTGCTTGGTGCTAACCTTCCGCGTCGTCGGGCTGCGACAGCCCCGCCGAGGCGGAGCGGCAGAAGGCGTTCCGAATTAGGGCCAAAGATAATAAATATTCTCGTAAATATGCCATAAAAAAGCGGAAAAATCCCCTCGGTCATCAACTGCCGTGCGGGAATCATTCCGCTTGTCCATTCTGCCTCTCCATTCCGACTGCCCGCGATTGCGTACGATTCACTGCGCACGCTCTTCGGAGCATCTTCCATCCGCCTCTTTCGGGCATATCGCCCGACACATCTGCATGCGGACCTCATGCCTCAGAAGCTCTCACGACCCTCGCCGGACGCGCTTCTCCATTTCCTGCCCCTCGGACAGGCTCCGACCGACCCGGGCCCCGGAAGCTCAGAGCTTGCGGACCCGCGCCAGTTCGATGCGCGAACGGGTCGTGCGGAGAATCTTCACCTGGAGGTTGCCCGCCGAAACGGTCTCTCCGGGCGAAGGGATGCCTTCGTTGTGGAAGAGGATGAATCCGGCCAGCGTGTCGTACTCGCGGCTCTCCTCGATGCCCAGGTCGTACTTTTCGTTGAGGTACTTCACCTCCAGACGGCACGAGAAGACCCACTCCTGCTCGCCAACCTGCTTCTCAATCAGGTCGGGCACGTCGTGCTCGTCCTCGATTTCGCCGAAAATCTGCTCGAGCACATCCTCGAGCGAGATGATGCCCGCCGTGCCGCCGAACTCGTCGATAACGACGGCCACGTTGCTGCGGTGCTTGATGAAGTTCTCGAGCACGGACTGCAGCGGCATGGTCTCCGGCACGAAGCTCACCTCCATCATGACGCTCTCGATGCTCTTGGGCGCCGTGAAGAGGCTCTTAGAGTTGACATAACCCACGATGTTGTCGATGCTCTTGCGCCAGACGAAGATGCGCGAATACTTCGTCTCGACGAAACGCTCGGTGAGCTGTTCGAGGGTGGTGTCGTCCAGGTCCACGGCCTCGATATCAACCCGCGGGACCATGCAGTCACGCACGCGCAGGTCGGCGAAGTCGAGCGCATTCTGGAAGAGTTTCAGCTCCTGGTCGGGCTCGGGTCCCTGCTCCGTGCCGGCCGTATCGAGCAGCGCGGCGAGGTCCTCGCGGTCGAACTTCGGCTCGGCCACCTGGCGCTTGAGCCGGCGGCCCGCCAGGAAGAGGATGCCCTGCGAGATGAGGGTCGTCAGCCGCGCGATGGGATAGAGCACGATGTAGAAGAAGTAGATGACCGGAGCCAGCGAGCGGTAGTAGAAGTTGGGGCTGTTGCGGAATACGGACTTGGGGAGGAACTCCGCCACGAAGATGATAATCACGGTCGAGACGGCCGTTTCGATGGCCACCGACCCCTCCTGGGCAATCCGCTCCCACCCCAGCAGGTGGAAGATGCCGCGCAGCAGCAACGACATGTAGAGCGAGTAGACGACCAGCGCAATGTTGTTGCCCACCAGAATGGTGGTGATGTACTGCCCCGGATGGCGGGCGAAGATGTCGGCGATGAAGTCGAACATCCGGCTCTGCTTGCGGTCGATTTCCAGCTTGAGGCGGTTCTTGCTCGTGAAGGCAATCTCCATGCCCGAAAAGAAGGCCGACAGCAGCAGCATGACGGCAATCAGTATGACGGAAGACAACATCGGTGGCTACACTTTTTAGGTGTTATTCTATCTATGCGTGACTTTACTTTTCGGCGCTACTTCTGCGCCCCATCGGACGTCGACAGCTTGGAGGGAGCCGCCAGCTGAAGGCGTTCAGTCTTCAGCGTGGAACGCTCCCCGGAGGAGTTACGGGCGCTCTCTGCGGCACCCTGCAGACTCGGCACCGACTGCGAGGCGACGGGCGCGGGAGCCGACACCTCCTTGCGCGCGGGTTGCGAGGAGCGCGGCGAAGAGTAACGGACGCGTGGAGCGGGACCCGGACGCGTCTGCGACTGCGGAGTAGCTGCAGCTGCACGGCGCTCGGCACGCACGCTGTCCCGCTCGGCCCGTTCCGTGGAGTCGGCCGGCTGGCGGGGTGTGGCATCGACCTCCATCTGCCCCTTCATCCGGCGGAACCGCCAGTCTCGGAACTGCTCGTCCGACTCGAAGCCCTCGCCGATGAAGACGTCGCGGCCTCCGTTCTGGACGATTTTCGAGTCGACATTCGAGTAGATTTTTCCCGTACGGGCATTCCAGAAGAGCTGCTGCGTATAGAGCGTCTTGCCGTCCGACTTCTCGACCACCACGTTGCCCTTCGCCTCCCACAGTTCGCGGTTTTCGTAGTAGATGGCGTAGTTGGCCGTCAGCACGGCGTCGACCGACGAGAGCGAATCATCCTTGTAGGTGGTGATTTTCACACCCTTGCGGAACTCGCGGTAGGGTTCCGCGCCGAGCGTGTAGCCCTCGACGAGCGGAGTGGTGAAGACATAGGACTTGCAGCCGTTCTGCGACATGACAATCAAGAGGTTCTCGCTGTACTCGGTCATCATCGCCTCGTTGGCCGCCTCATCCGTCTGCTGCCCAGACTCCCCGCAGGAGAATAGCAAGATAGCACTTCCCGCAAGGGAAAGTGCTACCTTGAGATACTTCATGAGAATGGTTCCCATCCGGAGCGTTTAGCGCGTACGAACGGTCGTAACCACACCGGCTGCCGTACCGCACGTTACGGTGTAGCGGGCACCGGGCTGCAGCTCGTTGAAGAAGCACTCCTCCGAGGTGGGGAAGTGGTTGCGGTAGGACGCAAGGGCAGTCTTGGCATTCTCCAGATACTCGGGGCTGTCCTGCAGCAGGTTCACGGCCTGCGACATCGTGTCGTAAGCAGCCCAGAAGGTTGCCTGTCCGGCGATGCCGTCACATGCAGCGGCCGAAGCGGCATAGCACTGAGCCAGCACGAAGTACGAAAGACCGTTCTCGGGGTTGAGCTCACGCAGCTGACGTGCGGCGGCTGCGGCACCCGAATAGTTGGCGGCCACGAGGTCCACGAGGCTGATGCGGACGAGCAGCTTCTCACGCTCGATGTTGTCGGTCTCGGTGGCAAGCGCCTCGTTCAGATACTTGATGGCCTTGTCATACTCACCCTTGGCCTGGAAGCCCTGTGCCAGGGAGAGCGCCGTCTCCGAGGTGGGGTGAGCGTTGTAATACTTCTCGGCCGTCGTGAAGAAGAACTCTCCGTCGCAGTTGGCACGCGACATGAGCGATACGGCCTGTGCAAGGGTTGCCTCGTCGTCGGGGTTGGCCTCGAGCTTCTTGCGGAAGAGCTCCTCGAGGTTGTCGCAGCTGGCGGCACCGCTCAGACCGAAGGCGACGTCAAACTGATTCTTGCTCTCGATGGCATCGGGGTTGTTCTCGAAGATGGGCGTCAGACGGTCGTACTCCGAAATCACCTCGTCGGGGGTCACCTCGTCGGTGGTCTTGTAATCCTCGCAGAGGTTGCCGAAGTAGAGGGCTACGGTCTCCGGGTCAACGTTCTCGCCGCCGGCATCGATGGCCTCGCGGAAGAGCTTGCGGATACCGGCACGGTCGGAGGGACGGTAGATGACATACTCGCGGGCCTTGCGGTCGAGGATGTAGGCGGTACCCTGCTTCGGGTTGTCGCCGAAGTACTTGGCGCGCAGGTCGTACATGAGCATCAGCGAGTCAACGTAGGCGTTCTTCTCGGCGAGGCTCTTCGCACGGTTGATTTTGTTCTTGTAGACAATGGCGCCGCGCTGGTAGATGGCCGACGAAGCCTCGGGGCAGCTCTTAATCAGGGCGTTGAGGTAACGGGCGGCTGCATCGTAGTCGCGGTTGTCGCACGACTCCTTCAGGAAGTTGCTGTTGAGGATGTTCTGCTGCTTCTCCTCAAGCGTCGAGCCCCACTTGGCATACTGGGGTGCGTTGAGGTCCTGTGCCATGGAAGCCGAAGCAACCAGGCAGGCTGCAGCGGCGAGCAAGATTTTGACGTGTTTCATGGGTCAATGAGTATTTGTTTTATTGTTGTTGCGTGTGTTACCGGAGGAGGGGGCTGTGCCGCGCTGCGGATGTGCAAAAATACGACGAAACCGACAGAAATACAAATTTTCAGAGGTTAATCATACTTCGGACGGAGGAACCAGTATTCGTTGTTCTCGGCGCCGGCGAAGAGGGTGAATCCGATGGAGAACTTGATGTACTGCTGGCGCACGAGACCCAGACGCTCCGCGACGTTGAAACCGCGCATGCCGTACTCCACGCCCACGTCAATCGACGAGAAGGCGCGGTACTTGACCGGAACGCCCATGCCGAACGTCACGGCCATCTGGTCGAGGCGCTGTCCGCCGAAGGTCTGGTGGTAGGTACCGTAACGCAGGCCCAGCCGATAGGCCCACCGCTTGAAGAAGTTGCGGATGTCGTAGCGGTTGGGGGTGTACTCCACGCCCAGCTTGACGGTATGCGTATCGGTATAAGCCACCTCGTACGACCTCATCACGGTGCTTCCGTCGGGCGCCGTCTCGGGGGTCACGCCCGTATGCTCGACATTGCCGTTGCGGCCGCCCCAGTTCTGATAGACGTAGTCGACGCCCATGGCCCACTTCGAGGTCTGGTAGTAGACGCCCACGGCCAGCTGACGCGGCAGCACCAGCGCCAGGTGGGTCGTATCGCCCTTGATGGTGGTATTGTAGAGGTCGCCCACATAGATGCTCTTGGTCACCGTGGGGTTGAGGTCGCCGCCGAAGTCGTAGGTGGCGCCCACCGTGAGCAGCCGCTTGCGGTCGATGATGGCGTTCCACTGCACGCCGAGCTGCCCCTTGAACGACGAGATGCTGTAGTTGTCCGTGCCGACGGTCGACGAGAAGTTGCCGTCGCCCGTGATGGCCTGCGGCGTCATGACGAACGTGCGGTCGATATCGCCCCAGTAGTACTGGACGGCGATGCCCACCGAGAGGTTCTTGACCACCTCCCAGCCCACGCCCAGCTTGACCTCCGTCACGTCGCCCTCGCCCTGGTACTGGTACTGGATGCGGCCCACGTTGCCCCAGATGGGGTCATCCTCGGGACCGCCGTAGGTCTGGTTGTACTTCACGCGGTAGCCCACCGAGCTGTAGGGCGTCAGGCTGAAGCCCAGGCCGAGCTTCTTGGCCAGCGGGAGCTGGAAGGCGATGTCGTGGAAGTTGAACGTATTGTAGGCCGTGCGCTTGGTGGCCCCTTCGGCCGTCTGCGCGTTGTAGTAGTTCTGCCCCTCGACTCCGAAGTCGAAGAGGACGCTCTTCTGCGGCGTCACGCTGTAGGAGGCGGGATTGAGCAGATTCATAACCCCCGAATTCCGCATGGCAACACCCACACCACCCATCGAACGGGTCGGCAGCGTTCCCTGCGTGTTGAGCTCGCCGATTCCGTACATTGTATAGGGAGAGAAGGCGTTAATGCTGCTCGTCTGGGCCGAAAGGCTTGCCGGGATGAGGGCTGACGCCGCAACGGCCAGGCAGAATAGGGTTTTCTTCACTTGCATTGTACTCTAAAATTCTGTTCAATCCGCGAAAGACCAAATTACAGTCTGCAAATATCGTATTTTTAATCCGTTTCGCAAAGTATTTCGCGTCGCCACCCGTAAAAATCACGCAGAGGTCCGCGCAACGGCCCTGCAGGCGGGCGATGTAGCCCTCGATTTCGAAAAGCATGCCCTGGAGCACCCCCGCCTGGATGGCCTCGACGGTCGAGCGTCCGAGCAACACCGGCTCGTCGCACGCCCCGCACAGGGGCAGACTGGCCGTACAGTCGTGCAACGCACGGAAGCGCATCTGCATGCCCGGAGCGATGTTTCCGCCGCGATAGGTGTTGTCGGCCGTCACCAAATCGATGGTGACCGCCGTGCCGAAATCGACAATCAGCACGTTGCGGCCCGGATAGAGCCCGTTGGCGGCTACGGCGGCGGCCAGCCGGTCGCTGCCCAGCGTACGGGGTGTGGCGTAGTCGTTGCCCAGCGGCACGGGCACCTCGGGCGTGAACTCCACCACGCGGCCGATGCGCCGCCGAAGCAGTTCGACGGTGCGGCGGCGCACCTCCTCGCCCCGCGTCGAGGCGACGATGGCCCGCTCAATCTGCGGCCGGCGCTGCAGCAGAGCGTCGACCCACCCGGCCGAGAACTCCACCACGGGTGCCTCCGTCTCGAAGCCCTCCGCATCGAAGAGGGCCGTCTTGGTGAGCGTGTTCCCTATGTCGACAATCAGATTCACAACTGCTGCAGGGTTTTCCACGCCTCCTCGACGTCTTTGACATTTCTAACGGTCATCGCCAGCCGATTATTGTGCTGCTTGAGTACAAATCGGGCCGGTTGCTGGGTCACACGGCGCAGCAGCTCCATGAAGACGTCGCTCTTGTAGAAGGGCGAATTCTCCTCGCCGACGAACTGCACAATCATCAGTCCGTTCTTCACCTTGACACGCTCCATACCCAGGCGGATGGCCTCCCAGCGCAGCCGCACGACATTGAGCAGCTCGCGCGCGGCGTGGGGCAGCGGACCGAAGCGGTCGACCAGACGGCTCTCGAAGGCCTCGAGCTCCGCCTCGTCCTTCGTCGAGTCGAGTTCGCGGTAGAGCTTCAGACGCTCGGCCTGCTGGCTGACGTAGGTGTCGGGGAGCCCCGCCTCGACGTCGATTTCGATGTGGGCGTCGTCGATGAAGCCCATCCGTCCGACGACCTTCTGCTCGGCCTCGCTCAGCGCCGGAACCTGCAGCCCCTCGGCACGCAGCTCGGCGATGGCCTCGTTCATGATTTTCTGGTAGGTTTCGAAGCCGATGTCGGCGATGAAGCCGCTCTGCTCGGCACCCAGCAGGTTGCCCGCACCGCGGATGTCGAGGTCCTGCATGGCGATGTTGAAGCCCGAACCCAGGTCCGAGAACTCCTCGATGGCTCTGAGGCGGCGCCGCGCGTCGGGCGTCAGAAGCTCCTCGGCCGGGGTGAGCAGGTAGCAGTAGGCCTTGCGGTTGCTGCGCCCCACGCGGCCGCGCAGCTGGTGCAGGTCGCTCAGGCCGAAGTGCTGCGCGTTGTTGACGATGATGGTGTTGGCGTTGGGGATGTCGATGCCGTTCTCGACGATGGAGGTCGACAGCAGCACGTCGAACTCCCCGTAGATGAAGTCCATGATGAGCTTTTCGAGCTGCTCGGCCGGCATCTTGCCGTGGCCCACGCCGACACGGGCCTTGGGGCAGAGGCGCGTGATGAGCCCCTGCAGCGTCGGCAGGTCCTCCACACGGTTGTGGACGAAGTAGACCTGGCCGCCGCGGGCGAGTTCGGCCTCGATGGCGTCGCGCACAATCTCCTCCGAGAAGACATGCGTCTCGGTGACAATCGGCTGGCGGTTGGGCGGCGGCGTCGAGATGACCGACAGGTCGCGCGACCCCATGAGCGAGAACTGCAGCGTACGCGGAATGGGGGTGGCCGTGAGCGTCAGCGTGTCGACCGAAACGCTCATCTGCGTGAGCTTCTCCTTGGCCGCCACGCCGAACTTCTGCTCCTCGTCGATAATCAGCAGGCCGAGGTCCTTGAAGCGAATCTGCTTGCCGAGCATCTTGTGTGTGCCGATGAGGATGTCGATGCGGCCGGCGGCGAGCTCCTCGCGGATTTGGGCCACCTCCTTGGCCGTCTTGGTCCGGTTGAGGTACTCGATGCGCACCGGGAAGTCGCGCAGACGCTCCGAGAAGGAGCGGTAGTGCTGCAGCGCAAGGATGGTCGTCGGCACCAGCACGGCCACCTGCTTGCCGTCGGTCGCCGCCTTGAAGGCGGCGCGAATGGCCACCTCGGTCTTGCCGAAGCCCACGTCGCCGCAGACGAGGCGGTCCATCGGCTGGTCGGACTCCATGTCCCGCTTGACGGCAGCCGTGGCGGCCTGCTGGTCGGGGGTGTCCTCCCAGCGGAACGACGCCTCGAGCTCGTGCTGGAGGTAGCTGTCGGGCGAGAAGGCGAAGCCCTTCGAGGCCTTGCGCTTGGCATACAGCGCGATGAGCTCGCGCGAGATATCCTTGACGGCCTTCTTGGCCGCATTCTTGAGCTTCTGCCAGGCGCCGGTCCCCAGCTTGTAGACCTTGGGCGGCTCGCCGTCGCCCGACTTGTAGCGCGAGATGCGGTGGAGCGAGTGGACGTTGACGAAGAGCACGTCGCCATCCTTGTAGACCAGCTTGATGGCCTCGTGCGTCTTGCCGTTCTCGGTGACTTTCACCAGTCCGTCGAAGCGCCCCACGCCGTGGTCGATGTGCACCACGTAGTCGCCCGGGCGCAGCTGGTTGAGCTCGGCGATGGTCATCTGCTCGTCGCGCTTGATTTCGCCGTTGATGCGGTAGCGCTGGTAGCGGTCGAAAATCTGGTGGTCGGTGTAGAGGCAGAGCTTCAGGTCGTTGTCGACGAAGCCCTCGTGAAGCGTCAGCGCCAGAGGGCGCACGACCACCTGCCCGCGGCCAATCTGGTGAAAGATGTTGCTCAGGCGCTCCATCTGGGCGCGGTTCTCCGAGAGGATGTAGGTCTCGTAGCCGCGCAGGCCGTTGCGAATCATGTCGTCGGCCAGCAGGGCGAAGTTCTTGTTGAAGGCGGGTTGCGGCGCCGTCGAGAAGAGCACCTCGGCATCGGCCGGACGCTCCTTCAGGTTGTCGCGCAGCATGAAGATGCGGCCGCCGCCGATGTCCGACAGCAGGCCGTTGCGGCTAGTCAGCAGCGAGTCGATGCGCTTCGGGTCGTCGAGGTCGGCCACCACCTTGCGGCGCAGGTCGTTGATGCGGCGCAGCACGAAATCGGCGTCGAAGAACCAGAAGGTGGCCTCCTCACCCGCAAAGCGGGCCAGCGAGACGCGCTCCGACGGGGAGGCCGCAGCCGTGAGGTCGGGCAGAATCTCGATATGGTCGAGCTTGTCGGAGGAGAGCTGGCTCGAGATTTCGAAGCGGCGAATCGAGTCGACCTCGTCGCCGAAGAAGTCCACGCGGTAGGGTTTGCTCTCGGCAAAGGAGAAGACGTCGACGATGCCGCCGCGCAGCGAGTACTGGCCCGGCTCGTAGACGAAGTCGACCTTCTCGAATCCGGCGTCGACCAGGGCGTCGACCAGCACCTCGGGCGAGGTGCGGTCACCCACCGCCACGCGAATCGTATCGCGGCGGAGCGTCTCGGCGTCGGCCACCCGCTCGGCCAGCGCCTCGGGATAGGTGCACACCACCGTATATCCGTCGTCGTGCGCACGGAGGGCCGCCAGAGCGGCCGTACGCTGCACCACCCCCTGGGCATCCTCGCCGCCGTAGGCGATGGAGCGCTTGTAGGAGGAGGGGAAGAAACAGATGCGCGACTCGTCGAGCAGGTTGTAGAAATCGTTGAGCAGGTAGGCCGCCGCGTCGCGGTCCTCGGCCACGAAGATGTGGAGCCCCCCGCAGCGGGCGATGGCCGCGGCGGCATAGAACGAGAGCGCCCCGCCGACCAGCTCCTTCAGGTGGACGGTGGCGCCCCGGCGTCCGAGCTCGCGGCACAGGGCCTCGAGCTGTTTTGAATCGGCGACAAATTGCGCCAGTTGCTGACTCGGAAGCATTCCGAACGGTTATGGGTTAGACAATTCCGATTTCGGTGCCCGGCCCGACGGTTTTTGGCGCCCGGCCTGACGGTCGCTTCGGTCGGCTCACTTGTTGATGTTAATCAGGTCGTTGTCCTTGCAGTCGTGGTAGTGGACCTCGATGATGCCGATGCTCTGGTCCTCGACCACGCGGATGCGCGCCTTGTATTTCCACTCCCAGCGGCGGCGCAGCGACCAGAGTCCCTTGCGCAGGTAGGAGGCCACGTAGGGGCTCACCACCAGCTTGATGTACTTGTGGCCGCGGTCGAGCGTGAGGAACGAAATCTGGTTCTCGATTTTCTTGTCCAGCAGCACCGTGGGCTCGATTTTGCCCGTACCGTTGCAGGTGGGGCAGACGTCCGAGACGCTCTCGACGGCTACCGGACGCACACGCTGACGCGTGATTTGCATCAGTCCGAACTTGGTGAGCGGCAGCACCGTATGCTTGGCCTTGTCGGTGGCCATGAGCTTGACCATCTCGTCGTAGAGCGCCTGGCGGTTCTGCGCCTTGTGCAGGTCGATGAAGTCGATGATGACGATGCCGCCCAGGTCGCGCAGGCGCAGCTGGCGGGCAATCTCCTTGGCGGCCGCCAGATTGACATCCATGGCCGTCTGCTCCTGGTTGTCCTCGGCCTTGGTACGGTTGCCCGAGTTGACGTCGATGACGTTCATCGCCTCCGTATGCTCGATGATGAGGTAGGCGCCGCGCCGCAGCGAGACATACTTGGCAAAGAGCGACTTGATTTGCTTCGAGATGTCGAAGTTGTCGAAAATCGGCACGTTGCCCTTGTAGAGCTTGACGATTTTCACCATCGAGGGGTCGATGAGCTTGATGTAGTTGCGAATCTCGTTGTACATCGCCTCGTCGTCGACGGCAATCTGCGAGAAGGAGTCGTTAAGCGAATCGCGGATAATCGTGTTGGCTCGGCTCATCTCGCTCATGAGCTGGGCCGGAACCGACTCCGCATTCTTGCGGATGGCCGCCACGGTCTTGCGCCAGCGGTCAATCTGCGTCTGGATGTCGTGTTCGATGTCCTCATCCTTGGCCTCCATGGCCGCCGTACGGATGATGACGCCGAAGTTCTTGGGCAGCACGGCGGCGGCAATCCGCTTCAGGCGCTTCTTTTCGTCGGCCGAGCGGATTTTCTGCGAGAGGAAGACCTTCGACGAGAAGGGGACCAGCACCACGTTGCGGCCAGCCAGCGAGATGTCCGACGTCAGACGCGGACCCTTGGTCGAGATGGCCTCCTTGGCCACCTGGACCATGATGCTCTGTCCGACCTGCAGATAGCTCGAGATTTTGCCGTTCTTGTCGAGCGCCGGCTCGAGTTTCATCGTCTCGGTGCGCAGCCCCCGCTTGCCGGGCTGCTGCGATTCGACCATCTTCTGGAGCGAGGGGAACTGCGTTCCCAGGTCGAGGTAGTGGATGAAGGCATCCTTTTCGTGCCCTATGTTGACGAATGCCGCGTTGAGACCCGGCATGATTTTACGCACCCGTCCCAGATAGATGTCGCCTACGGCGAAGCCCGTCTGGCACTGCTCCTTGTTGAGCTCGACCAGCACCTTGTCCTCGCACAGGGCAATGGATATCTCCGTCGGGTTAACGTTAACGATTAGTTCCTTGTTCATGTATATCGTATTCGCGCCCGGGTGCCGGACGCTGTGGGTGAAATGGGTATGGGGCCGCGCTTGGTACATGGAGCGGCGGCAGGCTCCAAAGACGTCGGGAGCCCGTACAGCAATGGTGGAATCGACGGAAGAGCTCCGCGTGCGGTTTCATTGCGAGCCGAACCGCAACGGCTCTTTCGGATTACACCTCCCGCACGGGGAGATGCCTCAGCAGAAAAAACAGGTAAAGCTAAAAGAGCCCGGGGCCCCTTTAGCTTTATCTATCGTTTAGCACAAAGGTGCTACCCTACTTTTTCTTGTGGCGGTTCTTGCGCAGACGCTTCTTACGCTTGTGCGTGGCCATCTTGTGACGCTTATGCTTCTTTCCGTTCGGCATAGTGCTTAAAATTTAAGAGGTTCTTGGATTAATTTGTTATTTCACCTTCGCTGCGAAGCTCTTTGCGGGCTTGAAAGCAGGAATGTTGTGCTCGGGAATGGTGATGGTGGTGTTCTTCGAGATGTTGCGGGCCACCTTCGTTGCGCGCTTCTTGACGATGAAGCTGCCGAAACCGCGCAGGTATACATTATTATTATTGGTCAGCGAAGTCTTGATGCTCTCCATGAAAGCCTCGACGATTGCCTGTACCTGCACCTTCTCAACGCCGGTGCTCTTAGCGATTTCGCTTACGATATCTGCCTTGGTCATATTTCTTATGATATTAAAATTAAGTCCCTTACAGGTTTTCAGACTGCAAATATACATTTAATTTATGTATCTGCCAACAAACCGCCGTTTTTTTTCATTTTTTTCGTTTCGGCAGCCAGATGCCAGCAAGACAGCGGAATAGCAAATATCGGGCAAAAAAATGACCGCTGCCGGAAACGACATCACTCGCGCCTTTCGGGAAGAGTCCGCATCGGCATGCAACCTTCTATTTCACAACTCATTGCTGCGCTACCAGGCAGATTGGCGCCATCCTTGGCCGCAACCCGCTCCGTCCGGTCGTTCGCCCGCGCCGGCGGAACGCCCTCCATGCGCACGCACCGAAAAAGGCAGCACGCCGCCGAGAAAAGATATCGAAAGGAAATTTGAGCGCCGAAAGGAAAGCCGCCGTCTGCACGGCCATCCCGGCGGCCGGACAATCCCCCGCAGCGCCCGAACACCGCCCGGAAGGCACAAGGCCCCTTTCTCCGGACGGGGACTCAATAAATAGCGCGGTTTTTGCGTTAATATGGTAAATATCGCTATTTTTGTAATCCCTAACCGAACGAACTATGGTCAAGATACTCTGGGTCGACGACGAAGTGGAGCTGCTCAAGCCCCACGTGCTCTTTCTCAAGCAGAAAGGCTACGAGGTCGACACCTGCAACAACGGTTACGACGCCATCGACATGGCTGCCGAAGGCTCCTACGACCTCATCATCCTGGACGAGATGATGCCCGGCATGACGGGGCTCGAGACGCTTCCCAAAATCAAGGAGGTGCGCCCCACCACGCCCGTCATCATGGTTACCAAGAGCGAGGAGGAGAACATCATGAACAAGGCCATCGGCTCGAAAATCGCCGACTACCTCATCAAGCCGGTCAACCCCAACCAGGTGCTCCTCTCCATCAAGAAGAACGTCCACTCGCAGCAGCTGGTCACCGAACAGACGACGGCCGACTACCGTTCCGAGTTCGGCCGCATCTCCTCGCAGCTGCAGATGGCCGACTCGTTCGCCGACTGGTGCTCGCTCTACCGCAAGCTGACCACCTGGGAAATCGAGCTCTCGGAGTCGAGTGACCAGAGCATCAGGGAGGTGCTCACCTACCAGAAGAGCGAAGCCAACCAGGAGTTCTCGAAGTTCGTCCGCCGCAACTACTACAACTGGATTAACCGCCGCGACGAGCAGTCGCCCGTCATGTCGCACATGCTCATGCGCACGAACATCTTCCCCGTGGTGGACGAACACCCCAAGACGACGCTGATGCTCATCGACAACTTCCGCTACGACCAGTGGCGGTCGATTTCGTCGCTGCTGCGCGGCTACTACGACGTGGTGCTCGACGACTTCTACTGCGCGATTCTCCCCACGGCGACCCAGTATGCGCGCAACGCGATTTTCGCCGGTCTGATGCCGCTCGCCATCGACAAGCTGATGCCCGACAAGTGGCTCAACGACAACGAGGAGGGGGGCAAGAACCAGTACGAGGAGGAGTTCCTGCGCCGGCTGATGACGCGCAACGGCAAGAACTGGAAGCTGTCGTTCGACAAGCTGGTCCGTCCCGAGCAGGGGCGCAAGCTGGTGGACAACATCCAGAAGGTCTACGACGCCGACTTTTCGGTCATCGTCTACAACTTCCTCGACATCCTCTCGCACGCCCGCACCGAGACGGACATCATCCGCGAGCTGACCGAGGATGAGGCGGCATTCCGTTCGCTCACCCGTTCGTGGTTCGAGCACTCGGACATCTTCACCATGCTCAAGCTGCTGGCCGAGCGCCGGCACACGGTCATCATCACCTCGGACCACGGCACCATCCGCGTCGACAATCCGGTGAAGGTGACGGGCGACCGCGAAACGTCGGCCAACCTGCGCTACAAGACGGGGCGCAACCTGGCCTACAACTCGCGCGAGGTATACGAGGTGCAGCGCCCGGAGGATATCCAGCTGCCGTCGAGCAACCTCACCTCGAGCTACATCTTCGCCTACAACAGCGACTTTTTGGTCTACAACAACGACGCCAACCGCCACATCCGCTACTACCGCAACACGTTCCAGCACGGCGGCATCTCGATGGAGGAGATGATTGTCCCCTACATCGTGCTGAGGCCCAAGCTGTAGACGCCCGGGCCGAAAGCGGAGACAGGATCCGGAGACAGAAGCCGGGAACAAGGCTGAAAACCGGGAGCCGGAGACGGGAGCCAAGAGCCGGAAACGGGAGGCCCGAGCCGGCACGGAGGCCGGAAGAGGCGTACGGAGGGGTGCGCCACGGACCGGAAACCGGCAAACGCAACAGGCCGGCAACATATTAACAACAACAGACAACACATACGCAAAAGATAATGATGAAAACCATTCACATCACCTCGCAGGAGGACCTGGGCGAGGTAGCCGACGCCGTCATCGAGATGCTCGGACGCCGCCGCGTGGTCGCCTTCCGCGGCGGCATGGGTGCCGGCAAGACCACCCTCATCCGCGAAATCGTCGCCCGCCTGGGTTCGGAGGATACGGTGACCAGCCCCACCTTCGCCATCATCAACCAGTACTCGGTTCCCTCGGGCAAGCGCATCTTCCACTTCGACTTCTACCGCATCAACGACATCCGCGAAGCCTACGACTTCGGCTACGAGGAGTACTTCTATTCGGGGGACCTCTGTCTGGTGGAGTGGCCCGAGAAAATCGAGTCGCTGCTGCCCGAAGATACGATGAACGTGCGCATCACGGTCGACGACGACCAGAGCCGCACCTTCGAAATCGACTGACGTCGGAGCGGCAGCCCCGACCTCCACAGCTCCGGCTTTCGCACCGCGCGGCGCACCTTGTTGTGCCGCATGCACCCTGCTCCCCATGACGGCGGGCCCCGCAATGGGGTCCGCCGCTCTGTTTCGCTTGCCGCTCCTACGCCGGTGCATTGCCCTCCCGAAGGCGTGGTGCAGCCACGCGGCAGGCGGCAACGGCCGTCCCCGAGGTAGAAGGCGGAATACGCTCCGAAAAAGTACATTTTCGCTTGGCGCTGCAGCCGCCTTTTCGTATATTTGCCGCCGATTCGGGCCGCAGACGAAACCATTCGGCCCGCAAACGAGCAAAACAGAACCTTACAACACACACCTATCCATGCAGGAATACATCTCCAAACAGCATCAGATTCTCCGCCCCGCGGAGCAGATTTACGCCGTCATCAGCCGTTTCGACAACCTCACCCCCGCCCTGGCCGACCGGGTCGAGGAGTGGCAGGCCACCGAAGACACCTGTTCGTTCAAGGCCAAGGGCTTCACCGTGAAGCTCCGCATGGCCGAGCGCGAGGCGCCGAAAAAAGTGAAGATTGTGGGCGACGACGGCGGCGTGCCGATGGACTTCGCCTTCTGGATTCAGCTGCATCCGGTCGCCGAGAACGACACCCGCATGCGGCTGGTGCTCCACATCGAGCTCAACATGATGATGCGGATGATGATTGGCTCGAAGCTGCAGGGTGCCATCGACCAGATTGCCGAGGGCATCGCCCGCGCCATGAACAGCGCGCCGCAGTTCTGAGCCCCGCCCCGGCCGCGGCATCGGCCTCAACGAGGAGGCTGTCGCAGGAGTCGTTACAAAACGAGCGGTCCGCTCCCGACTGGGGAGCGGACCGCTCGTTGTATGTTGAAGTCTGACGCCGCGGCGGCAGGCAATTAGGGTACCCGGACAGTCGGGGTACCGGGCGCCGGCAGCAACGTGCCGGCAGCAGCGCACCGGGCCGGTGCACTACCCCATCATGGCGCGGGCCACGCAGCGAATCGTCGGGAAGGAGTCGCGCAGATGAAGCTCCGCCTCGGCGGCATTGCACCACGCCACGCGGTCGATGCCCTCCTCGGTCTGGGGCGAAGGGGTGCCGCCGTCGAGTGCGTGCAGCTCGTACCACGAGGTGCGCTTGAGCTCCCACTTGCCGTAGAGGTTATAGGCGTGGTAGGTCCGGCAGAGCGGCCGCACCACCTCGCAGCGGACACCCGTCTCCTCGGCCACCTCGCGCACGGCGCAGTCGGGCAGCTCCTCGTAGGGCTCCAGGTGCCCCTTGGGCAGGTCCCAGCGCCCGTTGCGGTGAATCATCAGCCACTCGCCGCGGCCGTTCACCGCAATGCCGCCCGCCGCCTCGACCGGAAGGAACTCCTCGGCAAAGCGGAGGAAGGCCCCCTCGGGGTCGTCCGAAAGGATGGCCACGCTGTTGTTCGTTTCGAGAATTTTCAGTATCTTGGCACGTGAAACGGCCGTTCCCTTTTCCAGAATCACGTCGCACGAGGCCCCCACGGGGAGCTCGCCGGCAAAAAGTACGGACTTGTCCGCAAAGAAAAGCGTTCGCGTCATTGCAGGAATTTTGACACAAAAATAGAAATTTTATTTCAAACTCAATCAATCAGGAAACCGTAAGGAAATGAAAAAATTGCTCCTCATGACAGTCGTCGCAGCAATCGGCCTGAGCGGTTGCGACCAGCAGGCGTCGCAAAGCGCGGCCACCGACAACGCCCTCACGCCCGAAGAAATCGAGGCGGGCATTCTCACCCCCGAGGTGATGTGGAAAATGAAACGCGCGGGCTCCTCGTCGCTCTCGCCCGACGGCACGCGGCTGCTCTATGCCCAGACCGTGTACGACATGGCCGAGAACCGGGGCACGACCTCGCTCTACGTCGAAGAGATGGATTCGAAGCAGGTCAAGTGCCTTGCAGAGGGCTCCTCGCCGCGCTGGAATGCCGACGGCAGCCGGATTTACTTCCTCTCGGAGCGCAGCGGCTCGTCGCAGGTATGGGTGATGGATGCCGACGGCTCGAACGCCCGTCAGGTGACCGGGCTGCAGGAGGGAGCTCCCGCCGTCGAGGGCTTCGGCATCAGCCCCGACGAGCAGCACATCTGGTGGGTGCAGCAGGTGCAGGTGGCCGACCGCCGCTCCTCCGACGTGCACCGCGACATGCCCAAGTCGAAGGCACGCATCTACGACGACCTGATGGCCCGCCACTGGGACTACTGGGACGAGGGGAGCTACCGCCACATCTTCGTGGGCGAGCTCGCCGACGGCAAGGCCTCCGAGGGTGTCGACATCCTCGGCCCCGAGGCGGCGTGGGACGCCCCGCTGGCCCCCTACTTTGACATGGCCGAGATTGCATGGAACAACGCCGGCACCCGGCTGGCCTACACCTGCAAGCCGCTGACGGGCATGCGCTACGCCGTTTCGACCGACTCGGACATCTTCGTCTACGACCTGGCCTCGGGCACGACGCAGAACATCTGCAAGCCGGACAGCGTCAACTATCCCGGCGGGCTGACCATCCAGTCGAACGAGCTCCCGGGCTACGACAAGTATCCCGTCTGGTCGCCCGACGACCGCTACATCGCCTTCCTCTCGCAGCGGCGTGCCGGCAACGAGTCGGACAAGGCGCGGCTCTTCCTCTACGACACCACGACGGGCGCCATGACGGACCTCACCACCGAGTTCGACTACAACGCCCAGAACGTCGTCTGGGAGGATGCCTCGACGCTGCTCTTCGTGGCGCCCATCGAGGCGACGCACCAGATTTGCCGTGTGCGGCTCACCGACGAGGGGCACTCGCCCGTGGAGGTGCTCACGCGGGGCGACCACGACCTGACGTCCTTCTCGACGGGCGGCGGCCGCGCGGTGGCCGAGCGTGCCACCATCTCGTCGGCCCCCGAGTTCTTCGAGGTGAGCCTCTCGGACGGTTCGCTCACTCAGATTTCGGAAATCAACCGCGACATCTACGACCACATCCGCATGGGCGAGGTGCAGAAGCGCTGGGTGAAGACCACCGACGGCAAACAGATGCTCACGTGGGTCATCCTCCCGCCCGACTTCGACCCCGCGAAGAAGTATCCCGTGCTGCTCTACTGCGAGGGCGGCCCGCAGAGCGTCGTCTCGAACGGCTGGAGCTACCGCTGGAACTTCCAGCTGATGGCCGCCCGGGGCTACATCGTCGTGGCGCCCAACCGCCGCGGCGTACCCTCGTTCGGACAGGAGTGGCTCGACCAGATTTCGGGCGACTACTCGGGACAGAACATCCGCGACTATCTGGCTGCCATCGACGACGTGGCACGCGAGCCGTGGGCCGATGAGACGCGCATGGGCTGCGTGGGCGCCTCGTACGGCGGCTATTCGGTCTACTTCCTGGCCGGCTGCCACGAGCACCGCTTCAAGGCCTTCATCGCCCACTGCGGCATCTTCGACTTCGACTCGATGTACGGCGAGACCGAAGAGCTGTGGTTCGTCAACAACGACTACGGAGGCGCCTACTGGGAGAAGTCGAACGCCACGGCGCAACGCTCCTACGCCAACTCGCCCCACAAGTTCGTCAGCAAGTGGGACACGCCGATTCTCATCATCACGGGCGAATACGACTTCCGCATCCCCTACACACAGTCACTCGAGGCCTTCACCGCCGCACGGCTGCAGGGGGTTCCGGCCCGGCTCGTCGAGTTCGAGGATGAGGCGCACCAGGTCTTCAAGCCCCAGAACTCGATGGTCTGGAACCGCGAATTCTTCGGCTGGCTCGACAAGTACGTCAAGCAGCAGCAATAGAGCCGGCGGCCGGTACGAACCGGTTGCGGCAACCGAACAAGGCCTGTCCCGCGAGGGGCGGGCCTTTTTTGCGGCCGATTCAGAGACGGCTGTCAGATGCCGCAGCCGAACGCCGGAGTCGGAACAACGGAGCGCGGCAGAGAGGCGGGACGAGGCGGACGGGACAAACGTGACGGGGCGAACGAAACGAAACGGTGGCGGGAACGAACGGGGTGGAATAAAGCCGGGCAGACGGAGCAAAGCCCCCGCATGCCAAAACGAACAATATTGGACCATCGGGCTAAAAAGAGTGTCCGAAAGGAGGGCTTTTCTGCTCCAAAATTCTTTTTCCGCGAAGGAGAAAAACGGGAAAAATCGGGGCGTTCATGATGAAAATCGGGGTGTTCGTTGAAATTATTTTCCCGTGAAGGGCGATATGACTATTTTTGCATACAGTCAATAAAAGACAGATTTCTATGCGAATACACTCCCGGACAATCCTGCTGGCACTCGCCGTGCTGGCGCTCGGTTGCTCGAAAGAGGAGAGCGGCGGAGCATCTTCCGACCGGCTCATCACCGCCACCGTAGGCTCCGGCCCGCAGATTGAAGTGAAGCCCATGACCGAACTGGGCGACGACGGCATCTCGGTCCGCTGGTCGACGGGCGACAAAATCGCCCTGTGGGCCTTCAACGCCGAGGGCGAAGCGACGCTCTCTGGCTCGGAGTTTGCCCTCTGGCACTACAACCAGGAGTACGGCGACGCCAAATTCACGGCACAAATCGAACCCATGGCCGAAGGGAGCTACGACTACTGCGCCCTCTCGCCCGTACCTGCATCGGTAAGCGGCACGACCGCCTCCTACGTCATCGCGTCGGAGCAGAACGGCCGCTTCGACGGCCGTCACGACGTGATGGTGGCCACCCCGGTACAGGGCGCCGGCGCCCTGCAGGAGGGCGACAACAGCGAGCAGGTCAACTTCCGCTTCAAGCACAAGGTACACGTCCTGAAAATCGACATCGCCTCCAACGCTCTGGGCGAGCCGATTGAGGCGCTCGAGCTGACCTTCCCGCGCGCCGTAGTCGGAACGATGAACATCGACCTACGCGACGCCGGGGCTGCCCCGTCGCTCACGGGCGGTGCCGTCAAGCTGACGCTGCGCCCGGAACAGGCGGTCGATGCGGGGAGCACGCTGGTGGCCATCATCGCCCCGGCCGACTTCACCACCGAGGAGGAGATTCGCATCAAGGCCATCAGCCGCAACTACGAATCCGTCGAGGCACGCATGCCGGGCAAGAGCTTTGCCGAGGGGCACACCACCCCCATCCGGCTCCATGTGCCCGAGGCAGACATGAGCGGCACGCGTCTGCGCTTCTCGCTCAACGGCACGGGCGAAGAGACGCTCGGCGAACCCGTGCAGCGCTTCACGCTGACCGCCCCCGAGGGGATGGACCTTGGCGACGGTAGCAACACGCACACCTTCACGGTCGGAGAGGAGCCCTGCGACCTGCTGCTCCGCGAGCTGCCCGAAGGCATTTCGGGCGCCGCCTTCACCGTCACCTTCGAGTCGGAGAACGCGCTGCTCACCCGCTCGTTCGTCATGCCGCAGATTATCCCCTTCCAGACCAACGTCATCCCGGCATTCGACATCCCCTACCTGCTCTTCGAGGACTTTTCGTCGCTCAACCAGACTACCGGCGAGTCGGACAACCCGGGTGTCGGCGGCACCGACGTCGTCTCGGGCGACCGCACGGGCATCGACCTGAGCCAGTGGGGCCTCTCGACGCAGGGATGGACCGGCAGCCGCATCGGCGTCGAGGCGGGAGGCGCCGGCAGCGCCAACGGTGCGGTGCGCATCTGCGCCCGCGTCGAGAACCAGCAGATTGCCTCGAACACCTACAACGCCCGTCTTGATTCGGCCCCCCTGGGCGGCATCAAGGAAGGCAAGAGCCCCTCGGTGCGCGTCACCTACAACTACAAGGGCGGACGCTGGTCGATGAAGATGCGCCTGTCGTGGGTCCAGCTCGTCGACGACGGGCCCGGCAACGGCACGGCCGTCTACAGCTACGGCTACACCGACGTGCAGGGCTTCCAGGCCGGCTCGGTAGCCATCCCCAACCTGGTCGAGAGCAACGTCGTGCTGCCCGCAACCGAGGGCGCCGACCGCAACCAGAACCAGACCTACGACGGCATCTCCTATGAGAACTCGTTCGTCATCCCGGCAGCCACCAGCCTTACGCGCGCCTCGTGGAGCGTCAGCTCGACGATGAACGACGCCCCCATTTTCGGCGCCAACGGCAACTTCTGGCTCTACATCGACAACGTCAAGGTATCCATCGTACACTAAACGCCGCTGCACATGAAACGACTTCTCATCATACTCTCCGCCGCCGCGCTCACAGCCGGCGCCGGATGTTCGAACAACGAACCGGCGGCTTCGGCCGGGGGCTACGGCCGCCTGGAGCTGCACTGCACGCCGAGCAACGACATCGTCGCGGGTGTCTCGACCCGCGCGGAGGCCCCCGCGGGCGAGGAGTTCGCGCTCCGCATCACGGGCACGGACTACGACCGCAGCTGGGAGACGCTCGCCGCCTTTGCGTCGGCCGACGAGCTCTTCGCCAAGGGAAGCTACAAGGCCACCGTAACATGGGGCGACCCCACGCAGGAGGGCTTCGGCAAGCGCTGCTACGCCGGTGAGCGGGAGTTCGAAATCCAGCCCCGCCAGACCACCGAGGAGCACATCACCGCCACGGTGGCCAACTCGCAGGCGCTCGTCCGCACCACGGAGCAGTTCCGCAAATACTTCCACGACGCCCGCTTCAGCGTCACCACGGGGTCGTCCAACACCTTCGAGTTCACCTTCGAGGGGGGCGGCAGCGACCCGGACCAGACCGACCCGCTCTGCGTGGCGGCCTCCACGTCGCTCGCCGTCAACGGCACGGCACGGCGCCAGAGCGCAACGGGCACCGACTCGGGCCGTGAGGTCAACTTCCCCGAGCAACGGCTCGAGGCCACCACGCCCCGCACGCGCCACATCTTCGAGTACGACGCGGCCGATGCCGGCAGCGCCACGCTCAACATCTACATCGGGGTGGACGAAGAGGGCAACGACCTGCTCGTCGAGACCCGCGTCATCGAGGTGGAACTCAACGACGACTCCATTCAGCAATAAAACATGAGACTCCATATGCGAATTCTTACCCAATGCCTTGCGATGCTCTCCAGCGCGGCGCTTCTGGCCGGATGCGTCAACGAAGAGCCCAACTACGCCAAGAAGCCCGATTCGGGCAACGGCATCCCGACCGAGGTGGGCTACCTGAGCCTGAGCGGTCTGGAGATGAAGGTGATTTACGACGGCGAGACCGAGACCATGCCCGACGACACGGCCGACGCCTCCGCAACGCGGGCCGCGACGCCCCAGGTCGACGACTTCATCGTCGAGGTGGTCAACGCCCGCGGCGAATCGGTCGCCAGCAAAAGCTACGCCGAGTGGAAGGCCGCGGAGCGGAACGAACTCCCGGTGGGCAGCTACACGCTCAAGGTCCGCTCGCAGGAGCAATTCCCCGACGTGGAGTGGGAAGCGCCCGTATATGCCGCCTCGAAGGATTTTGTCATCGAGCGCGAGCAGACCACCACGCTCGACGACATCACCTGCACGCTGGCCAACATCAAGGTGACGATGCTCTTCTCGGCCGACCTGGCCGACATGCTGAGCAACGACACGAAGGCCGTCATCTCGCTGGGTGACAAGAGCATGGAATTCGGCAAGAAGGAGACCCGCGCGGCCTACTACCTGCCCGAGAAGGAGCTCAACACGCTCGAATTCCAGCTCACGGGCTCGTTTGCCGACACGGGCAAGCCCGTCACGCTGAACAAGAGCATCCCGAACGTCAAGGCGGGACAGTGGCGCAAAATCACGCTCGTCATCGAGTGGGCCGACAAGGGCGACGTGGTCTTCGACATCGAGGTCGACAACTTCGTGCTCGACGAGACGGTCGAGGTGAACGGCACCGACGGACTCTGGGAGGAGGTCATCGGCGGCGACGCACCGGAGGACGCCCCCGCCATCGTATGGGAGGGTCAGGAGCTCTCGCAGCCCTTCACGCTCACCGACGCGATGTTCGACCAGACGGGCAACTGCACCGTGCCGTTCCGCTTCAAGGTGACGGCCCCCGGAGGGCTCACCTCGCTGGGCGTGGCCATCGACTCGGACAACGCCTCGCTGCTCGAGGTGCTCGACCGCATCCAGCTGCCCCGCAGCTTCGACCTCTGCACGCTCGACGCCTCGTCGACGGCCGGAGCCGTGCTGACGAGCTTCGGACTGCCGCTGGGCAGCCAGGTGGTGGGCCAGCAGGCACTCACGCTCGACATCACGCGCCAGATTCCGCAACTCTACACATACGCCGGCACCCACACCTTCGCCCTGACGCTGGGCGACGCCGCCGGGAAGACGACGCAGGCGACGCTGACCCTCGTGGTGAAGAAGGGCGGCACGCAGACGGGTCCCGTCATCACGTGGCGCGGCTACAACATCGACCAAAGCTATGACCTGTCGGCCGACATGACCATCGTCGTCGACATCGAGTCGGAGAACGGCATCAAGGCCTTCGAGGTGAACATCGACTCGGAGGTGCTCGCCCCGATGCTCGGTGCGGTGGGCATTCCCGAGACGTTCGACCTCTGCACGGTCGACGGCGCGCTGGCCGAGACGCTCCAAAGCTTCGGCTTCAAGACCGGCAGCGACGTCACCTCGCCCATGTCGTTCGACATCACGCAGTTTGTCAGCATCCTGATGATGATGGATGCCGGCGAGCACAAGTTCCACCTGGCGGTGACCGACGACAACGGCGTCACGACGCGCAAGACCCTCCATCTGATTAACCGGAAGTAATTCCACACAAACGAACGACTGCGATGAAACATCTCATTCTATATGTTGCGGCGCTTGCGGGGCTGCTCCTCGGCGGAGGCTCCTGCTCGAAGGAGCAGACGGCCGGAGGCACGGAGGGGTACGGCCGCGTGGAGATGGCGCTCTCGACCACGCGCAGCGACGAGGGGGGATACGACCCCTTCGAGCACCTTGCGGTCCGCATCTACAACGCCGACGGCGGGCTCATCCGCCAATACGACTCGCAGGAGGCGCTCCCCTCCTCGCTCGAGCTGCTGGCGGGCGACTACCGCATCGAGGTGGAGCTGGGCGAAGAGCTTCCGGCCTCGTTCGACGCCCGCTGCTACCGGGGCGCCGAGTCCTTCACCGTCACGGCGGGCCAGACGTCGCGCGTCGACGTGGAGTGCCGCCTGCGGAACACCGTCGTCGAGGTCAGCTACGACCCCACAGTGGCCAAGAACTTCAACGAGGGCTACCTCACGTGGGTTGCCGCGGGTGACAAGCTCGACCCGACGGCTGCCGAAGAGGGCTCCCTCGCGGCGCTGCGCTTCACCGAAAGCGGCACGGGCTACCTGCTGCTGCCCGAGGGGGTGACCTCGCTCAGCTGGCTCTTCCGCGGCGAACACCCCGAGAAGGGGCTCATCGAGAAGTCGGGACGCATCGACGACGTGAAGGCCGCCGGCAAGTACCAGCTCTCGTTCCGCTACTCGGAGGACTTGCCGGGCTTCATCGACTTCACGCTCACGGTCGACACCTCGACCGACGACCACGACGATACGATTATCTTCAGCCCCGACCCCACCATCACGGGCGACGGCTTCGACATGAAGGCGGTCCAGAAGTACACCTCGGGCGAGCGCCGCTTCCTCATCACCTCGATGGGTGCGCTCTCGTCGACGACGCTGCGCGTGGGTGACGCGCAGTACGACCTGCTCCACCCCACCGAGCCGGGCATCACCGCGCAGCTCACCTCCGAAACGTCACTCACGGTGACCCTCGGCGAGGAGTTCCTCTCGCAGCTGCCGGCCGGCAGCCAGACGCTCACCTTCGACATCGACGACGAGGATGGCGGCCACCTCACCGCCACGAGCGAGTTCCGCTTCGAGGGGCTCATCATGGTTGGCGAGGGCGACTACGACCTCTGGAACAACACGATGACGCTGCGCGCAATGGTCTTCGACGACCACACCCCCGCTGTGCGCTTCTCGCTGCGCCGCACCCGGGCCAACGGCGAGCCGGTGAGCGAGGAGTGGCAGCAGCTCGACGGCAGCCGTACGGGCGAGGACCTCTACACGGCCACCTTCGCCCCGCAATGGAACGAATCGAACAACGAGGGTGGACTCTCCGTCTACACCCCGGCGGCCGGCAGCGGCATCTTCGCCAATGCAGAGTACGCCTACGCCGTCACGCTCGACGGAACGCCCCGCGGCGAGGGCTCGTTCACGACCTCGACCACACAGAGCATCCCCGACGGCGGGATGGAGAGCGCATCGCTCCCCTGCTTCGGTGTCGAGATAAGCAGCAACTCGTCGTTCTGGGCCAGCGGCAACAACTCCTTCGCCAAGACGCTCTGCTCGCAGGGCACCTTTGCGGGAATGGGCGGCTCGTACTGCGCCAAGCTCGCCTCGTCGTCGCCTCCGCTGGTGGGTCTGGCCGCCGGCAACCTCCTCTCGGGCCTCTTCTACAAGGACGGTCTGACCACCGGCGTGGTGGAGTTCGGACAGCCCTACACCTGGCAGGCGCGGCCGCGTGCCATGCGCGTGAAGTACCACGCCACGGTCGGCATCGTCAACAACGACAAGGGCTACGCCGGACCGCCCATCAAGAGCGGCGACCAGGACCGCGCCACCATCTACGCCTGCATCGTCGACTGGAGCGCCCGCCACAAGGTATCGTCGGGCACCAGCGCCCCGACCGGCGCCTGGAACCCCACGACCATGCAGAGCACCGACGAGGGGGCCATCATCGGCTACGCGATGCTGACGCTCGACGGCAACACCGAGGGTGACGCCATGCTCACGCGCGACATCGAGTTCCACTTCTACGACCGCACGGCTCGCCCCTCGGGCAAATACGCCATCGTCATCTCCTGCTCGGCCAACGCCTACGGCGAGTACATGCTCGGCTGCACGTCGAACGTACTCTACGTCGACGACTTCGAATGGGTTTACTAACGACACAAACGCACGCATCCATGCGCATACTGACATACTCACTGCTGCTCGCGCTCGCGGCGCTGCTGGGCACGACCCCGGCGCTCCGGGCCCAGGAGCCGCACCGCAACCCGCTTGCAGCGGCCGAAGAGACGGCCGCCGAGGAGATGGCCTCCGAGGAGGCCGCCGACGCCCGGACGACCCAAAAGACCGAGCTGCGCCCCATGACCATCAACGAGAAGCGCCGGCAGCGCGGCCTGACCGACACGCACAACCTCTTCGTGCCGCGCGGACAGTGGATTTTCGGTGGTACGGCCTCCTACTCGGCCCACTCGAACGACTCGTACCGCTTTCTGGTCATCGAGGGCATCGAATCCGAGGGCTACACCTTCCGCATCAGCCCGATGGTGGCCTACGCCTTCCGCAACAACATGGCGCTCGGCGCACGTTTCGCCTACGGGCGCACGCTGCTCAAGCTCGACAAGGCCAACCTGAGCCTCGGCGATGAGGATTCGGGCATCAACCTCCAGGCCAAGGATTTCTACTCGCTCAAGCACTCCTACACCATCTCGGCCATCTGGCGGCAGTACATCCCGCTGGGGCGCAGCAAGCGCTTCGCGCTCTTCAACGAGACGCAGCTCTCGGTGGGCGGTTCGCAGGCCCGCTTTGCCAACGACTCGCCCGTGAAGGGCACCTACGAGACGGGCTACTCGCTCTCGCTGGGCTTCTCGCCCGGTATCGTGGCCTTCGCAACGAACAACATGGCCGTCGAGGTGAATGTCGGCGTGATGGGTATCTCCTACTCCCACACCAAGCAGGTCCACAACCAGGTGACCGTCGGCAAACGCTCGGCAAGCATGATGAACTTCAAGGTCAACATCTTCTCGATTGGCCTCGGCATGGCCTTTTACCTCTAAAACGGCACGCGCATGAAAAAGACGATACTCTTCACGATTCTGACCCTCTTCACCCTGCTCGGCGCAACGGCCGAAACGGTGCCCGATGCCGCAAGGCCCGCAGCGGAAGATTCGCTGCGGATGTCGGGTGCCGAAGCCGGCAAGACGAAGCGGCACTTCCTCCCCACGCGCCGGCGCATCGACCGTGAAATCAACAAGCTGAAGTTCGCCTACAAGGGCGAGGTGATGATGGGCCTTACGGCCTCGTACGGCACCCTGACGAGCGACGACACCGACTTCATGATTATCCTCGACAACATCAACGCCGACGGTACGATGGCCTCGGTGCGCCCCTTCGCCGGCTACTTCTACCGCGACAACCGCTGCATCGGCGTCCGCTTCGGATACACGCACATCGACGGAACGCTCAACAACATGCGCTTCGACATGGGCGAATCGAACGACATCTCGGCCGAGATTCCCTATGTCAACCTGCAGAGCGACAACTACTCCTTCGGTCTGTTCCACCGCTCCTACGCCGGATTGGACCCCAAGGGGCGCTTCGGCCTCTTTGCCGAGTTCGAACTCTCGTTCTCGACCGGCAACACGCAGTTCGCCTACGAGACGAGCGGCCAAATCAAGCGCACCTACAGCGAGAACTCGCAGCTCAAGCTGGGCTTCAACCCCGGCGCGGCAGTCTACATCTTCCCCAACGTCTGCGCCACCATCTCATTCGGACTGGGCGGCATCCAGTACACCAACGTGACGCAGAAGGATGCCGACGGCAACAAAATCGGCTCGCGCCAGTCGTCGAACATGAAGTTCAAGCTCAACATATTCTCCATCAATTTCGGAATGACCATCCACCTGTGGGACAAGAAAAAGTTATAATAGGATGAGATTGAAAAGATACCTGACCGCCCTGCTGGCCGCAGCGGCCCTGCTGGCGCAGTCGTGCATCAAGAACGACATACCCTACCCCGAGGTCGAAATCAACATCACGGGGGTCGAGGGGCGCGGGGTCACCGTCGCGTCGATTGACGTGACGACGCGGACCGTCACCCTCTCGCTCGAGGAGCAGACCGACATGGGCGCCGTCGAAATCGACAAGGTGACGCTCGGCGTGGTCTCGCACAGCACAAGCCTGACGAACGAGGAGCTGCTCGCCCAGGTGCGCTCGTCGCGCGAGCTGACCGGCACGTTCGACCTCCGCACGCCGCTCTACGTGACGCTGTCGCTCTACCAGAGTTTCGAGTGGAGCATCGTGGCCGAGCAGAACATCGAGCGCCGCTTCAGCGTGGCGGGACAAATCGGAGCGTCGCAGTTCGACGTGCCCAACCGCACGGTGGTGGCCAACGTACCCCAGGGAACGGACCTCAGCGCGCTGCAGGTCAACGAACTCAAGCTCGGACCGGCCGACATCACCACCTACTCGCCGACGCTCGAAGAGCTCTCGGGAACGAGCTTCGAGACGGTGCGCTTCGTCGACGTCACCTGCTTCGGGCAGACCGAGCGGTGGATTCTCCACGTCGTTCCCGTCGACGTGACGGTCATGCTGACACAGGTCGACGCCTGGAGCAAGGTCATCTGGCTCTACGGCGCCGGTGTCGAGGGGCGCAAGATGGGCTTCCGCTACCGTGTGAAGGGGTCGGAGGAGTGGCTGGAGGTGCCCGACGTCGAGGTCGACGGCGGCAGCTTCAAGGCCCGCCTCAAGGCCGAGGCCGAGACCGACTACGAGGTGGTGGCCTATGCCGACGACGACCTGTCGGAGCCCCGCAGCGTCCGCACCGAGGCGACCTGGACACTCCCCAACGGTGGCTTCGAGGAGTGGACGGCGCCCGACCTCAACATCACCCCCAAGCGCAAATACTGGCTGCCCTACCTGCTCGACGGCGGGACACCCTTCTGGGATACGGGCAACAAGGGTTCGACGACACTCAGCGAGTCGGACAACATCTCGATTCCCGAGAACAACCCGCGGCCCGGTTCGACGGGCACCCGCTCGGCACACCTCACCTCGAAGTGGGTGGTGCTGAAGTTCGCGGCCGGAAACCTCTTCACGGGCGAGTACTTCGCCACGAAGGGAACCAACGGCGTGGTGGGATTCGGCCGCCCGTGCGGCTACCGTCCGACGGCACTCCACGGATGGGTTAAGTTCAAGGGGGGCAAAATCAACCGCGTGGGCAGCGTTCCGGTCGGTGTGGACATCCAGCAGGGTGTGACCGACGACAACGGCATCATCTACATCGCGCTGGGTACGTGGACCCCCGAGAAGTACGGTGTCTGGGTCGACTACATCACGCGCGACTTCTACGGTACGAACGACGTTCCGATTGCCGTCTACACGGGTGACAAGAGTTCGTTCTTCAATGCGCAGGGGCCCGACGTAGTGGGCTACGGCGAGAAGGTGATGGTGGAGAACATCGACGAATGGACCGAGTTCACCATCCCGATTGAGTACACCTCGACGGACCGCGTGCCGACCCACATCCTCATCGTCTGCTCGTCGTCGCGCTGGGGCGACTACTTCACCGGCTGCGACAAGAGCGAACTGTGGGTGGACGACTTCGAACTCATCTACGACTGATGCGGCCCGAGGCCGCAGCCATACCGAGCCCGGTAACCCGACGGTCACCGGGCTTTTTCTTGCCTCTGAGGGCCGAAGAGGCGACATGGGGGAGGGCTGGTCTGCACGGGCAGAAACAGGCTGAAAACGGAAGAAAAGAGGGTGAAGAGAGCAGAGACGGCGGAAGGAACCCGGCTGAAAAGGCTCGGCGGAAGAAACCCGTGCGGAAAAAGAGGCTGAGAACGGGCAAAGGGTTGCAGGAAGCGAAGCAAGGGAAAAGGCGAAAAGAAGGCGGGAAGACAGCGGGAGGAACAGGCACAAAAAAGAGGGACTCTGCATCCTGACAGAAGCGGAGTCCCTCCCGGGTTATGCCCCTCGCACGCCGCTAACGGCGGGCAAGACGGCAATATGTATCGTAACGACCGATTACGTCGTTGACATAGGCTCTCGTCTGCGCGACACCCGTGAACTTGCCGCACTTGACGGCGTCGTTCTCATAGTACTCGGGCTGCGCCTTGAGCTCAAGGTAGCGCGAAACGACCTCCCATGAATTGGGATTCTCGCCGTTGAGCCGCGCGAGTCGGCGGGCATCGTTCACATGACCGATTCCGCCGTTGTAGCAGGCCAGCACGATGCTCATCCGGTCCTTTTCCGAAGTTCCCTGCGGGAAGCGGAGCATCGACTGAATCGTCGACATCAGTCGGTTGGCCAGCCAGACGTTCGTCTCGGGGTCGGCAATCTGCTCGACCGGAACGTCGAACTGACGCGCTACGGAGGGCATAATCTGCATCAGACCGCGCGCTCCGCTGCGCGACACGATATCGGGCGTAAAGCGCGATTCGTGGTAGGCTATGGCACTCATCAGCCGCCAATCGTTGCCCTCACGCTCGCTGATGGAGCGAATCAGGCCATCGTAGGCCGAGATTACCGGTGCGTCGTCGAGATAGGGGGAGGCCGTCGCGGAGTCCACCGTCTCGTCCGACTGCTGCGTTCCGTCCATCGGAACGCTCATGCGGGCATTGAAGCCGTAAAAGGTAGTAATTAAGGTTAAGAACGAAAAGGTTAAAACTGTCTTTTTCAGCATACATCACTGTTTTGCGGGCAGCTTACACCGTGCAGAACAGTACGCTAATCATAGAACCCCCACGAGATACCGATTTTGAACATGCCCGGATTGAGCGGGTAGTCGGCCAGCGAGAAGTACTCGCCATTGCCGAACAGCCCCTTGTTCAGATGCTGGTATTTGAGGAAAATCCTCATTCTCTTCCACTTGGCCATCAGGAAAAGGTCGACGTAGGGATAGTTCCCCACCTCGGTCTCCCGCTGGTTGTAGAACACCGACAGAGCCGGATTGTAGCCGGGGGCATAGTACCGCGTATGGTAATGCCCGTCCAGTCCGAACTGCAGGCGCAATACGTTGCGCACGGCCCAGAACTCGTAGTAGTACGAGAGGTAGGCGCTGAGAAGCGGAACGGGTACAACTTCTTGATTCGTACTCCACTGCAACAATACCCTGTTGTCCAGATGAAGTCCGCCTAAGCGGAAATCCTTGCGAGCGTACACACTCGTGAGGCTTACACTCCCCGAATGCTGCGCCACCAGGCGGTCGTTCCCGTAGTAGATTTTGTCGGTCACGACACCCTGCCACGCCTCCACCTCGAAGGCATAGTCGGGCAGCGAGAATTTCACCTCGAATCGAGTTTCAGTCTCCTTGTCCAAAGGAGCGGACCACATGTAGTGGTTCGAGCACAGATTCTCCTCCCAGTAGCTGGGCGAACGCCGCTCCATCGAGAAGCGTCCCTCGAGAATCAGGGGATGGCCGCGGAGCGTCCCCATCAACGCCAGGTGGGCCCCCAGCGTCAGGTCTCCGCCTCTGTATCCCGACGGGTAGAACTTCACGTTCGCATCCCAGTCGACATACCGTTTGATTTTGCCGCCCACCGAGCCGTAGGCGAAAAAACTGGTCTTCTTAACCGTAGAGTACTTGCCCGAGAGGAAATCCTCCGGGTCAAACTGCGCATAGGTGTGCAGGTCGAGTCCCACACCTCCGTCGATGGTTCCCACCACGCCGTTGCGGTCCCACGGCTGCGCCTGCACGAAGAGGCGGTTCGATATCACGCGCTCGTAGGTCGAGTCGCGCGACTCGGTGGGATTGAGGTACCAGTTGTCGTAGTAGTAACCCTCGGTCGGAATCCACTCCCCGGTATCCGGGTTCCGCGAACCGCGTTCGTCGGTATAGGGTGCCCGGATGTCGGTATAGACCTTGCTCCACGAGTTGTACTCGAAGGAGTGCCCGATGTAGACGGCCGAAAGTCCGGCTATCGAGTAGTCCTCCTCGGTGACCCGCTGGAGCGGGATGCCGTACGACTGCGTGATGAAGAAGGCGTTGTTGCGGTAGAGGTTTTTCGCCTCGGCATCCGCCAGCTTCATCGGAACGCCCGACGGCATCTCGAACGTGGTGTCGGCAATGGCCCATTTGCCCACCACGCCGCCGTTCTCCTGCTGCTCGATGTGGTTGTTGATGTAACCGGCATGCACCGAGTAGCGTTTGCCCGTATGGTTGAACGCCAGGGCTAAGTTGTGGTTCTTGGTCGACGACCAGATGTACTTGCCCCGCGTTCCGCGCGCCTTGTAGTCGACGTTGAAGCCCGTCGACGGCGATATCTGTGCCGCATGCATGATGTCGAAGTTCTCCTCGCGGTACTTCTTCTGACCCGATTCGAGGTACGAGAGGCGAATCATCGGCTTCTTCGTATTGTAGAACGGCACGTTCTCCATGTCGTAGAGGTAGGCGTAGTAGGGCGTCGCAAAGGTGAAGTTGAACTCCTGCGGCCGGTCGAAGTAGTTGAGCGGCTGCGACGTCTGGCCCAGACCTCCCTGCGCCATGTCTCCCACCCCGTGACGGTAGAAGGGGTAGTCGATGCGGTAGTCCGCAAGCGTGGTGTCGATATCATGCAGCTGCACGCGGTTGTAGTCGCGGCTGATGTGCCACATGAAGTTCGGACGCGCCCGCGTCGAGTCGTCGAAGAAGTAGCTCTCGAGCGGCTTGCGGATTTTGCGCTCCTTCTTGGTGGTATCCTGTTGCTGCTGGCCTTCGCCCTCCTCGCCATTCATGTTCTCGTAGGGGTTGCCGCCGTAGAGCGCCCCCGACTGCCCGTTCTGCTGCGCACGCATGAGCGCCCGAGCGTCCAATCCCTGAGCGGAACCGCCTTGGGGCCACACGACAAGGAGCAGCCCGGTCAGAAGCGCCCAGAAGATTTTGTTCGACCACCGATTCATACGTTCAGGAGCGGTTTTGCGCCGCAAAGGTAATTAAAAATTTTTTAAATATTCAAATCCGGCATTCCGCCGCTCGGCGTGAACCGCTCACAGGCAGAGGGTTCCGCGCGCTGCCGGATGGATGGTTACTCCGCTTTCGGAGCATCGTCCGAGGCGCTCCGCGCCTCCTCATCCGTGCGCTCTTCGGCCGCCTGCGCCTCCGCCGGCTGCTGCCCGCCGCGGTTGGCCTGCATCCCCCAGCGGATGGCCGAGATGAGGATGTAGAGCAGGATGATGACCGGAATGGCATAGATTCTCAGCGAGGCAATCACCGCCACGCAGAGCAGCAGGAAGAGGTAGCGGATTTGGTTGCCGCGCCAGCCGAAGCCCCGGAACTTGAGGGCGAACATCCTCACGGGCGAGACGAGCAGCCACGACATCGCCACCACGACGATGAGCAGCGGCCAGCCGCCGAAATCGAGCCCCGTACGCACGCCGATGAATCCCAGCGAGGAGAAGAAGAGGGCGTTGGCCGGGGTGGGCAGTCCGCAGAATTCGGTGTGCTGCGTCTCGTCGATGTTGAACTTGGCCAGCCGCAGCGCCGAGAAGGCCGCCATGACGAAGCATACGAAGGTTGCCACAAGGCGAATCCACACGGGGGTTCCCTCCGCCATCCCGCCGACGGTCATCGCGTAGACCACGGCCGAGGGGGCGAATCCGAAGGAGACCATGTCGGCCAGCGAATCGAGCTCGACGCCGATTGCCGAGGGGCACTTGAGCAGCCGCGCCACGAAGCCGTCGAAGAAGTCGAAGACGGCGGCCAGGACAATGAGCCAGAAGGCCCATTCGAGGCTGCCGTAGACCAGCGCCGCCAACGATGCGAACGCTCCGCAGAGCAGGTTGGAGAGCGTCAGCAGGTTGGGAACCGTAAAGAGTTTAATCTTCATCGCGAAGAAATAATTTATACTGCATGGGCGGCAAAGTTACAAAATATTTTTATCTTTGTCTTGCTGAACACGCTATAATATAACTTATGGAGAGCAAGAAATATTGTGTAATCATGGCGGGCGGCATCGGTACGCGCTTCTGGCCCAAGAGCCGTCAGGCCATGCCCAAACAGTTTCTCGACATACTCGGCACCGGGAAATCGTTCATTCGCCAGACCTACGAGCGCTTCGCGCCGATGATTCCCGCCGGGAATTTTCTGGTGGTGACCAACCGCCGCTACAAGGAGCTGGTGCTGCAGCATCTGCCCGAGCTCGACGAGCGGCAGGTGCTCTGCGAGCCCATCGGCCGCAACACGGCCCCCTGCATCGCCTATGCGGCCTATACGCTGCTCAAGCGCGACCCCGAGGCCGAGATGATTGTCACCCCGTCGGACCATCTGATTCTCAACGAGGAGGAGTTCCGACGCATCGTCACGGACTGCGCCTCGTTCGCCTCGGAGCACGACGCGCTGCTGACCATCGGCATCACCCCCACCCGCCCCGAAACGGGCTACGGATACATCCAGGTCTCGGACGAGCAGGCCATCAGCAAGGTGAAGAGCTTCACCGAGAAGCCCGGTCTGGAGCTGGCGCAGACCTTCCTCCAGTGCGGCGAGTTTCTCTGGAACTCGGGCATCTTCGTCTGGAAGGTGAGCACCATCATCGAGGCCTTCCGCCGCTATCTGCCCGAGCTGCACGCCCTGTTCAACGGCGCCATGCCGGCACTGGGGACCGACGCCGAGCGCACGGCCCTGGAGATTGTCTTTTCGGAGTGCCGCGCCGTCTCAATCGACTACGGCGTGATGGAGAAGGCCGACAACGTATATGTCCACCGCGGCGACTTCGGCTGGAGCGACGTGGGGACCTGGGGCTCGATCTACCAGCACTCGCGCAAGGACCGCTACGCCAACGCCGCGCCGGATGAAGGGTGCTACCTCTACGACACGCGCAGCTGCATCGTCTCGCTGCCCAAGGAGAAGATTGCCGTCATCAGCGGACTGAAGGAGTACATCGTCGTCGACACGGAGGACGTGCTGATGATTTGTCCGCGCGCCGAGGAGCAGAACATCCGCAAGTTCATCGACGAGGTGAAGTTCCACAACGGCGACCGGCACATCTGACCGCCGCCGACCCCAACGGGACCCGTACCGCTGCGCCGGTGCGGGTCTTTTGCACAATCGGGGACAGAAGTCCGGCGCGACACGCCCGGCCCCGACCCCCCAGAACCGATTCGAACAGAGACAGCACATGAACATTCAGGAACTCTACGCCATCTACCGGCAGCATCCGCACATCTCGACCGACTCGCGGCGGATACTGCCCGACTCGCTCTTCTTCGCCCTGAAGGGCACTTCGTTCGACGGCAACCGCTTTGCCGCCGAGGCCCTCGAAAAGGGGGCCGTGCGGGCCGTTGTCGACGACCCGTCGGCAGCCGGCGAGGGGTGCATCCTCGTCGACGACGTGCTCGCGACGCTCCAGGCGCTGGCCCGCGAACACCGCCGCGCACTGGCCATTCCAATCCTGGCCATCACAGGCAGCAACGGCAAGACGACGACCAAGGAGCTCGTCGCCCGCGTGCTCTCCGAGCGCTTCGTGCTCCGCGCCACGCAGGGCAATCTGAACAACCACATCGGCGTGCCGCTGACGCTGCTGGCGATGGATGCCTCGACGCAGTTCGGCGTGGTGGAGATGGGGGCAAGCGCCTGCGGCGAAATCGCCCTGCTGGCCTCGATTGCCGAGCCCGACTACGGGCTCATCACCAACATCGGCCGGGCCCACCTCGACGGCTTCGGCGGTCCCGAGGGGGTGCGCCGCGGCAAGGGCGAGCTCTACGACTACCTCGCCGCCCACGGCGGTACGGCCTTCGTGCCCGAAGCCGACCCGACGCTCGGCGAGATGGCCGCCGAACGGCCCGCTCTGAAGAGCGTCCGCTGCCCGCTCGACGGCGCCGACGGGATTGAGAGCCATCTGGAGGGGGCCTACAACCGGGCCAACATCGCCGCTGCAGCGGCTGTGGGACGCTATTTCGGGGTTCCCGAGGAGCGGATTCGCGCGGCGATTGCCGGCTACCGTCCCGACAACAACCGTTCGCAGCGGGTCGTAACGGGGCGCAACACGCTCATCGTCGACTGCTACAATGCCAACCCCTCGAGCATGCACGCCTCGGTGGAGAACTTCCTCGGCGAGCCGCTCGACGGGCGCACGCAGCGCATCTTCATTCTGGGCGACATGCTCGAACTGGGGGCCTGGTCCGAGGAGGAGCACCGCGCCATCGCCGCGCTGGCCGCCGGCGACCCTGCGGCGCGGCTGATGCTCGTCGGCGGCGAGTTCGCCCGGGCCTGCGCCGGAAGCGAGGTGGCACGGCGCGCCGAATTCTACCCCTCGCGCACGGAGCTGGCCGCCGAACTGGAGCGCCACCCGGTCGGGAATGCCCTCGTACTGGTCAAGGCCTCGCACGGCATCGGGTTGGAACACATCATCGACAAACTCTGAAAGACAAGGAAATATGAAACGACTGCTACTCTCGCTCTGCATCCTGCTGACGGCCGTACCGACGCTCCGGAGCGCAGCACAGACAAGCGGCGCAGCGCCGGAAACCGCAACGCACGACACGGCATACGGCGCCGCATACGAATCGCGTCAGGTGGCGTGCGAACGCGACTTCGGCAAACTCCACGGCACGCTGACCGTCCCTGCCGGGGGCGCGCAGACCGCCCTGCTGCTGATTGCCGGCTCGGGCCCCACGGACCGCGACGGCAACAACCGGCTGGGCATCCGCTGCGACTCCTACCGCCTGCTGGCCGAGGAGCTGACGGCAGCGGGCTACGCCGTGCTGCGCTACGACAAGCGGGCCATCGGTTCGAGCCAGCTCGACGACCCGACGCGGCTGCGGGAGCTCACCTTCGACCAGTACATCGACGATGCCGTGGCGCTGGCCGACCTTCTCTCGAAGGAGGGCTTCCAACGCGTGGTGCTCGCAGGTCACAGCGAAGGGGCGCTCATCGCACTGGTCGCCGCACAGCGTTCGCCGGCCGTTGCGGGCGTCGTCTCACTCTGCGGCACCGGCTACCCGCTCGACAAGGTGCTCCGCCTGCAACTGGCCGGGCAACTCGTTCCGGCGCACATGGAGCTCTACTTCGAAGCGATGCAGATAATCGGGGCACTCAAGCGGGGAGAGCGGGTCGACATGGCCTACCACCCCCAGTTCCAGGCGCTTTTCAACACGGACGTGCAGCCCTTCATCATCTCGCAGATGCGCTACGACCCGCAGCAGGAGCTCCTTAAGGTCAAGGTCCCGGTGCTGATTGCAGCCGGCGACAACGACCTGCAGGTTCCCGCATTCCATGCAGAGGAGCTCGCCGCGGTGCGCCGTGACGCCCCGCTCCGCGTCATCCCGAAGATGGCGCACACGCTCAAGGCGTGCGACGAGACGACGCTCGAAGGACAGATGCGCACGGCCTATGGCGACCCGACGCTGCCCCTCGCCCCGGGACTTGTGCAGGCCATCACGGAGTTTCTCGGCGGGCTGTAACCGCTCCGGAGGCTGCCGGCCCCCCGCCGCTACACCCGTCCCGACCGCCACACCCCACCGCCCGGGGCCGCACGCTGCCGCAGGAGCCCGTTGCCGGAGAAAAGGCCCGGGAGCCGCCGAGAAACGGGGCCTTGGCCGCACGTTTACCAAATATTTTGCTATTTTTGCACAGACTTACCAAAATTTCCACCCGATTATGACACTCAACGAATACCAGCAGCACGCCCTCGAGACGGCGATATATCCCGAGAACCGCAAAATCATCTACCCGACGCTCGGCCTGACGGGCGAGGCGGGCGAAGTGGCCGACAAGGTGAAGAAGGTCATCCGCGACGGTCACGAGGAGTTCACCGACGAGAAGCGGCTCGAAATCGTCAAGGAGATTGGCGACGTGCTGTGGTACTGCGCCACCCTCTCGCGCGATTTGGGCTACGACCTCGACGAGGTTGCCCGCATGAACGTCGAGAAGCTCCGCTCGCGCATGCAGCGCCACCTCATCTCGGGCAGCGGCGACAACCGGTAGCGGTCCCCGCCTCCCGGACTTCGAAGCGGGCATTCTGCCAGTCGCGGCAGGCCCCCTCCGACCAACATCAGCAGGCGCCCCTCCGGCCGACGGCGCCCCGACCACGACGCCGCCCCGAGGCGACAACCGGCAGCAGGCCCAACGCGAGGCCCCGGACGCGGCAACAGGTCCGACCGTCGGCCAAGCCCTTACGAACGGCTCGCAAGCTGCCGCACGACACCCCGCCGAACACCCCATCGAACCAATGTTTCAAAGCATACCTTGACATGAACCAGGAAACACCCAAAACATCGCTTCCCGAGAACGCCTACCGCGAACTCAAACCCGGCGAGGAGTACACTCCCGTCATGCCGGCCTCGCCCGCCCCGATTGAGGTCACCCCCTACTCGGTGCTCATGGGCGTCGCCATGGCCATCATCTTCTCGGCCGCCGCTGCCTATCTGGGGCTGCGCGTGGGCCAGGTCTTCGAGGCCGCCATCCCGATTGCCATCATCGCCGTGGGCATGGGCACCGTGCTGGGCAAGAAGAACATGCTGGGCCAGAACGTCATCATCCAGTCCATCGGCGCCTCGTCGGGCGTCGTTGTCGCCGGAGCCATCTTCACCCTCCCGGCGCTCTACATCCTGGGGCTCGACGCCGCCTTCTGGCAGGTTTTCCTCTCGTCGCTCTTCGGCGGCATGCTGGGCATCCTGCTCATGATTCCCTTCCGCAAGTACTTCGTCAAGGAGATGCACGGCAAATACCCCTTCCCCGAGGCCACGGCAACCACCGAGGTGCTCATCTCGGGCGAGAAGGGGGGCAACCAGGCCAAGCTGCTCGCCGTGGCGGGTCTGGTCGGCGGTCTCTACGACTTCGTGGTCGGCACCTTCGGACTCTGGACCGACGCCGTCTCGACGCGCATCTGCGCTTGGGGCGAGACGCTCGCCGACAAGTTCAAGGTGGTCTTCGGACTGAACACCTCGGCCGCCGTGCTGGGTCTGGGCTACATCATCGGACTCAAGTATGCGCTCATCATCACGGCCGGCTCGTGCCTCGTATGGTTCCTCATCGTGCCGCTCGTCGGCTCGCTCACCGAAGCGCTCGACCCCGCCGCGCTGGCCGCGCTGCTGGGCGTGACGAACCAGGGGCTGCTGGATGACCCGCAGCAGCTCTTCACGGCCGAGAACCTCTACACCTACATCGGCAAGCCCATCGGCATCGGCGGTATCGCCATGGCGGGCATCATCGGCATCGTCCGCCAGTCGCGCATCATCCGCCAGGCCGTCGGTCTGGCCGTCTCGGAGCTGGGCGGCAGCAAGAAGGGGGCCGACACCACCGAGCGCACGCAGCGCGACATCACGATGAAGCGCATCCTCTCGCTGCTCATCGCCACGCTCGTCTGCGTCTTCGTCTTCTTCCACTTCGGGCTGCTCGACGGCTGGGTACAGTCCGTCACGGCGATTCTCATCGTCTTCGTCATCTCGTTCCTCTTCACCACCGTAGCGGCCAACGCCATCGCCATCGTGGGGTCGAACCCCGTCTCGGGCATGACGCTCATGACGCTGATTCTCTCGTCGCTGGTGCTCGTGGCGGTGGGTCTGAACGGCACGACGGGCATGACCGCCGCGCTGATTATCGGCGGCGTGGTCTGCACGGCCCTCTCGATGGCCGGCGGCTTCATCACCGACCTCAAAATCGGCTACTGGCTGGGCACGACGCCCCGCAAGCAGGAGACCTGGAAGTTCCTGGGCACGTTCGTCTCGGCCGCAACGGTTGCCGGCGTGATGATTGTCCTCAACAAGTCCTACGGCTTCGTCGGCGAGGGGGCGCTCGTTGCTCCGCAGGCCAACGCCATGGCGGCCGTCATCCAGCCGCTGATGACCGGCGGACAGACCCCCTGGATGCTCTACTTCTGCGGCGCGGCGCTGGCGCTCGTGCTGACGGCCATCGGCGTGCCGGCCCTGGCCTTCGCCCTGGGTATGTTCATCCCCATGGAGCTCAACGCCCCGCTGGTGGTCGGCGGTCTGGTCTCCTGGTACGTCTCGACACGCTCGAAGGACCAGGCACTCAACAAGGCGCGCATGGACCGCGGTACGCTCATCGCCTCGGGCTTCATCGCCGGCGGTGCGCTGATGGGCGTGGTGAGCGCCATTCTGAAGTTCTGCGAGGTAGACTGGTTCCTCTCGGGCTGGGCCTCGTCGAACGCCGCCGAGTGGACCGGACTGGTGATGTACCTCGTGCTGATTGGCTACTTCTCGTGGCACACGCTCCGCGCCCGCAAGGAGGAGTAGCGACATAGAAACAGCTTTCCGACAGATTTCAAGAAACCCCTAAAAAAACGACCGAAAAAGATATGGAACTCAAGGACCGATTTCTGAAGTATGTCTCCTACGACACGCAGTCGTCGGAGCAGAGCAATACCTTCCCCTCGACCGAAAAGCAGAAGGTGCTGCTTGCGGCGCTGGCCGACGAGATGCGGACGCTCGGCATGACCGACGTCACGATGGACCGCTACGGCTACGTGATGGGCACCATTCCGGCCACGCCCGGGTGCGAGAACGCCCCCGTCATCGGCTTCATCGCCCACGTGGACACCTCGCCCGACATGAGCGGCCGGGACATCAAGCCCCGCATCATCGATGAGTACGACGGCGGCGACATCTTCCTCAACGGCCACCTGACGATGACCGTCAAGGACTTCCCCGAGCTGAGCTTCTTCAAGGGCCACACGCTCATCCACACCGACGGCACGACGCTGCTGGGGGCCGACGACAAGGCGGGTGTGGCCGAAATCATGAGCGCGGCCGAGTACCTGCTCGCCCACCCCGAGCTCCGGCACGGCAAAATCCGCATCGGCTTCACCCCCGACGAGGAGGTGGGACGCGGCGTGGACTTCTTCGACGTGGAGGCCTTCGGCGCCGACTTCGCCTATACGGTCGACGGCGGCATGGAGGGCGAGCTCGAGTATGAGAACTTCAACGCCGCGAGCGCCAAAATAGAAATCCAGGGGCGCAACGTCCACCCGGGCTATGCCAAGGGGAAGATGATTAACGCGCTCGACGTGGCGTGCGAACTGCAGACGCTGCTGCCCGCCGAACAGCGCCCGCAGTATACCGACGGGTACGAGGGCTTCTACCACTGCGTCGGGGTGAACGGCACGGTGGAGCACGCCTCGGTGAGCTACATCATCCGCGACCACGACGCCGACCTCTTCGAACAGAAGAAGGTCTACATGTGGGCGTGCGTCGACCTGCTCAAGAAGAAGTACGGGCAGGAGGTGCTGACGCTCACGCTCAAGGACCAGTACTTCAACATGCGCAAGATGGTCGAGCCCCATCCGCAACTCATCGACAAGGCGCTCGAGGCGATGCGCGAGGCCGACGTGAAGCCGATTGTGCGGCCCATCCGCGGCGGCACGGACGGCGCGCGGCTCTCGTTCATGGGGCTGCCCTGCCCCAACCTCTTCACGGGAGGCATGAACTTCCACGGCAAGTTCGAGTACTGCTCGCTCACCACGATGCACAAGGCCATGCAGGTGGTCATCAACCTGGCCCACCTGTGGGCCGAATAGCGCACGGCGCCCAACTCTGAAAACGATGGACAACTACGGATTTGTAAAGGTTGCGGCGGCGGTGCCGCAGGTTGCGGTGGCCGACTGCGCGCGCAATGCCGAGCGCATCGTGGCGCTGGCGCAGCAGGCTGCACGGCGGGGCGTCGAACTGGTCGCCTTCCCCGAACTGGCCGTCACGGGCTACACCTGCGCCGACCTCTTCCTGCAGCCCGCGCTGCTCGATGCGGCGGACGAGGCGCTGGGCGAGATTATGCGCCAGACGCGCAAGTTGCCGCTCGCACTCATCGTCGGTCTTCCGCTGCGGCACGAAGACCGGCTCTACAACTGCGCGGCGGTTGTGGCCCAGGGGCGCCTGCTCGGCGTGGTGCCCAAGAGCTACATCCCCAACTATGCCGAATTCTACGAGGCGCGCTGGTTCGCCTCGGGGGCCGGCATCGAGGAGGAGCGCATCACGGCGGCGGGTCAGGAGGCCGACTTCGGCACGGAGCTCACCTTTGCGGTGAACGGCGCCGAGTTCGGCATCGAAATCTGCGAGGACCTCTGGGTGGCATCGCCCCCCTCGTCGCGGCTGGCACTCAACGGTGCAAAGCTCATCTTCAACCTCTCGGCCTCGCCCGAGGGGGTGGGCAAGCACGCCTATCTGCGGGAGCTGGTCGCTCAGCAGTCGGCCCGCACCCATACGGCCTACGTCTACTGCTCGGCCGGATTCGGCGAGTCGTCGACCGACCTGGTCTTCGCCGGCAACGGACTCATCGCCGAGAACGGCACGATGCTGGCCCAGGCCGCCCGCTTCTCGCTCGACGAGCAGCTGACGGTGGCCGACGTCGACATCGAGCGGCTGGAGTTCGAGCGGCGGCGGAACACCTCGTTCCGGATGCGCGAGGAGGCGGGCGAGAGCACCGTGATTGAGATGGAGCTGCCCGACGCGCTGAAGGCCTCGGCACTCGACCGGAGGGTGGACCCCATGCCCTTCGTTCCGGCCGACGAGGCGCACCGCAGCGAACGGTGCGAGGAGATTTTCCAGATTCAGTCGCACGGCCTGGCGCGCCGGCTGGCCCACACGGGCTGCCGCTGCGCGGTAGTGGGCATCTCGGGCGGTCTGGACTCGACGCTGGCGCTGCTGGTCACCGTCCGCACGTTCGACAAGCTGGGGCTCGACCGCCGGGGCATCCTGGGCATCACGATGCCGGGCTTCGGTACCACGGACCGCACCTACCGCAATGCGCTGAAGCTCATGGAGGGGCTGGGCGTGACGGTGCGCGAGATACCCATCCGCGACGCCTGCCTGCAGCACTTCCGCGACATAGGGCTTCCGGAGAGCGACCGCTCGGCCGCATACGAGAACGCCCAGGCACGCGAACGGACCCAGATTCTGATGGATGTGGCCAACATGGAGGGGGGACTGGTCATCGGCACGGGCGACCTCTCGGAGCTGGCGCTCGGCTGGGCCACCTACAACGGCGACCAGATGTCGATGTACGGCGTCAACGCCTCGGTGCCCAAAACGCTGGTGCGCCATCTGGTCCGCTGGGCCGCCGACACCGAGCGCGACGGGGCGACGCGCGCCACGCTGCTCGACATCATCGACACGCCGGTGAGCCCCGAGCTGCTGCCCGCCGACCGCGAGGGCAACATCGCCCAGAAGACCGAGGACCTGGTGGGCCCCTACGAGCTGCACGACTTCTTCCTCTACAACTTCGTGCGGGCGGGGTTCCGGCCGGCGAAAATCGCCTTCCTGGCTGAGCAGGCCTTCGCCGGAAGCTACGACCGCGAGACGATTGTCAAGTGGCTCCGGGTCTTCTTCCGCCGCTTCTTCGCGCAGCAGTTCAAGCGCTCGGCGATGCCCGACGGCCCGAAGGTGGGTTCCGTCTCGCTCTCGCCGCGCGGCGACTGGCGCATGCCCTCCGACGCCTCGGCGGCGCTGTGGCTCCGCGAGCTGGAGGAACTCTGAGCGGGCCCGGAGGCAATAACCGGGACAGCCGCTGCCGGCTTGCCCCGAACAAGAGAAAAAAGATGAAAAACGACAGAATGATGAAACACATGACACTGCTCCTCACGCTGGGGCTCCTGCTTTGGGGCGCCCAGGTGCAGGCACAGGACTGGAAAGATGCCCTCAAGAAGGTGGTGACTTCGGCTGCCGACGAGGCGACAGGCGGCAAGCTGACCGAGGTGGCCATCGTCGGGGCGTGGCGCTACACCGGTCCGGGCATCAAGTTCGAGGGCGAGAACCTCACCAGCCAGCTGGGCGGCGCAGCCATCGAATCGACCGTCACCAAGCAGCTTGTGAAGGGCTACGAGCTGGTAGGCATCCGCGAGGGGGCCTGCTCGTTCGACTTCGCCAGCGACGGAACCTTCACGGCCCAGCTGGGCTCGCACGAACTGGCGGGCAGCTACACCTTCGACGCCTCGACGCACGAACTGGCGCTGCAGGTCTCGACGGGCAAGATTCCGCTGGGGACCATCCCGGGCCGCGCCTATCTGAGCGGCACGGAGCTGCAGCTGGTCTTCCCCGCCACGAAGCTCGTCGAGCTGATTGAGAGCCTCGGGCAGAAGATTCAGGCCCTCTCGTCGGTCACCAAGCTGCTCGAAAACTACGAGAACGTCTACATCGGCTTCGCCTTCTCCAAGTAGAGCGGGCGGCTGCGGCCGGACAGAACGAGACAAGCGGAGCTCCTCCCCATGCGGGAAGAGCTCCGCTCGTTTGATGCAAACCGCTCGGCGCCGGCTCAGAGGAAGAGCACGGCGAGGGTTGCGATGCAGAAGCCGCCGGCAAATCCGGCCAACACCTGCCAGCCGTTGTGGCTGCCCAGGTAGAGGCGGGCCGAGGCGAGGGCCCCGGCGCAGAGGATAGCCACCGAGAGCGGCACCATCATGTTGCCCACGCCGGCGACGTTCATCAGCACCAGCAATGCCACGACGGCACCCATGCCCGTCAGGTGGAGGCTGATTTTCCAGTAGTGCGAGACGACGAGGCACATCCCCTCGCAGCAGGCGGCCGCCAGCATGAACTTGCGCAGGAAGTCGGCCGCGGGAATGCGCGAAAGCGTGTAGGCGCAGAGCAGGTAACAGCAGAGGCCTGCCACCAGCGGCAGCGTACGCTCCTCGCGGCGGTCGACCCGCCAGTCCGACAGGCGCCCCAGCGAGCGCAGCAGGGCGAGCACCAGCAGCGGAATCACCAGTGCGTAGAGCACGACGACCCACAACAGGTAGAGTTTCACATCGAGGGGATAGCGCGCAAAGGTGGTCATCGTCAGCAGCAGCGCCATGACGTAGAGCGGCAGCAGAAAGGGGTGCAGCGCCCACGAAAGCCCCTGGGATATCTTGCGGTAATTCATCCGTTACAAATTTTACAAACGCGCGGTGCCGAAGCCGTTGCTCCGCACTTCGGCCGGAGCGACGGTCCGCGCAGCCTATATCTGTTTGCGCAGCCGTGCGACGGGGATGTTGAGCATCTCGCGGTATTTGGCCACCGTACGGCGGGCGATGCGGTATCCCTTCGAATTGAGGATATCCATCAGCGTCTCGTCGGTCAGCGGGTGACGCTTGTCCTCCTCGTCGATGCACTGCTGGAGGATGTTCTTGATTTCGTAGCTCGAAACCTCCTCGCCGCTCTCGGTCTGCATCGCCTCCGAGAAGAGCGACTTGAGCAGGATGATGCCAAACTGCGTCTGGACATACTTGCTGTTGACCACGCGCGAGATGGTCGAGACGTCGAGCCCCGTGCGGTCGGCAATATCCTTGAGAATCATCGGCCGCAGCTTCGACTTGTCGCCATCCTTGAAGTACTCCTTCTGGTAGTCGAGTATGGTCTGCATCGTCCGCATGAGCGTATCGTGGCGCTGCTTGATGGCCGAGATGAACCACTTGGCCGAGTCGATTTTGCTCTTGACGAACTGCAGCGCCTCGCGGTCCTCTGCCTTGACCGTGCCGTCGGGGGCCACCATGTCGCGGAGCATCTCCGCATAGCGGCGGTTGATGCGCACCTCGGGGATGTTGCTCGAGTTGAGCGAGAGGTCGAAGCGCCCGTCGTGGTAGTCGAGGATGAAGTCCGGAACGATGTAGGGGGTCGTATCGGTTCCCCCCTCGGCGTAGAGGTTGCCCGGCTTGGGGGTCAGGCGGCGGATTTCGGCGATGGCATCGCGGAACTCCTCCTCGCTCACCTGCAGGCGGGAAATCAGCTTCTCGTAGTGCTTCTTGACGAACTCGTCGAAGTAGTCGGTCAGGATGCGGCGGGCAAGACGGCGCGCCGGCGTATTCATCGGCAGCTGCCCCATCTGCAGCAGCAGGCACTCGCGCAGGTTGCGGGCGCCGATGCCGGCGGGCTCCAGGTCGTGGATGACGTCGAGCAGCCGTTCGAGCTCCTCCGCCGTGGTCTCGATGCCCAGCGTGAAAGCAATGTCGTCGGCGATGGCATCCAGCTCCCGACGCAGGTAGCCGTCCTCGTCGATGCTCCCCACCAGGTAGGTGGCCAGCTTCATCTCCCGCTCCGAGAGGTTGCGGTAGCCGAGCTGCTCGACCAGGTACTCCTGCAGCGAGCGTCCCTCGGAGAGAATCACCGGACGCTGCTTGTCGTCCTTCGAATAGTTGTTGATGCGGCTCTTGTAGGAGGGCGTCTCGTCCTCGCGCAGGTATTCGTCGACCGAAATCTGCTGGGGCTCCTCCTCTTCGGGCGTACGTTCGTCCTCCTCCAGCACGATGTTGTTCTCGATTTCCTGCTTGATGCGCTGCTCGAGCTGCATGGCGGGAAGCTCCAGCAGCTTGATGGTCTGAATCTGCTGGGGCGAGAGCTTCTGCTGAAGCGAAAGGACCTGTTTCTGTGTTATTGCCATATCGAATCCAAATTAAGAATCAGCTTCTCATTTGGCTCCTTCATTTTCGGGTTTGTTCGGGTCTCACGGTTCGGGTCTGCACCCCGAAATCAAGCCGCGCGCGGCCGAAGCCCCGCCGGCAGGCTCAGCACGGAAACAATCAGAAATCGGCGTGCTGCGGCGTACGCGGGAAGGGCTGCACGTCGCGGATGTTGGTCATGCCCGTGACGAAGAGCAGCAGGCGGTCGAAGCCCAGACCGAAGCCCGAGTGAGGTGCCGAGCCCCAGCGGCGCGTGTCGAGGTACCACCACAGCTCGCGCTCGTTCATGCCCAGCTCCTTGACGCGGCGGTTGAGCTTCTCGTAGTCGGCCTCACGCTCCGAGCCGCCGATAATCTCGCCGATGCCCGGGAAGAGGACGTCCATGGCGCGCACCGTCTTGCCGTCGTCGTTCTGCTTCATGTAGAAGGCCTTGATGTCCTTCGGGTAGTTAATCAGGATGACCGGACGCTTGAAGTGCTCCTCGACCAGGTAGCGCTCGTGCTCCGACTGCAGGTCGCAGCCCCAGTCGCACGGGAATTCGAACTTGCGGCCCGAAGCCTTCAGAATCTCGATGCCCTCGGTGTAGTCCAGACGCTTGAAGTCGTTGTGGAGCACGAAACGGAGCCGGTCGAGCAGCCCCTTGTCCCACATCTTGTTCATGAACTCGAGGTCCTCCATGCAGTGGTCCAGCGCATACTGGATGAGGTACTTGAGGAAGTCCTCGGCCAGTTCCATGTTGTCCTCCAGGTCGTAAAAGGCGGCCTCGGGCTCAATCATCCAGAACTCCGAGGCGTGGCGCGGCGTGTTGGAGTTCTCGGCGCGGAACGTGGGGCCGAAGGTGTAGATGCGGCCCAGCGAGAGGGCGCCCAGCTCGCCTTCGAGCTGACCCGAGACGGTCAGGTTGCACGACTTGCCGAAGAAGTCCTTCGTATAGTCCACCTTGCCATCCTCCGTGCGGGGCGGATTGGCGATGTCGAGCGTCGTCACCTGGAACATCGCACCGGCACCCTCGCAGTCCGAAGCGGTGATGATGGGGGTGTGGAAGTAGTAGAATCCGTGGCTGTTGAAGTACTCGTGGATGGCGTAGGCCATGGCGTGGCGGATGCGCAGTACGGCGCCGAAGGTGTTGGTGCGCGGACGCAGGTAGGCGATGTCGCGCAGGAACTCGAGCGAGTGGCCCTTCTTCTGGAGCGGGTAGGTATCGGGGTCGGCCGTGCCGTATATCTCGATTTTCGAGGCCTGCACCTCGACGCCCTGACCCGAGCCGGGCGAGGCGACCAGACGGCCGTCCACACGGATGCAGGCGCCCGTGGTGATGGGCTTGAGCTCCTCGTCGGAGAATTTCGCAAGGTCAACCACCACCTGGATGTTCGACAGACACGAGCCGTCGTTCATGGCGATGAAGGCCACGTTCTTGTTGCCGCGCTTGGTGCGCACCCAACCCTTGACGACCACGTCCGTATCGACGGCTGCCGCCTTGAGTATTTCAGCGATTCTCTGTGTTTTCATATCGTGATTCTGTTGTTTTTCGTTTGCTTTTCGAATTGACAAAGGTATCGATTATTTGTGATTTCTCAAAATAAAAAGTACCTTTGTCCGCATCTGACATCATCCGAACCGAAATGAAGCAGACGATACTTCTTCTTGCCGCCCTCTGCTGCACGGGAGCCCTCCAGGCCCAGCAGGCGGGGCGCATCTACCGCACCGAGGTCATCCCCTACGACACGCGCCACGACGCCGAGGCGCGCAACCGCGCCGGAGTGGAGGCCTACCGGGAGTTCAAGCCCCGGATGCTCGTCTCCGAGGGCGAGGTGCTCATCGCCGGCCAGAGCCTCGAGATTCCCTACGCCTGGACCGACGGCAACGTCTACCTCCACATCGAAAATGCGGGGCGGCCCTACCGCCTGACGCTCAACGGCGAAGAGGTGGCCCTCTGCGCCGACCCCGTCACGCCGGCCGAGTACGCCCTGACACCCTACATCCGCGAAGGAGAGAACTCGCTGCTGCTCGAACTGGACAACACCGGGCGGTCGGCCATCGATCCCGAGGCGACGCCCCGCGAGCCCTTTGCCGGGAGCTACCTCTACATGCAGAACAAGCGCTCGATTCGCGACTTCACCATCTCGCTCGAACCCGACCCCGAGGGGCGCGACTTCGGCGTGCTGCGGCTCGACATCGTGGCCCAGAACTCCTACAACTACGACGAGCCGGTGACCGTCGGCTACGACATCTACTCGCCCCAGGGCAAGCTGCTCGAGTTCAACATGACCGAGGTGACCATCCCCGGCCGCTCGACCGACACCGTGCGCTTCGACCCCTACATCTACGGCACCTTCGCCAACAAGTGGGAGGGCGGCGCCAAAAGCGTCCCGCTCTACAAGGTGATGCTCTTCACGCGGCGCGACGGCGTCTACAAGGAGTACATGCCGATGAAAATCGGCTTCGGCAAGACGGAGCTGCGCGACGGCAAGCTGATGCGGCTGGGCAAGGAGCTCACGCTCAAGCGCGTGCGCTGCAATGCCGGGACCGACCCCACCGCGACGCGCCGCGAACTGCTCCGCCTGAAGGGGCAGGGCTACAACACCGTCTGCCCCGACTGTCCGCAGCCGGCGTGGTTCTACGCCCTGTGCGACGAGACGGGGCTCTACGTCATCGACCGCGCCGCCATCTCGGCACCCGAGCGGCGCGGGGACCGCACCGTCGGAGGGACGCCGTCGAACGACCCGCGGCTGGCCGACGAGTACCTCGAACGGGTGAAGGCGATGTACTACCGCTCGCGCAACTTCACCTGCGTGGTGGCCTTTGCGCTGGGCGCCCCCTCGGGCAACGGCTACAACATGTACAAGGCCTACGAGTGGCTCAAGTCGGTCGAGAAGTCGCGTCCGGTCATCTACGAGGATGCCGACGGCGAGTGGAACAGCGACCTCTGAGGCCGGCTGCCGTCACACCGTCACACCGTCACACCGTCACACTGCCACACTGCCACCCCACATCCGAAAATTCGAAAAGTGACCATCGAACTCATAGTCATCGGCAAGACCGATTCGAAGGAGGTCGCCGCGCTGGTCGAGCAGTACGCCCGGCGCATCGACTTCTACTGCCGCTTCCGCTTCACGGTGCTGCCCGACGTGCGCAACACGCGCAGCCTCTCCGAGAAGCAGCAGCGCACGGCCGAGGGTGAGGCCATCCTCCGTCAGCTGACCGAGGGCGACTACGTGGCGCTGCTCGACGAGCACGGCACCGAATACCGCTCGGTGGAGTTCGCCGCATGGCTCCAGAAGCGGATGAACAGCGGCATGAAGCGGCTCGTGCTGGTCATCGGCGGTCCCTACGGCTTCTCGGAGGCGGTCTACGCGCGGGCCGATGCGCGCCTGTCGCTCTCGAAGATGACCTTCTCGCACCAGATTGTGCGGGCGCTCTTCGCCGAACAGCTCTACCGCGCCTTCACCATCCTCAACAACGAACCCTACCACCACGAATAATGATGGAGCGCCGCCCCGCCATAGCCGTCATCGCCCCCAGCATTCTCACGGCGCTGGGCATGAAGTCGATTCTCGAGAAAATCATCCCGATGGCCGAGGTCGAGGTCTTCAACGACGTGCATGCGCTCGAGGAGAGCGGCATGGAGCGCTACTTCCACTTCTTCACCGCCGCGCCGCTCTTCGTGCGCCACAGCGCCCTCTTCCGCCCCTACCGCCGGCGGGTGATTCTGCTCGCCGGAGGGTCGGTTCCCCCCGAGCTGGCCGACATGCGCCGCCTGAACATCCTCCGCAGCGAGGAGGAGCTCGTGCGCGACATCATGCACATGCACCGCAGCGTCCACCACGACGCCCACGACCCGGCGCCCGACGCCTCCGCCGCACAGGGGCCCGTGCTCTCGGCCCGCGAGGCGGAGGTGCTGGCCCTCATCGCCCGCGGACACATCAACAAGGAGATTGCCCAGCGGCTCGGCATCGGGCTGACGACGGTCATCTCGCACCGCCGCAACCTGATGGAGAAGCTCGGCATCCGCTCCGTCTCGGGGCTGACGCTCTACGCCGTCACGCGGGGCTATGTCGAGGCCGACGAACTCTGAGCGGAGCGCTCACGGGGCCGCTCCTCATAAATTAGGATTGCATTTTCGCGCGAAAAGCCCTTACTTTGCACCCGATTCGAACCATGCACCCGTGAAACCGCGCCTGCGCCACATCCCGCTTCTGCTGCTTTCGGCCATTGCCGCCGCCCTCCCGGCGGAGGGGCTTCGTGCACTGCCGCGGCCCCGCGACAAGGCCGCGACCGAAGAGAGCGACCTGCTCGCCGACACGGTGATTCAAGTCGACCGCGTCCAGGTGACGGCCATCAAGCAGGGGCTCATGCTGCGCAGCGAGCCCGTCGCCTCGTCGATTCTGGGCGAGCGGATGCTCGAACGGCGCCACGTCGACGCCCTGAAGGATGCCTCGCTCATCGTCCCCAACCTCCACATCCCCGACTACGGCTCGCGCATGACCTCGTCGATTTACGTCCGCGGCCTCGGCGCCCGCATCGACCAGCCCGTCATGGGGCTCAACGTCGACAACGTCCCGGTACTCAACAAGGACAACTACGATACGGAGCTGGCCGACATCGAGCGCATCGAGGTGCTGCGCGGCCCGCAGTCGACCCTCTACGGCCGCAACACGATGGGGGGCGTAATCAACGTCTACACGCTCTCGCCGCTCACCTACGAGGGCATCCGCCTCGGCATGGAGTACGGCAGCGGCAACACCCTCAAGCTGCGCGCGGCGGCCTATCAGAAGCTGCGCGAAGGGCTGGGGCTCTCCGTGACGGGCTACTACAGCCACAGCGACGGCCTCTTCGAGAACCGCTCGACGGGCAAGCTGTGCGACTGGGAGCGCAACGCCGGCGGACGGTGGCGCCTGCAGTGGCGCAGCGGCTCGCGCTGGCAGATTGACAACACCTTCGCCGTCTCGGTGCTCCGCCAGGGAGGCTATCCCTACGCCTACGTCGGCGAAGAGATTAAGGTCGACGGCCAGAGCGTCATCCGCCCGGGCGAAATCAGCTACAACGACCCCTCGTCCTACCGCCGCACGCTGCTGAGCGACGGACTGACCGTCCGCTACGAGGGCGAACGCTTCACGCTCGCCTCGATTACGAGCTACCAGTACTCCGACGACGAGATGATACTCGACCAGGACTTCCTGCCCCTCTCCTACTTCACGCTGCGGCAGGCCCGCACGGAGCACACGCTGACCGAGGACATCGTCATCCGCAAGCGGGGCAAGGGAAACTACCGCTGGCTGTTCGGCGCCTTCGGATTCTACCGCCACGGGGTGATGGACGCCCCCGTGAGGTTCAAGCAGTATGGAATCGACGAACTGATTCTCAAGCATATCAACCAGGTGAATCCCGACTATGTCGACGTCTGGGACGACGACAACTTCATGCTGGGGAGCACCTTCCGCATGCCGACGCTCGGCGCCGCACTCTACCACGAGTCGGAGTACCGCACGGGGCGCTGGCGCTTCACGGCGGGGCTGCGCTTCGACTACGAGCACGCCACGCTGCGCTACCGCAACTTTACCGACACGGGGTGCAAGACCTACCGGACCGACGAGGAGGGCAACCGCGAGCTGGTGGCCACCACGCCGATTAAAATCGACACGCGGGGCACGCTGCGCGACCTCTTCACCGAACTGCTGCCCAAGGTGACGGTCACCTACTCCTTCGACGAGAACCGCAACCTCTACCTCTCGGTCGCCAAGGGCTACAAGGCCGGCGGCTTCAACACGCAGATGTTCTCCGACGTGCTGCAGCAGCAAATCATGAAGGAGTACTTCCACGTCGGCACGCAGTACGACATCCGCAAGGTGGTGGGCTACGACCCCGAGTACAGCTGGAACTACGAGGTCGGGGGCCACTTCTCCTGCCTCGAGGGTGCCATACGGGGCGACTTCGCCCTCTTCTGGATTGACTGCCGCGACCAGCAGCTGACCGTCTTCCCCGAGGGAAGCACCACGGGGCGCATGATGACCAATGCCGGCCGCACGCGCAGCCTCGGCGCCGAGGTGGCCCTGCAGGCGGTGCCCCACCGCAACGTGGAGCTCAACGTCGCCTACGGATACACCGACGCCCGCTTCGTGGAGTACAACAACGGCATCGAGGACTACGCCGGGAAGCGCATCCCCTACGCCCCGGAGCACACCTTCTCGGCCCTCGCCTCGTGGGAGATTCCCGTCGGCCTGCGCTGGCTCGAGCGCATCGTCCTGCAGGCCGACCTGCGCGGCACGGGACCGATTGCCTGGAACGAGCAGAACTCGCTCCGGCAGTCGTTCTACCTGCTGACGGGAGCCTCGGTGCGCTTCGAGCAGCGCCACTTCTCGCTCGACCTCTGGGGCCGCAACCTCGCCGATACGCGCTACGACGTCTTCTACTTCCGCTCCATCGGCAACGACTTCGTGCAGCGGGGACGTCCGCGCACCTTCGGCATAACGCTCAACATCAACCTTTAGAAAAGACTAATCCAAACACATTCAGACAACGATGAAAAAACTGTTTGCACTCCTTGCCTGCCTCTTCGTGGCAGCCGCCTGCAACACGGAGGACGAAATCTCGTTCAAGACCCAAATCGGCTACCGGGGAACCCTCGACATGCATCTGCTGGCCGACCCCTCGCAGAGCTACACCTACGAGAACGTCTCGTTCGAGCTGAAGAGCTCGACGGAGGACAACACGCTGACGCTGTGGATTTACGACATGCAGTTCCCGGGCATGCCGATGGCCATCGACATGACGCTGCCGGGCATCGGCTACACCTCGTCGGGCGATACGGCCACCCTCTCGGCCGACGAAGTAGTCCCCTACTACGGCGAACGCCCGATGGAGGAGCGCAAAATCACCGCGCTGCGCGGCACGGCAACCGCCGAGCGGCTCACGCTCACCTTCGAGTGCATGGGCTACAGCCTCAGCTACACGGGCACCAAGTAGCCGCCGGGCGCTCCGTATCAACACAAACACCAACCCCCATCATTACGACAACCATGTTTGCAACCATCTTCAAACGACTGCTGCTTCTGACCGGTGCACTCACCATGCTGGCCTCCTGCAGCGACGACGACTCGGGGCTTCCCTACGGATATGTCTATCTGGGCGGGAACCCCTATCTGGAGGAGGGACACCTGACGGGAACCAACCTCCACTTCTACGGCACGACGACGGTCCGCGACACGCAGAGCGGCGAGAGCTACACCAACCGGGAGGGATACATCGAACTGGCCGGGCTCTACGACTTCACGCTCTACCTCCACCGCTTCCGCCTCGAGGCCGGAACATGGGGCAGCGAGATGCGGCTCCGCAACGTCGGATACACCCCCACGGGCGACCGCTCGCTCAGCTTTGCGCTGGAGGAGGCCATTCCCGAGGTGCTACAGCCCAACGAGGTGGGCGGCGGGGCCACCTACCGTCCCGACGAGGAGCTCCGCATCACGCAGTTCGAGGGGCGTATCGACGACATCGACTGCCGCATGAGCTTCACCGTGGCCGGACGCTGGCAGGTTGCCTACGAAGGACGCCTGATTGGACCGAAATAAATATTTTTTCGTACCTTTGCCGCATGAAACCCGAATACATACCTTTCGTCAAGGAGCTCATCGAGCTCTGCATCAAAGAAGACATCGGCGACGGTGACCACACGTCGCTCTGCTGCATCCCGGCCGACGCGCACGGACGCATGCGCCTGCTCTGCAAGCAGGAGGGCGTCATCGCCGGCATCGAGGTGGCCCAAATGGTGTTCAACCGGCTCGACCCCGAGATGCGGTTCGAGCAGAAGCTCAACGACGGTGACCACGTCCAGCCGGGCGATGTCGCCTTCTACGTCTCCGGCCGCGTGCGCTCGCTGCTTCAGGCCGAGCGCATCGTGCTCAACATCATGCAGCGCATGAGCGGCGTGGCAACCCAGACGGCCTTCTACGTGAAGCACCTCGAGGGGCTGCACACCCGCATTCTCGACACGCGCAAGACCACGCCGGGCATGCGCGTGCTGGACAAGATGGCCGTCAAGCTGGGCGGCGGCGAGAACCACCGCATGGGGCTCTTCGACATGATTCTGCTCAAGGACAACCACATCGACTTCGCCGGCGGCATCCGGAAGGCCATCCACGGCGCCCGCGAATACCTGCGCGCCAAGGGCAAGCAGCTCCCCATCGAGTGCGAGGTGCGCTCGCTGGAGGATATCGACGAGGTCTTTGCCGCCGGAGGCGTCGACCGCATCATGTTCGACAACTTCACCCCCGAGATGACACGCAAGGCGGTTGAAAAGGTGGCGGGCCGCTGCGAGACGGAGTCGAGCGGAGGCATCACCCTCGAGACGATGCGCGCCTATGCCGAGTGCGGCGTGGACTTCATCTCGGTTGGGGCGCTGACCCACCAAATCAAGTCGCTCGACATGTCGCTCAAGGCGTGCGAATAGCCGCCCGGCAGACATCCGACCCTGACATCCGAAAAAGAGACGACCGACGGCCGCCGTCACCGACTCCATGAGCCGAGGACGGCGGCCGTTCGCATCGGATGGGTGGGCTGAAGTAGAAAAATGCAGCTGCGCACACCAAAATCCGGACGGACGCATCAAGCAGGACGCACGAAACCGCACACACGAAGCCGGGTGCATGAAGCACCGACCGGAGCGGCGAAGGACCGGCTTCCGCGCCGTGGCCCCTACGAAGTGGTCCGGAAGTACAAATTGGTCCGGCCCTGCTACCGAAAGCGGTCGAAAAGCCCGCTGCAAGCGGATGCTGCGCCTATTTTTCGGACAAAAGAGGCGGCTGCGGAGTTGCACCATCCGCCGAAACCATTAAATTTGCAGCCGGAAGCCGACCCGGGCCCGCTGCGGAAGGGAGTCCGGCCTGCTTCCCGCCCGAGGGGCGCCCGACGCCCGCCCGGGCAACCATACACCCAAATCCAACGCCCGTGAAACGACTGCTCCATACCCCGCTTTTCCTGCTTCTCTGGCGCATCGTGCTGCTCTATGTGGTGCTGATGCTCTGCCGCATGGTCTTCTACCTCTACAACTACGAACTGCTGGGCGCGCTCTCGTGGCACGAGGCGGGACAGCTCCTGCAGGGGGCGCTGAAGTTCGACACGGCCTCGATTGTCTACGCCGAGGGGCTCTTCATCCTCCTCTCGCTGCTGCCCCTTCCACGCCGTCTGCGCGAGCGGGGCTGGTGGCGCAACCTGCGCTACGGCTACTACTTGGCGGTGGGTGCGCTGCTGGTGGTAGCGGTCAACATGGCCGACTGCGTCTACTTCCGCTACACGCAGAAGCGCTTCACGGCCGAGGAGCTCTTCTTCGCCGACAACGACAACTCGGCGCAGCTGGTCGTGAAGTTTCTGGGTGAGAACTGGTACCTGGCGCTCGTCGCCGCGGGCCTCATCGCCCTGCTTGCATGGGGCTACCGCCGCAAGGCGCGCGAAGAGAGCCTGCTGCGCGACGGCTGGAGCTACTATGCGGGCGGCACGCTGCTGCTGGCCCTCGGCGCGGCGCTCTCCATCGCCGGCATGCGCGGCGGCATGACCCGCATGACGCGTCCCATCACCCTCTCCAACGCCACGCTCTACACCCCCGACAGCGGCAAGGCCAACCTCATCCTGAGCAACCCCTTCTGCATCCTCCGCACGGTGGGCAGCAGCGCGAAGGTCTCCTACCGCAAGTACTACGCCGCGGAGGAGCTCGACAGCCTCTTCACACCGCTCCACATGCCCGCCGACTCGGCGGCCGTCGACCTCTCGGGACGCAACGTGGTGCTCTTCGTCATGGAGAGCATGTCGGCCGAGCACTCGGCCTACCTCATGCCCGAGCTCTACGCCGGCCGTGCGGAGCAGGGCTTCACCCCCTTCCTCGATTCGCTCATGCGCGAGGGGTTGTGCTTCGAGCGCTTCTATGCCAACGGCACCCGCTCCATCCAGGCGCTCCCCTCGGTGCTGGGAAGCATTCCCTCGTTCAAGACCCCCTTCGTGCTGATGCCCCAGGCGCTGGGCCGCAGCCGCCAGCTGCCCGCCATGCTCTCCGACCGGGGCTACGAGACGCTCTTCTTCTGCGGCTCGGAGCACGGTTCGATGGGCTTCGGGGCCTACGCCCGCTCGGCCGGCGTCGAGCGGCTCGTCAGCCGCGAGGATTACGAGGCGGCCCACGGCAAGGGGGATTTCGACGGATACTGGGGCATCTGGGACGAGCCCTTCCTGCGCTTCACGGGCGAGGAGCTGGGCCGCACGCGCGAGCCCTTCTTCGCCACGCTCTTCACCCTCTCGTCGCACCACCCCTTCGTCGTGCCCGAAGAGTACGCCGACTCGCTTCCCGAGGGCTACACCCGCATCCACAAGGGGGTTGCCTACGACGACATGGCCTTCCGCCGCTTCTTCGAACGCTACAAGGACGAGGAGTGGTTCCGCCGCACGATTTTCGTCTTCACGGCCGACCACGTCTCCTCCGAGAAGTTCGCCGAGGAGAGCCTCGCCTTCCCCGGCAACATGCGCATCATGGGCTTCATCTACACGCCCGACGGCGCGCTGCGCGGCACCATCCGCGAGGTTGCGCAGCAGCTCGACCTCATGCCGACACTGCTCGGGCTGCTGGGCAACCGCGAGCCCTACTTCGCCTTCGGCCGCGACGTGCTCAACGAGCCGGAGCGTCCCCGCTGGTCGGTCTCCTACGGTGGAGGCAACTTCCGTGCAGTGACGGGCGACGCCACACTGCTCTTCGACGAGGAGCAGGCCACGGTCGAGCCCCGCACCGACAGCGGCTGCATCCCTTCGGCCGGCGACACGCCCGACGCCGCCGCGCTGCTGCCGCAGCTCAAGGCGCTCATTCAACAATACTACACCCGCATCGAACGCAAGGACTACACGGTCGGCGGGGACAACACGCTTCATACCGATGATTGAATTTCAACCCGTCCGGCTCGAAGACCGGGCAACCATCGAACGCTTCACGATGTCGTCCGACATCACCAACTGCGACCTCTCGTTCTCGAACATGTACTGCTGGCAGGAGGTCTACCACAGCGCATGGGCCGTGGTGGACGGCTTTCTGGTGATTCGCTTCCAGATTGACGGCGGCGAGCGGCTGGGCTACATGCAGCCCGTCGGCGAGGGCGACTGCGCCCGCATCATCCCCGCGCTGCGCGAGGATGCTCATGCCCACGGGCAGCGGCTGCGCATCGTCGGGCTCACGGACCAGGGGCGCGACATGATTCGCAACATGCACATCGGGCAGTTCGCCTTCGAGTCGGACCGTGCACTGGAGGACTACGTCTATGCGGCCGACGACCTGCGCAACCTGCCGGGGCGCCGCTACCAGCCCAAACGCAACCACATCAACCGTTTCACGGCCGAATACCCCGACTACCGCTACGAGGAGCTCACGCCCGACCGGTTCCAGGCCTGCATGGAGCTCGAACGCGAGTGGCGGCAGGTGCACGAGGGACACACCTCGGAGCTCTGCGCCGAGCAGCGGGCCATGCAGCGGGGATTCGCCCACTTCGCCGAGCTGGGCATGACGGGCGGCTGCATCTATGTGGGCGACCGCATGGTGGCCTTCACCTACGGCTCGGCCGTGAACGACCACACGTTCGACACCCATGTCGAGAAGGCCGACACGGAGTACGACGGCGCCTTCACCATCATCAACTGCCTCTTCGCCCGCCACCTGCCCGAGCGCTTCACGCTCATCAACCGCGAGGAGGACCTCGGCATCGAGGGGCTGCGCCGCGCCAAGCTCTCGTACCACCCCGTCGTCATCCAGCACAAGTATCTGGCCATCCACCTCCACCCTGACGAACTGGAGTGCAAGCGTCTCTGGACAACCTGCTTCGGCGACGAGGAGCAGTTCGTGGACTCGTTCCTCATCCGCTACTACAGCCGCCGGCGCATGCTCTGCATCGAGCGCGACGGAGGCATGGCGGCGATGCTCCACCTGCTCCCCTTTGAGAGCGAGCTGGGGCGCACGACCTACATCTACGGCGTGGCCACCGCCCCCGAACACCGGGGCGAGGGGCTTGCGACGGAGCTCATGCGCGAAGCGATGCGGCTCATCGAGGAGCGCGGCGACGATGCCGCCCTGCTCATCCCCTCGCCGGGCGAGGAGTGGCTCCGCGACTTCTACGGCCGCTTCGGCTTCGAGGGGCGCACCCCGGTGGAGTTCGTCACGAAGGACGGCTTCGACTTCGGCACGGGCAATGCGGCCGACGACCTGGCGATGGTCTGGCAGCGCCGCCCGGAGCAGCAGCGCCCCGAACGGCTCCGCTGCCTCTGGAACGGGAAGTGACGCATCCGCATGCAAAAAGCGAGGGGGTCCGGCCATAGAGGTCGGGCCTCCTCGCTTCTGTGGGGCGGCAAGCGGAACGGGACGGAACGGCTGCAGCCTGCCGGTGCCTGCGCAGGGGGTGCGACAGAAGACGGCCGCCGGGATGACGAACAGCCCCCCCCGGAGCGGAGGACCGGAACGCCGGGGAACGCAGCGCTACACGATTTTCACATAGCGCAGCCGCCCGCTGCGGCCGGTTGCCTCGCGCTCGACGAGCCCCGTCACCACGTCGGCGGCATCGTGCCAGCGGTTGGCGCGGAACTTCCGCCGGTAGGTCGTCAGGTGGGCGTAGAGCTCGGGCCAGCGCAGCGACCAGCCCCGCGGGAAGCGCACCAGATGGAGTACCGTAGCCGAATTGGAGAGGATGCGCGCCTCCTTGTTGGCGCTCTGGTGGAACCACTCGACGCGCACGCCCGGCACCCGCGCCTGCACGGCCCGGGCAAAGCCCCGGCCGCCGTTGTTGCTCTCGACGGCCGCCTCGCGCGTGTCGGAGCGGAGCAGCATCTCGGCCACAAGCTGCTCGGTCACCTCCATCGGCTCGCGTGTATAGACCGCATCGGTGACGTAAATCAGCCCGTCGACATCGACCACATAGGAGAGCGAGCAGAGGTAGTCGTCGCCCGTGTCGGCCGTGTCGGTGTAGTTGCCCCGGCGGACCACATCGCGCGGCAGCAGGTCGTATTCGGCGAAGTTTCCGCCGTAGAGCAGCCCCTCGCGCGCCGAGGGGTGGCCCTGGTACATGCACTCGAACTGCACGGGGTCGAGCCGCCGCTTGGCCTCGAGCAGCGCAACGTCGTGCTGTCCGGGCCAGAGCGCCTCGCCCGGACGCCGCGGGTCGAGTTCGGTGGGCGGCGACGACTTGAGCGCCTCGAAATTGAGGTGGAGCCACCCCTCCGGGGCCGTTCCGAAGGCCGGCGCCCCCTCCGAGCCGAGCTGCTCCCAACGCTCGAGCGGCACGACCGGCTCACGGCGCATGAGCGAGCCGATGAGGTCCTCCTCGTGCCAGCGGGTGAAGACAACCAGCTCGCGCGAGGCGTTGTGCATGCGGGTGCGGACCACCGAGGTGTACCACTCCCAGCAGTTGGCGCGGATGAGGGGCGAGTTGGCCTCGATGGCATCCTTGTAGAGGTCGTCGAGGATGAAGCAGTCGACGCGGTTGCCCGTGAGCGAGCCCTCGCGCCCGACCGAGAGCAGACCGCCGCGGCGGCCGATGATTTCCACCTCGTCGGCCGTGCGGATGTAGCTCGGAGGGCGCGTGCCGCGCTTGATAGTCGTCTCGGGGAAGAGGGCGGCATACTCCGACGATTCGAGGATGCGCTGCACGCGGCGGTTGAACTTCGAGGCCAGCGAGCCGGAATAGGAGGCGATGGCCACCCGCAGGTCGGGGTCGAGCCCCAGCAGGTAGGCCGGCAGGAGCGTCGTGGCGCCGACGCTCTTGCCGTGCTGCGGAGGCATGGTGACAATCAGTCGCGGGATGCGCCCGCGGGCAAAGGCCTCGAGCACGCGGTAGTAGACCCGATGGAAGGGCTGCAGCTCGAGAAAGGGGTAGACCTCGAGCGCAAAGTCGGTAAAGGACAAGGACATGATGTGTAGGAATTTGTGAGAAAGCGAACCGCCCGTTCGGGGCACTCCCTCCGGAGGCATCTGCGACGGACGGGGTGTCAGGACACAGACGCCGCTACGGGGAGGGGCCCCGCGGTCGGGGTTGGTACAAAAACACCGCTGCACGGGCAACGGTGTCGGGCGGGAATCCGGGTGTGCGGCGCCACGGCGAGAGATTCCCTGAGTTGAAACGTTCCGGAGGGCGGCGCCGCGCCGCAGGTGGGATGGATTCCGGAACGTGGGAGAGGCCAGCGCCTCAGAGGCGCCGCCGTGCATCAGAGCAGGTAGCGCGTCATCTCGGCAAAGGAGAAGTCGTTCAGACACTCCCCCTCGTCGCCGACGGTGTGGAACTCCCACCAGACGGGCACCAGGTCGGAAATCGGCTCGGTACGCCCCTCGGGGGCGACCTCCCGGCGGCGGTAGACAATCACCGACGCCACCAGACGGCACTCCATTCCGTCGAAAGGGAATTCGAGCGAACCCGAATAGTAGTCTCCCCCGTCGAGCGCGTCGCAGAGGCGCGCGGCCGTCTCCCGGTAAAGTTCAGGCGATACGGTATACATTTTTTATAAATGGATAATGTGGTTTTTCGGTGCGGAGTTTGCATCACCGAAATAAATTGTTTAACTTTGCAGAGGCAAAGATAGTTCAATAATTGAATGTTGATACTCAAAAATACAATTTTTTATTATAATTTTTTCCAATCGCAGAGCCATGAACGAGCGCATAAAAATGATACGAAAGGCGTTGAACATGACACAAGAACAACTGGCACAACGACTTGGCATCGGAAAGGCGGCCCTCTCGATGATTGAAACCGGAAAGACGCGTCTTTCGTCGCGAAACCGGAACATCCTGGTTCAGGAGCTGAACGTCAACCCCGAATGGCTCGAGACGGGCAAAGGCGAGATGTTCAACGCCGAGCCCGACCTGACGGCCTACATGCGCCGCACCGACTCGTCGCTGCCGCTGCAGAGCGTGCCGCTCTACTCGATTGAGGGGACGGCCGGGCTGGTGCCGCTCTTTACCGAGCACGTGCAGGCCAAGCCCGTGAACTACATCCACATCCCCAACCTGCCGAAGTGCGACGGCGCCATCTACGTGGTGGGCGACTCGATGTATCCGCTGCTCAAGAGCGGCGACATCGTGCTCTACAAGCAGCTGCACGACATCAACGATATCTTCTGGGGCGACATGTACCTGCTCTCGATTGACATCGACGGCGAGGAGTACATCACCGTCAAGTACATCCAGAAGTCGGAGCGCGAGGGATATGTCAAGCTGGTGAGCCAGAACCCCCACCACGCCGACAAGGAGGTGCGCATCGACCGCATCCGCGCCATTGCGCTGGTCAAGGCGAGCATCCGCATGAACTCCATCCGCTGACGGCAGGAGCCGTTCAGCAATCGGAGCTCCAAGGCAGTGCCCCACCCATACCGACAAAACAGAAGGCCCCCGGCCGTCGGCATTGTCCGACAGCCGGGGGCATGCCGTTCGACGGGCAACAGGCTCATGATGAGAGGAGCTGAACATCGAAAAGACGGGAAAGACGAAAAATATCCAAAACCACTTATTTTTCATCCTCCTTTGCAGTAATTATAGACCCTAATAATAATCTTTGCACCGATGTTCCGGACTGAGGGCTGACACCATGCTGCCCCGCGGAGTAGCATCAACCCCAAACATAATACATACCAGAAATTTTACACAAAAAAGGATTCGTCATGAAACACCGACTCCACTTGACCCTTGTGCTCCTGCTGTTCGTGCAAGGCCTTGCCCTTCTGCACGGCTGCAGCAACTCCGAGAGCGAAGTCCCTGGTCCTGGCGCCACCGGAAGCACCGCCGCGCAGGTGCTCAACCTTACACCCGACTTCATCACCCTTGAGGGTGTTGACAAAGATACCCACTATAAGGCAGGCTCCACCCTGACGCTGACGCTCATCCCCGGCGAAACGCTCGCCTCCGGCTTCAGCGCCACCCACATGGAGCATATCCACATCCACGTGAACGATGCCGTCTACATCCCGACATTCCCCGCAACGGGCGATGAGAACGTACAGTCGCTTACGGTCGACATCACGGTGCCCGATTCGGACTTCGAAGTAGTGGCATGCTACAGCGTCCAGCAGCAGATGGTCGACGGCGGCCACACGATGTTCCTCGAGGAGAATCCGAGCGTGAAGCTCTACGGTGTAAGCCCAGACCGCTCGTACCGCTACTTCGACTGCTACCTGCTGACGACAGACGCCTACACCATCACCGGCATCGAATTCCGCATCGGCAACGGCGAGTGGCAGCCGCTCGCCGAAACGACCGGCTGTTCGTTCACCCGCTCGGCCCTTGTCGCAAATGTCTACCAGCTGACCGTACGTCCCGACTACGCCGACGTGACGGGCGATGTCACGCTTCGCGTCAGCGGCGAGCAGCATGCCCGCCACACCATCACCTGGCAACATGCCGAGGAGAGCTACCTCGACCTCGAAAAGTCGACCCTCCCCGCGGAGTCGATTGACGGCGAGCAGGTGACCGCCGAACTGTGGGTCAAGCCGGACTACTACCTCGCATCGGCCGCCATCTCGGCCCAGGGCGTCGAACCGGAGCTCATCGAGCGGGTCTACGTCCGTTTCAAGATGCCGGCCGAGGATGTGACCGTAACACTGAACTTCGAGGAGAAGATTCCGGTCGCCTACACTCCCAGCGACCACATTACGGAGGCAACCTTCTACGATGCCGACGACATCTACTACGGCGTGCCGACCGACAAGGGCATTCCGGGCGAGAAGGTCTATCTCTTCGCCTCGGCCGAGGAGGGCTACAAGCCGATGCGGGCCCGCATCGCTTCGGGCGAGACCTTCACCTTCAAACACTACGCCTATGAGATGTACCGCGCCGCGATTCTGATTCCCGAAAGCGCCGCCGAACTCGCCGCATCGGTCGAGGTGGCCCAAGCGTACACCGTATCGACCAAGAACGACATCTCGTTCGACGATGGCACGCTCTACGCCGAGGGTGAGACGGTCTCGATGGCCATCTACGTTCCCGACGGAGAGCGCATCACCTCGGTCAAGGCGACCGACGCCGAGGGGCACGACCTGCCCGTGACGCTCAATCTGCCGTATGCAAGTTTCGTCATGCCGGCTTCGGACGTAAGCGTGGAGGTCACCTACGAGCAGATAGGCACCGGTTCGACCGTCTCGGTGATTGCCTACTACGATGCAGACACCTACGACGTATACAGTTCGACCAACTACGACTGGGACTTTGCCGAGGGCTTCACGATGGAGCGCGGCGCAACCTTCTACCTCTCGGTCTCCGACTACGAGGGTTCGAACTTCTACGTAGGGGTTAAAATCGGTGATACGGTGACCGTCTATCCGGCCGACTTCGACGACATGATGGGCGGATATTCGTTCGGCAAGGCGCTGGTGGCTGACGGCGATGTGGTCATCAAAGTTGGCGCCACGGAGGACCAGGTCGCCTTCTAAGGCACGAACGTCCCCGATGAGAAGGTCCCGCGGAAGGGGCCGCTCAGGACCTTTCTTCGTCAAAATACGGCTCCGGCCGGGTTTTCAGACCCGGCCGGAGCTCTTTTTTAGGGGTCGGAGTTACGGGTTGTCAATTTTTTTCATGGTTTGTGAATAATCTAACAATAAATTTATATATTTGTATTACAGTTTACAAAACCAAACCTAAAACCAACACCACTCAAACATGGACAGAACCAATGTGCGCGAGTTGCAGGATGTCGTCATTCGCTTTTCGGGCGATTCGGGCGACGGCATGCAGCTCACAGGCACGCTTTTCTCCGACACATCGGCGCTGTTGGGCAACGGCATCTCGACGTTCCCGGACTATCCCGCCGAAATCCGCGCCCCGCAGGGAACCGTGGCAGGCGTATCGGGTTTCCAGGTGCACTTCGCCAACCGCTCCGGACTCAACCCCGGCGACTACTGCGACGTCTTGGTCGCCATGAACCCCGCGGCGCTCAAGGCCAACCGCAAATGGCTCAAGAGAGGGGCTACGGTCATCATCGACGGAGACTCCATCACCGAGGAACATCTCAAGAAGGCCGGCTTCGCAACGCTCGACCCGCTGGCCGAACTCAAGCTCGACGAATACAACGTCGTGATTCCCGACATCACCACCATGACGCGTGAGGCGCTCAAGGATTCGGGACTCGACAACAAGGCCATTGTCAAGTGCAAGAACATGTTTGCACTGGGCATCTGCTTCTATCTGTTCAACCGCCCCGAGGACTACGCCAAGCGTTACCTCGACACGAAGTTCGCCAAGAAGAACCCCGCCATAGCCGAGGCCAACAAGCGGGCCATGGATGCCGGGTACAACTTCGCCGCCAACACCCACCAGTTCGCCAATACCTACAACGTGCCCCCCGCCCATCTGGAGAAGGGCACCTACCGCACCATCTCAGGCAACGTCGCCACGGCATGGGGCCTCTGCGCCGCCGCCGAGAAGGCCGGGCTGCCACTCTTCTGCGGCTCCTACCCCATCACCCCCGCAACGGTGATTCTCGAGGAGCTGGCCAAGCGCAAGGACCTCGGCGTGAAGACCGTGCAGGCCGAGGATGAAATCGCCGGCATCTGCACCGCCATCGGCGCCGCCTTCGCCGGCAACTTCGCCGTCACGACCACGTCGGGTCCGGGCCTTTCGCTCAAGAGCGAGGCGCTGGGTCTGGCCGTGATGACCGAGCTCCCGCTGGTGGTTGTCGACGTACAGCGCGGCGGCCCCTCGACGGGTCTGCCGACCAAGACCGAGCAGAGCGACCTGGTGCAGGCACTCTACGGCCGCAACGGCGAGTGCCCCGTAGTGGTCATGGCCGCATCGACGCCGAGCGACTGCTTCCACTTCGCCTTCGAGGCCGGCCGCATCGCCATGGAGCACATGACGCCCGTCATCCTGCTCACCGACGGCTTCATCGCCAACGGTTCGGAGCCGTGGCGCATCCCCTCGATGAAGGACTACCCGACCATCGTTCCGCCCATCGTCGACAAGGCGCCCGAGGGTGGCTTCATGCCCTACGTGCGCAACGAGAAGCTGGCCCGCGGCTGGGCATTCCCCGGCAAGGTGGGTCTGGAGCACCGTGTCGGCGGTCTGGAGAAGGACAGTGTGAAGGGCTCCATCTCGCATGACCCGGCCAACCACCAGAAGATGGTCAACACGCGCGCCGCGAAGGTGGCCAAGGTGGTCGAGGATATTCCCGACCAGACGGTGCTCGGTCCCCAGGAGGGCGAGCTGCTCGTCGTAGGCTGGGGCGGTACGCGCGGCAACCTGCAGAGCGCCGTCATGCAGCTCCAGGAGGAGGGCAAGAGTGTCTCGCTGTGCCACTTCAACTACATCAACCCGCTGCCGCGGAACGTTCGCGAAATCTTCGCCCGTTTCAAGCGCATCGTCGTCTGCGAGCTCAACGAAGGTCAGTTCGCCGGCTACCTGCGCCAGCATTTCCAGGAGTTCCACTACGACCAGTACAACAAGTGCGAGGGTCTTCCCTTCACGGTCGTCGAGCTCAAAGAGAAGTTCCACACCTTATTAGCAGAGTAAAGCCATGGCAGACTACAAATACACTCCCGCCGACTTCAAGAGCGACCAGGAGGTACGCTGGTGCCCGGGTTGCGGCGACCACGCCATCCTGAACGCCGTGCAGCGCGCACTGCCCGAGATTGCAGATGCGACCGACACGCCCCACAACCTCTTCACCTTCGTCTCGGGCATCGGCTGCTCGTCGCGCTTCATCTACTACATGAAGACCTTCGGGTTCCACTCGATTCACGGACGCGCCAACGCCGTGGCTACGGGCGTCAAGGTGGCCAATCCGCGGCTGAACGTCTGGGTGACCACCGGTGACGGCGACTCGCTGGCCATCGGCGGCAACCACTTCATCCACGCCATCCGCCGCAACGTGGACCTCAACGTCATCCTCTTCAACAACGAAATCTACGGTCTGACCAAGGGTCAGTACTCCCCCACTTCGAAGCTGGGCAAAATCACCAAGACGTCGCCCTACGGCACCGTCGAGAAGCCCTTCAACCCCGGTGAGCTGGTTATCGGCGCCAAGGGAACCTTCTTCGCCCGTTCGATTGACATGGAGGTGCAGCTCTCGAAGGAGTGCATGGTCGCCGCCGCGAAGCACAAGGGCATGTCGGTCATCGAGGTGATGCAGAACTGCGTCATCTTCAACGACAAGACCCATGCCGACTTCGCCGCCGACAAGGCCACGCGCGCCGCACGCACCATCACGCTGCGCCATGGCGAGAAGATGCTCTTCGGTGCGAACCGCGAGAAGGGCCTCGTCTTCGAGAACATGAAGCTGAAGGTGGTGACCGTCGGCGAGGACGGCTACACGCTCGACGACGTGCTGACGCACGACGCCCACGAGCGCGACACGACGCTTCACGTGATGCTCGCCTCGATGAAGTATCCCGACTATCCGGTGGCGCTGGGCGTCATCCGCGAGGTGGAGGACGATGCGGTCTACGACCTTGCCGTCGAGCGCCAGGTCGAGGAGGTGAAGGCCAAGAGCAAGATTCACTGTGTGGACGACCTGCTGCACTCGGGCGCCACGTGGGAGATGGAGTAATCCCCGCAGGAAGGAAAAGACCTTCAAAGGCATTCTCACAGGGGGCGGAACTATCCGCCCCCTGTTTTGTTGCGGATTGTTGCGGACGGAGCGGGCGGCCGGGCCAAACAGACATGACCGGGCCGGACAGACAAGACAGGGACAAGGCCGGGCAGGACAGGCAGAACAGGCAGAACAGGCAGAACAGGCAGGACAGGCAGAACAAGGCCGGGCAGGACAGAATGGCCGGACAAGGCCGGGCAGGACAGAATGGCCGGGCCGACAAACAGGAGGGGCCGCCGGCAGCGGAGAAAGAATGCACGCGACGAGGGTCGGCAGGCTGCCGACGACGAATAAGGGATGCTCACTCAGAGGGCGGCCGGGCAACCGGCAGAGCAAGTTCGGACGGGTCGGATGGAGCAGATTCGGCAAATTTTGCGTAATTTAGCGGCTGAATGGAGCCCGGCGCGGCAATCGGCCGGAACAATGACCGGGCACCCACGCGACGCTGAGCATGGAACAAAGCTGGAAAAAGACATTCGCCATCATCTGGAGCGGACAGTTTCTGTCGGTGCTCAGCAGTTCGATTGTCGGATATGCCGTGATTTTCTGGCTGAGCATCGAGACCCGCTCGGCCGAGGTGCTGGCGCTGGCCGCCATCTGCGGCATGCTGCCCCAGGCGGTTCTGGGCATCTTCGTCGGCCCCTACGTCGACCGCTGGAACCGCAAGCGGACGATGATTGCCTCCGACTCGTTCATCGCCCTCTGCACGCTGCTGCTGGCCCTGCTCTTCTGGCTGGGCGTGGCCCGCACGTGGCACATCTACCTGCTGCTGGCCTGCCGTTCGGCCGGCTCGGCCTTCCACAGGCCCGCCATGCAGGCCTCCATTCCGCTGCTGGCCCCCCGCTCGCAGCTCACCCGCATCGCCGGCATCAATCAGGTCATCAGCGCCGTGTCGGACATCGCCGGCCCGGCGCTCGGAGCGCTGCTCATCTCGCTCACGGGGATGGGCACCATCCTCATGCTCGACGTGGCCGGAGCGCTCTTCGCCTGCACGACGTTGCAGCTGGTCCGCATTCCCGAGCCCGAGCGTCCGGAACGGACGCCCGACCTGAGGCGTGAGTTCCGCGAAGGGTTTTCGGCCATCTTCGCCGTGCGGGGCATGGCGTGGTTCATCGGGCTGGCCATCGCCGTGCTCTTCTTCATCATGCCCGTCGGGGTGCTCTTCCCGCTCATGACGCTCGAACACTTCGGCGGCGGAACCTACGAAATGAGCCTCGTCGAGATTGTCTGGGGCGCCGGAGCACTGGCTGGAGGCGCCCTGATGGGGGTGCGCAACTACCACCGCAACCGGGCGCTGCTTATCAATGCAATGTACCTGGTCGTCGGCCTCTCGTTCCTCGGCTCGGGACTGCTCCCGGCATCGGGATTCGTCTGGTTCGCGCTCTTCACCGCGGCGGCGGGCATCACCTCGAGCGTCTTCAGCGCCGCCTTCATCGCCGTGGTCCAGCACCGGATTGCCGCCGAGGTGCTCGGCCGCGTCCTCTCGCTCTACTACGGATTCAGCCTGCTGCCGGCAGCGCTCGGACTGCTGGGCACCGGATTTCTGGCCGAACAGGTCGGACTGCGCCCCACCTTCATCATCTCGGGATGCATCATCTGCCTGCTCGGCATCGTCGCCTTCCTCATCCCCTCGGTCCGCCAGATTGACAGCAAAAGAGATGAGGAGCCGGCCGGGCAGAAGAGGTAAACGCCGCACTCATCCCGCCGCATTCGATGCAGGTCCGACAGGCCCTGCGATTCCTTCCCGGTCCTGCTCCGGCAACCGTTCAGCACCTTCTCCCCTTTCCCGCCTCTGCTCTTCGCACCGCTCCTGCTCCCCCACCTGGCCGGGCCTCCAGACGGTTCAAGCCTCCCTTCCGACTCCACGGCGCAATCTCCGCGCGCCGGACGGCATAAAAAAACGGTGCGAAGCCTCAGCTCCGCACCGACGATGGATGCAGCACGACGTTCCGCGGAGGACTCAGTCGACCACCACGACGTAGCCGTTGTAGCGAATCGTATAAATCAGCGCATAGCTGCCCTGAAGCTCCCACTCCACCGAGACCTCGTTCGAGGGGAACTGTGCGGCGTCGTAGTCGCCGGCATCGGGCATGCGGCAGGTCTCCACGCCGTCGCTGATGATGTTGTAGCCGATGCACTCGCCCCCCATGATTTCATACTCAAGGGCCAGCGAGGTGGTGTTGTTGAAGGTCACGAACGAGCGGCCCGAAGCCTCGCCCTCCAGCTCGCTGCCCTTGCCCTCCTCGGCAAAGTCGGAGTAGCAGAGCGTCCCCGCCTTGGGCTTCCAGCGGAAGGTGCCGCTCCAGTCGGAGGTATAGGCCTCCTGCTCGTAAATCTTCACGGCAGCCATCTCGATGACATAGCCGCCCGTCGCATCGGCATGGATGCGCGTCGAGCCTCCTTCGCAGGTTACCTTCTCGTCGGAGCCGGCCGTCATCTCAACCGGCGTATCGATGGAGACGGTCCAGAGGTTGTCGGCATCGGTCGCGGCCAGCTGCCGGTCCCCCGTCATGACGATGTAGGAACCTGTCCGGTTGTAGGCGTCGTAGCTCCCCTTGCTGCCGTTGTAGCGAATGCGGAAGCCCGAGGCAATCTTCTCGAGCTCGGTATTGTAGCCGAAGAGCAGGTTCTGCAGGTTGGCGCCGCTCACCTGAATCTTCTTCAGATACTCAACGTCGAACGGGTCTCCCGGCTCCTGTCCCTGCTCGACGGCAGCGGCCGCCTGCTTTTCGGCTTCGGCCAGCAGCATTGCCAGACGCAGGGCGGCGTCGGCCGACTGCATCGAGAGCACGTTCTGCGGATGAGCCGCATTGTAGATGGCGATACCGGGGCGCACGGGCTCCAGTTTCTTGAAGAGGTCGTTGCCTTCGCTCTTGAGGCATCCCGTGAGCGAGAGCGCTGCGGCCGCCGCGAGGGAGATAAGGTAGAATTTGCGCATGGTCTGTTCTGTTTGGTTTCCCGATAAACGGTGCACAGCGACCGATACTGCATCGCACGTCCGAAAAAAATCGGAGACCGCACCGACGTTTATCATCTGCAAAGATAGGAATTATTCGTTTTTTTCGTTAAATTGGACTCCGGAATCTCTAAATCCAGGATACAATGATTCGCAAAACCCTCTTGCTTATGTCGTTTCTTTCACTCTTCGGCTGCGGCGCATCGCACGCCCCCGAATTTCCGACGGATACCTTCACGGCCCGCGACGGTTCCCAATTTACAATGACCTTCATCAAACACGGCTCGCTGGCCATCGAGGTGGCGGGCAAGCACATCTACATCGACCCCGTCAGCGAATATGCCGACTACGCGACGCTGCCCAAGGCCGACCTCATTCTGGTGACCCACTCCCACTACGACCACTTCGACCGCACGGCCATCGAGGCGCTCGAGACCCCCGAAACGGATCTGCTCTGCGACAAGACGACGGCCGAGGCCTTCGACTTCGACTGTCACGTGATGATGCCTGGCGATACGGCCCGTCCGCGCGACTACGTCACCATCGAGGCCGTAGCGGCCTACAACACCTCGGCCGACCGGCAGCAGTACCATCCGCGCGAGCGTCAGGATGTGGGCTACCTGCTCACCATCGGCGGCACGCGCATCTATGTCTCGGGCGACGGCGAGAACACCCCCGAGATGGAGGCGCTCCGCGACATCGACATCGCGCTGCTGGCCGTCAACCAGCCCTTCACGATGACCGTCGACCAGGCTGTCGAGGCGGCGAAGGCCATCCGCCCGAAGATTTTCTACCCCTACCACTACGGCGAAGTGGACGAGAAGACCGACCTCGACCGGCTCACCCGCGAGCTGGAGGGTGTCACCGAGGTCCGCATCCGCCCGATGGAGTAATTGTTTGTTCCAAAGGCTCCGACTACCCTTCCCGGCAACATCCCAGCCGCACAACCGCACGGCAAGGGGCGCGACCCGACGGGTCACGCCCCTTGTTCATGTTCCGAGCCGGAAAACGGCGCCGGAGGAAGGCTTCCGAGAACGGCTCCGGAGAACGGCTCCGGAGGAAGGTTCCGGAGGTCCGGAGGGAGGAGCGCCGCACGGAGCTGCGCGCCTCCCCACCCCCGTCACTCGCGGATGCAGCGGATGTTGCCGCCGATGGCCTCGTTCTGGGCGTTGTTATTGCTCACCGCACGCGAGTACCAGTAGAGCATGTAGCCCTTGAAGTTCTGCGCCGGATAGTTGTGGTTGTAGGAGCAGGCCGACCAATAGTAGCCGTAGCGCCCCACGTTCGACAGCCGGCCCGAATCCATCCGGTAGCCCTGCGCCGGCCAGTAGCCGCCCTTGTAGGTGCGCGACTGATGTTCGCCCGCCGCTGCCATCGTCGTCTTGTCGGCGTCGGCCATCACCTCCTGATACCATCCCGGCACCTTGTATCCCGGCGGGCAGGGGTCGAACATCGTCTTCTGGTTGTTGCGCTTCATGAAGTCGTAGCCCCACAGCTCGGCATACTGCACGTTGTCGTCGTTGAACCACGCCCCGACACCGCTCGAGGCGACCTGCGCCCCGTAGGTGATGAAGGTCATCGGATGGGCCGCCGCATAGTCGACCGACTGCCCCGAGGCGATGGAGGCGTCGTCGTTGCGCAGCGTCGACCAGCCGGTCGTATGGGCCGCGTTGAAGACGCAGTCTCCCTCGATGGCGCTCTGGAAGGCCTCACCGTCGGGAATGGCCGCACCGTCGGAGTTCGCCAGCTGCGACGTCGCGATGAAGGGGTCCTTGCGCCCCCACTGATAGAAGAGGCCGAACGACGCCACGTCGTCGACCGCCGTCGAGGTGGCCCCCACATTGCGGTCGAGGAAGAGATACTCGGGCGAGGAGCCCTCGATAAGGTGGGCCGAGGGGTCCTCCGTCATCCAGATGTGCCAGCTCCAGACCACCCGCTGCTCGCTGTCGAAGAGGGCCAGCACCGCATTGCCGCGCCCCGCCGAGGCCTCAAAGCGAATCCGTTTCGAGGCGGCGTCAAACGACACCCCCGAAACCAGCCCCTCGGCCGAGGCCCAGAGCCAGTCGGCGCTCCACCCTTCGCCCGGCTGGATGGCCCCGTCGAAATGCTTGCTCTCCGCATCGGCATTGGCGCTCACGCCATTGCCGCGCACATCGGCCGCAAAGGAGTAGACGCCCGCCTCGCTCACCAGGTAGCAGTTGGCCGTCCCCGAGGCGCTCAGGTCGACCGACGAGGGGTCGGCCGTACGGAAAGGCTTCACGGCCAGCTCGCTGCGCGACTCAGCATCGGCAACGTAGGCGTAGAGCCGGTAGTCGGTCGCCGCGGCAAGGCCCCGGATTTCGAGCTTCATCTCGGCCGCAGCCTCCACCTCGGTAAACTCCGAAGGCTCGCCCCCGTCGGCGGGAAGGCAGGCCCAGAAGAGGCGCAGCGCGTCGGAGGTCGTCACCGAGGCCTCGGCCCCCTCGGCCGTGGCGGTCACCTCGCCGAACTGGAGTGCCGGCAGACGCAGCGTCTCGAAATCGCGGCTCACCGCCTCGCACGGCTCGCCCTTTGCATTCTCGGCCCGCGCCATAAGCGTATAGGCCGTGCCGGCGTCAAGCCCCTCGACGCGGAGCGTCACCGAAGCGGCGGGGCTCTCCAGTTGCGTCCAGGCCGATGCGTCGGGCGCGGTGCCCTGACTCAGACAGCAGTAGGCCACACGCGCGGCCTGTTCCGATTTCAGGGTGAAGCTCACCGCCTGCCGGGCAGGGGTCACCTCTTCGATGGTCACCTTGGCCGGAAGCGGCCGCGGAGCATCACTATCCGACTTGCTGCACGCCGTCGGAAGCAGGGCCGCCCAGGCGGCCGTCAAGAGTACAAACAATCTCCTCATATCCTGTACAATTAAAGGGTTAGGCGTTGCACCGCACCATCGGCGCCGCCCGCAGGAAGATTCGGAGTATGCAAAAAAGGGGAAACGGTAAAACGAAAAGAGTTCCTCCACCTCGCCCCGCCCGTCCTCCGCAGGCATGCGCTCGATTCAGGCAAAGGCAGGTCTTCTGACTCGCTTCCGACGCGACGCCTTCCCAACCCGAAGGTCAGTGGCAAAAGATTGTCGCGACGACAGCCCGGCATCCACCGGGACGAAGCTCACAGCAGCGGGAACTGTTGCCGAATTGCACGGCATTCCCTTTTAATCCCTCGAGGCGGCGCGGCCTCTCGGGAACCGTTTGCAGGGCAAATGTAGCCATTTCCGGCATATTTCCAAACGCTTCGGGCAAAAATCGTCCGGCCGACGCTCCGTCCGGCCGCCGTCTGAAGACCCTCATGGGACAAAAAAGCGGAGCGCTTCCCCCTTTGGGGGAAAACGCTCCGCAGCGGTCGGTTTCAGCGCGCGCGAAAGGCTACTCGGCCTTTTCGGCCTCGGGCATCGGTTCGGCCTTCACCTTGAGCGAGGCCAGCCCCTTGACAATCGTCTGCACGTCGTTCTTCGAGGCGTCGTAGACCACCGTAACCTGCTTCGTGGCGAGGTCCACCTGCACATCCTTGATGCCTTTGCCCAGCACGGGCACGTTGTTCATGATGCGGGTCACGCAGTGCTCGCAGTCCACATCGGTCTTGAAGACGGTGGTCACCGTCTTCTTCTGGGCGGCGGGTTTGGCCGCCATGCAGGTGCCGACGCCCAGCAGCAGGACGAGGCACATCATCAGCATCTTTTTCATCTTGTCTCCTGTTTTTTGAAGTTTTACTCGTATTCGTTCATTCCGGCGCGCGGAGGCCGTCCGGAGCGCTCCGGCCCGGCCCGGCCCGCGCCCCGCATCAGTATCAGTATCAGTAGAGGTTGAAGCGCACGCCCAGATAGAACTTGCGCCCCATGAGCGGACCCCAGACGTTCATCGAGTTGAAGGCCGCCGAGAAGGGGTTGTCGGCACTCAGAATCGGGTCGTGCTGCATGTAGTCGCCGATGTTCTCGCAGCCGACGTAGATGTCGAACTTGCCCACCTTGCGGGTCACCTGTGCGAAGAAAATCGGGTAGCGCGGCGAGTAGTAGCCGTAGTCGGCCTCCACGACGCCGTTGTTCTCCACGAAGCGCGGCACGCGGCTCGGGCCGTTCAGCTGGGCCGTCACGTCGAAGACCCAACGGCGGAACTTGGTGGCGTACTGGATGTTGAGCAGCGTCTTGTACTGGCTGATGAGCGGCCGCTCGACGCGCACGTGCTCCGTTCCCTGGGGGTTGCGGTTGAGCGTCATCTCGCTGTCCGTGTAGCGGAACGTGGCGAAGATGTCGAGCCGCTCGACGGGCGACCACGAGAAGTCGACCTGGTAGGTATCCGTATAGGAGCGGCCGTCGGTGTTGTAGATGTGGATGGCGGAGGGGTCCATCTCCTGGTCGACGACCACCGAGTTGTAGAACTGCGTGCGGAAGTAGTCGAAGCTCAGCGTCGCATCGTCCTCGCGCACCAGCGTGAAGCTCTGCGTGAGGCTGCCGCCGAAGGTCAGCGCCTTCTCCATGCGGTTGAAGTCGCGCGAGAAGCCGTTGTCGAAGACCAGCTTGCGGCCCGTGGCCAGCATGCCGACGTTGTCCGTGATGATGTTGGTCGTGCGGTAACCCAGACCGGCCGAGGCGCGCAGCGTGGTGGTGCGGGTGATATTCCAGCGGATGTGGCCGCGCGGCGTGGCGAAGAAGTTGTCGAAGTAGCGGTTGTAGTCGCCGCGAATGCCCGCCACGAGCGAGAACTTGTCCTTGATGGAGTAGGTATACTCGGCGAAGAGTCCCGCCTCGCCCTCCGTACGGTCGAAGGTGAAGTCACCGGCCGACGTCCCGGCAATCCAGGGCGTGGGGTTGAGCAGCGACTCGCGGTAGTAGTTCAGGTGGGCCTGACCGCCGACGTTGATGGAGGAGCGGTAGGTGAAGTAGTGGTTGTACATGAGCGAGAGCGAGAGCGCGTTCTGGTTACCCGAGTAGTTGTTCAGGCCGAAGTAGGCCTCCTCGTCGAAGTGGTCGAAGTCGGCCACGAAGGCCAGGTTCGAGCGCATCTCGTCCTGCTCCTGCTCGTCGTAGACCGACGGGCCGAGCGGCAAGCCGATTTTGACGTAGCCGTTGGCGTTGCGATTGCGGATGTGCGAGCCGTAGAGCGGCTTGCCGGCAGCATCGGGCTGCTCCCACAGCGACCAGTCATCCTCCATCGCCCGGCGCATGGCGTCGGTATTGCGGTAGCCGAGCATGCCGCCCAGGCGGTTCTCCTGGACGAACTTCCAGCCCCAGCGAATCTGCGTGCCGTTGTCGGCCGCATAGAGCCACTTGTTGGCCACGTTGAACTGGCTGGTGATGGGCAGGTCGCGGAAACCGTCGTCGTTGTGGTCCATGCGCCGCACGTCGGTATCGCCCGAGCCGTGGAGCAGGATGATGCTCGTCAGCTTTCCGTCGCGCGAGACGGGAAAGGCCGAGGTGATGTTGGCCTCGGGACGCAGCTCGTCGTCGAGGTAGACGTTGACGAAGAGGCGTTCGGCGTCGGTCGGCTTGCGGTGCTCGAGGTTGATTTGGCCCGTGATGGCCTCATGGCCGGCCGTCACCGAGGCGACGCCCTTCGAGACCTGAATCGAGTTGAGCCACATGCCCGGCGTATAGCTCAGGCCGTAGGGGGCGCTGAGCCCCTGCATGATGGGGCGGTTCTCGTCGAGAATCTGCGTATAGGTGCCGGCCAGACCGAGCATCTTGATTTGCCGCGCGCCCGAGATGGCGTCGCTGTAGCCTACGGTCACCGACGCCGAGTTCTCGAACGACTCGGCCAGGTTGCAGCAGGCCATCTTGCAGAGGCCGGCAAAGGATATCATCTCGTTCTTGACAATGCCGTCGTGCTTGACATAGTTGCCGCTCTGGTTCCCCTCGATGACCACCTCGTCGAGCGAGACCCCTTCGGCCTCGAGCGCGAAGTTGAGCTCCGCACGGTTGTCGTCGATGCGGACCGTGTCGTTGACGTAACCGAGGTAGGAGGCGACCAGACGGTCGTAGCCGCGCACGCGGTGCACCAGGAAGCCACCCTCGGCATCGGTGCTTGCGCCGACGGTCGTTCCGGCCCAGTAGACCGAAGCGCCGACGAGCGGCTGTCCCTCCGTATCGCACACCTTGCCGCGCAGGTCCTGGGCGCGAAGCGGCGAGGCGGCGGCAAACAGCGTAAGAATTGCAATCGATAAAGCGAATCGTTTCATGGGTTTTTCATTTTTCGACGGAGCAAAGGTGGCAAAAAAGAGTTGCAACCGGGTTGCAAAGTCTCTATGCATACCCTGCACTGGGGCTCAGCCCCGCCGTTTGGCCCTGCACTCGGGGCAGAGTCCCCGGAGCAGGTAGTCGATTTGACGGACCTCGAAACCGGCCGGATAGGCGACAACCGGAATGTGCGTATGGTCCAGACAGAGGGTCCGGCCGCACGCCTCGCAATGGAAGTGGCAGTGCATCTCGTCGATGCGGCAGGCGTGGTCGTTGTGGCAGACGCAGTACTTGGCCGAGCCGCTGCCATCCTCGACCAGATGCAGCAGGTGGCGCCGCACGAAGAGCGTCAGCGTCCGGTAAATCGACGAGCGGTCCATGCCGTCGGTGGCCTCCTCCAGGTCGGCCAGCGTGAAGGTGTCGCTGAAACGCTCCATGGCGTCCAGCACAAGCATGCGCACCGCCGTGGGGCGGATGCCGTGGTGCAGAAGCACCTCTTCGCAATGGTGGGAATCCATCTTGCCCTCCTCGAAAGGCCTGCCGACGGGCGGCAGACCGGTCCGTAAATCGATGATTGGTAAAAACGGGTGGAATAAAAAGAGAAGCACGCGGGCGGAGAGGGAGCCGGGCTCCGCGCAACATCCGCCTGCAGGCGCGCCCGGACACACCGAGGGCGCCGTCAGCCCCGGGCGGGAGGAGCCCGAAGAGCCGCCGCACGAAGCAATCCGTCGTCGGGCAGCACGTCGGGACGCTCCGCCGCATCGCTGTGGTGGAGCAGCTGCTCGGCCACGGCCGGCAGTTCGGCCGCAAGCGTCGGCGGCAGGGCCAGCACGACGCGGCGGGCCGCCTTGTCGAGCAGCGACGAGAGGGCCGTGTAGAGTGCTATTTCGGTGCTGTGCGAGTCGTCGCAGCAGGGCGCCGTCAGATGAAGGGCGTCGCCCGCAGAGGCCGCATCGTGGTGCACGCAGCAGATGCAGTGCGGATGCTCATGTCCGGGATGCGCATGGAGCCGCACGCAGTCGCACGAGAGTGCGGCAGCGGCCTCGCCACCCACGGCAAAGAGGTAGAGGGCGAGCAGCAGGAGAGCTATGATGCGGCGGGGGTTCATCGACGCTGTTTCGAAGCTATCGGAGCAAAGATAGTGATTATTTCCGATTTTGCCTAATTCCGACGACAAAACGACAGAAGCCGCCCGCCCCTCGGCCCGTCACCGACCCGCCTGACGGGGTCCGGGGCTTGCTTTTGCGCGGCGGATTCACTAATTTTGCAACGTATGGAAGTTCGCGACATTCATGCCGTCCTGAAGCAATACTGGGGCTACGACGCCTTCCGGCCCGTACAGGAGCAGATTATCCGCTCGGTGCTGGAGGGGCGCGATACGCTCGCGCTGATGCCCACCGGCGGCGGCAAGTCGCTCACCTACCAGGTCCCGACGATGGCCCGCCAGGGGCTCTGCATCGTCGTCACCCCCCTCATCGCCCTGATGAAGGACCAGGTCGACCGGCTGCGCGCGCTGCACATTCCGGCCGTGGCGGTCCACTCGGGCCTCTCGCCCCGCCAAATCGACATTGCGCTGGACAACTGCGCCTACGGCGACGTGAAGTTCCTCTACGTCGCCCCCGAGCGGCTCTCGACCGACGCCTTCCGGCTGCGCGTCGAGCGGATGAAGGTCACGCTGCTGGCCGTCGACGAGGCCCACTGCATCTCGCAGTGGGGCTACGACTTCCGCCCCTCCTACCTGCGCATCGCCGAGCTGCGCCGCCAGCTTCCCGGCGTGCCGGTGCTGGCGCTCACCGCCTCGGCCACGCCGCTCGTGGCCGAGGACATCATGCGCCACCTCGACTTCGCCGAGCCCCACATCCTGCGCAGCAGCTTCGCACGTCCCAACCTCTCCTACAGCGTCCGCCGCACCGAGGACAAGAACGGGCAGCTGCTCCGGCTGCTGCGGGGGGTCGAAGGCTGCGGCATCGTCTACGTCCGCACGCGCGAGGGCACCGAACAGCTGGCCGACCTGCTGCGCAACGAGGGCATCACGGCCGCCGCCTACCACGGCGGACTGGGCCACGCCGAGCGGACGCTTCGCCAGGAGGATTGGATGACGGGCCGCGTGCGGGTGATGGTGGCCACCAACGCCTTCGGCATGGGCATCGACAAGGCCGACGTGCGCTTCGTCTGCCACTACTCGCTCTGCGACTCGCTCGAGAGCTACTACCAGGAGGCGGGGCGCGCCGGACGCGACGGCCGCCGCAGCTATGCCCTGCTGCTCGTCGCCCCCAACGACGAGAGCCGCGTCGTGCGCCGCTTCGAGCAGGAGTTTCCGCCGCTCGACCGCATCAAGGAGATTTACGACAAGGTCTGCTCCTACCTGCAAATCGGCATCGGCGAGGGGGCCGGCGCCTCGTTCCTCTTCAACATCCACGACTTCTGCACGCGCGAGCACCTCTACGTCGGCACGGTGCAGAGCGCACTGAAGCTGCTGCAGCAGAACGGCTATCTGACCCTCACGGACGCCATGGAGAACCCCGCCCGGCTGATGTTCTGCGTCAGCCGCGACGACCTCTACCGGCTGCGCATCCGCCGCGACGACTTGGACCACTTCATCCGCACCATCCTGCGGCTCTACAACGGCGTCTTCACGGAGTTCCGCCCCATCGACGAGTGCGAGCTGGCGACGTGGAGCGGCTATAAGGTCGAGCGGGTCAAGGAGCTGCTCAAGACGCTCTGGCAGTTGCGCGTCATCCGCTACATCCCGTCGAACCGCTCCCCGATGCTCTACATGGAGGAGGAGCGCCTGCCGCGCGCCGACCTCTACATCGCCCCCGAGACCTACAGGCACCGCCAGGAGCTCATGCGCGAACGCTTCGACCACATGCTCGCCTATGCGGCCAACGAGACGGAGTGCCGCAGCGTGGTGCTCGAGCGCTACTTCGGGGCCGACGACGCCCAACCCTGCGGCATCTGCGACATCTGCCTTGCCCGCCGGCGCGAGACGAAGCGGCAGCAGGCATCGACCGCCCCGACCGAACCGAACGCTCCGGCCGACAGTCCGGCAGGAAATCCGTCAGCGCACGACGCCGCCCCGACCGGCACCACGCCCGGGGGTCAAGCCTCAACCACTCCCCGTCCGACCGGCACCACGCCCGAGGGTCCCCGACCGGCCGGCTCGTTCCCAACCGGCGCGGCCCCGGAGACGGCTTCTGAGGCAGACGAAGCGGAAGCGGAAGCAGACAGCCCGACGGGCTCCTCACCCACGAGGTTGCCGATTGCCGCTGCCGAGGGGACCATTCCGACCGGGGAGCTGCGGCGCAGGGTGCTCGAGCTCCTCTCGTCCTCGCCCTGCTCACCGCAGGAGCTGCTCGACGCGCTGCACAGCGAACTGCCTGGAGCACTGTTCGTGGACGAGGGCCCCGTCATCGAACTGCTGCGCCGCCTCCAGGCACAGGGAGTGCTCCGCACCGAAGCCGACGGACGCCTCCACACCGTCCTCGCGCAGCCGTAATTCCATGCCTTCGGCAGCGGGTTCCCAGAACACAAAAACGGGCGGCACCCTGAGGCACCGCCCGGAATCGTCCGGAATAAGAAGCTACTTCTCCCAGCTCTCATCCCAATTGAACTGGACGTTCTGCACCAGATAACGGCCAATCACCTCCTTGTACTCCTCTTTCCACGGCAGAAGCACCGTACCCTTCTCTTTCAATTCGGGAATCGACCGGTGAATCGTCTCGTAGTCCGGCAAATCCTCGCGGTTTTCCACCTCCCACGGAAAGATAAACATGCTGAACAACGAACACTTATTAAGCAATACGGCCCGCTCTTCTTTCAATTTGGCAACCGAATCACACGGGATAATATAAAGCCGAACATCAGACAGGACATATCCATTGATGCACGTAAAATCCACCGACCGGATGGGCAATTCGAACCGGTCAAAAAACTCCTGCAATGGGGCGTTGCTATTTGTTCCCATGGCATGAGCACTCCAGTTGTAATCCAGATAAGCGACCGTATCCCCGCCAAAGGCCGACAATGGCTTGTAGTCCGCATAACCGGGCTTGCGTGCAATGGCCGTCATGCACACCAATACCGCCAACAAAAATATAATGCTCCGTTTCATAGTTCCATAGATTCGACTCCTCTACAAGATACGCATTATTCCCCAAATTACAAAAACGGCCGAACGCAAGTCTCCCTGCGCCAAGGCCGGCAGCGGGGCCCGCACGGAGGGCAATGCCGATTTTGGGGGCGCCGATGCCGATATTCCGATTTATTTCCCTAACTTTGTATGAATTTACAACTCGATGAAGAACACAAATACATTTCAACCCAAAATCGGCAACGAAGAGACGGCGGCGCTGCCCGCCATCGAATACCCGGGCGAAATCCGCGTCATCGAGCAGGAGGAGGAGATTTCCGACGCCTGCGCCTATCTGGCGGCCCATCCCGTCATCGGATTCGACACCGAAACGCGTCCCTCGTTCCGTCAGGGCGTGACCTTCCGCGTCTCGCTGCTCCAGCTCTCCACCCCCGAACGCTGCTACCTCTTCCGCCTCAACCGGATTCCGCTCGCCGCCCCGCTGCTCCACCTGCTGGGGAGCGCAAAGGTGCAGAAGGTGGGAGCCGACGTGGCGGGCGACCTCCGTTCGCTGCGCCAGCTGCGCCACTTCCGCGACGGCGGCTTTGTCGACCTGCAGGCCATCGCCCCCGACTGGGGAATCGAGGAGAAGAGCCTCCGCAAACTCTCGGCCATCGTGCTGGGCAAACGGGTCTCGAAGGCGCAGCGGCTGAGCAACTGGGAGGCCGCCCAGCTGACCGACAAGCAGCTGCTCTACGCGGCAACCGATGCCTGGGTCTGCACCGAAATCTACGACAAACTGCAACAAACGCCCCAAATCCGCAAAAAATAACCCCCGCATGACACCTCAAGTATACCTGCGCCGCGGCAAGGAGGAATCGCTCCTCCGCCACCATCCCTGGATTTTCTCGGGCGCCATCGACTACATCAAGGCCGAAGACGAGGCCGAGATTACGGAAGGCGCCCTGGTCGAAGTCTACACCCACGGCGGCGAATTCATCGCTCTGGGCCACTACCAAATCGGCTCCATCGCCGTGCGCGTGCTCTCGTTCGAGCGCTGCGCGATTGACGCCGCGTGGTGGCGCGGACGCATCGCCTCGGCTCTCGACGTGCGCCGCACACTGGGGCTCACCGACGCCCCCGACACGACCTGCTACCGACTGGTGCACGGCGAGGGAGACTCGCTGCCGGGGCTCGTGGTGGACATCTACGGCACGACGGCCGTCGTCCAGTGCCACTCGGTGGGGATGTACCGTGCGCGGCTCGACGTGGCCGCCGCCCTGCGCGAGGTCTACGGCTCGCGGCTCACGGCCATCTACGACAAGAGCTCGCAGACGGTCCCCTACAACGCCCGTCTGGGCGCCGTGGACGGCTACCTGTGGGGCAGCTCCGACCACGAGACGCAGGTGGTGCTCGAGCATGGCGAGAAATTCCTGGTCAACTGGGAGCATGGGCAGAAGACGGGCTTCTTCCTCGACCAGCGCGAAAACCGCCAGCTGGTGAAGCGCTACGCCGCGGGCCGCACCGTGCTCAACACCTTCTGCTACACGGGCGGCTTCTCGGTCTACGCCCTCTCGGGCGGCGCGAAGGAGGTGGTGTCGGTCGACTCGTCGGAACGCGCCGTGGCACTGGCCGAGGAGAACGTGCGGCTTAACTTCGGGGCCGAGGCCAAACACACGGCCCTGGCGGCCGACGCCGTGGAGTACCTGCGCGACATCGGCGACCGCTACGACCTGATTATCCTCGACCCGCCCGCCTTCGCCAAGCACCACAAGGTGCTGGGCAACGCCATGCAGGGCTACAAGCGGCTCAACGCCCGGGCGCTGTCGCAAATCAAGAGCGGCGGCATCCTCTTCACCTTCTCCTGCTCGCAGGCCGTCTCGAAGGAGCTCTTCCGCACGACGGTCTTCTCGGCGGCGGCCATCGCGGGGCGCAAGGTGCGGATTCTGCACCAGCTGACCCAGCCGGCCGACCACCCCATCAACATCTACCACCCCGAAGGCGAGTACCTCAAGGGGCTGGTGCTCTACGTCGAGTAGCAGCGGCCACGCCCCGACCGCCGAAAGGCATGAATGCGATGAACGGAACGACCGACAACAGCAAATCGAAGCTCCTGCGGCGGGGCTTTGCGGCATTTGCCGCAGCATCGGCACTGCTGCTTGCGGATGGCTGTGCCGACATCCGGCAAGCCATCGACGATGCGCTGGGGGGCTGGACCAAGGAATACACCCGAACCTACTCGCGCGAAATCGGCGCAATGATGGGTCCCCGTTACGATTCGCTCGCTCTGGAGGGCCGCGGCATCCGCATCGGCGTGCTCGATGCCGGGTTCGGGTCGCTGCGCAGCGACCCGCGCACCCAAGGGCTCCGCATCATCGACTACCGCGACTTCACGACCGGAGACACGACCGGATTCTTTCGCGACCCGATGGAGCACGGCCGGCAGGTCTGCATGAACATCGGCGGCCGCATGGGGAGCGACACGCTGCTCGGGCTGGCCCCCGCGAGCGAGTTCTGTCTGGCGAAAATCGACCTTCCCGACCGGGAGCCGCGCAGCGAGGAGGTGCGCATGATGCAGGGTATCGAGTGGCTGCTCGACAAGGGGGTGGACCTCATCACCTGCTCCATCAGCTACACCACCTTCGACGACTTCGACGGCTACACGCCCGGGCAGCTCGACGGCCGCAGTTCGCGGATTTCGCGCTTCCTCGACAGCATTCTGCGCGCTCATCCCCAGCTGCTCTTCATCCAGTGCGCCGGCAACGAGGGCAACAAGCCGTGGCGCCACATCGGCTTCCCGGGCGACGTGCGCGAGGCCGTCACGGTCGGCGCCGTCGACTGGGACGGTCAAACGCGCAGGGAGTACAGCAGCACGGGATGGCCCGAAGCTGGGTATATCAAGCCCGACGTGGTCGTCAGCGACTCGCCCCGCGGAACCTCCTTCTCGACGCCCGTCATTGCAGGGCTCTGCGCCGCGATGCTCCAGTACAACCGCGTGGAGCGCTCTACGCTGATTGCCGCGCTCCACGCCTCAGGCAGCCGGGCCGCGACGCCCGACTGCGAGGTGGGATACGGCATACCGCAGCTCGACCGTCTGGTCGAACTGCTCGCTCCGACCGACGCATCGGACTCCGCCGGCAGCAAAACCGACACGACGAACCAAACGATAAACAACCTGAAATGAGACGAATGCTGATGTTTGCGGCGATGCTGCTCTCCGCCGCACCGCTGACGGCCCAGAGCCGGCTTGAAACCTTCACGCTCCGCAGCGAGCTGCTCGGCGCCGAAAAGAGCTGCACAATCTACCTTCCCGACGGCTTCGACGCCGACCCGACGCGCCGCTATCCGGTGCTCTACCTGCTGCACGGCGCGAGCGACACCCACACCGCATGGAGCGAACCCACCAAGGGACAGATGCAGCAGATTCTTGACGAAGCCATCGCCGAGGGACGCTCTGTGAAGATGGTGGTCGTCATGCCCGACGCCTCGGGCGAGGACGAGAACCACACGGGACGCCACATGGGTTACTACAACGTTCCGGATTGGCCCTACGAGCGCTTCTTCTTCGAGGAGCTGATGCCCGCCGTCGAGCGCCGCTACCGCATCCGGAGCGAGAAGCAGAGCCGCGCCATTGCCGGCCTGTCGATGGGCGGAGGCGGCACGGCGACCTATGCCCAGCACCACCCCGAGCTCTTCAGCTCGGCCTGCCCGCTCAGCGCGGCGATGGAGCCGCGGCCGATTCCGGGCGACCCGAACGACTACGAACGTTCGCGCATCGAGAACAGTCCGCTGCGCTTCCTGCAGCAGATGACCGACGAGCAGGCTGCTGCGCTGCGCACCGTACGCTGGCGGGTCGACTGCGGCGACGACGACTTCCTCTGGCAAGGCAACATCCGCTTCTACGAGCAGATGCGCCTGCACAACATTCCACTCGAATACCGCATGCGCGACGGCGGCCACACGTGGCGCTACTGGCGCACGGCGCTGCCCGAGGTGCTGACCTTTGTCAGCATCGGATTCGGGCAGGAGTAACGGCAGCCGGGCCGACCCGAAGCGCTTCGGGACGGAGTATAACGGCAACCGGGCGGGCCCGAAAGGCATCGGGTGCGCAGCATCGAAACGACAGACGGCGACGTCCCCCTTTACGGGGTAACGTCGCCGTCTGTCGTTAGGAGCGGAGCCCAAACAGAGCCCGCCGATACGGGAGCTACCGCACCCGCTCGTAGATGTAGAGCTCGTGCACCTCTCGGTCGTAGCCGGGATAGAAGCCGCGGACCATCCCCAGCACGATGCGCGAACCGCGGTTCGAGAGCACCACCAGCTCGCCCGTCGCCGGGTCGACCGTGAGCCCCTCGATTTCGCCCGCGCGGCGGAAGTCGTTCATCTCGCGGAAGGGAAGCACCGTCGTGCAGCTTCCGGCGCCGCGCAGGTCGGCCACATAGAGGTTGTCTGCCTCGTCCAGGTCGGCATCACCGTCGTCGGCCGAGAGGAGCATCTGCCCGCCGAGCATGAAGATGCCCTGCTGCCACTGCGGCACGGGACGCAGATGCACCCGGCGCAGATAGGCGCCCGTCCGCAGGTCGTACTCGTAGAGGTAGCGGCCATCGACCCAGTCGGCCATCCAGACGCGGGCGCTGTCGCGGTCGACGGCAAGGCCGCACACCTCGACCTGTCCCGATGCGGGTTCCCAGGCCATCGAGCGCTTCCAGCGAAGCGTCCGGGCGTCGTAGACCGCTATCTGGATGTGCTCGCCCACCCCGTCGTTGAAGGTCTCGATGCCGGCGTAGATTTCACCCCGCCAGACGTCGATATCGCCGATGTGGTTGGCCGGGAGGGGCAGCCCCTCGAAGGGCTTTTCGTTGGAGGCCACCAGTTCGCCCTGCTTCGTGTATTTGTAGAGCGCCGTGCTGCCCGAAACGTAGTAGTAGTTCGAGTCGGCGGCAACGCCCTGCCGCCCCTCGACCGGAATCACCCTCCGGAGCCGGTAGCAGTCGCCCTCGCGTGGCACAGGCGGAACCGGCGGCAGAGGCTGCACGGGAGGAACCGGCGGAACGGGAGGAACGGGTTGACCTGCAAGCGCGGGCTGTGCAGCGGATGCAGGCGGAACCGGCTTTCCCGTCTCGGGTTGAGGCGGAAGCGGACGGTCTACGGCAGGCTCAACAGCTTCCGGCTGAGGCGGAAGCGGACGCTCCGCCACGGGCTGTGCCGCCACCGCGCCCGAAAGCAGCAGGGCGACAATGAGTATCTCTCTTTTCATGTTCATGGTTATGGTTTTGTTTCGTGGTTGTTGACCGGGCAGGTTGCCTTTCCGCCCTCTGAATCCGACGGGCGCAGCGTTTGCGCACCGAACGGCCCCAGGACCGCAACGGCAGACATTCCGCAACGACGGGCACCTCGCAACTGCAAGTTTTCTGCAACGGTGAGCCCCGCAACATCGGGCCGCCCCTTGCCGGGACGGGCCCTCCTCAACGTCGGGCATCCGGCCGCGGCGCTTTCGCCCTCATCGAAGGACGGGACGACCGCGCCAAAGACGGGACAAAGGCGCCGAAAACGGAACGACCGGGCGGAAGGCGCTCTGAAGTCCTCCCCACCCGGTCGTTCTGCTCCGTCGGAGCCCGGCACACCAGGCTCCGCATCCGTTACTTGCGCTTGGCGCGCTGCTGGGCCTCCTGCTGACGCAGAAGCTCCTCGTAGCGCTGCTGGAAGCGCGACTTCTTGCCGTTGGTATGCTTGGCGGCGTTGGCCTTCATGATGGCATGAATCTTCTCGTCGTCAATCATGCGGCGGATGAAGAAGGTCTGGCCGATGGTAATCAGGTTGGAGAGCAGGTAGTAGAAGCACAGACCGCTCGCGTAGCTGTTGAACCAGAGGAGCATCATCACCGGCATCAGGTAGACCATCATGAACTTCATGCCGGCCATCTGGGGCTGCGACGAAGCCGTCTGCTGGTAGTTGACGTAGGAGAAGATGAAGAGCGACACGGCCATCAGCAGCGCAAAGAGGCTGATATGGTCGCCGTAGAAGGGAATCGAGAAGGGCAGGTTGAGGATGCTGTCGTACGACGAGAGGTCGTCGGCCCAGAGGAACGACTCGCCACGCAGCTCAATCGATGCCGGGAAGAAGCGGAACATGGCGACCAGAATCGGGAGCTGAATCAGCATCGGGATGCAGCCTCCCATGGGGTTGATGCCCGCCTTGCGGTAGAGCTCCATCGTCGCCTGCTGGCGCTTCATGGCATCCTCCTTCTTGGGGTACTTCTTGGCCAGTTCGTCGACCTCGGGCTTGATGACGCGCATCTTGGCCGTCGAGACGTAGCTCTTGTAGGTGAGCGGCGAGATGACCAGCTTGATGAGCACCGCCAGAATCAGGATGATGATGCCGAAGTTGGGGATGTAGTTGCGCAGGAAGTCGAAGACCGGAATCACGCACCAGCGGTTCACCCAGCCGAAGATGCCCCAGCCCAGCGGAATGAGGCGCTCCATGTGAAGCGATTCGCCCTCGGCGTCGGCCACCTTCTTGAGAATGGCGTACTTGTTGGGGCCGAAATAGAAGGCGAAGTCATACCCCTCGGTCTGCGCCGTATAGGGCACGGCCGTCTGCAGCGAGAAGTCCTTGAGCAATTCGGAGCCCTCCTCGGCCGTGTCAAACGACATGTCGGCATACGACAGGTTCTCGGGGGCGATGAAGACCGACGAGAAGTACTGCTGCTTGAAGGCCACCCAGTTGACCGCCGTCGAGACCTTCTTGCTCTTATCCTTCTCGCTCATGCCCAGATCCTCGATGGAGGATTCGCCCGGGAAGCGGTACGAGAGGGTCGTATACATGTTCTCGTTCTTGAAGCCCTTCTCGTTCTGGTAGGAGGAGTTCGACCAGGTGATGCCGATGGAGGTCTGGTTGGCCATCTGCGGCGCCATGTTGACCAGCCGGACGTCGAAGTCGACCAGATAGTCGCGCTCGGGCGTCTGCACGTCGTAGATGCGGTAGTCGTACTGCAGCCATGCGTCCGCCGCCACGGGCAGCCGCATCGTGAGCAGCTGCGCACCGTCATCGGTCCGCACGACGGAGTCGGCCTCGAAGAGGTAGTCGGTCGTATTGACCGCCACGTTGTTCAGTCCGTTACGGACGTAGAACGACAGGTCGAAGTTGGCCGTCGAGGGGTCGAAGAGCTTGACCAGCTCGTTGCGCTCGCCGCGGGGGGCATAGCGGGTGTAGTCCTTGAGCGTCACATCGACAATCTGGCCGCCGCGCGTCGAGAAGCGCACCGTCATCACGTCGTTCTCGAGCGTGATGAAGCGCTCCTCGCCCTGGCGTGCCGCCGCGAGGTACTCGCCCAGGCCGGCCACCTGCCGCTCGTGCAGCGACAAGGTGTCGGCTGCCGAGGCGGCACCCTCCTCACCGGCCACGGCTGCGGCCGCCTGCTCGGGGCGCGTCACGGCCGCCAGCGAATCCTGATAGGCCTCGTATTCGGCCAGTTCCTTCTTGTATTGTTCCTGCTCCTTGCCGCTGAAGTAGGCGAATCCCAGAAAGAGGACCGCAATGACGGCAATTCCCAAAAGTGATTTCTTATCCATCGAAACGTTTGTCTCTCGTTACTCAAAAGTCGTCGTTACTTGCGCGAGTCGTCGAAGGCGAGCGCCGCCTTGACGAAGGCCACGAAGAGCGGCGAGGGGCTCAACACCGTACTCTTGTATTCGGGATGGTACTGCGTACCGACGAACCACGGATGGTTCGGAATCTCGACCACCTCGACCAGGTTGGTGTCGGGGTTGATGCCGACGGCCTTCATGCCCGCGGCCTCGAACTGCGCCAGATAGTCGTTGTTGAACTCGTAGCGGTGACGGTGGCGCTCCGAGATGTGGAGCTTGCCGTAGGCCTCGGCCACCTTCGAACCCTTCTTCAGCACGCAGGGGTAGGCGCCCAGACGCATCGTGCCGCCCTTGGCCGTCACGCCCTTCTGCTCCTCCATCAGGTCGATGACCGGATGGGGCGTGGCCTCCATCTCGCTCGAGTTGGCATCGGCGATGCCCAGCACGTTGCGTGCGAACTCGATGACGGCGCACTGCATGCCCAGGCAGATGCCCAGGAAGGGAACGCCGTTCTCGCGGGCGAAGCGCACGGCCTCAATCTTGCCCTCGATGCCGCGGTTGCCGAAGCCCGGAGCCACGAGGATGCCGGCCATACGGCCCAGCTTCTCGGCCACGTTCTCGCGGTTGAGCTTCTCGGAGTTGACGTAGGAGAGCTTCACGTGGCAGTCGTTGCTGGCACCGGCGTGGATGAACGACTCGCTGATGGACTTGTAGGCGTCGTGCAGCTCGGTATACTTGCCCACCAGCGCGATGTCGATGGTGCGCGACGGATGCTTGATTTTCTCGACGAAGGCGCTCCAGGCCGTCATGTCGGGCTCGCTGTCGGCCGGCAGGTTCAGCTTCTCGAGCACCACCTCGTCCAGATGCTGCTCGTGCATCTTGAGCGGCACCTCGTAGATGGTCGGCACGTCGATGGACTCCATGACGGCGTTGGCGTCGACGTTGCAGAAGAGCGCCACCTTGCGGCGCAGCGCCATCGAGAGGGGATGCTCCGTACGCAGCACGAGGATGTCGGGCTGGAGTCCGTTCTCGAGCAGCGCCTTGACGGAGTGCTGCGTCGGCTTGGTCTTCAGCTCGCCCGAAGCCGACATGTAGGGAATCAGCGTCAGGTGTACGAGTGCCGTGTCGCGGTAGCCGAGCATGTAGCGCAGCTGGCGCACCGACTCGATGAAGGGCAGCGACTCGATGTCGCCCACCGTACCGCCAATCTCGGTGATGATGATGTCGTAGGTCTTCTGCTGGCCGAGCAGCTGGATGCGACGCTTGATTTCGTCGGTGATGTGGGGAATCACCTGCACGGTCTTGCCCAGGTATTCGCCCTTGCGCTCCTTCTCGATGACGCTCTTGTAGATGCGGCCCGTCGTCACGTTGTTGGCCTTCGAGGTGGGCTGGTTGGTGAAGCGCTCGTAGTGGCCCAGGTCGAGGTCGGTCTCGGCGCCGTCCTCCGTCACGTAGCACTCGCCGTGCTCGTAGGGGTTGAGCGTTCCGGGGTCGACGTTGATGTAGGGGTCGAGCTTCTGAATCGTTACCGAATAGCCGCGGGCCTGAAGCAGGCGCGCAATGGAGGCCGAGATGATGCCCTTGCCCAGCGAAGAGGCGACACCACCGGTCACGAATATGTACTTGGGTTTTGCAAGTTTCATTACTGCTTATCTTTGGGGTTTTACATTCTTATTCACTATGTCCGGGGCGCCGGGCGCTCCGCTCATCCGCTCTTTCCGGAACGCTCCACGCTTTCACACGTTTCTGACGCTCCTCGCATTCCGGACTCTCCTCACATTCCGTCCTTCGGGACTCTCCTCCCGCTCTTCCGGGCGCTTCTCGCATTCCGCCCTTCCGGGCGCTCCACGCACGCCGCACATTCCGGGTCTTCCGGACCTTCAGCGCTCCCGGGCGCCCGGGGCGCATGCACGGAAATACCCGGCCCGGCGTCTCCGCCGCAGGCCGGGCATTCGTGACACCTACTCTTCGGTGCCTCCCTGCTGCTGTTCCCGGTCGATGAGGCGCACCTTCTCGATGGTGGCTGCCATCTCGGCCTTGGCCCGCTCGATTTTGGCCTTCACTTCGGCCACGAGCGCATCGGCGTTCTTCGACTTGGTGAAGAATCCGATGTTGTTCTCCAGCAGGGCGATATCCTGCTCCATCTGCCGCACCTTGTTATAAAGGCGCTCGCGCTCCGAACGCAGACGGCGGTCACCGGCCCCCTTGAGCGAGGAGACCTTCTCGCGGAAGCGGTTCATCGAGCGGTCACGCTCCGAGCCGCGCAGCGCGTCGAACAGCGCATCGACGGCCGCCTTGTAGCGCTTCTGGATGGCATCCTTCTGCTTGATGGGCACGAAGCCGATTTCGCCCCAGCGGCGCTGGAAATCCTTGATGACCTCGTAGCCGCCCGCCTTGACGTCGGCCGCAGCCATCTCGTCGAGCAGCGCCAGCTTGCGGCGGAGGTTCTCCTCATGCTCGCCGTCGACGCCGGCGAAGTGGGCCGCCTTGCGCTCGAAGAAGTGGTCGCATGCCGCGCGGAAACGCTTCCAGACGGCATCCGAGTGGCGGCGCGACACGGCGCCGATTTGCTTCCAGCGGGCCTGCAGGGCAATCAGCTCGTCGGTGGTCTTCTTCCACTCCTCGCTGTTCTGCAGCGCCTCGGCCTGGGCGCATATCTCGTTCTTGAGCTGGAGGTTGTGCTCCATCTCGGACTTCACGCCGGCGAAGAACTGACGCTTGCTCTCGAAGAAGCGGTCGCACGCCGCGCGGAAGCGCTCGTAGATTCGGTTGTTGTCCTTCTTGGGTGCGAAGCCGATGGTCTTCCACGTCTTCTGAATCTCCAGCAGACGGTCGTTGGCACGGTTCCACTCCTTGAGGGTGGTCAGCGGCTGGGCCACCAACTCCTCGGCCGCCACGCAGAGCCCCTCCTTCAGTTCGAGGTTGTGCACCTGCTCGGCCTTCAGCGCCTCGAAGTGCTCCTGGTGCTGCTTGTTGATGCGGCTCGAGGCCTCCTTGAAGCGCTCCCAGAGCGCCTCCTTGTATTCATTGGCCACGGGACCCGTCTCGCGCCACTCGTCGTGGAGCTTCTGCAGCTTGTGGAACGCCTCGACGATGGAAGGCTCGAGCACCAGCGCCTCGGCCTGCTCGCAGAGCGCCACCTTCTGCTCGTAGTTCTTCTTCAAGTCGAGGTCGCGCAGCTCCTTGTTGATTTTGATGAAGTTGTAGAAGTTCTCGACGTGGAGGTTATAGGTCTCCCACAGGTCCTTGACCTGCTGCTGGGGTACCGGACCGGTCTCCTTCCAGCGCTGCTGCAGTTCGCGGAAGCGGGTGAAGGTATGGTTGAGCGTCTCGTCGGAGTTGACCAGCGCCTTGAGCTCCTCGATGATGCCGAGCTTGACCTTGAGGTTCTCCTCCTTCTCCTGCTCGAGGTTGGCCAGGAAGGCGTCGCGGCGCGTACGGTATTCGCGGATGAGGTCCTTCAGGCGCGCCTCGGAGCCGTCCACCGCCGGGGTGAACTCCTCCTCCTTGCCGCCGGCCTCGACAAAGGCCCGGCGTGCCGCCTCGACCTCGGCGCGGCGAAGTTTATAGAAAGCTACCTTCAATGCCTCGACATCGCGGCGGAGCGTCTGCACGGGCTGCTCCTCGAGCATCCGGGCGAAGAGTTCCAGCAGCTCCTGCTTGCTCTTGCCCACGAAGCGGTCCGAGGCAGCGGCCTGTAGCGCCTCGGCATCGGCTTCGCCCTCCTCCTCGGCTGCAGGCTCCTCGCCCAGCGACAGGTCTGCCTGCTCGGCCGCAAGAGCGGCCTCCTCGTCCGTAAAATCCACCCCTTCGCCCTGAGCGGCGCGGGCGGGCGCCTCCGCAACGGCGGCAGGCGCAGGCTCCGCAGACGCCGGAGCGGCGGCTGCGACGGTTTGGGCGGTCTCTACGGGAGCATCATGCTGCACATCTTCAGCAACCTTGCTGACTTGCTCCTCGGGAGCAGGAAGATTCGGATTCTCAGTAGCCATTTCAATCAAGCGTTTTAAGGTTCCGCAAAGGAAATAATATGAATCACGCAAAGATAACCATTTTTCCCGTGCCGCCGAAGGTTTTCCCCGGAAATTTTCGTACCTTCGCAGAAGATTGGCCCCGCCGGCCCGCCCGACCGACCCCCGCGCAACGCTGCGGGAGGTGCTCCCGGAAGGTGCGGACAGCCACCTGCCCCAACCAAACTCCTCGACCATGAAATACCGCATCCTGATAGCCGACGACGAAGTGGACATCCTCGAATTCATCCGCTACAACCTCCAGCGCGAAGGGTACGAGGTCTATACGGCCGAAAACGGCGCCGAGGCGCTGCGTCTGGCCCGGGAGCACCACCCCCATCTGATTCTGCTCGACCGGATGATGCCCGTCATGGACGGGGCGCAGACCTGCCGCGCCATCCGCCAGGAGCCCGAGCTGAAGCAGACGATGGTGGTCTTCCTCTCGGCGCTGGGCGAGGAGGAGGAGCAGCTGAAGGGGTTCGATGCCGGAGCCGACGACTACCTGACCAAGCCCATTCCCATGAAGCTGCTCGTCAGCCGCGTGCAGGCGCTGCTCAAGCGGGTCGACCCCGACACCGATACCGCACCGGCGGCCGAACAGGGCGTCACGGTCGACCGCGACCGCTACTCGGTGCGCTGCAACGGGCACGAAATCACCCTGCCGCGCAAGGAGTTCGCGCTGCTCGACCTGCTCAGCTCGTCACCCGGGAAGCTCTTCTCGCGCGAGGAAATCTACAGCAGCATCTGGGGCAGCGAGGTGGTCGTGGGAGACCGCACCATCGACGTGCACATCCGCAAGCTGCGCCAGAAAATCGGTGACGACCACATCGTCACGGTCAAGGGCGTCGGCTACAAGTTCGAGCCCTGAGTCCGAGCCCCACCCCCAAGTCCGAGCCCAGCCTCCACATCCTCCTCCTGAATCCACCCCCGGGTCCGGCCCCTGAATTCACCGGGTCCGACTGCAGCATACCGGCATCGGGCGCGGCCGCTCCGGCATCCAGCTGCGACCTCCGGCCGCAACCGTTTTACACTTCCACTGTCGGCAGCCGTTCCGGCTCCCGCCCGGCCACACCCCAACCCGACCGCATGCACACTCCAACCTTCCGCGTCCTGTCCGGATGCGGCCGCACCTTCACGCCCCGCCCCAACCGCCGTGCAGGACAAACCGGTCAGAGCAGAAGAGAAAAAAATCTAAAAAACGGCCTTTCAGATAACAATCCGCAAGCATTTTTTCCTTAAATTTGCATAAATTAAAAAGAATCTCTACTTTTATTGATGATTCGTGAAACCGAGCCGGCCGGAGGGGAGACCCCGCCTGCCGCCGGCTCCGGAGAAGCCTCAACACAGCCGTCCCGACAGGGAGCTGCGGCGGCAAGGTCCGACACCCCGGCAGGCGCCGGCTCCTGCGACCTCATCCGGACAGACGAATCACCGGAAGAGCAAATTCTAAAAAACAGACAACAATATGGTAATCTTGGTATTGAACTGCGGTTCCTCGTCGATTAAGTATCAGGTCATCGACATGGAGCCCGCGTCGAGCAAGCTGCTCGCGAAAGGCCTTGTCGAGCGTATCGGCCTGGCCGAAGGCGACCTGACCCACAAGCCCGTCGGCAAGGAGAAGTTCGAGCTGCACCAGCCGATTCCCGACCACACGACCGGCATCCGTCTGGTGCTCGACGCACTGACGGACCCCGCACACGGCGTCATCGCCTCGCTTGACGAGGTGAAGGCCGTCGGCCACCGCGTGGCCCACGGAGGCGAGTTCTTCCCGGCCAGCTGCCTGGTCGACGAGGAGGTCAAGGAGAAAATCCGCCGCCTGTTCGACATCGCCCCGCTGCACAACCCCGCCAACCTCGAAGGTATCCTCTCGATTGAGAAGGTGCTCCCCGGCACGCCCCAGGTAGCCGTCTTCGACACCTCGTTCCACCAGACGATTCCGGCGGTGAACTACCTCTACGCACTGCCCCACGCCTACTACGACAAGTACCGCGTCCGCAAGTACGGCTTCCACGGAACGAGCCACAAGTATGTGGCCAAGGTGGGTGCCAAGCTGGCCGGGCTGGACTTCGAGCACTCGAAAATCATCACCTGCCACATCGGCAACGGGGCCTCGGTGACGGCCATCCTCAACGGCAAGTCGTTCGACACGTCGATGGGCTTCTCGCCGGTCGACGGTCTGGTGATGGGTACGCGCTGCGGCAACGTCGACCCGTCAGCCATCACCTTCATCGGACAGAAGGAGGGAATGAGCTACGCACAGCTCGACGAGATGATGAACAAGAAGTCGGGCGTGCTGGGTCTGACCGACCTCTCGAGCGACATGCGCGACATCGACGCCGCCTACGACCGCGGTGACGAGCGCGCCATCATCGCCCGCGACATGCACTACCGCCGCATCAAGAAGTTCGTCGGCGAGTATGCCGCCGAGATGGGGGGCGTCGACCTGATTGTCTTCACGGGCGGCGTGGGCGAGAACTCCTCCGAGATGCGCGAAGCCGTAGCCACGGGGCTCGAGTTCATGGGCGTGAAGTTCGACTGCGAGGCCAACCGCGGCGCACGCGGCGTGGACAAGCTGCTCTCGACGCCCGACTCGCGCGTGAAGGTGGCGATGATTGCCACCAACGAGGAGCTGGTCATCGCAACGGACACCTACGAGCTGGTGCGCTGACCCGGTCCGGACGACGAAGCGAGGCTTCCGGACTCCGGCGGCAAGCGGCGACACGGGCCGGCTACGCAGGGTGAAGCTCCGCAGGATGAGACTTCGCGAAGTGAAGCACCGCAGGGTTCCGGAGGCTCCGTTCCAAACGACACAACCACACAAAAAACACATTCATAGAACGTTATGATTAAGCATCTTACCGAAATCGTCGAAGAGGCGAGAAAGAAGGGCAGAAAGCGCCTTGCCGTGGCCTACGGACAGGATTCGCACACGCTCGAGGCGGTCTACAACGCCTACAAGGAGGGTCTCGTGGAGCCCACGCTCTACGGTGACAAGGAGGTCATCGAGCAGGTATGCCGCGACAATGACATCGACATCAAGGTCTTCAACATCGTCAACGAGCCCAACGACGTGAAGTGCGTGCAGCAGGCCGTTTCCGCAGTGGTTGTAGGCAATGCCGACGTGCTGATGAAGGGTCTGGTCTCGACCGACAAGTACATGCGAGGCATTCTGAACAAGGACGCCGGTCTCTTCCCGCCCAAGGGCGTGCTGAGCCACGTCTCGATTGTCGAGATGAAGAGCTACCACAAGCTGCTCGTCATCTCCGACGTGGCGGTCATTCCGCTGCCCGACTTCAAGCAGAAGATGAAGCAAATCGGATACCTCTCGGCTACGGCCAACCTGCTGGGCATCACCACGCCGAAGATTGCCTGCATCGCCCCCTCGGAGCAGGTGCTGCCCAACGTCATCTCGTCGACCGAAGGCGCGCTGCTGGCCAAGATGGGTGACCGCGGCCAGCTGGGCAACGTCATCATCGACGGCCCGCTGTCGCTCGACGTGGCGCTCTACAAGGAGGTTGCCGAGCACAAGAAGGTGAAGGGCTCGTCGGTAGCCGGCGACCCGGACTGCCTGCTCTTCCCCAACCTGGAGTCGGCAAACGTCTTCTTCAAGTGCGCATCGCACCTCTGCGGCGGTGAGCTGGCTGCCATGGTGATGGGTACGAAGGTTCCCTGCGTGCTCACCTCGCGCGGCGACACGAGCCTCACCAAGCTCTATTCGATTGCACTGGCCTGCCTGGCTGCGAAATAATCGGGAACCCACCGACGAACCGAAACCAACCAACCTGAAACTGCTTTTATGGGTTCCAAGATTTTAGCCATCAACCCGGGCTCCACCTCGACCAAGGTCGCCCTCTACGACGACGAGCATCCGCTGCTGGAGCTGACGCTCCGCCACTCGGCCGAGGAGATTGCCCGCTTCGACGACATCATTTCGCAACTCGACTGGCGCCGTGAAATCATCCTCTCGGCGCTGCGCGAACAGCACTTTGACATCCGCGAACTGGCGGTGGTCATCGGCCGCGGCGGGCTCGTGAAGCCCATTCCGGCCGGAGTCTACGAGGTCAACGACGCCATGCGTCACGACCTGCGCCACGCCTCGCGCGAGCACGCCTCGAATCTGGGCGGACTGCTGGCGGCCGACATCGCGGCCATGGCCGGCGTGAAGGCCTACATCGCCGACCCGGTGGTGGTCGACGAGATGGACGACGTAGCCCGCATGAGCGGACTGCCCGACTGCCCGCGCCGCTCGATTCTCCATGCGCTCAACCAGAAGGCGACCGTGCGGCTCCACTGCGAACGCGTGGGGCTGGTCTACGAGGAGCACAACTTCATCGTGGCGCATCTGGGCGGCGGCATCTCGGTGACGGCCCACAAGCGGGGCCGCATGGTCGACACGAACAACGCCCTCGACGGCGACGGACCGATTGCTCCCGAGCGTGCCGGTTCGCTGCCCACCTCGGGGCTGGCCGACCTCTGCTTCTCGGGGCGCTACACGCGCCACGACGTGGAGCGGCTGCTGGCCGGCAAGGGGGGCATGGTGGCCCACCTGGGCACCAACTCGGTCATGTCGGTCATGGAGCGCATGCGCGCCGGCGACGAGGAGGCCAAGCGCTTCATCGAGGCGATGTGCTACACGATTTCGAAGGAAATCGGCGCCATGGCCGCCGTGCTCGAGGGCAAGGTCGACGGCATCGTCCTCACGGGCGGCATCGCCTACAACGCCCCCGTGACGGATGCCATCCGTCAACGCTGCTCCTTCATCGCTCCCGTTACGGTCTACCCGGGCGAGAACGAGCTGGAGGCGCTCATGAGCAACGCGTTGGCCGTACTGCGCGGCATCTGCACGCCGAGGCTCTACACCTGAGGGCTGCGGGCGGCGAAATGACCCGCCGAACAACAAAACGAGGAGCGGGTGTCCCGGTCGGGACACCCGCTCCTCGTTTTGTTGCGCAGAGCTTACCGCCGACGCTGCAGCTGCCGGCGCACCAGGCCGACCACCTCGCCGAAGGCCTCGAGCCGGAAGAGGGCCGACAGCCCGACATAGATCGCCACGCCGACCACCACCTCGAGCACCAGCCGCAGCAGGTCGTTGGCGGGGCCGTAGAGCTCCGTCAGTCGCACGAGCAGGAACATGAGCGCCGTCACCGCCGCCACGGGAAGCAGCGTGCGGAGGAAGCGTCCGAAGGTGAAGAGCGTAAGGCGCAGCGAGGCGGCCACGTTGATGAGCATCTCGAGCAGCCCGTAGAGGGCCAGTCCCCAGACGACGGCCATCACGCTGCGGGGAATCGTCACGATGAAAATCACCGTCAGAACGGCCTTCTTGGCCACCTCGAGCCGGAAGATGGTCCTTCCGTCGGCCTTCACCTTCAGCACGTTGTAGGCCACCATCGCCACCGGCCAGAAGAGGCCCGCAAGACACAGCACCTCGAAGTAGGGCACCGCCGGCAGCCACTGCCGGCCGACCAGCACGGCGAACATGTCCTGTGCAATGGCCGCCATGCCCGCCATGACGGGAAAGAGCGCATAGGCAACCACCATCACAATCTGGCGGTAGCTCTCGGCGAACTTTGCCGCATCGTGCTTGATTTTGGCCAGCGCCGGGAAGATGACCCCCTGCACGGCCTGCATGGTCGAGGTGATGGGCAGGTCCTTGAGCTTCTGCGCCTGGTCGTAGCTGCCCAGCGTCGCCGGGGTGTAGAGCTTGCCGATGAAGAGCTGCGGAATCTTGGTGTAGAGCGCAGCGAAGAGGTCGGAGGCCATCAGGCTGAAGCTGTAGGGGGCCATGCGGCGCAGCGAACCGACGCTCCAGCTACCCGACGGGCGCCACGAGCTGAGCCACCAGAGCAGCAGCGCCCGCACGGCCATCTGCAGCACCCGCTGCGCCACGATGCTCCAGACACCGAAGCCGGCCAGCGCCAGCGCCACGGCCGCCACGCCGCTCACCAGCGAGGCGGCGAAGGTGACCTTCGAGAGCAGGGCGAAGCGGAACTGCCGCGTGAAGAGCGTCTGCTGGATGACGCACAGGGCATTGACCGGCAGCAGCAGGAAGAAGACCGGAGCAAGGGCCGTCAGCTCGGGCATGGCGTAGTAGCGCGCCAGAAGCGGCGAAAGGGCCACCAGCAGCAGGTAGAGCGCCACCGACACCGTCACGTTGAAGAGGAAGACCGACTTGTAGTCCTCCTGCAGCGGCGAGGTGCGGCGCACGAGCGTCTGCGAGAAGCCGCTGTCGACGACCACCAGCGCAAAGGTCGAGAAGACGGTCAAAATAGCAATCAGACCGAAGTCCTCGCGCGTGAGCAAGCGCAGCACGACGATGCTCACCCCCATCTGGAGGAGCATCGTACCGACCTTCTCGCCGATACTCCACGCCACGCCGCGCGCAACCTTGACCTTCAGCTCACCGCTGCCCATCGTCGTACCCCCTTTCAGCTACTGGTTTCTTCGCTTGTCCGTTCGCTCCATACGCCCTCCGACCGGTCCGCAGGTCAGCGCACCATGCCGGCGGCAATCTCCTCGTTACGGTGACGGATGTTGCGCACGTTGGCCAGCTCGACATACGACGCGCCGCCGTCGGGACCGAAGCTGCCGCCGACGATGGCCAGCAGGTCCTCCTCGTCGAGCTTCGTATACTGGTCGATGAACTCCATGGCGTCGATGAGGAAGTGGTACTTGTCGTTGACCTGCTGGTTGCGCAGGATGGCCACCACGCCGTACGAGAGGCCCAGGATGCGCTGTGCGTGGCGCTGGTAGCAGACCGCCACAACGGGCTTGCGGCCGCGGAAGGCGGCCACGTAGCGGCCCGTACGCCCTGTCTTGGTGTCGAGCACCACATAGCGCACCGGCAGGTTGGTGCTGGCGCGGACCACCGTACGGGCCAGCTGGGCAGTGATTTCGTGGTTGACCGAGACCATGTTCATGTCAATCATCGGGGCGAAGTGCGTCTCGTCGCGCTCAATCTCGCGCGCCACGCGCGACATCGTCTCGACGGCCTGCACGGGATAGTCGCCCATGGCCGTCTCGTCACTCAGCATCACGGCGTCGACACGCTCGTAGATGGCGCTTGCCACGTCGCTCACCTCGGCCCGCGTCGGGCGGGGGTTCTTCACCATCGAGTAGAGCATCTGCGTGGCGATAATCACCGGACGCTTGGCGGCGATGCACTTCTCGACGATGCGGCGCTGCGTATTGGGAATCGCCTCGGCCGGCAGCTCGACACCCAGGTCGCCGCGGGCCACCATGATGCCGTACGACGCCTCGATAATCTCGTCGATGTTGTTCAGACCCTCCTGGTTCTCGATTTTCGAGATAATCTTAATCGGGCTCCGGTGCGCGTCGAGAATCTCCTGCACGGCGGCCACGTCGCGGGCGCTGCGCACGAACGAGTGGGCGATGAAGTCAACGTCGTTGCGCACGGCCCACTCGATGAAGCGGCGGTCCTTCTCCGTAACCGACGGAAGGTCAATCGAGACGCCCGGCACGTTGACGCTCTTGCGCGAGCGCATGCAGCCACCCACCGTAAATTCGCAGCGGAGCTCATCGTCGCTCTTCTCCAGGACGCGAATCTCCATCTCGCCGTCGGCGATGAGCATGCGCGCCCCGACGGGGATGTCGCGGACGATGGTCGGGACGTTCATGTAGACCACCTTGCGCGTAGTGAGGTCGTCGCCCATCGAGCCGCGGACGCTCACGATGTCACCCACCTGGAAGTGGATGCCGTTGCCGTACTCGTCGGCGATGGTCGTCACCCGAATCTCGGGGCCCTTGGTATCTATCATAATCGGAATGGAGGGGTTGACGCGGTGCACCGTCTCCACGATGCGCGTGGCGCTCTCCTCGCTCACGTGGGCCGAGTTGATGCGCACGACATCCATACCTGCATCGTAGAGCTCCTGGACAAACTGTTCGGTGCAACGGAAATCCGACATCGTCGCAACCACCTTGGTTCTTTTCTTTCTGTACATGTATTGTCTCGTTAAATCTGTTGTTCGTTCCGTTTGAGCCTCAGCGCCTCGACACCCAGCAGGTAGGAGTCCATGCCGAATCCCATGATGGAGCCCGCAACGACGGGAGCCAGCAACGAGGTGTGGCGGAACTCCTCGCGGGCGAGAATCGACGAGATGTGCACCTCGACGACCGGCACCGCAACCGCATCGACCGCATCGCGCAGCGCCACAGAGGTGTGGGTATAGCCGCCGGCGTTGAGCACCACCCCGTCGCACGTCTGCTCGGCGCGCTGGAGCGCATCGATGAGTTCCCCCTCGACGTTGGACTGGAAGTGGATGAATTCGACGTCGGGATAGCGTTCCGCAAGGCGTCGCATGAGGTCGTCGAGCGTCTCCGCGCCATAGACCGCGCGGTCGCGCCGCCCCTGCAGGTTGAGGTTGGGACCGTTGAGAATCAGAATCTTCATCGTTGGACTGAGGCTGCGGTCCCGCTCCGCGGCGGGACCATTCTCCGGGCAAAGATACAACATTATTCGATTATTTTCGATACCTTTGCGTGACGTTTCGGTTCCGACGCTGCAGCTGCACGGCGGGGCATCTCCCTCGCGCAAGCAGCCGCGCGCCGCACAGAGACAAAAGCAAACAGACCACCATGACCGAATTCGGATTCATCGACCACATACGCACGCTCTTCGCCGCGCTGCCCGACAACGGCTTCGAGGGCATCGGCGACGACTGCGCCGTACTGCCGCTCCAGGGCGGCGAATCGCTGCTCTTCACGGCCGACCTGCTGACCGAGGGGGTGCACTTCCTGCGCCACGCAACCACGGCCCGCGAGCTGGGCTGCAAATCGCTTGCCGTCAATCTGAGCGACGTTGCCGCCATGGGGGGCCGCCCCGTAGCGACGCTCCTCTCCATCGCGCTGCCGGCCGATGCTGCCGGGGCGTGGGCTGAGGAGTTCATGGAGGGCTACCGTGCGCTCTCCGAAGAGTACGGAGTCGCCCTCATCGGAGGTGACACGACCGCCTCGAAGGGGGGCGTCACCATCAACGTGACGGCCATCGGCCGGGCCGCCGACGGCTGCATCAAGCGGCGCAGCGGCGCCCGCCCGGGCGACGTGCTGCTCACGGCCGGGCTGCTGGGCGAATCGGGCGCCGGGCTGCAGGACCTGCTCCAGGGGCGCTGCGACACGCCCTGCGCCGCCATCCACCGCATGCCCCGTCCCCAGGTAGACGAGGGGCTCTGGCTCGGCACGAGGAGCGAGGTGACGGCCATGATGGACCTCTCGGACGGTCTGGCCTCGGACGTGCGCCACATCATGGAGTGCTCGGGCGTCGGCGCCGACATCGACCTGGAGCGCATCCCGACCGCCCCGGGCATCGACCTGCGGACGGCGGCCTGCGCCGGCGAGGACTACAAGCTGCTGCTCTGCGCCGAGGCGTCGGGGGTCGATTCGCTCATGGAGGCCTTCGAGGCCCGCTTCGGGGCGCCGCTCTACCCGCTGGGCCGCATCACCGGAACGCACGAGCTGCGCTGGTGCGAGCACGGCACGCCCAGTCCGCTCGACTGGCAGGGGTTCCACCACTACTGACACGCTCCGCAACCGGCTCCGCCGCACACCGCCGCCCCGTCGCACGGTTATCCACAACAGCACGATACTCCACCAGATGAAGCTGCGCGGCACATCCAAAAGCCGCGCAGTCCCGAAAATAAAGAGGAGAGCGTCTTCGGACGCTCTCCCCTGTTTTTTATCGCTTTCGTATCCCGTTCGGACACCCCACACGGCCTGCCCTGTCCGACCCGGTGCTTCTTCAACGCAGCACGGTCTGTCTGACTCTCCCGATTCATCAATCGGGGCCTGTCCTGTCCAGCCCCTCCCCTGTCACTGCCCGGTGCGCACAAGCCTCACGCAACCCGGCCCCGGAGCCTGCCGGCCGCTCAATCATCCATGAGGAAGACCCGCTCGTCGCGCCGCTGCATGCCGTAGCGCTCGCGGGCATACTCCTCGAGGTAGTCGTCGTAGCGCAGCCGCTCGACGAGCGTGCTGTCCTGGGCGATTTTCTCGCGATACTCCTCGGCCTGACGCCGCAGCGTCCCGATTTGCCCCTTGATTTTCACGGCATGGACCAGATTGCGTCCCACCACGAAGAGCATGAAGAGCACCACGACGGTGGTCAGAAACCGCCAGAACTTGCGTCCGAAATGGAGGGTCATCTTCGATTGGGACAGAGGGGTTAAGGAATATGCATGTACTTGTGTGCCTGGATGGAGATGTTCCAGCGCGGGTTGGCCTTGACATACTCGACCAGCAGCGGCATCACCTGCTCCGAGACGCTCCATTCGGGCTGTACGTAGAGCCGGCACTCGGGACGCACGCGGGCGGCGTTCTGCTCGGCCCACGCGAAATCCTCGGCCCGCTCGACAATCACCTTCAGCTCGTCGGCACGCACATAGGCCTCCTCCAGAGGGGGCTGCTGCCGTTTGGGCGAGAGGCATACCCAGTCGAACTCGCCGCTGAAGGGGTGCGAACCCGAGGTTTCGAGGAAGAGTTCAAGCCCACGGGCGCGCAGCTCCGAGGTCAGCACGCCGAGCGGATAGAGCAGCGGCTCGCCGCCCGTGACCACGACGGCCTGCGCCGCACAGGCCGTAGCCCGCGCAACAATGGTCGCCACCTCGACCGGGGGATAGAGGCGCGGATTCCACGTATACTTGGCGTCGCACCAGCGGCACCCCACGTCGCAGCCGCCCAGACGGATGAAGTAGGCCGCCTTGCCCGTATGGTACCCCTCGCCCTGGATGGTATAGAAATCCTCGACCAGCGGAAGCAGCCGCCCGCCGTCGAGCAACTCCACGATGTTGTTCGTCACCTCGCCCATCATTCGGTCACCACGTAGATATCCTTCAGATTGCGGCCCAGCTGGTTGTAGTCCAGACCGTAGCCTACGATGAACTCGTTGCCGATTTCCATCGCCCGATAATCGATGGGAATCTGCTTGCGGTAGGAGCCCGGCTTGAAGAAGAGCGTGCAGACGGCGATGCTGGCCGGATGGAGTTTCTCCAGGTCGCGAACCATCCGCTCGATGCTCTCGCCCGTGTCGACGATGTCCTCGACGATAATCACGTGGCGCCCCTCGAGCGACTGGTTGAGTCCGATGAGGCACTTCACGTCGCCCGTGGTCTGCGTCCCTTCGTACGAGGCCAGCTTGACGAACGACAGCTCGCTGTTGAACTCGATTTTCTTGATGAGGTCGCTCATGAACATGAACGAACCGTTCAGCACCCCGACAAAAAGCGGCGTATCCTTGTCGGCATAGTCCGCATTGATGCGCTGCGCGACGGCCGTGACCGCCTCGTCGATTTTCGCGGCGGGAATCATGACCCGGAACTTCCGGTCGTGAAGTTTGATGACCTTATCCATTGACTTCGGTGGGTTTTATTCGATAATAGCGCAAAATTAACAATCTTGGCGCAAGAAACGAAGTTTTTACGGCGAAAAAAGTCGGCCGTGCACAAAAAGCGTGCCCCGGAATGCAGAGAAGACCGCCCCTCGGGGAGCGGTCTTCGCGGTGGAACCGTTGCCGGGTCTCAGACCAGACCCGAAAAGCCCATGAAGGCCATGGCCAGAATGCTGGCCGTGATGAGCGCGATGGGGACACCGCGGAAGCCTTTGGGAACCTCCTCGAACTCCAGACGCTCGCGGATGCCGGCGAAGAGCACCAGCGCCAGAGCAAAGCCCAGAGCCGTCGAGACCGAGTAGGCGACGCTCTGCAGCAGGTTGAACTCCTTCTGAATCATCAGAATGGCCACACCCAGCACGGCGCAGTTGGTCGTGATGAGCGGCAGGAAGATGCCCAGCGCCTGATAGAGCGACGGAGAGAGTTTCTTGAGCATGATTTCGACCATCTGCACCAGAGCCGCGATGACCAGGATGAAGACAATCGTCTGCATGTATTCGATGTGGAGCGGCACCAGGATGTAGGTCTGGATGGGCCACGCCACCACGGCCGTAAGCGCCATGACGAAGGTCACGGCGGCGCCCATGCCCAGCGACGTCTCAACCTTCGACGAGACGCCGAGGAAGGGGCAGATGCCGAGGAACTGCGCCAGCACGACGTTGTTGACGAAGATGGCGCCGATAATGATTGCGAAATAGGATATTTCCATGGCTACTTCTTGGCTAATTTATTGAACAGGACCATCAGGTATCCGAGCGTGAGGAAGCCGCCCGGCGCAAGGACGAAGACCAGCGGCATGACATCCGCGATGCCGAGGTTGATGCCGAAGATGGCACCGCTGCCCAGAACCTCGCGCACGGCGCCGATGACCGTCAGCGAGAGGGTGAATCCCAGACCGATGCCCACACCGTCGAGCATCGAGTCGAAAGGCGAGTTTTTCGAGGCGAAGGCCTCGGCGCGGCCCAGGATGATGCAGTTCACCACGATGAGCGGGATGAAGACGCCCAGCGCCTTGTAGAGCCCCGGAACGAAGGCCTCCATGAGCATCTGGATGATGGTCACGAACGAGGCGATGACCACGATGAAGGCCGGGATGCGGACCTTGTCGGGGATGATGTTCTTGATGAGCGAAATCACCAGGTTCGACATGATGAGCACCGCCATGGTGGCCAGACCCATACCCATGCCGTTGGCCGCCGAGGTGGTCGTACCGAGCGTCGGGCACATGCCCAGCACCAGTACAAAGGTCGGGTTGTTCTTGATGATGCCGCTGAGAATGATTTGCAGTTTATTCATTTTGACCTCCTTCCTGAGCCGCAGGCTCGTTGTTGGTTTGCTGCGAGGCGCCCGACGCCACGTCGGTGGCGGGTGTGCCCGTCGCTACGCTCTTGTAGGCCATCCAGGCCCGGTTGACGGCATCGACATAGGCGCGCGACGAGATGGTGGCAGCCGTCAGGGCGTCCACGTCGCCGCCGTCCTTGCGGACCGCCAGCTTGCCGTCGACGAGCTGCTTATCCTCGAGGCGCTGCCCCTTGACGCTGCCCAGCAGCGGGTTGCCCTCGTCGCACATCTTGGTACCGAGGCCCGGGGTCTCGGTCTGCTCCAGCACGTTGATGTTGACCACGCGGCCGTCGGGGTCGAAGCCCACCATCATGCGCACCGCACCGCCGAAGCCCAGCTTCGACATCGACTGCACGGCATAGCCGGCCACCACGCCGCCCTTCGTGGCGGTGTAGACCGTGATGGGCATCTCGTCGATGGTGAGCTCCTCACTCGTCGTCTCGTCGAACGGAGGCAGCACCTCGGTCAGCGCCGCCGTCGTGGCGGCCTGCTTCGACTGGGCAATGGGCTCCACGGTAATCATGTTCACCACGCCCACACCGGCCGAAGCCACCAGCGTGATGCCGAAGAGCACCGCAACCATGTTCTTAAGTGTACTTTCCATAATCTTAAGGCCTCCTGTTATTTCACGCCGAAGCGCGCGGGTTTCACATATTTGTTAATCAGGGGCACGACGGCGTTCATAATCAGAATCGCGAACGACATGCCTTCGGGATAGGCACCCCACAGACGGATGAGCATGGTGATGACACCGATGCCGACGGCGAAAATCACGCCGCCCTTGACCGTCATGGGCGAGGTCGAGTAGTCGGTAGCCATGAAAATCGAGCCCAGCAGGGCACCGCCGGCCAGCACGTGGAAGAGCGGCAGCTGCCACAGCAGCGACGGCTCACCACCGCGGCAGAGCGCCACGATGAAGGCGAAGAGCGCCATCGTCACGAGTACCGTCACGGGGATGTGCCACGTGATGACCCGGCGCCAGAGCAGATAGACGAAGCCGCACAGCAGCGCCAGCGCGGCCACCTCGCCCATCGAACCGGGCATGTTGCCCAGCAGCAGGTCCTGCACGCCGAGCACGTCGGGACCGGCCGCACCGTGCTTGACGACCGCCAGCGGCGTGGCGCCCGACAGTGCGTCAAACGAGCCGTTGACCGGCATGGGGAAGGTGGTCATCTGCACGGGATAGGCAATCAGCAGGAAGACACGGCCCACGAGTGCCGGGTTGAAGGGGTTCTTGCCCAGGCCGCCGAAGGTCATCTTGGCGATGGCGATGGCGACGAAGGCGCCGATGACGACAATCCACCAGGGAATCGTCGCCGGCAGGTTGAAGGCCAGCAGCATGCCCGTCACCACGGCCGAAAGGTTACCCACGGTCACGGGGCCCTGGACCAGGAATCGCTGAATCAGGTATTCGAACAACACGCAGCACGCGACCGACAGCGCCGTGACCCAGAGCACGTTGAGGCCGAAGACCACCGTCGAGACCGCCAGCGCAGGCAACAACGCGATGATGACGTCGCGCATGATGACGCTCGTCGATTGCGTCGTCTGCACGTGGGGCGCGGGAGCGACAACAAGTTTGTTTGCCATAACTTTATCGTTTATTTTCATTTACTTTTTAGGAGCGTTGGCGGCAGCCCGCGCGCGGATGATGCCCATGACGGTCTGCTTGCCCAGACGAATCCAGTCGAGCAGCGGCAGGTAGGCCGGGCAGGTCGACTGGCAGCAGCCGCACTCGATGCACGAGGTAATCATGCGGGCCTCGACCTCGTCCCAGTTCTTCTTCTGGGTCATCTTCGAGAGGAAGTAGGGCTCCAGACCCATCGGGCAGGCCGACACGCACTTGGCGCACTTGATGCACTGCGAGGCGGTGCGGCGCACGGCGTCGCGGCCGCTCATGACGGTGATGCCCGAGCAGCCCTTCGTCACCGGGGCCTCGAGGTTAATCATCGCACGACCCATCATCGGACCGCCGTTGATGACCTTGCCCGCATCGGCGGGAAGACCTCCGGCCGCCTCGATGAGCGTCGAGATGGGGGTACCCATGCGCGTGAGCAGGTTCTTGGGCTCCTTCATCCCCTTGCCGGTGATGGTGACCACCCGCTCGATGAGGGGCTTGTGCTTCTGCACAGCCTCGTAGACGGCCACCGTCGTCGAGGCGTTGCAGACCACCGCACCCACGTCGATGGGCAGTGCGGGCGGAGGAGGTACCTCGCGGCCCATGATGGCGGCGATGAGCTGTTTCTCACCGCCCTGCGGATACTTCACGCGCAGCGGCACAATCTCGATGCCCTCGTATCCGGCCGCCAGACGGCGCAGATGCTCGATGGCATCGGGCTTGTTGTTCTCCACGCCGACGTAGGCGCGCTCGACACCGAGCGCACGCTTGAGAATCGTCACGCCGACGAGCAGCTGTTCGCCCCGCTCGAGCATCGTGCGATGGTCCGACGTGAGGTAGGGTTCGCACTCGACGCCGTTGATGATGAGTGCCTCGGCCTTCTTGCCGGGAGGCACCGAAAGCTTCACATGCGTGGGGAAGGTCGCACCGCCCATGCCGACGATACCGGCCTCCTTGATGCGGACGATAATCTGCTGCGGCTCGAGCGTGCACTCGCGCACCAGCTCCGGCGTGCGGTCGATGCCCTCGGCCCACTCGTCGCCCTCGCGCTTGATGACGATGCTCATCTGACGCACGCCCTGGCCGTTGGCCACGGGCTCCACGGCGGTCACCGTACCCGAAATCGGCGAGTGGATGTTCGCCGACATGAAACTGCCCGCCTCGGCGATGAGCTGACCGGTCAGCACCTTGTCGCCCTTGGCCACCTTGGCAACCGCGGGCGCGCCGATATGCTGCGACAGGGGAATCGTCACCACGTCGGGCAGCGGAAGGACCTCGATGGGCTTCGCGCAGCTCAGTTTGTTTTCCGACGGATGGACTCCGCCTTTCGGAAATGTCTTCATATCTCGGAATCTGAATTTTAGCGGTTAATTATTCGGCATCCGTCTTCTTTGCGGCCGGTGCGGCCTTGGCCTCTGCGGCGGGCTTCTCCGCTGCAGGTGCTGCTGCAGGCTTGGCGGCCGGAGCAGCGGCAGGTTTGGCAGCAGGAGCGGCGGCCGGAGCGGCTGCAGGCGCCGTCTTGGGGGCCTTGGGCAGCGGCTCCATGCCCACCAGGCGGATGGCGCCCGTCGGGCACTCGTTCACGCACTTGCGGCAGAGCTTGCACTTCTGCGGGTCGATGTAGGCCAGGTTGTTCTCGACGGTGATGGCGCCGAAGGCGCACACCTTAGCGCACTTGCCGCAGCCGATGCAGCCCGCCTTGCAGGCCTTCATCACCACGGCACCCTTGTCCTTCGAGACGCACGAGACGTAGACCGCACGGTTCTTTGGCCACTTCTTGCGCAGCTCGATGACCTGCTTGGGGCAGGCCTTCACGCAGGCGCCGCAGGCCGTACACTTGTCGGCGTCGACCTCGGGCAGCCCCGTCGAGGGGTTGATGTGGATGGCATCGAACGAGCAGGCCGTCACGCAGTCGCCGAATCCGAGGCAGCCGAACGAGCAGCCCGTCTCGCCGATGTAGAGCGATGCGGCCACGGCGCACGAGCGTGCTCCGTTGAACTGGTTGGTGCGGGGGCGCTTCTCACACGTACCGCCGCAGCGGACGGTCGCCACCTGGGGCTCCTTCTCGGCGGCAGCCTTGCCCAGGAAGCCGGCCACGGCCTTCATGCAGTCACCGCCTCCGACGGGACAGTAGAGCGCCGAAATGTCGTCGCGCTTGACCAGCGCCTCGGCCATGCCGCGGCAGCCGGCGAAGCCGCAACCGCCGCAATTGGCGCCCGGCAGCATCTTCTCGACCTGGTCAATCCGCGGGTCCTCCTCGACCTTGAACTTCTGGGCCACCACGTAGAGAATAACTGCGGCAAGCACTCCCAACACGCAGAGCGTCAGGATTGTGTAAAGTAATACTTCCATCAGTGTTTTGTTATTGTAAAATGAATTGTATGTTCAATTCTGCGGCGGAAGAGCCCCAGCACCCCGTAGTAGAGCGCCACGCCGGCCAGCGCCGCCAGGGCGCTCGCCCCGTCGCTCCACCCCAGCGCCAGGCTGCTCACCATCAGCACCACAAGCAGCACGGCAAGGGCTCCCACATAGGCATATACGACCGCGACGGCACCTGCGCGCCGCCGCACTCCCACCGACACCTCCTCGCCGGGATGATAGCTCCCCGACTCCGGAGTGTGGACCTCCACAATCTTCTCCTGCGTCTCGGCCAGACCGCATGCGGCCCGCGCCTTGCAGCTGCCGCACGCCGAATGCGAGGTGATTCGTACCAGGACCGCATCCCCTTCGATGCGCTCGACCACCCCGCTATGTTCAATCAGCTCCGCCACAGTTCTAATCGCCGTACTTGTTGGTCAGCGGCATCAGCCGCTCGTGTCCGAACGAACACATCGAAAGGCGCAGCACGGGCGGGAACTGGTAGCGTTTCTTCTCGTTGCGCATAATCATCGAGTGAATCTTCTCCACAACCTCCGAGTCGAAACCCGCGTTGACAATCTCCTCGCGGTGCTGCCCCTCCTCAATCATGCGGTAGAGGATGGCGTCGACCACCTCGTAGGGAGGCAGAATGTCGCTGTCCTTCTGGTTGGGGTGGAGCTCCGACGAGGGCTCCTTGTCGAGTATGCTTTCGGGAATGGGGTTGCCGAAGGTGCGGTTGATGTAGCGCGCCACATCGTACATCTCGCTCTTGTAGAGGTCGCCCGTAGGGCTGAAGGCGCCGGCCGTATCGCCGTAGAGCGTGCAGAGACCCAACGCGTTTTCGCTCTTGTTCGACGAATTGAGCAGCACGTAGTCCGTCTTGTTCTGGACGGCCATGAGCAGAATCGTGCGGATGCGCGTCTGGATGTTCTCCTCGGTGGAGTCGAAGTCGCGTCCGCCGATAACCGGCGTGAGCGTGTCGACCACCGACTTGTAGATTTCCGTGATGGGAATGACGTTGTATTCGATGCCCAGATTCTCGGCCAGCTCCTTGGCATCCTCGACCGAGAGGTCCGACGAGAACTGCGAGGGCATGAGCAGCGCGCGGACATTCTCGTGCCCGAGCGCATCGGCCGCCAGGCAGGCGACCACCGCCGAGTCGATACCGCCCGAGAGGCCAATGCAGGCCTTGCGGTAGCCGTTCTTGAGGAAGAAGTCGCGCAGTCCGCAGCGTGCCGCCTCGTAGACCAGCCGCGTACGTTCGCCGCTGGTGGGGATGACGACGGGACGGGCCTGGGCGCGGGTGTCGAAAATCTGGAAGTCCTCCTCGAAGTTTTTCATCATGAGCACCAGCTCGCCGCGGTTGTTGAAGGCGCCCGACGTGCCGTCGTAGACGATGTCGGTCGAGCCGCCGACCTGGTTGACCATGACGATGTTCTTGCCCTCGACGAACGAGAGGTTGCGCATCACCTCGTAGCGGTAGGTCATCGTGCCGCGGCCGTACTTGCGGGCGTTGATGGAGATGACCGTCTCGACCGACTTGTCGTAGTCGCGTTCGCGGCTCAGGTCGTCGCCCACGACGATGGCGCACTTGTGTCCCTTGATGGTGGCATACTCGTAGCCCTTCGAGCCGACGAGGAAGCCCATCTCGCGGCGGGCCGTAATGTACTTCTTGCCCACGTAACGCAGCACCTTGCGGTCCTGGATGAGCGCGGCGGCGCTGATGGTGCCCTGCGACGTCAGAATCGGAAGTCCCACGATGGCGGCGATGCCGTCGCAGCAGGAGGCGATGGTAACCAGCGCATCCTCGCACAACTCGAGGAAGGTCGTCTTCCGCAGCAGGTCGAAGGCGGGGGTTCCGCTCACGGCCTGTTCGGCAAAAATCACGAGGTCGGCTTTACGCTCTTTGGCCTTTTGAATCGAATCGATGATTTTCGAGGTGTTGCCCTCCACATCGCCGATGGTGTAGTTCAACTGGGCAATGGCTATCTTCATCTAAGGCAATTTTAGTCGTCGGTATAGAACTTTGCAAAAATAGCGATTATTTGCTAAAGTCCGAACTTTTTCGTCCGTAAAATGTTATTCCCGAGCCATTATTCGGTTCCCGCCCGCGCGAGACCGCCCCGGAGCCGCTCCACCGCGGCCGGAGGGCGGAAGGGGGGGGCAAATGCTTCCGGTCCGGTCCCGCCCCGCAACCGCAGGGCAAGGGGTGCCCGGCCGCCACCGCCCGGACATAAAAAAACGACGGGCACTGCCTGACCCGCCGTTTCAACCAACCGCACCACCCTGCTGCCACCTACCCATCGAGGGGAACGCCGCCGCACCATCGAAAAGGGACGGGCCGACACACCTGCCGACGCGGAAAACCGCTCCGCCCCTCCGGGCACAAAAAAGCGGCAGACGCATCCTGCCCCGCCGTCTCCGTCGACCTTCTCCTCTTCCGCCGCCGGCATACCGTCCCGCAGCCCCGCCGAAGACGAAAGGTTCCACCTGCCGACGCGGAAAACCGCTCCGTCCCTCCAGGTACAAAAAAGCGGCGGGCCCTTTTGGGGTCCGCCGCCCTGTTCACATGCACCTCCCGGCGTCACGCCGGAAGCCGTCCACTACTGCTCGGCTTCGGGGTCTGCCACCAGAATGCGACCGCAGTACTCGCAGATGATAATCTTCTTGCCGGCACGGATATCCATCTGACGCTGAGGCGGAATACGGTTGAAGCAGCCGCCGCACGCATCACGTTTCACCGTCACCACGGCCAGACCGTTGCGCACGCTGCGGCGAATGCGGTTGTAGGCAGCCAGCAGCCGGTCGTCGACCTTGGCACGGGCCTGCTCGGCCTGAGCCTCGTACTCGGCAACCTGCGGAGCCGTTTCGGCCTCGATGCTCTCCAGCTCGCCCTTCTTGACCGTCAGGTCGGCATTGCGCTCGTTGAGCTCGGCCTCGGTCTGCTCCAGCTGAGCCTTCTTGGCCTTCACACCGGCGGCGTACTCCTTCAGACGCTTCTCGGCCAGCTCGATTTCGAGCTCCTGATACTCGATTTCCTTCGAGATGGCGTCGAATTCACGGTTGTTGCGGACGTTGTTCTGCTGCTCCTTGTAGTTGGCGATTTGAATCTTCGCCTGGTCGATTTCGCGCTTGCGCTGCTTGGTGAGCGCATTGAACTCCTCAATCTCGGAGTTGATGTTGTCGATGCGCGTCTTCAGCCCGGCAAGCTCATCCTCGAGGTCCTGAACCTCGAGCGGCAGTTCACCCTTCACCTTGTTGATTTCGTCGATTTTGCTGTCGATTTTCTGAATCTCATAGAGCGCCAGGATTTTCTCCTGCATCGAATAATCAACATCGGCGGCCTTTTTCTGTGTTGCCATATATTATAATTGTTTGAACTTAAACGAAATAGTTCACCGGATTACGCGAGTATCCACTCTTGCGGACCGCAAAGGTAAGCAAATTTTTCGATAAAACCTCAAATATTAGCTCAATTGCGCAATATTCGCTCTCGAAATGTCCGATGTCCGCCACCACGAAGGCTCCGTCGGGGAGCATGAAATCGTTGTACTTCAAATCGGCGGTCACGTAGAGGTCGGCACCCGAGCGGCGGGCCTCCTCCATGAGCGAGGCTCCGGCCCCCGTGCAGAGGGCGATGCGCCGCACCTGAGGGCGCACCAGGTCGCTGTGGCGCACCACCTTGAGCCCCAGACGCTGCTGCATGCGGCGCAGGAACTCCTCCGTCGGGAGCGGCTCGGGCAGCTCGCCCACCACGCCGAAGCCCACCTGCGGGTCGGCCGCCGAGGGCTGCAGCACGCGGAGCTCCCCGATGCCCATCATCGCGGCCAGACGCCAGCTCATCCCTCCGGGGGCGCTGTCGAGGTTCGTATGGCAGGCATAGAGCGCGATGCCGCGGCGGATGGCCCGCTCGACGCAGCGCTGCACGGCATCGGCCGAGTTGAAGCGCTTGAGCGCATGGAAGATGATGGGATGGTGCGTGATGACCAGGTCGCACCCTTCGCGCTCGGCCTCGTCCAGCACCTCGTCCGTAACGTCGACGGCCAGCAACGCCCGCTGCACCTCGTCGTCGGGACGCCCCACAATCAGCCCCGCGTTGTCGTAGGACTCCTGGTAGGAGAGCGGTGCAAAGCGCTCGATTACGTCGGTTATATCTTTAATTTTCATAGTGTTGTCTTCTTTTTCCAGATGATTGCGTTAACGTGCGGCGCGCTGCCGGCCGCAGCAGGCCGCTGCGCCTCAGAAGAGCGACTGTTCGTAGAAGGCGAAGAGTTCCTTGTGCTCCGCCTCCTCCTTCTTGCCGCGGCGCGGACGGCGTGCCGTACGCTTCGGAGCGCCCGGCTCGGTCTGCGCGGCAGCTTCCGCCTCTGCCTCCGCCGGGGTTCCACCCTCGGGCGTATCGGCAAACTTCACCACCGGTTTGGTGCGCCGGCGGCGCTTCGGGGCGGCAGCTTCGGCCTCGGCGGCGGTTCCAGCCTCTGCGGCAACCGAAGCATCCTGCTCCGCAGTCGCTTCTTCGGGGGCCTCCCCGTGCGCCATCTCTGCGGCATCGGTCGGAAGCTCCGCCGAAGCGTCGACCGACGAATCGACCAGCACGGTCCGCCCCTGCGAAGCGGCAGGCTCCTTGAGCTCCTCGCGCACCTCAACCAGCAGCGCGCGAATGCGCTGCAGCCGCTCGAGCAGCTCCACGTCGCGCGGCACCTCCTTTTCGCGGCGGCACTGACGCAGCGCCTTGCGGGCCCCCTCGAGCGTCATGCCCTGCTCCTTGACCAGGTGGTAAATCAGCTTCAGGTTCTCGATGTCGGCCGGCGTAAAGAGCCGGTTGCCCTTCTTGTTCCGCTTGGGCTTCAGCACGCCGAACTGCGACTCCCAGTGGCGCAGCAACGACGGCCGGACGTCGAACATCTCGGCCACCTCGCCCATTGAATAGTAAAGCTTCTCTGCCATACGCTATTTCGTTTCACGGTTTATATTTTCATCTCCTTCGGGGCCGGTTTCCTCAACACAAGGCTTTCCTCAGCATGAGGTCGGCCCCGCTCTCCGTATCGGACCGCACCCCGGGGCTACGCCTCCCCCTCGCCGGCCGGCTCTCCGTCACCCTGCTGCCGAAGGATGCGCAGCGAATTGGGATAGAGGTTGTTCACGCGGGGGCCAATCCGCTTGACGAATCCCAGCGCCCGGCCGCTCGCCGTCACCAGATTGATGCCTTCGGCAAAGAGCCCCGCTGCAAGCTCCTGCTTGCGCAGGAAGCGCAGCGCATCCTCCGAGCCGAGTTCGGCCGTCGGCACGGCATCGCGCCGCAGCCCCGCGAAGAGGGCCAAAGCCGGGTCGGGCTTGAGCCGCCCCTTGAAGAGCTGCCCCATGGCCACTCCCGAATAAATCACGGGCAGCACGCCCGAGAGGCTCCGCACGGCATCGTACTGCGCCGCATACCAGCCGTAGAGGGTATCGCCCGCCGCGGCAAAGCGCATCGCCGCGGGCTCCTCGACCCAGCGTGCAAGCTCCGCCGCTGCGGCCTTGTCGGCCGCGACGAGCACTTCGCGGCGCTGCCGCGGCGTGCGGCTCCGACCGCCGGCATCGGGGGCCTTGCGGGCCACGGCGGCGAAGAAGCCCTCGCCCTCGGCCCGGTGCGGGAAGAAACGGAAGGTGCGGAAGGCTCCGACCCTGCCGCCGAGAATCCCCCACTCCTCCGCGAGCGGGAACTCGCCGGCCTCGGCCACCTCGTCGCCCGCCCATGCAAGAAAACGTTCAAGCGAGCCCTCGTCCTCGGTGCGGTTGAAGGTGCAGGTGCTGTAGAGGAGCGTCCCGCCGGGCCGCAGCGCCCGCCACGCCTCGCGCAGAATGGCATCCTGACGCGATGCGCAGAGGCGCACGTTCGCCTCGCTCCACTCGCCGCGCGCGGCGTCGTCCTTGCGGAACATCCCCTCGCCCGAGCAGGGGGCGTCGACCGCCACCACGTCGTACCACGCCTCGAACTCCGCCATGCGGGCCGCATCGGCCGTCGTGACCACGACGTTGCCCGTGCCCCAGCGGCGGATGTTGTCGGCAAGCACCTGCGCCCGCCGGCGGTCGATTTCATTGGCGACAACGAGCCCTTCGCTCCCGACCAGCGAGGCGTAGAGCGTGCTCTTGCCGCCGGGTGCGGCGCAGAGGTCGAGCACCCGCGCACCGCGCATATCGACACCCGAGAGCAGCCGCCCGACAAACTGCGATGAGGGCTCCTGCACGTAGTAGGCGCCGGCATGGAACTCCGCATCGAAGGTGAACTGCGGCCGCCGGGGCAGGTAACGCCCCTCGGCACACCACCCTACGCGGCGCACCCCTTCGCCCGTCGCAACGGCGGGCAGGAGTGCCGCGCACTTCGCCGGGTTGAGCCGCACCGCAACGGGCGACGGGCCGTCGAGCGCCGCACACAACGCCTGCGCCTCCTCTTCGCCCAGCTCGCGGGCAATGGACGCTACGAACGCTTCGGGCAGCCTCATTGCTTCTCGGAGGCTTTGAGCGCATCGAGCCGTGCGCAAATCCGTTCGAGCACCTCGGGATTCTCCACGAAGTCCTCGTTGTCCTTGTCGACGACGAGCACCTCGCCGTCGTAGATATGGTCAATCCAGTGGTCGTACTTCTCGTTGAGCCGCCGCAGGTAGGACTCGTCGATGTTCATCTCGTACTCGCGGCCCCGCTTGTGAATCTGCGAGATGAGCGTCGGAACGCTCGCCTTGAGGTAAATCAGCAGGTCTGGTTTGGGGATGAGCGTGGTCACGAGCCGGAAAATCTTCATGTAGGTCTCGATGTCGCGCGTCGACATGAGCCCCATCTCGTGGAGGTTCGTGGCGAAGATGTGGGCATCCTCGTAGATGGTCCGGTCCTGGATGATGTCCTCGTCGCCCGAGGCGAGCATGTCCATCGTCTGCTCGATGCGGCTGCCGAGGAAGCTGATTTGCAGCTGGAACGACCAGCGGTTCATATCCTCGTAGAAATCCCCGATGTAGGGGTTGTTGCTCTCCTCCAGATAGCATTTGGCCCGGTAGCGCCGGGTCAGCATCTCGGTCAGCGTCGTCTTGCCGCTGCCGATGTTTCCCGCAATGGCAATATACATCGTTCAATCGATATTTCTGAATGGTTTTACACTTCTTGTCGTTCGGCGGCCGTTTTTTCGGCAACCGTTGCCGGCGGCTGTTTTCAGCGGCTGTTTTCGGCGGCCGCAGTCCGACACCCGGCTGCAACGCCGCGCTCCCGAAACCGCTACGTCCGAAAAAACGTTCCGCCCTGCAAAGCCGGGCCTAATTAGAGAATCGGCGCCCGCCCCGGTCCGGACTACTCACCCCCGAGCACCGAGTCGGCCACGCGGCGGTCGTTCATCAGACGCGGCACCTTGTTCTTCCCCTTGCGGCGCATCCAGTCAAGGAAGCGGCCCCGCTCGACCACCGTGATGCGCGGCAGGTCGAGCGTCGTCAGACGCTTGGCGTCGTAGTCCGAGTTGATGGCCCGCAGCTCGCGGTCGAGCACCTCGGCGAAGCGGGCCCGGTCATCGGGCTCGCGGTCGAACTCCACAATCCACTCGTGGGCGCCCCGCTCGCGGAGGCTCATGTAGCAGGGAGCCACCGTATACTCGCCCACCACGGCGCCCGTCTCGCGGCAGGCCCGCTCCAGGGCGCGGTCGGCGTTGTCGGCAATCACCTCCTCGCCGAAGGCGTTGATGTACTGGCGCGTACGCCCTGCAAAGCGAATCCGGTAGGGGTCCGTCGAGGTGAACTCCACCGTATCGCCGATTTCGTAGCGCCACAGCCCGTTGTTCGAGGTGATGACCAGAGCATAGACCTCGCCGCTCTTCACCCCTTCGAGCGGCACGATGCTGTCGCCCTGGCGGAATTCGAAGTAGGTGCCGTAGTCGAGCATCAGCAGCATGTCGCTGCGCGTGGGGTCGTCGGCCAGGGCGAAGAAGCCCTCCGAGGCGTTGTAGGTCTCCATGTACTGCATCTCGGGCGAGGGTATCAGCTCCTCGAACGAACGCCGGTAGGGGGTGAACTCCACCCCGCCGTGGGCGAACATGCAGAGATTGGGCCACACTTCGAGCAGGTTGCTGCGCCCCGTATACTCGAGCACGCGGCGCATCAGCGCCAGGTTCCACGACGGCACGCCGGCAAAGGCCGTGATGTTCTCGCCCGTGCACTCGCGGCAGATGGCCTCGGCCTTGCGGTCGAAATCGGCGATGAGGGCCGTCTGCATCTTCGGCGCGCGGAACCAGCCGCTCCAGAAGGTCGTCTCGTGGATGAGCAGCGCCGAGAGGTCGCCCACCAGATTCGACCCCTCCTGCCGGCATGAACCGCCGAGCGTGAGCGTCTTGCCGTCGAAGACCTTCGAGCGGGGGTTGTTGGCCGCGAAGACCGTCGCCACGTCGCGCATGCCCATCGTATGGTTCCACCACAGCGATTCCCGCGTGACGGGGATGTACTTGCTCCGGTCGGAGGTGGTGCCCGACGAGCGGGCAAAGAGCGTGACGCGGCCCGGAGCCGTCACGTCGGACTCACCGGCCAGCATCCGCTCGATGTAGGGCTTGAAGGTGTCGTAGTCGAACGTCTCGACCATCGAGGCGAACTGCTCGGGCGTGCGGATGCGGCCCAGGTTGTAGCGCCAGCCGAACTCCGTGCGGCGGCCCCGGCGCAGAAGCTGCCGGAACATGCGCGCCTGGGTCTCCACGGGGTGGCGGCGGAAGGTGTCGATGGCCCGCTCGCGCTGCGAGAAGTAGGCCCTCAGAAGTATGCTGCGAAGTGACAAAATCGTTTTTGTTGCTTAAAGTTCCTTAGTTGAAGAAGTAGCCCACGCGGCCCACCGACTCGGGCATGGCGAAGACCACCACGCGGTCGTAGGGCTGTATCATCGAGTTGTCGACCGCAATGAAGACCTTGTCGCCGCGGACGATGCCGCCGATGATGGTATCCTCGGGAAGCCCCATCTCCTTGATGCGGCACTTGGTGGCCGGCGAGTTGGGCTTGACGATGAACTCGAGCACCTCGGCGTCGCTGCCCGTCAGGCACTTGATGGCCTGCACGTCGGTCGACATCGTGAAGCGGAAGATGTTCGACGCCGTGATGAGCTTCTTGTTGATGATGGTGTCGATGCCGATGGACTCGGCCAGATTGATGTAGTTGAGGTTCTCGACCTCGGCAATCACCTTCTTGACGCCCATACGCTTGGCCAGCATCGCCGCCAGGATGTTCGTCTCGCTGCGGCCCGTCACCGCCACGAAGGCGTCCATGTTCGAGAGGCCCTCCTCCATCATCGCCTCCGTATTACGCCCGTCCTCATTGATAATCAACGTCTTGTCGAGCATCTCTGCCAGACGGTAGGCCTTCTCGGCGTTGTAGTCGATGAGCTTGATGTTGACCTCGTCCTGCAGCTCGGTGGCGATGCGGATGCCGATGCGCGAGCCGCCGAGTATCATCATGTTCTTGATTTCGATGTTCGACTGCCCCGAGAACTCCATCACCTCGCGCACGGCATCCTGACGGGCGATGACATAGATGATATCACCCTCGAAGTAGCGCTCGCCGCGGTGCGGAATGATGGTCTCGCCGCCGCGCGTGATGGCCACCGTGCGGTAGTTGAGCTCGGTCTGCTCCTCGTCGAAGCCCGTGAGCTCCTGCCCCACCAGCGGCGAGGCGGGCTCCAGACGGAAGACCGCCAGCGAGAGCTTGCCGCTCGAGAAGTCGACATACTCGGTGGTCGAGGTGTGGCCCAGCAGGTTGATGACCTCGCGGGCGGCCACCTTTTCGGGATAGAAGAGGTAGTCGATGCCCATCTCGATGAACATCTCCTTGTTGTTGGGCTCGAGGTATTCGTTGTTGTCGATGCGTGCGATGGACTTCTTGGCCCCCAGCTGCTTGGCGAGCATCGCCGCCACGACGTTGTCGTTCTCCTCGTGGTTGACGGCGATGAAGAGGTCGCACTTGCGCACCGAGGCCTTGCGCAGCACGGCAAAGGTGGTCGAGTCGCCCTCGACCGTAATGACGTCGGCCAGGCTGCCCACGTCGGCCAGCAGCTTCTGGTCGGCGTCGATGATGGTGATGTCGTGGCCGTTTCCGCTCAGCATCTTGGCCAGATGGCTCCCCATCTCGCCGGCTCCCGCAATGACGATTCTCATAGGTTCGATTTTTGGCCGGATGCCGCGCCCGCAACGCTCCGGCCGGCTTTTTCGGGTCGGGGTTCGGAACAGGGCGGCATTTTTGCAAATTAATTTACAAATGTATACATTTGTCCCGGAAAGCCCAAAATTTCGGACCCTAAAAACACACATGTCATGCCATCGTGGTTGATTCTTCTGCTGGCCGCCATTGCGGCCGTCGCCCTGTTCGTCGTCGGGATGTCGCTCACGCTGATGTTCAAGGGGCACTTCATCGATTCGGAAATCTCGACCAACAAGAACATGCAGCGGCTGGGCATCAAGTGCGCCGTGCAGGAGTCGCGTGAGGATTCGGGCCAGACCGACTGCGTCACAGCGGGCTGCTCGGGCAACTGCTCGGCCTGCGACATCGAGGAGCAGCGCATCCACCACGCCCCGGCGGGGAGCCGCACGGCAGCTTCCGCCTCCGCGGAGCAACCGGCAGCACGTTAGTCCGGCCGTCCCGGCTAAGCCCCGGCGCCGGGCACAAAATCCCGGTTCCGCGCGTCGTAAAGTCCCCGACAAGCGGGCGCCGGGCACAAAAAGCAGGTGCCGGGCACAAAAAAGAGGGCGCCGGGCACAAAAAAGGCGGGTGCCGGGCCCACAAAGGGCGCCGAGCACAAAAAAAGAGGAGTTACGACTCCTCTTTCTTTTTATCCATATCCTCGCCCGGCGGCGGTATTCCGACATCAGACCGGCAGCGGCACATCCTGCCGCCTCTCCCTCAACGGCAACGTAACCTTCTGCTTCGTTCGCAACGGCAATGCCTCCTTCACTCCGACCAACGGAGACACACCGTCCGACCTCACCTTCACCGGGGAGCTGACCCCAATTCAGTCGCAGCCAAGACTTCCTCCCGGGCATGCCCGCTTCCACTGCTCCGCTCCGGGCCCGGCGCCGCATCCGCGCAGAGTCAGAGCCGGCAGCACTTCGCCCGGCAGACGAACCAGGGGTTGTGGAGGTCCTCCTCGTTGTAGCGAAGCTCACGCCCCTCGGGCAGCGAACGGGTCTGACCGCCCGCCTCCGAGAGAATCAGCTCTCCGGCCGCCGTATCCCACTCGTAGGTGGGCGACGTGCGGACGTAGTAGTCGACCGTACCCTCGGCCAGCAGGCAGAACTTGTAGGAGCTGCCCTGCTCGACCACCTCCAGATTGGGCCAGCGGCGGCGCAGCTCCTCGATATGCTCGTGCGTCTCGGGGGTCTGGTGCGAACGCGAGACGGCCACGCGCTGCCGCTCGCGACTGCCGTCGAAGAGCGGCAATCGTCTCCAGCCGGAGACAATCTGCTCGTAGGTATAGTCGGCCGCCGCATCGGGCGCAATCCCCTCCTTGAGGTAGGAGCCGGCTCCGCGTCCGGCCACATACATCTTGGCAAAGTAGGGGACATAAATCACCGCGCCCACGCAGACATTGTTCTCCATGAGCGCGATGTTGACCGTGAATTCGTTGTTACCCTTGAGGAATTCTACCGTTCCGTCGAGCGGGTCGACCAGCCAGAAGAGCTCCCAGTTGCGGCGCTCCTCGTAGCGCAGTTCGCGCCCCTCCTCGCTCAGAATCGGTATCCGCGTGGGGCCGAGGTACTCGCGGATGGTCTTGTGGGCCAGCCGGTCGGCCAGCGTGATGGGGGTTCGGTCGCTCTTGAGGCTCACCTCATACGACGAGCTGTCCTTGTAGACCTCCATGATGGCTGCCCCGGCCCGCACCGCCGCATTGAACAGCGGCGGGAGCAGGAACTTCCGCTCCTTGTCGTTTATCATCGTTCGTCCTGTTTTTGTTCGATACTCATTGCTGGCATAAAGGTAGCAACAATTTATGATATTGTGAAATTTTTCACAATCAATTCCACCCATACCGTCCACAGCTCCGGTCATCGCCGCTCAAGGCCGCTTCCTGTATTTTCATAACGCTCTACCCTCCTGAAAATTGCGTGGCAATGGCCCTGCCGCACCGTGCCGACGCCCGCCAGAACCGTGCCGAAGCGGCGGCCGCGAAAAAAATTAGCGCAGGTTGTTGCGTATGAAGCGAATAATACATATCTTTGCATGCTGAATTTATGTTCAAAAACATAATTTACACATTCAATGTACGTTATAGTAGAGATTGCAGGTCAGCAATTCAAAGCTGAGAAAGGTCGGAAACTTTATGTTCACCGTCTCCAGGGCGAAGAAAACTCGTCCGTAAGTTTCGACAAGGTCCTGCTCGCAGACAACGACGGTCAGGTCAAGGTAGGCGCACCTGTAGTAGAAGGCGCCTCGGTAAAGTGCAAGATTCTGAAGCACCTGAAGGACGACAAGGTCCTCGTCTTCAAGAAGAAGCGCAGAACGGGATACCAGAAGTGCAACGGACACCGCCAGTATCTGACGCAGGTGCTCGTAGAGGAGATTGTTGCATAAACCTTTAAAAACTGAAGAGAAATGGCACACAAGAAAGGTGTAGGTAGTTCGAAGAACGGCCGTGAGTCGGAAAGCAAGCGACTCGGCGTGAAACTGTTCGGCGGTCAGTTCGCAAAGGCAGGTAACATCATCGTTCGTCAGCGCGGTACGGTACACAATCCGGGCGAGAACGTCGGCATGGGCAAGGACCACACGCTCTTCGCGCTGGTCGACGGTACGGTCGAGTTCTGCAAGAAGGCGAGCGGCAAGTCCTATGTAAGCGTTACCCCGCTGAGCGAGTAACTGCTTTCGGAACGCGAAACAAGGCGGATTTCCCCTGCGGGAAGTCCGCTTTTTTCGTATCGACGCACAAGTGCTGCCGTCGGGCAACAAAAAGGGGTGGCCCCTCCGGGAGCCACCCTTTTCCTATTCCGAAGAGGGTCGTTACTCGACCACGTCAATCGAATCCATCACCTCGATGGCAGCCTCGGCCGCCTCGACGGGGGTCACCCTGGCAGCCGGAGCATCCTGGGTCGTCGGCACCGCTGCGCTCTGCGCCTTGAAGGTGGCCAGCGCCTTGCCGTTGCCGAGCAGCGTCAGCGTCTCGCCCTCGATGGCGTAGCCGTCCACCCCGTTGAGCATCTCCACGAAGGCGTTCTCATACTCCATCTCGGGGCAGGCCATCCGCGTCATACCCATGTTGTCGAACTCGAGCTCGTTGCCGTTGAGTGCATAGCGGCCGAAGAAGCGGTTGCAGTTCGTACGACCGTTGACCATCGTATCGGCAGCGTTGAAGGTCAGCGTGAAGAAGTCGGCCTCGCGCGTGATGGCCTCGGCGGGAATGCCCTCCATCTGCTCCAGCTTCCACTGCGTACCTTCGAGCGCGACGGTCTTCCTGGCTCCGTCGCAGGCGGTCAGCGCAACCAGCACGGCTGCGGCCGCAAAGAGAATCTTTTTCATGTGTCTATTGTTTTTATTGTTTGCTGTATCGGTTTTACGCCCTGGAGTCCAAAAGCCATGCCGCAACGACACAAACAGGCAACGGCCTTCGGCCCGGACTATCCCGCGGCAAAGATAACCAACTCGTTGCAATTCTCCCAATTTCAAGTTCGGAAAGCGCAAACGACCTGCTGCGTCTTCAATCCAAGAAAGCCTTGACTCCACCACACATGGTGAGCAAGAGAATTTCATTACAGGTGTTTGTTCATACGACGTGCACATTGTAGTATACGCATACTCACAAAAGCAAACAAAAACGGCCGCCCTTGTACCTGGGCAGCCGTGTTCATGAAAAAGCGGGAGCTACTCCTCCTTCACAAGATTGAATTTGGTTGAAATTTCCTTTTGCTCAATAACCTGTCGGAGATTGAAGCGACGCTTCTGAGTAATGTAACCGGGCTTCTCACACGTAATCTCAATCTGCACATTGCCCGAATTGTTGAACGTAAGGCCCTTGATGTCGAACGTCTCCGTCGTCTCGTAGGGTGTGGAGCCCACGTAATTCTGGTTCGTATTCTTGACATCGGAAACAGATGAGACAATTCGCGACGATACATCAGCACCGCGGGGCGACGAGTCGATATACCAACGGATAACGGTTGCTTCGAGCGACGTGTTCCCATCTCCCGTCACCTGCTTGTTCTTTTCGAGAGCCGGAGTATCGGCCTTGCGCAGGAAGAAGGCGATTCTGTCCCAGTCAATATCGCGCAAAGCATTCGCATACGCTTTGTTGAGGGTTTGGGCAGCCGCAATGAAATCGGAGCTGTTGCCGGAACCATTGGCACGACCTGAAACCACAACATTGGGGTAAACCAGCCGTCCGTTGCGGTCATGCACCTCAACATTCATCTGCACGGTACCGCTCCATCCCACACCGGAGAGGTAGTTGACCGCAAATTCGCGAAGCATAATGGTCATCATGTAATCGGTGGCCACATCGGCATTGAGCACAAAGCCCATCGTACGCATGTAACGGCGCGTACTCTCCCCGACAAAAGACAATAAATCGGGATTTACCTGAACCGAAGGCAGCGATACGGCGCTGGCATCATATTTCTGCACGAACTTCGTATTGGCCCGTCCGTCACGTACATTGAGCCGAATGCCATAATCCAAATCAACATACCGGTTCGAATAGGGCTCTTCGACAAGAGCCAGATTCAATATTCTCGGTCCCGTAGCCACTACCTTCTTACTCGACCCACAGGCAGCCAACATCGACAATGCCAAAACAAGGGTCAGTATTCGACTAATATTATTTTTCATATGTCCGGATTGATTATATATCAATTGTCAGTCTTGATTTTTACGATTTTAGCCGTAGCCGTCGATTTGAAAATCACTCTATCGCCCAACTGCTCCACGTTGGTTGCAACGGTCGGAGCAATCAATACATCCGTGCCGTACTGCTGAGCCTCGTTAATCAGGCGATAAATGGCCAGACGCCGGGCGACATCCTCGGGACGGAAAAGATTGGTCGTTTCGCCTACATAATCTCCACTGAGATACCCGAGCTTCAAGATTCCACTGAACTTGCAAAACCACCCCTTCTTCAGAGAATAGTCATACTTCAACGAAAATTCATTTTGCTCGTCTATAATTTCATACTTGGTCCCCGACTTATTGCTCCAATAGGAGATGGAGGCCTCAGCCGAAATTGTATTCAACACCTCATAGTCGCCACGTTCGAGGTTCAACTCCTCAATTGCCGCCGTATTGACGGTGTTGACGGCACGGGGTACCACCAGCATGCGCTGCGAACCGCAAGAAACAAAAAGGAAGGCGGCCGCAAGAATACACAAAAATCTTTTCATAGGTCAATTCGGATTAAATTTAGGTTGGGATAAGGGGGCCCGTTCAGGGAGAGTGCAGACAAAACAAAAAGCGCGGACCCTTTGCTCAATGCCGGATTTTGAGGTCTTCCACAACCCTTGTCCCCGAACACAGAATAAAGCCCACGCTGGAATACACAGCATGGGCGTTGAACTTTATTCCTTCGGGGACATGTTTGATAAGTGGAAGTTTCAAAATCCCGAAATAGAAGCTAACGCCTTTTATCTATATGTCCTCAAGTCATTTATTTATCCATAGGCAAAATATTAAATCTCCATGTGAAATACACAAAAAACGAATTTATCACAAATATACGAAAAGTTTTTCAATTTAACAGAATCGATTGAATAAACAAAAATGGTCCGCAGTAATTCACTGCGGACCCTTTTTATTTGCCTGCGAAAGTATTAGTACTCGATTATCGACAGACGCTTGTAGGTGTTGTAACGCCACTTGGCATTCTCCTCGGCTGCCTTGTAGAGCTCCTCGGCCTCGGTCGGGAAGGACTTCTGGAGCGACGAGTAACGAACCTCCTTCATCAGGAATTCGCGGAACTTCGTCCAGTCGGGCTCCTTCGAGTCGAGCACGAAGGGGTTCTTGCCCTCGGCCTCAAGCTGCGGGTTGTAGTGCCACAGGTGCCAGTAGCCGCATGCTACGGCCTCCTTGCCGACGGTCTGCGTACGCGTCATGCCGCCCTTGATGCCGTGGTTGATACACGGAGCGTAGGCGATGATGAGCGACGGACCGGGATAAGCCTCGGCCTCCTTCAGCACGTTGAAGAGCTGCTGCTGCGAGCCGCCAATCGAAACCTGGGCAACGTATACGTAGCCGTAGGTCATGGCCATCGCGCCGAGGTCCTTCTTGCGGACGCGCTTGCCGGCCGATGCGAACTTGGCAACGGCACCCACGGGGGTCGACTTCGACGACTGGCCGCCCGTATTGGAGTAAACCTCCGTATCGACAACCAGCACGTTCACATCCTGACCCGTCGAGAGGACATGGTCCAGACCGCCGTAGCCAATGTCGTAGCCCCAGCCGTCACCGCCGATAATCCACTGCGACTTCTTGATGAGCCAATCCTTGTGGGCGAGAATCTCCTTGCAGTAGTCGCAGCCGCAGGCCTCCATCATCGGCACCAGACGGGCCGTAACCTCGGCCGAGCCGGCCGACGAACCGCGGTTGGCAATCCACTCCTTCATCACGCCCTTCAGCTCGTCGGAGCACTTCGAGCAGTTGGCTATGGCCTCCTCCATCGTCTGCTGGATGCGGTCGCGGAGCTTCTCCACGCCGATGTGCATGCCCAGACCGAACTCGGCGTTATCCTCGAAGAGCGAGTTGGCCCATGCCGGACCCTTGCCCTCGGCGTTGGTGCAGTAAGGAGTCGACGGAGCCGAACCCGAGTAAATAGACGTACAGCCCGTAGCGTTGGCAACCATCATCTTGTCGCCGAAGAGCTGCGTGATGGCCTTGATGTAGGGCGTCTCGCCGCAACCGGCGCAGGCACCCGAGAACTCGAAGAGCGGCTGTGCGAACTGGAGGTTCTTCACCGACTTGGTCTTGTCGACCACCTGCTTGTAGCCGATGTGCTTGGTCAGGTAGTCCCAGTTCTTCTGCTGCGGGAGCTGCTCCTCCAGAGGACGCATTACCAGCGCCTTCTCCTTGGCCGGGCAGATGTCGACGCAGTTACCGCAACCCGTACAGTCGAGCGGCGAAATCTGGATGCGGAACTTGTAGGCCTTCGTCTCGCCCAGACCCTGCTTCCACTCCGTACCCGAAGCGGCAGCCTCCTCGTCGGTTGCCAGGAAGGGACGAATCACGGCGTGGGGGCAGACATAGGCGCACTGGTTGCACTGGATACAGTTGGCAATCTGCCACTCGGGAACGCTGACGGCAATGCCGCGCTTCTCGTAGGCGGCCGTACCGTTCTCCCACGTGCCGTCCTCACGGCCGTTGAAGGCCGATACCGGCAGGTCGTCGCCCTTCAGGCCGTTGATGGGCTCGACAATCTTGCGGACGAACTCGGGATAGGAAGCATCCGACGGATGGGTGAAGCCCTTGTCCTCAATCTGTGCCCACTCGGCCGGAACCTCGACCTTCTCAACGGCGTTGCCGCCGGCGTCGACGGCCGCATAGTTCATGTTGACGATATCCTCGCCCTTCTTGCCGTAGGACTTCAGGATGGCGTGCTTCATCTCCTCAACCGCCTTCTCGAAGGGAATGACGTTGGCAATCTTGAAGAAAGCCGACTGCATGATGGTGTTCGTACGCGAACCCAGACCCAGCTCGGAGGCAATCTTCGTGGCGTTGATGATGTAGAAGTTGATGTGGTTCTTCGCCAGGTAGGCCTTCATGTGGTCGGGCAGCGTGGCGCAGGTCGTGGCGGCGTCGTGCACCGAGTTGAGCAGGAACGAACCACCAGCCTTCAGACCCTTCAGCACGTCGTACTTGTCGACATACGAAGGCACGTGGCAGGCCACGAAGTCGGGCGTGGTCACCAGATAGGGCGACGTGATGGGCTTGTCACCGAAACGCAGGTGCGACGAGGTGTAGCCTCCCGACTTCTTCGAGTCGTAGGAGAAGTATGCCTGGCAGTACTTGTTGGTCGTACCGCCGATAATCTTGATGGAGTTCTTGTTGGCACCCACCGTACCGTCGGCGCCCAGACCGAAGAAGAGAGCCTCGAACGTACCGGGCTTGGCCAGCGAAATCTCCTTGCCGACGGGCAGCGAGTGGAAGGTCACGTCGTCGGTGATGCCCACCGTGAACTGGTTCTTCGGCTCGGCAGCCTTGAGGTTGGCGAAGACGGCCAGCATCTGTGCCGGCGTGGTGTCCTTCGACGAGAGACCGTAGCGGCCGCCGATGATGAGCACCTTGCGGTCCGTGCGCGAGAAGGCCTCGACAACATCCATGTAGAGGGGGTCGCCGTTGGCTCCGGGCTCCTTCGTGCGGTCGAGCACGCAGATGCGCTTTACGCTCTGGGGCAGCACGTCCATCAGGTACTTCACCGAGAAGGGACGGTAGAGGTGAACGGTCACCACGCCGAGCTTCTCGCCCTTGGCGTTCAGATAGTCGACCGTCTCCTTCAGGGTCTCGGTCACCGAACCCATCGCGATGACGACATGCTCGGCATCGGGAGCGCCGTAGTATACGAAGGGCTTGTATTCACGGCCGGTGATTTTCGAAATCTGGGCCATCGTCTCGGCCACCATGTCGGGCACGGCGTCGTAGAACTTGTTGGCAGCCTCGCGCGTCTGGAAGTAGATGTCGGGGTTCTGGGCCGTACCGCGCGTTACGGGGTGCTCGGGGTTGAGCGCACGCTGACGGAAGGCCTTCAGGGCATCGCGGTCAAGCAGCGCCGTGAGGGCTGCCTCGTCGATGAGCTCGATTTTCTGGATTTCGTGCGAGGTGCGGAAACCGTCGAAGAAGTGCAGGAACGGCACGCGCGACTTGAGCGCCACGAGGTGTGCCACGCCGGCGAGGTCCATAACCTCCTGCACGGACGAGGTGGCCAGCATGGCGAAGCCGGTCTGACGCGTGGCCATCACATCCTGGTGGTCACCGAAAATCGAGAGCGACTGGGCAGCCAGCGCACGGGCCGAAACGTGGAAGACGCCCGGCAGCAGCTCGCCCGAAATCTTGTACATATTCGGAATCATCAGCAGCAGGCCCTGCGATGCGGTGAAGGTCGACGTAAGCGCACCGCTCTGCAGCGAGCCGTGTACGGCACCCGCAGCACCCGCCTCCGACTGCATTTCAATCACCTTGACGGTCTCGCCGAAGATGTTCTTGCGGCCCTGAGCGGCCCACTCGTCCACGAGCTCTGCCATGGTCGACGACGGCGTGATGGGGTAAATCGCCGCAACCTCCGAGAACATGTATGCCACATGAGCCGCAGCGTAGTTGCCATCACAAGTGATAAATTTCTTTTCAGCCATTTTTAAAAGGTTTTTGGATGATATTGTGTTGTTTTTCTGTATGCTTGTGCAGACGCGTGGCAAATATACAAATTTTCATCAAAAAAAACGATGACGTCCGCCAAACAAATTTTACGCTCCCGGTGTGTTAAAAAATTAACAATCTACACGTTATTCGCCCGCCCCGCCCCGGCCTGCAGCGTGCGTACCGCGGCTACCCTCCCGCCCCGGGGCGCACGACGCCGCGCACGCATGCCGTGAGGGCCGCCGCCGCGGAGCGGTTTTTGCGGAGAGCCTCTCCGCACATATTTTTAATTAAGGAAGCGCGGCGGGCCGTGCAAAAAACCGGGCCGCAGCGGCGTTTTACCCTCCGCTTTTCGTATCTTTGCACCTATGATAGCCTACCGTACCAAACGTCTTGCCAACGGGCTGACGGTCGTCGTGAACCGCGACCGCCAGTCGAAACTCGCCGCGGTGAACATCCTCTACCGGGTCGGCGCCCGCAACGAGCGTCCCGACCGGACGGGCTTCGCCCATCTGTTCGAGCACCTGATGTTCCGCGGCACGCGCCGCATCCCCAACTTCGACCTCCCGGTCCAGATGGCCGCCGGCGACAACAACGCCTTTACCAACAACGACTATACCGATTTCTACATCACGCTGCCGAAGGACAACATCGAGACGGCGCTCTGGCTCGAGAGCGACCGCATGGAGGGGTTGGACATCACCTCCGAGAAGCTCGAAACGGAGAAGCGCGTGGTCATCGAGGAGTTCCGCCAGCGCTACCTCAACCAGCCCTACGGCGACCAGCAGATGCTGCTGCGGGCGCTGGCCTACAAGGTCCACCCCTACCGCTGGTCGACCATCGGACTGACACCCGACCACATCGCCGCCGCCTCGCTCGACGAGGTGCGCCGCTTCTACCGCGACCACTATCACCCCGGCAACGCCATCCTCTCGCTCTCGGCCGACATCGACGAGGAGCGGATGCTCGACCTCGCGGAGCGTTACTTCGGCCAGATTGCCCCCCGCACGGTGACCGAAGAGCCCATCGCGCAGGAGCCTCCGCAGCGGGAGGCGCGCCGCGAGGAGGTCGAGCGCGACGTGCCGGCCACGGCCATCTCCATCGCCTACCACATGGGCGACCGCCTCTCGCCCGACTTCTACACGGCCGACCTGGTCTCGGACCTGCTGGCCGGCGGCGACTCGGGGCGGCTCTACAACCGCCTGGTCAAGGAGCGCAGGCTGCTGGCCAGCGTCAACGCCTACATCACGGGCGACCGCGACCCGGGACTCTTCGTCTTCACGGGACAGCTGCTCCCCGAGACGACGCCCGAGCAGGCCGAAGAGGCGCTGCTGGGCGAGATGGAGGAGCTCTGCCGCACCCCGGCCGGCGACTACGAGACCGAGAAGGTCAAGAACAAGTTCGAGGCCAACACCCTCTTCGGCGAGCTGAACGTGATGAACAAGGCGATGAACCTCGGCTTCTACGAGATGCTGGGCGACCTGGCCCTCATCAACGCCGAGGTAGACCGCTACCGCAGCGTCACGGCCGACGACATCATCGACTTCAGCCGCCGGACCTTCCGCGCGGAGAACTCCTCGACACTCATCTACAAGGCACGCTCATGATGAAACAACCGCCCCTGATTATCCCCTCGCAGGTCGATGTAACGCCGGCCGAACTGCACACGCTGCCTAACGGCGTGCGGCTCTACACCCTTGCGGCCCCCGAATTCGAGGTGCTGCGCATCTCGTTCGTCTTCCGCGCCGGCACGGCCCGTCAGCGGGAGTTCTTCACCGCCTCGACGACCGCCAACATGCTCGCCGAAGGGAGCCGCGGGATGACGGCGCAGCAGATTGCCGAACGGCTCGACTACTACGGCTCGTGGTACGATGCCAACATCGACCGAGACTACGCCTACATCAGTTTCGCCGCCCTCTCGAAGTTCGTACCCCAGACGCTCGAGGTGGCCCGCGAGATTCTGCTCCGCCCGCTCTTCCCCGAGGAGGAGCTGCGCAGCTACTGCGCGAAGCGCCGCCAGCGGCTCACCATCGACCGCACGAAGGTCGACGTGCGGGCCCGCGAGGCCTTTGCCCAGGCGCTCTTCGGGACGACGCACCCCTACGGCATTGCGGCGCCGACCGAGGCCTACGACGCGGTGACGCGACAGGCCATTGAGCACTTCTACCGCGAACACTACACCGCCGACCAAACGCTGGTGGTCTGCAGCGGCCGCATCGGAGCGCAGGAGCTCGATGTCGTCGGACGCCTTGCCGGCGCCCTTGCGACCTCCGCGGCCGGCGCCGAGGAGCCCATGCCGGCACCGGAGACCACCCACAGGCTCATCCTGCCTCATGCCGGGGCGGTGCAGTCGGCCATCCGCATCGGGCGGCTGCTCTTCCCGCGGCAGCATCCCGACTTTCTGGGCATGCAGGTGGTGGCCATGCTGCTGGGCGGCTACTTCGGCTCGCGTCTGATGCAGAACCTGCGCGAGCGCAACGGATTCACCTACGGGGTGGTGGCCGCCATGGTCAACTTCGAGCAGGCGGGCTACTTCGCCGTCGCAACACAGGTGGGCAGCGAGGTGACGGCCGAGGCGCTGGGCCAAATCTATGCCGAAATCGAGCGTCTGCGCAACGAGCCGGTCTCCGAGGAGGAGCTCTCGCTGGTGCGGAACATGATGGTCGGCGAGATGCTGCGCATCCTCGACGGCCCCTTCGGCATCGCCGACGTGACGATTGAGAACCTGCTTTGCGGCGACGGCAACGAGGTCATCGAGCAGAACATCCGCCGCATCCGGGCCATCACCCCCGCCGAGGTGCAGCGCCTGGCGCGACAGTATCTGGCCCACGAGGATTTGGTGACGGTCGTCGTCGGCGACCCCGAACTCGGCACGCTGCCCGAGTAGTCCGGACCGAATCCGCGGGACGCAAAGCAACCGGGTTGCAGAGATGCGGAGGCGCCCCACGCCGCGCACGCAGGCGGAAGCCCCCGACGCCGGCCGACAGGCTCCGCCCTGCAGAAAAAGCGAACCCCGGAGGGACCCATGAATAAAGGTTCCTCCGGGGTTTTCCATACGGCACCCGCTCTTCGGAGCGTCCGTCTTACGTCAGGCTCCGGTCGGACCGGCCGCCCCCTGGTTGCGCTCCGCCGGTGCATCCGCCCCTGCGCCGTCTGCGGAGGCAGCTCCGATGTGTGCCGCCACCCAGCGCGTCAGCTCGACGAACTCGGCCACCGACAGCGTCTCGGCACGCCGTGAAAAGAAGGGGTGCTCCTCGCCGCCAAAGTTGCCGAAGACGGCCCGGAGCGAGTTGCGCAGCATCTTGCGCCGCTGGCCGAACGACGCCTTGACCACCCGCACGAAGAGCCGCTCGTCGCAGTCGAGCCGCTCGACGCCGTTGCGGCGCAGGCGGATGACGGCGCTCTTGACCTTCGGAGGGGGATTGAAGACCGTCTCGTTGACCGTGAAGAGGTATTCGATGTCGTACCACGCCTGCAGCAGCACGCTCAGGATGCCGTACTCCTTCGAGCCGGGAGGCTCGGCCAGACGCACGGCCACCTCGCGCTGAATCATCCCGACGCATTCGGGCACCAGGTCGCGGTTCTCCAGGATTTTGAAGAAAATCTGGGACGAAATGTTGTAAGGGAAGTTGCCAATCACCTTCACCCCGCGCGGAAAGAGGTCGCGGAGCTCCATCCGCAGGAAATCGCCCTCCATAAGGCGCGGCGTAAACTCGGGATAGTGGTCGTGCAGGTAGGCGACGCTCTCGGAGTCGATTTCGGCGCCGTAGGTAACGATGTCGCGGCGCTGCAGCAGGAAGCGGGTCAGGACCCCCATGCCGCACCCCACCTCGAGTACGTCGCAGGCGCCGCCGGCAGGCACATCCGCCTCCTGTCCGGAGGCTTCGGACGGTACGGAGGGCTTCGGCGCGCTCTTCGCCGTGGAGCTCGCCACGACTGCGGTGTCCGATGCCGCGTCTCCGTTTGGCGCATTGTTCGCTTTAGGCGCGGCGTCCGTCTCCGGCGCGGCACAGTGGAAGGAGCCGTCGGATGTGGCCACGAGGGCGCCGCCCGAGAGCGCGTCGCAGATTTTGCGGGCAATGTTGAGGTCGACCAGGAAATGCTGGCCCAACGATTTTTTGGCTCTGACTTCGGTCATGGGTGCAAAGATACGAAAAGGGTGACAGAGCGCCAAACCGGAAGCCGGGTTTTCGCCTGTCGAAGAGGGCGCTCCATCGGCTCCGTCACGCAGACAGGGAGCAGCCTTCACCACTCCCTGTCCTCTTCTTGCTTCTTACTTCGGGTTCGGGAAGGTCGTCGCAACCCTCCGCAAGGTTCATTCCCCGCAGCAGCCGGTCCCGGAACGACCGCCCCGGTGCCTCAACGACACGGAGCCTTACCAACTCAGCGGCGTCCCTGCACAAACGGTCAACTACCCCACCGGCTCAGCGGCGCCCCTGCACAACCGGGAACCACTCTGCCAATTCAGCGCCCCTCCTGCACAACCGGGCAACTACCCCACCGGCTCAGCGGCGGCCTCGGCGCAAGCGGGAGCGGTTCTTCTTCTCCTCCTTCTGTTCCTTGCGCTCCTGCGCACGGCGCGCCTGGCGCAACCTCCGCTGCGTGACGCGGAACGAATAGAGCAGGCCGACGAAGCCCACGCCCAGCACGGCAACCCAGAACCAGACGGCAATGCCCGACGGCATGTATTCGACGGCATAGATGATGCCCGCAATGGCCACGACCATCATCAGCAGCCGCAGTCCCTGCAACAGTTTCTCTTTCATAGGCTCAGAATCTCAGTTTAGGCCCCTCAGGGGAGTTTGTGCGGATTGACCTCGTCGAGGTGGCGCCGCCGCTTCTTCTTGTATTCGTTCCAGGTCATGCCCGCACCCGCCAGCACGAAGAGGAAGGCAATGAGCAAATCGAGCAGACAGACACACGCCGGCCGTGCCACAAGCCAATAGATGTTGACCCCCAGCCACACGACAGTCGCACAGAAAAACACTAAGGCAAGAGTAAAGGTCTTCTTATTCATAGGCGTTCGTTTTAGGTTACATCGGGCCCCGCACCGGCTCCGGGCAGTGCCCGGACGACGCAAAGGTCCCTTATCTCGCGCACCGGAGAGACCCCTGCCGGCGGCACTGAAAACCGCCGGAAACGCCTCACCGGAGCATCAGTTGCCCTGCTCGCAGATGAACTTGATGCGCACCAGACGAATCTCCTCCTCCGTATAGTCGGGACCCAGCTCCTTGATGGCCACATCGAGCGAATCGCTCTCGGCATCCTCCTTGAAGTAGAGGTAGATGTCGTCGGCCTTGTCCTCGTCCATGAACTCGCGGATGTAGTAGGAGATGTCGAGCTTCGTTCCCGAGTTGACGATGCCCTCGATTTCGGTCAGCAGCTCGTCGAAGTCGAGGTCCTTGGCGCGGGCGATGTCCTCGAAGTCCATCTTGCGGTCGATGGACTGGATGATGAATATCTTGTTGCCCGACTTGTTGCCCACCGACTTGACAATCATGTCCTGCGGGCGGATAATCTCCTTCTCCTCGACGTAGGCCTTGATGAGCTTGACGAACTCCTCGCCGAACTTGCGCGCCTTGCCCACGCCCACGCCCGTGATGTTCTGCATCTCCTCGAGCGTGATGGGGTACTGCACCGACATGTCCTCGAGCGAGGGGTCCTGGAAGATGACGAAGGGGGGCAGCCCGTGCTTCTTGGCCACCTTCTTGCGCAGGTCCTTGAGCATCGCGAAGAGCTCCTCGTCGGCCGCTCCGCCCTTGCCCATCGGCGCCACCGCCTCAATCTCCTTCTCCTCGGCGTCGTAGTCGTGGTCGAGCGTCACGGTCACGGGGAAGGGCATGGCGATGTAGTTCTCACCCTTGCGGTTGATGGAAATCAGACCGTAGTTCTCGATATTCTTGTCGACCAGTCCGAGGATGAGCGCCTGACGCACCACGGCGCCCCAGAAGCGGGCATCGTGGTCGGCTCCGGCGCTGAACCACTTCGACTTGTTGTGGCCGTAGCTCTTGATGAGGGCTGTATTCTTGCCCAGCAGCACGTTGATGAGGTAGTCGCTCTTGAACTTGTCGCCGATGTCGCGCAGCGCCTCGAGCGCCATCTTCAGCTCGGCCTTGGCGTCGACCTTGGGCTTGGGGTTGCGGCAGTTGTCGCAGTTGCCGCAGTTCTCCTCGGTATACTCCTCGCCGAAGTAGTGCAGCAGCGTCTTGCGGCGGCACATCGAGCTCTCGGCATAGGAGACCGTCTCGAGCAGCAGCAGCTTGCCGATTTCCTGCTCGGCAATGGGCTTGCCCTGCATGAACTTCTCGAGCTTCTGGATATCCTTGTAGCTGTAGAAGGCCAGGCAGTACCCCTCGCCGCCGTCGCGGCCCGCACGGCCCGTCTCCTGGTAGTAGCCCTCGAGCGACTTGGGCATGTCGTAGTGAATCACGTAGCGCACGTCGGGCTTGTCGATGCCCATGCCGAAGGCAATCGTCGCCACAATCACGTCGACACGCTCCATGAGGAAGTCGTCCTGGTTGGCAGCACGCGTCGAGGCATCCATGCCGGCATGGTAGGCGCGTGCCTTGATGCCGTTGGCCAAGAGCAGCTCGGTGAGCTCCTCGACCTTCTTGCGGCTCAGGCAGTAGATGATGCCGCTCTTGCCCTCGTTCTGCTTGATGAAGCGGATGATGTCGTGGTCGACGTTGTGCTTGGGCCTTATTTCATAATAGAGGTTGGGACGGTTGAACGACGACTTGAAGACCGAGGCGTCGGTCATGCCCAGGTTCTTCTGGATGTCCATCTGCACCTTGGGGGTGGCGGTGGCCGTCAGGGCGATGAGCGGCGCCGGGCCTATTTCGTTGATGATGGGGCGGATGCGGCGGTACTCGGGCCGGAAGTCGTGGCCCCACTCCGAGATGCAGTGCGCCTCGTCGATGGCGTAGAACGAAATTTTGATTTTGCGCAGGAAGGCGACGTTGTCCTCCTTGGTCAGCGATTCGGGGGCGAAGTAGAGCAGCTTGGTCTTCCCAGCGAGCACGTCGGAGCGGACCTGCTGCACGGCCGTCTTGTTGAGCGACGAGTTGAGGAAGTGCGCAATGCCCGACTCGGCCGAGAAGGTACGCATGGAGTCCACCTGATTCTTCATCAGGGCGATGAGCGGCGAGATGACAATCGCCACACCCTCCATCAGAAGCGCCGGAAGCTGGTAGCACAATGATTTGCCGCCGCCCGTTGGCATCAATACAAAGGTATCCCTGCCGGCCAACACGTTACGGATGACGGCTTCCTGGTTCCCTTTGAACGATGAGAATCCGAAGTACTCCTTCAGCTTCTCGTGCAACAGCGATGATTGTTCCTTTTCCTGCTCCTGTTTCATTGTCGTCTGCACAGTCTCTAAAATCACAAAATTCATTCAAAGATAAAAAAATTTTCGGAAAAAAGCATAACTTTGTCAAAAATTTTATTCGGCAAAACATGCGTCTCTACACCAGTGAACTCGTCAAGAAATACAAGACCCGCACGGTGGTCAATCACGTCTCCATCGATGTCCGGCAGGGAGAAATCGTCGGTCTGCTCGGACCCAACGGAGCGGGCAAGACGACGACCTTCTACATGATTGTGGGGCTTATCAAACCCAACGAGGGGCAGATATTTCTCGAGAACGACGAGGGCGTGGTGACCGAGCTCACGCACGAACCGGTCTACCGCCGCGCACAGATGGGCGTCGGCTATCTGGCCCAGGAGGCGTCGGTCTTCCGCCGGCTCTCGGTCGAGGACAACATCCGGGCCGTGCTCGAAATGACCGACTACTCGAAGCAGTACCAGCAGGAGCGCGTCGAGGCGCTCATCGAGGAGTTCCGCCTGCAGAAGGTGCGCAAGAGCCTCGGCATCCAGCTCTCGGGCGGCGAGCGGCGCCGTACGGAGATTGCCCGCGCGGTGGCCATCAACCCCGCCTTCATCCTGCTCGACGAGCCCTTTGCGGGTGTCGACCCCATCGCCGTGGAGGATATCCAGTCGATTGTCGCCACCCTGAAGCACAAGAACATCGGCGTCATTATCACCGACCACAACGTCGACGAGACGCTGGCCATCACCGACCGCACCTACCTGCTCTACGAGGGCAAAATCCTCAAGACGGGTACGGCCGAGGAGCTGGCCGCCGACCCGATGGTGCGCAAGGTCTACCTCGGACAGCACTTCGAGCTCAAGAAGAGCCACCAAATCACCCAGGACATGAAAAACCGCAAGGCGGCCGAGGCCGCGCCCCGGACTTCGGAGGCGGACGCAGCTCAGAAGCCGGCGGATGCCGCAGCGCCCGACGGCGGAGCGGAAGCGGACGCCGGGGCGGAAACCGGGACGCCGAAAAACGAGTAAATTCCAGTCATGGACATCACCATACCCCCGGGGCGCGTCGCAGGCGCGTTGACGCCCCCCTGTTCGAAGAGTTACGCCCAACGCGCCCTGGCCGCCTCGCTGCTGGCCGACGGGGAATCGACCCTGCACAACATCGAATTCTGCGACGACACGCGCTCGGCGCTGCACTGCATCCGCACGCTGGGTGCCGAGGTGCGGCAGACGGGCGCCGACACGCTCTCCATCCGCGGAGGCCTGGCGCCCCGCGCCAACCGGCTCCAGGTGGGCGAATCGGGCCTTGCGGCGCGTCTGTTCACCCCCATTGCCGCCCTCGGACGCGAGCCGATGCTCATCGAGGGCACGGGGTCGCTGCTCCGCCGCCCGATGCACCCGATGACCGAGGCGCTGCGGCAGCTGGGCGCCTACGCCCGTGACAACGAGGGGCGGCTGCCCGTCGAGGTGCGGGGACCGCTCGAGGGGGGCGAGCTGGAGATTGACGGCTCGCTCTCGTCGCAGTTCGTCACCGGACTGCTGCTGGCGCTTCCCCTGGCGCACCGCGACACGACACTCCACGTGCGCCACGCCGTCTCGAAGCCCTATCTGGCGATGACCGTCTCGACGGCCGCCCGCTTCGGCGTGGAAATCAGCCACAACGACCTCGAGGAGTTCTTCATCGAGGGGGGCCAGCGCTACCGCCCGGCGGAGTTCGCCATCGAGGGCGACTGGAGCGCCGCAGCCATGATGCTGGCCATCGGCGCCACGGCCGGCGAGGTGCGCGTCGAGACCATCTCGAGCCTCTCGCAGCAGGCCGACACGGCCGTGCTGACGGCCCTCGTCCGCTCGGGGGCGGGCCTCATCGACGAGACGAAGGCCGTCACGGCGGCACAACGTCCGCTGCGCGCCTTCGAGTTCGACGCCACGCACTGCCCCGACCTCTTCCCGGCGCTGGCCGTCCTGGCCTCGGCGGCCGAGGGAGTGAGCGTCATCCGGGGCACCTCGCGCCTCGAGCACAAGGAGTGCCACCGCGCCGAGGCGCTGCGCGAGGAGTACGGCCGTCTGGGCATCGAAATCGACATCGATACCGAGGACATCATGCGCATCCGCGGCGGAGCGCTCCACGGCGGACGGGTTTCGAGCCACGGCGACCACCGCATCGCCATGTCGCTGGCCGCCGCAGCCCTGCGCGCCGACGGTCCGGTGACCATCGAGGGAGCCGAGTGCGTCTCGAAGAGCTACCCGCTCTTCTTCGAGGAGCTCAAGCGGCTGCGCGTCCGGTGACATCGAAAACAACAGAAGAGAGAACCCCCATTTCCATGAATACCTTCGGCAGAAACTTCCGACTCTCGCTCTGGGGCGAATCCCACGGCAGCCTGCTCGGCATCACGCTCGACGGCGTGCCGGCAGGCATTCCGCTCTCGGCCGAGGAGTTCGAGGCGGACCTGGCACGGCGCCGCTCGGGCGCCGCGGGGACCACGCCCCGCCGCGAAAAGGACACCCCGCGCATCGTCTCGGGGCTCTACCGCGGCCATACGACCGGGGCGCCGCTCACGCTGCTGTTCGACAATACGGACACCCGCTCGGCGGACTACCCCGCCGCCGGTTCGCGCTTCCGACCCTCGCACGCCGACCGCACGGCGTGGGTCAAGTACCACGGCTACAACGACCCGCGCGGCGGAGGCCACTTCTCGGGGCGGCTCACGCTGCCGCTCGTTGCCGCGGGGGTCGTAGCCAAGCGGATGCTGCCCGGCGAGGTGCGCTTCGAGACGCGGCTGGCCGAGATGGGCGGATGCGACGACGCCTCCCGCTTCGAGGAGCTGCTGCGCAACGCCGCCGCCGAGGGCGATTCGCTGGGCGGTGTGGTTGCCTGCCGCGTGCGGGGCGTTCCAGCCGGCTACGGCGAGCCCTTCTTCGACACGGTCGAAGGGGTGGCCGCCCACCTGCTCTTCGCCATCCCCGGCGTCAAGGGGGTGGAGTTCGGCAGCGGCTTCGCCGCGGCGCGCAGCTGCGGCTCCGCCAACAACGACCTGCTGCTCGACGCCGAGGGACACACCGCGACGAACCATGCGGGAGGCATCGACGGCGGCATCACCAACGGCAACGACCTCGTGGTGCGCGTTGCCTTCAAACCCACGCCGAGCATCGCCCGCGAACAATTCACCTACGACCCCGCAACGGGGACGCGGCGGGCGCTGCGCATCGGCGGCCGCCACGGCCTCTGCATTGCATTGAGGGGCGCCGTGGTGGTCGAGGCCGCGCTGGCCATCATTCTTGCCGCCCTGCCCCCCCCATGCCCCCCCGCCACGATATCATCCGCCGCATCACCGAGGCGCTCACCCCCCTCTACGGGCACGACGAGGCGCGCAGCATCGCACTGCTCACGGCCGCCGGGCTGGGCGGCGTGAGCCGCACGCAGCTGCTGGCCGACCCCGGGGCGGAGCTCGAGCTTGAGGGGCTCGACGACGTCATCGCACGGCTTGCGGCGGGACGCCCCGTGCAGTACGAGCTGGGCGAGGCGGAGTTCTGCGGCATGAGCTTCAAGGTGCGCGAGGGGGTGCTCATCCCCCGCCCCGAAACCGAGGAGCTGGTGGAGTGGGTCACAAGTGAGCACCCGACGGCCCGCCGGCTGCTCGACGTGGGGACGGGCAGCGGCTGCATCGCCATCGCCCTCAAGCGGCGGCTTCCCCGCGCCGAGGTGGCGGCGGCCGACATCGCCGACGAGGCGCTGGCCGTGGCGGCCGAGAACAGCCGCCGCCTCGAAGCGCCCATCGAGCTGCGCCGCGCCGATGCGCTCGACAATCTGGCGGAGTGCTTCGCCGGGACGTTCGACGTCATTGTCTCCAATCCCCCCTACGTTCCCCGGAGCGACGCCGCGGCGATGCATCCCAACGTGCGCGACTACGAACCCCCCGGAGCGCTCTTCGTCCCCGACGACGACCCGCTGCTCTTCTACCGCGCCATCGCGCGGCAGGCGCGCCGCATGCTCGCCCCGGACGGAGGGCTCTACTTCGAAATCTACGAACGGGCCGGCGAGACGATGCGCCGCATGCTCCTCGAGGAGGGCTACGCCGAGGTGCGCATCCGCCGCGACCTCTTCGGGCGGGAGCGCATGGCTTCAGCCCGGCTTGCGGCGCTGCAAGCCGAAGCCGCCCCCGAAACCGGGGGCGACCTCCGCACCGCAGCGGGCGGAACGACCAACCCAACCCCAAAACAGCAACGATGAAACAACCGCGAACTTCAACCCCCGAAGGCAGCGCAGCGGCTGCGCCCCGCACTCCGCGTACGAAGAGCCCCGACGAGGCGCTCGCCGCGCTCATGCGGCTCTGCGCCCGTGCCGAGCGCTCGACGGGTGACGCGCTGCGGCTCATGCAGCGCTGGGGGCTGTCGGAGGGCGACCGGCAGCAGGTGCTGCAGCGGCTCGTACGCGACCGCTTCATCGACGACGCCCGCTATGCCGAGGCCTTCGTGCGCGACAAGCTGCGGCTGAGCGGCTGGGGCGAATACAAAATCCGGGCGGCACTGCTCCGCAAGGGCATCGCACGCGCGACAATCGACGCCGCACTGTGCCAGACCGACCGCGAGGCAATGGGCCGGCGGCTCGAGGAGCAGCTGCGCCGCAAGATGCGGAGCCTGAAGGGCGGAACCCCCTTCGAGCGGCGGAACAAGCTGCTGCGCTACGGCCTCTCGCTCGGATACGACTACGAAACGGTGGGCGACCTGGTCGCCACACTCATCAAAGAGAACGACGAATGCGATATCTTCTGACCCTGATGCTCCTTGCGGCGGGCTGCACGACTGCCCTCGCACGCGAGGATTCGACCCGATACCTCTACCCCGTCCGGCAGGTCTCCGGGCTCTATTCGGCCAACTTCGGCGAGCTGCGCCCGGGCCACTTCCACGGCGGCGTCGACATCAAGACCGACGGTGCGGTGGGCAAGGAGCTCGTCGCCGTGGGCGACGGCTACATCTCGCGCCTCTCGGTGGCGCCGGGCGGCTACGGACGCGCCCTCTACATCACGCTCCGCGACGGACATACGGCCGTCTACGGCCATATCCTGCGCTTCCGCGACGACCTGGAGCAGCGCGTCGACGCCGAGCGGCGCCGCACGCGCAGCAACAGCGTCAACCTGTGGTTTCGGCCCGGCGAGTTCCCCGTCGCACAGGGCGACGTGGTGGCCCGCTCGGGCAACAGCGGCTCGTCGTTCGGGCCGCACCTCCACTTCGAAATACGGGAGACGGCCACACAACGCACGCTCAACACCGTCCGCATGGGCATCATCCGCCCCGAGGACCACATCGCACCGCTCATGCTGGGGCTCCGCTACGCCGAGGTCGACACACTCGAAGGCATTCCGGTCCACGGACCGCTGCGCAGTTTCGAGCTGAAGAAGACGGCCGAAGGGCGCTACCGCACGGAGGCCGGGAGCATCGAGGTGGGTCCGCGCGGCTACTTCGTCATCGAGGCGTCGGACCGCCGCGACGGCGTCTACAACCGCTTCGGGCTCTACCGCGTGAGCCTCTATGTCGACGGCCGGTGCTGCTTCGAGTACCGCATGGACGGCTTCACGTTCGACCGCTCGCGCAGCTGCGACGCCGTCTCCTGCTACCCGCTCCAGGTGGGCGCCCGCGCCGAGGTCATTCGTCTGGCGCAGCTCGAAGGGGCCCCCGCCGAGTTCTACCCCACGCTGCGGGAGCGCGGCCTGGTCCGCACGGCACCGGGAGAGAGCCGCCACATCCGTATCGAGGCCGAAGACGACTGCGGCAACTGCTCGACGCTCGAGTTCGACATCCGCGGCGGCGAGACACGCCTCCAGCCCCGGCGCGATTCGGCGGCCGTCGCCCTGCGGCGCGACCGCGACGCACTGCTGCGCATCGGCGACGAGGCGACGCTCCGCATCCCGGCCGGAGCGCTTCACGAATCGCTCTTCGCCCGCCCCGAGCGGCACGACAACCCCTCGGCCCACGCCACGGGCGTCGAGGTGCTCACCCCCGCCTACCGGTTTCTGGACCTCACAACGCCGCTGGCCTCGGCCGTGACCCTCTCGCTGCAGCTCTTCGTCCCGGAAGAGATGGGCCGCCACGTCACGCTGGCCGGCATCAACCGCCGCGGACAGCTCGTCTGGCTGGGCGGCTCCTACGCCGACGGACGGCTGACGGCACGCATCCGCACCTCGGGCGACTGGCTCGCCGTAGCCGACACGCTGCCCCCGACCATACGCCCGCTCTTCGAATCGGGCGCCGACCTTGCACGCAAGGGAGCCCTCCGCTTCCGGCTGGGCGATAACTTCTCGGGCATCGCCTCCTGCGACCTCTACGTCGACGGCGAGTGGACCCCCTGCGAACGCTACCCGATGCAGGGCACCCTCGAATACCACTTCCCCAAGGGGCCGGACGGCTCGACGCACCGCCTGCTGCTCGTCGTCCGCGACGGCTGCGGCAACGAGAGCCGCTGGGAGGGAAGCTTCCGCCGCTGACCCGGCGGACGGCACCGCGGCGGCCCACGGAGCAAGAGCAGATGCCCCACTCCGCGCGATTCCACGCGCAAGGCCGGCATCCCCGCCGCTCAACACATCACAGAGGGAGAACAGAAGAGCCCGCTTCCGAAAGGAAAGCGGGCTCTTCTTCGTCTTATTGATTTTATAAAATTTTTAATAAATAAGGATTAACTTGCCCCCGACCGATGTGGGTCAGACGACCGGCTGGCAGATAAACGGATACGGAACAAGCTGCACACGAACGCTCACCGGAGAGGTTACAGCCCGAACCAGTGGTCGGCGCCGAGCATGCCCGCAGCCTGCAGGAAGAGAATCAGCGGCAGATAATCCTTCAACTTGACGCGCAGAATCTTCAGACTCTGCTGAATACGGTAGTCAACCGTCTTGGCCGAGATGCCCAGCTCCTCGGCTATCTCCTTGTAGGTGCGGTTTTCGAAACGGTTCATTTCAAACGCCTCACGATAGGGTTCGGGCAGCTCCTCGACCGCCCGGCGGATGTTCTGGCGCAGCTCCTCGAGCTGGTAGATGTCGGGAACGCCGAAGGGCTCGGCAACATCGACCCGCAGGTCGCTCAAACGGTTGCTGCGCAGGGCCTCACGGCTCAGATAGGTCAGACAGCGGTTCTTGGCCGAGGTGAAGAGATAGTGCGACAGGGCCCCCCGAATCTGAAGCTCGGAACGGTTCTCCCACAACCAGAGCATCGGGTCCTGAACGATGTTTTCCGCCACCTCGGTCTGCTTGACATACAGGTTCGCAAAGGCACACAGCGAGGTGTAATACCGCGTGAAAATCTCGTCGAAAGCCTGCCGCTCCCCCTCCAACAGTCGGGTCAGCAGTTCCGATTCCGAAATCCGTTCCTTTTTGAGCATGATTCAAAATTAGTAAATAAATCGGAACTCCAACTCTTTGGGGAGCATGTCTCAGGAAAAAACGACAAAAAAAGTCCCGATGGAGCCGGTGCATACCCAAAGCAGACATCATACACCCCGTTTTTAACCAATTAAGGTGAAAGATGAGCCAATCAAGTACCAATACGTCCACCCGAAACTGCTTACGTATCGAAAGCCACGAAGGCTCCGTCCTGAAATCCGCGCCGCTGCAAACGAACTCCGGGCGTCAATCCGAAGGCATCAACCCGAAAAGCTGCGCCACCCGGCAGCTCAACGGGCCATGCCGTTCCGAAAAACAACCTTTGACATCCGGAAAAGACCAACTGCAAGCCGGAGATAAAAAAATTTTACAAAACAATGAAAAAAAGTCGTCGTTCCGTTTAGGAACTCGCCCCGCAAATGAGTCATAATAACAAAACCCAAACTATGGACCTTACTGAAATCGAACCTCTGCTCGTCCGTTACTTCAACAACGAGCTTTCGTCGGCCGAGGCCGAAAAGGTCGCGGCATGGATTGCCGGGAGCGAGGAGCACCGCAAGACGGCAGAGCACCTCTATTATATTAACCTGGCGGCCGAAGTCGAGCGCCTGCACCGGGAGATTGACCCGGCCGAGGCGCTGCGCAAGGTGCACCGCCGCATCCGGAGCGACCGTTGGCACCGGACGTTCCACCGTCTGGAGCGCGTAGCTGCCGTACTGCTGCTCCCCTTCATCGTACTCTCGCTGCTCCTGGCCTCGAAAATCGCCGAAAAGAACAACAGCATGGTCGAGATTCGCTCGACCACGGGCATGATAAGCGCCGTGACGCTGCCCGACAACTCGCGCGTCTGGCTCAATTCCAATTCGAAACTCATCTATCCCACCCGCTTCAGCGGCAAGGAGCGCCGCGTGAAGCTCTGCGGCGAGGGCTACTTCGAGGTGACGAAGGACACCAAGCACAAGTTCGTCGTCGAGGCCCGTTCGACCGAAATCGAGGTCTACAGCACGGAGTTCAACGTCGAGGCCTACAACGACGAGTACATCCGCGCCACGCTGGTCAAGGGAAGCATCGGCATGAAGTACGACGACTCGCGCCACATGCGCCAGCTCGTGCGGCTGGTTCCCGACCAGTTCGTCATCTACAACTCGCGCACCGGCGCCATCTACCTCGACCAAGCCAACATCGCCAGCAGCACCTCGTGGAAAGAGGGTAAAATCGTGCTCGACAACACGCCGCTCAACGACGCGCTGCGCATGATTGGCAACAAGTACAACGTTTCGTTCGACATCAAGGACCAGAAGCTGCTGGGCAACACCTTCACGGGAACCTTCTCCAACCAGAGCCTCGACGTCATCCTGCGCTACTTCACCATCTCCTCGAAGCTCCGCTTCCACCAAATCGGGCTTGAGGACGGGAACCGCGAAACCGACGGGCGGGCCATCTTCGAAGTATACTGAAATATCTGAATATAAATAGATTGCATCAAACCGAAAACAAACCAAAACCTCACCCAGAACCATGAGACAGACTTAGCCCGACCCGAAAAAACACAAGCGGAAGGACCTGCCCGTCCCCCCGCCTGTCGAATCGCCAAGACCATCCGGTCCCCCTGTGAACCGGACTAACCCTAAAATCAATTCTTACAAACTTATGAAAAATCTCTGGAATATCCGCCGAATTGCAGCAGATTAACGCAACAGGATTTGATAATTAGGGAGTTAGAAGAAAAACGCAGAAGTTGGGCAGACAATTGAAAACCGTCTTAAAGCAGATTAAAGCAAAAGAACGGTTTCCTAATCATTACCCGATGAAAGTGCAGATTTAACAGTCCTCGTTTCATTTTGCGGCGTTCTGCGCAGCTTTGCTTATCAATAGGTAACTCGTTGATTTATAGTTTTGCAACCAAAAAGAAACGAGTATGGCAAGAAGCACATTCAAGGTGCTGTTCTACGTGAACGGCAGTAAGGAAAAGAACGGCTCCAGCTGCCGACGACGCACTTTCGTCACAACGTACGCCTTCACGAAGGGCGTGCGCACCGACCGGCAGCAATCCTCCCCGCGAGGTCAGCCGACATGCAGGTCCCGCAGCCATGATAAGACTGTCCAAGGCTTCGGTCAAGCCCGCCAGCAGGTGGGTCCGGCGAAGGGGGCCTCGACGACCGGCTGCAAAACACCCGTGGTGAGGGATATTTATAAATTGGGGAGCAGCAGGCCGGGAGGTCCCCCGTCCGGTTTCAGGACGCGGCGGACGGCACCGTGGAACGATTCGAAACAAAACAGAGATACCCGAACGATGAAAACGTTGAAAACGCTGAAAATCATGACGGGAGCGCTGCTGCTCGGGCTGGGCTCCTGCCAGACGACACCGCTCTACCTCGATGCGACGCAGAGCCCCGCGGCACGTGCCGCCGACCTGGTGCGCCGCATGAGCCTCGAAGAGAAGGTCGGACAGCTGCAGTGCCCCTACGGCTGGGAGACCTACGAACGCAGCGGCGACTCGGTGCTGTTGACCGACCGCTTCCGCGAGCTGGTCGACGAGCGCCACATCGGCATGCTGTGGGGCACCTTCCGCGCCGACCCCTGGACGCAGCGCAACCTCGAAACGGGCCTCTCGCCCCGCATGGGCGCCGAGCTGGCCAACCGCATGCAGCGCTACGCCATCGAGCACAGCCGCTGGGGCATCCCGCTCTTCCTGGCCGAGGAGGCGCCCCACGGATTCATGGCCATCGGTGCCACGGTCTTCCCCACGGCGCTGGGACAGGCCTCGACGTGGAATCCGGAGCTCATCCGCCGCATGGGCGGGGTCATCGCCTCGGAAATCCGCACGCAGGGAGCACACATCGCCTACGGACCGGTGCTCGACGTGGTGCGTGACCCGCGCTGGTCGCGTACCGAGGAGTCCTACGGCGAGGACCCGACGCTGACGGCCGCCATGGGGCGCGCCTTCGTCGAGGGACTCGGCTCGGCCGACCTGAGCGAACGGGAGCACGCCCTCTCGACGCTCAAGCACATCGCCGCCTACGGAGCCTCGGACGGAGGACAGAACGGCGGAGCGAACCTGCTCGGAGAGCGCGAGCTGCGCCGCACCTTCCTGCCGCCCGTCGAGGCGGCCGTGCGGGCGGGCGCCCGCTCGGTGATGACCGCCTACAGCTCCATCGACGGCGTGCCCTGCACGATGAACGACTACCTCCTCGGCGAGGTGCTCCGCGGCGAGTGGGGCTTTGACGGATTCGTCATCTCGGACCTCTTCAGCATCGAGGGGCTCTACCAGACGCACGGCGTGGCAACGTCGGTCGACGACGCGGCGCGCAAGGCGCTCACGGCGGGTGTCGATGCCGACCTCTGCGGCGAAGCCTACCTCACGCTCATCGAGTCGGTGCGCAAGGGGCTCGTCGACCCGGCGCTCATCGACCGGGCGGCCGAGCGGGTGCTGCGGCTCAAGTTCGAGATGGGGCTCTTCGAGAACCCTTATGTCGATGTCGACGGATGCACGTCGGGAAGCGACGCGCACCGGCAGACGACGCTCGAGGTGGCGCGCCAGTCCATCGTCCTGCTCGAGAACAACGGCATCCTGCCCCTCTCCACCGGGAAGGGAACGGTGGCCCTCATCGGCCCCAATGCCGACAACGTATACAACCAGCTGGGTGACTACACGGCCCAGCAGTCCGACAACGTGACGACGCTGCGCCGCGGCATCGAGCGGCTCATCGGCGCCGACCGCGTCCGCTACGTCCGCGGCTGCGCCATCCGCGACCTCTCGACGGCCGAAATCCAGCGTGCGGTCGACGCCGCACGCCGCTCAGATGTGGCCGTGGTGGTGGTCGGTGGCTCGAGTGCCCGCGACTTCGACACGGAGTACCTCGCCACGGGAGCCGCCGTGGCCTCGACGCGCAGCGTGAAGGACATGGAGTGCGGCGAGGGCAACGACCGCGCCTCGCTGGCGCTGCTCGGACGGCAGGAGGAGCTGCTGCGCGCCGTCGCACAGACAGGCAAGCCGATGGTGGTGGTCTACATCGAGGGACGTCCGCTCGACATGCGCTGGGCTTCGGAGCATGCCGATGCGCTGCTGACGGCCTGGTATCCGGGCGAGGCCGGAGGCGAGGCGCTGGCCGAGGTGCTCTTCGGGCAATACAACCCTGCGGGACGCCTTCCTGTCTCGATTCCCCGCACCGAGGGGCAGCTGCCCGTCCACTACAACAAGCTCGTGCCAGCCAACCACGACTACGTCGAGCTGGAGGCCACGCCGCTCTACCCCTTCGGATTCGGACGCAGCTACACGCGCTTCGAGTACGGCAATTTGGCCGTCGATTCGCTCGGCAGGAACGATTACCGCATCCGCTGCACGGTGCGCAACTGCGGCGAACGTGACGGCGAAGAGGTGGCACAGCTCTACATCCGCCATCTGGAGGCGCCGCTGGTACAGCCCCTGCGCGAGCTGAAGGCCTTCGAGCGCATCGCCATCCCGGCCGGTGAGGAGCGCGAGGTCGAGTTCCGCCTCACGCCGCGCGATCTGCAAATCATCGGCCGCGACTACCGCCCGATGAGCTATGAGGGGCGTGTACGCATCGAGGTAGGACCCTCGTCGGCCGAGCATCCACTCGTCGACACGCTCCGACGCCGCTGACGGGCCGCACCGGTTACCGCCGGTCACGGCCCTTCGGGGCCGGAGAGCCGGACGGGCAGAGGGGCAGACGGACAGACAGACAGACGGACAGACAGACCGGAAAACGACAAGCGGGAGATTCCACGAAGGAGTCTCCCGCTTGCCGCATGTTTAGGGGTGATTCCGTTGGGATTCGAACCCAAGACCCACAGCTTAGAAGGCTGTTGCTCTATCCAACTGAGCTACGGAACCATCGGCTCGCAGCGCGACAGGCGCACCGCTTGCGGGTGCAAATATACGAAATCTCGCCCGATTATAAATGAATTTGCGAGAAATTATACAAACCGAATGCAAATCGAGCCTCGCACAGAGGGCGGGTCACAGGGTTCCGACGACATTCCAGGGCCTTCCGTCGGAGACCGAACACCTCCATCGCCCGCCCGGCGCATGGTTACAGGCCGCAGGCCTCACGTGCCGCAAACCGGCCCTTCAGAAGGTTCCGCCCCCGGAAAAACGTACCGCACGAAAAAAGAGGCCCCGGGATGCGGCATAAACCGCATTCCGGGGTCTCATGCGTGAATCGTTCCGTCCGCACGTCAGGCGGACTTAGGCGGACGGCCTTCCGCTAACGTCTTTTGGCAGCACGCAGCGAGGGCACGGAGGCGTCCGAAGGCAGGCGGTCAACAGGCAGCGGACCCGTATATTTGCCCTTGACGGTATAACCGCCCACCATGGTAAAGTCGATGTCCACGGTCGCACTGGATGCATTGCCGGAGATGGTAAGCGTACCCGAGGTCACCGGACCGAACAGACGGTTCTCGTCCTCATCGTACTGCTGCACGTTCGTACCCGAAGGGAAGAATATCATGCCCATGATGGAACTTACGGAGCCGGGAGTCATCGTTCCGTCGGGACCGGCCTCCTCCTCCGAGGCAGCAATGGTATAGGTGCCCGGCTTGATGCTTCCGTCGCTTTCAAGCACGCTGTAGAGGTCTACATCCAGGATGTTGCCGGGATATACCGGATTGCCGCTGCCATCCTTCTCCATATCCATGAAGCGCAGGTCGATTGCGGAAACGCCCTCCTTGGTCTCAACCCAGTATGCATCAGCGCTGACCACATTCAGGTCGACATTCTCCTTGAGCTGCGGATAATCCACCTCGGGCTCGTCGCTGCCCGAATCGTCCATGAACTGAGCAGGACCGTTGTAGGTAATCCGATGCTTTTTGCCTTCGATGGTGGCAATCAGCTCGAAGCTGCAGTTCTCACCATCGTTTTTCACGGTGAGGACGGCCTCCGTATAGTCATGAGCGGTACCGCGTCCGGCTTCGTCCGTCGTCATCAGATAGCTGTAGTTGCTAGTAAACGTACCCGAAGCACAGGTCGACGCAAAATCCAACTTATAGGTTCCGTCGGGAACAACCGCAGCCGAAGGATCCTCCGAAAGTTCTCCGTAGAGGTCGATGCGGTAGTAGTTTCCGTTGGGCGACATCACGTCGTTGACCATGTCCTGGTCCATCAGATAGAACCAGTAGTTGCCCACGCCCGGCATATAATAGTCACCGTAGTAGATTCCGTAGAACTTGGGCATTTCGAGCTCCACATCGTACTCCGACCAACCATCGGTGTGCTGCACGACCTGAGCCGTGGCCGTCTCCGTACCATATCTCAGGATAATGGGGGTGGTACGCTCCTCCGCCTGGTCGTTGGGGTCAACCGTGAAGGTCACCTTGTTCGCTACCGAGCAATCGATATTGGAAATCCATTCGGCATCGCACGAAGCCTCCATGGATACTCCGTTTTTAGCATTCTCGACCGTGTATAAAATCTCACAGTCTCCGCCCTGGGCTTCAACGGAAACCGTCCTGGTCTGAATCAGGATTATCGGTTGTGATGCCTGCGGATTTTCTACCTCACCCGACTTGTTGCATGAGAACAACAAGGACACGGCCGCCAGAGCGGCAAAAACAGAGAAACGAGTCATAATTAGAAAATTTAGGGGTTAATGCATATCGAATGTAAACATTTTTTTTCATTTCAACAACTATCCTGTCATTTTACCGTAAAAATGAAAGAAAAATAGGGGTTTTTGAGCGAATAATTTTGCTGCGCGGAATTTTTTACCTACATTTGCACGCTAAAAAGCCCAAAGTGGGTGAGCGTTTCATTAATTTAATTTTATAGCAAATGGCTGTTAAAATTCGTCTGGCACGCCATGGCAAGAAGGGTTTCGCCTTCTACCACATCGTTGCCGCAGATAGCAGAGCGCCGCGTGACGGTAAATTCATCGAGAAGCTGGGTACCTACAACCCCAACACGAATCCTGCTACGATTGACCTGAACTTCGAGAAAGCTCTGGGTTGGTTACTCAAAGGCGCACAACCTACGGATACTTGTCGGGCAATTCTCTCGTACAAGGGCGTAATGTACAAGAAGCACCTGCTGGGCGGTGTCGCCAAGGGCGCTTTCACCGAGGCTGAGGCCGAGGCTCGTTTCAACAAGTGGCTTGAGGCCAAGGTCGGCAAGATTGAGGCCAAGAGCAACAAGCTCGCATCGGATGCCAAGTCGGCCCAGAAGGCCCGTCTGGCTGCCGAGACCAAGGTGAACGAGGAGCGCGCAAAGGCAATCGCCGAGAAGAAGGCTGCTGCCGAAGCCGCCGCCAAGGAGGCTGCCGAGGCTGCTGCTGCCGAGGCTCCCGCAGAGGGCGCCGAAGCTCCCGCAGAGGCCTAAAGGAGCAGGTTCTCTCTTTCGAAACGCCCGGTAACTCTCTTCGGAGACTTATCGGGTTTTTCGTTTCCGGCCGAGAGGGTCCCGCGCGGCACGCCGGGACTGACGGCCCCCTTCCTCACTCCAAAAACAGACAATCGACATGCTTGTTCCCGCCGGCAGAATCAACAAACTCTTCGGCTCCGAGGGCGGATTGATGCTCTCGCTCTATGCCGACTTTCCGGAGGAGTTCTCCCCGCAGACTACCCCACTCTTCGTCGAAATCGATGCACTCGACGTGCCGCTCTGGTGCGACCGCTTCGAGCGGCGCGGCATCTCGGGCGCCGTCGCCACGTTCGCCGACTTCGACACGGAGCGCCGCGCATCGGAGCTCGTCGGCCGCGAGTTCCGCATCGAGAGCGGCGAGCGGGAGGACGACGAGTTCTACCTCGAAGACCTCATCGGCTTCCGCGTCGAGGGCATCGAGACGCGCCACGAGGCCGAGCCGCTCCACTTCGAGGGACGGCTGACCGACTACTACGACAGCGAGGCCAACCCGCTCTTCGAACTGGAGACGGGCGGACGGCGCCTGCTGGTCCCCGCCGTCGAGGAGTTCATCGCCCACATCGACTTCGAGCGGCGGTGCGTGAAGCTCGTGCTGCCCGAGGGGATGACCGACCTCTGAAGCGCAGACGGCGGGTCGGAAGACGCAGTGCGGGGCAGACGGCCGAGGCCGTCCGCCCCGCCTGCGTTTCGGGTTGTTGAATATTTTTCGTAAATTCGCCGCAAGGATTTTCAAAACAGCTCCGCATGAAACGATACCTCCTTCTGCTTGCATCCGCCCTGCTGCTGGGCAGCTGCTCTACGCCCGAGCCCGAGGGCGAGGCGCTCATCGTCGAACGCATCCGCATGGTGCAGCAGCTGCGCGCCGAGGCGGGCCGCAGCTGGCCCGCGCTGCTCCGTCCCGAATACGACGTGCCGCTGCTCTACTACACCGATTCGGTCTGCTACGCGGTGAACCCGACGCAGCACTTCCTCGGGCGGATGGCGTGCCGGCCGATGCACGAGGAGAAGGGGTTGAACATCCGCAAGTGCGCCCGCCCCGATTCGCTCCCCTTCCACATGCAGGCGATTATGTCGTTCGACGATTCGACCCGCTTCGACTACCGCTCGCCCGTCCTGCTCTGCAGCTCGCCCGAGACCACGGCGCAGTTCGTCACAGGGACCGACTCCGACGAGGCGTGGGCCCTCATGGCGCTCCACGAATACACCCACGGCTTCCAGCTGCTGCACCCCGCTTTCCTGGCCGAGTTCGAGCAATACTGCCTCACCTTCCCGCAGGGCCCCTTCCGCCGGCTCTACCAGGGCGTGGACTGGCAGCGCCGCCTCATCGACCGTGAGAACGAGGCGCTCAAGGGAGCGCTGGCAGCCGCCGACGTTGCGCAGCGCGACTCCTGCATCCGCCTCTTCCTCGACACGCGTGCCGACCGCCGCGCCCGCATGCTCCACTACAACGGCGAGACGATGACCTCGGCCGAACGGCTCTACGAGATGATGGAGGGTTCGGCCCGCTACGTAGATGCCCAGACGGGGCTCCGCCTGGGCATCTACGACATGCAGAAGGACACCTGGCTGTACGACCCCGCGCGCACGCCCTACTATTATTATGCTACGGGCTACAACCTCATGCGGGTGCTCATGCTGCTCGGGGCCGACACCTCGCGCCTCTTCACCGAACCGGGGCTCGGACTGGGCGAGCTGCTGGCCGAAACCTTCGAAACACAAACGCAGAAGCAATGAAACAGGTAGTCATCGGACTCTCGGGCGGCGTCGATTCGTCGGTGGCCGCCTACCTGCTCAAGCAGCAGGGATACGACGTGGTGGGGCTCTTCATGATTAACTGGCACGACACCACGGGAACGCTCGAGGGCGACTGCCCGTGGCACGACGACCGCCTCTTCGCCGAGCTGGTCGCACGCCGGCTCGACATTCCGCTCCACATCACGGACCTCTCGGCCGAGTACCGCCGCCGCGTGGTCGACTACATGTTCGCGGAGTACGAACGGGGACGCACGCCCAATCCCGACGTGCTCTGCAACCGCGAAATCAAGTTCGACGTCTTCATGAAGGAGGCCTTCCGCCTGGGGGCCGACTACGTCGCCACGGGCCACTACTGCCGCAAGGCGGAGGAGCTGCGGCCGGACGGCGGCACGACGTGGCGGCTGCTTGCGGGCAGCGACCCGGGCAAGGACCAGAGCTACTTCCTCTGCCAGCTCTCGCAGGAGCAGCTGCGCCCGGCGCTCTTCCCCGTGGGCGGGCTGCTCAAGTCCGAGGTGCGGCGCATCGCCGCCGAGCAGGGGCTCGCCACCGCCAAGCGCAAGGATTCGCAGGGCATCTGCTTCGTGGGCAAGGTCGACCTGCCGCTCTTCCTCCAGCAGAAGCTGGCTGCACGGCGGGGCAACGTCCACGAGATTCTCGCCACGTGGCCCAAATATGCACAGCGGCCTCCGCTCCCCGAACCCGGCTGCGAACCCACGACCGCGCAGCTGGCCGCACTGGCCGAGCCGTGGCACTACACCGTGCGCGATGGCAAGAAAATCGGCGAGCACAACGGCGCCCACTTCTACACCATCGGCCAGCGCAAGGGGCTCGGCATCGGCGGCCGCCGCGAGTCGCTCTTCATCCTGGCTACCGACGTGGAGCAGAACGTCATCTATGTCGGCGAGGGCGACGCCCACCCGGGCCTCTACCGTCGTGCGCTGCGCATCCGTCCCGAGGAGATGCACTGGGTCAACCCCACGCGGGAGCTCGCACCAGGCGGCAGCCGCCGCTTCCAGGTGCGGATACGCTACCGCCAGCCGCTGCAGCAGGCCACCCTCTACGTGCGCGACGAAGGGGGCTTCATCCTCTTCGACGAGCCGCAGCGGGGCATCACCCCCGGGCAGTTCGCCGCCTGGTACGACGGCGAGGAGCTCGTCGGCTCGGGCGTCATCGACCGTTAGGAGCCCCCGGACCGCGCACTCCTCAAAAAGCAACCGCCGCATGAAGTTCCGCACCGAAATAGAGCCCTTCACCCTCGGCACCGACATCGACTACCGAAGCCGGCTGCTGGCCCTCGGTTCGTGCTTTGCCGAGCACATTGCGGCGCGGCTCTCCCGCGCCCGGTTCCGCATCGAGGCCAACCCGACGGGCATCCTCTTCAACCCCGCCTCCATCGTCCGGACGCTCGAGCGCCTGTGGCACGCCGAGCCGGTCCGCCGCGAGGAGCTGCACCGCTCGCGCGAGGGGGTGTGGTTCCACTACGACTTCCACGGCTCGCTCTCGCGCACGGAGGCCGACGAGGCCCTCGACGCCATGAACGAGGCGGTGCGGCGCGGCGCCGAAGCGCTGCACGGGGCCGACACGCTGCTGCTCACCTTCGGTACGGCGTGGGTCTACGACCACGAGGGGCGGCCGGTGGCCAACTGCCACCGCCAGCCCGCCGCGGAGTTTCACCGCCGCCGGATGACGGTCGAGGAGATTGTCGCCCCGTTTGCGCGGCTGCTCGAGGGGGAGCTTGCGGCAAAGCGCCTCATCGTGAGCGTGAGCCCCGTGCGCCACGCGGGCGACGGGCTGGTGGAAAATTCGCTCAGCAAGGCGACGCTGCGGCTGGCCGCCGCAGCGCTCGAGGAGCGCTTTGCGGAGCGAGTCCGCTATTTCCCCGCCTACGAGATGCTCGTCGACGACCTGCGCGACTACCGCTTCTACGCCGAAGACCTGGTCCACCCCTCGCCGCAGGCCGTCGAATATGTCTGGGAGCACTTCACGCAGGCGGCCCTCTCGGAGCGGGCCCGGAGGCTGCTGCCCGAGGTCGAGCGGATTGTCCGCGCCTCGGAGCACCGCATGCAGCACCCCCGCAGCGAGGCGTGCCGCGCCTTCTGCCGGCAGCAGCTCACCGCCATCGAGGCGCTCCCCGAGGTCGATTTCACCGCCGAACGGGCATATTTCTCACGCTTTTTGAAATAAAAAACGTAAATTTGCCGTTCGGTTTCCACCTCATTACGCAATGAAACGACTCATCATCCTGCTCGCCGCATCGCTCCTGACCGCCACGCAGCTCCACGCGGCCGCACGCCCCCGTCTGATTGTCCAGATTGTCGTGGGCTCGATGCGCGCCGAGGAGCTCGACCGCTACGCCGCCAACTTCTGCAACGACGGCTTTCTGCGCCTGCGCCGCGGAGGCACCGAATACCTCGACAGCCGCTACGAATACCAGCAGACGACGACCCCCGTCTCGCTCGCCACGCTCACCACGGGGGCCATGCCCTCGACGCACGGCGTCATCGGGACCCGCTGGCAGAACTATACCGAGAACCGCACGGTACGCCTGCTCGACGGACGGCAGGGGTGCGGCCCCTACAACCTCATCGCCCCGACGCTGGCCCAGACCATGGAGCAGCAGCTCGAGGGGAGCCGCCAGGTATCCATCGCCGCCGAGGCCACGTCGGCCGTCGTGATGGCAGGCAAGGGGGGCGAGGCCTTCTGGCTCGACTCGCTCTCCTGCGGCTGGAGCTCGTCGACCTACTACGAACCCATCCTCCCGGCATGGATTGAGCGCAGCAACCGCGAAGGGTTCAACCGCTCCTACCTCGACGCCACGTGGCGCACGCTCCTCTCGCCCGACGACTACGTCAACACGCGCAGCTTCGACATCGAACTGTCGGGTGCTCAGCGCGGCAAGGAGCGCATCCGCAGGGCGGGCCAGGGCCCCGAGCTGCGCACCGACCTCGACCGCATGCTCTACTCGCCGGCGGGCAACACCGCCGTGCTGGGCTTCGCCAAGCAGGCCATCGCCCAGTTCCGCCTCGGCGCCGACGAGACACCCGACCTGCTGAACATCTGCCTCGACGCATCGCGCCGCATCACCGAGGCCTACGGCCCCGAATCCATCGAGGCCGAGGACATGTACTACCGGCTGGACCGCGACCTGGCCGACTTCCTGACCTTCCTCTTCGCCCAGGTCAAGGATGGCAACGTCACGGTGGTCCTCACCTCGGACCACGGAACGAGCCCCTCGTATGACGCAGGTCCGGAGCCGCTCGAGCGCTTCAACACGCGGCAGTTCGAGGTCATCGTCAACAGCTTTCTCAACGCCCGCTACGGGTCGGGCGACTGGCTGCTCGCCTACGAGGACCAGTGCATCTATCTGAACCACAACCTCGTCTACGAACGGGGGCTCAACCTCTCCGAGGTGCAGAACGAGGTGGCCATCTTCGCCATGCAGTTCCGCGGCGTGTCGCACGCCCTCTCGGCCACCGCCATGCGGACGAGCTACTTCGGCAGCGGCTATGCGCAGCGCATGCAGAACAGCTTCTACCCCCGCCGCTCGGGCGACGTCATCCTCAACCTGATGCCCGGATGGATTGAGGAGCGCGACCGCTGCCGCTCGGCCTCGGGTTCGATGTACGGCTACGACACCCACGTGCCGCTGCTCTTCTACGGAACGGGCGCCGGGATGATGCGCATAAAGCGCCGCATCGACATGACCTGCGTGGCACCGACGCTGGCCCGGTTGTTGGAAATTACGGAACCGGCCGCCTCCGAGGGCGGAATCCTTCCGGAAATCGTCGATTTGTAAATCTACCGTTTATGACCATGGACAAGATACAGGAGGAAATCATCGAGGAGTTCGCCGTATTCGACGACTGGCTCGACAAGTACGATTACCTGATTTCGCTGAGCGATTCGCTTCCGGCCATCGCTCCCGAACACCGCACCGACCAGTACCTGATTCAGGGGTGCCAGTCGCGCGTGTGGATTGACGCCCGCTACGAGGGGGGCAAGGTGTGGTTCACGGCCGACAGCGACGCCATCATCACCAAGGGCATCATCGCGCTGCTCATCCGCGTGCTCAACGGCCGCACGCCCCGCGAAATCCTCGACACGGAGCTCTACTTCATCGACGCCATCGGACTGAGCGCCAACCTCTCGCCCACCCGCTCGAACGGACTGCTGGCGATGGTCAAGCAGATGCGGCTCTACGCGCTGGCCTTCGACGCCCGCGAACACGAACAGCACCGGGAGCCCGATGCGCGGTAGTTTTTCCCTCATCAAATTCGCACATACGTCATGACACCCGAAGAGATTCTCAAGGTTGAAAAGGAAATCGTCCTTACGCTCAAGAACATATACGACCCCGAAATCCCGGTGAACATCTACGACCTGGGGCTGGTCTACGAAATCGACTACACGCCCGACGGCGTGGCCAACATCCGCATGACGCTCACGGCGCCCAACTGCCCGATGGCCGACATGCTCGTCGAGGATGTCAACATCCAGGTGGGCAAGGTGCCGGGGGTGAAGTCGGTGAACGTGATTCTGACGTTCGACCCCGTCTGGGACAAGAGCATGATGTCCGAGGAGGCGCTGCTCGAACTCAACATGCTCTGAGCCATGGCACGCACCGAGCGTGAAGAGCGGATGCTCAACCGGCTGCAGGCCGGGGCCCGCAACCTGAGCTGCGGAGTACATCTGGAGGCCCTCTCGCCGCTGCAGCGCAACGAACTCTACACGACGCTGCTCTTCGACCGTCTGCAGCGCAAGATGCGCACCGTGACGGAGCTGTGGGAGGAGGCGACCCGCAACTGGAACCAGACCTTCTACCTGATGTACTTCCGCACGCTGGGCGACCGGACCAACCAGGCCGTCTACCTCGAACTCGCCCGCCGGGTCCCCTACCGCATCGTGCTGCGCGAGCGGCTGGCGCCCCACGCCGTCGAGGCGATGCTGCTGGGCTGCTCGGGGCTGCTCGACCTCTACCGCGACGACAGCTATACGCTCGACCTGCGCCGCTCGTTCGAATATCTGGCGGCCAAATACTCGCTTGAACGGCTCGACGCCCAAGCATGGGAGCTGGCCGGCATCCGTCCGGCGAACCACCCCGTGCTGCGGCTGGCCCAGGCGGCCGAGTTCTTCACGCAGGACGAATTCATCATGCAGCGCGCCATGGAGTGCTGCAACGAAAACGACGTGCGGCGGCTCTTCCGCGTCGAGGCGTCGGAATACTGGCGCACACACTACATCCCCGGCGCCGCCAGCCTCGATACGCCCAAGCGGCTGGGCAACTTCAAGGCCAACATCATCGGCATCAATCTGGTCGCCGTGCTGCAATACGCCTACGGCAGCTACACGGGACACGAGGCGCTGCGCGACCGCTCGCTCACGCTGCTCGAACGGCTCGAGGCGGAGGACAACCGCTACATCCGCGCCTGGCTCAACAGCTGCGCGCCGGCACCCGCCAACGCCTTCGAGACGCAGGCGCTGCTGCAGCTGGCCACCGAATACTGCGCCGAACGCCGCTGCACAGAGTGTCCGCTGGGCCGCCGGCTGCTGCAACGCGCTGCCGAAACACACTGATACACACCCCCGCATGAAACGTCTGCCCGGCTGCCTGCTCCTTCTGCTGCTTGCCCTCTGCGTCGCGACCGCCCGGGCACAGCGGCAACCGGCGCTGGGTATCGCCTTCTACGACCTCGACGGACTCTACGACACCATCCCCGCACTCTTCTACGACGACTCGGACCATACGCCCCGGGGCCGGCTGGCCTGGGACTCGGAGCGCTACCGCCGCAAGATAGCCCATACGGCCGCCGTCATCGACTCGATGGGGCTGCCCCTCGTGGCGCTCTACGGCGTGGAGAACGAGGCGGTCGTGCGCGACCTTTCGGCCGCCTGCCGGGGCGACTACAGCTATCTGCACAGCACGATGAACGCCTTCGACGGTCTGGACTTCGCGCTGCTCTACTACGGCGACCTCTTCCGTCCGCTCGATGTGGAGCAGGGGCGCGACTACCTCTGCATCGAGGGCGTCCTGCGCAGCGACACCCTCGCCCTGGTGCTGAGCTGCGACTACCGGATGGCCCGCTGGGCGGTACGGGAACTGCGGCACGACCGGCCAGGGCTGCGGCTGCTCGTGGCCGGACGGACACCCCACCGCGACGCCGCACGGCTGGGTCTCGGCGACCTGCTGCGCCGCGCCGAACGCGCCGGACGCGGCAACGTACGCTACCCCAACGGCAGCTGGCACATGCGCGACCGCATCCTCGCCGACACGGCGTTCGAGGTCTGCGGCGCGGACGTCTACGCCCGCCCCTTCCTCTTCGACGAGCGGGGCATCGGGCCGCTTCCCACCTACCGGCGGGAGAAGTACCTCGGAGGTTTCGGTTTTTCCCTGCCAATTTTCATTTATAGCTGAATTCAACTTGCAAATGCAACAGAATTCTGATTAATAATTTGTTTAAATTTTTCGTTTGGCGTGAGGTATCCAAGTCTTTTACGAGGTCGATTATTGAGTTTATTTTCAATCCACTTAATCTGTTTGTTGGTTACTTCACTAAAGTCCTTACCCTTTGGGATATACTGCCTGATAAGCCCGTTGGTGTTTTCATTGGCACCACGTTCCCATGAGTGGTATGGTTTGCAAAAATAGAATTTTATTTCCAATTTTTGCGCAATTTCCTCGTGCTTTGCAAACTCCTTTCCATTGTCAGCCGTAATTGTGTGTATTAAGTTTTTCACTTTCCGCAGTGCCCATACTGCAATCTTAGCTACCGGGATGGCTTCTTTTCCCGACAACTTGCGTATCCAGACCCTGCTTGTTGCTCTGTCGTTAATGGTAAGAATGGCACCTTTGTGGTTCTTACCAATAATTGTATCTATCTCTAAATCACCAAATCTCTCCTTCAGTTCCACTATCTCGGGACGCTCATCAATATCCACCCTGCCTGGGATAAATCCTCGCCCTGCATTTTTAGAACCACGTTTGGCATACCTGCGACCTTGTCTGCGAAGATATTTGTGCAGTTTGCCACCCCGCCGCTTATCCTCCCAAATCCAGCGATATATCGTTTCGTGAGATACCATCGCAATTCCCTCCAAGCGGCTCCTGCCGACAATCTGCTCCGGGCTGAATCCTTTCTTCAACAGCTTTATTATCCGTTTTCTCATTGCCGGTGTAAGCACTTCCTTGCGATGTTTTTGCTGCTTGCGCCTGTCTGCTTTTCGCTGGGCAAGCTCCATGCTATAGCTACCACTTCGGGCGTCGCAATTGCGCTTTATCTCCCTGTAAACAGTGCTTTTATCTACTCCGATAGCTTCCGCTATTGCTTTTTTGCTCATCGGTATTTGCAACATCATAGAAATTGCATACCTTTGTTCCTCGGTTATATGTTTGCTCATCTGCAACTTTTTTTTCTTTGGACGGACAATTAAAGCAAAGATAGCAAACTTTATCCATTCAGAGTGAGAGAAAGGGGGACATTGTCTCTCTTTCCTCTCTGAAAAATAAATGTTTTTATTGCTTATTATCCGCACCCAAAAAGTTGCATTTATAAGTTGAACTCAAGATATTCGCTGAGCAGTTGGAGAAATCGAAATAATTCACTATATTCGCGCTTCCGAAGCGAAAGTTGGAGAGAGAATTGCGGCGTGTGATACATGACCGCAATTTTTCGGCTATGGGTATTCCCCGAAACGAAAATTTTTATTAACTTTACGAGAAGGAACAAAATTTCAAAACTAATCATATTTCAAAACAACACTACTACTATGGCAGACGTTAAACGTGTCTATACCTTCGGCAACAAGGAGGCCGAAGGAAACGGCAAAATGCGCGAACTGCTCGGCGGCAAGGGTGCCAACCTCGCCGAGATGAACCTCATTGGCATTCCCGTTCCTCCCGGATTCACCATCACCACGGAGGTCTGCACCGAATACTACGCCCACGGCAAGCAGGCGGTCATCGACCTGCTGCGTCCCGACGTGGAGAAGGCCATCCAGAACATCGAGCGGCTGACCGACCGCAAGTTCGGCGACAAGGACAAACCGCTGCTCGTCTCGGTACGCTCGGGCGCACGCGCCTCGATGCCCGGCATGATGGACACGATTCTCAACCTCGGCATGAACGACCAGGCCGTCGAGGCCGTCTCGAAGCTCTCGGGCAACCCCCGCTTCGCATGGGACTCCTACCGCCGCTTCGTCCAGATGTACGGCGACGTGGTGCTGGGCATGAAGCCCGCATCGAAGGAGGACCACGACCCCTTCGAGGAGATTATCGACGCCAAGAAGAAGCAGCGCGGCGTGAAGAACGACACCGAGCTGACGACCGACGACCTGAAGGAGCTGGTCAAGGAGTTCAAGGCCGCCGTCAAGAAGCAGACCGGCGAGCACTTCCCGACCAATCCGTGGGACCAGCTCTGGGGAGCCATCTGCGCCGTCTTCGGCTCGTGGATGAACGAGCGCGCCATCCTCTACCGCAAGCTCAACAACATCCCCGCCGAGTGGGGTACGGCCGTATCGGTACAGGCCATGGTATTCGGCAACATGGGCAACAACTCGGCTACGGGCGTGGCCTTCTCGCGCGACGCCGCAACGGGTGAGAACATCTTCAACGGCGAGTACCTCATCAACGCCCAGGGCGAGGATGTGGTGGCCGGCATCCGCACCCCGCAGCAGATTACCATCGAGGGTTCGAAGCGCTGGGCCAAGGCTCAGAACATCTCCGAGGAGGAGCGCAAGAGCAAGTATCCTTCGCTCGAGGAGGTGATGCCCGACGTATACAAGGAGCTCAACGAAATCCAGCACCACCTGGAGCAGTACTTCACCGACATGCAGGACATCGAGTTCACGATTCAGGACGGCAAGCTCTGGATGCTGCAGTGCCGCAACGGCAAGCGCACGGGTGCCGCCATGGTGAAGATTGCCATGGACATGCTGCGCGAGGGGCTCATCGACGAGAAGACCGCCGTGCTGCGCTGCGAGCCCGCAAAGCTCGACGAGCTGCTCCACCCGGTATTCGACAAGACGGCCATCGCTTCGGCGCAGGTCATCACCAAGGGTCTGCCCGCATCGCCCGGCGCCGCCACGGGTCCCGTGGTCTTCTTCGCCGAGGATGCCGAGAAGATTTTCGCCAAGACGGGCCAGAAGGCCGTGCTCGTACGCATCGAGACCTCGCCCGAGGACCTCAAGGGCATGCTCGACGCCGCAGGTATCCTGACGGCACGCGGCGGCATGACCTCGCACGCCGCCGTCGTTGCCCGCGGTATGGGCAAGTGCTGCGTGTCGGGTGCCGGCGAGCTGCAGATTGACTACAAGGCCCGCACCATCCAGGTCAACGGCTTCACCGTCAAGGAGGGCGACTGGATTTCGCTCAACGGCTCGACGGGCGAGGTATACCTGGGCCAGGTTGCCACGAAGGCCGCCGACCTGAGCGGCGACTTCGGCAAACTGATGGAGCTGGCTTCGAAATACGCCGTGCTGAAGGTGCGCGCCAACGCCGACACGCCGAAGGATGCCGCCCAGGCATTCGAGTTCGGCGCCGAGGGCATCGGCCTCTGCCGCACGGAGCACATGTTCTTCGAGGGCGACCGCATCAAGGCCATCCGCGAGATGATTCTGGCCGACGACGAGGCCGGCCGCCGCGTGGCGCTCTCCAAGCTGCTGCCCATGCAGCGCGGTGACTTCGAGGGGCTGTTCAAGGTCATGAAGGGATATCCCGTGACGGTCCGCCTGCTCGACCCCCCTCTGCACGAGTTCGTGCCCCACGATGAGAAGGGCCAGCGCGAGATGGCCAAGGAGATGGGCGTATCGCTCAAGAAGATTGTCGACAAGGTGGAGTCGCTGGCCGAGTTCAACCCGATGCTGGGACACCGCGGCTGCCGTCTGGGCAACACCTATCCCGAAATCACCGAGATGCAGACCCGTGCCATCATCGAGGCTGCGATGAACGTCCGCGCGATGGGTATTCCGGTACACGTCGAGATTATGGTTCCGCTGGTGGGCAACCACAAGGAGCTCCGCTACCAGAAGAACATCATCGACAAGACGGCCGAGCAGGTATTCTCGGAGCGCAACGACCGCATCGAGTACATGGTCGGTACGATGATTGAGGTGCCGCGCGCCGCCGTGACGGCCAACCAGATTGCCGAGGTTGCCGAGTTCTTCTCGTTCGGTACGAACGACCTGACGCAGATGACGCTCGGATTCTCGCGCGACGATATCGGCAAGTTCCTGCCCATCTACCTCGAGAAGGGCATCCTGAAGAACGACCCGTTCCAGATTCTGGACCGCAACGGCGTGGGCCAGCTCATCCGCGAGGCCGTCTTCAAGGGCCGCGGCACGCGTCCGAACCTCAAGTGCGGTATCTGCGGCGAGCATGGCGGCGAGCCCTCGTCGGTGGAGTTCTGCCACTATGCCGGTCTGAACTACGTCAGCTGCTCGCCCTTCCGCGTGCCCATCGCACGTCTGGCCGCAGCCCACGCAGCGCTCAACGAAAAGTAACATCCGCGCCGAGGGGGGGGGCAACGCGAATGCCTCCGCCCGGCCGACAACCGAAAAGCCCCTGCATCCTTCGATGCGGGGGCTTTTTTGCATGCGCTCCTCCCCGCGACCGCGGATGAGGCCGCAGATGGGGCCGCGGCGGGTAACGTGCACTCCGACAGGGGAGACGGGAAAACCGACAGCCGTCACCGGGCCCCGTCTGCAAGGAAGAGGCCGCCGCGTTTCCCGTTCGGCACGCTTCGTGCGGGGATACACCCGGGCGAGGTACAGCTCCGGGGCCGATGGAGCGAATCACCGGTTGGTCGGGAAAAAAGAGCTGTTCGTTGAAATTTTTTGGCCCGAGGAGAGAATATCGCTATATTTGAACTGGCAAGCAATACAAAAAAAGCATCACAACCATGAAAAAAATCATTCTTGCTATCGCCATCATGCTGTGCTCGACCTCGATAGCGTCGGCACAGGATGCCGGGAAGTGGGCCATTGTCCCCAAAATGAGCATCTACACGAACGTCGGCGACGCCGTAGTCGGTCTGGGCGCATCGGGCCGCTACAGCATTACGGACAACTGGCGCATCGAGCCCGCCATTGCGGCGCTGCTCCACCGCGACTGTTCGATTGACGTCAGCTGCGACGCACAATACCTCTTCCACATCGGCGACGCCTGGGCCATCTACCCCTCGGTCGGCCTCACGACCAACGACATCGGCAAGTGGGCCGTCGGTCTGAATGTGGGAGGCGGCTTCGACTTCCGCGTCGCCAACAACTGGGACATCACGGCCGGGCTCAAATGGCAGCCCATGTTCGACGACCGACGTACCAATCCGGTTGTCATCATGGTAGGCGGCGCCTACCGATTCTGAGAAACCGGGACCCGGTCTCCGGATACGAAAAAGGCTCTTCTGCTATGCAGAAGAGCCTCTATTTTGGTCTGTCCGGTTCCGGACGATGAGATGAGCCTTGTAAAGGTCCGATGCGCCGGAAGAGGCGGAATTACGACCGAAAGGCAAGAGCACATTCCGTCTTGCTTGCTCCCTGAGCCGAATGGCTATCCCGGGTCGCACCGAAGACCGGCACCGCTCCTCCCCCGGTTCCACCCGGGTTCTGGTTCGCCCGGTTCTGGTTTGCCCAGTTCTGTTCGCCCCGGCCTCGGTTCGCCCGACCCCGTTTCGCCCCGGCTCCGCACTGCTCCGCGCCCCGTATACCCTACTGAGCCTCGTTGCAGCGAATCATCTCGAAGATGCGGAAGCCGACCGGTGCGTAACTCCGCCATGCGCGGCGCTTGACCCCGTACCTCAGGGCACGACCGCCCGAGTAGAGCGTCACGTCGGCCTCGGCTTCGGGGTCGAAGAAGCGGTAGAAGGGGGCCACATCCGTCGAGAGCGAGTAGCGATGGACCCACATGCGCCGCTCCGGCTCGATGTAGAGCCGCTCGACACGACCCGCAATCCGCGTCGTGCCCGAGCGGAAGCAGACCGAATCGGCCGGCAGGGGCTCGGCCATGCGGTAGGTGAAGTTGAGCGTCGCCCGGCCGTCGCGCCCCGTCTTATAGGTGATGTCGAAGGTCAAATCGCCCGACCCCTCCCGCTCGAAGAGCGTCACGGGGAAGGTGTGGTAGATGGTGCCGTCCGCCTCGTGGCGCGCCACATAGCGGTCACGAATCTCCTGCGCCCGCAGCTGCTGCACCGAGCAGACAGCCGTCAGCAGCAGGACCGCCGTCAGCAGCGCACGCCTAATCACCGTAGACAATGACCGTGTAAATCGTATAGACGCCCACGTAGGACTTCGCCTGGTAGTCGACGTGGTGGATGCGCGTGATGCCGGCATCGCGCGCCGCCGTCTGGATGCTGGCATCGCCCAGCGCCACCAGACCCACGTATCCCTTCACCTCGGCCGTGCCGACCTTGCTCGAACCGGCATTGCCCGTAACGGCCAGACCGTCCTTCACATCGGTATAGATGCCGCCTACGACCGGCGACTTGACGCACCCGGCGCATGCCAGCGCCACGAATGCTGCAGCCAGAAACTTCTTCATCACTTACTTGGTTTTATAGGCGCAACGGTACTTGCCCTTGGCCAGATTCAACAGTTTTCCCTTGAGCAGCTGACGGCGCAGCGGCGAGACGCGGTCGGTGAAGACCGTTCCCTCGATGTGGTCGTACTCGTGCTGGATGACCCACGCCTTGAGCCCCGTGAACTCCTCGTCGTGCTCGACGAAGTCGGTATCGAGGTAGCGCATGCGAATCGAGAGCGAACGCGTCACGTCGGCGTAGAGCCCCGGGAAGGAGAGGCAGCCCTCGTTGTAGCTCTTCTTCTCGTCGGAGTATTCGTAGATTTCGGCATTGACGAAGGCCCGCCTGTAGTCGGCGCACGAGGGGTCCTCTTCGGCCCACGGCGTGCAGTCGACGATGAAGAAGCGGATGTCCTTGCCGATTTGCGGAGCGGCAAGGCCCACGCCGCCGGCCTCCTCGAGCGTGAGGAACATGTCCTTCTCGAGCTGCTTCACGTCGAGCGTTCCGGGCTCGAGCGGGGTGCAGTGCTTGCGCAGCACCTCGTCGCCATAGATAACAATCGGATAAATCATCGGTTGAATTCCATATAACTTTGCAAAATAATCGTGGCGGAGATTTTGTCCACCAGCGCCTTGTTGCGGCGCGCCATGCGGCCGATGCCGCTTTCGAGCATCGTGCGGTGCGCCATCACCGAGGTGAAGCGCTCGTCGTGGAAGCAGACCTCCTTGTCGGGATAGGCCCGGCGCAGACGGGCCGCCAGCGGCTCGACGTAGCGCCACGTCTCCGACGGCGTGCCGTCCATCTGCAGCGGCTTGCCCAGGACGATGGTCGAGACATCCTCACGCGCGAAGTAGTCAGCCAGCCACCGTTCGAGCTCCTTCGTCTCGACGGTCACCAGCCCCCCGGCGATGATGCGCAGCGGGTCGCTCACGGCTATTCCCGTGCGCCGCGTCCCGTAGTCTATGGCCATGATGCGTCCCATGCCTGCTCAGAGGTTAAGGTCCGACCCGGGATTGAGCCACCCCGCAGCGAGGAGCAGCCCGCCGAGGAGCATGCCCAGCAGGAAACAGACGAGCACCACGAGCCACAGGCGCCGACGCCGCTTTGCCGCGAGGTTTGCCTCCATCTGCTACAGGTTCTGCTTGCGGAAGAGCTTGCGGTAGGAGCACTCCTCCTCGACCATCTGGTGGAGCCGGTCGATGGCGATGCGCTCCTGCTGCATCGTATCGCGGTGACGGACCGTCACGGTGTTGTCCTCGAGCGTCTGACCGTCGACGGTGACGCAGAAGGGGGTGCCGATGGCATCCTGACGGCGGTAGCGCTTGCCGACCGAATCCTTCTCGTCGTAGACCACGTTAAAGTCGTACTTGAGCAGGTCGACAATCTTCTGAGCCACTTCGGGCATGCCGTCCTTCTTCACCAGCGGCAGGATGGCCACCTTGACGGGAGCCAGCGCGGCAGGCAGGCGCAGCACCACGCGCGAATCGCCGCCCTCGAGCTTCTCCTCGGTATAGGCGGCCGACATCACCTGCAGGAACATGCGGTCGACGCCAATCGAGGTCTCGACCACGTAGGGCACGTAGCTCTCGCCCGTCTCGGGGTCGAAGTACTGCATCTTCTTGCCCGAGAACTTCTGGTGGTTGCCCAGGTCGAAGTCCGTACGCGAGTGGATGCCCTCCACCTCCTTGAAGCCGAAGGGGAAGTTGTACTCGATATCGGTGGCCGCATTGGCGTAGTGGGCCAGCTTCTCATGGTCATGGAAGCGGTAGTTATCGTCGCCGAAGCCCAGCGCGCGGTGCCATGCCATACGCGTGTTGCGCCACTCGTTCCACCACTGCATCTCGGTGCCGGGGCGTACGAAGAACTGCATCTCCATCTGCTCGAACTCGCGCATGCGGAAGATGAACTGACGGGCCACGATTTCGTTGCGGAAGGCCTTGCCAATCTGGGCAATGCCGAAGGGAATCTTCATGCGGCCGGTCTTCTGGACGTTGAGGAAGTTGACGAAGATGCCCTGTGCCGTCTCGGGACGCAGGTAGATGGTCGACGTGGCGTCCGACGTGGAGCCCATCTGCGTCGAGAACATCAGGTTGAACTGACGCACCTCGGTCCAGTTGCGGGTACCCGAGATGGGGCAGGCGATTTCGCAGTCGAGGATAATCTGGCGCATCTCCGCAAGGTCGTTGGCATTCTGCGCCGCAACGAAGCGGCGGTGAATCTCGTCGCGACGGGCCGACGTCTCCGCCACGCGGGGCGACGTCTGGCGGTACTTCGCCTCGTCGAACGACTCGCCGAAGCGCTTGCGGGCCTTCTCGACCTCCTTCTCGATTTTCTCATCCTGCTTGGCCAGCCAATCCTCGATGAGCACGTCGGCGCGGTAGCGCTTCTTCGAGTCGCGGTTGTCGATGAGCGGGTCGTTGAAGGCGCTCAGGTGACCCGAAGCCTCCCACGTTTTGGGGTGCATGAAAATCGCCGCGTCGATGCCGACGATGTTCTCGTGGAGCTTGACCATCGAGTCCCACCAGTAGCGTTTGATATTGTTTTTCAGCTCGACGCCGTTCTGGCCGTAATCGTAGACAGCTCCCAGACCGTCGTAGATTTCGCTCGACGGAAATACGAATCCGTACTCCTTGCAGTGAGCGACCAGCTTCTTGAAAAGTTCCTCCTGAGTCATAGTATTTTGATTTTACCTGATTTCCGAACTACAAAAGTACAAAATTAACGAGAAACCGCACCCTCTGCGGCGATTAATTTGCGATTTTGCGAAAATGTGGCGGGCGCCAACGCTACGAACGGCAAAATTGAGGGGGGGGGCGGGTGACCGGGATTGACAGGCCCGTCGGAGCGGAGGGGCAATCATACGGTACAGGCAGGCCGTGCGGGGTGCGAGAGGTACGAGGTGCAGGGTGCAGGGTGCGGGGTGCAGGGTGCAGGGTGCAGGGTGCGGGGTGTGGGGTGCGAGGTGGGTGCGGGGGCAGGTTGTGCAGGGTACGCGGATGCGCGGATTATGCGGACGGTGCGGAGCGGCACGGCGCCGAAATGCGCCACGCGGAGCAGTCTCAGTGCAGCAGCCCCTCGCGCAGAAACGAAAAGTCCCCTTCGCGGGAGATAATCAGATGGTCCAACAGCCGGATGTCGAAGAGCGCCGCAGCCCGGGCAATCCGTTCGGTCAGCACCTTGTCCTGAGGGCTCGGCTCGGCGGCGCCCGACGGATGGTTGTGCACCATAATCAGCTGTGTTGCAAGCAGTTCAAGCGCACGTTTGATGATGAGCCGATGGTCGACCACCGTCCCCTGAACGCCTCCCTGGCTCACCCGCTGCCGTTCGACGATGCGGTTCGACGAGGTGAGGTAGAGCACCCAGCACTCCTCGTGGTCGAGCCGCTGCAACTTGGGGCGGAACAGATGCACCACGTCGTCGCTCGTGGCGATGACGTCAGCCTCGCCCGCACGGCTCTCGGCGACCCGGCGGCCGAACTCGGCGGCGGCCAGCAGCCGCAGCGCCCGGTTGCGTCCCAGACCGCCCACCATCCGCAGCCGCGCCGGCTCCTCGGCGGCGACCGAAGCCAGCGAACCGCCGCACGAACGCAGCACCGAGGCGGCCACGCCGGGCTCCTCGACCAGCAGCGTGAGCAGCTCCTCGTCGCTGAGCGAAGCGATGCCTCGCGAAAGCGCCTTGTCGTACAACGGTTGCATCATCGTATTCATTCCGAAAGTCGGTCCACCTTGTCCAGCAGCGAGGCGCAATCCTCGTCGCTGAGCGAACGCGACACCGAGAAGGCAGCATGCTGTTCGGCCTCCTTCTTCGATTCGCCGGCTCCGTGTCCCATCTCCATTCCGTCGATGAGCACCGTGGAGCAGAAGAGCGGACGGTTCGACGTATAGCCCTTGTCGTGACCCGTCTGGAAAAGGATTGTGTGGTGGTTCTTCTGGCACCACTCAATCAGCCGGCTCTTGAAGTCGGTCTCCGACTCGGTCAGCTGCTCGAGGTCCAGATGACGGTAGTATATCCGGTTGATGAGCAGCCGGTTGACGAAGTCGTATCCCTGGTCGAGGTAGACGGCCCCCATCATTGCCTCGAAGGCGTCGCCGTAGATATGCTTCTGGGCGAAGTTCCCGTTGCCGTTCGAAATCACGTGGCGGTCCAGCCCGATTTTGCCGGCGATGGCGTTGAGCGACTGCCGCGAGACAATCTTCGACCGCAGCTGGGTCATGAAGCCCTCGTCACGTTCCGGGAATTCGATGTAGAGGTAGTCCGACGTCACGGCCTCGATGACGGCATCGCCCAGAAATTCGAGCCGTTCGTTGTTGATGGCCGTACCGTTCTCCAAAACAAAAGAAGCTGACTTGTGTATCAAAGCCAGCTTGTAGAGTTCGATGTTATGCGGGATGAAGCCCAGCATATCATCGATGATTCGGTAGTACGCCTTGTCCCGTCCGAAGGTGCGCTTCAAAGGGCGAAGCAGAAAATCGAGCATCGCGCAGCGGGTTCGGGCGTTAGAGTTTGCGGAAGATGACCGTCGAGTTGTGGCCGCCGAAACCGAACGTGTTGCTCAGTGCGCACTTCACGTCGCGCTTCTGCGCCGTGCCGAGCGTGAGGTTCAGGCGGGGGTCAATCGCCGGGTCGAGGTTCTCGCAGTTGATGGTCGGGGGCACCACGCCGTGCGTGATGGCGAAGATGCAGGCCAGCGCCTCGACGGCACCGGCGGCACCCAGCAGGTGTCCCGTCATCGATTTGGTCGACGAAATGTTGACGTCGTAGACATGGTCGCCCAGAACCTCGGCCACGGCCTTCAGCTCCGGCAGGTCGCCCGCGGGGGTCGACGTTCCGTGTACGTTGACGTAATCAATCTCATCGGCCGTAATGCCGGCATCCTTCAGTGCATCGCGCATGGCCTTGATGGCTCCCTTTCCTTCGGGATGGGGCGCGGTGAAGTGATAGGCGTCGGCAGAGGCACCTCCACCGAGGATTTCGCAGTAGATTTTCGCACCGCGCGCCTTGGCATGTTCGTACTCCTCGAGAATCAGCGCTCCGGCACCCTCGCCCACCACGAAGCCGTCGCGGTCCTTGTCGAAGGGACGCGAGGCATGCTCGGGGTCGTCATTGCGCGTCGAAAGCGCCTGCATCGAGTTGAAACCGCCCACGCTGGGCTCGTTGACCGCAGCCTCGGAGCCGCCGGCAACCATGACGTCGGCCTTGCCGTAGCGGATGGCGTCGAAGGCGGCAATCATGCCGTGGTTGGAGGAGGCGCAGGCCGACACCGTGCAGTAGTTGGGTCCCATGAAGCCATACTTCATCGAGATGAAACCGGCGGCGATGTCGGCAATCATGCGGGGGATAAAGAACGGGCTAAACCGAGGGGTCATACCGCCCTCGGCATAGCCCAGACACTCATCGAAGAACGACTTGAGTCCTCCGATGCCCGAGCTCCAGATGACGCCCACCTGCTCCTTGTCCACGGTCTCCAGGTCGAGACCCGAGTCCTCAACGGCCTGGGCGGCCGCCACAAGAGCATACTGCGTGAAGAGGTCGTACTTGCGGACCTCCTTGCGGTCGAAGAACTGGGACGGGTCGTAATTCTTTACTTCACAGGCAAACTTCGTCTTAAACTTTTCGGCGTTAAAGTGAGTAATCGGTGCGGCACCGCTCACGCCCTTTTCAAGGTTGGAAAAATACTCCTCAACATTATTACCGAGCGGGTTGATAGTACCGATGCCCGTAACAACTACTCTTCTTTCAGTCATAAATCTAAGTTTAAAGCTTCCGTGAAAATCCCTTTTCGGGGCAAATTATTTCTTGTGCTCCTCGATGTACTTGATGGCGTCGCCAACGGTCGTAATCTTCTCAGCGTCCTCGTCCGGAATCTGGATGTCGAATGCCTTCTCGAACTCCATGATGAGCTCTACGGTGTCGAGCGAGTCTGCTCCGAGGTGGTTGGTGAAGCTTGCTTCGGGCACAACTTCCGACTCCTTAACGCCGAGCTTGTCAACGATAATCTCGACAACTTTGGATTGAACTTCTGACATAACTTTAAGTTTTTAGTTAAACAATTATTACTAGAAATAGTTCACGTATTTCCAACATAATTTCGCGCAAAAGTAACATTTTTTTTATTACTTTTGACAAAAGGAGCGTTTTTTTTATTCACAACATTTTCGACATTTAGCACAATTGCATTCGCAACAAATTAAAGAACAGATTTTTATGAAATTGCTTCTCATCTCCAACTCGACCAACGCCGGCGAGGAATACCTCCGCTACCCGCTGCCCGAAATCGGCCGTTTTCTCGACGGCGTGCGTGAACTCGTCTTCGTCCCCTACGCGGCCGTGACCTTCTCCTATGCGGCCTACGAAGCCAAGGTGCAGGCGCGCCTGGCCGAGCTGGGCATCCGCGTGCGGTCGGTGCACCGCAGCAAGAACCCCGCCCGCGAAATCCGCAACGCCGAGGCCATCTGCGTGGGCGGCGGCAACACCTTCGCCCTCGCAAAAAAGATGCAGGAGCAGGGGCTCATGCAGGCAATTCTGCGCAAAATCAAGGCCGGAACGCCCTACGTCGGGTGGTCGGCCGGCAGCAACGTCGCCTGCCCCACCATCTGCACCACCAACGACATGCCCATCGTCCAGCCCGAGTCGTTCCGGGCCATCGGCGCCGTGAAGTTCCAGATTAACCCCCACTACCTCGACGCCAACCCCGAGGGACATGCCGGCGAGACGCGCGAGCAGCGCATCCTGGAGTACATCGCCGCCAATCCGCGCCGCTGGGTGGTCGGCCTGCGCGAGGGATGCATGCTGCGCTACGAGGAGGGACGCCTCGAACTGCTCGGCAAGCGTCCGATGCGGATTTTCAAACACGGACGCGACCCCTTCGAGGTCAATCCGGGCGAGGAGCTCGACTTCCTGCTGTAGGCTGAAGAGGGGCGGAGGCAAGGCTTCCGCCCCCTCTTTCTGTCGTTCCGGTCGTTTCCACCCCTTCCGCAGTCCCTGTCACAGACCTCGCCGTCGTTCCGGTCGCTTCCTTCGTCCGCGAACCTTGCCGCCGACCCCGCCTCTTCCGCCGGCCCCGACGCCCCCGGGCCATCTCCCGTCACCGCTCCGCCACCACTTCCGCCACCGCTCCGGCTCCGGCCGGAGAGAGCCGCTCAACAAGGCACCGATGCAACAGCGCCCGCAGGGTTATTCTTCCGAGCCGCCCGAATCGGGAAGAGCCCCCGGCCGATGGCTGCACCCGGCAAACGGCGCGAACGCCCGCTTGCGACAATCGCCCCACTGCCCCTACGTATTTGAGGAATGTCTCTTCCCATCCGCGGAAGCACACCTTTATTATAGGAGCTATACGGAGCGTCAGCGCGGGCACCGAAACGGCCCGGGCTGCATCGGACATCGGACATCGAGCAATCGTTCCCGGTGCGGAAACGGAAGCCGACCGCGGAGCCAAAGCCCTCTGCGGAACTGGAACCGGACTGTGGAACTCCCCCCCAACTGCGGAACCGGAAGCGGAAATTTGCTTTTCGGCAAAAAAATGCCTAACTTGAGGTGCATTTCGAACCCCACTACCCTTCCGAAAGCGCACCATGGAATCGAAAACGAGCGAAACAGGACGCCGGGGCGAACGGGCCGCCGTCGACTACCTCCGCCGAAGGGGGTACGAAATCTGCGCCCTCAACTGGCGCGAAGGGCGCTACGAGCTGGATATCGTCGCCCGCACGCCGGGCGTGCTCCACTTCGTCGAGGTGAAGACCCGCCGCGAGGGGAGCCTCACCACCCCCGAGGAGGCGATTACACCGGCCAAGTTCCGCGCGCTGAGCCACGCCGCCCGCAGCTACATGGCCGCCTACGCCGTCACGGAGGAGGTGCAGTTCGACCTGGCGGCCGTCACAATGCGTCGCGACGGAGGCTTCGACGTCCGCTTCGTCGAGCAGGCCATGGAGTACAACTGGTGACCGCACGCGCACACCCGTCCGACGGCACGGCAACACTCCGGCCGACCCTTCCGACGGCACCGCCGTGCGAATCAGGCGGATAAACGGCCGGCAATTTTGCATTTCCGCCAAAATATGCTACCTTTGCCGGACTGAAACGGTTGCTTGCGAACCGAAACCGCTCCACCCGGCCCGGATTGCCTCGGACGACGGACGAACGGAGCCCCGCACGGGAGCCAAGGGACGCAAACACAACATCGCAAACGAAGATACCGATGTGGCTCTATAATTTCGGACTCATGCTCTATGCACTGGCCATCCGGCTGGTCTCGCCGCGATACCCCAAGGCGAAGCTTTGGATTGAGGGGCGGAAAAATCTCTTCGAACGGATGGCCGACGCCATCGACCCCAAGGCGCGCATCGTCTGGATACACGTCGCCTCGCTGGGCGAATTCGAACAGGGGCGTCCCATCATCGAACGGCTCCGCAAGGAGTACCCCGAGTACAAAATTCTGCTCACCTTCTTCTCCCCTTCGGGCTACGAAATCCGCAAGAACTACAGCGGCGTGGACTACATCTTCTACCTCCCGATTGACACACCGTCGAACGCCCGCCGCTTCCTCGACATCGCCCACCCCGAGATAGCCATCTTCGTCAAGTACGAATTCTGGATTAACCTGCTCACCGAGCTGCGCCACCGCTCGGTACGCACCTACATCGTCTCGGCCATCTTCCGCCGCAACTCGATTTTCTTCCGCCCCTACGGCAGCATCTGGCGCCAGGCGCTGGAGAGCTTCGACACGATGTTCGTCCAGAACGAGGAGTCGAAGAGCCTGCTGGCCGAACTGGGCTTCGACAACGTGGTGGTTGCGGGCGACACCCGTTTCGACCGGGTGGCCGAAATCGCCTCGGCGGCCAAACGCATCGAGATTGTCGAGCGCTTCCGCGGCGACGAGCGCCTCTTCGTGGCCGGCTCGACGTGGGGCCCCGACGAGGAGCTGCTCATCCGGCTCATGAACGACAATCCCGACGTGAAGTTCGTCATCGCCCCCCACGAGATGGACGAGGGGCGCATCGCCCGCCTGCTCGGCGAAACGCGCGGCGGAGGCATCCGCTATACGCGCTGCACGCCCCAGAGCGACTTCAAGGGGACACAGCTGCTGGTGCTCGACACGGTCGGCATCCTCTCGTCGGTCTACGGCTACGCCTCGTGGAGCTACATCGGCGGCGGATTCGGCGTGGGCATCCACAACACGCTGGAGGCCGCAACGTTCGGCCTGCCGCTGGCATTCGGGCCCAACTACCAGAAGTTCAAGGAGGCGCGCGACCTGGTGACGCTCGGTGCAGCGCAGCCCGTCACCACGTACGAGGAGCTGCGCGACTGGTTCACCCCGCTGCGCACCGACGAGGAGCTGCTGCGCAAGACGAGCCGCATCGCCAAGGACTACACCACGCGCCATCAGGGGGCCACGGGCATCATCCTCCACACGATTTTCCGCAAGAGCGGCACCCGGTAGCGCTCCGTCCGCCGGAGGGGGGGGAAAAAAAAACAAAGTCAGCTGCGACAAAGGGCGAAAGCTACAGAGACAGACAAAACAAGGGGACTTCCATACGGGAAGTCCCCTCGCTCTTTTTCTGTCCGGAGGCACACGGGCTGCTCAGCACTTGTGCGTCATGATGTCGAGCACCAGATGGTCCGTCTCGTTCATGCCGTCGCGGCCAATGGCGGTCAGGTTGCGGATGCAGCGGTCGACATCCTCCTCGATGATGCCCTCGACGGGGGTCACGCAGTGGCCGTCCATCGCCATCATGGCCGACAGCACGGCCGTCGAGACACCGCTCGTCAGCTTCATCGCGCAGCTGGGCTTCGCCCCGTCGCATATCATGCCCGTCAGGTTGGCAATCATGTTCTTGACGGCGGCCACCACCTGCTCGTAGCTGCCCCCCATCAGATAGGTGATGCCGCAACTCGACCCCGTGGCCGCCACCACGCAGCCGCAGAGGGCCGACAGCCGGCCGAGGCTCTGCTTGATGTAAATCACCGTCAGATGGCTCAGCACCAGCGCCCGGATGGTCTGCTCCTCCGTGGCGCCGCTCTCCTCGGCGTAGACCACCACGGGAAGCGTTGCGGCGATGCCCTGGTTGCCGCTCCCCGAGTTGCTCATCACGGGAATCATCGCCCCGGCCATCCGCGCGTCGCACGCCGCCGAGGTGTAGGAGAGGATGTGGCTGAAGATGCTGTCGCCCATCACCCGCCGCTCGCGTTCGCGGCGCAGCGTCTGTCCCACGCAGTGGCCGTACTCGCCCGTGAAGGCCCGCTCGGCTGCCGCCTTGTTCAGACGGCGCGTCTCGAGGATGAAGCGCACCTCGTCGAGCGGCGCCGTCATCGCAAAGTCCCAGACGCGGCGCAGCGTGAGGGGCACCTCGCCCTCCTCCGCCTCATCCGAGGCGGCGCGTCGGTTGTCGAGCAGCACCTCGCCGTCGTGCTCCACGTAGACGAAGTTCGTATGACCGCCCGCGATGACCGCCACGGCCCGGTGCCCCGAGGCTTCGACCTCTACCTCGATGTAGAGCTTCTCCGTGATGCCCTCCTTCAGACCGATGGAGATGCACTTCCGGTCGATATACTCCCGGCCACGTTCGACCGCCTCGGGCGTCGTGTCGCGAAGCACCTCCAGCTGGTACTCCGAGCGGCCGACCAGTGCGCCGAGCGCAATGGCGATTGGGAGGCCTATCATGCCGCCCGTGCCGGGGATACCCACGCCCATGGCGTTCTTGAGGATGTTGGCGCTCAACCGCGCCGTGATTTTTTCGGGCAGGGAGCCCAGCGTCTCGGTGGCACGCGCCACACACAGCGCCACGGCCATCGGCTCGGTGCATCCGATGGCGGGAACCACCTCCCGCTGGATGAGCGCGATGATGCGCTGACGTTCGGACTGAGGAATCATACGGTGTGTTTTTCAGGTTGGTGGGCCGGACCGCGTCCGGCATTCATACAAACAAAGATAGGAAATTTTCCGTATCTTCGCACCACACCCTGCGACACACCGATGAAAAAGCCCGAAAACCGACCCTGGAAGGTCATCACCAGCGAATACCTCGCCCGCCGTCCCTGGTACACCGTACGCCACGAATGCGTCGAACTGCCCAACGGACGCCGCATCCCCGACTACTACATCTTCGAATACCCCGACTGGGTGAACGTCATTGCCATCACGCCCCGGCGCGAGTTTGTCTTCGTGAGCCAGTACCGCCACGCCCTGGGCGAGACGGACTACGAACTGGTGGCCGGCGTGAGCGAGCCGACGGACGCCTCGATGCTGGAGACCGCCCGGCGCGAGCTGCTCGAGGAGAGCGGCTACGGCGGCGGGCAGTGGCGCGAGCTGATGGTCATCGCCCCCAACCCCGCCACGCAGAACAACCTGACCCACTGCTTCGTGGCCGAGGGGGTCGAGCGCATCGGCGAGCAGCACCCCGATGCGACGGAGGACCTCAGCGTGCACCTCTTCACCGAGGCCGAGGTGCGCGAACTGCTCGACGAGGGGGCCATCCGCCAGGCGCTCATGGCGGCACCGCTGTGGCGCTACTTCTGCGAGTTGGGCGAGCAGCGCTGCGCCGCCGCAAGGCGATAGCAGAGGAGCGGTCGGCAGCACAAAACAGACGAGGAGCACCCCGAAAGAGGCGCTCCTCGTCTTGTTTACGTCAATGTGGACTGCTACCTGCCCACGCTTTGGGCCAGTGCGAAGCAGTAGCGCGCCGGGTCGAGCTCCAGCACCGAGAGCAGCTCGGGCGAGACGCTGCCGCGCGTAATCGAACGCAGGCCGTGGCCCGCCGTATAGAGGTTGACATTCTCGGCATAGCCGGCGGCATCCTGACCGCAGAGGTAGTACTGGTGCTCCTCCGGAATGTTGCGCCCCTCGTAGACCGAGCGGTCGCCCACATAGACCAGATTGAGCGGCGCCGTCTCGACGAAGGGCTGCGCTCCCGACACCTTGCGGAAGTCACCCTCCTTGACGCGCACCAGCCGGTGCGCCTTGGCATCGTAGAGGTAGATGCCCTCGGCAAAGAAGGCATAGACGCGCAGCGGATAGAGACCGAGCGCCGAGGGGGCGGTCAGATGGTCGTTCTCGGGACGGTTGATACCCGCAGCGGCCCACAGCACACCCGACAGCTCCTCAAGCGAGAGGGCTTCGGGGGCATATTCACGCCACGAGCGGCGGTTCTGCAGCGCCTCGTTGATGGTGAGGCCGCTCTTCAGTTCGGGCTTCACGAGGGCAATCGTCTCGGCCATCTCCACCGGAGTACGCACCTCTTCGGGTGCCGTCCCGGAGGCGGCGTTGCCGGCGGAACGCGGGCCGCACGACACGAAGAGTGCCGCTACGGCCAAAGCAAGAAGTTCTTTCATACGTTTTTCGAGTATTGAGGTTCTCCAGCAAAGATACGAATTTCATCCGTTTTCTCGCCTTCGCGGCGTTTTTTTTCGCCGGAACGGGAAATCGCCGCACCTGCAGCGGCCGGCTTCCCTCCAAAAAGGCTACCTTTGCATCAACGACACACAAACGACATGAAACCCGACAAGCTCGTCACCCTCTATTTCTCACCCACCGGCACCTCGCGGCGCATCGCCGAGGCCATCGCCGGCGGAATCCGCACGGCGGAGGAGCCCGCACCCCGCTGCTGCGACATCACCTTCGGCGCCGCTCCCGCCACGGAGCTCGACGCCGACGCTCTGCTCGTCGTCTCCGTTCCGGTCTATGGCGGGCACCCCGCACCGCTGGCGCTCGAGCGCATGGCGGCACTCCGCGGCCACGACACCCCCGCCGTCGCGGTGGTCCTCTACGGCAACCGCGCCTTCGACCATGCCCTCCGCGAACTAGACGCCTTCCTTGCCCAGCGGGGCTTCCGCACCGTAGCGGCAGGGGCCTTCATCGGCGAGCACTCCTACTCCTCGCCCGCCACGCCCATCGCCGCCGGGCGTCCCGACGACCGCGACCTGGGCGAAGCCCGGCTCTTCGGCGAGCGCATCCACGCTAAGCTCTCCGGTGCAGGGGCCGCATCCGTCGACGTCGCACGGCTCCGCACGCCCCACACCCCGCTGCTGCCGCTGCTGCGCTTCATCGCCTTTGCCCTCAGCTACCTCCGCCGCCAGAAGCGGCACCCCGTCGTGCTGCTTCCCCGAACCGACGCCGCACGCTGCATCCACTGCGGCCGCTGCGCCACAGGCTGCCCCACGGGGGCCATCACCCGCGGCCGCGAGGAGGAGACCGACCCTTCGCGCTGCATCCGCTGCTGCGCCTGCGTGAAGGGGTGCCCCGTCGGAGCCCGCAGCTTCGAGACCCCCTTCGCCGCTGCACTTGCCCGCAGCTTCGGCCGTCCGAAGCCCAACGTCACGCTGCTCTGAGACGCCGGCACGAGGCGCCGCAAACGCCGTAAAAAAGGGAGGCCCGCACGATGCGGAGCCTCCCTTTATCGTTGGCAGCCGGTGACTGCACGCTACTCCCAGTAGCCGTCGACGGTCATCGGAGCGTCGCCCACCTCAACCTTCATCTCGACCGGACGGTCGGCGCCGTTCGTATAGCGGAAGAGGTAGCTGTGGTTCTTCTCGAGCAGGAACTTCAGCACGTCGTTCATGTCCTGCGTCGGGCCTGCGGTCCGGCCGCCGCCCACCTGCAGCCCGTCGGCGTTGAAGACGTCGACGTTGGCCGCCACGCGGTCACCCGACTCCGCGGCGTGGCGCGCATCGCGGAACATGCGGAACGAGACCCACACGTGCGTTCCCTGCTTCACCTGCTCGCTCTCACGCGAGGCGCTCAGGTCGATGTAGCGCTGCGAAACATTCACCGCATGCACCTCGCGCGACGACTCGCTCCACACCATGGGGAACCAGTCGCCCGTCGGACGGAACGAGACGGCATAGACGGCATGCGCACGGTCGTCGGGCGAAGCCTTGCCGGCGTCGGCGAGGAACCACGCCTCGTCGAGCCCCGCATAGTAATACTCGGCAAAGTGCCACTCGCCGTCGAGCCACACCTCGGTCCAGCTGTGGTTGCCGCGGTTGTCGTGCCAGGCTGCCGTGCCGGCAAAGCGCGCCGGTACGCCCACCGCACGCAGCGCATCGACCAGCAGCACCGAGAGCCCCGTGCAGGAGGCCATGTGCTGGCGCATCGATTCGGCGGGGCTCTGGTTGGTCTTCTCACGCAGGGTGTTGTAGTCGACCTGCACCTCGTCGCGCAGACTGCGGTTGACCGCCTCGAAGGCCTCGCGCAGGGTCTTACAGCCGGCCACGCGGGGGGCGAAGCGCCGGTAGAAGTCGGCGCGCCAGCTGTCGCGCACCTCGTCGACGGCCGCATAGGGAAGCACCTCGTTCAGGAAAATCGAGTCGGGCAGACTCTGCGTCCACGGGAACTCGCTCCGCGCCCGGCAGGCGTAGTGCACATCCTCGCGCAGCAGGTCGAGCGCCATCGTGTCGCGGTCGCCCCGCGGCATCCAGGCAATCAGGTAGGCCATCGCCTCGCGCTCTTCGCAGGGCGTGTCGCTCAGCAGCGCACGCAGCGAGTCGGCACGCGGCGTCTCTTCGAGCGCCGCATCGAGCAGCGGGACGTAGGAGGCGGGAACACCCCGCCCGTAGGGATTCGGCGTACAGGCGCAGAGCACGACGCCGAGCAGCAGGAGCAGTTGTCTTTTCATGGTTCAAGTTGGGTTAGTATCTGACGGACGAGCTCTTCGTCCGCATCGGTTACCACATATTCGGGCACCTCGGCGCAGCCCCCCATCGAGACGGCAGGGTTGCGGTAGCGCATCGCGCTCTCGCGGCTGCGGCGGGCGCTGAAGTGTAGGGCATCGACCCCCGTTGCGGCCAGCAGGCGGGCATTCGAGGCGTTGACGCCGCTGCCGGCCATGACCTCGATGCGACCGGCCGCCCGGGCGACCAGCGCACGCAGCTGCTCGATGCCTTCGAGCGCCGTATTGCGGCCTCCCGAGGTGAGCACGCGGCGGCAGCCGCAGGCGATGAGCGCCTCGAGCGCCCGCTGCGGGTCGCGCACCATGTCGAATGCGCGGTGGAAGGTCACCTCGAGGGGTCCCGCCTCGCGCGCCAGGCGGGTCGTACGCTCCACGTCGACCTCGCCGTCGGCCGTCAGCAGCCCCAGCACCACACCGTCGGCTCCGCACTCGCGGGCGAAGCGTATCTCGGCGGCCATCAGCTCGACCTCGTCGTCGGTATAGAGAAAATCGCCGCCGCGCGGGCGAATCATCACGCTCAGCCGCACGCCCCCGAGCGAACGGGCGTAGCGCAGCAGTGCGGCCGAGGGGGTGGTGCCCCCCTCGAGCGGGGCGGAGCAGAGTTCGATGCGCGACACGCCGCAGCGGCGGGCCACGTCGCACGCCGCACGCGTATAGGCACACAGTTCGGTTGTAATCATCGGAAAGAGGGTTGGCGGTATTCGGTCGATAAAGGTACGAAAAGCGCGCGAGAAATCCAATCCGCGCGGCGCACTACCGCAGCAGCACCGTCACCGACATGGGGCCGTGGGCGCCGAAGACCAGCGCCTGCTCGATGTCGGCCGTCTTCGAGGGGCCCGAGACGAAGCAGCCGTAATCGAAGTCAGCCACATCGGGCCGCACGACCGCCTCGTGCATCGTATCGACCAGCGCGTCGCGCGGGATGACGATGAGCAGCGCCGTGGCCCCGAAGTAGAGCGCCTTGTGGCGGATGTTCTGGCGAATCCATACGGCACCGTTCTCGGCCACGCCGAAGCAACCCTCGACAACGGCCAGCTCGACGTCGACCAGCGAGCGGGCATCCTCCGCCTCGTCGGGATTCATCGTCGCTCCGGCATCGGGCATCGTCGAGGCAATCTGCCGCACCTCGGGATAGCAGCGGCGCACGGCAGCGGCGAGCGATTCACCCTCCTCGACCCATACGGCCCGGCCCCCGGCAGCGGCGAGCCGCTCGGCGAAGGTGGCCGCACGGTCGTCGAAACGCTGCGGCGTGAAGTCAAACTGGGGATAGGGGTATTCGGGCATGCCGTCACGGGCGATGCGCTCGAGAATCTTCGCTTTGCTATTCATGGTCGGTCGTTTTTTCGATTCCGCCCCGCTTCCAGAGGGCATTGAAGGTATGGGGTGCGAAACGGGGCATGGCACGTCCCGGAGCACACCAGGGATTCAGCCCGTTGTCGAGCATCCACGCCGGGAGGTGTTCGGCCACGCGGGCCAGCGCAATGCCGCCGTAGAAGCAGCGCGGCGAGCGCATGATGACGTCCATCGCCTTGACGGCCGCCTTCTTGGCGGGGTCGGCCAGATGGTCGCGGTCGAGCTGCTGGCGCCAGAGGTAGATTTGTTCGCCCAGGTCGATTTTCGCCGGGCAGACGTGCGAGCAGGAGTAGCAGAGCGAGCAGGCCGAGACGTTGCCGTGGTGGAGCTTGGGCGAGCGCAGCATCGAGAGGTTGATGCCCAGCGGTCCGGGGATGAAGTAGGAGTAGGAGTATCCGCCCGAGCGGCGATAGACCGGGCAGGTGTTCATGCAGGCGCCGCAGCGCAGGCACTTGAGCATGTTGCGGTGCGCCTCGTTGGCCAGCCACTCCGTACGGCCGTTGTCGACGATGATGACGTGGATGCGCTTGCCGGGGGCGGGACGGCGGTAGAGCGAGGTGTAGGTGGTCACGGGCTGTCCCGTACCCGAGCGGGCCAGCAGCCGCGTGAAGACGCCCAGCGCCCGCATGTCGGGAATCACCTTCTCGAGCCCCATGATGGCGATGTGCAGGTCGCAGAACGAGGTGCCAAGGTCGGCATTGCCCTCGTTCGTGCAGACGGCCAGGGCGCCCGTCTCGGCGACGGCGAAGTTGACGCCCGTCATCGAGATGTCGGCCCCGAGGAACTTGGCGCGCAGGTTGCGCCGCGCCGCATGGGTCAGGTAGGTCGGGTCGCTGTTGCCCGGTTCGGTGCCCATCTCGCGAGTGAAGAGCGCGCCGACCTCCTCGCGCCGCACGCCGATGGCCGGCAGCACGATGTGGCTCGGGGGGAGCTTCAGCAGCTGCATGATGCGCTCGCCCAGGTCACTCTCGACGGCATCGACCCCGCGCTCGCGCAGGTAGGGGGTCAGGCCGCACTCCTCCGAGAGCATCGACTTGCTCTTGATGAGGTTCTGCCCGCCGTGCTCCTGGACCAGGCGCCACACCGTGGCGTTCATCTCGGCGGCATCCTCGGCCCAGTGGACCTCGATGCCGTTGGCCGTGGCGTTGCGCTCGAAGAGTTCGAGGTAGTGGCCCAGACGGCTGAGCGTATGTCGTTTGATGGCGGATGCCGTCTCGCGCAGCGACTCCCACTCGGGAACCGTATGCGCCATCCGGTCGCGCTTTTCGCGCACGGCGTAAAGCGCCCGGTCGTGCCACGCCATGCGTTCGGCGTCGGCTACGAACCGCTTTGCTGCTTTGGAATGGCTGCTCATGAGTGCGAATTGAGAATTTCGACAATGTGGATGGTCTTCACGGGGAGCTTCTCGTGGTCGATGACCCCCTGCATGTGCATCAGGCAGGAGGAGTCGGCGCCCGTGATGTATTCGGCGCCCGTTGACATGTGGTCGCGCACCTTGTCGCGTCCCATGGCGCACGACACGGCGTTCTCCTCGACGGAGAACATGCCGCCGAAGCCGCAGCACTCGTCGCGCCGCGCGGGTTCGCGGACCTCGATGCCGTCGACCATCTCGAGCAGGTCGCGCAGCTTCGAGAGGTAGGGCTCGTGCCGCTCGCTGGGCGACGAAAGGCCCAGCCGGCGCACGCCGTGGCAGGAGTTGTGGAGGCTCACCCGGTGGGGGAAGCGGGCGTCGAGCCGCTCGGGGCGGACGACGTCGTGGATGAATTCGCAGATTTCCCAGATGCGAGAATCGACGCAGGCATGCTCGTCGTAGTGCTCCAGCAGCCGGGGATAACCCTCCTTGACGAAGACCACGCAGCTGGCCGAGGGGGCCACCACGTAGTCGAAGCGTGCGAAGAGGTCGTTCAGCCGTTCAGCCAGCGGTTTGGCATCCTGCTCGAACCCGGCGTTGGCCATCGGCTGGCCGCAGCAGGTCTGGTCGAGCGGATACTCCACGTCGCACCCCAGCCGAACGAGCAGTTCGTAGGAGGCGCGCGCCACCTGGGGGTAGAGCGCGTTGATATAACAGGGGATAAAGAGTCCGACTTTCATCGATTGTTCTTTGTAAGGTTACGGATATGTTTGTCTGTATGGCGCAAAAACCGGCCTCAAAGATAGCGTGAATTGCGCCAACTTGATATCGAACGGCCCGATTTTCGCCGTTGCCGGTCGAATTTTTCCGTTCCCCTCCCCGCACGCAACCGTCGGGCACGGGCGCCGGATGCCGCAGGAGCGCTTCCGGCCGAAGCGCGCCAGGCGGTCGACATCCCCGCCGCCGCGCTCAATTCCGCCCCCGGTGCACCACCCCGCTACCCCGAGGCGGCAATGAGTCGGTTCGGGCCCCAGCCCAACTCCGCAGCGACCTCCCCCTCCTCCGGCCCGGTCCGCATCGACAAAGGCGCGGCAACCGCCCGCTCCCGGTCCGGCCCCGCAGGGCACAAAAAAAGGGAGAATCCCCTTGCAGGAATTCTCCCTCGTTCGGCTTGGCTGCGACGATTATTTGATTTCGATGCGACGCGATGCAGGAGCCTTCTCCTCGACCTTCTTCTTGGGAATGTCGATGGTCATCACTCCGTGCTCGACCTTGGCCGAAATCTTCTCGGTCTCGACGTTGTCAGGCAGCAGCAGGCTCTGCTGGAAGCGGCTGTACGAGAACTCGCGACGCAGGTAGGTACCCTTCTTCTTGGGATCCTCCTCCTTCTCCTCGTTCTTCTTCTCCATCGAGATGACCAGCTCGTTGTCGGGGTTGACGTCGACATGGAAGTCTTCCTTGGTCATGCCCGGCGCTGCCACCTCAATGCGGAACTCGTCCTCATTCTCGATGATGTTGACGGCCGGAGAGGTCGTGTTGCGCTTCTCAAGCCACTCATTGTCGAAGAAATCATTGAAAATACTCGGCAACCAATTCTGATTGTTACGTCTTGCAGGTACCATAGTTTTGTCCTCCTATTTATTTTAGTTCAACATTTGCTTTTTTGGACCCGCCCCTTTCGGAGCGGCTTCGCCCCCAATATGGTCAAATGCCGTGCCAGAAGGCCAAAGCGCACAGTGTGTCACAAATTGTCACAAAAGCGGACGATTCGTCATGACAAAGAAAGACTCCGCACGCCATTTCGTCGCAACTTGGCCGAAGAATCGCTACCTTTGCGGCATGACACACGACCAACTTCTGTTCCGGCCCGCCGCGGAGGCCGACCTCGGGCGCATCATGGAGATTATCCGCGCGGCACAGGCCCGCATGCGGGCCCGCGGGAGCAGCCAGTGGCAGAACGGCTACCCCGCTGCGGCGGACATCCTGCGCGACATCGAGCGGGGCTACGGCCATCTGCTTGCGGAGGCGGAGACGGGGCTCACGGTGGCCTACGGCGCCGTGCTCTTCGAGGGCGAACCGGCCTACGAGGCCATCGAGGGGCGGTGGCTGACCACAGGCCCCTACGTCATGGTCCACCGGCTGGCCGTGGCCGAGGAGCGGCTCCGACAGGGCGTGGCGCGCCGGTTCATGCAGCGCGTCGAGGCACTGGCCCTCACGCGCGGCATCGGCAGCTTCCGCGTCGACACCAACTTCGACAACGCCGACATGCTCGCACTGCTCGCCGAGGCGGGATTCGTCCGCTGCGGCGAAATCCGCTACGGAGCGGAGCACCGCGAAGCCTTTGAGAAGGTGCTGCGCCGACAATAGCCGCCCCCCACACCAACAGCCGCCTCCCCGCCGTCAGACAGGACGTTAAGGTCCCAAACGGGCGATTCTGCAGCCGCTGCCGCCTCCGGCCGTCGCTTCCTGCCGCCACGGTGCAGAGGTCGTACAACAGCCCCATACGGCCGTCTGCGGGACACCTGCAGGGTAACAAAAAAGGAGCCGCCTCCCGTTCGGAAGGCGGCTCCTTGAATGAATGCCCGATTGGCTACTGGGCCTCGTAGAGGAACATGCCGGTGATGTCCGTGCGCGAATTCGGAGCAAGAGCCGTATAACGGAGGTAGCGGCACGTCACGGGCTCGATGAAGCTCCAGTTCTGCGTTCCGCCCCAGACGTCAAGCACACCGTGGCTCGTCCAGTTCGTCCCGTCGGCCGAGGTCTCCACCTCAATCTGCGTGGGAGCGAAGGCCGAAGCCCAATGGGTGGTCTTGGCACCGATGAGGGTGTGGGTTGCCGCCATGTCGACCATCACCCACCAGGGTGCGGAGTTCGAAGCCACATCGCCGCCGGCCGTGCCCTTCAATACGTTGGCGTCACCCTCGATGCCATCCATCTTCGAGCATACCCAGTTCGTACGGTCAATCTGCTTGGGGTTGGCCGGAGCCTCGGCCTTGAGATTCAGATAGGCGTTCTTCGTGATGTCGAGCGTCAGCAGATTCTGACGCCCCAGCTCCACGCCGGGGTCTGCGCAAGGGAGACGGCAATCGAATACTCCGCCTTGTCGCGCATATCGGCGGCAAAGCTCCAGTCGGAAACGGAGAGTGTCACGGGAGCCGAGACAAGCTCGCCGGCCGGAACGGTCACCTCCTGTTTCGAAAGGGCAACCGCATTTTCAGGCAGCGTCTCACTGGCAACAACATCAAACGAGAAGGTCAGGTCCTTCGCCGCGGCCTTGTTCAGGCCGACGCTGAAGACCAGCGACGCGTCGCCCGTGATGCCCGCAGCCGTATGGCTGAGCGTCACCGACTTGTCGAGGATACCAAGATGCTCGGGCACCAGGTAAGCGTATGTTTCAAACCACGAGGTGTCCCCTTCGTCGTCGCTGCAGGCCGCAGCCCCCACACCGAGGAGGGCTACAGCTGCAAACGCCATGTATTTTCAATATTTTTTCATATCCGTTTTCAATTTACATTACCGTTAAAGACTATTTGCCGTCGAAACGCTGGTTCTCACGCCACGTCAGCGGAGCGCTGGCATGGGCATGACGACCGTTCGAGGTGCAGTCGCTGCAGATGTCGCCGCTGCCCTCGTCCATGCGCCAGTAACCCACCATGTCGTCGGTCGGCGCAATCGAGTAGTAGCGGTTCGACTCAATCTGGCTGGCCGAGATGCACTTCTTCCAGAAGCGGACCTGCGCCATCATGCAATGGTTGCGGAAGTAGGTGGCACCCGAGCATACCATCTGGAGGTAGTCCACGGGAACCGAACCGCCCTTGGTCTGGAGCGTCACATCCTTCACACCGTTGACATAAATCGTCAGCAGACCGGCCGTATCGAAGGTAATGGCCACATGCGTCCACGTCTCGGGCGTGAAGTGCGATACGGTATTCACCTGCGTGCCGAGCGTCTTGATTTGCAGCAGGTCGAAGTCAATCATCGCATCGCCGAAGCGGATGTAGATGTCGTTCGAATCGAAGAGCGCCTGGTTGTTGATGGCAAAGCCGTCCATCCATACCCAGAATTCGAGCGACCACTCGTTGAGGCTGAGTCCCCAGTTGCGGGCCATCTCGCCGCTTCCGTCAAGCGGCTCGCACTTGAGGTGCGACGTGTAGTCCATGTAGGGAACCGACTGGACAAGAGGCTGGTCGCAGAGCACCAGATACTTCGACGAAGAGGGCAGCGAGTTCATCTGCGGCGAAACGACCTTGAGCGGCAGGGCATACTGGGCGCCATCCTCCGCCTCGAAGGGCTTCACCGTGATGACCATCGCGTCACCGCTGGTGAATCCGGCCTGGATGACACCCTCGGCCGGCATCTCATAGTACTCGGCCGGAAGCACCTGATAGCTGCTTGCATTGGCCGCATTGTAGGTCTCGAGCAGCGTCGGGTCGATTTCCAGCTTCACCGTGACATCCGACGAGAGCGGACGCGAAAGCGACGGGGTAAGCGTCACCGTCACATCCTCGGCATCGACCGTAATCTTGCTCGACGTGAGGCCCTTGGAGCTGAATGCCTCCTTGATGTAGAGCCCGTTGTCAATCGTATCGTAATTGGCATCTTCGCACCCCGTACCCAGCACGGCCGCCAGGCAGAGGGCTAATCCGATATAGATTCTGTTCTTTTTCATAACCTTTTGCTCGCTTTGTTATTTCATGGGAGGATTCATGATGGCCGAAGCCTCACGCAGATAGGGGTACTCAATCGAGTGGCCGGCAAGACTGTACTCATACTCCATGTGGTAGGTTCCGACACCGCCCTTGCGGTAGCCGTACTGCGACTCCCACATGGCCATGCCCTTGAGCGAATTGACCGTCTGGCCGTCGCGCGTGGTGTGGGTCACACCGCCGTCGGCAGCGTAGCTCTCGAAGTTCTCGCACCAAATCAACCGCTCGGTCACCATCTGCTTGAGCGCCTCGTCGTCCCCGACCTCAAGACCCCGGAGCAGTTTCTCGTAGCGGGAGTCCAGATTCGAGTAGGAGTAGCAGGCGTAGGCCTGGATGATGTAGTAGTCGAAGTAGTCACGCGCATCGGGATGCATGTTCTGCGGTTCGCCGTCGATGACCAGCAGGCGGTCCGTTCCCGATTTGGGTCCGAGGTACTTGCCCAGCTCCTTGACGAAGGTCAGGAAGTTCGTGCGCTGGCGGTTCGTTTCGGGGTCGCCCGAGTCGCCGAGGTACGGACCGGCAATGTTGCCCGGCGAACCGTAGTTGGCCTCGTAGTCGAAGTCGAAGCCGTCCCAGTCGTACTTGTCAATCGTATCGACAATCGACTTTGCATATTTGGCGATGGCGGCATCGATGGCGGCCTGGTCGCCGTCCACCCAGCCCCAGAAGTCCTTCACCGCCGCATCCTCGCTGGCAAAGCCGTTGGCCTGCCAGTTGTCGCGCACCGACTGGGGAGTCGTCTGGTCACCGCAGTTGGCCACGATGAAGCAGATGGTCACACGCGTGCCCTTCTTGCTCTTCACTTCGCGCTTGTCGGCCCACTTCTCGGGCGAAAGGCCATACCAGTTGCCCCACATCGAGACGAAATCGACGCTGTCGGGCAGACCCATCAGACAGTTGACGGGCGACGCACCCTGACCGGTCCAGTTGCCGAACCAGCCGAAGGTCACCGAATGGTCGGTCTTCTTCCACTCGCGCAGCTGCTCGTAATACTCGGCGGGGCGAGGTTCGAAGTAGTTGTTGGGCTCCGCTTCGGTCCAGTCGCTGCAGCCCGCCACAAGCGCCGCGGCAAATGCCAGGATGCCCAGATTCAATATCTTCTTTTTCATAGTCTTGTTCGAATCTAAGGTTTATACTCAATTCTTCTTGGCCCACCACAGGTCGGTGTTGTCCGAATCCTGACCGTTGCTCAGCATGCCGACGGCCGCCGTCACGTTCGCGTTGTTGGTCTGGTACTCCGAGAGCGAGAAGCGCAGACGGCGCTGCTGGCGCTCGTTGGTCACGCCCTGCGTCGACTGGTTGTTGTAGGCCGGGAAGAGGTAGGGATAACCCGTGCGACGGAAGTCGCACCACCCTTCGAGTCCGTTGGGGAAGTTGGCAATCCACTTCTGGGTGATAATCTGCTCGAGGTGCTCCTCGTTGGACGAAACGGCGCTCCAGGCAATGGGTATCGTACTGCGGTTATTGTAGTTGTAGGCGCTGTTCTTCGGGTCGACGTAGTTGCCCGGCTTGGCCGTGCTGTTGGCGATGTAGTCCTCGGCACCCTGGGCTCCCACCTCGGAGAAGGCCAGACGGATACCCTCCTCATACCAGTGCTGTGCCGTGCCGCCCATGTCCCAGCCCAGCAGCGCACCCTCGGCACGCAGGAAGGCCACCTCGGCGGCAACGAAGAAGGGGATGGGGGTGGTCGAGGTTACGTTCCACTGGGAGTACTCGGCAAAGTCGGCCTTGTTGGCGCCGGCGATGCCCGAACGCACGCCGATGTAGCCGGAGGTGTCGGCAACGGTAGCCTCGGTGAAGAGCTTCTCGCGACGCGGGTCCTCGTAGCCGTTCATGTAGGCGGTGATGGAGGCATTCAGACGAGCCTCGCCCCAGCCCGTACCCACCTGGTAGAAACCGTTCGGGAAACGACCGTTGAGGTTGTCATAAGCGCTGTCGCTGTTCGAGGTCATCACGCCAATGGGATGGTTGACGGCCGACAGGGCCTGCTGCTTGGCGTACTCGGCATCGACGCCCGAGATGCGGATGGCCATGCGCAGCTTGAGCGAATTGGCGAACTTGACCCACTTCTCGTAGTCACCGTTGTAGACACGGTCGTAGCCCGACATCGGACGGTAGTTGGGGTCGATGGCGTTGGAGAGCTCGGCGATGGCGAAATCCAGGTCGTCGAACATCTGGTGCCAGGCCGTCTTCTCGTCGTCGTAGGGGACGGCATACTTGCCGTTGGTCACCTGCGAATAGGGCAGCGGGCCCTGGAGGTTGAGCACATACTGCATCACGGCCACGCGGTGCAGCACCGCCAGCGCATAGTACTGGCCCTGCTTCTCGGTGTAGTTCTCCACCTGGAAATAGGAGGGATAGAACTTGGTGTAATACCAGTCGACGGTCCACTTGTTCCAGTCGTCGTCGATGTTCCAGGTCGAATAGAGCGTCGAACGCGACCAGCTGTGCGGTGCGGTGATGTATCCGCCGAAACAGGCCCAGAAGGTAGCGTTCCGCTGGTAGGGGTTCTCTTCGGGCGACGCGAAGCAGTCCTGCATCTCCGCGAAGAACTGACGGACGTCGAGCGTCGTCGGTTCGTAGGGGTTGGTGTTGTATTCGTCGAAGTTGCTGGTACATCCGGCTAAGGCCAGCGGCAGCAAAGCAACGCCTACAATATATTTCAATACCTTTTTCATAATCGGGAACATTTTTTAGAATTGGAGTTTGACGCTGAAACCTAAATTACGCGTGCTCGGGAGCATGAAGTAATCGTAGCTCTGGTAGTAGTTGTTCGTCGTCGAAGCGGTCACCTCGGGGTCGAACGGAGCCTTGCAGTAAATCATCCACAGGTTGCGGCCCACGAACGAAACGGTCATCCGCACCTTGTCGCGGAACCACTTTGCGGGAAGCGTATATCCCAGCGAGAGCTCCTGCAGACGGACGTTCGTCGCACTGTAGGCGTAGTAGGCGCCGTAGCCGGCGATTCCCTGATAGTAGGTCTTGGCATCGACCTTGCCGTAGTTGACCGGCACACCGCCGTTGTCGCGCGCCTTGCCCGAACGCTCCGATACGCCGTACTGGTCGAGGAACGATTCGGTGCTCGAGAGGGCGATACCGCCGATGCGGGCCGAGAAGGTCACACCCAGATTGATGCCCTTGTAGTCGAAGTTGTTGCTCCAGCCCATGTTGAAGTCGGGAAGAATCGAACCCAGCTTCACATCCTTGGCCATCATCGAGATGGCGCCGGTCTGCGGGTCAACCTTGATGTTGCCGTTCGAATCGGTGGCCAGCACGTGCGCGGCATAGACGTCGCCCATCGAGCCGCCCTCCTTGAGGATGACGCGGGCGTCGAGGTTGCCGAAGTTGCCCTGCTCCCAGGTCTCCATCTCGACCACTTCGCCCGTTGCGGGGTTCACGACGCCGCCGCCCAGGCGAATCACCTTGTTCTGGTTCCACGTGAAGTTGTAGTTGGTGCTGAAGGTGAAGTCACCCCACTTGTTGTTGTAGCCGATGCCCATCTCGATACCCTGGTTCTGGATGTCACCGCTCTGGATGGGCACGTAGTCGTAACCCGACGATGCCGACAGCGGCACGTTGAAGGTCTGGTTGGTGGTGTGCGAACGGTAGTAGGTGAAGTCGAACGAAATCTTGTTGAGGAACTTGGCGTTCACACCGACCTCCCACGACTTGGTCTTTTCGGGCTTCAGCTCGTAGACCGGATAACGGGCAAGCGTCTCCCAGTTCTTCGACTCCTCGTTGAAGGGATACGACGAACGCGTCAGGAAGCGGTCGAAGGCGCTACCCACCTCGGCATACGAACCGCGCACCTTCAGGAAGGAGAGCCAGCGCGGAGCGTCGAACATGTTCGAAACGACGGCCGAAAGACCCACCGAAGGATAGAAGAACGACGACTCCTTCGAACCGGCCAGGCGCGAATCCCAGTCGTTGCGGCCCGTAACGGTCAGGTAGAGCATCGAGCGCCAGCCCACCTCGACGTTGGCGAACACCGACTGAACCTGGTCGTGCCAGCCGGCCTGCTTGGGCTTGTACTTGGTCGTGTAGTCGAGGTTGTGGACGGCAAAGAGGTTGGCGTCGCGCAGGTTGCCCGCATGGCCAATCATCTGGTAGCGCTGGTCGTTAATCGAGCCGCCGATGTTGGCCGACAGCGACCAGTCGTTCCACGTCTTGTTGATGTTGAGCATCACGTCGCCGTAGAAGCTCTGGTAGGTGCTCTGCTCGTCCTGATAGCCGCCGTTCTCGCTGGCCCAGATGGCATCCGTCGTGGCGTACTTCTTGAACGTGTAGCGGTTGGTCGTGTTGTCGACCTTGGCACGTCCCGAGATGTCCATCCAGTCGGTAATCTGATACTTGAGCGTGGCGTTGTACATGTAGCGCTTCTTGTTGTTCTCGCGCACCATGCGGTAGGCTACCCAGTAGGGGTTCTGCAGACCGATACCGGCCGTGGTGTAGGGCCAGTACTGCTCGTAGACCTCACGTGCCGCGTTGTAGCGCTCGAAGTTGCGCACCTCGTCGAAGTTGTCGCCGCGCGGGAAGAGGTAGAGCGACGTCAGCGGGTTGTAGTACTGTCCCTGGGCCGTAAGGTTGCGGTCGTTCTGGATGATGTAGCTGCCGCCCACATCGAGCGTCAGCTTGTCCTTGAGGAACGACGACGTGTTGCGGAAGGTGAAGTTGTAGCGCTCGTACTTCGTGTTGGGCAGCAGACCCGAGGTGTTGGTCGTCGAGGCCGAGACGTAGGTCTGGTTCCGCGAGGTACCCGTCGTGAAGACCACCGAGTTGATGACGTTGGTTCCCGTGTTGAAGAAGTCCTCGGGGTTGTAGCTGCTGTGCTGTCTGGCGCCCCAGCTCTCGAGTGCGCCGGCCGCATTGACGTAGCTGTTCTGGAACTTCGGCATCATGTAGGGCAGCGAGAAGGTCGTGTTGTTCGAGTAGGTGACCGTCGTCTTGTCCTTCGTTCCGCGCTTGGTGTTGATGAGCACCACGCCCGAGGCGGCATCCGAACCGTAGAGGGCGGCTGCCGAGGGACCCGTCAGCATGTTGATGGACTCGATGTCCTCGGGGTTGAGGTCGGCAACGGCGTCCGAACCGGGCTGGTCGGAGAGCACCGAGATGTCGGAGGCGCCGGTCGAGGTGTTGAACATCGGGATACCGTCAATCACGTAAAGGGCGTTGTTGCTCTTGGTCAGCGACTTGGTACCGCGCATCACCACGCGGGCCGAACCGCCGGCGCCGACGGCCGACGAGTTGATGGTCACACCGGCCACCTTGCCCACCATCGAATTCATGAAGTTGGCATCCTTGACCGTCGTGATTTCATCGGACTTGACCTGCTGCACGTTATACGACAGCGCCTTCTCCTCGCGCTTGATACCCATGGCCGTTACGACGACGGCGTTGAGGGCCGTAGCCTCCTCCTGGAGCGTCACGTCGAGCATCGTCTGTCCGACGTAGGGAATCTCCTGGGTCTGGTAGCCGATGAACGAGATGACAATCACGTCGCCCGGCTTGACCCGCGAAAGGGTGAAGCTTCCGTCCATGGTGGTCGTCGTACCCGACGAACCGTCCTGCGTGATGACCGTCGCACCGACAATCGGGCCGGCGGCGTCCTTGACGATACCCTGGACGGAGTTTTCGCCTCCGTTCTGGGCGAATGCACCGAATATGCCGACGACAAGGGCCGCACAGCACGTGGCGAGCATTAACTTAATCGATTTCCACATAATTAAGACCGTTAAAATTAAACATAAGCATACTGTTTGGGTGAATCATGGAAAAAGCCGGAACCATGAGGGTTTGGTTCCGTTTTTCCGACAATCGGTGAAGTTTTTTGCGTGTTTGTTCATAATAGGCTTCGGTTTTTATTTATTTTAAAAAGTTATCTCTATTATGCTCGTTTTTTTCAACGTACACTCGGCCCGTTTTTTAATTTTGACATACGCCGCAAAACAAATATACCATTCTTTCTAAATAAAACAAATACCCCGACCGGGACATCAAGGACCGCCTCACCTCAAAATGGCCATCACAATTCAGATTAAACGTTTTAGCAGGCGTAAAAAAAAGAGTCTTTCTTTCCTATATTTTTTTTACTCAGCAACCTTTTTCCCGCTCAAACGGAACGTTTGCGCCACCCGGGATGCAACTCGGAGCGCAACTCGGAGAAAAGCCTCATACGGCGACATTCGCAAACCGGGCAAACGGCGCCCCGCCATACGCCCCTCTCCCGCAGAACGAAAAAAGCGCCCGGAGCCTATTCGGCTCCGGGCGCTTGACGCTCCAGGGAAGGGTATACCCTATTCGGTCCTGACGGAGAATTCGGCGATGGAGGGGGCGTCGCCCGAGGCAAGCGCGCACGCCTCGAAGCGGAGCACGCGGCCCCGCTGCGGAGCGAACTCAACCAGCTGCTCCACCGGATTGTTCACAATGTTCGAAAACTCCCCCTCGGCCACCTTGCGGCCGTCGAGCAACAGCCGGTAGTGCGTGACCACGCCGCTGCCCCAGCGCCCGGCGTCGGGCGTATAGGCAAACCCCGTAAGGCTCCGCTCGCACCCCATGTCAATCGTGCAGCTCCTCAGGCCCCGGGGCAGGTAGGCCGCCGTCGTGACATCGCCGTCGAACATCTTGGCCTGCTCGCCGGGCTCCAGTTCACGGACGCGGAACGAGCCGCAGGGGATGTCGAAACGGCGGGCCGCAACCTCGCTCATGCGGCCGCTCTGCGGGTCACGGACCAGCGCCCGCACCTCGCCCTTGTCCGGCAGCAGGAAGGGGACCTCGTAACGCGGCGACGAGCCATCGGGCTGCGTGCCGTCGGTCGTATAGCGGATTTCGGCGCCGCGGTCGCCCGCCCGGAGCGTCACCATGCCGCTGCCGTCGCGCACGATGCGCGGCTCCTCGAGCAGCACGGGGGCGTCGTAGGCCTCGACGTTGCAGATGCAGAGCGGACCGCGCGCCTCCTCGAAACGGACACGCAAGGCCCGGCACGTGACCCCCGCAAAGCGGATGATGCGCTTGTAGCCGATGGTCGTCAGCTCCTCGCCGGTCTCGACCGGATGCCACTCCCGGTCGTCGCCGGACCACTCGACGGCGAAGCGCGCCACGCGCTGCCCGAGCGGGATGTACTCCTGCAGCAGGAGGCGGTTCACATGCTGCGGCGCCTCGAAGCGGAAGGTCAGCACGCCCTCCGTCACGCCGTCGTCCGTAGCCCAGTAGCTCTCCCAGTTGCCGTCGGTCGTGCGGCCGGGTGCGAAGCGGCGCGCACCGCCGCGCACGTTGTCGGCCTCGACGTCGGCTCCGGCCAACAGCTCGTGCGCGAACTCGGCGTCGAGCGTCTGCCGCCACGCGACGATGCGGGCCGAGTCGGCCGCCGCGATGCGTCCCGAGCGGTCGACCGGGAAGTTGAGCAGCAGGTTGGCGTTGCGTCCCACGCTCTGGTAGTAGATGTCGACCAGCTGCGAGAGGCTCTTCAGCTGGGTATCCTCGCGCGGATGGTAGAACCAACCGGGACGAATCGAGACATCGACCTCGCCGGGCAGCCAGTGGTCGCCGTCGCGCTCGCCGTGCGTGAAGTCGTTGACGTTCTGGTCACCCGCCCCCTTGACGAAGCTCCAGTTGGTCTGGCCGGCCCAGCCCTCCTCGTTGCCAATCCAGCGGATGTCGGCGCACGTGCCGCCGAAGATGACGGCCTCGGGCTGCAGCGAGCGAATCGTCTCCCGGGCCTCCTCGTAGCGATAGTAGCTCCGCGCGTCGATGCTGCGCCGCTCGTCGGCGCCTCCATACCAGCCGTCGCCGCCGTTGGCACCGTCGAACCAGTACTCGAACAGAGGGCCGTAGTTTGTCAGCAGCTCGCGCATCTGGTTGTGGAAGTACTCCACGTAGGCCTCGCGGCCATACTCGGCGTGGTGGCGGTCCCAGGGCGAGAGGTAGATGCCGAAGCGCAGCCCGTGACGGCGGCAGGCGTCGGAGAGCTCACGCACCAGGTCGCCCTTTCCATCGCGCCACGGCGAGCTCTTCACGCTGTAGTCGGTATAGGCCGAGGGCCAGAGGCAGAAGCCGTCGTGGTGCTTGGCCGTCAGCATGACCCCCTTCATGCCGGCCGCCTTGAGCGTGCGGACCCACTGGTCGCAGTCCAGAGCCGCGGGGTCGAAGGTCGAGGCGGGCGTATTGCCGTAGCCCCACTCCATGTCGTTGAAGGTGTTGAGTCCGTAGTGGACGAAGGCGTAGGTTTCGAGGCGCTGCCAGGCCAGTTGCCGGGCATCGGGCACGGGACCTACGGGTGCGGGCGCCTCCACGCGGGAGCAGGCGCCGGCAAGCAGCAGAAGAAGCGGAAAGAGATGTTTCATCGAAGCGGTTTTTGGGTTCGGAGGTCAATCATCCCTCCATTGCCGCCTCCCCGGCCCGGAAGGTCGGGCGCAAAGCGGGCGATGCGGCAACATCGGGACTTCAAAAATAGCGAAAAAATCGCAACGCGGCGTCATCTACGCCCGGGAATCGGCCGACGCCGGACGAAAAGCGTCCGGAAAGGTTTGGCCCTCCGGCCATATTTTCGTATATTTGCACCATCTGCCTCCGCGCAGCAACCAAACCCAAAACCCTAATGAACAGACTGACTACCCTTCTGTCGTGCTGCCTCTTTCTGGCGGCATGCGCCGGCAACACCCGGAGCTACGACCTGATTCCCTATCCCAATTCGCTCGAACCCCGCTCGGGCGAGTTCCACGCCGCAGGGGCACCCTTCACCTGTGACCCGCAGCTGGACGAGGCGGCCCGCAAGGCCGTCGGGCACTTCGCCGAACAGCTTGAGGCGACCAGCGGCCAGCCGTCGGAGATGAGCGCGGGAGACTCCGCAGCGGAGGGATTCCTCTTCCTCTACGATTCGCTCCAGCCGGCCGAGGGCTACGGTCTGGATGTCACGCGCCGGCTGGTGACGGTGCGCGCCTCGTCGCAGCGCGGCGTGCTCTATGCCATCCAGACGATGAAGCAGCTGCTGCCCGTGGCCATCTACGGCGAAGGACCGGCCGCCGAGACCGTCGCATGGACGATGCCCTGCCTCCGCATCGAGGATGCACCCCGCTTCGCCTACCGCGGACAGCACCTCGACGTCTCGCGCCACTTCTTCCCGGTCGAGGAGGTGAAGCGCGTCATCGACATCATGGCGCTGCACAAGCTCAACACGCTGCACTGGCACCTGACCGACGACCAGGGCTGGCGCCTCGAAATCAAGCGCTACCCTCGTCTGACGGAGGTGGGCTCCCTCCGCCGCCATACGATGGTCGACAAGCAGTGGGGCTCCTCCGACAACACCCCCTACGGCGGATACTACACGCAGGATGAGGTGCGCGACGTGGTGGCCTACGCCGCCGAGAACGGCATCACGGTGATTCCCGAAATCGACCTTCCGGGCCACATGCTCGCCGCACTGGCCGCCTACCCCGAGCTGGGCTGCACGGGCGGCCCCTACGAGGTGTGGAGCGAATGGGGCGTGGCCAAGGAGGTGCTCTGCGCCGGCAACGACAAGACCTTCGAGTTCCTCGAGGGGGTTCTGACCGAGGTCATGGAGCTCTTCCCCTCGGAGTACATCCACATCGGCGGCGACGAGTGCCCCAAGGAGCGCTGGGAGCAGTGCCCCAAGTGCCAGGCCCGCATCCGCGCGCTCGGACTCAAGGATGACGCCGAGTTCAAGGCCGAGCACTACCTCCAGAGCTACGTGACGAAGCGCGTCGAAAAGTTCCTCGCCGACCACGGCCGCCGCATCATCGGCTGGGACGAGATTCTCGAGGGCGAACTCTCGCCCAGCGCAACGGTCATGTCGTGGCGCGGAACCGAAGGGGGTATCAAGGCCGCCAAGATGGGCCACGACGTTATCATGACCCCCACTTCGCACCTCTACTTCGACTACTATCAGGCGCGCGACGTCGAGAACGAGCCGCTGGCCATCGGCGGCTACATCCCCGTGGAGCGCGTCTACGAGTTCGACCCCTCGTTCGAGGGAGAGCTCACGCCCGAGGAGGCAGCGCACATCCTGGGCGTGCAGGCCAACCTCTGGACCGAATACATTCCCACCTCGTCGCAGCTCGAATACATGCTGCTGCCGCGTGAGGCGGCCCTTGCCGAGGTGCAGTGGTGCCGGGCGGACAACCGCTCGTGGGAGCGCTTCCTGGGAAGCCTCTCCCACCTGACCGACATCTACCGCGCGCGGGGATACAACTTCGCCAAAAATGTCTTCGGCGTGAGCGCCCAGACGCGGAACAACCCCGAAAAGGGATGCGTCGAGGTGACCCTCTTCACGCAGGGCGACGCCCCGATTTACTACACGCTCGACGGCTCGGAGCCCACGGACAAGAGCACGCGCTACACTGCCCCGATTGAAATCCGCACCGGCTGCACGCTCCAGGCCATCGCCCTGCGCGACAACATCGAGGTGCGCCCCTACACGCGTCTCTTCACGGCCAACAAGGCGCTCGCCCACCCCATCGTCCTCAACACGCAGCCACGCGACAACTACCTCTACGGCGCCCCCCAAACGCTCGTCGACGGCTTCGAGAGCGATTTCACCTACTCGAACGGCGACTGGACCGGCTGGTTCGGCGACCCGATGGTCGTGACCATCGACATGCAGGGGGCCTCGTACTCTTCGGTGCGTCTGGGCACGCTCGTCCAGAAGGGCATGGACATCTTCGCGCCGCTGGCGCTCAAGGCCAGCGTCTCGGAGGACGGCGAGCACTTCACCGACGCCGGCTCGCTTGACATCCCGATGGAGACGGCCGCCGATCCCGACGGGCTGAAGAGCTACACGGTGACCTTCCCCGAAACGTCGGCCCGCTACCTGCGCGTCGAGGCCCAGACCGTCGGCGAGATTCCCGCATGGCACGGCGCCCACGGCAAGAAGGGCTACCTCTTCGTCGATGAAATCGTAGTCGAATAACCCAACCCGACACCCCCATGAAACGACTTGCACTGCTGCTGGCCGCGCTCCTGACGGCCGCACTCCTGCCCGCATCGGGCCACCCTGTCATTCCGGCTCCAGCCTCCTTCACGGAGCAGCCGGGCGAATACCGGCTGACCTCCGGCGCCACCTTCTCCCTGACGGGGGCCGCACGCGAAGGCGAACTCGCCCAGTATATCGCCTCGCTCCCCTTCGCACTCAAGGAAGCGCCCCGAGGCGGCGCGCTCACGCTGCGCATCGACCCGCGCCGGGTAGCAGCCGAAGAGGGCTACACGCTCGAGGTGACTCCCCGGCGGATTAACGTCGAGGCGCGCAGCGAGGCGGGCGCCTTCTACGCCCTGCAGACGCTGCTGCAGCTGGCCGGGAAGCAGACCGATGGTTCGTGGCGCATCCCCTGCTGCCGGGTGGAGGACGCCCCCCGCTTCCCCTACCGCGGCATCATGCTCGACGTGAGCCGCAACTTCCAGTCGAAGGAGTTCGTACTCAAGCAGCTGGATGCCATGGCGCACTTCAAGTTCAACCGGCTGCACTTCCACCTGACCGACGGTGCCGGGTGGCGCCTTGAAATCAAGCGCTATCCCCGTCTGACGGAGTTCGCCGCATGGCGCCCCTACCGGACGTGGCTCGACTGGTGGTCGGCCGACCGCCACTACTGCGAGGCCTCGGACCCGCAGGCCCACGGCGGCTTCTACACCCAGGAGGATATCCGCGAGATTGTCGAACATGCCCGCCGGCTCCACATCACGGTGATTCCCGAGATTGAGATGCCGGGCCACAGCGAGGAGGTGCTGGCCGCCTATCCCGAGCTCTCGTGCGCCGGCAAGCCCTACGTCAACTCGGAGTTCTGCCCGGGCAACGAGCAGACCTTCGAATTCCTCGAAGAGGTTCTGACCGAGGTCATGGAGCTCTTCCCCTCGGAGTATATCCACATCGGCGGCGACGAGGCGGGCAAGGGCGCCTGGAAGAGCTGCCCGAAGTGCCAGGCCCGCATGAAGGCCGAGGGTATCGCCGACGTGGACGGGCTGCAGAGCTATCTGGTGCACCGCATCGAGCGCTTCCTGAACGACCACGGCCGCCGGCTGCTGGGCTGGGACGAGATTCTCGACGGGGGACTGGCCCCCAACGCCACGGTGATGTCGTGGCGCGGCGCTGAAGGGGGGCTGAAGGCCATCCGCGCGGGCCACGACGCCATCATGACGCCGGGCGAGTACTGCTACCTGGACTATGCGCAGGATGCCCCCTTCACCCAGCCGCTCTCCATCGGCGGCTACACGCCCCTGCGCAAGGTCTACTCCTTCGAGATGAGCTTCCCCGAGCTGACGCCCGAAGAGCAGGCCCGTCTGCTGGGCGTGCAGGCCAACCTCTGGACCGAATACATCCCCACGCCCGAACACGTCGAATACATGCTCTACCCCCGCGTGCTGGCCATTGCCGAGGCGGGATGGAGCCTTCCCGAGCGACGCGACTACGACGACTTCCTGCGCCGGGCACTGGGCGCCGTCGAGTGGCTCCGCGAGGAAGGTTACAACCCCTTCGACCTGGAGCATGAATACGGCGAGCGGCCCGAGAGCCTCGAACCCAAGGAGCATCTGGCGCGCGGCAAGCGGGTGGAGTACCGCACGCCGTGGCACGAGAAGTATGCCGCCGCGGGCGAGACGACGCTCACCGACGGCATGATTGGCGGATGGACCTACGGAGACCGCCGCTGGCAGGGTTTCCTCAACTCGGACGTCGACGTGACGGTCGACCTCGAGGAGCCGACCGAGGTGCACTACGTGGGGCTCACCTTCATGCAGTCGAAGGGCCCCTACGTCTGGGTGCCCTCCGAGGTGGAAATCTACGCCTCGCAGGACGGCGAGCACTTCGAGCGGCTGACCACGGTGCGCAACGACATCTCGACGGAGTGCCCCGACCTGCTCTTCAAGACCTTCGCCTACACGGGCCGCACCTCGGCGCGCTACCTGCGCTGCGTGGCCCGCTCGAACGGCACGCCGGGCGGCTGGCTCTTCCTCGACGAAATCGTGGTGCTCTGACCCGACGCCGTGAGCGCCCTTCTCGGACGCTTCCGGCGCTCCGGAACGAAAGAGAGCTTCGCCTCCGCACCTCCATACCGTCCGGAACCGACAACTGCGACAAACGGCATACGCCCCACGGGAGGGCTTCCCGGAACTTTACGACAGAACCCGCATCGCGATGCAGCGATGCGGGTTCTGTCTGACTTTGCGCTGCCATGCAACCGACGCCCCCTTCCAGAGAGCCGCCAAACGAGACAAAAGGTCCGATGTAGGCTCCGGCGCACGCGGCTGCTATACATATTCGTCCAGCGAAAAAAGAGTTTTCCAGACGCTCCCGGAGAGGCTGTATCTACCAGTAAAAACGACCGAGAGAACATCGCCACGAGCTCCCGACAGGCAGGCAATTCCTAAAAAAGACGATAATAAAAATTTTAAGAAAGTGTTTTGCATCTGTTTCGAAAACAGGCACCTGCTTCCAAATTTCAATCTCAACGTCAACACTCCCCGCCGGTTACAATCGTGAAGGCAATATGAAAGTAAAAAACATATTGCGTAACAAAACCCGGGACAAGTAAAATGAAACATCATTTTGAACGAATCGTACACGGTTTTGCAAGATATTACAATATCATTTTGTTATAAATAAAAAAATGTGTAATTTTGTTATAAGGCATAATAGTAGAAAGAGGTCTCGACGGACCACACAATAAACAAAAAAGGTCAACATTCTAAAGATTTATTAACTCAAAAACACCGAAGCCTATAAGAAAAAAACAAAAACCCTCACCGTTCCGTTAGAAGAAACCGATTCCGGTCGCTTCTAAGTTTTATCTAACCTTTTATGCTTATGTTTAATTTTAGACACTCTTAATTATGTGGAAATCAATTAAGTTAATGCTCGCTACGTGCTGCGCCGTTCTCGTTGCCGGCACATTCGGCGCATTCGCCCAGAACGGAGGCGAAACCTCCGTCAAGGGTATCGTCAAGGATGCTGCCGGTCCGATTGTCGGAGCAACGGTCATCACGCAGGACGGCACCTCCGGTACGACGACTGCCATGGACGGAAGCTTCACCCTCAATAAAGTAAAGGAGGGCGACGTGATTGTCATCTCGTTCATCGGCTACCAGACCCAGGAGATTCCCTACGTCGGTCAGACGATGCTCGACGTGACGCTCAAGGAGGAGGCAACGGCCCTCAACGCCGTCGTCGTAACGGCCCTCGGTATCAAGCGCGAGGAGAAGGCCCTGTCGTACAACGTGCAGCAGGTAAAATCCGATGAAATCACGACGGTCAAGGATGCCAACTTCATGAACTCGCTGGTGGGCAAGGTGGCCGGTGTGACCATCAACGCCGGTGCCGGTGGTGCAGGTACTTCGTCGCGTGTCATCATGCGCGGTATGAAGTCTCTGGAGAAGAGCAACGCCGCCCTCTACGTGATTGACGGTATCCCGATGTACAACAACAGCTTCGGCGGCGACGCCGGCGGTACGATGACCGCCCAGGTCGGCTCGGAGAGCATCGCCGATATCAACCCCGAGGACATCGAGTCCATCAACATGCTGACGGGCCCCTCGGCAGCCGCCCTCTACGGTTCGGATGCCGCCAACGGCGTGGTGCTCATCAACACCAAGCGCGGTGCCGAAGGCAAGACCACCGTGACGATTTCAAACACCACGATGTTCTCGAAGGCCTACATGATGCCCGAGATGCAGAACCGCTACGGCACCAGCAATACGACCTTCAGCTGGGGAGACAAAATCAACGGCACGTTCGATGCCAAGGACTTCTTCAACACCGGAACGAACGTAATCAACTCGGTTTCGCTCTCGACCGGCACGCAGAAGAACCAGACCTACATCTCGGTATCGACGACCAACGCCGCCGACATCATCCCCGAGGCCGAGTACAACCGCTACAACTTCACGGCCCGCAACACCACCAAGTTCGCCAAGGACAAGCTGACCTTCGACTTCGGTGCAAGCTTCGTCATCCAGAACAACCAGAACCAGGTATCGCAGGGTAAGTACTACAACCCGCTGCCGGCCCTCTACCTCTTCCCGCGCGGCGACGACTTCGACGAAATCCGCCTCTACGAGCGCTGGGACCCCGTTCGCGGCTACATGGCTCAGTACTGGCCCTACGGCGAGGGCGCTCACTCGCTCCAGAACCCCTACTGGATTCAGAACCGCATCATGCGTGAGACCACCAAGCGCCGCTACATGCTCAACGCCTCGCTCAAGTGGGACATCACCGACTGGCTCAACGTAACGGGGCGCGTACGCATCGACAACTCGGACTACCGCATCACCACGAAGTACTACGCTTCGACGCTGGAGACCTTCGCCGGCGAGAACGGCGGTCTGTCGGACGAGACGCAACTCGACCGCACCTTCTACGGCGACGTGATGGCCAACATCAACAAGACGTGGGGCGACTGGTCGCTCAGCGCCCAGGTCGGTGCCTCGATTAACGACCAGCGCTACGAGCGTTCGGGCGACGCGGGCGACCTGAAGAAGACCAACCTCTTCACGAAGCTCAACCTCAACACCGAGAACAAGTACAAGATTATGCAGAAGGGCTGGCACGACCAGACGCAGGCGATTTTCGCCAACGTCGAGGTGGGCTGGCGCTCGATGCTCTACCTGACCGTCACGGGACGTAACGACTGGGCTTCGCAGCTGGCATACTCGGCCAACTCGTCGTTCTTCTATCCTTCGGTAGGTCTCTCGGCTGTCGTTTCGAACATGTTCAACGCTCCGAAGTGGCTCTCGTTCCTGAAGGTACGCGCATCCTACTCGCAGGTGGCATCGGCCTTCGCCCGCTATCTGTCGAACCCGAGCTACACCTACAACGAGCAGTCGCACGGCTGGAGCGCCCCGACCACCTACCCGAACACGGACCTGCAGCCTGAAATGACCAAGTCGTGGGAGGTCGGTGTGAACGCACGCTTCATCAACAAGTTCAACCTCGACATCACCTACTACCGTTCGAACACCTACGACCAGACGATTTACATGCCGCTGGCCTCGTCGACCGGTTACCAGAACTACGCCGCCCAGACGGGTAACATCCAGAACCAGGGTATCGAGCTCTCGGTCGGCTACAACAACAAGTGGGGTGACTTCCGTTGGGCTACCAACTTCACCTACTCGTTCAACGAGAACAAGATTATCGAGCTGGCTCACGGTATGATCAACCCGCTCACCGGCGAGCAGGAGGACATGCTGGAGATTCGCAAGGACTGGCTGGGCCAGACCGACGTGGCTCCGCGCGTCATTCTGCGTGAGGGCGGTTCGATGACCGACATCTACATCAACCACGAGATTGCACGCGACCTGAACGGCAACGTGCTGATTGACCCCTCGACGGGCAAGCTCTCGATGACCGAAATCGAGCCCCAGAAGGTCGGCCAGCTCGCACCGAAGGGCAACCTCGGATGGAGCAACAACTTCTCCTACAAGGGCATTGACCTGGGTATCGTCTTCACGGCACGCCTCGGCGGCAAGGTTTACTCGGCAACGCAGGGTATCCTCGACTACTATGGCGTATCGGAGGCTTCGGCCGCAGCCCGCGACCGCGGCGGCATTCCGGTGAACTTCGGTTCGGTGGATGCCCAGACCTACTACCAGACCATCGCAACGGCCGAGGGCGGTCACGGAGCATACTACCTCTACGACGCCACCAACGTCCGTCTGCAGGAGCTCTCGCTGAGCTACACGCTGCCCGCGAAGTGGTTCCGCAACAAGGCTCGTCTGAGCGTGGGCTTCGTAGCCAAGAACCTCTGGATGATTTACTGCAAGGCTCCGTTCGACCCCGAAATGTCGGCCGTTACGGGCAGCAACTACTACCAGGGCGTCGACTACTTCATGCTCCCGAGCATGCGTAACCTCGGATTCAATGTCAAACTGCAATTCTAAACCCGCACGGACCTATGAAAAAAATAGTTAAATATACATTCCTGACGCTCCTGTCGGGTTGGCTTGCGATTGGTTGCACGAGCAACTTCGAGGAGTACAACACCGACCCGTATGCCCCGCAGGAGGCCGACCCGAACATGCTGCTCCCGACGATGGTCGAGGCGCTGATGTATGTTCAGCAGAACGACTCGCAGATGGTCGACCAGATGGTGGGTGCCCTGGGCGGCTACCTCACCTGCTCGAACCGCTGGGGCGGCATGAACTTCGATACGTTCAACCCCTCGGCCGACTGGAACCAGCAGGCCTATAACCTGATTTTCCAGGACATCTACCCCAACCTCTTCAAGATTTCTGAGTTCTCGCAGGAGTCCGGACACTGGTGGGCAATCGCCAACATCGTCCGTGCCGCCGCGATGATTCGCGTGACGGATACCTACGGCCCGATTCCCTACAGCCAGGTCAAGGACGGTCTGATGTATGTACCCTACGACTCACACGAGGAGGTCTACACGAACATCTTCAACGACCTGCAGAATGCGGCCAAGACGCTCTCGGACTACGCAACGCAGTATCCCTCGTCGAAGCCCTTCACCAACGACGCCATCTACGGCGGTGACTACGCCGCATGGGCACGTCTGGCCAACTCGCTCTCGCTGCGCATCGCCATGCGTACGGGCAACGAGGAGGGTGTGAAGACCGCCATCGCCAACCAGGTGGGTCTGATTACGACCAACGCCCAGAACGCCATGGTGAACCCCGGCGTACAGGGCAACCCCTATCAGCTGGCATCGGCATCGTGGGGTGACCTGCGCGTCAGCTCGTCGATTACCGACTACATGAACGGCTACAAGGACCCGCGCCGTGCCGCCTACTTCACCAAGTGCTCCTTCCCCGGCTATACCGACCAGTACATCGGCATGCGTTCGGGCGAGGCACAGTTCGACAAGGCCGATGTCTCCAGCTACTCGCTTCCCAACCTGACGGCAGCCTCCTACCTGCCCTACTTCGTGGCAGCCGAGACGCAGTTCCTGCTGGCCGAGGCAGCGCTGAAGGGGTGGACTTCGGGTGATGCGAAGAGCTACTACGAGGCCGGCATCCGCCTTTCGATGGAGCAGAACGGAGTCTCGGGCGACGATGTAACGAACTACATTGCCGACGCTGAGAGCACCCCGGCCGACCACACGGGCGACCCGCGCGGCGCAACGTACAACTACGACCGTGCAACCACCGTGAAGATTGCCTGGGACGCCGAGACGACCAACGAGAAGCACCTCGAGCAGATTATCACGCAGAAGTGGATTGCCAACTACCCGATGGGCATCGAGGCCTGGGCCGAGTACCGTCGTACGGGCTATCCTGAGCTGGCTCCGTCGCTCGACAACCTGAGCACGGACGGTGTGGATACCCGCCGCGGCGCACGTCGTCTGGTTTACCCCATCTCGGAGCGTGACTACAATACGACGAACTATCAGAACGCCGTAGCCAACCTCCTCGGAGGTCAGGACACGCAGGCCAAGGACCTCTTCTGGGCCAAGAAAGACTAATCACCCTCAAAACAAACTGAAACCATGAAAATCAAGAATATTGGAAAAGCGGCTGCTCTGGCACTCACGGCTCTTGCCATGGTGCACTGCAGCGACTGGACCGAAACGGAGAGTGAAACCATCTTCGAGCACGGTCTGACCGAGTCCAACAAGCCCGAGGCCTATTATGAGGCCCTGCGTGAGTGGAAGAAGACCGACCATGCCATCTCGTTCGGATGGTTCAGCGGCTGGGGCGAACCTGCCACCAACACGACCAACATGCTGACGGGTATTCCCGACTCGATGGACATCGTATCGCTGTGGGGCCAGTGGACCAACCTCACCCCCGGCAAGCTTCAGGACCTGCGCTACGTCCAGGAGAAGAAGGGTACGAAGGTTGTATTCTGCAGTTTCACCTCGTACGTGGGACAGAACCTCACCCCTGCGGAGTACGATGTGGACGAGGCAACGCGCGAGCAGTTCTGGGGCTGGGTTGACGGTGACCAGGCTGCCATCGACGCCGCCATTGCCAAGTATGCCAAGGCGATTGCCGACACGGTCTTCAAGTATGACTACGATGGCTTTGACATCGACTTCGAGCCCAACTACGGCTACGGAGGCAAGCTGGCCAGCCACAACGACCGCATGCATACGCTGCTCGTCGAGCTGAACAAGTACATCGGCCCGAAATCGCCCAATCCCGACAAGCTCCTGCTGCTCGACGGCGAGCCGCAGACGCTCAACGCCGAGAGCGGTCCCTACATCGACTACTTCGTCGTTCAGGCCTACACCGTCTCGGGCGGTTCGCCTTCGGCTTCGGCCACGGGCCGCGAGGACAACATGGACAGCCGTCTGCAGACCTGCCTTTCGAAGTTCTCCTCGACAATGACCGAAGAGGAGATTACCAACCAGTACGTCATCTGCGAGAACTGCGAGAGTGTGACCGACTGTCTGAACGGCGGTTTCTACTGGCGGACACGTGACGGTGTTACGCAGGACAAGGCCGTCTGCCCGTCGCTGGTAGGTATGGCCCGCTGGGAGCCGCTCAACGGCTACCGCAAGGGTGGCTTCGGCGCATACCAGTTCGGTTACGAGGCTACGAACAGCCCCGCATACAAGTGGATGCGCACGGCCATTCAGGCTCAGAACCCGACAATGAAGTAATTAACGTCAATCAATGAAAACCATGAAAAAAGGATTAAATATCGCGGCCGCATTACTTCTCGCAGCATTTGCCACGGGATGTAACGATGCCGAGTACGGAACGCTCGGAACCCACGCGTTCATCAACGAGAGCACCTCGGCTTCGAGCACGAAGGTCACCATCGACCCCAGCAACGGCGCCGAAGCTCAGCTGACCGTCTGCCTGAGCGAGAAGGCCGACCGCAACTACGACTTCCGTCTGGTAGTGGACGATGCGGTTCTGGCAACCTACAATGCAGAGCAGGCATCGAGCTACGTGACGATGCCTTCGGAAATCTTCACGATGCCCGACAAGATTACCATCGAGGCAGGTTCGTTCAGCGCCAACCCCGTGACGATTCACATCAACCCGATTCCGGCCGAGTACATTGGTGAGACCTACGCTATTCCTCTGCGTCTGGAGAGCGTGGACGGCAACATGCCGACGACCACCAAGACGTCGACCTTCGTCATCACGACCGAGAGCATCATCAGCTCCACACTGCCGATGTTTACGGGACGCTCGGGTCTGTCGGCTGCCGGCTTCCCCGTTTCGCTGCCCCAGTTCACCGTAGAGTGCCGCTTCCAGGTAAGCAACACGGCCAACCGCAACCGCGACATCTTCTGCAGCGGCAGCAACATCCTGCTCCGCTTCGAGGACCCGCAGAACGATGACCCCGCCACAGGCTTCAAGGCTCACTCGCTGATTCAGTTCCAGGGTAACGGCTGGTTCCTCAACCCGTCGCTTTCGATTACGCCCAACAAGTGGCAGCACTACGCCATCACCTACGACGGCTCGAAGGTTACCATCTACGTCAACGGCGCATTCGCCGGCAGCAAGGAGGGCACCATTGACCCGAACTTCGAGTTCGCCGGCTGGTTCGGCGGCGGCGGCAGCGATGCCCACGGAACGAGCGACCCAACGTGGTGGGCAGGTTGCAAGATTCTCTGCTCGGAGCTCCGTATCTGGTCGGTATGCCGCACCGAGGCTCAGATTCAGAACAACATGACCACCACCAGCGCCAAATCGGAGGGCCTGGTTGGCTACTGGCGCATGAACGACGGTGAGGGCAAGACCTTCGAGGACTGCACCGGCAACGGCCACACGCTGACCGCCGAGCAGGACCCCGTTTGGGTGGAGAATATCCTCTCGACCGACACCGAGACTGCCTGGCCGGAATAGCCAGCAACACAAATACTGCGCAACCGTAGAGTTGCGCAGTATTTGCTGTAAAAAACACACAACACCAAAAACCCTTGTCCATGAAAAAGATATTCTATTTTGCCTTTGCCTGCGCCCTTGCGCTCTGCGGAGCATCCTGCTCGGATGACAGCTCGTCCGAAGTAAACGAATGGAGTGCCATCTATGTCGGCATCGAGCGCCCGAAGCTGGGCGTCTCCACGCTGACGCTCAATATCAACCACCCGACCGCAGAGGTCGAGGCCAAGGCTTCGGTTCCCGTTACGGTAAAGCTCTCGCGCCCCGCAACGCAGGACATCACCGCAACGCTCGCCATGGAGTCGGACTGCGAAGAGGCCTGGACCTTCGAAACCCAGGAGGTTGTGATTCCCGCCGGCCAGATTACCGCAACGACGACGCTCAACGGCGACTGGTCCTATGCAACCGACGTCGTAAGTTCGCAAACGTGGACTACCAAGATTACCGTCACGGCAGCAACGCCTTCGAACATTACCCGTCTCTCGACGAATCTGAACGAGCTGACGATTGTCGTAAACAAGGAGCCCGTCGACCTGAAGAACGTCTCGCTGGAGACCCCCTCGGGCAACGAGCTGACCAACCGCTCGAGCTGGACGGTAACGTGCAACGGCGCTGAAACGGATACCCTGACCGATGGAGACGAAAGCTCGTACATGTACGTTTACAACAACCTGGAGGTTGTTGTTGACCTCGGCAAGGAGGTAACTGTCACCGGCTTCAAGACGACGAACCAGTGGGGCGATGCCTATGCTCCCGACAAGGTCTCGATTTACACGAGCAGCGACGGCAGCAGCTGGTCGCTCCAGGGCAGCGACATCGAGCTTCCGGCAGCCGGCGACTTCGACTTCTCGTTCACCAAGTCCGTTACGTGCCGCTACCTGAGAATCTATGCGACGGGGCAGAACTGCCTCTTCAGCGAAATCTACATCTACGGCGAGTAGGAGTTGATTCCACGCAAAAAGAGAGGAGGTTCACTTGAGTGAACCTCCTTTTTTTATGCCCGCACGCGAGCTGCAGGGCCCCGACCGGGCGACACCGATGCAAAAACGGCAGCGGAAGAGTAATTACGGGATGAGGGGGGCTTTCTCGAGCGGATTGGGCTCGACGTCGAGTCCCTGGAGCATGAAGCGCAGGATGGGGCCGCACTTGCTGCTGCAGGCCGGGTAGTATTCGCCCTGGAGGCGCTCCTCGCTTCGCAGCGAGACGCCCCACCAGAATTCGGCCATCGCCACGGGGTGCAACCCCGACGTGAAGGCGTACTGAAGCAGCTTCGGGGCGGCGCACTCGCCGGCGCCGGCAGGAGGCACCCGGTGGGGCGTGGCGGCGAATATTTCGTTGAGGTCGCGCACCTCGCCGCGGGCGTTGCGCATGCGGAATTGGGCAAAAAGCCGCTGCTGCAGCTCGGCCGAGCGGCTGTGGCGCTCGGCCTTGAGGCGTCGCAGCTCCTCGAGCTGCGGGGCGACAGCCGCCGAGGCCTCGGCAAGCCGCTCGGCCCACTGCCGCTTCAACTGGTGCAGCAGGGCGTGCTCGTGCTGGCTGGCGTGTGTCAGGGCCGCAAGTTCGGCGGCATCGGTTGTCTGCGCCCGAAGCCGCTCCCGCTCTTCGTGAGCGCGCACCTCGGCCGCATGAGCCTCGGAGAGTTCGCGTTGAGACTCCTGCTCGAGGCGGTGCAGCTCGCGCCGGGCCTCGAGCAGCCGGGCATCCTGCTCGAGCGCCGCAACCGCATCGTTGAGCTCGGAGATGGCGCGGTCTTCGCGCAAAAAGAAGCCGTCTGGCTGCAGCATGTCATAGACCGGAGGAACGAAGTAGGCATGGTGGTTACTTGCGGCCAGATTACCCGAAAAGGCGGCCAGAAAGCCAACCGCTCCCCCTCTGTCCCGGACAATGAGCACGCCGAACATCTTACCGGCCGCAAGTTCGTCGCGCCACTCAGCGCGCGAAGCGATGTAGGCCTGCACGCTCGCCGAGGCGGCCACGCAGAGCGGGTGGGGACGATAGCAGAAGGGGCAGGTAAAACGCTCGGGAAGCGTTGCCGGGTCAACCTCGAGCGGCAGGCGGTGCAGCGGCCACGGAAGGTCGTCCGACGGGGGTATCAACTCTCTGGAAACAGTCACGACGCTACGCCTCCTCCTCGTAGTAGAGTTTGTAGTACTTGCCCCGCTCGTCCTCGCCCTGCTCCAAAAGGTTCGTGTTGCCGTGGACATAGATGTGGAAGTTGCGGTCGAGCTTGATGACGCTCCGGTAGTTGCGCGCCTGGCGCTTGACGGCGGGGTCCGAGATGGCAAACTCGTCCTCGATGCGGATGTCGCGCTCGCGCTCGTACTCCTCCTTGTAGCGGGCGAAGCTCTCGGCCACCTCGGGCTGGCGGATGACCTGCTCCGAGAAGTCGTCGAGCGAGAAGTGCTCCTGCTCGCGGAAGTAGTTCATCGTCTCGTTGAGCAGCTCGGCCTGGTCGGCCTTCGAGACGGAGAACTCCGACGGCAAATGGCGCGTCACGTAGCTGCGACACATCGCCAGCGCATTGTTCGTATTGTGGTAGTTGTCCTGACGCGGACGCACGTGGAGGAAGTCGTCGGTCCAGTAGCGCGCCTCGACGCGGTTCGTATTGTCGACCACCCGCACGACGAAGCCCTGTTCGCGCTCCGAGGCAAGAATGAGGCACCCCTTGTCGAGCCGGTCGACGTTGATGCCGCGAAAGGCCGAGATGTGAAGCCCCTCCTGCTGCTCGCTCACGTCGAGGTACGTATCGCGCGTCTCGGACTTGAAGAGCCCCACCGCGTCGAGCGACTCCCCGCCGAGGCGGCACCCCGAGAAGCAGACAACGTAGAACTCGCCGCCCTTGATTTGGGGATGGCCGCCCGCCTCGTAGAGGTGGCGCGCCAGCGCTACGGAGTGGTCGTAGAAGTGCTCCGCATCGTCGAAAATCCGGCAGGCGAAGCGGTAGACCTCGTTGCACTCCAGGTCGCTCTCGTGGAAGAGGTTGTAGGTCTCCTCGCCCTTGAAGCCCCCGAGGAAGTAGGCTACCAGAATGCGCGTGAGCTCCTCGTCGCCGGTCTGGGTCGAAGGCCCGGGCGAGAGCAGCAGCGGTTCGTCCTTCATCTTGTTGCCCACGAGGTGCAGCGCCAGCGCCTCGATGCGCGTATCGTCGGTATAGAGCATGCGTAATCGGATTTAGACGCTGCAAAAATCGCCATTTTTCGGAGAAACGCCAAATCGAACGCCGAATTCGTGGCGACTCGGCTCCAAAACGAAGTGAGCCGCCGAGCAGAGAAAATCCCCGATTTTTGCTACATTTGCGAAAAACCACACTGCAACATGGAGAACAGAATCTGCCAAATATTCGGCATCCGCTACCCGATTGTCTCGGGCGGCATGGTCTGGTGCAGCGGCTGGCGGCTCGCCGCCGCCGTAAGCCGCGCCGGAGGGCTCGGCCTCATCGGCTCGGGCTCGATGACTCCCGAACTGCTGCGCGAACACATCCGCAAATGCCGCGAGGCGACCGACCGCCCCTTCGGCGTCAACGTACCGCTCATGTACCGCTACGCCGCCGAGCTCATACAGGTCATCATCGACGAACGGGTCCCCGTGGTCTTCACCTCGGCGGGAAATCCGGCCACCTGGACCTCGCGGCTGCACGATGCCGGGTGCAAGGTCGCCCACGTGGTCTCGAGCTCGCGATTTGCCCGCAAAAGCGAGGCTGCGGGGGTCGATGCCGTCGTAGCCGAGGGCTTCGAGGCGGGCGGCCACAACGGACACGAGGAGAGCTCGACGATGGTCCTCATCCCGCAGGTGCGCGAGGCGGTGACGCTCCCCCTCATCGCGGCCGGCGGCATCGCTACGGGCAGCGGCATGCTGGCTGCCTTCGCACTGGGCGCCGAGGGCGTTCAGATGGGGACGCGCTTTGCTCTCAGCGCCGAGAGTTCGGCCAGCGAGGAGTTCAAACGGCTCTGCATCACGCTGCAGGAGGGCGATACGATGCTCGCACTCAAGCGGCTGAGCCCCACACGGCTTATCCGCAACGCCTTCTACCACCACATGGAGGAAGCCGAGGCGCGCGGAGCCTCGGCCGACGAACTGCGCGAGCTGATAGGCTTCGGTCGGACACGACGGGGCATCTTCGAGGGGGACCTCGAGGAGGGAGAGCTCGAAATCGGACAAATCGCCTCGCTCATCCGCGACCTGCCGTCGGCAGGCGAGATTGTCGCTTCGCTGGTCGAGGAGTTCAACGCCCGCCGCGCCGCACTTCCGACCCTCTGAGCCTCTGAATCTCCGAGCCGGACACGTAGCGGCCTTTGACCGGAGGCACGCTACCGTTCAGTCCGGCTCCGAACAAAAAAACGGGAGACCCTCTTTCGAGAAGGTCTCCCGTTTGGCTTACTGCCAACGGCTCCACGGACCCGCTGCCCCGCCGCCATCGACCGCGAACACCACGGCACGGGCAGAGGTACACAGCCGCGCGGCTTCTACTGCTCGTTGAAGCGGGCTGCTACCTGCTCGGCGAGCGTCCGGGCGGCGTCGTAGCTGCGGGCGTCGAAGCCCTGCTTCATCTCCACGGGGGTGCAGATGGGCTCCCACTTCATCCGCTCGGCGAACTCCTTCATGCGGCGCACGGCGGCACCGGCCCAGCAGAACGAACCGAAGAATCCGAAGTTACGCGTCGGCACGCAGCGCGCCTCAATCTTGCGCAGCAGGTGTTCCACCTCGGGGAAGAGCTCGGCGTTGTAGGTCGGCGAACCGACGAGCAGCGTATCGTACTTGAAGACGTCGCGCACGACCATCGACATGTCGGCCGTCGTCAGATTGTGCATCACAATCGGCCGCACGCCACGCTCGGCCAGCTCGCGGGCAATCCGCTCGGCCAGCTGCTCCGTATTGCCGTACATCGAGCCGTAGGCAATCACCACGCCATGCTCGCCTTCGTAGCGGCTCAGACGGTCGTACATCGAAACCACACGCGGAATCTCGCGCTGCCATACGGGACCGTGCGTCGCGCAGATGGTCTCGATGGGCAGTCCGCCCAGCTTCTGCAGCGCCTTCTGCACCGGAGCGCCATACTTGCCCACGATGCAGGCGTAGTAGCGGCGCATCTCGTCCCAGAAGTGGTCCAGTTCGAGCTGCGAGTCGGTGATGCCGCCGTTGAGCGCACCGAACGTACCGAAGGCGTCGCCCGAGAAGAGCACCTTCGCTTCAGGGCACCAGGTCACCATCGTCTCGGGCCAGTGAACCATCGGGGCGAGGTGGAACTGAAGGGTGTGCGCACCGAGCTGGATGGTGGAGCCCTCCTTGACCTCGAGCGTTCCGTCGGTGATGCCATAGAAACCCGCAAGCATCTGCAGCGTCTTGGCGTTGCCGACAATCAGCATCTTGGGATAGAGCAGACGCAGCGTCCGAATCGACGACGAATGGTCGGGCTCCATGTGGTTTACGATGAGGTAGTCGACCGTTCGGTCACCGAGCACCTCGTGGATGTTCTCGACAAAACGGCTGCCGAACGCCTCCTCGACCGTATCGATGAGGGCCACCTGCTCGTCGACAACGAGGTAGGAGTTGTACGAGACGCCGTAAGGGAGCGACCAGAGCCCCTCGAAGCGGGTCGTGGTGCGGTCGTTGACGCCCACGTAATGGATTCCGGGAATGATTTCCGTGATTTTCATAACGTCGAAACTTTATTTTGCTGCAAAAATAGCATTTTTTTGCAAACTGAGCTAAAAAACACGAACATAGACGATTTTCCGAGGCGGATTAACCAATTCGGGGCGCCACAGGCTTGGAAGAGCCGAACACAGAACGCCGACAAGACAACGTCCTCACGTCTCCGTCAAAAAAAGACCACTTCCTGGGGAAGTGGTCTTTCATTATCAACTTGCGGAGTGATATTCCTGCCGCTAAAGAGTCTTTTCCAGCGTCTTGATTAACTCAACACCGTCGATGTTCTGTACAAGAACAGCAAACGTGTAAGAGGTGCCGGTTTCCAACTTGATGTAGCCGTTCTCGTAACCATTCTCGGAAACAATCTCCTCAATCTCGGAATCAGACAGGTCTTCACCATACTCGTTGATGATATCCTTGATGTCAATTCCGGAACCCTCAATGACGCTCGTCTTGTTCAGATAAATCTTGCCTGCCGAGATATTGGCACCCTTGATTCGATAGAAGAAGCTCGTCGCCTCGTCGTAGCCCTCGTATGCAGGGATGGTCTCGAGCGTCAGTTCGGGAGCCGGAGCATCGGGAACCTCCTCGCCGCCTGCGCTATACTTGAAGGCAAGAGAGGTCGGAGTACCCGCAACTGCGGCGCCAGCAGCCGTGCCGTAAGGAATGACTACAAGAGTATAGCGACCGGACTTGGCGATGGAAACAAGCAGATTCTCCTCGGCACCCGAGCTCTCCATCTCCGAGCTCTCAATCGTACCGTTGATGATACCTTCAACATATTCCTCAACCTGAGCTGCCGAAGCTACGCCCTCGAAATAGGCATACTTATACGAAGCCACATCATCGTTGGGGGTCAGCTTGAAGATTGCTGAAGAGGTATTGTCCGACGACGTATAGGTACCTACGAACTCAACAGCTACAGTCGGATTGATATCCACGGCACCGGGAAGAACGAGCTTGAACTTGCCCGAAGCATTCGTAGGATAATTGTTGCTGAGGGTCGGGATGTTGAGCGAAAGGCCATCCTTGGGGAAGGTAATCACACCATTAGCCAACGTACCCGGAGCGTTGCTGAAGATTTTCAGCTCGCCATAACCCTCCATGGAGAAGCCCAGAGGCTGCTCGGCGATGGTTACGGCTTCGGGATTCGAGCAATCAAGGGTGATGTAGTAGTCCGAAGCTGCACCCGTAGCATCTGCGAAGTTGTAAATCGCAAACAGACCGGTACCGGCACGGTAGAGGTTCTTCAGACGATAGAGACCCTTATTGCTGTCGGACTGCTGAACCTCAACCTCGAACGATACATTGTCAATACCATAGGCTGCCGTAATGACGTCTTCGGTATAGGTACCCATACCCAGCGAGGTCCACGGAGCAGGTGCAACAAACGAGAACTCATACGAACTCATGCCGTAGGGCGACGTGTTCTCCGTATCACCGATGGTAAGCGTGCAGGGATACATCTGGTCCTGCGTCAGCTTCGCATAATCATAAGTGATAACCAGATTGGTAGAGTTCTCACCGGCAGCAAAATCCACCGTCGAGGGAATCGAAAAGAGTGAGCTCTCCTCGGTTGCGAAAATCGAGAAGGAGGCTGCCTCATCGGCGACAACGCGGTATACGGGAATCGTAACCGACGAAGAGTTCTCCTCCAGGTTGACCGTCTCGCTCATGTCGGTAGCGAAATAGACCTGCTGACCCGCCGGACGCGGTGCCGGCGTGTAGTCCATCTCCTCCGTGCACGACGATGCAAACATCGTCGTGCCGGCCACGGCCAGAAAATATAATAATTTCTTGATAGCTTTCATGAGTTATCTGTTTTACAAATTACACGTTACTAACGCCACAGGGTACCACGATAGAGAACCGGGTCGGGATTCTGCTGGTCCTTGAGAATCGTATTGGCGCTGACTTCAGCCAGCGGGAGCGGCAGCGTCGTCCAGGGTGCATTGCCGTCGGGGCTGTTATAGCGGCACTCCGCGAAGTGGTTCGTACCGGCATAGCCCTTGAGTTGCGGCTTGTCCAGACGCTTGTAGTCGAACATGATGATACCCTCGCCCCAGAACTCAATCTGACGCTGCAGGAAAATCTCATCCTGAAGGCCCTTGCCATCGGAAGCAGCCGAACGGAAGCTCGGGTTTCGGTAGGTCTGCACGAACGTCTCGAGGAGCTGCTTGCCGCGCGAAAGGTTCTGCATACCGGCAGCCTCGGCCTGAATCAGGTACATCTCCTCAACGCGCATGAGCGGGAAGTCGGCAACCGAACCTACGCTGAAGGTAACGCCGTTACCCTCGCCGGGACGGAACTTGAAGCCGGTGTAGTCCTGAATCGAGTTCTCCCACGTCTTCTTGTCGAGCGTCGTCTGATAGTAGGAGTAGGGATACTTCTCACGGTCGGGGTTCACCCACGAACGCTTGCGCCAGTCCGTATCGGGAATCTTGGCGAAGAGCGCCGCATCAATCTGCTTGGCCGAAGACCAGCCACCGGCTGCACTGTAGCCATAGGTAGCCTCGGGCGACATGAACGATACGAAGTTGCAGATACCGGTCGTTACGACGCGGTTGTCGGCCGTTACGATGATACCCCACATCCATGCAGGCGTCGAGATGTCGTTGAAGCCGGTGGTGGGGCTCATCCACTGAGCCTCGGTCAGCGGCGTGGCACCGCTCAGCTCGATGGCATTGGTAGCAGCCTCCTCTGCATCCTTCCACTGCTCGCGCTGCAGATATACGCGGGCCAGCATACCGTAGGCAACGGCCTGGTCAACCTTGTTCTTAGCCGAACGCGTGTAACCCTCAAGATACTTGACAGCGTTCTGAAGGTCGGGAAGAATCAACTCATCATAGAGCTTGTCAGTCTCGACGCGGGGGTTGCGACGCCCCATCAGCTCGGAGGTATTCTCATCGACGATGGGGACCGAAAGACCGTCCCATGCGCCGTGCTCCGTACCCTTGTACTCGAAAATACGAGCCAGATGGAAGTAGGCCATGGCGCGATAAACAAGCGCCTGACCAAGGTACTCCCGCTGGGTCGAGGACATGTTCTCGGGGTCAATCTGGCCGATGAGCGTATTGGCCATGTTGATGAGCGAATAGCAGAAGTTCCAGATGAAACGGGGAGCCGCTCCTTCCTGGCTCAGCTCAGGAGTAACACCTCGCCAGTTGAGGAAACCGTTGTCATAACCGTAATCCGTTACAGCCACGTCGGGCGTCAGAGCATCGGTACCCATGCAGATACCGGGCCAACCGAAATCGTAGTGAGCTCCGGCTCCCATCGTATCGTACGTTGTAAGCCAGGCATTCATACCGTTTACCAGTGCGGCAGGAGACTCGGCCATCTGCTCGTTGGAAACGTAGCTGGTCGGCAGCTCCTCCTTGATGCAGCCCGTCGTAAGGGATGCAACGGCACCGAACGCAACAAGATATTTCAATATTTTCATATTCGTCCTTCAGTTTTATGGTTTAGAATTTCAGCGTAATACCACCCGAAATCACACGAATCGGAGAGTAACGCGTGTTGCTGACATCGTCACCCGAGAAGGATTGACGCGGGTCAAAGCCCTCACGCTTGGACCAGTAGAAGACATTCTCGCACGAGAGGTAGATACGCAGCGACTCGATGGAGAGCTTCTTGAGCCATCTCTTCGGGAAGGTATAACCGAAGTTGATATTCTGCAGGTTCAGATAGCTTGCATCCTCCAGGAAGCGGTCGCAGTAACCGGCCGTATAGAGGTCCTGGTAGCGATAACGCGGGATATCCGTATTCTTATGCTCGGGAGTCCACGACTTGAGCACATCGCGGTGGATATTGAAACCACCCGACGTACCGGGCGAGCCCATCGTGCTGTAGTAGCCGTAGTCGAAAGCGTAACCGCCAATCGAATAGGTGAAGTTAACCGAAAGGTCGAAGCCGTAGAAAGCAACCGTCGTACCGAAACCGCCGTAGAGGTCGGGCAGCGAGGTCTTGCCAACCTCCATGTAGTCGGCCTCACTGGTGTTGTTCACCTTCTTCATGCCCTTCGAATGGTCGTTCTTGTCCTCCCAAGCCCAGTACATGGCCTCACCCGTATCGGGATTAACGCCTGCATAGCGCTTGATGTACCAGTTGTAGAGGGGTTTGCCCTCGGCCATCCAGAAGTTGCCGCTCTGATAACCGGCATCATGCTCGATGAGGTCGGCCGGCAGACGGTCGATGACGTTCTTGTAGTGGGTCATGTTGAGGTTCAAATCCCACTGCACGTTCTTCGTGCGGATTACCGTACCGTTCAGGGTCAACTCGACACCTGCGTTGTGCATGTCGCCGATGTTGTCGTAGTAGTACGAATAACCCATCGACAGCGGCACGGGCAGACGGAAGAGCATGTCCGAAGTCTTGCGGTAGAAGTACTCGGCCGTACCGCTCAAGCGGCCCTGCCAGAGGCTGAAGTCAACACCGGCGTTGACGTTGGTGTTGGTCTCCCACGTAATGTTGGGATTACCTTTCGTATAGAGCGTACCGGCAACCTCACCACCTGCAGACTGAATCTGCCACAGGTCGGTGTAGCGGTACTCACCGATACCGTCGTTACCCTGCTGACCTACCGAAGCCTTGATTTTCAGCATGTCGACCCAGGGAGCATTGAACCAGTTCTCCTTGTTGATAAGCCATGCGGCGCTCAACGAGTAGAAGTTACCCCAGCGGTGGTCGGGATGGAAGCGCGACGATGCATCGCGACGATACGAACCGCTGACGAAGTACTTGTTGTCGTAGTTGTACTCGGCACGACCGAAATATCCTTCGGTGTTGTAGCCGTTCTCATAAGAGGTATTCGTACCCTTAACGATTGCACCAGCCAGCTCGAGCAGCTTGTCCGAGAACATGTTCGACGACGAGGCGTAGAGCACCGAGCTCTTGCGCTTGTAGTTCTCGTGACCAATCATGATGTCGACGGTGTGCTTGTCGTTGAAAGTCTTGTTGTAGCTGAGAATCTGCTGCATGTTGAACGAGAAGAAGCGGTCGTGCTCCTTACCCAGAATACCGTTCATGTCCTTGTAACCGCCATAGTAGGGGTTGGTGAAGTTGGTATAGCGGGTCTCGTCGAGGTTGACACCGACGTTGAACTGGAACTTAAAGTCCTTGAGGAAAGTGGCCTCTGCAAATGCAGTACCGGTGAAGGCGTTGCCGATAGCCTGACTCTCGATGTCGAGCTGCTGGGTGGCAATGGCGTTCGAACCGGTCATCACGGGACGCTGCAGGCCGGCAATACCGTCCTCGGCCTCACCCGAACCATAGTCGTAGCGCAGGTGTCCGTACTGGTCGCGCAGGATGTTGCCGTTCTCGTCACGAACGTAGAGCGGGTAGATAGGGCCCATCTGGGTTACCACACCGAAGAGGTTCGATACCGAGTTCGAGCCATAGGAGGCCTCCTCGAATACGCTCTGCGAGTCGTAGTTGGCGTAGCTGGCGTTGGCACCCACCTTGAGCCACTTCTTTACCTGGTAGTCGGCCTTCAGTCGAGCGGTGTAACGCTTCATGTAGGAGTTGGTCACGATACCCTTGTCGTTCATGTAGCCGAACGAACCGTAGAAGCTGCCGCGGTCGTTCGAAGCCGACACGTTGACGTTGTACTCCTGACGCACCGAGGTGTGGAAAGCGGCATCCTCCCAGTCATCGGGAGTCAGCAGGTAGCGGTTGCCGTCCGACGCCGTGTAGACGTTGCCCAGCGTGGCGTTGGGGTTGATTTTACCGTTGGAGCCGATGAAATACTGGCCCTTGGGCACATTGTAAACCTGATAACGGAGGCTGCGAATCAGCTCGTCGTTGGCGTAGCGCTGAGCGGCCGAAGCTCCGTAACCGAGTTCATTGACACCATAATCATACATGGCACCGTAAATCGTCTCGTAGTAGAGAGCCGGATTGTCCACGTACTCGTAGTCGCGAACGGCACGAGAGTTGACACCCACCTTGGCATCGACCGTAACGATTGCATCGCCGCCCTTGCCGCGCTTGGTGGTCACCATGACGACACCGTTGGCACCACGCGAACCGTAGAGGGCCGTCGAGGCAGCGTCCTTGAGGACGGTCAGGTTCTCGATGTCGTTCGAGTTGATGAGGGCCAGGTCACCGTCGTAGGGGATACCGTCGACAACCCACAGAGGGTCGGTGCTCGACGAGATGGAGCCGATACCGCGAATCATCACCTTGGGAGCCGAACCGGGCTGACCCGAAGTGGTCTGCAGCTGAACACCGGGCGAAGTACCCGAAAGCAGCTGAGCGACGTTCGACGTCTGCATCTTGGCGATATCCTCGGATTTAACCACCGAAGCCGAACCGGAGAACGCTTCCTTGCGGGCCGTACCGAACGCCACGACAATCACGTCGTCGATGTCCGTCGTATCCTCATGCAGCGTGACATCGATGCGGGTCTTTCCCGCAACAGGGACCTTCACGGCCTGGTAGCCGATGAAGGAGATGGCCAGTGTGCCGTCTGCCGGAACCGAGATTGCGAACGAACCGTCGGCGCCGGTCGTTGTACCAATCGAGGTGCCGTCAAGAAGAACTGTCGCACCCGCGATGGGACTCCCATCGTGCCCGGTCACTGTACCGGAAACTTGCCGTTGCTGAGCGCTCGCCAAGGCGAAGATGCCCATCGCAGCAATGAACGATAGTACAATTTTTCTAACCATAAGCGTTGTTTTTAATTGGTTTTTTAGAATAAAAGTTCAATGTCAAAGATATGAAACTAATATATAATTTGCAAGTGATTTTTATTAAATTTTAAGGAATTTACAATTATTTGCGTTTTTTGAAGGCATTAATTACAATTTTTTCTTAGATGTAAAAAATGAGGTTACAATCCGTAATCACCATTTTGACCCATAATAGAGCTATTTCGACCACCGAGCGACGGAGCCGCCCCGCAACTGGCGATAAATCGAACTTAAAACCAACCCTACAGAACAAAACCGGGCTCCCGAAACTTCATCCTGACGCCAGGCAGGGCGTTCGAGCCCGTCACGCAGGTACGAATGTGTAACCAACGTATAAATTTTTGCGGTCCGGATGTTTTCATGACCCCGAAACTGGCCATTTGCCTTGTTGGCGACGTCCCGGACAAGGGCAACCGTCGTGGCAAAGGGGAGTTGGGAAGAGTAGAATGCAAGCACCAGCCAATGCCGGCGCGATTCAAGACCTGCCTCGGCCGGCAGTTGTACCAGCCACTGCCGTTGACCGGAAGCGGGCTTGCCAGACAATACGGGAATGGCCCGGAAGGATTACCGCCGCGGAGCCGCCTTATCCGGGAACCCGAAGTTGGCAAAAGCGATTCGGCCGCCCCACTCCTGGCGATGGGCAGCGGTTCAAAGGGGCTCGGAGCTGCCGGGCGGAAACAGAACCACTCACGCGACACAATGCTACCGCACAATGCCGGAATGGAGCCCGCCTCCGGCATTACATGCAACAGACTGCGCAGGCAAGGCCGTTTCCAAAACGCTCGCAAAGGACAAATAGGGTACACCTATATTATATAAGTTTTAAGCGCAAACCTGCTACCCTTGAGCCGAACACCTCGTTGCGGCAGCGGGAAAATCCGAGCAGGCTCTTCCGCGAAGCATCAGCCAAACGACACTCTGTGCAGAGCAAAAAGCTGTTTTACAGATAGATAATCCGGCAATAAACTCATTCACCAAATAAAAAAGAGACAAAAACGACAAAAAAGAGGCTCGAGGACTTGCAGTTTCGAAAATTATGCCTATCTTTGCACCACAATACGAGAGAAACACACCGTGTAACCTCGTAACGGATGGTGCCATAGCTCAGTTGGTAGAGCAAAGGACTGAAAATCCTTGTGTCCCCGGTTCGATTCCTGGTGGTACCACTTTGAAGAGAAGCAAAAAGTTGCAAGGCCCTGATTTCCAAACGAAATCAGGGTTTTCTCTTTTTGTCGGCAGTGCAAAAAACAGCGGTTTTCGGCACCTTTTGGTGGAGCAATCGGTGGAGATGAAAACCACCCCATTTATCTCCACCGAATTCGCGCCTTTCTCACTGAATTGCAATATTTTGCATGACGTTAAATCGGGTCGGATTTCCTACATTTGTCGAACCAGTCAAAGAGCAAGTAGGAACCATGAAAAGAGATTCGTTTCGCGTGCTGTTCTTCCTCAAGAAGACCAGGCTGCTGAAAAACGGAGAAGCCTCCGTCTGCATGCGCATCACCGTCAACGGGACGCGCGTCGAGAACAACATCCGCAAGAGCATCGACCCTGCCCTGTGGAGTCAGGCCAAGGAGACGGCCCGCGGCAAGAGCCGCCGCGCCTGCGACCTAAACACCTATATCGAGGAGGCCCGCATCAAGCTGTATCAAATTTTTTGCGAACTGGAGCAGCAGAACCGCCCCGTCACGGCTCATCTGCTGCAGAAGCTCTTCTTCGGGCAGGAGAAGCCGGAAGAGGTCCGCACGCTGTTGGGGACCATGCAGGAGCACAACGACCAGTGTCGGGCGCTGGTCGGCACGGACTATGCGCTGATTACGGTTCGCCGCTACGAGAGTTGCCGACGTTATCTGGCCGAGTTGATCCGCCAGCGTTACGGGAAGGAGGATCTGCCCCTCACGGAGGTCAACGGCGAGCTGGTCCGCGCCTTTGCCTTCTATCTGAAGACGGAAAAGGGATGCCAGCAGAATACCGTCATCCGCTACATGAAGTGTCTGAAAAAGATTACCAATCTGGCCCGGGCCAATGACTGGATGGCGAAGAACCCCTTCCTCGGGATTCGTTTCCACGAGAAGGCGGTCGTCCGGGAGTTTCTGACGATGGACGAGTTGCAGACCATCTACCGCAAGGAGTTCCCGCTGGAGCGGCTGACGCTGGTCCGCGACGTCTTCATCTTCGCCGCCTTCACGGGGTTGGCCTTCATCGACGTGCAGCAGTTAGCCCCGGAGCATATCGTCCGGGACAACAACGGAAATCTCTGGATCCGCAAGCCCCGTCAGAAGACGAAAAACATGTGCAACATCCCGTTGCTGGATATTCCGCAGGAGATTCTGCGCAAGTATGCCGACCACCCCACCTGCCGGAAGAGGGGCGTATTGCTGCCGGTTCCATGCAACCAGAAGATGAACAGCTATCTGAAGGAGATTGCCGACATCTGCATGATCCGCAAGAATCTGACCACGCATTGTGCCAGGCACTCGTATGCAACCTCGGTCTGCCTGGCCAACGGCGTCAGTCTGGAGAATGTGGCCAAGATGCTGGGCCACTCCAACATCAAGATGACGCAGCACTATGCCCGGGTTCTCGACAGCTCCATTCTCCGGGACATGATGCAGGTGGAGAGAGCCATCTCCAAACTGGGATAGCGGAATGCGCCCTGCTAAATTCACAAAACAGCCCGGGGATAAGCATCTCCGGGCTGTTCAATGTCATGGCTATACCAACCGGCTGATCCTGTCTCGGATGATCCCCTTGTACTCCTCTTTCATCTCTTGCGGCAGGAACGATCGATCCACATATGCGAACCAGACGTCCTGTGACTTCCGAAACTTGTGAAAGATGTTTTCTATAACCTTGTCGCCCAAACCCGAAGCCTGCATGGAAGCGATAAAATCCTCTTTCCTGATTTTCCGCTTCTTGCCATTGAGCGTCAACGCCAGTTCCTCGTTATCCTCCGGCATGACCAGCGCTGTGGAGAGCATGTCGTAAGCCGGAGTAAGCAGATGTTTACCCGGCACCTCGCTATAAAGCGAGAAGTTCTTCAGATGCATGTCGGCATTTCCCGTGATCCACGAAAACACGACCTGCTCCCAAAAGTTGACCTGATCCAGCAAGGGGGTTGCAGAGAATCTCCGGATGGTCTTGTCGATCTGTTCGTACGAACCTTTGTATTTGTGCTCGGTCAGACGCCCGGTCAACTGGCACATATCTTCCATGGGTAATTTCACACCCTGAGAAGTGCGGTCTATACGGCGTGTGATATAGCACAGTTCGCCATCAGCAAAGCGAATCAGGCTGTGAGGCACGACCCTTATTCTGGCCAGTTCGGCCAAATGCATCGTTAAATCCTCCAACTCGGGCAAATGGGCGAATCGTTCGGTTGGTGGTTTCAGAATGTACCGTCCCCACAGCACGACAATCGTAAAACGGTCGACCTCGTTTCGTCCACCCTTGAGAATATCGAGCGACAATTTTGCCTGTACCCCCGTAAGTGTCGTCTGGCTACGAATTACCTGTCGGGCAAGATCTGTCAGATTTTCGCGCGTATAGGGTAGTTCGGGAGGACACGACGTCCCGAATATTTTTTGGGAACAACGCTTGTGAAAATCCTTTTCACCCGCGGTCAACTCCCCGTAACAATACAAACATACCGCCATCGATTACTCCTCCTTGGTGATTACAGGTTGAACTCCAACAGCTCCGATACAATCCTTACAGCAGGCCAAAAGCAAGGCCATGCGATCGCGGGCATCGATTTTCCAGTTCCTTTCGGCAATATCCAGCAACCAGCCCTCGGGAATCAACCCGTCAAAAAACGGGAACAGCACTTTATCCCGATAGGGACGATCGCTCAGCGGAAGGGTCAGACTCACAGCCTGCGCATCCGGTGCAGCCAAATAACCGGTATCGTATACGAATGTATAACCGTTCTCGTCTTCAGTCAGGATGCCGGCCCGTCGATCCTGAAAAAATACAACAGCTTGTTTCATCATTCATCGGTTTTAGTCATCGGTACGGCTCCCACCTCATAGCCAAACAGATTCAGAATCTGGTTGACCTTGTCAAGACGAAGTGTCGGCTTGCCCTGCTCCAGTTCGCGGATAAAACGCAGTCCCACACCGGACTTCTCGGCAAGTTCCACCTGTGTCAGATGATATTGTCGGCGCATCGACTTGACCGAGTTGGATAGAGATGTCTGTTTCATGATTTATACCCCTTTGGGTACAAATATATCAAATATTTTTCATTTTGCACCCTTTCGGGTATAAATTTATATTTAATCATCCCTATTATACCCGATAGGTGACACACGATACTCCTTTCATCCGGCAGCAAGGTAATGGGCCGGAGCGAAATGCCAACCTCATGCCCCGAAGGGGTTTTCCCGGTAGGAGCCTCCGCAGATGGAGATGCTCCCCGGGAAAAAGGTTGTCGTATTCGCTCCGGCCCGTTTTGGAAGATGCTACCGATGAAAAGGAGAAAAACCATGAACGGCTGCACCCCGTGATGGCTCGGTTACCCATGTTCCCTTTCTGTCTTCTGTCTGTTCTTGCAACCTCGTTCTGCCCCTTGTCTACCGAAATTCGTTACGATACCCCTCCTCCAGCATCCGCTCGACATCCGAGGGACGGTAGAGGATCTTGCCGCCCAGCTTGATGTAGGGAATCCGTCCCTGATTGCGATAATCCTGCAGACTCCGGCGGCTGATCTTCAGCCGCTGCGAAAGCTCCTCGTCCGTATAGAAGCTCTCGCCGTCCAACGAGGATTTGCGCTTCGAAAACAACGTCTCCAACGCTTTGGAAAGACGCTCCAGCGCCTGGAAGTATGAGCGGATCCGCTCGTCATGCTCCGTAATCAATTCATTGCCCATTTTCCGTCTGTTTGATGCGAGATTCGACCTGACACTACCACGAGAGTGTCATGATCCGGATTCCACTGTTTATACTCCGTTTCTGCGCTTCTGCTCGTGCTTGCGTCGTGCCTCCAGCACCGCAAGGAACGACCGCACATCTTCTGCCCGGTAGTAGATCTTGTGGTTGATCTGCGTGTAGGAGAGCGACCCGTTGCCGCGAAGGGTCTGCAACGTCCGTTTGGAGATATTCAGCAGCTGGCAGACCTGCTGGTTGTCCAGCCACGGCTCCGGTTCGCCGATACGGTGCGCATGGCAGAGCGCATCCATCCGTCGGGCAAACGCCTCGAACCGCGCGAGCATCCGCTCGAAGGTCCGGAATTCCACATTGACTATTCCCATGGCAGAGTCGTTTTAAGATCCCGGGAAAGAGCCTGGATCCGGCTGCGGCACCAGATCGTAATTTCGTCGTCGAAGGTTGCGAAGTGGTGTTCCAGCACGCGGTCCAGATAGCTGTACATCGAGACTTTGTCGTTGTCGAGGAGTCGCACGATTCGCAGGATCCGTTGGTGAAACTCCGGACGGACATAAATGGCCTTGCCGTGGAGAGCTGCGGTCTTGACCGGCTGCAGGAAGAGGCGCTCATAGTTGGAGACTTTTCTCGATAAAGTCCCGGAATCGAGGGACACCGTTCGGCTGTCGCCCCGAAGTTCATTCTTCTGTTCTTGCATAATGATTGGCTTTTATGGTTTCGAGAGCGAATATAGAGGTAGCGGAGGCGTTTTCTCCACCATTCGCGTTCTATGGCAGTGGTTGGCGTCGGTGTGGCACAGGTTGGCGTCGGTGAGAGTCCAAATAGCGTATTGGAAAACATTCCTTTGGCGTGCCAAAAAGAAAATCTGACATTCTGCTTTTGAGCGGACTGAAGAAGGAGATTGTCAGTACGACAAGGGCGGTGGCGGCAATCCTAATACCTCTGCTCCCTCAATATAAAGTCCCCTACAGACACCAATAGATCAAGGGGACAAGAGATCCGTAACCCAAGGCATCATGAACTCAGGGAAACAAGGCGTCAAGGGTTCTTGAGGCCAAGAGATCAAGAATCCATGAATCCAAGATTTCAGCAGGGAGTGAGCTCCAGATTTCAGAACTTCTTGAAGCCCGGGCATCACGAACTCCTGAGGTCATGAGTTCGTGATCTCTGGAGCTCATGACTCCAAGAGCTCATGATTTCGGGACATCAGGGGGTCTTGACTTCTGGAGATCAAGACGCCAAGACTTCAATCCGTATTGATTTCCTGGCATCACTATCTCATGATGGCTTGAGCTCAAGAGTTATTCATTCTGTTTCAGGGTAGTTTTGTTCCCGATGTCGGCTTCGGGAACGGGCGGTTCGCCTCTTCAGATTGGCCGGCGAACAAGCGGGAACGAGGCGTGATATTCGACCCGTTTTGGGGGGGGCAGAAACATTATATGTTTTGCCCCCGGCAAGCTGTGTTTTCCGTTACGCGAAATAGATTTCGTAACAGAAAACAGCTTGCCCGCAAGGGGGGGGGAAACTCCTCCGAAGTCGTCGCTTTTTACCGGGGCCACCGTGGCCCGACCCGAAATTTGGCCGGCGAAGGATTTTCGAGACCCCTTCGCCAGAAAACAGGGAAGATCCGGCCATTTTGGCGTGGTAAAGTGGCGGTTTATCGCCTCAAATCAGACTTCAAAAAGCCCGTTTCGACCGATTTTGGGCGGTTAAGGATGCAAAATTTTGGACAAATTTCACGAATTTGGACGTGCTTTTAAGCCCTCAATTCATCCAATTGAGAGCCTCTAATCCGACATTTTGCGTCATAAAAAGCAGTGGAATTTGTCCGCTTCCGGCGTCCAGTTCTGCAGAATTTTGGCCATTCAGAGCCAGTTTTTGAAGCGATTTCAGTACTAATTTTCCCACGAAACGGGACGTTTATTGCGGAAAACAATGCACTGGTTTGCGCCCCAACTCCAGCCCGCAGAGGACATCGAGCGAGCTGGGGCGGCCGTCCGAGCGGAGGGCGTAGACGCTCTCTTCGGCCATTGTGGCGATGGTGTAGTTGCGGGTTTGGGCCGTTTGCCAACCCGTTCGGCGAGCGTTGCGAACGGAAAAGATCAAGATGCGCAGCTCGGCCAAGGCCTCTTCGACGGCAGGTGGGTAACAGCGGTAGAGGGCACGCCCGAGAGCCCAGATCACCGGGTGACGGGCTTTCAGCAGGAGTTCAAAGACAAATTTTTCGAGCGGGGATTGGAAGCCGCTGATAACGACGCGATCGGTTGCGCAACACGCCTTGGCCCAGCGCAAGGCTTGTTCCTCGACAGCCGGAGAGACGACGCGTGAAGCGAAGAAGGCGACCTTCCGGCGGTCGAGCAGGGCGGGATTGCCCGTGTAATCGTAATCGAAAACCATAAAAAAACGTGGGTTGCCGCATTGACTTACCCCACACTCAGGCCTTCGCTGCCCCTCTTGAAATAAGCAACACGGACAGCCCACGCGAAACGCGTATTGCACAAAGCAGGCCATAAACCCGCCGCACAATACGTACGTTCACGGAGCGTCCTGTTACATTTCTTTCAAGAGATCAAATTTGCGAAGTTTGAGTGTGAAAGAAAACGTAACGAAACGTTCGTAAATATGTCCGGCTCCGTCCGCAGAGGCGCGGAACCGTCTACAAAAATAGGAAATTAAATCGGAAAACCGCCAACGGCCACCGATTTTTGCGGCAAAATTCACATGAAAAGTCCGGCTTTCCAACAATATTGCCAGACAACATCATTCGCGGTTCGGCATTCATGCGGCACAAAATCCGGGGGCAACATAAGGTTTTGATCCACATCGGCGTCAGACTGCGATTTTTTGTTAACTTTGTAGAGACTACTCCCCTATATTTGTCCGACATGAGCGAAGCAAGTTTTTTCAAGACCTTTTTGTCCGAATTGGATCAAACCGACAGCAAGGGTTTGTCCGAAGTTTTGGACAAACTCAACAGCCATGCGTCCGTGCGCAAGGTGCCTCTTTTCGGAACTCCGGTCGATGTGGCATACGTCGGCGAAGATCATTCGTTCCTGTTGGTCAAATTCGATTTCTTCGATGCGTCCAAAGGGGGCCAGTCCTGGTTGGCCGATGAAGAGAGTTGCGGGCTTGAGCCGCCGTTGTATTTTTCACAAAGTGACCCCCGCGTCTCCCCGGTCTATGAGATGCAGCGGGTAAAATGCGCTCTCGCACTGCTTCTTCCCGATGCTGAGATTGAGATGTTGCTTGTATGCAACTACTCAATCGTTAATTATGAAATGATGGAGGAGGCATGGGAAGAAATCGGGGTAACTGTTATTCATGAAATCGACGAGACGATTTCAGACGTATTTCGCCCGTCCGATGACGACAAGCGATTGCTGGTAAAGGCTGCAGCCGTTGCTTCCATCCAGACTGAAGAATCGGATTTGGACAAGGCCTTTCCGGAGTTGATGAAGAAGGTTTTTAACTCGAAGAAACAGCATGAATTCTCAGAAAACAACCTCGATTTAGATTCAGATGCCGGCACGGACTCGGATTCCGACTTCCCGTTCAGCGACCTGTCAGGTTCGGAGACGAAAGGGGCAGAGAACCAAGAAAACGAGAATGTAATCAACAAAACGGACAATAACAGTGAGCTGAAGATAAAGTCGATACGCCTGTTCCGAGGGCCGTTGGGTTCGGATAAGGGTATTCCGCAGGAGTCGCTGTGGGCATTCGATGTCCGGCGGTTGGAATCGGTGTGTCTCGCCTTTGAGGCCAGCAGCAGGTTGTCCCGATGCCATTATGGCGAGATGTCGGTCAATCTCTACGACGAAACGGGCCAATTACTGGTACACAAAGAGGTCTTTCCCTCCGTAGCCCATACTGAATACATAACGGAACTGTTTCTGTGCTGCTCGTTCGACGAGGACGAGACTTTCCGCTGGGCACAAGGCAATTATGTGATTGAGCTAAAATACAGAGACCGGATGGTCGCGCCCGTCACGTTCCATGTCGGGAAGCGGGATGTCCATGGCTATTACAAGTCCGAAGGTTCGGGAATTACCAACATGCCCGAACAGCCTTTCGAGATGCTGAAGTCCCTGATCGGTTTGTCGCAGGTAAAGGAACAGATGGCCACCTATCGGGACATGATCCGCATGGCCATCCAGCGGCGGCAGAACGGTTTGTCCGTGCCGCCGATCTCCTTACATGCTGCATTCATGGGTAATCCCGGAACGGGCAAAACGACGGTGGCCCGGCTTTACGGGGCGATGCTCAAAGAGTTGGGACTATTGAGTTCGGGGCATGTCGTCTACAAGGAGCGCAGTTCGCTGACGGGCCAAAACTACTCCAGCGAGCAGGAGCTGACCCTGCAGGCTATCCAGGAGGCGCAAGGCGGGGTGTTGTTCATCGACGAGGCCCACAACCTATACAACCCGAACGACCCTCGCGATCCGGGCAAGAATGTCATCGAGACCCTGCTCACGACCCTGAGCGACGAACAAAAGAACGACTGGGCGCTGCTGCTAGCCGGATATCCCGACGGCATCACACGCCTATTCTCTGTCGACCAAGGGTTCCCGTCGCGTATTCCGGAACGGAACCGCTACCACTTTCAGGACTACACGGCCGACGAGCTGATGCAGATTGCCGATTCCTATTGCATCCGACACAACTACTTCCTCTCGGAGGAGGCCCGCGAGGCGCTGCGCATGAAGATCCGCCACGACTATCGGCTGCGGGACGAGAAGTTCGGCAACGCCCGCTACATCGCGACTCTCCTCCAGACGGAGATTCTCCCGGCCATGGCCTCACGCCTTGCCCGCCGCAATCCTGTATCGCTGTTCGACATGCTGACCATCGAGCGGGAGGATATTCCGACACCGCACGTGAAAGACTATAAAGGCTCCATGCGCAAACTTTACGACATGGTGGGGCTCGGAGCGTTGAAAAAGAGCATCGAGGCCCATTTGAACATGGTCAAGCTGATGATGCTGCGCAACGAGCAGGGCATCGAAACGGCCATGCCGCCCCTGCACATGGTATTCACGGGCAATCCGGGCACGGGCAAGACCACCGTGGCGTCGTTCATCGGAGAGATCTACGCCTCGATGGGGCTGCTGTCAAAGGGTGATTTAATTTATGTCGAGCGGAAGGATTTGGTCGGCCAGTTCGTCGGCGACACGGAGAAAAACACCGAGGATGTCCTAAATTGGGCCAAAGGCAACGTCCTGTTCATCGACGAGGCCTACACGCTGGCCCCCAAAGGCAACGACAAGGACTTCGGCCCGCGGGCACTCGAGGTGCTGCTCTCGGCACTGAGCAGGGAGTCGGTGGATATGCTGGTCATCATGGCCGGATATAAGGAGGAGATGGAGGAGATGCTCGCATCCAACCGCGGACTGCGTTCACGCATCCCATATACATTCCATTTCGTCGACTACACGGCCGACGAACTGATGCAGATCGCCGACCAGGTGGCCGAACGCTCGCAGTTCCGCTTCTCGCCCGCCGCCCGCCGCAAGCTGCGTGAACTGGTCGAGTTCAAACTCGCGGGCAAGGATGCCGGCTGGGGGAATGCCCGTTATATCACACGGCTTATCTCGTCGCAGATTCTGCCGGCCATGAGTTCGCGTCTGGCCGCACTGCCCGCGGATAAACAGAAAGACCGCAACCGGCTCTGCCTGATCTGTCAGGAGGATATTCCGTCAACGGAGGACGATGCGGCACGCGAGCAGAAGGTCGGATTCGATGAAGCCGCCGTAAGCCGAGCGCTCAAGAAGCTCGATGCCCTGGTGGGGCTGGAAGAGGTCAAGCGCAGCATCCACGATTTCGTCGACGTGAGCCGCTACATGCACTCGCAGGGCGGTAACTGGATGGACAACGAACCCCTGCGCTGGAACTTCACGGGGAATACGGGCACGGGAAAGAGCACCGTGGCGGGCATCATGGCCGAACTGCTCCGGGCGATGCACCTTCTCGGGAAGGGGCATCTGGTGGAACTCAAGGCCGAGACGCTGTACAATGTTTCGGACTTCAAGGCCGAGGAGCTGCTGCACAAGGCGATGAAACGCTCCGAGCAGGGGCTGCTGTTCATCGACGGCGATGCTCCCGTCTTCAAGCACCCCGACTCCCGCTTCAACAGCGAAGTGCTGCGCTTCAAGCTGAGTTCGATGACGATGGAGCTGCCCGGCACCTATGCGCTGGTCATTGCCGAAAACGAAGGCACACCGCACCTGCTGACCCGCAGCCTGCGCGAAGGGGGCATCACCTCGTTCGACCACACGCTGCACTTTGCGGACTATACCGAGGAGGAACTGCTGGCCATTCTCGGGAAGTGCCTGCAGCGCAGGCGGCTCCGGCTCTCACCCGAGGCGGCCCGACATATGGCCGACTACATCCATTCGCTGTGCGCGAACCGCCGGCTCGGCTATGCCAATGCGCGCACCATGTCGAAACTCGCCCGTTCGATTGCCGAGAACTCCCTGCTGCGTATCAGCACCGGGGATTCGCACGGCGACGGCACGGTGCGGTTATGCGATGTGGAACATTATGTCTGGAAAGAGGTCGATACGCGGCGAATCGGGTATGTAAAACCATAATCCGGCCTATGACGGGCGTCCGGACACCTCGCCGCATTGTGGCTCCCGTTCGGGCATTCCATAACAACCGCCATACCGCCCGGTAAATATCCCATTTATACCCAAGAAAGGGGTAGGCTTGTGCCTACCCCTTTCTTTTCTTTTGCCTCAATACCGCCGAAGCAGTAGAATTTAGATTCTAAACCAGTTTCTTCAGTATTTCTTAGCCATCTTTGTCTCAATACCGCCGAAGCAGTAGAATTTAGATTCTAACTAAATAATCAAAAGTTATGGGCTATCTTGAGAAGTCTCAATACCGCCGAAGCAGTAGAATTTAGATTCACATTATGAAAACGAACATTATTGCGGAAATCCGCGAGTCTCAATTATGAACAAAGTAGAAAAGTAGAGATGAAGAATTGTCTCAATACCGCCGAAGCAGTAGACTGCGAATAATCCATCCACACGTATCGAATGCCAAAGAACCTCCGGCCCGTCTCCCGGCATGAGGGATTGTTCCAAGAACAAAAATAGCGATAAAAACCGTATAAAACAACGGTTCGCACCTTATTTTTCCCGTTTTTTCGGTTTATCGTTCCAGCACTCCATGCCGAACTGTCCCAGTCCGTAATTGATGTCGGCACCGACCCCGAAAGCCGTGCCGGCAGCCAATACTGGAAGGAGCCCGGCAGGGACGTTCCCGAATATCAGTCGGCCGGCATAGCCGCCCATCACATAGACGGTATTCGAACCGACGCGCGGCGTACTCCGCAGCCGTTCGTAGAGCAGGTTGGCCCGCAGCAGGATGGCCTGCGTGGCCGGAGATACCTGTTGTTCGATCCAGCGCTCCATTTCGTCCCGCGTCCCGAACGGAAGGGGCTCCCCATAGAGTATCCCCAACGTCACCAGCCGGTAGGTCAGCGACCGCGCGAACTGGTAGAAAGAGGGCATGTTGTTGAGTTTGTCCTGAAAGCCGTTGCCGCCCGCATTCGACATCCGTATCAGGCATACGGGGGTTTTGAAACGCAGCTGCACCTCCGCAGGTCCGGTCTCGGGGGAGTAGGTCGATGGCGTATCGGACGATGTTTCGGTGATGTCGACAAGGGTCATCGGCACAGCCGGATGGCCGAATCCCCGGGCAAGCATCTGCCGGAGCGCCTCGACATAGAGCGGTTTGTATGCCGCATGGCTGCCGATCAGCACCAGTGCGAAGGTGTAAACCCGGTTCGCCTCAAGTTCAAAGCCGGAGCCCTCAACGGGCAGGTCGGAGCAGTCGAAGAAGAATCCCTTGGGGAATCCGCCCTTCAGTCTGTCGTAGAGGAAATGGTCGTCGGGGAGGGGCAGCGTGTCGATGATCTGCCGCAGGGAGGTGCCGTGTTCATCCGTTATGCTGTCGGCCGCATAGAGGAAGTTATTGCGCAGCACGGCACCGATCCAGTGGCGCATCGCCGTGCGCTCCCCGGCAAAGAAGCGCACGGTGAGACGGCACGCAGAGAGGGTTGGTAATATTTCATCCATCTTCTATCTTTCTTTATGTAAATATCGTGTAAATTAATGCGGAAAAACTCATATAATTCAGCGCATCCATTATGTGGTTAATATGCTTAAAACCACCATATTAAACATTGTTTCACATTTAACTTACTTGATTGTTAGCTCTTCAAGTACGTCCGATATTGCACAACACCGGCAAGTAAGTCGACATTTCATCAGAATATTTTCTGCTTCTCATTGCATTCCTCTATGCTCCTCTTACTCGCTCTTCACGCGGCGGCACAGACGCCCGAGCAGCTCGCGGTCGGCAGCAACCAGCTCACTCAACTCAATATGCGTGCAGGCCTCGTCCTTCAGCAACTTCGACGTAGCCGACGAGTCGCTGTCCACATCCCACGTGAGCAGTACGGCATGGATTTTCAACGCCTTCAACTTGCGGATCAGCATTTCGTGGTCGGCATCGCCCGTGATGAGCACCACATAGTCGAATTTGCGGATGACCGACAACTCGTAGGCTTCCAACGCAAACCATACGTCGATGCCCTTTTCGATAACCGTCGTCTCGCCGTCGTGCTGCACCTCGCGCAGGTGCTTGTAGTGGAAGATCACGTCGTTCTCGATCAACGCATCCTCAAACCGCCGCTCCTTGTAGAGCAGGTGCTTGTTGTTGGCATCATAGACCCGATAACGGCCACGGAAGTAGTGGCTTTCGGTAATGTGGCAATCCGACAAAGCGTGGCCGCCGATGCGGGCCACCTGCTGGCGCACAAGATACATCAGACTGCCCATGTCGATATTGAGCGACGCTTGTGCGGCAAGCGCCTCGTTCACCTTGGCGTAGTAGCCTCCATCGATAAACAGGCCGATGGATTGGTATGTGTTTTCCATAAGTTTTCTTGAGTATTTTAGAGAAATTTATGTGCTGGTTTATTCTGCTTCGTCCGGCTCGAGCAGGCGGATGGGACGACGGCGGATCGGCGCCTCGGGATTCCGGGCCAACGGGGTCAGAAGCCGGTATTCGTCGCCCGTCTCGTCCAGTTCCAGAATCGTCAGGACGCAGTTCGCGGGTGAACGCATCTCCTCGAACTCCTCGACCGTCAGGTGGAACCACCGCATGACAAAGAGCCGGATGGCCAGCGAATGGGTAATCAGCACGCAGTTGCGGGGATAGTCTGGGTCGCGGAAATCGCGGTGCAGCGAACCCAGCAGGTCGTTGATGCGGTCGTAGACATCCGTGCCGGCCTCGCCGCCCGGGAAACGGTAGTAGAAGGCGCCATATGCTGTTCGCTCCGCCTTCAGCCGTTTCAACTCCCCGTAGGTGCGCAGGTAACCCCACTCCTGCTCCCGCAGGCGCGGCTCCTCGCTGTAGCGAAACTGGCTCCGGGGAAAGGAGCGGACAATATTCTCAAAGGTCGAGCGGGTTCGCCAAAACGGCGAGATGTAGAAATAGACCGATTCGTCACCCAGCAACTCCTTCAACGCACGCCCAGCCTGACGGGCCTGCTCCACGCCCTTTGCTGTCAACTCGATTGTATAGTCGGGCTCCGTGGCGAATTTGCTTTCGTCGTTGTTCGCATGGCATTCGCCATGCCGGATCAGGATGATGCGGCGCGGTTTCATCGGTCTGGGTCAGGATGGATATATCAAATATACGGATTTTTGGCTGCCCATGCAACCTTTTCACACGAAAACAGTTGCAGGAGTGATTTTTATGCCTATATTTGTTTTTGGAACGATCCCCAATTTGGAAAATGGGCCGGAGGTCCTTTGGCATTCGATACACGTGGTTGGATTATTCGCAGTCTACTGCTTCGGCGGTATTGAGACAAAAGAAAATGGGTAGGCATAAGCCTACCCATTTTCTTTTCAGATACTATCTTTTGTTTAATATTATCGCGATAAATTAGGGACTGTCGTAAAAAGAATAAAAACTTTATAACGAATTGATTGCCAATGTAATATAAAATTTGTATCTTAGCTAAAGATAAAAAGAATACCTCCAATTGCCCTAGAAAAGCCAAATTTGGAGGTATCGCAAAAATTAATCTGCATGGCTAAGGTACAAAATTTCTCTGAAATATCACCCGATCTTCCTTTCACGGAGTTCGATTTTTATGAATTGTATAGGCGGACGTTCGAGACTAGCGAGCTGGGAAAAATCAGGAAGAGGCTGCCGCTTGGTGAGATGGCAGAGAACTTTGGACTGATAAGCAAGAGCATGAGAGCGAAGAAAGGGCGAAAAACATACTTCACCCCGGAGGGCAAGGTTGCGCTGATGTTCCTGAAGATGTACACAGGTCTGAGCAGCCCGAGGTTGATGGAGCATCTTAACGGCAACGTCCACTATCAGCTCTTCTGCGATGTGAGAATAGACCCGATGCATCCTCTGACGAACTACAAACTTCTGGACGACGTGTTTTCGGAGCTGGCCCGCGGGCTGAAGATCCAACAGCAGCAGGAGATACTGGCAAGAGCCTGGAAACCGTACATGAAGGACCTGGATACGATGTATACGGATGCAACCTGTTACGAGAGCGAGATGCGCTATCCTACGGATGCGAAGCTTCTGTGGGAAGGAATAGAGAAGTCATATGAGATAATGTGCACTCTGAGTGCCAAGCTGAATGTGCACCGTCCGAGGACGAAGTACGTAGACGTAGAGAAGGCCAACCTGTCGTACAGGAAGCGGCGCAGGCATACGAAAGTCCAGACCAGGAAACTGACCAGACGCCTGCTCAACCTTTTGGGGAAGATACTGAAGCAGACCCGCACACTGGAGAGGGAGAATGCAGGCGCGGAGAAATTGCTGACAGCCAGACAGAAGAGCGATATTGAAATCATCACAAGAGTGTACCGCCAGCAGAAGGCCCACTTCGAGAACAACAATCCTCGCGAGAGTGTCAAGGACAGGATAGTGAGCATCAGCAAGCCGTATGTGAGGCCGATCGTGAGAGGCAAGGAAGTGAAGAGCGTAGAGTTTGGTGCGAAGTGCAACAACATCCAGGTTGACGGACTCTCATTCATCGAGAAGCTGTCATTCAATGCCTTCAACGAGGGAACCAGGCTTACGCACTGCCTGAAGATGCACCGAAAGCTCTTCGGTGTGGACGCGAAGAAGGTCGGAGGAGATGCAGGCTATGCCGGCAGCGCCAACAGGGGGTACTGCAAGGATAGAGGAATACAGACGTCATTCGTCAAGCGTGGCCGTCCGTCCTTGGAAAAGAAAGAGAACGACATCATCCGCAACGAGCTGGCGAGGGTGAGGGCAACGAGGATGGAAGGCTCGTTCGGAACGCAGAAGGAACACTATGGCCTGAAACGCATCAAGGCAAGGACGAAGTTGACCGAAATCCTGTACATCTTCTTTGGCATCCACACGGCGAATGCAGTACAGCTCGTCCGGCGGGAAGTCAACGAAATTGCTCAGGCTGCCTGATGTTCGAGGTGAGTGAGAAACGGCCCTTTCACTGGAGTATTGGCTCCAGTTGGGTCCAAAAATGAAAAAAGGGGCTCCGAAACGGAGCCGAAAATATAAAAAGATGAGTTCGATCGGAAAAATTACCGGGACAGTCTGCCGATTGACTCATAATGACGGTATTAAACGACTGTCCCTAAATTAGCCAAAGAAAAAGGTCGGAGAAAATTCTCCGACCTTTCCTTTCCTTTTCTATTCATTCATTGAATAGAAAACATGAACGACAAAGTCACATAACTTGTTACCCAAACATTTTCTCGTCTATTAACTATTAAAACGGCAAACTATCGCACAAACAAATGAGTTTCCCAATATGGATCGGGTGCTTCGTTTTCAGAACGAGGAAGTGGGGGCGCCAATTCTCCGGGGAACAGCGAACACAGATAACCGGTATCATCCTGCATCGTAAGAATCAACTGACACATCCGCGTAAGAATAACCCGTTCCATACGCACGGTTCGTACCGGACATCCGTTGCGAATATCTTCGCGGATAGTCTGCTTTTCATAATCCGTCAGGGCTTGTTCTTCTACGACGTTTTGATTGCCAATATACTCTCCACAATCAAACGACAGCCGAATCCTTCCGTCAGATTCCGGTTGTGCGTTAATAAATTGCGACGGGAACAACATTTTCAATTTATCAACGACCATTTGAGGAGATGCAGCAAATGAAGAAAAGAATTTCGATCCCGGAACTAACAACTGAGCATCGATTTGCGTATCATCAAACCCCGCATCATGTAATTGCTTTCGAATAGCGCTATCCAACACCTCAAAATGAGTCAAGGAGTGATAAACGGCATCTGCTGGAAATATTATATTTTTCATAATCTATTCCGACGTTTATAATAATTTGACCAGATCCACCACATAAAGATCAAGACAACAACGCCAGATAATACTGCTGCAATCCAACGATATGGACAACTTCCTGACGAAATTCCAAGGATCTCGCTGACAAGCGACGTGCCGTCGTACAGGGCAGATAATACCGTCAATATTGTCAATATGGAAAGCAATTTCCCAAAACGGCGTTCATTCAAAGACTCTTGCCGCTCCGCCTCCTGGACAAGATAATGATGGAGCTGTTCCCTCTCCGATGCAATCTCCAACCCTGTGTCGATTGCTTGATATATCATTTGGGGCAAAAAGTTGTAGGATATGTTAGAGAATGCATACCAATGCTCTTGCTCTTTCATCTGATGCAAAAGATTCTCACATTTGCCATTTGCCACATCAGACCGGAATTGATTATTAACTACGAAAAGCAAGGTCTTTTGATAATAGGCATGAATATAAATCAATCTAAAATAACTGTCGTGCCAATGCTTCATATCTGTACATTCTCCATCTTTCCGTATTACGGTAAGACTATCGAATAAAGCCAAAGCCTTCCAATTCCGGAAAGCAGATATGGTATTGTTGGCCATAATATGCTCAAAATAGTCCTGTGAAGGAGATAGATTGCTTTTAGGGTCATTGACGCAACCAATTGGGCTCATGGAACCCAATTCGTATAAGAATTCATCCGACAAATCGCTTACTCTGAATATCTGAAACGCTTTCAGTTTGTTTCCGGTACAAGTCAAGTCTGCATATCGAGGCACATGCACCACCCGTTCACCATCAACTACCTCGCATATTTTCAGAAGCGGAGTTATTGCTTTAATATATTCTGGAGCATTGTCGTGCATTGACCACGATTTCGGATCAGATGGACGAGGTTCATAATATTCATTGACTCCTCGCAATAGGTTATGTGCAAATGTCAATTTGTCGGGATCACAGCCTGGGTCTTCACTAATCTCGATGGCAAAAAGACATATGTCATAAGGGAAAAAGAAAAGATGGAGACTGCATACCATAAAGTTCCACCCAATCTCACCAAAACGACGATGACGCAATTGACAATGAGTATTAATCTCCATTGTCAAATGGGCGGTGCCTTTATAAAAATCCTGAGGTTTCCGACCTTCTACCTCGACAAGAGAATCTATAAAACTTTCGTAGTAAATATTACATGTTGTTCGATACTTTTTGTCGTCCCAGATCTCACGTTTCCATCGCGAATCACTACGTTCAACATCCGACGCACTCTTTTTAGTATTCAAATGGCCGCATAGGTAGGTATGTGCACATTGTATCTCAATGTTCATATCTTTCATAAGCTGTTAATACAGAGGCTATCAAACAAATCAAAGTAATAATTGATCCGCAGTTTCAACTTGTAACTTCAAGTTTCATGAAACCCAACGGCAAAATAGGCTCTTTCCGCCCATCATAAAAGACACGGCGCGTCTTAATGAAAGGATATTCCCGATAGCGCCCCATTCGGTCTTTGCGAGCCTGAGCTAAAATATTTGCCCATTGATCCGGATCCTGCAACTCGGTTCGACGACGGCTCCAGGCTCCGGTCATGAAATTCCAACCGCTTCCATAACCGACACGTAAGACTGCAGAACTACCGTCTTTACAGGCATCGCATTCCGTGATCAGCTCCTCGATCTGCGGAAGATAATCGTTGAGTTCGTCTGCATCGTAATCTTGCCAGAAGTCCAGCTCCTCTTCGAGCAGCGAGCGAGTATGGGCTGTCAGACAACGGAACAATGCCTCGATGGAGGTCAACGCTTCCGGAATCTTTCTGACAATGGAAGCCATATCACGGAAATAATCGCTTTGACGATTGATCAGATCGATTTCGCATGTAGCGGGAGCGTCAGCATAAATACATTCAACGTATTGACGAGCTTTGTCATCAACAAGGTTATCTTTTGATGAACGAATGTTTAAATTAAGACAATGTCTTACAGTTGTAGAATCATTCTCAAAATTAGCATCTTTTACACGCAAAAAACGGAGCGATGAACTTTGGGGATTATATTTCTCAGGCGAGGCGAAAAAGCGATCAACAATTCGATTATTTGAGGGGCGAATGTTATCAAGAGCCAGTCTACGATCATCAGGATTTGAAGCTAAAACTGCCGTAACAATTGCGCCTTTAATCGAACTACCAGGAATACTCGCTGCTCCTCCGTTTCTAAACTGTTCACGCAATTCCGTCACTTGGTCAGAACCGCCGTAAAGAGACATAATACGGCTACAAATGGTTCGCAACTGGATATTAGGCTTTATCTTACAGAGTGTTGCGTAAATATCTTCTTGATTCTCAACCGCACGACACCAGGCGTCGATTCCGTTTTCTCCGAAGATTCCGTAAATCTTACGAGGATTAATTATCCCAAGTTTGTTACCGTCAGTGACAAACTCCTGATTGCGAAGGAGTATATTTCCAGAACCAACATGACAAGGAGTCAGTGTACTCAGCTTGCATGTTGTTCGTATCATCAGATTATTTTCCATGACTTTCCGTATATTTGAAAGGCAGGCTCATGGCACGTCCATCGCGCCAAACAGGATGGCAGTTCACCCCTTCCGGTCGCAAATCGACGACGACACCCTTGGGATTCGTTCCGACAAGGACTGCTCCCGGAGTAACCATCCAGACCTCATTTTTAACAAAATGGCGAAGCGCAGGGGTCGATGCGCCGGCCATGTAACCACCGCGCTTCAGAAGTTGATAACTACTGCGAGGATCCAAGCCACGCTCCAACTCTTCAGCCGAAGGTATCCACATCGAGAGCAGTTGACTGGCATCCGAATCCGGCGTTTGAATCGTTATCTCCCGGAAGTCGACCCGAAATTGGCCGTTACCCGTAGTCTTGCCCGTTCCGATGCCGACATCAGACAATACGTTCCACGTCGCACGGAATACCGCTTCATTGTCGGTTTGATATATAACGCCAAACTCCACGCCATCGCCCAGAAAAACACGATCAAAAAAATAGGGATTGGCGTCTCCTTCATGATGGCCGACGCAGACCTTCTGTTCAAGGGAATTTCGCAGCAGAAGAATCTCCTGGCCCCTGCCACAAGCGACGGCCGTGCCACAACGACTGATCATCGCCGGTTTGATCTCGAGTTTACCATCACGGGCCAGCTGTTCCCACAAGGGTTGTTCGATCCATTGCAGTCGCTTGAGCCGCTTGAGCATAGGATCGTTGCCGCGCACCCGAATACAACTTTTGTCGGGAGGAAGCGGCAGAAACAATCGCCCGCGCCATATCGGCATGGCGGAACTAACTCGGAAACTGTCAAGGAATCCACGAATATCCGCCTCACCCATCTCGGCTCGAATGCTGCACAAGGCTCCAGCTATCGTATCCGAATGCAAAATTGCAATACTTCGATCTCGCTCCTCTCCTTGTCCAATGCCAAGATGGAAGCCCGAATCAAACTGCAGACAGGCTATCTTTATGTTCTCGGGCATGGCTAATAACTTTCGACGGACTTCTCTTCAGTCCGAATGTTACGGAAAGCAATCTGCCCATAACCTCGTGAGCCGTTGCCTCCCAAGTAATCGTCCTCAAGCAGATGTATGGCTTTTTCAAGACTTTTACACAACTCCTCTTCGTTATCGTCGGAGAAGATGTTGAGAATAGCCTCAAAACGGAAACAAACGCCTTTGGGAACCCGCTCATTCGTTCGGGGATTAGCATGGGCCGTTATCCGGTCAATAGCCACTTCGGTTTTGGCCTCGGTCAGGAAAAGATCCGTATTGGCAAGGAGCTCAGGAGCGGTCGTCATCAGGGCATCGCGTACAATCACCCGCGATGGTTGAGAGGTATCGCCAGTAGCAGCCGTTCCGAAAAGATGTCCGCATGTCATTGATGCATCGCTGCAAGGCACAGCCTTGCCTTTTTTTTCGTCATACTGATACTGCCCAAGTGCAATTTCCAACAACGAACGCAATTTGCCTTTTAACGAACTGCCCGGGATATAGGGTTTCTGATCTATCGGATTGCGAACCACCAATTTATCTGGCCCGCCAATAGCCATTGCAAGATTGGTGCCACCAATATGTAAACCGCTTAACAGTTCGATTTCTGCTGTATATTTAATTTTTTTGATCAGTCTTTCCATCTCTAATTGTTTTAAGATTAAAATTATTCTTTGCCTCCGAATGCCTTATGGAAAGCTATAATCGCTTCAATCATATTTACCATATTTTTGAAGGTTCGTGCATCACACACACAGGGAGTCATTTTTTTATAGACCTCATATAAAAGAGACATATCCATATTACGCTCCTTGGCTCGAGCTGTTGCGTATGCAACCTTGGGACGAAGCATATAAAAATCTATTCGATTTTTTTCAAAACCTCTCGTTTCAATTCGCTTTAATTCTCCAAATATATTACGCACATATGATGCAGACATCCTTTGTTTTTGTAGATATTGGGCAGTCTGACTGCAAAAATCAACACCTGCATCATCTATACCTGTTGTTATCCATTCATCACGGAATAACGCTAGAATTTTTTGTTGTTCAATAGACTGATTACCAGCAGATGTATGCTTATTATAACTTGAGTTCAACTTATAAATGCAACTTTTTGGGTGCGGATAATAAGCAATAAAAACATTTATTTTTCAGAGAGGAAAGAGAGACAATGTCCCCCTTTCTCTCACTCTGAATGGATAAAGTTTGCTATCTTTGCTTTAATTGTCCGTCCAAAGAAAAAAAAGTTGCAGATGAGCAAACATATAACCGAGGAACAAAGGTATGCAATTTCTATGATGTTGCAAATACCGATGAGCAAAAAAGCAATAGCGGAAGCTATCGGAGTAGATAAAAGCACTGTTTACAGGGAGATAAAGCGCAATTGCGACGCCCGAAGTGGTAGCTATAGCATGGAGCTTGCCCAGCGAAAAGCAGACAGGCGCAAGCAGCAAAAACATCGCAAGGAAGTGCTTACACCGGCAATGAGAAAACGGATAATAAAGCTGTTGAAGAAAGGATTCAGCCCGGAGCAGATTGTCGGCAGGAGCCGCTTGGAGGGAATTGCGATGGTATCTCACGAAACGATATATCGCTGGATTTGGGAGGATAAGCGGCGGGGTGGCAAACTGCACAAATATCTTCGCAGACAAGGTCGCAGGTATGCCAAACGTAGTTCTAAAAATGCAGGGCGAGGATTTATCCCAGGCAGGGTGGATATTGATGAGCGTCCCGAGATAGTGGAACTGAAGGAGAGATTTGGTGATTTAGAGATAGATACAATTATTGGTAAGAACCACAAAGGTGCCATTCTTACCATTAACGACAGAGCAACAAGCAGGGTCTGGATACGCAAGTTGTCGGGAAAAGAAGCCATCCCGGTAGCTAAGATTGCAGTATGGGCACTGCGGAAAGTGAAAAACTTAATACACACAATTACGGCTGACAATGGAAAGGAGTTTGCAAAGCACGAGGAAATTGCGCAAAAATTGGAAATAAAATTCTATTTTTGCAAACCATACCACTCATGGGAACGTGGTGCCAATGAAAACACCAACGGGCTTATCAGGCAGTATATCCCAAAGGGTAAGGACTTTAGTGAAGTAACCAACAAACAGATTAAGTGGATTGAAAATAAACTCAATAATCGACCTCGTAAAAGACTTGGATACCTCACGCCAAACGAAAAATTTAAACAAATTATTAATCAGAATTCTGTTGCATTTGCAAGTTGAATTCAGCTAATTCCCTTTTCTCTGGTTGTCGTATGAATAGTAAGCCATAATTTATATTATATTTGTTTTGTTCTCAAATTTAGCTCTGCCAGACGAGCTGCTACAGACAGCAACTGTAAAGAATGGTATGGAGATGTGACTTTAGTTCCTCCAATAGACACTCCAGTTGCAATATCATTTATACATTGTTTTAAATACGTTACTGCTCGTGTGTTATTTTTGTTCCGTTCTGCCAGCCGATTAAAATCATACATAATCAACCAAATTAAACGAAGCGGAGAAACTCGTTGATTTTCGAAACTTGCATTCTCATAATAGCGCAACAATCGCGTGATGAACGATTTGTCCAGTACCTGCTGCTCAATCAATGTAGCCATGCTCTCTCCGGCCCGCTTCACGGCATCATACTCGACGTTCCAGCGCATCGGCACGCCGAATAGCGAGAGCGCATTCTTTGCCTCTCCGCGATAGTCGAACGATTTGGCAAGACTCTCCTCTTCAGCACTCAATTCAGCCGCCCGGATGATTGGATATTTGGCCGTCACGAGCGACATGCCGCCCGACACCCCGACCTCTGCATCCCGAAACGCCTTCTCGAACCGGACGTGAATCTCTCGGGCCAACTGAAGGGTCTGGGTCCATTCTCCGGCAATGAAAAGGTCGTCACCTCCGCTGTAAATGATGACCGTCGATCGGCTGAATCCATCGACCCAAAGGGTGTTGAGATCCCGCTTGAAAAAAAGATCGAGTCGTCGGCTCATGGCAGCATAGCGAAGCAGTGCATCCGTACCCTGTCCTAGTTCGCGGAACATCCGCCCCAGGTTGTCTACGTCCATACGTAGAATTCCGAGCCGCTTGAGGTCGGAATCGGTTCCGAGCAATTCCTCAAACGACTGGACACGAGTACCACATCCGGCCACAAATTCACAGCGTACCGGCACGGTAACCCGCGGCAGTTCATACGAATTGAAGAGCACCAGCGACGTCCCCTCCATCGTAAATGCAGCCACCTCACTTCGTCGAAGCAGATAATAGTAAACACCCAGCCCGCCGGGCTCCACCCCGTCCGTGCGGATCGACTGCGGAATGTGGCACACCGCCATACATTCCATCTGCGGAAGCCGACCGCCAAGTTCCACATAGCGGGCTGAAGACTCCTCAACAGGTCTCTGCGGAGAGAAGAGTAGCTGGCATTGTTCGGTCGTAAAACCGCGCAACGGTGCGTATTTGTCACGGTTTTTCCGATTCTGTAACTCCGACAGAAGTGACGACAGATCCTTTTGAATCGTCTGCCGTGTAGCTCGTACAGCATTCAGCAACACCAACTGCTCGCCATGGCAGGCAAAAACCCGCTGTCGGATCTCGTTAGCCAACGCTTCGAAACGGGCTTCGGTTTCCGCCGCATAAGGGATAAACAGACAACACGTTCCTCCCGAATTGTAAAGCACCGCAGCCCGTGTTAATCCGAACTCGGAGAGCAAGCGCTCTACTACGGCATCGAGCAGCAGATTCAAGTAAAAGGAGCGGCCCCGCAGGTTTTTGAGTGCTCCAGTCGAACGGACATCGTAGATGAAGCGCTGAATACCGTTCAAACTACCTTTTACCACAAGAAACTCGTCGCTGTCGGCCAGCAACATACGGCCCCGCAAGCGGTCATAAACCGTCTGCGAAGGATTGATTGTCGAGTGGAGCGGCGAAAGAAGTTTCTCGGCCAGCGTCATCCACGTATCGACCGGAGGCCATGCATCGTGGCTTCCGATAGCAACAACCTCCTCAATGAGCTCCTTTGCAACGGGCTTTTCCGCAGCCGCAAGCCACCTAGCAGGCGCATCGCCTGCATCCACCGGAATTTTTGCATCGAGCAGATGCTCCTCTTGCAGCGTATGAAACAGATGTTCGGTCATTTGTGTTCTTTTGTATAGGTCGACGGGATTTCCCTCCCTCTTCAATCTGTTGTTTCCTCTGATTACGTCCCGGTTAATCCTTGTTATAATGGATATGACTTACACCTATCGGCTGGAGATACATTCACGAAATTTAGTTGTAATCCTTGTTATAATGGATATGGCTACGCCTGTAAGGCGCAAGATACTGCATAGCAATCTGTTTCTTCGATTTTTAGTTGCAAAAAATACGTTTTTCGGAGGGGAACAACATATCAAAGAGCCATTTTTATATTACCTTCTGATTATCGCATTGTAGAAATATATTACTAAACTTCCTACAAATAACTTATCTTTCTCAAAGATAAAGTTTTTTTCGAAAAGAAATAGTTATACAATAAAAAATCTGTATTTTTAGATATAAATTTGTAGCATATGGCACGTGTATTGATTTCATTTTTAGGAACAGGTGCTCTAATAGGAGACCGATCCGCACGACAATATCGAGTGGCAAATTATCGTTTTGATGACTCTGATAAAGACTTCCGATATTCATTCGTAGCTGCCGCTATTCATACTAAATACCAGGTAGACAAAATCTTCCTGCTTGGCACTGTTCATTCCATGTGGGATGAGGTATATAGTTACTTTGGAAGCAAGAATAATCATTTTGACGAAAATATTTGGTGTGAAATCAGTGATTATTGTACCGCAGCCAATCATAAGAGTGAATTGACAATACCCCATATTGAGCATATTGAGGCGGCATTGGGTAATGGCTCGAAAGTTATTCCAATTCGGTATGGGCTTAATAGTCAAGAAATCCGCGAAAACTCCAATATCATTCTAGGATTGGAACATTATCTTGAGAAAGAGGACGAATTAATAATCGATATTACACATTCATTCCGTTCATTACCAATGTATGTGATGAATCTGCTTATATATTTGAGGAATGTCAGTGAAAAAAAGATTCGCATCAGTCACATCTGTTACGGTATGTTGGAAATGGTCTCCGAGTTAGGCTATTCACCCATAGTCGAAATGAAAAACATATTGGAAGCCAATGATTGGATATCCGGAGCATATAGTTTCCTGGAGTTTGGCGATGCGTATAAAATAGCAGAACTGCTTGGATCGATTGATGAGAATCTAAAACAAAAACTTGTGGAGTTCTCCAATGTTAAGAATCTCAATTATCTGGCAGCCCTCGAGAATCAATGCCAACAATTATTGTCTATTCGCAAGAATGAGCACCTGCCCCGAATTGCCCAAATGGTTATTTCGCCAGTTATTGAGAATTTTATAAAACAATTGAATATAAAAGCAGATGATTCATACAGGCACTCTAACTTTCAATATCATCTGGCTTGCTGGCAATATGACAACCACAACTATGCAGCAGCCTATATTTCGCTCAACGAAGCCATTGTAACACGAGCATGTGAAGAAGATGGCAGAGATCCTCTTGATTATGGCAGGCGCGAAAGTATGAAACATCTATTTGGCATTTTACGTCAACCAGAAGATCATAAGTCTGATGCAAAAAAAAGAATAGAAGCAATAATTGCGGACAAAGCAAATCTAACCGCTTATGCATATTTGTTCAAAGAGGTTTCGAGTAATCGCAACGCCATTGCCCATAACAGAAGAGGCGATGCTGACAATCCTCAGAGAATGATTGAGGATTTGGCAAACTATCTAAACAAGTATAAACTTTTGATATTCGGATAAAAGAATAATATGCTAATCAATGTATCCAATCATCCCCATGAGCAATGGGGAAAGGTACAAAAACAGAATGCTATTAAGCATTGGGGAGCTATCAAGGATATTGCTTTCCCTTCAATCAATCCTGAATTATCCCGAGAGGAGCTACTTCCTATGGTTGAAGATTTTTTCAACCAATGCCAAATCGAAGCTCTTAAATATGGTCCCGATACGGTCTTTCATGTCACCGGAGAGCATGTATTCTGTTTCCATTTAGTAGGACGTTTATTACAATCCGGTTATTCCGTAGTTGCGTCTACTACCGAAAGAATCATATCATATCAAGCTGATGGCGCAAAAATATCACGATTCCAATTTGTTAGATTCCGGTATTATTGATATGACAACTCTTCGATTAATGACTATTCAATTCGATTTACCCTTGCGGTATGATGAATTAGATTCCTTCCGTGGAGCTATTATTCAAGCTGTAGGTAAGGAACATACGCTATACCACAACCACAGTGAAAAGGGATACCTTTACCACTACCCCCTCATTCAATATCGAATTCTTAATGGTAAGGCCGCAATCCTATGTATCAATGACGGTATAGAGCAAATACAATTTCTTTTTAGCAGCAACTTTTTAATTGACCATATTTTTCTGAACAATATAAAACGAGGACCGCTAAGCGTTGAAAATGTCCGAATTAAAGAATTTTGCCTAAAAGAATTGGATGCGCCTATAGAATACCATATTAAACACTGGATTCCTCTCAATCAGAAAAATTACCAGACTTGGCAAGAATTAGAATCCAAAGAAGAACGGTTGGCGGAGCTTGAAGCTATTCTTACAGGTAATATTATTTCATTTGCAAAAGGTGTTAATTGGCAAATCGAACATCGTTTTTGGGTAACTATTCGACCAGGGTCAATCGTTATGGGATCTTATTCTTATAAAGGATGTCAAATGATTTCCATGACTCTTGATTTTCGGACAAATTTATCGCTCCCGTTAGGCATTGGACTGGGGAAAGATGTTATAAATCATGGCATATTATCACGCCATTTTAGCCGTTGAGCACGATTTTGAGTTGTCAAATATTGCTTTTTTCAATCATTGCGAATATAAGACCGCATAAAAAGTCTTCGAATCAAAGACCTTTGTATTATTTTAATTCATAGTAGAATTATCCAACAACTTTTACAACTGCTAGTGTTTCAAAAAGTGTGAGGGGAGGGCTCTCAGATCTTTTAGGTATGCAAATATAGTGATTCTTAGATTCAGATTAACATGCCGCAGGTGTTGATCTTATTTTTCTCTTTTCTTTTTCACTTTCAATTAGGGAATAATTTTTGATCCAGATCTATCTGTGGAACCGGTCTCAGGTAGGAGCATGGCTACCCGCATGCGTATGACCCATCGAAAGTCCTTCTGCAGACACACGACCCAATTCGTCGTATAGATCATCAACTGAATCCTTGCCTCGTAATTCAGATTAGGTAAAGCTGGCCTTGAATGCCTGATTATCGGCTAGTTGTCGAAAACTGCGATAATCGTGACCCCATTTCTCACAGAGAACCTGCCATTGTTCCCCAGGCTCTTCATCGTATAGCTGCAGTCTCCCGTGCGGAAGACCTGCCCAGATCCTCGACCTGCTCTTCCCTCCTTGTTGTCGTTGCACACGCGGCCCAGCAGATTGTGTTTTAGGTGTGTCGTACAGCATTGAAGCGTGGCTCCGGGGAAAGGAGCGGACAATATTCTCAAAGGTCGAGCGGGTTCGCCAAAACGGCGAGATGTAGAAATAGACCGATTCGTCACCCAGCAACTCTTTCAATGCGTGTCCGGCCTGACGGGCCTGCTTCACACCCTTTGGCGTGAGTTCGATTGTATAGTCGGGCTCCGTGGCGAATTTGCTTTCGTCGTTGTTCGCATGGCACTCGCCATGCCGGATCAGGATGATGCGGCGCGGTTTCATCGGTCAGGGTCAGGATGGATATATCAAATATACGGTTTTTTGGCTGCCCATGCAACCTTTTACACACGAAAACAGTTGCAGGAGTGATTTTTTATGCCTATATTTGTTTTTGGAACGATTCCCAATTTGGAAGACGGGTCGGAGGTTCTTTGGCATTCGATACGTGTGGATGGATTATTCGCAGTCTACTGCTTCGGCGGTATTGAGACTTGTAGCGCCGGTCCGGACCACAAAATTCGCTAATGAATCTAAATTCTACTGCTTCGGCGGTATTGAGACTTGAGAACGCTCGGCTGCGGAGTGCAGCAGGTAAGAATCTAAATTCTACTGCTTCGGCGGTATTGAGACTCATACGACCGACTTCTTCCAGAATAGCCCAGTGGAATCTAAATTCTACTGCTTCGGCGGTATTGAGACTTTTCTTTCGGAGTGCTCCTCAAGGCCAGAAGATCGAATCTAAATTCTACTGCTTCGGCGGTATTGAGACACTGTCGCAGTGATGAGGGTACCTACCGGAAATTCATATGAATCTAAATTCTACTGCTTCGGCGGTATTGAGACTTTCTGGCTAAGACGACATACTCGGCATTGGCGATATGAATCTAAATTCTACTGCTTCGGCGGTATTGAGACGCATTGAGCCTTTTCAGCTTGCGGGCTACTTGCCGAATCTAAATTCTACTGCTTCGGCGGTATTGAGACGCATTGAGCCTTTTCAGCTTGCGGGCTACTTGCCGAATCTAAATTTTACTGCTTCGGCGGTATTGAGATGGGAAAATAGAAAGAGCCAGAATCAATGTATTCTGGCTCTTTCTATTACTATACTATGGTTCCGTACAAGAGATTCTAACTTCCACTCTGAAATCAGGATCAGAATTGCATCGCATTATAAACTCGGAAAGGACGATAAAAAGCGGAGCAAAATCGGAAGGCATCTGCTTGCTTTTCAAAATAAAAGGTTATCTTTGCAACGTAATAGGAAATCGACCCCGTGAAACCCTGCAAAATGGTGCGGTTTTTCGGTGGAGCAACCGCGGGAGACAGTCCCTTTTGCCGAAATCCAATTCAAAGAGATACAGACACTTGATCGCATAGTTCGATTCCTGGTGGTACCACACGAAAGACCCGATTTCAACTTGAAATCGGGTCTTTTTGTTTTTCCGTACTGCTCTCGGCGGCAAAAAGAGTCCGGAGCAACCGGAATCCCCCACCACAGGGCAACTCTCCGGAACAATATCCCGGGCAGCGAACATCGGATAATGGCAGCGACACAGGCGCGGGCAAACAGGCGTAGGCAAACACCGCAGACAAAAAGTCTTGGACGAACTGGCGCGGACAAACGTCGCTGGCAGACAGGCGGATAAGCAGGCGAAAACAAATGCCGCGGACAGACAGGCCGGGCAGAGAGTTGCGGACAAATACCGGAACAAATCGCCGGAGGCAAATCGCCAAAGACGAATCGCCGGAGGGGGGCGAACGGGTGACTATGAATGCTTGTCGCGGAGCTGCTGCTTGAGCCGGCAGAGGTGCTGCGGCGTAATCTCCAGATAGGAGGCCAGCACGCGGTCGGTTACCGCCTCGACAATCTCCGGCCGATTCTTCAGCACGGCCTGATAACGCTCCATGGCCGAGCCGTTGATGAGCGAAAGCTTCCGCTCGCAGATGCAGATTTGGGCCGATGCCAGGCTGAACATCCAGCGGGCGAACTCGTCCGAGCCGTTGATGAACGAATAGAAGGTTGCACGGTTCATCCGCAGCAGTGTGGCGGGTATCTTGCAGGTTTCGGCCATCAGAAAGGCCGGTGCGTCGAGGTAAAACGAGAGCGGCGACATGAATATCGTACCGGGAGAGGCAAAGCCGAAGGTCGACTCCTTGGCGTCGTCCACATGGAAAAGCCGCACGATGCCGCTCTTGACGCAGAACACGTCGGTGCAGATTTTTCCGAAATCGATGATGCGGCGGCGCGGTTTGACCTGAATCTCCTCCATCGCCCCGAGAAAGCGCTCCACAAGGGCGTCGGAGGGCATGAACTTACACTCTTCCTTGACCAGTTGTTTCAAATCCTTGTTCATGCACGCAATATTAACCATAATCTGCCGAAAATGCAAAATCTGGAGGCATGAACTTAGGTTAACGATTTTTTGCGTATAAATCATTTACTTTGTATACGAAACCCATCTTAACATATATTACCTATGAAACAGCTTGCCCCAATGAAATTGCTGCGCTGCCTGCTGGCGGCAATGCTGACGCTCTCACTGACCTTCTGCTCCTACGACGACTCGGACCTTTGGAAGTCTGTAAACGGACTTTCGGAGCGGCTTGACCAACTGGAAAAGTCGATGCAGGAGGAGATTGACGCATTGAAAACCATCATCGAAAAACTCAACCAGAAGGAGGTCACCGTAGACTCGGCCGTGCAGACCGGAAACGGATGGACCATCACCTTCTCCGACGGCACGACCGTCACCATCGACATGAGCGGTTCGGGCGACTGGTCCCCGGCCATCATCGTCGTCGAGGAGGAGGGCGACTACTGGTGGGCCTACAAGAACCCCGAAGGCACCGTTGTCTTCCTGACCGACCAGGAGGGCAACCGCATTCCGGCCGCTGCCGTGGCGCCCCGCGTACGCATCAACCCCGAGACCGAAACGTGGGAAATCTCGGCCGACGGCGGAGTGACGTGGGAGGATACCGGCGTCGCAGCCTCGGGCGAAGACGGGAAGAGCCTCTTCAAGGATGTCCGCTTCGAGAACGGCATGCTGGTCATCGAGCTGATGGACGGCACCGTTGTCAACCTTCCGGTCACCCAGCAGCTGAGCTTCTCATTCGACACGGAGGGTCCGCTGGAGTTCTCCTTCGGCGAGACCGTCGCCGTCGACTACACCATGACGGGCGCCGTGAATACCCAAATCAGCAAGCCCGACGGCTGGAAGGTAGCCTTCAAGGAGGATAAAATCGAGATTACGGCCCCGGTCGAGGAGAACACCTTCGCCGAGACGGAGGGCAAGGTTTCGGTCATCGCCCTCTCGGCCGCCGGTCTGAGCGCCTACGGTGAAATCGGCGTCCGGATTGCCGCTCCCGTGGCGGATGCCGTCGACCTGAACGCCAACGGCGCCTATGCCAACTGCTACATCGTCACGCAGCCCAACACCACCTATCAGTTCGATGCCACCGTCATGGGCAACGGCATCGCTACTGCGGGTCTTGATGCCCCCGTCAAGTTGGAACCCAAGGATGTGATGGTGCTGTGGGAGACCGGCTCGGAGGCCGGCGGTGTCATCGCCAGCGTCGAGCTGACGAAGGAGGGCAAGGTGCTCTTCACCACCTCGGGAACCATCAACGGCAACGCCGTCATCGCCGTAACGGACGGCGAGCCCGTCACGGAGCCCTATCCGCGCAAGCGGGGCACCATCCTCTGGAGCTGGCACATCTGGGCAAACAGCGAGGTGAAGGATGTGGCCTGTACCAACGCCGAGGGTGAGCAGTTCACCATCATGGACCGCAACCTGGGCGAATGGACCCAGCCCGAAGGGAGCCTCTCCTCGTACGACGGCCTCAAGTACCAGTGGGGCAGAAAGGACCCCTACGTAGGCTTCAACAGCGGAGGCGCACTCATGGATGGTTCGGTCGTCTACACCGACACGGACTACCAGCCCATGGTGGGATACGCCACCTCGACCACGTCGGATGCCGCCACGCTGCAGGAGGCCATCCAGTATCCCGAGATGTTCTTCACGGGCACCTACAACAACATGTTCGACTGGTACGGTCTGGGCGGTTCGGACGATGCCGAGACGCTCACCCACCGCAACGACCACCTCTGGGGCAACCCCGACGAGACGGCCCCCGTCAAGACCATCTACGACCCCTGCCCCGAGGGATACATGGTGGCACCTCTGAAGGTCTTCACGGGCTTCACCGCAACGGGCGCTGCAGCATTTGACTCGTCGTCCATCCTCTCCGATGGTTCGTTCAACAACGGCTGGACCTTCACCAACGCCCACTCGTTCTTCCCCGCCGCGGGACAGATGGCCAACAATTCGGGTGTCCTCCGCCTCATTCCCGGCCCCCAGGGACGCGAAGGATACTACTGGACCTCGTCCGTTGACGCAGGAAGCTCGAAGATGGTCGACTTCAACGCCAACTACGTGATGTTCAATTCGAACAAGCGGGCTTCGGGCTGCAGCGTACGCTGCGTCCGGGTTCTCTGAGAGGCGACAATCGTAGAGGCCGGACATGCGGAAACCGGCCTACGCGAGGTGACGAAGGCCGGACGGGAGTCGCTCCCGTCCGGCCTTTGCCGTATGCGGGCAGGAACGAATCTTGAAGGATGGTCGGTTTTCGGGAGAATTATTCGTACCTTTGCAGCCCTACTGCCATACGACGCATGTACCGATTCGCAACATACAAGGAGCAATACCGTGCTAACCTGCGGCTGGCCTTCCCCGTCGTGCTGACCCAGGTGGGACAGATTCTCACCCAGGTGGCCGACAACCTGATGGTCGGCCGCTACGGCGGTGAGGACTCCACGCCGCTGGCCGCCGTATCGTTTGGCGGCTCGGTCTTCTTCATCCTCTTCATCGCGGCCGTGGGGGTCGCGCTGGGACTTACGCCCCTCGTCGGCGAGCTCTACGCCCGCAGGGAGCGCGAGCGTTCGGCCCGGCTGCTCCACAACGGCATCCTCTTCTACACGACGCTGGGCTTCGCCGTCGGAGCGCTGCAGTATGCCGCCACACCGCTGCTCTACCGCCTCGGGCAGCCCGTCGAGGTGGTCGACATGGCCATCCCCTACTACCACATGCTGGTCTACAGCATGCCCTTCCTGATGCTCTTCTTCGCCTTCAAGCAGTTCCTCGAAGGGGTCGGCAACACGCGCGTGGAGATGGCCGTGACGATTTTCACCAACCTCTGCAACATCGGCTTCAACGCCCTGTTCATCTACGGCAACCTCGGATTTCCCGAGATGGGGGCCGAAGGCGCCGGTCTGGGCACGCTGCTCTCGCGCGCCATCGCCCCGCTGCTGATGGTGGGCTACTTCCTCAAGCGCCCGCGCTACCGACTCTACCTGCGCGGCTTCTCGCTGCGCAGCCTCAACCGCCGCGACATCCGCTCGCTGCTGCGCATGGGACTGCCCATCGCCTCACAGATGTTCCTCGAATCGTCGGCCTTCGTCGGCACGGGCATCATGATGGGCTGGTTCGGCAAGGAGGCGCTCAGCGCCAACCAGATAGCCATGACGCTGGGCAACTGCGCCTTCATGATTGTCCTCTCGATTGGCGCGGCGACGACCATCCGCGTCTCGCACTGCTACGGGCGGGGCAACATCGGCGAACTGACGCTGGCCGCACGTGCCTCGTACCACCTCGTGCTGGCGTGGAACACGCTGGCCGCACTCTGCTTCATCGCCCTCCACGCCTGGATTCCCACCCTCTTCACCTCGAACAGCGAGGTCATCGCCATCGCCTCGGAGCTGATGCTCTTTGCGGCGCTCTACCAGCTGGCCGACGGTGTGCAGAACGTCTCGGTGGGCATCCTGCGCGGCATCCAGGACGTGCACATCATCATGCCCATCGCGCTGGTCTCCTACTGGGTGCTCAACCTGCCGGTGGGCTATCTGCTGGGCTTCACGCTCGGCATGGGGCCCTCGGGCCTCTTCGTGGGCTTCTCGTTCGGCCTCTCGGCCGCCGCCCTCATGCTGATACTCCGCATCCGACGCAGCGTTCACCGCCTGCGCACGGCCGCGTAAGGAATCGGAAAATTTTTGTATCTTTACGGAAATTTTACACCATGGACCAAACCGTAAACCACCATAAAAACTGCTGCAAACCCGAAATGGGACGCGGCTGCAGCTTCTGCGATTGCGGTTCCGAGTGCGAGGCGCTCCCCTGCGAGGGGTGCTTCAAGCTCCACGAAACCTCGTGGCTCGAGGATTATCCCGTCAACCTGCCGAACGACATCGTGGAGGTGCGCTTCAAGAATACGCGCCGCTCGTTCTACCAGAACGTCAACCACCTCGACCTCAAGCGGGGCGACATCGTCGCCGTCGAGGCCTCGCCGGGCCACGACATCGGCATCGTCTCGCTGACGGGCGACCTGGTGGCCCGCCAGATGCGCCGCACGGGATTCACCCCCTACAACGGCGAGTACAAGAAAATCTACCGCAAGGCTAAGCCCTACGACATCGAACGCTGGCAGGAGGCCATCGCCCTCGAACACGAGACGATGATTGCCTCGCGGCAAATCGCCGCCGACATGGGTCTGAACATGAAAATCGGCGACGTGGAGTACCAGGGCGACAAAATCAAGGCCATCTTCTACTACATAGCCGACGAGCGCGTCGACTTCCGCGAGCTCATCAAGGTCTTCGCCGAGCGGTTCCACATCCGCATCGAGATGAAGCAAATCGGAGCGCGCCAGGAGGCGGGCCGCATCGGCGGTCTGGGCGCTTGCGGCCGCGAGCTGTGCTGCGCCTCGTGGATGTCGAGCTTCTCGAGCGTCACCACGGGAGCCGCCCGCACGCAGGACATCTCGCTCAACCCCCAGAAGCTCGCCGGACAGTGCTCGAAGCTCAAGTGCTGCCTGATGTACGAATACGACGCCTATGCCGATGCCCGCAAGGAGTTCCCGCGGCTGCGCGAGCCGCTGCTGACCGACGAAGGGGAGTTCCATCTGGTGAAGAGCGACATTCTGGCTGGAACGATGTCGTTCAGCAGCAGCAAGGATTCGATGGCCAACATCATCACGCTGCCCGTCTCGCGCGTGAAGGAGATTCTGGCGCTCAACCGTGCCGGCAAGCGCGCCGAGCAGCTGCAGGACGACAGCGACCTCGAACCCGAAACCGACGAACCGTCGTTCCGTTCGGAGGAGGACAGCATCACGCGCTTCGACAACACCAAACGCCGCAGCCGCCGCAACCGCAACCGCCGCGAAAACGGCCGTGAAAACGGCCGCAACGGTCAGCACGGCAGCCGCCGCGAGAACGGCAACGGAGCCGCCGCGCAACAGGCCGAAGGCTCGGCCGAGGAGGCCCGTCCGACGGCTGAGAACGGCGCAGCGCCGCAGCGCGGCGGTGCCGAGAAGGGACACGGCCGCAACGACCGTTCGCGCCGCCGCAACAACGGAGGCAATGGAAACAATGGCAACGGAGCCAACGGCAGTCAGGAGCACCGCGAGGAGCGCACCGCCGCCCCGGCCGAACAGCGTGCGGAGGGAGAGGCTCAGGGCAACCGTCCGCGTCAGAACCGCAACCGCAGCCGACACAACCGCCCGCGTCCGAACGGAGCCGCCGGAGGCGACGAGCGCCGCACGAAGAGCCGCCCCGAAGGGGGCCGCAAGGCGGAGGAAGCCTGATAACCCGCACGCCATCCAGACGAAAACCGGACATGGAGCGGGCAAACGCTAGGAACAATCATGAAGGCATCGAGCCGTAGAGAGAATCGACCGTACAGCACGGCTGAGACCGTCGCACAGCGCAGCAACATGCGCGCGGCGGAGCATGCGGGGGCTGCAGGGAGCGTATGGAGCGTCGCCTCATGCGCGGGCAAAGCCCTCCGCACGGGGATGCGCCGGGGATGGATGCTGCTCGCCGCAACGACGGTCTGCGCCGCCGCGGGCGGCTGCATGGCCCACACGCAGAGCGTCGCAGTCGATGTCGACGCTCGTGACTGGAGCCGGCCGGCGCTCCTGTCGTTTACCAACAGCGACACCACCACGCTGCGCGACCTGCACCTCTTCATCCGCTGCAACGAACGCTTCGAGGCCGACTCGCTGCCGCTGCGCGTGATGCTCCTCTCGCCCGACTCGCTCCGCTTCGAGGAGCGCTTCGTGCTCCGCACCGAGCGCAGCGAGCTGCCCGCCGCACGGAGCCGCGTCTGCGAGGCTCCCTTCCGGAGCCGGGTCGTGCTGCCCGACACGGGCCGCTACCGCCTCGTCATCGCCCCCGCAACGCCGCAGCGCGGCATCGAGGCGGTGGGCATCAACATCGTAAAAACAGAATAAACCGACCAATCCGTCATGGGAAAAGACAAACTGCGCCGTTTCAGCGAAAACCTCACCTTCAAGTGCTTTGTGCAGCCCGAATTCGACGACATATTCCGTTGCGACCATCCGCTCAAGGGGCACTGGCAGCGCGATTTTTTCCACAACGACCATCCCATCGTCCTCGAACTGGGCTGCGGCAAGGGTGAATACACCGTGGCGCTGGCCGAACGCGAGCCCGGGCGCAACTTCATCGGCATCGACATCAAGGGGGCCCGCATGTGGCGCGGCGCCAAGACGGTCACCGAGCGGGGCATGACCAATGCCGCCTTCCTGCGCACGCGCATCGAGTTCATCGACCACCTCTTCGGCGAGGGGGAGGTCTCGGAAATCTGGATTACCTTCCCCGACCCGCAGCTCAAGACACGCCGGGCCAAGAAACGCCTCACCTCGCCGCTCTTCCTCGAGCGCTATGCCCAACTGCTGCGTCCCGACGGGTGGCTCAACCTCAAGACCGACTCGAAACACCTCTACGCCTACACGAACGAGGTTATCCGCCGCTTCGCGCTGCCGTGCGAAGTCTCCGAACCCGACATCTACGGCTCGGGCTTTGCCGACGAGACGCTCTCGGTCAAGACGGCCTACGAGACGCTCTTTCTCGAGAAGGGGCTCCCCATCACCTACACCCGCTTCTCGCTGGGCGGGCGCCGCGACTTCCCCTGGTTCGACTGGGAGGAGGACCAAAAGCTCGAAAAGGACAACGAGGAGGAGCGCCGCCGGTAAGACCGTTCGGGAGGACGCCTTTCTCATACGGAGGGCCTGTTGCACCGCCCCATTATCCCGTAATACCACACCCCGACGGGCAGTCCGCCCGCCGGGGCTCTTTTTGCCCGGGCTGAGCGCCTGACAAACCCCGCATCCAAACTGCCCTTCCACCGCGCGTCACTGTCTTCGGAGCTGCACCCCTTCATTCGAAGCTGCGCCAACCTCACCTTATCCACCGGCCGACGACACACCACCCCACTTGAACCGCTCCGCGCCCCTTCATGCGACCGAACTGCCTCCGAACAGCCTCCCAACAGCCTCGACATTCCCTCCTTAACAACCCTCCGCCTCCATGCCCGTCCCCTTCACCCACTCTCTACGGATAAAAGCGCTCAGTCTACTAAAATTTTAGAAGAAATATTTGCATTTCTAAAAAATTAGTAGAATATTTGCATGGGGAGAACACAGCAGAGAAAGATAAGCCCCCAGCGCACCGAACGAAGGGGCGGAAGAAGCAACCCGTCGCAGCGTGAGAAAGTGCAGAAAGCGCGACACGGTGGCGCATCGGACAGAGGGGCGGGAAAAACAACCCGTACCGACGTCAGAAGCAGAAAGGACGGATGGCAACCAGCACCACCCCGGCAAACGGAAGGCCTCAACGCAACCGCCCCACCCCGAAAAGCGGGCAGGAAGGAGCCTGAACCCGACGAACAGCAGCTCCGTCCGAGAGCTCACAAACCATAAAAAACGTAGAAAAACCATGGATACAAAGACGAACAACAGCACCCCCGCCCAGTCGCTCACGCGCGGCGAGGAGGAAATCATGCAGATACTCTGGCAGCTGGGCGAGGCGACGGTCAACGAGGTGATTGCCTGCACCCGGGAGCCGCACCCCAAGTACACGACCGTGGCCACGTTCCTCAAGATTCTGGAGAACAAGGGCTTTGTCGGCCACACGGCCGAGGGCAAGAGCCACCGCTACCACCCGCTCGTGGCCAAGGAGTCCTACGCCCGAAACGTCATGCAGTCGATGCTGGGCTCCTACTTCAACGGCTCGCTGGCTCAGATGGTCTCCTTCTTCTCGCAGCACGAACAGATTTCAATCAAGGAGATGGAGGAGATTCTCGAAATCATGCACTCCATCCGCAAATAGCGCCCGGAGCCGCCGACTCCCCGCACTCAGTCAACCAACCTCAAAAACGGACAAACCATGAAGGAGCTGACGACCTACCTCCTCGAATCGCTCGCCTGCGGCGGCGTACTCTACGCCTGCTACCGCCTGCTGCTCGACCGCCGCGTCGCCTTCGGCTGGTGCCGCGGCTGGCTGCTTGCCCTGCCGCTGCTCGCCGCCGTCATCCCGCTGCTGCGGATTCCCCTCTATCCGGGCGAGGTGATTTACCTCACGGCAGCGCCCGCTCCGCAGAGCGGGCTCCCCGTCCCTGCCGAGGCGATGCCTGCAACGGTGGTCGAGGCGGAACGCATCACGGCCGGGGAGCTCCTCACATGGCTCTACGCCGCAGGTGCGGCCGCGGTGCTCGGAGCCGCCGCCGCCCAGCTGTGGCGCATCCGGCAGCTCGGCCACGGCGCCGCAGTCACCCGCACGGGCAGCATGACACTCGTCCGCACGCGGCAGCAGTGCGCCGCGTTCTCCCTCTTCGGCAGGGTCTACGTCTGGGAGCAGCTCCCGCCCCGCGAGCTGGAGGCGGTGCTGCTGCACGAGGCGAGCCACATCCGCCGCCGACACTCGCTGGAGCGGCTCGCCATGGAGCTCCTCAAGGCGGCGCTGTGGTGGAACCCCTTCGTCTGGCTCGCCGCACGGCGGCTGGTCGAGGTCGAGGAGTACGAGGCCGACAGCGACGTGCTCGCATCGGGATATGCACTCAACAGCTACATAGATACCCTCTTCATGCAGCTTTTCGGTTATAGTCCGGAAATAGCCAACGGGCTGCGCAGTTCATTAACCAAAAAACGACTCAAAATGATGACTTCGAAGACCCCGAGCCGTCATGCACGGCTCCGACTTGCGGCCACACTGCCCTTCATCATCGGACTGCTCTGCGCCTTTGCCTTCACCTCACGAGCCGCAGTCATTCTGCCGGCCGAGACCGCCGAACCGGCCGCACTCGCCGCAACTACACCGGCTGCAACACCTGCTGCCACGGCCGAGACTCCCGCCGTCACCACCGAAATGAACCTGCAGCAGCCCGCAGCTGCCACGCCGGAGGTCTGGCCCTCGGACAAGGGCTGCCGCGTACACCTTGTAGTCGCCTTGAGGGACTTTACTCGGAACGGGAAACACGCCACGACGAAACGGGACGCCTCGGGGGTGATTGTTCGCGTCAAGGGCTCCACGCTGAGTGCGGTCACCGACAAAAAGGGGGTGGTCGAACTGACCGTACCGCAGGGGCACCTGCTCGAGGTCTCCCGCACGGGCTATGAGACCCGACTGGTCAAAGTTCCCCGCGAGGAGCGCTTCTCGCAGTCTGTCATACTCGACAAAAGCGCCGGCGATACGGACAACGAGGCCCGACAGCCCAAACAGGCCAAAGGTATTCGGTCCACCGACTTTTGTGACAAGAATGGCGTGGCGGGAACACCGCTCTACCTGGTCGACGGCATCGAAACCGACTCCAACGACATTCCGACAAACATCTATAATTTGACCATCATTCCGGCCGAGATAGCCGTGGATAATTACGGCGAGGAACGGGGACGCTTCGGCGTAGTGGATATAAGGACCCAAAACATTCGGGAGATGGCCCGGGAGACAGAGGGCTTCCCCTTCCCCGGGGGTGAAACGATGCCTTCGTTCGAGGGCGGTGACCTCGGAAAGTTCCGCCAATGGCTCCAGACTCAGGTGCGCTACCCGGCCAAGGCCATCGAACAGCAAATCGAGGGACGCGTCGTCTGCTCGTTCGTCGTCGAGCGCGACGGCTCGGTCTCCAACATCACGGCACTGCAGTCACCCGACCGGCTGCTCACCGACGAGGTGCGGCGCGTGCTTGCAACCTCACCCCGCTGGACCCCCGGCATGCAGAAGGGCAAAACGGTCCGCGTGAAGCTGGTCGTCCCGGTGGATTTCAAGCTTCCCCCAATCTCAATTGTGACTCCCATTGTCCTCGATGGAGAAGATGACGTGATACCACCAATCGAAGACATCCCATATCTGAAAGTCGATACGATGCCCCTCTTCCGGGATGGAAACCCACATGCCTTTTCCCAGTGGCTCCAGACACAGATACGCTACCCGGCTGAAGCGCTCAGGAAGCGAATCGAAGGGCGCATCATCTGCACGTGCGTAATCGAGCGCGACGGTTCGGTCTCAAACGTCCGGCCCCTCAAGATTGCCGACATATCGCTGTATGAAGAGGTGAAACGTGCGCTCAAGAACTCGCCCCGCTGGACGCCCGGCCGCCACAAAGGCAAAATCGTCCTCGTAAAGAAGGTACTGGTGGTCGATTTTTCCATCGAAGAGAAAAAGACCGACAACTCCACCGCAACAGTCCAAGGAAACATCACCGTTTTACCGACCGAATAGCCCGAGTCTGAAGGGACCCGGGAAGAAGCGGACAGAGAGAACATATCCGACCATCAAGCGGAAGAGGGCGCCCGACCTGGTTCAGCGGGCACCCTCTTTTTTGTCGTTCCGCTCCATCCGGGGCGGGAAGGGGTCAATATGCGGCCGGGAAGAGGTGCGGCAGAGGCGCCGACCGCTCCGGAGCGCAGCATCAGTTCTGCGGCAGGCCGAGCAGCCGAGCCAGACGCTGCGAGAGCTGCGTGTTGTCCATCACACCGCCCAGGCGCCCGGCCCCCGTGCCGTAGAAGTATACCGGCACGAGCGTTCCGGTATGGCTTTTCGAGCCGAAGTTGTACTGCAGACCGTTTTCGGCCTGCGTGAAGTCCTCGTCGTTGGCCGGAATCGACAGCCCGCCCGTCTCGTGGTCGGCTACGACCACCACGAGCGTTCCGGGGTGTGCATCGGCATAGTCCATCGCCTCACCAACGGCGGCGTTGAAGTCGCGCATCTCGGCCAGAAGGCGTTCGGCATCGTTGTCGTGGGCCGCCATGTCGATGAGCGACCCCTCGACAAGCAGCATCCAGCCGCGGTGCAATGAATCGTCGGCCGTGAGCAGCTCGAGCGCCTTGCGCGTCGCCCGCGGAAGGTAGTCGCCGCGCCGGGGCGCCGCCTCGAGGTGCTTCTCGGCAAAGGCCCCCAGGACTCGTCCGCTGTGGAGCGTGTCGGTCTGCTCAAACCGGTCGACCACCGTATACCCGCGTCGGCGGAAGGCGTCGAAATAGGTGCCTCCGTCGGAGCACTCCTCCGCAAGCCACTTGCGGCCGCCCCCGAAGAGCACGTCGACGCCGCTCGCCAACAAATCGCGGGTAATCGTATCGACATCACCCCGCCGGGCCACATGGGCGTAGAAGGCCGCCGGCGTGGCGTGCTGCAGGTAGCAGCTCACCACGATGCCGCTCCGCAGACCGGCCTTCTCGGCGCGCATCATGAGCGACTCGTAGCGCTCGCCATCGAGCGACTGGCCGATGGTTCCGTTGCCGGTCTTGTGGCCCGTTGCAAGCGCCGTCGCCGCGGCGGCCGAGTCGGTCACGCGGTTGTTGGCCGAGCGCGTGCAGACCAGCCCCACGCTTTGTGCGCGGTCGAACGAGGTCGGCGCGTAGCCGTTCTCGACCATCAGCATCGAGACATGGGCCAGACCCATGCCGTCGCCCACCATGAAAATCAGGTTGCGGACCTCGCCCTCGGGGTTCGCGGCCCGGACACCGCCCCACGCAAGGAGGCTCAGCGTCCAGACAAGCAGGATTGTCGCAGTCTTCTTCATAACAGGTACAAAGATAGCCCTTTTTCCGCGAAGGTGCACCGCCCGAAGGCAGGTTTCACCGCAACGTCATCGCATCGTAACACCGCAGCCGCTCCCGACCGGCTCCGTCACAGCCAGATTTGCCCCGCCCATCGGTCCGGCCGCCGGCGCCTACTCGCGCTGGCAGCGGACGTTGTAGCCGTAGGCGGCGTCGGACTTGTCGGTCGACTGGGGCTGGAGCAGCTTGCCCGTACTGAGCCGCTTGGAGATGTAGAAGTGCGAGATGGTCCGTCCCGAGCGGTAGTTCGACCAGTAGTGACCCGTGCGCGTCGTGGCGAGCCCCACGAGATTGCCCCGGTCGCGGTTGCGGTAGCCCTGCGCGGGGTACCAGTCCTTCGTCCCCTCGTGCGTATAGGTCATGCCGTAGAGCGTGCCGTCCCACGTGCTCACCCCCTCGATGTAGCGGTCCGCCTCGTCGGCAAAGTCGCCCCACGTATCGCGGTCGGGAACGCGGTAGCCCGGAGGACAGGGGTCGTAGATGCTCTTCTGCGTGCCCCACAGGTCGTCACGCGGCGAGGCCAGCCAGTCGTAGGTGCCCGTCGTCCCCTTGTTCGAGAGGAAGGTCATGGGGTGCGCCGCGGCATACTCGAGTGTCGAGAACTCGGCACCGGAGGCCTGCTGCCAGGCGTGCGCCTCGGCAAAGGCGGGGTTGACCGTGGTACCCGCCCGGGCCTGCGCCATGCTCTCGGCCGAGCTCTCGGTCGTCACGCCCCCGCAGAAGGGCTCCTTGCGCCCCCACTGGTAGTAGAGGCCGTAGGCGGTCGTCTCGCCGGGCGTGGCGGAGGTGGCCCCCAAGTTGCGGTCCTGCATCACGCGGCCGTTGGCGTAGGTGACCGTCGCGGGCTGTTCGGTGAACCAGAGGTGCCAGCTCCAGAGGATGGCCCCCTGCGCGTCGGTCAGCACCACCAGCGCATTGCCCGCCACGAAAGGCTCGACCGTGAGGTAGATTCTCCCGCGAGCCGCATCGAGCCGCACCTCGCCGAGCGTCACCTCGACGCCCGTCGTGGCCCAGAGCCAGTCGGCACGCATGTCGTCGGTGAGCGCGATGGAGGCCCCGTCGCCCGAGCCGTTGCCGCACACCGTGGCGTCGAACATGTAGCGGCCCGCCGCCGAAATGATGTAGCAGTTGGCGCGCCCCGCAGCACTGAGCTCCTCGGCCGCGGGACCCGGGTCGGGCTCCGGTTCCGGGTCGGGCACGGCCGGTTCGACCACGCGCACCGCAATCGAGGCCTCGCGGCGCAGCCCCTCCGGAGCGGTCACCGTCACCGTAAGGCGCGTCTTCACCTCCTTCTCGGGGGCCTGCGCCTTCAGCACGCACGGCATGGATGCGGCCTCGGCCTTCCCCTGCTCGACGGAGAGCTTCCACTGGGAGGCATCCTCGCCCGCGGCCGCCGCCGCGAACTCCAGCCCCGCGAACTCCGTGCTGCGGACCGTGAAGGGGATGCTGCGCTGCTCACCCGGCGCAAATTCGACCTCGGAGGCGTCGGCAAAGGCCACCTCCAGCTGACGTACGGGAGGTTCGACGCCTCCCTCCTTTCGGTCGTGGCAGCCGCACAGAAGCAGCAGACACGACACCATGAAACCCGTTTTCTTCATACATATCAATTTTAGGTTGAACGAAATGGTCCGTCATCACGCTCCGCACGGGCATGGAACAACACCTCCCGGCACTCCGACCAGGCGGAGCACCGCAGGGACGAACCTGCAAACGGGCTGACCATCGAGACTGAAGGGGGGGGGTAAGTCGGCAGCCGCAGAATCCTTCCATTCACCGTAGAAGCACAATTCGCACAGGCACGGCGGCAGGTCTTCTGACTCGCTCCACGACCGACGCCTTCCCGACTCCGCGGAGCCAGTGGCACAAAGAGGTCGGCCGATGCCCCGCAGCTTCGAAGCAGCAGGGCCGGAGCACACAGCAACGGGAATTGTTACCGATTCGCACGGTATTCCCTTTTCATTCCCGGCCGCCGCAACGGGGCCGGGAAACCGACGTGCGGGGACAAAGATAGACAAAGCGCCGGCGTATGCAAGCGCAGCCGGCCATTCGGCCCACTTTCGGCGCCCAAACGGACAACCGCCGGGGCGATTGCCGACGCGGAAGGCGGAAAAGTGGCGCTTTTTTACTACTTTTACTCCGCAAAAACAGGAGAGACATCATGGATGTAAGAATCGCCCCCGATTGGAAAGCCATCCTCGAACCCGAGTTCAAGAAGCCCTATTTCGCCGAGCTGACCCGCTTCGTGCGCGAGGAGTACGCCTCGCGACGCATCTATCCGCGCGGCAGCAACATCTTCCGCGCCTTCGACAAGTGCCCCTTCGAGCGGCTCAAGGTGGTCATCATCGGGCAGGACCCCTACCACGGTCCGGGGCAGGCCAACGGGCTCTGCTTCTCGGTGGGCGACGGCGTCCCCTTCCCCCCTTCGCTGCAGAACATCTTCAAGGAGGTGAGCGACGACACGGGGGCGCCCTACCCCTCGAGCGGCAACCTTGACCGCTGGGCCGAGCAGGGGGTGCTGCTGCTCAACTCGGTGCTCACCGTACGCGAGCACGAGGCCGCCTCGCATGCGGGCCACGGCTGGGAGACCTTCACCGACGCCGTCGTGAAGGCCATCAACGAGCGCCGGCAGGGCATCGTCTACATGCTCTGGGGCAGCTACGCGCAGCGCAAGGGGGCCATTGCCGACCCCACGCGCAACTGTATTCTGAAGGCCGTACACCCCTCGCCGCTTTCGGTCTACCGCGGTTTCTTCGGCTGCCACCACTTCTCGCGCGCCAACGAATACCTCGTCAGCCAGGGCAAGGAGCCGATTGTCTGGTAGTCGCCTCCCCGACGCGCGGCCGCTCCCGACCGAATGCAAAAATCGCCGGCTCCTACGAAAAACAGGCCCGCTTCCGACCGGGCATAAAAAAAGGCCGCTTCCCCGACGGGGAGCGGCCCTTCTCTTATGTGGCGGCAGGCAGGCCCTGCCTCTCAAACGTTATCCCAGATAGGACTTCAGCAGCTTCGAGCGCGACGAGTGGCGCAGGCGGCGAATCGCCTTCTCCTTGATTTGGCGCACACGCTCGCGCGTGAGGTCGAACTTCTCGCCAATCTCCTCGAGCGTCATCTCCGAGCAGCCGATGCCGAAGAAGTACTTGATGATGTCGCGCTCGCGCTCGGTAAGCGTCTCCAGCGCACGGTCCACCTCCGTTGCAAGCGACTCGTTGATGAGCCCGCGGTCGGCGTTGGGCGAATCGGGGTTCACCAGCACGTCGAGCAGCGAGTTGTCCTCACCGTCGGCAAACGGGGCGTCGACCGAGACGTGGCGGCCCGCCACACGCAGCGTGTCGGTCACCTTCTCCTTCGGGAGCTCCAGCTCCGAGGCCAGCTCTTCGGGCGACGGCGTACGTTCGTGCTCCTGCTCGAAACGGGCGAAGGCCTTGTTGATTTTGTTGAGCGACCCCACCTGGTTGAGCGGCAGACGCACGATGCGCGACTGCTCGGCCAGAGCCTGGAGAATCGACTGGCGAATCCACCACACGGCATACGAGATGAACTTGAAGCCGCGCGTTTCATCGAACTTCTCGGCCGCCTTGATAAGTCCGAGGTTGCCCTCGTTAATCAGGTCCGGCAGGCTGAGGCCCTGATTCTGGTATTGTTTGGCGACCGACACGACGAAGCGCAGATTGGCCTTCGTCAACTTCTCGAGCGCCTCCTGGTCTCCCTTCTTGATTCGCTGGGCGAGTTCCACCTCTTCCTCGACCGTGATGAGCTCCTCCTTGCCAATCTCCTGAAGATACTTGTCCAGTGAGGCACTCTCACGGTTGGTGATGGATTTCGTGATTTTTAACTGACGCATGTTTCTCTATTTCTCCTCTCAATTAAGTTTCCATATCCCGCCCGCATCAGGGAGCTACTCCACCAGGACGTAGCTGGCTGCGCGGCCGTTGGGGTAGATGCCGTCGATGGAACGAACCTTCTCGGTCATGCGCTGCAGGTCGGCAAGCGACAGAACCTGATGGTCGTTGATGTGGGTGATGACGAATCCTTCGCGTACACGGGCACGGGCCAGAATTCCGTCCGCCTTGATGCTCACCACCTGAACGCCGCCGCGGATATCCAACTCACGGCACAGCTTCGAGCCTGCATCGGCGAACTTGCCACCCAGAATCTCGACCACATCGACATCTTCCCGGGTCAATAATTCCGTTTTACCAGCCTTATTACGCAGAGTGACCTCCATTTGTTTCACCTTGCCGTCTCTTTTTACCGATAATTTGACCTTATCGTTGGGACGATGCTTGGCAACCTGCTCCTGGAGCGTCGAGGCCTGCTCGAGCTTCACACCGTCGATGTCGAGGATGATGTCGCCCTTGCGGATGCCCGCTTCGGAGGCGGCACCGCCGTCGAGCACGCTCGCCACGTAGACGCCGCCCAGCTCGTCGATGCCCAGCTCCTTGCCCTCACTGTCGAGGAAGGCCTGGTCGACCGGACGGAACGTGATACCCAGCATGGCGCGCTGCACGACGCCGTACTCCTTGAGGTCCATGACCACCTTGCGGACAATCGATTCGGGCACGGCGAACGAATAGCCCACGTAGCTGCCCGTCTGCGACTGGATGAGCGTATTGATGCCCACCAGCTCACCGTGCGTGTTGACCAGCGCACCGCCCGAGTTGCCGGGGTTGACCGCCGCATCGGTCTGGATGAAGGATTCGATGCTGAACTCGCTCGGGATGACGCCCAGCTGACGCGCCTTGGCACTCACGATGCCGGCCGTGATGGTCGACTGCAGGTTGTAGGGCGAGCCGATGGCCAGCACCCATTCGCCCAGACGCAGCGCGTCGGAGCTGCCGAAGGGGAGCGTCGGAAGGTCCTTGCCCTCGACCTTGATGAGCGCCACGTCGGTCGTCGGGTCCGAGCCGATGATTTTGGCATCGAAGACGCGGCCGTCGTTGAGCTTCACGCGCAGTTTGGTGGCATCCTCGATGACGTGGTTGTTGGTCACGATGTAGCCGTCGGGCGAGATAATCACGCCCGAGCCGCCAGCACGGCGCTCCTGCTTCTGCGGTTCGCCGCCGCGGTTGAAGCCCCGCTGCGGGATGCCGAAGAATTCGAGGAAGGGGTCATAGCCGAAGCTGCCGCCGCGCACCTCGACCTCCTGTACCGCCTCGATGTTGACCACTGCCTTGACGGCATTCTCCGCCGCATAGGTCAGGTCGGGATAGCGCTCCGATTCGTACGACGTGAAGTGGGTGCCGAGCGCCGGCGTGCGCTCCACCTCGTGGTTGATATAGGTCACGCCCGGTTCCATGTTGCGGCCGAGCACCCAGGCCGTGGTTCCGCCGGCAGCGGCGGCCACGGCAATGATTCCCAGATAAAAAAATACCTTTTTCATAACATGCAAAAACTTTGGTTTCATTCTATTCGAAGTCTTTTTGCATCATAGGCTCATCCTTGTTTTTGCTGGACAAACGCAACCCGTCGACCGCTTATTATGCCGAAGGGCAAGAAAAACGTCGGAACGACCTCCGGCGGCACGACGTTCGTTCGGCCGGGGCGTCTTCCCAGGCACCCGCTCCAACAACCGTCCCAAAGATGCACGCCGCCCGGCGGCGGGACCGGCTCCGCTCCGCCGGGCGTCCGAACGGAACACCTCAACCCCCGAAGCACGACCGACAAAGTTCCGGCACAGCGGGGCGCAAGGCGCCGTGCGACCTATAAAAAGCGCCCCGCAGCCATACGAATCGGACTGCGGGGCACACGGTGCGTCATCGGAGGTGAAAAGGAGGTCTCGGTCTGCGGGACGGCTGCAAAGACGGCTGCGGAGAGGAAAAACGGCCGGGATAGCTGCAGAGCCGAGCGCGGAGAGAGCAAGCCGGCCGGGAATCAACGGCCGGAGGCGGCTGCAGCGGGCGCTTGTCCAGATGCCGGGGCGGCCGGGGTGTCCTCGGCAGCAGTTGCTTCATGCCCGGCTGCCAGGTCGTCCGCCGCGGCCGGAGCCTCAAACCGGGGCACCCCGTCGATATAGCGGCCGACGAAGGCGGCCACGCGGCGCGTATACTCGTCGGGGTTGTCGTGGTAAGACATGGCATGGGCGGCGCCGGGGACCACCCACAACTTCTTCTCACCCGGCTTAGCCTCGAAGAGCGGGTAGACCATACCGGTGGGGACGAAGTCGTCGGCATCGCCGTGGATGAAGAGCATCGGCAGCCGGCAGCGCTTCACCTGCTCGAGCGCCGAGGCCTCGCGGAAGCTCCAGCCGTACTTCACCCGGCAGAGCGCATCGGCCACGTTGAGCAGAGGGAAGGTCGGCAGCGAGAAGCGCTCGCCAAGCTCCTTGGCAAACTGCTCCCAGACGCTCGTATAGCCGCAATCCTCGACAAAGCACTTGACGTAGGGGCGCTGCTCCTCACCCGAGAGCATCATCGTCGTAGCAGCCCCCATCGAGATGCCGTGGACGACCATCTGCGTATGACCGCCGAAGAGCGAATCGGCCACCTCCATCCAACGCAGCACGTCCAGCCGGTCGAGCCACCCCATGCGGATGGCCCGTCCCTCGCTGCGGCCGTGGTAGTAGAGGTCGGGCAGCAGGATGTTGAAGCCCAGGTCGTGGTTGTAGAGGTAGCCGACCATGAGCATCCGCTCGGCGCAGTCGGTATATCCGTGGACAATCACGGCCGTGCGGTCGGTCGGCCGGGGTGCGGCGGCGTAGAGCGCATGGAGGCGTTCCCCCTCCCGGCCGCGGATGGTGGTGTCGCGCAGCGCTCCGGTCTGCTCGAGGCTGTCGAGCCAGGGAACGACGGCAGGATATTCCGTGCGGATGTACTCGCGGGCCGAGGCGTTCTTGGCGGCCATCACCGCGTCGGGCTTCAGGGCATAGGAGAGCAGGTAGAGGCCTCCGCCCACCGAGGCGGCGACAAGCAGCAGCAGAATGGCTGCAAGGTATTTCCAGAATCGTTTCATCGTTGCGTATTGTCCCTATTGGGTTTGCTCAGGGCCGTCCCCTCCGAACGGGGCATGGGTAGCCGTTCTGTCCGGCTCAAAATCCGCGCCGGAACGGCTCCGAAGGGGCGCTCCGGGATGCGGGCCCCGACGGCCACGGAGCAGGGAGGGCCCTCTTCGGCCCACGGCCGAGGAGAGCCCTCCGCACATGCGTATGAATCATTCGGCCGGCTCCGAGAGCGGCAGACCGTCGCTCCCGGCGTAGACCATCACCAGCTCGACGGGCTCCTCACCGCGGTTTTCGCCGTAGTGGAGCCGCCCCACCATCTCGATGACCCCTTCGCCGGCGCGGAAGCTCCGCTCGCGGCCGTCGTCGGCCACCACCGTCAGCTCGCCGCGCAGCACCATGCCGGCATTGATGACCGGATGGCGGTGCAGCGCCAGACGGGCGTGCGGCGCCACCTCGTAGTGGACCACCGTCACGCGGGGCCGCCCCGTCGGATAGTCGGGCAGCGGCGCCCCGTCCCAACTGACGGAGGAGTCGGCCACACACGTGGCCCGGACCCCCTCCTTCGGCCGCTCCATCACTTGCCCATCTTGCGCCGGATGTGCTCCAGCATGTCGTCGGTCATGCGCGAGAGGTCCCACTCGGGCTTCCAACCCCACTCTTCGCGGGCGCAGGTGTCGTCGAGCGAATTGGGCCAGCTCTCGGCAATCTCCTTCTTCACAGGGTCGATGTCGTAATCCATGCGGAAGTCGGGCAGACGCTTGCGGATTTCGGCATAGATGATTTCGGGCGTGAAGCTCATCGAGGCGAGGTTGAAGCTGTTGCGGTGGACGAGCTTCGAGGGGTCGGCCTCCATCAGCTCGACGCAGGCGCGCAACGCATCGGGCATGTAAATCATGTCCATATAGACGTCGCCCGGAACGGGGCAGGTGAAGTGACCCGACTTGATGGCCTCGTAGTAAATCTCCACGGCGTAGTCGGTCGTGCCGCCGCCCGGCAGCGTCACGTTGGAGATGATGCCCGGGAAGCGCACCGAACGGGTGTCGACCCCGAACTTGTGGTGGTAGTAGTTGCTCAGCAGCTCGCCGGTCACCTTGCAGACGCCGTAGATGGTCGTCGGCTGCATGATGGTATCCTGCGGCGTCTTGTCCTTGGGCGAGGTGGGGCCGAAGGCGCCGATGGAGCTCGGAGTAAAGAGGGCGCAGTGGTGCTGGCGCGCCACCTCGAGCGAGTTGTTCAGCGCCCCCATGTTGACGTTCCACGCCATCTGGGGATTCCGCTCGCCAACGGCCGAGAGCAGCGCCACGAGGTTGAAAATCGTATCGACGTGATAACGGGCCACCACGGAGGCCATGGCCGTAGCGTCGAGGGCGTTGAGCACTTCGAAGGGGCCGGTTTCACCCAGAGTCTTGCACTCGCGCATGTCGGTTGCGACCACGTTGGAGCCGCCGTAAATGTTACGCAGGTAGACCGTCAGTTCGGAACCAATCTGGCCGCCGGCGCCTACTATCAGGATTCGTTTCATCTGTTTGAGATTATGGTTTGGAAGTAAAGTTAGCGAAAGAATATGAAAATCGACACTTTTTTCGCAACTTTTTCACGCAAACCGAAAAAATTCCCGCACGACGAGTGCGCCCCGCCTCGCAAGGGAGCGCTCCGGCACGGCCGAGGACGGCCTGAGCACCGTCCGCCGCCCCGAACGCCCGGTGCCGGCCGGAGGCTGCGCCGAGGCCGTCCTCCAGCCACTCCGCGCCATCCGGGAAGGCCTGCCGGGCGGCCCGCTCTAAAAATTTATCGCGAAAAAAGGCGTTTTTATTTGGCCGTTTCAAAATTCTTATATACTTTTGCACCACTCTTAAAGAAGAATGCTGTTGTAGCTCAGTGGTAGAGCACTTCCTTGGTAAGGAAGAGGTCACGAGTTCAAGCCTCGTCAACAGCTCTAAAAATCAAGAGGTTGCATCAATTGCAACCTCTTTTTTTGTGCCGTTTTGCGAAGGAAAAGGGGCTGGAAAGGGGCTTCCGCGCGCAAATGTTGTACCCATTGTTGTACCCTAAATCTGCTACTCTCGATTACTTGCGCAACACGCAAGTAAATGAAAATCAAAGTTGTTTTACGGACAGGTAAAATCAACAAGCAAGGTCAATCCCCGTTGATGCTTCGATTTACCCACGACCGAACCACGAAATTTGTTGCTATGGGGCTATCGATAGAGCCTCATTATTGGGATAAGGATGCTGAAATGATAACGGCAGACTGCCCCGACCGTGCTGCACTGCAAAGCCAGATAGACAGTACATTAGCGACTTACCGAAAGAAAATCCAGCGGTTGGAGGCATTGGACATGGAGGTTGATTTTACCAACCTATTTGACCAGACCGCAAAATGCACTCCGCAACTGGTGGACGGCTATTTCGAACGACAGATTGCAGCCATGAAACAAGCGGGGAAAATCAATACGGCCATTAAATATACGGCGACCCGTACCTCGCTCGTTAAGTTCCATCCCTCCAAATTACGATTCGAGGAGATTACTCCCAACCTGCTGGGCAATTTCGAAACATTCCTGCGTGGAGAGGGCAACCAATCCAACTCGATAGCCACGAAATTCAGTGTACTGAAAGCCGTTTACAATAAGGCCGTTGCTGACAATATTTTCCTTTGCAAGGAGAATCCATTCGTGCTCTATAAAGTAGGAAAGCATTGGACGCAGACACGTAAACGAGCCATTCATAAAGAGGATATACAACGATTGATGCAGGCAGAATTACCCGTAACGAGGTCTCCCTATACCAATTTTGCAAGGGATATATTCTTGTTTTCTTACTTTTCGGCTGGAATCAATTTCAAGGATATTGCCACCTTACGCTACGTCGATATGGAAGAGGATCGGATTTTCTATCGCCGTCATAAGACAGGAAAAACGATGACTTGTCGATTGCATCCGCAGGCAAAGGAGATTATTGCCAAGTACACCCGTTCGGATGCTATGCAGGAGGACTATATCTTTCCTATTCTTGATCGTCATGTGCATCGTACCGAACAGCAGATTCACAATAGGGTGCATAAGGTTCTGATTCATATAAACCGAGAGTTGAAAGAGTGGAGCAAACGGCTGGGACTGGCAACGAACTTGACAACCTACGTTGCCCGCCACACATACGCCACCGTCCTGAAACGGTCAGGAGTAAGCGTAGCCTTGATTTCCGAATCGTTAGGACACTCCGACCTCTCGACCACGCAAATCTACCTCGATTCATTCGAGAACGCGCAAATCGACGAAGCCATGCGGCATCTGCTGTAAGAATCGGGAGGTCGGCGACCCTGTTGGTAACCGACCTCCTTTCTTCTGATGATATGCGGCGTTTCCATTACCCGAGGTACTTTTCCAGTGTGTCATAGGTCGCCTGTTCCCGCGAAACATCCTCTTCCGTCTTGGGGTTCATGATTTCTTTCACCTGCTCCTCCGTCAGGCTTCTCAACTTCTCTTCCATCTGGCTGCTGAACAGCATGGGGTCCTCCGCATGGTTAAACTTCTTAATCAGGAAGGTAATCAGATATTTTTTCGCCAGGAACGCATTCGGAATCCGTTCCGAGGCGGCCTCATACCACTTGACACTTCGATAGAACCAGCCTGCATCTTCAAATGCCCGCGGCAGTACTTTGCTCTTGACACTAGCTACAAGGTCTTTCGGTTTGAGGGAGTTGGCGCCCGTACACCAGAGAGAGATGGTCGCCAGCGGGAAGCCCTTGCCCTGCAGCTCCACGGCAAAATCGAAGACCTCATTCTTTGCAGCCAAAGCCATTGCTGGGGCTGCCATATAATCGGTCCCCTTCCACGAGGTCGTGCAGATATTCATCTCGGCAATCAGAGCCGCAATCTCCATCTCGGCATTCAGCGCCTCACAAATCACGAGGTCATCCAAGTTCTTGCCCAAGTTCACCCATGCGACCACTCGGTGCTGTCCATCCACCACGGCATAGTACCGTTCTGCCTGTTCGTTAGGGATATCGTGCCCTTGCAGGTCGACCAGACAGCCGTTCATTTTGCAAACATCCTCACCCTTCACGACGGTGATGGGCGACAGCTGCCCATGCTCCTGCATCGATTTCTCCTTGGCCCTCACGGTCTTGGCGTTGGTCGGGCGGTTACCCTTTACAAATGCGAACTGGCGGTTCTCGTTGTCCGAGCTAAGAATTAATCTTTTCATAATCTTAGGTGCGGGTTTGCCTATACACCCGCGAGGTATTAAGGTTATTTATAAATTTTGTCTTTACAATAAGTGGGGGTCCCCTATACCACCCTCAAGGTTTTGACATTGGTTTCTCGGCGTCGGGTCTGACTGGTGAGCTCTTGCCAGCTCGTTGGACGGGCCGAGGATGGCTTGGCGAACTTCCATCCTCGTTCCATCGTTCGATTCGACCTTCGGCCTTTCGGTTCGGATACTCCCTCCCAACCGAGAAGCGGGGTGTATGTCAAGGAACCTATGTTCGCGATTGCATGGATAACTCCTGCGAAAATCATACATAAGTCACTGATAAGCAATTTGTTGTCGGATAGCGAAAAAATGTGTTATTTTTGCTACCCCTTATATGGACACAAAAAAAGGACGGTTAAGAACCGTCCTTTTTCCCTCTAATTTGAAAGATTAACTCAATAGAAATTCCGACCCAAGACGCGCCATTCCTCGTCTTTGTAACGCTGCCATATTCCTTTTATATTCTCGTCACTATCAAGGAATTTCTTATTGTCCGTATATCCGAACATATAAATGATTCGGGAGATGAGCAGCATCAGATTATAGGATATTTTGTTCGGATTGGAACTCCGCTTGTCCTCTTCCTTGAAATGCTCCAGAAACGGGAAGAGACACTTGACGACGAAGGTAATCTTGTAGCAATTCTTGAGTTTGACCGAGAAATCACCCATCTTGAAATAGACGTTGTTTGACAAACTGTCAAACAGCTTGGCAGAGTTTTCTGCCAAAAGGGCAGCCAGCATCCGTATCGCTTCCTGGGAGTCAATGGTCACGCCGTGCTCCCGTCCTTGCCAAATTCGAATCTGGGCATCGGGATGGGAGTGGAGATATCGGGCAAAGTTCTGAAATTGCTCGAAAGATGATGCGGGAAGCAGCATCACATGCTCGGTCTGGTTCTGCGTCAGGTTATAGACGAAGAGCAGCGCCATCCAGAATTTTTCGATGTCGATACCCAGTGCCTCCAAGGAACGGACAACTGGCTTGTTCTCCAGAAACTGTTCCTTGGTAAATGGAAATTTCGACATGTCGAGACCTCTTTCATCAGCGATGATGAAGTCCTGCGTACATGCGGTGTCTACCTGATACTCCTTCCCATCCTCTTCAATCTCGTAGGCTGGGAACATGGTATTGCCAATCCAATGTACATACTCGTAAATATCCATCGTCTGCAAAATTTAGCGGGGTGTATCAAAGATACGGATTTTCTTATTAAATAATTTGTTAAATATTTGTATAATTATTGATCTTTTTGTATCTTTGTTCATCCAATTCCAAGACGGGGAAGGCATTCCGTTCATCCCCGAGATTCCAGATTCAATCCGTTCAGATAGTAGGCTGGCAGTTGCTCAAAACTGTCCTATGATAACTGCTCAAAAGTGTCCCATATATACACTACCTACTTATACACTACCTAATAAAGTCGTCCCGACCATGTACTACCACATCAAAGACCGCAAGTGATTCGAGAACCGCAAGCAGGCGAAAGAACACTATGGCGTAGCCCGTTTCCGAAAGCTGCTGCATCTGAAAGAGATTCTATTTACTAACCCTCAAAATTCCATTGCTAACGATGAATTATACCGCTATACCCAAATCAATCGTCACGTTTCAGACGGGCAATAGTAAGCCTGTCGATGTTTATGTATGAGCAACCATCAAATGCTGCTCCGACCACAAGACAAATATTTCTCACATTACCGAAGAAAAACTGGCTCTTCTTACAGGACTGGATGAACGGACCATCCGCCGTGCTGTCAAACGGCTCAGAGAGGCAGGTTGTCTTACTGTGCAGACTGCCATTAAGGAAGATGCCGTCCGTGGATTTATCAAGCGGAACAGTTACCAGATAAAGCCAGTCGAGAAGGATTTTTTCCTGCTGAATAATGGCTTCTTTACAAGGAACTATTCCGCCAAGATGGCGGGATTCCTGCTCTTGTTAAAGGCCATCTGCCTGAACAATACGAATACCATCCAATGAAGCAAGAGCCAGATTGCCGAGGCTCTCGGTCTGTCTCGCAACACCGTTTCGACTTTATTGGAAGAGTGCCGACAAGCTGGACTTATAAAGCCACAGGCAAAGGGCTATGAACTGACGACGGATTGCTTTATCCAGCCAGCCATTAAGCAGACGGATGCTGCCATTTATAAGGAGCTATGCGATTTCTGTAAGGCCAAAGGAGTGGCAGCACCCAGACGAAACAAGGTGGCATTATCGGTTCTGCTTACCAAGTACAATGCCGTTGGCATTCCGAGTACGGAGCCAATAAGTCTGACCTACCAACTCAACAAGCGGTGCACGCAATTACCCGAGAAGGTTTCCATCCCCTACTTTATAAAGGTACTCGATATGCAGGAACAGTATCGGGAGGTGGTGGAGAAGAACAAACAGAGTCAAGAGGAGTTGGGAGGGTTTGAGTTTTAAATCCCTACAATCAAAGGAAGTAGGTTATAATTGCTCTATCCCTTGTCTCCTTAATAAAGGTAAATTATCTATAAAAGCATTAAATTCTTTTACACTAACAAACTCCATTAAATTACGCATTAAAAGATATACTTTGGTTCTTTTATACTCAGGCTTCCAATACTCTGGATTTTCATCTACACTCTGAGCATTAGCGATAGCATCTTTTACATGTAATATATATTCACATGGATGATAACCACCATCACTCAATTCTGCTAAAATATGCTTACAATCCGAGCTAGATAATATTTCCCTTTCATCTATATCTTTTCTCATGTGGAAATACAACCAAACTTCAAAACAAGGATTACTTAAAGCAATATGCCAATTAGGATGATTAGAACATTCTTCTGCAAGAGCTCTTAAGTGATCAATAGGCCAACGATCTATATCCAAAACTAGCCATAATTCATCGCTAGCGAGAATGCCTTCATTTTCAACATACCTAACAGCTCTCTCTAATACTTGCTTGGGGGATGATTTTGTCGTAATTTTAATTTCGCCAGTTTCTTCATCTACATCACCTATAATATCTACAGCTATTCTTGATGATATATGTTGAAATATTGAAAAATATTCACGCTCTCTAACACTCCCTTCACACGCTATCGCAAATAATTTATAATCCCGAGCCAACTCTTGAGTTGGGATACTACGTTTATACCCTCTTTTCGGACGTGGCATTGCTATTCCAGTTTAGGTCAGATAAATTTCCAAGAAAAGGTATTGCCCCAAAACGCCCTTTCAAATATCCTTTTGCGATATCCAAATCTTGTCGAGGTCTAAAATCCGTCAAAGGATATAGCACTGTATTTCCTTGATGTTTCTCAACAAACCATATTTCATCCTGTCTAAAAAGATTAAAATCTAAAAGATTGCATTCATGTGTTGTAAATATAATTTGTCCTCGCAAATCTGTTTCTGAGGATAACAACTTCGCAATCACATCTTTTAATAGTTTAGGATGAATACTGCGATCTATCTCGTCTATAATTATTGTTACTTCACCATTTAACAACATATCAATCGCAGGAATAATATCCAAAAGGCGCTGTGTTCCATCAGATTCTTCTGTTATATCAAAGTGAATCTTCCTATTCTCATCGTTATAATGGTATGTACATGGTTGCTTAATTACAGCTTTCCCATCTACTAAAGTTGCAAGTAAACCACCATTTGGCCCTGGGATTACCACCTGTTCTATCCCTTTATTTAATCTATTCAATAACTCTACTTTAATTTTATTATTCTCCTTTCCAAAATAATCATCAAAATCGACATCTTCCACACCTATTTCACATACTCCTGTATCAAAGGAATTTAACATCTTATTAGCTAAAGGCTTAAAATGTTCAACGGAAGAAAGTGCATATACTAACCCTCCAAATTTACTCTCAGGGAAAATAATTTTTAGATTATTTTGAAACCAAGTTGCAGCTGTTGTGATGTTGGCTATCTTTAAAACTTTATACATACACAACAACGGTTTATCATTAAGCAAGAGATTATCTTCTAGAAGCTTTATCAATAATTTATTTTTCTCTGACTTATTATATTTATCGCCAATTTGAATAGCCGACTTAGAGAGTCTTGAAGAGTATGTTCTTTCAAAGATCAATTTATCTTCTTTTGCAAACCCTAGTTCATACAAAGATTCTTCTAAGATAATGCCATCTTTAAACTTCAGCGTATAGCCAAAATATTTCTTTTTATGAGAAAATTCAATATCAAAAACAATCGGTTCCTTATCATATTTATCGCTCAACCGATAAGTTAAGGATTTGGTGGAGGCTGGAACGCGCTCATCTTCAACAAGAATATCCCGTAATGTCTCAAGGGCTTTGATTAAACTAGATTTACCCGCCCCATTTGCTCCATATATTGCAGCCGCTTTTAATAATTTAATCTTTCTGCTAGATGCAACGTGATTAATATGGGTTTTGTACGGGCCCGTCAACATGTTAAATTCAACCATTTCTCCAATGGACAAATAGTTTGAAACTACAAACCTAATTAACATACCAATGCTTTTTGAGACATTACTACGATTTTCTCGTCATACATGCCACAAATATAGCATAAAAAAAATAATAAAAGTATTAATGGCGAGATTTTTTCGTTTTATATAGCACATTAAACATAGATGTTATCTCCTAATGTTAACCTATAATCATAATATTACACATAGTCCGACAAAAGTTATTTTTATCTTAATATAGTTTATATTTATCCATCTCTGTAAATTGTGGTGAAAATATTTACATACACCCCGTAAAACACCCCTCCCTGTTCGGTTTGGAAAACGAATTTCGGGGAGGGATTTTTTGTGGCTGTTTATCGGGAATTTTTCCAGACTAACAACAAAAGCAACAGACAGATGATGAGTGTATTTATTTATTCATCATCTAATTTGTAGCTTTATGCAATTACGTCCATCCATGCGCCGTGCAGCCAAAATGAGGCTGGCACTGGCTGGAGCCTCGGGGTCGGGAAAGACCTACTCATCGCTCCTCATCGCTTACGGCATGACCTCCGACTGGTCCCGCGTTGCCGTCATTGATTCCGAGAACGGTTCGGCCGATCTCTATGCCCATCTGGGCAATTATCAGGTTCTCACCCTGCCCGACTACTCTCCCGAGACCTACATCGAGGCCATCGGTATCTGTGAACAGGCAGGGGCCGAGGTGATCGTTATCGACAGCATTTCCCACTGCTGGGATTATCTGCTCGATTTCCATGCCAATCTGCAAGGAAACTCCTTTGCCAACTGGGCCAAGGTCACACCCCGTCAGAATGCCTTCATCCAACGCATTCTCAACTCCTCGTGTCACATCATCTGCACCATGCGTTCCAAGCAGGATTATGTCCTCTCGGACAAGAATGGCAAGATGGTACCCGAGAAGGTGGGCTTGAAGGCCGTGCAGCGTGATAACGTGGACTATGAGTTCACCGCCGTGCTGGACATCGCCATGAACCACAAGGCCACTACCTCCAAAGACCGAACGGGGCTCTTTACAGGGCGTCCCGAGTTCACGATAACTCCTGCCGTGGGGCAAGCCATCCTCAAATGGTGCAACATGACGCAGACCACGCAATCGAATCCTTCCACGCAAAACCTCCACAGCCATGCTTCCAGCCTTTCAGCCTGAACCCGAATTTGCCGCAGGGTTGAATCTTCCCATGGTGGAGGAGGCAACCATCGTAGAGGAGCGTCCCACAACGCCGATTGTGTCGCTCGGAACCACACCGCGTACCCGTCACTTTATCGAGGCCAACACCAAGCCTGTTGCTCTGGCCCATCTGAAGAACGATTGTGTCGTTCCCGTATTCAGCAAGGACAACGAGGTAACCATCTCCCACCAGAGTTTTATCGAGACCGTTTGGAATGCTGCCCATCGGTTGTTTCCACAAGAGGCCATCGACATGCCCGACATTGTCGTTTCGCATATCATCAAGGGGCGGATTCCCGAGGCTATTCACAAGCCCGTGAATCAACTCTTGGAGACGGACAAGACCATCTATTACGAACGCATGGCCTTCTGTTTCGAGATTCCCTCGATTTACGAAGAGGTGGCAGGCAATCGGCTCAATCTTTCGATTGGAGGAGTGAGGGCCTACAACCACGAAAATCTCTATTCGAAAAAGACGGTCGAGAAGTTCAAGGTCTTCATCGGATTCAAGAACCTTGTCTGCTGCAACCTGTGTGTATCGACCGACGGATTCAAGCGGGAGTTGCGGGTGATGAGTGTGCAGAGCTTGTTTGAGGCTTCGTTGCAGTTGTTCCAGCAGTACGATGCCGAACGGCACATTCGACAGATGGCAGCCTTACAGCGGCAATCGCTCAGTGAACACCAGTTTGCCCAGTTGATTGGCAAGGCACGGTTGTATCAATACCTGCCCACCGCCGAGAAACGGCAGCTTCCAGCCATGGAGTTTACCGACTGCCACATCAATGCCGTGGCAAAGGCTTACTACGTGGACGAGAACTTTTCCCGAGGGGGCAATCCCGAGATTGACTTGTGGAAGGTCTACAACCTCTTTACGGGAGCCAACAAGTCCAGCTACATCGACACCTTCCTTGACAGGTCGTTGAATGCAACGGAGCTGGTTGCAGGAATCGGTCGTGCCTTGGAGGGGGATTCCGAGTACAGTTGGTTTGTGGAGTAACGCTTTACAGAGAAGAATACCCTTGCTGTCTTATGACGGCAGGGGTATTTTCTTATGCTCCAAAACAAAGCGTACTAATATATAGCGAGATAGCTATGTCATTCACAATCTACACATTACGATTTGCCGCAAAATCTGCAACTTACAGATATGGAATTTATGCTGACGTAAAGTCGGAATCCGAGGTTTTGAGAGTTCTGAAAAGCAGAATTTCAGCGTTTATGCAGGCGTAAAGTTGAGATTCGTGCAAATCTGCCCAAATTCAGAAGAACAAAGTTCTCTTTCCAGCTGAATTGCTGTTGTCGGAAAACTTTGTTTTGGCGAAATTTGTATCTGCAACATCCCCGAAAAATGAGGGTCAATGCCGTTGCATTTCCAAGATAAGTTTCCTACTTTTGTGGGAGACATATTGAATTACGGAAGTGTAACTTTATTCTCGTGCGACGAACGTAGGAAATTCATAGCACAATAGAGAGAATAGGTGGCATGACTCTCCCGTCATATCCTTCACGGATACGGCGCGGGGTTGTTGCTTATTTTATCTATTGGGTTTCCTACGACCTGTCGCACTAAAATAAGGCTCCAGCCCTGCGCTTCCTTTTTTATTTACAGTCGATTAGGGTTAACCAACATGTTTAGTATAAGCCTCAAACAGCTAAGTTACGCCATGCAATTTATCTTTTATTGGGATATTATGGGCCGATGTCAGCACAAGAGATTGCTGATGCCCTGAATAATTCAGAATATACTGTATGGGAATATCATAAAGCGACTGGTACTCTTGTAACAAAGAAAGATGTACAAGCATGTATAAACAACAAGAATCAATATCTGATTATTAAAGGTGGAAATGATTGGTATAACATATAAATTCTAAAATTATGTTTTGTAAAAATTGTGGTGCAGAGATTTCTGATAATGCCGTTGTTTGTATGAAATGCGGTGTCCTTGTCGGAGATGGAGACAAGTATTGTCCTACTTGTGGAGCAGAGCCAGATCCCAAGGCTGTAATTTGTGTCAAATGTGGAAGTGCATTGAAATCGTTTCAAGCTCCAATAAAAAGACAAAAACAGGCAGGTTACAGTAAAAATATCCATACATTTAAAGAGGCTATTGCGATTTGCTTGAGTAAATATGCTGATTTTACGGGGCGTGCATGTCGTGCCGAATATTGGTACTGGGGATTATTAATGTTTTTATCATTTATAGCTTATTGGGGGTTGGCCAATATTTCAATGGGAAATATAATTGCTTATAGCTATGATGAGAAGACATTTGTCACGGTAACAATTATATATTGGATATGGTGTTTGGGAATGTTGTTGCCTTCATTAGCGGTAACCATTCGTAGATTGCATGATATAGGTAAAAGCGGATGGTGGTACTTTATAACGCTAATACCTATAATTGGAGGTATTATTTTGTTGATTTGGATGTGCCAGGATGGTGAACAAAATGCAAATAAATATGGCATGAACCCTAAAAGAGAATAATGATGAAACGACTAATTACCATTCTCATACTGGCTTTAACTGAAGGATGCATCACCCCGCCAGATAATCCTCTTATAGGTGAATATGTGATTACTAATGTAACTTGTGACGACGCAAGTCTACAAGACAGTTTAAAACGCATTTGCATCGGGAAATATATTTATAGGTCAAAATCTGATGTGAAAAGATGGGCTACTAAAACGACTAATTGTTTTCATCCCCTTGCTAAAGACACAATTTGGGAATCTCCATATTTATTAATGTTGTACAATAACAATAATATAAAATGGATAGACACTTTATCTGGATTTATGCCTCTAAATTCAGACTATTTTATGTCTGCCAAATTTAACATCTCACAGAAGCGAGGTGAAATATTCCTATCTAATTCTCCTTTAATGCGCTCTGCCCCCATAAAATTCAAGATTGAATATAGTAATCCATTACTCTCAGTCAATGGTATGCCTTATTATTCTGATTTATTAGATATTGGAAAGGTAATAGCATTATATTATAATGATGACTATATCTTCAATACCTATGAAATGACTGTGCACACTTATGGTACGCGACGTGATTTTATAAATGGAGAGCTAAAATATCAAGCGACAAAGAAATTTCAATTGGTAATTTCAGTAGACTTAAAAAATAAGGGACACCGTGATGATACTAAAATGTTAGAGTTCTATGAAGTGTGGTCTTCTGAACTTGGTGACTATACTTGTTATGAACTGCCTACTCCTATTATTGTTTCCAAATGGACAAATAATAGATATTCGGTATCTTATACTGATACAAGCCTTGGAACTTATCAAAAACAATTTGATTTTTCCTTTGAATTGTCGCCTGATGAACTGCCTAAATAATCAGCGATAGAGACAAGAGCGATGCAATCTCATTTGGCTTGCAAAATTATATGAGAGTTTATAAATAATAATTCTTGATAATACAATGAAAAACTACTTACTCCCCATATTCACCTTACTGATTGTGGGGTGTGGAAATCGGATACAACAAACAAGCAATGATGAAATACTGAATGAAGATTTAAACAGGACAAACACACAATATACATTAGATTCTATATTGCATATATGTACAGAGAAAGCCCAAATATATTATGAAAACTATCATTATCCACTCAATTTAGCAATTGCATATTATGACGATGAGTTTGTTGCTTTCGTAGATACACTGGAAAGAATATATCAACCATACAAAGAACGAATAACGTCAACCATTGTTGAATTGCCTGTGGAAGATGGGGCTTATGATTCTAATTTGTCTTTGGAATTTGCACAAGATACACTTTGGCTAAATGCGTCTGCATTTTTTTTAGAACATAGGGCTATTAGTCGCTATGACATTGGAGTCTGCGATAAATATTATTATGTAAAACTACGACGGTTAATTGATAAATACTATTGTTATCTATTAAAGGCTGCAAATTCGAATGTTCGAACTTCATTGCCTAAAATTCATAAACAATGGTTGGATTTACTTGCAGGAGATATTGAAATGAGTGCTCGGCTAGATAAATACAAATGGATTACACTGCAAAATATCTTTGATATGATGAAGCAGCGACTCCTCTTTTATTATCATTGCACTCAATCGAATACAGCAGACGATTATTTATAATGTTGGAAACTAAAATAGGGTGATATAATTTTTCACAAAGATTTTACTAACATTGACCATGAAGAACTACATACTGATACCTATCGCATTGGGTATCTTATCAATATTGAATTGCTCTTATGCTCAAAATAGCCAAGTAATATCATTCGATACAATTACTGTTAAGAAATATGGCTTGACATTCAGAAATGGAGCGGTATTCGATTTTACTTATCAATTTATTTTCCCAAGCGACAGCGCATTTCTCGTTAAACGAATTAAAGAACAATTGATTCAAGAGTTTTTCCAGACAGATTCCATAATGTCATTGGAACAAGCACAAAAACGGTATGAAAGATCTATGCTGGCCAATGTACCAGAGCCAATGTTGGGAGTTTCTTATCGCTTCTTAGAAAAAGTTTCTGCAATAAAAATCAACCACAATAAGGTGCTTGCATTCTTTTCCAATGAAAACAATTTTTTGGGTGGAGCACATGGAGCACCTTGGGTTTCCTGTTCGTGTTACGACTTGCAGTCGGGTAATAGAATTTTTTTAAACGATTTATTCAATGATAATGCCAAAATACAAATTCTCTCTCTGATAAATGAAAAATTGGGTGTTAAAGTATTAGATAAAAACCATTTAGAATGGATAGATAACTTTATACTTTTGCCCAAAGGAATTGCTTTTATTTTCAATCAAGGAGCTGTTGATTGTCATGCAGCAGGAACAATCAAAGTTATTCTTCCATTGAGCAAAATTCGACATTTATTAAAGGCTCGTGCATTAACCTATTTTGAGGAATGAAGACCTGCATATCCATATTGATTGCATTACTATTACTGGGTTGTAAAGGTAAGCAAACCTACAATTCAAATATTAATTCTGCTGATTATGCCTGGATTAATACCTTGAAAGAACTACCGATGAAGAATGATAGTTTAATCAATGTATATTTCAAGTACAATCAAATCATAAATGGTTACGAGGTTACGGGACGATGGATGCCTTTTGATGCAAATAGCGAAACGGGCTATTTAATCATGAATTTTCGCGATACGATAAACGGGAATAGCTTTCAATATGTCAATACTGAAAAATACAATAGTTACGATACCGATAATATAACTTTCTCAAAAGATTTCAAGGGCTACCGAAATGGAGACGTCTATTATTTCGACTACTCATTTCCCGAAGCAAATGATTCCAATGAGGATTTTAACAATTCGCCAATCGGATATCATACTCCGTTTCAGTTCCTCGATGTAAATTTTGACGGGGAAAAAGAATTGCTGATTAATGATTGGGGAAGATATCAAGGCGGGAATCACTATGCGGTTTATAAAATTACAACAGACGGATTGCTTTTGATGGATTATCCGCCATTTAACAGGATAAACAACAGCACGAAATTTAATGCCGAAACAAAACAGATTCGACTACAAGAATTCGATGGGGTGTTTGATTATAGTGTTGTTGTGTTTTCAAACTGTGCGACCCGAATAACAAATCGGGCAATTCCGACAAGATTAACAAACACGACCAGCGGATATATTTTGGAAGAATACTACCAACAGAAACAAACTGATTTTAGGCTCGATTCAATTTACCAATACGTCAATCAAGATTCTGTTTATGTCTATGGTGTTGTCGGAAATAGATTGGCATTAATCGATTCGATAGAATATCTCAAGGCTATATAATTTGGTTGTTTGATATTAATTGGTATTATCATGATACAAAATTAGTTGTCAGAACTGTCAAAGAATAGCAAAGACCTGCATTAGGGCTTTTTAAAGGAGCCTCTTGCAGGTTTTATAGATATAATCTATTTGCATATGTCATAAATTTAGCTATATTTACATCATAATCAAAGATTTAATCACCCTATAAATTTTAGCTGAAATGAAAAGAAAAACACCAAGAATAGAATGAAAAACAGGCACGGATACAAAAGAGGGCATGAAATTAGCCTATGTCGCCAAATCCGTAAGTTATGACGATGATTGTGTAATGACGCTCATTGTTGCCCGTAAAAAAGACAATCCTACACCCGTAGAGTTTTGATACATGTTTGCTTTGGATATAGACCCTGCACAACAAGTATCTATGACTTTTCAGAAACGAGGACAAGGATTTGCAGGCATGTCTTTTCTACTAAATCCAGCAATCAAAATTTCAGCAATAGCGTTCCCCAACATTGTTACCTTTACGGAAACTACTGAAACCCTGAATATGTTTCAGGCACATATAGACAGCGATATGATTGTATTCGATTATACGACAAAAGAAGGCAAACCGAGTGTATTCAAATTTCCGTTGGCTGGCTTCAACGAGAAATATTTGGAACAGTTTGTATAAACACAAAAGCATCTGTCTATTTCCGAGGACAGACTTTGCAAAGGGGTCTCAAATATACCCCTTTGCGAAAGTTTGTCCTTTCTTTCATTTTTCATTCCATATAATTCTCTATTAATAAATCATTTAATCATTAACCTGCAAGCGATTGCGGGTAGCGATTGTTGGACACAATGTTGGACACCATGCTGAAATTTCCTTTTCGCACTTCTGCAAACTGCTGATTTTTAAGGAAATTGCTGTTGTAGCTCAGTGGTAGAGCACTTCCTTGGTAAGGAAGAGGTCACGAGTTCAAGCCTCGTCAACAGCTCTGAAGGGCGCTGCGAAAAGACGCCGAAACAAGCAAAAAGCCTTATGTATCGATGATATGTAAGGCTTTTTCATTTTTATCCGCCTTCTGATTAGACGGCCGGAATCTCCCCGAGGGGCAAAGCGCCCATCGAGATGCACGAACCGCCTCTTCCGGCCCCGGGTTACGGGGAACCGGGCCGGCCCAGCGGCCCCGCTGGCCCCGTTCAACAGCCGGCGGCGCCCGAGGGTCAAAGACCGGCGGCGATATTTTCATCCGGGCAAAAGAGTTTCACCCCGCGCGGAGACACCCAATCGAATTATTGCGTACCTTTGTTGCGACTGCTTTCAAGCCCGATACGCGCATGAATCTTCCGCTCTACGAATATTCACTTTGCATCGCCCTGCCGCTGATGCTCTTCTTCGGCGCCTACTTCCTGCTGGCCCCGACCCCCGACAAGGCGATTTTCTCGAACTACCTCCGCTCACGGCGCATCATGGGTTGTGCACTGCTACTTCTGGCGGCCAACTACGCGGTCCACTTCTTCTTCGAGGTGCGGCTGCGCAACGTCAATGCCGCCATCCTGATGAACCTCTCGACCTACTTCCTCTGCTACTGGCTCTTCAGCTCGGCACTCACCACGCTGCTCGACCGCTTCTACATCACGCGCCGCCGGCTGCGTTTCCACCTCTCGGCATGGGTGCTCTTCACGCTCCTCTCGGGCGTCATCCTGCTGGGGCTGCCCGAGGGCGCGGCCCAGCGGGCGGGGCTGACGGTGATGGCCGCCTGGCTCGTGGGCTACGGGCTGTGGCTGGCCCGACGGCTTATCCTCGCCTACCGCCGCGCCGTGCGCCTCTTCGACGACACCCACTCCGACAACATCAGCGCCTACATCCGCTGGATGTCCGTCTTCACGTGGTGGGCCGTCATCTTCGGCGTCGGCTGCGGACTGCTCACCTTCCTGCCCGACCGCTACATCTTCCTGTGGATTCTCTCGTCGGTGCCCTTCTACATCTACCTCTACTGCTCCTATATGAACTACCTGCTCCTCTACGAGCGGGTCGAGCAGGCGCTCGAGGAGGAGCTCCCCGCGGAGGAGGAGCCCGCCGCAGCTCCGGACGACCCGGAGAGCCCGGACGACACGCCGGACCGCGAAGCCCGGCCCCTCCATACCGACCTTGCGACGCGGCTCTCCGGATGGATTGCCGCCGACGGCTACCTCCGACCGGGGCTGACCATCCGCGAGCTGGCCGATGCGCTGCACACCAACCGCACCTACCTCTCGGAGTACATCAAGGCGACCGGCAACGGCTCGTTCCGCGACTGGATTACCGACCTGAGGATGGAGTACGCCAAACGACACATGCTCCGGCACCCCGAGCTGAACATCACCGAAATCGCCGAGGCCGCGGGCTTCGTCTCGCCCAGCCATTTCACCCGCATGTTCAAGACCCGCGAGGGGGTCTCCCCCTCCAACTGGCGCAAACTGCAGGGCGAAGACGGCCCCGTTTTGTAGCGCCAACCGGCCTCGGACGGTCGCGTTTTGTAGCTCCGGCCGGCCTCTGACGGCCCCGAATTCTTGCCTAAACAACAATTTTTCTTGCCTAAACGACAAAATTGACGACCGGGACTTTCCAGTTCCGGTTTTTCTGTTAATTTTGTTCTCGAACCATGCCCCGAAACCCGGCTTCCCGGCTTCCATCCGAACAAAATTTCCAATACCATGAATAGATTGCTGACCCTATTGTTTGCGTTGGGCCTCCTCGCGGGCCCAACCTTCGGCCAGACGGCAGACAACCCCTCCGACCCTGCCCCGGCCGAGTATACCTTCCGCTTCGTGGCGGGCGACGACATGTTCTACATCCCGTGGAACGGCAACGGCGAAGAGCTCGACCGTCTGTTGGCCTGCATCGCGCAAAACAAGGCCGCCATCACGGAGGGCTCCGTTCCCGTTCTGGTCGACGGCTACTGCACCTCGCAGCCCTCGGAGGCCGAAAACCTCGCCTTGGCCAAGACGCGCTCCAACCGCGTGAAGACGGAGATGATTCTCCGCGGCGGGCTCACCGAGGAGTGCTTCACAACGAAAAACCATGCCGACAAAGGCAACTTCGTCACCGTGCGCCTCGTCATCCCCGCCACTCCGTCGGAGGCCGAGCTTGCAGCCCGCCGCGCTGCCGAGAAGGCCGAAGCCGAGCGTCTGGAGGCCGCGAAGCGCGCCGAAGAGGAGCGCCTTGCCGCCGAGCGGGCCGCCGCCGAAGAGCGCCGCAGAGCAGAAGAAGAGGCACGCCGGGCCGCCGAGAAGGCTGCCGCTGCCGCCCCCGCGGCCGAAGAGCCCGAGGAGAGTGAATGCTGCGCCATGGGCCTCGACCTGCGGGCCAACCTGCTGCGCTGGGCGACGCTGACGCCCGACCTCGGGCTGGAGTGGCACATCTCCGACCGCTGGAGCCTGGGCGTAGGCGGCTCGTGGACCTCGTGGTCGTGGAACAACAAGCAGCGCCGCTACGCCCTCTGGGAGGTGGCTCCCGAGGTGCGTTATTATATGGGTAAGGCGCGGCGCGGCTACCTCGGCCTGATGTTCAAGACCGGCGCCTTCAACTACAAGTTCTCCGAGACGGGACGCCAGGGCGACCTTCTGGGCGGCGGGCTGACCGGAGGCTACATCCTGCCGCTCGGCAAGCGCCTCTCGCTCGACTTCTCGCTCGGGCTCGGATACCTGAACGCCGACTATGAGAAATACACGGTCATCGACGGCGTGCGCGTGCGCCACGGCTCGGAGACCAGGGATTGGTGGGGCCCCGTTCATGCCGGCATCACCCTGAAGTGGAACCTTTTCTAAACCATGGAGGACGACGATATGAAACCAACACGATATATTCCGATTCTGGCCGCCGCAGCCACCGCGCTGCTGACCGCCTCCTGCGTCAAGGACACGCTCTACAACACGCCGCACCCCAACCACGGCAAGATTACCGTCACGGCCGACTGGTCGGCCCGCGGCGAGGGTATCGACATCCCCGCCACGTGGACAATCGCCATGGGCGACTATACGGGTACGGAGACCGCCGCCACCCACGCCCCCGACCATCTGTTCGCGCCGGGCAGCTACACCCTCGTGGCGTGGAACCCCGCCGAGGGCATCACCGTGAGCGGCACCACGGCCACCGTCGCCCCGGCCTCGGGCAGCCAGACGACGGGCACCTTCATCGACAACGCCCCGGGGTGGTTCTTCACCCATACNAGCTACACCCTCGTGGCGTGGACCCCCGCCGAGGGCATCACCGTGAGCGGCACCACGGCCACCGTCGCCCCGGCCTCGGGCAGCCAGACGACGGGCACCTTCATCGACAACGCCCCGGGGTGGTTCTTCACCCATACGGAGCAGGTGACCATCGAGAAGGACACCGACTATCCGCTGACCGCCGCAATGAAGCAGCGCGTGCGCGAGCTGCAACTGGAGCTGGAGGTGACCCAGGGACGCCCCGAACTCATCCAGAGCGTGACGGCCACCCTCAGCGGCATAGCCGGAGCCTTCGACATGGCGCGGGGGCAGACCACGGGCGAACCGGCCTCCACGGTCTTCTCCTTCACCCGTGACGGCAGTCGGCTCACGGCCGATGCCCGCCTGCTGGGGACGATGGGAGCCGTGCAGACCATGGTGCTGGACATCGTATTTGTGGACGGCGGACGCACGCAGCGCACGGAGGTCGATTTGACCGAGGCCATGAAGGACTTCAACGACGACATGACCACCGCCTACCGTGTGACCGGAACACTGGAGACCCCCGTCGGCATGGAGGAATGCAATGCCGAGATTACCGGATGGGAGTCGGTGGAAGGTGGCGATGCCAGTGCGGAAATGTAACGGAAACAATGTAACAACAAGAAAAAAACCATACACCATGAAGACCCGATTTTTTGCTTTCGCAGCGCTGGCAGTGACACTGGCCGCCTGCAACAAGGACAACAACGAGACGCTGAACACGAACGACCCCGTAGCTGCCCGGTTCACCGCCGAAATCGCCCCCGCTACCCGCGTCAATTCGGAAGGAACCGACTGGACCGACGGCGACCGCATCGGCGTCACCGGCGCAGGCTTCACCAACGTGCCCTACAAGAGAGAGAACGGTAAGTTCGTGACCGACGGTACAACCATCTATTTCAATGACACCGAAACGAAGACCTTCAATGCCTACTATCCGTATCAGGCTGAGGGCGGAACGGTGAGCGTCAGCACCGCAGCCGACAAGCAGGGTCCCGGCATCGACTTCCTCTTTGCCTCGGGAGCGAAGGGAAGCACCCGCAGCCCGGAGGTGAGCTTCACCGACAAAACCGACAAAGGCGGTGAAGACAACTCCTTCCACCACTGCATGAGTCTCATCAAGTTCACCTTCAAGGCCGGCGATGGTCTCATTTTCAACGAAACGGAACCTGCCGGCTACACGTTGGAGGGGCTGAAGCACGAAGGCACATTCGACACGGCTACCAGCACGACTGCCGTAACCGCAGCCGCCAACTCGCCGATTACCATGCAGCTGGGCGGTGCCACCACTTCGCAAGTCATCATTCTCCCGCAGGAAGTGACCATTCCTCTTGACCTGAGCGTGTCTTACAACGGACAGAGCTACATCGCCCAACTGAAACTGCCTGCTACACCCACAGCCAATTTCTACACAGCAGGCTATGCCTACACCTACAACATAACGCTCAACAACAAGGGCATCACGGTGGAAGAACCGGAGATTACCCCGTGGGAATCCGGAGATTCGAACGATGCAAGTGCAGAGTTGTAATCCCCGCACACCGCTGCCCCGGCGCAAGCGTTAAGCCGGAGCTGCCCATAGACAATATGGTGCGACGGCCGCCTTCGCAGGCGGCGGCAGCACAAAACGAAAACAAATAAAAGACAACCCGATATGAAGAAAAGAGATTCCATCCATCTGCTTCTTGCCGCAGCCGCGCTGCTCCTTGCCACGGCTGCCTGCACGAAGGACGAACTGGCGGACGGCGACCGTCTGCCCGAAGGACAATACCCGCTGGAGATAGCCCGCATCACCCTTGGCGTGGAGGGCGGCGAGGCGCAGCCCTGGGGCGCACCGCAGACGCGCGTCAGCGAGATTGCGGACGGCACGGGCAGCGTGTTCGACGCGGGCGACCGGTTCGCCGTGCAAATAGACGGCAAGAAAGAGGTCGGCACCTACACCGTGCAGAACGATGGCTCCGTCGAAGCCGAAAACCCCCTGTATTGGAGCGACAGGGACGAGGCCCACACCGTCACCGCCTGGTACCCCGCCACGGACGGCACCCTCGACCTCAGCGACCAGCAGACTAACGGTCTTGCCTACCTGCTGAGCGGTACGGGCACGGGAGACTACCAGACACCCGTCACGCTGACCTTTGCCCACCGTCTGGCCAAGGTGCGCGTCACGCCCACCGGCGATGCGCTCGGCGAAGTGCAGAGCCTCCAGCTCTATACCTATACACAGTGTACCTACGAAAAAGGCAAAGTCGTGCAGGGCACGGACGAGGGCTGGATAAAGATGAAGAAGTGCGAATACACCGATAACGGCGCAACCATCACCTGCTGGGAGGCGAACGTGGTGCCCGGCTACGAAATCAAGAAGCTGCGGGCAAACGGCACCGAGGAACGCGACCTCTCCTCCGCCTTCACCCCCGAGGCGGGCAAGGTCTACAACATCACGCTGGAAAAGGACAAGGGCTACACCATAGACGAGAACGGCACCTACATCGTATACAGCGAAGAGGGATTGAGGGCATGGGCAGGTTCATTATGGAGCAACCCCTCGCTGAGCATCATTCTTACGGCCGACATCACGCTGACACCGCCGGCCGACGGCGGAAGCAACTGGAATCCGATAAATACCTATCAAGGGACCTTCGACGGCGGCGGACATACCATCTCGGGGCTGGTCATTAAGGGGAACTCCACGAGATTGGGCTTTTTCCAATTTCTTAAATCTGCTACGGTGAAGAACTTGACGCTGGAGAACGTACAAATAACAAACGATTTCAGCTGGGATGGTATGAGCTATGTCGGCGGCCTGGCGGGAGTAATCGATTACAGCACCATTGAAAACTGCTTCGTATCGGGCAGCGTCATCGGCAACGCCATCGGAAAATGGAGTAAAAGCTGCGTAGGTGGTGTGGTGGGCCGGATAGCTAGCGGCGGGACATTGTCCACCGTGGCCGGATGCGGCTCCTCGGCCACCGTGAAGGGGCATAACCGGGTCGGCGGCGTGGCAGGTGAACTGAATCTTGACGACATAGTCAGCAGCTATGCCACGGGCAGCGTGACCCTTGAAAGTAAGGTCACAGACGATACCTATATCGGCGGCGTGGTGGGATACTGCTACGATTCATTCATCTCTGGCTGCTATGCCACGGGCAGCGTGACCGGTTCCGGAAGCGGTACCATCTATGTAGGCGGCGTACTGGGAACCAGCCTTTGTGGCACCATGAATGCCTGCTACCATGCCCAAGGAAAGGTCAGCGGCCCGAACGGAACCACTGGCGGCGTACTGGGACAAAACATCCTGGACAGCTATTTTGGCGGCGGCGTACTGAATGTCTGCTACTGGGAAAACAACGGTCAGGAAAAAGGCATCGGCACGAATGAGGGAGGTACCGTCCTCGAAGCCACCAAGGTGGACGGCACGACCGTCACCTGGCAAACGGCCATTGAGGCAATGAACGCTAAATTAGACTGGCTGAGGACAGGCTGGCATTACGAGCTCAAAGACGGCAACAGACTGCCTACCTTGAAGAAACTGTAAACCGTCGGGCGGACTCCCGCCCGCAACCGAAACCCCGACACGGGGAGGCATTACGCCGCAAAATCGGCCCGGCAGGGGACCCGCCCCTCGCAAATGGCCGAACAAATTGACAGAGGATGGATTGACAAAGCCCGCTCAGGCCTTGTCAACAGCTCTTCGACAGACGGTCGCACCGGGCGTGCGACCGTCTTTTTCATGCCCGCCCCTTGCACCCCGACGCACAAGGGGGATGCGCACAGAGGCAGCCGCTCCGCGGTCATCTGCGGCCCCGCCGCAGCGGAGGGAGCGCCGCCCCGGCTCGCGCGCCACATCGGATATTCATGCACAGGAGCGCTGCGGAGGTTCGACGGGCGGCCGCGGGCTACCGGAATGCGAAGCCCCGGGCTTCGAGCCGGCGGCGGATGGCTCCGCCCTGCGCACGACGGATAAAGTCGGGGAGCTGCTGCTTGAGCAGCGCCAGCAGCGCGTCGGCACGCTTCTGAAGGTCGGGCTCCTCGCGGCCGACCCGCTCAAGGGCCTTGACCAGAGGCTTGGCCGCCACGGGGTCCAAATCCTGAAGCGCGTGGCAGAGCGACCGCACGACGCGGTCGAGGCTCTGCAGCCCCGCCAAATCGCGGTTGTCCGAGGTGTAGTCCCCCACCAGATGGACGTTGTAGGCCACGCTGGCGAAGAAGCGGGCCGAGGCGGCATCCCGCCCGCCGTGGGCGAAGCCGAAGAGCTCCTCCGTCCGGCGGTTGAGCAGCGCGTTGCGCCGCTTCTGTTCGGCCACCATCTCCGAGCGGAAGAGCCGCAGGGTGCTGTCCCGGTCGAGGTCGTACTCCCGGCAGTAGCGGACCACGCGCGCCTCGAGCTCCGGGCTCCACGGCTCGGCGTCGTAGCCCCAGTGGAAGAGCAGCCGGTGCTTGCAGGCAAAACCCTCGTGGCGGGCCTTCAGCTCGCTGTAGAAGGGCTCGCACTTGTCAATCATGTCGGAGCTGATGAACTTCATCCACGCCCGCAGACGGGGCTCTTCGCGCAGCCCCATCACCTCCGTCATATCCGCAACGTGCTCCTGCCACGAACCGTGCGCCCGGACCGCGAAGCTCACCATCAGCGCCGCCAACAGCGCCATCCATCTGCCGAATTTCATATTCCGTCGATTTTCTGTTTTTGGTCGATTCTCTGTTTTTCTCCGTTTTCGGTCGATTCTCCGTTTTCGGTCGATTTTCCGTTTTGCCGGAAGGGGCCCGCACCCGGGCGTGCCGCTGCACGGACGAGGTCCGAAGCTCTGCGGGGGACTCCCCCGCCCCGCCGCATGCCGGCGCAAAAGGCCCGTGCCCCGAGGAACTCCCCTGCCGCCGCATGCGCAAAAAACCCGTGCCCCGCGGAACTCCCCGCCGCATGCCGGTGCAAAAGGCCCGTGCCCTGCGGAACTCTCCGCCGCATGCCGGCGCAAAAGGCCCATGCCCCACGGAACTCCCCGCCACATGCCGGCGCAAAAGGCCCTTGCTCCGCGGAACGCCCCACCGCCGCATGCCGGCAGAGCAACATTCGGCAAAGAGGCAAACGATTCCGTCCCTTGCGCAGCCCTCTCCCGACAAAAATAACGATTTATCGGGTCAAAAAGGGACGGCGGCGGATTTTTTCACCTCGCCGCCCGAAACCGGGGCAGCACCGCTCTCCGAAAACCCGTCCGAAGGCTCGCACCGAAGTCCCGTCGCCGGTGCGGAATCCGCCCGCCGCCCCAACCGCTCAACCGCCCCGGAAGAGTTGTCAAAAAAGGGACATCCAGCCAACCGACGCCATCGGCAAAAAACGACGCGATTTTCATCGCCCGAAGGCATCAACATCCGGATTATTAACCAAATATGCCTGCAAAAAAACCGTATAAATCATCAGAAAATTTTCAATCCGTTTGCGTTTGGTTTCCATTTTATGTACCTTTGCCGACGTGGTGTGTAATTCACGAAAAATGAGATGACGGGTTTTCATTGCCGGAGGTCGCAGACACGGCTGAAAACAGGTGAAGAGAAATTTTCACAAACGCGCTCGTTAAGAAAAGCAACACTTTGTATGTCAATGCGTTACGCAAACGCATCGACAAGGCCGGGGTATGCCCTTCGGTGAAGCGCCCGGCCCCGGAATCGAACGAATTGAACAAATTGCACGAAACAAACGACAATGGCGAAGTCGAACGGAAGCGGCTGGGACTGGTCGGAATCGCTTGCTGAGCGGATGCGCATGCAAAAAAACGGCAATGCCGTACGCTGGTATGTGCTGACACTGCCCGTATCGCGGCGGGGCCACTACCAGGGGGAGCCGGCACGCGGCCTGAAGGCCGAGCTCGACCGCCGCACCCGCACGGGAGAGCCCCCGTTCGAATACTTCGCACCCTCGTACATCGAGGTGCGCAAGCGCCGCGGCGAACTGGTCGACACGCGCCGCCCGCTGCTCTACAACTACGTCTTCGTGCACGCCTCGGAGGCTGAAATCTACCGGATGAAGCGCTTCCAACCCCAATACAACTTTCTGCCCCGGATTCGGACCGCACGCGAAGAGTACTACCCCTACCTCACGGACCGGGCGATGGAGAACCTGCGGTGGGTCGCCGCCTCCTACTCCGACGTGCTGCCGCTCTACACGCCCGAACCGGGCCAACTGATGAAGGGCGACCGCGTGCGCATCACCGAGGGGCAGTTCAAGGGGGTCGAGGCGACGGTCATCTCCCAGCCCGGAGCCGGACGCAAGGAGGTGATGGTCTGCGTCGAGGGGTGCATGTACGTCCCGCTGCTCGCGGTCGAGCCCGGGCAGTATGAGGTCATCGCCCTGAATGCCGACAACCGCCACATATATACGCGTCTGGGCAGCAGCCGCCTGCCCGACCTGCTCCACGAGGCGATGGGCCGCTTCTACACGCCCGAAGGGGTGACGGAAGAGGACCGCCGCACGGCCCGCGAGGTGTTGCGCCAGTACGGGAGCCTGCAGCTTGAGAGCGACGTGATGCGCTGCAAGCTCTACGCGATGCAGCTCCCCGCCCATGCGATACTCGGCGACCGGACGGCCTTCGAGCAGCTGCTCGGCACGATGCGGAGCATCCTCCCGCTGCTGCGGGCCGAACAGGCGCGGGCGCAGCTGCTCGTCTCGCTCTACGGCTGCACGAACAGCTGCATCTACCGCGAGGAGGCCCACCGCGCCGTCGACCCGTGGCGCGAAGAGAACCCCGTCAAGAAGAATAAACAGCAACTCATCCGCCGTCTGTACGACTACGACCGCTGGCTGGGGCACTGCCCCAATGCCGCCGGCCCCGAGCGGACGGCCGTCGTTGGATAATCACATCCGTTCAATCTCACCCTGCCGGGAGGTGCCGATGGCCCAGATGCCACTCGCTGCACGACACGTCCATGCATCCCGGCTCAAATACACATATTTATGCCATTCATTCTCTCTTTCCTGATTGCCCTGCTGAGCGTCTGGTGGATTCATCCGCTGCTGGTCAAGATTGCCCTCGACAAGAACATCGTCGACAACCCCAACGCGCGCAAGCTGCAGCGCAAGCCGGTCCCCGTGCTGGGAGGCATCGCCGTCTTCTTCGGCTCGGTCATCGGTCTGGGCTGCGCCGGATTCTGGTACGACTGCTCCGAGTTGTTCATCGTCGTGGTGGCGATGATGATTATGCTCTACACCGGAACGCTCGACGATATCCTCGACCTCTCGCCCGCATTGCGGTTTCTGATTGAGATTTTCACGGTGCTGCTGCTGGTCTACATCGGAGGATACAGCCTCAACGACTTCCACGGACTGTGGGGCATTCACCAGATTCCGCAGTATGTGGCCGTGCCGCTGACGGTCGTGGCGGCCGTGGGCATCATCAACGCAATCAATCTGATGGACGGAGTGGACGGACTCTCGTCGGGCTACTGCATCCTGACAAGCATCTTCTTCGGTGTGATGTTCTGGGCTGTAGGCGACTGGTCCCTGTCCATACTGGCGCTGGTGGCAGCCGGGTCGCTCATACCCTTCTTCCTGCACAACCTGTTCGGCAAAACGTCGAAGATGTTCATCGGCGACGGCGGCACGCTGGTCATGGGCATCGTGATTTCGGTCTTCGTCATGCGGACGCTGACGCACGGCACCTGCTGCGAAATCTACGATGCAGAGCATGTCGGGCTGATTCCCTTCATGCTGGCAGTGCTCTCGGTTCCGGTCTTCGACACGCTCCGCGTGATGACGACGCGCATTCTGAAGCGCAAGTCGCCGTTCCATCCCGACAAGACGCACCTGCACCACATGTTCATCCGTCTGGGCTGCTCACACGCCGCCACGACGCTGGCCATTCTGCTGCTCAACCTGTTCGTCGCCCTGTGCGGCTGGCTCAGCAACCTGGCAGGATGCTCTATTGACGTACAGTTGTACATTGTGGTCATTGCCTCGCTGCTGATTACCGTGGGGCTCTATAACTTCATGGAGTACCAGATTCGTCACAAGACGCATCTTTTGCTGATTCTCCACCGATTCGGCTACCGCACGCACCTCAACCGCACGGGCATCTTCTTCTGGCTCCAGAAGAAGATGGACAGGATGTAATCCTGTATCAATTGAAAGGGTAAAAGTAAAATCGATTCAAAATCATAAAATCATGAAAGGTATTGTACTGGCAGGTGGCTCCGGAACCCGGCTCTACCCGATTACAAAGGGGGTCAGCAAACAGATGCTTCCCATTTTCGACAAACCGATGATTTATTATCCCATTTCGGTGTTGATGCTGGCCGGGATTCGGGAGATTCTGATTATCTCGACGCCCATGGATTTACCCGGGTTCAAGCGCCTGCTGGGTGACGGATCCGATTTCGGAGTCCGTTTCGAATATGCCGAACAGCCCTCGCCCGACGGGCTGGCGCAGGCTTTTCTGATTGGCGAGCAGTTTATCGGCAACGATTCGGTATGCCTCGTCCTCGGAGACAACATCTTCAACGGCAACGGCTTCTCGGTTATGCTGCACGAGGCCGTGCGGTCGGCCGAGAAGGACCACAAGGCGACGGTCTTCGGTTATTGGGTCAGCGACCCCGAGCGCTACGGTGTAGCGGAGTTCGACAACGAGGGTAATTGTCTTTCAATCGAGGAGAAACCCGCTAAGCCCAAGTCCAATTATGCGGTCGTGGGGCTTTACTTCTATCCCAACAAGGTGGTGGAGGTGGCCAAGAGTATCAAACCTTCGGCTCGCGGTGAACTGGAAATTACCTCGGTTAATCAGCGGTTTCTGGAGGACGGCGAACTGAAGGTCCAGACCCTCGGGCGGGGTTTTGCCTGGCTCGATACCGGGACGCACGATTCGCTGGCCGAGGCCTCGACCTATGTGGAGGTGATTGAAAAACGGCAGGGTCTGAAGATTGCCTGCCTCGAAGGCATCGCCTTCCGGAAAGGGTGGATAACGGCAGACAAAATGCGCGAGTTGGCGCAGCCGATGCTGAAAAACCAGTACGGGCAGTATCTGCTGAAGGTTGTTGATGAACTTGCACATACCGGGAAAAGCAATCTCGATTAAGATAAGATATATTGATTTCAAACTTGAAAAATGGAGGTAATCAAAACTGATATCGACGGGGTGGTCATCATTGAGCCCCGCATCTTCCGCGACGAACGCGGCTACTTCTTCGAATCCTTCTCGCAGCGCGATTTTCAGGAGAAAGTCTGCAATACGGTTTTCGTACAGGACAACGAAAGCAAGTCGAGCTACGGCGTGCTTCGCGGTCTGCACTTTCAGAAACCGCCCTATGCACAGTCAAAACTCGTCCGTGTAATCAAGGGCGCCGTGTTGGATGTGGCAGTGGATATCCGCAAGGGTTCGCCGACCTTCGGACAGCACGTTGCCGTGGAATTGACCGAGGACAACCATCGCCAGTTCTTCATCCCCCGTGGGTTTGCCCATGGGTTCAGTGTGCTGACCGACGAGGTTATTTTCCAATACAAGTGTGACAACTTCTATGCACCGCAGTCGGAAGGTGCGCTGGCCTGGGACGATTCCGATCTGGGAATCGACTGGCGGATTCCGACCGACAAGGTCCTTCTTTCGGAAAAGGATTGCCATCACAGCCGTCTGCGCGATGCGGAGTGGCTTTTTGATTACAACGAAAAACTCTATTAGGCGATGAAGATTCTTGTAACGGGAGCCAACGGTCAGTTGGGACGCGAGATGCGTATTGTCAGTCGGGATACGGACCACGAATTTGTCTTCACGGATGTCGTCGAGGCGGAGGGCGTACAGACGACCCGGCTCGATATCACCGACCTGGAGGCAGTTCGTCGCACCGTCCGGGAGGAGCAGATTGACTGCATTGTCAACTGCGCAGCCTATACGAATGTCGACAAGGCGGAGAGCGACGAGGCTTTCTGCCGGGTGTTGAATGCCGAAGCACCTCGCAATCTGGCTCAGGCCATAAAGGAGGTGAACGGGCTGCTGCTCCACATCTCGACGGATTACGTCTTTGGCGGCGACCCCTATAATACGCCCTGCCGTGAAGACCAGAAGGGAACTCCAACCGGAGTCTACGGACAGACCAAGCTTGAAGGAGAGCAGTATATTCTCGGCATGGGTTGCAAGTATGTCATTCTTCGTACCGCCTGGCTCTATTCCGAATTTGGCCGGAACTTTGTCAAGACGATGCTCAACCTCACGTCGACCAAACCGCAGTTGAAGGTCGTATTCGATCAGGCCGGCACCCCGACCTATGCCTACGATCTGGCGTTGGCCATCCGAACGGTCCTTGCCGATTATGCGGCCTGTGATACGACGCAGGGATATGCCAGGGGCGGTATCTACCACTATTCGAACGAGGGAGTCTGCTCGTGGTTCGACTTTACGAAGGCGATTGCCGCCTATGCCGGAAATACGACGTGCGACATCCAGCCCTGCCACAGTGACGAGTTTCCCAGCCCTGTCAAACGTCCGGCCTATTCCGTGCTGGACAAGACCAAGATCAAGGAGACATTCGGCCTTCGGATTCCGTATTGGGTCGATTCGCTGAAGATTTGCATGGACAATCTTAAAAACATGTAGTCATGAACAATTTCAAACGCAATATCATCATTACCGGTGGAGCCGGTTTTATCGGTTCGCATGTCGTACGGCTTTTCGTTACGAAATACCCCGACTATCATATTATCAACCTCGACAAGCTGACCTATGCCGGGAATCTGGCCAATCTGAAGGATATCGAGCAGGCACCGAATTATACCTTCGTCAAAGCGGATATTTGTGATTTCGATACTGTTCTTTCACTGATGCAGCAGTATGAGGTGGATGGCATTATCCATCTGGCGGCCGAAAGCCACGTGGACCGTTCCATCAAGGATCCCTTCACCTTTGCACGGACCAATGTCATGGGAACCCTTTCGATGCTCGAGGCAGCTCATCGCTATTGGAGTTCGCGCCCCGAGGGCTTTGAAGGCAAACTTTTCTACCATATCTCGACTGACGAGGTGTATGGGGCACTGAAAATGACGCATCCCGAGGGTATCAAGCCTCCTTTTACGACTACGGCCTCCTCGACGGAGCACCATCTGGCTTACGGCGAGGAGTTCTTCTACGAAACGACGAAGTATAATCCGCACAGCCCCTATTCTGCCTCCAAGGCTTCGAGTGACCACTTCGTGCGGGCTTATCACGATACTTATGGCATGCCGACTCTGGTGACCAACTGCTCGAATAATTATGGCCCCTATCAGTTCCCCGAGAAATTGATTCCGTTGTTCATCAATAATATCCGCCACCGCAAACCGCTGCCCGTATACGGCAAGGGAGAGAATGTCCGTGACTGGCTCTACGTGGAGGACCACGCCCGCGCCATCGACCTGATTTTCCATCGTGGCCGCGTGGCCGAGACCTACAACATCGGCGGATTCAACGAGTGGAAGAACATCGATTTGATTAAAGTGGTTATTAAAACGGTTGATCGACTTCTTGGCCGTAAAGAGGGTGAAGATATGAATCTGATCACCTACGTAACGGATCGCCCGGGGCATGACATGCGTTATGCGATTGATTCGTCGAAGTTGCAGCGTGAACTGGGTTGGGAACCCTCGTTGCAGTTTGAGGAAGGTATCGAGAAGACCGTTCGCTGGTATCTGGATAACCAGGCTTGGATGGATAACATCACTTCGGGAGAATACGAACGTTATTATGAGAGTTTATATTCGTCTCGGTTCTAAAAACAAAAATAGCTTTTTTTAGCTTGAAGTATATTTGGGCCCTGTATAATCAAGTCTTATTAAAGTCTCATAATATGCATGGTATTAATCTGCTTGATTGGTAGATTATTATAAATTGGAATATTTAAGAGATTGTATATGTCTCGAAATGTAGCTATAGATATTTTTCGAATTGTTGCTGCTTTTTTTGTTATTTGTATTCATGCTCCGTTTATTACATGGGGGACAAATCCTATATATAAATGCGCAGTTCCTTTTTTTTGTTTAGTAACTGGATATTATTTAAATGGCAAAAGAGAGGATGATAAATTATTTTTTAACAAGATTCTTGTTTATCTCAGAATTTTATTGTTGGCTGTTATCGTTTATTTGATATTAGCACTATTTGAAGGTGTTGATGTCGAGATCCCCAGTTTAAAGATCTTAGCATTGTACAATTCATTTGGATTTATAAATGCACCTCATTTGTGGTATCTATTAGCTTTGATAATTTCACTCTCTATAATACATTTATTAAAAAAATGTGGAGTTGTTTGGATGATATATATGTTCTTGCCATTTATTATAATATCACCCTTGGGTAAATATAATCTCCTCCCTTTCTCTCGTTTAATTGAAAATTATGATGCTAATTGGCTACTAACTACTTTGCCATATATCGCATGTGGTTTTACTATTCGTACATTGGATGGAGGAAAGGAGAAGCTCAAATATTTATATTTAGCGATTGCTTTATTTTTCGTAATCTTGACATTATTTGAAAGTAAATATTGGGGCGGGATGTTATCAGATAAATCCGCCTTTTATGTAGGTACTCCTTTTTATTCTATTGGGCTCTTTTTGTTCCTCTTGTCTGTACGTATACCATCCTCCCCCCTCCTAATAGCCTTTGCGGATTTTTGTAAAAAAGCATCTTTGCCAATTTATGTTTGGCATTTTTTAATAATCAATATATTGAAAGTTTGCGCCTTATATGAATTGCTTCAACCTTTTGTTGCATTATATGTATTTATTTTCTTAGTTTTTATTATTGTATCAGTAAGTTTAGTTCGAAGGCTATGCAGAGGTATGATATATCAATAGATATATTGAAATTCTTGGCTGCTTTGCTAATTACCAATAGCCATATGGAGATTCTTTACGGTGAATATTCCTATTTAGCTACAGGTGGCGCCATTGGAGATTCTCTTTTTTTCTTTTGTTCAGGATATACTCTTTTTTTAGGAGATAATACGAGTTTCTTTAATTGGTATAAAAGACGTATTAATCGAATATATCCAACTGTATTTGCTTGGATGATAGTATGCTGCGTTGTGTGGAAGTGGCAGGTTAATATTCTTGATGTTATACTACACGGTGGAGGTTGGTTCGTAGAGTGCATAATGATTTATTATGTAATACTTTGGTTTGTAAAAAGATTTTGTATAAAGCATTTGGACTGGGTCTTTGGAATCTCTGCATTAATAATTGGGATACGGTATTTCTTGGCTTCTGAAGCAGTAGGGTTGGAATCTATGAGTATTTATGGATCAACGACTTTTAAATATTGGATTTTTTTCCTTAGTGTGTTAGCTGGTGCAATGTTAGGATTATATCGGAAAAGGAGTGTATTCACAGTTGGTAGACCGGTTGTTAGTCTGTGTTTCTTGAGTCTGTCTGTTGCCTTATTTTATTTATTATATTATTTCAGTTTTATTTCGACGTTGATATGGCTTCAATTATTGACCATATTCCCATTAATAGGAGTTGCATTTTATCTATATAAGATATGTAATAGTAGTTGGGTTTTGAATTTATATTCTAAAAAAATCCCAGGAATAATAATTAAGGTCATAGGAGGCTTATGTCTAGAAATTTATTTAGTACAATATAATTTATATACAGATAAATTTAATGATCTGTTCCCTCTGAATATATTAATTATGTTTTTGATTATTCTTTTAGTAGCCTATTTGCTAAGGTGTTTGTCTCGCTTTTGGAAGCAAACATTTTCTGAGGCTAACTACGATTGGAAGAATATTATAAAACTTTATTAATATGAAAGTAAGAGATAGTAATATTGAATTGCTAAGAATTGTATTGATGATACTTATAATTATTTGGCATTATTTGGTATATGGATATGGTATACTTGAAAATCTTACAACTCATCCCATTATATTTATAACGCCTATATTAGTTTTCCCGGTTGATTGCTTTATTTTTATTTCAGGATACTATGAGGTAAGACTAAAAAGACTAAAATTTATTTCGTTGTTAGGTATGTTAGTTACATATAGTGTTCTAACATGTCTTGTAAGAATGGCTATAGATAATACATTTGATGTTAAAGCATTGTTCATTAGTTTATTTCCTGTCTCTAGCAATTATTGGTGGTTTTTTACACAATATTTGATGTTGATTTTGTTAAGTCCGATGCTTAATATTTGTGATGGCTGGACTAAAACTTATTTCAAGAAAGTATTACTCTTATTTGCATTTTTTTATTTGGGAATATTTTCTCTTGGTATAGGGACTAAAATAGGATGTATTGGAGACTTACCTCTTTTCGTTTTTATATATCTTTTAGGACGATATTTAAGGAAATATCCGATTGAGGCATTAATTAACAATCGGATAAAGATAATTATCTTATTGTCTATTATATCTTGTTCCCTAATATTCTTGTTTATTAAATGGAACCTTGATTCTTGGGTTCTTCGTTCCATTTCGTATAATAATCCGTTAATTATTCTTATGGCTATTGAGGCCTTTTATGTATTTAAATGTTTTAAGATGAGATCAATTCGGATTATTAATATAATTGGATCAACTGTTTTTGCTTCTTATCTTATAACTGAGAGTTGTCTAAGACATGTTTATATTGGTCTAATAATGGATTGGTGTAGATGGTATTATTATGTTCTTGCGGCCCTTATCACGATATTGCTAATCTGTCCATTTGAATTAGGGAGAAAGAAAATATCAAGTAAAATATTTGAAAAAATTACACAGTCAAGTTATAAATATCTTTGTTAGGTAATGGCATCAATCAAACGGAATTTTATTTATGATTTGATAAATAATGTTTCTGGGCTAATATTTCCATTGATCACATTTCCATATACTTCTCGGATTTTAAATCCTGAAGGTATTGGCGCGGTGGCCTTTGCGCAATCAATCATAGCATATTTTGTTATGTTTGCAGCTTTAGGTATACCAACATATGCATTAAGAGAGGTCGCTAAATTAAAAAATGATAAGCAAAAATTATCGACTTTTACATTTGAGATAATCACTATACATGCTGTATTATCTATATTGTCATATTTAATAGCGTTATCTTTATATTTTATTGATCGTATAAATGATATATGGCTTATATACTCGATTGCTAGTATTCATATAATATTGAATTTCCTAGGTTTTACTTGGTTTTTCCAAGGAATTGAGGAGTTCCGATTTATTACAGTTCGAGTATTGATATTCCGAGTCTTATCTCTTGTCGGATTGTTTGTATTTGTTCGTGAAAGTTCCGACGTATATTGGTATATGGCAATACTTATTTTCTCAGAGGCAGGGAATAATGTATGTAACATATTTATGCTAAGGAAATATGTGTCATTTAGGAATATTTGTCTTAGATATAGAAATTTAAAAAAACATATTAAGCCAATTGTTACTTTATTCCTTTTATCTGTTTCTACGATGATCTATTTTAATATGGATAACCTAATGATTGGATTTATTAAAGATGATATATCCGTTGGTTATTATAATCCTGCACTCCGCATACAGCGAATGTTAATGGGGTTTGTATTGTCATTAAGTACGGTTCTGTTCCCTAGACTATCAAGTTTGGCAAAGACAGATCGGGCACAATTCTTTTCTTTAAGTCGGGAAGGTATAAATGCAACATTAGGACTTAGTCTTCCGATAGTTTTTGGTATTTATGCACTAGGGAGACCTTTAATTCTTCTTTTTGCAGGAGAACAATTTGAGCCTTCTATTCTTACTCTTGATTTTTTAGCTCCAGTTATTGTCTTGGGGACTTGCTCTAATTTGTTAGCAAAAGTTCTGATCTCTCAAGAGAGGGAAAAAATGGTACTTATAGCAACATCGGTAGGAGCCATTGTTAATTTGCTTCTTAATGCAGCCTTCATTTATTATTTCTCGCAGTATGGTGCGGCAATAGCGAGCTCTTTGTCAGAATTAGCTGTATTAATAACAATGATTATTATTGGACGTTACTACTTACCTAGGCCATTAATCATATTTGATGCAATGAAATATTTTGTAGCATCTATTTTAATGTGTGCTGCCGTTGTTTGGATCGTTAATATTTGCGATATCGGAGCATTGGCCAGTTGTGTAGTGGGATTCTTTGTCGGTGTTGTTGTGTATGGTTTGTTTTTATTGATACTAAAAGAAAAGTTTATTGTGAATAATGTAATACGATTTGTATCCACAAAATATTCGAAGCATTGAAACCTAGTTTATATGTTTATCTGGTTCTAGTTGTAGTAAGTAATCTTTTTAATCTGAGGTTCTTACCTGATCTAGTATATGATTCCAATGAGAGTTTTATCTTACTGATGGGAATTATTGCTTTGGGTTTTATATGTTTCCGCCCAAAGAGGATAATTTTTAAAACCTCATTAACTAAAAAATATATTCAGTATTTTGAATTCGTCTGGATTACAATAGGAATAAGTATTATTACTTGTTTCCTTTTTTGGGGACAAAGTCCTATTCAATCATTTTTGACTTATAGGAGACTTTTTTCGTATCTATTTCTTTTCACTTTATTATGGATCTCTCCATCTGCAGATGAGATTATAAAAGGATTCAAATATTACACTTATACATTCCTTGTAATAGCATTTTGTATTTGGATATTACATATTCCAATGACTAATGTTATTTATGATGCGAATGCGGAAATATCAATGAATAACTCAATTCCTGGAACTACTATAATTTTATTTTATTTTTATTATCTCTTGATGAAGTTAAGGGAACGATTCTCTTTTAAAGGTTTAATACTTGTTAGTTGTTTGATGGTTTACTATGTAATAAATCAGAATAGGTCTTTAATGTTCCCATGCTTGTTCTTTTATATATATACTCTTGTGTATAAAGTTAAATTTAATTTCTTTTTAAAATCGATAATAATAATAAGTTTATCTTGCGTACTATCCTATAACTTTGAACTTATAGGAAATCTATTAAATGAAACCCGAGGACAATTAGATGATGATGGATATGTACGATGGACAGCTATTAAATATTTCCTTACAGATCTCTCTCCTAATTTTATTTGCGATATTTTTGGTAATGGTATAATAAGTAGTATATCGAATCCTGCACTTTGGTTGAGATTGTATGCTAATATGTGGAATTTTAATGATGTTGGATGGCTTGGTTATTATGCTTTTTTTGGGTTATTAGGTATAATAGCTATTTTCAACATTATTTTAAGGATCTTATTTGATAGGCGATCTTTCTCGGATGTGCGAATGTTTCTGATTCATATGTTAGTGCCGACAATCTGGTGCTTATGGATGCCAGATACAATTGTGCTATTTTGTTTAGTAGTTTATATATATTTATATCGGAGAACATATGTTTTGTGAAGGTTAGGCTTGTCCTTTTCGTGTTTTCGAATCTGTATCAATAGATAAATGTTAACATATTTGATATGGGTTTATTTAATGAGATGTAAGTTATGAGAAAGTTTAGATCAATTGCTATATATTTGCCTCAATATCATCCTCTTGCTCTTAATGATAAAGCTTGGGGAAAGGGATATACAGAGTGGACTAATGTTACTACGTCAAAGCCTAGATTCCCAGGACATTATCAACCTCAATTGCCGGGAGATCTCGGGTTTGTGGATCTTAGATTAGAAGAAACTCGAATAGCGCAAGCTCAAATGGCTAAGCAATATGGAATAGATGGCTTTTGTTACTATCACTATTGGTTTACAGGTGAGAAATTGATGGAGAGACCTTTTGAAGAGGTATTGGCAACAGGCAAACCTGATTTCCCATTTATGCTTTGTTGGGCTAATGAGAATTGGAGTCGTTCGTGGACAGACAGATCTGATGATTTGTTGATAAAGCAGGTCTATTCGGAAGAAGATGATAGAAAGCATATTCACTATCTTTTATCTGCATTTAAAGATCCTCGATACATTAGGATTAACGGGAAATGTGTATTTGCCATATGGCGGCCATTAATTATGCCGAATCCGACAAGAACATTACAGATTTTTAGAGAAGAAGCGGCAAAAGAAGGTATTGGATTATATATTATAGCCGTTGAACACAATGATAAAACCCCAGATTATTTTTACTATGGATATGATGCTGGTATGGAGTTTCAGCCTCATTGCAATTATGGCTATGCAAAGTATAAGGATTATGTAATTTTAAAGTTGAATAAGATTTGTAAGGCGATTATTGGCAAAGCTAAGATTCCAGTTATTCACTCATATAAAAAATATATGCGGTATGTATCTAGTAAACCGATGCCATATTATAAACGGTATCCATGTGTGATGCCGGGTTGGGATAATGCTGCGCGAAAATCACATAGAGCTTTCGCTTGTTGGATCGGTAATACTCCGTTATTGTTTAAAGAGTGGGTAATAAGAACCTTTAAAAAATTTAAACCATTTTCGAAAGAAGAAAACTTAGTATTTATTAATGCTTGGAATGAATGGGGGGAAGGTTGCCATTTGGAGCCCGATTTAAAATGGCGGACAGGTTTTTTGGAAGCTTTTAAAGATGCTGTAGATGAGTATAATCCTGAAATATAATCAGGTCTCAATGGTGGTTCTTGCTCATAGTTTTGCTGTGTCAAACTTTTTAACTGATTTCATCTGTTTATTTCATATCTTAAGTGGATATTGTTTTAAAGATAAATATATTGAGAATAAAATTACATATATAAAAAGATTTTTTCTTCTCTCTATCTGATATCAAATTATTGGCACAATTTACCGTTCTTGAAGACTCTCCTAAATGGTTGTTTTTTTATTTATGTAGCGGTGTATTTCTGCCACTAGCCGTTAGGAAATCATATCTTTATATATATGAAAATCTTATACATAGCTTTAGGTGGAAAGGGCGGATCAGATAAAGCCCTTATTGATATACTTTCAATTCTGACGAAAGATTATGATATCGAACCTCTTGTCATATGTGGGAGAAAGGATTTGATACCAGAGTTAGAGCGCATAGGTGTAAAATCATTATTTTATGATTTTGAATGGGCTCTATGTCCGCCGAACACAACACTAAAAGATAAAATTCTTTATGTCCCTAGGAGGCTTAAAGCTTGTTTGCGGAGGAGGAGAGATGTTTATGCTCTTAAAACGATTGTGAAGGAATTTCAGCCATATATTATTCATACTAATATTGGAGTTGTAAACCTTGGATACCTTCTTGGTAAAAAAATGCGAATTCCTCATATATGGCATATTCGAGAATATCAGATTCTTGATCATGATATGCATTATATCGGAGGACTGAAGAATTTCCGTCGAGTGTTACGGCTGAATAAGTTCAATATAGGGATTACTAAAGATCTTTATCGATATTTTAGGATGGAAAATCCATCTGTGCAAATCTATGATGGAGTTAGGTCCTTTCGCCCCAATTCTATAGCAATGCTACAAAAACCTCGTAACTATTTTTTATTTGCAGGTTTTATATATCAAGGTAAAGGACTTGATGAATTGCTCTTCGCTTATAAAGAATATTGTGACAGGGGAGGGGCTAACAACTTATTTATTTTAGGAACTTTTAATGAGTATAATTCATTCCACCAATGGGTTAAGCAATATATCGAAAAAAACAATCTTGATGGAGTAAAGTTGCTTGGTTTTAGAGACGATGTTGATGAATTGATGTCACATTCAGTTGCTGTTATTGTACCATCTAGATTTGAAGCATTTGGTAGAGTTGCATGTGAAGGAATGTTTAATAAGACGCTTGTTATCGGGAAAGATACAGGAGGTACAAAGGAGCAATTTGATAATGTTGATGAATATGTAGGGGATCCTATTTCGTTAAGATATTCAACCGAACATGAACTCGTAGACCGAATGTTTGAGTCTGAAAACATGTCTATTAAACGGCGGTCAGAGATAATTGAGTTATCATTTAGATTAGTTAATAGCTTATATACAAATGAAATCTCAGCAGCCCATGTATATGAATATTATACATATGTACTTAATTATGACCATTAGTTATAGTTGATATATTGTTATTTTATGTATGTTTATATCTTAAAATAAAATGAAAACATTAATTTCTTAAGGGAATGTAATACTCAATTTTATAATGCCGCTGTGTATGAGTGGAAAGATGACATACAGAAAAAAGGCATTAAAATAGGGACTGTCGTAAAAAGAATAAAAACTTTATAACGAATTGATTGCCAATGTAATATAAAATTTGTATCTTAGCTAAAGATAAAAAGAATACCTCCAATTGCCCTAGAAAAGCCAAATTTGGAGGTATCGCAAAAATTAATCTGCATGGCTAAGGTACAAAATTTCTCTGAAATATCACCCAATCTTCCTTTCACGGAGTTCGATTTTTATGAATTGTATAGGCGGACGTTCGAGACTAGCGAGCTGGGAAAAATCAGGAAGAGGCTGCCGCTTGGTGAGATGGCAGAGAACTTTGGACTGATAAGCAAGAGCATGAGAGCGAAGAAAGGGCGAAAAACATACTTCACCCCGGAGGGCAAGGTTGCGCTGATGTTCCTGAAGATGTACACAGGTCTGAGCAGCCCGAGGTTGATGGAGCATCTTAACGGCAACGTCCACTATCAGCTCTTCTGCGATGTGAGAATAGACCCGATGCATCCTCTGACGAACTACAAACTTCTGGACGACGTGTTTTCGGAGCTGGCCCGCGGGCTGAAGATCCAACAGCAGCAGGAGATACTGGCAAGAGCCTGGAAACCGTACATGAAGGACCTGGACACGATGTATACGGATGCGACCTGCTACGAGAGCGAGATGCGCTATCCTACGGATGCGAAGCTTCTGTGGGAAGGAATAGAGAAGTCATATGAGATAATGTGCACTCTGAGTGCCAAGCTGAATGTGCACCGTCCGAGGACGAAGTACGTAGACGTAGAGAAGGCCAACCTGTCGTACAGGAAGCGGCGCAGGCATACGAAAGCCCAGNGAAGGAGACCCGCACACTGGAGAGGGAGAATGCAGGCGCGGAGAAATTGCTGACAGCCAGACAGAAGAGCGATATTGAAATCATCACAAGAGTGTACCGCCAGCAGAAGGCCCACTTCGAGAACAACAATCCTCGCGAGAGTGTCAAGGACAGGATAGTGAGCATCAGCAAGCCGTATGTGAGGCCAATCGTGAGAGGCAAGGAAGTGAAGAGCGTAGAGTTTGGTGCGAAGTGCAACAACATCCAGGTTGACGGACTCTCATTCATCGAGAAGCTGTCATTCAATGCCTTCAACGAGGGAACCAGGCTTACGCACTGCCTGAAGATGCACCGAAAGCTCTTCGGTGTGGAGGCGAAGAAGGTCGGAGGAGATGCAGGCTATGCCGGCAGCGCCAACAGGGGGTACTGCAAGGATAGAGGAATACAGACGTCATTCGTCAAGCGTGGCCGTCCGTCCTTGGAAAAGAAAGAGAACGACATCATCCGCAACGAGCTGGCGAGGGTGAGGGCAACGAGGATGGAAGGCTCGTTCGGAACGCAGAAGGAACACTATGGCCTGAAACGCATCAAGGCAAGGACGAAGTTGACCGAAATCCTGTACATCTTCTTTGGCATCCACACGGCGAATGCAGTACAGCTCGTCCGGCGGGAAGTCAACGAAATTGCCCAGGCTGCCTGATGTTCGAGGTGAGTGAGAAACGGCCCTTTCACTGGAGTATTGGCTCCAGTTGGGTCCAAAAATGAAAAAAGGGGCTCCGAAACGGAGCCGAAAATATAAAAAGATGAGTTCGATCGGAAAAATTACCGGGACAGTCTGCCGATTGACTCATAATGACGGAATTAAACGACTGTCCCTAAATTAAAAGGGTATAATGAGTTTATTGAAGACAATTCATTTGAGAATAGATGGAAATTGTTATCTCAAATGCAGGGATGCTAGGATTATCTAGTTCTATTAGGTTCATCATCAAATCTTCAAAAACCGGAATGGTTTGTTTTAACATTACTCCTCCCTACATTTATTAATAAAGATTCTGTATCTAAGGGTTGAATGCTTTTTATGAATTCGACCTTTATAGAATTTAGGACAGGGGTTAAATACCAGATTATTGATTTATGAAATACTCGATTATAACGCCGGTATATAACCGAGAAGATTGTATAGCTCGTTGTCTTGATAGTGTTATTAGTAATACTAGAGCCGATTTTGATTTTGAACATATTGTGGTTGACGATGGTTCTTCTGACCGATCAGCGTTAATTATTCAAGAATATGCTGAAAAATATAAGCATATAAAATATATCTCATTTTCACAGAATAGAGGTACCAATGCTGCTCGAAATGCAGCAATAGCAGCAGCAGAGAGTGATTATTGTATAATATTGGATAGTGATGACTATTTTGTAGCAGATGCACTAGCTTTTATTGATTCAATAGTCTCCTCCAATGAATATAAGGCGTATATGTTTGCTGCAGACGATATGCTTGATTATTATAAAAGGAATCCCATAATTAACGGCAAACTAACCGTTGAATTAACCTTTCAAGATTTTCTTCGAGGAAGCATTGGAGGAGATTTTATTCATTGTATTTGTACTCAGATATTAAAAAAATATCCATTCGACGAAGGGCTTAAAGTATTTGAGGCTGTATTTTTCCTTCGCTTTTTTAGAGAGGCGCAGAAAATGTTATTTACAAATCGAGTGGTTACTATTAGAGAACGAAGTCGCAATGATAGCGTGACAAGAACCATGATAGCAACTAATGAAGAAACCATCCAAAAATATTATCAAGCTAATCAGTATCGGTATCTTTGGTTTAAAAATGATTATGTAAGATTGGGTGAAGTCGATGCTCTTTCTGCATTACTTAACAATCTTGTATATTACTCGTTACTTTTAGGTCTCCGAGATAGGGCAAAGAAATGGGTCCATGAATTGCAAAGATTAAGCTTAAGTTTAATGCGCAAGAATCATATATTGTTTACATATAGATTAGGGCGGCTTTATTTATTTATGCTTAAGGTTTATTTTGTGTTAAAGTATAAGATATTGCAATGTAAATTATCTTAAAATAGCTGGTTATGGCACTAAATATTAAAGACCTATGTATAAATGATTGTTTCGGTTGCGCTGTATGTGCTAAAGTCTGTCCAAAACATATAATTGAGGTTAGACTTAATAAAGATGGATTTTTCCAACCACAAATAAGTTCTGTCGTTAATTGTATAAAATGCGGGCTCTGTGTAGATGTTTGCTCATTTTATAATGAGGGAGTTGCATTAGTAGCGCAGCAAGTTAATGCTTTTGCCGGATGGAGTAATGATGTGGCTGTTCGTCAAAAGTGTTCATCGGGTGGAGTAGGCTTTGAATTAGCAAGAGTAGCATTATCTTTAGGGTATAAAGTGTGTGCCGTGCGATATGATGTGGATCAAAATGTTGCAGAGCATTATATAGCTACTACAGTTGAACAGTTAAATGAATCTGTCGGGAGTAAGTACATACAAAGTAATACTTTAATCGGTATGAGGCAGATTGATCCAAATGATAGGTATATTGTATTTGGAACACCATGTCATATCGATTCTTTTAGGAGATATTTGCGAAAAATTAGGAAAGAGGACAATTTTATATTGGTGGATTTTTTCTGCCATGGTGTCCCATCCTATTTGTTATGGTATAAATATTTAGATCATATAAAAGATCGAATTGGTGAGATTAAAAGAGTCAAATGGCGAGACAAAAAGGACGGATGGCATGACTCCTGGGCAATGGATATACAAGGGGGAACTGGACATTTGTATATAAAAATGAGTGACGGAGACTTATTCTTGAAAACTTTTTTAAGTGATTCTTGTCTCAGTAAAGCTTGTTATGACAATTGTAAGTTTAAATATTCTAAATCGTCTGGGGATATTAGGATTGGAGATGCGTGGGGTAGACTATATCGGAATAATTCACAAGGAGTCAGCGCAGTTGTTTGTTTCTCTAAGAAAGGGCTTAGTTTATTAAAACAAAGTAATTGTAGAATTATTAAGCATGATTTCGAGCAAATAGCCGAATATCAGATGAAGGAGAATGCTCGAAGACCACTAATTTATCCGTATGTGCAGCAATTGCTGAGATGTAATGAGCCTTTGAATATAAGGCGATTGCGGCTACTCCTCTATATTCATACAATATGTCGTTTCCCAAAACGAATTATAACAAAAGGTACCAAAATATTAAGATGAAAGTAGTTGTAACTGAAGGTGGAACAGCTAATAATGTTGGCTCAATGGCCCTCATTGAAAACGCTATTAAAATTGCACGGCACAAAAATCCGAATTGCTCTATTTCTGTCTTTTGTCTAGACCCTAAGTCAGTTATTCAAACTCTCGAGAAAGATGGAATGTTTGATCGGATAGCGGTTTATTCTGATCTTTTTCCAATACCTAGAGGTGGTGCTCTGAGAAAAACATTGTGGTTTATTCAATGCGTCAGCTGGATCTTATATAGTAGGTTTATCCTTTTGTTCTGTAAGAAAATAAGTTGGGCTTTTGGAGGAAGGAAGAAAAAGAACCTACAAGAGGTGGAACAAGCCGATTATATCTATTGTATAGGAGCTGAACGTATTAATGACGTCTATTATAAAACTGCTTTATTATCGCTTTATGCGATTGGTACATATGTTAAAATGGGAAAGAAACTGATTCATCTTTCTCTAACGATTGGCCCGGTATTTAATAAAACTACAATCTATCTAGCAAAAAATATTTTAAATAAGAGTTATGCTATTTTTGTGCGAGATCAAAAATCTTTCGATATATTAAAAAACTGGCATTGTAGAGCCTCGTTTCAATTCAGTTCATATGATATTGCTCTTTTGCAATCTCTGGATGTCGATAAAAAGCAATCTCTTTTACAAGAATTTGGAATCCAGAAGAATTTCGTCGGAGTTTCTTGTATATACTGGCTATTTAGAAAAGTAAATGGCCCAACACGACAGGATGGCTATGAACTGGCTATTGCAAAATGTCTAGATTATATAATTGAGAAATATAACTTCCAGATTGTTTTTACTCCGACTGTAGTTGGGGTTGGATCATACGATGATGTTGCTATAGGGACACATATATTTCAAAAAATGGAACAAAAGCAGGGTGTCGTGCTAATAGATCGAATACTATCCCCAGTAGAAATGGCTTCTCTACTTTCGCAATGCAAATTCTCTATTGTTACTAGAATGCACGCTGCTATTTTATGTTCTGGAGCTGGTAACCGTCCAATTATTGCAATTAGTTATCTATATAAATTGCGGGAATATATGAGAAATATTCTTTGCGAGGAGTATTGCGTAGATATTGATTATGTGAATGCAGAGATTTTGACTGACCTTATTGATAAATTAATAGATAATTATCAAATAGAATGTCAGAAATTACTGAGGCGTCAAGTTTATTTAAGGGAAAAACTAATAGAGAGTCTTGTACAGATCTAGGATGACAGTCATACATATTTTTTGGTCTCTTTCTTTTGGCGGAATTGAGACCATGCTAATAAATATTGCAAATGCTCAGGTAGAGCAAAATGCCAATGTACATGTGATGATTATTAATGACTTATATGATGATGAGTTATTACGTAAATTCGATAGACGAATCGTTGTTCACTTAATTCATCGTAAATGTGGAAGTAAGAGTTTATCATTTGCTTTTCGAATGAATAAACTTCTTGCCAATGTCGCTCCAGATGCAATCCATATTCATATGAGTAAATTTTATAAATTAATATGGCCTGGACGATTAAGACGTATAACTTGTGTTACATTGCATGATTTACCGAGAGGCTCAGTGAAACCTGATCGCATCTTGTATCGACTTTTTCCTATTTTAGGATTATATGATAGTGGAAATGTTATTTTTATCGATAAAGTTCCTGCTGTTTTTGCTATTAGCGATGCCGTGAAAGATGAACTATGGCAGAAATACAATATTAATAGTATTGTTGTAAATAATGGTATTCTGACTCAAGTCTTTCGGCATCGGTTAAATATGCCGATAGGCGAAGTAATGAATGTTGTCATGGTAAGTCGTTTAGAGCATAACAAAAAGGGGCAGGACTTGTTAATTCGAGCAGTGGCTATACTTCAAGGCAAGATTCATGTAACCTTCATTGGTGAGGGTAAAAGTCGTTTCTTTTTAGAAAATCTGACTCGAGAGCTGAATGTTGAGAAGTATATTCATTTTTTGGGAGTCCGATCGCAATCGTATATTGCCGAACATTTGTGTGATTATGACTTATTTGTTCAACCTTCGCGTCGAGAAGGATTTGGTTTAACAGTGGCTGAGGCTATGGCTTCTAAATTACCAGTTCTGGTCTCTGCTGGACAGGGTCCTGCAGAAGTGACTTGCGGTAATTGTTATGGATGGGTATTTGAAAATGGGAGTGTAGATGATTTAGCTAAACAGCTTAATTATATTTATTCCCATTATGACGATGCATTGAGTAAAGCTAATCGGGCCTTACAGTATGTATGTAGAACATATGATGTGTCTGTAACAGCTAAAAAATATCTTAAATTATATCAACAGATGAATGAATCTAGAGGCAATATAGATAGATCATTTTAATTTTATTGAGGTCTAATAACTGAGTTGTGGACTAATGGTTGGCGTTGTTATTCTAAATTATAATAATGTAAAGGATACCTTGAATTGTGTCGAATCAGTATTGCGATTCAATACGTATCCTATAAAAATAGTTATTGTGGATAATGGATCAACTAATCCTGCTGTTGTGCCGGCAATAGATTCATATTTATCTCACAAATATTTGGCTCGATACAAGAGGATAGAAGAAGGAGAAACTATAGAGACATTAAATGATATTACATTCTTTGTATCACTGCATAATGATGGATATGCGCAAGGGAATAATAAAGGACTAAATCTTCTATATAAAGATTTGGATATAAAGTATATTTTGATCTTAAATAGTGATATTCTGTTTATTGAGGATATTATTGGTTGCTTGGTCAAAGATTTACAGTCTGTTTCTAATGGAGCTATCGTCAGTCCCATATTATATAAAAAGGATATGAATGGACTTGACTACAATTGTGCCAGAAAATCAACCTCTTTGAGTGACCTTTTTATAGAATATCTATTTCTTTTTCATGATTTTGGAGGTTTGCTCTCAAAAAGACGAAATAAAAGAAATTTGTTAGTTGGTAAGAATCTGCCATTAGAAGATCCCTTGGTTGAAATCGAATTACCTTCAGGAAGTTGTATGCTAATAGAAAAGGATTTTTTTAGAAGTATAGGATCATTTGATCCGCATACCTTTTTGTATAATGAAGAAAATATTTTATGGGTTAAAATACATAATCTTGGAAGACAGAATTATTTGGATACTCGATTGAAGTGTATCCATTTAGGAGCTACAACTATAGATAATAAAGCACCTTCAGAGTTTGTATTAAACTGTTCCTTGGAAAGTAATTATTATTACCTAAAACATTATACAAACGTTGGAATATTATATCTTTTTTGTATGAAGGTTTTTTATTGTGGAATACGATTAAAATGGAAGATAAGACAATTGCTAAAGACTCTAAAGTAATTTTTGAGAGTGATAGAATGCCTCTCTATTAACTACAGACAATGATAATAGATTGGATTGATGCTTAGTATTTAATATATGCCTAAGGTTTTAATTGTAGCCACATCCCGCAAGACTCGTGGTGGTATCACTTCTGTTATTAAGGCTCATGCAACCGGGAAACAATGGAAACAGTTCCATTGTCATTGGGTACAAACGCATCGGGATGGAAATTCTCTAAGAAAATTAGGATACCTGCTTTTGGCGCTAATTGATTTCTGTTGCCGTTTACCTTTTTATGATATTGTGCATATTCATGTGGCGACCACGCAGTCTGCAAGGCGTAAACGTATTTTTCTCAAATTAGCAAAATGGAGCCATAAAAAAACAATTCTGCACTTCCATCCATCTAATGAGAAATTCTTATTCGAACCGGCTAATCAGAAACTATATACTGAATTATTTTCATCCGCAGATCTTGTTTTAGTGCTATCTGAACAATGGCGCAGATGGATTAAAGAGGCTCTTGGTTTATATAAAAATATTCAGGTTCTGTATAATCCTTGTCCAATAGTTAATCGCCAGGAAGATCTTCGAAAACCGTATATTTTATTTGCTGGGACTGTTATTCCTCGAAAAGGGTATGAAATTCTATTGCGTGGTTTTGCCAAGGTGGCAAGTCAATACCCGGATTGGAGAGTCATATTTGCAGGGAATGGTGAGATTAATAATGGGCAACGGATTGCAAGAGAATTAGGTATTGATTCTCAGGTTGAATTCGTAGGTTGGGTGCAGGGCGCACAGAAAGAAAAGTTATTTCAAGAATCATCGATCTATTGTTTGGCGAGTGAGGGCGAAGGATTCCCTATGGGGGTGCTTGATGCTTGGGCTTATGGGATTCCTTGTGTGATGACGCCGGTGGGAGGTATCCCAGATCTCGTTGAAGATGGAAGGAATGGTTTATTATTCCCTATTGGTGATTATAATACTTTAGCGGAGAAGTTGGCTCTCTTAATGGGAAACAATCAGCTAAGAACCTCAATCGTAACAGAAACCGATAAATTGGTAAATGGAGAATTGTCAGTTGATGTTATTACGTGCCGACTAGGACAGATATATTCTTCTTTATCAGCAACATGTTAAAGACTGTCAATGTCATAAATTTATGCTCAATGTTCTAATTAATGCCTATGCTGTTAGTCCTAACTGGGGAAGTGAGCCTGGTATGGGCTGGAATTGGGTTGTCAATCTTGCCAAGTATTGCAATCTTTACATTATTACGGAAGGTGAATGGAAAGATGATATTGAGGCTGTGGTAAAAACGCTCCCGCAAAAGGATCATTTGCATTTCTATTATAATCCATTACCGAACAAGATCCGTAAAATGTGCTGGAATCAAGGTGATTGGCGATTTTACTGGTACTATCGTAAATGGCAGAAGAGGGCCTTTGAAATCGCACAATCTATCATAGGTGAACATCATATTGATGTCATTCATCAGTTGAATATGATCGGTTTTCGGGAACCGGGCTTTTTATGGAAGATTAAGGATATCCCATTTGTATGGGGCCCTGTAGGAGGCATGGAGCTCATGCCAACCGGATATTTGGCGGGTACAGGGCTTGTCCAGAAGTTAAAGGTATATCTGAAGAATTTTTTAAATAATCTCCAGCGGAAATATCAACCTCGTCTTTTGTCTGTGTTAAATCGTGCGGACGCTGTTATTGCAGCAACCAAAGGCGTTCATGATTTGATAGCCAATTATCACCATAAGAAAGTTATACTTATTAATGAGACCGGCTGCTATGTGAATCAGAATCAAGTAAATGAGTCCGCAGATTCATTTGACGTTTTGTGGGTTGGAAAATTCGATTTTCGCAAGCAGTTGGGATTGGCCTTGCATGTGATTGCCAATATGCCAAAGGATTGCCTTGTAAAATTACATGTCGCAGGATCAGGTCAGGCCTTAGAAGTTAACCGCTACAAAGAACTGGCGAAAGATCTTGGAATAGAGAATCGGGTAGAATGGCATGGTCTTATGCCGCATGATAAGGTCTTGGAGTTGATGAGTAAGTGTAATCTTTTCTTGTTTACAAGTATTATGGAAGGGACCCCTCATGTCGTACTGGAAGCATTGCAAAACAATTTACCCATCGTCTGTCTTGACACATGCGGTCAAGCCGGAGTAGTTGATGACACGATTGGCTTTAAAATTCCTGTAACAAACACGAATCAGAGTATCCGGGATTTCACGGACACTATTATCAATCTTTATAATCATAGAGATCTTCTGACCAAGTTAAAATCAAATTGCCTGGAGCGTCAGAAGCAATTGTCTTGGGATAATAAAGCTCGACAAATGGTTGAAATATATGAAGATACTCTCCGCGCAAAGAGATGAAAACCTATATTCTAGGGGCCTTTATTATTTTTATTCTTAACTAGATAGCTCGATCGAGTTATCCCCAAGCATGGAAACATATTTTAATATTCGTTACGAGTTCGATAAAGAATCCGTACATGGCCGTATTGCTCAGCAATTGAAGAAAAATGGAGCCGACTACATCTGTGTTGCAGATGGTGTCATTCTCAATACCGCAAACCGGGATTCAGAGTACCTTAAGGTTGTTAATGGTGGCATGTTCTCTATCTGTGACAGCAGCTTTGTCCCTCTCTACATCCGATGGATCTACGGAAAGCACTTCGAGCAGTATTGTGGCAGTCAGATTTTCATGGACATTATTCGCAGCCGTAAGTACCGGATGATCTTCATGGGAACCTCACAAACTATTCTTGATGGTCTGAAAGCCAATCTGGTAAAGGAGAATCCAGACGTGGCGCAGATGCAGTTCGTCGAGCTGCCGTTCCGCAAGGTCGAGGAGTTTGACTATCCGGAGATTGCACGCGTGGTTGAGGCTGACGGTGCCGATATCATCTGGGTCGCTCTTGGAGCACCCAAGCAGGAGATCTTCATGAGCCGGTTAAAGCCTTACTTGCATCACGGTGTTATGATTGCTGTCGGCGCTGCGTTCAAGTTTTTCAGTGGAACGGAAGTCTCTCGAGCCCCTCAATGGATGATTCGTTGTCATCTGGAATTTGTTCACCGGATTTTCAAGGAGCCGCGTAAACAGCTGTCCCGCTGCGCAGGAATTCTTGGCTCATTACCTCGTCTTTTGTGGCAGGAGTGGCGACGTAAACGTCACAACGCACATATTGCAGATTGTTGATTAAAAAATCATTTGCCGGAGTACCTTAAAAACAGCTCCGCAGTACTTTCCCTTTTTCATATCCGAGTGGCAATGCATCTAGCATATCTCAAAAGCATTGCGCTCGCCCTGTTGCAACCTTAGCAATATTCTATAACATTTTATTCTTTAAAAAATGAAAACAGCCTTAATCACTGGGATTACAGGCCAGGACGGCTCGTTCCTGGCTGAACTGTTGTTGGAGAAGGGGTACGACGTCCACGGCACGATCCGCCGTTCGTCGACCGACTACCGCGAACGTATCGCCCATCTGGAAGGCAAACCGCATTTCCACCTGCACTACGCCGACCTCGGCGACTCGATGAGTATCATTCAGGTGGTCAGCACGGTGCGTCCCGACGAGATCTATAACCTTGCGGCCCAGAGCCACGTGCAGGTTTCGTTCGATGCGCCGGAGTTCACCGCCGACGTCGATGCAACGGGCGTGCTGCGTATCCTGGAGGCCGTTCGCCTGTGCGGACTGGCCCAGACCTGCCGCATCTACCAGGCTTCGACCTCGGAGCTCTACGGCAAGGTGGAGGAGGTCCCGCAGAACGAGAAGACTCCGTTCCACCCCTACAGCCCCTACGCCGTGGCCAAACTCTACGGCTATTGGATCGTCAAGGAGTACCGCGAGGCCTACAACATGTTCTGCTGCTCGGGCATTCTGTTCAACCACGAGTCGGAGCGCCGCGGCGAGACCTTCGTGACGCGTAAGATCACTCTTGCCGCAGCCCGTATCGCCCAGGGCAAGCAGGACAAACTCTACCTGGGCAACCTCTCCTCGCTGCGCGACTGGGGTTATGCGAAGGATTACGTCGAGTGCATGTGGCTGATCCTGCAGAACAAGAAGCCCGAGGATTTCGTGATCGCCACGGGTGTGCAGCACTCTGTCCGGGAATTTTGCTATCTTGCCTTCAAATACGTAGGCATCGAGCTGGAGTTCGTTGGCGAGGGTGCGGACGAGAAGGGTATCGACAAGGCAACGGGCCGCGTTCTGGTTGAGGTGTCGAAGGATTTCTACCGTCCGACGGATGTCGTGAACCTTTGGGGCGACCCCTCGAAGGCCAAGAACGAGCTGGGCTGGAACCCCACGAAGACCTCGTTCGAGCAGCTGGTGAAGATCATGGTCGATGCCGATATGGCGAAGGTGGCCGTAGAGCGTGCCGACGAGGAGATCCGCATGAACCTGGCCGAGTATCTTGAGAAGGGTATTGTAAAGTAATATGAGGAGGAAAGCCTTATGATGGAGAAGAATGCAAAAATCTATGTGGCCGGACATCGTGGAATGGTAGGTTCGGCCATCGTTCGCGAACTGCAGCGTCAGGGCTACACGAACATCATCACCCGTACGCACAAGGAGCTGGATCTGACACGTCAGGAGGCCGTCGAGCGTTTCTTTGCCGAGGAGCGTCCCGAATACGTCTTCCTTGCCGCGGCGAAGGTCGGCGGTATCGAGGCCAACCAGAGCGCCCTGGCCGACTTCATGTACGACAACATGATCCTCGAGATGAACGTCATCCACGCCGCCTGGCAGAACGGCTGCAAGAAGCTGGAGTTCCTCGGCTCGTCGTGCATCTACCCGCGCATGGCGCCCCAGCCGATGAAGGAGTCGTGCCTGCTGACCTCGGCGCTCGAGAAGACGAACGAGGCCTATGCCCTGGCCAAGATCTCGGGCCTGAAGTATTGCGAATTCCTGAACCGCCAGTACGGCACGGACTATATCAGCGTGATGCCGACGAACCTCTACGGACCGAACGACAACTACCACCCGACGCACAGCCACGTGCTTCCGGCGCTGATCCGTCGCTTCCACGAGGCCAAGGTGCAGGGGCTTCCCTACGTGACGTGCTGGGGTGACGGCAGCCCGCTGCGCGAGTTCCTCTACGTGGACGACCTGGCCAATCTGTGCGTCTTCCTGATGAACAACTACTCGGGCAACGAGACGGTGAATGCCGGTACGGGCAAGGAGCTGACGATCAAGGCGCTGACCGAACTGGTCGCCAAGGTTGTCGGCTATACGGGCGAGATTCGCTGGGATCCCTCGATGCCGAACGGCACGCCGCGCAAGCTGCTCGACGTCTCGAAGGCCAAGGCGCTGGGGTGGACCTACAAGACCGAGCTCGAGGACGGTATCCGCCTTGCCTACAAGGACTTCCTGGAAAATCCGATGCGGGCCGAGCGATAATCGGCAGGGCTTATGGCAACTACCAGTCGCTACTGCGTCATTATGGCCGGAGGAATCGGCAGCCGCTTTTGGCCGGCCAGCCGACGCCACCTCCCCAAGCAGTTTCTCGATATTCTGGGCACGGGGAAGAGTTTCATCCGCCATACGTTCGAGCGTTTTGCGCCGGTCATCCCGGCGGAGAACTTCCTGGTCGTGACGAATGCCGCCTACCGGCAGCTGGTTCTCGAGCAGCTCCCCGAGCTCCGGCTCGAGCAGGTGCTGTGCGAACCCGTCGGACGCAATACGGCCCCCTGCATCGCCTATGCGGCCTTCCGCCTCAAAGCGCTGCAACCCTCGTCGACGATGGTCGTGGCGCCGTCCGACCACTTCATCTTCGACGAGGAGGAGTTCCGCCGCGACATCGCCTCCTGCATGGAGTTTGCCGAGGCGCGCGATGCGCTGGTGACGATCGGCATCCGCCCTTCGCGTCCCGATACGGGCTACGGCTATATCCAGACCGCATCCGCCGGGGAGATCTCGCCGGTTGCCTCGTTCCGCGAGAAGCCCGATCTGCAGACCGCCATGAGCTACCTGGCGGCGGGCAACTACCTGTGGAATGCCGGGATCTTCGTCTGGTCGACGCAGAGCATCCTCGCGGCGCTCGAACGCCACCTCCCGGAGGTCTACGGCCTCTTTGCCGAACGGGCTGCGGCGTTTGCCATGCCCGATGAACGGCCGGCCGTGGAGGAGATCTTCTCGCGCTGCCCGTCGATCTCGATCGACTACGGGGTGCTGGAGCGGGCTGCCAACGTCTTCGTGCGGAGTTCGGATTTCGGTTGGAACGACGTCGGGACATGGGGTTCGCTCTATGAGCTCTCGGCGAAGGATGCCGACGGCAACGTCGTGCCGACCTTCTCGAAACTCTACGACACGACCGACAGCCTGATCAAGGCGGCCGGCAAGAAGGTTGTCGTGGTGGATTCGCTGCATGACTATATCGTGGTCGATACGCCGGATGCACTGTTGATCTGCCCGCGTTCGCGCGAGCAGCACATCAAACAGGTCCTCGAGGATCTCACGCCGATCGACGACGGACGGTTCGTCTAGTTGCTCCAAATGGGTTGAAAAGGGCTGATTCCCTACCGGGGAATCGGCCTTTTTTGTGCTTGTAAAGACCCGTTTTCGAGTGCTGTATGATTGAATTTCGGGGTAGTGTTTCAAAAAGTGTGTCTGAGAAGGAGCCTTCAGATTCTTCAGATATGCAAATATAACAATTCTTGTTTTTAGATCCACACGCCGCGGCGTGTGGATCTAATTTTTGTGTTATAGTCTTCA
>NZ_LT985749.1:0-22131 GCF_900290115.1 Alistipes sp. Marseille-P5061
CATCTATTTTAAGATTCGTTGTTTATGGTTGTCTGACAGGTGTACAAGTTCCTGTCAGAGGTGCTGTATATATGACGTAATATATTATAAATGAGTCTCTAAACTAAAAATTAACTAAGTATTGTTACATTGTTTCAATTATAAATTATCGGATGTAAGTTCTTTGGGGGAATATATATACATATTATCATATGGGTTGATTAAAATTCCCTCCAGTATTATACTGGGATATATCAGGCTTAGTAATGGATTTGTACCGGTCGTTTGCTCGCATATTTTACACAACGCACCAACTGTTATTTTAAGACACCTTGTGTGAGAGTTCACTTAATTTGTTGCGTAGCTCGTATATGTTTGCTATATTTGCGCTATTAATAACAAGCTAAAACCGAAAGACAATGATTAATTTCCTGAATGCAGCCCCTGCACAGCCCGAACCGGGTTTCATGCAGCAGTACAGCTTCCTCATCATGATTGCACTGATGGTGCTCGTGCTCTGGCTCTTCATGTGGCGTCCCGAAGCCAAGCGCCGCAAGCAGATGCAGGAGTTCCGCAACGGCCTGAAGAAGGGCGACAAGATTATCACCGCCGGCGGTATCTACGGCACCGTGAAGGAGGTGAAGGAGACGTCGCTGCTCATCGAGGTCGACAGCAACGTCACGCTGCGCATCGACAAGAACATGGTCGTAGCCGACAACTCCGACCTGCAGCAGCAGCGTTAACGGCACCCGTGTCGAAGCATATCCCCTTCCGAACGCGCTTCGGAGGGGGATTCTTTATCTGCCTTACCGGCTCACCAGTCCGGACCCGCCCGGTCCGTCATTTCCAGATTTCAACGATTCAACCGCACGTCAGCGCCACACCAGAGGCCGCAGGATTGCCGCGGGATTGCCGCGCTCCAAGGGACCTCGCCCCGAAGCCATGCCGCGCGGAACATTCACACACAACGACATGCTCAAACACCTCTCCTACCCCACCGTGGGCACCTGCTCGCGACAAATCGACATCGAAACCGACGGAGACGTCATCCGCAGCGTGACCTTCACGGGCGGGTGCCACGGCAATACGCAGGGCATCGCCTCGCTGGTGCGGGGCATGAAGGTCGAGGAGGCCATCGCCCGGCTCGAGGGCATCGACTGCCACGGCAAGGGGACCTCGTGCCCCGACCAGCTGGCCCGCGCGCTGCGGCGCATGCTCTGACGGGGCAGCCGCATGCCGGAGCCAACCCGGCAAAAGTCGCTCCGGCGCGCTGCAAAATCGGGACACGGTCCGCTCCGATTGGATATTTTTTACTATCTTTAATCCATCATCGGAACCACTCCCGCAAAACCCCGCACCCATGAAACGACTGCTCCTGCTGATTTTTCTCGCCGGGCCGCTGCTGAGCCCTGCTCAAGAGCCGGACAACACCCCCATGAGATACGATTTCCATGCGGCCTCGGAGTATACGCAACAAAGCGACTCCCTCCTTATCACCACGCATCAGGGAAGGCGGCTCTTCTTCGACACCGATGGCAATTCGTACATTCCAAGAAAAGCATTCATCGAAAAATACGGCCGTGAGAATTTCCGGCAACTCGTCGACTTTGAGAACGAGCGAATCCGCGCAAAGCGGCAAGAGGAGGAGCGTCTCGAACTGGAGCGGACCAAAAAATTAGCCATCCGGAAAATCGAGAAGCCGGATATCTACGAATCCCTATCGGAGGTTCGCAATGAATACTACGAAATACTCGATGCCCTGGACGGTGAGGTGGACGGAGCGATTGATTATCCGAAAGCCGCCCAATTCTTCCGCGACCACTTTGCAGGCATCGATGCGAACGGGAATATCTCCACGACAACCGTTATCGGCTGTCCCAATCTGAGCAAAAACAACATATACATCCAGGCCCACTCCTGGTTTGTCAACAGCTTCAATTCGGGCAAATCCGTCATCCAGTTCGACGACAAGGAGGCCGGCACAATCCTCGCCAAAGGTTATCTGCGCGACATCGCCTTGTATGCACCGTTTGGCAAGCAATACGGTATCAGCGCCCGGGTACTCTTCAGAATCGACATCAAGGAGGAGCGGGCCCGCATCATCATGACCATTCAGGAGTACGACATCGCCGTCTCGAACGGACGGGGCAGCTCGCTGCAGGGAACGGCGGCCGCTTCGAACCGCACCTATCGACCGGACCTGGTCTACCCGTTCAACGACAATCCCGACCTGCTGCCCAACGAGGCCGGAGCAAAGGCCTATTGCGCAAGCTGCCTCTACCTGATTGCCATGAAAAACCGGCTCGACCGGGCCATCAATGCGGGAATCATCGGCATCGACATGAACGACAACTGGTAACGGTTCATCCCCTGACAGCGGTCTTTGGCCTCACTCTCCCGGGAGAGGCATTTCGGAACGGATTTTGAACGTAGGCGTTCGTTACCAAAATTCGTTCTGACCATGTATTTTCTCTGGTATCTGCTCATTGGTCTGGTCGCCGGATGGCTGGCCGGACTCATCGTCAAGGGTCGCGGCGCGGGGTTCCTCGTCAATCTCGCCGTCGGCGTTATCGGCGGCCTGCTGGGCGGCTGGCTCTTCTCGTTGCTGGGGCTCGTCGCCGTGGGAACGCTCGGAAGCCTGCTCACTTCGCTGGCCGGAGCCGTCGTGCTGCTGTGGCTCGTCGCGCTCCTCACACCCCGCAGCCGCAAAGAGCGCTCCGACCGCTGACACGCCCGCGCCCGCACTACCGGCCAACCCGCCGCCCGCCGTTTCGCCGCTTCGCCGCACGGCACGGGCAGAGCCGACGGAAGGACCTCCACACCGCGAACGAAACGCACGGCACGGCCTGCCCCGAAAACGAGCCGTCCAAAGCATCTCCGCACCGAAAGCGAAAGCCGGGAACCTCCAAAAACGGAGCCGTTCGAAGCCTCCCCGCCCCGCGAACGGAGCGCATGGCACGGTCTGCCCCGAAAACGGAACCGCATGGAAGGGCCCGCCTCCAAAACGGAACGGTCCAAAGCCCCCCCGCCCCGCAAGCGGAGCGCACGGCACGGGCAGAGCCGACGGAAGGACCTCCACACCGCGAACGAAACGCACGGCACGGCCTGCCCCGAAAACGAGCCGTCCAAAGCATCTCCGCACCGAAAGCGAAAGCCGGGAACCTCTGAAAACGGACCGCACAAAGCCTCCCCGCCCCAAGCGCGAAGGCCGACCCCTGAAAACGCGGAAAACCCGCTGCTGAACAGCGGGTTTTCCGTTTGGTTGAGCTACCAGGATTCGAACCTGGAATTTCAGAACCAAAATCTGACGTGTTACCATTACACCATAGCTCAATCCGAGCTCGAAAGCGACTGCAAAGATACGTAAAAAACGGGAAAATCCAATTTTGAACATAAAAATAGCGGAACGGAGAAAAAAGATTCTCCCTTTTTGGTTATTTTTGCGGCGATGAGAAAATGGCTGGTCATATGCGGCATGCTGCTCTGCGCGGCGCTTCCGCCCGCGGCCCGGGTCATCCGGGCATCGCTGGAAGCCGGCCGCACATGCGCCATACTGCGTGCGGCTCCCGCCCGCGATGCGGAAGAGGAGCGCCACGTGCCCCTCTTTGCCACACCTCCGACCGGAGTGCTTGCCGCCACGGGCTCAGCCGAAAATTCGGACCACCGCCACGACACGCGGCTGCCCGTCACCCAGACGGCGCCGACGCATCGTCCGGCCGCAGCCCTGCGCGACCTGCACCGCCTCACCACACGCGACCGCTACGACCACGCGCAGCCCCTGCTGCTGCGCCCGGCCGACCGCTATGTCTTCGCCCTGCGGCACATCGTGATTTAGCGGACGCGCGCAAGAGAGCGGACCGACGCTCCGGTGCAACGCCCCGGCAGTCGTCCGCACGGACCGCCCCCGGCCTGCGGTCCGACAGGCCCCCTCCCCTTCCGCCCCAACAGAGCGGAGCGACGATGCCGGCCGAACTCCGAAGGCCGGCCAAGTATAACGTAAGTAAAAAGACCATACGAAATGATTCCAACCATGATTCTGCTCTTCGTGATAGGCTACGCCTTCATCGCGCTGGAGCACAAAATCAAGGTGGACAAGGCGGCCATCGCACTGCTCATGTGCGGAGCCATCTGGTCCGTCTTCAGCCTCTTCGGCCACGACGCGAACATCGCCCACGAGTTGATTGACCATCTGGGCGACACGTGCGAAATTCTGATTTACCTCATCGGTGCCATGACCATCGTCGACCTCATCGACTCCCACGGAGGCTTCGGCGTCATCACCGACCACATCACCACCCACAACAAGCACAAGCTGCTCTGGCTGCTGGCCATCATCACCTTCTTCATGTCGGCGGCGCTCGACAACATGACCACCACCATCATCATGGTGATGCTGCTGCGGCGCATCATCGCCAACCGCAAGGAGCGCTGGCTCTTCGCCAGCATCATCGTCATCGCGGCCAACAGCGGCGGCACATGGTCGCCCATCGGCGACGTGACGACCATCATGCTCTGGATGCGCGGCAACGTCACCTCGCAGGCGCTCATGGGCTCGCTCTTCCTGCCGGCACTCATCTCGACGGCCATTCCGACGGCCATCGCCGGGCACTACATCGCCCGCAAGAAAACCTCGATGATGGAGCCCGCAGCCGCCGAAAACAGCCTGCCCAAGGGCGTGGGGCCCCGTCTGAGCAAGTTCGTCCTCGTGGTCGGCATCCTCAGCCTGCTCTTCGTGCCGGTCTTCAAGAGCATCACCCATCTGCCCCCCTACATGGGGATGATGATTTCGCTGGGCGTGATGTGGGTGCTCACCGAAATCATCTACGACAAGAAGCGCGGCATCGAGGAGTCCATCAAGAACCGCGTATCGAAGGTGCTCAAGCACATCGACATGCCGACCATCCTCTTCTTCCTCGGCATCCTGATGTCGGTATCCGCGCTGCAGAGCGCCGGCATCCTGACCGAGGTGGCCCAGTTCCTCGACAAGAACATCCACGAGGTCTTCACCATCACGGGCATCATCGGCCTGCTCTCGTCGGTCATCGACAACGTGCCGCTCGTGGCGGCCTGCATGGGCATGTACCCGATTGCCGACGCCGCAACGGTTGCCTCGAGCATCGACCCCGCCTACATGCAGTCGTTCCTCCAGGACGGCGTCTTCTGGCACCTGCTGGCCTACTGCGCCGGCGTGGGCGGCAGCATCCTCATCATCGGCTCGGCAGCCGGCGTCGTGGCCATGGGACTTGAGAAGATTACCTTCTCTTGGTACCTCAAACGCATCACCTCGCTGGCGCTGATTGGCTACGTGAGCGGCATCATCGTCATCCTGCTCGAGCATCTGCTCATCGGGCTCTGATTCCCGCGCTCCACAAGACGAAAAGGGAAGCGCATCGCTGCGGCGATGCGCTTCCCTTTTTTCGTTGCGGGCGGACGGCGGGGCCGCGCCCCGGACGGCAGCCGGCTGCTGCTTCTAAACCATGAAGGCGGCCGGCTACTTGACCTTGGCCATGAAGCGGGTGCGGTCGACCACGAAGCGGACGTGCACCCCCTCGCCAATCATCCCCTCGGCGTCGCGGGCCCCCACGTTGAAGGTGAGCTTGCGCCCCTCGACGGCCGTCAGCACGGCCGTGGCCGTGATTTCGGCTCCGAGGCCCGAGGGCTTGATGTGGGTGACGTTCATCTCGGCGCCGACGGTCGTGGCGCCCTCCTCCAGCTCGGCCGCCACGGCCTTCATCGCGGCATGCTCCATGAGGGCCACCATGGCGGGGGTGGCGAATACGGGCAGGTCGCCCGAACCCATCGCGGCGGCCGTATTGGCGTCGCATACCGTGGCGACGCTCTGTGCAGACAATCCCTTTTCCAGCATAATCTTAATCGGATAATCGGTTTGGTATGATGGGGACAAAGATAGCATTTACTCCCGAAAAAACGAACCGCCGTCGGAGGGTTGCCGCAATGCCCGGCCAGCGGCGACGGCCCCGGCGGGAAAGGGGGCCTGAAAAAATAAATGGAGGGCAGCATCCGTTTATCGTAAAAAATGTAATTTTGTGCATGCGCCCGCTCCGAATGACATACCTGCTGACGGCACTCCTGCTCGCCGCCCTGCTGCTCCCCCTGGAGGGGGCCGGGCAGCAGCGCCACGGCTTCTGGCACCAGGAGTGGAGCATCGACCACGGCGACTCGATTCCGCTGGTGCACATCCTCCCGGTCTACGTCTTCAACCGCAAGGTCGACCTGCGGCGCTACCGCCGGCTGGTCGACGCCGTGAAGAAGGTCTACCCCATCGCCCAGACGGCCAAGGCCAAGATGGCCGACATGGAGGAGGAGCTGAGCCGCCTGCCGACCAAGAAGGCGCAGAAGGAGTACATCCGCCGCGTCTACCACGAAATCAAGGAGGAGTATACCCCCGTGCTGCGCCACATGACCCGCACGCAGGGGCGCGTGCTGCTCAAGCTCATCGACCGCGAAACCGAATATACGGCCTACGAGGTGCTGCGCGAATTCCGCGGCGGCTTCGTGGCGGGCTTCTGGCAGGGGGTCTCGAAGGTCTTCGGGCAGGACCTCAAGTCGCAGTACGACCGCGAGGGCGAGGACCGCATGATTGAACAAATCGTGGTCTACTACGAGGCCGGCTGGCTCTGAGCCGGCCCGTCGGTCGGTTTGCCCGGCGAAATTTCGGGAATCCGCACTTTTTCACTATCTTTGCCTGCAAAACAAGCAACACCACACCACCATGTTTGAAAACTTAACCGACAAACTCGAACGGTCGTTCAAGATTCTCAAGGGCGAAGGCCGCATCACCGAAATCAACGTCGCCGAGACGCTCAAGGAGATTCGCCGTGCGCTCATCGACGCCGACGTCAACTATAAGGTCGCCAAAAACTTCACCGACGAGGTGAAGCAGAAGGCGCTGGGACAGGATGTGCTCAAGGCGGTGAAGCCGGGGCAGATGATGACCAAGATTGTCCGCGACGAGCTGGCGCAGCTCATGGGCGGCACGGCCACCGACATCCGGCTCGAGGGTACGCCGGCCGTGATACTCATCGCCGGTCTTCAGGGTTCGGGTAAGACGACCTTCTCGGGCAAGCTCGCCGCGATGCTCAAGAGCAAGCGGGGCCGCAAGGTGCTGCTGGTGGCGGGCGACGTCTACCGTCCGGCGGCCATCGACCAGCTGAAGGTGCTCGGCAGCCAGATTGGCGTCGAGGTCTACACCGAGGAGGGAAACCGCAATCCGGTGGAGATTGCCCAGCACGCCATCCAGCATGCGCGTCAGAACGGCTACAACGTGGTCATCGTCGATACGGCGGGCCGTCTGGCCGTCGACGAGGCGATGATGCAGGAGATTACGGCCATCAAGGCGGCCGTCAAGCCGTCGGAGACGCTCTTCGTGGTCGACGCCATGACGGGTCAGGATGCCGTCAACACGGCCAAGGAGTTCAACGACCGCCTCGACTTCGACGGCGTGGTGCTCACCAAGCTCGACGGCGATACGCGCGGCGGTGCCGCCATCTCGATTCGCGCGGTGGTGGACAAGCCGCTGAAGTTCATCTCGAGCGGCGAGAAGATGGATGCGCTGCAGGTCTTCCACCCGGAGCGCATGGCCGACCGTATTCTGGGCATGGGCGACGTGGTTTCGCTCGTCGAGCGGGCGCAGGAGCAGTTCGACGAGGAGGAGGCGCGCCGGCTGAAGAAGAAGCTGGTCAAGGACCAGTTCAACTTCAACGACTTCATCGCGCAGATTCACCAAATCAAGAAGATGGGCAACCTGAAGGACCTCGCCTCGATGATTCCGGGCATGGGCAAGATGCTCAAGAACGTCGACATCCCGGACGATGTCTTCAAGCAGACCGAGGCGATAATCTCGTCGATGACGCCGGCCGAGCGCGAGCACCCCGAAATCATCAACGCGCGGCGCAGGGAGCGTATCGCCAAGGGTTCGGGCACGACGATGGCCGACGTGAACCGGCTGATGAAGCAGTTCGAGGATACGCGCAAGATGATGAAGGCCGTAGCGGGCGGCAACATGAAGATGCCGAAGATGCCGAAGATGCCCGGCGGCATGCTCCGGCGGCGGTAACGCAGGAGAGATACGAAGACAACGGGGTCCCCGCCGAATACGGTGGGGCCCCCTTTTTTATGCAACTGCGGAACGGGGCCTTCGCCTTCTGTCCGAGCTCCCGCAAGAGCCGGAGACGACACACGGGTCGGGGCCAACGTCCGGTCCGGGAGGTTAATTTTTGCCAATCATAGGAATAATCGAGATTAATTCCTACCTTTGGAAGTCAAAAACCGCAACCCCATGCACAAATCGGGCTTCGTCAACATCATCGGAAATCCCAACGTCGGAAAGTCGACGCTCATGAACGCGCTCGTCGGCGAGCGCCTCTCGATTATCACCTCCAAGGCCCAGACCACGCGCCACCGCATCCTGGGCGTCGTCTCGGGCGACGATTTCCAGATTGTCTACTCCGACACGCCGGGCATCCTCAAACCCGCCTACAAGCTGCAGGAGTCGATGATGAAGTTCGTCACGGGGGCCGTCTCCGACGCCGACGTGATTCTCTACGTCACCGACACCGTCGAGCAGAGCGACCGCTCGGCCGACATCCTCGAGCGCATCCGTACGAGCGGCATCCCGACGCTGGTAGTCATCAACAAAATCGACCTCACGACCCCCGAGGCGCTCGAGGCGCTCGTCGAGCGGTGGCACGGCATTCTGCCCGAGGCGGAGATTGTCCCCGTCTCGGCGCGCGAACGCTTCAACATCGAGGGGCTCTTCGGCAAAATCCTCGAGGTGCTGCCCGAAGGACCCGCCTTCTACCCCAAGGATACGCTCACGGACAAGACCCTGCGCTTCTTCGCCTCGGAGATTATCCGCGAGAAGATTCTCCGCACCTACGACAAGGAGATTCCCTACTGCTGCGAAATCGAAATCGAATCCTACAAGGAGGAGCCCGCCATCGACCGCATTGCGGCGACGATTTACGTCTCGCGCGAGTCGCAGAAGGGCATCGTCATCGGCCACAAGGGGGAGAAGCTCAAGCGCGTGGGGCAGCTCGCGCGCGAAGACCTCGAGAAGTTCCTCGACAAGAAGGTCTTCCTGCAGCTCTTTGTCAAGGTGAGCGACGACTGGCGCAACAACGAGCGTCAGCTGCGCCGCTTCGGCTACGAGCTCGAATAGCGGCGGATGCGCCCCGGGCCGGGGCCGGCAAGCGGAGGACGGAGGTCAGCAGACGGCAGACGGTGAGACCCCCGAAGGGGCGGAACAAGAGAAGAGACCGGACAGGAGCGGGCGCCGGAAAAAGGCCCCGAAGATACGGAGCGCGGAAATCCCGCCCGGAACGGAATACGAAAAAGGGGCCCAGGCCCGTTAGAAACGACAGGGAGAGACAGGAAGAACATGCGTAGATTCATCACAGGACTCATCGGAGCGCTTCTGCTCGGTTGCTGCATGCAGGCCCGTGCCCAGTACAACAAGGAGTATTTCTTCTGGATGGGGCAGCGCTGCATGATGGAGAACAACTATCAGGAGGCGATTCGAACGCTCAACACCCTGCTGCGCTTCGACGAGGATGCCTTCGAGGGGTACTTCCTGCGGGGCATCGCCAAATACAACCTCGACGACCTGATTGGCGCCGAGGCCGACTTTTCGACCGCCATCCGCAAGAATCCCGTCTATACGCAGGCCTACACCTACCGGGCCCTCACCCGCTCGCAGCTGGGCAACTACGACGATGCGCTGAAGGATTTCCAGGAGGCCATCGAACTGCGGCCCGACCTCCCGGCACCCTACTTCTACCGCGGCATCACGCGGCTGCAGGACAAGCAGTATGCCCTGGCGGTGGAGGATTTCGACAAGTTCATCCGCCAGGAGAACAAGGTGGCCGGCGCCTACATCAACCGCGGCATCGGCTACCTCTATCTGAAGGATACGGTACGCGCCTACGAGAACTTCGACCAGGCCATCCGCACCAACCGCGAGAATCCCGACGGCTACAACCACCGGGGCACGCTCTACATGCAGCAGGAGCGCTACAAGGAGGCCGAGGCGGACTTCAACCGGGCCATCTCCTGCGACTCGGCCTACGTCCCCTCGTACTTCAACCGGGCGCTGGTCTACTCGAACACCAACCGCCCGATGCTGGCGCTCTCGGACTTCGACACCGTCGTGCGGCTCGACTCGACCAACTCGCTCGGATACTTCAACCGCGCGATGCTGCGCGCGCAGATTGGCGACTACAACCGCGCACTCGAGGATTACGACCACGTGGCGCTCTACTCACCCAACAACGTGCTGGTCTACTACAACCGCGCGGGGGTCTACGCCGAGCTGGGTGAAATCGAGAAGGCGGTCCAGGACTACACCTCGGCCATCGAGCTCTACCCCGACTTTGCGAACGCCTACCTCCACCGCGGCTCGCTGCGCGAACTGCTGCGCGACCCCAAGGGGGCCCGCGAGGACCGCGACATCGCCAGCCGCAAAATCGCCGAATACCGCTCGCGGCTGAGCGACAGCACCTATTCGATTTACGCCGACACGACGCAGCGCTTCGACCGCCTGCTCTCGTTCGACAGCAAGCTCTCGGGCAGCGGCCGCATCGGCGGCTACAACGGCAGCGAAGAGGACATGCGCCTGCTGCCGCTCTTCAAGTTCACGCTCATGGAGCCCGACACGGCGCCGGTGGCACGCCCCTACCACGTGCAGCGCGCCGAGGACTTCAAGCGCCGCATCGGCAACCGCTACCTCGAGGTGTCGTGCCGTCCGAGCAACATCCCGGCCGATACGCTCGTCATGCTCGACCAGCGCTACCTGCAGGAGCTGCGCAGCAGCACCTCCTCGTCGTGGACGCTGCTCTTCGAGCGGGGCGTCACGCAGTCGCTCATCAAGCAGTACACCAACTCGGTGAACACCTACACGAGCGCCATCGACCTCAACCCGGCCAATCCGTTCCTCTACTTCAACCGGTCGACCACGCGGGCCGAGATGATTGACTTCATCTCGTCGATTGACAACTCCTACCAGCGGATTTCCATCAACGCCGACCCGGCCAACCGGCTCAACAACAACAGCAAGCGCACGTACAGCTACGACGAGGCCATCGCCGACCTGAACAAGGCCATCAAGCTCTTCCCCGACTTCGCCTACAGCTACTACAACCGCGCCACGCTGCAGGCCCTCTCGGGCAACCTGCCCGAGGCCTTCGAGGACTACACGAAGGCCATCGAGCTCAACCCCGACTTTGCCGAGGCGTACTACAACCGCGGCATCGTCCAGATTCTGATGAAGGATACGCGCAAGGGGTGCCTCGACCTCTCGAAGGCGGGCGAGCTGGGCATCGATGAGGCCTACCGCATCCTCAAGCGCTACGCACAGGGCGAGGAGGAGTGAGGCGCCGCGGCAGAGGGCACGGAAGAGAACAGCACGAAAACGACAGGAAAGACAAGAAAGACAGGAAAGACGGAAAAAAGACAGCAATGACAGCAAAGAAGACTTAGAAAACATCCAATAACACAACTCGACTTATGGTAGAAACTATCCAACGCAAACTCAACGACTCGGCGGCCGCCCGCTGGACGGCACTGGTGCTCATCGCACTGATGATGTTCTTCGCCTACATGTTCGTGGACGTGATGTCGCCGCTCAAATCGCTCGTCGAATCGGCCCGTGGCTGGGACAGCGGAACCTTCGGAACCTACGCCGCATCGGAGTACTTCCTCAACGTCTTCGTCTTCTTCCTCATCTTTGCGGGCATCATCCTCGACAAGATGGGCATCCGCTTCACGGGCATGCTCTCGGCCTCGCTCATGGTGGCCGGTGCGGCCATCAAGCTGGTCGGCATCTCGGAGTGGTTCCAGACGACCGAGCTCTGCGCCTGGCTCGACAGCTGGTGGGTATCCTTCCCCGGCAGCGCCAAGGTCGCCTCGCTGGGCTTCATGATTTTCGGCTGCGGCTGCGAGATGGCCGGCACCACCGTATCGAAGTCCATCGCCAAGTGGTTCCAGGGCAAGGAGATGGCCCTCGCCATGGGACTTGAGATGGCCATTGCCCGTCTGGGCGTCTTCGCCGTGATGTGGCTCGCGCCGATGGTTTCGAACATGTTCGACAAGTCGATTGTCGCCCCCGTGGCCTTCTGCACGGCGCTGCTGGTCATCGGTCTGCTCTGCTTCAGCGTCTTCGTGCTGATGGACCGCAAGCTCGACCGGCAGATGATTGCCTCGGGCGAGCTGAAGCTCGAGAAGTCCTCCGACGAGGAGTTCCACGTGCGCGACCTGGGCAAGATTTTCTCGAGCAAGATGTTCTGGCTCGTGGCGCTGCTCTGCGTGCTCTACTACTCGGCCATCTTCCCCTTCCAGCGCTATGCGCCCAACTTCCTCGAGGTGACGCTGCACATCGACGCCGAATCGGCCGCACGGCTCTTCAGCTGCTTCCCGATTCTGGCCATGGTGCTCACCCCCTTCCTCGGTGCGCTGCTTGACTTCCGCGGCAAGGGTGCCACGATGCTCATGATTGGCGCCGTTATCATGATTGCCTGCCACCTGAGCTTCGCCTTCCTGCTGCCGATGTTCCCCTCGAAGTGGCTGGCGCTGCTGCTGGTGGTCACGCTGGGTGTCTCGTTCTCGCTCGTGCCGGCCGCCCTGTGGCCCTCGGTGCCGAAGATTATCGACGAAAAGGTGCTCGGCTCGGCCTACTGCGTCATCTTCTGGATTCAGAACATCGGCCTCTGCCTCGTGCCGCTGCTCATCGGCAAGGTACTCGACGCTACGGGCGGCTACGTGATGCCGATGGTCATCTTCTCGTCGTTCGGCGTGCTGGCCTTCATCTTCAGCCTCTACCTCAAGATTGAGGACCGCCGCAAGGGCTACGGACTCGAACTTCCGAACATCCGCAAATAGCCGCTGCCGCTCCAACGCAAACGAAAGAGCCCTCCTCCCCGTGCGGGAAGAGGGCTTTTTCCGTATTGATTGATGTGGTCGGGGTGCGGAGCGGCTGGCGGTCTCCAGTCTCCACACCCGCCCGCGGCCCCATCGCGGGGTCACTTCGGGGAGGAGACGATGCGATAGAGCTCCGTGATGCGGTTGCACATCTCCTCCCACGAGAAGCGGCGCCGCTCCTCGAGGCAGTTCTCGCGGAAGCGCGCGAGGGCATCGCCCTCGTACATGCGGCCGATGGCTGCGGCAACCCCCTCGGCCGTCGGCGGGCAGACATACCCCACCCTGCCGTCGGGGACAATCTCGGGAAGGCCTCCGACGGCCGTGACGACCATCGGCGTGCAGAACTGGTAGGCAATCTGCGTCACGCCGCTCTGCGTGGCGCTCTTGTAGGGCTGCACGACGAAGTCGGCCGCCGAGAAGTAGTACTTCACCAGCTCATCGGGGATGAAGTGGTCGTGGAGCAGCACCTCCCCCTCGAGGCCGCTCTCGGCAATCTGGCGGATGTAGCGCTCGCGCGGGGCGTAGAACTCGCCGGCGACGAGCAGCCGGCGCGACGCGGTCTGCCCCGCATCGCGCAGCCGGCGCCACGCCTCGAGCAGCAGGTCGAGCCCCTTGTAGTCGCGAATCAGCCCGAAGAAGAGGACGTAGCTCAGCTGCGGGTCGAGCCCCAGCCGCACGCAGGCCTCGCCGCGGTCGGTGCGCGAGCCGAAGTTCTCGAAGAGGGGGTGGGGCGAGAAGAGCGCCGGGGCGGAGGTATACTCCTTCAGCTCGCCGTGGACCTGCTCCGACATGTAGACGAAGCCGTCGACGGCCGAGAGGAAGTAGCGGTTGAAGGGGCGGTCGACGAAGTGGTGCTCGTGCGGCTCGACGTTGTCGATTTGGCAGAGCACCTTCGTATGGCCGTTGCGCCGCGCCAGGCGGGCGATGGTTCCGAAGCAGGGTGCCATGAAGGGGGTCCAGTACTTGAGCAGGATGAAGTCGGGGGCCTCGCGGCGCAGGCTCCACCCCTCGCGGAGCCAGTTGAAGGGGTTCACCGTGTTGACGCAGCGGCGAATCCGCAGGTCGGCCGGCGCGGGGGTCGTGAGCGTCTGGCTCTTGCCGGGAAAGAGCAGCGAGGGGTACTGCACCGTGAAGGTCCTGATATCGACCTGATTGCCCCGCTGCTGGAAGGTGCGGGCCATGATTTCCATGATGGAGGCCAGACCTCCCCGGAAGGGATGGGCCGGGCCCAGTACGGTAATCTTCATAGGCGGCGTGTGTGGTTGGCTCGTGGAGCGGCCGGCGGCACCGGGGCCGAGACCGTTCCGATGCAAAGATACGAAAAATCGGGTCCTCCGCTGCCGGAGGCCCGATTTTTTCACACGCCCGGGGAGGGGCGCAGACGAAGGCGCAAAAACAGATGCCGGCGCGGGCACAGACTCGGCTGCGGGGGCTCGGGGGCCGGGCACAAACTCCGGCTCGGGCACAGGTGCAGACACCGCCCGGGCTCGGGCCGGGCTCCTGCTCGGATTCGGACACCGCCCGGGCTCGGGCCGGGCTCCTGCTCGGATTCGGGTGCTGTCCGGGCTCAGGCCGGGCTCCAGCTCGGATTCGGGTGCCGCCCGGACTCGGACGCCGCACCTGTTACTGCTCCACGGCCACCGGATGCCCCATCTGCTCGGCCTCGCGACGGCTCGCCGCCACCGACTGCAGCGCCAGGTAGTGCTCGCCGTAGTCGAGCAGGTGCTGCAACTCGGCGCGGAAGGCGTCCAGATGGCGCTCCTCCTCGGCCACGGCCCGCTCGAAGAGGGCCCGCGTTGCGGCATCCTTCTGCTCGCAGGCGATGCGCGCCGCCTCGTTGTAGCTCGCCACGGTGTTCTGCTCGAGCTGCATGGCCAGACGCAGCATCTCGAGCGGCTCGACCAGCGGCCGGGTGCGGAACGAAGGGTTCATCTCGACGTCGCCCCCCAGAAAGAGAATCCGCTCGGCGAAGAGCTCGATGTGGCGCATCTCGGCGATGGCGACGCGGTGCATCAGCTCGGAGAGGTAGCGGTAGCGCGCATCCTCGAAGTGGACGTGGAAGTAGATATACTGCAACGACGAGGCAATCTCCTTGCCCACGGCGTCGTTGAGCAGCCCGATGCTTACCCGCTGGCTGCTGTTGCGGGTTTCGGTTGTCGTCTCCATACGAAAAAGGTTTTGCACCCGTTGCGGTGCAAAACCCGTTCCGTATTGTTTGTCCGATGCCGCCCGACGCCGCTTTTTTACGCGCATGCCGCGCAAGCAGCGCCGCCTGCGGAGCATCGACGCACGCTCCCGTCTGTCCGACCTGCGCTTACGCCCCTGTTCGCTCCCCGTCGCGCGCTGGTTCGCGTTCTTGTTCGCGCCCCGCCCGCGCTCTGGTCTGCGCCCCGGTTCGCGTCCGTGCCCTTATTACTTGTGCTCCGGTTCGCGCCAGGAAATGGCTGCCCGCACGGCCGCCTCGCCCGCCTCGTTGCGGATTTCGAAGAGCGTCTCCCCCTCGCGCGTCTGGCACCCCACGCGGAGCAGCTCGCCGTAGCGGCACTCGTGCAGGAAGTGGATGTCGAGCCGCATCCCCCCGTCGCGGGCGAAGCACTCGACGGGCAGCATGTCGAGGCACATCTCGATGTAGCGCATCGTATTGACGTGGCGGTTGAAGTCGATGTCACTGTAGACCACGCGGTGCTCGACGAAGCGCTCGGGCTCGACCGAGCGGATTTTGCGGGGCTTCTCGGCCGGCGACGGCGCGTCGACAATCGCCTCGTTGTGGGCGCGTCCCACCCACGAGAGGTCGACGGCCGTACGCGTCGTGAGGTCAATCATCGCCCACTGCGTGACGGCCCGCGCGAATTCGTGCCCCGAGGCGTCGCTGAGCGTAAAGTTACGCGTCGAGAGCACCCGTCCGTACTCGTTAATCCACGTGGCGACGGTGTAGTCGGTATACTGCTGCGGGCGCTCGTCGACCTCGATGGCCATGCGCGAGAGGACCCACGAGTGGTTGTCGGCATTGAGCGCATCGACGCCGAAGCCCTTGCCATGGGCGTCGGCACCCGCCACGTTGAGGATGGAGACGCCCAGCGCCGGGAGCGTCGCCCGCAGGGTAAAGTCCACATCCTGAGGCTCGACCCGATATGAATAGAAGGATTTCTGACCCATTTGTCCGAATGCGTTTTGGTTCACACGTCGGAACAAAGATACATAAAATCTCTGGAATAACCTCGAAAAACGGGTGAAATGACACTAAACGACTTAATATCAGAGTTGTTACGGTGTCAAATGATGACAAGCCGAAAAAGCGGAAAACGCAAAGAAAAGCGGATTTAAGAAGAAGAATGGTTTGCAAATCATTACCCGTGAAAGAGTAAGATTTAACATATGGGAGATGCTATTGCACCGTTTGTCACCGATTTGCATATCAAGGTCTAACTCGTTGATATTTAACTTTGCAAACAAAAAAAAAACGAGTATGGCAAGAAGTACATTCAAAGTGCTGTTCTACGTGAACGGCAGCAAGGAGAAAGACGGTATTGTCCCCATCATGGGACGAGTGACAATCAACGGTACTGTGGCACAGTTCAGCTGCAAGCAGACCATCCCGAAAACCCTTTGGGATGCGAAAGGCAACCGAGCCAAAGGCAAGAGTGCCGAAGCACGGAACGTCAATCTGGCATTGGACAACATCAAGGCGCAAATCATCAAGCACTATCAGCGCATATCCGACCGAGAGGCATACGTAACGGCTGAAATGGTGCGCAATGCCTACCAAGGGGTAGGAAGCGAGTATGAGACACTGATAAAGGCTTTTGACAAGGATTGCGCCAACTTCCTGAAACGTGTCGGTAAAGACCGCAGCATCGGCACGTACAAGGTCATGGTAAGGGCAAGGAACTATGTCGCAGCCTTTATCAAGTCATTCTACAGACGGACGGACATGTCCATGCTGGAACTTACACCCGACTTCATCAAGGAGTTTGCGGCTTATCTTACGGCTGAACGGGGACTGAAAAACGCCACCATCTGGCTGAACTGCATGTGGCTGAAAGGGGTGGTCATGCGTGCGCACTATAACGGACTGATACCGAGAAATCCGTTTGCGCAGTTCCATATCAGCCCGAATGTTAAGGAACGGGAGTATCTGACAGAGGACGAAATCAAAAGAATCATGGCGCACGAGTTTGACAACCCCACCCTCGCATTGGTGCGGGATCTGTTTATTTTCGCCTGTTTCACCGCCTTGTCTTTCGTGGATATGAAAGAACTCACAACGGATGAAATAGTGGAGGTGAATGGTGAGAAATGGATATTGTCGAAACGGCACAAGACAAATGTCCCGTTCCAAGTGAAGCTGCTGGATATTCCCTTGCAGATAATCGAACGGTACAAGTATCTGTCGGAAGACAAGCTGGTTTTCGGGAAAATCAACTATTGGACGATGTGCAAACAGCTGAAAAAGGTAATGGCGGAATGCGGAATAGAGAAGCAAATCTCCTACCATTGCGCTCGTCATACGTTTGGAACACTGGCTCTTAGCAAGGGGATGCCCATTGAAAGCGTGAGCCGTGTTCTGGGACACACGAACATTGTCACGACTCAAATCTATGCGAAGATAACCACGCAGAAACTTGACANACCGAGTTACTTGAAAGCAATTCAAGGTAGAACGCAGCAGATTGTACCGTTGCCAAGTCATTACCTCAAAAACGGGTAATTATCCCAAAGTCCTTTGTATAAGGTACTAACAGAAGTTTTCCAGAATTACGAAAAAAGCGTGCCGCGGCGAAAAAAAATCGACCGCCGGGGGCCGCCCTCCGCCGTGGCCGTCCGGTCGGCCGACTCCCCGCACACCCCCCGGACAGGAGCTCCGGACGACAAAAATTATCGAAAAACGATAAATATTATTTGTTTTTCAAAAAACTAATTGTACATTTGCAAAAAAGAAACCCACACACGTACCGCACATGCAGAACAAGCGACGACTCTACAAGCATCTGATGATTATCTACGTCTTCTACTTCGTGGCGCTGGTCATCGGCTTCCTTTCGACCATCGCCCCGAGCTTCTCGTCGGGCTGGCGCGAGGCACAGCAGACGATGGATACCGACTTCACGCAGGGCGACGTGCGCACCTACTACGTCTACGCACCGCTGCGCGCCTCGGGCTCGGAGCTGCCCGCCGTCGAGGGGGTCGGTGCGAACACCTCCGTCTCGGTGGACAACGTCCGGCTGCGCGTCACCGTGCCCGAGAAGTACACGGTCTCGAACTCCCTCAAGGTGATGGCCAACAACGGCTTCGCCTACCTCCTCTCGATGCTCACGGGGGTAGCCTATCTAGCGGTCTTCATCCTCATCGCCCTCATCATCAACTCGCTGCGCAAGTCCATCCGCGACGAGCAGCCGCTGCGCCACGGCAACATCGGCCGCACGCGCGCCATCGGCATCCTGATGCTCGTGGCCGCGCTGAGCGAGTCGTTCATGAAGTACATCAACATCCGCGAGGCCGCCACGCTGCTTCAGGGTTCGGCGCTGCAGGTCGACACCACCTTCCCGCTCAACTACTGGAACATCATCGTCGGCATCCTGATGCTCTTCATGGCCGAGGTGCTCGTGGTGGGCACGCAGCTGAGCGAGGAGCAGAAACTGACCATCTAACCGCACGCAAGAAAATGATTTTCACGGATATATATACGAATAACACAAGGGGGGGGGTATGGCGATAATCATCAATATTGATGTCATGATGGCCAAGCGCAAAATCTCGCTCGGAGAGCTTGCCGAACGGGTGGACATCACGCCGGCCAATCTTTCGATTCTCAAGAACGGCAAGGCCAAGGCCGTCCGCTTCTCGACGCTCGAGGCGATTTGCCGCGAGCTGGAGTGCCAGCCGGGCGACATCATCGAATACCGCCCCGAACCGGCCCCGAACGAGTAAGACGCCGCAGCTGCGGCCTGCAACGAAACAGACGAAAAACCACTTAATACCAACACTATGAAAAAACTGACAATGCTCCTCGTCGCCCTGACGGCAACGGCGAGCGTCATGGCCCAGGGGCCCATGACTCCGATTCCGGCCGATCCCGAGCTGCGCACGGGCAAGCTGGACAACGGCATGACCTACTACATCCGGCACAACGAAAAGCCGAAGAATCAGGCCGATTTCTACATACTCCACGACGTGGGCGCCATCCAGGAGGAGGACTCGCAGCAGGGTCTGGCACACTTCCTCGAGCACATGGCCTTCAACGGCACGAAAAACCTGCCCGGCAAACAGATGATTGAGTATCTGGAGACCGTCGGCGTGAAGTTCGGCTACAACCTCAACGCCGGAACGACGTGGGACTACACCTGCTACAACATCTCGGACGTGCCGACCCAGCGTCAGGGTGTCATCGACAGCGCCCTGCTCGTCCTGCACGACTGGTCGCACTTCATCGCCCTGCGTCCCGAGGAGATTGACTCGGAGCGCGGCGTCATCATGGAGGAGCTGCGTACGCGCGACGGCGCCTCGTGGCGTTCGACCATGAGCATGCTCCAGGCGCTGGGCAAGGGTACGCTCTACGAGCACCGCAACCTGATTGGCTACCTCGACGGCCTGAAGAACTTCCACCACGACGAGCTGGAGAAGTTCTACACCTCGTGGTACCGTCCCGACTACCAGGCCGTGATTGTCGTGGGTGACGTGGACGTCGACGCCATCGAGCAGAAAATCAAGACGCTGATGGCCGACATCCCGGCTCCGGCGGCCGACGCCCCGAAGAAGGCCGAGATTGTCGTTCCCGACAACGAGGAGCCCATCGTCAGCATCTTCACCGACCCCGAGATGCAGGGTTCGCGCGTACAGCTCTTCATCAAGCGCCGCGCACTGCCCGAGGTGATGAACAACACCGTGCAGGCCGAGATGCTGGACGTCATCAACTCCTACATGACGGTCATGGAGAACGCCCGTCTTGAGGAGCTCCGCATGAAGCCCGACGCACCGTTCCTCGGCGCCGGCATGGGCTCGGGCGAGGTAGGCGTCATCCCGACGCTCGACGCCACGATTTTCACCGCCGCAACGCAGGACGGAGCACTGGCCCGCGGCTTCGAAGCGCTCTATACCGAGCTGGAGAAGATGCGCCGCTACGGCTTCACGCAGGGTGAGTTCGAGCGCGCCCAGGAGACCCTGATGCGCGACGCCGAGCGCAGCTACGCCAACCGCAACGACCGCACCAACGAGGAGTATGTCGAGGAGTATCTGGCCAACTACCGCAGGAATTCGCCCGTACCCGACGCCAAGACCGAGTGGCAGCTCGACAGCATGCTCATCCGCAACATCACGGTCGACGCCGTGAATGCCGTGGCACAGCAGTTCATCACCCCGACCAACCAGGTCATCTTCGTCACGGCGCCCGAGAAGGAGGGCATCACCAACCCGACGGCCGAAGAGCTGCTGGCCATCCGCGACAAGGTCATCTCGTCGGAGGTCGAGGCCTATGAGGACAACGTGGTCAAGGAGCCGCTGATTCCCGAGGGAACCAAGCTGAAGGGTTCGCCCGTCAAGAAGACGACGACCGACCAGACACTGGGCACCACCGAGTGGACGCTGGCCAACGGCACGCGCATCGTCGTGAAGCCCACGACGTTCAAGGCCGACGAGGTGCGCATGAGCGCCACCGCCAAGGGAGGTCTCTCGCTGCTGAGCGACGAGGAGTACTACATGGGTGAGATGATGCCGAGCATCAACGCCATGTCGGGCATCGGCCGCTTCTCGGCCACGGAGCTCCGCAAGCAGCTCTCGGGCAAGTCGGCTTCGGTGCAGAACAACACCTCGGAGTATGCCAGCACCATCAACGGCAGCTGCTCGCCCAAGGACCTCGAGACGATGCTCCAGCTGCTCTACCTCGACTTCACCTCGCCGCGCTTCGACCAGAACGACTACAACACGCTCATCAACACGCTCAACGCACAGCTGGCCAACGTGGAGTCGAACCCCGACTACCTGGCCCAGAAGCGCTTCCTCGAGGTAAGCTACGGCAACAACCCGCGCCGTCAGATGATTTCGCAGGAGCTCGTCTCGAAGTTCGACTTCGCGAAGCTGCCCGCCATCTACGAGAAGCTCTACCCCAATGCCAACAGCTTCACCTTCATCTTCGTGGGCAACGTCGACCTGAAGACACTCAAGCCGCTGGTCGAGAAGTACATCGGTTCGATTCCCGCCTCGAAGAAGACGAACTTCGTCGACGACAAGGCTTCGGTGGTCAAGGGCGACGTGACGGAGGACTTCCGCGTGGCGATGCAGCAGCCGAAGGTCAACGTGCACTACCTCTTCTCGGGTGATATGCCCTACACCTTCAAGAACAAGCTGGCGCTGACGTTCCTCACGCAGGCGCTCAACGCACGCTACCTCGTCTCGATTCGCGAGGAGAAGGGCGGCACCTACGGCGTGCAGGTCTACGGCACGACCGACTACATCCCGGCCGAGCGCTACGAGATGCACATCAACTTCGACACCAACGAGGAGATGGCCGACGAGCTGCGCGAGATTGTGATGAAGGAGCTCCGGCAGATTGCCGACAACGGCCCGCTGACCGAGGATATCGAGAAGACGCGCGAGTTCCTGCTCAAGAACTGGCAGAACACGCTCGAGCAGAACGGCAGCTGGATGGGTTACCTCCAGTCGAAGTACGGCAGCGGTCTGGACTTCGTACGCGAATACAAGAGCGCGGTGGAGGCTCTGACCAACGCCGACGTGCAGGCCATGGCCCGCAAGGTGCTTGAGGACGGCAACCTGGTGAAGGTCATCATGCGCCCGGCTCCTGACGAAGAGAAGTAATCCACCGCATGCTTGGGGAGGCAGCCTCCCGAGCACTTCGGAACTCAACTCCGGACCCCTCTTTTGGGGGCCCGGAGTTTTTTTTGCGCAGATACGGCAGCAGGGGCCGGCCTGAATGCAGCGGGGACAGGAGCCGGGAGCGGGAACGGGTCGTGCCGGGAGCGGGGACAGGGACGCGCCGGGAGCGGGAACGGGTCGTGCCGGGAGCGGGGACAGGGACGCGCCGGGAGCGGGAACGGGAACGTGCCGGGGAAAGAGCGCCGGGGCGGGGACAGGAGCGGAAGCGATTAAAGGCCGTCTCTTTTACACATCTCCGAGCCCACGAGAACGTACTAGAACTCGTATTCCGTCTTATTTTTGGAAAAATAAAAAATCATCGACCTTTTGTCGATTATCACACAACATCACATT
>NZ_LT985749.1:22229-479729 GCF_900290115.1 Alistipes sp. Marseille-P5061
CGTTCCTCGAACCCGACACCCCTCTATTCGTCCCCAGCGCCACCTGTCTGTAAGAGACAGTCTGCCAACTTCCCCTCGCCTGCACCACCACGCGGCCTGTTTCCGCCCCCCTCAGCCCGCTCCTGCTCTTCCGGAAGGGCCGAAGAGGCCCCCCGCAGGGCCGGGCACCGGCTCCCATCGTCCCAAATACGCACAACCAACCCATCGCCCGAACACGCACAAAAAAAGAGCGGCATCCGCTGCCGGATGCCGCCCCATGGAACGGATGCGCCGCCTCTACTCGAGGTCGTCGCCCGTATCGTCCGCTACGGGCGGGTCGTAGGACTCGGCCGGCGTATTGGCCTCAATCCACTCCTCGCTGAGCAGGTCCTCGGCCTTGAAGTCGAGGTCCTCGATACGGCTTACCGTAATCTGATACTGGGCATAGTCGCGCGACCCGCCCGAATAGGTGCTCTGCTTCGAATAGATGGCAAAGAGACCCAGCACGTTGCCCACGGCGCCGTCCTTCGGAATCGGCTTCATGGCAAAGCGCGAATAGCCGCTCGTGCGCACCGTATAGACACCCGGGTCGGAGGTATAGGTCGCCTGGGGATTGTAGGAGATGAGCACCGAGGCATAGAGCTTCTCGTTGTTGACGCTGTAGGCCCAGCGGTACCAGGGCTGGAACAGCACGGGACGCACGTCGGTGCAGGTCCACGTCGGATAGCTGTTATCGTAGGTGCCGTTCTTCATGGCCGTCGGAACCTCGCCGTTCTGGTTCTTCACGCCGGCATAGCGGACCGTGATGTCCGAGAAGCGGACCAGACGGCCCAGATTCTTCAGCGCCGACTCCTCGTCGGTCACCAGCGTCGTGTAGTTGCTGCTGTTCACCTCGAGGATGTCCCCGTCCTCGAGCTTGCAGGGCTCGCCCGGCAGCACGTGGGCGTCAATGTCGGCGGCCAGTTCGAGGTTCGAGTTGGCATAGAACTTATGCTCCTGCACGACGTTGTAGGAGTCCGACGGAGCGTCGCCCAGCGAGAGCATCATGCGGTAGTTGCCCAGGTAGAGGTCGCGCAGCAGGACATAGACCCAGGTGCTCTCCTTCGTATCGAGGTTGAGCTTGTAGGTCGTGTAGAGCGTACCGCTGAGCTTGAGCTCGATGGCGGCCGTACCGTCGTAGATGTAGAGCGACTTGTAGATGTTGCCCTGTTCGTCGCTCGAAATCACCTTGCCCTTGATGTAGTAGTTGGCAGCCTCGGGCCAGAATGCGGTTCCCGCGCTCTCGAACTCATCTTCGCCCGCGTAGGCCTCGCCCAGCTTGAGCGCCTTGGTGTCGTCCCAGCTCGTGTTTTGACCCGTACCCGAGAGGGAACCGAAACGATTGACAAACTCCTTCTTGAGGTCGAGAATCGAGATATGGGTCAGACCCATGCCCGCCACCTCGTCCTCCTGCCACACCTTTATCTTCGGCGTGTCGAAGTCGTTGTAGCAGCCGACGGTCAGCAGAGCGACGGCCGCAGCCAGAAATATCTTAACGCTTTTCATTGATGCTTATTTTCGGATTAGAAACGGAAATATACATTCAGGTAGTAGGTCGTACCGAGCATGTAGAAGTACTTCGAGTCGAAACGTTTGTACTGCGTACCCTTGTCGGTGCGGACGCGGTTAAGTCGCATCTGCTCGTAACCGCCCGTACGGATGTCCTGGTCGTTGAGCAGGTTCTTCACCTCGAGGCTGAAGCCGAGCATGTACTGACGGTGGATGTACCAGTTCTTGCCGATGCTGGCGCTCAGCGTGAAGGCCGGGTCGAACTTCTCCTGCTTCTGCATCGTACGGATGGCCTGCACGGCGGCTACCTGCTCCTCGACCGACGAAGAGGACGAGGAGAGCACGTCGAGGTAGCTGCGGATGACGGTCGACGTACGGTAGAGCGGGTTCATCGAGAGGTAAACCTTGTCGTAGTAGTTGAAGTTGACCGATGCGAACCAGTTGCGCGGGCCGCGGAAGTCAAGGCCGATGTTGGCGGCCAGCTGCGGCGAGCTCTCCACATGCATCCCCTCCCAGTGTACGCGGTCGTTCTTGACCACCTCCTCGCTGTTGTCGATGGTCTGCACGAAGTTGGGGTCCGACGTATAGGTGTAGTCACCCCAGCTCAGGGCGCCCACTACCGAAAGGCCGTTCCAGATGGGAACCGACACACCCAGCTCGACGCCGTAGTAGCGCTTGTCGATGCCGCTCATGGCGAAGTTGGTGTAGGAGTGGCGCAGGTCGTCGTAGAACGAAATGACCTTCGCCTGGTTGGTCATCTCGGTGTAGTAACCCGACAGACGAGCCTTGATGTAGGGCAGGTTGAGGTTGTAGGTCAGGTCGAGACCCAGCACGTTCTCGGCCGTCAGACCCGGCGTGGTGGTGTTGCGCGTACGCGGCGATACGAACGAGTTGACGAACTTCGGGGCGTTCTGCATGTAGACGATGCTGGCCTCGAGCGAGTGGGCGCCCGAGAACTTGTAGCCGAAGTTGCCCTTGAGGTTGTAGGTCAGGTAGCCGAGCTTCTTCGAGTCGCCGTACGAGTTGTCGGCGAAGAGGCCCTTGCGCCACAGACCCTCGCGGTACATCGACGAATAGCCGACCTCACCGCCGATGTTCATCGAGAAGCCGCCCGTTGCGTAGTTGTAGAAGGCCCAGGCGCTCCCTTCGAGCAGGTGCGCGCGGTAGTTGTAGTTGAACTTGTCGCCTTCACGCACGATGCGGGCATGGCCGTTCTGGAGGTAGTAGTCCAGGTCGTTCTGGTAGTTGACGGGGTCCTGACCCTGGTCACGCTCGGCGAACTTGTCGATGTCGTACCAGTAGTCGCCGCCCAGCAGGTCCTTGATTTCGTCGTAGTACCACGTCCGGTTGGCACGCAGGTTGACTCCGCCGACGATGCGCATCTTGTTGTTGATTTGGTGGGCGACGTTGGCCGCGAAGTTGTAGTCGAGCTGGTCGGTGTGGCGCTCCTCGATGATGATGTTCGAGCGGCGCTGGTTCTCACCGGCATACTGGGCCAGCGTCGGGTCGACATACTGGTTGTCGCGGTAGAAGCGGTCGAAGTCGAGCATTCCGGTCCATACCTCGCCGGCGTGCTTGGCGCGCTGCAGCAGGTCGTAGATGCCCTTGTCGGAGGTTACGCCCGGAACAATCTGGTTGAGGAAGTACGAAGGCAGATAACGGTAGTAGTCACCGCGCGGGTCGCCCGAGTCCTTCCACGAGAGGGCCGAGTAGCCGTTCTTGCCGAAGCGCAGCGACGTGGCGGCCGACAGGCGCGTCCGCTCCGAGATGTCCCACGTGTAGGTCAGCATGGCGATGGGCTCGTGCGTGTTGCGGATGCGCGAGTTGCGCAGCTTGCCGTCCTGATAACCGACGTTGGGGTTGTAGTAGTGGTTGCCGAAGAGGTTGTAGGCCTCCTCGGTCGAAGCCTGCTGCGCACCGCGCTCCGTGGGCGAGGCCATGATGGTCAGACCCAGACGGTGGTTGTCGCCGAAGCGCTTCTCGACCGAACCGAAGTAGGCATAGGAGTTGTAGTAGACACCGTCCACATAGCCGTTGCCGCCCTGACGCGTGCCGACCGAGAAGCCGTACGACCAGCCGTTGTCAAGCTGACCCGAGGCGTAGGAGACCATCACGCGGAAGCGGTAGAGCTGCGTGGCGTTCGAGACGCTCACGCGCAGGCCCTTGCGCATCTGCGAGGCGCGGGCGTTGATGTTCGTCTGACCGGCGATGCCGCCCAGACCGTAGTCCGTGAAACCGAGACCCGAAATGGTCTCCTGGTTGCGCGTCGCATCGTTCAGACCGCTCCACAGCGACCAGGGGCCGTAGCCCGTCATGGCGTCGTTGAAGCGGATGCCGTTCAGATAGATGTCCTGATACTGCGAGTCGTAGCCGCGCACGTTGAAGCGCATCTCGCTGAAGCGGTACGAGGCGATGTTCGTAAAGACATCCTTCGACGCCGAGAGGGCCGACGGAAGCGGCTGCTCGTCGGAGGAGGAGCTGTCCATGTCGAGCTCGGCAAAAATCTGGTCATCGAAGGCCTCGGGGCTCGTCAGGGGCGATACGACCACCGACTGGAGGTCCTTCACCGTATTGCCGACGCGCACCACCATGTCGAGCTCCTCGAAGTCGGGCGTAGTGAACGTAATGCGGTGGTTGCCGGCCGGCAGGTTCTCGATTTCGAAGTTACCGTTCTCATCCGTCGTCACCGTCAGGCCCGTGGACTCTAGGGTAACCTTCACGTTGCTCAGCGCTTCGCGTCCCAGGCGGGAAACCACCTTGCCGCGCACGCCTCCGTCCTGAGCCCAGGAGACCGTAGCGGTCGTCACGGCGAGCAGAAGAAAGAGTAGAGATTTCAGTTTCATACAGTTATGTTAAGTGTTATTTGGCTATGTAGATATAGACGGGGAAGTGGTCGCTGAAGCCGCCCTGGAAATCGTTGCCAACGAACGTACGCAGCGGGTAGCCCTTGTACTGGCCCTCCTTCTGGAGCATGTAGGGGCGGCGGAAGATGCCGCCGTAGTACTTCGACTTGCCCACGCGCTGGATTTTCAGCGCACCGGTCGAGCCCGTGGCGAGGTTGTCCGAGACGATGATGTTGTCGAAGAGGTTCCAGGCATCGCGGTAGGCCAGCGTGCCGTAACCCGCCTTGAGCAGCGCGATGAAGGGGTTGAACATGTCGCCCGCCTTCACGTCGGAGATTTTGCCCTTGGCGTGCAGACCCTCGATGACGCTGTCGTCCGTCGCGTCGTCGTTCAGGTCACCCATGACGACCACCTTCACCTCGGGACGGAGCATCTTGACCGAGTCGACAATCGAGCGCACCTGCCGTGCGGCGGCCATGCGCAGCGAGGCCGAGGCCTCCTTGCCGCCCAGACGCGACGGCCAGTGGCTCACCAGGAAGAAGAAGGGCTCCGACTCGATGGTTCCCCACATCGTGACGAAGTCACGCGTACGGAAGTCGGGACGGCCCGGCATGTTGAACTTGATGGCCTGGCTGCCCTCGAGCTTGAAGACGTCGGGGCGGTAGAAGAAGCCCACATCGACACCGCGGGCGTCGGGCGAGTCGTAGTGTACGACCCGGTAGTTGCCGGGGGCGAGCTTCGGAGTGGCAATCACATCCTCCATCACCGCACGGTTCTCGATTTCCGACACGCCGATGACAATCGGGTAATCCTTGTCCTGAGCGGCGATGTCGAAGAGCACGCGCTCCAGGTTGCCGATTTTGCGCGTGTACTTGGCCGTGTTCCAGCGCTTCGGCCCGTCGGGCGTGAACTCCTTGTCGAGCACGTCGGGGTCGGGAATCGTATCGAACAGGTTCTCGAAGTTGTAGAAGACCACTTTATAGGGCTTCTGCGCGAAACCGGCCACGAGCAGCACGGCAAACAGTCCTGTAAGAAGAATTTTCTTCATCATAAAGCTATTGAGTTTGATTCGATTCAGGTTCGTATCTCCTGTATTGGTTGTATCAGTTGCTGATGCCCCAGTCCGACAGCACGAGTCGCTCCTTGACGGCGGCACCGTCGGCCGAGAGGTTGTGGAAGAACTCGAAGCCGGTGAACTCCTCCACCTCGCACACCGAGTATGCGGCGTCGCCCAGCGTCATGCCGTCGGCCGATGCGTCGTTGGGATAGATGAAGCCGATGGCGCGCAGCTCGTCGGCCGTACACTCCGAGATGGGCTTGTCGCGGAACTCCTTGCGGGCCTGGACCATCACCTTCCAGCAGTGCGACGGCACGGCGATGGGGCCGTTGGCGTTGCTGATGCTCTTCGAGCTCTTGAAGCTGGCACCCGTCACGACGTAGAGCGTGTCGTAGCGGCCCGTTCCGGCCCACGTGCGCTCGCTGTTCTCGAGGTTGCCCCACGAACCGCCGTTGAACGAGCCGTTCTGCGGCATCATGTTGGTGGCATAGAAGGTCTGGGCGTTGGTCTCCCAGGTATTGTATCGCGATGCCGAGGAGAGCATGTGACCGCGCTGGTAGCCGCCCTGGCCATAGCTGCGGATGATGTACTGCTGGTCCTGCTCCGCGATGGCGGGCTGCGTCACGTTGCGGCTGACCACCCGGTAGTAGGGGCTCGACGAGGTGTATTCGGTCTGTGTATCGTCGTAGGCCCAGGCGTTGGTGCGCCCCTGGGTGGTACCGCCGACCTCGTAGCTGCGGCCGGTCCAGTAGCTCGCATGCTGCGGATAGGCGACCCAGTTCGAGACGTGGCGGTCGAGGTCGTAGCAGATGGAGTAGTTGCGTACGCGCTTGCCGTTCGACAGGGTCGTATAGTAGGTTTTGTAGACATAATCGGCCTCCGCACGGTAGAGGGGCTGTTCGCCCCAGGCGCGGTCGTAGTCGGCCGAGACGGAGAACGAGGTCTGCGTCATGGTGAAATCGGCCGTATAGCCGTCGGAGAAAAGCACGCGGAGCGTCGCCTCACGGTCCGACGCGGCGGTGTTCTTCTTCATGTAGATGTAGATGGGCTTGCCGACGGCAACCGTGGTCTCCAGAACGGAGGAGGCAAGGTCGAACGAGCACCACTCGGTGTCGCCCTGCGTCAGGATGGTTGCCGTACAGGTCAGATTCCGGTCGCCCTGGGTCTGGATGCTGTTTGTCGTGGCGTTGCAGTTCACGGTTCCGGCCGCGAGCCAGGCTTTCGAACTGGCGGAGCCCTGCGACTCGTCGCCGCAACCCACGAATATCGTGAGTATCGACAGCAGGATGACAGACAGAATTACCGGTTTGAATTTCAGCATGATAAAAAACCGATGAAATTTCAGAAAAAAGACATGTAAAGAAACCAAACTCTTGGCGGAGTGTTACCCCCGCCAAGAGTGGTTGGTTTAAAAGTCGGTTTCCTCGACTGCGGATGGAATGCCGGCAGCGGTTACTCGTATTCCAGAACAACCTTTACAGCCTGTGCATTCTTACCCTTGATGGCATAGATGCGATAGGCAACACCGGCATCGGTACCCGTCAGATTAAAGGTCAAATCCGATGCAAGCTTCTGAGCATCCTCCGGCCACTCGGAAGCCTCGCCGCCGGCAACAGCGGTGGTAGAGTCCTCCGGATAGATTGCGACCTTAGCCGTAGACGAGGCACCCTTGCGGTTCGTAATCGTAACCTTAACGAGTTTCTTGCCCGAAACGGCAGGAACGGTCAGATAGCTGCCCTCATGCGATTTTGCATCGAACATCACGTAGTTGCCATCGGTGTAGTACTTCAGATAACAGTACTTGAAGGTATAACCACCCGTAGAGAAGGTTTGCTCGGTTGCACTGCTGGACCCGGGAATGTCGTACGACGAGGTCGTGAAATCAAGCTCGATGGTCTCAGCTCCTGCAGCGGCAGCCTTGGCCTGCGTCAGCTCTACCGTAGCGAGCGTCTCGCTGCCGACCTTGGCAACCAGCTGGGCCGTGAAGGCGGCATCGGTGGTGTTGTCACCGGCAACCGATACCGTTACCGACGAAGCGTCCTGCGCGGTGATGCTGAACTTGTCGGCATCGGTACCCTCGATGGACATATCGACGCTGCCCGTGACGTTCTGAGCGGTGAAGCCCACCTTCTGGGGCTCGGCGCCCGTTGCGGCGAAGGAGAGCGACGTCTTGTCGAACTTCACGCTCGGCGTGGTGGTGTTGGAGACGAGCTTCGTGGCGGCAATCGTGAAGCGAACGCCGTTGCCGGTCGTGTAGATGAACCAGCCGTAGGCATCCACCACCTGATTGAGGTAGCTGTCGATGTTGAGGCTTTCGGCCGGAGCGTCAATCGAACCCGAATGCGACGAGTCGAACGAGAGGTTCATGTTGTAGAAGTCGCCATCCTTGTAGAGCTCACCCGGCAGCTTCACGAAGACAACCTTGTTGGCGTCGATAATCGACTGGATGTTCGAAGCGTTGACCTCGGTGGCCGAAGGCTCCGTAACGGTCGTCGTACCGGTCTTGGTCACCGTAGCCGAAGCGTCGAACTGCAGTGCCTGGTTGAAGGTCGTAACCTGACCGTCGAGCGTAACAACCGAGCCCACCTCGGGAATCTCCGCGTCGTAGCCGCGGAATACGAGGATTGCACCCGTAGCATCCTTGGCAACGAACGAACGCTGCGTAACGGCCATCACCGTTGCATTCTCCACCTTGTAGGCACCCTCGCCGCCGGCAAGAATATCTGCAATGGTAGCCGACGAGCTCTGAATCGTGAAGCGGGGGTTCGTCAGACCGGCAACATCCTCGGCATTGCGCGGGAAGAGCTGTACCGTTACGGCACCGGCGTTATCACGCTGATAGCAGTTGGCCACGCCGACAATCGGACCGCTGAGGTTCGAGATAGCGGTGGCGCCGAAGCCCTCGTTACCGGTCTTGTTGGTGCGAACGACAAACGACTCACCCTTGTCGGTTACGAAGTTGGCATTGTACTGCTGAGCATAGGTAGTCCCTTCGGCATATTCCGAAGCGGTCTGCACGTTGGGCAGCGTCACCAGCTGCGACTCGTACTTGGCGATGTCGGCGGGCGAAGCGAGCTCGACCGGCGTAATCTCGACACCCTCCTCAAGCACGGTTACCGTAGCGCTGTTCGAAAGGCTGAGCTGGAGCGTACCGTTGTACTTCTGCACCTGCGCGCCGGCAAGCGAAATCTTCAGCAACTGGCCCGTCTTCCAGGTCGACACGTTGTTGTGGTTAATCATCAGACCCGAGTTCTCGGCATTGTCGACATCCTGGATGACCGTCAGGTACTTGTTGCCCATGTTGGGCGTCTCGCCCGGGTCGCCCGAGATAACACCGATGATGTCGCCCAGAGCCAGAATCTCGGCCGAAGCGTCCACCTTGGTCATCGTGGGGTTCATCGCTGCAACCAGCGCACGAACCTCGGCCACGTTGGTCTCACCGGTGGTCGAGCCCGAGCCGTTCTGCATCACGGTCACCGTGGCGTGCTTGGTGATGGGATAGCCCATCAGCTCGCCCGTAGCCGAGAGGTCGAAGACAGCCGTGCGCGCCTCGGTTGTGGCTCCCAGCTCAAAGGTAAGTTGCGTCGTACCGCCGTTGCCGCCGTTCACGCTGGGAGTACACCAGGTATCCGAGCCCTCGGTCTTCGAGACCAGGGTCCACTTTCCGGCAGAAACAACTTCGACGGCTTCGGTCGTACCGGCGGAAAGGTCATGAGCAACCGTCACGGCCTCTTTTCCGTTGACCGTAATTGAGGGTTCTACGCCAGAGCCCTCCGAATCATCGCTCGAACATGCGACGAAGGCCGTCACAGCCATCATCGAGAAGAACAATGTCCTCCAAAAATTCAATCGTTTCATAAAAAAGTAAAAAAATTAATGAATATGTGAGGTCTTATAATTATTCGTATTTGTCCCATAACGGGTTACATTATGGAGACTATTTCACGCTGTAAAGATAAAATTATTTTTCGACAAAGCAAGCCGGCATCCCCAGCATTTAACACACATTTAATACCCCGCTCTCCACAATTCCGTCCGGAGCGTCCTCAAGAGACGATTTAGGGCAAAAAGTCCGCATTTTGTACCAAAGTACAGAATGCGGAGAGCGGAGCGGCCGACTTAGCGGATGCGGTCGGCGGCACGGACCATCAGCTCGTCGCGGAAAATCGCGCGGGCGGCCAGGTACATGAAGAAGAGGCTGACGAGCGGCAGCGCAATGGCCGGCCGGAAGCCCTGGGTGTGGAAGGCGAAGTCGGCGAAGAGCCGTGCGCAGAGGAAGTAGTAGATGGCCTCCATGACCACCACGCCCACCATGAGCACCATCGCCACGGCGCACAGGCGGATTTGGAGCAGCCGCCGGCGGTAGAGGAAAATCGTCACCAGCGGAAGCAGGCAGGAGACCGCCTGCAGCACGCCCATGTACCAGGTGCTCTGGTGCAGCGAGCCGTCGAGGCTTTTGAGCGCGAAGGCGCGCAGCTCGAACGACCCGGCATCGCCGCCGAACCACGCCAGAGGCAGCAGGAGCGTAAGCCCCATGAGCACCCCGGCCACGAGCAGATAGATTGTTTGGATTCGTTGTATCATAATACGTTTCAGAGTTTTCGGTCAATCAGATATTTGTTGCGGTCGCTCGAGCCCCGGTTAATCAGCTCGCCGAGGAAGCCCGCCAGGAAGAGCTGCACGCCGAGAATCACGGCAAGAATCGCCAGGTAGAAGAGCGGCTGGTCGGTCACCGCGCGCACGGGGATGTCGTGCAGCTGCCGGTAGATTTTCGTAGCGATGACCCACAGCGTGGTCACGCCGCCGAAGAGGAACATGAGCGTTCCCAGACCGCCGAAGAAGTACATGGGCGAGCGGCCGAAGTGCGACATGAACCAGACGGTGATGAGGTCCAGATAGCCCTTGACCATGCGCTCCATGCCGAATTTCGAGTGGCCGTACTTGCGGGCATGGTGCTCGACGACCTTCTCGCCGATGCGCGTGAAGCCCGCCTGCTTGGCCAGGAAGGGGATGTAGCGGTGCATCTCGCCGTAGACCTCGATGGACTTGACCACCTTGAGGCGGTAGGCCTTCAGACCGCAGTTGAAGTCGTGAAGGCGGATGCCTGAGACCGTCCGCGCCGTCCAGTTGAAGAACTTGCTGGGGAGGCGCTTGCCCAGCGGGTCGTAGCGCTTCTTCTTCCAGCCCGAGACCAGGTCGTATCCCTCGTCGAGAATCATGCGACGCAGGGCGGGAATCTCGTCGGGCGAATCCTGCAGGTCGGCATCCATCGTGATGACCACCTCGCCGCGGGCCGCCTCGAAGCCGCAGTAGAGGGCGGCCGACTTGCCGTAGTTGCGGGCAAAGCCGATGCCGCGCACGGCGGGATAGCTCCGCCTGAGCGATTCGATGACCTTCCACGAGCCGTCCTTCGAGCCGTCGTCGACCAGAATCGCCTCGTAGGAGAGGTTGTTGGCCCGGGCCACACGGTCAATCCACGCCACCAGCTCGGGCAGCGACTCCGCCTCGTTGTAGAGGGGGACGACGATTGACAAATCGAGTTTTTCCATCACGTTACACATTACCTTCAGGACCTCCGAACGGTTTGGCGGGACGCGAAACCGTCGAGGCGATGAACAGACCGAAGACCAGACCGAAGAGCAGGCTGGTGAGCACGCCGCCGCCCACGGCCGAGAAGACCGACGGTTCGGGCGACTGCTGCATCTGGGCCACCGACTGCGAGAGGAGGTTCTCCATCGAAGCCGAGACGTTGCCGCTGCGGGCCATGATTGAATAGAGGGCGTCGGCCGAGCGCTCGATGTAGCGGCCGTAGCCGATGATGCCATAGACATAGATGTACTGCACGGCTCCCGAGATGATGCCTCCGAGCGCCGACATGGCCGCGATGAAGCCATAGGCTTCGCCGAAGGAGAAACCCTCGGTCTCGTCGCGCTGCATGGCGCGCCGCCGCGTAAAGCGGTGGAGCAGGTAGTAGTGCAGCACCACGGCCACCACCCACTCGACCATCAGCAGCATGTAGAGCCACAGCCGGCCCGAGAGGACGATGCTGTTCTCCACGACGGTCGAGACGGCCAGCAGCAGGCCGACCATCGCCCCGTACTTGGCGGCATCGTTCCAGAAACTTGTCTTTCCCATATATCTTTTTTCGCTTTTTTCTCTACGCCCGACTGTCGGTCCCTTGCTTGTTGCTTCCCCGACTGTCGGCCCCCGGCATTCCGCTCTCCCGGCTGTCGGTCCCCCGGCATTCCGCTCTCCCGGTTTTCGGTCCCCGGCTGCCCGGCCCTTACTTTCGGCCCCCGGCTGTCAGTCCCCGGCTGCCCGGCTCCTTGCTTTCGCCTCCCCTGCTTTTGGCCCCCGGCGGCCCGGTGTCCTGCTTTCTGCCCCCCCCCGGCTGTCGGCCCCGGCTCAGCGCAGTTCGCCCTTGCCTTCGCGCAGCACCTCGGGCTCGTCGCCCGTCAGGTCGACGACCGTCGTGGGGACGTTGTCGCCCATGCCGCCGTCGATGACCAGCTCCACCTCGCGGCCGTAGCGCTCGTGAATCAGCTCGGGGTCGGTCGTGTACTCCACCACCTCGTCATCGTCGCGCACCGAAGCCGTCGCCAGCGGCGCACCCAGCGCCTCGACGATGGCCCGCGCCACGGGATGGGCCGGGATGCGCACGCCGATGGTCTTGCGGCGTTCGAGCGCCTTGTCGGGCATGCGCGACGAGGCCTCGAGCACGAAGGTGAAGGGCCCCGGCAGATTCCGCTTCAGCGTCCGGAAGGTGGCGTTGTCGACCCGGCAATACTCGGCCACCTGGGCCAGACTCCCGAAGACGACGGAGAGCTCGCCCTCGCTCTTGCCCCGGATGCGGCGCAGCCGTTCGAGCCCCTTGGGACTCCGCAGCGAGCAGCCGAAGGCATAGACGCTGTCCGTCGGATAGATGATGACCCCGTCGTGCTCCAACACGGCCACGACCCGGACCAACTCCCGCTCCGAGGGATTCTGTGCGTAAATCTTTGTTATCATGCGAACAAAGGTAGCAATTTTTTATTCAAAAACGGCCGCCGAGGCCCCTTTTTCGCCGCACGGCGCGTCACTTTATCCGACGGCGGTTGAGTTCTGCGCTGTAAGCCCGTGCGTTGGCGTTGTGCTCGCGCAGCGTGCGGGCGAAGTTGTGGTAGCCGTCGAAGGTCGGACGGGCGCAGAAAAAGAGGTAGTCGTGGCGCTCGTAGCCCAGCACCGCATCGATGGCATCGATGCTCGGCATGCAGATGGGCGAAGGGGGGAGCCCCTTGTTCACATAGGTGTTGTAGGGCGAGGGGTACTTCAGGTGTTTGTAGAGAATCCGCCGCAGCCCGAAATCCTGCATGGCATACTTGACCGTGGGGTCGGCCTGCAGGGGAATGCCCCGGCGCAGGCGGTTGATGTAGACGCCGGCGATGCGGGGCATCTCGTCGACCTTGCGCGTCTCCTCGTAGACAATCGAGGCGAGGGTCATCACCTCCAGCCGGCTCAGGCCGCTGCGGTCGCGCTTCTCGTCGCGGCCCGCAGCCCAGAAGCGGTCGTATTCGCGCTTCATGCGGGTGACGAACTCCTGCGGCGAGGCGGTCCAGTAGAATTCGTAGGTGTTGGGGATGAACATCGAGAAGAGCGTCACGCTGTCGAAGCCCAGCGTCCGGGCCAGCGAATCGGAGGTGAGCACCTGCGCGAAGGAGGCCGAGTCGGCGTCGAACTGCCGGCCGAGCTTTCCGGCCAGCTGCGCCGGGGTGCGGACGTTGTTGAAGGTGATGCGCACGGGGGTCTGCTCCCCGAGCTTAAGCATGCGGGCCACCTCGATGACGTTCATCCCGGGCCGGAGCAGGTAGCGGCCCGGCTTGAAGCTCCGCCCGAGCTCCAGACGGGAGGCATAGCGGTCGAAGGCCCAGCGGTGGCCGATATGCCGCGCGAGCGTGTCGCGCAGGGCGGCGTAGTCGCACCGCGAGCTGACGTAGAGGTCGGACTCCTCGTGTACGGCACTGCCGTAGAACTGGTTGCGGACGACGAGGGCCGCCCCGGCCATCACCACAACGAGGGCGACGAGCGTGATGAAAAGAAGCGCTTTTTTGTGCATTCGACGAAAATTTCTTGCAAAGATAGGAAAATATTCCTACTTTTGTCGCGGGTAAGTCTTATACGACCAGCTCCCACAGAATCCCCCAGGCGAGGAATCGAGCAAGGGTATGTGGTCGTAGCGGTGCGATATAAGTAGCTTACCCATTTTTTTGTGCCCTGCCGCAACCTGCGGCATCCTCCGGCACCCTCCAGTACCTTGTTGTACCCTGCGGCGTTCTGCCGAGCCCTGTTGTGCCCTGCGTGCCCAGTTGCCACGGCCGCGCTCAGCAGCCGCCCGCCCCGCGCGCAGCTCCCTGCGGCAGGTCTGCCCATCCTCCATCTTCACCACCTTTTCTCCGGATGCTTGCACCCGCCCGGCCCGACATGCGGCGGCCGGCTCAGAACTCGACGGTCACACCCAGCGTCGGGAGGAGCGTTCCGCTCTCCTGCGCGATGTATTTCATCCGGTAGCGCTGTTCAGCAAGGGGCGCCGTGGGATTCTCCACCACCCCGGTGCTCATCAGCACGTCGGGCTGGCGCAGCTTGCTCACCGTGATGTTCTGCAGGTCGATGTAGATGCCGAGCATGCAGCGCCGGAAGTAGAAGACCTTGTCGATGCGCAGGTCGAGCTGCGCAAAGGCATCGAGCCGCTCGGCGTTGTAGCGGTCATAATCGTAGTAGGGACGTCCCTGGGCATCCCACGCCTCCTTGAGCGACGACTTGTCGACGTCGTAGGGCGTATAGGGCGCCCCGCCCACGGCGCTCAGCTTCAGGCCGACGCTCCAGTTGCGCGGGAAGTCGTAGGTGCCGCTCACGTTGGCCACGAAGCGGTTGTCCCACGCCGAGGCGATGTAGGGGGCGTGGCGGTCGCTGCGGTATTCGCTGCGGTAGAGCGTGAACGACCCCACGACGTTGACCCGGTCGGGCAGCTGCCAGCTGACCATCGCCTCCAGACCGTAGGAGCGTCCTTCGGCCGTGGAGACCAGCTGTTCGTTGCCCACCACGCCGTAGTCGTTCCCCTTGCAGGTGAGGGGCACGCCGTCGGCCACCGACAGCGGCACCCGGTCGTAGAACTTGTAGAACCCCTCGAGCGAGAGCATCAGCCGGTCGCGCAGGTTCCACTTGACCCCCAGCGAGCCCTCCGTCACGCGCATGTAGTCGAGCCCGAGGTTGACCAGCGCGCCGCCGTCCTTGAAGCCGAGGGCCGTATAGGGAGGCAGCTGGTAGTAGAGGCCCGCGCTGCCGCTGAGCGACCAGGCGTGCGAAAAGGCATACGAGAGCGAGAGGCGCGGCGAGAGGTTGCGCCAGAAGGCGCTCGTCGACGAGGAGTAGTCGCAGCCGTCGGCCCGCACGCCGGCCGAGGCCGTGAAGCGCTCGTTGGGCGACTTGTAGTCGGCGCCGACGAAGGCGCCCCACCCCACCATGCCGAGCCACGTGCGATAGTCGGAGAGCTCGCTCCCCTGCTCGGCGCTGTGGAAGAGGCGCTGCAGCGTGGTGTTCGTATAGGTCGAGTAGGTCAGCTCGGCGCCGGCGCGCAGCGTCCAGCGCCCCAGCTGCGAACGGTTGTCGGCCCGCAGCGTGCTCTTCTGCTCGACGGAGCGCAGGCGCAGCGTCAGGTTCTCCTCGGTCGAGGAGTCGTTGTTGCGGTACTTCAGGTTGCGGTTGTTCAGATAGGTGTGGCTCAGCGCGACGGACTGCGTATGGATGCCCGCATAGTGGCGGTAGGTGGCCCCCACGGTGAAGGTCTCCTGCTGGATGCGGGGCAGGTAGCTGAGCAGGTATTCGGCCTCCTCGCCCTTCTGGTCGGTGTTGAGCTTCATGTCGTCGATGCCCGCCAGCCCCAGCACCACCAGCTCGTCACGCTCCGTCAGACGGCTCTTGACCTTGAACTGCCCGTCGATGAAGTTGGGCAGGAAGGGGAGCCCCAGCATCTTGAAGAGCAGCTGGAGGTAGGACTGCCGCAACGAGAAGAGGTAGGTGGTCTTGCGCCCGATGTGGCCGCGGCCGCTGAGCGAGACCTCCGAGGCGCCCAGCGTCGCCTTGAAGCTCTGCTTGTCCATGTCGCCGTCCTTGAGCCGGAAGTCGAGCACCGAGCTGAGCGCTCCGGAGCGGTCGACGGGGAAGGCCCCCGTATAGAAGCTGATTTCGCGCACGAGGTCCGAGTTGAGAATGCTCACCGGGCCTCCCGTGGCGCCCTGCGTGGCGAAGTGGTTGATGTTCGGAATCTCGATGCCGTCCATGTAGAAGCGGTTCTCCGAGGGGCCTCCGCCGCGGACAATCAGGTCGTTGCGGTAGCCCACGGGCGAGAAGGCGACGCCGGGATAGGAGCGCACGATGCGCGAGATGTCGCGGTTCGAGCCGGGGCTCTTCTCGATTTCGCGCACGCCGATGACGTGCATCGCCACGGGGCTCTCGACCGTCCGCCGGAAGGGCGACGGCGTGACCGTCACCGCCTCGATGGCGCCGGGGGCCTCCTCGAGCTCCACCTCGACGAAGGGGGTCGCCGCCGAGACCAGATACTCCGACGTGAGGAAGGTCCGGTAGCCGAGCGACGAGATGACGAAGCGCCGGATGCCGGGCTCGACCCGCTCGATGGTGAACATGCCGGCCGAGTCGGTCGAAGCGCCGCGGTTTCCGGCATCGGAGACCACCACCGAGGCATAGGGCACCGGCTGGCGCGTATTGCGGTCGATGACACGGCCCCGGACCGGGTAGCCCTTCGGAGCGGCTGCGGCGGAGAGGAAGAGCAGCGCCGCGGCGAACGAAAGAAGCAGGCGAACGGTTTTCATACTACAAATGTAGTGAAAAAACAATGCATTATCAGATACATCGGACAAAGATACGGCAAACTCCGGCCCTTTTCGGACCGGAGTTGCATGCATTGCGTCGCAAAGGATGCCGCGCGCGGGCGGCTCGGCGGGGAACCCGTCGGACGGTCTGAACGGATGGCTTGGTGGGCGACCCCGACGGAGACCCCGACGGAGAACCCGGCGGACGACCCGGCGGACGACCCGGCGGCGGCTCAGTGGGCAGCTCGGACGGGCGGCCCGGACGGACAGCCCGGCGGCTCAACGGGTGGCCCGGACGCTTCGATGGCGGCCTGACGGGCGGCTCAGAAGTTGAGGATGACGCCCGCCGTGAAGTTGGCGCCGTACTCGGGATACCAGGCGTAGTCGTAGAGCCTCCGGTCGAGCAGGTTGCGCCCCTCGGCGAAGAGCGTCACGCGTCCGCTGACCTTCCACACCACGTCGGCCCGCAGGTCGAAGGCGAAGGGGGCCTCGAACGAGTCCAGGTAGTCGGGCGAGAAGTAGTGTGCATAAATGTATTCGGGACTGCCAAGCTGGGGGGTTAGCATGGCCTCGTAAAGTGTTGACCACTTCCGCTTGCCCTGCATGTGGAGTCCCACGCCAAACGACACCTTGCCTCCTTCGTAGCGGGCCTTGACCGCGCCCCGGAAGCGAGGCTCGCCCGTCTGGAGCGCCAGGTCGTTGTTGTAGGCATAGCCGTGCGCCTCGAGCGAGAGCAGGAAGCTGCTCACCGGACGGAACTCAACCTCGCCGTGGAACGAGGTGACGGTCTGTCGCCCGAAGACGGGGATGAAGTAGCCGTTGAAGGCCGCGAGGATGGACTCATCCCCACCTTCGTCCGACAGGCGCTCGAATTCCCGAGCCGAGAGCGAATACCAGTAGGGATGGTCGTCGCGCACCGAGAAGCCGGCATAGATGCGGTAGGAGAGCATCTTGCGGAAGATGGAGCCGTGAATGCCCAGCCGCACGTTGTAGTCGGCCGAACTCTTCTGCCGGAAGGCAAGCTGCAGGGGCTCCGACACGTTCAACTTCTCCCAGTGCGCATTGAACCGGGTAGGCGCCGTCACGTAGGGATTCATCCGCGTGAGCGAGCGGAAGCTGTTGTCGTGCAGTCCTCCGTCGACGTCAAGGAAGGGGCGCAGCTTCTCGGTGCCGATGTTGAATTCGAACCGGGCATAGGGGAAGATGTAGCTGCGCGAGGAGGCTCCCGCGATTTTGTCCCACGTGTAGTCGGCCCCCACCTCAAGTGCCACTACCCCGCCCTCGTAGCCGTAGCGGGCCCCGGCGCGGACGATGTTCTCCGAGTAGAAGTCGTAGCTGCGTCCGCCGCCCAGGTAGTCGTACCCGCCCTGCAGCAGGAGCAGATGGCGGCCGAAGCGGCGCCCGAGGCGGGCCTTCGCCCCGAGGTTGGTCTGCTGCGCCTTCGACGGATAGTCATAGGCCCACGAATGGTCGCGGAAGAGCAACCCGTCGAGCGTGACGTCGAAGTTGAGGCGCTCCATATCCTTGAAGTCGTCGCCGAAACGCACCTTCAGGGCGAACTCGCCGTAGTTGACCTTCGAACCGGCAACCGGCTTCTCCATCCACGGGCGCATATCCTCATGCCACGGAGCGAGGTAGACTCCGTAGCGGTGCAGCAGGCGGTTCTCGTAGCTGACGTGCCCCTCGAGCAGGTGGCGTCCCAGATACTTGCCGGCAGCCACGCCCGCGCGGTTTTCCATCCAGAGCGAGTTATTCTTCACATCGAAGCAGTTCCGGATGTCGGCATAGCGCCCCTTGTGGTTGATGTAGCCCAGCGCATAGCCCGTATCGGGATTCTGCGTGGCGGCGTAGAAGTCCAGCACCGAATTGAGCGGATAGCCCGCACCGACCTTCAGATAGAAGGGCAGCGGACGGTTGAACTCCCAGTAGGTGACCGACGCCGGGCGAATCGGCCGCGTATCGAGGGTCGTCTCGAGCGACAGCGGCGTAATCGTATAGTCGATTTCGGGGCGCATCTGCACCGTATCGGTCATGTCGGGTTCGATGGCCAGCTTCGCGGCCTGCTCCACCTTCGGGACATAGGCCTTGGTCACCTCGACCTGCTTCTCCACCTGCGCCATCGTCGCACAGGGGAATGCCGTCAACAGGGCGACGGCCAGCAACAATCTCTTCATCTTGCTCTTGCTCAATTCAGTTTTTCGATTCGCTTCTTCGCCTCGTCGACGATGCCGTCGTCGGCGGGCGAGTATCCGTCGGCCACGCTCTGGTAGGTGGCGCGGGCCTGGAAGTTGTCGCCCCGGCGCACGTAGAGGTCACCCAGCAGGATGTAGGCCTTGGCCAGCCAGTAGGAGGAGGCGGGCTCCCGGTCGGCAAAGGCGAAGACCGCCTTCTCGCACCCGTCCAGGTCGCCCGAGGCGAACTGCGCCTCGATGAGGCGGTAGGCCGCCTCGCAGCCCTCCTTCGTGCGCACCTCCGCGGCAAGCTCGCGGTAGAGCTTCAGCGCCGCGTCGCCGTCGCCCCGCTCGCGGAGCAGGCCGGCCAGCGCATACTTCGACTCGCGCAGCGCCGTGGCCCCGGCGTCGGGATGGGCCGCAACGTCGGCCGCCATCGCCTCGATTTTGGCCGTATCGCCCCCGGCGAGCGTCGCCCGCACGTAGCCCGTCATGGCATCCTCGCGCCCCGAGGCGGTCGGCGCCGCATCGTAGAGCTGGCGGTAGGCCGCCGCAGCCTCGTCGTAGCGCTTCTCGGCGTAGGTCAGCTCGGAGAGCTTCTCGAGGACCGTCACCCGGTAGGGGTGCTGTCCGCGCGAGGCGAGCTCCGTGAGGCTCTCGATGGCATATTCGCGCTCGCCGCTGCGCAGGTAGCAGTCGCTCAGGTAATAGAGCGCGTCGTTGAGGTAATACCCCTTCGGATAGTTGTTCACGTAACTGCGCAGCGACTTGGCCGCATCCTCCACCCGGTCGGCCAGGTAGAGCTTCTGCGCGGCGGCAAACGTGAGCGAGTCGCGCGAGAGGGCCGTCAGGTCGCTCTCGGCCCCCACCCGCTCGGCGTAGGCGAAGTAGCCGTCGACGTTGCCCTGCTCGACATAGATTTCGCGGATGCCCTGCATCGCCTCCTTCGCCTCGGGCGAGTGGGGCGAGGTGCTCACCACCCGCTCGTAGCTGGAGAGCGACCGCGCGCGGTCACCCAGATTGAGGTAGGCCAGACCCAGGTCCGAGAGGGCCTGCGTCACGCGCGGCGAGGAGGGGTACTCCTCGACGAAGCGTTCGAGCGCCCGGGCCCCCTCGTCGTAGCGCTGCTGCGCGATGTAGGTGCGTCCCAGCTCGTAGGCGGCCGCATCGGCATACTCGCCCCCGCGGTCGGCGGCCAGCTGGCGCAGTACGGCGATTTTCTCGTCGTTGCGCCCCACGATGCCGAGCGTCACGGCCCGCTGGTAGCGGGCGTAGCGCGTCGCGGAGGCGTCGCCACCGGCAGCCTCGGCGCGGGCATAGGCCTCGAGCGCACGGTCGAACGACCGCTCCGAATAGTAGGTGTCGCCCAGACGGTTGCAGGCGTCGGCGCGGTAGCGGGCCGGGGCCGTACGGAGCGCGAGGAACTTCTCGAACGAGGCGCGCGCCTGGCTCATCCGTCCGCGGTCGAAGTCGCAGTAGCCCAGATTGTACCACGCCAGCGCATATTCGCGTTCGCTGCGGGGCGCCCGCTTCAGGTAGGCGTTGTAACGCGAAGCGGCGGTGGCGCGGTCGCCCTGCGCAAAGGCGATTTCGCCCTGCCAGAAGTTGCCGAGCGCCGCATATTTCGGGCTGACGTTCACCCGCTCGGATTCGGCCAGCGAACGCTGGGCGGCCGCCAGGTCACCCGCCGAGTAGGCCTCCAGCGCACGGAAGTAGGCGATTTTCTGGAGTGCGGCGCGAATCTCGGCATCGGGCTCCGGCACGGCGCGGATGGCCTCATAGGCGGCATCGTAGTCGCGCGAATTGTAGTAGGCCGCCACCAGCAGCGTCCGCGCCTCGGCCGCGCGCGGCGACGAGGGGTAACGCTCCACATAGCGGCTCAGCACGTTGATGGCCCCGTTGAAGGCGCCGCCGCCCAGCTCGTACTGCAGCTTGCCGTAGTTGAAGAGGGCATCCTCGGCAATCGTGGAGTCGAACTGCTCGTTGGCCGCCATGGCGAAGGCCTCCATCGCCGACTGCTTGTCGCCGTTACGCAGGCAGCAGTCGGCCAGGTGGTACGAGGCGTTCTGCGTCAGGGCGTCGTCGGCGCCGCACGCCTTGCGGAGCGGCTCCTCGGCCTCGGCGTAGCGGGCCGTGCGGTAGAGCGAGAAGCCCTTGAGGTAGTTCTCGTCGCGTCCCGGCTCGCCGCCCGCCTCCTCGAACACGGCCAGGTACTCGAGCGTGCGGTTGTAGTCGCCCAGATGGAACCACGACTCGGCCACCACGCGCGCCAGCTCGGCGCGGCGCGCCGGCACGGCCTTGCGCATCAGCTCGTCGCCGTGGTCGACCACGTAGCGGTAGTTCCCCTCGCGAAACTCGATTTGCAGCAGGTAGTAGGGCACCACGGGGCCGTAGGCCTCGCTGCGGGCCAGCTGCTCGAAGCCCTGGCGGGCCCGTCCGTAGCGTCCCTCGGCATAGTCGATGTAGGCCTTGTAGTAGCGGGCATGGTCGATGTAGCGGCTGCGGCTGCCGATGCGGTCGAAGTAGTCGTAGGCCTGGTCATAGCGCCCCTCGGTGAAGGCGACGTAGCCCATCCGCACGTCGTACTGCTCGCGGCGCGAGCGGTCGAGCGCCTTGTAGTCGGTCCGTTCGAAGCAGTCGCGGGCCCGTTCGAAATCGGACTGCGTGCAGTAGTAGGAGCCCAGCGAGAAGCGCACGTCGTTGGCGAAGACCGAGCCCGGGTAGCGCTGCTCGAAGTCCAGCAGCGCCGCTTCGGCATCGCGGCTGCCCAGCTCGACGGCGCAGGCCGCCAGGTGGTAGTCGATGCTCTGGAGGGCGTGGTAGTCGGCCGGGGTAACCCCCTCGCGCGCCTTGAGGAATTCGAGCCGGGCGTCGCTCCAACGGCCGTGGTCGAAGAGTTCGCGGCCGCGCTCGAGGGCGGCCAGAGCCTCGGGTGTCGCCGCCTGCGTCTGCATCCACGCAAGGGAGCCCAGCAGCAGCGACCAAATCAGTTTTCCGCGCATAGCATTCGTTTTTGGGCGAAGCCCCCGTGCCGCATGCGTCTCCGGAAGCGGAGGGCGGCGGGCTTCGCAAAGGATGGCTCAAAGATAATACTTTTTGGCCATCCGCACACCATCGGGGAACGATTATTGCCCGCGATGGAGAGGTAACACAAAATCCTGTCGACCATGACCGAAAAAATCACACTTCGCATGAATGCCGATTCGACCTTCCGGCCCGAACCGGAGACCACCTGCACGGAGCTGCCCCCCCCACGGGATGCTGCTCCGCGCGGGTGCCTGCGCCGCCGGGCGCGTCGCGCTGCGCCTCATGGAGCAGAGCCACGTCCGCCCGAGCAACTTCGAAATCAGCCTCTCGGGCGAGCTCGACACCGACTCGCTGCGCGACGAGAGCCTCTTCACCTCGTTCCGCCTCCACTTCAACGTCGCCTGCCGCCGCGAGCAGGAGCAGACGGCCGTGAGCCACGCCCTGCGGCTCACCCACGAGCAGGCCTGCGGCACGACCCGCATGCTGGGGCGGATTGCCCCCGTCAGCTGCGAGATTGTCATCGTGAGCACCGAGCCCGACAAGGGGTGACCCCTCCCGTCCCCGCCCCCGCGAAGGGAGCCGAAGGCGGCCAGCGGGGCCGAACTGTGGCCGGAAAGCCAAACGGAGCCGGGCGGGACCGAACGGGGCCGGGCGGAACCGACTAAGGGCCCGGGCAGAACCGACTGAGGCCCGGAAAGTCAAACGGGATTCGGAATGCCGAATGGAGCCCGGCGGGGCCCGGGGAGCCGTCTGCGGCACTCCGGGCCCCGCTTCATGAGCGCCGCAGGGGCCGTGCGGCTCTTCGCACCGCGACCGCTGCTGCCCTACTCCTCCACCGTGCGGCTCTTCGCACCGCGACTGCCGCCACCCTACTCCTCCGCCGGCGTGGCGGTGATGCGCCGGTAGTCGGCCACCGCCACGGCATAGTTGTAGCGCGACTGGATGGCGTTCGTATAGAGCTGAATCCAACTCAGCTGCGCCTGCAGCACGTCGAGAATCGAGGCCTGCCCCTCGCCGTAAGAGTAGGTGCTGATTTCGAGGTTCTCGCCCGCGATGCGCAGGCTCTGCTCCGAGGCGACGACCTGCGCGCGGGCCTGGACCATCGTCGTCCAGCCGTTCATCTCCTCGCGCACGACGTCGTCGCGCAGCTGCGCCTCCTGCCACACGGTGCGCGCCTGCTCGGCCCGTGCGGCCCGCACCGCCCGGCGACGCTCGCCGCCGTGGAAAATCGGCACCGAGAGCTGCACGAAGGCCTCGCCGTCGAGCAGCGTGGAGCCCGTGCGGTTGGGCGAGTGGGGCCGCCACGACGCCCCCACCCCGACGCTCAGCCGGGGGTTGTATTCCGAGCGCACCGCCCGCACACCGGCCGCGGCCCGCTCGCCGGCCAGACGTGCGGCCCTGAGGTCCGCACGGCGCTCCAGCACCTCGTCGGCCGCCACCCGCGCCGGCAGCGGCAGCGTATCGCGGATGCTCTGCGCCAGTCGGGCCTGCTGTTCGCCCGCGGCGCCGCGCAGCAGGTTGAAGTTGTGGCGCGCCACCGCCAGGTTGCGCTCGGCCGTGAGCAGTTCGTAGGCCGCCTCGCTCAGCCGCGCGTCAATCATCAGCACGTCGCTGCGCGCGACGTAGCCCTCGCTAAAGCGGTAGTCGACCACCTCCTTGAGCGAGCGAATCAGCCCCACGTAGCGGCGCATCGAGGCGGCGAACTCCTCCATGGCCGAGAGGTTCCAGTAGGTGTACTCGGCCGAATAGCAGACCTCGAAGCGGGTGAACTCCTCGTCGCAGAGGGCGATGTCGCTCCCGAGCGACGCCTCGTCGACCGCCGCGCGGACCGCCCCGCCACCGTAGAGCGTCTGCACCAGCTGGGGCGTCACCCCGAAGCTCCACGGCTTCGCCCCCTCGCTGCGGCGCATCGCCACCGAGAAACTGCCGTCGAGCGACAGCCGGGGCAGGTAGCCCGTGCGGGCCACGGCCAGCCGTTCGCCGGCCGCACGGCTGGCCGACGCGGCCATCTTCAGCGCGCGGCTGTAGCGGAGCACGTCGCGGCGGTAGTCGTCGAGGAGGGTCTGCCCCCGCAGCGGTATCCGTGCGGCAAGGAGCAGGACAAGCAGAAGGAGCGGCAGAAGCCGGCGGGAATGTTTCATGACAGACGGATTTTGTGGAAGAGGGCATAGACCACCGGCAGCACCAGAATCGTGAGCAGCGTGGCGGCCAGCAGACCGCCCATGATGGTGGCGGCCATCGCCCCGAACATCGAGTCGAAGAGCAGCGGCAGCATGCCCAGAACGGTCGTTCCCGAGGCGCTCACCACCGGCACGATGCGGCTGCGCGTCGCCTCGGCCAGCGCCTCGCCGGGAGCCATCCCGCCGCTGCGCAGTTCGCCGATGCGGGCGACGAGCACCACGGCGTTCTTGACATACATGCCCGCCAGCCCGATGAGCCCCAGCAGCGCGAAGAAGTTGAACGTGCGCCCCGTGACGAGCAGCCCCGCCACCACGCCGATGAAGAGCAGCGGCGCCAGCAGCAGCACGGCCACCGGGTCGCGGTAGTTGCCGAAGAGGAGCAGCAGGATGAAGAAGATGGCCGCGGCCGTCAGCGGCAGGTACTTCATCAGGGCGGCGTTCGACTCCTCGCGGCTCTCCTCCTCGCCGAAGATGCGGAGCGTGTAGCCCTCGGGGAGCTCGACCGTGCGCCGCACCTCGTCGCGCAGCGTCGCAAAGAGGCGCGCGGCGTTGACCCCCGGCGCCGGGTCGCACTGCGCCTTCATCACCCGCTCGCGGTTGTAGCGGCGGATGACCCCCGTGCGGAAGTCGAAGCGGAAGTCGTCGGTGGCCTGCCCCAGCGAGAAGACCCGCCCGGCGGGGGTGAAGAGCGGGAGCGTCTGCAGGTTGGTGAGGTTGTAGTCGGCCAGGTTCTCGTCCTTGAGCAGAATGGGCATGATGAGGTCCCCCTCGCGGAACTCGCCCAGCGGGAAGCCCTGCGTGGCCACCGTGAGGTCCTGCGCCATCTGGCTGCGGTTCACGCCGATGCGCTGCCCCTTCATCTGCGAATAGACGGGCATCCACGTGGGGATGCGGTTGCCCCAGCTGTTGCGGATGTTCTCCGTGCCGGGCGTCCGCCACATGATGCGCTCCACCTGCTCCGTGAGGCGGCACAGCACCTCGGGGTCGTGCCCCACGAAGCCGAACTCGATGACCGCATCGGGCACGGGCGAGAGCTTGAAGAGCGACGAGCGCAGCCACACGTCGGGAAACTCCGCGCGGACGTAGCGGCCGAACTCCTCCTCGACCTGCCGCGTCTGACGGCGGTCGCGGAGCTCGACGAGCAGGTTGCCGAAGTTGGGCTTCATGGTCACGCTGCCGCTGGCCAGGTAGTAGCGCGGCGGCGTGGAGCCCATCGTTGCCGAGACGTTCTTCACCTCCGGGCGGCGGCGCAGCCACCCCTCCATCCGCTCGATGACCTGCTCCGTCGAGCGGATGCCGTAGCCCTCGGGCAGCAGCACGTCGGCGCGGAAGTAGGGCTTGTCCATCTCGGGGAAGAAGTTCTGCGGCATGCGCCCCATCGTCCAGAGCGAGAGGGCGAAGAGCAGCAGCGCGACGGCAACCGTCCGCCAGCGGTGGCGCAGCAGCGCGCCGAGCAGACGATTGAAGCGGCGGAAGAAGGCCCCCTCTCCGCCGCCCGTGCGGGGCTCCGTGCGGAGCAGCAGCTCGCCCATGAGCGGCGTCTGCGTGAGGGCCAGCAGCCAGCTGAGCAGCAGCGAGACGGCCAGCACGACGAAGAGCGGCTTGACGATTTCGGCCACGGCCGACGGCGCCAGATAGAGCGGCAGGAAGGAGACGATGGCGATGAGCGTCGCCCCCAGCAGGCTCCAGCGGGGGCCATTGGCACCCTCGACCAGCGCGCGGCGGCACGCAACGCCGCGCAGCATCGCCTGCCGGGCGTTGTCGGTCACCACGATGGCGTTGTCGACCAGCATCCCCATGGCGATGATGAAGCCGGCGAGCGACGTGCGGTTGAGCCCCTCGCCCAGCAGGAGCATGAGCAGCAGCGTGCCGCCGATGGAGAAGAGCAGCGAGCTGCCGATGAGCACCCCGGCCCGCACCCCCATCAGGAGCATGATGAGCGCCACGACGATGGCCAGCGACTCGGCCAGGTTGAGGGCAAAGGCGGTGTTGGCCTCGCGGGCGATGCGGTCCTCGGGATAGAGCTCCGTGAGCTCCAGCCCGACGGGCATCCGGCTGCGCAGCGACTCGAGCACCCGCCCCACGGCGCGGCCGCTCCGGACGACGTCGACCCCCGCTTCGGTCGAGATGCCGATGCCGATGGCCCGGCGGCCGTTGACGCGCATGAGGCTCTGCGGCGGCGAGACGTATCCGCGCTCGACGCGCGCCACGTCGCCCAGCCGGTACTGCTTGCCCGTCGACGAGATGAGCAGCTGGTCGGCGATGTCCTCCGTCGTGCGGTAGGTCCCGTCCTCGAGCAGGCGCACCTGCATGAGCCCCGCCTGCTTCAGACCGCTCTCGACCAGGGTGTTCTGCCGCGCGATGGTCGCGACGACCGTCTCGGGGCGAATCGAGAAGTTGGCCAGCGCCGCCAGACTCACGTAGAGGTTCACCACGGGGGTCTGCTCGCCGAAGAGCGCCACCTTCTGCACGCCGTCGAGCGTCACCAGCTCGCGCTTGATGCGCTGGGCCCACTGGCGCAGCTCGCTCCAGGTGAAGCCCTCGTCGGCCGAGAGTCCGTAGTAGATTCCGTAGAGGTCGCCGAAGTCGTCGGCCACGCGAATCGGCGAGACCCCCTCGGGCAGCGTCGGCTGCACGTCGAGCACGCGGCGCCGCAGCTCGTCCCAGAGCTGCGGAATCTCGGCGGCGCGGGTGGCCGGGTCCAGCTCGACGAGCACCTTCGCCACCCCGTAGCCCGACTCGGAGGTCACCTTGTGGACGGCACGCATGGCCTGCACCTCGCGTTCGACGGGTTCGGTGACCAGCTCCTCGACCTGCTCGGGCGTGGCGCCAGGATAGGTGCAGACGAGCATGGCGCTCTTGATGACGAAGAGGGCGTCCTCCTTCTTTTCGAGCGAGGTGAAGCTCGCGGCGCCGCCCGCAAGCAGCACCAGAAGCAGGAACCAGACCACCTTGCGGCGGCGGAGCGTATATTCGGGAAGATTCATCGTCGGGAGCATTTCGAAGAGGAGGGCCGGCTCAATCCAGTATCCGCACGCGGTCGCCCTCCTGCAGGCGGTAGACCCCCGCCACGACGACCCGCTGGCCGGGCATCACGCCGCTGTCGACAATCACCCGGTCGCGTCCGTAGAGCTCGCCCAGACGCACGCGGTGGCGGCGGACCGTATCGCCCGGCCCCACCACCCAGACATATTCGCCCCCCTGGGCCGGGGCGCAGATGGCCGTGAGCGGCAGCGACACGGCGTCGGTCACCGGGTCGGCGCTCCGCAGGGTGATGGTGCACGACATGCCGGGCGAGACGGGCCAGCGCTGCGTCAGCGAGTCGTCCAGACGCAGCGAGACGGGGAATCCCGAGGCGTCGGACGAGGTCTTGGCGTACTCCTTGAGCCGCGCGGGGAACTTCACGCCGCGGTAGTTGTCGAATTCGACGTAGAAGCTCGTCCGGGGCGAGGCCAGCAGCCGCAGCCCCGATTCGGGGAGGGTGAACTTGACGGTCGTGGTGCGGGGCCCCACCAGACGGAGGACCGTTTCGCCGGCCTGCACGCGCTGGTAGGTATCGACGTAGACCGCCTCGACGACGCTGTTGAAGGGCGCGCGCAGACGCGTCTCGCCCAACAGGTCGAGCATGTTGTCGTACGAGGACTTCACCTGCACGTAGTTGGTCTGCGCGGCCTCGTACTCCTGCTGCGAGACGGCGCCGTGTTCGAGCAGCCGCCCGATGCGCTGCAGGTTGGAGCGCGCCTGCTCGAAGGCCGAGCGGCCGGCATCGACCTGCAGCCTCACGTCGCGCGGGTCCAGCTCGGCAAGCAGCTCGCCGCGCCGCACCTCCTGCCCCTGCGCCACGGGGACCGCAAGGAGCTGTCCCGAGAGCTTGAAGGCCAGATTGACGGCATCGTCGGGGGTGGCCAGACCGACGAAATCGCGGTCGATGAAGGCCGCATCACTTGCCGTCTCGGTCTTGACCGGACGCACGGCATCGGCCGCGGGGACGTCGCCGCCGCGGCAGCCGCCCAGCAGCGGCACGAAGCAGAGGAGGAGCAGTGAACGCATAAAAAAGTTGATTCCGGTTCTCCGGAATCAACTTTCATACCGTGTCGCCGCGCCCGCCCTTACGGACGAACATCCCGACAGTTCCTTTTAGCGCGGATGACCCCGTCGACGAGCTCCACCACGCCGTTGTCGGCGCGCAGCATGGTCTTCATCGTCGAGGCGTCGATGTTGTAGCAGCGCACCTCGCCCGCCGTTCCGAAGGCATGCCACGTCACCCCGTCGAGGGGTTCGGGCGTGAGGCATACGACCCGCTCGCCGGCCGCCAGCGCCTGCCCGACCAGCCGGTCCAAACGCCGGGCGCAGCCGCGGGGCATCCGCTCGAACGAGGTGACGCAGAGGAACCACACGCGCCCGGGGGCCGTCAGCAGCTCTTCGGTCGCGTCGCCCTCGGCATCGTGCAGGGCGAACTCCCCGATGATGGGGCGCACGGGCGACGAGTCGCTCTCGGTCCGCGTATCGACCCACTCCCACCGGGTGGTATCCTGCCACTCGGTATCCTCGAGCGAAAATTCGCGCAGGCGGCCCGTTTCGAGGTTGCGGTAGACGAGCACCGTCTCCACCTCGCCCGCCTCGGCCTCGGAGGCGTGCATCTCCTGCCAGATGTTGACCCCCACCTTGTAGGGGAGGAAGTCCACCAGCGGCAGGTGGCGGTAGCAGTAGGTGCCCAGCGCCATCGACAGGAAGAAGAAGAGGCAGGTGAGCACAATCTCGACGGGCTTGAAGGCGAAGACCTTGTCGGGGCGGTAGCGCCACCACACCACCACGGCCATCGGCAGCAGGACGAGGTTCTTGAGGAAGGTCTCCCACGGCGTGAGGCGGATGGCGTCGCCGAAGCAGCCGCAGTCCTCGACCGGGATGACCGTGGCGCTGAGCAGCGTGAGCACCGTGAAGAAGAGCATCGAGGCGAGGGCGAAAATCGAGATGAGGCGGATGCGGACCTTGAAGAGCAGCATGCAGCCCATCATCAGCTCGGCGCCGCACAGCCAGATGGAGAAGGCCATGCTTGCCGGCTGGAGGAACTCCATGCCGTAGATGGTGAGGTATTCGTTCACCTTGAGGGCCGTGCCCCACGGGTCGACCACCTTGGTGAAGCCCGAGAGGATGAACGTGCAGGCGAGGATGAGCCGACAGATGTTGGCGATGATTTTGAAGATGCGGGAGCTTCTCATTGCGGGAGCGGGGGTTGGAGGGTCGTGAGGGTATCGAGCGGGTCGGGAGGGTGTTTGGGCGGAGGTTTTCGTTGCGGAGGTTTTCGTTGCGGAAGCGGGTCAGAGCAGCGGTTCGACGAGGGCGCGGATGCGGCGGGCGATGGTCTCGGGCGAAGCCATGCGCCCCTCGCCGTCGCCGCAGTCGACGATGCGCAGCGTCGCATCGCCGGCCGCCGCCTCGAGGTAGACGTCGCGCACGGTGCGCTGCAGCGCGAGCGACGATTCGTGGATGTCGGCCGCACCGTGCAGATAGGCGCGGTCGTCGCCCTCGCGCGCCGAGCGGAGACGCTCTTCGGTGAAGGCGAAGGGGACGTCGAGGAAGAGCGAGAGGTCGGGACGCGGCAGACGGTTGTGTTCGAACTCCAGGCTGAGAATCCACCGGGCCAGCCTCCGGCGCGGCTCCCCCTCGGGCAGCTTGGCGCACTGGTAGGCGATGTTCGAGTAGACGTAGCGGTCGAAGATGACGGCATCGCCGGCGGCGAGCCACTCCCGGATTTGGGGTGCCGCCTCGGCGCGGTCGCCCGCAAAGAGGAGCGCCACCAGATAGGGGTCCACCGCCTCCACGCCGCCGAATTCGCCGCGCAGGAAGCGGGCGATGAGTTCGCCGTAGACAGGCGCATCGAAGCGCGGGAAGTGCACGTAACGGCTCTCCACGCCGCGCTCGGCAAAGAGCTGGCGCAGCAGGGCTACCTGGGTCGATTTCCCGGCGCCGTCCAAACCTTCGAGTACGATTAACATGGTCGGTTCATTTATTCAATATCAGGGTTCCGCCGCCCGGCCGCAGCCGCCGCGGCAGCCAGTGTCCGGATTCCGCTAAGCCGCAGATGCCGCAGCCTGCTCTCCGTACGGCGGCCCGCCCGCCGCAACATCGGCTCAACATCCGCCGCAACTCGGCCTGGCATCCGCCCGCAACTCGGCACAACATCCGCCCGCAGCAGCATCGGCACGCCGCTCAGCTCCCCCCCGGCAGCTCAACGCAGCATCCGCACGGCACGGGCTACGCCGTCGGCCAGCGCGTCGGCCTCGGCGAGCGTATTGTAGAGGGCGAACGACGCACGGCACATGCCCGTCACCCCGTAGTGGGTCATCACCGGCTCGGCGCAGTGCTGTCCCGTACGGACGGCGATGCCGAGCTTGTCGAGAATCATCCCCATGTCGTAGGGATGAACCCCCTCGACGTTGAACGAGACGAGGGCGCACTTGTCGGCCGTCGTGCCGTAGATGCGCAGCCCCTCGATGGCCGAGAGGCGCTCCGTGGCGCGGCGCAGCAGCTCCGCCTCGTGGGCCTCGATGTCGGCCGGGGCGAACTGCTGCACGAACTTCACCGCCTCGCCCAGTGCGATGGCTCCGACGAAGTTGGCCGTGCCGGCCTCGAACTTGAGCGGCACGGGGGCATAGGTCGTCCGGGCGAACGAGACGCGGTCGACCATGTCGCCGCCCCCGAGGAAGGGGGGCATCGCCTCGAGCAGCGCCCGCTTGCCGTAGAGCACGCCGATGCCCGTCGGGCCGTAGAGCTTGTGGCCCGAGAAGGCGTAGAAGTCGCAGTCGAGCGCCTGCACGTCGACACCGCCGTGCACCACGCCCTGGCAGCCGTCCACCACCGCCACGGCGCCCACCGCATGGGCCGCATCGATGATGGGCCGCAGCTCGGGGCGCGTGCCGAGCGTATTGGAGGCCTGCGTCACGGCCACCACCTTCGTCCGCCGGTCGAGCAGACCCGCGAGCCGCTCGGTCATCAGCCGCCCCTCGTCGTCGAAGGGCAGCACGCGGATTTCGGCGCCGCACCGCTCGGCGAGCATCTGCCACGGCACCAGATTCGAGTGGTGCTCCATCTCGCTGATGACGATGTTGTCACCCTCGTGCACGAAGCGGCCGCCCCAGGCGTAGGCCACCGTATTGAGCGATGCGGTGGCTCCGGCCGTGAAGACGACCTCCTCCTTTTCGGCCGCTCCGATGAAGCCGGCAATGCGCTGCCGCGCCTGCTCGTAGCGTTCGGTCGCCTCTTCCGAGAGGAAGTGCACGCCGCGATGGATGTTGGCGTTCAGCTCCCGGTGCAGGTAGTCGACCGTATCAATCACACAGCGGGGCTTCTGCGCCGTGGCGCCGTTGTCGAGATAGACCAGCGGCCGGTCGTAGACCCGGCGTTCGAGAATGGGGAACTCCCCGCGTATCTTTTCAACCTCTAACATAGTATCTCCTTTCACTTTCCACCGGCTGCCGCGGCGCCGCACATGCGCCTCGTTCGCGCCGCGCGCCGCGCCGGCATCAGATTCGTTCGAGCTTCTCGCCCACGCCGCGCATGAGCACCTCGTGGAGCTGCTCCACGCCGCAGCGGCGCACCACGTCGGCCACGAAGCCCTCCATCAGCAGCGCCCGGGCCTGCGCCTCGCTCAGACCGCGCTGCCGCATGTAGAGCAGCGCATCCTCGTCCATCTGTCCGACCGTCGCGCCGTGCGAGCACTTCACGTCGTCGGCATAAATCTCCAGCTGGGGACGCGTCGTGATGCGGGCCTCGTCGCCCAGCACGACGTTGCGGCTCGTCTGCCGCGCATCGGTGCGCTGCGCGTCTGCCGCCACGTAGACCAGCCCCCGGAATTCACCCACGCCGTCGCCCGAGGCAACCCCCTTGACGCACGACTCGCTGCGGCAGTCGCTCACCGCATGGTCGATGCGGATGTCGGCCACGCAGTGCTCGCCCGCACCGGCCAGGAAGGCCCCGTGGAGCGTATTCGACGCACCGGGCTCCTGCAGCCCGACGCGGCAGACGAGGTTCGACCCCGCGAGCTGGAGCGTCGTCAGGTGACACTCGCTCCGCCCCTGCTGCCGCACCTCCACCTCGACGAAGGCCTCGGCCGTAAAGAGCACGCACAGCTCCAGGTGCGCATCGCGCCCGAGCTCGACCTCGACCGAGGCCTCGAGCGGCCGGTCGTAGAGCAGCACGAGCGACGCCGCGGCGTCGGGTGCAACCACGACGCTCAGCTTCGGGGCGCCGGCCGCCACCAGGGGCGCCGGCTCCGTGTGACGGATGTCGAGCCGCTCGCCCTCGAAGAGGCGGAAGGCCCCGCCGCACAAAAGTTCATCGAGCCGTATCATTCCTCCGCGTAATCGTTGATAAGCCAGTCGTATCCCTCCTTTTCGAGTTTGAGGGCCAGCGTCTTGTCACCCGAGTAGATGATGCGGCCCCGGTAGAGGACATGCACCACGTCGGGGACGATGTAGTCCAGCAGGCGCTGGTAGTGGGTGATGACCACCGTCGCATTCTGCGGCGTATGGAGCCGCGTAACGCCCGTGGCGACGATGCGCAGGGCGTCGATGTCGAGGCCCGAGTCCGTCTCGTCGAGAATCGCCAGCTTGGGGTCGAGCATCGCCATCTGGAAAATCTCGTTCTTCTTCTTCTCGCCGCCCGAGAAGCCCTCGTTGACCGAGCGGGCCGTGAGCTTCGCGTCGAGCTCGACCACGGCGCTCTTCTCGCGCATCAGGCGCATGAACTCGGCCGCCGTAAGGGGCTCCTCACCGCGGTAGCGGCGCTGCTCGTTGACGGCCAGCTTCATGAAGTTGGCCATCGAGACGCCCGGAATCTCGACCGGGTACTGGAATCCGAGGAAGAGCCCCAGACGGGCGCGCTCCTCGATGGGCATCGAGAGCAGGTCGTGCCCCATGAAGGTGGCCGAACCGGCCGTGACGGTGAACTTCTCGTTGCCCGCGAGCACCGACGCGAGCGTCGACTTGCCCGAGCCATTGGGTCCCATGATGGCATGCACCTCGCCCGCCTTGACCTCGAGGTCGATTCCCTTGAGAATCTCCTTGCCTTCGACGGAGGCATGCAGATTTTTTACGCTTAACATATCTTTTCTGTCCGTTTTTTTCCGTTTCACATTTCCGGCCCGCGGGCCGAAGGAGGCACCTCGCCGCATCGCAGGCGCGGCCGCCTTTCCGTCCGCAGCCGGGCGGGCGGGGGCTACCCCACCGTATTTTCAAGGCTGAGCGCCAGCAGCTTCTGCGCCTCGACGGCGAACTCCATCGGGAGCTTGGCCAGCACCTCCTTGGCATAGCCGTTGACAATCAGCCCCACGGCATCCTCGGTCGACAGACCGCGCTGGTTGCAGTAGAAGAGCTGGTCGTCGGAAATCTTCGAGGTCGTGGCCTCGTGTTCGACCACCGCCGAGCGGTTGCGCACGTCGATTACGGGGAAGGTGTGCGCGCCGCAGCGGTCGCCGATGAGCAGCGAGTCGCACTGCGAATAGTTGCGGGCGTTCTCCGCACCCCGGGCCACACGGACCAGACCCCGGTAGGAGTTCTGGCTGAGGCCCGCCGAGATACCCTTCGAGACGATGCGGCTGCGCGTGTTGCGCCCCACGTGTATCATCTTCGTGCCGGTGTCGGCCTGCTGGTAGTTGTTCGTCATGGCCACCGAGTAGAACTCGCCCACCGAGTTGTCGCCCGCCAGCACGCAGCTCGGATACTTCCACGTGATGGCCGAGCCGGTCTCGACCTGCGTCCACGACAGGCGGGCGTTTTCGCGGCAGAGGCCGCGCTTGGTGACGAAGTTGTAGATGCCGCCCCGCCCCTCGCGGTCGCCCGGGTACCAGTTCTGCACGGTCGAGTACTTCACCTCGGCGTCGCGCTCGACGACAATCTCAACCACGGCGGCATGCAGCTGGTTCTCGTCGCGCCGCGGTGCGGTGCAACCCTCCAGATAGCTCACATAGGCCCCCTCGTCGGCGACGATGAGCGTCCGCTCGAACTGCCCCGTGCCGGCAGCGTTGATGCGGAAGTAGGTCGACAGCTCCATCGGACAGCGCACACCCTTGGGGATGTAGCAGAACGAGCCGTCGGAGAAGACGGCGGCGTTGAGCGCCGCATAGAAGTTGTCGGTATAGGGGACCACGCTGCCCAGATACTTCTTCACCAGCTCCGGGTAGTCGCGCACGGCCTCGGCCATCGAGCAGAAGATGATGCCCCGCTCGGCGAGCGTCTGCTTGAAGGTGGTCTTCACCGAGACGGAGTCCATCACGGCGTCGACGGCTACGCCGGCCAGCGCCATCTGCTCCTCGAGGGGAATGCCCAGGCGGTCGAAGGTCCGCTTGAGTTCGGGGTCGACTTCATCCATCGAGCCCAGCTTCTTCTGCGGTTTGGGGGCCGCATAGTAAATCACGTCCTGAAAGTCGATTTCGGGAATCGTCAGGTGGGCCCACGTCGGGGGGTCGAGCGTCAGCCAGTGGCGGTAGGCCTTCACGCGGCGCTCGGTCATCCACTCGGGTTCGCCCTTCTTGGCCGAAATCAGCCGCACGACCTCCTCCGAGAGGCCCTTGCCGATGGTTTCGGTCTCGATGTCGGAGGTGAAGCCGTACTTGTACTCCTGCTCCCCGAGGTTTTCCAGTATCTCTTTTTCGTTCTCTGCCATTGTCTGCAAAATATCGGACAAAGGTACAAAAATCCGTCGATAATTCAACAGCGCTCCCTGCAATAATGATTCCGCAACGAGAAATCTCACAGACGCAGGGCCGCAGACTGCGGAGCAGGCCCGCCAGAGACGCCTCGCACGCCCGTTTTCCGCCCCGGCCGGATGGCACGGGCGCCGAGCCCCGGAGCGGAAAACAAAATTTATCCCGGTTTTATTTGGTACTTCGCCAATTTTGACTTACTTTTGTCCCCGCTTAACGTTCGGAAACGACGTTTCAGCTGCCCGGAGAGTTGGGTGAGTGGCTGAAACCAGCAGTTTGCTAAACTGCCGTACGGGATTACTGTACCGGGGGTTCGAATCCCCCACTCTCCGCCAAGAAGCAACGCAAAAGATTGCAAAACCCTGTAAATCACGAATTTACAGGGTTTTTTATTTGGACCGGAATGCAGAAAAAGGCATCGGAAAGCGGGTTACCTGTGGCCTATTCGGTGTACCTTTTTCCGGGCCGAAAAAGTACACCGAATTGCTCGTAACAGTTTGGTTTGCACCTGTTTGCAGCGGTCTTCCTCTTGACATGAGACACTTGGGAAACTAATTTTGTAACCCTTAATTCGGTGTACTTATGGAAAGGACAACATTCGGACTGTTGTTTTACATTCGGCGGGACAAGACCAACAAACGAGGCGAGGCTCCCGTGTTTATGCGTCTGACAATCAACGGAGAACGCGCTGACGCCTCAATCAAACGCTTCATCGAGCCGCACGCCTGGAACTCGGCAAAAGGAAAAGCCAACGAAAAAAGCCGCGGCGGAAAGGATTTGAACCTATACCTGGACGCCATTTCCGCCAACATTCTGCGGATTCAAAGGGACCTCGAGCTCGACAAGAAAGAGGTATCCGCCCAAATCATTCTGAATCGCTATCTGGGCAAGGAGCAGTCGGACCGTCACACGCTGATGGAGGTTTTCCGCGCCCACAACGAAAAGTGCAGGGCGCTGTCGGGCATCAGTCTCGCTCCGGCAACGGTGATTCGCTACGAAACCACGCTGCGGTTGACCGAGGAGTTCCTGCAAAAGAACTATAAGAAAGAGGACTGCTATCTGGATGAGATCACGAATCAGTTTATCGAGGACTTCGAATTTTTTCTCAAGACCGTCCGGCGGTGCTGCCACAACACGACCACCAAGTACCTGCTGAACTTCAAAAAGATTATCCGCATTGCACTGGCCAAAGGCTGGATGAAGAAGGACCCCTTTGCCCAGGTTCACTTTCATTTCGAGCCGGTCGAACGCGAATTTCTCGAGAAACAGGAGCTGAAGGTGCTGCTCAACAAGGAAATCACCATCACGCGACTGTCGCAGGTCCGCGACATCTTCTGTTTCTGTTGTCTGACGGGGCTGGCCTTTATGGACGTGCAACAGCTCAAACCGGAGCATCTGGTGGCGGACATCCACGGCAAGATCTGGATTCGCAAGGCACGTCAGAAGACCAAGAACATGTGCAACATTCCGCTGCTCGATGAGGCGCAAAAGATTATCGACCGCTACAGGGACCACCCCTACTGTCAGACGCACGGCGTACTGCTTCCCGTATGCAGCAACCAGAAGATGAACTCCTATCTGAAGGAACTGGCCGATATCTGCGGCATCCGCAAGAATCTCTCGACGCATTGCGCACGCCATACGTTCGCGACCCTAACGCTGGCCAGCGGCGCCACGATTGACAACGTCGCCAAGATGCTCGGCCATGCCAACGTCAACATGACACGCCGCTATGCGAAGGTTCTCGACTCGTCAATCATGCGCGACATGGAGGTTGTCGCCGAAAACATGGCGTTGTAGCCCGATGTCGGACATGCAAGGTCTGCAAAGGACACTCTGCATCTTTTCCGGAATTCCGTCCTATTTTGCGGGCGGGTTCCGGGAAGCGGAGCCCCTACAAACTAAAAAAGGTGTACCATGGAATGCAAACTGATTGAGGCGGCCGCCTTCGAGGAGCTGAAGGCGATCGTCAACCGGATTCAGAGCCGGACAACCCACCTGGCCACGAAGACCATGCCCCGCAAACCCGGAGGCTGGCTGACCCAGGAGGAGGTATGCGGCATGCTGCGCGTCTCGAAACGGGTGCTACAATACTACCGGCGGCAGCGGAAGATCCCCTACTCGATAATCGGCAACAAGGTCTATTTCCGCGAAAGCGACATCCAGCGCATCCTCGATGCCAATCTGGTCAAATCCCGGGCATGATGGAAGAGTGGATTACGCGGAAATCTCCGGAGTACAGGGAGCTTCAGGAGAAGGCGCTGGCGGCACTCGACCGGATCGAGGCGATGATCGAGACCCTGCCCTCACATCTCAATGCAGAGACCTATCTCACCAGCGAGGAGGTGCGGAACCTCTTCGGATTGAGCCAACGGTCGCTGCAGACCTACCGCGACGAGCGGATTATCCCCTACACGGTCCTCGGCGGGAAGTTTCTCTACCCGATGTCCGAGATTGCGAAGATTCTCGAAAAGAATCTCGTCAAACCAATCCAGCGATAAGACAAGGAGCAACGGGTGCACCCGTTGCTCCTGTTTTTTCAGCCCAACGCCTCCAGCTGTCGGATCTCCTCTTCGGAGAGAAAATCGCGGAGGTATTTCCCGCCGGTATAAAGATCGCGTTCAACGCCTAATCCGAAGGGCAGCCGCAGTGATTCCAGCTCCGAGAGCAACAGATAGCCCCACTCCCACTCGAAAATATGGCAATATCCGTAGAGGCGCCAGTCGTCGTCTTCGCGTTCGGCCTCGGTGATGAGCCACGTCCCTCTGCCGCAGGGGTTGAAGTATTTGACAAGAACTTTGGCATCAAGCCCTTTTCCGTCCTGGGACCCGATGGGATGGGCCTCGAATTGGGAGATGATCTCCTCGGTCAACAGTTTCATAATGGTAAGATTTTTAGAAACTGCCCGGAACGCCCGGACAGCAAAAGAGACAAAGCCACCCTGCGCAAATGAGGACAAGAGCAGTTCTCTTGGCATCTTTGCACAGGGTGGCTATCTTGCTGGGACGGGCGGCGATGACGAGGTTTATCCGAGGAAAATATTTCGTATATTTGTAGATATCAGCAATGAGCGAACAGGTATGAACAGAATCATATTGATTGGGAACGGATTTGATTTGGCGCATAATCTTCCTACGAGTTACAAGGACTTTATGCGCGCATATCAAATGATACTACAAACAAGTTTATTGGAAGGAGAAACAGATCTAGCAGATGGTTTGTGCTCTATTAAAATAGACGGTTCTGATAATTTAAAAAAATTAGAACAATTCCGCTTTGTTCTAAATAACCTAGCTTTCCGATTTCAAAGGGGGTGGGAACAAAGTCTGCACATCAAAGAATATAATGATTTCTTTGAAAGTCTGCCAATCCAATATGACAGTCCTCTTTTCGCTTCAATCAACAAAGCTGTCAAACTTCAAAATTGGGTAGATATAGAGAGTGAATATTATTCTTGGCTGAAACGGGTTTTTAGAGAAACTGATTGTGGATATACTGCTCCCAAAAAGCTCAACGATGAGTTAGAGTTGATAAAAATATATTTGGTTGTATATCTACAAAAAATTCAAAATGAACAGATAAAACCTGAATTGGTTAAAGGGTGCATCGACAAGGCCATCTACGAACCTTTTGCGGCTCGAGACATGTCTGTAGAGAGCAATGAGGTTTTCAGAGAGTTCATTATTCAGCGATTTGAACGTGTTCGAAACAATATAGACAACGGTGATTCCCTATTACGGAAATACAATAAGGAGCCTCTACATTGTCGTTCCGACATAGAGATGGAGATTCAAAAATCACCATTAGACCATATTAAAGACGTCTTTGCCGGAGCAGATGGTATACCGGATTATTTCCTGCTTCCGGACCAGATTCTGCTGCTGAATTTCAACTATACAACTACGGCAGATCTGTATCTTAACAAGAATTCGGGCTTCGAAGTAAATCACATACATGGAACACTGGGAGACGATTTGAACCATATTATTTTCGGTTATGGGGATGAGATGGACGATGACTACAAGACAATCTCAAAACTGAACAACAACGATTATCTGACGAACATCAAATCCATACGCTATCTCGAGACAGACAAATATCGCAAACTGCTCCGATTCATCAATTCGGATTACTACCAGATTTACATCATGGGGCACTCCTGCGGCAATTCGGACCGCACCTTGTTGAACACGTTGTTCGAGCATCCGAAATGTGTTTCCATCAAGCCGTTTTACTATCAGTGGCAGGATGAACGAGGAGAATGGCAGGACAACTACATTGAGATAATACAGAACATCTCACGCAATTTCAATTCCATGCAGACCATGCGCGACCGGGTGGTCAACAAGGAATTTTGCCGACCTCTCGTACCCAAGAACAATTAAAAACAAAGGCTGCGAACTCAATCGCAGCCTTTGTTTATTCCAGGGGTTCCCACTCCGGGAGTTGGACGGTATCCCGGATTTCGGGACATCGGATAATCTCGACCGTCGTGTCTTCGTAGACGTTGCAGGCCGTGAAGAGCGAGACGAAGATTGCGCCCCAGGCTGCGGCCAGAAGAACGTAGGTCAGAATCGTTATTATGCGTTTGCGTTTCATCGTTTTTACTCTTTCAAAAGTTCTGAAATTTCGGGATCCAGATTCCCCCTATACTCCATGCGTTCATCCCGACGGCAGGCTTCGAGGAAGTGTTCGCGCCCTTCGACCTTGCGGCCCAGCCGCGAGCAGGCTATAGCCCGCAGGTACTCCGTCACGGCATCCGTCGGCATCGTCGAGAGCAGCTCCAGCGCCCGCTCGTTGTGGTCCATCGAGAGGTGTGCCACCACCGTATTGCGGTCGTTGTAGTCGTTGAGAATATAGAGCGCCCGGGCATACTGACGCCGCTGCAGCAGCTCCACTCCCCGAGCATAGGTCGTGTCGAGTTCCGTGGTGTGGATCGTATCCTTGACCATCCCCTTGCGGCGAAGATTATAGCGGAAGTCCACGGTGCGGAGCTGCGGGTAGACCACCTCCTTCAGGTAGGCGTACTCCCGGGGAAAGCGCTCGCGCAGCAGCCGTTCTCTTCGGTCCGGATTCCGCTCCGCGGAGAGGAGCTCCAGTATCGCCTCGCGGTTCGTCAGCGCCGGGTCCGTGCGGATGCGGTTCATCAGCTCGGGCCACGCCTCGGCGACCCACCGCACCGTCAGCAGCGTGTCGATACCCCGGCCGTAGTGACGCACCAGGTAGCGTTTCAGCGCCTCGGCACGCCCCCGTGAGAGGCGCTCGTTGAAGGCGCAGCGTCCCTCCGGTGAGGAGGAGGCCGTGAGGGTGATCGTATCGACGTAGAACTCCTCCTGCTCGATGATCCGGCGCATCAGGCCGGAGATCTTCTCCAGCTCGCGGCCGTTGTCGCCCAGCGTATCCACCACCCGGGTGTCGCCCACAAAGAAGCGGATGTAGTTGCGGTCGCGGACCGTGACGTACTTGTCTATGACGCGGATGCGGTAGCGCGGCAGCGTGTCGACAAAGGAGAGCATCGATGAGACCAGATAGGCCAGCGTATCCGAGGGCGGCAGCAGGTAGGCGCTGTCGTCCACAGCCTGCACCTTCCCCGTGAGCGTGATGAGCATCTTCTTCGAGGTCTCGTCCGTCGGAACCTCCTGCGAATAGTAGTAAGTGATCGTGCTGCGGCTCTCGACCAGCGAATCGAGCCGCGCATCCTCCGGGTAGGGAAACTTCACGAAGCGCTGGAAGGCCGCCTCCCGCCCCAGCGTATCGGGCCGGAAGCGCCGCACATAGGTCTCGTACTGCCAGTAGTCGCGCTCCTGCAACAGCGAGAAGCGTCCCCCGCGGATTACGAGATCCTCCAGCGGAACGGTTCCGTCGGGCTTGTGCAGCAGAGGCGTGATGACCACGCTGCGGCTGCTGCCCAGCAGCTGCTTCGGAAGCGTAACCACAAAGTCGAGGTGCACCCGTCCGTTGCGTTCGGGCACCGAGCGGACCTTCGCCACAACCGTTACCTGCTCGATCTGCAGCGACATGACCCGCTCGCCGTCGGGCAGCGTATCGACCGGAGCCAGGAAGAAAGTGTTGCTGTCGCGCTGGAGCCGCACAACCTGCGGCCGATAGTCCTGCCGCTGGGCCTGACGCTCCGCGCGCGTCAGTTGCGAGAGGTGTGCCGAGGCGCGCTGACGCTCCAGGCGTGTGGCCACCGAGCAGCCCGTCGCGGCGCACATCGCGGCAGCGAGCACGCCGCCCAGAATCATTCGTTGCTTTCTCATGGCTAAAACAGATAGACGAACGACACCTCCAGGCGGGAAGGGGCCAAGGTCCAGCGTCGCGAGTGGTAGATATATTCATCGTCCCAGTCCGAGACCGTGGGGTCTCGTCGGGTGTCCTTCGTATGGAAAAGCCCGAGGCCTCCCTCTACGGCTACGCTCCACCGTTTGGAGAGCATCCACGAATAGCCGCAGGAGAGGCCCGCGCCCCACGCCCGTCCGTCGTAGCGCCGCGTGCGGCGGCCGACGAGGTAGTTGACATGCGAGAGCTGCGCACCCACAAAGGGGCCGACCTGCGTTTCGTAGAACCAGTAGCGGGCGCCGAGCTGCACCGCACGGAACGAGGTGGCAAACTCCTCCGTGCGCAGGGGATTCCAGAACAGCGCTCCCTCCAGCGACCAGCGGTCCGTCAGGGCCACTTCGGCGCCAAGGTTCAGCGTCGCGGTACATGCGGCCAGCGCATTGGCCCGCACGGCGAAAATCTGTGCCGCAGCCTTGTGGGGCGAACCCCACAAGGCCATAAGCAGCACCGTCAGAATCGGTATGATTTGTCGTCGTTTCATTGTCTTCGCGTTTTATTCCCGGATACAGCGCACGACCAGCCCCTCATCCTGCCGGACCGAGTCCGTAATGGCAACAATGCCGCTCTCGTCCAGAATATAGAGGTGCTGTCCGTAATCTTTCGACGAGCCGAGGTTCGGGGTGTTCGTCCAGACACGCACCTGGCAGGTTGGCCAGTAGTACTGCACCCGTCCCGAACTGCCATCCATATAGCCCGTGAAGGGATAGAGCGTCGTCAATGAACCCGAAGAGTAATACATATACCAGCCGCCGTCATTCACGTAGGTCGCCTTCTTGAAGTAGTTCCTGTCCCACGCCTCTATATGCGGCACCCGCCAGCCCGGCGGACAGGGGTCGTAGATTGTCTTGCGGTTGACGGGCGAGGCGGTCGTCCCGTTCGTGTAGTTGCCCCAGAGATTCGGATTCAGCGGGTTGTGCCAGCTTCCCGAATAGGGATTACCGGCCATCACAGTCGTCGGATGCTCGATGGCCCACTGTACCGTATAGTCGCTCGTCGGAAGCGACGGGCTCGCATTGCGGCCATAGGCCTTGAATTCATACCCTTCGAGGCTGGTTACGGCCGACGGGGTGTAATAGGTCGTCGGCGTATTTGCCGAGGGATAGATGAAGGGATCCTTGCGCCCCCACTGGTAGTACATTCCCTTGGACCGTACATCCGTCAGCGAAGTGGTCTCCGCTCCGAGGTTGCGCTCCATGAAGACGGCTCCCGTTGAGTAGGTCTTCGCCGTGGAAAGCGGGTCGTAGTCCACAGCCCAGATATGCCACGACCAGATGCAGGTCCCCGCAGCGTCGAAGAGCCCGATGACGGCATTGCCGTGTGCCGTGCCGGTCTCGAAACAGATTCTGCCATCGGCATATTCGGCCGAACGAATCACCGCATTACGGACCGCTCCCGTCTCCCAGAGAATCCGCGCCTCGACACCCGACAGTTTTTGGGGCGTTACATTTTGGGTCGAACGGCCATTGCCCTGCACCGTTGCGTCGAACGAATAGGTCGTATTGAGTTTGCGGGCGATATAACAGTTCGCCGTGCCGTTGCCGTCCAGCGGCGTAATCGTCGATTTGAACCGAGCGTAGAGTTCCGTGCGGGCCTGCTCCGGACGGAACGCATAGGTCGCCGAGGTGGAGAGGCGTTGCGAATAGTTGCTGTCCGAGTACCACCCCTCGAACTGATACCCCGCACCGGCGCGTGCCGTCAGGCTGCATCCCTGCTCGTAGCACAGCGCCACGCTTCGAAGGCTGCTCCCCGAGCCGGTCTCACCGCTCCACAAGGCCCCCGAGGCCGAGATCGTACCGCCGGCCGAGGGTTTGATGTAGACGACGTTGGCCATCTGATGCTCGAAGTCGTAGGTTCCGCAGACCCCGTAGGGATCCCGAAGTGTTATGCGGTAAGCAAAGCGGGAGTTCGACGAGGTGTAAACCGTCGGGCTGTACTGCACGCCGAAGAGATTGGTGCTGTTCGGATAATATACCTTGAAATCCGGGCCCGATTCGCCGTGGAAGTCGTCGAAAAACACCTTCGAGCTCTCGCCCGAGATGACGGCAAACGTCCCGTTCAGCGGCAGCTCATCGTCGTTGTTCTCCACGTCGATATGCAGCAGGGTCGTTCCTTCGTAGATGCAGTAGTCGCCAAAGCGGTAGTCATCGAAGTCGTCCCACACCTGAATCGAGTAGGAATAGACGCGCGTGTCGATCTTATCGTCGCCCAGGATCGAGATGCGGAAGGTATAGTGAACATTGGCCCGGACGTTGAAGTCCGAGGTGTTGTTGCCGCCCAAATAGACCGTATAGAGGAGGTTCCGGCTGCCGTTCGCGGCGCGGATCAGCAGGTACGAGGCGTGCTCCGGAGCATGCTCGGGGCTCTTCTGCCGCTGGTCCGTGATCGACGGAACGGTGCCCTGCAGATTCGGAAGCAGGTAGCAGACACCCGAGGCCGCCGTTCCCGTGAGCGTCGTCTCGGGACCGTCCGTATAGTCGGCCGGATTGGACGACGGGGCTGCCTCCGGATTAAAGAGCACCGCCGTGCGCGGAAGTGAGATCAGCTGCACGGAGCGAAGCTCGATATTGGGGTCTTTGACGTTGATCTCATAGGAGACCTTGGCCACGCACCGCCGAACCTCGATAGTCGAGGGGCTTGTGCCAACGCTCGTAACATCAAGTTCCTCCTCGGCGGCCATCGGAAGGCGTTCGTAACTTTCGGCGTTCGAGATTCGGAGCTCCTCCTCCGAGGGATCCGCCCCGAGGTCGCGGCCGAGGTTGGCAGCGAGGCGCATCCGATAATGTCCGGGCACGACCTCGAAGCGAAGGGTCGTCGCCTGCTGGTAGCGATGCAGGAGCAGACTGCCTTGGTCGTCATAAAGGTAAAAGTTCAGATCGGCGATCGCATCCTCGTCCGTCGAGCGGGTCTGCTCCTGCATCCCGTCGGGACGGACGGCGATCTCGACCGCCACACCGCGAGGCGCCACGGCCTCCTCGGTCAGGCTCTCCCGACATCCGGTCAACGTCACAAGGAGGACCGACAGCAGGAGTACCAGTTGCTGGATTCGTTTCATAACTGTTCGTGTTTGAAAGGTGAGAAAAAAGGGTCCCGTCCGACCCCTCGGGGCAAGGCGGGACCCGCAACACATGGATTAGGCGCCCAGATCAACCGACTGCGTGACGGGAGTCTCCCAGTCGGCAACCGTTACCGACACCTGGCAATCCTGACCCACAAGGCCCGTGATATTGGCAGCGACCCGGTAGTAGCCGTTGCGGAGGATCTGACCCGCGGCTTTGCCCGTCAGCTCGACCGAATAGGTTACATCCGAACGGTCATCGCTCGTCGAGCTGCTGCCGTCGCTGTCGTAGGTCGCGTTGATCTCCAGCAGCACGCGGCTTCCGGCATCGAGCGTCCCCGTCTCATAGAGGTAGAAGAGGCTGTTGTACTTCGACGAGGCCGTCCCCGGGGTCTGGGTATGCGTGTAGGTCATGGCTCCCGTCGAGGGCTCCCCGGCCACGACGAGCGACTGCGACGCGGCGCGCGAGAGCTTCACCGAGTTGATCGTGATTGAGCCGGGATACTTCTCCGAAAACTCCGGGGCGATCGTGGTCTGCAGGGCAACCTTCGCCACCGTGCGTTTGAGCGAGATACCCACCTGCGTCGAGGTGTTCACCGCACCGACGGTCTTGGTCGTCGAGCCCGACATCACGAAGCCGCCCGAGCGCAGCGCCTTGGTCGAGACATCCGCGAAGGTCCCGTTATAGTCTCCAGCCGACTTCTCCACGAGGGCCGTAAGTGCCGACTTGGTTTTGGCCGACGAGGCGTCGTAGTTTGCAACGGCATAGAACGAGCATTCGGTTCCCGCCGCCGACTTCGGAAGCGAGAAGGTCGCCGATTTCGAGGCGAGTTCCGAGACCGTGAAATCGCGGCGCAGGATCAGATCGCCCGAGGCGTTGAACGTGAAGACAGAGAGCGACGAGAGGCTCTTCTCCCACGCCTCGGCCGTGGCCGTGGCATCGAAGAAGGCGCGGGTCTGCGCATCATCGCCCGAAGAGAGGGTGATTGTTACCGTGGCACCATCAGGGCGTGCTTCCGGAGCGGGGTTAATCATTTCGGTTTCCTTGTTGCACGAAGCAAACAGCACAGCGGCGAGAGCCGCCATCGCAAAAATTCGGTTTTTCATGGTTGTAAGATTTGAAAGGGGATTGAAAAATTGGTTATTTGAAGCGTTTCGAGAGAGGCGCCGGGCGTTCGAGACTCTGGTAGCCCGGCACCCCGTTTTCGTCGATCCACCGGCGGATGGCCCGTCGGAGCCGCTCCTTGAGCAGCCGGAACTCGGGACGCTGGGCAAAGTCGTCTCCCAGCGGCGTGCGCTCGAAGATTGGCGAACAGATCCGGATCAGCTTCAGCGCCACCGTCTGACGCTGGCTTTGGGGAATGGCCGGGTAGTCGGTTTCGAGGATCAGATGGACCGTATCGTAAGGCGAGAAGAGCAGCCCCCGGAACAGAATCCGGTCGGCAACACGAATCGCCTGGTCGACCGGAACACCGGCTTCAAGACTTTGACTGTAACCCTCGAATGCCAACCGGCTGCGCCGCTCGATCATCCGTCGGTAACGGGGCTGCGAAGGGTGCCGCTCCTCGAGAAACTGCCGGAGGCGCTCGCTGAACCACGTTTGATCGGGTTGTTCCATCGTCGTGCGGCATTAGCGTTTCCGACCCCGGCTCGGCGTTTCGGGCGCCGGTTCCTGCTTTTGGGGCTGTTTCTGCTCCTGCTGTTTCGTCTGAGAAGCCTGCTGCTCCTGGCGGCGCAGGTTCGTGAAGTCGTAGTCCACGCCGTTGGTCCGGGGATTGAGCCGGATGATGCACGAGAGCGGTTTGCCGTTGCGTCCGAGAATCGGGCGGGCCTTCTCCTTCGAGCAGTCGAGTCCTTCGGGGCTCTTCACGGCGGCAAGCTGCCGCTCGTCCAACTGTTTCGAAAGCGACTCGGGGATGTAGGGTTTGCTGTAACGGTAGTCCGTCATCCGGTATTCGCGCGTCAGGGCATCGAAGCCGACCTTCCCCGAATAGGTGATGTCGCCGTTGCGCATCGTGCACCCCTCGACCTGCACACGGCTTCCCGAGGCGAGGTTCTCCTGCTGGGCATCGGTCAGCCGCACGCCGTTGAAGAAGCGCAGTTCGGGGACTTCGCGCCGGGGGACCGTCACGAAGCGGTTGGTAGCCGGGTTCAGCGTCACGTAGCACCACTCCTTTTCGCCCGTATGCGGGTTGGGCATCTCGTAGAGGCGGTCCGGGGTCTTCCCCGACAGCATCTGCTCCTTGTCGCTGGCCGTGAACATCATCCGGAACTCCTCGCGTTCAAACTCCGGGCGGGCCAGGGCGCTTTCGAGCCCGACCTGCACGTCGCCGTTCCGGTCGCGGAAGGAACGCAGGGCGAACTCTCCGGCTACGGACAGGTCGCCGACCTTCAGACTGATGTTGTGGAGCTCCGTCGTGGGAAGGCCCAGCTTCATCGCCTCCAGCTCCTTCGGCGTAACGATGACGCCCATCTCCTTCAGCTCCTGCAGGTGCAGCTCCTGCGTGTCGAACTTGACCCGTTCGAGCTGGTATGAGGTGACGCGGTGGTCGTTCAAGGCCTTCAATCCCTCGGGGTCCTTCGGGTTGTCAGCCAGCCGCAGCAGCGACTGCGCCACCTCGCTGGCCTTGTCCGCTGCGACTTTCAGAAAATGGAACGGCTTGGCATTCTCCTGCGAGAGGAACCCCTTGATGAAGGCGCCCACGGCCGAACTGTTCCGCAGGTCGAAGAAGGCCGGCTTGTTGGCCGTGAGCGGCGAGGTGGTGATGGCCTTGTACTGCCGGCCCTCCTGCTTGAGCTCCGAGACGGCCTCCACGGCGCCGTTCTGTTCGTTGTAGAGCAGCAGCGTCTCCTTGTAGGCAGGATTGGCCTGCTCCGGGGCCTGATTGATCGGTTGATTCAGATTCTCTTCGGGCATAATACAATTGTTTTAAGTGAAACAAAAGGTTGATGCCGCGAATATAAAGAGCTGAATGTCCGTCGCTTCCAATCGTCCTGCGCAGGCCGTATATGGCCGTCAGCCGCGGGTTTTCCGCACGGTGGAATCCTATTTTTTCTTCGGCAGGAGCCCCGCAAGGTCGGGATCGTTCTCGATGCGGCGGATCTCCCGCTCGACAATCTGGACCACCTCCTCCTTGATGCGGTAGTAGTTCTCGCGGATGATCTCCTCCATGCGGTCCGTGCCCTCCTCGTCGAGGAACGAGGAGATCTGCGGGATGGGAACGAAGCGCCGCTCCTCGGCCTGGATTGCCGCACTATCCAGCTCGATGCGGGCATGGAAAATCTTCTGGGGCAGGGGCTGGTCCACGTTGTCGGCCACCGAACCGACGAACATCCCCTGCGTGAGGTTCGAAATCTTCGACGGCGGGATCAGCGCGTCGAGCTGCGTGTTGGTCGAATGGGTGATGTTCTCGTTCGAGACGGACTGCGACTCGCGCAGCTGGACAATCTTGCCGAAACGGTCGGAGAGCGTGCGGGCCGTGTCGCCCACCACCTGCCCCGAGAAGATGTTGCCCACGGTGTTAAAGATCACCTTCGCCTCCTTGTCGCCATAGTCGCGCTCCAACTGCGAGAAGTCCTGAAAGCCCAGACAGACGGCCACACGGTTCGAACGGGCCGTGGCGATGAGGTTGTCCAGCCCCCGGAAGTAGATCGTCGGGAGCTCGTCGATGATAATCGAGGATTTCAGCCGTCCTTTCTTGTTGATGAGTCGCACGATGCGCGAATTATAGAGTCCCAGGGCTGCCGAGTAGATGTTCTGCCGGTCGGGATTGTTTCCCACGCAGAGGATTTTGGGCGAGGCCGGGTTGTTGATGTCCAGCGAGAAGTCGTAGCCCGTCATCACCCAGTAGAGCTGCGGCGAGATCATCCGCGAGAGGGGAATCTTTGCCGAGGCAATCTGTCCCTGTAGCTGATCTTGCGCATTGCCCCGCCAGGCATCCATGAAGGGCGAGAGGTAGTTTTCGAGTTCGGGATAGGAGGTCAGCACCGGGAAGATCTTCTCGTAGGGTTGGTTCAGAAACTCCACGGCGTGCGGGAAGGTGCAGCAGCGGCCTCCGTCGTAGATCTTCAGGTACCAGATGATCGCTGCCAGCAGGATGATCGGCGAATCGACGAAGAAGTCGCCCTGCTTCTGGATCCACGTCTTGTTCAGGTTCAGCATGATGGTATAGGCCGACTCGTAGGCGTCCGAAATGTCGGTCATGAACTCCGGGGCGATGGGATTGCAGCGGTTCGAACGTCGGGGGTCGTCGAAGTTGATGACGCAGAAGCGCGGCCGCGTCGGGTAGGCATCCAGATGGCGCAACAGGTGGTTGTAGGCCAGCAGCGACAGGTCATCGAACTTGAAGTCGTAGATATACATGGCAAAGCCTTTCTCAATCTGCTGGCGGATGTAGCTGTTCACCACGGCATAGGACTTGCCCGAGCCGGGGGTTCCCAGCACCATCGTCGCCCGGAAGGGGTTGATGACGTTAATCATCCCCGGCCGCCACTCACCCCGGTAGTAGTAGCGGGTCGGAAGGTTGACCGAGTATTCGTTTTCGAGCAGACGAGCCTCCTGTTCGAAACTCTCGTTGTCGTCGTTGAAGGGGTCACTGGCAAGGGTCGTATGCAGCAGGCGGCGGACCCACACCCCGGCGGTCAACAGCGCAAGGTAGCCGCCCAGCAGGGTCAGCACATAGCTCCAGAAACGAAACTCCAGCCCAGCGGGAAGGCTCCGCAGCGTGTCGTTGCCGAAGAGCAGGAAGAAACCAGCCAGCGCCAGGAGGAGGATTTGCCGCTTCGAAGGTTTCCCGTCCCGCACGCTGCGTGTGCCGTAGCATCCCAACACCAGAAAGAAGAGGGCGCAGAGTTTCGTGATGGATGACCAGGTGAAGAGCCCGGTCGACTGTTGAAGGTTCCAGAAGATTTGGTCCACGACGGGAGTAGTCAGCGCGTGGCGCGCGAACCAGTCGTAACAGAACCAGTAACTGTTCAGCCCCAGAAACACGATTCCCAGGGCCCGGGCAAACTGGACAATCTTCTCCAATGCCCGCAAATCATCCTCCTGCTGCATACTTGTCGGTTTAAGGGCAGCAAGATAGCAGAGGAATGAGACGACCTGTTCCAGCCGACCTCCCCAGGCCGCGGATGGCCGGCAGGGAGGGTACTCACTACCCCACTCCTGCAAAAATCCCGAACAGTCGAAAGACCATCCGGGAAGAAAGGGTTTACTTCTGACTTAACTCGACCAGCGTACCCCGCAGCGTATCGAGGAAGTGGGTCAGGCGGTTCTTGCGGTTCAGGACTGCGCAGCGGCAGTTGTATGGCTCCCAAGATATTTCAGTCGGAGGGGATAGGCTACCCACCGCTTGAAGTAGGCCCTATAGAGAAAGAGTGGAACAACAGAGGTTTTGTCAAGACGCCTAACTGCTGAATATTTCCAGCAGTTGAACCAAAGTTTCACAAATGCATCAACAGCGGCAACAAGTCCGGCATCGAATGTTCCGTTTACATCGATATCCCTTGAGACCAATCAATGAATTGACAAGAATTTGACCACTCTTCCCCGAGGTAGTCACGGCGCGGCGTAGTATTCGAGAATCCGGCATTTGAACAGATATTCATATTTCGCCTGCAACTGTTGTGAACGGGCTTTGACCCGAGTGGTTACAGCCGCGTTGTAATCCGTTACGGTCGCAGCACCGAGGTCGTATTTCCGACCCACCTGCCGGACCGCCTCCTCGGCCGAGGCAACATACTCCTGCGCCCCGAGGTATCGCGCCCAGGCCGTACGGGCATCTATGAGCGCCTGCGTCACCTCTTTCTCTACCTGTTTCTCGGCCGTTCGCAGCGCATACTCCGCACGCTGCAGGGCCAGTTTCTGACGCTGCACGTTCTTCCGCGTCGTGAACTTCCCGAAAATCGGAATACTGAGCGACAGCGACACATAGCTGCTCGCATTGTCCCGGTACTGTTCGAAGAAGGGATACGCCTCGTAGCGATAGGTCCCGTCGGCCTGCTGAAACATCTTCTGCCGCGCATCCGAGTAGCTCGAGCCGTAACCCGCCGCGAGCGAAAGGGTCGGCCAGTAGGCGGTACGTGCAAGCTGCAAATCGCGCCGGGCCAACTCAATTCCCACCCGTGCCGACTCCACTTCGGGTAGCTGCTGCGCGGCATCGAGGACGGAGTCATCCTCCGCAAGACCTCCGTGAACCAGCCGGGCGGTATCGGGAGCCACGGTCCGGAAGGAGGCGTAGTCTTCAATTTCAAGCAGTTGGCAAAGCTCCAGCCGGGCAATCTCGTAAGTGTTCCGGGCCGTCAGCACGTCGTTTCGGGCATCCGAAAGCTGGGAACGAATCTGCAGCAGGTCGGCCATCGTCACCTTGCGGGCCTCAACCATCCGCTCCGTCTTTCCGGCCTGGACCTCCAGCTCGGAGACGACCTGCTCGGCATCGCGGATTGTCTCCTCGGCGCACAGCACCTCCAGGTAGCGGGCCGTGACGTTCAGCCGCACACTGCGGCGCATCGTCTCCACGGCAAGCAGCGACGAACGCAGGTCAAGTTTCGCCCGCCGAAGGTTGTAGTGGTTGCGCAGTCCGCTGAAAAGCGGCAGGCTCACCCCGACCGAAGCGTTGTTGCCCGATACAATCTGGTTCTCCACGAAGTCGTAGGTCGTGGGGTCCAACACACGTCCCGTCGAAAGCGTGTAGCCCGCCGAAGCCGAAAGTTCGGGAGCGTAGCCCCACCTCGACTCTGAGAGCGATAGGCGTTTCTCCGCGGCCGCGAGCTCCTGCGTCTTGATTTCGATATTCTGCATGTAAGCATGTGCGATGCACTCTTCCAGTGTCCAGCGCCGCTCCTGAGCATAGCCGGAGGTGCCGAAGAACAGCAGTACGCCGATTGATAGGATGAGTATTCGTTTCATGCGGCTATCGGTTTTTGAAGAGAGAGACGACGGGTTGGATGAATTGTTCAATCAGGCGCATCTCCTCCGTAATAATCTCGCCCGTACCGTCCATCTGCTGGATGAGCGGCAACTCACGGCGGTAGGTAGTCCGCAGGTCGGCGGGGAACTCCACCTCGACGGTATAGACGATACTCGTGCCGCCCTGGGTTTGCTGTTGCTCGGGAACCGCTGAAATCGAATGGACTGCGCCGTACAGTACGCCGAACTCCATATAGGGGAATCCATTGAGCTTGACGAGAACCTGCTGCCCGGTGTGGACCTTTCCGAAGCTGGCCGAGGCAACCTGCATGCGTCCAATGACGGCCAGCTCCCCGTCGGGAACCACCGATGCAATCACCTCGCCCGTCGAGACGTGCTGGTTGCGGCTCCAATAGCGCTGCAGCGAGACATGCCCCTCGGCCGGCGACGTGATGACATACTGTTCGCGCCATTGGGCAATCTGCGCCAGCAGCTGCTGACGCGACTGCTCCAGCGCCCGCTCGTATTCCGCCCGTTCGTTCGCCGCGTCGAGCGTCAGCTCCACAAGCTGCTGCCGCGTCTGGAGAATCGTCAGCTCGGTGGAGGTCAGCGTGGCATCGAACCCCGCCTGCGAATTGCGTTTCGAGAGGTAATTTTGTGCCGTGTTTTCGTAGTCCGCCTCGGAAATCACTGCCTCGCGAAGCAGCAGTGAATCGCGTTCCAGCGTGCGGCGTCCGTAGTTCAGATCGGCGGCAAGCAGCGCACGCTGCGTCAGCAGCCGGTCGTAGTACTCCTCATTTTTGGCAATCTGCGCCTCGAGCAGCCGGCGCTTGTGCCCCGAATAGTCGATATCGAGGTAGTGACGGTAGTCGCGGCACTGTCGCAGAAAGTCGGCCCACGTGGATTGGAGTTCCCCAAGCGCATAGCTCCCGTCGAGCCACGGCGAGCGTACCAGAAGCGGATACGACAGGGTGTCGGCCCCGCGGAGTGAATGCTCCAGGGTGGCGACATCACCGTAGCGGGCGGCCGTCGTGAAGAGGGCAATCACTTCGCCCGCATGCACCGCATCGCCGTTCGAGACGCAGACCGTATCGAGCAGTCCGTCATAGCGGGCCGCAAGGTCTGAGGGCGGATTGATCGTCGTGATTGAAATCGGGGCCGTGACCGTCTGCGGGTATTTGATGAAATAACAGCCCAATACGATTCCTGCAAGAATGCAGAAAACAACCGTCACCCCCCACCGCACAACCCAAGACGGAGCCCGGCCCAGAATCGACTGTGCCTCCTCGCTGTGCGAAATATGTTCTATTAGAGGCATAATCTATTTTTTATGAGTGATTATCAAAACCAGCCTTGGTGAGACGTAAATGTATCTTCAGAAAATCTGCCATGTGCCCTTTAAAATGAGTACAAGTACAATTTTTTCGACATTCAAAAACATTTTGAATCCGCTGTATTGGACAACCACCATTGCAAATCGGGAGGTATGCACATTGTGAGCATTTAGGGTCCTCAAGAGGGTCTGCACCAAATAAATGTCGATTAAGAATCACTTCATTAAATTCTTCAAATAATCCATTCTGATATAAACGAGCAAAAGCATGCTTTCGATTTCCGATAACTTCCCAACATTTATATGCATATCCTTGCGGGTCAAAAGCAATAGACATGATATTACGAATTGCGCATTCATTAAAGAATCGAGATGGATATTGAGTGTATTGAGTTGCTATACCATCCTTATTATACAAGTCTAATGCAAACATAGCATCTTCATCGTGAGTGAAGATATATTCAATCTCATCATCTGATAAATTACAGTCACCTCGGTCCATAACAAAAGCTGGACATATTCCAATTTTATGAAGGTGTGATGAGAATCTGGATGACAAATATTTATATAAATAAACAAACTCATGGGCATTTCGCTTGGTTAAATTGACACGGAAAATCAAATGTATGTCGGTATTTTTCAACAACAAGTCAACATTATCCATAACCTTTCCAAATACATCGTCACAATTATGTGTTGTTTTGATTCGGTTATGAGTATCTTTCAAGCCATCCAAAGTGATTTGCATCGATTCTATCCCTATTTTTTTTAATATCTCTATAGCTTGGGGGGTAATATGAAATCCTGTGGTAATAATATCGGAGTGTTTCGGTTTTTGGTATGAGGTAGAAATCTTATCATACAACATTTCCATTTGTGGCAATGCCATTAACGGTTCTCCTCCAAACCAGGTAATTCGTAATTGCGGCTTCGAATCTAGGTTTTTCAAATACAAAACTATGGAGTCCATTATTGCCTCAGACATATAATCTGGAGCTTTAAATTTTTCAAAACAATAATGACAATTGAAGCAACAATCCATTGTGGGAGCTACAGTCATATGTATATGATATTTATCAGCTCTTTGCTTAAGAACTATGGATTTATACAACAGAAAATCATCTTGTTCATTATTTGTTATGAATTTTTTTTGACACAACGTATTATATAAATCGGAGTCCAACATTTGTTCTGACACCTCTGATTTGTTCTGTCGAGCCTTGAGTAAGATATTATAGGTATCGTTATCTATTTCAATCAATGCGTTTGACAGCGTATTATAAATGTAAAATTCATAATTTTCGGTACTAAAAAGAAAAGAATAGTTTGAGACTTTCATAGCTTTCTCGTTTTTATTTTGTAGATAAAATCTTCTGCCAAAGTATAATAATACACGGATTGGAACGAGTCTTTTTTCAGAAGGATTCCGTACTCTGTACCAAAATTGAGTTTTGAACTGTCAATTTCTAGCACAAACGTATACGCATCTTGCCATAAGGCATTCTTGACAACAGGATACAAATTGTTTACATATGCATCTTGCAAACATGCATATCCATAGGCATTTGTTCGCATAGGAACAGAAAAGCTGAAAATGATGCAATTTATACCTGCCACATCATTCAAACTGTTCAACGCAGGAAAAACATCTACAATATAAGGATGCTTGTAAGCTATTTCATTTTGAATTTGTGCAATATGGTCTGCTGTATAATTTATGAAACCGGCAAATTGAGTCAGTAATACGTCTTGTGCTACACAATCGCTTTTATTCGCAATAAAATGCTCCAAAAAACTTAGCGAACGATTCATATATATAAATCCATTCCCTTCAAGAATTCGCAGTAGGAAATTGACCGAATCCTGATTTAAAACCGACTTGAGAGATTGTATCGTAAATAGGTTATTCAGCCATTCCGTAAACATCATTTCCGGAGAATAATAACCTGCCGCATTGATGGCTTCCTGCGTATTCGAATAGATACGCGCGACTGCAGATTGAATCATGGGATATAGAACATCAGCAATAGAATTCGTATAGGGATGCATCAATTCATGTACGGTTGCAAAGAGCTCCATCTCATCGTATACGGGTAATCCGAACTCATCAAATCGAGAATTACCAATTATGACAAACGCCTGATATTTTTTATCAGGAAGATTCGGTATTGCATAATTAAATGGGCCATTACTTGGGGAAACTGCAATTATGCTTTCTCGAAACTGGGGTTCAAAAAAAGACGGGAGCCAACTCGTCCCTAGTTGTGCCAAGAGTGCATTAAATCTGCATTGAATATTATGATAAAACGAGGAATGATTCAAAAAGAATCTCTTGAATCCAGACACTCTATAAAAATCATTGAGCAATGCGACGAAACGACTGCATACTGATTGTAGTCCTTTCTCCACCAACTCAGCCTGAAGCGTATTTAAATCAACCGTTTCCCGAAATCCGACAGTTCCATCAGATATATCCAAGCAGGCTGTAATTTTAGGGAGCATTTCATATGCCTTTTGATTCGTCTCTTTTAGTTTCTGCACAAACTGAACGATTTCATGCGATTTATCTTTTCCCATATACATATCTATATCCTTTATGTATTGCGAGTTGGTGACATTGCTATATTCTGGGATATCGGCTAAACGAAACACGATATTAGTCATTTCAACACACTCATGGACTTGCCCAATAGATTGAGCCAAAGAACTATAGTGCGAGAGAAACAATATAATAAAAAAGATAAAATGTCGCATATGTTGAAGATTATTGATATAGGGCGAAATAATCCACCCTATATCGAATTTTAAATCATTGATTCAATTTAGATTGATCGATAGTAACTCGCTGCGTTCCTTTGCAGGTCTCCAATGCGGTTGCTCCACACATACTGAATTGGCTGTCAGTACAAATCATATACCACGCACAAGGCGTACAAGTAAGAAACTTAACGCTGGAACAGCTCGCTAATTGAGTGGTATCAGAGCATGCTCCTCCACAAGTCTTACTCATTTCTTTATAAGTGAGGTTACGTCCTTCTTCAACAACTCGAAACTTTTTCATGATTGACATTTTTTAATCGATTTAATAATTTTCAGACTTTTGTTTCTCGACAGATGTCCTGGAACAGCCGTTTTCATTGTCGCATCCGCGATTCCGAAAAAATTTGCCACTTTAGTAATGCCTTTCTACGTTTTGGTTAAACATACGAACTTGTCATTCTCTGTTTTGCCTTCTCACAGGAGAGCTTTTTCGTCAGCTGCGGCTGGCAAGGCCGCAAAAAACGAGTTTGCGTGTAATTCATATCTTTAGTTTCCCAACTCCAGCTGGTTTCGGACTAGCTCGTAGTAGTATCCTCGCTTAGCCGTGAGCTCGGCATGCGTGCCTTGTTCGACAATGCGGCCGTGGTCCAGCACAATAATCTTGTCGGCGTTCCTGACGGTCGAGAGGCGGTGCGCAACCACCACGACCGTCTTCTCCTCAAACAACCGTTCGAGCCGCTCCATGATTGTTCGCTCATTGTTCGCGTCGAGCGAGTTGGTCGCCTCGTCGAAAAAGAGGTATTTCGCTCGCTTGTAAGCCGCCCGGGCAATCAGAAGCCGCTGCTTCTGTCCGACGCTCAGTCCGTGGCCGTCGGCTCCAATCTTGGTGTTGTAACCCAGCGGCAACTCGTCGATGAAGGTGTCAATGTTGGCGATACGCGTGGCACGGCGCACCCGTTCCATGTCGGGACGCTCGTCCGAAACGCCGATGTTACCCGCAATGGTGTCGGAGAAGACATACCCCTCCTGCATCACCGTGCCGCAAGCCCGCCGCCAGCACGAGGGGCTGTACTGTCCAATGCGGCGGTCGCCCAGCAGCACCTCCCCCGCCGTCGGAGCATAGTAGCCCAGCAGCAGCTTCAGCATCGTAGTCTTCCCCGAGCCGCTCGCCCCCACGATGGCCGTCACCTTATGCGCCGGGATTGTGACCGACACGTCGTCCAACGCCTTGGCCGAGTGCGGCCCGTCGTATTGAAACGTCACACCCCGGAACTCCAGGTCGGCCGAATCCGGAATCTCGCGAATCCGCTCCCCGTCGGCCGGCTCCTCGTCCTCCTTCTCCTGCACCTCCGAAAGGCGTTCGAGCGAAATCTTCGCATCCTGCGTTGCCTGAACGAACTGGATGAACTGCGACAGCGGCGCATTCAACTGTCCAATGATGTACTGCAGAGCGACCATCATGCCGAGCGTCATCTCGCCCTCGATGACGGCCGAGGCCGCCAGAAACGAGATTACGACATTCTTTGTCTGGTCGATGAACGTGCCTCCTACCTCCTGTGTCTGCCCCAGCACGAGCCCCTTAATCGAGACCTGAAACAGCCGTGCCTGGATACGTTCCCACTCCCAGCGCTTCTGCTTCTCGCAGTTGTTGAGCTTGATTTCCTGCATGCCGTTGATGAGCTGCACGATGTTGCTCTGGTTGGCCGAAGCCTCCTGGAAGCGCATATAGTCCAGTTTGCGACGCCGACGCAGAAAGAGCAGAATCCAACCGATGTAGAGGGCGCTGCCCAGCAGGAAGATTCCGAGAATCGTTAGGTCGTAGCCTCCCATAACCGCCCCGTAGATGGCGAACGTGAGCACGGCCATCCCCATGCTCAGCAGCGAACCCGTGAGGAACGACTGGATGCGGTCGTAGTCGCCGATGCGCTGCATGATGTCGCCCACCATCTTCGAGTCGAAGAAGGCAATCGGCAGTCGCATGAGCTTGGCCAAGAAGTCCGAGATGAGCGAAATGCTGATTCGAGTGGTCATGTGCAGCATCAGCCACGAGCGGATGAGGTTGTTGGCCAGTTGCCCGAGCGTCAGCACCACCTGCGCCACAAGCATCATCACCACGAACGAAAGGTTGTTCGTCCCGATGCCCTTGTCGACCACCGACTGCGTGAGAAACGGCAGGATGAGGCTCAGTACACTGGCCGTAAGCATCGCCAGCGCCAACTGCACCAGGTAGCTCCTGTAGGGTCGCAGGTACTGCACCAGACCGGAGAACTTCAGCCGCTTGTCCTCGTCGCCTTTCTCCCGGTAGAATTGGGGCGTGGGCTCCAGAAGCAGCGCAATACCCTTGCCTGAGGACAGGAAAGAAGAACGGGTGTCGTGCCTCGCCCTGTCGGATAGCTCTGCCGCATCAGGAAGCTCCCGGCTCTGAATCCAGGCTTTCAGAAACGCCTCCTCGCCGTATTTGAGCAGACCCGAAGCCGGGTCGGATATATATATCCACCATTTGCCGCGGTGCCGGGCGATGCGGTAAACCACCACGAAATGTTGCTGGTTCCAATGGACGATGCACGGCAACGTGGCCGCATCGCGCAGTTGTTTCCACGTAATCTTTACCCCAGTTGTGCGAAACCCAATCGACTCCGCAGCATCGCTGATACCCAACAGCGAAACCCCTTCGCGTGTGATATGACACCGCTCGCGCAGCGTCTGCAACGAGTAATGGTGGCCGTAATGTTGCGCGATGATTCGTAGCGACGTCGGCCCGCAATCCATCGCATCGAGTTGGGTGTAGTGGGGAAAAGCCATTTGTATGATAAAATTTTCCTAATTGTTTTGCGAAACCTTTTCGAACCACTCACGCAGGGCGTCGCCCCGCAAATCGACCGCCACGACCCGGCGCTCTTCATCCAGCAGCAGGTTGTGCGGGATGGTCCGGATGTCGAACCGGCGGAACAGAGAGTCGTAGTTCGCATTGTCCTTGCGCAGAATGACATGGGTCAGCGCCTCTCCGCTCCCGTCCGCCTCAATAGCCTGTTTCCAGCGGTTCAGGTTCTCGTCGATGGAGACCGCATAGACCGAGAGCTCCTCCCCGTAATCCCGGACGGCGGCCAGCAGCGACGGCACCTCCTCACGGCACGGCCCGCACCACGACGCCCAGAAGTCGAGCAGCACATAAGGCGTCGTTAGGCTGCTCCACGCAACCGCATTGCCGTTTCGGTCGGGCAATGAAAAATCCGCCACCAAATCCCCCGGCCCATAAACCGCCGTTTTTGCCGATGCGACTGCCGACCCTTCTTGTGATTCGGCCGGATACGGGGGCAAATCACCAAGCAGCACCGCCCGACGATTCAGCACGGCTTTGGTGGGAAGCGACATCTCGCGGATTGAATCTCCCGTAAGGGCCGACACGCCGGTCAGCATGGAACGATTCACATCATCCGGCCAGCGACGAAGGAGCTCCTCCTTGATTTTGGCAAGCGAATCGGCCGGCAGGTCGAACAGCATGAAACAGGCGGAAAAGGCATTGAGAAAACTCTTCGTTCCGGAAAGCAGTTCGACGGAGAGCGAACGCCTGTCGGCCGAAACCTTTTCCAACTCCCGACGAAGCTCTTCGGCACTATGGCTCCCAGCCTTCTCGGCCATCAGCGCCATATTCAATGCGCGTTGTTTCTGCATGCCTGCGCGGATTTCTTCCATATAGTCGGCAATCTCCGCCGAGGCCTCGGAGCCCTCAACCGGAGGATAAAGCGTCTGCAAATCCGGATTGAACATGAAAGAGGCTCGTTCTCCACGGGCGAAACGGAACTGTCGGAAACTTGTCGGGCAATCCGCGATGATTACCTCACACAACATTTCGTCGTAAGGCATCTTCGTGCGGAACGTTGCATGGTTGTCCGCAATCCGTACGGAATCCAGCCAGACGGCGCAATTCGTATCGTAATAACCCAACAAATAGGCCTGATGCCCGTTAAAGTCATACCCGTCCGCAACGGCCATGTCGAGCGTGAAATCCGGATGTGCACACGCCGAAAACAGAAGTGCAAAAAACAAAAATGAGAACTTCTTCATGATTCCATTCTTTTTGATAAAGAATGGAGTACGGCCGGGTTCAGCCGTACCCACTCTAAGCGATTAACGACATTGGATATTGGTCGCAACATCACCATAACGCGCCTCAATGAGTATCCCGGCTGTTATGATTTCTGTCATCACATGACCATCCGGGACTTCAACCGACACGGTCTCTTGCGATGTTTTCAGTACGGCCGTGCATACACGACCTCCTCTCACTGCATTCATCTGTTGCTTAGTCAATCGCTGAGTTGCAAAATCTTTCATTGTTTTCATAGTTGTAGTTTTTTGTGGTTATAAAATTGCGTTTGTCCGGACCTTTACGTCTGGACAGGTGTCCGGAACTGCCATACCGGGGCTATCTTCCCGCTTAAAGGCCTTTCCGTATATCCTGCCCTTCAGGAGCTGTTTCTCCCAGCCCAATTGTCCGGGGGGGGCGGGAAACATGGGCCTGCAGCGACGTTGGGCTGCGAGCCATCACCGTGTGGGCTGACGGGGAAAATGTATGACAAATTTTTCCCGGCTCTCACCTCTTCAGCTCCTTTTCGAGCCACTCGCGCAGGGCGTCGCCCCGCAAATCGACCGCCACGACCCGGCGCTCCCCATCCAGCAGCAGGTTGTGCGGGATGGTCCGGATATCGAAGCGGGCGACCAGCTCCGCGAACGAGGCATCGCTGCGGTCGAGGCGGAGGTTGAGCAGCGGCGAAAGCCCCTCCTGCTCCACGGCGCTCCTCCAGGCGGCGGCATCCTCGTCGACCGAGACGGCGCAGACGGAGAGCACCCCGTCGAAACGGCTCGCCGCATCGAGCAGCCCGGGGAGCTCCCTGCGGCAGGGGGCGCACCACGACGCCCAGAAGTCGAGCAGCACATACTCCTCCGTAGCCTCCAGCGGGTTCCGCCGCACCCCCTCCCCGTCGGGAAGCGAGAAGGCTTCGACCCGCTCTCCGACGGCGTAGGGCGGCAGGGAGCACGCCTCCGTCCCGGGCTCCGGCTCCGGTGCGCCCCCGGGTGCCTGCTCCGCCCCCTCGGGATAGGGCTCCGGAAGGCCCGAAAGCCGCGCACGGAGGTTCTCCGTCCGCATGCTCTCGCGGGTCGGCGGCTCGGGCGCCGCCTGCTCATCGAGCGAGTTGAGGCAGGGGCTTCCGGGGAAGTGTGCACGAAGCTGCCGGACCAGGGCGCGGAGGCTGTCCTCGGTCATGTTCGGGGAGGTGTCGGCATACCACATCGTCGCAACGACGGCCAGCAGCGCGCTCCGGTCGTTGAAAATCGCCGAGCGGGCCAGGGAGTCGAGCTCCGCCTCGCGGGCCGCAAGCAGGGTCTCGAGCTCCTGCCGGCGCCGGGCATCGAGCCCCGGAACGGCCGCCTCGCTGCGCAGCTGCTCCAGCGCCCCGTATCCGATTTCCCGATAGCGGCGGCTGATTTCGGTCATGCGCTCCGTGGCGAACGAGCCGCGGCAGGCGGGGAAGAAGGAGCGTGCGGCAGTGTCGATGCGCAGCGAGACCCGCTCCCCGCGGGCTGCAAGCAGGATGTAGCTCCCCTGCCCCGGGATGAGCAGTTCGACCAGGCTCTCAGGGTCGGGAAGCGGACCCGAGAGCTGCGCCGCATGACGGACCAGCCGCGCGGAGTCGACCAGCGTGAGCTGGTTGCCCATGCGGGCAAAGAGGTAGACCGCGCAGTTGTCGCACCCGGTCTCGGGGGCCGTTTCGACCTCGAGCCGGAAGCGGTTGCCGCCGCATGAGTACAGGCCAAGCAGGAGGGCAACCGCCGCAAGAAGGGAGAGACAGTTTTTCATGATTGGTTTTTCTATTCGGGAAGGAACATTTTTCAAAATGAGGGGCCGGGCCGATGGGACGGAGGGTCGGCGCCGCGCATTGCCGCCACACAGGATGACGCGGGTCTGCACGCTCTTTGCCGCCGCACATTACCGCTCCTGCCCGGATGCCGGCAAAGCGGCAAGACACTCCTGCCGAAGGCCGGGCTGACCCGGAAGCGGAAGGTTCGCGTCCAGCGGCTCATGGATTTTGACCGCCACCGAACCGGAGGTTGCAAGAACGAATCACGCACCCGAGGCCTGCCAGCGGGCCACAGGCTCGGGGCCGCAACCGGAGGAATCACCCAGGGCCTCTTTTGGTCTCAATTCTTCAGGGTGTCGGCACGAAGCGGCCGCGTGCGATACGACAGCCGTCGCAACATCCATTTTACCGTCTTTCACTCCGCGAGGCCTTTCCAAGCCACTCGCGCAGGGCGTCGCCCCGCAAATCGACCGCCACGACCCGGCGCTCTTCATCCAGCAGCAGGTTGTGCGGGATGGTCCGGATGTCGAACCGGCGGAACAGAGAGTCGTAGTTCGCATTGTCCTTGCGCAGAATGACATGGGTCAGCGCCTCTCCGCTCCCGTCCGCCTCAATAGCCTGTTTCCAGCGGTTCAGGTTCTCGTCGATGGAGACCGCATAGACCGAGAGCTCCTCCCCGTAATCCCGGACGGCGGCCAGCAGCGACGGCACCTCCTCACGGCACGGCCCGCACCACGACGCCCAGAAGTCGAGCAGCACATATGGCGTCGCAAGGCTGCTCCACGCAACCGCATTGCCGTTTCGGTCGGGCAGCGAAAAATCCGCCACCAAATCCCCCGGCCCATAAACCGACGCGGATGCCGCAGAGCTCTCTGCATCCGGAGCTGCGGAATCGGGCGGAGTTATCGTGAGTTCAGATTCGCCCCGCTCTTCTCGCGTCTCCGGGTAAGGAAGAGGGTCGCCCACAATACGGGCATAACGATTGAATGCCTCACGGCTTTCGGGGGTCATTGCGGCTACGGGCATTCCGGAGGGTGTTGTCCCGGTGAGTGTCGAGAAATTCACATCGTCGGGGAATTCCGTACGGATATATGCGTATGTCTCGGTCTGTTCGCGCTCCGTCATGTCCGGCAAAAGGTTCAGACAGGCATATACCGCATTGAACCCGCTTCGGGTGGTACGCAGCAACTCCCGCCACAACACCGCCTCCGCACGGAAGCAGGAGTCAATGCGCTCCCCGAGTGCCGCGCGGCGATTGTCGCCGGCCGGCAGCTGCATGAATTCGGCCTGCAGCCGTTTGCGAAGGGCAACGACCGGGGCCTTGAGGAGCCTGCACAACTCCTCCTGGGATGCGGAACCCGACACGTCGGGACGTCCCATGCGCCCCAACGGCGCAAAGTCGAACTCAATCCGGTCGCCACTTCGGACAACGATTGAACCGGAAGAGAGCGGAACCCGGTCGATGAGGACCTCTGCCGTTACCTCATCGAACGGGATTTGCCCCTCCAGCACAAAATGCCCACCGCGAATCCGGCAGGAGTCGATGAAAGCCGCCTGATTTTCGAAACTGATGAAGAGATAGGCCGTACGGCCTTCGACGTTGAGGCTGTCGGCAACCATTCCCGAAATGTGAATGGGAGACGGACGCTGTCCCAAGGCCAGGGTCGCTGACGACAAAAAAAGCAGGGAAATAAGCCAATGTTTCATAATGACGGTTTTTAAACGAGACATAGGAGGTAAGAGACAGGAGGTTTCTCCTGTCTCTCTTGTGTGAACTATGCGCAGATTACCGTATAACTTCCTTGTTGCCAACCGGCCCGATTGAGTTCAATCTCCATCCTCACAGTAGCACCAGCTGTTGTCTGCCCCGGGAAATCTCCATGAGCAATTTCTTCTCCGTTCGCTTTGCTGTAAGCACGGCAGGCTGTACCGCCTTTCACTTGGTTCATCTGCTTCTTCGAGAGCTGCTGTGCTGCAAAATCTTTCATCGTTTTCATAGTCGTAGTTTTTTATCGGTTTAAAATTTGCGTTGGTCCGGACCTTTGCGTCTCGACAGGTGTTCGGAACTGCCGTTTTCCGCCATCGGCTTCACTCGATTCGGAAAAAGTTGCTTATCTTTACGACGCCTTTCTGCGTTTTAGTTAAACTTTTGAGCTGTCACACTCGGTTTTGCTTCCTCGTGGGAAGGTTCTTTTGTTGTCACGGGCTGGCGAAACCCAATTCGAACAGTCTATACTGCGTTGCGTCAAAATAGATATTTCAAATCCTCCACATCATACGTATCCGGCAAGCGGCGGTTGTCCACCAGAACGGTCGGAGTTCCCTCGATACCGACTGCCTGACAATAGGACCTGTGAGCCTGCAAGATTGAGATAGCCTGCGGATGAATCTTGGTCCGAACAATCATTTCACGCCGTTCGTACCATATTCCGATTTGTCGGTCAGCCTCTGCCCAACCCTTCGTAATCCATGTGGTGATTATCAGCAGGGCCGCATCATTCGAAAGGTGGTCCCCGTCGTTCACGGCAAACAGCAGCTCAACCCGGCAATCACCCAGCAGGCCGAGTTGCCGATGAACCCGGGCACATTTAGGACACGAAGGATTCATCACAACGGTAACGGTACGCCCGCTCTCAACTCCGTTATGGAGCGGGGAGGCCGAACCGCTGCGGACCGGCTCCTCCCGACAACGGGCAAGCTGAAGCTCGAACAAATCCGAATCACTCAGCATGTGTTCCCGAAGAGCCAGAAGCCGCGGCATCTCCACGGTCATTTCCGCCTGGGTAACGGAGCACCTGATTCCCAACACCATACATGCGAAGACCAAACAATATCCAGCCACATCAATCCAGAGACCCCGTTCCACGACTTTGTCGGGTCCGAAAAACAACTCCACACCGAAATCAGCCAGCAGTACCGCATCGATTGCCAGACACAACGTACACCATCGTCGATGACGGATTTGCCAGCCCAGCGAATAGACAACAAAGGGAATGGCCAATACATCAAGCCACCGGAAGAGGGCCGCAGGATTCTCTGCAAGGAAGAGTCCCCAGAAGAGCGATGTGGCAAAATAGGCCAACGACAATTCGCCGAGTGAAATCCAACCGAAAAGTTTGGCTCCGGCCGACTGGAAGACCGCATTGCAGTCGGCGTGTTTGCCGAGCCGGCAAAAGGACTGTGCAAGATGCGGATTGAATGACGATTTGGCAATCACCAGCAGCGAAACGGCACATCCAAGCATCTTGACCGGATAACGCAAATCCTCCCACCCAAGCGGTTTCAACAACAAGCCGAGACCAAGCAGCAGAACGAACAGTCCGGCAAACCAATAAACTGCAGTCCGGTCGAGGAAGGCCAGCAGCTGTTTGAACCAATAGGCGAACCAGGGTATCTCGTTCGACGCATCGCCTTTTTCCGCCAGGAGCACCGTGCCGTCCCAAGCGCTGCGAAACCACTCTTCCGGGACCTCAAGCCGCCGACCTGAACAGGTCCGCAGACAGAACTTCCGGCCAGACCTGTCCCTTTTTTCAACAAGATAGAAAGGATATTCCGTCTTACCGGCTGCCACGATATAGGCGCCGTCAATCTCGGCAAGTTGTTCGAACTCCAGCTTGCAGACCAGATTCGGCACCTGCAGTTCGTCGAGTGTATCGCTTAATGCACGGATGCTGTGCGGTAGCGGATGACGGGAGCAAGCCGTGGCCAGCCTCAATGCATCACGTTGAATACCCTGTTTCCGCAACAGGGTATTCAACAGATATACCGACGGAGGTTTCATGATGAGAATTCTCTTACATAAGATTCAACGTTCCGAACCCTTCATAATTCGAACCGATAATTTGAATCGTATAGATATCGCCCTCCGACATATTGACGGTCATATATACAATGCTTTCAATAGTTGTATTACAACTATGGCTTGCAATACACTGGTTCATTCCATTCAGGACATAAACCGTTACATTACCCACCCCTTCATGGAACGTTAGCTCTAGCAAGTTCCCGGTAGGGGTATACCAGGCATCTACGGTTTCCCCCGCAGAGCGGGTCTGGCCCGTCCCTTTTCCTCCGAGTCGTTTCACGTCTCGGATGTAGATTTCTTCCGTCTCCGAATCTTGCAATGTAATAGAGGCAGCAGAGGCCGCTCCACTAGAAATAAATAATCCACTCAACAGGATTGCTACATATAAAAACGTTTTTTTCATAATAGAATATGTTAGGGTTTTAAGTTGCATGAATGTATAATAAAGAAGACTATTCCGCAAGAATCCTGACCGCGCTCCATATCATACCTGCCAGGATTTAGCATTGAAAAACAATAAGTTACAAAGGCAAATCTCACACTGGCACTTCTTTACGACGGGATATTTGTGTATGTATATGGAAATAAGACACTTACATCACACATATGCCTGTGATGAAATATTTTTTGCACAAATGAAAAAAGCGACGAATTATTTGTTAATTCGTCGCTTTTGCTATCAATCTGAGACTCGTTATTCCTCGTTTTTCCTCAATTCGGCTATTTGCCTGCTGATGAAATCTTCAATCTTCTCCTCCTGCGAGAGATGTAACTTGCGTCTCAAACGGCTTCGTTTGTTATAAAACGAACCCAAAGTTGAATAGTCATAGAGGTAACAGATGCCGGCATGGGAAAAGCCAAAGCACATGAGGGCACATAAATCTAAATCATGTTTGTTCAAATCCGGGTATCGGGCTTTAAGATAATCGATGATTCCGAAATATTTCTGATTGACGATGTATTGCAGGTCATAGAGTGCATATTGCGAGTTTGTATCCACGGCCATGTACCTTTTGAACTCACGGACGAAATTCGCCGGTTTGATTGCCGGTAGCTTTTCAACCAGTTGATGCAGACCGGACAACCGCTCTTCGATGGCCTTGCTCACCTTCGATTCCCGCTCGTTGGAACAATCAAGCATCTGCCTCACTTGTAGGAACCGATTGGACAGGTCGTCGTAGACCTGATGCAGATTATCCAATTCCTGTTTCAACAAGGCGCGCTCCTCGCGGACCTTCTTATATCGACGGGTCCAAGCATATCCGACGAGGACTACGATAAGAGCCAAGATAATCAGGATGAAAATCATACCTGCCATCTGAACCTGATGTTTCAATCGAAAAGACTCCAGCGATGCCTTGAGCAGCCGATTGTTGTACTTCTGCTCCACCTCTTGCAGGGCTGTCTGCTGCGTGACTTGATTCAGCGAGTCGGCCATATGCTGGTACAAACGGCTGTAGCGAAGCGCCTGCTCGAAGCGGCTGCAATCAGATTCAATCCGGGTCAGCAGCGCATAACATCCGGCAATTTGATGGTCCGTAAACTCATGTCTGTTGGCAAGAATAGTCTGTCCGCACAACCGAGCCGAGTCCAATTCGCCCGCCTGCTGATAGATGGCAAGCCAGGTCCCCGCCGCAACCGGAGGGTGTGGTTCACCGTAATAATCGAAACAGATTTTTCGAAAAGAGTTCTTTATGGAATCCACTGGATTGCCCTCTTCCAACCGGATTGAAATCAAATTGCCGTCGATTGCATAGGCAGCATTCCTATCACCGAGAGTCAGGTATAGCTTTTTGGCTTCCTGCCAACTCTCCTTTGCCGCGGCAAAATCTCCGGTCAAATAATAAATATACGCTTTATTGTTCAACGAAATCGCTTCATTGCGCGCGGCTCCAGCCTGATGGAAACACGCTCGGGCCCTTTCAAAACGCAGCAAAGCATCCTCTTGGAGGTATTCATCACTATACAGATTTCCAATGCGACTATGAATTAATCCCTGCAGGTAACTGTCATTTGTATTGACCGCAAAGGCCTCCGCTGCAACCAACGACTTCATTGCGACATCGGTATCATGCAGATTGGCATATACACATCCATAATAATAATGAGCCAGAGCTTTCTCCTGTTCGGACCCCTTGCGATTATAATAATCCACCGCCAGATGAATCAGAGAATCGCTTTGGAGTTCTATTTGATTCTTGTCTAAGGCCTGCGTATAAAGAAGAGCAAAACGAGCCTTGCCGGACCTGCTTGATATCTCGTCAACATCCAAGGATTTCAATATGGACAGAGCCTGTTCGGGATGGTCGAACATTAATTCGGCTGCCGCATCCAATTTGTTCGATTGATTCCGGCTTTCCCCGCAGGACATACACCCTAATAAAGCACCGATAAGCAATATGTAATATTTCATGGGTACGTTTTGATGATACTTCAAAGATACGAAATATTCTCTTCCCTCCAGATATCCCCAAGGACAACAAACGGGGAAAAACAGATAATATTCCTTTTACAATCAACCTGTTAATTTCTGATAGTGACCGTACGGTCGTCGGCATTGCCCCTAATTTGCTTTGCCCATACATCGACAAGTTCTTGAAGTCCCGACCAGCGACGGAAGCGGTCAACGAGTAGTACGCAAACCAATTGTAACAGGACCAATAACGGTTCAGTTCCGGAAATACGATTCCCAGGGTCCGGGCAAACCGGACAATCTTCTCCAATGCCCACAAATCATCCTCCTGCTGCATACTTGTCGATTTAAGGGCGGCAAGACAACAAAGGGACGAGGCGGCTTGCCTCAACTGACCTTCCAAGTCAGCGATGGTCGGCAGGGATGGTGCTCACTACCCCACTCCCGCAAAACACCGAACGGTCGAACTTCCGTTTACTTCTGACTTAACTCAACCAGCGTACCCCGCAACGTATCAAGGAAGTGGGTCAAACGGTTCTTGCGATTCAGGACGGCCCAGCGGCAATTGTCCGGATTCTTGAAACTCGTATTGCAGAGCGTCTCAAACTCGCGGATTACCTGCATAAAGGTGGCCGGGGAGTCGTCCTGCTGGCAGAAGAAACCCACGGCCGACAAGGCGGCAATCACCTCCATCAAGTCGGAATTGGTGAAGCGTTTCGAGATTTTCAGCGGCGAGTGACGCCGCTGCGCGGCAATCTCCCGGATTCCCGGGTACTTTAGCTGCAGGTAAATCATCTGCTTCTCGAAATCTACCAAAGTGAGTGATGAACGGATTAACATGTATTGTAGAGAGGCCGAGTCGTTGTAGTTTTCCAGCAGTTGAACCAAAGTTTCGCGAATCCGTGCCAACAGCTGCAACGAGTCCAGCCTTGAACACCCATCCTGTTTGGATATTTGCTGAATACGATTGACAAAACGATTATATGCAATATTTAGGCTTTTTCGCTCATCATCACGCAACGGTTTGTCAATCAAAGCAAACAGCTGCACAATAAAATCACATTTCTCAAGCCTTTTGACACTCTTTTGCATGACCGGGACTGTGAGAGAGACACAATGTAGAAAATATAAATAATCATACATCGTATTAAGGTTGGCTGGATTTTCGGGATTTACATCTGTTATTTTTAGTTCTCAATTATTATGTTTACCTTTGCAAAAGCAATCAGAATATGATTGTGCGTAATCCTATCGTCACCACCCGAAATCGCAAAATTTTATGAGACGAATAGGATGATAGGTGGTTCGTGTAAACAGGCACGAATCAACCTATCATTTCGTCGGGTTTTTGCGAGCCTCGGGTGGTATGGGTTGAGTTCGTGCCTTTTTTGTGAACCATATAAAGCTGCCGTTAGAAGCATGAGCGACATCAAAGCCGGTGGTACAGCTTGATTACTCGATATGCGGATAAAATACGGCAGCTTTTTTATTTAGGGCAAATCACAATCATTGCGGGTGATGGTTTGGCTCCCTGTAGAAATCCAGTTTTTTGCATAGCTGTTCCCGTCATAAGTCGCTGCTTTTCCGATAACCCCCATAGCTAAATCCAAAAGGCCATAGAGCACAAGATTATTTGTTTTATAAACAGCCCGCACATCGCAACGATGCGCGGGCCCGGTGGTACAGCTTGATTACTCGATATACGGACTTACATCACATTGCGAGAGGTTAGTTTCCCGTATAGGTAGGCTGGTAGGCAGGCACATCGTCCTTCGTCAGTTCAAAACCGCTGGAGATAAATTCCCAATCCTGGGTGTACGGAGTGCTGCAAACATTCGAAACAGTTGCTCTATTATATGCCCCATTTGCAATGGCCTGGAATACCGGCTGCGGACTCACATCATTGGAGGGCCGCAGGTTGAACATCATAATACCCGCATAATTGCCATTTGCGGTTTGAGCGGAACGGTTGGTGATTTGAGTCAAATAAATCGAATTATACGAATATCCTATATTGATAGCCTGCGGCATCCAACGGTCATTCGTAACGCCTAAAATAGAGCTTGAGGAATAGAAAATATTCGACCCAAATGTTCCATGATCTGCATAGTCAATCATTCCTCCGGCGGTAACATCAATCTGGTTGTAGTTCCCCCACTGGAATACCGTAATCAGTTTGTTACCTGCACCAAATTTGGCATCGAGCTTGGCGCGAAGAGCCTTGATTACATGAGAATATGAATTATAAATTGTCGAAGAATAATTGGCATATTCATCATCGAAATTGATTCCGTCCAGGCCATAACGATCTACACAGTAAACCAGAATATCGGCATATCGGTCAGCCATTTCAGGGGTCAAATTGGCGACTCCAATTCCCTGCCAGTCACCCAGCGAGGTCATGCAGACTTTGATACCTTCCTCCTGCAACGGTTTCACATACTTGTGGAAACCTGTTGTCGTCGGATTGTTGGGATCGGGCTCCAGAATACGGGTCAGTTTATCGTTGAGATAAACCGTCGGGTATCCGTCGGAATCCTTGTGGATGTTCGAGGCAAAGAGATTGAGAATGTCGATGAACTTTTCACCATTCATCTCCCAGCAAAGGGCATTGAGCGGATTGACATCGTTGGTCTCCACATAGACCATAATCTTCGGAGACTTGTCTCCGTAAGCACGGGTCGAGATTTGAGTCCCGTCAGACTGAATCTGCGGTTCCTCCGGATTGTTTGCACACGAAGTAAACAAAGCACCTGCAGCAAACAAGACCGTTGCCAAAGTTAAAAGATGTTTTTTCATAACTTCTGTGAATTTAGGTTAGAATAATTTTGTTGAAGATGGACATAAGTCCTATCGAGTATTACCAATTTTTCGAATAATCTCCATAATATAAGCCTACGGTATTAGGGTCGAATACATTTCCATTAGAATTATGAGAAATATACACCCCATATCCATACATTCCATCCATACCGTCCGGTTCATATACCATTAGAGTTGTACTAATAATGTTATTCCATTGTCCTTCATATTCTCCTTGAATATTCGTAATAAGGTCTCCGAACATAAGGATATTATTAGAACTCCAGCCTAACATTCTCCATACCCAAAGATTCATTAAACCTATCATATTGAGATTAAATGAACTGGTTGCTGAGTAAAAAGGCACAGCAAATGCTCCATACTGAGATTGTTCCAATCCTGCAATTGGCTTACGAAGATGATTGTTTACAGGGAACATCATGCCGTTCATTTCGCCCTCACTTTGGTCAATTCGACCCCACGGGTCAAGAATCTGCACGTCCTCGTCCTCGCTCATATAGCCCGACCATGCATAGTCGAGGTATTTCCCGACCTCGATGCCTCCGGTCGCCTCTGTATCCCAAAAATATTCGGTCGGTTCCTCATAATCGGTAAGTGTTACCAATTTATCCGAGCCAAGCGTTTCGCGCAGGGCCTTGATCAGTTTTGGATAGGAAGTGGTATTCATGGCAGGCATTCCCTCCACCTCACCGTACCCAGAATTGCGGTCCCAAAGGTTCACTCCATCGATGTCGTAGGTTTCAAGACAAGCCTTGACCTGTGCCACGAAGTCTGCAATCTGTGTATCGGTCAAGTTGCAGAAGCCCAATCCGGTACTGCCGCCTTCAATCGAAAGGCAAACCTTGCGACCCTTGTCCTGCAAAGGTCGGATATGCAGGTCGGCATGCTCCAAAACGTAACGGATATCCGAGTTAAGCACCAGCATGGCCCGCTCAGTAGCCTCGTCATAGCCAATCTGAACCACGCGCAAATTGACGATATTGCCATACGTTCGTTCCCATAGATTCGGGACACTTGGATTCATTAAATCTTCTTTTGTTATGACCCAAACGTCAGCCAACAGAGGCGAATATTCAGAGGTATTTACATAAAATACCGTCGTATTTACGGGGTCCAGTTCGTAATCGCCGACCTCCGGTTTGCGGACCTTGACAACATAGTAGAGGATGCCGCCGTCATCGGACATAGCCACATCGTCCGACGACACCACAATCGGGGCCAGGTATTTCCCTGCTTCAAGCCCGTCGGCCTTAAAGGTCACTTTTATTTTCTCGGAGATTCGTTCCCCGGCGGCTATCGAGATTTGTCCGTCATCGGCAATCTGAATGTTGGCGGCCGGCATGGTCAGAAAATCAGTTCCGTATTTGGTGTTATAGATTTCGACCAGCGATTCATCCGGAGCTGTCTGAAGATTCAGATTTTTCTCGGCCGGGCGGTTCAAACGACAATACATCGGGTCGGATGTCGTCCCCGTGCCCTCCATCAAATAGACAACCGACCGTTCTACGGAAGAAAACTGGCTGCGAACCGACACATAGGTATTCTCCAGCGGCTCCTTGTCGGGGAGTTCTCCACGTGTCGTATCTACCGGATCCGCCTCACAGGAGGCCAAAAAGAGCGCCCCCATGGCCATTAGGAATACAAAGATTCCCTGTTTCATATCATAGTTCCGTTTCATAGTTATTCCTCGGTTTCGTTGATTTTCGGAATTTCAATACCGTCGGGCCAAACAATGTCGGTCTCGGCCACGCCGTCGTTACCGTACATCGAGTAGTCCTTGACGGTATTCCCGGCACCCTCGTTGAATTTCCAGTAACCCAACAGGGTCGGATCACTCTCGGGATTGGCAATTTCGTACATGTTCTCCCAGATTTGCTGCTGCGTGCGGGCCACGGACCAGACGCGCGCCTCGGCAATCTTGCCGTTCAGCGGGCGGTAATCATCATACGACTTGCCAATGAAGAACTGGTAGGCATCGCCGAAACCGCCGTACTTCTTCTCGTTGTCCTCCGTCGGATTCTTCAGATAGAAGTCATAAAGCGCACGCATGGCAAGGTTGATGCGCGTATCCTCACTCATCGAGGTGAGACCCATTTCGGTGCCCTCGCTCTGCAGCTCGCCGTTGACATAGACGCAGACGCGGCGGGTTGCCTGGTCGTAGGTGCAGGCCACATGGTACCACTGTCCGGCCGAGAGGTTCTTCGTGGCATCGCGCTCGGGGAACTTGCCGAATTTCGAACCGGAGCCCGAACCGTCGAACTGCAGCTGCTGACGCTCAAAGTTCGTGTCGCCGATACGAAGCAGGAGGTACTGCTCGACACCCATCACCGAGGAGATATTGACGGCATTGGTGTTCCCGTCGGAGGTGACGGTCGAGGTGGCAAACTGGTCAATGTAGATCAGCGCCTCATAGGTCACGGCCGTCAAGCCGTTCCACGCCTGACTGTTTGTCCCGTAGGTGTCCAGCGTCGGGAAGTTAATCCAGTTGCCCTCGCCGAGCTGCGCCGCAACGGTGATGTTCGACGAACGTTTCACCACGTAATAGACCGTCGAGGAGGTCGCCAGCGTCGGGACCGACGACTGCGCGATCGTCACCGGCACAAGGTAGGTTTCGTCGAGCGGCAGAGCTCCGGCCTGCTCCTCGCCCTCGCCCAGCAGGTGCTGCAAACGGAGCGTCAGCGTCTCGGAGGTCGTCTTCCCGGCAGCGATGGTCGCGGTTTCGGCCGAAAGGGTGTAATACTTCGCGTCGAGCATCGGCCATGCGGTGCCGTAACGGGCATTGTATCGCTCGACCAGCGACGGATCGACCGTCACCGTCAGCGTCACGTCCTGCTCCGACGGATAGGCCAGCGTCGCCGCAAAGGTGCGATCGAAGACATCGAGCGTATTCTTGATTGTTGCCGCCTGCACCTCGGAAGTCTCCGCCACGTCGAGGTAGACCACGTTGCCGAACTTGTGGTCGTCGGCGTCGTAGTTGGTGCAGGCCGTCTGGACCGCAACCATTCCGATGCAGGCCAGCAACAGCATATTTTTCCGTGTTTTCATGGTTCACTATTTGGAAGGGTTCAACAGTTGGATGGCATCGCTCAGCAGCGGGTAGTTGCGCTCGACATCGTAGTAGTCGTTGTCGATGTCGTAGGCGGCAAGTCCGGCCAGCGGACCCAGCGAAACGACCCGCTCGGCCATCTCCGTAATGGCGGCATGTTCGACAACCTCCTCGTCGTAAAGCGGAGCCCCGGCCGCAGCCGCCAGCAGCAGCCGTTCGGGTGCGATGCCGGCATAGCCCGTGGCATTGACCACCTGCAGCTTCAGGGTCGTGATGTCGGTCGTCGCCTCGGTATCGAGGACCACATAGTCCAGTTTCGCGCGGTCGGCTTCGGCCACGAAGAGCGGATTGCCCTCATAGACCAGCAGCTGGCCGTCCGTTTTGGCCGCCGAAAGCGTCGAGACAATCGAGGCCGTAGCCGTGGCATCCAGCGGGTCGGCGGTGAACGAATAGCCGTCCAGCCCATTGGCAGCTACCGCGGCAATAACGCCGTCGAGGTAGGTTTTGAGGGCCGCGGCGTCGGCGAACTCCGCCTTGCGTGCGGCGTAGTCCACTTGGTAGAGCACCCGGGTCCCCTTTTCGTGCATCGTGACCATGTCCTCGGCGTCAAAGCGCGAGAAGTTGTCGGCATTCGTCAGCGACACGATATCCAGCGAATCGGGCAGGCAGCGCATATAGTCCTTTTCGCTCGCGGAGGGGGTCGGCGAATTATAAAGTCGGGCGTAGGTCAGGAAATGTTCGCTCTGCTTGTATTCGCGCAACGCAGCCGTATACTCCGCCCAGAAGGCCGGATCCTGATCTGAGGGGCGCCGGACCTGCTGCTCGACAGCCTCCGTTTCGGTCCAGTCGCTGCATGCGGCGACCCCCAAAGCGAGCGCCGAGACTGCCATGCAGCGGAACAGATTGGTGATGATATGGTTTTTCATGGCGTTGGTCATTAAAGGTTTTTGCGGTCCCACCACACACGGGTTCCCTGTGTGTCGCCCGCGCCGTTGACGGATTCGCTGTTCAGATTGGCGATAGCTGCCTGGAGGTTCGTCGGATTCTCGGTGTACTCCTCTACCGGGTACGGCAGGCGCCGTGCTCCGAGCGACGAATCCACCGTCCCGCCGCTGGCATTCTCAACCACCGGCAGCAACCGCGGATAGCCCGTGCGCCGGTGTTCGGCCCACGCCTCGGTCCCCAGCGGGAAGATGGCAATCCACTTCTGGGTGATAATCTTTTCGAGGTTTGTCTCGATATCCGTGGCCTTGTCGTCCCAGGCAATCGTCACGCTGCTCGGCGGCGTCGAAACCGAATAGCGGCCAATCGGGTCGACATAGGCCGCCGGCGTATGCGTGGCATCGGCAATGTAGGCGTCGGCGCCGCTTGCCCCCCGCTCCTCGAACGACAGCCGGATGGCATCCTCGTAGAGCGTCCTGGCGTTTTCTGCCGAACCCCAGCGCAGTTCGTACTCCGCGCGCAGGAAGGTCACCTCCGCAGCATTCATCCACAGATAGGAATCTGTCCCCGTGATGAGCATGTTCGAATAGGAGGAGACGGCCGTCGCCTTGCTCGAGACGTTGATGCCGATACGGATGCCGGCGTAACCCTGCACCTCCTGTCCGTTCTCCACGAGGCGTACCGTCGTGAACATCTTCTCGCGCCGCGGGTCGTTGTAGCCGTTCATGTAACTGATGATGTCTGCACCGACGCGATGATCACCCCAGTCGTTGTAGATCAGCGTCATGCGGTTGTCCGAGGTCTGCATCCGCGCATTGTCGGCATTCGTCGTGATGACGCCCCCGGCAATCGCTTCGGCAGCCTTCGTGCGGGCTGTCTCCTCGTCCACGTAGGTCAGGCGCATCGCCATGCGCAGCTTGAGCGAGTTGGCGAACTTCAGCCACTGCGCGATATTGCCCGCATAGACCCCGTCGTAGCGACCGAAGGCGTCAGACGGCAGCGTGAGATTGTCCTCCAGCGAGGCAATCGCTGCGTCGAGCTCCTCGAACATTGCCGCATAAGCCTCCTGCTGCGTGTCGTAGGCCACCTCGAGCGATTCGGTCTTGTCGGCCATGATCTGCGTGTAGGGAATCGGACCGTAGGAATCCGTCACGCGCTGCATGATTGCAATGCGGCAGACGGCGGCCAGCGCGTGGGCCGTCACGTCGTCCGTACCGTTGATGATGGCGCGGTAGGCCGGGTAGGTCTCGCTGATGACGTTCACGAAGGGCCACTTCCGCCAGTCGGCCGAAGCATTGAAGGTCTCGAACTTGTTCTGCCACGTGTCGACCGTGGCGCCGATATAGCCCGCATAGGGCCCTCCGACCAGACTCTCCAGGAACTGGTACATGTGCTCCTGCGTCGGAACAACGAGCCCCTGCAGGGTCTTGAGATTGGTGCCGATCTTGTAGTTGTTGGCCTGCAGCTGTTCGTCGGTCACTTCGTTCGGATTGCGGTTGATATCCGCGAAGTCGCCCGTACAGGCAGCCATGCCGAGCAGCATGACCGCAAGCAGCAGCCGCTGCACGTTATGATTCGTAGTTTTCATGGTCTTGCTGTTCATTTAGAATTGGAATTTTACGTTAAAGCCCAGGCTGCGCAGCGATGGCATCATGAAGTAATCGATGCCCTGGTAGTTCAGCCCCGTCGAGGCCACGGCCTCGGGGTCGAACGGTGCCTTGCAGTAAATCATCCAGAGGTTGCGCCCGACGAACGAGACGGTCATCCGCATCTTGTCGCGGAACCACTTCGCGGGGAGCGTGTAACCCAGCGAAAGCTCCTGCAGGCGGAAGTTCGTCGCCGAATAGGTGTAGTACTGCGGCAGTCCCGACTGGGCGCCGATGGCCTGATACCACTTCTGCGCGTCGATTGTCTGGCGGCCGTTGATGATGACACCTCCGGCGTCACGAGCTGCGGCAGAAGCCTCCGAAACGCCATACAGGTCCATGTTGGCCTGCGTCGCGGAGTAGCAGATACCGCCGATGCGGGCCGTGAAGAGCAGACCGAGATTCAGTCCTTTCCACGAAAAGTCGTTGCGCCACGCCAGGTTGTATTTCGGGAAGACCGAGCCCAGGTAGATATCCTCCATGTAGTCGTCCTTGACGGCCACGTTGCCGCTCTTGTCCACCTCGATGAAACCTTCACGGTTGTAGACCAGGTCGGAATTGGTGTAGAGGTCACCCAGCGTACCGCCCGGTTTGAGGATATACTTTGCCTTGCCGAGGCCCTTAATCTCCAGCCGGTCTTTCGAGATGATTTCACCGGTTTCGGGATGCCTGTAGTTGTGGACCAGCTCGACAATCTCGTTCTTGTTCCACGAGAAGGTGAAGTTCGTTGCCCAGCGGAAATTCCGCCACGTGTTGTCATACCCCGCCGAGAGTTCGACACCCGTATTGCGGACGTGGCCCGTCTGCAGGTAGATGGTCGAGTAGCCCGACGATACGGAAATCTGCGGGTCGAAGGTCTGGTTGTAGGTGTCGGCCCAATACCACGATGCCGAGAGGCTGATGTGTTTCCACAGACGGGCATCGAGACCCAACTCGTAGGTGCGGGTCCGCTCCGGGTAGAGGTCGCCAATCGGATAGTGCGTCTTGGCGGTCCAAACCTTGTTTGTGGCATCGTATTCGTAGGTCGGGATGGTCAGATGCCGCGGGAAGGGCATACCCACCGAGGCAATCGAACCGCGAATCTTCAGATAGGTCAGCGCACGACCCATGTCCCAGAGCGAGGTAGGCACCCACGAAAGGCCCACCGACGGGTAGAAGAACGACGATTCGGGCGATTCGGCCAGCTGCGAGGCCCAGTCGTTGCGACCCGTCACCGTGAGGTAGAGCATCTGCTTCCACCCCACCTCCACCGAGGCGAAGAGGGACTGCGTCTGCTCCTGCCAGCCCGACTTCTCGGCCCGCTTCTTCGAATCATCGAGGTCAAAAACGTTGAAGACATTCGGAAGGCCGTTCTCCTGAATCGGGCCCCGGTATGACAGCAGGTCGGTCTTTACGTTGTTAATCGACGCACCGATGTTGGCCTGCAGCGACCAGTCGTCACCGAACGTCTTGTTGATATTCACCATCACGTCGGCATAGGTCTGCGTATCGTATTCGCGCTGTTCGGTGTAGTGGCCGTTCTTGCCGCCGTCCGTAATGGTCGTGTTCGACGAAGCGTAGAGCTTCTGCGTGTAGAGCGAATTGGCATTGTCAATCCTGACGCGCCCGGCGACATTCAGCCACGGAAGGATGTCGTACGAGGCCGAAAAGGAGAGCAGGTAGCGCTTCTTGTCCGTATTGCGCAGGTTGCGGTAGGCTATCCAGTAGGGGTTCTGCATCCGGAGGTCACCGCCCTCGAGGTCCGAAGACCAGAACTGTTCCATCAGTTTCGATGCCGGATTGTAACGCTCGAAGATTCGGTAGGCGTCGAAATCCGTTCCCCGCGGGAAGAGGTAGACCGGGACCAGCGGGTTCGAGTAGACGCCCTGGTTGGTCATGTTCTGGTCCTGCTGGTAGATGTAGCTCGCCGAGGCGTCCAACCGCAACTTGTCCTTCAGAAAATAGCTGGTATTGCGGAAGGTGAAGTTGTAACGGTCGTAGGTGTTGTTGGGGATGATGCCGTCGGAATTGACCGCAGCAGCCGAGAAATAGGTTTGGTTGCGGTCCGTACCGCCCGAGAGCGTGAAGGCGTTCGTATAGACGTGCCCCGTTTCGAAGAAATCATTGGGTGTATAACCGATTTGCGCAGCCGGAGTAAGCCGTTGTCCCCAGCTGTAGACGGCAGACCCCGCGCTCGAACCGTTCAACCCGGTTCCATAGCGGTTCTGGAACTCCGGCAGCACGAAGGGATTCAGAAACTCCGTATTGCTCGAGAGCGTCACCTTCAAGGCGCCGGCCTGCCCCTTCTTCGTCGTAATCATCACCGCACCGTTCGCGGCATTCGAACCGTAGAGGGCCGCGGCTGCAGCGCCCGTCAGCACCGAAATCGACTCGATATCCTCCGGGTTCAGGTCGGCAATCGACTCCGTGGCACCCTTCGAATCGAACTCCGTACCGCCTCCGCCGCCGAAGTTGTACATCGGGATACCGTCGATGACATACAGGGCATTCGACGACTGCGAGATGGACTTGTTACCGCGCAGCACCACCTTCGTGGCACCGCCCACGCCCGACGACGAGGCGTTGATGGTCACACCGGCCACCTTGCCCGAGAGCGAATTCATGAAGTTCGCATCCTTCACGGTGGTAATCTCTTCAGCCCCTACCTGCTGGACATTATACGAGAGGGCCTTCTCTTCGCGTTTGATGCCCAGGGCCGTTACCACAACCGACTCAATCTCCGAGGTCGATTCCCGGAGCGTCACCGCGAACGACGTCCGCGTACCGACCGGCACCGCAGCCGTCTCATAGCCCAGATAGCTCACCTCGAGGGTCTGCGAGGAGGCCGGAGCGGGAACCTCCAGCGTGAAGCGCCCCTCAGCGTCCGTAGAGACGCCCAGCGTGGTGCCCCGCACGATGACCGAGGCGCCGATAATCGGCTGCCCCTTGGCATCGGTCACCCGGCCCGAGACCGTCACCGGCCGCTCCTGCGAGGCGTTTGCACGCTGGAACAACAGGATATTGGTTCCTTCGACCGTATAGGAGATATCCGTACCGCGGACCATCTCGTCGAGGGCTTTCTTCAGGGGTTCGTTCTCAACGTGAACAGAGACCAGTTGGTTGGTATTTACATTGTCTCCGATACCGAAAAGATAGCGGGTCTGTCGTTCGATTGCGCTGATGACCTGTTCCATTTTCACCCCATTTCCCCGAATGGTAACCCGCACATTCTGTGCATGAAGAGTGGATAGAGGGAACAGCAGGGCCGGAACGAACAAAAGAATAGACAGACGGATTTGCTGAATAATCTTTTTATTCATACATTTGTGAGTTAAGGTTCAAGTAAAAATCGGTTAGTATTTTGATTGAACTGCGGCCTGCGGGTGGTGCAACACCTGCAGGTTTTTTATGTCAATCAAAAAATAGGAGGAATCAGGTTCTATATGAGTTTTTCCATAGGCAGTTCATTTGGGGCATTTGACATTAATGAATAAATTACGCTATCTCATTTGATAATGACCTTATTTTCGAGATCGTTGTATTTATACGTAAAATCCGAAGAGCGCTGCAGAACGCGCAAAATGTGGTCAAGACCCTCCGAGGTGCGAATCTTCAGACGCTTGTACTTAATCTCGGGCAGCTCTTCCCGTTGGATTTCGATTTCAACGTCGAAATACCTTCTTAATTTGTCAACAATCTGCTCAAAATTGTCGCCACCGAACGAAATAATACCATCGGTCCAAAGATAGTTGTCCCTGTCGTTCAGTGCTCCGAGGTATAAGTGCCCGTTCCGCAGGTTGACGACCGTATTGGGCTCCATCAGAATTTCCTCATCGTTTATTTTGTTCCGAACAGTGACGCTTCCCTCAAACAATGCAGTCGAAAACTCCTGTGTATTCTTGTCTGCAATCACATTGAAGTGCGTACCGTGCACCTCAACGTCGCAGGCATAGGTCTCGACAATGAAAGGTTGTGATGCGTCGTGTGCAACCTCGAACATGGCTTCACCCTCCAGGCGGACGCGACGTTCCTTCCCGATGAAAAGCGCAGGATAGGAAATCTTACTTTTTGAGTTAAGCTCAACGGTAGTGCCATCGTGCAACGTCAAACGGACATGTTGTCCGGTCGGAGATTCGATGCAGGTCGGGCTTCCGACCATTTGCGTCAATTGGGACGTAAAAAATAGATAACATCCTCCAATAACAAGCAGCAGGGAAGCCGCAATCCCCATGGTTTGGCGGATTGCCCGTGAATGGGTGATTCGATACCAAAGACTGGTATCAGCTTCGGGAACGGAGTCCGGTTCAGTCATAATACTGATGATGAACTTTTCATGGACCTCGTTCATGTATTTTTGGTGTTCCTCGGGATTGGCATCCAGCCAGGCGGCAATCCGGTCGGTTTCGTCGTTCGTGGTCTCACCGAGGAAAAACTTGAACAGCAAAGTGTCTGATATTTCAATTTTATTCATAATGCCGATTCTTTTGCGAGCTATTTTTTTGAGGCTTTAATTTATTAATCCCTTCTATTATTAAATATCCACGAGCAGGGTGAATTCGTACCCTGCCGCGCAAATAAATATTTTTATTAAATTATAAATTTTTCTTAATTTTATAACACGCTGATTACTATATAAATATATAAAAATTTCATTTGCTCGTTTTTTAATATTTTTTTCCTATCTTTGCTCTACAAGCAGAAGGAGGAGTATGCAGGAAATTGTATCGGAGAAATTGACGCAAGAATCATTCGAACAATCTTTTCATCGGTACGAAAAGAAATTGTGTCGAATCGCATACTCTTACCTGCGCGATCAAGATGCAGCGCGAGACGCCGTGAACGAAAGTTTTACTGCCGCGTGGCGCCATCGGGAATATATCGAAATCAAAACATTCGAAGCATATTTATATCAGTCTGTAAAAAACGAGTGCCTGAAATATCGACGGAACAAGGAACTCAAAAAGGCTGTTTATGATAAGATTCTGATGAAGGAGCGGTGCGTGATGGATTACTATACGCACACCATCGAATGCTGCAACCCGAACGAATTGTTCTGCGAGGAGATTATGGAGATATGCCGCAAACAAATTGCCCGGATGCCTGAACTGCGGCGTCAAATTCTTACGGCGAACAAGTTCGAGGGAATGAGTTACAAGGAAATAGCAGACAGGAACGGAATCACGACAACACGAGTCGACAATGAATTGCGCAAGGCATTAAATACTTTACGGCTCTCCTTGAAAGATTACCTGATGATTCTTGCCATCTTTTTTCTAAACATAAAGCATTAAAAAAAGAGCGTTACCTTCGTAACGCTCTTTTCTTTTTTCTTCCCTTATGTCGCTGTTGTTGTTCTTCGTTGGCTTGCACATCCGCCAATTCCAGAATCGCGTCCAACGGATGGATAGACGGCCCCGGCCGGAACGATTCTTTTGAGGATGGCCTCACCTGCTCCGAGGAATCCCGGGAGACTTCCCTACCCTTCTCTTCGGAATGGAACTGATGCTCGAAGGCGTTGGCCGAGAAATTCCGCCCCAACAGGGAACCGTTGGCTACGATTCCCTGCTCGTGGTCAATAAAGGTTACACCATAGATTCGTCCCGCAGCATTGAGGCGGAATACCGCATCTACGCCCTTGTCGTGCAATCGCTCGCAGAACTCCGTCCGGGTTGAACACCGCGCCATGCCATCCGCAATCTTTTCCCGCAACTCATTAAGTGCTCCGGGCTCTTTCAAGGCTGTTTTCGAACGCTCGTAGTAGCGTTGCAGAGCTTCATATCCGACATCTTTTCCGATCCGACTCGACTTGAACGGCGTCCCGATGCCATAGCCGTCGTCAGTCAGCGCGCCGTAAATCATCCCGGCATAATCGCGTCCGTCGATGGTCCCGGTTCGTTCCTCGGCCGAGACATTGAAGGCTTCCAGAAGCGTCCGCCACTCGCCAAAAGAGGCGCAGCGGTAATGCCGCAGGCACAATCTTACGGTGGAGGAGACCTGCTGCTTGACATCTCCCTTCGGATAATCCACCTTGCGCAATTCCTCCCGGTCCTGCAGCTCCTGGCCTTTGACACTCGGGTGTAGCCCGTATTTTTGCTCAAGGTCCCGCGTAATCTCGACGGAACGTCGGGCCTCGAAGTCATGAGGCAGTTTCCGCCCCTCTCTGTCGATACGAAGCGACACGATATGCAGATGTTCGCGGGCAATATCCCGGTGTTTGAATACAATGTAAGGTTGCTCGCCGTAGCCCATCCGCTCCATATATTCACGGGCAATCTCGCCCAATTGCTCATCGGTCAGACGGTCCTCGGGCGAGGGATTCAGCGAGACATGGAAGACCGTGTTGGTCGTGCGTCGGTTCGCCTGCAGGAAGGGTTCGAAACTGGCCATACACCGTTCGTGGCTCATGCGGCCTGCGGTATCGAACGGATAGAGCATCCGATTCCAGAAGAGCACTTCGGCCTGCCCCCGGTTGACTTTCTCCTCGTTGTAGCGGACAGCGCCGCCGACGGTTGCTCCCGTCCTTATATTCGCAACCATCCTTCGGCCTGTTTGGTAAGATTCAGAATCTCTATACTCAACGCTTTCAGTTCGCGGGTATGCTGTTCCAACGCAGCAATCTGGCGGGGAATCGAGATGTTGGAAAAGTGGCTGTTGATGGCACGGACCACTTGATTATAATTATTTCCGACACGCTGAAACTGGAAGTAAAGGTCGTTGAGACGTGTCAGAAATTCCACCTTCGAAGGGTCACGGCGGATAACCTCGAAGCGCTCGGCAAAGAGTCGTTTGACGATGAACTGGCTGCGGTTGTGCTCCAATCCGGCGGCAGCAAGCATCTGCCGGAAGCGAATCTCCTGCTCCTCGTTGAGTCGGAACGAGTATTTGTAACTCGGAGTTTGAGATAGAGGGTTGTTTTTTCGCTGACGGGTCATTCGATGGAAGATTTGGGGTTCGACTTGGGAGAACCTCACCCGCCTCGCAGAGCGAGGACCTTTGTCGGACAAACCGCCGGTTGTCGGACAAAGGTACACCTCGCTCCCGTCAGGCGACGGGTACAGTTCCGGCATCCGCAGAGGACAATTCCTCTCCCGAAAAAGCATCTCCGAAACAAAAAAACACGGGCGGATTCTCCGTTGCAATATTACGAGGATCTTCAGGAATTAAAAAGCGCGGTTGTCGGCCATGCGAGGCCTCCGGAGGACACCGGGAACCAACCTCCAAAAACCGCATTACCTTGCGGGCAGATGGATTCAAACCGACACATGACGGCATGGATATTCGATGGAGAAGAGATTTCTCCAAATAAATATTTCCAGATTTACAGATTTCCGGAATTCCGGAATTCTGGAATTCTGGAATTCTGGAAATATCCATTCAAAAGGAGATTCATGCACATCCATGAATATAGAGTTGAAAATCCAACACGACCAATCATCAACCCCTCAAATCTTCAAACGATGAAAACTTCCAATCAACAGACATCCGGTTCCTGGAACATCTCCATCTGCAATCAGAAGGGAGGTGTCGGCAAGTCGGCTCTTACGACGCTTCTCGCCAGCTATCTGCACTACATCTGCAAACTCAAGGTACTGGTCGTCGACTGCGACTATCCCCAATGGTCAATCTACACGCAACGCACCCGCGAGTTGGAGATTCTTGATTCGAATGATTATTACAAACTGCTGATGATGCGGCAGTTCAGGGTCTCGGGACAAAAGCTCTGGCCTGTTGTCCGTACCACTCCGGACAAAGCGGTCGATGAGGCCGAGCGTTTCAAATCGGAGAAGGAATATGCTCCGCAAATCACACTCTACGATCTGCCCGGGACGGTCAACACCGAAGGTGTCATTGAGACATTCTCGAAGATGGACAGCCTGTTCCTTCCGATGAAGGCCGACAAGATTGTCATGGAGAGCGCGCTCTCCTTTGCCCGTATCCTTTCGCGGCAACTTGTCGAAAATCCGGCAATCCGGCTCAAGCGCATCTTTCTTTTCTGGACGATGGTCGACCGTCGTGAGAAAACGTCGCTCTACGACCTGTATGATGGCATCATCCGCCAGCTCGGACTGCCGCTGATGGAGACCCGCCTACCCTACCGGTCGAAATTCAACAAGGAGCTGCTGGCCGACGGCACGGGCGTGGGACGTTCGACCCTGCTGGCCCCGGAAAGAGCCTTTACGGCCGATTCCCGGATTGGAAATCTGGCCCATGAGATGCTCACCCTGCTTCAAACCCTGTAGATATGGCCAAGCGACAGAAAATGGAAATCGACGAGGGCCTGATCCGAAAGATGATTGCAGGCGAAGCCTCACCCCGCGAAAAGAGTACCCAGGAAGATGCCTCTACAAAAGAGTCCCCGGAGCTTCCCGACCCAGCGGAGCCGGTTCCCGAACCGGAGACAGCGACGGCAGATGCTCCAGCCGTGGATGAATTGCCGCAGAGCTTCGCAGCGGAGAATCGCCGTCGGCGCACCATGCCCCTTCCCGACTACGAGCAGACATTCCTGCAACCCGTGAACTACGACCTCAGAGCCTCCCTCTATGTGAGTCGTGCCACCAAACTCAAGATTCTGGAGATTGTCAAAAAGATTGGCAACGAGCGTCTTACGGCCACCTCTTTCGTGGACAACATTCTGCGCCACCATATCACCACCTTCCGGGACGAAATCAACCGAATCTACAAAACCCGTAACAAGGAGACCATTGTTTAACCTAAAAACCTTACTGCCATGTTTTACAACCCATCTTATCTCCTACTTGCAATCGTTTTCCTCGGAATTGCTCTTGCCATCCAAATTGGATATTTCTGGCGAACGAAGCGAAAAAACCGAATCTCCGACCAGGAAGACGCCGACCAGACAAAGGCCGCGACCGAGTTTGAGCGGATTTTCATGACGCCGCTCACCATTCGGGCACGGAGCGCCATCTACGTCAGCGGAGCCACCAAGCAGAAGATTCTGGAGATTGTCCGGAAGGTCGGAGGCGAACGAATGACCGTCACCTCCTATGCGGAACACATCCTGCGGCAACACCTTGCCCAGTACAAGGAGGAGATCAACCGCATCTACGAGGAACGCGGCAAGAAAGAGCTGTTTTGAAAATGGGCTTCCCGAATTCCCTTCTCGAACGAATTGCACGATGGCTTCGGCGATGGTTCCCGCAGCGGTGGCGCAGGTCCGCTGAATCCCGGGCCGACGGGCCGGGCAGCAAGGTCGATTCGGAGCAGGCCGCCGAGTCCCGCCAGAGAGAAACACCGCTGCTGATTATCCCGAAACACTACGCTGTTACCGGCCATCCGCGGCCTCGGAAGGCCATTCCGACACCTGCGGAATCAAAGCCCGAAGATGCTGCTACATTTGTTCCGCCCCCGGCCGAAAAGCCGGCCTCGATGCAGGGCTGGGGCGAGCTGGTCCTCCAGGGTCCAATCCGTGAGAACGGCGAGACCGTAGAGCCGCGGGAGCCCCGTCCAGCGCTGCGGCCTCCGTCCCTGCCGAACAACGGCGAGCTGCACGATCCGGAGGTACAGGCGCTGCTCCGGAGTGCCGAAGCGGGCGAGCGCATCTTTGCGCCGGATGTTACGGAGGAGGAGCGCCGCGAGATTGAGAATTTTGACCTGCGAAACTATGTCTGACCCTCAAAAAAACGAATGCACAATGAACTGGAATCGGGATTACGGCTAATGCCCGGATGATTTGTTACGGGAAGCAACGGTTTGCTTCCGTCCGGTCGCAGACTGCCTCGAAAGGCGGGCTGCGGCCTTTTTCACACCCATTACCAAACTGCAAAACCGATGAAAAAAAGCGCAATCTTCTTGATTCTGATGCTCCCCGCATCGCTTACCTCCTTCGCACAGGGCAACGGCATGGCCGGAATCAGCGAGGCGACCAACATGGTCACCTCCTATTTCGACCCGCTCACCAAACTGATCTTCGCCGTGGCTGCCGTGCTGGGACTGGTGGGCGGCGTCCGCGTCTACTCGAAGTTCAACAGCGGCGATCCCGACGCCTCGAAGTCCGCCACGGCGCTCTTCCTCTCGTGCGTCTTTCTGGTCATCGTCGGCACCGTCTTACGCTCCTTCTTCCTCTGACATGGCACAGTACACCATCCACAAGGGCGTCGACCGTCAGGTCGAATTCCAGGGGCTGACCTCGCACTATCTGATCCTCTTTGTTGCCGGGCTGCTGGGCATCTTCCTGCTCTTTGTCATCCTCTACGCCGGAGGGGTTCCGCAGGGCATCTGCATCCTCTTCGCCGTCGCGGGCGGCAGCGGCCTCACCTGGGCGACCTTCTATCTGAATCGCCGCTTCGGACCCCACGGTCTGATGAAGCTCCTCGCCCTGCGGCAGCATCCGCGCCGCATCATCCACCGCCGGAGTGTGCGCCGCCTGCTCGAACGTCGAACCTTACCCAAACGCTGATGCCATGCGAGGAACCCTGAAAACTTCGACCCTCGAGTCGAAATTCCCGCTGCTGGCCGTCGAGGGGAACTGCATTCTCTCGAAGTTCGCCGACGTGACGGCCGCCTTCCGCGTGACGCTTCCGGAGCTCTTCACCCTGACGGCCGAGGAGTACGAGGCGCTGCACGCCACCTGGATTAAGGCCCTGAAGGTCCTCCTGGACCACACCGTCGTCCACAAGCAGGACCTCTTCATCGAGGAGCGTTACGAAACACCCAATCCCGAGGCCGAACGCACGTTTCTCTCCCGTGCCTATGAACGCCACTTCAACGAACGTCCCTTTCTGCGCCACACCTGCCACCTCTTCATCACGAAGAGCACCCCCGAGCGGCTGCGGCAGACGAGTGCCGCGTCCGTGCTGTGCCGGGGCTTCATCATTCCGCAGGAGATCCGCGACGGGGAGGCCGTGACCCGTTTTCTGGAGAGCGTCGCCCAGATGGAGCGCATTCTGAACGATTCGGGGCTGCTGCGGGTCGACCGCCTCACGGAGGCGGAGATTGTCGGCACGGATTCCGATGCGGGACTGCTGGCCCGCTACTTCGCCCTCACGGACGAGCGGCAGGCAGCGGTCAACGAGGACATCCGCCTCGATCCGGGCATGATGCGCATCGGCGACAAGCTGCTCTCGATGCACACGCTCTCCGATCTGGATCTCCTGCCGCAGAGCGTCGCGACGGACTTCCGCTACGAGCGCCTTTCGACCGACCGTTCGGAGTGCCGGCTCTCGTTCGCGGCCCCCGCGGGGCTGCTGCTCGGATGCTCGCACATCTACAACCAGTATCTCTTTCTGGACAATCACGACGAGACCCTCAAGCGGCTCGAAGCCCGGGCCCGCAACATGAACTCACTGGCAAACTACTCGCGCGGCAACGCCCTGAACAAGGAGTGGATTGACCTCTACCTGAACGAAGCTCATTCGCAGGGGCTGCGCTCCGTAAGATGCCACTGCAACGTCGTGGTCTGGGCCGAGAGCGAGGCGGAGCTCAAGCGGCTGCGCAACGACGTGGGGTCGCAACTCGCCACGATGGGCTGCACGCCCCACCACAACACGGTGGACGTGCCGGTGCTCTTCTGGGCCGCCATCCCCGGCAACGAAGCCGACTTCCCCGCCGAGGAGAGCTTTCTGACCTTTCTCGAGCAGGGGGTCTGCCTCTTCAACGGCGAGACGAACTACCGCTCGTCGCTCTCGCCCTTCGGCATCAAGATGGCCGACCGGCTTACGGGGGTTCCGCTCCATCTCGACATCTCGGACCTTCCGATGAAGCGCGGCATCACCACCAACCGCAACAAGTTCATCCTGGGGCCCTCGGGAAGCGGGAAGTCCTTCTTCACGAACCACATGGTCCGCCAGTATTACGAACAGGGGACCCATATTCTGCTCGTCGATACGGGAAACTCCTACGAGGGGCTCTGCTCGCTGATCCACCGCACGACGCGGGGACGCGACGGCATCTATTTCACCTACACCGAGCAGGAGCCCATCGCCTTCAACCCCTTCTACGTCGAGGATGGGGTCTACGACATCGAGAAGCGCGAGTCAATCAAGACCCTGCTGCTGACGCTCTGGAAACGCGAATCCGAGGAGCCGACACGCGCGGAGGAGGTGGCCCTGTCGAACGCCGTGAACCTCTACCTCTCGAAGCTCAAGACGGACGATTCGATTCAGCCCTCGTTCAACACCTTCTACGAGTTTCTCACCTCGGACTACCGGCGGCTGCTGGAGCAGAAGCACGTCCGCGAGAAGGATTTCGACCTGGCGAACCTGCTCAACGTGCTGGAGCCCTACTACCGGGGCGGCGAGTACGACTACCTGCTCAATTCCGACCGGCAGCTGGACCTGCTCTCGAAGCGCTTCATCGTCTTCGAGCTGGACAACATCTCCTCGAACCGCACGCTGCTTCCCGTGGTGACAATCATCATCATGGAGGTCTTCATCAACAAGATGCGGCGGCTGAAAGGCATCCGCAAGATGATTCTGATTGAAGAGTGCTGGAAGGCTCTCACCTCGGCCAACATGTCGACCTACATCCGCTACCTCTACAAAACGGTGCGCAAGTATTTCGGCGAGGCGGTCGTCGTTACGCAGGAGGTCGACGACATCATCTCCTCGCCGATTGTCAAGGAGTCGATTATCAACAATGCCGACTGCAAGATTCTCCTCGACCAGCGCAAGTACATGAACAAGTTCGACCAGATCCAGACGCTGCTCGGCCTTTCGGAGAAGGAGCGGGCGCAGATTCTCTCAATCAACCAGGCGAACGATCCCCGCCGCACCTACAAGGAGGTTTGGATCGGACTCGGAGGCATGCAGTCGGCGGTCTACGCCACGGAGGTCTCGACCGAAGAGTATCTCTGCTACACCACCGAGGAGCGGGAGAAGATGGAGGTGATGGCCCGGGCCGAGAAGCTCGGCGGCGACATCCAGACAGCCATCCGCGCGCTGGCCAGCGAGCGGGAAGACCAAAATTCCCGGCCATGAAACAGATTCTTTGGAGCTGCGTCGGGCTGCTGCTGGCGTTGCTGGCCCTGCTCGGCGGATTTCGGCTCTTCTACGATTTCGAATACCACAAGATCCGCCCGCTGTGCGGCGAGTGGCGTTCGACACGGAATGACACCCGGCTCGAGATTGACCATCGGGACGATGGCTTCTGGATTCGCATCCATCGCTACGATTCGCGGACGGGTCGTGAATCCTTTGAGAGGCACCCGCTGAAGTATGCCTCGTGCATCCATTACGAGGACTACGGCCGAGCGCGTGTCGACCTCTTCCACACCCCCGGTTCCGACCTGCTGCTGGTCATTCCGGGAGGTATTTTCAAACGCGATTTGTCCAACCTTCAAAACAACTTACCATGAGTAGTACCCCAAACATCACCCCCGCGGAGGCGCTCACGGCGCTGCGGGCCGAAATCCGACAACGCACCCAGCTTGTGCGACTTATCACCTCGCTGCAGGAGGAGATTGCCTACGACTGCATCTGCGGTTCGTGGCTCTCGACGGAGAACAACCTCTCGGCCACAATCCGCCGCATCTGCACCCGAACCTACCGGATGCTGATCTTCGACAACACGCTTTGCTACCGGCGGCTGGTGCAGGATACCGTCATCACGGCCGAGCGTCGCACGCTGCTCTTCGGCAGCCGCGACAATCCACGCGACATGCACCCCATCGAGCTCGACCCCGAGAGCGATACGCTGCTGCTGGGCTGCTACGGACGCTTTGTCGCGGAGGAGCGGGCTTGCCGACGTGCGGAGCAGGAGAGCATTTCCGAAGAGTGTTTCACGGATCATGAACCCGAGGCATGAAGTGGCGTGAAGTATTCGAAGGGCTCTTTCGCCCTGCAGCCGGGGAGGACCCCGCGATGATGCAGCCCGCCGAAGCGGCACCCCGCAAATTGAGACATTGAACCACCCTCAAAAAACGACCGAACCATGAAACCACGCATCATTCTGCTCTGCCTCGGGCTGCTCCTGACAGCCCGGGCCGCGCAGGCACAATGGGTCGTCACGGACCCTACGAACCTCGCACAGGGAATCATCAACTCCACCAAACAGATCGTCGAAGCGGCCCGCAACGGCTCGACCCTCCTGCAAAGTTTTCAAGAGACCGTAAAGATTTACGAGCAAGGAAAGCGATATTACGACGCGCTGAAGGCGGTCAACAACCTCGTCCGCTCGGCCCGCAAGGTCCAGCAGTGCATGCTGCTCGTCGGGGAGATCTCCGACATCTACGTCAACGGCTATCAGCGCATGGTGGTCGATGACAACTTCTCGGCCGCGGAACTGGCGGCCATCGCCACGGGATATGCCCGCATCATCGAGGAGTCGGCCGGGGAGCTCAAGGAGCTGCAGGATATTGTCAACCCCACGGACATGTCGCTGACGGATAAGGACCGCATCGACGTGGTGGAACGGGTCTATGGAGTGCTGCGCCACCATCGGGATCTGGCCCGCTACTACACGCGCAAGAACATCTCCATCTCGCTGCTGCGCGGCGCCCGACGCAACGACCTCGACCGCGCGATGGCTCTTTACGGAACCGACGAACAACGATACTGGTAGCGATGATACAGGCACTCTCCATTTCGGAGAACATCCACACGATTCTCCGCGTTCTCTACGACGACATGATGGTTCTCTGCTATCCGATGGCCAAAGTTGCCACGGCCATAGCCGGAATCGGGGCCCTAATTTACATTGCCTACCGCATCTGGCAGGCGATGGTCCGGGCCGAACCCATTGACCTCTTCCCGTTGCTGCGACCTATGGCGATTGGCATTTGCATCATGTTCTTCCCGACCCTTGTGCTCGGGTCGCTCAACGGAATCCTCTCACCGCTGGTGCAGGCCACCCACTCGCTGATGGTCGGCCAGACCTTCAACATGCAGGAGTGGCGACAGGAGTGCGTACGCCTCGAACAGGAGAGCCGCGAGCGGCTTCCGGCAGAGAGTTACTACACCGAGGACGAGGAGAAGGAGCGCGAGTTGCAGGCCCTGGGCATCGACGAGCAGTCACAGCAAGCCCTCGACCGGATGCAGAGCGAGCGGAAGTCGTGGAGCATCAAGGGGATGATTCTGAAGGCCCTCACCGCGATCATGGAGCTCTTCTTCGCCGCCGCGGGCGTGATCCTCGACGTGCTGCGGACCTTCTACCTGATTGTCCTCTCGCTGCTCGGGCCCATCGCTTTCGCCATCTCGATTTTCGACGGATTTCAAAACACCCTGGTGCAATGGTTTTCCAAGTACATCTCCATCTACCTGTGGCTCCCTATCTCGGACCTCTTCTCGGCCATCATCGCCCGACTGCAAACCCTCTCGCTGCAGCACGATGCCGAGATGATGGCGCAGGACTACAACTGGTATTTTGACATGTCGAACAGCATCAACCTGATTTTCATCCTCGTGGCCATCTGCGGCTATCTCTGCATCCCTTCGATTGCCTCATGGGTCGTGCAGGCCAACGGCTTCTCCTCCTACAACCGGACCATCTCGCGCGCCACGTCGCTTGTGAGCGGCGGTGCCGGCTGGATTACCGGGAAGGTCTGGGCCGGGACCAAAAGCACGGTCGGAGCCGCCGGAAAGGGGTTGGCTTCCGCAGCTCGTCTAATCCTCAAAAAGTAATCGCATCATGGAATTCAAATCATTGCTGAACATCGAAACCTCCTTCCGGCAGCTGCGTCTCTATGCGTTCGTCTTCGCCGGGATCTGCGCCGTGGTGACCATCACGGCCGTCAGCCTCTCGTATGCCTTTGCCGAGCGACAGCGCGAGAAGATCTACGTCCTCGACAACGGGCGCTCGCTCATGGTCGCCCTCTCGCAGGACCTTGCCCAGAACCGTCCCGTCGAGGCCCGCGAGCATGTGCGCCGCTTCCACGAACTCTTCTTCTCGCTCTCGCCCGACAAGGCAGCCATCGAGTCGAACATGGAACGGGCCCTGCAGATGGCAGACAAAAGCGCTCTATCCTACTACAAGTTCCTGCAGGAGAAGGGGTTCTTCAACCGGCTGATTGCCGCCAACGTCTCGCAGATGGTCCATGTGGACAGCATCCGCTGCAACTTCGACCGCTATCCCTACGAAGCCACGACCTATGCCCGGCAGCGCATCATGCGCGAGAACACGATCACCGAGCGGTCGCTCGTCACGACCTGCCGACTGGTCAACGTCTCCCGCTCGGACAACAACCCGCAGGGGTTTCTGGTCGAGGATCTGATGATTGTCGAAAATAAGGACCTGCAGACCTATGACCGTTAAAGCACTTATCCAAAGCCGCGTGCGCTGGCTGCGCCGTCGTATCCGTCGCTGGCACGACCAACTCTCGCCCCGAACCCGGCGGTGCATCCTCCTGGGGATGTTTCTGCTGCTGGTCGGGCTCTACGGGCTGCTGCTCTTCGGCCCTGCACCGCAATTCGACTTCGGGAGGATGGCACCTCCCTCTTTGGAAAATCTGAAACTTCGATAACCATGGAAGAGAGACAAAAAAACACATCGACGCCCGATTCTGCTGCGGCATTCGAGCGTCAGCGAAAAAGAAAAGTCGTCCTGATGGCCGCAGTCGGAAGTTGCCTGGTCATCGCATTCATCTGGTTCCTCTTCAAACCCGCGCCCACGATCGGCGAAGGGCAGGCAGGGATCAACACCACGCTGCCCGACGGCAAGGCCCCGAAGATTGAGGGCGACAAGCGCAAGGCCGCGGAGCGCGTGGCCAGCGAGGAGCAGTCCCGCAACCGGATGATGACCCTCGGGAACAACTCCTTCTCGCTGCTCGATGAGGAGCTTCGCAACACGGAGCCGCAGTCTCCGACCGATGATCCCGTGCGCCGGGCTGCCGAGGCAAACCGCGCCATGCAGCAGCAGGCCCGACAATTCTACGCCGCGCCGCCGCGCAATGCCGAAGTCGAAGAGCTTCGCGAGCAGGTGGCCTCCCTGCAGCAGCAACTCGACATCGAGCGGCAGCAGCCCGACCCGATGGAGGTGGCCGAGGAGCAGTACCGCCTCGCACAGCGCTACCTCGGAGGCCGAACGGAGGTTTCAAGCGAGGCCGACGGCGCGAAATCCTCGGGACGTTTCAGCGTCATGCGACCCGTCCGCGAGGGCGATGTCCGGGCTTCGACCCTCAATCCGCGGATCGACTCCGCGCGGGAGCGCAACATCGGGTTTTTGACGGCCGCGGGCGTTCTTCCGGTAGATACGGCTCCGACCATCCGGGCCTGCATCGCGCAGACACAGGTCGTGCGTGTGGGCTCGACAATCGCCCTCCGACTGCTGGAACCGGTACGCATCGACGGCGAGGTGATCCCCCGCAATACGCCGCTCTACGGCGCCGTCTCCGTAACGACCGACCGGCTGCGGGTGACGGTAACCTCCATCGAATACCGGGGACGCATCTTCCAGGTGCAGGCAGAGGCGTATGATCTCGACGGCCAGCCGGGAATCAACGTCCCCAACTCCCGCGAACGGACAGCCCTCAAGGAGGCGCTGGCATCCGTGGGGCAGACGGCCGGGACGAGCGTGAACATCACCCACTCGGCCGGGCAGCAGGTCCTCGCAGAGCTGGCACGGGGCGGGGTTCAGGCATCCTCCCGCTACCTCTCCGAGAAACTCCGCGAGGTGCGCATCACCCTCAAGGCCAACCACCAGATTCTGTTAATCTCCAAAGAAAACTAAACGACAACACCATGAAACGAGACCTCATTTATCTGACTCTTCTGGCCGCTCTTTTTGCCGCGGCCAAAGTCATGGCCCAAAACGACGGAACCTCGTCCCGGCAGGGGCTCACGCCCCGCACCATCGAGGTGGGATTTACGAAGACCGTGCATATCCTCTTTCCGGCGCCCGTAACCTACATCGACATCGGCTCGATGGCCATCATCGCCGGGAAGGCCGACGGCGCGGAAAATGTCGTGCGGGTGAAGGCCGCCGTGCGCGACTTTGCGGAGGAGACCAACCTCACGGTAATTACCGAGGACGGCGGATTCTACACCTTCGATGCCCGGTATGCCGAGAACCCCTCCACGTCGACCATCGAGATTGCGGCCGCGGAGACCCCGGCGACACAGCCTGCGTCAGCCTCAGAAACGACCCGTGCGGACGAGGGGCGCGTACTGCTCCGCGAGATTGGACGGGAACGTCCTGCCACGGTGAAGCGCGTGTTGAGCGACATCTACCGCCAGAACCGCGCGGACGTAAAGGGAATCCACACCCGAAAATACGGCGTGGAGGTCGAGGTGCGGGGAATCTACGTCCACAACGACGTAATCTACCTCCATGTGCAGATTGCCAACAACACGAACATCTCCTTCGAGGTGGACTATCGCCGCTTTGTCGTCGCGGACCGCAAAGCGGCCAAACGCACGGCTCAACAGCAGCGCATCATCGAACCGCTGCGGGTCTGCAACGACCCCTCGATTGTGCGCGGGCACCAGCGCCAGCGCATCGTCTTCGCTCTTCCGAAGCTGACACTCGAGGAGGACAAGATTCTCCTGCTGGAGATCGCCGAGAAGGACGGAGCTCGCCATCAATGTCTCGAAATTTCGAGCAAGGAGCTGCTCGGGGCAAAGGCATTGTAAGGATTGCAAGAAATAATAAACCTTATGTAGCAGGTAGGTCGCTAATTTCTTTAGCGACCTACTCGCTATTTTTATATCCACTCAACAAATTGGGAACCACTTATCCCAACACGCGATTATCGCGTGAACCAGATTTTCACACAGACTAAACCTTCAAAGCACATTTCAAAAAACAAGCAAAAAGGTTGTACATATACAACCTTTTCCAAGAATTATGTTATCTTTGCAATATGGTTGGAAAATAGATGTCCGTATGAAATATCTTAACATAAAAAAGGCTCTTGCAGCATGGCAGAATTTGCAACCACTGTTAGAAAAGGATAAAGAACGGCTTAGCCGACGTTTTACAGTGGATTTCAATTACAACAGCAACCACATTGAGGGTAACACGTTAACTTATGGACAGACAGAAATTCTGCTGCTTTTCGGCAAAGTGATTGGGGAGGCAGACGTGCGTGACGTACAAGAAATGACCGCTAGTAACGTAGGCCTGCGAATGATGACGGAAGAGGCTACGGTGAAGGGAGTGCCATTGACACAGAATTTTATCCGGACATTACATAAAACCATATTACGAGAAGATTATACTGTTTATCGTAATTTGCCTGGCGGCATGCAAACAAGTTATGTAATTCATGCCGGCCAGTATAAGACACGACCGAACAGTGTTATTACACGGTATGGGGACAGATTCGAATATGCTTCACCCGAGGAGACTCCTGGATTAATGGGAGATCTGGTGGATTGGTATAATGCCGCGGAGAAAGAGGGGAAATTATCTCCAGTAGAGTTGGCCGCGCTGTTTCACTATCGTTATATACGCATTCATCCATTCGAGGACGGCAACGGTCGTATTGCACGACTGATGGTGAACTACATTCTGACTCGCCATGACTATCCGATGATTGTAGTACGCAGTCGTAAAAAAAGTGAGTATTTAGACGCTTTACACCAAACTGATATGGAGGTTGGCCCTGTCCCCAGTGATGGAGCCCATGCAGACATCAAGGACATCCACCCTTTTTTGAAATATTTCAATGATCTGGTAGCTACGGAAATATATAATGATGTATTGTTTGTAAGCGAGCAAAATGAAAATGTATGGTGGTATGATGGGGAACGGATTGCCTTCCGAACCCCCAATTATACGAAAATTCTGAACGCTATGCGAACACAGCCAACATTAACATTGGCAGACATGAAAGAGGAAACAGGTATTAGTGTGACGGCTATACAGAAACTGCTGGATCAGTTGATTTCCAAAAAATATGTGGAGCGTGGCGAGAAGGAAGGAAGCTGGAGAGTATTTGTAACACAATAATTCAGAATAAACGTTTTTGCAACGGATTAATTTCTAAAAGTTACTAGTCTACAAATCTAAAAAATCTGTAGACTTTTTTATTTATCCCCCAGACACACTTTTGGAACAATATCATCAAAATACTCCTCACACATAATTTCCATAGCGTGATTTGTTATTTGGTTCGACAATAAGTCATGGTTCCATAAGGTTTCTTGCGTTGAATTTCTATCAGCAAGCCCCGTTGGACCAGTGAGGCGCAGGTCTCCCGGACGAAGTGCACACACGGCGAATCGAACGAACAGCCCAGCGGTGCGCGAACAGTGTGCACCATCAGTTGCCGCACCAGTTCTTCAAGGACCTCATCCCGAAGGTGGTATTTCGATGGATCCGAGGTGCGGAAAGCCTCAAGAAAAAATTGTTCGGAATAGTGCTGTCGGTAGTAGGCCAACTCCTCTTCGACGGTAAAGTCATAGAGCCGGTCGTAGCGGTCCGTTGTCTGATATTGAAACGAAGTTCCCGGTCGCAGAACTCTTTCGACAAGGGCGATATGCGGTTCCTCGATCGGGCCGGAAAGCTCTGTCGGGTGGCAGTAGAGACAGGTCGTTCCCAACTGGAAGGAGGGACAACCCGGTGGGTTCTCCAGGATCGTAAAGCCGGCACGCGAGAAGAGCGCGCGGATCTCCGTGTAGAATCGGTCGTGCTGTTCGTGCGACATGCGTCCGTCGTTATAATCCGCCTCGATGCGGAAGTAGACGTCATAGATTGGATGGGTGGTTTTCATGGTTTGAAAGGATTAAGCCGCAGCCCGAAGACTGCGGCATGGTTCAACAATCGGCAACAAAAATCTATGCAGCCGGAGCTTCAGTCTCCTCTTCTACAATTTCGTCGGCTCCAGTCTCCAAATGGTCAAAAATCAACCGGGCGGCCCGATTGACATCGACCAGAATATCGAACAGATAGGCAGGTTCCCGACGCAATTGCGTAAGCCACCCTTTGAGATAGGCGGCATTCTCCTCACGGGGCGTCGTGGCAAAGCCAGCCATGGCACCGCAAAGCGCCGAAGTCAGCTCCGCAACCAACTCTTCGCGGGCATACTCTTCGTCGCCAAAGTTGCTCCCCATCGTGCGGTTCAGACGCTCGGCATGGCCCGTGCTGTGGGCCACCTCGTGCAGCAACGTCCCGTAGAAGGCTTCGCCCTTCGGGAACTGCTCCTTGAGCGGGCAGACAACCCGATCGTGCAGGCGCGTGTAGTAAGCCCGGTCGCCGTAACGGAGTTCGATCGGGCAGAGCCACGCCTGCTGCTCGACCATCCGGTCGATCGGCTCGCAGACCATGCCGTCGGAGTAATCCTTCCGCTCGGCACGGGCCGTCAGCGCCGCATAGCGTTCCGGTTGCTTCTCTTGCATATCCGTTTGGTCGAGGTTGAAGACCGAATAGTAGCGTATGATGGGAATGACCTCGTACTGTTTGCGGGTCTCCTTCGGAAGCTGGCGGTACTCCTCGAGGTCGATCTTGCGGCGGGTCTCTTTGTGGCGGATGCAAATTTTCCAGAAGTAGACCGGGAACGACAGGGAGCCCTTGAGGATATTCAGCCCCTCCTCCTTGGCCTGCCGGAAGGTCATGAAGATTGGCGTTTGATAGTCCGCTATTCCCGAAAGGAAAAGCAGCATCAGAATGTTCCCGGCCCGGTAGGGCGTGCCGCGCAGGTTGCGGGGAAGACCGTGCGCGAGGTCCGTGAACCACGGTTTCTGCCAATCGGTTTCGAGGTGTTCAATACGCTGGATTATCAGCTCCGTCAGTCGGGGTGCTATGGCATCTATCAGATTGTGGTTTTTCATGCTGAAAGTTTTGAAAGGGTTATGATTCGAATTGGGTAGCGAGCCGCCACACTTCAATCTTTTCTTCATTCGCCTTGGTATTCCACCAACGATTGCAGGCTTCCCGGAATGCACGGTAATCCTCTTGGGGATTGAAGTCTTTTTGAGTAAGACCGGTCATTTTTTCCCGGTCCGCTATCACGAGCTTATTCTCCCACCATGGATTGATTATCTCTTTCATCAATTCACTTTCTCGAACCTGGCAGGTGTGGTCTTGGCAGTCATCACACCACATATCTTCACGATTATCATCTATCGAGTAAATTTGATTGGTATTACCATCAACCCATGCCTGATAGTAGACATGACGAGAACCACACTCCTCGCATCGCCACGGATTAGGACTGTTATCCGGGATGGCGGGCTGTATCATGGCAGGTTGCAGTCGGAAGAATCTGCGGTATCGGTTTCGCAATTTTTTGAGTGTCCTGTTCATAGTTGCAGATATGAAAGACGGAGCAATCGTTTGATTGCTCCGTCGGTTTTACTTGGATCAGGCGGCCAGCGATTCTGCCGTCTTGTTCGGGCCGAACTCCGGATCGGCCGGGATAATCAGCGGCTCGGCAGGCGGCGCCGGAATCTCCGTGTCGGGCGTCGCTTCCGGCTCCTCGGGGAGTCCTTCGGGAATGGATTCTGCATCCAATTCCCGGGATTCGGCCAAAGCCCGGGCCTCCTCCTGCGCCTTCAGGTCGTCGATCTGCTCCTGCAACTTTGTCCGGCGTCGTTCGTAGGTTGCCAGGTATTTCTCCTGCACGGTCCGGCTTTGAGCCTCGAAATTCAAATCGGCAAACCGGCACATCAGGCGCGTGTCCACCTCCTCGTCCGTACAGTTATAATCCCGGGCCGTTGTGCGGAAGAAGTCGAGCAGGAAGATGCGGATCACTGCCGCCCGCTGTTCGGGTGTCAGTTGCCCGGCGGCCGCAAAGCGCTCCTCCTCGGTAACGCGCCACTGATTTTGAGGTTCGATGCCGCACTGTCGGAGCCGATTGTCGGCCATGTGTCGGATCACGGCGTAGTAGAACATCTGGTGCTCCTCTTCGGTCAGCGGGCTGCCCGAGACCTTCGATTCGCGGAACAGCGTCTTCATGTCGGCGGTGATATGCTCGTAGCAGAGCTGCCGGTTTCGATGGTCCTGCCGCAGCAGACTCTCCATCGGAGAGGCAGGAACCATCGTGACGTAAACCGTCCGTTTTCCTGCGGCATCCTCGACCGCAACGTCACGCTCCTCCTCCGGGATGTCCTCATAGCGAATCTCCACGTCGAACATTCCGATGATGGCATATTTGCGGACACGCCCTTCCGTAACGTCAAATTCGAGTTGCCGGGTCTGCTCCGTAAACCGGGCCAACGCCGCTTCGTAGCGCATCACCGCTTCCGCGTAGTTTTCTTCCGACGAGTAGCACTCCGCCTGCGGGGCTTCGGGCATTTCGGGGGCCGTATCGTAGTAATCGAGGTAGTAATCCAGCTCCTGAATCCGGTAGCCCTCCTCTTCAAGATGCTCAATCACCGAATCGGGGGTATCGCCCACCGTGGCAAGGAGCGTTCGCGGGTCCTCCTTCAGCAGCTGCAGGGCTTGCTGCACGAGGTATTCGTCGTTCTTGCGCATCATGCAGCTCCGGTTCTGGCAGCCTGCACATCCGTCCGCACATTCATCCTTGAAGAGGATTTGGTTGGCCGTATTGTGATGGCAGGTGTGGCATTCGGTCTTGTCGAAACGGTAGGTATCCAGGCGGGTCATGTAGCGATCGTAGAGCCGCCGGGCAATCTCCCGGATCCGGGCATTCTTCCACGACAGGCGGCATCCGTCCGAGAAATGCTCCTCGTAGACCTCCTGCTGGACCGCCGCATCGTATTTCGCGATCTCGGTGGCAACACCGACCGAAATCTCCTCCCGGTCGAGCTGCTCGGCGAGGGCGTCGATCAGATCACAGAGTTTCAAACGGGAGCGAATGTAGGCCTCGGATTTTCCGAACTTCCCGACCAGGCTCTCGATCGTATGACGTCCCGATTCCAGCGCCCGTTTGTAGGCCGCAGCCTCCTCACGGGGTGTAACGTCTTCACGCTGGAGGTTCTCCGTAATGGCGGCATCCTCGGCTTCAGCATCCGACAACTCCCTAACAAGGGCCGGAATGAATTTCAGCCCCGCCATCGCTGCGGCCCAATAGCGCCGTTCGCCATAGACAATTTCAAAACCTTCATCTTTGGGCCGGACGCAAATCGGTTGCAGAACCCCGACCTGACGGATGCTGTCGGCAAGTTCCTGCAAGGTCTCCGAGCGGAAATCCTTGCGGGGATTGTAGGTGCTGCTGACAATCTTGTTCAAATCCAGCAACTGAACGGCCGGAGCTGGTTGTTGTTCCGCAGTCTCGGAAGAGGAGGCAGCTTGCGACGATTCCTGCTCGTCGGGATTCGGATTTGAAGTGGCAGCTTTCGATACTTTGGCCTTGCTCTTCTTCGTTTTCTGTTCTTCCTTGGAAGTCTGCATAACATCAAACAGTTTTTACCGTGTGTCTCACGTTTTTGGGACCATGTAATTTGGGACCATGTAATCCAAACGGACCGCATAGTCAATGAATAATTATGTTATGAGGACTTATTCCCGACGCGGTCGGTTGCCTCGGGAAGAGACATAGTCATGCGGCGACGTCGGAGCGGCGAAAAATACCGCAGCCTCGGCGAGGATGATTTTTCGTCCGAGGACGGCGGGCCGCTCGCGGCCTTCCGCATGACTATCTTCCCCGACGGCAACCGGGAAGAAAGAATACCTACGCCTTACATTCTTCCAGATTAGTTAATAACTTGTTGATAATTTCCACGCCACTATTATTAACTTATAGTAATAATAACTATCTTTGCATCGTAGTTCTTTGAGAGATTTTTGATTTCCAGACTTAAATCCAGATGCCTGAAGCAGATTAAGTTCTGTACGCCATTTATTTACGAATGGTACTCGGCGGCGGCACGGCTTTGAGCGTCTCTTCGTCTTCTTCTCTGTGGAAGATTACACGATGAGCCGTCGGAGTTTACAGACAACACGACACGAAACGAAACCGAGATATAAGGTTTCTAATCGTCAAGATGTGTGGTGCTACAAGTTGAGATGTTGCATTTTATGCGATAATCGTATTGCATACGATTATCGCACTGGAGTTCGCAGCAGCAAATGGGGGTGGATACACGGGATAACGTATATGGACTTTAAGTGTGGGCTAAATGTTTAGGCAGCAGGAGCAATTTCGCTCCACTTAAAAGTTTCTAAGCATGAGAAAAAATCAAAAAACTGCAGATCTGATACAAGGTATTGAAGATCTGCTCTCAAAGGGCCGTTATCCACTTACCGGCGAAGATGAAGTTCTTTTGAAGTCTTGCCTCAATGAACTGAAACAGATGCAATCTGACAATGCAGATGTTCTTGGCTCAATAGAGAAAGCAACCAAATGGCTCTTGTTGCTATTCGAGGTTTGTGACAAATTCAAAGACCTGATTTAACGCGCCACCCCCTTAATTTAAAAAAGACATGAAGATTGGTTCGGTCATAAAGGATATACGCAAGCGGAAGAAAATTACGCAAATTCAACTTGCCGAGTTGAGCAACATCTCACAAACGTATCTTTCGCAGATTGAGAATAATCAGAAAGACCCAACCATCCAAACCATAAAGGTTATTGCCGAAAATCTCGCCATTCCTTTGCCCGTATTATTATTCATGGCTGTTGAAAACGAGGATATCCCAGAAAATAAGCGCGAGATTTACAGTATGATATCTCCTTCTGTCAAATCACTACTAGACACATTCTTCAACGATGATAAGTAGTCCTGAATCTTTATGTCACGCTATAGGTATTAAGCATGGCGAGATAGCTACCATTCTCTCTGACATAAGTACCTATTACTACGAGTATGAGAAGAAAAAACGAAACAAAAAAGGAGAGTTAAAATATACGAAATTCGGAACTCCCGAAGTTCGCGTTATCAATCCCAGCATCAGAACACTCAAAATCGTCCAACATAAGATATGTCGTTTACTTAACAGTAAAATTGCACCTGCTCCTTATGCTTTCGGATCTACAAAAGGGCGCAGTTGTGTAATGAATGCTCGATTCCACCAAGGCAACAAATATATCTTCCAAACTGACCTCCGAGGATTTTTCCCCTCTATTACCAGAACAGAAGTCTACCGAATGTTCATTCGATTTGGGTTTTCTCCGGACGTCGCGTCCATTCTAACACGCCTGACCACTTATAAGGGGCATATCCCCCAAGGCGCACCCTCATCTTCTGTAATCGCAAATCTTGTTTTCACCAGAACAGGAGATATACTCGCCCGATATTGCAAGCAAAACGGGTTAAAATTCACAACGTATGTGGATGATATGACTATTTCCGGACCTTATGATTTTCAGGAATTAATCCCTGATATTCTCCATATAATCCGCCAAGACGGATACACTATTAGTCATACCAAAACGACATACCGTACTAACCATCCCGAGATCACCGGTGCGAAAGTCGGGAATAATTATATCGACATCACAGATAAGTTAAAAGCCAAAATAGCTAATCCTCAGGGAAAATCTATCGCTCAAATTGCAGGAGAGCGCAATTATCAGGATTTAGTATATAAAGCCAATAATCCCTCTCTGAGATCGTCAAGGCACAATAATAATGCCTTACAAGATTAACTGCCTTAAAGATAACATCAGAGGAGATTCAACACATTTTTACAGATGAGTAATTACTTCTTTCTCTACCAGAGCTAGTTCTTCTCCACAGGTTGCGACATGTGTATATATGTTGCTTGAATAGCCATAAAGAAAGACAGCTATCTATCGAGCCACTTCCCATAGACATAGATATTCCGCTCAAGATAGAGCGTCTGCAGATCATACGAGATGACCCACAGACATAACGAGCGATCACCTCGAAGACTGAATGTCAAATCACGGAAAGCTGCTTTCGGAAAGCGGACGTCCTGCGTGTAGAATCGTCCCTTGTAACCCGCAGGCGTTGCTTCACACAGGTAGACACTAAAAGTGCAAAACAACCAGCGGAGAATCTTCCGCCGGTTCTCGGGGTACAGGCTCTCAACGTAAAAGCGATGGTAGTAAATCATCTCATGCTGCTATCAACGTAAATGATACCTCCGGGCAAAATAGGCAACAACTCCCGGAATGTGCTTTTTGTAGTAGGGCTGATTCTCCCGGCACCACGAGGCGAGTTCCTGCTTCGTGGTAAAGGGACGGCGCCAGCTGCGTCCCGACATAATACAATCCAACTCGGGAGCCAAACGCTCGACAAAGTCGCCAACGGTCCAGCCTTCCCAGATGTGTTTCTGAAGGTCAATCATCCCAAATCCATTTTAAGGTTTAACATATGGTTCATGGACCGGTCCCATTCAGAAAAGAGAGTGCCGGCCACGGGCCGATACACAGCAGCGGGACCAACCGGAAGTCTCTTTTCGGACGATACAACCCGAACGGGTGGAGATCGTGCGAAAAGGGACTCCGAGGTGCAAGCACGCTGCTATCTTGGCCCGAGGTCGGCACTTGTGGAATAACCGTCTACCCCACTGTCAAACTCTTTACACATCCGATTCGACCACAATCCGAGGAGTACGCCGCAGCGCATTCTGCAGATTGCGCTGGTTAATCCGGTACACAAGCATTAGTAAATCATAGGCGCTGTACAGGAATTGCCGCCGATAGATCTTGGGACGAATCAACCGTTTCTGACGATAACGGGTCAGCGTTTCGGGGCGAATATCGAGGACTTCGCAGGCCGCATCGGCCGTCAGGAAGAGCGGCTCGTCGCTTTGACTGCACAGGTATTCGAACAGCAGCAAACTTTTGCTCAAAAGAAAGTTCGCCTTGATGAGACGTTCGAGCTGTTCGGTGGGTACAAGCCGATAGATGCGGGGATTTTGTTTGTTTTCCATAGATAACAGATTTATTGATTCAACGATTCGAGTTTTCCGCGGCGGCGCATCTTGCGGATGAACTCCTGCACCTCGGAGAGCAGGTACATGCGCCGGGTTCCGATGTTGAAGCCAACGAGCAACCCCTGTTCGCGGAAGCGGCGCACCTGGCGTTCGCTCTGGCGGAGCAACTGGCAGACCTCCGCAAAATCGAGAATCGGATCGCCTTCGAGCTGGCTCCGGTGATCCTTCATGAAGTGTACAATCTCGAGAATCTCTTCGACCGTTCGCAGAATGCGGAACAGGTCATCCGTGTGTTGATTTTCCATCTTTGTCGGGTTTGGTTTCCACGGCAAAGATGGGACAACCCCAGAACTCGTTTATCAGTGTTTGAATCAATTATATGTTTTTTCCTTGTTTGAGATCCAAACCACTTTTATCTCCGGCAGTCCATCAGTATCGGCAAAAATTGCTATTCCTGGATTGAGATTTGAGACACGGCTTGGCAGAAAGCAATACTTTAATGGGAACATCCACTACCATACATAAATCGATTCTATCTACAATTCGAACCGCATCGAGGGCAATTAGATTACCTCAAGGCCAGAGATGCGCCATATCTTCGAGACCAACCCAATGGAATGTCAATAACAAAACGCCGTGCGTGAACAACATCCTAGAACTACTGACAACGTCCCCAACATCAATTTGGCTCTCGACTGGCTAGAAGAAGAGAATAGCTCTCCCCCATTAAGGGACTGCATACGTAACTCAAGTCTAACGCGTCGGATAGCCGCAAGGAGTGGTTTGCCACAAACAACTATAAGTCTCTGACCAACAAGATAGGCAGTATAGAGACCACACTATCCAAGGAGGTGCACTGCCAGACGAATCCACTCCTACTAATCCTCGTAATCAGGAGGGCCGTTTTACCCCTACACAAAAGACTCACTTTCTATAGCGAGTAACGAGCATTATTGCGGGGTAAGGAATTCGCGGATACTTGGCTACGTTCACATGGATGTTTCACAAAAAACTTACGTGCTTTTTTGAGACATATCATCGATTGTTTTCATCAATTATGCGCATTTGTAAGATCATATAAATAGTTAATATACAATACTATATTCAAACTTCAAATTATAAAGTAAGAGTCCTCCAATAATCTATCCATCAGGTCTAATCAAACATTGGTAAAAGAATCTTCAACGGATAACTTGCATGAGTAGAGCCATACCTTACGAGAAGTCTGTTCTGTACCTAATGGATAGGATGTCTATGAATAAGAAATTTTTACATAGAAAAGACACCCCGATTGACCTGGATTGGGAATTATTCTCCAATTAATAATCAAAAAGAGAAATGAGAGCAATCCAGTGAGACATATTGCACTGAAATCGGCAAATCATTATATTTGCTTAATAGAAAGATTTAAGGGCTTCCTCACAAACACACTTTTTGAAGTACCAACCTATCATTAGAAACTAACCAATTTTGCAAATTATGAAATTGAATATATTTTATTCATGGCAATCTGATTTACCTAATAAAACAAATAGACAATTTATAAAAAAATGTCTTGATGCAGCCATGAAAGACATTCATGCAAATAATAAGATTATATCTGACTGGAATATTGAAAGTGATAGCCGAGGTGAAATAGGAACTCCTGAATTAGCAAGTGGAATTTTTTCTAAAATTGACCAATGCGACATTTTTGTTGCAGATATATCTATTATAGGGACAGTCGTTTAATTCCGTCATTATGAGTCAATCGGCAGACTGTCCCGGTAATTTTTCCAATCGAACTCATCTTTTATATTTTCGGCTCCGTTTCGGAGCCCTTTTTTCATTTTTGGACCCAACTGGAGCCAATACTCCAGTGAAAGGGCCGTTTCTCACTCACCTCGAACATCAGGCAGCCTGGGCAATTTCGTTGACTTCCCGCCGGACGAGCTGTACTGCATTCGCCGTGTGGATGCCAAAGAAGATGTACAGGATTTCGGTCAACTTCGTCCTTGCCTTGATGCGTTTCAGGCCATAGTGTTCCTTCTGCGTTCCGAACGAGCCTTCCATCCTCGTTGCCCTCACCCTCGCCAGCTCGTTGCGGATGATGTCGTTCTCTTTCTTTTCCAAGGACGGACGGCCACGCTTGACGAATGACGTCTGTATTCCTCTATCCTTGCAGTACCCCCTGTTGGCGCTGCCGGCATAGCCTGCATCTCCTCCGACCTTCTTCGCCTCCACACCGAAGAGCTTTCGGTGCATCTTCAGGCAGTGCGTAAGCCTGGTTCCCTCGTTGAAGGCATTGAATGACAGCTTCTCGATGAATGAGAGTCCGTCAACCTGGATGTTGTTGCACTTCGCACCAAACTCTACGCTCTTCACTTCCTTGCCTCTCACGATCGGCCTCACATACGGCTTGCTGATGCTCACTATCCTGTCCTTGACACTCTCGCGAGGATTGTTGTTCTCGAAGTGGGCCTTCTGCTGGCGGTACACTCTTGTGATGATTTCAATATCGCTCTTCTGTCTGGCTGTCAGCAATTTCTCCGCGCCTGCATTCTCCCTCTCCAGTGTGCGGGTCTGCTTCAGTATCTTCCCCAAAAGGTTGAGCAGGCGTCTGGTCAGTTTCCTGGTCTGGACTTTCGTATGCCTGCGCCGCTTCCTGTACGACAGGTTGGCCTTCTCTACGTCTACGTACTTCGTCCTCGGACGGTGCACATTCAGCTTGGCACTCAGAGTGCACATTATCTCATATGACTTCTCTATTCCTTCCCACAGAAGCTTCGCATCCGTAGGATAGCGCATCTCGCTCTCGTAACAGGTTGCATCCGTATACATCGTATCCAGGTCCTTCATGTACGGTTTCCAGGCTCTTGCCAGTATCTCCTGCTGCTGTTGGATCTTCAGCCCGCGGGCCAGCTCCGAAAACACGTCGTCCAGAAGTTTGTAGTTCGTCAGAGGATGCATCGGGTCTATTCTCACATCGCAGAAGAGCTGATAGTGGACGTTGCCGTTAAGATGCTCCATCAACCTCGGGCTGCTCAGACCTGTGTACATCTTCAGGAACATCAGCGCAACCTTGCCCTCCGGGGTGAAGTATGTTTTTCGTCCTTTCTTCGCTCTCATGCTCTTGCTTATCAGTCCAAAGTTCTCTGCCATCTCACTAAGCGGCAGCCTCTTCCTGATTTTTCCCAGCTCGCTAGTCTCGAACGTCCGCCTATACAATTCATAAAAATCGAACTCCGTGAAAGGAAGATCGGGTGATATTTCAGAGAAATTTTGTACCTTAGCCATGCAGATTAATTTTTGCGATACCTCCAAATTTGGCTTTTCTAGGGCAATTGGAGGTATTCTTTTTATCTTTAGCTAAGATGCAAATTTTATATTACATTGGCAATCAATTCATTATAAAGTTTTATTCTTTTTACGACAGTCCCTAATTATACCAACCACCCATTTATGAGTGCAAACAACAACATTTTAACAGAACTCAACTGAAAATCTAACCTAAGAACCCAACATCTACCACCTCACATAGGCCCAAATATTACCTGATGTTAAAACTATAGGCTATGTTCCATCAATCAGAAACAAGAACAGACACGAATAACCCTTGACGGTCAGTAGACTATCAAGGGTCATAATTTAGCTTATGTTCTCAGCAAGGAGAACCTCAAATTAGAGATAGAGAGAACATTCTAATCTTTTTTCTCTTCATCCTTCTTAACACTACTCTTAAGATCTTCTAAATGCACCCAATGCCGACCCACCATTTTCTGTAATTCCGAGGCCATAAACTTACTTGATGCAATGACGATGACCTTTTTACCTCGGGCTTTTAATAAATCTAATGCTCGTGTAAAATCACCATCACCACTAACTAATACTGCTAAATCATAATTATCAATAGTATTAAACATATCTAATACTATTTCAATGTCTAAATTAGCTTTTTGCTTTTGTGTTTTAGTCTTAGCATCAAATATCGTTTTAATAGGTTTTGTTACAAGGCTATATCCCATTCGAGGAAGCGCCTTAAGAAATAACTCCTGCTTAACCTCCGGTGGAATACCTTGACCAATATAATAAAATGCGTCTGCAATATTACCATAATTGGACTCAATGTATGCAAGTAATTTGCATGGATCAACAAACCATCTTAAATCATCTCTTTGCATGTAAAATAAATTAGCTCCATCCACGAAAACAGATACACGTTGTGCCATAAGATTATTGCGTTTTAAATTTATTACGCTAATATAATACAAAATTTGCCAATAAGCAATTAAAAATAACTCAACTTATGATATAAATAAGAGAGTAAATAGTAATCTCTTTTTTAACTCAAGATGATGATATCAGCATCAAGGATTTAATGTGCCCGTGGGGCTATTGGATGCATTCAATATGTTCAAATTCATCGTCAATATGCCGTTGGCCGAAACGTCCATGAAAATCTCAAGTAAGAAATTAAAAGTATCATAAAGTTTCTAAATTACGTACCCATACTTACCAATTGAACTTAATATGAGAACCAGAAAAATAAGTTGGACAAGAAGGGTATCACAACCACAAATGATGTCTCCGTCTCGGTAGATATCTATTAACCCATCCTTTGACCTCGAATTTGGAGGAGTATAAAAGTCAAAACGCTCCACAATTTATAAGCCACGACAGAGACGCAAGATTAACACTATAAATTAATATTTATCGGTAGTTAGAGTTTCATCTACAAGCAAGCAAGAAATCATCACGATTTATTGAGAAACAAATAGATTACCATGAAAATATTTTCTAACACCTATGTGCATAATAAGTAGACAAAGTGTTGCAATCTCACACCATTAGAAATACAGCTTCAAAAATCCGCAGGTTCGTTTCCAATTCGGTTGCAAAATCAGGGATTTTTTCGTAACTTTGTAACAACCAAGTGAATACAAGGGAAAACAGCGAAAATAGGTTGTGGCCTATTCGGTGTATCTAAAAATTTTTACAATCTTAATACGTTGATATATTGGCGATTATGATATGGGTTCAGTTACCCCACTCTCCGCAACGAAGAAAAGCCTGAGTTTCGAGAACTCAGGCTTTTTTTGTTTCACCGCCGGACCGGCCCCGCACGGGACGGGCGGGCGGAGCAAAAAGGCCGGAACGGCGCAGCCGCACGGCTTTTCGCCTGTTGCAGGGGCCTCCCCGGCGAGGGGACGGGGAAAAAGCGTGCGCAGCACAGTTAATCCCCACTCTCCGCAACGAAGAAAGGCCTGAGTTCTCAAAACTCAGGCTTTTTTGTTTCACCGCCGGACCGGCCCCGCACGGGACGGGCGGGCGGAGCAAAAAGGCCGGAACGGCGCAGCCGCACGGGACGGAGACTTACTGCCCGGCTCGCAGCGAGACGACCTTCGTCACCTCGTAGACGCCCGTATATTCGGCCGCAAAACCCTCATCGCGGGGTCCCGTATCACGGACCTCAAGCTCCGCCTCGACGACCCGACCGTTCTTCACACCGCCCGTGACACGGTCATACTCCGCCGCAAGCCGACCGGTGCGGTCGATGACCCAATATTCACACGTATCGTTGTCGGCCATGAACGAACGGACCTCGTGACCGATAATCAACCGCCCCTTGACGCGCTTCGTGCCGCCCAAGACAACCGAATCGGGCAGCAGCACGATGCTCTGCTCGTCGAAAAGGGGTGCATCCTGGCCGATTTCGACAAAGAGCGCACGCCCCGGAGCATTGGCATGCAGCTCGAAATAGCGCATACCGCTGTTGCCCATACCCCATCCGCTGCAGGTTGCAGGCACGGGCTCCCCGGCACTCCGCCGGCGGAACTCCTCGGCGCAGGCCCCTGCCGGCCGAAGCTCAAAGCGCCGCACACCCCGACGACCGCTCGCCACCTCCTGCATGACACACTCCTGCGATGCATCCCAACCGGGCATCCTCCCGAGCTGCGAGAGCAGGGCTTCGGGACCGTCGCCGTCGATGCGGAGCACCCGCAGCACCGGCTGCCCCGGGACACCGTCGCACTCGAGCCGGGCACCGGGCAGTTCCGAATCGGCCACCACCTGCAGCCGGCCGTCGCTCTGACTCCAGAAGCGAAGGCCCGCACCGGAGACCTCCTCCCACCAAAAATTCTCGAAGGCTTCGCGCGACGGACGTGCCGGGAAAAGCGGCTCATCCGCCCCCTTCTGCTCCGCCCCGCAGGCCGAGAGTGACAGCGCCAGCAGCGCCCACGAGATTCGGAGCCCGAAGCTCCGACCGAACACCTGTACCATAAGCCACGTGTTTGAAAAATGTCGTCTGACAACACGCTGCCGTTCCCCGAGGAGGGGCGACAGACCGTTCCGCGCCGCAGGCTTGATACAAATATAGTGAAAGATGGGCTCAATGGCAAACGGGAGGTCGGGAACTCCGCCTCGCGGGCAGCCATGACCCGGCCCCTTCGAAGGGAGCCACCCCCTCCAGAGGGGCCTCCCGCGGCAGCATGGCAACCGGGAAGCCGGAGCTGTAACCGAATTGTAACATCGGTTTCATAAAGGTTTCAGATTTATTTCGCAACTTTGTCACTCGAAAGCCGGAATGAAACCATTCCCGTCAACCAAAACCTTTTACCGAACCAAAATACCCCAAGATGAAACACCGTATCCTGCTTTTGCTGTTGTGTCTGACCGCCGCAACGGGACTTCGCGCCCAGGAGGAGCGTTCCCTGTTCCGAAAAACCGTATTCACCGTCAACGGCGCCTCGCAGACGGATTCCGACAGCCTCGAAGTGGCCCATCAGGAGTATCCCGCAGACAGCATCGCGGCTCTCGCCGACGCGGAGCACTCCGACGAGGAGCTGCTCGAACTGCTGCGCATGATGCCCAACATCGAGATAGGCAAGGGCATCACCTTCCAGCCGCGGAGCAAGTGGTACTCGATGACGCTGCGCTTCCGCATGCAGAACATGGTGGGGCTCTCGTTCGACCGCGACTTCTCGCTCACGCAGACCGAGGCGCGCGTCAAGCGGCTGCGCCTGCGCTTCGACGGTTACATCTACTCGCCCAAGCTGGTCTACTCCATCCAGCTCGGATTCACTCCCTACGACACCAAGGAGCTGCCCAACGGCAACACGAACATCGTCCGCGACGCAATCGTCTACTACGTACCCAACGCACACTGGAACATCGGCTTCGGACAGACGAAAATCAAGGCCAACCGCGCCCGCGTCAACTCGTCGAGTGCCCTGCAGTTCGTCGACCGCAGCATCGTCAACAGCGAATTCAACCTCGACCGCGACTTCGGATTCTTCGGTGAATACAACGGCCGCATCGGCAAGCGCTTCCGCCTCTCGGCCAAAGGCTCCATCACGCTGGGCGAGGGCCGCAACTGGAGCACGTCGTCCGACGGCGGACTGGCCTATACGGGACGCCTGGAGCTCTACCCGCTGGGGCGTTTCAAGTCGAAGGGCGACGTCATCGAAGGCGACTTCGAATACGATGAGCAGGTGCGCATCCTGCTGGCGGGCGCCTACTCCTACAACAGCCGCGCCGTGCGCATCCAGGGCCAGAACGGCGCACTGATGCCCGAGGGCGAGCACCGCAACCTGGGCTCCTACTTTTTCGACTTCATCCTCAAGTACCGCGGCTTCGCCTTCTATACCGACTTCATGGGCCGCACGTGCGACACCCCGCTCTTCGACGGCAACGAAGGCATCTTCGTCTACACGGGCAAGGGCCTCAACCTCCAGACGAGCTACCTCATCAAGCAGAAGTGGGAAATCGCGCTGCGCAACTCGACGATGTTCCCCGACCGCGAGGTGCAGTCGCTGGCCGGCTACCGCCGCTGGAACCAGACCACCATCGGCGTGACGCGCTACCTCATCGGGCACAGCCTCAAGCTGCAGGCCGACGCCTCGTACAACCACCAGAGCGGAGCGCTCAACCCCAACTACAACCGCTGGGAAATCCGCTTCCAGGTCGAGCTGGGTCTTTAGGCCATCGAGCCGCCCGACAGACAAAGACCCCCGGCACGCAGTCGTGTCGGGGGTCTTCGTTTCATGCGGGGTCATACGGAGGATGCGCGCCGGCGGCGTGCGCAGTGTTCCGCCGCAACAGGCGACAGCGCAGAGTCCGGCTTCGGCCCGGCGGCATGCGCAGCGTTCCGCCGCTAACGACGGCATACGGCCGCACCTTTCAGAGAATCTTGAGCGCAATGCGGGCGCAGGCCTCGGCATCGGCCAGCGCATGGTGGTGGTGTTCGAGGTCGAAGCCGCAGGCGGCCGCAACGGTATGGAGCTGATGGTTGGGCAGGCGGCTGCCGAAGATGCGGCGCGAGGCGCGGCAGGTGCAGTAGAAGCGGTAGCCGGGATAGGGCATGCCGTAGAGCTCGAAGGCGGCCTTGAGGCACCCTTCGTCGAAGGGCGAGTTGTGGGCCACGAGGGGCAGCCCCTCGATGCGGGGGGCAACCTCCTCCCACACGGTGCGGAAATCGGGGGCATCGGCCGTATCGGCATAGCTCAGGCCGTGGATGGCGGTGGTGAAGGCGCTGTAGTAGTTGGGACGGGGACGGATGAGGCGGTAGAGCGAATCGACCACCTCGCCGCCGCGCACGACCACCACGCCCACCGAGCAGACGCTGGAGCGCTTGCCGTTGGCCGTTTCGAAATCAATGGCGGCAAAATCGGTCATGGGTTGCAGTCAATCTTAACGCAGCTCCGCACGCCGCAGGGACGCAGCGTCGGAGGCGGATGCAAAGATAGCCATTTCCGGCATCGGATGTACTCCCTGCCGGCTCAAAAACCGCCGCCGCTGAGAAGTTCCGGCCGTGTCCCCGCACAAGAATGGACCCCAGGCTCTCCTCTCCTCCGCCCCGCGACCGCGGTACCGGACGCAGCAACAAGCCCTGCCCCGCCGGCTCAAAAACCGCCGCCGCGGGAAAGTTCCGGCCGTGTTCCCGCACAAGAATGGGCTCCGGGGCCTTCCTTTCCTTCGCCCCGCGACCACGGCGCCGGACGCAGCAACAAGCCCCCGCGCAACTCCGCGGCCACGGACTCCGGCTGAGCCCCCCCCGGCACGTCCCTCCGGCACCGTCCTCCACCCCCGAGGCGCCGGACCGCCATAAAATTCCGCCTCCGGTCCTCCTCCGCCCCCCATGACTCCCCTCCTCCTCCGTCCCCACTCCACCTCGATGTCCCGCTCTTCCGCCGACACAAAAAAACCGGACCGAGAGGCTCGGTCCGGAGCGTTTGCTTGCCGCAGAGCGGGATTACTCCCACTCGATGGTGGCGGGCGGTTTCGAGGAGATGTCGTAGACTACGCGGTTGACCCCCTTGACCTTGTTGATGATGTCGTTCGAGACATCGGCCAGGAACTCGTAGGGCAGATGCACCCAGTCGGCCGTCATGCCGTCGGTCGAGGTCACGGCGCGCAGCGCCACGCAGCTCTCGTAGGTACGCTCGTCGCCCATCACGCCGACGCTCTTGACCGGCAGCAGGATGGCACCTGCCTGCCATACCTTGTCGTAGAGCCCGGCCGCATGGAGGGCATCGATATAAATCTTGTCGACGTTCTGGAGAATCTCCACCTTCTCGGGGGTGATGTCGCCCAGAATGCGGATGGCCAGGCCCGGTCCCGGGAAGGGATGGCGGCCGATGAGCTGCTCCGAGATGCCGAGCGAACGCCCCACGCGGCGCACCTCGTCCTTGAAGAGCAGCCGCAGCGGCTCGACGATGCGCAGATTCATCTTCTCGGGCAGGCCGCCCACGTTGTGGTGCGACTTGATGGTGGCCGAGGGTCCGTTGACCGAGCAGGACTCAATGACGTCGGGATAAATCGTACCCTGTGCCAGCCACTTCACATCCTTGATTTGCTGCGCCTCCTCGTTGAAGACCTCCACGAAGTCGCGGCCGATGATTTTGCGCTTGGTCTCGGGGTCGGTCACGCCCGCAAGGTCGCCGAGGAACTTCGCCCCGGCCTTGACCCCCTTGACGTTGAGCCCCATGTTCTCGTAGGATGCCAGCACCTCCTCGAACTCGTTCTTGCGCAGCAGGCCCGAGTCGACGAAGATGCAGTAGAGGTTATGGCCGATGGCCTTGTGGAGCAGCACGGCGGCCACCGACGAATCGACACCGCCCGAGAGGCCCAGCACCACGCGGTCGTTGCCCAGCCGCTCGCGCAGCTCGCGCACGGTCGACTCGACGAAGCTCTCCGAGGTCCACGACTGCGCGCATCCGCAGATGCCCACGACGAAGTTGCGGAGCAGCTGCGTGCCGTCGGTCGAGTGGTAGACCTCGGGGTGGAACTGGATGCCCCACGTCTGCTCACCCTCGATGTGGTAGGCCGCCACGCGGACATCCTCCGTCGAGGCGACAATTCGGTAGTTGTCGGGCACGCGCGTGATAGTGTCGCCGTGCGACATCCACACCTGCGTCTTGGCCGGAAGCCCCTTCATCAGGGCATCCCCGGCGTCGCCCACCGTCAGCATCGCACGGCCGTACTCGCGGCTCGGCGCAGGCTTCACCTCGCCGCCGAAGGCCGAGGCGAGGAACTGTGCCCCGTAGCAGACGCCCAGCAGCGGCAGCCGGCCCTTGATGGCCGAGAGGTCGGGGTTGGGAGCCTCCTTGTCGCGCACCGAGTAGGGGCTGCCCGAGAGAATCACGCCCCGCACCGACGCGTCGAGCGCCGGAATCTTGTTGAAGGGGTGAATCTCGCAGTAGACATTCAGCTCGCGCACACGCCGCGCAATGAGCTGCGTGTACTGCGAGCCGAAGTCGAGAATCAAGATTTTTTCCTGCATTATTCCGTAGGTTTGTTAGTTTCGTTGGACGTATGTTCCGCAGCGGCTCCGTCGGCTGTTGCGCCCGAGGCCTCTCCGCCGGCACCCTCTGCGGAGTGCTCGCCCGAAGGACGGGCTCCGCGGCGGCGGTGACGGCTGCGGCTGCGCGGGGCGGCGGACTGCTCCTGCGCCCCCTCGGCCGACCCCTTTTCGCCGGCTGCAGGCGCACCCTCTGCCGGTGCGGCACTCGGTGCAGCGTGCTCAGCAGCGGCCGAAGCGGCTGCGGCCTCCGCACGAAGCGGCTCCTCGGAACGTGCCTCGGAACGAACTTCGGGCTGCGCTTCACGCTCCGTCCGCGCGGCCGTGGACTCGGCCGTCTTGACGGCGGCAGGCTGCTCCGAAGCGGGTTTTCCGGCTGCGCTCCGCTCCACGGCTGCCGACTTCTCGGCACCAACGGGCTTCTCAGCGGCAACGGCCTTTTCCGCAGTCGCGGCATCTGTCTGCTTCCGGGCGGCGTCTCCGGCCGGTTTCCGGCGTTCGGCCGGACGCTCCGACGGCGTCTGGGTCGTCTGGGCCGGGGCTGCGGCGGCATTGCGCGGAGCCGAGCCCTGCGGCTGCTCAGCGGCGGCGGCTTCACCGCGACCGCCCCGGTTGCGGCGGCGACGGCGCGACGAGGCGGAAGCCTCCCCCTCCTTCACGCCGGCAGCCTGTTGCGGACGGGCCGGAGCCTCGTTGCGGGCTCCCTTTGCGGCGGCTTTGCCGCGCTGCGGGGCCGTCTTCACGTCGGCACGGTTGCGGGGCTGTCCCTGCGGACGGGCGCCCTCCTCGCCCCGGCGTACGGAGGCGGCAGCGGCCGTCGATGCGTTGCGTCCCGAACGGCCATTGCGGCCGCGCCCGTTGCGCCCCTCGCCGCGCTGCGCCCCATGGTCGCCCCGGCGCGAGGCGTTTGCCGGCTCCTCCTTGCCGGAGGACAGGCCCACAAGCAGCACGCAGCAGGCCGCCACGGCGCCGAGCGCCTGGACGACGATTCCGGCCGTATGCCAGTCGGTCACCAGCCGGATAAGGAGCGAGGCCACTGCCAGTACGGCAACGGCCCACTCCAACAGAGTTCTTGTGCGGTTTTTCGTCATTTATCGTTCACTCGAGTAGTTGGGAGCTTCGCGCGTAATGGCCACGTCGTGCGGGTGGCTCTCATGCATGCCCGAAGCGGTGATTCGGATGAATTTGGCCGTCTGAAGCGTCGGGATGTCCTTCGCGCCGCAGTAGCCCATGCCCGAACGCAGACCGCCGATGAGCTGGTAGACCGTCTCGCTGAGGGCACCCTTGAAGGGGACGCGGGCCTCGATGCCTTCGGGCACCAGCTTGTTGATGTTGCACCCCTTCTGGAAGTAGCGGTCGGCCGAGCCCGCCTTCATGGCCTCGATGGAGCCCATGCCGCGGTAGGCCTTGAACTTGCGGCCGTTGTAGATAATCGTCTCGCCCGGAGCCTCCTCCGTGCCGGCGAACATCGAGCCAATCATCACGCAGTCGCCGCCTGCGGCAAGCGCCTTGACGATGTCGCCCGAGTAGCGCAGACCGCCGTCGGCGATGACCGGAACGCCCGAACCCTTGGCGGCCGATGCGGCGGCGTAGATGGCCGAGAGCTGCGGAACGCCCACGCCGGCGATGATGCGCGTGGTGCAAATCGAGCCGGGGCCAATACCCACCTTGATGCCGTCGGCACCGTGGTCAATCAGGTAGCGGGCCGCTTCGGCCGTGGCAATGTTGCCCACCACCACGTCCAGCTTCGGATATTCGGCCTTGATGCGCATCAGGGCGTTGACGATGTTGGCCGAGTGGCCGTGCGCCGAGTCGAGCACCACGGCGTCGACATCCTCGTCGACGAGCGCCTTGACACGCTCCATCATGTCGGGCGTGATGCCCACGCCGGCCGCTACGCGCAGACGGCCCTTCTCGTCCTTGCAGGCATTGGGATGGTCCTGCACCTTGGTGATGTCCTTGTAGGTGATAAGTCCCACGAGCCGGCCTTCGTCGTCGACTACGGGGAGCTTTTCGATTTTGCTGCCCAGGAGCGTCTCCTGCGCCTCGCGCAGGTCGGTGCTGTGGGTCGTCACGAGCCGGTCACCGGGGGTCATCACCTCGGAGATGCGGCGCTGCATGTCGCGCTGGAAGCGCAGGTCGCGGTTGGTCACGATGCCAATCAGACGGCGCCCGGCATCCACCACGGGAATGCCGCCGATTTTGTTCTCCTGCATCAATGCGAGGGCATCGCCGACGGTCTCCTCCTTGGAAATGGTCACCGGGTCGTAAATCATGCCGTTCTCGGCACGCTTCACACGACGCACCTGCACGGCCTGCTCGGCAATGGACATGTTCTTGTGAATCACGCCGATACCTCCTTCGCGGGCAAGAGCTATCGCCAGCGGAGCCTCCGTGACGGTATCCATCGCCGCGGAGACGATGGGGATGTTGAGCTGGATATTACGCGAGAATCGGGTCTTGACATTCACCTCTCGCGGCAACACTTCCGAATAGGCGGGTATGAGCAGCACGTCGTCGAAGGTAAGGCCTTCGGGCTGCACCCTTTCATTGATAAACGACATAAGAACGTGGATTTTTGTTGCCTGCAAAAATAAGCATTTTTTTCGAACGGCCCAAACCTGCAACGAATTTCCTACGGAAAAGATGACCGAGCGCGCCGCACCCGCTCCGCGCCCGGAGGCAAAAGAGGAAAAAGACGAAGGGGCGCACCCTTGCGGGAGGCCCCTTCGGAGGTTTGCTGCCGCCGGACCGTGAAGTCGCGGCGCTCTGCGTCCGAGATTAATACTGCTCCTTCTCGTTGGGGAAGTCGCACTCCTTCACGTCGGCCACGTAGCGCTCGACGGCATCGGTCATCACCGTGTGCAGGTCGGCATAGCGGCGCAGGAAGCGGGGCGAGAAGCCCTTGTTGATGCCCAGCATGTCGTGGATGACCAGCACCTGGCCGTCGCAGCCCGGGCCGGCGCCGATGCCGATGGTCGGCGTCGGGATTTCACTCGTCACGCGCGTTGCCAGCGCCGCGGGAATCTTCTCGAGGACGATGCCGAAGCACCCCGCCTCGCTCAGCAGATGGGCGTCACGCACGAGCTTGGCCGCCTCGGCCTCCTCCTTGGCGCGGACGTTGTAGGTGCCGAACTTGTGAATCGACTGGGGCGTCAGTCCCAGGTGACCCATGACGGGGATGCCCGCCGAGAGGATGCGCTGCACCGACTCGAGCACCTCCTCGCCGCCCTCCATCTTCACGGCGTCGGCCTCGGTCTCCTTCATGATGCGCACGGCCGAGTCGAGCGCCACCTTCGAGTTGCCCTGATAGGTGCCGAACGGCAGGTCGACCACCACCAGCGCACGCTGCACGGCGCGCACCACCGAGCGGGCGTGGTAAATCATCATATCGAGCGTAATGGGGAGCGTCGTCTCGTAGCCGGCCATCACGTTGGCCGCCGAGTCGCCCACCAGAATCACATCGACTCCGGCGGCATCGACAATCTTCGCCATCGAATAATCATACGAGGTGAGCATGGCGATTTTCTCGCCGCGCTGCTTCATTTCCGTGAGCCGGTAAGTCGTCACGGCCCGAACGGTGCTTTCTACAGACATCTTTTTTGCGTTTAGTACTTAGCGTTGTACGGCCGGCCGGGCCCGCTGCGGGCGGCACGCCGGTCAAAATCGGGGCAAAGGTAGTGCATGGCGGCGGCACAAGCAAATTTTTTTCACCCTGCGGCCTCCGCGCACCTGTTCAGGGGCGGCCCGGCGGCTCAGCGGCAGCGGCCCGGCACCTCAGCGCCTCAGCAGCCCGGCAGCTCTGCGGCAGCGACCCGGCACCTCAGCGGCCCGGCGCCTCAGCGTGCCAGCTGGCGGAAGAACTCCCACAGCACGACGCCCCCCGAGACCGAGACGTTGAGCGAGTGCTTCGTCCCCGCCTGCGGAATCTCCAGCGCCCCGTCGCACAGGTCGACGGCCTGCTGCGAGACCCCCTCCACCTCGTTGCCGAAGACCAGGGCGTACTTCACCCCCGGCTCGACGCGGAAGCGCTCGAGCGAACAGGCCCCCTCGACCTGCTCGACGGCCAGCAGGCGGTAGCCCTCTGCACGCAGCGCCTCGAGGCAGTCGGTCGTCTGCCCGGCATGGTGCCACACGACGGTGGCCTCGGCACCGAGCGCCGACTTGTGAATCTCGCGCGAAGGGGGCACCGCCGTGATGCCGCACAGGTGGATGCACTCCACGGCAAAGGCGTCGCCCGTGCGGAAAAAGGCACCCACGTTCTGGGCCGACCGCACGTTGTCAAGCACCACCGCAACGGGCATCTTCTCCCGGGCGGCAAACTCCTCGGGCGTGGGACGTCCGAGCTCTTCGTTGGTAATCTTGCGCATTGCTCCTCTAATTTGGATGCAAATGTAACCAAATTTGAAATCTTTTCCCTACTTTTGTCGGTTGATTGCAACCCTGCAACTGCGCATGAAGAAAATTCGAATCATCCTCACGCTGCTGACGGCCCTCTGCGCCGCCCGACTCTCGGCCCAGGAGCTCTTCGTCGACGTCGACTTCCGGACCTACTTCGACAACAAGGAGTTCGGCAGCTGCACCTTCACCGTGCCCGAACCCGAGAAGGTCTCGGGCACCGACTTCGCCGCCCGCCTCACCCCGCGCATCGGTCTGCGCTGGGAGGAGAAGAACTCGCTGGTCTTCGGTGCCGACATGGTCCAGAACTTCGGTGAACCCGGCTCGCAATTCCTCTCGGAGGTGAAGCCCGTGATGTACTACCAGTTCCAGACGCCCCGAGTGCGGGCCGTGGCCGGCATCTTCACGCGCGACCTGACCCACGACGAGGACTACTCGACGGCCTTCTTCTCGCTCGCCGAGCGCTTCGTCCACAACCGCATGAACGGCGTCCTGGCCCAGTACAACGGCCGGCGCGGCTCCTACGTCGAGTTCGTCTGCGACTGGGAGGGGATGTACTCCACCGCCTCGCGCGAGAAGTTCCGGATTCTCAGCTCGGGGCGCCACTTCCTCGACCACTTCTACTACGGCTACAACCTCACGCTGCTCCACTTCGCCTTCCAGAAGGACGCTCCGCTCGAGAACGTGGTCGACTACCTGCTCGTCAACCCGACGGTGGGTGTGAAGTTCAAGGCCTTCTTCGACTTCGACATCCACCTCGGACTGCTCCAGACGGCGCAGCGCGACCGCAGCTTCGGCCACTCGTGGGAGCTGCCCCGCATGGGCGAATTCGGGCTGCGCATGAGCCGCTGGGGATTCACGCTCGACGAGCGCATCTACTTCGGCGGAAACCTCTGCCCCTTCTACGGCGGACACGACTACGTGACCGAGGGCGGCGAAACGGTCTACATCCCCTACGGCCGCGCGCTCTATCCGGGCGAGAGCTTCTTCCGCACCCAGCGCGGCTTCTACAACCGCGCGTCGCTCTCCTACGCCAAACACTTCTTCCACGACACGGTGCGCGTGCGCGCCGAGTTCGTCACCCACTGCGACGGCTCGGGGCTGGGCACGCAGCAGCTGCTCGACGTGGCCGTAAAGTTCCTCAAACCGGTCTACAACAGCCGAAACCACAAACACGGACATTAAACAGACATTAACAGACATTATATATTATGGCAGCAACCGAAACCACCGAAACCCGCGAGAAGTCGCTGAACTTTCTCGAGGAGATTATCGAAAAATCGCTGGCCGACGGCAGCGTGAAGGAGATTCAGACCCGCTTCCCGCCCGAGCCGAACGGCTATCTGCACATCGGCCACGCCAAGAGCATCTGCATCAACTTCGGCCTGGCAAAGAAATACGGCGGCAAGTGCAACCTGCGCTTCGACGACACGAACCCCGTCAAGGAGGATGTCGAGTATGTCGACTCCATCAAGCGCGACATCCACTGGCTCGGCTTCGACTGGGCGCTGGAGCGCTACGCGTCGGACTACTTCGACCAGCTCTACGAGTGGGCCGTCCTCCTCATCAAGAAGGGGCTGGCCTACGTCGACGACCAGACCCAGGAGCAGATTCGCGAGAACCGCGGCACGGTCTCCGTACCGGGCACCCCGTCGCCGTGGCGCGACCGCTCGGTGGAGGAGAACCTCGACCTCTTCGAGCGGATGAAGCGCGGCGAGTTCCCCGACGGCTCGAAGGTGCTGCGTGCGAAAATCGACATGGCGCACCCCAACATGCTCTTCCGCGACCCCATCATGTACCGCATCATCCACGCCGAACACCACCGCACGGGCAACAAGTGGTGCATCTACCCGATGTACGACTACGCCCACGGCCAGAGCGACTCGATTGAGCACATCACCCACTCAATCTGCACGCTCGAGTTCGACGTCCACCGTCCGCTCTACGACTGGTTCATCCAGGCGCTGGGCATCTTCCCGTCGCATCAGTACGAGTTCGCGCGGCTCAACCTCACCTACACGCTCATGTCGAAGCGCCGCCTGCTGAAGCTCGTGCAGGAGGGCGCCGTGATGGGCTGGGACGACCCCCGCATGCCGACCATCTGCGCCCTGCGCCGCAAGGGCTACACCCCCGCATCGGTGCGCAACTTCGCCGAGATGGTGGGCGTCGCCAAGCGCGACAACGTCATCGACCTGGGCAAGCTCGAGTACTGCGTACGCGAAGACCTGAACAAGGTGGCCGAGCGCCGCATGGCCGTGCTCAACCCCCTGAAGGTGGTCATCACCAACTACGACGCCGCGAAGACCGAGTACTTCAAGGCGGTGAACAACCCCGAGAACGAGGCCGCCGGCACGCGCGAGGTACCCTTCTCGCGCGAACTCTACATCGAGCGCGACGACTTCATGGAGAATCCCCCCAAGAAGTTCTTCCGCCTGCAGCCCGGCGGCGAGGTGCGCCTGCGCTACTCCTACCTCATCAAGTGCGAGGAGGTGATTAAGGATGCCGAGGGCAACATCACGGAGCTGCACTGCACCTACGACCCGATGTCGGGCGAGGGCTCGTCGAGCGACGGCCGCCGCGTCAAGGGTGTCATCCACTGGGTATCGGCTCCGCACGCCGTCGAAGCCGAAATCCGCCTCTTCAACCCTCTCTTCACGAAGGAGAACCCCGACGACGTGGAGGAGGGCAAGACGTGGGAGGACAACCTCAACCCCGACTCGATGGTCAAAATCAAGGGTTACCTCGAGCCCTCGCTGCGCGACGTGCCCGTCGGCCAGGCCGTGCAGTTCGAGCGCGTGGGCTACTTCTGCCCCGACACGGACTCGACGCCCGACCATCTGGTCTTCAACCGCACGGTGACGCTCAAGGATTCGTGGGCCAAAATCAACAAGTAGCCCCGCCTCCCGACTGCCCTGCCCTGCCCTGACATCCGACTGCCCCGCCACGTCCGACGCCCCAGTCGAGGGCAACAAACCGGGCCGCCGGTGACAAGCCGGGCAGCAGACGACAAGCCGGGCAGACGGCAACGAACCGGGCTGCTGGTGACAAACCGGGCCACGGGCCGCTGAAACCGCTCCGCCCCGCCGCTTTACGATGAAGCGACGGGGCGGAGCTCTTTTGTCCGGGAGGCCCTTTTCTTTGGGTGCGAAGAGCGTTTGCCCGAAAAAGTATTTCCTTTTTCGGAAATTTGTTTCTAACTTGCTCTACCGCAACCCTTAAAAAGAGACCGACATGACGAAAGTCACCACCCTCAACCAATTCATCATCGAACGGCAGTCGGAGTTCCCCGAAGCCACGGGCGGCTTCTCGCGGCTGCTCCACCACATCGGCATCGCGGCCAAGAAGGTCAACCGCGAAGTGAACAAGGCGGGCCTGGTCGACATCCTCGGACGCACGGGCGTCGAGAATGTCCAGGGCGAGGAGCAGCAGAAGCTCGACCTCTACGCCAACGAGACCTTCCTCGACGAGCTGCGCGCCAGCGGCGAGTGCTGCGGCGTAGCGTCGGAGGAGAACGAAGAGGTGGTCCTCTTCGAGGAGGGGCTCGCGCAGGGCGCCCGCTACGTGGTCTGCATGGACCCGCTCGACGGCTCGTCGAACATCGACGTCAACGTCTCGGTGGGAACCATCTTCGCCATCTACCGCCGCCTCTCGCCCGTGGGCGAGCGCGTCGGGCGGGGTGACTTCCTCCAGCCGGGGCGCGCCCTTGCAGCGGCCGGATATGTCATCTACGGCTCCTCGACGATGCTGGTCTACAGCTCGGGCAACGGCGTGAACGGCTTCACGCTCGACCCCTCCATCGGCGAATTCTGCCTCTCGCACCCCGACATCCGCTTCCCGCAGCGGGGACGCATCTACTCCATCAACGAGGGCAACTACGAACGTTTCCCAATCGGGGTGAAGAAGTACATCAAGTATTGCCAGGAGAAGGATGCGCGCACGGAGCGCCCCTACACGTCGCGCTACATCGGCTCGCTGGTGGCCGACATCCACCGCAACATGCTCAAGGGGGGCATCTACATCTACCCCGAGACCGAGAGCCACCCGCGCGGCAAGCTGCGGCTGCAGTACGAGTGCAACCCGATGGCCTTCATCGTCGAGCAGGCGGGGGGCCGGGCCACCGACGGCGAGCGGCGCATCCTCGACCTCGAGCCCGAGGACGTGCACCAGCGCACGCCGTTCTACGCCGGTTCGGAGGCGATGATGGAGAAGGTGACCGACTTTCTGCGCTTCTTCGGCTCCATCTGAGCGGCGGCGCGGAAGGGCGCTGCACCGCCCTCTTGCAGACAAAAATCCCCGACTTCTCACGAAGCCGGGGATTTTCATGATTTATGCCGGAGCGTATCTGAACCGAAAGATGCCCGTTTTTGGGTGGGGCACCCGCCGGAATCACATGGTCCGCAAGTTCAGGGCTGAGGGCGAAACAGCCTTCTCCTTCTCCTTCTCCTTCTCCTTCTTCTCCTTCTTCCCCCCCGTTACATCATCCGGCCGAAGGTGCGGCGCCCGAGCAGGTAGCGCAGCACGATGGAGCCGTCGTAGACATGCCGCCGCAGCGCACGTTCGCGCTCGCCGCACACGCGCTCGGAGTCGAGCAGCGCCCGCGTCTCGAGCCGCTTGCGGGAGAGCATCGGATGCCACCGCACGAAGTCGCGGTAGGCGCGCCCCACGGCCCGGAAGTTGTCCCAGCGCCCCTGCGCCAGGTAGGAGAGGGCCGCCAGCAGGTCCAGCATCGGCCGCACGACGGCCACGATGAGGCGCTGCAGGGGCGACGAGCACTTGTAGAGCATCGCCAGATTGTTGCGGTGGTTGTAGAAGACCTTCGACGGCGAGTCGGTCTGCAGCGTGCCTCCGCCCAGATGGTAGACCGTGCTGCCGGGGACAATCCGCACCCGGTAGCCCGCCAGCTGCATCCGCCAGCAGAGGTCAATCTCCTCCATGTGAGCGAAGAAGTCGGCGTCGAAGCCCCCCAGCGCCCGGAAGACATCGGCCCGGCAGCAGAAGGCGGCGCCCGTCACCCAGAAGACGTCGCGCGCATCGTCGTACTGCCCCTCGTCGCGCTCGGTGCACTTCAGAATCCGGCCGCGGCAGAAGGGATAACCCAGAAAATCGATGTATCCGCCCGCCGCACCGGCATACTCGAACTTCTCGGGCTCGCAGAGCGACCGCAGGCGGGGCGCAACGGCCGCCACGTCGGGATGGCGCTCCAGTTCGGCGATGAGCGGCGCGAGCCACCCCGCGGGGGTCTCGACGTCGGAGTTAAGCAGCACGTAGTAGTCCGCCTCGATGTGTTCGAGCGCGCGGTCGTAGCCGCCCGCAAAGCCGTAATTGGCATCCATCGTCACCACCTCGACCCCGGGGAACTCTTCGCGGAGCAGCCGCAGCGAGTCGTCCGTCGAGCCGTTGTCGGCCACGACCACGCCGGCCCCGTCGGCCGCCGCCACGACGCTCGGCAGGAAGCGGCGCAGATGCTCCGCACCGTTCCAGTTGAGTATGACGATTTTAACCGTTGACATTCGTGCGTTTGTGTTTCCAGCGGCGGTGCGACCATATCCACAGCTCGGGCTGGGCGACAATCTCCGCCTCGAGCCGGCGCACGTAGCGCTCCGTAATTTCGTTGGGCTCGACCACCTCCTCGCCGTCATAGAGCAGGTCGAACGACATCTCGTAGCGGCCGCGGCGCAGCCGCTTCATGCGGACGAAATAGACGGGGAGGTGGCAGCGCAGGGCCAGCTTCTCGCCGCCGTCGAAGAATATCGTATCCTGATTGAGGAAGCGGAACCAGTGGCTGTCGGGACGCCGCGGCGGGTTCTGGTCGGCGATGAGCCCCATGACGAGGTTCTTGCCGTCGATGCCCTTCTCGCGGTTGCGCAGGTAGAAGCGCAGGCACTCCTTCATGGCCACCGTGGTCGAATTCTCGTAGTTGCGCAGCCGCTGGTAGAAGCACTCCATCACCACGCTGCGCAGCGGATGGTAGACCGCAACGAGCATCTGCGAGGGTTCGTAGAGCCCCCAGTAGGAGCAGTACTCCCAGCAGCCGTAGTGGGCCGTCAGCGCAATCCAGTCGCGCCCCCTGACGGCGGCGCGGTGCTCCTCGAGCCCCTTGACCGTCAGCACCGTGCGGGCCTTGTCGGCGCTCATGTGGGCCATGTTGACCGTATCGACGAACAGCTCGGAGAGCGTGCGGTAGTACTTGCGGCGGATGGCGGTCAGCTCGTCGTCGCTCTTCTCGGGGAAGGAGTTGCGCAGGTTCTGCCACACCACCTTGCGGCGGTAGCGCAGCACGTAGCAGAGCAGCACGTAGAAGAGATTCTCGACCACGTAGTATTTGAACCAGTAGGGCATCACGGCGAAGAGCCATGCCCAGAGCCAGAGCAGCTCCAAACCTACCCGTTGCGCGAATGTCAGTTTCTGATGATTCATGGTCTGTCGTTCTCTACGAATACCTTGACGTTGGCCACCTTCGTGCGCACGCGCAGCCATGCGGCGAGCGACTCACGGTCGATGTGCTGCGTCGAATCGGCGGGCGAGACGACACAGACGAGCGTCGTGTCGCGCGGCTGGCCGTCGACTCCGAAGGTGATGCCCTTGGTGAGCGACACCGCCGCCACGTTGCGGACCACCACCCCGGCCTCGCGCGAGATATCCTCCACGGCGACGTTCGTCACCCGGTAGCGGGCCAACTGCGAGCGCATCTGCTCGATTTGGGCGTTCTTCTCCCCGAGCAGCTCGAGGTAGCTCTTCTGGAGCGTCGCCATGTCCAGCCGGTCGCTGTTGTCGGCCTGGCGGACCACCAGCTCGGCATCCTCCAGTCCGCGGAAGCCGGCCAGCTGCGCCCGGGCGTTCTCGATGACCTCGTCGCCGAGCGTCTCGCCCAGCAGCACCAGCTCAATCTGCGAGGGATGGCTGCCGCGGGCGTAGTGCTTGTTGCACTCGATGACGCGCGTATGGGGGAAGTTGAAGACCCGCGAGACGTACTTGTCGGCCGCCGCCTCGAAGAGCGAGACCCGCACCATGCGGAAGCCCACGAAGACGCTCGGGATGAAGGTGATGAGCGTGATGAACATCATCAGCCGCTTGACGTTGCGCTCGCGGACCTTGTCGATAAAGACCTTCTTCTCGTACTTGAGGAAGCGCACCATGAGGTAGGTGGCCAGGGCGATGAAGACCGAGTTGATGAAGAAGAGGTAGAAGGCCCCGATGAAGAAGCGCGGCTGCCCCATCGCCACGCCGTAGCCCGTCGTGCAGAGGGGAGGGATGAGCGCCGTGGCAATCGCCACGCCGGGGATGACCGTCGAGGTGCGGTCGCGCCGCGACTGGGCGACGATGCCCGCCAGACCGCCGAACAGGGCGATGAGCACGTCGTAGGTCGTCGGGACGGTGCGCGCCAGCAGCTCGCTCTGCGCCGTCCCGATGGGCGAGATGAGGAAGTAGAGCGTCGAGGTGATGATGGCGACGATGAACATCAGCGCATAGTTGCGCAGCGAGCGCTTGAGCAGCTCGAAGTCGTTGATGCCCAGCGAGAGGCCGATGCCCATGATGGGGCCCATGATGGGCGAGATGAGCATCGCGCCGATGATGACGGCCGCCGAGTTGACGTTGAGTCCCAGCGAGGCAATCATCGTGGCGAAAATCAGCACCCAGAGGTTCACGCCGCGGAACTCGACCCCCTTGGCGATGTTGGCCACCACCTCGTCGCGCTGCGCCTTGTCGTCATCCTCGAGGCTGAAGCGGTCGCTCAGGTAGTCGCGCAGCGAGGCGAGCCACACTCCGAAGGCCCGGCGCTGGCGCCCGCCGCGGCTCCTCTGCGGCCCCGAGGTGGCGCCGCCGTTTGCGGTATTTGCGTTACCTGCGGGATTTTCCGTATTCCCCGCGTTTCCCGTATTTTCCGTGTTTCCCGTGTTTTCGGTATTTTTCAGTTCCGTATGCTCCATGTTGTCCGTTTCAATCGTTTTCCTGCTCGGGGAACTCCTCCCCGTCGGCCGCCTCGCCGCGGCGCGGGCGCGTCTTGCCGGCCACCACCAGGACGAACTCGCCCCGGGGCTCCGTCGCGCGGAAGTATTCGAGCACCTCGGCCACCGTGCCGCGCACGGTCTGCTCGAACTTCTTGGTCAGCTCGCGCGAGACCGACACCTGCCGCTCCGCCCCGAAGGTCTCGGCAAACTGCTCAAGGCACTTGACCACGCGGTAGGGCGATTCATAGAAAATCATCGTACGCTCCTCGTCGGCAAGCGCCTGCAGACGCTTCATGCGCCCCTTCTTCTGGGGCAGGAAGCCCTCGAAGCAGAAGCGGTCGCAGGGGAAGCCGCTCTGGAGCAGCGCCGGCACGAAGGCCGTGGCTCCGGGCAGCGACTCGACCTCGATGCCCTGCTCGACGCAGGTGCGCACCAGCAGAAAGCCCGGGTCCGAGATGCCGGGCGTGCCGGCGTCGGAGACCAGCGCCACGGTGCGGCCCGCGGCGATGTGGTCGGCCACCATGCGGACCGTGGCGTGCTCGTTGAACTTGTGGTGCGAGCGGAGCGGCTTTTCGATGCCCAGGTGGCGCAGCAGCACCGACGTGGTCCGCGTATCCTCGGCCAGGATGAGGTCCACCTCGCCCAGCACCTTGACGGCGCGCAGCGTGATGTCGTCCAGATTGCCGATGGGCGTGGGTACGATATAGAGTTTGGCCATGCTAAGCTAAGCGTATTTGCGTTCGAGGAGCTCCATGAGGAAGCGTGCGCCGTCCGACGAGGAGTTCCAGGCGTAGTTCTCGGCGATGTAAATCATGCACTCGTCCAGGTCGCTGCAGCCGTCGAGCGCCGTGATGGCGCGCTCGTAGGCGTCGGCGTCGCCGCCGAACAGGTCGCGAATCATCAGGAAGCGGTCGTTGATGCCGATGGCCCGGCGCAGGTCGGTGACCGGTTCGCTGCGGGCGATTTGCGAGGCCATGTCGCGCGGCGGAGCGATGGTGTCGGCCAGCGTCCGCACGTCGTGGTTGATGACCTCGCCCAGCACGGCGTCCCCCTCGGCGGCAAGAGGTGCCGACGGATGTGCATGCGGTGCAGCGCCCGGACCCGCTCCGTGCGGCACGGCACCGGCGGAGTGCGAGGCGTGTGCGGGATGCGATTGGAGAGGCTCGGGTTCCGGTTCGGACTCGGGCTCAGGCTCGGCTTCCGGCTCTTCCGATTGTTCCGGGGCCGGGGCCGCCTCCTCTGCAATCGCGTCGGGAGCGAGCTCCACCTCGACAAAGGGGTCCGCCTCCTCTTCCCCGGCTCCGGGTTCCGAAGCTGCGGCTTCAGCGGCTTTTTCCAATTGAGGTTCCGGCGCGGCAACTTCGGGCTGCACCTCGGGCTCGGTTTGCTGTTCGTTCTGCGGCGCGTTCTGAACGTCGTTCTGCGGCTCGGTTTGCGGCCCGGCGGACAGTTCCGTCTCCGGGCGCTGCCCGGCAGCTTCGCCCTTCACGGCAGCCGCTTCGACCGAATGCTCAGCCGCGGCGGCGGGTGCCGGCTGCGAAGCGGTCGGGCTCACGGCGCGGGCTTCCTCCCCGGCGGCCTCGTCACGCAGACCGGCCATGCGACGCTCGGCAACGGAGGCGGCCGGTTTGCGCACCGTACCCGTACCCGAAAGGCGCTCGCCCGATGCGGGCTCCCCATCGCCGTAGAGCGACATGATGACCCGCTGACGGTGGCGGTGGCGCACGACGGGCTCCTCGGCACCGAACAGGCTGCCCATCACGGCACGCGGACGACCGCCCGCATGGTGCTCCTCCTCCCCGGCCTCACTTCCGGCAGCCGCTTCGGCAACGGCAGGGGCCGCAGCGGGTTCAGCTGCGACAGCCGGTTCAACCGCAGGCTCAGCCGCAACGGCCGGCTCTGCAGCAGCCGCTTCCACTGCGGGCTGCACCGATTCGGCGGGTTCGGCCGGGACAGCCGGGGTGACGGGCTCGGATACCGGCACCGCAGGCGAGGCCTCTACGACCTCCTTGACCTCTTCGGCGGCGGATGTCGCGGTGGCAGGCTCCTCCGGAGCAGTCTTTTCGGCGGCAGGCGTCTCCGGAACATTCTTCCCGGCAGCGTCGGTGCGCTCCTCGTCGACGGTGGCCGTCACCACCTCGACCGTCTCGGCAGCAGCCTCCTCGGCCGCCGCCGCACGCGCCTCGGGCGAACCGGGGGCCGGGGCCGCAGCCTCTTCGGCCTTCATCACCGCTTCGGCCTCGTTGTCGTCGTCCGCAGCCGCCGCAGACTCCTCCACGGCAGCGGCGGCAACCGGTTCGAGGGCGAGCATCTCGTCCAGGTCGATGCTCTCGGGCACCTCGACGGCCCCCGTCCCGGCCTCTTCGGGCTGCGGCGCCCCGGGGGCGTCGAAACGCAGCTGCTCGTACAGCCTCCGGAGCAGTTCGAGCGCCAGGTCGCGCTCGACGGCCGGAACCTCCGCCTCGGCCTGCCAGCCGCCGACGAGCGATTCGAGCCGCGACAACTCTTCCCGTATCGTTTTCAAATCCATAATTTCAAGGCTCTTTTTGACCTCCAAAGATACGCATTAATGCGCATCGAGGCAAGCATTGCCCGCGATATTTTGCCCCGCGGCCCCCGGCAGCCGCCCCGCCCCAGGCCAAAAGATTTGAAACAGAGCCCACACACAGGAACCTCCACCCGAAAAATAAAGAGGCTCCCGCATCCCGTTCCCGAAAAGTTGGTTATCTTTGCAGCACGAAACGAAAATCAGAATTCAGATAATGGCTTTACAATGCGGCATCGTCGGACTGCCCAATGTCGGCAAATCGACGCTTTTCAACTGCCTCTCCAACGCAAAGGCCCAGGCGGCCAACTTCCCCTTCTGCACCATCGAGCCCAACGTGGGCGTCATCACCGTGCCCGACCAGCGGCTGGTCCGTCTGGCCGAAATTGACCATCCGAAGCGGGTCATCCCCACCACCATCGAGATTGTCGACATCGCCGGTCTGGTCAAGGGTGCCTCCAAGGGCGAGGGTCTGGGCAACAAGTTCCTGGGCAACATCCGGAACACGAACGCCATCATCCACGTGCTGCGCTGCTTCGACAACGGCAACATCACCCACGTGGACGGCTCCATCGACCCCGTGCGCGACAAGGGCATCATCGACACGGAGCTCCAGCTGAAGGACCTCGAGACGGTCGAGAACCGTCTGGCAAAGACCCAGAAGGCGGCCACCTCGGGCGGCGACAAGCAGGCCAAGCGCGCCGTCGAGCTGCTGCTGCAGTACAAGGCAGTGCTCGAGCAGGGCAAGAGCGCCCGCACGGTCGAGCTCGACAAGGAGGACCACAAGCTGGTGGCCGACCTCAACCTGCTGACCGACAAACCGGTGCTCTACGTCTGCAACGTCGACGAGAAGAGCGCCGCGACGGGCAACGCCTACACCGAAGCGGTGCGGGCCGCCATCGCCGACGAGAAGGCCGAGATGCTCATCATCGCCGCCGCCACCGAGGCCGACATCGCCGAGCTGGAGAGCTACGAGGAGCGTCAGATGTTCCTCGAGGACCTCGGCCTCGAAGAGTCGGGCGTGGCCCGGCTCATCAAGTCGGCCTACCGGCTGCTCAACCTCGAGACCTTCTTCACCACGGGAGCCGACGAGACGCGCGCCTGGACCTACGTGCGCGGCATGAAGGCGCCCCAGACGGCCGGCATCATCCACACCGACTTCGAGCGGGGATTCATCCGCGCCGAGGTCATCAAGTACGACGACTACGTGACGCTGGGCTCGGAGAAGGCCTGCCGCGACGCCGGCAAAATCGGCATCGAGGGCAAGGACTACGTCGTGCAGGACGGCGACATCATGCACTTCCTGTTCAACGTCTGATTCGGCGTCCGCGCGGGGCGCCTGCGGCCCCGCCGCCGGCCCTCCGCCCCGAACCCCGTCCCGATTGAGACAACCAACCCGATAACCTAAAACAGAGTTCGAACCATGAAAAGCAAGTACCTCATTCTGGGAGTGACGGCCATCGTCTGCGTTGTATTGCTGGGCCGCTACTACACCTACAAGTACCGTGCTCAGGAGACCGTCACCGTCACGGGTCTGGGCGAGACGGAGTTCACCTCCGACCTGATTGTCTGGTCGGGCGTCCTGACAGCCGAAGCGGAGAACGTCGCCCGGGGCTATGCCGAAATCGAGGCCGGCAAGGCGAAGGTCCAGAAGTTCCTCGCCGAGCGGGGGCTCCCCGCCGAGGCGGTGGTCTTCGAGTTCGTCAACGTCGAGAAGCAGTATACGGCCATCTACAACGCCAACGGCAACTGGGCCGGCCAGCGCTTCACGGGCTACCTGCTCCGGCAGCGCTTTACGGTCGAGTCGAACGAGGTGGAGAAGGTCGAGGCCATCTCGCGTGAAATCTCGTCGCTCATGGCCCAGGGCGTGGGCATCGAGGTGATGGCGCCGGACTACTACTACACGAAGCTCGACGACGTGAAGATGGGGCTCATCGAGACCGCCTCGGCCGATGCCCGCACGCGCGCCGAGAAGATTGCCCGGAACGCCGGTGCGAAGCTGGGCCGCGTGGCCTCGGCGCGCATGGGCGTCTTCCAGATTACGGGGGCCAACACCAACGAGGAGTTCTCGGCCGGAGGGTCGTTCAACACCTCGTCGCGCCAGAAGAAGGCCCGCATCACCATGCGGCTCGAGTACCGGGTCAAGTAGCGGCGCCCAAGGGGGGGGGCGGGATGACACCCGCCCTACCGGCTGAAAACCGGCGCAACGCCGCCCCACGGCAACGGCTGAGGGCTGCGGCAACCGCCGAGGCCTCCCGCACCACCCAAAAACCGGGCCGCCGCGCAACGGGACCGCGCGCAACCGCCATCCCGGAACCGGGGCCGGTGTGAAAACGGAACCGTTGCGAACCCGCACCCGGCACCTTCCGCCGCCAACCGCTACGGAGCGCACACCCGCCCGGGCACGCCGCCCGCAGGTGTGCGCTGCCGCACGAAGCGGAGAGCCGCACGAAACGAAAAACGAATACGCGAAACGCGCACGCAACCGTGCACGGAACGCTTGAGCAAGGATATTCAAAATTTGAAAAACGATATGGAAAGACCCGTTCGGGTGCGCTTCGCACCCAGCCCCACCGGCCCGCTGCACATCGGCGGCGTCCGCACGGCACTCTACAATTACCTCTTCGCCCGCCACCACGGCGGCGTGATGCTGCTCCGCATCGAGGATACCGATTCGCACCGCTTCGTCCCGGGCGCCGAGCAGTACATCCTCGACTCGCTCAAGTGGTGCGGCATCGAAATCGACGAGGGCGTCGGCGTGGGCGGTCCCCACGCCCCCTACCGCCAGAGCGAGCGCCGCGAAATCTACCTCAAGTACGCCCTCCAGCTCGTCGATGCCGGATGGGCCTACTACGCCTTCGACACGGCCGAGGAGCTCGAGGCGCTGCGCAAGGAGGCCGAGGCGCGCGGCGAGGCCTTCGCCTACAACTACACGGTGCGCGAGAAGCTCGCCACGTCGCTCGCCCTGCCGGCCGACGAGGTGCGCGCCCGCATCGAGCGCGGCGACCAGTGGGTCATCCGCTTCAAGATGCCCGAGAACCAGATGGTCGAGATGGACGACCTGATTCGCGGCCATGTCGAGGTCAACACCTCGACGCTCGACGACAAGGTGCTCTACAAGTCGGCCGACGCGCTGCCCACCTACCACCTGGCCAACATCGTCGACGACCACCTGATGGAGATTTCGCACGTCATCCGCGGTGAGGAGTGGCTGCCTTCGCTGCCGCTGCACTACCTGCTCTACAAGGCCTTCGGATGGGAGGATTCGCGTCCCGCCTTCGCCCACCTGCCGCTGCTGCTCAAGCCTACGGGCGGCGGCAAGCTCTCGAAGCGCGACGGCGACAAGATGGGCTTCCCCGTCTTCCCGCTCTTCTGGAAGTCGCCCACCACGGGCGAGACGGCCCGCGGCTACCGCGAGGACGGCTACTTCCCCGAGGCCTTCATCAACATGCTGGCGCTGCTGGGCTGGAACCCCGGCACCGAGCAGGAGCTCTTCACGATGCAGGAGCTCATCGACAGCTTCTCGCTCGACCGCGTCTCGAAGTCGGGCGCCCGCTTCCAGCCCGACAAGGCGCGCTGGTTCAACGCCCAGTACATGCACCGCAAGAGCGACGCCGAGCTGGCGGCCGTCTACCAGCCGATTCTGCGCGAGCACGGCATCGAAGTCTCCGACGAGGTGGCCGGACGTGCCGCAGGCATCATGAAGGAGCGCGCCTCGCTCATCACCGACCTGTGGGACCTCACCTCGTTCTTCTTCGTGGCTCCGACCGAGTATGAGGAGAAGCAGGTGCGCAAGTACTGGAAGGGCGACAACCCGCGCATCCTGCGCGAGGTGCGCGCCGTGCTGGAGGGCATCGACGACTTCTCGCTCGAGAACACCGAGCGGATTGTCCACGGCTGGATTGAGGAGAAGGGCTACTCCATGGGGCAGGTGATGAACACGCTGCGTCTGGCGCTCGTGGGTGCGGGCAAGGGCCCCGGCATGTACGACGTCACCTCGTTCATCGGCAAGCAGGAGACGCTGCGCCGCATCGACAACCTGCTCGAGCGTCTGCAGCCGGCCGAGTAGCGCACGGCGGCGGAACCGACAACCGACAAAAAAGCGAACACCATGATTGAAATCGAACAGAATCTCTGGAGCATGACCCCCGAAGGCGAGGCCATCATCCTCTATACGATGAGCAACAGCCGGGGCGGCCGCGTACGGGTGACCAACTACGGTGCGGCGATTGTCTCAATTGAGGTCCCCGACCGCGAGGGGCACATCGACGACGTGGCGCTGGGATACAAGCATCCCGAGGGCTACTTCTACGACAGCGCGGCGCTGGGCAAGAGCGTGGGCCGCGTGGCCAACCGGATTGCCTACGGGCGGATGACGGTCGAGGGCAAGGAGTACCGGCTCGAGGTGAACAACGGCGTGAACCACCTGCACGGCGGCACGAAGAACTTCGCCAACCGCATCTGGGAGAGCCGCGTGGAGGAGAACCGCGTGGTGATGGCCCTCACGTCGGAGGATGGCGACCAGGGCTACCCGGGCGAGGTGAACGTCGAGGCGGTCTTCGACTTCGACGACGACAACGCGCTCGAAATCACCTATCTGGCCAAGTGCGACCGGACGACGCCCGTCAACCTGACGAACCACGTCTACTTCAACCTCTCGGGCGAGCATTCGGGCTCGGTGCTCGACCACGAGCTGCGGCTCAACTCGTCGCACGTGCTGGAGATGAACGAGCGGCAGATTCCCACGGGGCGCATCCTCGACGTCGAGGGGACGCCGCAGGACTTCCGCACCTTCCGCACCCTGAGACCCGGCATCGACTCGGAGTTCAACCACATCCGCGACTTCCGCGGCTACGACCACCCCTTCATCATCGACGGCTGGAAGCCCAACATCCTGGGCGAGGTGGGCGAGCTGCGCGACCCGCGGTCGGGACGCCGCCTTGAGGTGCTCTCGTCGCAGCCCAGCGTGATGCTCTACACGGGCAACTGGCTCTCGGGCGGATGTCCCGAGACCAAGTCGGGCGGCCGCTACGAGGACTACGCTGGTGTGGCCCTCGAGTGTCAGAACTACCCCGATGCGGTGAACCACGCCGACTTCCCCTCGCCGCTGCTCCACCCCGGCGAGCTCTACTGCCAGAAGATTGTCTTCCGCTTCGGCACCTTCTGAAGGCCGGGCGACGACCGATAGGAAAAAGCGGGGAGGGTTCCACGTTGGAACCCTCCCCGCTTTTTCGTCTCCTGGAGGAACCGTCAGCTAAAGCGCAGCGTGCAGGGCTCGCCGGCGCGGCAGCTCACCTCGCGCGACTCGCCGCCCGGCACGCAGAGCGTCACGCGGCAGTCGGCCTCGCTGCAGAGCGTCACCTCGCGGACCCGCCCCTGCGACCAGCGGCAGCCGACCGCGATGTTGCCGCGCGCCTTGAGCCCCCGGTACTCGCCCTCGGGCCAGGCGTCGGGAAGCGCCGGCAGCACATCGATGCAGCCGTCGTGGCTCTGCAGCAGCATCTCGGCAATGCCCGCCGCTCCGCCGAAGTTGCCGTCAATCTGAAAGGGAGGATGGGCGCAGAAGAGGTTGGGATAGGTACCGCTGCGTTCGTCGGCCGAACCCTCGACGAGCGCCGGCTGGAGCAGGTTGTGGAAGAGGCGGTAGGCGCGGTTGCCATCACCCAGACGGGCCCAGAAGGCGATTTTCCAGGCGCGCGACCACCCCGTGCCCTCGTCGCCGCGACGTTCGAGCGTCGCCCGGCAGGCAGACATCAACTCGGGCGTACGGCGGCGTGTCAGCTGCGTGCCGGGATAGAGGCCGAACAGGTGGGAGACGTGGCGGTGGTGGGGCTCCATCTCGCGGTAGTCCTTCAGCCACTCGAGCAGGTAGCCCGACTCGCTGACCTGATGGGGCGGCAGCCGCAGCGCCGTGGCACGCAGCCGTGCGGCAAAATCGACATCGCAGCCCAGCAGCTCCGAGGCCCGGGTGACGGCGCCGAAGAGCTCGCGCACCAGCTGCGTATCCATCGTCGAGCCCATGCATACGTAGGTAATCTCCGTCGGGCTCTCGTCGTAGAATCCGTTCTCGGGCGACGAGGTGGGGGCCGTCACCAGCCATCCGTGCTCGGGCTCGGGGATGAGGTTGTCGAGGAAGAAGCGCGCCGCACCCCGCATCACAGGGTAGACGCTGCGCAGGCAGGCCGTGTCGGCCGTGAAGCGGTACTGCTCCCAGAGGTGCAGCGCCAGCCAGGCCCCGCCCGTATTGGTTGCTCCCCAGGCGGGATTCTCGGCCGGCGCCGTGAAGTTCCACGGATTGGCCAGCACGTGGGCGCACCACCCCTCCGAGCGGTAGAAGCAGCGGGCGGTCCGCTCGCCCGAGGGGACCATGCGCCGGACGAGCTCGATGAGCGGCTGCTGGAGCTCCGACAGATTGCCCGGGCCGGTGAGCCAGTGGTTCATCTCGACGTTGATGTTCAGGTGGTAGTCCCCCTTCCAGGGGGTATCAACCGTATTGGCCCAGAGCCCCTGCAGATTGGGCGGCAGCGACCCCTCGCGCGTCGAACTGAGCAGCAGGTAGCGGCCGTACTGCATGTAGAGCGCCGCAAGCGCCGGGTCGGGCAGCGAATCGAACCGTTCGAGCCGCCGGTCGGTGGGCAGGTCGGGCGCCTCGCCCAAATCGAGCGAGACACGGTCGAAATAGCGGCGGTAGTCGGCCGTATGGGCCTCGCGCAGCGAATCGAAATCACAGCCAAGGGCCGCATCGAGCAGCGAGTCGGTCATCCGCCCGCAGTCGTCGCTCCACCACGTGGTCGAGGCCGAGAGGTATATCACCGCCTCGTCGGCATCGCTCACATGCAGGGCTCCCGCCTCCTCGTCGAGCCGGCCGTTGCCCTTCACCGCCGCACGGGCGGCATAGCGCATCCCTTCGACCCCCTCCTGGCCGCTCGGCAGCGAGCCCTCCATCCGCAGCTCCCCCCGCCCGGCCGAGCAGCGGGCGTTTTCGGGGCGCGACAGCCGCACCGAAAAGTTGAGCGCTCCGGGCCGGGAGGCGCGCAGCCGCACGGCCACGACATCGGCGGTGCGCGAGACGAAATATTCGCGCGTAAACCGCACGCCGCCCGACTCGAAACGCGTATAGGCCGTCGCGTCGCCGATGTTCAGGCCCCGTTCATAGGCTCCGACGTCGGAGCTGTCGGGAAGCTGCTGCCGGATATCGAGCGCACCCAGCAGCTGGTAGCTGCCGTAGGCCGCACCGGCGGAGCCTCCACCCCGGCAGACGAAGTGACGGTACATGAGCCGCTGCGCCTCGAGGTTACGCCCCTCGAGCAGCAGGGCGCGGATGCGGGGAAGCCACTCGCCGGCCTCGGGGTTGTCGGTGTTCTGCTCGGAGCCGCTCCAGAGCGAGATGTCGTTGAGCACGATGTGCTCGGCCGCAGGCCCGCCGTCGGGCATGGCCCCCAGCCGGCCGTTGCCCAGCGGAAGCGTCTCGACCCAGCGCGAGGCAGGTCTGTCGTACCATAGGGTGAGCGCTCCGTGACGGGGAGCCTCCGTGCCGCTGCACCCCGTCAGGAGAAGCAGAAGGGCCATTCCAATCAGTTTGCGAATCATGATGCGGTTTGTACGGATAACAAAAGCGGGATAGGGATGAGGCGCACACCGCCCTTCGGGTGCGTTGACGGTGCAGACCGTACGTGGGGAGAGGCGGCACCTCCTTCCTCCACAAAGATAAGGAATTCCGTCCGGAAACGCTTTTCAATTCGTACGCAAACGGCACTCCGCAAGGGACTTTTGCGACCTCCGCACGGCGACGGTCCCCTCTTTGCGGAGCCGGCCTTCACAAAGTCCTCTTCCCGCACTGTATTTGCCCCGCCCCGGAAACAGAAGAGGCGGCGCGGAGTCATCGCTCCACGCCGCCTCTTCCAGCTGTCGACCTGCGACCGCCGCACGGGTCAGCTCCGCGCCGCAACGAGCCGTGCGGCACGCTCGAGCGCCACGTGGATGTTGGGGCAGACGTTCTCACCGCCCAGCATCTCGATGATGCCCGCCCGTTCGAGCGCTCCGTGCACCTGCTCGTTCACGCCAGAGAGAACCACCTCGATTTTCTCGCGGCGCGACATCTCGCACAGCGTCGTGAGGTTGTGCAGGCCCGTCGAGTCGATGAAGGGGACCTTGCGCATGCGGATGACGCGCACCCTGGGGCGGTCGCCCATCTGGGCCATCAGCTCCTCGAACTTGGTGGCGATGCCGAAGAAGTAGGGGCCGTTGATTTCGTAGACCTCGACCCCCTCGGGCACCGTGAGGTGCTCCTCGTGCAGCGTCAGGTCGGTGCCGGCACTGGGGTCGATTTCGTCGCGGATGACCGAAATCTCGGTGGTCTCCATCACCCGCTTGAGGAAGAGGACGCAGGCGATGAGCAGCCCCACCTCGATGGCCACCGTCAGGTCGAAGACCACCGTCAGGAAGAAGGTGATGAGCAGCACGGCCACATCCGAGCGGGGGTTGCGCAGTAGCGCCTTGAAGGTGCGCCAGCCGCTCATGTTGTAGGCCACCACGGCCAGCACACCCGCCAGGCAGGCCATCGGAATGTACTGCGCCAGGGGCATGAGCAGCAGCAGGATGAGCAGCAGCACGACGGCGTGGACGATGCCCGCCACGGGGGTGCGACCGCCGTTGTTGATGTTGGTCATCGTGCGGGCGATGGCGCCCGTGGCGGGGATGCCGCCGAAGAGGGGCGTCAGCAGGTTGGCCGCACCCTGGGCGATGAGCTCGGTGTTCGAGTCGTGGCGGTCCTCGATGACGCCGTCGGCCACCGTGGCCGAGAGGAGCGACTCGATGGCCCCCAGCAGCGCGATGGTCACCGCTACCGGGAAGAGGCTCCGCACGGCCTCCCAGTCGAGGGCCGGGAGCGCCGCGGCGGGCAGCTCGGAGCGAATCGTGAAGCGGTCGCCGATGGTGTCGATGGAGTCGATGCCCGCATAGCGGCGCAGCGCCCAGACGGCTGCCGTCATCACGACGATGGCCACGAGCGAGCCGGGGATGCGGCGCATGAGCTTCGGCGTGAGGGCGATGAGGACGATGCTCAGCACGGCGACGAGCGTATTCCACCAGTTGACCGTGTCGAAGTGGCGGAAGTAGAGGGCCCACTTCTCGATGAAGTCGCCCGGCACCTTCTCGCTGCCGAAGTCGAGGCCGAAGATGTCGGCTACCTGCGTGGTGAAGATGGTCACGGCAATACCGCTCGTGAAGCCCACGATGATGGGATAGGGGATGAACTTGATGACCGTACCCAGCCGGAAGAGCCCCATGAGCACGAGCAGCACGCCGCCCATGAGCGTTGCCACCAGAAGTCCCGCCTCGCCGTACTCCTGGACGATGCCGTAAACGATGATGATGAAGGCGCCGGTCGGGCCGCCAATCTGGACGCGGCTGCCGCCCAGCAGCGAGACGACGAAGCCGGCGATGACGGCCGTGATGATGCCCTTCTCGGGCGAGACGCCCGAAGCGATGCCGAAGGCGATGGCCAGCGGCAGGGCGACGATGCCGACGATGACGCCGGCCATCAGGTCGCGCATGAAGTCGGCACGCGAGTAGTTGCGGAGCGTGTCGACGAGTTTGGGCCTGAACGTGAAGAGTTTCATTTCGAGGATTCTTGTTTGGAACGAAAGCGCAAAAGTAGACAAAATTTCTCTTTTTCGCCTGTTTTGTTCCGTTTTTTTGCAGGTCGTGCGGCTGTCCACCGTCCTCCCCGACCCTTCTCACGCTGCGCCGCTTCCCGTCCGGCACCCCGGACCTCTTTCGGAAAAAGATTGACCCGCAAAGATGGTGAAGAACGGCGGAGGGCAACAAATCCACGCCAATCATCTGTCAGAAGCAAAATTCCCGCTGCCAGGAGAGACTCGTTCTTCTGATTACAATCTAAGATACAAGAATTGGGGCAATATACGAAGTATCCAGCCGACAATCAACCATCTGCGGGTAACAACTGTTAATCGTCGGCCCTTGAGCAGGGCATTCAACGCCTGATTCGCTACCCGGTCGACGGGCATCACCCAGAACAAGCCACTGCCTTTGGCCATCGCCGTATCAACCAGGCCGGGACGAATCTCCATTATCCGGACATTCGAGGCAGATTGTACGCTTCGCTGACACAACCCCTCGACATAATTAATCTGATAGGCTTTCGAGGCATTGTATGCCGGAGCCGACGCGCTTCCGCGCAATCCGCCAATCGACGTAACAACCGCAAGGTCTCCTCCACCCCGACCTTCGAAATAGTTGTACGCCCAGTCCACCACAGCCGTCCATCCCCGTACGTTGGTCAAGATGGAGGGCTCTTCAAGGGTGAAATCGAGCGACGGATTCAGTTCGCCCGTGCCGGCGCATACGACACAGAGGTGCATCCCTCCCATCCGCTCGACCAAATCCGACAGAGCGTTCAGACAGGCGGCCGGTTGTGCAATATCGACTGCAGCATATGAAAAAGCGGTTGGATAACGCTCCTTCAATTCACGCAGCAACGCTTCGCGGCGTCCAACCACACCTACCCGCCAGCCGGCTGCAACAAGTTTCAATGCAAGAGAGCGCCCGATTCCCGACGTAGCTCCGATAACGACTGCCTGTTTCATGAAGGCAAAAGTATCGGATTTTTTCCGTGTCAATCTTGATTAGAATCAAGAAATCTACAAAATGCGGCGCCGGATGCGGCTCAAGGTTTCGGGGCGAATGCGCAGGAAGGAGGCCAGCTCCTTCAGCGATATGAAGTTCAACAGATTGGGACAGCGGCGCAACAATATTTCATAAAGGTCCTGAGGCGAAGTGACGTAAGATTGCAGCAACCGTTCATAGACCTCGGACAGCAGATGCTCCGCAAACAGGCGCCCGAGTCGCTCATGCGCCGCATCCACTGCATAAAAAGCCTCCAGAGTGTCTCGCTCAAGAGTCCATACACGACTTTCGCAGATTGCCTCGATTCCGACCCAGGACGGACGGCCGCTGCTCATCGAGATGTAGTCGCCCACAAACTCCCCGGCAAAGGCATAACCCACCACATGGGATTCCCCCCGAGAGGTAAGATGCACATAGCGAAAAGCCCCCTCTTCGACCAGTCCGCAATGGCGATTGCGCTCATCCTGACGCGCGAACGGCTCCCCGGGAGCAAACGCAACAAGCCGCCCTTCGGTCCGGAGAAGTTCTGCAAGTTCATGAAACTCAGCAGTCGTGATATAGCGATTGAAATCCATCGTCGCCGCTTATATTAAATATGGCACCGCAAGATACTACTTTTTTGGCACAGGGATTGCTCCGTTGCGAGGAAGCAAACCAACAACCAAGAAAGGATGAAAAAGATTCTACTCTGCATTCCGGTGCTGGCGCTCTTCGCCGCCGGCCTCGCGGGCTGCTCGCAGCAGCGCCGCTGGAACGACCAGGAGCGCAAGGCGATGCGCGAAGCACTGCGCGACTACCGCCAGATGGTCTACCTCGACGACCTGACCGACGCCGAATTCTCGCTCTTCGCCGACGACGTGTCGGGACAGCTCGAGGCGAGCTATCCGGTCTACGTCACCTTCCTCGAGATGCCGGGCGTGAGCGACACGGTGGACATGGTCGTGGTGACCACCATCGTCGACGAGCTCAACGCCGACGCCCGCAACATGCGCCACATCTACCCCTACCCCTATCTGGTGGCCCAGGGCGTGCTGCCCGCCGGCCTGAACTACGAACAGCAGCACGGCTTCTACAAGTGCTTCGCCTCGAAGGTCAACAACACCTACCAGACCATGGGCGCCTTCTTCAACGCCGTGCTGGCCGACACGACCGACCTGTCGCAAATCCGACAGTTGGAGCTCGAGTGCGCCAACGACCTCTTCGGGTGGACCTTCACCGAGGTCGACATCCTCGAGACGGTCGACTGACCCCCGCATCGGCCCGGACGCCGCGACGAAGCGGACCTCCGCGGCCGGTCCTTGCAGCCCCCGCCCGGCGCAGCAGCAAACCCGGCCGCAGTGTTCGGAGCCGCACTTCGCGGATGTGCGGCACCTCCACACACGAAAAATCCCGGAACGGCAATGTTCCGGGATTTTTCATATCTGGCCTGCTCCGCATGCGGCCCGAGACGACGGCGCCCGCTCAGGCATCCGGCGTCGAAGGCTGCGGCCCGGCGCCGGCGCTGCGCTCAAGCCGCCCGGCCAGGAATTCACGCCCCACCACCACACGGATGGCGCGGTGGAGCACCGAGAACTCGAGCGGCGACTCGCCCAGCAGCTCGCCGTCGACCTCGACCGAGACCTCGGGCGAGGACTCAATCCGGATGCGGCTACCCCGCTCGCGCAGGATGTGGCGGATGCGGTAGATGCCGCCGTTGAAGAGGTAGTGGAAGCGGAAGAGCAGGTGCCAGAAGTGGACCGGACGGATGAGCGAGACGTCGAACATGCCGTCGTCGGCCACCGCTTCGGGCAGCGGCTGCATGCCTCCGCCGTTGTACTTGCAGATACCGATGGCGATGCTCAGCAGCAGGTTGTTGTAGACCAGCCGGTCGTCGACCCATACCTTCACGCCCGTCGACTTGTAGCGGAAGAAGGAGTTCACGACGCACCACGTGTAGCGCCAGCGGTGCTTGTGGCCCTTCTTCTTCAGATGCGACTGTTTGCGCACCACGTGGGCGTCGAACCCCGCGCCGGCCACGTTGGCCATGTAGCGGCTCTGGCGGTAGTGCGCCTCCTCGTAGGAGACCACGCCGACGTCCTGCAGGAACGAGTGCCCCTCGGCAATGGCCCGCACGGCGTCACGGTAGCGGTTCGAGATGCCGAACGTGCGGACCCAGTCGTTGCCCGTGCCGACGGCGATGACCGCCAGCAGCACCTCGTCGGGGCGCACCTCCTGCTGGATGAAGAGGCCGTTGACCACCTCGTGCAGCGTTCCGTCGCCACCCACGACGATGATGTGGCGGTAGCCCTCCCTCACGGCCGTGACCGTGAGCTCCGTGGCGTGGAACTTGTGCTCGGTGAAGACCGGTTCGCAGCGGATGTACGCATCGCGCAGATGCTTCGATATCTGCGGAAAATGGTCAAGCCCGCGGCCGCCTCCGGCCACGGGATTGACGATTACGAACCATTTGACGCCGCGTGTCTCCAAGGTCTGCTACTTTTGGGGTACGTTCTCCAGCGTGTGGACCAGGAACTCGTAGAAGCGGCCCACCGAAGCGATGTCGACCTTCTCGTCGGGCGAGTGGGGGTAGCAGATGGTCGGGCCGAACGAAATCATGTCCAGACCGGGATACTTGCCGCCGATGATGCCGCACTCCAGACCGGCGTGGATGGCCGTCACCAGAGGCTTGCGGCCGTAGAGCGCCTCGTAGGAGGCGGTCATCGCCTTGAGAATCGGAGAGTCCATATCGGGCTTCCAGCCGTCGTAGCTGCCCGTCAGCTCGACGCGCGCGCCGGCCAGCGTGAAGAGCGCCTCGAAGGCCTGGCCCAGCTCCTCCTTCTCGGAGTTGACCGAGCTGCGCAGCAGGCTCTGCAGCCGGACGGTCCGCCCGTCAGAGACCACGCGGGCCAGATTCGACGAGGTCTGTACCAGACCGGGCATCGACATCGACATGCGGCGCACGCCGTCGGGGCATGCGAGCACGGCCCGCACCAGACGCTCGCCCACCGCGCGGGCAATCATCCGCTCGGGCAGCGCGCAGGGTTCGGCGTGCATTTCAATCGAATCCTCGATGCCGGCGAACTCCGCCACGACGACCTGCTCGAAGTGCTTCAGCGCCTCGATGACGGTACCCGAACGGCCGGCGGGAAGCAGCACAACCGCCTCGGCCTCGCGCGGAATGGCGTTGCGCAGACCGCCGCCGTCGACCGACGCGAGCAGCATCCCCTCGTCGGCAGCCATGCGGCCGATGAAGCGGAAGAGCAGCTTGTTGGCATTGGCACGCTGGCAGACAATCTGGATGCCCGAGTGGCCCCCCTTGAGCCCCTTGACCACGATGCGCAGCGCCTCGCAGGCAGCGGGCACCGGCTCGGCCTCGTAGTTGAAGGTGATGTTGGCGTCCAGACCGCCGGCGCAGCCGACGTAGAGCTCGCCCTCGGTCTCGGAGTCGAGGTTGAGCAGGATGTCCCCCTGGAGCAGGTGCTCCTCCAGCCCGAAGGCGCCGTCCATGCCGGTCTCCTCCGTGGCGGTGAAGAGCGCCTCGACGGGACCGTGGCGCAGCGTGTTGTCCTCGAGCACGGCCAGAATGGCGGCCACGCCGATGCCGTCATCGGCGCCGAGCGTCGTGCCGTCGGCCGTCACCCACTCGCCGTCGATGTAGGCCTCGATGGGGTCCTTCTCGAAGTCGAAGACCTTGTCGTTGTTCTTCTGCGGCACCATGTCGAGGTGGGCCTGCAGCACCACGCCCTTGCGGTTCTCCATCCCCTTCGAGGCGGGTTTGCGCACGTAGACGTTGTGGCCCGCATCTTCGCGGCACTCGAGCCCGAGCGAACGGGCCACGTCGAGCACGTAGCGGCGGATTTGCTCCTCGTGCGACGAGGGGCGCGGAATGCGGACGATTTCGGCGAAATGTTTCCAGACAAGCGCCGGTTTGAGGGCTGTCAGATTCTTATCCATAAGGTTCTATTGGTTTTTGTGTGATACATTCTGTTCGTTTTCGTGCGAAGCCGAAGCGCCGCGCGCGGGGGCCGATGCGGCGGCGTCGCGGTCGAAGGCCTCGACGATGTACTTGACCAGCGGGTGGCGGACGATGTCGCGCTTGTCGAATTCGACGATGCCGATATCCTCCACGCGGCGCAGAATCTCCATCGTGTGCACCAGACCGCTGTCGCTCTTGCGCGGCAGGTCAATCTGCGTCACGTCGCCCGTGACGATGAACTTGGCGTTGCGTCCCATGCGCGTGAGGAACATCTTGATTTGCGAGAGGGTCGTGTTCTGCGCCTCGTCCAGAATGACGAAGGCGTTGTCGAGCGTGCGGCCGCGCATGTAGGCCAGCGGCGCAATCTGCACGGTCCCCTCCTCGATGTAGCGGGTCAGCTTGGCGGCGGGAATCATGTCGTTCAGCGCATCGTAGAGGGGCTGCAGGTAGGGGTCGAGCTTCTCCTTCATGTCGCCGGGCAGGAAGCCCAGTTTCTCGCCCGCCTCGACGGCCGGACGCGTCAGGATGATGCGCCGCACCTGCCGCTCCTTGAGCGCCCGCACGGCCAACGCAATGGCCGTATAGGTCTTGCCCGAGCCGGCCGGTCCGACCGCAAAGAGCAGGTCGCACTTGTCGTAGAGGCTCACCAGCCGCTGCTGGTTGACCGTCCGTGCGCGGATGATGTTGCCGTTGTTGCCGTAGACGATTACATCCTTGTCGGTGGGCGCCTCCTGCAGCGCCACGCCCGAGAAGGCCTGCGAGACCACCTCCGAGGAGATGTGGCCGTACTTGAGGTAATAGGCCACCAGCCCGTCGAGGTGCTTCTCGAAGCGCTCGGTCTCGGCACGCGGGCCGAGCACCTTGAGCGACGAGCCGCGCGCGACAATCTTCAACTGGGGATGCAGCTCCCGAATCTGGTCCAGATAGACGTTCTGGGCTCCGTAGAGCTCGCGGGGGTCGACCCCCTCGACGAGTATCTCTCTGCCGACTGCCTCCGTCATGGTCAGAAGATATAGCCGACGCTGAGCGCCACGTTGTAGGAACGGAGTTTGCCCATCACCTTGTCGTTGGGCAGCGCCACATCCTTCTTGCTCGAGAACTGGCCGTTGTAGCGCAGGTCGATGTAGAGGTGGCGCAGCAGCGTGATGCCCGCGCCCACGGTATAGGAGACCGACGGACGCACGCGCCCGAAGTCGAGCAGGTCACCGCCCGACTTCTGCTTGCAGTCGTTGAGCACCGTGAAGACCGGACCGGCGAAGATGCGCACCGGACGGAGCAGCCGCAGCGATGCGAGCACCGGCACGTCGATGGAGTTCGACTTGACGTTGACCTCAGCCTCGCCTTCGGTGCGGATGCGCATCCCCTGGCGGACATAGAGAATCTGCGGCTCGATGGCCACGGCGCCGAAGTTGACCGCCGTCATGATGCCGGCCTGCCAGCCCAGCTTGTTGCGGATTTCGGTCTTGCTCATGTTGGTGGTGAACTCGGGGACGTTCACGCCGCCCATGATGCCCCACTCCACCCGAATCGGAGAGCGCTGTGCCGAGGCCGTCAGAGCGACGACGAGCAGCAGCGAGGTAATCACTATTCTGCGTATCATAATCGTTTCTGTTTTTCGGTTTGTTTCGTTATCGGTTGTTCATCTCTTTCCGGCCGCGCCGCCGCAGCACCACCGAGGCCCAGAGCATGTAGAGGACACACGCCGCCGGGAAGAGCAATCCCCATGCCGCGGCCCCCGTCCAGCGGACAATCGCCCCGCAGACCGGACCCGAGAGGGCGCCGGCCGAGATGGCCAGAATCATCAGCCCGGCCACGCCGTTGGCCTGCTCCGCGGCGACGGCCCGCGTGGCGACGGCGTAGAAGGTGGCGAAGACGCAGGCCAGCGTGAAGCCCAGCACCCCCAGCAGCAGGTAGACCGGCCATACGGAGCCGTGCGGCAGGGCCACCAGGGCGGCGAGTGCCGCGAGGGCCACCGTCATGTTGCCGCCGAGGTACTTCACGTCGGAGCGGCGGGCCAGCACCCACGCGCCGACCAGCGTCCCGACGATGCGGCAGGCGTAGAAGCCCGTCGTGGTGAGCATCGCGTCGGGCGAATCGATGAGCCGCACCGAGAGGTAGCCCACCCCGACATCGGCCGCGATGAAGCAGGCCACGCCGACGGCGCAGAGGAGCACCGTGCGGTTGCCCAGCAGGCGGAAGCTGTCGGCAAGCCCCCGCCGGCCGCCGCTCCGGGCGGTGCGTGCCGCCGCTGCGGGCTCCGCAACGGGTGTCAGCTGCAGCCAGAGCCCGCCCGCAACGGTCAGTGCAGCGTAGAGCGGCAGCAGCAGGCGCCACGAGCCGGTCAGCGCCACGAGCCCCGTGACAATCGGCGCCAGCAGGAGCAGCGAGGTGTTGCGGAAAATCTGCCCGATGGTCAGATAGCTCGTCATCCGCTCTTCGGGCACGATGGTTGCCAGCAGCGGGTTGACGGCCACCTGCACCACCGTGTTGCCGATGCCCAGCAGGCCGAAGCCGACGAAGTACCACCCCAGGGCGCACCCCTCGCCCGCAAGCCAGGGGACGAGCAGCCCGACGGCCGTCAGGGCGTAGCCCAGCAGCGCCGTGGCCTTGCGCCCGATGCGGTTCATCAGCCCCGCGACGGGGGTCGAGAGAAGCAGGAACCAGAGGAAGACCATCGTCGGCAGGAAGCTCACGGCCGCCTGGCGCCCGGCCGGAAACTCGGCGGCGATGCGCCCCGTAATGGGGGCCACAATGTCGCAGAAGCCCATGATGAAGAACCCCATCAGGACCGCTCCGAGCAGTTTTCTGTCCACTTTCTTACCCATCGACACAAGGATATGTTTCGTCAAAGTTACATTTTTTTTCGGGAAAACAACCGCTCCGCCCGATTTTTTACCGCCCGGCGCGGCACTTTCGCCGACTTGCGCGACACTCCGTCCGACCCGGCGCGGCACCTCATCTGGCCCCAAGCAACACCTCATCCGACCCCCGCGACACTCCGTCCGACCCGAGCAGCACTCCGTCCGCCCCTGCCGCATGCGCCGCTGCCGCCGGATGCCTCCCGCGCGCCACGGCAAGAGCGCCCGCACGCAGCGAATCGCTGCCGACCCCCACCGAAGCCGCAGCACGGGGCGAAAATTACGGGCGGAACGTTCTTTTTTTCGCCGATTTTTCGTATATTTGTTTCTAAGGAGCCCGGGCGCAGCCCTTTTCTCAGGGAGAGAACCCGCACGGCATGCCCGAACCGGCTCCGCAACCTCCAAAAACCGCACCGACCATGTTTCTCGCACTCTCCGGCATCACCCTGCCGCTCGAAGACCCCATACTCAAGTTCCTGCTCATCCTGGCCATCATTCTGGCCGCCCCGCTGGTGCTCAACAAGCTGCGGATTCCCTACCTGCTGGGACTCATCATCGCCGGCGCCGTCATCGGCCCCCACGGCTTCAACCTCGTGCTGCGCGACAGCAGCATCATCCTCTCGGGTACGGCCGGACTGCTCTACATCATGTTCCTCTCGGGTCTCGAGATGGATGTCAACGACCTGCGCCGCAACGGCTGGCGCAGCATCGTCTTCGGCCTCTACACCTTCTCGATACCGATGGCCTTCGGCATCCTGGCCGGATACTACATCCTCGGCTTCGCGCTCCACTCCTCCATCCTGCTGGCGGCGCTCTTCGCCTCGCAGACGCTCATCGCCTACCCGATGGTCTCGAAGCTGGGGCTCGCCCGCGACAAGTCGGTGGTCATCGCCGTGGGCGGCACGATGATTACCGACACGCTGGCCCTGCTGGTGCTGACCGTCATCGTGGGCCTCTCGACGGGCAAGGTCGACCAGGCCTTCTGGTACCGGCTCAGCGGCTCGGTGGTGGCCTGCATCGCCGGCATCACGCTGCTCTTCCCGCTCATCGGACGCTGGTTCTTCAAACATTGCAGCGACAACATCGCGCAGTACATCTTCGTGCTGATGATGGTCTTTCTGGGGGCCTTCGCCGCCGAAGCCGCCGGTCTGGAGCCCATCATCGGCGCCTTCCTGGCGGGTCTGGCCATGGGGCGGCTCATCCCGCGCACCTCGCCGCTGATGAACCGCATCGACTTTGTCGGCAACGCCATCTTCATCCCCTTCTTCCTCATCAGCGTGGGGATGCTCATCGACTACCGCGCCTTCTTCAAGAGCTGGGAGACGCTCGAGGTGAGCGCCGTGATGGTCGTCGGCGTCACGGCGGCCAAGTACCTCGCGGCGGTCCTCTCACAGAAGACCTTCCGCCTCTCGCGCGACCAGCGCACGCTGCTCTTCGGCCTGAGCTCGGCCCACGTGGCCGCCACGCTGGCCGCCGTGATGGTGGGCTACAACGTCATCCTGGGCCATACGCCCGAGGGCGAGCCCATCCGCCTGCTGAACGAAAGCGTGCTCAACGGCACCATCCTCATGATATTCTTCACCTGCACCATCTCGACCTTCGCCGCCCAGCGCGGCGCCCACAACATCGCCCTGAGCGGCGGGCGGACGGAGGAGCCCGACGAACACGACGAGCGGATTCTCATCCCGGTGGCCAACGACGAGACGGTCGAGGAGCTGGTGCACCTGAGCACCGCCATCAAGACCCCGCGCGACAAGGGCGGCCTCTTCGCCCTCAACTCGGTGAGCAACCACCTGCAGGACAACGGCCCCGACATCAAGCGGGCCAAGACGGCGCTGCGCATCGCCCAGAAGACCGCCGCCGCGGGCGACTACCCCATCGAGGCGATGCTCCGCTACGACGTCAACACGGTCAACGCCATCACGAGCGTCATCCGCGAGCAGCGGATTACGGACCTGGTCATGGGTCTGCACCACAGCCAGGGGCGCATCGACACCTTCCTGGGCAACACGGCGCAGGGCGTGTTGAGCCAGAACAGCACCATGACGCTCATCTACCGCTCGAAGCAGCCGCTGTCGACCATCCAGCGCCATCTGGTGGTCTGCCCCGCGCAGGCCGAGAAGGAGGCGGGCTTCCCGCGCTGGGTGCACCGTCTGCGCAACATCGCGCGCAACACCGGCGCCCGGATGATTTTCTACGGCACCGAGACCACGCTGCGCTACATCCGCGAACTGAACGGCAAGCGGGCCGGCGAGGCGTCGTACCACACCTTCGACGACTGGGACGAGATGCTCGGCGTGGCCAACGACTCGCGCCGCGACGACTGCATCTGGCTCATCATGAGCCGCAAGGAGCGCATCTCCTACCAGGCGCCCATGAGCCGCATCTCCTACTATCTGAGCACCTACTTCCCCGAACACAGCTTCGTGCTGCTCTACCCCGAGCAGGCCTCGAACACCGAGGCGCACTACCTGGCCTGACGCCCACGGCCGCTCTGCGCGGCAGAGGGACCAAGGTGGAGGTTCCGGAGCAGAGGTTTCGGGAGAGGCTCCAAGAAGAGGTCCCAGGGCGGAGATCCCGGAGCGGAGGTCCCGGAGCGGAGGTCCCGGAACGGAAGTCCCGGGGAGAAGGCTTCGTGGCAGAGGCTGAAGGGATTTTCAGCAACGATGAAAGCCGTTGCGGCCCCTTTTTTGCGGTTCCGGGGGCCAAAACTTTTTTACTTCGCGGATTTACGCTATCTTTGCACCCCAAAACCTACGGAATATGAGTCTTGTAGCAATAGTAGGCCGTCCCAACGTCGGCAAAAGCACCCTCTTCAACCGGCTCGTCGGCCAGCGCCAGGCCATCGTCGACTCCACGGCCGGTACCACGCGCGACCGCCACTACGGCCGCACCGACTGGAACGGCAAGGAGTTCTCGGTCATCGACACGGGCGGCTATACGGTCAACTCGGAGGATATCTTTGAGGACGAAATCCGCCGCCAGGTGCTGCTGGCCATCGACGAGGCGGATGTCATCCTCTTTCTGGTCGAGGTGGCGACGGGCGTCACCGACCTCGACATGATGATGGCCGACATCCTGCGCCGCTCGTCGAAAAAGGTGCTGCTCATCTGCAACAAGGTGGACAACAACGACCAGATTTACCTCTCGCACGAGTTCTACTCGCTCGGGCTGGGCGACCCCTACTGCATCTCCTCGATGTCGGGCAGTGGCACGGGCGACATGATGGACGCCATCCTGGCGGCACTGCCCGAGGATGCGGCGGCCGAGGAGGAGGACGACCTGCCGCGCATCACCATCGTCGGCCGCCCCAACGTCGGCAAGTCGTCGATGACCAACGCCCTGCTGGGCGAGGAACGCAACATCGTCACGGCGATTGCCGGCACCACGCGCGACTCGATTCGCACGCGCTACAACAAGTTCGGCATGGACTTCTACCTGGTCGACACGGCCGGCATGCGCAAGAAGGGCAAGACGATGGAGGACCTCGAGTTCTACTCGGTCATGCGCTCCATCCGCGCCATCGAGAACTCCGACGTCTGCATCCTGATGCTCGACGCGCAGCAGGGGCTCGAGTCGCAGGATTTGAACATCCACAACCTGATTGTCCGCAACCGCAAGGGGTGTGTCATCGTGGTCAACAAGTGGGACCTCGTGGAGAAGGGAAGCAACACGATGAAGGAATGGCGCGACTTCCTGATGAAGCGGCTCGCACCGTTCAACGACATTCCGATTATCTTCACCTCGGTCATCAACAAGCAGCGCATCCTCGAGGTGCTGCAGACGGCCATCCGGGTCTATCAGTCGCGCAAGCGGCGCATCGCCACCTCGGAGCTCAACGAGGTGCTGCTGCCGCTCATCGAGAACTACCCGCCCCCCGCAACCAAGGGCAAGTACATCCGCATCAAGTACGTGACGCAGCTCCCGACGCCGACGCCGCAGTTTGCCTTCTTCGTCAACCTGCCGCAGTACATCAAGGAGCCCTACCGCCGCTTCCTGGAGAACAACATCCGCGAACACTGGGATTTTTCCGGTGTCCCGCTCCAGATTTACTTCCGGCAGAAGTAGACCGAGACCGCACCCGTTGCAGCCCGGCTCGTTCCGCATCTGGAAAAATCCCATATTGACATTCCCCCTTTGTCCCCCTTTGGCAAAGGGGGATTTTTTATCGTCCGCCTTCTCGCCGCGGCCCGGCACCGGGACCCGGCCCCGGTCCTGCTTTCCCGCTGGCCGAAAGCCTCGGTGTCCCGCTCCAGATTTACTTCCGACAGAAATAGCAAGGGCAACGTGAACAGCACCAGAGCTCATCCGGAAAGAACCCGTATTGACATTCCCCCTTTGTTCCTCTTTGGCAAAGGGGGATTTTTTGTTGCCCGCCTCCTCGCCGCGGCCCGGCACCGGCCCCCGGACACCCGACCCGGCTTCCCCGCCGACCGATGAGCCCCGGCGTTCCGCTTCTGATTGCTTCCAGCAATGGTCACACATCGCAACACGGCAACCGCCCTCTGCGAGAAAGCGTATGAACGAATTGCCCGACTTAGAACACTCAAATAGGACATTATCCATCAAATAATCGAGCCGACCAACACTGTATGAAACAGCTCAGGAGCATATTATTTTAATCCGAAGCCATAAGATTTGGCCTACATTTGTTGAATACGCTGCAATTGTCTAATTTTAGGGCTCACGTGAAGAAATATGCTTCCCGCGAATCAAACCATTCATCGATAAAAGTTGAAATGATGGATATATATCCTGTCCTTTGCAACAAAAAGCAATATCTCGATTTACTGCTCCTCGCCGACGAGCAGGAGTCGATGATTGACCGCTATCTGGAACGCGGGGAAATGTTCGTCCTGGCTGAAAACAGCGAGGTCAAAGCTGCATGCGTTGTAACTGAAGAAGGCAAAGGCATCTACGAAATCAAAAATATTGCGGTCTATCCACAGTTCCAGCACCGGGGGTATGGGAAAAGATTGATATTTTTTCTTCTGGAGCACTACAAGGCTCGATGTCACACAATGCTTGTCGGGACCGGAGAATCTCCCGAAAACCTCTCCTTCTACAAGCAATGCGGATTTGTCTATTCACACCGGATACCTGATTTTTTCACGGATAATTACGACCATCCCATTTTTGAAAAGGGCAAACAATTGAAAGACATGATTTACCTGAAGATAGCCATTCATTAACAAACAGGTCCGTATCCCTTTCAGGGCACGGACCTGTTTCATGTTTTTCCCGGCAACGATGTTCCGACAAATCTACGAAGAGAGGTCTGCCGGAGCAAACGCCGCTACTCGGCGATGATTTCGAAGATGCGCAGGGCGCCCTCCAGCTCGACGCGGGCGGCTCCCGACTCAAGCGTGAGGCGGAAGAGAGGTGCATCGACGTGCGTCTCGGACAGCAGCGTTCCGTCGGCCGCATACTGACGCACGCTCGCGGGCGCAGCATCGGCATCCGGCTGCAGGAGCATCGTATACCCCTTCGCACCGGCAGGCACCCCGAAGCGGAGCGCGCCGTCGAGCAGGAACGAGGTCGACGGGTTGCGGTCGAAGGCGTAGAGCGCCGCCGTCAGGTCGTCGGCCTCGACCTCGAAGCCGAGCCGCTCGGCCCGCACGGGGTTCACCTCGAACGAACGCACCGAGGCCCAGTGCGTGCGGGGCGACTCCAGGCGGCGCAGGCGCACGTAACGTGCCGGCACCGGCTCACCCGTCCAGCGGATGTCGTAGACCGTGCGGAGGCTGTCGCCCAGCGCCGTCCACTGCCGGCCGTCCACCGAGGCCTCGACCAGCGCATGGTCGAAGAAGTCGACGTCGTCGACCGAGTTGCGGCCCTGGAGGATGGCCACCTCGTGCACGTCGCGCACGCAGCCCAGGTCGGCGCCAATCCAGTCGCCATCCTGCTGCGAGACGCCCGACGTGTAGTGCGTCGTCGAGTCGTGGTCGAACATCAGCTTGCTGAGCGTCGTGCGCAGGTTCTGGAACGACCCGATACCCTTGCACCCGGCGGGTTTCTCGCCCGTGAGCCGCTCGAAGAGGCCCGAGGCCATGTCGTCCATCGCCTGCTCGTAGAAGGGCTGGAGCTTCATCGTGCCCGACTTGTGGGCCTCGTAGGCCTTCATCTGGTCGGGCGTCATGCGGTTGGCGACGTAGGCGGCCCAGAAGGCGGCATCGTCACCGCCGGCATAGAGCTCCATCAAATCGAGGGCGCGCAGGCAGCGCTCGCCCAGCTTGCCGAACTCGACGAGCCACGGCCGCAGCTCCGCCAGCAGCTCCTTGTTGGCGCACTGCTCCATCCGGGCCGGCACGCGCACGACGCGCTCCAGCTCGGCACGCAGCGCCGCAGCCCGCTCGGGCGTACGGTCGGCCAGACGGAAGGTCTCGGTCTCCCACGACTCGTCGCGGCGGTAGCCCGTCTCCGTATCGCACGAATGGATGGCGAAGGTGCGGTAGGCGTCGCGCACCTCGGGCGCAAGGAGCGCAAGGCCGCGCTCCCAGTTGTCGATGGGGTTGTAAGCGGCGACGTTCCACGTATAGTCGGCCACGCCGTAGAGAGCCAGCTTCGAGGCCTCGCCGTGCTCCATGGGGTTGCTCACCAGACCGCACAGGTCATCGGCCGTGAGCGTCGTATCGAGGCCGTAGACGGGGCCCTGCATCAGGATGTGGCGCACGTAGTCCGTCACCGGGTAATTCCACCAGTAGAAGGCCGGCCGGCGGATGCGCGAATTGACCCACTCCAACGTCTCGGGCGTGAGGTCGCTGCAGACGACGTCGCCCGTCCAGAAGACCGCCACCGAGGGGTCGAGCGTCCGGCCGTAGATGGCCAGGCTGCCCTGCGGCGTGGGGTTGGCCCAGAGCTTCGAGTAGTCGGTCGGGCAGACCGTCAGCGGCGTCACGTCGCCCTTCACCCGGACGAACTCCTCGTTGAGACGGTTGAGCAGCTCGGTCTGCCGCTCGGGGTTGGTACCCTCACCCGAGATGTCGTCGAAGAAGATGGCGAACGAACGGACGCCGAGGTCGTACATCCACTCGAACTTGCGCACCAGATTGGCGTAGTCCTCCTCGTTCCACTTGATGTCCTGTCCCGGGTGGATGGCCCAGACGAAGTCGACGCGGTTGCGGCGGCACGCCTCGACCAGCTCGCGGATGTTGCCCGCCTCCTTCTCGGGATAGGGCAGCCGCCAGTTGGGGCAGCTGTGGTAGGGGTCGTCCTTCGGGCCGTAGATGTAGCAGTTCATCTTGAAGCGGCCGTAGAAGTCGATGAGCGAGAGGCGCACCTCATGCGACCAGGGGGTTCCGTAGAAGCCCTCGACCACGCCGCGCAGCGGCAGGTCGGGATAGTCGTTGACCTCCACCGCGGGGAGCGTACCGCCGGCCGCAGCGGGCGAAGCGACCAGCTGCCGGAGCGTCTGGATGCCGTAGAAGGCACCCCGCTCGTCGTAGCCCACAATCGTAATGCCCTTCTCACCGACGCTCAGTGCGTAGGCTCCCGAGAGGGGCTTCACGCCCGCGCGGGCAGCCGCCTTGGCGCCGAAGTCGATGTCGACCACGGGACCGCGGCGATTGGCTTTGAGAAAGTCCACGTCCTCGGAGAAGGCCTTGCGGCGGTCCTTCACGGCAACGCCGCGCGAAAGGTCGAGCCGCTGTGCGGCGTTGACCTCGAGGCTGTGAGGCATGGGGTTGATGATGATGCCGCCGTGGTCGACCACGTGGCCGGGGACTTTGCGTACGTCCTGCGATTCGGAGCGCTGCGACGTGAGGTCGAAGCCCTCCTCCTGGGCCTGCAGCGGGCACCAGCAGACAAGGCCGGCGGCCAGCAGCGAGAGCAGTTTTCTGAAGTTGGTCATGTTTTTACCTGGGTTCTTAGGTTGAATAAAATAAGCAATTTGGGGTTCGGATTTCGGGTCTCGGGCCCGGAGTCCTATCGGAGGCCGGGAGCCGGGTCCGGCGTCCGGCGTCCGGTTCGGGGCTCAGAGGCTGGGCCTCCGGGGCCTGGGGCCGGGATTCTGGGGTGGGCCGGGGTNAACAACAAACAATGCAACTATGCGTGACTCCAAGGTATGCTGCGTGAGTATTTGCATGCTTTCAACTGAGGAGCGGTAGTGAGGCGAAGGGCAATAGTCGGCAGTTGTTTTTTTTTTGAAGTAGCCCGGGCTCAACGGAGAGATGCCCTATTCGTCGGCAGCGTCAGATGTGTATAAGAGAAGAGGCAGCGAGGAGGCCTCTGCCGAGGCTCCGCCGCCGCGACGATGGCGCCGTCCTCCGCGGTGACGCCGGCGGCGGGGCTTCTCGCCTTCGGTCGGAGCGGCGCCGGCCGCTACCGGGTTCGTCGCCGCAGCATCGGCCGCAGCCGCGGGACGATCGTTCGACGTCGGCGCCCCGGCGCTGTCGGCCGGGCGCTCGTCACGTGGCGCCGAGCTGCTCGAACGCGGCTTGTCGCGCAGACGGTCGCGGCGTCCGCGCCCGTGGCCGCGTCCGTCGCCCCCCTTGCTGCGGCTGCGGCCTCCGCGGCCGCCCCGCTTGCGGCTCTCCTCGGGCTCGTACTTCGGCCCCTCGCCCACGCTGGCGGGAAGCTCCGCCTTGCGGATGTCGCGCTCGATGAACTTCTCTATCTGGTGGAACTTGCCCTGCTCCTCCTCGTTGACGAAGGTGATGGCGCTGCCCGTGGCGTCGGCTCGCGCCGTACGGCCGATGCGGTGGATGTAGTCCTCGGGGTCGTGAGGCACGTCGTAGTTGATGACCAGTCCGATGTCCTCGATGTCGATGCCTCGGGCCACGATGTCGGTGGCCACCAGAATGTTGACCCGGTTGTTCTTGAAGGCGAGCATCACCTCCTCGCGCTGCGCCTGCTCCAGGTCGGAGTGCATGGCCGCCACGTTGAGCTTCATGCGCTTGAGCGTATGGGCCAGCTCCTTGACCTTCATCTTCGACGACGAGAAGATAATGGTCTTCGACTCCGACGGCTTGGCGAAGAGCTCGCGGATGATGCCCAGTTTCTGGCTCTCGTAGCAGATGTAGGCCGACTGGTCAATCGCCTCGTTGGGTTTCGAGATGGCGATGTTGATTTCGGCCGGGTTGCGCAGGATGCTCTTGGCCAGCTCGCGGATTTTGGGCGGCAGCGTGGCCGAGAACATCACCGTCTGACGCTCGCGCGGCAGGTAGGAGATAATCTTCAGGATGTCGTCGCTGAAGCCCATGTCGAGCATGCGGTCGGCCTCGTCGAGAATCAGGCACTCGACGTGCGAGAGGTCGACGCCGCTGTTCTGCAGGTGGGAAATCATGCGGCCCGGGGTGGCAATCACCACGTCGGAACCCATCAGCATGCCCCGCTTCTGAATGTCCCAGCCCTTGCCGTCGCCGCCGCCGTAGACCACCGTGGTCGAGACGGGCAGGTAGTAGGAGAAGCCCTGGAACTGCTGGTCGATTTGCTGCGCCAGCTCGCGCGTGGGGACGATGATGAGCGCCTTGACCACGTTGTCCTCGTTGCCCTCGATGAGCAGCCGGTTGAGCAGCGGCAGCGTATAGGCCGCCGTCTTGCCCGTACCGGTCTGGGCGCAGCCGATGATGTCGCGCCCCTCGAGGATGACCGGGATGGTCTTCTCCTGCACGGGGGTCATTTCGTGAAAGTTCATATCGTACAGACCGTCGAGGATTTCATCCTCCAAATCCAGTTCGTCGAATCGCATGAATCGTAAATTTTATATTAAAGGTACAACAATAGGGTTTGTTCCCGGAGTGGCTCCGGGAACACGGCTCCGCCGCGTCACGGGCGGCGGAGTGCGGCGGCCGCTCAACGCTCCGCCCCGGGCTGAGGCTCCCCTGCCGGAAGCTCCTCGCCCAGCAGCGTGGCGGAGGTGCAGCCCGTCACGCGCACGCGCACGTAGTCGCCGATGCGGTGGTTGCCCCGGTCGAAGACCACCACCTTGTTCTGCGACGTGCGGCCCGAGAGCTGGCCGCTGTTGCGCTTCGATTCGCTCTCGACCAGCACCTCGAACTCGCGCCCCACGTCGCGGCGGTTGCTCTCGAGCGAGAGGTCGTTCTGCAGGGCGATAATCTCCTGCAGGCGGCGGCTCTTCACCTCGTCGGGCACGTCGTCCGGCAGGTTGCGCTGGGCGAAGGTGCCCGGGCGCTCCGAGTACTTGAACATGAAGGCCCACGAGTAGCCCACCTCGCGCATGAGCGAGAGCGTGGCGGCATGCTCCTCCTCCGTCTCGCCCGAGAAGCCGGCAATCAGGTCGGTCGTGATGGCGCAGTCGGGCATGTAGCGGCGGATGGCGGCGATGCGGTCGAGGTACCACTCGCGCGTATACTTGCGGTTCATCCGCTCGAGCATCGAGGTGGCTCCCGACTGGGCGGGCAGATGAATCGCCCGGCAGATGTTGGGCATCGAGGCCATCGTCTCGAGCAGACGGTCGCTCATGTCCTTGGGGTGCGACGTGGCGAAGCGCACGCGCAGCAGCGGCGAGATGGAGGCCACGCGGCGCAGCAGCTCCGGGAAGTCGACCTCGCCGGCGCGGTACGAGTTGACGTTCTGCCCCAGCAGCGTCACCTCGCGGTAGCCGTTGTCGAAGAGCGACTGCGCCTCGGCGACAATGGTCGCCGCATCGCGGCTCCGCTCGCGGCCCCGCGTATAGGGGACCACGCAGTAGGAGCAGAAGTTGTTGCAGCCGCGCATGATGGCCACGAAGGCGCTCACGCCGTTGCGGTCGAGCCGCACGGGGGCGATTTCGGCATAGGTCTCCTCGGTCGAGAGCAGCACGTTGACCCCCTTGCCGCCCGCCTCGGCCTCACGCACCAGCCGCGGCAGGTCGCGGTAGGCGTCGGGGCCCGCGACGACGTCGACGCCCCAGGGGCCCTCGAGCAGCTGCTCGCGCAGCCGTTCGGCCATGCAGCCCAGGATGCCGACAATGAGCCCCGGACGCGCCTTGCGGTAGCGTTTCAGCTCGTTCAGACGCCCCCAGATGCGCTGTTCGGCGTTGTCGCGAATCGAGCAGGTGTTGATGAGAATCACGTCGGCCTGCTCGATGCGGTCGGTATAGACGTAGCCCTCGCGCTGCATGAGCGAGACGACAATCTCCGAGTCACCCACGTTCATCTGGCACCCGTATGTCTCGACGAAGAGCTTCCGCCCGGTGCCCTGGAGCGGTCGCAGCGAATTTACTTGAATTTCCAATTGTTTCATTACCGGTTTATAGCGTTTGGACCGCGCGTCGGTGCGCCGTCACTCCGCCTGAATCGTATCGGCGTCGGGCAGCGGTTTGAAGCCCTCGCCGTAGGTGTCGTAGGCATCGGTCACCACCACGAAGGCGCGCGGGTCGATGGAGCGAATCTTCTGCTCGACCAGGCGCACCTCCTTGCGGCTCACCACCAGGAAGATGACATCCTTCATCGCTTCGGTGTACATGCCCTTGCCCTTCAGGTAGGTGGCGCTGCGCTCGAGGTCCTCGAGGATGAACTGGCGCAGCTCCTGGTGCTTGTCCGTAATGATGAAGAGCAGCTTGTCGTACGAGGCGCCGTCGAGCATGTAGGCGATGACGCGCGAGGTGATGTAAATCGTGATGAGCGAGTAGAGCGTCAGCATCCAGCCGGCGGGCTCCGCCTCGGCCGTACCGATGCCGAAGCCGATGACCACCAGACCCGACAGCACCACCGAACCGTCGGCCAGCAGGATGCCCGTCGAGAACTTGAGGCCCGCGAACTTCTGGAGCAGCATCGCCACGATGTCCGTACCGCCCGTGGTGGCCTGCTGCCGCACGACGATGCCCTGGCCCACGCCGATGACCACGGCGCCGATGACGCAGGTGAGCAGCAGGTCGTTCGACAGGTCGAGCCGGCCGCCGAGCAGCAGCGCCGGGTCGAGGCTCTCGACCGCCGCCGCGTCGGGATAGACCAGCCGCGTGAGGATGTTCATGTAGCCGGGCGTGAAGAGCGCGGCAAGGACCGTTCTCGTACCGAACTGCCCTCCGAAGATGAGCATGGCGATAATCATCAGCGGCACGTCGAACATGTAGCCGAAGGTACCCACCTGCACAGAGGGGAAGATGTTGTGGAGCACGATGCCGAGGCCGTAGACGCCTCCGGGCACGAAGTTGTAGGGATTGATGAAGAGCACGAAGCCCGTACCCATGACGGCGCATCCGAAGAATATCAGAAACCACGAACGCCACCATGCCCACGACCCCATCGGTTCGAGAAAAGCCTTAGTATTCATATCAGGTCAATTTTTAGATGTAGCGCAAAGTTACTCAAATCCGCCGAATTTGCCAGCTCCCGCAGGCGGATTTTTCGACCGGGGCTTCCGTTTCCCGAAAATTTTATTAAGTTTGCATTATCAACCCGCAAAACGAACCGACCATGATATTGACATACTACTGCGCCATCACCATGATAATCATTGCCTATCTGCTCGGCTCGATTCCGAGTGCCGTGTGGATTGGCAAGAAATACTACGGCATCGACATCCGCGAGCACGGCTCGAAAAACGCCGGAACGACCAACATGCTCCGCGTGCTGGGCAAGCGCGCCGCCCTTCCGGTCTTCGCGCTCGACTTCCTGAAGGGATTTCTGGCCGTGACGATTTTCGAGATGCTCAAATACGACGTCCACGTCGGTGACAACGACCTCATCAATCTGAAGATTGCCGCCGTCATCGCCGCCGTGCTGGGCCACATCTTCCCGATTTTCGCCGGATTCCGCGGCGGCAAGGGGGTTGCCACGCTGGTGGGGGCCATCACGGGCATCTACCCCCCGGTGGCGCTGCTCTGCTTCGGCGTATGGCTCGTCGTGCTGATGATTTCGCACTACGTCTCCCTCTCGTCGATGGTGGCGGGCTGCTGCTTCCCCGTCTTCACGCTCATCTCGCCCAAGGTGAACGACTCGGTGCCCTTCGTCGTCTTCTCGTTCGTCATTGCCGTACTGCTGCTCGTCACCCACCGCAAGAACATCGAGCGGCTGCTCCACGGCACCGAATCGAAAATCTACATCTGGAAACCCCGACCGCCCCACGAGGACCAGACGCCGCCGCAGGCGTGAGCCGGCGTGCAGCGTGCGGCACTCCGTTTGCAGCATGACTGCATCATGCGGCACGCTCCGGCGTGAAAAACGCCTCAACGCGCACGCGCGCATGCGCGCGCGAACGCAATCAGACAAGGTAGGCCCGAAACAGGCGCAACCGCGCGCGGAAGGCTCGCCCGGCCGCGGATGCAGCGCCCGGGGCGACAAAACCGGAGCCGGCAGAGACGATGCTCCGCAATCGGAGCATGCGGGCAGACCGCGTCCCCGCTGACCCCCTGTCGAGCGAACCGGCCCCACGGGGGAGGGTTCCGCAGACCGAAACAGATACGACCATGTTACAAGAGAACCTGATTAAGATTTACGAACAGAGCTTCCGCGAGAATCGTGAGATGGCCGCTCTGACCGACTACTTCAAGAAAGAGGAGTTTTCCTACTACGAGATGGCCAAGGAGATTGCCAAGCTACACCTGCTCTTCAAGAAGGCAGGCATCAAGCGCGGCGACAAAATCGCCCTGGTAGGACGCAACAACCCGCGGTGGTGCATCACCTATATCGGAACCATCACCTACGGCGCGGTCATCGTCCCCATCCTCCAGGACTTCACCCCGGCCGACATCATCCACATCATCAACCACTCGGAGAGCCGCCTGCTCTTCCTGGGCGACAACTACTGGGACAACATCGAGGAGGACCAGATTCGCCAGATTGAGGCGGTCTTCTCGCTCACCGACTTCCACGTCATCTACGAGCGCGACGGCAAGTCGCTGAGCAAGTACCAGAGCAACATCGTCAAGAACTACCGCTCGAAGTATCCGCGCGGATTCAGCATCGACGACATCAGGTACCCCGACATACCCAACGACCAGGTCATCCTGCTCAACTACACGTCGGGCACCACGGGCTACTCGAAGGGGGTCATGCTGACGGTCAACAACCTCACGGGCAACGTCCTCTTCGCCATGACGGCGCTCAACACCCGCACGCAGACCCGCTACTTCCAGCGGGGCGGCCGCACGCTCTCGTTCCTGCCGCTGGCCCACGCCTACGGCTGCGCCTTCGACTTCCTGGCACCGCTGGCCGTCGGCGGCCACATCACGCTGCTGGGCCGCATCCCCTCGCCCAAGATTCTGCTCGAGGCGATGGCCGAGGTCAAGCCCACCATCATCTGCTGCGTGCCGATGATTCTCGAGAAGGTCTACCGCAAGCAGGTGCTCCCGCTGCTCGAAAAGGGTCCCATGTCGATTGCCATGAAGATTCCGCTGCTCAACTCGGCCATCCATTCGGTCATCCGCCGCAAGCTGATGGAGGCATTCGGCGGCAACGTGCTGATTTTCATCGTAGGCGGTGCCCCGATGAACCAGGAGACCGAGTCGTTCCTCATGAAAATACACTTCCCCATCACCATCGGCTACGGCATGACCGAGTGCGCGCCGCTCATCAGCTTCACCCCCGACAACGAGTTCAAGGCGGGCTCGTGCGGCCGCTACCTCCATGGCTTCCTCGAGGTGAAAATCGACTCGCCCGACCCCGAACATACGGCCGGCGAGATTCTCGTCCGGGGCGAGAACGTCATGAAGGGGTACTACAAGAACGAAAAGGATACGAACAAGGTGCTCACCCCCGACGGATGGCTCCACACGGGCGACATGGGGACGATGGACCCCGACGGCACGCTCTACATCCGCGGCCGCTCGAAGACGATGATTCTCGGCGGCAACGGCCAGAACATCTACCCCGAGGAGATTGAGGACAAGCTCAACAACATGTACCTGGTGCTCGAATCGCTGGTGCTCGACTCGGGGAACGGCCGCCTGCGGGCGCTGGTGGTGCCCGACTACGAGCAGGCCGAGAAGGAGGGGGTCGACAAGAACGACCTGCCCGCCATCATGGAGAACAACCTCAAGGAGCTCAACACGCTGCTGGCGGCCTACGAACGCGTCAACTCGATTACCATCTACCCCACCGAGTTCGAAAAGACCCCCAAGCGGAGCATCAAGCGCTACCTCTACACCACGGCGCTGCTCGACTGACCCCGCCCCGCACCCGTGCGGCAACGCTAAAACCGCCCCGGATAATCCGTACGGCACGGCGCTGCAACGCACCTCCGCCCCGCACCCGTGCGGCAATGCGACAACGGCCCCCGGACAATCCGCGCGGCAACGCACTTATACAACGGACCTCACCCCGCGCCCCGTGCGGCAATGCACTTATACAACGGACCTCCGCCCCAGGGACGGACGGTCCGTTTTTTGCGGAATAATCGCTATCTTTACGGCATGAAAATCACGAAAAAGCAAGCCATCGGCGAGAACCTGCTCTACGTGATGGTCTGGCTGGCCATCATTCTGGTGCCGGTGCTCAACTCGCAGATGATGTCCGAGCTGCACATCAGTCTGGAGAACGTGCTGATTGCCTGGCGCAAAATCGCCCCCTACCTGATTGTCTTCATCGTCCACAACGCCATCATCGCCCCGCGGCTGATGCTCCGCCACCGCTATGCGCTCTACCTGGTGGTGAATCTACTCTTCATCATCGCGGTCTTCTGGGCCGTGGACCTCTACGACCAGTACTTCTCCACCCCGCTGCTCTTCACCGAGGAGGAGCCCTTCGACGAGCACCGCAAGGCGTCGTTCACCGACCTGGAGCTCTACTGGAACGTCGTGCTGGCGCTCTTCATGACCGGCGCCAACTCGGGCATCAAGCTCATGTACCAGTCGATTCGCGACGAGCAGGAGATGGAGGAGCTCAAGCGCCAGAACATGCAGGCCGAGATGGACTACCTCAAGTACCAGATTAACCCGCACTTCTTCATGAACACGCTCAACAACATCCACGCGCTGATTGACATCGACCCCGAGTGCGCCAAGGATGCCGTCATCGAGCTCTCGAAGATGATGCGCTACGTGCTCTACGACTCGGGGCGCGAGGTCATCCCGCTCAGCCGCGACATCCAGTTCCTCGAGAACTACATCGAACTGATGCGCATCCGCTATACGGACAACGTCGAGATTCGCCTCGACTACCCCCGTCCGCTGCCCGACGGAGTCTCGATTCCGCCGCTGCTCTTCATCGTCTTCGTCGAGAACGCCTTCAAGCACGGAGTGAGCTACAACCGCCGCTCGTTCATCCACATCGAGATTGCCTGCACTCCCGAGCGCGTGACGGGCACCATCGTCAACAGCCGCAACCCCGAGAGCGGCAACCGCCCGACGGGCATCGGACTGGAGAACGTCCGCAAGCGGCTCGAACTCATCTACGGCCCGCGCAACTACACGCTGCACATCGACGAGCAGCCGGATACCTATACCGTACAACTCGTAATACCGACCCTGCATGCTTAAGTGTCTTGCCATCGACGACGAACCGCTGGCCCTGCGACAGCTCAAGGCCTACATCGCCAAGATTCCCTATCTGGAGCTGGCAGCCCTGTGCAACGACGCGCTCGAGGCACAGGAGTTTCTCGCCACGCACAGCGTCGACCTGATTTTCGTCGACATCAACATGCCCGACCTCAACGGCGTGGACTTCGTCCGCTCGCTCACCCAGAGGCCGATGGTGGTCTTCACGACAGCCTACTCGGAGTATGCCGTCGAGGGGTTCAAGCTCGACGCCGTCGACTACCTGCTCAAGCCCTTCAGCTTCGCCGACTTCAGCCGCTCGGTCTCGAAGGCCAACCAGCTCTACGAGCTGCGCCACAACCAGCGCACGGCTCCGGAGGCCGAAGCGGAGGCGGCGCCCAAGGACAAGGAGTATATCTCGGTGAAGGCTGACTACAAGGTTTCGCTGGTGAAAATCAGCGACATCGTCTATCTTGAAAGCGAGGGGGAGTACGTGCGGCTCCATCTGGCCGACGGTTCGAGCATCACCACCCTCTTCCGGCTCAAGAACATGGAGGCGGCGCTCCCCTCGGAACACTTCATGCGGGTGCACCGCTCCTACATCGTCAATCTGAAGTACACGCGGGCCTATGTCAAGGGGCGCGTCTATCTGAGCGACACGGAGTATGTCCCCACCGGGGAGAACTACAAGGAGGCCTTCCAGGCCTATATCGACCGCACGTTCCGGAATCTCTGACCGCCCGCCCGGCTTCGCACCGACCGCCGGCACCTCCAACAGTCGCCGGCACCTCCGACGGACGACGGAACAGCCGACGGACGACGGAACAGCCGGACAACCTGCACACCGGACATCCGGCATACCGCCCGCCTCCGCTTTCTCGGCGGAGGCATTTTTCTGACAAACTTCAAGAGGGGGGCAACTCCGCCCGGTCGGCCTCAGAGGACCGGATTTCCGGGCTCTTCCGGCTTTGCGCCGGCGGCCGACACCTCCGGCGCCCCGCACGAGGCGTCGTCCGAAGAATCACTCAGGTCGGGAAAGGCCCCGAGCGGCAGGCACTGCCCGTCATGGCAGGCGTAGCAGTAGTGGTTCAGGCCGTTGGTGAGCAGGATGTAGCGAGCGCCGAGCACCGAGTTGTAGCGCACGGCCTGGGCGAGCGTACGCCCGTCGAGCTTCACGTCGGGGGCCTTGCATTCGGCCAGCAACAGCGGCTGTCCGGCCGCATCGACCACCACCACGTCGGCCCGCTGCGGCTGCCCGTTGAGCCGCACGGGATACTCCTGCACGATGCGCTTGGCGCAGGCGCCGCACCGCTCCACAAGGAAGACGAGCAGATGGCGGCGCACCCACTCCTCGGGCGTCAGCACCAGATAGCACCCCCGCCACTCATCCCACACCTCGGTCTGCGCACCCTGCCGGCGGGCGCGGAGCTTCACGGGCGGGAAATTGAGTTTGGGAGGCCGCAACATGGGAGTTCCAAAAAAATTAGTATCTTTATGCGCACAAATATACGAATTCCCATGCGAACTCTTCTTGTAACCATAGCCCTTTTTTTGCTCACGCCGACGCTCCGCGCCCAGCAGCTCCCCGCCTCCTTCGGCAAGGAGGCAACGCGCGGCGAGGTGGTCGTCTACCCCACCCAGGCCGAGGCAACGGCGGGTGAGCGCAGCTCGAAATACCTCACGCGGCTCGAAGGCTGGACGCGCGAGGGCAACCGCTTCACCACCCCCTTCACCGTCCCCTTCGCCTGGGCCAATCGCCAGGTGCTCTTCCACATCTCGGCCGCGACGGCCGACTACGAAGTCTACGTCAACGGTAAGCAGGTGGCCTATAACGCCAACAGCTGCAACCCCGCCGAGTTCAACATCACGCGTGCCGTCCACGAAGGGCGCAACACGCTCGAGGTGGTGCTCTCCAACCCCTCGCCCCTCGTTCCGCTCGAGAGCTGGCGCGAGGAGTCCGCGCAGGCCGCCATCGGTCAGACGTGGGTCATGAGCCAGCCGACGATGTACATCCGCGACTACTATGCGCGCACGTGGCTGAGCGACACGACGGCCATGGCCGAGATTACGGTGGTGGTCAAGAGCGGGGCGCTCAACCCCCGCACCTCGCGCGTATACTGCGAGCTGCTCGCCCCGTCGGGCGAACAGGTCCTCTTCGACCACAAGGAGCTGACGCTCGATATGCGCCGCGAGGATACGCTCCGCTTCCTGACCCCGATTCCGAAGAACCTGCTCTGGAGCGACGAGCTGCCGACCCGCTACACGCTGCGGCTCCGCACGCAGCACGAGGGGCGCTACGGCGAGTATATCGAGGCGAAGGTGGGCTTCCGCGCCCTGGAGTGGCGCGAGGGACGGCTGCTGCTGAACGGGCAGCCCGTCACGCTGCGGACGGCCGAGGTGGCCCCCTACATCCAGCCGCAGGAGCTGGCCCTGCTGCGCGAGCAGGGTTACAACACGCTCCGCGTCAAGGCGGGGGCCGAGGTGCCGGGATTCTACAACACATGCGACGCGATGGGCCTTATGGTCATCGCCCAGGCGCCGCTCAACACGAGCCGCAGCGGCAATTCGCGCCGCAAGGGGGGCAACCCGACCAACGACCCGCGCTGGAAGGGGGCCTACATCGAGCGGACAACCGACAGCTACTACTCGGCGCGGCGCCATTGCTCGGTCATTGCCTTCTCGCTGGCCGAAAATTCGTCGAACGGCACCAACCTCTACGATTCATACTTGACAATGAAGCAGTTGGGCGACGAACGGCCCGTCATCTACCCCGCAGCAGAGGGTGAATGGAACACGGACCTGGTGGTGACGGAGTGAAAAAAATGCATTTTTTTAAAAAAAATCGTGCAAATATTTTGGAGATATGAAAATTCGCCGTATATTTGCACTCGCAATCAGGAAATGATTGATGCCTCTCTAGCTCAGTTGGTAGAGCACGACACTCTTAATGTTGGGGTCCAGGGTTCGAGCCCCTGGGGGGGTACCAAGGAAAACCTCTCGAGATTACTCGAGAGGTTTTTCGTTTTTATCCCGCTCCCGGCTATTGACTCCGGCTTCCGATTCAGGCTATTCTGTTAGCTCCGACTACCGGCCGCAACCGGGTAAGCCCCCTGCAGGGCTGCAAGGGCGTTGAGCCGCAGGGGCGACCAAAAAGGCGGCCCGGCACTGTTGCCGGGCCGCCGCCTCTTTCACACGGGCCTTACCCTACCGCAGCTCGCGGCCCCAGTTGCGCACGGCAGCCGAGCCCCGCATCACCTCGGGTGAGAGCATGCGGCCGCGCAGCTTGTCCGACGAGGCCTGTGCCTCACGACGCCCGAGCTGCATCGCCTCGCAGCGCGCCGCCGGCACCGGCTCCGAAACCGGCGCACGGAGCGACTCGTCGAGCTGGCGCAGCGGGCAGGGAACCATCTCCACCGGCAGCTCCGGCCGCTCGGCATAGGGCCAGAACCAGGGATACTCCGAAATCGGCGTCACCCCTTCGTGGTTCACCTGAATGATTTCGCGCTGAATGGGACCGTAGTTGCCCTCGGCATCGATGGCCACGGCGCACAGCGTCATCGGGACATCCCACGCCAGCGAATAGATGGGACAATAGACATTCTTGTTGCCGTCGTTCTCCATCTTGGCCGCAAGCCGGTAATCGGGATAATCGCTCGTCGAGGTATAATCACCCTGATAGAGCGCCGTCCAGGTCGTCACGGCATTCTCGCTCCGCTCCGTACGGAAGTAGCCCACGGCAACCTCCGAGGAGACACCACCCATGTAGGGGTCGACCTCGGCAACGTCGCCGCCGTCGAAGTACATCTCGAGCCGGTGGGTCACGGTCTCCGACGAAAGCACGTAGGGCGTGGTCTTGAAGGCCTTCACGACGGGTTCCGACTGGAGCTTGCCCTCCTCGTCGCACGCGGCCGCCCAGGTGATGTAGTTCTTGCCGGGAGTGAGGAACGAGAGCCGGTAGGTGAACTCGTTCTTGGCCGTAATCTGGTAGACCACGTCTCGGACCGTAAGCGAGGGCAGCTGCTCGATGAGGCGGGCGATGAGCTCGTCGTAGTAGCGCTGAATCGCCGCGGCATCGGCTCCGTACTCGTTGTAGGTATCCTCGGGCATGATTTCATAGGCATAGCGGACCGACTCCATCGAGGGCTTGTAGGTAGCCTCGGCCTTGAACTGGTGGGGCACCACCTCGATTTCGAAGTCAAGGTCGACGACCGCGCCCGTTGCCGGCGTGCGGAAGTTGCGGCGGAAGAGCCCCGTCGTATTGACGCCCGACTCGTAGCCGAAGGCCAGCACGACCCACTCCGTATCGGGTGCGAGCTCGTAGAAGGTCTGCGTCCGCGTTCCGAACTTGAGTTCCGAGTCGACCGAAGGGCCGAACTTCTGAATCATGGCGTCGATAATCTCCTGGTCGCTCGAGAACTTCGTCAGCTCGTCGGCATAGAAGAGGTTGACCAGGTAGAACTCGTCGTCGTTGTCGGGCGTCGTGGTGACGTCGGCCTGGTCGGGCTTGATGTTCGAGACCTCGATGGCGATGGTCATGTCGGAGGCCTCGACGGCCGGCGTGCGGAACTTCTCGAAGGCGCACCGGTCGGAGATGTTGCCCTCGGCATCGACCACCACGGCATAGGCGTAGTATTCGGTGTCCTGCGTCAAATCCTCGTAGGTATATTCATCGGTTCCCTGCACGCTCATGGCCCGGACGAGCTCCTCAACCGTCATGCCGCCCGACGAAGCGGTATAGGAGGCCACCTGCCTGAAGTACTCGAGCACGGCGCCTTCACCGCCGCCCAGAGCCTCGTAGTCAGCGGCCTCCATCAAATCGGTGCAGTAGAACACCTCGGGTTCGGAGGCCTCCGTGACAACGGTCATGCGCGTATACTCGAGCACCGGGGTCGAGAAGGTGAACCGGACCAGCTCTTCGGGAGCCGGCTGCGTGCGGAACTCGCTGCGGGCAACCGCTCCGTCGGCACGCCCCGTCTCATCCATCCGATAGGCGTAGATGAAGTAGTCGGTATCGGGGTCGAGCTCCTCGAAACGGCCCTCCGTCTGGCCGCACTCCAGCCGCTGGCGGAGCGCCTCCTCGAAGGTGATGCCCTTGCTTGCAGCCTGCTGCTCGACAAGCGCCCGGTCGTCGGCCTTGAGCGTGGCATCGTCGACATAGGACGCCTTCTTGATGTAGTATGCGAAGTAGGTCAGACTCTGGTCGTCGGGCATAATCGAGAATTCGACCGAGTTGGAGGTGGGTTCGGCCACCGCAAAGGTAAAGGAGAGCTCTTTCCACGCGGGGGTTTCGCTCTCATCCGAACTGCAGGAGAAGAGCGTGCTGAACGCCAGCAGGGCGCCCAGAAGCGACAGAAGTTTTTTCATCATTTTTTAAGGTTAGATGGGTTTCGTTCTACAAGATAGGATTTTGCAGCCGTTTCTCCAAATATTTTCTCCTCTTTCGGGCGGACGGATTGATACTTTTTGGAGCCGGAGGCGGACAAAACAGCCCCATCCGGGGACAATCCGGCCTCTTTCCGAAAGCGGGAAGAGGCACGAACCAGAAGGGGGCACAGGAGGGGCCGGAGGGAGAACTGAAACAGGAGGAACCGGAGCAAGTAATGGCCGGGACCGAAGGGCGCCGGAACCGAAAAAAAAGCGACGCCGGAGGGGTCGGAGCAGGGAAGGCAATGTGGCCGGAGGAAAGGCCATGCGGGGAGAGGACGCGGAGGCCGGGAAAGGCGACGCGGAGGGGTCGGAGCAGGGAAGGCGATGTGGCCGGGAAAGGGCGTGGAAAGGCCAGGGCCGGGAAAGGGAAGATGCCGGGGCTGGAGGAAGAGCTATGCGGGGGGCAAAGGCCAGAGAAACGCCGTCTCCATACAGCAAGCGGAGCGGAACCTCCGTCAGGGAAGTTCCGCTCCGCAGGGTGACGCAGGGTCGGCTATTTGAAGAATATCGACGAAATCTCCTTGTAGTTGTGGACGCGCTCAATCACGTCGGCAAAGAGGTCCGCCACCGAGAGCACCGTAAACTTGTGGAGGTCCTTCTCGGGCTTGAGCGGAATGGTGTCGGTGACAATCACCTCCTCCAGCGCGCTGTCGTTGATGCGCTCGTAGGCCGGGCCCGAGAGCACGGGGTGGGTAATGGCCGCACGCACGCTCTTCGCGCCGCGCGCCATGAGCATGTCGGCAGCCATGCAGATGGTGCCCGCCGTATCAATCATGTCGTCGACGATGAGCACGTTGCGCCCCTCGACCTCGCCGATGGCGGTCATCTTGCCCACGACGTTGGCCTTCGCACGCTCCTTGTGCGAGATGATAATCGGTGTACCGAGGTGCTTGGCGTAGGTGTTGGCCCGCTTGGCGCCGCCCATGTCGGGTGCGGCAATCGAGAGGTCCTCGATGTTGAGACTCTTGATATAGGGGACGAAGATGCCGCTGGCGTAGAGCGCGTCGACCGGAACGTCGAAGAAGCCCTGAATCTGGTCGGCGTGGAGGTCCATCGTCATGATGCGGTCCACACCGGCGGCCATGAGCATGTTGGCCACCAGCTTGGCGCCAATCGGCACGCGGGGACGGTCCTTGCGGTCCTGACGCGCCCAGCCGAAGTAGGGCATCACGGCCACCACCTTGTAGGCCGAGGCGCGGCGCGCCGCATCAATCATCATCAGCAACTCCATCAGGTTGTCCGAGGGCGGGAAGGTCGACTGGATGATGAAGACCGTACAGCCACGGATGGATTCGTTGTAGCTCGGCTGGAATTCGCCGTCGCTGAAGCGCAGCACGTCCGATTTGCCGAGGGTCGTGCCATAGCTGGCGACGATTTTTTCGGCAAGATATTCGGAACCCTGCCCTGCGAAAAACTTGATTTTGTGGATTGCCATAGGTATGGAGGGTTTTTGATGTTGCAAATATAGGACAATACGGTGAAAAAAAACACTTTGCCGGTTACCTTTTTTCAACACCGGTGCCCGATTTAGGTCCGCACGGCAGCTTTTTCAGCCCTGAGCCAGACACTCTTCGATGAAATCGAGCAGCTCGTCGCGCCCGGTGCCCCGCTCCGACGAGGTAACAAGCATCGGCGGCAGCTCCTCCCACTGCTCCGCGAGCGTCTGGCGGTAGCGCTCGACGCTTCGCTGCAGCTGCGCCTTCGAGAGCTTGTCGGCCTTCGTGAAGAGAATCCCGAACGGGACGCCGTTCATGCCGAGCATCTCGATGAAGCGCAGGTCGATTTTCTGGGGCTCGAGCCGCGCGTCGACCAGTACGAAGAGGTAGTGCATCTTCTCGCAGCGGAGCACATAGTCGGTGATGAGCTTCGAGAAGCCCTCGCGCTGGCTCTTCGAGGTGCGGGCATAGCCGTAGCCCGGCAGGTCGACCAGATACCACGCGTCGTTGATGCGGAAGTGGTTGATGAGGCGCGTCTTGCCGGGCGTCGCTGAGACCTTGGCCAGGCCGTTGCGGCCCGTGAGCATGTTGATGAGCGACGATTTGCCCACGTTGCTCCGCCCGATGAAGGCGATGTCGCGCAGCGAGTCGGCGGGCACCTGCGAGATGCGCTCGGAGCTGCACTGGAATTCGGCTTTGAGAATCTGCATGCGTCAAAACAATTGAAAGGACAACGGACGGAGCGGCACGCCCCGCAACTGCCGGTTTACTGACCTGCTTATCGGCCGGTCTGCCGTCTCCGGCGGCGGAAAGGCCGGGAGACGGAAGGCGAGAAGGAGGGCTGGAGGCCGGGAGGCCGGGAGGCGGAAGGCACCCCGCCCCACTCCCGTGGCGGCCCGGTGAGGGGTGTTACTTGAGCGGCGAATCGGGTTCGCGCGACATGACCAGATAGAACATGCGGTCGAGGAAGGCCGGGGCGAACTTCTTGACGAAGTGCGTGGCGCGTCCCTCGGCCTCCATCAGGCAGAGACGCTTGCGGTGACGCACGCCCCGGGCGATGATGCGGGCCACCTGTGCGGCGGTCATCATCTTCGACTCGTCGCGCGGCGTCTCGCCCTGCTGCGAACCGTTGGCCGTGAGGGCCGAGAAGCGGACGTTCGAGGCGGTGAAGCCCGGGCAGGCAATCATCACGTGGAGCCCCTTCTTGAGGTTCTCGATGCGCAGCGTCTCGAGGAAGCCCGTCATGGCGTACTTCGAGGCCGAATAGCCCGTACGTCCCGGCAGGCCGTGCAGGCCGGCCACCGACGAGACGCCGACAATCGAGCCGTGCGACGCCTGCAGGTAGGGCAGCGCATACTTGCAGCAGTAGACCGTCCCCCAGAAGTTGACATCCATCAGGCGGTGCAGCACGTCGAGCTCCACGTCGTCGAAGAGCGCCCGCATCGAAATACCCGCATTGCAGAGCAGGATATCCACGCCGCCGAATTCGCGCACGGCCGTGGCGATGAGCTCGCGGCACTCCTCGGGGCGGGTCACGTCGACGGCGCAGCAGGCGGCCTGCCCGCCCTGGGCGCGAATCTCGTCGACGATGTGCTGGAGTTTCTGCAGGCTGCGCGCTCCCAGCACGACACGCCCGCCCTCGGCGGCAAATTCACGCGCCAGCGCCTCGCCGATTCCCGACGATGCGCCCGTCACGACGACGACCTTGTCCTTGAAATACTGTTTCATTATCTCCTGTTTATGTTTTTCGTTCTGTTCCCTGTCCGGCGCGCCGGAGGCTTCGCCCCGCCGCTTCGTACAGCCGTTTACTCCTCCCCAATCTCGACCTGAAGGCCGTCGTAGGCCATGTGCACGCCGCAGGGCAGACGGGGCTCGGTCTCGGCCTGCAGCCCGATGTCGTGCGACATGTGGGTGAGGTAGGCCTCACGCGGCGCCACGCGGCGGATGAGCGCAAGCGCCTCCTCGACGTTGAAGTGCGAATCGTGGGGCGCAAAGCGCAGCGCGTTGACCACCAGCACCTCCACCCCGGCGAGTTTGGCCACTTCGGACTCCTCGATGGTCTTGAAATCGGTCAGGTAGGCCAGCGGCCCGATGCGGTAGCCCGTCACCGTGAAGCGCTCGGAGTGGTGCCCCGCTACGGGGACGACCTCCACGCCCTTGACCTCGAAGGGGTGGTCGAGGTCGATTTCGTGGAGCTCGATTTCGGGCACGCCGCGGTACTTGTCCTGCGCGAAGGCGTAGTCGAAATCCTTGCGCACGACGGCCAGCGTACGCGGCGCGGCATAGATGTCCACGCGATGGATGGCGGCGGGATAGTCCACGAAGTTGAAGGCCCGCACGTCGTCCAGACCGCCGATGTGGTCCTTGTGTTCGTGCGTGAGGAGAATCGCATCAATGTGGCGCACTCCGGTGCGGAGCATCTGGCAGCGGAAGTCGGGTCCCGCGTCGATGACCAGACGCACGCCGCGCGTCTCGACCATGGCCGACGTGCGCAGCCGGTTGTCGCGCGGGTCGGTCGAACGGCAGACGGCGCACCGGCATCCGATGACGGGGACCCCCTGCGAGGTCCCGGTTCCCAGAAAAGTGAGTTTCATGAGGCAAAAATAGGAAAAATCCGCGGAAGCTCCTCCATCTGCGTGCAGGTTTTGCCCTCGGCACGACACGACTTATCGAGGTCCGCCCCTCACCGCGGCTCCGGAGACGTCACGCCCGGTCGGTGCCGGAGACAATACGGTTCTTGTACTCGTCGATGAGCTCCAGCCCCTTGGCGGTGGCGATTCCGCGGAAGAAGGTGCTGATTACCTGAATGAAGGCCTCGCGCTCGGTCATCCCCTCGGGCAGCACCAAATCGCGGCGCTTCACCAGCACCGAGGCGGTATGGTAGAGCATCGTGATGGCCAAATCGAGGTTGAAGTCCGCCACGAAGAATCCGTCGGCTATCCCCTTTTCGAGCATCTCTCGGATGTTGCGCCGGTTCTTCTCGGCCCCTTCATGCAGCACGCGGTCGTGCACCGCAGGATGGAACTTGCGCAGGCTGCTCATGATGCGGTTGGCAGTCTCCGACTGGGCCATCAGCTCGTTGAGTTCGAGGAAAATGGCCTCCAGCACGTCGCGCGCCCCGGCACTCAGACGGGCCCGGCGCTCGTTGCACTCCCCGAAATAGCTCTCGACGGCCAGAAAGAGGAGCGTCTCCTTGTCGCCGAAGAGCTCGTAGAGCGTCCGCTTCGAGATGCCCATCATCTGGGCGATGTCGTCCATGCGCACCGCCTTGATTCCCTGCTTGAGGAATATCTGCATCGCCTGAGCGACGATTTTCTCCTTGTGGAGGTTATGTTCCGGAGCTTTCACGCGGCAAAGATAGCGAAGAAACCCGAAAAACCCAAAAAGTTTTCCATTCCGCCGCCGGTTCTACCGCACGGAAACAGGATTTTCGCCATCGCGGGACCCCGGAATTTCGCCGTCTCGAAAAAAATCCGTATCTTGTAGGTGAGAACCTGAAACCAACCGCCATGAAACGCTTCATCAGCCTGCTGCTTCTGCTGCTGCCCGCCGCAGCAGCAGCACAGCCGCCCGTCGCGCCCGAGCAGGCGCCGGAATCAAAGGCGGCTCCGGCGCCCGCAGAGGCCCTGCGCGCCCCACGACCCGATACCGTCGCACTGCCGATGCACGACCACACGGGGCTGGTCGGCGAGTGCCCCTACCGCCACGCCTTTACCGAGCCGCGCTCGGTCGTTCCCCTTACGCCATGCGGCAACGCCTACGCCAAATGCCGCCGCATGCTCGGCGAGGATAAGCTGCCCGCGGCCGGAGATGTGCACATCGACCAGCTGGTCAACCACTTCACCTACGACTACCCCGCACCCACAGACGGAGCGTCGCTCTCGTTCACGGCCGAGATGGCCCCCTGCCCGTGGAATGCCGAGCACCGGCTCGTCCGCTTCGGCATCCGCCTCCGCGACGCCGCCGACACGACCCTGCTACCGCTCCGTCATGCACGGCTGCGCGTGGAGTTCAACCCCGCACAGGTCGTAGCCTACCGTCTGGTGGGTGACGACCGCATCCTTCCCCAGCCGCGCCACCGCCACAGAAGGCACGATGCGGCGCGACGCGGCGGACGCCTCGAGGCGGGCTACTCGACGACGATTCTCTATGAGATGATTCCCGCCGAAGCCGTGCGCTCGCCGGAGCGGGCCTCGGCCCTTCGGCTCGAGAGCCGCGAAGGGGTTCCCGTCGTACTCATCCCCTCCTCCGAGCTGCTCACGGCACGGGTGCGCTACCACCTTCCGGGGGTCCGCCGCGGCGAGCAGATGACCGCTACGCTCAAGGAGGAGAACCTCGTGGAGCTGACGGGCGACTTCGCCTTTGCGGCCGCCGTGGCGATGTACGGGCAGCTGCTGAGCGACTCGGAGTTCCGCGGCGACTCCACCTGGGACAAGGTGCTCGAACTGGCCGAAAAGGGGCTCGGCAGTGACCCCGACGAAGAGCGCCGCGAGTTCATCGCCCTGGTGCGCATGGCCCAGATGCTCGACAGCCGCCGCTGACCACGCAGCGGGCCGGGAAGCGGACCTGCGGGGGCAGACCGGGCCGAGTCAAACCGAGCCGAACCAAACCAAACCAAACCGAGCCGAGCCGAGCCAATGAATGGGCCTGCGAGCTGAACCGGCGGGCAGGACCGGCGAAGCAGACCGAGCCGGTGTATAGGACCAACGGGCTGAACCGGACCGGGAAGCACGCCTCACAAGCAAAACGGGCGGGCCGCACACAAAAGAGTTAAACCCTGCAAAAAGAGAGGGGCGAGGTTCGACCTCGCCCCTTTTCGTCTCTTTGCCTTCCGTCGGCGGCCTCAACGCTTGCGCAGGTAGACCGTCGCCGTACGCGACGTGTTGTAGATGCGGATGTGGTGGCGCGTCTGCCCGTCGTCGCACACGACGGGGGTCGAGAGGTGCTCGACATCCATCGACTGCCGCTCCGGGCCTCCGAAGCGCTTCTCGTCGGTCGAGAGGATGGGAACATAGCGACCCGGCCCCTGCACCTGCAGCTCGTAGTCGGGAATCGAGGCCGTGGGGTGCCAGTTGAAGACGAAGAGCAGCCGCCCGTGCGAGAAGACCATCGTCTTGTTCTGCTCGTCCATCTGCTGGTTCCAGGCATAGCCGTCGCCCAGCACGTTGTAGCGCTTCACCAGCCGCAGCATCGCCTTGTCGAAGGCCCCCAGCCACGAGTAGCGCAGCAGCCCGTTGCGCGAGAGCGACCACAGCCGCCGCGCATGGGCATAGCTCCAGCCGTTGCCCTCGCGCGGGAAGTCAATCCACTCGGGGTGGCCAAACTCGTTGCCCATGAAGTTCAGGTAGGCCTGACCGCCCGTCGAGATGGTCATCAGCCGAATCATCATGTGGAGTGCCATGCCCCGGTCGATGATGAAGTTCTCCGAGGCGCGGTCCATGTGGAAGTACATCTCCTTGTCCATCAGCCGGAAGGCGATGGTCTTGTCGCCCACGAGCGCCTGGTCGTGCGACTCGGCATAGGCCACGGTCTTCACCTCGGGCAGACGGTTGGTCATCACCGACCACATCTCCCAGATGTTCCACTGCTCGTCGGGGATGTCCTTGAGCAGCTTAATCCAAAAGTCGGGAATCGCCATTCCGAGGCGGTAGTCGAAGCCCACCCCGCCGTCGTCAATGGGGATGCACATGCCCGGCATGCCGCTCACATCCTCGGCGATGGTGACCGCCGTGGGGCGGAAATCGTGGATGAGGCGGTTGGCCAGCGTCAGGTAGCAGAGTGCATCGGTGTTGACCCCGCTGTCGAAGAAGCGCTCGCGGCAGTCGAAGTCGACGTAGCCGTGGTGGTGGTAAATCATCGAAGTGACGCCGTCGAAGCGGTAGCCGTCGAAGTGGAACTCGTCGAGCCAGTACTTGACGTTCGAGAGCAGGAAGTGCTGCACCTCGCGCTTGCCGTAGTCGAAGAGCTTCGAGTCCCAGTAGGGCTGGTAGCCCGCCTCACCCGGCAGCGAATAGAGGTGGTCCGTGCCGTCGAGCTCGTTGATGCCCTCATTGAGGTTCTTGACGTAGTGGGCATGGACCAGGTCCATGATGACGGCCAGTCCCATTTCGTGGGCGCGACGGATGAGCTCCTTGAGCTCCTCGGGGGTACCGCAACGGCTCGTCGGGGCGAAGAAGCTCGAGACGTGGTAGCCGAACGAACCGTAGTAAGGGTGCTCGGCGATGGCCATCAACTGCACGGCGTTGTAGCCGTCGCGCTTGATGATGGGGAGAATCTTCTCGGTGAATTCGCGGTAGGTGCCCACCCCCTCGCGCTCCTGGGCCATCCCCACGTGGGCCTCGTAGATGAGCAGGCTGCCCACCTGCGCGATGTCGAAGCAGTCGCCCTTCCAGTCGAAGGGGCCGGGGTTCCAGAACTGCGCCGTGTAGTCCTTCGTCTTGTCGTCCTGCACCACGCGCGTGGCGTAGGCCGGGATGCGGTCCAGCCAGCCGTTGTCGCCGTGGACGTGGATTTTGTAGAGCGAGCCGTGCGTCAGCCGGTCGCCGTACATGGCCGCCGGCAGGAAGATGCTCCAGACGCCGGCCGCATCCTTGCTCAGCCGCAGCTCGGTGCGCTGCCAGTTGTTGAAGTCGCCGAAGAGGTAGACGTCGTAGGCCCCGGGCAGCCATTCGCGGAACCACCACCCGTCGAGGTCGTCGTCCCACTGCCAGCCGAAATAGCGGTATCCGTTGGCATAGTCGACGATGTTGCCGGCCGAAGCCTCAATATCCTTCATGTGGTTCAGGTAGCGCTCACGGCGGCGGAGAAGCTCCCCTTCGACGGGGGCGAGCCACTCGTCCCGTTCGACCATCGGAAGATGTCGCGACGTTTGTTCCATAGCGTGTCAGTAGCGGTTGATTTATTACAAATATACGAAAAAATCCGATGCCGTCGGCATCCGCCCACTGAAAATCGACACCCCGCCGCCGGCAAAAAGGCCGGGCCCCGCCCGAAGCGTGGCCCGATATTGAAGTTGAGCCCCAAACAGGGCATCGGCGCAAACCGCCGGCCCGGATTGAGTCGATATTCGGGGCCCAAAGGTTGACCGGCGATACAAAAAAACGACAAATCGCAATACCCTGTTTGCCGAATGCCCGATTCATTCCACCCCCGTCGGCTGCACAATTCATCGGCGCGGATATTGCAGGTCGTGGAAAAAATATTATCTTTGTCGGAAAACGTAACCAAAAACCCCTAAATGCAATGTTCAAAAATCAACCCAAAGGCCTGATTGCCGCCGCGCTGGCCAACACCGGCGAACGCTTCGGCTTCTACACGATGATGGCCATCCTGACGCTCTTCCTCATGTCGAAATTCGGCATCGACGGTGAGCAGGCCGGAAAAATCTATTCGTTCTTCTACACCTCGATTTACATCCTCGCTCTGGTGGGCGGACTCATCGCCGACCGCCTGCGCAACTACAAGGGGACGATTATCGCCGGCATCGTGGTCATGACGCTGGGTTACGCCGTGCTGATGGTACCCACCATCACCTCGAAAACGATGGTCATCGGCGCCCTGATGATTATCGCCTTCGGCAACGGCCTCTTCAAGGGCAACCTCCAGGCACTGGTGGGCCAGCTCTACGACAACGAGAAGTACGCCAAGCTGCGCGATACGGGCTTCCAGATTTTCTACATGTTCATCAACATCGGCGCCATGGTCGCCCCCTTTGCGGCCGTGAGCGTCCGCAACTGGTGGCTGCGCACGCAGGGCTACCTCTACAACTCGGACCTTTCGGCCCTCTGCCACCAGTATCTGGGCGGCACGATGGCTCCCGAGGTGGTTGACGGCCGCTTCAGCGAACTGGCCGCCCAGGTGAGCCTCAACGGCGCCCCGACCGACATGGGTGTCTTCGCCGAGAGCTACCTCAACGCCTTCAACACGGGCTTCCACTACGCCTTCGGCGTGGCCATCGTGGCGCTGCTCTTCTCGCTGGTGGTCTTCGTGGTCAACAAGAAGAAGCTGCCCGACCCCAAGGTTGCCGAGAAGAACCGTCCGACCCCCTCGAAGGCCGAAATCCAGCAGGATGCCCGCGAAATCAAGCAGCGTCTCTACGCGCTGTTCGCCGTCTTCGCCATCGTGATTTTCTTCTGGTTCTCGTTCCACCAGAACGGTCTGACGCTGACGCTCTTCGCTCAGGACTACACGCGTCTTGAAATCTTCGGAATGCCCATCACGGCCGAAATCTTCCAGTCGGCCAACCCCTTCTGCGTGGTCTTCCTCACGCCGCTGGTCATCGCCGTCTTCTCGTGGCTGCGCAACCGCGGCAAGGAGCCCTCGACGCCGATGAAGATTGCCATCGGCATGGGCATTGCCGCCTTCGCATACGTGCTGATGGTCCTCGGTTCGCTGGGTCTTCCCAAACTGGCCGAGGTGCAGGCCCAGGGCGGTCTGGCCGTCGCCGACCGCGTCACGCCGTGGCTGCTTGTGGCTACCTACCTGATTCTGACCATCGCCGAGCTCTTCATCTCGCCGCTGGGTCTGTCGTTCGTCTCGAAGGTGGCTCCCCAGAAGCTGCAGGGTCTGATGCAGGGCTGCTGGCTCGGCGCCACGGCCATCGGCAACGGACTGCTCTTCATCGGCCCGATTCTCTACAAGCGCATCTCCATCTCGGCCACGTGGAGCATCTTCGTGATTGTCTGCGCCATCTCGATGATTGCCATGCTGGCCATGGTCAAGTGGCTCGAGCGGGTGACCAAGTAGCCAAGTAGCGGAACACGCACCGCATGCAACGGAAGAGGGGGTGATGCTGAAGCATCACCCCCTCTCTCATATCCGGCTCAACCCGGCACCCGAAGCGGAAAGCGCCCCGCCGCGCGAAGGCCTCAGACGCAGCACACGACGGAACGCGGCAAAATGCGGCGGAAAGCGCCCCGCCGGCCGGATTTGTCCGCCTACTCCTTGAGCGCGCTGCGAACCGCCTCGATGGCCCGCGCATAGTCGGGTTCGTGGGTCACCTCGGGCACATACTCGATGTAGCGAATCCGGTCGTCACGGCCGACCACCACCACGCCGCGCGCCAGCAGCCGCAGCCCCGGAAGGACGAATCCGTACTTCATACCGAAGTCGAGACGCTGATAGTCCGACAGCACCTCGACGCGGTCGATGCCCTCGGCCGCGCAGAAACGCTTCTGCGCAAAGGGAAGGTCGACCGAAATCGCCACGATGGTCACCTCGTCACCCAGCGCCGCCGCCTCGCGGTTGAAGCGGATGTTCTGCAGCGAGCAGACGGGGGTGTCAATGGAGGGGAAGACGCTGTAGACACGCACCTTGCCGTGCAGACGCTCCGACGACACGGGCGCCAGGTCCTGACCCGTCAATACGAAATCGGGGGCCGCATCGCCCACACGCCGCGGCGTACCCTCCAGCTCGAAGGGCTGCCCTGCGAACAAAACTTTTTCTCCCATAACGTTTTACTGTTTAGTTGTTATCCTTGTCCCGCAGCCCGGTGCGGCACACCGCACCGGAGCCGAAGGGCTCTTTTTCGTTCATACACCGTCCGAGCGGCCCGGCGTCCGCATGTCAGCCATCGGAGGCCGCGCCGCGGACCATTCACCGCTGCAAAAGCCGTACCGCCGGCCCGCCCCGGCCACGGCCACAGTCACGGCCACAGTCACGGAGCGGCACGCCCCACCCTATTGCCGGGCCAGCTCCAGCGCCCGTTCGAGCACCTCGTCACGCCCGGCCTGCAACCCTTCTGCCGTCGGCAGCACCTCGACATCGAGGCGCACGCCCACGGTCTGGGGCTGGGTCCCGTCCGGATAGAGGACGCCGATGCCGGAGAAACTGGTTAGCTGACCGGGCAGCGGAATCCAGACAATGGAACCGTTGGCACCCGAGGTCGGCGAGCCGATGGTCTGCGTCTGCGGGCAACTCTGGAACGCCATGGCCTGGAACTCGGGGTTGCTTTGCGTCATCTCGTCGACCAGTAAAATTACCCGTCCTTTGTAGGGCTCGGTGCACCGCTCGGCTCCCTCCTCGAAGCCTTCGTAAAGCCACTGCTCCTGCCGGTAAAAGAGACCGGGCAGGGCCAGCGTCGGATGCACCATTTGCCAGGCAACAACCGACTCGGTGCGCAACGACTGGCCAATCAACGCTATCAGCGCGCCGTCCACTTTCAGCGGGTAGGTGCGCAGGTCGATGATGAGCGCCCGCGTGCGGGGCAGCGCCTGCCCGACCTCGGCGAGGTGCTCGCGGGTGAAGGTCCCGGCATAGATGTACCCCACCGAATCGGCCAGCAGGCGGAAGGGCGGCTGCACGAGTTGTGCCGGGTCGTAAAGGGGGGAGACGCTGCCATAGGGCACCGTTGCCACGCGGAGCGTGTCGCAGGCCCCGGCGCGGCGGCGGACCACCTCGGCGGTATCGCGACGTGTGCAGAGCCCATAATAACGGAGGGCCTGTCGCAGGCTCGCCTCGTTCGACCGCGAGGCATACTCCCGCAGCAGCTCCAGCCGTTCGGAGATAGGCTCCCCGTCGATGGCCAGCACCTCGTCGCCCCGTTTGAGGGCTCTGTCGTCGGAGTGGCTGACGAAGAGGCGCCCTTCGGCCTGGAGCGGCCACACGGGCAGCATCCGCTGTCCGAAAAGCATCTCGATTGGCGCGTAGGCATGGCCGTCGTTAAGCTCGCGAATCAGCCGGAAGTAGAGCCGGGAGAAGCGGACGGGGTCCGTCTCGACCCCCATGCGCGGAATGTAGCTCGTGAGCACCTCCTCCCAGGGGTGCAGTGTCAGCGAACGGTTCGGAGCGTAGTACTCGATGACGTTCCACAGCCGGAAGAGCGTCAGCAGGTTGAGCCCGCTATCCATCTGCTGGGTCGGATAGGACCTCTCGTTGCGCAACGAAAGGTAGTGATAACCCGGTCCATTTTCCATTGTTCCCATGCGGAGATAGTAGTTTTCGCCGCGCTCGGCATAACGCAGGTCCTGCAGCAGATGCGACAGATCACACCCCAACAGGGTTGTATCCCGGGTCCACGCCAGGTCGACGGTCGATACCAGTTCGAGCGGTGCTAGGCTTTGTTCGTAATCGACCCGGTTGGGGGTGTAAGCTCCCAGCGAGCGTACCCAGTCGAGCAGGTGCCGGTTGCGGGTATCCCGGTCGGCATGCACGACCTTCGGCAGCAAGGCAAAGAGGGCGCTGTCGACATCGACGCGGCACAGCGTGTCACAAAAGACCGGATGGTGGTACTTGGCATAGCCCCAGACGCGGCAGAGCGTCTCAAGGTTGCCGGGCACGCGGGGGTCACTCAGGTCGTCGGAGGTCATCGAAAACCCCGAAGAGGCATTCGCCATCTGCTGGGCCTGCACCGGCAGGGCAGCGAGCATCCAAAGGCTGCACAGAAGGAGCAAAAAACGAAGGTTTCTCTTCATGGTCGGAAAATTTGGCTCCCCGAAGGGCACGTTTCAGGTAACAAGATAGTGTTTTTTTCCGACAAACCTCCCGCACCGGCAGAATTCCGCCGGACCAGACCGAACAACGGCGCCCTCCATACCCCGAAAAGGGGATGGAGAGCGCCGCATGAGACCGAAAATCGGCAACCTGCGCCGCATCAAAAACGGGACAGCCGCTCGCGGCGGGAGGCAGCACTCCCCCCCCAGCGCAAGCGGACGGACGGCTACGCGCGCTTGATGCGCTCGACGGCAGCCGCCACGTCGGCATAGAGCCGCTCGAGGTCGATGCCCTCTATCTGCCGCTTCTCGACAACGACGCGGCCGTCGACCACCACCGTCTCGACATCCGACGCCTTGCCGCAGTAGACCAGGTTGCCCACCAGGTCGTGGACGGGCTGCAGGTGGGGCTTCCGGAGGTCGACCACCACCACGTCGGCCAGCGCTCCGGGGCGCAGCACCCCCAGGAGGCCCTCCAGACCGAAGGCGCGGGCGCCGTTGACGGTTGCCATGCGCAGCGCCTCGTAGGCCGGCAGCGCGCAGGGGTCGCCCGTATAGGATTTCTGGAGGAAGGATGCCGTGCGCAGCTCCTCCCACATGTCGAGGTCGTTGTTCGAGCAGGTGCCGTCGGTGGCCACCGTCACGCAGGCCCCGGCCTTGCGCAGCCGCTCGACGGGGGCCACGCCGCTCGAGATTTTCATGTTGCTCTGCGGGTTGTGCGAGACGACGACGCGCCGCTCGACGAGCGTGCGCAGGTCGTCGTCGGTCAGATGGACACAGTGCGCGGCGATGAGCCGCTCGTCGAGCAGCCCGAGGCGGTCGAGGTGTTCGACGGGCGTGCAGCCGAAGCGTTCGCCGATGATGCGCACCTCGTCGCGGGTCTCCGCCACGTGGGTCATCATCCGCAGGCCGAGGCGGTCGGCCAACTTGCGGCCCCGCAGCAGGTTCTCGGGCGAGACGGTGTAGGCCGAGTGGGGCGCCACGGCAATCTGCACGCGCAAGCTGCCGGCAGCGGCCGCCGCAGCGCGCTCAATCTGCGGAAAGACCTCGTCGATGTTGCTGTCGAAGTAGTTGCAGCCCAGCATCGCGCGGATGCCCATCCGCTCGGCCACCTCGACGCAGCGGTCCTCGTGGTAGTACATGTCGACGAACGAGGTGACACCCCCGAGCAGCATCTCGACGATGCCCAGCGTCATGCCCAGCGCCACGTCGTCGGCCGTCTGGCGCCCCTCGAAGGGCCAGATGTAGTCGTTGAGCCACTCCATGAGGGCGATGTCGTCGGCGTAGCCCCGCTGGAGCGTCATCGCCGCGTGGCAGTGGGTGTTGACCAGACCCGGCATGACCAGCTTGCCGCGGCAGTCGAAGAGCCGCGCGTCGGGATGCGCCGCCAGGAACTCGTCGGCGCCGGCATCTCCGGCCTCGACCCGCTCGATGCGGTTGCCGACGATGCCGACCCAGCCCGTGAAGTATTTCGGTGCGTCCGCCTCCGCCGTCATGGGCAGCACGGTCGCGTTTCGGAAGAGAATCGATGTCATAAAAAAGATTGTTGCTTAGGTGTTTCGCGCCCGGCCCCGCTGCGGACTTCGGACGACATACCCGGGCGGTTGCGCGTCCGGGTATGGTTGACTGCGCCGGGATGCGGAGGCTCTGTCGCCGCGTGTCCCGACAGAGGGAGCTACTCCTCCTCTTCGTCGTCGTAGGAGCTTCCCTGCACCGTGATGACGGTGCGCCCCTCGGTCGAATTGGAGTAGACCTGGATGACCTTGTAGAAGGTTCCGGGCTCGCTCTTGTAGGGTTCGTAGGTAATCCGAATCACCCCCGTGCCGCCGGGCGGGATGGGGCGCTTCGAATAGCTCGCCTTGAGGCACGAGCACGAGGTGAAGACCCGCGTGACAACGAGCGGCACCGTACCCTCGTTCTCGACGACGAAGTCGTGCACCAAATCGCTGCCGCGGCGCGGCACGCGGCCGAAGTCATAGACCGACTCCTCGAGCCGCAGCAGCGCACCGCCCTGCTGTGCCGAGCCATTCCGCCGTTCGCGGCGCGAGGGGTTTTCCCCCTTTTTCGGGGAGCTCTCCGCCACGGCATCCCGCTGCGAGCGCTCCGCCGCGCCGGCGGTCCGGCCGACGGCCTGTCCCGTTGCCAGGAGCAGGCACCCGATGCATGTCCAAACAAATTTGCGCATAGTGTTTCTCTTTTTCCGGGAGTCCCCTCTGAGGGGCTCCCCTCCGGAGTCTTCTCCGCTTCCGCAGCTCGGCCCGCGGCCTCCGTTGCCGGCGGGTCTGCCTCGTCGGAGGGGCGGCCGCTTATCGGCTCCGCCCCCGCCGGCGGCTACTCCATGCGGAAGACGTAGGTGATTGTGCCGCCCTGCACCGCCGCACGGTTCTCCGTGAAGCGCGCCTTGCGGGCCGCCTCGAGGGCCGCGGCCACCAGTGCCGGGTCGCTTTCGGTCGACCCCTTGGGCTCGTACGAGGCCCCCGTCACATTGCCTTTGGGGCCAACGGTCACGCGAATCACGATTTTACCGCTCTTGTTGCCCGGATAGACGGGTTTGGGCAGCGCCCCCACCAGGCCGCGTCCCTGCAACCCCTTGTCGAGCTGGTCGAGGCCGTCGACGTCGAGTCCCGGACCCTTGCCGCTCGCCTTGTCCTCACCCTTCGGAGCGCGGGGATTGCCCGCATTCTCGGGCTCGTCGGCCCCGCCCTTGTTCATCCGGAAGAGCGCCCGGGGGTTGGGTGTCTGCGTCACCTCGTCCTTGCCGCTCACGCGGGCCGTCTGCTCGACGGGAGCCGCCTCGTCGTGCATGCGCGGCTCGGTGGCCCGCCGCACCGGAGGACGCTGCGGCTCGGGCTCGGGAGGCTCCGTGAAGTCGATGACAATCGTATCACCGGGCTTCTCCTCGATATGCCGGAAGTCGAACGACACGAGCGCGAACGCAACGACGAGCAGCAGCGCGTAGCACAGCGCCGCCATCGTCGCCCACCTGCGGGGGGACCGGTCGTTCGGGTCGTAATAATACATCTTCTCTGTTGCGTTTCAAAATCCAGGTCTCCGCCCGGCGGCATGCGCCGCTCCTGCGCAGCGGGCCGCCGCGAAGACCGCCCTCCTAGCGCGGTGTCGTGGCCAGGATGAGCTTGTACTTGTTGTCCTTGGCGATGTTCATCACCTTCACCACCTCGTCGACGGCCACCGTCTTGTCGCAGTGGAGCGATACGGTGGGCTCCTCCTGACCCTCGAGGCGCGTGGAGAGCGCCCGCTCGACCCCTTCGATGGAACCCACGTCCTGCAGCTCGACGTAGTAGCGGTAGCCGTGGCCCGTGTCCTGAATCGACACGGTGGTCATCGCCTTGTCCTTCAGCTGGTTGGAGCTCTTGGGGAGCATCAGCTTGAGGGCGTTGGGGTTGATGAGCGTCGTGGCTATCAGCAGGAAGAGCAGCAGCAGGAACATCAGGTCGGTCATCGACGATGCCGAGAAGCTCTTGTCAACCTTGGAACCGTGTTTGATTGCCATGGCGCACTATTTTTGAACGGGTTGGTTAAGGATGTCCATGAAGGCAATCGAGTTGGCCTCCATCTGGAAGACCAGCTTCTCGATGCGCGCCACCAGGTAGTTGTAGCCGAAGTAGGCCGGGATGCCGACGATGAGGCCCATCACCGTGGTGACCATCGCCACATACATGCCGCTCGAGAGCAGGCCGAGGTCCACCGTGCCACCCGCGGCCGACATGTCCATGAAGGTCTGCACCATGCCGAGCACCGTGCCGAGGAAGCCAATCATCGGGGCGCCGCCGGCGATGGTCGCCAGGAAGGGAAGGCCGTTCTCGAGCTTCGAGACCTCGAGGTTGGCCACATTCTCGATGGCCGTCTGCACGTCGCCCATCGGCCGTCCGATGCGCTCGATGCCCTTCTCAATCATGCGGGCAATGGGGGTATCGGTCTTCTTGCAGAGGTTGACCGCCACGGCAATCTTGCCGTCCGAGATATAGTCGCGAATCCGGTTCATGAAGTTCATGTCGAGCACCGAGGCCTTGCGGATGGCGAGGAAACGCTCCACGAAGATGAAAATCGTCACGCCGCCCAGTGCCAGCAGAGGCCACATCAGCCAGCCGCCCTTGGTGAACAGGGTCCACAATCCCATGCGGGTCTCTTCGCTCGCAGCCACCGCTTCGGCAGCCTGTAAAAAAGTCATCATAACGTCGTTTTTTGTTTTTATTTGTTGTTTGAGTTCTCCGTATTGTACTCGTCGTCCGCCGTTGCAAGCGGCTCCGCACCGGCGGCGGCCGCCTCCGGCTGCTCCTGCCCGGCCTGACGCCGGCGCTCCCGTTCGGCGCGGCGCTCCTCGCGGCGGGCCCGGCGCTTGCGGTTGATGAAGCGCTCCTTGACCCGCTGGCGGAAGTCGCGGAAGTTATTGAAATCCTCCTTGAAGTAGACGCCCAGGCCGTACTCCTGCAGACCCTGGTTCTCGTCGAAGCGGTCGATGGTCTGCGTGAAGAGCTTCAGGCGCAAGGCACCCGAGCGGTCGATGAGGTAGGTCACATAGGCCTCGCCCATGAAGTTGGACATGGCGTTGTTGTTGACCGCCTGCTTGTTGTCGATGATGTAGTTGCCCTCCAGCTCGACGAACAGACGGTTGTTGATGAGGCTCTTCGAGAGGCCGAAATCGACCTCGTCGCTCGTCAGCTCCGACTTGGGCCGGTAGCGGATGACCAGGTTGTAGTCGTCGGCCGAGAGCCAGTTGCTGAGCTGGTTGGTCAGGAATTCGAGCCCCGTGGCGGCCGACACCGAGGCGCCCATGTTGCTCCCGGCGGCCGAATTTTCGGCCATGAAGCTGTTGAAGAGCAGCAGGTAGAGGAACTGCATGTCAACCGACTCGGGGGTGCTGAGCGCATTGGCGATGATGCTCTGCATCTCGGGGTCGACACCCGGCACGCGCACGTCGAAGCCGATGGCCGGGTTGGTCAGCCGGTCACCCAGATGGATGACGCACTCGACCGGCACGGAGCGGTCGCCGGCCACGTCGGCCGTACCCTGCAGCAGCGGCTGGAGCGAGGCCTTGACCTTGTAGACGGCATCGATGTCGAGCATCGCGTCGGTCGGCGCTCCGGTCCACTGAATCGTCGAGCCGTTCTCGATGACGAACTTCTTGTTGATGAGGTTCTCGAGCGAGAAGAGGTAGCTTCCCTCCAGAATCGTATAGTCGCCGTACATCTCGAAGATGCCCGAGCGGGGGTTAATCTGCAGGTTGAGCGTACCCTCGCCGCGGGCCCGCACGGCATTGCCCGACACGGTCAGCTCGACCTCGGTGTTGGGGCGCACGTCGAGTGCCAGCGAGATGTTCATCTGTCCCGGCGTGGCGCTCTTCTTGCGCTGCTTGCGCTCGAAGCTCAGCTTCTTGAGCTCGACGGTCGTGAGTGTATCGGTGGCGGCGGGCTCGACGAAGGTGACGAAGTTGGCCGCCGAGATGTTCGACTTGCCCGAAAGGGGCATGAAGAAGGAGGAGCTGCCGGCCGTCGTCGCCGTCACGTCCATGTTGACGCCCAGCTTGTCGCCCCGAATCCGGGCGCGGCCCGAGGCGTAGACCTTGCCGTAGAAGAGGTCGTTGTCGCGGCTCGAGGTGTTGAGCACGAGCATCTGCTCGGGCGTGACGCGCAGGTCGTAGGCGATGTTGGTCACGTGGCCCAAATCGAGGCTGAAGTCGAGCGAGCCGCGGTTGCCCTCGCTGTCGAGCACCGTGGCGTTTTTGGCGCTGAAGAGGCTGTTCTTCACCTCGAGCGTCACGTCGGGCACCGTGTAGGTCACCTGCGTGAAGTCGACCGTGGTCGAGAGCCCCGAGGCGTGAATCGCCCCCGAGAGTTCGCCGTCGCGGCCGCGCCCCGTCAGGACGAGGTCCAGATTGGCCAGACCGCGCGTGCGGGAGATGACCCCCGTGAGCACGGGGTCGAGCAGCCCCATGTCGAGGCTGTCGATGCGCATGCGGGCGTAGTAGCGCCGCTGCGAGGGGGCGTAGAAGCCCCTCACGAGCGTGTCGCCCTTGATGCGGTTGGCCACCGTCAGCCCCGCGCGGTTGCGCTGGAAGTCCCACTGCGAGGTCAGCCGCATGGGAGGGGCCGGGATGTCGTTCACCTCGAGGCTGTCGAGCTGGATGTCGGCCGTGAACTGACCGTCGCGCAGCACCGACTTCATCACCGCGAAGCCGTCCGTGCGCCCCTCGACGACGTAGCCCATGCGGTCGGCGAACTGCGTCAGGGGGGCCAGGTCGAAGTTGCGCAGACGGAGCGTGAGCGAGTCGTCGCGGCTGCGCGAGGCGATGCCGTTGAGCGCCAGCACCTGCTCGTCGTTGCGCACGTAGAAGCGGTCGATGACCACGCGCGTGGTGTCGAACTGGATGTTGCGGGCCAGGATGCGCCACATCTTGTCGCCGCGGACGATGCGCGAGGGGAGAATCCTCAGACCGACGACCCGTCCCGAGGGGCCGTGCTCGTCGGCAATCGAGGCGCGGACGCTCAGCTGGCCCGAGAAGCGGCGCGTCGTGTCGGAGAATCCCGTCGAGAGCTGGACGTCGCCCTGCCGCGCGCCGCCCGTCACCGAGAGGTTGGGCAGATGGAGCATGCCGAGGTAGAGGTCCTCGGCCGAGGCGTAGAGCGTGAGCGAGTCACCGCGGTTCGAGGCGTTGACGTTGAGCCGCGTGGCCAGCATGCGGCGCCGCTCGATGTAGTCCGAAGTGGCCCGGAAGGAGAGCTGGTCGCTCGCCGGGTTGAAGAGCAGCTGGAGTTTCGAGCCGTCGGCCACCTGCAGCCCCTCGGAGATGGCGTCCATCACCGGATTGATGTTGCGGATGCTGACCGACAGCAGCGAATAGTCGTTGGCCAGGGCGATTTTCCGCTCGGCGGCGCCTTCGCGCACCCGGGCGTCGTGGAGCATCGGCAGGTAGCGGGCCGCACTCTCGCGCAGGTAGGCGAAGACCTCGCGGTAGCTGGTCTTGCTGCGGAAGGTGGCGTCGGCGAAGTCCGAGCGCAGTTCGACGAACTTGCTCGTGGGCGAGTTCTCGCCCGTCACCGAGACGTTCTTGGCCGTGAGCGACTTGTCGTTGTAGCGGTAGGTGGCGTCGAGCACCTGGATGCGGCCGTTCAGGTCGTCGAGCGAGCGGCCGCCCGCGCGGGCCACCACGCGCGCCGAGAGCTGCGAGATGGAGTCGCGCCGGTTGAGGTGCAGCGCTGCAAGGTCGGCCCGATGGAGCTCCATCACGAAGTCGTAGCGGGGCGTTCCGTCGTTCAGGTCGACCAGTCCGAGGAAGTCGAAGTTGAGGTTGGGGTCGCGCGCGAAGATGCGGCCGTCGAACTCCTTGTTGCGCAGCCGGCCGTCGAGGCGCACGTCGTTGTAGGTGTAGCCCTTGAATTCGAGCTGGGCGATGTTGCCGAGCACCTCGGCGTCGGCAAAGCCGCGGCCGATGGCGCCGTCGACACGGGCCGTGAGGGTCGTGCTGCCCAGCAGCTGCTCCTTGCCCAGCAGCTTGCCGAGGCTGAACGAGCGAACGCGCACGCTGCCCGTCACCTGACGGCGGCCCGCACGCAGGGGCTTCATCGCCAGGCGGCCCGAGAGACGCCCCAGCGGCGTGCGGAGCTGCGTGCGGAGGTCGAACAGCGAGAGGGTTCCGCGGAAGCTCCCCGCCAGGTCGATGCGACCCGTGCGGCCGAGCATGGCGACCGTCTGCGGCGGGAGCTCCGTCCGCGCGAAGGAGGCGGCCAGCGACCTGAGCGAGCGGGCCGAGGTGGCCAGGCGCTGCACGTTGACGTCGAAATGCGTCGAGGCGATGTCGGGAAGCCCCTTGACCGTGGCGCTGCCCATCAGGGTCGTACCCCCGACGTCGAGGCTGCGGATGCGGGTCTGGAAATCGGCAACCGTACCCGAGGCGTCGAGCTCGACGTCCGAAAAGAGCATCTTCCACTGCCGCAGCTTGGGGGCGAAGTAGGCCAAATCGTCGCTCGAGAGCTTCGAGCGGCGGAAGGCGGCGTCGATTTGCACCGAATCGACGAACCACTTGTAGTCGTTCCACGAGTTGCCCACCAGCGCGATGCGGGGAATCTCAAGCTGCGAGCGGGGCGTTCGGATGGTCGTCTGCTCGAAGCCGATGCAGCCGGTGGTCAGGTAGAACGAACCCGTAAGGTTTTCGATGCGGAAGCCGCTCCGCTCGGTGGCCGAGAGGCTCTCGAAATCGGTATGGATGACCGAGCCGTCGATGGTCAGGTCGCGGGCCACGGTCGCAAGGTCGTAGATGTGCAGGTGCGAGAAGTCGATGCCGTATTCGGGGTTGCGGTGCTCGAGCCGTTCGAGGCAGAACTCCATCCCCTCGATGGCCGCGTCGTGAATCGTCAGTTTGAATTCGCCCTTCTTCTTGCGGTCGGGATTGCTCAGCCGCTCGACCACCTGCTTGATGTTCATCTCGCCGTCGGGCGTCTCGTGCAGGCAGAGCTTCGCCCCCTCGATGCGGGCGCGGCTCAGCACGATGCCCTCGCTGAAGAGGCCGAAGCCCGTGACGAAGGCCTCGGCGCGCCCCGCATAGAGCAGCGTATCGTGCTGGAAATCCTCGACGTAGAAGCCCTGCACGCGCACCCGGCTGAAGAGCCCGATGTCCACGCGGTCGATGGCGACCTTCGTTCCGAGCTTCTCGCTGACGAGCGTCACGGCCTTCCGGACCACGAAGTTCTGCACGGCCGGGATGTCGAGCAGCAGCGAGAGCAGCAAAGGCAGAAAGAGCAGCAGCAGAACTGCTGCCGAGAGCACCTTTCCCAATATTTTCATACCTTTGCGCATTGAAAGTCGTTTAATCCGCAAATTTAACTATTTTTGCAATAAAATAACGAAATCAACCAATGGATATTACAATCTTAGGCATCGAATCCTCGTGCGACGACACCTCGGCGGCAGTCATCCGCGGCAACGTGCTGCTGTCGAATGTCATTGCGTCACAAGCCGTTCACATCAAGTACGGAGGCGTGATTCCCGAGCTGGCCTCGCGCGCCCACCAGCAGAACATCGTTCCGGTGGTGGATACGGCGCTCAAGGAGGCCGGCATCACGGCCGACAAGCTCGATGCCATCGCCTTCACGCGCGGCCCCGGCCTGCTGGGTTCGCTGCTCGTGGGCGTTTCGTTCACCAAGGGGCTCTCCATCGCCCACAACATCCCGATGGTGGAGGTCAACCACCTCCAGGGCCACATCCTTTCGCACTTCCTCGACCTGCCGGACCGCAAGCTGCCCCACCCCGACTTCCCGTTCCTCTGCCTGCTCGTCAGCGGCGGACACACGCAGATTGTCCGGGTGAACTCCCCGCTCGAGATGGAGATTGTCGGCACGACGATTGACGACGCCGCGGGTGAAGCCTTCGATAAGTGTGCCAAAGTGATGGGACTCCCCTATCCGGGCGGTCCGGTCATCGACCGTCTGGCCAAGGAGGGCGACCCCAAGGCCTTCCGCTTCGCACGGCCCCACGTCGACGGCTTCGACTACTCCTTCTCGGGGCTGAAGACCTCGTTCCTCTACACGCTGCGCGACGCCGTGGCCCAGGACCCCGACTTCATCGAGAAGCACAAGGCCGACCTCTGCGCCTCGCTGCAGAGCACCGTCGTGAGCATCCTGCTCGACAAGCTCGTCAAGGCCGCCCGGGAGTACGACATCCGCGACATCGCCATCGCCGGCGGCGTCTCGGCCAACTCGGGGCTGCGCAACGGGATTGTCGAAGAGGGGCGCAAACGGGGCTGGCGCACCTTCCTGCCCGAGTTCAAGTTCACGACCGACAACGCGGCGATGATTGCCATGGCGGGACTCTACCGCTACCGCGCGGGGCTCTTCTCCTCGCTCGAGGTTTCGCCCGTGGCCCGGCTCGAGGAGCTGCTCTGAGCCGGCAGCCGCTCTACGCAACGGATTCCAAGGACGAAGGCCGCAACCCCCGTAAGGGTTGCGGCCTTCGCTCGTCAAGGGGGCGGCACCGGGCCGCCCGCCTAAGGTCAGAATGCCAGAATGGGACGCGCGAAGCAGTCGGCGTCGTACCAGTTGGTCATGCACTCGATGAGCCCCTCGGAGCCGATTTCGAGGATGCATGCCGACTCGCTGTCGTAGGGGGTCGAAGCCCAGAGCGAGCAGAAGGGATGGGTCTCGTCGTCGTTGACCAGCAGGTCGCGCTCCGCCTCGGGAATCTTCGAGAGCGTCTCGTTGAAGCGGGCCATCGCGTCGTAGGAGACCGTCTCCGAGCAGTACCACGTGGCGTCGTACGAGAGCGTCTGCCACTCCTTCATGTAGCGGGCCACCTCATCGCCGCACAGGTTGGCGGCCATGTCCCACAACTGCCCCGTCGAGGGGAGGAACCATCCGCTCGTATGTTCGGGCGCCGGCAGCGAGAAGTCGTTGAGCACACACCCGAAGGCGGGCATCATCTCGTCGAGCGTTTCGCCGTAGTTGTCGCGCACGGTCATCGTCTCGACATAGCCGTTCACGTTGGCATACCACGTCTCGGCCAGCTTGGCGGCATCCAGGCACGAGAACTCCCAGTCCTTCGACCAGTAGGTGGTCATCTTGTCGGCGCCGTGAGCAAAGCGCACGGCCACCACATAGCCGTGGGTATAGCCCGCCGCAACGTCCGAAGCGGCCATGCGTTCGGGGTTGGTCTGGAAGACGATGCCGATGACCTGCTTCCCGGCCACGGGCGCCGGCTTCTCGTCGGCCCAGACGGGATTCAGACCGTCGGCCTCGATGCTGACCAGTCCGCCGTCACTCCACGTGCCGTCGCTGTAGAAGTAGTCGCCCACCTTCGGCTCCGAAGGCTCGGGCTCGGGCTCGGGTTCGGGCTCGGTCACCGTCACCCGACATGCGGCCGAAGATTCACCTACCGAGGCCGTGACGGTCGTCTCGCCTGCACCTACGGCCGTCACCACGCCGGCATCGACAACTGCCACTTCGGGATTGGCCGATGCCCACACGACACTTGCACCGGCCTCCGCCTCGGGCGTCACCTGGGCGGTCAGCGTATGAGTCTCTCCCACGGTCAACTCGATTGCGTTGGCGTCAAGCGCAACCTCGACGCGACTCTCCGTCCGTTCGCCATCCTCCTTGTCACAGGCGCTGAAAGCAAACAGAGCACAGGCCAACAACAGCGGCCTCCACATCACTCGTTTCATAAGCATCGTTGTTTTTTAGATGAATACTCCGGTCGTGAGCTCCGCACCGTCGGGGGCAAGGGGGCGGAACCCGGCCTCTCCGGCCGCGTCGGATTCACGATACCCACTCAAATATACGAAAATCCCGCCAGAATCCGACTGCAGGTTCACAAATTACTGGATAACAGACCATAAAATAGGCCAAACCGCACAACATCCGTACTCGGACGCGTTCCAGGCTGCGACTTTTTTGGCAAATTTTTCGGACTTTTCAGCGAAACAGAGGCTACCCGCGCCAAAAAATCCCTACCTTTGCCTCAACGGGACGGAACCAACGCGTCCCGCGCCAATCAACCATGAAAGCACTGAAAATCGGAAACCTGCTCGCTCCGCTGCCCATCGTACAGGGCGGCATGGGCGTCGGCATTTCGCTCTCGGGCCTCGCCTCGGCCGTTGCCGAGCAGGGAGGCATCGGCGTCATCTCGTCGGCCGGACTGGGAGCCATCTACAACGACTATTCGAAGGATTACCGCAAGGCCAGCATCTGGGGGCTGAAGGAGGAGCTGCGCAAGGCGCGCGAGCGGACGCGCGGCATCATCGGCGTCAACGTCATGGTGGCCATGTCGAACTTCGCCGACATGGTCCGCACGGCCATTGCCGAGAAGGCCGACATCATCTTCTCGGGTGCGGGGCTGCCGCTCAACCTCCCCTCGTTCCTCACCCAGGGGGCGCGGACCAAGCTGGCCCCCATCGTCTCGTCGGCACGCGCCGCCGGGCTGCTCTGCCGCAAGTGGTTCTCGGAGTACCGCTACCTGCCCGACGCGATTGTGGTCGAGGGTCCCAAGGCGGGAGGCCACCTGGGCTACAAGCCCGAACAGCTCGACGACGAACACTACGCCCTCGAGCAGCTCGTGCCCGAGATTGTGGCCGAGGTGCGCTCCTTCGAGGCGGCGCACGAGTGCCGCCACATCCCGGTCATCGCCGGCGGCGGCATCTACACGGGCGAGGACATCTACCGCATCATGGAGCTGGGGGCCGACGGCGTACAGATGGGGACGCGCTTCGTGACCACCGAGGAGTGCGACGCCGCCCGGGAGTTCAAGGAGAGCTACCTCCATGCCCGCAAGGAGGATATCGAAATCATCCAGAGCCCGGTCGGCATGCCGGGCCGGGCCATCCACAACACCTTCCTCGAGCGGGTGAAGCAGGGGCTCAAGCGCCCACGTGCCTGCCCCTTCGACTGCATCAAGACCTGCGACGTGACGCACAGCCCCTACTGCATCATGCTGGCACTCTACAACGCCTTCAAGGGGCGGCTGCAGAACGGCTACGCCTTCTGCGGGGCCAACGCCTGGCGGGCCGAGAAAATCCAGAGCGTCCGCGAACTCATCGCCTCGCTGCGCAGCGAGTATGAAAGTTTCGCGCTCCGCACCCGCCTCTCCGGCGCCAAGCGGTAGCGGGCACAGCGTTGCCGGTGCCGGTGTTGTCTGGGGCAGCGTTGCCGCCCGGCACGGGCAATCATGACACCGCCACCCGGCACGGACAACCGCGACACGACCGCCCGACGCCAAACGCCGCAGCACGGACGCCCCGGCACGAAGCACCGCAACACGGCTGCCCGACGCGAAACATCGTGCCGCCCGGTGCAAGCCGCGCATCGGCAGGCCGCAAAACAAGAGAAGACCCCGAAGAGTTTATCTTCGGGGCCTTCTCTTTTACAGGCTTTTACCGGCAGCCTTCGCTGCCTTCGGACCGCCCGGACGCACTACTTCGCCCGACGGCGGAGGAAGCACTCGATGGTATTCTCCATCAGGCAGCAGATGGTCATGGGACCCACGCCGCCCGGCACCGGAGTGATGACCGAGGCCTTCGGCTCGATGGCCGCAAAGTCGACGTCGCCGCACAGCTTGCCCGTCTCCGGGTCGCGGTTCACACCCACGTCGATGACCACCGCCCCGTCGGCAACCATGTCGGCCGTCACGAACTTCGGGCGGCCGATGGCCACCACCAGAATCTCCGCCTGGCGCGTCACCTCCGCAAGGTTACGCGTACGGCTGTGGGTTATCGTCACCGTGGCGTTCTCGTCGAGCAGCAGCTTCGAGACGGGAAGACCCACGATGTTGCTGCGGCCGATGACCACGGCCCGCTTCCCCTCGATGGTCACACCGGCCGCCTTGAGCATCTTGATGATGCCCTTCGGGGTGCAGGGAAGCGTGCAGGGCTGCTTCTGCCACAGGGCGGCGACGTTGAGCGGATGGAATCCGTCGACATCCTTCGCCTTGTCGATGGCGGCAATCACCTTGTCCTCGTCGATGTGCTTCGGCAGCGGCAGCTGCACCAGAATGCCGTCCACCTCGTCGTCGGCATTGAGCTGCGCGATGAGCTCCAGCAGCTCCTGCTCCGAGATGGTGTCGGGCTTGCGGATGGTGGTGTTGCGAATCCCCACCTCGGCCGAAGCCTTCGCCTTGCCCTTCACATAGCTCACGCTGCCCGGGTCCTCGCCCACGAGAATCACCACCAGGTGGGGCACCCGTCCATACAATGCGGGAAAGCCCTTCACCTTCTCCGCCATCTCGGCCTTGAGTTGCGCCGAGAGCTCTTTTCCACTAATAATCATGCTGTCAATCAGGTTGTTCGTTTGTTGTTGTTCGGTATTCGCATCCGCACGCCGCTACCTCTTGTTGAGCGCCCAGTGGCCGATGTCGGTACGGTGGAAGAGGTTGTCGCACTCGATGCGGGCGACATCCTCGAGCGCATGGCGGCGCGCCTCCGAGAGCGTCGCCCCCTCGCCCACGACGAAGAGCACGCGGCCGCCGGCCGTCACCAGACGGTCGCCCTCCATGCGGGTGCCCATGTGGTAGACCTTGCCCCGCACGCGGTCGAGTCCCTTGATTTCGTGACCCTTCTCGTAGCTGCCCGGGTAGCCCTTCGAGGCGAGCACGATGCCCAGCGTGGCGAAGTCGTGCCACTCGAGCGTCGCATCGCCGCCGTCGGCCACGGCGCAGAAGATGTCGACGATGTCGCTCTTCAGACGCGGCAGCACCACCTCGGTCTCGGGGTCGCCGAAGCGGGCGTTGAACTCGATGACCTTGATGCCCTGCGCCGTCTTCATCAGACCGCCGTAGAGCACCCCCGTGAAGGGACACCCCTCCTCAACCATCGCGTCGGCCGTCCGCTGCATGATGTTGCGCAGCGCGAACTGCTCGTCCTCGGCCGTGATGAAGGGCAGGGGCGAGTAGGCACCCATGCCGCCCGTATTGGGACCCTTGTCGCCGTCGTAGGCGCGCTTGTGGTCCTGAGCCAGCACCATCGGCCACACCTTGCGGCCCGAAACGAAGCACATGAACGAGAACTCGGGGCCCTCGAGGAAATCCTCGACAACGACCTTGCCCTCGCCGAAACGGTCGTCGAGCAGCATCTCGCGCAGCGCCTCGTCGGCCTCCTCCATCGTGGCGGCAATCACCACCCCCTTGCCTGCAGCCAGGCCGTCGTACTTGAGCACGGCCGGCAGCGGACGCGCGGCAACGTAGGCGCGCGCCTCCTCATACTCCGTAAAGGCGCGGAAGCCGGCCGTCGGCACGCAGTATTTGGCCATGAGCCGCTTGGCGAACTCCTTCGAGGATTCGATGCGCGCGGCCGCCTTCGTGGGGCCGAAGATGCGCAGCCCCGCAGCGCGGAAGACGTCGACCACACCGGCCGCCAGCGCCACCTCGGGGCCCACCACCGTGAGCCCGATGCCCTCGCCGGCCGCAAAATCACGCAGCCGCTCGACCTCCGTGTCGCGGATGTCGACGCACTCGGCCACGCGGGCGATGCCGGCATTGCCCGGTGCGCAGTATATCTTTTCGACTTGCGCCGAGCGCGTCAGCGCATCGACGATGGCGTGCTCGCGGCCGCCGCTTCCTATAACCAGTACCTTCATATTGCGAACGGTTGTTGGATTTGTAATGAAACGATACGGGACGGCAGGCTTCCCGAAGGAGTCCGCCGCCCCGTCTCTGTCCTGTTAATGCTTGAAGTGGCGCTCGCCCGTGAAACACATGGCAATGCCCTTCTCGTTGGCCTTGCTGATGGACTCTCCGTCACGCACCGAGCCGCCCGGCTGGACGATGGCCGTCACGCCGTACTCGGAGGCCAGCGCCACGCAGTCGTCGAAGGGGAAGAAGCCGTCCGAGGCAAGCACCAGACCCTCGGTCACACCGGCCGCACGCGCCTGCTTGAGGGCAATTTCGGCCGAACCGATGCGGTTCATCTGACCGGCGCCCACGCCCAGCGTGCGTCCGTCCTTGACCGCCACGATGGCGTTCGACTTCACATGCTTGACGATGCGCCAGCCGAAGTTCAGGTCCTCCATCTGCTCGGGGGCGGGCTTCGTCTCCGTCACGCACATCGAGGCGTCGACGTGCTTGGTCGTCAGGTCGAGGTCCTGCACCAGCAGACCGCCGTTCACGCTCACATACTGCTTGCGGTCCACCTCGCCGCGCGTCATGTCGACCTCGAGCAGACGCAGGTTCTTCTTCGTGCGGAGCAGCTCGAGGGCCTCGTCGGTGAACGACGGCGCCATGATAATCTCGAGGAAGATGGGCTTCATCAGCTCGGCTGCCTCGAGCGTTACGGGACGGTTCGTCGCCACGATGCCGCCGAAAATCGACACCTTGTCGGCCTCGTAGGCCTTCTTCCACGCCTCGACCACGTCGCGGCCCGTAGCGGCGCCGCAGGGGTTCATGTGCTTCAGACCCACGCAGAAGGGCTCGTCGAACTCACGGACGATGCAGAGCGCCGCGTTGGCATCCTGGATGTTGTTGTACGAGAGCTCCTTGCCGTTGAGCTGGCGGGCAAAGGCCAGCGAGTAGGGAACGTGCTTCTCCTCGCGGTAGAACTTGGCCGCCTGGTGGGGATTCTCGCCATAGCGGAGCGACTGCACCAGGTCGAACTCGAGGAAGAGCTTCTCGTTGAGCCCCGCCTGGGCGCGCATGTAGGTGGCAATCATCGTATCGTACTCGGCCGTATGGGTAAAGGCCTTGGCCGAGAGGCGCAGACGCGTTTCGCGGCGCGTCGTACCTTCGGCACGCAGCTCGTCGAGCACCGCAGCATAGTCTGCCGGGTCGCATACGACCGTCACGTCGGCCCAGTTCTTGGCCGCCGAACGCAGCATCGAGGGGCCGCCGATGTCGATGTTCTCGATGGCGTCCTCCATCTTCACGTCGGGTTTGGAGATGGTCTGACGGAAGGGATAGAGGTTGACGCAGACCATGTCGATGAGTTCAATGCCGTTCTCCTTGAGCGCCGCCATGTGCGACGGGTCGTCGCGGCGGGCCAGCAGACCGCCGTGCACCTTGGGATGGAGCGTCTTCACGCGGCCGTCGCAGATTTCCGGGAAACCCGTCACGTCGCTGATGTTGATTACCTCCACACCGCTCTCGCGGAGCAGCTTCATGGTGCCGCCCGTGGCGATGACCTCCCAGCCGAGGCTCCGCAGCCCCCGGGCAAAATCGACCACGCCGGTCTTGTCGCTTACGCTGATTAATGCTCGCATATCTTATTGTTTATCGTTTGTTTGTGTTGGTTGTTCCTGTTTCTTTTCCTCCGCGGCCCCCGCAGCCGGTCCCCGGTCCCGGAGTCCGCCGTCGAGCAGCCGGGCGATGGTCTCGATATAGAGCGGGTGCTCCACACAGTGAATCATCGCCTCGAGTTCCTCCAAATCATGCCCCTCGTAGCCAAAGGCGCGCTGCGCGATGATGCGCCCGCCGTCGAGCGTCGCATCGACCCAGTGAATCGTCACGCCGAAGACCTTGACGCCGTAGTCGAGCGCCTGTTCGATGGCGTGCGCTCCGCGGAAGGAGGGGAGCAGCGAGGGGTGGAGGTTGATGATGCGCCCTTCGTAGGCCCCGAGCAGCGTCGGTCCCACGATGCGCATGTAGCCCGCCAGGCAGACCAGTTCGACGCCCGTCTCGTCGAGCCGCCGCACAATCTCGCGCTCGAAGTCGGCCTTCGAGGCGAACTCGCGGGGGGCAAAGACGTAGCTCTCGACGCCGTGGGCGGCAGCCCGCTCCACGACCGGCGCTCCGGGCCGGTCGCAGACCATCAGCGCCACCTCGGCCTGCAGCTCGCCCGTATCGCACGCCGTGGCGATGGCCTCGAAGTTGGAGCCGTTGCCGCTGGCGAATACCGCAATCCGTCGCTTCATGGCACTAACGGATGACGACCCCTTCGGTGTCGGTCACGCGGCCGATGACCGAGGCCTTCTCGCCTGCGGCCGTCAGGATGTCGATGGCACGCTGCGCCTCCGAAGAGTCGAGGGCGATGACCATGCCGATACCCATGTTGAAGATGTTGAACATCTCGCGGTGAGGCACCTTGCCGTACTTCTCGAGGAAGCGGAAGACGGGGAGAATCTCCCACGTGCCCTCCTCGATGTCGAGACCCTGGCCGTCGTGCAGGATGCGGGGAATGTTCTCGTCGAAGCCGCCGCCCGTGATGTGGCTGATGCCGTGGACATCGCAGTTGCGAATCACCTCGAGCACCTGCTTCACATAGATTTTCGTCGGCGTGAGCAGCACCTCGCCCAGCAGGTTGTGCGACAGCTCGGGGTAGACCTTGTGGAGGTCGAAGCCGTTGTCGGCCACAATCTTGCGCACGAGGCTGAAGCCGTTCGAGTGCACGCCGCTCGAGGCGATGCCCACCAGCACGTCGCCCACCTTGACCTTCGAGCCGTCGATGAGCTTCGACTTCTCGACCACGCCGACCGTGAAGCCCGCGATGTCGTACTCGCCGGCTGCATACATGCCCGGCATCTCGGCCGTCTCGCCGCCCACCAGAGCGGCACCCGCCTGACGGCACCCTTCGGCCACACCCGCTACGATGGCCTCGATTTTACGGGGTTCGTTGTGCCCCACGGCCACATAGTCGAGGAAGAGCAGCGGTTCGGCACCCTGGGCCAGCACGTCGTTGACGCACATCGCCACGGCGTCGATGCCGATTGTGTCGTGTTTGTCCATTTCGAAAGCCAGTTTGAGCTTCGTGCCCACGCCGTCCGTGCCGCTGACCAGCACGGGTTCCTTCACGCCGAGCGACGCCAGGTCGAACATACCGCCGAAGGCGCCGATATTACCCATCGTACCCGGGCGCGAGGTCGATGCCACATGCTTCTTGATGCGCCGCACCACTTCGTATCCGGCTTCGAGATTCACGCCGGCCTTTTCATAGGATTGAGCCATGAAATTCTATTGTTTTTAAGGTTCTTACTTCAATTCTTCTTATCTGTCTCTGCGAGGCTATTTGCCATCCTTGTTGGCCTCCTCCACACGGCTGTAGAGCGCCGTGGGATAGTGCCCCGTGAAGCAGGCCATGCAGAGCTCCTTGCGGTTGCCGGCCTTGAGCACCGACTCGGGCGAGAGGAAGGAGAGCGAGTCGGCCCCGATTTCGGCGCAGACCTCCGCGCAGTTCTTGCGGGCCGAGATGAGCTCGTCGTAGGTCGAGGTGTCGACCCCGTAGAAGCAGGGGTTCGTCATCGCGGGGCTGGCGATGCGGACATGCACCTCGGTGGCTCCCGCCTGCCGAAGCATCGCCACGATGCGCCGCGAGGTGGTGCCGCGCACAATCGAGTCGTCGACCAACACCACGCGCTTGCCGCGCACGATGGTCCGCACGGCCGAGAGCTTCATCCGCACGCCCTTCTCGCGCAGCTCCTGCGAGGGCTGGATGAAGGTGCGGCCGATGTACTTGTTCTTGATGAGCCCCATCTCGTAGGGCAGTCCGCTCGCCTCGGCATAGCCCATCGCGGCACTGAGGCTCGAATCGGGGACTCCCACCACGATGTCGGCCACGGCGGGCGCCTCGCGGAAGAGCAGACGTCCCGACTCCTTGCGGTAGGCGTGGACGTTGCACCCCTCAATGTCGCTGTCGGGGCGCGCGAAGTAGATGTACTCCATCGCGCACATCTCGTGGCGCTTGTACATCGAGTAGTCGCTGCTGCGAATCCCCTTCTCGTCGATGGTGACGATTTCGCCCGGCTCGACGTCGCGCACGAACTCGGCGCCGATGACGTCGAAGGCGCAGGTCTCGCTGCTGAGCACGTAGCCCTCGCCCAGCCGTCCAATCGAGAGGGGGCGCAGTCCGTACTTGTCGCGGCAGGCATAGATGCGGTTGCCCGTCATAATCAGGAAGGCGAAGGCCCCTTCGAGCATGTTCAGCGCATCGATAATCGAGTAGATGCGCGGACGGTCGTGGTAGCGGGTCTCCTTCTTGATGAGGTGGGCCAGAATCTCGCTGTCGGAGGTCGACTGGAAGAGGCTTCCCTTGTTCTCGAGGTACTCGCGCAGCAGCTGCGAGTTGACGATGTTGCCGTTGTGCGCCAGGGCGAAGTCGCCCGAGTTGTGGCGGAAGAGGAAGGGCTGGATGTTCTCCGCACCGCCGCCGCCCGTGGTCGCATAGCGCACGTGGCCGATGGCCATGCTGCCGCGCAGGGTGGCGAGCTTCGCCTCGTCGAAGACCTCGGTCACCAGTCCGGCTCCCTTGATGCGGCGGAAGTTCTTCCCGGCGTCGACGGCCACGATGCCGGCGCCCTCCTGCCCGCGGTGCTGCAGGGCGTGGAGTCCGTAGTAGGTCAGCGAGGCCGCATTGGGCACCCCGTAGACACCGAAGACGCCGCACTCCTCGTGCAACTCGCGCTCTTGAATCTTCTCTATCATGTCAGGCACAGATTTTTTTCAGTCGGTTGAGAATCTCCTCATAGGCCTCGCGCACACGGCCCAGGTCGCGGCGGAAGCGGTCCTTGTCCAGACGCTCGCCGGTCGTCATGTCCCACAGGCGGCAGGTGTCGGGCGAAATCTCGTCGGCCAGGATAATCCGCCCGTCGGAGGTGCGGCCGAACTCGATTTTGAAATCGACCAGGGTGATGTTGATGCGGGCGAAGAGCTCCTTCAAAACCTCGTTGATGCGGGCCGTCATCCGGTAGATGCGGTCCAGCTCCTCGTAGGTCACCAGCCCCAGCGCCACGGCGTGGTGGTCGTTGATGAGCGGGTCGCCCAGCTCGTCGCGCTTGTAGCAGATGTCGTAAATCACGTTCGACGGCCGCGTCCCCTCCTCGATGCCGAGCCGCTGCGCCATCGACCCTGCGATGACGTTGCGGACGATGACCTCGAGCGGGATAATCTCGACGCGGCGGCACAGCTGCTCGCGTTCGTTGAGCGTGCGGACGTAGTGGGTTTCGACGCCCGCCCGGGCGAGCTGCTCGAAGATGAGTGCCGAGATGGCGTTGTTCAGAATGCCCTTGTTCACGATGGTGGCCTTCTTGATGTTGTTGAACGCCGTAGCCGCATCCGTATAGTGGATGATGACATACTCCGGGTCGTCCGTGCTGAACACCTGCTTGGCCTTGCCGTCGTAAAACTTTTCGAGCTTTTGCATGGTTTGTATTCTGTATCTTGTGTTTGTTGCTTATACTGCTTGAATTCCGGGGTTCACGGCGCCCTCTACCGCTTGCGGAAGTAGTTCACCGCATTGCGGAAGATGGCCTGCTCGCGGTTGCCCGCAATGTTCTTGTAGAGGTTCTCCTCCCAGCGCTCCGTGTGGCCCATCTTGCCCAGAATCTGGCCGTCACGCGAGATGAGGCCCTCGATGGCGAAGTTCGAGCCGTTGGGGTTGCAGGGAGCCTCGGCCGTGGCGCGACCCTCGGAGTCGGCATACTGGAAGGCCACCTGCCCGTTGTCGAAGAGCTCCTGCGCCAGCTCGTCGCTCACCACGAACTTGCCCTCGCCGTGGCTGACGGCAATCGAGTGCAGTTCGCCCAGTTCGAAGCCGGCCAGCCAGGGCGAGTTGAGCGACGCCACGCGCGTCGTGACAATCTGCGAGACGTGGCGGTTGATGTCGTTGCGGAAGAGCGTCGGCGAGGAGTCGTTCACCATGCCCAGACGGCCGTAGGGAAGCAGTCCCGACTTGACCAGCGCCTGGAAGCCGTTGCAGATGCCCAGAATCAGGCCGCCGCGGTCGAGCAGCGCATGAATCTCGGCGGCGATTTCGGCGTTGTTCAGCACGTTGACGATGAACTTGCCGCTGCCGTCGGGCTCGTCGCCGGCCGAGAAGCCGCCGCTGAGCACCAGGATGTGGCAGCGGGAGATGTGCTCCTTCATCTGCTGAATCGAGCGCAGGATGTCGTCGCCCTCGAGGTTGCAGAGCACGCTCGTCGTCACCTCGGCGCCCGCCAGACGGAAGGCCTTGGCCGTATCGTAGTCGCAGTTCGTACCGGGGAAGACCGGCAGATAGGCCACCGGATGCTCGACCGCCTCGCCTTCGTAGTGGAACACGCGGCGCTCGGGCGTGGTCTCGACCACCTCGGCGTGGTTCTCGCCCTTGTCGGGATAGATGGTGGCGAACTTCTCGGTGTTGGCGCGGTAGAGCTCGTCGAGCGGCATGCGCACACCGTTGACAATCAGCGCCTCGTCGGCGACGGTCTCACCCAGCAGCTCGGCCGAGGGGTAGTCCAGCTCGACGGCGCTCTCGACCAGAATCGAGCCGTAGGCGTAGTCGAAGAGCGCATGCTCGTCCATCTTCACCTGCGCACCGATGCGGTTGCCGAAGGCCATCTTGGCCAGACCCTCGGCAACGCCGCCGAAGCCCACCGACCAGGCCGAGAGGATGTCGCCCCGCTCGATGCAGTCGCTCACGAAGCCGAAGTTGGCCTTGAGCTGCTCCGTATAGGGCATGTAGCTTGCGCGCGGCGTGTGGCGCACGAGGTAGAGGCGGCTGCCCGGCCGCTTGAAGTCGGTCGAGATGACCTGCCCGGCGTTGACCGTCGTGATGCCGAAGGCCATCAGCATCGGGGGCACGTTGATATCCTGGAAGGTTCCCGACATGGAGTCCTTGCCGCCGATGGAGGGGAGCCCCAGCTCCACCTGCATGCGCAGCGCGCCGAGCAGCGCGCCGAGCGGCTTGCCCCACGAGGTCGGGTTCTTGGTCATGCGTTCGAAATACTCCTGGTAGGAGTAGCGCATCCGGTTGTAGCGCGCACCTGCGGCCACCACCTTCGCCGCAGCCTCAACCACGGCATAGGCCGCCCCGTGGTAGGGGCTCCACGATGCCAGGAAGGGGTTGTAGCCGAAGGCCATGATGCTGGCCGTATCGGTGTAGCCGTCGGTCGGGAGCTTCTGCACCGAGACCTGCGTCTCGCTCCCCTGCGTCCGGCCGCCGAAGGGCATGAGCACCGTCGAGCGGCCAATCGTCGAGTCGAACATCTCGATGAGGCCCCGCTGCGAGAGGACGTTGTCGTCGCTCAGATTGGCGGCCATCTTCTCGGCGAGCGTCGCACCAGGCAGCTCGCGGCGGAAGGGGTCGCGCTGCTCGACGCGGCCGATGCGCGCCTGGGCATAGTGCCGGGCGCCGGCGCTGTCGATGAATTCGCGCGAGAGGTCGACCACCAGACGGTCGCCGTTGTACATCCGCATGCGCTCCGTGTCGGTCACCTCGGCCACCTGCACCACCTCGATGTTCTCCTCGCGACAGTACTTCATGAACTCCTCGGCATCCTTCGCCTCGACCACCACGGCCATGCGCTCCTGCGACTCGCTGATGGCCAGCTCCGTCGCATTCAGACCGCTGTACTTCACCCGCACGCGGTCGAGGTGGATGTCCAGTCCGTCGGCCAGCTCGCCGATGGCGACGCTGACGCCGCCGGCGCCGAAGTCGTTCGACTTCTTGATGAGGCGCGTCACCTCGGGACGGCGGAAGAGCCGCTCGAGCTTGCGCTCCTCGGGGGCGTTGCCCTTCTGCACCTCGCTGCCGCACGTCTCGAGCGACTTGGCGTTGTGCTCCTTCGACGAGCCGGTCGCTCCGCCGATGCCGTCACGGCCCGTACGGCCGCCCAGCATCAGGATGACGTCGCCCGGCTGCGGCTTCTCGCGGCGCACCGACTCGGCCTTGACGGCGCCCACCACGGCGCCCACCTCGAGGCGCTTGGCCACATAGCCCTCGTGATAGATTTCGCGCACGTGGGTCGTGGCCAGACCAATCTGGTTGCCGTAGCTCGAGTAACCGGCCGCGGCCTTGTGGGTGATGACCCGCTGCGGCAGCTTACCCGGCAGCGTGTCGCTCACCTTCTGGTAGATGTTGCCCGCACCCGTCACGCGCATCGCCTGGTAGACGTAGCTGCGGCCCGACAGCGGGTCGCGGATGGCGCCGCCCAGACAGGTCGACGCACCGCCGAAGGGCTCGATTTCGGTCGGGTGGTTGTGGGTTTCGTTCTTGAACTGCAGCAGCCAGCGCTCCGTGCGTCCGTCGACGTCGACGTCGACATAGACCGAGCAGGCGTTGTTCTCGTCGCTCACCTCGAGGTCGTCCAGCAGCCCGTGCTTGCGCAGGTAGCGGGCGCCGATGGTGGCCAGGTCCATCAGGCAGATGCTCTTCTGCTCGCGGCCCAGTTCGCGGCGGATGCGCAGGTAGAGCGCGAGCGACTCCTCGATGTCGCCCCGCACGAACGACTCCTCGACCGAGATATCCTCGAGGTGGGTCGTGAAGGTGGTGTGGCGGCAGTGGTCGCTCCAGTAGGTATCGAGAATCCTGAGTTCGGTTTCATAGGGGTCGCGGCCCTCGCGGCGGAAGTAGTTGACCACCTCGCGCAGGTCGTCGGCGTTCATCGCCAGGCCGTAGCGCTTGCAGTAGGGCTCCAGCTCCTCCTCGCCCATCTGGCGGAAGCCTTCGAGCTCCGGCACGGGCTTCACCTCGGCATGCTCGAGGTCGGTCAGACGGCTGAGGTCCTTCTCGCGCGACTCGACGGCGTTGATGTAGTAGTGGCGGATGCGGGCCAGCTCCTCGTCGGTCACGCCGTTGTCGAAGAGCAGCAGCTTGGCCGAACGGATGTTGACCTGGGCCGAGGGGTCAATCAGCCGCACGCAGTCGATGGCCGACGCGGCGCGCTGGTCGAACTGGCCGGGAAGGAACTCCACGGCGATGTACTTGCGCCCCTCCAGGTCGCATGAATCGCTCACCGTGTCGGTCACCACCTCGCCGAAGACGCGGTAGCGGCTCTTCTCGAGCAGCTCCTCCGTGAAGCCGAACAAATCGTAGATGTTCAGCAGCCGCAGCTCGGCGATGTGCAGATTCAGGTTGTCGTTCAGCTCGCGGCGGAGGCTCTCCGCCTCGACGCGGAAGCGGGGACGCTTCTCGACGAAAATTCGGTAATTGGACGTTTTCATGTATGCTCTTTTGTTTCTTTTTTCCTCGCTCTTCGCGGCCGACTACCGCACGAAGCGGTCGCGCCACTCCCGGTCGTAGCGCTCGGGGGTCATCCCCACGAAGGTGATGTGGCCCATCTTGCGCTTGGGGCGGCTCTCCGTCTTGCCGTAGATGTGGACGTAGACCCCGTCATGGTCCTCGGCCGCAATGCGCTGCGCCGCCTCGAGGTCCTGGCCCAGGATGTTCTTCATGACCGTCGGGGCGACCAGCCGGGGCTCCTCCAGCGGCAGGCCCAGCAGGTAGCGGGCCAGCTCGCGGAACTGGTTGGTCGTACACCCCTCAATCGTATAGTGTCCGCTGTTGTGGGGCCGCGGCGCCATCTCGTTGAAGTAGAACTCGCCGTCGCGGATGAAGTACTCGATGGCGAGGATGCCCTCATAGCCGCACCGCCGCATGAACTCGGCGCTGAGCCGCTTCATGCGCCCGAGCAGCTCGGCCGACATCTCGGCCGGCACGAAGCAGAGGTCCAGAATGCCGTCGCGGTGGACGTTGCGCCCCACGGGGAAGCTCACCACCCGCTCCGCGTCGGCGACCATCACGATGCTGGCCTCGTAGTCGAAGGGGACGAACTCCTCCAGAATGCAGGGTACCGAGAGCATGGGCAGCGCCCGGCGGATATCCTCCTCGGTGCGCAGCACCGCCTGACCGTGGCCGTCGTAGCCCAGCGTGCGGGTCTTCAGCACGGCCGGAAGCCCGAGCGATGCGACGGCCGCACGCAGCGAGGCCTCGTCGTCGACCGCCTCGTAGCGCGGCGTGAGCAACCCGTTCCGGCGGGCATTCTCCTTCTCGCGCAGGCGGTCCTGCGAGTCGTAGAGCGGATGGTATCCCTGCGGGATGTTGTAGCGCTCGACCAGCGGGATGAGGATGTCGCCCGGCACGTTCTCGAACTCGTAGGTCACCACGTCGGCACGGCGGCAGAGCTCCTCGACCGCCTGCGGGTCATCGAAACGCCCCACGATGCGGTCGTCGCAGCAGGCGAAGGCCGGGGCATCGGCCGCCGGGTCGAGGCAGACGACGCGCGCCCCGAGCAGGTGGGCCTGCTGGGCAATCATCAGCCCCAGCTGTCCGCCGCCGATGATTCCTATGGTTTTCATTTCGTTCATTTACAAATGGTTGTCAGCACGGAAGCGGACTCCGCACGGAGCTCCGCCCCGCCAATTCAGAGTTCGGCACGCAGCACGTCGGCCGTCTGCCTGGCGCGGAAGGCCTCGAGCTTTTCGGCCAGTGCGGCGTCCTGCAGCGCCAGAATCGAGACGGCCATCAGCGCCGCATTCTTCGCGCCGTTGATGGCCGTCGTGGCCACAGGCACACCCGCCGGCATCTGCACGATGGAGAGCAGCGAGTCCAGACCGTTGAGCGCGCGCGACTTCACGGGCACGCCCACCACCGGCAGCGTCGTCATCGCGGCGACCATGCCCGGCAGATGGGCCGCACCGCCCGCTCCGGCGATGATGACGCCCAGACCGCGGCTGCGGGCCGTCTTGGCATATTCGCACAGCAAATCGGGCGTACGGTGAGCGCTCACCACCCGCTTCTCGTACTCGACGCCGAACTGCTCGAGCATGGCCACGGCATCGGCCATCACCTCGTAGTCGCTCGTCGAACCCATAATAACTCCGACCTTCATAGTTTATCTGTTTTTATCTGTAAATCAACTCCAAAGCCCGGCACGCCTCCCGGTCGTGCGCCCCTTCGGCGGCGCTCCGACCCGGGAACAGGGCCGGGAGATACAAAGACAGACCGCCACAACATATCTGTCATGGCGGTCCTATCTATTCGCACAGAGTGCAGGCCGCTTGCCGCTCCTGCCCCGCTGCGCTCGTGGTCCGGTCAATCCGGTGCACCCGAGAGTGAAGAACAGAGCTGCCGCCCTGTCGTCTCCTGCGCCCTCGCCGGTCGTTATTGCCGATTCGTGTCATGAATTCGTCCGGATAAACCTGTCAATGGTCAAAACAACGTTACAAAAGTACGGTTTTCCGGACAACTTTCAAAATAACGGCACAGATTCTATCGACAAATTATCGACAATTTTCGCGGCTGAACGAGTAGGGAGCGTCCTCCTCGGCCGTTCCGCGCGTGGTGACGGGCTCTTCGGACATCGTGAAGTGCAGCCGCGCCCCCCGCTCCAGCTCCGAATGGCGGAGGAAGTTGTGCCCGTAGGGCTTCCCGTTGAGCTCGGCCGAGGCGATGTAGCGGCGGGCAGGGCCGTTTCCTTCGGCCTCGATGACCAGCTGCGCGCCGTTCTCCAGCGTGACGGTCGCCCGCGGGAAGAGGGGCGAGCCGATAACGTACTCGTCCGAGGCGGGGCAGACGGGATAGAAGCCCAGCGCCGAGAAGACGTACCAGGCCGACGTCTGTCCGTTGTCCTCGTCGCCGCAATAGCCGTCGGGACGGGCCGAATAGAGACGGTCCATCACCTCACGCGTCCACCACTGCGCCTTCCAGGGCTGGCCGGCGTAGTTGTAGAGGTAAATCATGTGCTGCGCCGGCTGGTTGCCGTGGGCGTAGTTGCCCATGTTGGCCACCTGCATCTCCGTGATTTCGTGAATCCGGAAGCCGTAGTAGCTGTCGTCGTAGACGGGCGGAACGACGAAGACCGAGTCGAGCATCCGCGCAAAGGCCTCGTGGCCGCCCATCAGCCGCGCGAGCCCCTCCACGTCGTGGAACACCGACCAGGTGTAGTGCCAGGCGTTGCCCTCGGTGAAGGCGTCGCCCCACTTGTAGGGGCTGAAGGGGCTCTGGAACGAGCCGTCGGCGTTGCGGCCGCGCATGAGGTGCGTCTCGGGGTCGAAGACGTTGCGGTAGTTCTTCGCACGCAGCGCCCAACGCTCCTGCTCCTCGGCCGGGCGGCCCAGCCGCTTGGCCGTCTGGAGGATGCACCAGTCGTCGTAGGCGTACTCGAGCGTGCGGGCCACGTTCTCCGGGATGTTGACGTCGTAGGGGACGTATCCCAGCTCGTTGTAGTACTCATGGCCCCAGCGGCCCGACGACGAGACCTCGGGATGGACATGCTCCGTGGCGTAGACCATCGCCTCGTAGAGCTTCGCCAGGTCGGCCGAGTCGGTAACGATGCCCTTGACCACGGCATCGGCTACCACCGAAGCGGAGTTGTTGCCCACCATGCAGCCGCGGTGGCCCGGGCTCGCCCACTCGGGCAGCAGCGCATTCTCGCGCGCCACGTTGGCCAGTCCGGCCTGAATCTCGGCGTTGACCGAGGGGTAGACCAGGTTGAGCAGCGGGAAGAGGCAGCGGAACGTATCCCAGAAGCCGGTATCGGTGTAGAGATAACCCGGACGCACCTCGCCGTTGTAGGGGCTGTAGTGGACGGGATTCCCCGCGGCGTCGATTTCGTAGAACTTGCGCGGGAAGAGCGTCGAGCGGTAGAGGCACGAATAGAAGGTGCGCATCTGCTCGTCGCTGCCCCCCTCGACGCGAATGCGGCCCAGGACGTCGTCCCAGCGCTGCTGCGCCTTGGCCGTCACCGTCTCGAAGTCGTCACTGCCCAGCTCGCTCTCAAGGTTGCGCACGGCCTGCTCGGGGGAGATGAACGACGAGGCGACGCGCACGTTGACCTGCTCGCCGCGCCGCGTGGCGAAGTGCACCTTGGCCACGGCATGCTCCCCCTCGACGCGCTTGCCGCCCTCGGGATAGAGCACGCGGCTGCCCGCCTTGTAGTCCGACGGCGAGTCGGTCAGCTCGATGCCCGAGAAGGGCTTGTCGAAGCGCAGGACGAAGTAGTTGCGGAAGTTGTCGGGCACGCCGCCGCTGTTGCGCGTCGTATAGCCGGCCAGCGTGTGGTCGTCGACCATCTCGATGCTCGACCCGCGGTCGAAGGCGTCGACCACCACGCCCGACTCCTCCGATTCGGGGAAGGTAAAGCGCAGGATGGCGGCCCGCTCGGTGGGGGCCACCTCGGCCTTGACGTCGTGGTCGGCCAGGTAGACCGAGTAGTAGTAGGGACGCGCCTGCTCGGACTGGTGCGAGAACCAGCTCTGGCGCGACTCCTCGTCCAGTTTGTCGTTGCCGCGCACGGGCATCACCGCGAACTGGCCGTAGTCGTTCATCCACGGCGAGGGCTGGTGCGTCTGCTTGAAGCCCCGGAGCGTATGGGCCCCGTAGGTGTAGGTCCACCCGTCACCCATGCGGCCCGTCTGGGGCGTCCAGAAGTTCATGCCCCACGGCAGGGCGATGGCCGGATAGGTGTTGCCGGCCGACAGCGAATAGTCGGACTGCGTCCCGACGAGCGTCGAGACATGCTCCGAAGGGCGGACAACCTCCTCCGCGCTCCGCGACGGAGCGCAGCAGGAGGTTGCAGCCATTGCGAGCACCGAAAGTGCCCAGAAGATGATTTTCATCGGCAGATGTCGATTCGTTTAGCGTTCATTCAGAGTTCATACCATACCTTCGGCTCGGAGCCCATCTCGAACTCCAGCACACCGCCCCGCGCCAGCGACTCGAAGTCGATGCAGGGCTTGTCGTACTCCTCGCCGTTGAACCGGACGCTCTGGATGTAGCGGTTCTCGGCCGAGTTGTTGTGGGCCACGATTGTCAGCAAGCCGTCGCGCACCTTCAGCTCGGCACGGTCGAAGAGCGGCGAACCGAAGAAGTAGCGGCCGCCGGCCGGCTCAACCTGATACATGCCCAGCGACGAGAGGATGTACCACGCCGACATCTGACCCGCGTCCTCGTTGCCCGAGAGTCCGTCGGGCTGGTCGTGGTAGAGCGTCGTGAGCACCTCGCGCACCTTGTCGGCCGTCTTCCAGGGCTGGCCAATCATCGTATAGAAGTAGAGCACGTGGTGGCTCGGCTCGTTGCCGTGGGCATACTGTCCGATGAGGCCCGAGATGTCGGGCGATGCGGCGCCGGCGAGCTCCGAGCTGACCGTGAAGAGCGAGTCGAGCTTGGCGGTGAAGGCCTCCTTAGAGCCGAAGCGCTCAATCAGACCCTCGACGTCGTGGGGCACCAGCCACGTATACTGCCAGGCGTTGCCCTCGCAGTAGTCGTCGCCGCGGTGGATGGCCGAGAAGGGGTCAAACGGCGTACGCCAGCCACCCTTCGAGTCGCGGCCGCGCAGGAAGTGCGTCTCGGGGTCGAACAGGTGGCGGTACGACTTGCTACGGTCGAGGAAGTAGGCGTAGTCCTCCTCCTTGCCCAGCTCGCGGGCCACCTGGGCCACCGACCAGTCGGCAATGGCATATTCGAGGTCGAAGGCCACCGCCTCGTTGTAGAGGTCGCAGGGGATGTAGCCGTACTGCATGCGCAGGTCCATACCCCGCTCGGGAACCATCGCCGAGGCCTTCAGCGCCTCGTAGGCCTCCTCACGGTTCGGCACGTAGCCCTTCAGCACGGCGTCGGCCAGCGCGCAGATGCCCGGATTGCCCACCATGCAGTCGGTCTCGTTGCCCACCAGGTGCCATACGGGCAGCTTGCCCTGCTGCTTGTAGATGTCGACCATCGTTGCGGCGATGTCCTGCATACGGTCCGGATGGATGAGCGTCATGAGCGGCTGTGCGGCACGGTAGGTGTCCCACAGCGAGAAGGTCGTATAGATGTGCGCACCCTCGGCGTTGTACGTCTTGCCGTCGGCGCCGCGGTAGTCGCCGTTCACGTCGCAGAAGGTCGAGGGGACAATCATCGTATGGTAGAGCGCCGTATAGAAAATCCGGCGGGCCGACGAATCGGCCGTCTCGATGCGCACACGGCCCAGCTCGTCGTTCCAGGCCGCATCGGCAGCCTGTGCCGTGGCCTCGAAGTCCCAGCCCGGCAGCTCGGCGGCGAGGTTCTCCTTCGCATTCTCGACCGAGACGGGCGAGATAGCCACCTTGAGCAGCAGCTCCTCACCCTCGGTGGTTGCGAACGAGGCACGGCCGTACATGTTGTTCTCACCCTTGAGCTCGAACGAGGTGAAGGGCTTCGAGAATTCGGCCGCAAAGTAGATTTTCTGGTCCTTGGCCCAGCCCGTCGAGTAGCGGTAGCCCGTCACGACGCGGTCGCCCTCGGCCTCCATGTGGGTCTCGGTAGCCTTGTCCCAGCAGCCGCCGTTCTCCAGGTCGATGACCACGGCCGCCTCGTCCGATGCGGGGAAGGTGTAGCGGTGCAGGCCCACGCGGTTGGTCGCCGTCAGCTCGGCGTCGATACCGTAGCGCAGCAGGCGCGTGCGGTAGTAGCCCGGGCGGGCCACCTCGTCGGCATGGCTGAAGTAGGACCAGAGGCCCGACTGCGGCTCATCCTCCGTTCCGCGGGCGTAGGTCACCTCGCCGATGACGGGCATCACCGTCACGTCGAACAGGTCGCCGATGCCCGTACCGCTCAGGTGCGTGTGCGAGAATCCGATGACCGTCGTGTCGGATACGTGGTAGCCCGAGCACCAGTCCCACGTCTGGGGAATGCTGGTGGGACCGAGCTGTACGGCGCCAAAGGGGACGTTGGCGCCCATGAAGACGTGGCCGTGGCCGCCCGTGCCGATGCGCATGTCGACCCACTGCGTCAGCGACTCGCTCTGGGGAGCCTTGCCGCAGGCGACCGCCGCTATTGCCGCGCCTATGGTGAAAATGGTTCTGAGTTTCATGGTCTATGGGGATGGTTTGGGGTTATAAAAACAATCTTAACGGTGCTCGTTGCTGAGGTCGAAGGTCAGCGTACCGCCCCGCAGCAGCTCCTCGTGGCTGATGCGGTACTTGCGAAGCGGTTTGCCGCCCAGCGACATCGAGCGGATGTAGATGTTGTCGGGAGCGTTGTCGCGCGTCTGGATGACCAGCTCGTCGCGCCCGTAGAAGCGCGGGTCGAGGCGGATGGTCACCTTGTCGAAGACGGGCGAGGTGAGCGTATAGTAGGGCTCGCCCGGACAGTCGGGATAGAGGCCCATCATCGAGAAGACAGCCCACGTCGACATTGTTCCCGTATCGTCGTTGCCGGGGATGCCGTCGGGCTCGGTGGTGAAGTACTTCGCCGTCAGACGGCGCACCTCGCGCTGCGTACGCCACTCCTCTCCCTTGAAGTAGCTGAAGAGGTAGGGATAGGCGATGTCGGGCTCGTTGGCCGGGTCGTAGAGGCCCGTGTCGAAGACCATCTGGAGCTTGTCGACGAACTTGCGCTTGCCGCCCATCAGTCGCGCCAGCCCCTCGACGTCGTGCGGCACGTAGAAGGTGTAGTTCCAGGCCGAACCCTCGTGGAAGCCCGGCGCTGCGGTGAAGTTCTCGCCCGCCTTCGGGTCGAAGGGGGTGAGGAACCGCCCCTCGAGCGTGATGGGGCGCAGCGTTCCGTACTCCTTGTCGTAGTAGTGGCGGTAGCCCAGCGAACGCTCGCGGAAGAGGCGGGCATCCTCCTTGCGGCCCAGCGAGTCGGCCAGACGCGAGAGGGCATAATCGGCGATGTAGTACTCCAGGGCATGCGACACGGAGGCGTCGCCGGCCAGGTCCTTGGCATAGAAGCCCAGCGGCACGTAGCCCCGCTCGATGTAGGGGTCGATGTCGGGACGCAGCCGGTTTTCGGCTCCGGGCGTGGTCGCCGACTTGATGAAGGCCTCGTAGGCGCTCTCCACGTCGAAGTCGCGCAGCCCCTTCATCCAGGTGTCGACGATGACCGGAATGGCCGGGTCGCCCTCCATGGTGAAGGTCTCGCGGCCGTAGAGCTCCCACTTGGGCATCCAGCCCCACTCCTTGTAGATGTCGACCATCGAGCGGACCATCTCAATCTGACGCTCGGGGTAGACCAGCGTCAGGAGCTGGTGCACGTTGCGGTAGGTGTCCCACAGCGAGAAGACCGTATAGCGGTTGCCCTTCACGGTGCGGATTTCGGAGCTCTCCATGACGGGGTACTCGCCGTTGACGTCCTGCAGCAGATTGGGGTGGATGAGCGCATGGTAAAGACCCGTGTAGAAGACCTCGCGCTGCTCGCGCGTACCGCCCTCGACACGGATGCGGCCCAGGTCGTCGTTCCAGCGCGCACGCGCCTCGGCGCGCACGGCGTCGAAGTCCTTGCCCTGCTGCTCGGCGTCGAGGTTCATGCGGGCGTTCTCCATCGAGACGAACGAGACGCCCATCTGCACCTCGATTTGCTCGCCCTCGGTCGTCCGGTAGGTGAACCACACGCCGATGTCGTCACCGGCCAGCTCCTTCGCATAGCGCGTATAGAGCTTGTAGCGACCGCTGTCCTTGTCCCACTCGGCCTCGACGCCCTGCTTCGGGGGCTGCATCTTCCAGTAGCCGACCGCCTCGGGACGCTTGTTGACACGCATGACGAAGTAAATCGGGAAGACCGCCTGCGGATTGTAGCAGAAGGTGCCCAGCAGCTTCGTCCCCTCGATTTCCGTATCGCTCACGCGGCGTACGAAGGCACCCGACTCGTTGGTCAGACCCTCGCCCAGGTTGAGCAGGATGTGGCTCTCGCCGGCCGGGAAGGTGAAGCGCGTCACGCCGCTGCGCAGCGTGGCCGATACCTCGGCCAGGATGCCGTACTTGTCCAGGAAGTTGGAGTAGTAGCCCGGCGAGGCCGTCTCGCGCGAATAGGTGCTGCCGTAGTTGTGGTAGTCCACATCGAGCGGGCCCGAGGTGGCCATCAGCAGCAGGGAGCCCATCTCGGGGCATCCCACGCCGCTGAGGTTCACGTGCGAAAAGCCGGTGAAGAACTTGTTGTAGTACTCGTAGGGCGTCGACCACCAGCGCGCGTCCTTGTCGTAGCGGTTCATATCGGAGCCCATCACGTTGAAGGGGGCCACCGACATCAGGCCGTTAGGGCAGACCGCGCCGGGGTTGGTCGTACCGAAGTTGGTCGTACCGATGAACGGATTGACGTAGTCGGCCGGTTCCTGCGCCGCAAGGGGGGCAACGGCAAGCGTTGCCGCCAGCGCCGCGAGCCAAAGCGTCCGTTTCATCGGCCTACAGGATTGAGTTCTTCTTCGTAAATTCGATGATTTCGGGGATGTAGCCGAATGCCAGGCCCGTCACCGTGTCGGCGCAGCCGTAGTAGACGGCCACGCGGCCCGTCTCGGGGTCATGCAGCGCCGCGCAGGGGAAGGTGACGTTGGGCACGTCGCCCATGCACTCGTAGGGCATCTGCGGCGTAATCAGATACGGGCCGCTGCGGGCCAGCACCTTCCAGGGCTGGTCGAGGTCGAGCAGCGCCGAGCCGAAGGCGTAGACATAGCCGTTGCACGAGCGCAGCACGCCGTGGTAGAAGAGCAGCCACCCCTCCGAGGTCTCGATGGGGATGGGGCCCGCACCGATTTTCATGCACTGCCAGGCGCTCACCTCGAATGCGGCGGGCGACATCACGTGGCGGTGGTGTCCCCAGTACTCCATGTCGGGGCTTTCGGAGTAGAAGATGTCGCCGAAGGGGGTGTGGCCCGTGTCGCTCGGACGCGACAGCATGGCGAACTTGCCGTTAATCTTGCGGGGGAACATCACGCCGTTGCGGTTGTAGGGCAGGAAGGCGTTCTCCAGCTGGTGGAAGGTCTTGAAGTCGGTCGTCCAGGCCACGCCGATGGTGGGGCCGTGGTAGCCGTTGCACCACGTCACGTAGTACTTGTCGTCGATTTTGGCCACACGCGGGTCATAGCCGTAGACCCACTCCCCCACTTCGGGGTCGGCACCCTCGAGGTGGAAATCCTCCTCCTCGATGTCCCAGTCGATGCCGTTGACCGAGAAGCCGACGTGAATCCGCATCCGGCGGTTGGTGTCGTCGCAGCGGAAGACGCCCGCATAGTTGTACTTGCCGTTCTTGAAGGGAACGACCGCCGAGTTGAAGATGCTGTTCGAGGTCGAAAGCAGGTTGCGCGGGATAATCGGGTTGGCCGAATAGCGCCAGAGCACCTCTTTCGAGCCGGCGGGACGCTCCTCCCACGGCATGTCCGGAAGCGCCGGACCTGCGATTTTCAGATTGCTGTTCATGAATTTACGCTTGTTTATTGGTTATCTTTTCATTTTTTCGAATCGTGTCGCCTGACTCATCAGTCGTTCTTCAGCTCCTCGTTCAGCTCGCTCGACGAAACCTCCTTGCCGTCGGGGTGGGTGAAGGGGACGAACCACGTGATGAGGAAGGCCGGAATGGTGGCGAACATCACGGCGATGAAGAAGAACTTGTAGCCCAACAGGTCGCTCAGGAAGCCCGAGGCCATGCCGGTGACCATCACCGAGAGGTTCATGATGCCCGAGGCGAAGGCGTAGTGGGCCATCTGGTGCTTGCCCGGGGCCACCTGCTGCATCATGAAGAGCGTGAGGCCCACGAAGCCGAAGCCGTAACCGAAGTACTCCAGGACGATGCCGCCGCCCACCAGCCACATCGACGAGGGCTGGAAGAGTGCCAGCAGCGCATAGACCGCAAAGGGGATGTTGAAGATGCAGCAGAGCGTGAAGAGCGTCCGCTTCAGGCCGCGGCCCGCGATGAAGTATCCGGCCAGCAGCGAGCCCAGCAGGAAGGCGCCGGCGCCGAACGAGCCGTAGTAGAGGCCGATTTGCTGGTTGCTCAGCCCAAGACCGCCAATCGAGGTGTCGGCCTTGAGGAAGAGGGGGACAATCTTCATCACGAAGCCCTCGCCCAGACGGTAGAGGATGATGAAGGCGATGTAGTACCAGATGTGGCGCTTGGCGAAGAACGAGGTGATGACCTCCCGCAGGCCGTCGAGCCCCTCGCGCAGCGAGTGTGCGCCCGAAGCGGGGGCGCCGCCCAGCGGCAGCACGCGGATGTGCCACAGGCCGGCGGCGACCATGATGGCGCCCAGAATCACCAGCACGATGGTCCACGCATGGCGGTAGGCCGCCACGTCGCTCGCGGCATCGGGGGCGAAGCGGTTGAAGAGCCAGCCGGCGAACCAGACCAGTCCGCCCGTGGCCACCAACTTGGCCAGGTTGTAGAAGGCCCCCTGCCAGCCGATGTACTTGGCCTGGTCCTGCGTCGAGAGCTCCGACATGTAGACGCCGTCGGCCGCGATGTCGTGCGTCGCGCCGCTGAAGGCGATGACGGCGAAGATGGCAATCGTGATGGCGAAGAACGACGGCAGGTGGAGCGCCAGCGCACCCACGCCGAAGAGCACGCCGCTGGCCAGCTGCGTCAGCACGACGAAGAACTTCTTGTTGCGGAAAATCTCGAGGAAGGGGCTCCAGAGGAACTTGATGGTCCAGGGCCACATGATGAGCGAGGTCCAGAAGGCAATCTGCGCGTCGGAGATTTCAAGGTCCTTGAACATCACCGCCGAGACCATGTTGAGCACCACGAACGGGAGGCCCATGGCAAAGTAAAGAGTCGGAACCCACGCCAGAGGCGAGTGTTTCGTGGATTGGGCATGTACCGGTTTCATTCAGGTCTAAAGGATGTAGGTTTGTGGGGATAAAATCCGGGGACAAAGATACAAAAAATTCGGGAGTTTCACACATTCGGCCGGGACATTACGCAACGATTCCGCAGTGCCGCCACCCCGCGCCCCGCCGCCGGAAAANTACCACAACGTGGTGCGCTACATCGCTTGCATCCCGATGGGTGCTACGGCCATCAACCGCGACATCCGGACGATGGGTGTCCCCGAGCGGCTGGTCGAGAGCCTCAAGCTGCGCTACGGCTCGGCGGGGGCCGGACTGGCGCCCCGAGACAAGCCCGGCCGCGTGGAAGGGCGCCCGGCCCGCGGCGCGGAGGAGATTCTCTGGCTCTTTTAAACCTCCGGCCCCGCCGCCGGAAAAAGAGCGGGCGTCCGGCCGAAGACCGAACGCCCGCACCCTGCAAATCGGGTCGAAACACCATCAATCCACCCACACGATTTCCACGGACGACGTCGTGCCGCGGTAAACCACATCCTCGGAGTGCACGCCCCGCTTCAGGTAGAGAATATAACCTGCATAGGTAATGTACGAAACGTCGATGCGCTTGAGGTTGGGCACCTGCGTCATGTCGAACTTCGTGCAGACGCAGTTGTCGCCGGCCTTCACCTCGAGCGGCTGCGAGCTGATGAGGGTGAACTTCGGCGGATAGACCATCTCCCACCACTTCTCGCCGACCTGGAGCTTCGTTCCCGAGATGTCGACCAGCATCACCGGCGCATCGCCCAGGTTCATCAGCTCGACGGGGTTGGTCTCGAACTTCAGGTCGCTCAGCTTCGTGTTGGCCGAGAGGTCGACCTCCTTGACCATGTTGTTGGTGAAGTTGAGCGAGACGAGCTCCGTGAAGCCCTCGATACCCTTCAGGGACTCAATCTTCAGACCGCTGCAATCCATCTCCTGGAGCTCCATGCCGGCATCCGTGAGCTGGCACTTCGTGCCGTCGGCCGCCACGACATAGCCCTTCTGGAGCAGGAAGTTGCGGAAGGCCTCATCGGGCACGTCGACAATCGGAGCGTCCGACTCGACAATCTGCGAGATGTTCACGTTGGCCGTCGCACCCCCCTCGACCGCACGCAGCACCACCACGGCGTTGCGCGTCATCGAGGCTTCGTCGACCTCGAAGGTCTCGACCGTACGGCGCAGGGGACCCTCCCCCGCCGACTCCTCGCTCGACGTATGGCGGCACCACGAGGCAGCCTCGGCGGGAATCTCGACCGTATAGTCGACGTTGGCGTCGACCTGGACGGTAATGACGCCACCCTCGGGCTCGACCGGATAGGTGTCGGCGTCGACCAGAATCGCATCGTTCTGCAGCTGGGCCACGGTAATCTCACGCGTCTGGCCGCCCTCGCCCGTCACGCGCAGCAGACCTTCGCGGGCCGCATAGGTCGTATTCTCGGCCACGGTCAGATAGATGTACGAACGCTCGGGCATGCCGGCACGCGAAACGGGGGTCGTGTCGCTCACCCAGTCGCTGCACGACGGGTCGAGCTCCCAAGTCAGGGCCACGTTCGCATCGATGCGGATGCGGAACTCGCCGCCGGCCGATGCCACCTCGTAGCGGTCCTTGTCGGCCTCGACCACCACGCCGCCTTCCTGGCTGACGGTCATCTTGCACGACTTGCCGCCGCTCATGAAGGTGTAGACCACGCTGCGGGCCTCGTAGCCGGTGTTCTCGTCGACGGTGAAGTGCACCTCGGCACCCGCCGCGCCCTCCGTCACATCGGGGCGGCACCACTCCTTCCTGCCGGCCAGCCGCCAGTCGCCGCTGCTCTTGACCGTCACCGCGAACTCGGTGCCGGCGGCCGGGAGCGGCTCCTGTTCGCCGCCCGTGACCTCAATCCAGTCGGTCACCTCGGGCGTTACCGGCGCTTCGGTATTCTCCTCGCTGCAGCCGGCCAACAGCATCGTCGCCGCTGCAAACGCTATCATCATTCTTTTCATTGTTCCAAATACGCTTTTCGTTACCAATCCTTGCCGTAATCATATCCGCGCTTGACGGTCTGCTCGCCGTAGACCACGCTCGACACCTGCGAGAAGCGCCCCACGTAGCTCTGGCGCTTGTCGGTGCGCAGGTCGTACCACACCATCACGCCGTAGCCACCCTCGTGCAGCTTCTGAATCTCCGCATCGGAAAGCGAGTCGCCCGTGTACTGGTCGGAATCGGGGTTCAGGCAGATGGAATAGGGCCCCCACTGCCCGGGCATCAGCCCCAGGAAGTTCTTCATCGAGTTGTAGTCGGCGTAGAGGTAGGAGCTGTTCCATGCATAGTCGACCACCTCGCCGATGCGCTTGCCGTCAATCGGGTTGTAGAACGAGGTGTGGCCGTAGGCGTAGAGCGTCACCAGCTTGTCGGGCATCACGCGGCGCGTCTCGATGAGCAGACGGCCGTAGAGCTCCGACGAGGGGACGAGGAAGCCCGGAGCTTCGTCCGCACGCGAGGGGTAGTCGCTCCACTCGTCGTCGAAGTCGACACCGTCCAGCCCGTAGGTGTCGACCACCACGCGCAGCTCGCGGGCGAACTCGCGCGCGCCCTCGGCCGAGAGGTTGGCCACGCCGATGCGGTCGTGGTTGCCCAGAATCGTCAGGCAGACGCGGATGCCGAGTGCCTGCAGCGGCGCGATGTACTTGTCGCGATTGGCCAGCAGGTGGGCGACGTTGTCGTTGAAGTGGACGTAGGCACGGCCGCTCGCGGCGTCGTAGTTGATGTTCGCCGCAAAGATGTTGACGATGTCGAAGAAGGGTTTGCCGCTGTCGGCCAGGAAGTAGTTCACGGCGTTGAGCGGGTTCATGTCGTTGACCTCGAAGTAGGAGACCATCGTAAAGCCGCCCGGCTTGGTCGTATCGGGACGCGCGCCCGAGACCTTCACCAGCAGATAGAGCGCCTTGCGGTCGGCGGCCGGGGCAATGCCCGCGGTCTTGACGTCGAAGGAGACGGGCAGCAGGTAGGTCTGCCCCTCGACCGCACCCTCGCCCGGCATGAGGTTGAGGGCCATGTAGTCCGAGAAGACATCCTCGGGGCCAATCAGCACGGCTCCGTTCTCCTCGAGCGAAACCTGGCTCTCGGGGAAGAGTTCGAACGAGGTCTCATGCTCCTCGTTGTAGGCCTCCACCAGCTCGGGCGCCACACGCAGCGTGGCATCCACGGCACGGCCGGCCACGTGGGTCAGACCCAGCCGTACGGTGCTCCGCACGGCCTGGCCGCGCAGCTCGACCGTCGTTTCGCTCTTGCCGCTCTCGCTCTGGAGGTAGGCTTCGATTCCTTGCTCACCGGCCGCGCCTCCGTTCTGCTCCGAGCCCGGAATCGAGATGTCGTCGGTGCAGGAGACCGCCGCGAAGGCCCAGCATCCGAGCAGGCATCCGGCGGCTAATTTATGCAGTATGTTCATGGGTTGATTCGTTTTAGGGGTTATTTATCGGTCCGGGGCAGCTCGACCTGCTTCCACTCCATCGTGGCGAACGAGCGGGCGTCGTTGCCGTTGCCGCTGTGGTCGCGGACGGTGTTGCCCTCGCCGTCGTCGAATTTCCAGTAGGCCACCAGTCCGTCGCTGGCCGGGTCTACCCAGTAGAAGTGGTTGGTCGCGTTGATTTCATCGGCGCTCAGCACGCGGTTCCAGATGCGCACCTCCGAGAGGTTGCCGGCAAAGTAGCGCTCGTCGGTGTAGGAGTAGCCGATGTGGAAGCCGCGCTTGCTGGCGGTCTCCAGGTAGGGCGGAACGTAGGTGCCCCAGTTCACCGCACCGCTGCCGCACTTGCCCTCGGACTGCAGCACGCCGTTGACGTAGATGCAAATCTCGCCCGTCGACTGGTAGGTCACGGCGATGTGAACCCACTCGTTGGTGGGAATCGCCTTCGAGTCATCCTTGTCGGGGAACTTGGTGCTGCCGTTGACCACCTGCAGCTGTCCGGGGTTGTAGGTAGCGTCGCCGAAGCGCAGCAGGAACTTCCCCTCGATGCCCATCAGCGTCGAGATTTCGCGGTCGAAGTCCCGGGCGTAGACCAGCGCCTCGACGGTCATCGCCGTGAGGTTGTTCACCACGTCGGCATTGACCCAGTTGACGTCGAGGTAGTTTTTCTCCATTTCGCCCACGACGTTGATGAGCGCACCCTCGCGGAAGAGGTAGTAGAACGTGCGGCGGCTCTCGAGTACGGGCACCGTGGCACGCACGATGGTGACGGGCAGCACGTAGAGCTGCTGGCCGGGCAGCACGTCAAGCCCCGTGAAGGAGAGCTCGACGGGCACCGAGGCGACGCTTCCCGCGCCGATGACCGACTCGGTGGCCGAGAGCGTGTAGTTCTCGGCGGGCAGCGCGACGGCCTCGGCTCCGTAGGCGAGGTTGTAGTGGTCGACCAGCGACGGGTCGGCCGCGAACTCCACCTCGACGGCCTGCGACTCGGGCAGGGCCATGGCAGCCATCAGCTGCACCGTATAGGAGGGGACATCCTTCTTGAGCAGCAGCGTGGTGACGGTCGACTCACCGTCGAGGTAGAGCCGGTTGTCGAAGTGGTGCTCGTTGAGGTCCTCGTTCGCGCATCCGCCGGCCAGAAGCGCAGCGGCGGCGAAGGCTAAAGTCATGAATATGCGGTTCGACGTCATAATTCGGTAGTGGTTTTGGGCGCGTAGTTCATCAGACCGATGGCCTCACGCGTATATTGGTAAATGCGATAGGGGTTGAAATAGTCGTACTGGAGATGGTTCACCGCCAGGCCCGACTTCGAGCAGCCGGCGTCGTAGCGATTCATCCAGCGGGCCACCTCGATGACGGCACGCCCCTCCTTGCCCTCCTCGGTCTGGAAGCGGCCGGTCTTGGTGTCCGCCGCATCGAGCGGCCACGACTCCACGCCGATGACAATCCGGTCCGAGGGGACGTTGTCGGTAAGCGCCAGACGGAGCGCACGGTCGAGGTCGGCAACGGTCGTCTGCGTGAACATCTTAAGGATGATGTAGTCGCACCCCTCGAGCAGCGAGGCGTCGGCCAGGTACTGGGGCGTTCCCTCGAAGAGCAGCATCCGGTCGGGATGGGCGGTGCGCCATGCGGCCACGGCCGCAAGGAAGGCCTGCTGGCGGGAGAGGTAGCTCTCCTTCTCCGCGTCGGGCATCTGCGTGGTGCTGCGGCCGTCGTAGGCGACGCTCACGCCGTCGAGCGCCCACGTATCGCAGAGCGCCATGACGCGGGCCACGTAATCGTTGCAGAAGAGCGTGAAGGCGTCGGCTGCGGGCTCCTGAGGCTGTTCGCCGCCCTCATCGCCGCCATCGCCACCCTCCTGGCCGGAGCCCTCGTCTCCGCCCTCTTCACCGCTCTCGTCGGCCGCGGGGGTCGTCTGCTGCTGCGCCTCGAAGGCCGCCTCGAGCTCGGCGAAGCTGACGCTACAGAGCGTCCGCGTACCCATCCGAGTGCGGATTTCGGCCGCCTCGGCGGCCAGAGCCTCCGTGATGAGTTCGGGGTGCTGCAGCACGACGATGTCGATGCTGTCGGGCAGCACGGTCAGATGCTGGGAGCGGTCGCCCGGAAGGGCCACGTTGTCGAACCAGCCGATGAGCACCTTGTGTTCCGAAGCCTTGTAGTCGCGGATGGCCTGCATGTAGGCCTCGCTCTTCTCCACCTGGGGCTCCTTGATGGTCACGCTCTCCATGTCGGTCCACTCGCTGCAGCCGCCCAGAGCGAGCAGCGCGGCAAGCGAAAGGAGGGCGAAACGTCTGTTCATATTGAATTTCATATCAGTCTTGGATTCGTTTTAGGTGATTATCGAAGTTGCGGAAGGTCCTCCTTGCAGTCCCACCACAGGCGCGTTGCCATGTCGTCGCCGCCGTTGAGCCAGGAGGCCACGGCCTGACGCACGTTCTCGCCGTTGGTCGTATACTCGACCTGCGGATAGGGCATGCGGCGGGCGCCCATGCGCGAATCGACCTTGCCGTTGCTCTTGTTGCCCTCGGCCGTGGCCGGCATCATGAGCGGATAGCCCGTGCGGCGGAAGTCGGCCCACGCCTCGTTGCCCAGCTGCCAGTTGGCAATCCACTTCTGGGTGATGATGCGCTCCTGCTTCTCCTCGGTCGAGGCGCCGTCGTTCCAAGCGACGGTGATTTCGGAGATGGGCTCCGTATAGGTGTTCGTGCCGTTGGGGTCGCGGTAGTTCTCCGGCTTGGTCTGACCGGCGGCGTACTCCTCCCAGCCGGCGACACCCCACTGCTCGAACGAGAGGCGGATGCCTTCACGGTAGAAATCCTCGGCCGTGCCGGGACCCATGTCGAATCCGAAGACGGCCTTGGCCTCGGCCTTGAGGAAGGCCACCTCGGCGGCGTTCATCCAGTAGACGGGCGACGAGATGTCGCACTTGATGCCCGAATACTTGTGGCCGACGGTCACCAGCGAGGGAATCTGGATGCTGCGGCGCATGCCGACATACTGGTAGCCGCTCCACTCCGAGGGGATGAAGTAGGCGGGACGGCGCGGGTCGTTGTAGCCATTCATGTAGCAGATGATGTCGGCTGCGGCGTGCGTGTCACCGCCCGTCTGGCAATCTTTGCCGTCGGGATGGTTGGCCGCCGTCACCGAGTTGTAGTTGATGGCCGTGTAGAGCGGGTTTCCCTTCTCGCCGAAGGCGGTCAGCATGGCGTTGTCGGCATTCGAGGTCATCACGCCCACCTCGCTCTTGACGGCGCTCTCGGCCATCTGCTGGGCCTTGGCCTTGTCGGCATAGACGATGCGCATGGCCAGACGCAGCTTGAGCGAGTTGGCGAAGCGGCACCACTTCTCGGCGCTGCCGCCGTAGATGTAGTCGGCCGTCGAGGCGATGGCGCCCGTGCGGTGCTCGGTCAGCACGCCGATGGCGTGGTCGAGCTCCTCGAAGAAGTGCGTGTAGACCTCCTCCTGCGAATCGTAGGGCACCTGCAGCTTGCCGTCCTCACCCACCTTCGAGTAGGGAATCGGGCCGTAGGTGTCCGTAACGCGGCTCATGGCCGCAACCTTGATGACCTCGGCGATGGCCAGCGTGATGGGGTCGTCGGTCACGCGCTCCAGCTCGCGCAGGTTGGAGTAGAGCACCGGGATAATCTTGTCGCTGGCCAGGAAGACGTTGGTCCAGTCGTCCGTCGGGTTGAAGTTCATGATGGTGCCCGTGGGGAAGGAACCCGTCGTGGTGAAGTAGCCGCCCAGCGGGCCGCCCATCAGCACGTCGGTGAACTGGGCCGTATTGACGTCGGTCGAGACGACGGTGGTTGCAAGCGCCGTCAGCGTCGCGCCGATGATGTATCCGTCGGCCTGCATCTGGTCCTCGGTCGGCTCGTAGGGATTGCCGTTGATGTCCATGTAGTTGGCCGTGCAGGAGATGCCCGCTGCGGCAAGCAGGCAGACAAAGGGCCTGAATATGTGAAGTTTCATGGTTTTAGAATTTGAGTCTGAGGTTGAAGCCGATGTTGCGCAGCGACGGCATCATGAAGTAGTCGATGCCCTGGTAGAAGTTACCCGTCGTGGCGATGGTCTCGGGGTCGAACGGAGCCTTGCAGTAGAGCATCCACAGGTTGCGGCCCACGAGCGAGAGGGTGATTTCGCAGAGGTTGCCCAGCTTCTTGCGCGGAATGGTGTAGCCGATGGAGGCCTCCTGCAGACGGACGTTCGTCGCCGAGTAGGTGTAGTACTGCGGCACCGAGTTGCCGCCGCCGATGGCCGAATACCAGACGTTGGGGTCGACATAGTCGCCGCCGTTAATCATCACGGTGCCCGCATCGCGCGCCGCGGCCGAAGCCTCCGAAACGCCGTAGTAGTCGAGCATGGCCTGCGTACGCGAGAAGACGATGCCGCCCAGACGCGCCGAAATCATAAAGCCGAAGTGGAAGTTGCCCACGCGGAAGTCGTTGCGCCAGGCCATGTTGGCATCGGGCAGCACCGAACCCAGCTTGATGTAGCGGTCGACGTTGCCGATGGTCTCGGTGGCCAGCTTGCCATCGGCATCGATGTAAATCGAGCCCGTCTCGTCGCGCTTGAGGTCGACGAACGAGTAGAGGTCACCCAGCGTGCCGCCCTCCTTGAGCAGGAAGTGCGCCGTACCCAGACCGTTCATGTCGAGCAGGTCGACCGAGAAGTGTTCGCCCGTCTCGGGGTTGACCACGTTGTTGGCCAGCGAGAGAATCTCGTTGCGGTTGGTCGAGAGGGTGTAGTTGCTCTCCCACGAGAACTTGCCCCAGGTGTTGCTGTACCCCAGCGCCAGCTCGATACCGCGGTTGCGGATGTTACCCGACTGGATGTAGATGGTCGAGCTTCCCGAACCGGTCGACACCTGCGGGTCGAAGGTCTGGTCCTGCGTACGGGTGTCGTAGTAGGTGAAGTCGAGGTTGAAGTGCTTGAGGAAGCGCATCGTCAGACCCACCTCGAAGGACTTCGTCCGCTCGGGCTTCAGGTCATACATCGGGTACTGCGTCTTGGTGTTCCAGCTCAGGCCGCTGGCGTTCCAGCTGTAGCGCGGGTTGGCGATGAAGCGCTCGAAGGCGACGCCCACCGAGGCGTACGAGGCGCGCAGCTTGATGTAGGAGAGGTTCTTCGGCATGTTGGGGATAATCTCCGAGAGCACCACCGAGGCGCCGACCGAAGGATAGAAGAACGACGAGCGGTTCGAGTGGGGGCCCGCCAGCTGCGAAGGCCAGTCGTTACGGCCCGTCAGCGTGAGGAAGTAGGCGTTCTTGAAGCCCACCTCGGCCGAGGCGAAGATGGACTGCGTCTGCTCGCGCCAGCCCTCCTGCAGACGTGTCGTGAGCGACGAGTTGCTCAGGTTCTGCACGTTGAAGACGTTGGCCAGCAGCGGCTTCTCGTCGGTGATGGAGCCGTCGGGGATGGGGCCGCGCACCTTCATGGCGTCGTAGCGCAGGTCGGAAATCGAGGCGCCGACGTTGGCCTGCAGCGACCAGTTCTCGCCGAAGGTCTTGTTGATGTTGACCAGCACGTCGCCGTAGACCTGCTTGTCCTTCGAGGTGGTGATGCCGTAGAGGCCGTTTCGCGACCCCTCGGTCAGCTGCGTGTTGGTCGAGGCGTAGAACTTCTCGGTGTAGTCCGTGTGGGCGTTGTCGACGCGCAGGCGGCCCGAAACCGAGAGCCAGTCGAGGATGTCGTAGGAGAGCTGCGCATTGAACATGTAGCGGTCCTTGCGGTTCTCGCGCAGGTTGCGGTAGTTAATCCAATAGGGGTTCTGCATGGTCATGCCGGCGGCACCCACGGGCCAGTACTGCGTGTAGAGCAGGCGCGACATGTCGTAGCGCTCGTACATCTTCACGTCGTTCCAGTCGTTACCGCGCGGGAAGATGTAGGCACCCACCAGCGGGTTGTTGTAGACACCCTGGTTGGTCATGTTGCGGTCCTTCTGGATGACGTAGTTGGCGCTCACGTCGAGCGTCAGACGGTCCTTCAGGAAGCTGGTCGTATTGCGGAAGGTGAAGTTGTAGCGGTCGTAGCCGTTGTTGGGGACGATGCCGCGCGAGTTGACCGCAGCGGCCGAGAGGTAGGTCTGGTTCTTGTCGGTGCCGGTCGAGAAGGAGAAGCTCTCGGTGCCGGTCACGCCCGTCTGGAAGTAGTCCGACGCGGGGTCGTAGCCCATGTAGTTGGCCTTGTTGAGCCGTTGTCCCCAGCTGCGGTCAATCGACCCCTCGCTCGAGAGGAGGTCGCCCGTGCCGTAGCGGTTCTGGAACGACGGCAGCATGAAGGGGCTCATCACCTCGGTGTTGCTCGAGACGGTCACCGACGTGAAGCCGGCCTTGCCGCGCTTGGTCGTCACCACGATGGCGCCGTTGGCGGCATCCGAACCGTAGAGGGCCGCCGCTGCGGCGCCGTTAAGCACCGAGATGGATTCGATGTCCTCGGGGTTGATGTCGGCGATGGGGTCGGTCGTACCCTGCGAGGCGAACTCCGTGCCGCCGTCACGCGCCGTGGTGAACATCGGCACGCCGTCGATGACGTAGAGGGCGTTCGACGACTGCATGATGGACTTCTGACCGCGCATGACCACCTTCGAGGCGCCGCCGACGCCCGACGACGAGGCGTTGATGGTCACACCGGCCACCTTGCCGTTGAGCGAGTTGACGAAGTTGACATCCTTGCCGGCGAGCAGCTCCTCGGAGCTCACCTGCTGGACGTTGTACGAAAGGGCCTTCTCGGAGCGCTTGATGCCGAGGGCCGTCACCACCACCGCGTCGACATCGACGGCCGACTCGCGCAGCGTGATGCGGATTTGGGTGCGGCTGCCCACGGCCACTTCGACCGGTTCGTAGCCCAGGTAGTTGACCGTCAGCACGGCCGACTCGGCGGGAGCCGGAACCTGGAGCGAATAGGAGCCGTCGACGCCGGTGCTCGTGCCGAGGGTCGTGCCCTTGACAATCACACTGGCGCCGATGACGGGGAGTCCCGCCCCGTCGACGACCTCACCCGTTACGACGACAGGGTTTTTGGACTTCGGAGCGGTCGGCTCCGCAGCCCGACGGGACAAGACGATGGAGGAGTTCTCTACGGCATAGCTGATATCGGTCGAACCGAAGAGCGTCGAGAGCACCGTGCCCAAAGGCATGTTGTCGACGTCGACCGATACGCGGCGCGTCACGTCGACGCTCTTGTCGTAGACGAAAAGATAGGTAGTTTGTTTTTCAATCGCATCGAGCACCTGCTCCAGCGGGGCATCCGTCGCCTTCAGCGTCACGGCCACGCGCTGCGCGTAGGCTCCGCCTGCGAAAAAGCAGCACAAAAGTGCCAATACAGGCAAGAACACGAAGGCTCTTGCTTGCCTTTTCATTTTCATATTTCAAGGTTTAAGTTGGTTAGTGTGTTCCCGCCGGGCGGCTCCTCGAATGTCTCCGCGCGGGGGAGACGGTCCGCACGTCGCGGCGTGCGGCACGGAATTGTTTCAAATGGGTGTAGTTCGTTTCTTCTTACATAGGCGTTCGTCTCGGTTTTTCGTTATTATTTTTTCTGTCTGTCATATTCTTTCGCATGCATCCGCCGCCTCCCCCCGGGGTTCAGCGGATGTAGATAACGTCGCCACTCTCGCTGCGCTCGCAGACGAAGTCGGCGCTGCGCTGCAGCACCCACAGGGCGTGGTCGAGCCCCTCCGAGATGCGGATTTTGCCCGTGAAGCGGTTCGACGAGAAGTCGCGCCCGGGCGCCACCACGATGCGTACGTCGTAGTACTTCTCGAACTCCTCAATCAGCTCGCCGAACGAGGCGTCGCGGAAGGCTATCAGGCCGTCGCGCCACTGGAAGTTCTCGTAGTCGGGAATCCGCCCCACCACGAGGCGGCCGTCCACCTGGCTCACCTGCTCGCCGGGCTGCAGCTCGACCTGACGGTCGCGGTCCACCACACGCACGCGCCCCTCGACGAGCGAGGTGACGAACTTGTCGCTTGCGGCATGCGCCTCGACGTCGAATTTCGTACCGAGCACCTCGACATCGCAGGCGAAGGTCTCGACCACGAAGGGGTGCTTCGCATCGTGCGCCACCTCAAAGAAGGCCTCGCCGTCGAGCCGCACGCGGCGCTCCCCATTGGAGAAGAGGGCCGGATAGCTCAGCTCGGAGCAGGCGTTCATGCAGACCTTCGTGCCGTCGGGCAGCACCAGGTCGACCCGCTGTCCGGCCGGAACCGAGACGGTATTGCCCGCGCCCGCCAGACGGTTGTGGCCGAGCTGTACGTAGAGGGCCGCCGCGCCGAGCGTCACGAGCACCACGGCGGCATAGCGGAGCAGACGACGGGCCCCGCGGAGCAGCTGCATCCGCGGACGGCGCGCCGCGGCACGCTCCGCATCCGTCAGCATCAGCATCGAGTCGAAGAGGCAGCGCTCCGAGAGCAGCTCGCGGCGGCTTTCGGGGTTGCGGTCGATTTCGTCGAGCAGGCGTTGCTCCTCCTCGACGGAGGTCTCTCCATTGAAAAAGCGGTAGAGCAGTTCTTTGTCCATAGTCACACTAATAACACCGAAAGGCGCCCTTCCCCTGAAAAAAAGTCGGATTTTTTTCGGATGCGGGCGCCCGGCGGCAGCTCCACGAGGAGCAACTATTTGTCAATCAGCAGAAAAAGCATGAGAAGCGGAAGATAGTCCTTGAGCGAGACGCGCAGCGAGCGCATCGCCTTCGAGATTTCGAACTCGACGCTCTTGACCGTCGTTCCCAGAGCGGCGGCAATCTCCTTGTAGCTCTCGCCGCGGAAGCGGCTGCGGACGAAGACCTCGCGCGTACGGTCGGGCAGGCGGTCGAGCGTCTCGTTAACCAGCCGCCGGGCCTCGTCCGAGAAGAGCTGCGCGGGTTCGCACGCCTCGAGGGTCGAGATGCGGAGTTCGAGCATCCGCGCGCCGTGCGAATGGAGGTGCTCCTCGGCGCGCAGGCGCACCTGACGCGCGCGCAGGTGGTTGAGGCACTTGTTGCGGACGATGACCAGCACGTAGGGCGGGAGGCTCCGCTCCGAAAGGAGGGCACGACGCTCCCACGCCGCCATGAAACTCTCCATGACGATGTCCTCGGCCACGGCCGCATCGGTCACATACGACGCGGCAAAACGGATGAAGCGCGGCCTGTACTCCCCGAACAGGCGGTCAAAGGCCGCGAGGTCCAGCATTTCGCCTGAAGAAACCGACTCCATACCCATCTCTCCTTTCTCTTCGCGCGGGGCATCTCCCCCACTGCACAGGTCCGGGCTCCGGGCCCCGGCCGGAGCGTTGCGTCGACTCCCGACCGGATGCGGATGCTCCGACCTTATGTATTATAACACTTCAGCAGGCAAAACTCCTGACGCCACCCGCCACTTTTTTTCAGACAAATGCATAAAAAAGAGGAAAAAGCCCCCTCGAAAGGGAGCTTTTCCGCAAATTCGCAGCGTGTGCCGGCCGCACGGGCCGCCGCACAGCGGCTCTATTTCGCCTTCGACTCGCAGTAGGCGCAGCGGCACGTGCCGTCGGCGTGGCGCCGGAAGAGCTGGTCGACATCCTCCGTCGCCGAGATGCAGCGTCGGTTCGGGCAGACCAGCTCGTTGACGATGTACTCCTCGTCGAAATGGGGCGTATGGTCGAAGGGCTTGTTCTCGTCGGCCCACTTGAGCAGCGTGTAAATCAGCGCCATACGGACGAACTTGCCGTTCTCGACCTGGCGGAAGTAGGCCGCACGCGGGTCATTGTCGACCGCACGCGTGATTTCGTTCACGCGCGGCAGCGGGTGGAGGATAATCATATCCTTGCGGGCCGTCTTCAGCTTGTCGGGGTCGAGCACGAAGCTGTTCTTCACGCGGTCGAACTCCTCCTCGTCGAGGAAGCGCTCCTTCTGCACGCGCGTCATGTAGAGGATGTCGAGCTCGGGCATCACCTCCTCCATGGTGCGCACCTCGTGGAACTCCAGCTTCGAGTTGGCGCTCATCTCCTGCAGCATGTAGTCGGGCAGGCGCAGCTCCTCGGGCGAAATCAGAATCACGCGGATGCCCTCGTAGCGCGAGAGCGCCTTGATGAGCGAGTGCACCGTGCGGCCGAACTTCAGGTCACCGCAGAAGCCGATGGTCAGGTGGTCGAAGCGCCCCTTCTCACGCTTGATGGTGAGCAGGTCCGTAAGCGTCTGCGTCGGGTGGGCGTGGCTGCCGTCACCGGCGTTGATGACCGGGATGCCGGCATACTGCGACGCCACCAGAGGGGCACCCTCCTTGAAGTGGCGCATGGCGATGATGTCGGCGAAGCAGCGGATGACGCGCACCGTGTCGGCCACGGTCTCGCCCTTCGATACGGAGGAGGAATTGGCGTCCGAGAAGCCGATGACGGTGCCCCCCAGCTCCAGCATGGCCGACGTGAAGCTCAGACGCGTACGCGTCGAGGGTTCGTAGAAGAGCGTCGCCAGCTTCTTTCCCTTGCAGGCTTCGCTGTATTTGGCGCGGTTGGCGATGATGTCCTCGGCCAGCGCCACAATCTGTTCGGTTTCGGCGACCGACAGGTCGGTCGGGTCTATCAGATGTCTCATATCAGGCAATCAGCAATTAGCGGGTTTCACATTGTGCAGCGGCAGCCTCTCAGCGCTGCATCCAGCTCTCGTCCGAGGGGTTGTCGCGGAAGCGGAGCAGGCGCGCCTTGTCCTCGGGCTGGATGTAGCCCTCGTCGGCAGCCACCTCCACCAGGGCGTCGAGGTTCGAGAGGCTGTAGTTGACCACGCCGGCCTCCTTGAGCCGGTCCAACCCCTTCTTCATGCCGTAGGTGAAAATCGAAGCGACGCCCAGCACCTCGGCACCCGCCTCGCGCAGCGCGTTGACCACCTCGATGCAGGAGCCGGCCGTCGAGATGAGGTCCTCGATGACCACCACCTTCTGGCCCTTCTCCAGACGGCCCTCAATCTGGTTGCCGCGTCCGTGGTCCTTCGAACCGCTGCGGACGTAGCCCATCGGCAGGTTGAGAATCGTCGCCGTGATGGCGGCATGGGCGATTCCGGCCGTCGAGGTACCCATCAGCACCTCGGCCTCGGGGAACTTCGTGCGGACAATCTGCGCGAGGCCCTCCTCCACATGGCCGCGCACGACGGGGGCCGTGAGGGTCAGCCGGTTGTCGCAATAAATCGGGCTCTTGATGCCGCTCGCCCACGTAAACGGCTGCTCGGGGCGCAGGAAGACCGCGCCGATTGAGAGCAAATCCTTGGCAATTGATTTCTCCATCTTCTCCATCTTGATATTTCTCTTGTTCCGGTTCTTGTCAGCTGCGCTCCTGCAGCGGGGCACCCGCACCGCACCGCGGTCCGTCACCGCCCCGCCCGCGTGCTACGCCTCGAGCGCCTTGCGCAGCACCGCCTCCACCTCGTCGGGGTAAATCCCCCCTTCGTGGAGCTTCTCGCCTCCCACATAGAAGGTCGGCACGTAGTAATAGTCGTAACGGTCGGCCACTTCGGGCTCCTCCGACTCCTCGATGAGCTCGATTTCGACGGCCGCCAGTTCGGGGTGGGCCGCCTTCGCCTCGTCGATGTAGCGCAGCGCCCGCTTGCAGAAGGGGCAGTTGCGCAGGTAGAACAGTTTTACGGGTTTCATACGTCTCTCTTCAACAGTTGTCTGCGGGGCGTCTCCTCGGAGCCGCCGCCTCTCGGACAGCACCGCAAAATGTGCGCCGAAGGGCCCGGTCCTCCGTCACTCCCCCGCCCCGGCTATTCGCCCAGGAACTCGGCCACGCAGCGGCGGTAGGCTGCCACGGGGTCCGGTGCGGCCGTGATGGGGCGTCCCACCACGATGAAGTCGGAGCCGATTTCGCGGGCACGGGCCGGAGTGGTCACGCGCACCTGGTCGGCCACGTCGCCGTCGGCGAAGCGCACGCCCGGCGTTACGGTCAGGAAGTCACGGCCGCACGCCTCGTGGACCATGCCCGCCTCGAGCGGCGAGCAGACCACGCCGTCGAGCCCCGCCTCCTTCGTATTGCGGGCATACTGCACGATGGTCTCGTTCATCGAGGCTCCGATGAGCAGCTCGCGCTGCATGCGCTCCTCGCTCGTCGAGGTGAGCTGCGTGACGGCAATCAGCAGGGGCCGCGTGCCGTCCTCGCGCGTGAGCCCCTCGCGGGCGGCACGCATCATCTCGACGGTGCCCGCCGCATGGACGTTGCACATGTCGACGTCGAGCCGCGACAGGACGGCCATCGCCTTGCGCACCGTATTGGGGATGTCGTGGAGCTTCAGGTCGAGGAAAATCCGGTGGCCCCGGCGCTTGATTTCGCGCACGATGGAGGGACCCTCGGCGTAGAAGAGCTCCATGCCGATTTTCAGAAAAGGTTTGCGCGCTTCGTCGCGGAACAGGTCGAGGAACCGGAAGGTATCCTCCGCCGACTTGAAGTCGCAGGCAATGATGACGTCGTGTTGCATGGTATTGGTTGTTATGCTTTTTGTCGTTTTGTTTCGTTTTCGCTCTTTGCGCGGCAGGCCGCCGCCTTCAGCCGCAGGGACCGCACGGCGCGGTACCGCACTGCAATATTACGCAAAATCCGCCGTTTGCGCAACCCTCGCGCCTCCGGTCCGTCTTCGGTCAGCCTCCGTTTCGCTGCCCCCAAGCCGCATCCCGCCGCATCCCGCCGCGTTCCGCTACCCTTCCGTCGCATCCCGGCTCAGGTCCGCCACCTCTCTGTCGCACCCTGTTCCGTTCCGCCACCCTTCGGCGGCGTTCCGAGGCGCCGGTCCGGAATCGGTCGGCACGGCGGCTCCCCTTCCGGGGATTACTCGGCGCAGCCGATGATGTCGCTCAGGCGCTCGATGCCGAGCCGCTCCATCTCGACGGGCAGCGCCTCGACAATCTCCTTCGAGGCGTAGGGGTTCACCAGATTGGCCGCCCCGACCTGCACGGCCGTGGCTCCGGCCATCATCATCTCAATCACGTCGCGGGCCGACTGCACGCCGCCGCACCCCATCACCGGAATCCGGCATGCGCGGGCCACCTGGTAGACCATGCGCAGGGCCACGGGGAAGATGGCCGGTCCCGAGAAGCCGCCCGTCGTGTTGGCAAGGACGGCCCGGCGGCGGCGCGTGTCGATGCGCATGCCCAGCATCGTGTTGATGAGGCAGATGCCGTCGGCGCCCGCCTCCTCGCACGCCCGGGCAATCGAGACGATGTCGGTGACGTTGGGGCTCAGCTTGATGAAGACCGGCTTGGTCGTGACGGCCTTCACGGCACACGTCACCTCGGCCGCAGCCTCGGGCGAGGTGCCGAACGACATGCCGCCGTGGCGCACGTTGGGGCACGAGACGTTGACCTCAATGATGCCCACCTGCTCCTCGCCGTCGATACGCTCGCAGCAGTAGGCGTACTCCTCGACCGAGAAGCCCGAGATGTTGGCGATGACCGGCTTGTGGAAGAAGGTGCGCAGCCGGGGCAGCTCCTCCGAAATCACGGCGTCGATGCCGGGATTCTGCAGCCCGACGGCATTGAGCATGCCCGCCGTGCACTCCGCGATGCGGGGCGTGGGGTTGCCGAAGCGCGGCTCGCGCGTCGTCCCCTTGAAGGAGAACGAGCCGAGGATGTTGATGTCGTAGAATTCGCGGAACTCGTTGCCGTAGCCGAAGGTTCCGCTGGCCGGAACGACCGGATTGTCGAGCCGGAGCCCGCAGAGTACAACCGAGGTGTCTTTCATCAATCGTGCATTTGTTTCGAAGCCCGGAATGCCGACGCATCCGCCGCTTCGTGGTATTCATTCTATGTATCCGGAGGGAGGCGCTACCAGAGAATCTCCTCCTTGAGCAGCACGGGGCCCTCCTTGCAGATGCGCTTGTTGCCCGTGAGGGTCTTGCAGCTGCACCCCATGCATCCGCCGAAGCCGCAGCCCATCCGCTCCTCAAACGAAAGCTGGCCCGAGACGCCGGGGGTAGCCTCGCAGAGCGCCCGCAGCATGGGCAGCGGGCCGCAGGCGTAGAAGTAGTCGAAGGCGGGCACCTCGGCCGCGATGGCCGTCGTGACGAAGCCCTTCACCCCCAGCGAGCCGTCCGCCGTAGCGATGTGGACGTTGCAGCCCAGCGCCCGGAACTCATCGGCATAGAAGAGCTCCCGCGCAGTGTTGAAGCCCAGCACCACCTCGACCGGAAGCCCGCGGCCGCGCAGCTCGCGCGCCAGCGCATAGAGCGGGGGAACCCCCACGCCGCCGCCCACGAGCAGCGGACGGCTCGCCTCGTTGCGCGTCGAGAAGCCGTTGCCGAGTCCCGTCAGCAGGTCGAGCCTCTGACCCGGCTGCATGCGGCTCATCTGGGCCGTACCGTCGCCCACCACCTTGTAAATCAGCGTCAGCGTACGCCCGTCCCAGTCGCAGACCGAAATCGGACGCCGCAGGTAGTGCCCCTCGAGGGCGATGTTGACGAACTGCCCCGGGCGCGTAATCCACTCCGTATCGCCCCCGAGCACCATCCGCCATACGGCGTCGGTGAGCGGTTCGTTCCGCAGAATCTCGTATATGCCTTTCTTGTACATCTTCTCTCTGTTGTCTTGGCTCCGCGCCGTGCGGCATGCGCCCCGGGAGCAGGCCCGCCCCCGGAGTCACCGCCGCGGACTACTTCGCGTCGATGGTCGAGACGCCGAAGGTTATCTCCTCGAGCACGTCGAGCAGCACCTTGACCGTTTCGAGCGCCGTGAAGACCGTGACGTTGTTCTCGACGGCCGTGCGGCGAATCTCGTAGCCGTCCAGACGCGTATTGTGCTGGTTGATGTCAATCGTGTTGATTACGTAGCTTACATGGCCCTGGCGCAGCGCATCGATAATCTCGGTGCTCCCCTCGCTCAGCTTGCGGCGCGTCCGCGTGCGGATGCCGTGGCTGCGCAGGTAGGCCGCCGTGCCGGTCGTCGCCTCTATGTTGAAGCCCAGGTCGTAGAAGCGGCGGATGAGCGGCAGCGCCTTCTCCTTGTCGGCGTCGGCGATGGTGACGAAAATCGTCCCGTAGTTGCAGACGTTCATGCCCGTAGCCTGCAGCGCCTTGTAGAGCGCCCGCGTGAGCTTGTCGTCGTAGCCGATGGCCTCGCCCGTCGACTTCATCTCGGGCGAGAGATAGGAGTCCATGCCGCGGATTTTGGCGAACGAGAAGGCCGGAGCCTTGACGTACCAGCGCTCCTTCTCACGGCCGTAGACCTCCGTGATGCCCAGCTCGCGCAGCGTCTTGCCAAGAATCACCTGCGTGGCGATGTGGGCCATCTGCACGCCCGTGGACTTCGAGAGGAAGGGCACCGTGCGCGACGAGCGCGGATTGACCTCGATGACGTAGACATCCTCCTCGCCGTCGAGGATGAACTGGATGTTGTAGAGACCCACGATGCCGATGCGCAGACCCAGACGCACCGTGTAGTCGATAATCTTCTCCTTGGCCCGCTTCCCGACGCTGAAGGTCGGATAGACGCTGATGGAGTCGCCCGAGTGGATACCCGTCCGCTCGACATGCTCCATGATGCCGGGGATGAAGACATCCTTGCCGTCGCAGATGGCGTCGACCTCCAGCTCGCGGCCCATGATGTAGCGGTCGACCAGCACGGGCGAATCCTCGTTCACCTCGACGGCCGTCTGCAGGTAGTGGCGCAGACGCTCCTCGTTCGAGACAATCTGCATGGCGCGGCCGCCCAGCACGTAGCTCGGACGCACGAGCACCGGGTAGCCGATGCGTGCCGCGGCGCGTACGCCCGCCTCGATGTCGGTCACCGCCTCGGCCTCGGGCTGGGGAATGCCCAACTCCTCCATGATTTTCTCGAAGCAGCCGCGGTCCTCGGCGTTGCGGATGGCGTCGCAGTCGGTGCCGATGATGGGCACGCCCAGCTCGGCAAGCGGCTCGGCAAGGTTGATGGCCGTCTGGCCGCCCAGCGAGACGACAATCGCCTTGGGGTGCTCCAAATGGAGCACGTTCATCACATCCTCGACCGTCAGCGGCTCGAAGTAGAGCTTGTCGCTGGTCGTATAGTCGGTCGAGACGGTCTCGGGGTTGTTGTTGATGATGATGGCCTCGTAGCCCGCCTCACGAATCGACCAGATGGCATGCACGGTCGAGTAGTCGAACTCGACGCCCTGGCCGATGCGGATGGGGCCCGAACCCAGCACGACAATCTTCTCGCGGTCGCTCACTACCGACTCGTTCTCGTCCTCATAGGTCGAGTAGAAGTAGGGCACGTAGGAGGAGAACTCACTGGCGCACGTGTCAATCATCTTGTAGACGGGGAAGATGCCGTGCTGCTCGCGCAGGCGGTACATGTCGTGCTCCGAGAGGCCCCACAGCTGGCCGATGTACTTGTCGCTGAAGCCCATGCGCTTGGCATCGCGCAGCGTCTCGATGTCCTTCGGATGGGCCGCCACGACGCGCTCGAACTCGACGATGTTCTTGAACTTCTCGAGGAAGAACATGTCGATTTTCGTATTGTTGTAAATCAGCACCAGGTCGATGCCGTTGCGGATGAGCTGGGCGATGGCGTAGAGGCGGTCGTCCGTACCGTCCTTGATGTACTCCAGCAGCCGGTCGCTCGTCCACGAGTCGAACTTCTTGTGGTAGATGTGGCAGACGCCCGTCTCGAGCGAGCGGACCGCCTTGAGCAGCGACTCCTCGACCGTACGGCCCACCGACATCACCTCGCCCGTGGCCTTCATCTGGGTGCCGAGCTTGTTCGAGGCGTCGGAGAACTTGTCGAAGGGGAAGCGGGCGATTTTGGTCACCACGTAGTCGAGCGTCGGCTCGAAGCTGGCCGGGGTGTTGGCCAGCTGAATCTCGTCGAGGGTCAGACCCACGGCAATCTTGGCGCTCACGCGGGCAATCGGATAGCCCGAAGCCTTCGAGGCGAGGGCCGACGAACGCGACACGCGGGGGTTGACCTCAATGAGGTAGTACTTGAACGAGAGGGGGTCAAGTGCGAACTGCACGTTGCAGCCGCCCTCGATTTTCAGCGCGCGGATGATTTTCAGCGCCGAGTCGCGCAGCATCTGGTACTCGCGGTTGGTGAGCGTCTGGCTCGGCGCCACCACAATCGAGTCGCCCGTATGGATGCCCACCGGGTCGATGTTCTCCATGTTGCAGACGGCGATGGCCGTATCGTTCGAGTCGCGCATCACCTCGTACTCAATCTCCTTGTAACCCTTGATGCTCTTCTCGATGAGCACCTGGTGCACCGGCGAGAGGAAGAGCGCATTGCGCATCATGTCGCGCAGCTCCTGCTCGTTGTCGGCAAAGCCGCCGCCCGTACCGCCGAGCGTGAAGGCGGGACGCAGCACCACGGGATAGCCGATGCGGGCAGCCACCTCGACGCCTTCCTCGATGGTGTTGGCAATCTCCGAGGGGAGCACCGGCTCGCCCAGCGACTGGCAGAGCTCCTTGAAGAGCTCGCGGTCCTCGGCCCGCTCGATGGATTCGAACGAGGTGCCCAGAATCTCGACCTGGCACTCCTCGAGGATGCCCTTCTTGGCCAGCTGCACCGCCAGGTTGAGGCCCGTCTGACCGCCCAGACCCGGGACAATCGCGTCGGGACGCTCGTAGCGGATAATCTTGGCCACGTACTCGAGCGTCAGCGGCTCCATGTAGACCTTGTCGGCGATGTGCGTGTCGGTCATAATCGTGGCGGGGTTGGAGTTGGCCAGCACCACCTCGTAGCCCTCTTCCTTGAGCGCGAGGCACGCCTGCGTACCCGCATAGTCGAACTCCGCGGCCTGACCGATGACAATCGGGCCCGAGCCAATCACCATTACCTTCTTGATATCCGTTCTCTTAGGCATTTTTGTGCTCCTCCATCATTTTAATGAACTTGTCGAACAAATAGGCGCTGTCCTGCGGACCCGGCGCGCTTTCGGGGTGGTACTGTACCGAGAAGACCATCTCTTCGGGGCACTCGATGCCCTCGGCCGTATTGTCCAGCAGATTGATGTGGGTCAGCCGCAGCGGCGTACCCTTCAGCGAGTCGATGTCCACGGCGTAGCTGTGGTTCTGGCTCGTGATTTCGATTTTGCCCGTTGCGAGGCACTTGACCGGATGGTTGCCGCCGCGGTGGCCGAACTTCATCTTGAAGGTCCGGGCGCCGTAGGCCAGGGCCACCATCTGGTGTCCCATGCAGATGCCGAAGATGGGCAGACGGCCCTTGAGCGCGCGCACCTTCTCGATAACGGGCGTCACGTCGGCCGGGTCGCCGGGGCCGTTCGAGAGGAAGATGCCGTCGGGACGGAAGGCCAGAATCTCCTCGACCGTCGCATCGTAGGGCACCACCGTCACGTTACACCCCTTCTCGTTGAGCTTGCGGATGATGTTGTACTTGATGCCGCAGTCGATAGCCACTACGTCGTAGCGGTGGTTGGGCGTACGCGAGAACCAGCGCTTGCGGCAGCTCACGCGGGCCACCATGTCGTGCGGCAGGGCGTAGGCGCGCAGCCGCTCGAGCGCCTCCTCGCGGGGGGTCGAGGCATCGGTGATGATGACCTTCTGGCTGCCCTCGTCGCGGATGATGCGGGTGAGCGTACGCGTGTCGATGCCCGAGATGGCGGGGATGTCATACTCCTCGAAGACCTCGTTGAGCGTCTTCGTGTAGCGGAAGTTCGAGGGGATGTCGTTGTACTCGCGGACAATCATGCCGCCGATGGTGGGGAACTTCGTCTCGTAGTCCTCCTCGGCCGTGCCATAGTTGCCGATGAGCGGGTAGGTCATCACCACCATCTGGTCGGTGTAGGACGGGTCGGAGAGAATCTCCTGGTAGCCCACCATCGAGGTATTGAAGACAATCTCGTTGATGGCCTCCCTGTCGGCACCGAAACCGTAGCCATAGAACTCGCGTCCGTTCTCCAGCACAATTTTCTTGGTAAAGGGTTTCATAGGAATTTTCGTTCTGGCCTCTCGCAGCCTTTATATTTGTTTTTGTCGTTTGTCGTTATTCGCAGCCTCCCGGCGCATCGCACCGCGCCGCCTCGCTGTTCCACCGCCTCGCCGTTTCACCTTGCCGCCGCGTCGCAGCCGCCGCACGGCCGTCGCAGCCGTATCACTGCCGCCTCCGTCGTCTCACTGCCGCGCCGTCGTCTCCGGAGTATCCCGGTGCGACCCCGATGTAGTCCCCGTGCGACCCAGGTGTAATTCCAGTGCGACCCAGATGTAATCCCGATGCGGCCCCCGTACAGCCTTGGCCGGCCCCCGGTGTGGTCCCCGTGCAGCCCCGGCCCCGGGCGGGTCACTTCGTGAAGGAGGGGTCGCGGTAGGCTTCGCGCCCGTCGACCACCGTAAGCATCGTACGCCCCTCGACCCGCCAGCCGGCGAAGGGGGTCGCATGCCCCTTCGAGAGGAAGTGCCCGGGGTCGATGTCGTACGAGGCGCCCAGGTCGATGACCGTAAAGTCGGCCGGAGCTCCCGCCTGAAGGCCGCCGCCGAGGCGGAAAATCCGCCGCGGGTTGAGCGACATGAGCGCCACCAGACGCTCGAGCGTCAGCACACCCGGCTTGACCAGATAGGTATAGAGCAGCGGGAAGGCGCATTCGAGTCCGACGACGCCCATCGCGCTGCCGGCCAGCCCGCGCGCCTTCTCCTCGGCCGTATGGGGGGCATGGTCCGTCGCGATGACCTCGATGGTGCCGTCGAGCACCCCTTCGCGCAGCGCATCGCGGTCGGCGCGGCTGCGCAGGGGCGGATTCATCTTGAAGCGTCCCTCCTCGTGCAAATCCTCGTCGCAGAGCAGCAGGTAGTGGGGCGCCGTCTCGCAGCTCACGGCAAGGCCGCGGGCCCGTGCGCGGCGTACCAGCTCGACGCTCTCGCGCGTCGAGACATGACAGACGTGGTACTGGCACCCCGTACGCTCGGCCAGCGCGATGTCGCGCTCGACCTGCCGCCACTCGCTCTCGGACGAGATGCCCCGATGGCCATGCTCATGGCAGTAGTCGCCGTCGTGGATGTATCCGCCGCGCAGCAGCTCGTCCACCTCGCAGTGGGCGACAATCGGCTTGTGAACCGCCGCCGCACGACGCATCGCCTCCTCCATGAGCGCCTCCGACTGCACGCCGCGGCCGTCGTCCGAAAAGCCGACGACGTAGGGGGCCAGCGCCGCGAAGTCGACCAGCTCGCCGGCTCCGCGCTGCCCCATCGTGATGCAGCCGTAGGGCAGCACCTTCACCCGCGCATCGCGGCGGATGATGTCGAGCTCGACGCCGAGCGTTTCGGGCGAGTCGGGCGCCGGATTGAGGTTGGGCATGGCGCAGACGGTCGTATAGCCGCCGTGGGCCGCAGCCGCCGTACCGGTGGCCATGGTCTCCTTCTGCGGGAATCCGGGCTCGCGCAGGTGGACATGCACGTCGACCAGTCCGGGCAGCAGGTGCCGTCCGCCGAGGTCGACCACGGCGTCGCAGCCCGCCGGGTCGCAGTCGGGGCCGATGCCGGCGATGCGCTCCCCGTCGACGACCAGGTTGCCCGTCACGAAGCGTTCGCCGTCGAAAATCGAGGCATTGCGGTACAGAGTTCTCATCGGAGTGTAAAAAAATAGGGCAACCGAAACAGTTACCCTAAATAAAACAAAACGCCCGAAAACGGAAGAGAATGGAACCCCGAATGCTCCTTTTGCAGCCAGACAGCGTGTGCCGCGAATATGTTCGGAGTCCAGTTCATGCGTTACGGGTTGTTACAAATCAACTGCAAAGATAGGGCTTTTCGCGGGGAGTGCAAAAGTTTTCGTCATTTTTTTGTCGAAAGCGGGGCTACTCCCCGTCGACGACAATCAGGTCGATGCCCGCCTCCTCGATGAGCGCGACGGTCTGCTCCGGAAGCCGGGCGTCGGTCACAATCACGTCGACATCCTCCAGCGAGCAGATGCGGCCGAAGCCCCGCTGCCCGAATTTCGACGAGTCGACCACCAGGATGCTCCGCGAGCAGGACTTCATCATCTTGCGCACGAGCTTCGCCTCGTCGATGGTCGAGGTGGTGATGCCGTATTCGAGGTCGATGCCGTCGGCCCCGAAGAAGAGCTTCGAGCAGATGCAGTCGTCGAGTCCGCGCGACGCCTCCTCGCCCAACACCGAGAGCGATGTTTTGTGGATGCTGCCCCCCAGCTGGACCACATGGACCTGCTCCGAATCGTTGAGCAGCACGCCCAGCCGCAGGAAGGGGGTCACGATGTTGAGGTTCTGCCACGTGCGGCGGCGAATCTCCTCGCCCAGCGCGAAGACGGTCGACCCCGACGAGAGGATAATCGAGTCGACGGGCTCGACCAGCTCGACAGCACGCGCGGCGATGCGGCGCTTGGCCTCGGGGTTCATCGTATCCTTGAGGTGCACGTCGGTGTCGGCCACGTGGGGATTGGTCGGACGGGCGCTGCCGTGTACCTTGTAGAGCAGCCCCTTGCTCTCGAGAATCTTGACATCCTTACGAATCGTCACCTTCGTCACTCCCAGCTGATTGGCCACGTCGGTAATGCGGACAAATCCGTATTTGTTCAAATTGTCGAGAATGTACTTGTGTCGTTCCGCAATACTTAACATAAATGCCGGTCTGATTCGTTTATTTTTATAAACAAATATAACAAATTAATCGAAATAATCAAAAAAATGCCCGAATCTGCACAGATTCGGGCACTCCGGCACTCCATCGGGACGCCTTATATGCTATATGCAAAGTGCGGTCTTCGGGCGCATCAGTTCGACTGCCCGGCCTGCGGCTCGTCGTAGCCGTCGGCGCGCGCGCGCCACATCAGCAGGAATACCGCCATGCCGACGAGCGCCATGGCCAGAATCCCCACGTAGGCCAAATCCCAGCCGTAGTGCTGGGCCAGGTAGCCCAGGCCGACACCCGAGACGAGCGTGCTGGCGTAGCCGAACAGCCCCGTCAGGCCGTTGGCCGTGGCAGCGGCATGCTTGGTGGCCTGGTTGGCCGCCGCAATGCCAATGAGCGCCTGCGGGCCGTAGATGCAGAAGCCGGCGGCGCACAGCGTGGCGAAGAGCAGCCATACGGGGGCGTCGGCGGGGAGCCTCCAGAAGAGGAAAACGAAGAGCGCCGCACCCGCCATGCAGAAGACGCACGTGCGGTGGGCGCGCCCCTTGAGCCAGCGGTCGGTGGCCCACCCCGCGAAGACCATGCCGGCGATGCCGGCAATCTCGAACATCGCCACCAGCCATCCGGCATGCTCCATGCTGACCCCCTTCGACTGGCTCAGCAGCGAGGGGCCCCAGTCGAGCACCGAGAAGCGGACGACGTAGACGAAGAAGTTGGCGATGCCCAGAATCCAAATCAGCGGGTTGCCGAAGACATGCTTGCGCAGGAAGGCGCGGTATTCGGGCCCCTTGGTGGCTGCGGCATCCTTCTTGTCCTTCGTCTCGGTCCCCTCCAGCTCGGGAAGGCCCACCGACGAGGGGGTGTCGCGCAGGAAGATGGCCAGCGCGATGGCTCCCGCGAAAGAGATGCCGGCCGGAAGCCAGAAGCACCAGCGCCAGGCCCCCGTATGGGAGGCTCCGACGCCCATGTTGCCCATGATGTAGCCGCAGAGAATCACCACCAGTCCGGCGCCAATCGAGTGCGAGGTGTTCCACCACGACATCTTCGTGGCCAGCTCGGTGGGGGGCACCCAGTGGGTCAGCAGCCGCGCGCAGGGCGGGAAGCCCGTCCCCTGCAGCATGCCGTTGACCACCCACATGATGCCCATGAAGAGTATCATCGTGTTGGTGAACTGCGTGCCGTCGTGTTCGCCCGTAAGCCAGTAGGAGACATCTTCGCCGAATCCGAAGGCGAAGTTCGAGAGGGCGCAGAGCGCCAGACCGATGGACATGTACCAGCGGGCGTTCATGCGGTCGGCCAGCACGCCGTTGACGAAGCGCGAGAGGCCATAGACCACTCCGTTGAGCGTCAGGAAGATGCCCAGACTCGTCTTGGAGATGCCGAGGTCGGCCTCCAGACCGGGCATCGCAAGCGAGAAGTTCTTGCGCACGAAGTAGAAGAGCGCGTAGCCCACCATCGTGGCGATGATGGTGCGCGTCTGCCAGTACTTGAAGCGCTTTTTCTGTTCGGGTGTCATTTCGGAATGAAAGTTTTTTGATTTCGGTGAACAAAGATAAGAATTTCGCTTCGAATCGCGAAGCAAACCCTTCAAAAATATCTCCGGATGCCCCGAAAATCGGCCGCACGGCCCACAGCCGCACCCCCGTTGTCCCGCCGGCAGAGTGGTCCGATGCGGGGCAAATCTTCCGAAAAAGTTGCAAAAAGGCAAATTATCACCTATCTTTGGGGGAGCTTTTGCCCCTCCCGCCCCGACCGCATGCAGCGCAATGAGGCGGCGGGCTGCGGAGTGCGGCCATGGTGCGGCCCGAGGTCGTCCGGGCTCCTCCTCCCGGGAGTACGGGCCTTCGGCACGGTATGCGGAAATGAAACATTTCGAAACCGGACGACTTCCCCGCAGGCCGCAGGACCGGAGAGCCGGGCTCCGACGCCCCGCCCCGCCGGAGCTGCGCAGCTAACACCGGAGCGCCGCACCGCCCGACGGCGGCAAGGCCTCGCAACAACGAACAAACACACCTCAACAACGATGAAGGAATTTCACGAATACCGCTCCGTCTACACCCACGACGAGTTGATGGAGCGTCTGCGCCGCATCCGTCACGTGGCGCTCGACATGGACGGAACCATCTACATGGGCATGTCGCTCTTCGACTGGACGCAGCCCTTCCTGGCCGAACTCCGCGAGCTGGGCATCGGCTACTCGTTCCTGACCAACAATCCCTCGAAGTCGATTGACGACTACCTGCGCAAGTTGGAGTCGCTCGGCATCCACGCCACGCGCGAGGAGATGTACACCACCACGCTGGCCACCATCGACTACCTGCACGAACACCACCCCGCCGCCCGCCGTCTCTTTCTGCTGGGCACACCCTCGATGGTCGCCGAGTTCGAGGCCGCGGGGTTCATCCCGACGGCCGACTCGCCCGACGACCGGCCCGACGCCGTCGTCGTCGCCTTCGACATGACGCTCCGCTACGAGCGGCTCTGCCGTGCGGCGTGGTGGATTACGCAGGGGCTCCCCTACATCGCCACCAACCCCGACCGCGTCTGCCCGACCGACCAGCGGACCGTACTGGTCGACTGCGGCTCGATTTGCGCCTGCCTGGAGCACGCCACCGGACGCCGTCCCGACATCACGCTGGGCAAGCCCGACCCCAACATGCTCTCGGGCATCCTCGCCCGCCACGGACTGCAGCCCGACCAGATAGCGATGGTCGGCGACCGCATCTACACCGACGTGCAGATGGCCCACAACGCCGGAGCGATGGGCGTACTGGTGCTCTCGGGCGAGACGACGCTCGAGGTGGCCGACCATGCCGACCCGCAGCCCCACCTGACGGCCGACAACATCGGAACGCTGGGCCGCCTGCTGCGCGAGGCGCACCGCTCGTAGCTCTGCCGGCATCACCCCTGGAAAAACGACTACGGTCCGCACTGCGGTGCGGACCGTTCGTTTTATCCATTGCGGAGCCTCTGCCGCCAGCACCCGCGCCCGGCTCCGGTTCCCAGCCTCAACACCCGGGCAGCGTCTATCATAGGCCCGACCTATCACACCATAGATAATACCGAACTCTTGCGCGGCGCTGCGATTCGTTCGGGGAGCAAAAATGCACTATCTTTGCCCTTTGAAGAAAAACACGACACAACCATGGATTCCAACATACTCTACCCGCTGCTGATGACCCTCGGCGCCGGTCTGGCGACCGGCATCGGCAGCGCCATCGCCTTCTTTACGCGCCGGACCAACAAGCGGCTGCTCTCCTTCTCGCTCGGACTCTCGGGCGGCGTGATGATTTACGTCTCCTTCGTCGAGCTCTTCCAGCAGTCGCAGCTCGCGCTGACGGCGGAGTGGGGCCAGCGGCCCGGAACTGCGATGACCGTCCTCTGCTTCTTCGCCGGCATCCTGCTCATCGGCATCATCGACCGCCTGGTCCCCTCGGTGGAGAACCCCCACGAGGCGCACCGCGTCGAGGAGATGGAGGAGCAGCCCCGCAACCCGAAGCTCATGCGCATGGGGGTGATGACGGCCCTCGCCATCGCCATCCACAACTTCCCCGAGGGCATCGCCACCTTCACCACGGCCGTCGACAATGCGACGCTCGGCGCGGCCATCGCCGTGGCCATCGCCATCCACAACATCCCGGAGGGCATCGCCGTCTCGATTCCCGTCTACTACGCCACGGGCGACCGCGTGAAGGCCTTCCGCCTGTCGCTCCTCTCGGGCGTGGCCGAGCCCGTCGGAGCGCTGCTGGCCTGGCTGGTGCTCATGCCCTTCATGTCGACAACGCTCATGGGGTGCATCCTCGCGGGCGTGGCCGGCATCATGGTCTTCATCTCGATTGACGAGCTGCTGCCGGCAGCCCGCGAATACGGCGAGGCGCACATCTCCATCTACGGCGTGGTGACCGGCATGGCGGTGATGGCCGTCAGCCTGCTCTTGCTGGGCTGAGCCGGCGCGGCGCACAACCCCTGAAAAATCCCTTTTCTCAACATGGATATCTTTCTGCTCATTCTCGGACTGGCGCTCATCCTGGGCGGCGCCAACTTCCTGACCGACGGCTCGGCCGCCCTCGCCCAGCGCTTCCGCGTCCCGGAGTTCATCGTCGGACTGACCATCGTAGCGGTGGGCACCTCGACCCCCGAGCTGGTGGTCTCGGTGCTCTCGGCCGCCGCGGGCAACAGCGACGTGGCCATCGGCAATATCGTCGGGTCGAACATCTTCAACGTCTTCCTCATTCTGGGCGTCTGCGCCCTCATCGCGCCGCTGCCCCTCACGGGGGGCAACATCCGCCGCGACCTGCCCTTCCTGACCGCCGTCTCGGTGCTGCTGTTGCTGCTCACCTCGGACCGTCTGCTGGGGCTGGGCGAGGTGGATGCCATCGGCCGCATCGACGGCATCGTCATGCTGCTGCTCTACATCGCCCTCATCCGCTACACCATCCGCGCCGAGCGCCGCACGGCCGCTCAGGCAACGCAGACGACGCAGACGACGCAGACGGAAAAGCCACAGCGGAGCAGGTCGCTGTGGCTCATCGTGGTGATGATTGCGGGAGGTCTTGCCGGACTGATCTTCGGCGGCGAGCTCTTTCTCGACAGCGCCACGGCCATAGCACGCGCGCTGGGCGTCAGCGAGTCGGTGATAGCCATCACGCTCGTGGCGGGTGGCACGTCGCTGCCCGAGCTGGCCTCGTCGGTGGTCTCGCTGCTCAAGGGGAAGTCCGAAATGGCACTGGGCAACGTCATCGGCTCGAACATTGCCAACATCCTGCTGATTCTGGGCCTCAGCGCGACGATTCACCCGCTGACGCTGGGCGGCATCACGCGCATCGACCTGCTGACCGTGCTGCTGAGCTCGGTGCTGCTCTTCGTCACGGCCTTCACCTTCCGCCGCAAGGCCGTCGACCGCTGGGAGGGCGCCATCTTCCTGGTGATTTACGCACTCTATATCGGATACCTCGTCAGGTAGCGCTCGATGAGGCGCGGCACGGCGTAGTCGTCGAACCGCTCCGCACGCACGCGCACCACCCCGTCGGGTAGCCGCTCGGGAAGGTGCTCCACGCGCAGCCGGTGGAACGTGGCGTGGAGCAGCTGGTGCGAGAGGCGGTGGGGAGGCATCGCCACCGAGGAGAGCCACATGCAGGCGGCGCCGCCCGTCAGCTGCGCGAACTCCTCCTGCGCGGGCAGCTCCGCCGCATCGAGCGGACGGTCGCGCTCCACGAGGGGAAACTCGTACAGGCCGCGCCAGATATCCCGCCCGTCGCGGCGGTGCAGGAGCAGCTCGTCGCCGCAGAGCACCACCACGTAGGCAAACCAGCGGTCGCGCACCTTCGTGCGCCCCTGCTTGACGGGCCGCACGGCAACCGTACCGGCCGCCAGCGCCAGGCAGTGTTCCGCCAGGGGACACTCCCCGCAGCGGGGCTGCTGAGGGGTGCACTGGAGCGCTCCGAAGTCCATAATCGCCTGATTGTGAAGCGCTGCACGCCCGGGCGGCAGCAGTGAGGCAGCAAGCTCGGCAAAGCGGCGGCGCCCCTGCGTGGTGTCAATCGGAAGGTCGAGGTCGAAGAGGCGCGCCAGGACGCGGAAGACATTGCCGTCGAGCACGGCAAGGGGTGCATCCGAGGCAAACGAGCAGATGGCCGCCGCCGTATACTCCCCAACGCCGGGCAGCGCGCGGACCTCGTCGTAGCGTTCAGGGAAGCGGCCGCCATATTGTTCGGCAATCAGCCGGGCGGCGCGGTGGAGGTTGCGGGCACGGCTGTAGTAGCCCAGCCCCTGCCAGAGTTTCAGCACCTCCTCCTCCGAAGCGGCAGCCAGAGCTCTCACGTCGGGGAAGCGCCCGACGAAGCGCAGGTAGTACTCCCGCCCCTGCTCGACGCGGGTCTGCTGGAGAATCACCTCCGAGAGCCAGATGCGGTAGGGGTCGCGCGTATGGCGCCACGGCAGGTCGCGTCCGAAACGGGCATACCACGCACAGAGGATATCGGAAAAGGCGTTCACTTCGGGAAAAGGCTTCATTCGGCGGATAAAGATAGGGATTTTTCCACTTTTCGGAACTATTTTTGGGGGAGGCAAGATTCACGAACCAACAAACACCACACCATGAAACGATATACGCTTCGACACGACCCGGCACGGCAACGCTACTCGTTCGACCTGGGCGACGGGGAGCAGGCCGTCATCGACTACCTGCGCAGGGGTGACACGCTGCACCTGCTGCACACGGGGGTGCCATCCCGCTTCGAGGGGCAGGGCATTGCCGCAGAGCTGACGGAGGCTGTGCTCACGGAGATTCGCGCGCAGGGGCTGCGGATAGCTCCCGAGTGCAGCTACATTGCCCGCTACATCGAGCGCCACCCCGAGTGGCGCCAACTGGTGGCCGGGCGGTCGTAACGCGACGTCCATTCGCCCGTCATGCGGGGTAAGTCGGCGGCAGCGGCACCTTTTTCCGGCGCAACGGTTCAGCTTGCCGGAAGCAGCGGCTATTTCATCTGTTTTCTTCAGCTTTTCGCCGCCGAAAAGTAGCAAAAGCCGCTCCGACCCGTCACGCGGGCGGCTGCCTGCGGCCCTGTGGGCGGCGTCGGGCGACCATACGGGTTTGCCAGCAAACCTTCCCCGACGCTTTCCGCACCCCGGCCGCAGGCCTCTTCTTCGCCCTCGTGACATAGTCGGAGAAAATCCCCCGTCTTAAACAAGAGACCAAACCCTGCGGCTCATATCCGCACCTTTTCATCCGCAGAGGGCTCTATGGAAAGGACGGCAACCTTCCACCACCCATTTTCTTCTGCTTTTCGCCGCCGAAAAGCAGCAAAAGCCGCTCCGGCCTGTCACGCGGGCGGCTGCCTGCGGCCCGGCTGCGGCTTCGGGCGACCATACGGGTTTGCCAGCAAACCGTCCCCGACGCTTTCCGCACCCCGGCCGCAGGCCGCTTCTTCGCCCCCGTGACACAGTCGGAGATTTTCGCCAAACGAAAAATTTTGCGTCGAAAATTTGGTTTATATTATAAACTAATTTATATTTACATCAGAAAACGGGGAGAACCGGGCCGCCGACCTGCCGGGAAAAGGCAGCCAAACGCGACCGGGACCCGAAAAAACACCAACCGCCTAAAATTGCAAACGATGAAAAAGAGTGTAACCTGCATGGCCGCGCTGCTCTGCACGGCGACCGTTCTGGGTGCAAACCCCGGAATCACAATCGCGAACCTCCGCACCGACCGAGGAAAGGTTCTCTGGATGCTCCGCGAGGCGAACGGAAAGAGCCAGATGGGCATCGAACAGCCCGCCGCTGGCAAGGCAACCATTGTTCCGGAGGCCATCAGCGCCGACTCAGCCACGCTCTACGCCTTCCTGGACGAGAACGGCAACTACACGCTCGACCGGAACGCAGACGGGATGCCGGCCGAGGGGTGCTGCACCCGCACCATCCGCCGGGAGGAGCTCGGCGACAGCGTCCGCGTGGAGCTCCGCTACGAATTCGGCCGGAAAAACCCCAAGGAGACTCCGGAGCAGGTGCCCGCCGGGGAGCCCGCCACAAAATAGACCGACCCTTCATTCCAAACACCAATCATAAAAAAGTCTGAACCATGGAAGAGAAACAACTGGATGCCCGGGAGAGCCTCGAACTCATCACCCGCATGATTCGCAACACGCGCCGGCGCCTCGAACGCAACTCCGAACGCCCGTTCCTGGTCTGGGGCTATACGACCGTCGCCATCTCGCTGCTCAACTACGCGCTCCGCATCACCGGGGCCGACCCGAACTGGAGCCTCACTTGGTTTCTGATTCCCCCGCTGGGCGTACTGCTCATGCGTCTCTTCCCCGCACGGAGGAGCACGGAGCCCCGCACGGAAATCGACCGCATCGTCAACGCCCTGTGGCTCGCCTGCTCACTCTCGCTCATTCCGATTTTCATCCTCGCACTGTGCCACGGCCTGCAATACCGCCCGAGCATCTATGCGCTCATCGCGCTGGTCATGTCGATTGGGACCACCGCAACGGGCTTCATCGTCCGCTCAAAGGTCTACACGACGGCCGGCCTGCTCGGCATGGCGGGAACCGCCGTACTCGCCCTCTGGGACTTCATGCTCGCAAGGCTCGCCGGCTCGCAGGAGATGGACAGCACGATGCTCCACAACGAGATTCTGATTTTCGCAGCCATCTTCGTGGTGATGATGGTCATCCCGGGCCACATCATCGGCTGCCGGAACCGACGCGAGGCGGCCGAAGAAAAATAGCCGCAGCCGCGCACCGCCGCAGACGAACGTGCCGCAACAAGCCGCAGCCGGACCTGCCGCGCCAACCGCCTCAGCCGCAGCCCGGCACGTCAAAATAAAAACTATTTCGTACCTTTGCAGAAACGGAACGCACCATGAAATCCGAAAAACCGGAGACCAATACTCTTTCCGAACAGGAGGCGCTCGAACTCATCGCCCGCGTCTTCGACCGCAACATGCGCCGCATGAACTTCGTCCGCGGCGAGCTCTTCATCGTCTGGGGAGCACTCGCGGCACTGACCGCCCTGGCCGAATACGCACTGCTCCGCTGGACCGGCAGCCCGCAAGTGCTCTGGAGCGCCCTCATTCCCTTCACTGCCTGCTACCTCTTCACGATAGGGCAAAGCCGCCGCAAGGGCATCGTCCGCACGGGATTCGACGACCTGCTGCTGCTCATCTGGGGCTTCCCGGCGATGACGGCCCTCGCCTCGGCAGCATACGCCATCATCAATCCCGAAAATACGCTCAATCCGGCAGGAATCGCACAGCTGCTCTTCTCGGGAGCACTGCTGGTCACCGCCGAGTTTTTCCGCGGCAAGGGGAGCAACCACTCGGGCTCGTTCGCCGCATTGGTCGGCCTGGGTACGGCCGGTTTCATCGCGGCATTCACCTTCACCTTCAGCTCGCCGTTCGACCTTGCATCGGGCAACTGGCTGCTGCAGCTGGCCCTCTGGTGCACGCTGCTCGTCATGCTGCCCGGCTTCATCCTCCGACATATCGCACGCAAACCATGTTCAAGGAGCTGAATCCCCTGCTGCACTCCGAGTTGCGGCTCGCCGTGATGTCGATACTCATCGGTGTCGAGAGTGCCGACTTCGTCTTCCTGCGCAACGAGACGGGGGCGACGGCCGGCAACCTCTCCGTGCAGCTCGACAAGCTGGCCAGGGCCGGATACATCGAAATCGAGAAGGGCTTCCAGGGCCGCAAGCCCCGCACCCTCTGCCGCATCACCGACGCCGGCCGCGATGCCTTCGCGCAGTACGTCGAGGCGCTCCAGAGCTACATCCGCCCCCGATAGGCGCCCAAGCATCCGCACAGCCGAAAGGCCCGCGCAACCGGGCCGGGCGCTCCGCTTTCGCTGCAACGCTCCGCCACAACCCGCCTCCCGCCGCTACGGGAGGCTGTTTTTTTCGAAGAGGAGTCGGGAGCCGGCAGCCGGCAGCCGCCCGCCGCAGTCGGAACGCAAAGTTGCCGAACCGTAGCGGCACAACGCCGGCCCGAGGCAGCAAACGAGCACAAAAAAAGGCCGCCGCAGAGTTTCGGACTCCGCGGCGGTCTCTTTACATTTCAACCGGCAGGAACGGCTACTGGGCCTTCGAGGCGAGTTTCTCAATCTGCGCCTCGGCCTCGGCCGTCAGCTTGTCGGCCTGCTTGCGCGCCTCGTCGACCAGCTTGTCGCCGGCCTTCTCGGCCGCCAGCTTCGCAATGGGGTTCTTCGCCGCGTCGACCAGCTTCGTGCGCTGCTCCTCGGCGGCCGCAATGAGCTTCTCACCCGCCTTGCGCGCCTCCTCGCGCAGCTTGGCTGCCTGCTCCTGGACAGCCTCCGAGAGCGATTCGTTGCCGGTGAGCTTCTGCACCTGCTCGTCGATGAGGTTGCGGGCCGCCTCCTCGACCGCCTCCTTCACCCCGATGGTAATCTTCGGGTCGGTGAAGGTTCCGCCGATGCCGACGTTGACCTTCGAGAGGACGCCGCCCGTAGCCGAAGCGGGCAGGGCCACCTGGGCCGTATAGTCGATGCTCTGGTCGAGCCCCGTCGAGCCCGAGAGGTTGAGCGAGACGTCACCCATCTTCAGGTCGAAGGGCTTGGTGGTGAGCCGCCCCTGGCGAATCGAGAAGGGAATGACGACATCCTTGGCGCGGATAGAGCTCAGCGCGTCGTTGCCGAGCGTCTTGGCCAGCACCTCGAAGGCCTTGAGCTGCTCGATGTGGATGTCGGCCGAGCGCAGCTCGCCCTGGGCATCGAGCGACATGAGGTCGGGCTCCATCGCCTGGTCGAGGTTCATCTTCATGTCGAGCGACATGGAGTAGACACCGCCGGCCTTCTCGAAGAGCGGCACGATGCGCTGCACCATCTCCAGCTGCTCGAAGGTCCGGGCGTAGGAGGCGTCGGTGAAGCCGAGGTTGAAGGCGAGCGCCGGATGGGCGGCGTCGCCCGTCGAGTAGCTGCCCGATGCGGTCAGCGAGCCGTCGAAGGCCTTCATGCGCAGTCCGTCGAGCGAAAGGGTGCCATTGGCCACGCGCACCTCGCCCGAAAGCTGCTCGATAACCATCTTTTCGTAGAGGAGCTTGCCCACCTCGGTACGCAGCGAGAGGTTGAGGTTGCGCGGAATCTCGACCGCCTGAGCGGCCGCATCGCCCCCGGCCGGAGCCTCTTCCGCGGCGGACTCTTCGGCCGCGTCGCCCTCGGCCGTTTCCGTCGAGGAGAGCGAGGCGAGGATTTCATTGAGGTCGAGCAGCTTCGAATTGACGTAGAGCCGTCCCGAAAGCGTCGCACCGCGCAGCAGATAGTCGATGTAGTCGGTCAGCTGGCCGTTGGCCGCAAGGTCGCTGCCGCCGATGGTCAGGCTCAGCTCGCCGAGCGTCATGGCCTGGGGCGAGATGCCGGCAGCGGCGCGGCGCAGGCCGATGGCGGGAAGACCGGGCAGCTGTGCGTCGACGTTCTCGACCACGAAGTTGCCCGAGGCCGAAACCCGGTCGTAGCGGCGGTTCTCGACGTCGGACATCCGTCCGGCGGCGCTCAGGTCGGCTTGGATGAAGCCCTTGAGCGACATGCCGTCCTCGAGCGGGTAGACCTCGCCGATGTCCGCAAGGTCGAGCTTGCCCTCGAGCGAGGCACGCAGGTCGGGGTCGCTGACGAGCGTCGTGCCGTGGAAGGTGGCTGCGAGCGAGTTGTCCCCCATCCGCAGGCCGAACGTCGGGATGTCGACCACCGTGCGGTCCATCACCCCGCCGGGGTTGGTCACGCTCGCCTGGATGTTGATGTCGGAGACCGCCTTGGGAAGCGATGCATACTGGAAACCGCCGTTGCGCACGCCCAGCTCGAGGCCGAAGGCCGGCAGCTCGGCGCCGCGCAGCTCGCCTTTGGCCCAGAGCGAGAGCGTCAGCTCGCCCGAAGCCGAGAGGCCTCGGTAGTTGCGCGTATAGAAGGCCGGGATGAGCGACAGCACATCCTTGAACTCGACGCGCTCGCAGCCCAGACTGAGGTCCATCGCCACGGCATCGTCGCCCAATTCGGCCCAGCCGTCGAGCGTCGCCTCGATGGCGTTGAGCCGCAGCTTGTTCTCCTTCAGCTCGAAGCGGTTCTTCTCAAGGTCGGCCGCCACATCGGCATTCAGCTCGATTTCGGCATTGCTCAGCAGCGTCACCACACCCGACGAGAAGGTCGTCTCCTCGGTGCGCATCCGCAAATCGAGCGTGCTCTGCGCCGCCGAGAAGTCGCCGCGCAGGCGCAGCAGCGGGAGCAGCGTGCGGAACGAGGTGTGCGTCGAGTCGTCGACGTAGGAGAGTGCCGCGTCGGTGATGCGGAAGTCGCGCACCGAAAGGCTGAAGGCAGAGCCCGTGTCGGTGCTCTCCTCCTCCGCGGCAGCCTCCGCCTCGGGCTCCTCCTCCGAGGGTTTCATCAGCAGCCAGTTCACGCTGCCGTCGGCGAGCTTGCGGGCCCTCAGGTCGGGCTTCGCGATGAGCAGCTTGCGCACCTCCAGCCCCCCGTCACCGAGCAGCGACCAGGGGTCGACCACCACCGAGAGGCGCCCTACGGAGGCGATGGTATCCCCCTCGAAGGGGGCCACACCCACGAGCGTCACCCCCTTCAGCTCGAGCGAGGCGTTGGGGAAGTGGCGCAGCAGGCTGATGCCCAGCCGCTCGAAGTCGAGCCGCGGGACGAGCATCGCGTTGGCCTCGGTACGGACCAGTTCGGCAATCTTGCCGCGCAGGAAGATGGGGGCCGTCAGCACGACCACCAGCAGGACGGCAATGACCGTCACCGCAATTTTCAGAAACTTTTTCATAGGTCAACCTTCTTATTCATGTCGAAGCGGAACAGGGTGCTCCCCACCTCTTCGAATCCACATGTGCGATAGAGTGCATGGGCCGCACGGCGCGCGGGGTTGGAGGTGAGCATGAGGTGCTGCACCCCTTCGCTCCGGGCCAGCTCCAGGGCCTTTTCGACCAGTAGGCGTCCGACACCACGGCCCCGCTCGCCGGCATCGACCACCACATCCTCGACCCATCCCTTGCGGCCCGAGGGGACGTCGTACCACACCAGGGTCAGCACCCCCACGATACGCTCCCCGTCGAGGGCGGCCAGCAGCGCCGCGCAGGGCTGGGCAAGCAGCCGCCCGAGCACCTCGCGCGAGGGCGCACGAAGCCCGCCGGAGAGCTGCGGAAGCAGCCGCGCAAGCGCCTCCTCCAACCCGGCGTCGAGGGTCGTCATCCGTCGAATTTCGAGAGCCATGGACACTATTTTTTACAAAGATAACTTTTTTGGAGGATTTTCGGACGACAATCTGCCAAAAAAAGCGTACTTTTGTCGCGCATCGGTTCCGCAGGGCGCACCTTCGGTGCGCGCGGATGAAAAGGGAATGCCGTGCGATTCGGCAACAGTTCCCGCTGCTGTAAGCCGCAGCAAACGCTCCGATACTCCTCAGCCACTGCCCCGCACCGGGGCGGGAAGGCATCGGAGCGGCGGCAAGTCAGAAGACCTGCCGGTGCACTCCATCGATAAGCGCCCCGCGGAGAATGGGGCCCGACGTCGTCCGCGCATTTCCGCCCGTCCGCGCCTGCCGTCCCGCTCCGCCGAAACGAACGAGGATGAAACGACTGCTGCACGCACTCTGGCGCATGCTTCCGGCCGCATGCGCCGCCACGCTGGCCGCCTGCATGGATTTCGGTCCGCTCGACGAAGAGCCCTTCGGCTTCTCGCAGGGGGGTGTGTTCATCACCTGCGAGGGCAACTTCGGCAGCGACAACGCCTCGCTCTCGTTCTACCGCACCGATGCGGAGGAGGTCGAAAACGAGGTCTTCTCGCGCGCCAACGGCATGCGGCTGGGCGACGTGGCGCAGTCGATGGCCCTCCACCGGGGGCGCGGCTACGTGGTGGTCAACAACTCGGGCGTGGTCTACGTCATTGACCCGGCAAGCTGCACCGTCACGGGGCTCATCGAGGGGGTCGTCTCGCCCCGCTACATCCACTTTCCCAACGACACGACGGCCTACATCACCGACCTCTACGACCCGCGCATTACGGTCGTGGACACGCGCTCGAACCGCATCCGCGGACGCATCGCCATGAACGGCCACAAGTCGACCGAGCAGATGGCCCAGTGGGGCGACGAGCTCTTCGTCAACTGCTGGTCGTACGACAACAAGCTGCTGGTGGTCGACCTGCGCACGGAACGGCTGGTCGACTCCATCGAGGTGGGGCCGCAGCCCACGTCGCTCGTCTGCGACCGCTACGGCAAAATCTGGACCGTCACCGAGGGACGCACCGAGGGGATTCCCGCCGTGCTCTACCGCATCGACGCCGCCACGCGCGTCATCGAGCGGAGCTTCCTCTTCCCCTCCGGCGACCACCCCTCGGAGCTGGTGCTCAACGGCCGGCGCGACACGCTCTACTACCTCGACCGCGACGTCTGGCGCATGTCCGTAAAGGATGAGTCGCTCCCCGCGACCCCCTTCCTCCCCTACGCCGGGACCACCTACTACGGTCTGGGGGTCGACCCGCGCAATTCGGAGGTCTACGTGGCCGACGCCATCGACTACGTGCAGCACGGCGTCGTCTACCGCTTCACGGCCCGGGGCCGCGCGCTCGACACGCTCCGCGTGGGCATCACCCCCGGCAGTTTCTGTTTCTGGCAACCTGAGCAAAATCAATAACGACATGAAACATACCCGCATCATCACCCTTCTCGGCGCCGCAGCGCTGCTCGCCGGCTGCAACTCGGGCGAATCGACCACCACCAAACGCGTCATCGAGCAGGCGGCCACCGTCTTCGAGTATACGCCCGCCCCGGGGCAGTTCATCAACGAGCCGCTGAGCGGCTACACCGACGTCACCACCCCCGAAAAGGCCTGCGCCTACGCCATGCAGCGCTTCGCCTCCCGGCTCTACGTCTCTCTCGGCGGCTGGGGCGGCTATCTGGTGGTGGGCTTCGCCGAGCCCGTGCCGCAGAACGGCGGCGGCGAGCTGCTCGTACGCGGCAACTCCTTCGTCAACTCCTCGGAGCCGGGCGTGGTCTACGTCATGCGCGACGAGAACGGCAACGGACTTCCCGACGACACGTGGTACGAGCTGCGCGGCAGCGAGTACGACCGCAGCACCCACGGCTACTCCATCACCTACACCCGCCCCGCGGGGGCGAACCAGCCCGTCGCCTGGCGCGACAACAAGGGCGGCAAGGGCGAAATCGCCCGCATCGGCGAACACACGCAGGAGAGCTACTACCCCGCATGGATTGAGGCCGACGAAGTGAGCTTCACCGGCGTGCGGCTGCCCGACAACATCGTCCGCAAGGAGGTCGAGGGGACCGAGTCGAGGACCACGGCCCCCTTCGCATGGGGCTATGCCGACAACTACTCGTCGCAGGACCTCATCGGCGGCTACAACACGCTCAACATCTCCGACGCCGTGACGGCCGACGGTGCGCCCGCCAACCTGCCGCAGATTGACTTCGTGAAGGTCCAGAGCGGCATCAACGCCTCGGCGCCGCTCATCGGCGAAGTCTCGACCGAGGTCTGCGGCGTGGCCTGCTACCGCGAAGTCACCGAATAACCCATCCGCAACGCCCCGCCTACGATGCTCCGCCGCCTGCTTCTCTCGATTGCGCTTCTGGCTGCCCTCCGACCCGCGGCACGGGCCGCCGCGCCGGAGGACTCGCTCTACGTGCGCGACATCGAACGGGTCGAAATCACCGGCACGCGCCCGATGAAGGAGATTGGCGTCCAGCGCACGAAGCTCGACAGCATCGTCCTGCGCGACAACATCTCCTCGTCGCTGGCCGACGCACTGACCTCCGGCTCGACAATCTTCATCAAGTCGTACGGCCGCGCGACGCTGGCCACCGCCTCGTTCCGGGGCACCTCGCCCTCGCACACGCAGGTGACGTGGAACGGCATGAAAATCAACTCGCCGCTCTTCGGCCAGGTCGACTTCTCGCTCATCCCCGCCTACTTCATCGACAACGCCACGCTCTACCACGGCGCCAGCTCGGTGGGCATCACCGGAGGCGGGCTGGGCGGCGCCATCACGCTGGCCACACGCCCCGGCGACGAGGAGGGATTCCACATGCGCTACATCCAGGGCATCGGCTCCTTCACCACCTTCGACGAGTTTCTCCACCTGAGCTACACGGGAGCGCGGTGGAGCGCCTCGACGCGCCTGCTGTGCAGCACCTCCGAGAACGACTTCCTCTACCGGAACTACCACACCAAGGAGTTCGAGACCGACGCCGACGGCAACATCGTCGGCACGAGCTACCCGCTCCGCCGCAACCGCAACGGCGGCTTCCGCGACATCCACCTGCTGCAGGAGCTCTACCACACCTTCGGCGACGGCAGCCGCCTCTCGATTGCCGCCTGGTACCTCGATTCGCACCGGGGCCTGCCGCTGCTCAGCTCGGACCGCAACGACGAGAAGTCGAAGAAGGACCTGCAGGACGAGCGGACGCTGCGCGCCACGGCAGGCTGGGAGCGGCTCGCAAACGGCCTGAAGCTCGACCTGCGGGCGGGCTACACCTACACCGACCTGCGCTATGAGCGGCTGCAGGACCCCGAGGGGCAGGGCAACTTCCTCACGATGACCGACTCGCGCAGCTACGTCCATTCGCTCTTCGCCCGCGCCGGAGCCGAATACGCCCTGCGGGAGAAGTGGCTCTTCACGCTCGACGTCACGGCCTCGCAGCACATGGTCAACAGCGGCGACTTCTCGCTCATCGACAACACGACGGGCGAGTATGTCCGACAGCTCGACGACCGCTCGCGCTTCGAGCTGTCGGGATTCGCCGCCGTGAAGTGGCGCCCCGTACCGCGGCTGGGCGTGGCGCTCAACCTGCGCGAAGAGCTCTACGGCGACCGCACGACGCCGCTCATACCGGCGCTCTTCGTCGACTGGCTCGCCTCGAAGCGGGGCAACGTCGTGCTGAAGGCCTCGGCGGCGCGCAACTACCGCTACCCGACGCTCAACGACCTCTACTTCCAGCCGGGCGGCAATCCCGACCTGCGCCCCGAGCAGGGGTGGACCTTCGATGCGGGGGGCGAGTTCTCGCTCGGCGGCCCGAGCCGCTCGCTCAAGGGGTCGCTCACCTTCTTCGACTCGGAAATCGACGACTGGATACTCTGGCTGAGCGACGGCGCCAAGTCGGGCATCTACACCCCGGTCAACGTCAAGCGGGTCCACAGCTACGGCCTCGAGCTGAAGGTGGACGCCCGCGCCGAGCTGGGGCGCCGCTGGAGCCTGCGCTTCGACGGCAACTACGCCTGGACACGCTCCATCAACCGGGGCGACCCCTTCAGCCCGGCCGACGAGTCGGTGGGCAAGCAGCTGGTCTACATCCCCGAGCACTCGGCCGCCTTCACGGCCCAGCTTCAGTGGCGCCGTTGGGTGCTGAGCTACAAATGGTGCTGGTACAGCACCCGCTACACCATGTCGAGCAACGACCGCGACCATCTGGGCTACGTGCCCCCCTACTTCATGAGCGACGTGGCGCTCGAGAGGCTGCTCTCGTGCCGCTGGGCCGACTTCACGCTCAAGGGGTGCATCAACAACCTCTTCAACGAGGAGTACGAGACGGTGATGGGGCGCCCCATGCCGCGGCTCAACTACTCCTTCTTCATCGGCATCACCCCCAAATTCGGCAAAAAACAATGAACATCCGCGAACGGCTCCTTGCGCTGGGCGAACCCGCCTACCGCGACTTCAGCGCCTCGCTGCTGCCCGGCGTCGAACACATCATCGGCGTACGGCTCCCCGCGCTGCGGCGGCTGGCCCGCGAAATCGTGCGGGGCGACTGGCGCGCATACCTCCGCAGTGCGGAGGAGTACTACTTCGAGGAGCGGATGCTGCAGGGGATGGTCATCGGCTATGCGCCCTGTCCGGTCGGCGAGTTTCTGAGCCTCACGGCGGCACATCTGCCCAAAATCGACAACTGGAGCCTCTGCGACAGCTTCTGCCGGCGGCTCCGCCCTGCCGAGCGCGAACCCATGTGGCACTTCATCGAGCCGCTGTTCCTCGCCGACGGCGAGTACGAGGTCCGCTTCGCCGCCGTGACGGGGCTCAACAACTTCACCGACGGGGAGCACCTCGACGCGCTGCTCCGTCATCTGGGCAGCGTCCGCCACGAGGGCTACTACGCCCGCATGGCGGTCGCCTGGGCCGTCTCGGTCTGCTACGCCGCCGACCCGGAGCGGACCGGGGCCTGGCTGGCCGGGGAGCCGGGGCTGCCCGCATGGAGCTTTCGGATGAGCCTACGCAAAATCCTCGAGTCGCGTCGCACCACACCGGAGCAGCGGGCCGAAATCCGGCGGCTCGGGACGCTGCACCGCCCGTAGCGTCCGCCGGGCGGAGGGGCCAGACCGGGTCGAGCAACAGAAGCGCAGAAAAGCCCGCCCGGGTCACAGGGCGCAGAGGCCCCATCCCGGCGCCGAATCCGGCGCGAGTGTGGAGAAAACGGGCCGAGGTGCTCCACTTCTGCAAAAAAATGCTATCTTTGTAAAATCGCGGTCGAAACGTCGCGGCCGCATCACACGGAAAACGCCGCACAGCCCATGCGCAAACTGGTTATCATACCGACCTACAACGAGCAGGAGAACATCTCCGCAATGATTGACAAGGTCTTCTCGCTGAGCGAGCCCTTCGAGCTGCTGGTCATCGACGACGGCTCGCCCGACGGCACGGCCGCCATCGTGCGGCGCCGTCAGGAGGAGTTCCCCGAGCGGCTGCACCTCATCGAGCGGAGCGGCAAGCAGGGGCTCGGCACGGCCTACCTGACCGGTTTCGAGTGGGGGCTGAGCCGCGGCTTCGACCTCATCTGCGAGATGGACTGCGACTTTTCGCACAATCCCGACGATTTGGTGCGCCTCTGCCGGGCAGCCGAGCAAGGGGGCGACGTGGTGGTGGGCTCGCGCTACGTCGAGGGGGTCAACGTCGTCAACTGGCCGATGTCGCGGTTGCTGATGTCCTACTTCGCCTCGAAATACGTGCGCCTGGTCACCGGGCTTCCGCTCCACGACGCCACGGCGGGCTTCGTCTGCTACTCGCGCCGGGCGCTGGAGGCCATCGACCTGCACGCCATCCGCATGAAGGGCTACGGGTTCCAGATTGAGATGAAGTATACGGCCTGGAAGCTGGGCATGCGGCTCTGCGAGGTGCCGATTATCTTCACCGAGCGGCGTCGCGGCTCTTCGAAGATGAGCAGCGGCATCTTCGGCGAGGCACTCTTCGGCGTGCTCGGCCTCCCCTTCCGCCGCATCCGCGGCCGTGCCGGAAAGGCGTAACCTCCGACCGGCCTTTTCGCCCCCTCCGGCTGCCCCCTTCTTCATGTTCTTCCTACCCTGCCTTGACGCGCGGCCACACAACCACGCTATCCTGCCTTGCCACGCCGCCCCGTCTGTCGCCCGGTCTTTTCTCCCCCCGCCCGTTCTCTCCTCGCCGCCCACCCGGCCGCCCGCCGTTCCAGCCCTGCGGTACGACCCGGTCTGTCGCCCTGCCCGCCGCCCGGCCTCCTGACTTCACAGCCACTCCGTCACCCGTCCGCCCGCCGCTCCATCTGCCATCCCTATGCCCCCTGCCTTATAACCGCTCTCCGGTCCACGGCTCCGCCTTTCTAACACCCCGAACTCCCCGCTCCGCCACCCCACCGCTCGGCTGCTCTGGAAAATACCTCTCCCGGCGGTTTCGACCGACTCCTCCCGGCCGAACTGTCTCCCTCGGCACGCAAGACAGCAGATTTAGCCGGGAAAAATTCGTTTTTTCACGCCGAAGCGGTATCTTTGCAGCCGCAAAGGCAATGGTATCTGCCTCAAACCGCCGCCCGTTCGGGATGTGCTGATGATACCTGCATAAACGTGGAGCACACGCTCCACCCAGGCAGTCGTTATGGCGGTTCATAAATTCACAACAGATTGGTCGGCCCGGACGTGCGGCAAAACCCGCCGCACGGAGCCCTTCAGACACTTCACGCTATGGTAAAGACCCTCTTTTTCATCGGTGCCGGAAGTTTTGCCGGCGGTATTGCACGCTACCTTCTTTCGCGGCTCATCCAGAGCCACGCCGCCTCGGGCTTTCCGTGGGGGACGCTGGCGGTCAACGTCGCCGGCTGCCTGGCCATCGGGCTGCTCTACGGTCTCTTCGAACGGGGGAACCTGCTCAACGCCGAGCTGAGGCTCTTCCTCACGGTGGGCTTCTGCGGCGGATTCACCACCTTCTCGACCTTCATCCACGAGAACTACGCCCTGCTGGGCGGGCAGCAGTTCCTCCACTTCGCAGGCTACGCCCTGCTGAGCTTCGCCCTGGGCATGCTGGCCGCCCACCTGGGCCATCTGCTCGTCCGGGTCTTCTGACCCCGCGCGGCGCAGCCACACCGGCGGCCGACACGCTCGGCCCCTGCCCCACAAAACGACAAAAGGAGAGCCACCCCTTTCGGGATGGCTCTCCGCTCTTATCGGCAGTTGATGCTCCGGGGCACCGCACGCGCATCCGGCCACACCGGACCGCCGCAGCCGCCTTCCGGAACCTCTATTGAATCGTCCAGTTCTTGCTCAGCACGAGGTCGGGCGAGGCGAAGAGCGCCTCGAGCGAGGTGACGGCGCCGTAGCGCTCCGAGCTGTTGAGCGGCGAATAGAGAATCGTCAGGTTGGCCGTCTTCCACTCGAAATCATACTCGCCGCGCAGCGTCAGCGTATAGCGTCCGTTAGCACCCACCGTAAAGTAACCGATGCGCGTACCGTCCGTACGTTCGATGGTGACGAAGGCATCCTCCTCAACCGGCTGCACGGTCGCATCGCCGGGATTCGAGGTCTCGCCGTAGCTCATGACGCCCTCGATGGGCCGGTTGGTCAGCGTCACGCTCTCGGAGGTGAACGAAATGGTCTCATCGGAGGAGATGCTCACCGTCTCGCCGCTCACAATCTCCTTCGTCACGAAGTGGAACATATGCTGCGTCGATGCCGTAACCAGATATTCGTAGCCGACACGCCCCGTCTCGTTCACGGCCGTGAGCCCTTGGTCGCCATAGGCCGGGTCGGGCTCGAGGTTTCGGGTAGCGATGAAGCAGGTGTACTGCGCATTGCCCGGCGAGATGAACTCGGTGGTTTCGGAGGTGAAACCGCTCGTATCGAAGCTGACGGTCACGGGCACGCCCGGGCCATAGGGAATCATCTGCGTGCCATCCTCGCCCCGCACGTCGAAGTGGAAGGGGAAGTAGCCGTAGGTCGCAAGCTCCATCGTCGCCGAGGCATACTGCGTCTGCTCGTCGGCAATGCGAATCGGCTCGTCGCTTACGGCCACACGGGTCCGGAAGCGAAGCGTATAGACACCCTCGCCATTGCGGTCCGAAGCCTGGGGCGTATAGCGCAGGTAGCGGCCGTTGGCCTCCATCTCGGGGTCGCTCGCCATCTCCTCCATGCCGGTCTGACCTTCGGCCGGGTCGAGGTTGTTGGTATAGATGCGCACCGTGGTTCCGGGGTCGCCGGTCACGGCGCCGCCCGTCTCGGAGACGAAGCGGAACTGGAGCGTCAGCTCCGAACCGGCAATCTTCGGCACGAGGGCGTACTGGATGCGCGCCGTATAGTCGCGCAGGCCGACGAACTCGAGCATCCGGCTGTCGTTGGTCACACGCAGGCGTTTGGTCACGGGCTCAAAATGCTCCGCCTCGAGGAGCACGGTGCTGTTGTTGTCGTTCAGGGCCCGGGTCGTGCGGAAGTAAATCCGGTGCGTGCCCGTCGTCTGGGCCTCGTAGACGTATTTGTAGGGCCACTGCGTCTGCTCGCCCCACTCCTCATCGGGGTAGTCCTTCTGGAAAATCAACCGCAGCGGCGTCTCGGAGGTACCCGTAATCTCGTTGGCCGAGATGCGGCACTCGAGCGGAAGCAGCTCCTGGGGATAATCCTCCGGAATCTGGAAGACCAGCGTCACATCCTGGTCGCTCACGCTGCCGTTGATGCCCGAGCTAATCCAGACGGGGGTGAAGACGAAGGGGCGGACCAGCATCAGCGAGACCGTACGCGAGAGCGCTCCGGCACGGATGCTCAACTCGGCATGACGCGCCGTGGCACCGGCGGCAAAGGGGACTATTTCGACCGTACCCTCACCCGTCCGGGTATCGTAGTTGTTGACCACCATGTCGGTCTGGGCCACACGGTCGTTCGAAAGCCAGCTTACCGAGGGGGCCGTGAGCCCGGTGGTCGAGCCGTCGAGGTTGCAATACCGATAGGCAATCGTATAGCGTCCCTCGCTGCCGTCGAGCAGGTGGGTCGTCCGCTCGACCGTGAGCACGCGCTGACCGTCGGAGATGGTCGGCACCTCGGGCGAGACGGCCACATAGACGTCGTTGACGGGGACACCCTCCTTCGCCTCGGCGAAGGTCGCATAGGCGGGCGAGCTGGCCAGCGACTTGCGGATAATCACCTCGTACCACATGTTGCGGTAGATGGGCCACGGGGTCTTGTCCTCACGCAGGAAGAGCACCTTGTAGTAGGACCACTCGGGGGCTCCCACGGCACGCCCCTTGACAATCAGGTAGGTCTGGTCGCCCTCGGGGTTGGGGTCCTCGAAGATGTAGCGGTACTGGTCGTGGTCGACATCGGCGGCGTCGGTCGCCTTGACGGCATTGGTGGGCAGCGTCACGTAGAGGTTGGGATAGGAGCCGTCACCGGCCGTCGCATCCCACCCGAAGGTGAGCGACACGGGGTCGAACGGCGCTACGGTGCCGTTGGCGTAGGTGTTGCAGATGGAGAAGCCGTCGGTCTCGAACTCGCCGGCCAGGCTCTCGTCGACCCGCACCTCGATGCGCGCCTGGTTGCGCACCATCTGGATGTGGATGCTCTCGCCCGAGGTGAAGTCGCCCTCGTGGCGGTACTCCGACCAGTAGACCATCTTGCCCGAGGTGGACTCGAGCAGCGGAATGACCGAGGTGACGTAGCTGCCGACGTTCTGCGCATCGTCGAAGTTGTCGAGGTTGGCATTGGCCACGAAGTGGATGATGCGGGTGCTCGACGGAATCTGGAGCGTGAACTCACCCTCCAGCACGGGGGGCGCCGTCTTGACGTCGGCCCGCACGCGGCTGATGAACATGCCTCCCTCGCCGAAGCAGAAGGCATAGAGCGACTGGATGCCCCAGCCGTCGTTGTCGACGCTGCGCGTCTGGACGACCGTCATGTCGGGCACCGTCACGGTACCGGTGAGGGTGACCGTTCCGTCGGCCGACGGTGTCGGTCCGCCCGCCGACCGGGTCGGGTCCTCGCTGCAGGCCGCAAAGGTGGCTGCGGCCAGAAGGAATATCGCTGCAAAAAGACGTTTCATACGCTTTTCGATGTTTTACGTTATTTGTCGGCCTTCACGTCGCGCACGCAACGGACGGCGGGCTCATTCTGAGAAGTCGAGTAACCGCCCCAGTCAGTACCTCCCTCTGAACCGAAATCGTAGGTGCTGATTCCGTACTTATTCTTGTAGGGGCCATCGGCGCACCAGTACCAATAGGCCCGGAAGGTCTGCTTCACGACACTCGGGTTAGGGTCTGCTGTCGTACCGGGTCGCTGATAGTAGGTCAACACATCCATCTCGGCGCGGGTAGGCAGACGCCAGTCATCGTAGACGACTCCGGCCGCAGTCTTCTCTACATACTGTTTGCAATGCTGTTCAACCTCGCTCCGGTTACCCCATGCTTTAGTGCAACCCAACTGCGAGGCAACCATCAGCGACGGAGACACAAGCAGATTGTTGTCCGGAGTATTGACCGTATAACCATTGGAATCGGTCTGGGGAATACCCAAACGATGCTGACCGTTGGTCGAGGTCATATGCAGGTGATAGATGCGCGCATTATTCAGGTTCACCGTAACCGGTTTTCCGCCAAACAGACTCCAGTCCGTATACAGTTGAAGATTCCAGTCGTTATCGTGCCCCCAACTTATCGGATTGTTGTAGTAATATTGATAAATTACCGACTCTCCATTCGTTGCATTGGTCGAATAGACGACCATCGAGAAGAACTGCAGGTCCCAGAAGCCGATTACGTAACCGCCGCCCGAACCGGCGTAAATTCTATCGCCACTGGTTGAATTGCGCGTAGGGGCCTGTTCATAGCTGAAGCAGCTGCTGTTGGGCTGTCCCAGCGTTCCGTCATCCACATAGGAGTACCACGACTGCTCCGAAGTAAAGTACTCCAGCGGATACTGCTCCACAAAGAGCGTATCGGTCACGCCCTGCTGGTTCTCCACCGAGATGCGGATGTATTTCGGCACGTTGTTGGTCGGCGTCGCGCTTGCAATCTTCAGATAGCCCGTATATCCGGCTTCGTCCGACTGACTCAGCGTCGGGTAGAACTCGCCGGCCGCAACCTGCTGCTTCCGACCGTAATCGTCGAAATAGTAGGCCTCGATGACCCGCGTTTTGGTCGTCGCCATGTCGAGCGGGCTGGTCGAGATGAAGTAGACCGAATCCTGCGTGGTGTTGGCCATCGTAAGCGCATTGCGCTTGAGCACGAGGAACTGCAGGTCGTCAGGGTTGACGTCGATGGTGATTTTCTGCCAGTCGAGAATCTCGAACGTGCACTGCGGGTCGAGCTCGACAGGCACCTCGGGGGTTGAGGAGCCCAGCGTGCGCAGCGTCGCGCGTACGCGGTAGAGGTGGTTGCGCAGCAGCTTGTTGTTCGCATCGGCATCCTGCCCGTAGTTGAGCTGCACCTTGTAGTAGTTGTGCGACTTCTGCTCAACGGAGGCCTCGCCCAGCGGCTCGCCCGCCGCCGTATAGCGCTGCGTGCGGACCGTAATCGGAATGTCGACGTTGACAAAAGTCTCCTGGTCAATCGTATGTGCGCCGCTCCAGTCGTTGGGATAGCAGTAGAAGGAGAGCGTCGAACGGCTGTCGCCGATGACCTCGAAGCTGGTCCACGCCTCGTTCGTCACCAGATGGCCCTCCAGCTCGGCAAGCGAGAGCTCGTGTCCGGCGACCATGCGCACCCGGTCGGCCGCATTGTGCAGACGGCCGAGCGTTCCGCCGAAGAAGGCATACGTCGTCTCGACATATCCGCCGGGGTTGTCCGCCGCCGTATCATCGCTCCGCACGGGGGCGCCGATGGTCACCTCGACGCACACCTTCACGGCCGCACGCGTCAGCGGCACCGTGACCTCGACCAGATTGCCCGTGCCGTCGTTGAGCTGCGCGGAGGTCTCGCCCTCCATGAGCAGCGACTGGAGCGTCGACTCGGTCCGACTCGTCAGCTGCGACGTCACGGCCACCATCTCGGCAAGTTCCGAACGGCTCGGCCACGAGGCCTCCTCCTCGGGGAAGGGGGCGTTGCCGTCCTCGCCGTCGCGGTAGTTGGCCACCACATGCACCTCGTAGGGCTGGCCTACGACGAAATCGGTTGCCAGTACCTGGCTCAGAGGCACCGGAGCGCCGTTCTGGGGGATGGAGAGCCGCTCGTAATGGAGGCACTGCTCGCCGTCGTAGATGAAGACGTCGGCCGTCTCGACCCGGCTTTCGGAGCCGGTGCCGGCCTCCTCGCCCTGGACCGTAGCCTCATCCCCGGTCGGGAACTGCAGGTAGATGCGTCCGCGCTCCGGCTGCCACTGCGACCGGGGCTCCTCCGTCGAGCAGGCCGTGAGGGCCAGCGCCGCGGCCGCGAGAATCATCGAATATCGGTATATTCGTATCATAATGCGTTCCTATGCTTTACTGTTCCTTCTGGACAATCTGGTATACGTGGGCATCGGTGCTGCCGTAGAGCAGGTCGGGGTTAATCAGCAGGGCCTCGAAGTCGGACGAACCCGCCATCTGGAGCGAGATGACCAGACGCGTCGAGGGGTCGGTCATCGAGCCGTCGGCCCCCTGGACCTGACGGTAGGGCGAGGTGGCCATGACGCGGATGTAGGCCGGCTGACCGCCCGCAACCACGACGCCGTTCTGCACGCCGCCGTTGATGTCCGAGAAGGCGAAATCGGTCGAATTGGTGAGCGAAGCGTTCCACAGGGCCCCGACCGGCGCCGTGATGTAGAACTCGAAGGACTGCATGCGGGCGTCGCCCGGAATCTGGTCGTAGACCACCGTCAGCTCGCCGTCAGCGGTCGAGGGCGGGGTCATCGGACCGCATTCGAAGGTCGCCGTCGAGACGTCGCCCCACTCGATGTCGGACTCCTCGGTCTGCCAGTCGAGTACGTCGACCGAAACCGAAATACCCGACGACTTGACCTCGGCCAGCACGCGGTAGATGGTGTTGCGCAGCAGCTTGCAGTCGGGGTGCGCCGCATCGGCAATGCGGCACGTGCGGGTCATCTCCATGCCGTCGACATCGAGCACGACCGTCAGTTCGGGAACATCGTCCGCAGCCGTCGTCCCGGGCACATACTGGAAGGAGTAGAAGCGCGCGGCGGGGGCCGTGGCGGCAGTCACCTCCGAGGGGCGGACACCGACCGTATAGTCGAGTTCGTCCTTCGTGCGGGTACGCGTGACCGGCGCGGCGGGCATGCCCGCATCACCGGGGCGCATCGTCGTATTGAGCACCTGACCGGCCAGTTGCACGCTGCGCACCTTCACCGAGCGCCCCGTAACCAGCTCCGGAGTACCGAAGACATGCACGTCGACGCGCGCCACCAGACGCACCAGCTCGATGCTCATCGCACCGCTCTGCGGCACCGCGGCCTCGCCCAGCATGAGCAGCTGGTCGGGCTGGAAGTCGAGCGACTTGGTCGCCACGAGGCTCGTCAGCTCGTCGTAGTTCATCGTCAGCGAGAGCGTACGCTCCAGGTCGCTGTCCTCGTAGTTGGCGATGACCACCGCGCGCGTAGCCTCGACAGGCAGACGGAAGACCTCCTCGTAGGTATCCCGCCCGGGGGTAAAGCTCCTAAAGACGGTCTTGCTGTTGGTGCCGTCGTCGGTGAAGAAGTAGAAGACCAGGCTCCGGAACAGGTTGTCGTTCTGCGCCACGTTCTCGTCGGCCGCACGCGTGTCGAGCGAGACGAAGAGGTCGCGCTCGCCCACGGCACCGGCACCGCGCTCCTTCTGGCACGAAAAGACCGTGAGAGCCGCAAGCAGCCATATTCCTATTTTCAATGCATGTTTCATGACATACGCATGTTAGCAGGTTCCAACGCTCCCGCGTCAAAGGTCGGGAGTGATATCGACGATTTTCCAGCCGTTAATCCACACCTCGGCGACCACGTTCATCTCCAGCTTGATGCGGAAGTCGAACAGGTCCTCACGGTCGAGGTCCTCCTGGGTCGCAAGCGCGGGATTCTCCATGATGGCTTCGATGAGCGACTTGCGGTAGATATCGGTATTCTGCTCCTTGTCGTGCACCACCAGCATGGACTGGCACGAGCGGTCGGCCATCAGTCGAAGCATCGACATCGTCTGCCGGCTCTCCTGCCCCGCATCGGTGCGGTCGTAGGGAGTATATGTCAGAGTGAGGGCTCCATCCCCCAGCGTATTGTCGGCGTTGTAGCGTCCGTTGGCCGAGGTGCAGTATACCTCGAACCGGTCGTCAGCCCGACCTGCGGCAGAACCGTCGGTCGTATTTCCGGGTGTCGTATCGACCAGCGTGACACGCACGTCACTCGTATTCTTGGTCAGCGACACGGTATAGGTGTTGCTCCGCGTATAGTCGGAGACCACCCCTGTGATGATGCCATGGTACAAATCATCCACGTCGGAGTCCACGGCAGGCTCACCGTCGACGCGGTATTTCAACATGAAATTCTCGATTCGGGTCACACCGGCCTCCGGTGCGGAGAAATCGGACGTGGAGTTGTCCCCCACGATGTAGTCACCCAGAGGTCCGGCCCACACCACGAGCGTATAGACGCCGTCGGGCAGCGGCAGCACCATCCGGTAGTCGTTGGTCAGATGTTCGCCCGCGTCGGAGTATGAACCGACGAATATTCCATTCTCGTCGAAGGCGTAGGTCGTCACCTTGTCGACCTCGGAGCCGAAGAGGTTCTCCTGCTCGCTGTTCAACGAATATTCGTACACCACGCCGACCCCGGGGCGGCAGCCCGAAAGGTCCTCCCTGATGCACCCCGCCGCACCCGACAGCAGCAGCGTCAGGGCGAGTCCGGTTATTTTACATCTCATTGACATTCGTGCGAATCTTAATGTGAAGCTTTTTTTGAAAAAGGGTGCGGAGCGGAGCTCGCCGCTCCGCACCCCGTATGACACAGGCAGAAAGGATGGACTACAACTCGGGAGTAATCTCCTCGACGTTCCACTTCAGCACCTCAACGGTAGCCGTAACGTACTTGGCCTTGATACCCGGCTGCGGGGTCAGGTTGTCGGTCGAGAACTGGATGTTGCTGATGCGGTAAATCGTACCCGGCTCGAAGTTGGTCACAGGGTCACCCGACTTGTTGAAGGTCAGCACCTCGACATACTGGTTGTTCTCCGTGATGTCGTCGGTATCGAGCACGTTGCGACGGGTAACCGTCTCGAGGTGGAGCACGATGTGCGAAGCCTCACCGGCTGCTACGGCATAGTCCCAATAGGTGTGGCCCTCGGGAACAACCTCTACAAAGTTGCCGCTGGGCGTACCGGCCGTTGCGGGCTCGAACTCGGTGCACATGTAATCCGTGAACGACGGCGTGGTCGACCAGTCGAGGTCAATCATCGTGTTGCCAGCGCCTGCGATGGTGGCGTTCTGGTAGTAGTGGTCTACATAGATGCCCTTGAGCGTGAAGCCCTTCACGTCACCGGCAACGATGGCGTCGCCCTGAGCAGGCTTCGACGAAACCTTGGCAATCTGGATGCGGGCTACGCTCGGAGCAATCTGAACCGAGGTCTTGTAGTGGTTGGCACCGGCGTCGGGGTCAAGCTCAAAGGCCGTCGTGTTCGAGCCATAGAGGATGGCGCCTGCGATGGTCTGGTTCTCGAGCGAGAAGAGCGTTCCCTCAACGGCGCTGATGTTCGCACCCTTGGTGGCCGTAATCTCGGCTACGCCCTGGGCGTTGGCTACGACGTAGAGCTTCTGAGCGCTGGTCGAAACCTCATAGGGGCCATAAGAAGCCTTGGTCGAAGCCTCGTCAAAGTCCTCAGTAATCACGCCGCTCGACGTAGTGAAGATGAACTTCAGGTTGTTGGCAACCGGCGTATCCTCAGCGTCGGCGAAGGCACGCGTCAGAGCCGCGTTCTTCACGACAATCGAGACCTTCTTCACTTCACCCGTTCCCGGCTCGCCACCGACGCTCTCCTCGCTGGAGCAGGAAGCCATCATGGCAACAGCCATGATTCCGAATAAAATTTTCTTCATAACTTGATAAATTAAAGGTTGTTGTAAATTATTGTTTGTTTGGTTTACTGCAGGCTTGCATCCCCCTTCGCGGCCGATAGCCGGCATGTGTTCCACACCTTTCGGCCGGGGAAGCTCAGGTCTTGTCAATAGTTTTCGATTTGCTTCAGATTCTCACGCACCAGCTCCGCCTCGGCGGGGTCGCCCTCGGCAAGGGCACGGGAGAACCACTCGCGCGCCTTCTCTTCCTGCTGCTGCATCATCAGGCTCACGCCGATGGCGTTGAAGGCCCGCGGGTCGGACTCCACCTCACGCAGCATCTCGCGCGCCTCGGCATAGCGGCCCTCGCGGATGAGCGCCATGGCACGGTTGATGGTGTCGGCAGCCGTATCCTCCAGCACGTCGTAGTAGACCGAAATGTAGCAGGCGTTGCGCAGCTCGGGGAAGAAGTGCTTCATCATGTAGCGGTAGGGATTGCCCGCACGCAACCCCATCAGCTGGTGGTTGCGCCCCTTCTCGGCCGGCACGTTGTCGATGATGTCGAGCACCTCGTCGCGGTACTGCATGTCGGAGGCCTCGACCTTGCGGCGCAGCCCCTCCCAGTTGATGGCGCCGTTGATGAGCTCGAAATTCTCGCGCTTCAGCTCCGGAAGCTGCTGCATCAGGTAGTCGCGCAGCGCTTCGGCACGTCCCTGGCTCAACTCGATGTTAAGCTGCAGACGACCCTCGGGCGAGGCGTATCCCGACAGCTCGATTCGGTTCAGCCGACGGTCGGGGTCGTCGAGCACCGTATTCAGCGCCGCCATAATCTCCTCGAGCGTTGCGGCATTGTCGAAGGCGTCGACGTCGATAGAGGTGCTGGCCACCTCGTAGTGGATGACCATGTCGCGCTTCGAAAAGAGCCAGCGGCGGTTGGCCTCCTTCAACTGCGGGGCACGACGCGCCTCGAACGGCATGGCGGGGTCGGGCTCCTCGTAGACCTTCACGTCGGCCAGTTCGACCTGACGACCCAGCGGCGTGCTTTCACCGCACCCCTCGCAGCGCTGGCCTACACCGAGCGACAAATCCTTCATCCACCGCTCGTAGGGGACCGTGCAGCTGTAGACCAGCTCCTCGCCCGCCTCGACGCGGTTGGCATCGGGCGCCTCGCCGCGCTCGCCGCGGAGCAGCCGCTCCTGACGGTCGCGGAGCAGCCGGCGATGGCCGACCACCTCGGCTTCGGGCAGACGGAGCGTATCGTCGCCGTCGAACAGATAGGGCGAAAGCACCGTCTTGAAGTTGCGGGCGGGGGTCCGCTTGTCGGACTCCACCGTGAAACGTACGGTAATCTGCTGGCGGTTGCGCTCAATCCGCTGCTCGGAGAGCTCAACCCGGTTCTGGCTCCAGGCAAGCAGGGGAAGGAGCACCCATGCCGCACCGATGGCATACTTGAGCGTCTTCATCACTTAATCATGTAAATTAACGAAATGCCGAGCTTCGTCGGTCCGAAATAGTGCTTGGTGCCCGCCTCGCGGAACGGTCCGCAGGTCACGCAGTCGTAACGCTTGTAGTCGAAATAGACATACCCCACGCCGATGGTCGCCTCGAGGTTCCAGCGGCGGCCCAGAATCCAGGAATAGCCGTAGGAGATACCCACGCCGGCGCCCCAGCCCTGATAGCGGTTGTCGCCCGAGGTATTGATGAGCGGAATGTGCACCGCACTTATATTATATTCGCCGTAACCGGCATGTACGCCGAAGAAGTGTCCCTGAAAGCGTTCGCAGAGCCAGTAGCGGAACTCCGGCTTGACCAGGAAGTGCTTCACCTTGCGGTTTTTGTCGCTGTTGAGCGTCCAGGGGTTGTATCCACCCGAAATGTCGAGCGTCGTTTTCTTTCCGAGCCCGAACTCAAATCCGGCATTGGGAGTCGTCGTCGCCCAATAGAGCAAATTGGTTTTAACGGCCACCTTCTCCACGCGCGTAGAGCGCTCCGTCTGCTGGGCCTTCACCGCGTGAAGCCCGCCGCACAACACCGCAAAAAGGAAAATGGACAGAATTTTTTTCATATACCCTTTTCGAAAAGTTAGCTGCCCCCGATGGAACAACGTTCTATCGGAGGTACTTTCGTGAGGACAAAATTATAAATCCGTTTACTCAATTCAGAGGAAAAACGACAATGATTTGGTTCCATTTTAGCAGTAAAAAGGCCAAAACGGTACCGTAAAAACAAGGTGATTCCAAAAAGACAAAAAACTACTCTCTGACAGCGACCGGAGAATGGCGGCGGACATACTCCATGGGGGTCATCTCTTCGAAGCGGGAGAAATTGCGGAAAGCCGTGGTTTTGGACCGGAAACCTACGGCTCGAAAGCCCTGCTCGAGAGACTCAACCCTGCCCAATCCGACCAGACGTTTGAACTCCCGGATGCGGTAGTAGCCGACATACTCCTTGAAGCCGGCATACCCGGCCTCACGGATTGCCTGGGCCAGCGAAGTGCGGTTGGTATAGAGCATTGAAACGACATCGGCCAGCGTGAGTTCGGGATTCCGCCACGGTTCGTCGTGCTGCATGTAACTCTCCAGACGCGCATAGAGCGGACTTATCGATTTGGGCTCCGGAACGGCTCCGGGCTGCACGGGGGTGTCAGCTCCCGTTTCAGAGGCGGATTCAGAGGCTGGAAGCGGCCCGCATCCGTCCGCACAATCAGCTGACAAAGAATCCGTTACAGACTCAAAAGAGGTATTTACGCCCGGGGGGGGGAATTTTTCCGCCCCGAAGCATTCGTGCACGCCGAAAAGCACCAGATAGACCAGCACACCGTCGAAAAGCAGGAAGTAGAGCTGCACGCCGAGCTGCGAAGGCATCGAACCGTCGAGAAAGACAAAGAGGTATGCGGGAATGAACCCAAGGCACCCCACCGCATAGACCCGTGCACAGGCCGAGTGCTTCTCGACGGCTACACGACACAGAATCCGGAACGAGCGGATGGCATACCAGGGAATCGGCAGAAACATCAACAGACGCAGCCAGACGTCGGGGCGCGAAAGCACGCTCCACAGCGAAACGTCGAACTCCAATTCATGAAACTGCACCCCCGACAGACGGGCTATCAGATAGAGAAACAGCGGGAAGAGCCCTGGCAGAAGGACGCTCACCGAATTCCGGAACACGGTCCGGGGCGAGGTAAACCAGATTCGGGGCACCATGCAGAGCACCATGGTGACATATCCGCTCATGAGCGCCGGACGCAAATCGAGCGGATGCAGCACAAGGCCGAAAGCCCACAGCTTGAGCAGAAAGAAGACCGCCAGAAGCGCCATGAGCAGCGCAAGCGCCTGCATCTTCACATTCCCGCGGGCGCGAAGCCACAACACGCAGGCAAAAAGCAGATGCAGAATAAAGACAAAATGAGCTATGGAGTAAAATACCTCTTGAGTTCAACTTATAAATGCAACTTTTTGGGTGCGGATAATAAGCAATAAAAACATTTATTTTTCAGAGAGGAAAGAGAGACAATGTCCCCCTTTCTCTCACTCTGAATGGATAAAGTTTGCTATCTTTGCTTTAATTGTCCGTCCAAAGAAAAAAAAGTTGCAGATGAGCAAACATATAACCGAGGAACAAAGGTATGCAATTTCTATGATGTTGCAAATACCGATGAGCAAAAAAGCAATAGCGGAAGCTATCGGAGTAGATAAAAGCACTGTTTACAGGGAGATAAAGCGCAATTGCGACGCCCGAAGTGGTAGCTATAGCATGGAGCTTGCCCAGCGAAAAGCAGACAGGCGCAAGCAGCAAAAACATCGCAAGGAAGTGCTTACACCGGCAATGAGAAAACGGATAATAAAGCTGTTGAAGAAAGGATTCAGCCCGGAGCAGATTGTCGGCAGGAGCCGCTTGGAGGGAATTGCGATGGTATCTCACGAAACGATATATCGCTGGATTTGGGAGGATAAGCGGCGGGGTGGCAAACTGCACAAATATCTTCGCAGACAAGGTCGCAGGTATGCCAAACGTGGTTCTAAAAATGCAGGGCGAGGATTTATCCCAGGCAGGGTGGATATTGATGAGCGTCCCGAGATAGTGGAACTGAAGGAGAGATTTGGTGATTTAGAGATAGATACAATTATTGGTAAGAACCACAAAGGTGCCATTCTTACCATTAACGACAGAGCAACAAGCAGGGTCTGGATACGCAAGTTGTCGGGAAAAGAAGCCATCCCGGTAGCTAAGATTGCAGTATGGGCACTGCGGAAAGTGAAAAACTTAATACACACAATTACGGCTGACAATGGAAAGGAGTTTGCAAAGCACGAGGAAATTGCGCAAAAATTGGAAATAAAATTCTATTTTTGCAAACCATACCACTCATGGGAACGTGGTGCCAATGAAAACACCAACGGGCTTATCAGGCAGTATATCCCAAAGGGTAAGGACTTTAGTGAAGTAACCAACAAACAGATTAAGTGGATTGAAAATAAACTCAATAATCGACCTCGTAAAAGACTTGGATACCTCACGCCAAACGAAAAATTTAAACAAATTATTAATCAGAATTCTGTTGCATTTGCAAGTTGAATTCAGCCCTTTGCGAACATAGCCACGAAAAAGTTCCATTTCGTCCGATTTTTACCGCTCCACGCTCATCTCCCGCATCGGACAGTTCATCCCTTCAAACGATTCCGTCTTACGAATATAAGACGAACTATTCAAAAAAACAAGTTTTGGTCTGTTAAAAATCAAAAAATCCCCCCCCCCCTCAATTTTTTAATACATTGATTTTCAATGTATTAAAAAATAATCGTCGTGACAAGAGCAAAAACGCGCCGACTTCACGTACCAAATTTCGCCCCAAAATGAACATGGCCGGAATCGTATACATTTATCATTATTGCCATCCATTTTCTCAAAAAAAATTGTTATCTTGGAAAGTTGAAAAGGGCGTCACCCGTCCCGAAACGGCGGGCGGGGCGCTCCAAAACCGGCCGAATCATGACTCCTCGTATCTTTCCACTTGCGAAACTCTGCCTGGCAGCCGTACTGCTGCTGGCTGCAACGAATTCGGGATGCATCCGTGACAACGACGACGACATCGCCGCGACGACGCTCGTCGGCGACGGTGAGCCCGCCCCGGACTTCACCGTCGAGATGCTTGACGGCACGTCGACGACCCTCTCGTCGCTGCGGGGCGAGGTTGTGCTGCTCACCTTCTGGAACACGTGGTGTCCCGAGTGCGGGCGCGAGATGGCGGAGGTTCCGCAGGAGCTCGCCCAACGCTTCGGCGGGAGGAAGTTCCTCTTTCTGCCCGTTGCCCGCGAGGAGAGCACAGAGACGGTCGGGGCCTTTGCCTCCACGCAAGGCTATGACTTCCCCATCGGCGTCGACCCCGACGGAAGCATCTACGGCCTCTATGCCACGCGCTATGTGCCGCGCAACATCCTCATCGACCCCGACGGCACGGTGGTAGCCAGCCGTGCGGGCTACTCGCCCGAGACGTTTGCCGAGCTGACCGCCCTCATCGAACAGCTGCTCCGGTAGGCTGCCCCGAACAGAGCGGCTTTCGCCCGCATACCCTCAACCCCGCTTTTCCGCCCCAGCATGCGTGGATGGCGTAAAGGGGGAGCCCCCGGGCGGGCCCCACGTCTTTCACGAAGACGGCTGGGACCAGCTCCACTGCTTCCGTTGCGCTGCGGCACAGATGTTGCGTGAATCGGGCAAACACCTTATATCCGATTCACACACCATGAAAACAACTCGATTTACGGGAATGCTCTCCCTGCTTGCGGCAGCGGCGCTGCTGCTCGGCGGATGCTCCAAGACAACCATCACCATCGACGAAGGGGGCAACACCTCCTCGCAAGGCTCCTCCGGCTCGTCGGACGACGGTACCGCTGCGGCCGACAACCTCGTGGGGTTCCACGCCACGGTCGAAAGCATCAACATGACCCGCTCGATGTCCCCCATTGCCGAGGGGACCGTCGTGCGGATATTCGCCTATCACGGCGGCACGGACGAGACCCACTCCACCTCGCCGATGGCCCGCGGCACCTATACGGCCCAGCAGGCCGGCATGCTGACGGGGCAGAGCGGCTACAAGATGTACCTGAGCAACGGCACCTTCGACTTCTACGCCGTCTCGACGAACAACGACCTGGTGCCGCCGACCTTCCAGATGGGCACCTCGGTGGCGCTCTCCAACGGCGTGGACTACCTCTGGTGGGGGTGCGCCAACTATGAAATCGACGGTTCGCAGGTGACCGTGCCGATTGTGCTGAACCACTCGGCCACGCAGGTATGCTTCGAAATCCAGGCCGGCACGGGGGTCGTGCTGCAATCCATCGCTTCGGCAACCATCACCGTGCCGCAGCCGGGCGCCAGCATGGACCTGACCACCGGCATCATCACCCCCGCCACGGAATACGCCACGCAGCCCGCCGCGATGGGCATCAACGGCATGAAGCTCCAATATACGATGCTGCCGCTGCAGACCACCTCGCCGATGACGCTCACGCTGACGCTCAACATGAACTACGACCCCACGCCCCACGTCTACACCGTCCAGGTTCCCGTACCCGACGGGGAGCTCCAGGCCGGAAATTCCTACCAGTATCTGGCCGTCATCGACGCCAACACGGTCACCTTCCCCTCAGTCGGCGTCACCGACTGGGTCGATGTCGACGAGACGGGCAATCCGCTCTACCCGCACTAACCGCTGCGGAGCACCCGCCACACGACGGTCCCCTGCTTCGGCGGTCCGGACCGCCGGCACGCCGAAGCTCCGAGTGCATACCATACCGCGCCGACAGCTGCCCGGACAGGGCGGCCGTCGGCGCATTGTGCATTCCCCGCGGGCAAGCGGAGGCCGATGGGTCGCGACAAGGTGTGCAGCCGGAAGACGGTGCCGGAACTCCGAGACATCAAGCATCGGGCTGCCGGAGCGTCGAAGCGTCGAAGCGTCGGGCGTCGGGCTGTCGGGACACCGGGGCTTCTTTGGAAGATGCAAAGGTCCGGCTCTCAGGGCAATTTATTTGCATTTCTCGGGAATATGAGCTACTTTTGCCGGGTATCGGCCGACCGTCCGCCCCCCCCCGACGGATAACCCCCTCCGATACGCCTCCGCACCTGCGCGGAGCCATCCGAACCCAATTGTTCAACCGAACGAAAACGATACGTCCGCAGTGCGTCTGCCGGCCGGAACCCGTCCCGAAGAGTCTGCTCACGGGCAGAAACGGCCGCCGCATTCTTTCCGCCTGGCGGTAAAGCGGATGCCCCGTTTTCGGGCAGAAACCGCAACCCAATGAAAATCGCAATCGTAGGAACCGGATACGTGGGACTGGTCTCGGGCGCATGCTTCGCCGAGATGGGACTCGACGTCACCTGCGTGGACACCAACCGTGAAAAAATCGACAGCCTGCTGCAGGGCGTCATTCCGATTTACGAGCCGGGGCTCGACGAGCTCGTCGCACGCAATGTCGGCGCAGGCCGGCTGCACTTCACCACCGACCTCTGCTCGTGCCTCGACCAGGTAGAGGTGGTCTTCTCGGCGGTCGGCACCCCGCCCGACGAGGACGGTTCGGCCGACCTCAAGTACGTGCTCGAGGTGGCCCGCACCTTCGGCCGCAACATCCGCAAATACACGCTGCTGGTGACCAAGAGCACGGTGCCCGTCGGCACGGCCCGCAAAATCAAGGCCGTCATCCGCGAGGAGCTCGGCCGCCGCGGCTGCGACGTGGAGTTCGACGTCGCCTCGAACCCCGAATTTCTCAAGGAGGGTGCCGCCATCAAGGACTTCATGTCGCCCGACCGCGTGGTGGTGGGCGTCGAGAGCGAGCGGGCGCGCACGCTCATGTCGAAGCTCTACCGTCCCTTCCTGATTAACAACTACCGCGTGCTGTTCATGGACATCTCCTCGGCCGAGATGACCAAATATGCCGCCAACGCCATGCTGGCCACGCGCATCTCGTTCATGAACGACATCGCCAACCTCTGCGACCACGTGGGCGCCGACGTGGAGATGGTCCGCAAGGGCATCGGCGCCGACGCACGCATCGGCACCAAGTTCCTCTATCCGGGCTGCGGCTACGGAGGCTCCTGCTTCCCGAAGGATGTCAAGGCGCTTGCCCACACGGGGCGCGAATACGGCTACACGATGGAGGTCATCGAGGCGGTCGAGCGGGTCAACGAACGGCAGAAGTCGATTGTCTACGAGAAGCTCTGCAAGGCGCTGGGCGGCGAGCTGAAGGGGCGTACCGTGGCGCTGTGGGGACTCGCCTTCAAGCCCGAGACGGACGATATGCGCGAGGCTCCGGCGCTGGTGGTTATCGACCGTCTGCTCAAGGCGGGAGCAACCGTGCGGGTCTACGACCCGGTGGCGATGGACGAGTGCCGACGCCGCATCGGCGAGCAGGTCATCTACACCCGCTCGATATACGAGGCGGCCGAAGGGGCCGACGCCGTGGCGCTGATGACCGAATGGAAGCAGTTCCGCATGCCGACCTGGTCGCGGCTGCACGAGGCGATGCGCGACAACATCCTGGTCGACGGGCGCAACATCTTCGACAAGCAGGAGGTCATCGCCGAGGGGTTCCGCTACTACGCAATCGGCAAATAGCCGGCCCCGTGCCGGCGACCCGGCGCGAACATGGTGCCGGGCGGAAGGCAGGAGGCAGGAAGCGGAAGGGCTGCCGGACCGGAAACTGCCGGACCGAAGCCGGAAGAGACCCGGAACACATAAAGAGCGTGGGCAAGACCTGTTGGTCTTGCCCACGCTCTTTTTTTGCATATTACGGATAGACGGCTCCCGGAGCCTTGCGTGCTACCGCCCGTCATCCTCCCCGCGGGTGAGCCACTCGGGGGTCAGACGCGTGAAGTAGATTTCGAAGCCGCGCTCCCAGTTGCCCACCTCGGTCAGAAGGCCGATATCGCCGTCGGGCAGCACCGTGAGCGACGAATAGCCGGCATCACCGCTCCAGACGCTCCGCCGCACGGGCCACGTACACCCCTCGTCGTAGCTGAGCAGCACCGAGACGTTGCGCCGCTCGACCGAATCGAGCGGAATCGAGTGCAGCATCCGATTGCGCCGGGCACCCTCGACGCGCAGCGTATAGCGCACGATATCGCCGTTGCAGGCGGGCGAAGGCATATCCTCCCACCGCTGCGGCTCGCTCCACGTCGCGCCGCGGTCCGCAGAAAGGGCATACTTGCGCCGCCCCTTGGCCGGATTGCGGATGCTCATCAGCCAGCTGCCGTCGGCCCGCTCGACGAGCTTCGCCTCGTCGCCGTTCATATCGACCGGCGTGGGCAGCAGGCGCCAGCTGCGGCCGCCATCCTCCGACATGCAGACATAGTTGACCAGCGGCGGGGCCTCGCGTCCCGTACGGGCCGCCACGACGAAGAGCAGCGTCCCGTCGCGCAGCTGCAGCGCACGCCCCGAGGCGGCAAAGGCGCCGTACCACCCCCGCGAGAGGGGATTTGCGCAGGCCGCGCCCCACAGTTGGGGCGTGATGCATTCGGGCGCGGACCACGTCTGCCCAAAATCGCCGCTCCGGCAGACGTTGATGTCAATCGGCGCCTCGGGCGTCGACTCCCACAGCCCGCGCCCCGAGGCGAAGATGCAGAGCAGCTCGCCCGAGCGGGCATCGCTCACCAGCGCCGCATCGCCGTAGCCGCAGTCGCCGCGGTGTTCGGCAATCGGAATGACGGAGGACCAGGTACGGCCCCCGTCGGTGCTGCGCCGCGCCACGAGGTCGATTTTGTTGGGCAGGTCGCCCATCGACTCGAGCCGGCGGTCGGCCACGGCCACCAGCGAGCCGTCGTCGGCCGTCACCAGCGCCGGAATGCGGTAATACTTCGAGCCTCCGTCACCGGGGGCGAAGAGGAGCGTGCTCACGGGCTCTTCGGGAGCCCCGGCACAGCCGCCGCACCCCAGCACGAGGGCGGCAAGCAGGATTCCGGACAAAATCTTCATCGCGTTCATCGCGGACGTGGAGGGTCAACGGCCACCGAGGGCGCTACTTGCGGACCTTGACGATAATCTTGCGAATCGACCCCTCGCCCACCATCGGAGCGTGGGCATCCTCGGGCAGCAGAATCGTGAACTGCCCCGGACGCAGCGTATAGTAGCACTGCGGCTCGTCGTCGTAGAAGCGGATGTCCTTCTCGGTGTCGAACTCGCCCAGCGGTTTGCGCACGTCGGCGCGGGGGCTCCAGCCGAAGGCCTCACGCTCGCCGCGGATGAGCACCTGGATGTCGATGTAGGCGTTGTGCACCTCGAGCTTGGCATCCGCGGGACGCTTCAGCTCGACGTCCATCACGTTGACGTAGATATCGCGGCCGTCGAGTTCGTGGGTACCCGGTTCGATGGTCGTCCAGTCGATGCGGGCAATGTGTTCGAAGGCCCGGGCCATGCGGGGCGAAAGCGCGTTGTAGAGGGCGCTGTTCTGCAGTGTGTCGAGAATCATATCGGTTTGGTTTTAGTCGTTTTCATAGTTTCGCCTGAGGCGCACGACCACCGGCAGGTGGTCCGAATAATCGACCTGGGGCACCTCGTAGGAGAGGGGCTCAAGTCCGTCGGACGTGAGCACGTAGTCGATGCGCAGCGTGTTGAAGAAGCCCTGGAAGGTATAGGAGTAGCCGCGGCCGCAGCTGCGGAAGGCGTCGGTCAGCCCGCGCGCCATGCGGCGGTAGACGTACGACATGGGGGTGTCGTTGAAGTCGCCGCAGACAATCATCCGGTAGGGCGTCGCCGCCATCACGCTGCGAATCGTATCGACCTGCTCGGCCCGCAGCACGCTGTTGCGGCACAGGCGGGAGAGGATGCTGCGGATTTTCTCCTCGCGCGCCGTATCCGAAACGTAGCGGTGCGTGGTGAGGTATTTGGCGTCGTACACCGTGATTTCGGTCGAATGGAGGTGGTTGTTGAAGACCCGGACGGTATCCTCGCCCACCAGCAGGTCGGCCCAGATGGAGGTGCGGGGGATGATGGTCCCCGAGCGCAGAATCCGGTAGCGGCTCAGGATGGCCTGCTGGCTGCCCCGCTCCGCGCGGTTCTGCTCCTCGGTGCGGTTGCCGAGCGTCATGCGGTAGCGGCCGGCCAGCTGCGAGAAGGCCTCGCTCTCGGCCGCCTTCCGGTGGTCGAACTCCTGCAGGCAGATGATGTCGGGCTCCTGCTCGCCCAGAAGGCCGGCGATAGGCCCCTCCTGCCACCCCACTTTGGGATAGTAGAAGCCCCGGATGTTGTAGGAGAGCACCTTGAAGGCATCGCGGCCGTACTCCTCGGTCTCGTAGGCGCGGCGGAACTCGGGCTTGTAGTAGAGCCCCAGCCGGAAGAGCCCCGCCACGACGCAGACGAGCAACATTCCGGCGCGTCCCCACCGCCAGCGGATGACCCAGTAGAGGGCCAGCAGCACGGTGGCGACGTAGGTCAGCGGCGCACCCAGCCCCAGAATCGGGAAAAACCGCGAGCCCGCCGGGTGGACGTAGGGCGCGCACAGCGTCAGCACCATCGCCACGACGGCCAGATAGGCCAGCACCGTCATCACGACATCGAGCAGCAGCATCACCGCACCGCGGCGGCTCCGCTTGCGGCCGTTGCCGCTCCGGTATTCATCGTAATATTCGGACATACTACGCAGGGTTGAACATCAGAAATCAGAAGTAGATGTTTCCGCGCCGCTTCCAGTAGTGGAGCAGCAGGAATCCCCACAACATGCCTCCCACGTGGGCGAAATGGGCCACGTTGCCGCCGTAGCCGGTCCAGCCCAGGAAGAGCTCGATGACGCCGTAGATGATGACGAACCACTTGGCCTTCATCGGGATGGGCGGGATGAGCAGCACAATCATCGCGTTGGGATGCATCACGCCGAAGGCGAGCAGCAGCCCCATGACGGCACCCGAGGCGCCGACCAGCTGGATGTAGTATTCGCCCGAGGCCCATGCGGCGAGCATCTGGATGAGCGCCGCGCCGATGCCGCAGGCCATGTAGTAGACCAGGAAGCGGCGCGAGCCGAGCTCGTACTCGAGTGTGCGGCCGAACATCCACAGCGCAAACATGTTGAAGAAGACATGCTCGAAGTTGGCATGCAGGAACATGTAGGTGACGAACTGGTAGGTGTGGAAGAGCGGGTTGCCCACCCAGAAGAGCGAGCCGAAGCCGAAAATCCACTTCCCCAGCGGCAGCAGCGCCGTGGCCATGTAGACCAGCACGTTGATGATTATCAGATTGAGCACCACGGGGGGTGTCTGGAAAGTGCGGTTCATAACGGAAAATCTCTTTTACTTCTCTAACGTTGTCCAGCCTCGGGAAGCGCATCAACGCCGTGCCGGGCCGGCATGCAAAGGTAACAAATTATCGGCGAAGTCACCCGAGCCGCGCGCGAATATCTTCGGCCGTGAACTCGGCCATGATGCGCTTGCCCGAGGGGGTAAAGCTGGGGTTGCCGCACGCCGCAAGGCGGTCGAGCAGCGCCTGCACCTCCTCCCGGGCAAAGGAGGCCTTCGCCCCGCGCGTTGCGCTGCGGGCCATGACGGCGGCCACCTTTTCGCGCCGGGCGTCAGCCGCCCCCACCGGCGTGTCGAACTGCTGCAGCAGCTCGTAGAGCAGCATGTCGACCCCTTCGGCCGAAATCTCGGCCGGGAGCCCCTTGACGTCGATGGAGCCGCCGACCCCGAAGTCAAGGTCGAAGCCCAGCGCCGCCACCTCGACCGAATGCTCCTCGAGCAGCGCATACTCCTCCTCCGAGAGGAGCAGATGCTCGGGGAAGAGCAGCTGCTGGCTGGGCGCCGCACCCGAGCTCAGCGTCGCCAGATAGTATTCGTAGAGCACCCGCTCGCGGGCACGCCGCAGGTCGACTGCCACCAGCCGTCCGCCGTACGAGGCGGCGGCGTATCCGCCCGCCAGCGGAATGGCCCCGGCAAAGGCGGGCGCCCCGCCGTCGAGCTGAAGCTGCTGCTGCTCGCCCACCGACGAGGAGACGAACTCCAGCTCGCTCTCCTCCTCCCCTGCGGTGCCCTGCTCACTCGGCGAGACGATGTCGTCGAACTCCTCGGCCGAGGCTCCGCCGTCGAATGCGTCAAAAGCGGTGGCACCCGGCGAAAGGCTCCGCCAGGGGGCCGCATCGGCCTCGTCCGGCTCCCCAGCCGGGCCGGCATCGGAAGGACGGAATGCCGGAATGCCGGCACCGCCCGGCTGCCGGGCTCCGGCGCGCGGCGCGAAGGAGGCGGCGCTGTCGGCCACCTCCGTCGAGGCGTCGGGCACCGTATAGGGGACATCGAAGCCCGTGAACTCCTCGTTGGGGTCGGGAGCCGTCGGGTCGATGTAGGATTCGCGGAAGGGGTTGTAGTCGAGGTTCGACTGCGCGGGGGGTTCGCTGTAGAGCGCGCCGCGGCGCAGCACCGGAATCTCGACCGTACGGTCGCTGTCGAAGTCCATCATCGGCACGGCGCCCGTCTTGGCGAGCGTCTCGCGCACGGCAGCGTTGATAATCTGCCATACGGCCTCCTCGTCGGCGAACTTCACCTCGGTCTTCTGCGGATGGACGTTCACGTCGATGCGCGCCGGGTCAACCGTCAGGTAGAGGAAATAGGAGGGCGCGCAGTTGCCGGGGATGAGCTTCTCGTAGGCCTTCATGATGGCGCTGTAGAGGTAGCTGCTCTTGAAGTAGCGGCCGTTGACGAAGAGGAACTGCTCCGTATTGCGCTTCTTGGCGGCAGCCGGCTGGCCGATGAAGCCCTCGACCGAGGCGATTGAGGTGTCGGCCGAGACCTCCAGCAGATTCTGCTTGATGTGGCGCCCGATGACGTCGACAATGCGCGTGGCGAGCGTCGCCGCCCTCAACCGGTAGAGCGGGGCGTCGTTGGAGTAGAGCTCGAAGGCGACCTGCGGATTGCAGAGCGCCACGCGCTGGAATTCGGCCTTGATTTGGTTCGACGACGTGGTGCTCTTCTCCAGGAAGCGGCGCCGCGCCGGCACGTTGTAGAAGAGGTTACGCACGAAGAACTGCGACCCCACGGGGCAGGCCACGGGCTCCTGCGAGACGAAGACGCCGCCGTTGATTTCGGTGCGCGTACCCACCTCGTCGCCCTCCTGGCGCGTGCGCAGCTCGACCTGCGAGACGGCCGCAATCGAGGCGAGCGCCTCGCCGCGAAATCCGAAGGTGTGCAGCGCATAGATATCCTCGACCGAACGGATTTTACTCGTCGCATGGCGGTCGAAGGCCATGCGGGCATCGACGGGCGACATGCCGCAGCCGTTGTCGACAATCTGAATCAGGTCGCGGCCGCCGTCGCGGAAGTTGACCTTCACCTCCGTGGCTCCGGCATCGATGGCATTCTCCATCATCTCCTTCACCACCGAAGCGGGGCGGTTGACCACCTCGCCGGCCGCAATCTGGTTGGCGACAACCTCGGGCAGAAGTCTGATTTTGTCTGCCATCCGTCTACTCCTCCCCCTGATAATCGTTCGGCACCACCGTGATGGGCTGCGCCTGCCACTCCACGTCGCTCACACCGCGCTGGTCCAGCTCATTGGCCGGCCGGCGCTGCTCGACAACCTGCTCCTGACGCTCGCGGGCCGAGCCCTGCACCCACAAGAAGAGGCGGGCCAGACGCGGGAAGAGCAGCACGATGATGAGCAGCATGACGACCACGCCGAGCATCATCTTCCAAATCTGGCGGCGGCCCGACCGCTCCTCCTCGGAACGGCGTGCGGCACGTGCCTCGCGCTGCGTGCGAATCAGCTGGCCGGGGCGGTACTCGCGCTCCTCGTCCTCCGACCGTTTGCCGAGCAGTTCGGCACGGCGCTGCTCGCGGGCCTCCTTTTCGGGGTCGTAGTAGCGCGGTATGTAGTTGAATTTGTTCGGATGCTTCTTGTAGGGACCGAAACCGGACATAGCTTCAAGTGTTTGGTGGTTGCACAAAAAAGGGAAAAATCCGCCCCTTTACCCGGTAAAGGTACGAATTTTTCCCGCCATTTATTATCCGCTAACGGAAGAAACTCTTCATCCGCTCGAAGATATTCTGATTTTTGACCGATTCGGCCTTCTGGAACGAAGGCTGCTGGGCCAGCTGCTCGACCAGGCGCTTCTCCTCGGAGGTGAGCTTCGAGGGGATGGTGATGTCGACCACCACCAGCTCGTCGCCGCGGCCGTAGCCGTTCACGTCGGGCAGACCCTTGCCCGCCAGACGCAGCACCTTGCCCGCATGGGTTCCCGGCGCAATCTTGATTTTGGCGCGGCCGCCCACGGTCGGCACTTCGACCGTACCGCCCAGCAGGGCCGTCGTCACCGTGATGTTCAGGTTGTGAATCAGGTCGTTGCCGTCACGCGTCAGTTCGGGGTCCGGCTCCTCCTCGATGAGCACCTGCAAATCGCCGTTCACGCCGCCCTGGCGTGCCGCATTGCCCTTGCCCGAGACGGTGAGGACCATGCCCTCGCCCACGCCGGCCGGAATCTTGATTTCGACCACCTCCTGACCGCGCAGCGTCCCTTCGCCCTTGCACTGGTCGCACGCGGCCGTGATGACCTTGCCCGTACCGCCGCACGTGGGGCAGACACCCTGCGTCTGCATGCGGCCGAAGAAGGTGTTCTCGACGCGCGTCACATAGCCCGTACCGCCGCACTTCGAGCAGGTTGCATAGGAGTTGGCATCCTTGGCACCCGTGCCGCCGCACTTGTCGCACGCTACGGTCTTGTTGATTTTGAGCTTCTTGGTCACGCCGTTGGCAATCTCCTCGAGCGTCAGCTTGACCTTGATACGGATGTCCGAACCGCGATTCACGCGCCGGCCGCCGCCCGTCGACGACGAGCGGAACCCTCCGCCGCCGAAGTGGCCGCCGAAGATGTCGCCGAACTGCGAGAAGATATCCTCCATCGAGAAGCCGCCGCCGCTGAAGCCGCCGAAACCGCCGGCTCCGCCGCCCGCCGCGCCGCTCATGCCGGCATGGCCGTACTGGTCGTAGCGCGCACGCTTGTCGGGATTCGAGAGCACGTCGTATGCCTCGGCCGCCTCCTTGAACTTCTCCTCGGCCTCCTTGTCGCCGGGGTTCTTGTCCGGGTGGTACTTGATGGCCGCCTTGCGGTAGGCCTTCTTTATTTCGTCTGCGTTAGCGTTCCTGGCAACGCCCAGGACCTCGTAATAATCCCTTTTCTCTGCCATGGTTCTACTCTCCTACAACAACTTTAGCGAATCGCAGCACCTTGTCGCCCAGCATGTAACCCGTCTGGACCACATCGATGACGCGACCCTTGTTCTCTTCGCCGGCCGCGAACTTGGCCACGGCCTCGTGCAAATCGGCGTCGAATTCGTTGCCCTTGGCCTCAATCTCCGTCACGCCGCGCTGACGCAGCGCCTCGGTAAACTTCTGGGCAATGAGGTTGACGCCCGCCCGCAGCGCCGCAATGTCGTCGCTCTTCTCCATCGCCTCGACGGCGCGCTGCACGTCGTCGCGCACCGGCAGCAGCGCCAGCAGCACGTCGCGACCGCCGGTCTGCACCAGCTCCATCTTCTCGCGCAGCGTACGCTTGCGGTAGTTGTCGAATTCGGCCTGCAGACGCAGGTACTTGTCGCGCCACTCGGCGATTTCGGCCTCGAGGTCGGGCTTCTGCTCCTCCTTCGCGGCCTCGGCCGACTCCTTGTCGGAAGCCTTCTTGTCGGCTGCATCCGCCTCTGACATCGTGTCATGCGCGGCCTCACCGCCGTCTGCCATATTGGCACGTGCGGACTCTTCGCCGGCAGGTTCACCGCTCGCTCCCTTGGAGCCCTCGCGGTCCTTAACCTCCTCGTTATAAACTTTTTCCTGTTCCATATATCTGTGTTTTTTCATATTTTCCGACATCTATGGCACAAAATGCATACCAAGCGGCCGAATGCGTTATCCAAGGATGAAAATGGCAGGCCGCCGGTTCAGCTCGGGACGCGGATGCGCGCGCCACTCCCCCACCGTACGGGTCTCGACCAGCTCGCCCGGCGCCGTGAGGTCGGCCGCCACCGTCAGGCGCGTCTCCGGGGCGCAGACCGTGAGCAGCTCCTCCAGCAGCTTCACGTTGCGGTAGGGCGCCTCGATGAAGAGCTGCGACTGATGCTCCGTGCGGGCCCGCCGCTCGAGCGCGCGGATGGCGCGCTGCCGTTCGGGCGCCTTGACGGGCAGATAGCCGTTGAAGGCGAACGACTGTCCGTTGAGACCCGAGGCCATCACCGCAAGGATAATCGACGAGGGGCCCACGAGCGGCACCACGCGGATGCCGCGGCGGTGGCACGCCTCGACCACCAGCGCTCCGGGGTCGGCCACGCCCGGCACACCAGCCTCGGAAATCACGCCGGCCGAGCGCCCCTGCTCGAGCGGCCGCACCAGCTCCTCGACCTCGCGGCCGGCAGCCGTATGTTCGTTCAGTTCGCGGAACTCCAGCTCGGCGATGGGGCGGGCGACGCCTGCCTTCGAGAGGAAGCGCCGCGCCGTGCGGACGTTCTCGACGATGAAGTAGTCGAGCGCATCCATCACGGCCCGGTTGGCCGCGGGAAGCACCTCCCAGGGTGCCGTTTCGTCCGAGATGGGACAGGGAATCAGGTAGAGCGTGCCCTTCCGCACGGGTTGCGATGTCATGGTCGGTCCTTTTTAGATGTTACTCCTTGAGATAGATGCGCTTGACGCGGCCCGACACGGAGGTGAGCACCTCGTAGGAGATGGTGCCGAGTACCTGGGCCATCGTCTCGGGGTCGTTGCCCGGCTCGGCCGAGAAAATCACCGCCTCGTCGCCCCCCGCAACGCCGGGGATGTCCGTCACGTCAATCATGCAGCTGTCCATGCAGATGCGCCCCACGATGGGGGCCGGCATCCCCTTGACGCGCATCGACCAGCGGCCGCAGCTCAAATGGCGGTCCAGACCGTCGGCATAGCCCACGGGGATGGTCGCCGTCACCGTATCGCGGTCGAGCTTCCCGGCACGGCCGTAGCCCACCGTATCGCCTGCGCGGAGGTGCTTGAGCTGCACGATGCGGGTCTTGAGCGTCGCCACGGGGCGCAGCGCCGGATTGTGGCGCCAGCCGAAGCCGTAGAGCCCGATGCCCAGCCGGCACATGTCGAACTGCGCCTCGGGAAAGCGCTCGATGGCGGCCGAATTGGCCGTATGGCGGATGACGCCGTAGGGCAGCGCCTCGGCCAGCTGCGAGCTCATCCGCGCAAAGCGGGCAATCTGGGCCCGCGTGTACTCGTCCTCCTCGGGCATGTCGGCGCAGTTGAGGTGCGAGAAGATGGTGGCCACCTGCACCTGCGTCGTCGCACGGAGCCGCTCGGCAAGGTGCGGGAGCTCCTCCTCGACAAAGCCCAGACGGTGCATCCCCGTGTCGAGCTTGATGTGAATCGGATAGCGGCTCTCGCCGGCCTGCTCGGCCGCCGCCTCGAAGGCCTCGAGCGAGTGGAAGCTGTAGATTTCGGGCTCCAGACGGTTGGCAATCATCACGTCGAAGCTGTCGGCATCGGCGTTGAGCACCACCACGGGCATCGTGATGCCCCGCTCGCGCAGCAGCACCCCTTCGTCGGCAAAGGCGACGGCCAGATAGTCGACCCCTTCGTGCTGGAGCATCTGCGCCACCTCGAAGTCGCCCGTACCGTAGCTGGCCGCCTTGACCATCGCCACCAGGCGCGTGCCAAAGGAGAGCTTCGAGCGGAAGTAGTTGAGGTTGTCGCGCATGGCGTCGAGGTCGACCTCGAGCACCGTCGTATGGCTCTTGCGCGAGAGGGCGTGGGCCAGCTTCTCGAAGCGGTAGTCGCGCGCCCCCTTGAGCAGCACCGTGCAGCCGGCCACCGCCTCGCGCGGGATGCGGGCGATGCACTCGTCGGTCGAGGCGTAGAAGGAGCGCCGGCAGTTGAAGAGCCCGGCAAAGCGGCGCAGCCGCGGGCCGATGCCGATGAAGTACTCCACGCCGGCCCGCTCGACCATGCCGGCCACGCGGGCGTAGAGCTCTTCGTCGGGCAGGCCGCTCTGGGGGATGTCCGACAGCACGAGCGTCTTGCGGCGCGAGAGGGCGATGTTGTGGAGGTAGTCGAGCGCCAGCGCCAGCGAGTTGAGGTCGAGGTTGTAGGCGTCGTTGACCAGCACCGAGTCGTTGATACCCTCCTTCACCTCGAGGCGCATGGCCACCGCGGGTGCCGAGGCAAAGCTCGGGGCCGGATAGCCCATCACGGCACAGAAGGCCTCGACAATCTGGGCGTTGCGGCGCGAGGCGGCGTTGCCCACGACGCTCTCCGCCACCTCGGGGAAGCGGGCGGCATCGACCGGCCGGCGCTCCGGGAAGCGGGCCTCAATCATCGCGCCGAGCGGCTCGTAGTAGCTGTGGTAGATGATTTTGCGGGCGCTGCGGGCCAGCACCATCTTCTCGTCGCACTTCTGCTCGAGGCTCAGGAAGTTCTCCTGGTGGGCGTCGCCAATCGAGGTGAAGACCACCACGTCGGGGCGGATGATGCGCTCCAGACGCGCCATTTCGCCCGGACGCGAGATGCCCGCCTCGAAAATCGCCAGCTCCTCGTCGCCCTCGAGCATCAGTACCGAGAGGGGCACGCCCAGCTGCGAGTTGTAGCTCTTGGGCGAGCGGTAGAACTTCACGCCGGCGGGCAGCTCCTCGACAATCCACTCCTTGATGACCGTTTTGCCGTTCGAGCCGGTGATGCCCACCACCGTCCCGTGGAACTGCGCGCGGTGGTAGGCCGCCAGACGCTGCAGCGCCGCAATGGCGTGGTCGACCACCACGAAGCCGCACGTGCCCTCCTCGAGCTCCTCCAGGCGGCGTTCTACCAGAAAGGACTTCACCCCCCGGCTCTGCATTTCGCGCACGAAGTCGTGCGAATCGTGGTTGGCGCCGCGCATGGCGACAAACATCGGGGCCGAGCCGAACTCGCACGAGAGCGAGCGGCTGTCGGTCACCACCGAGCGGACCTCGGCGTCCGCCCCGTACAGGCTGCCGCCCACGATGGCGGCAATCTGCGAAAGAAGGTATTTCATGAACGAATCACTAAACTAAAAGGTTCCATCTCTTTGTTCCGGCCCTTTGCGTCGGGCAGTTGCCCGGGCATTCGCTCGGACAGCAGCCCGGACAGCTGCTCCGGGTCTTGTTCCGGCCCTTGCTCCGGCCTTTGACTCCGGCCTTTGGCCCCGGCCCTTGCTCCGGCGCCGGCACTCCGCAGTCCGTTTCCCCCCCCGAAGGGAGCGCGGCCCCGAAGGGAGTGCATCCTGCCGCCCGCTCCGCCGGCCGGAGGGCGGAAGGCAGAGTCCGGAGGGCGCAGCGGCGCCGTCGGGTCAGTTCGTATCGAAGGTCACCACCGTGATGCCGGCGCCGCCGCGGTCGGCATGCTCGTCGACGGCGCTCACCACCTCGGGCTCCGTCCGCAGGTAGCGGCGAATCTCCTCCTTGAGCGCGCCGGTGCCCTTTCCGTGGAGGATGGTCACCGAGCTTACGCCCACCATCAGCGCATCGTCCACCAGGTCCTGCACCGCCTCGAGCGCCTCGGCGGCCCGCATGCCCCGCACGTCGATGTGGTCGCGGAAGTTGAGCTTGCGCGCCGAGATGTCGACCGAGATGCGGGTCCGCGCCGTCTGGGGACGCGTCGCCTCGCGGTACTCGTTGTTCGAGACCACCTGCAGCCGCTCCTTCTCGACGGTCGTGAGAATCTGCCCGAAGGCCACCTGCGCCCGCCGTCCCTTGATTGACTGCACCACGCCGACCATCTCCTGCCCCGCCATGCGGACCTTCGAGCCGACCTCCACCTCGCGCGGTTTGGGCGCCTCGGCCGGTGCCGCATCGCTCTTTGCCGCAGCCTCCTGCTCGCGCCGCTCGGCCCGCCGCTGGCGCCGCCGCTCGATGCGCTCCATCTCGCGCGCCACCGAGGCGTCGTGCTCCTCGTCGTCGCGCTGCTCGACCGTATCGCGGAACTCCTCCAGCTCCTTGCGCGCCATGCGCGTGAGCTCCTTGTCGGCCTGCGCCTCGCGGATGGTCTTGATGGTGTTCTCAATCTGGCGGTTGGCCTCGGCGACCAGCTCCTGGGCCTCCTGCTTGGCGCGGCGGATGATTTCGTTCCGCTCGGTGCGGATTTTCGAGAGCTGCTCGGCATAGTTGCGCTCCAGCTCCTCGACCTTGCGGTCCGTCAGACGGATGCGCTCGCGCTTCTGCGCCCAGTAGTGCTTGTCGCGCGCAATCTCGCGCAGCTGCTTCTCGATGTTGATGTGGTCGCTGCCCGCCTTCTCGCCCGCCTCGCGGATAATCTCCTCGGGCAGTCCGATTTTGCGGGCGATTTCGATGGCGAACGAGCTGCCCGGCTTGCCCATCTCCAGACGGAAGAGCGGCCGGATGTGCTGCACGTCGAAGGCCATGGCGCCGTTGGCAATCCCCTCGGTGCTGGCCGCATAGTATTTGATGTTGGCGTAGTGGGTCGTGATGACGCCGTAGCACCCCTTCTCGAGCAGCCGCTCGAGGATGGTCTCGGCGATGGCGCCGCCGATGATGGGCTCGGTGCCCGAACCGAACTCGTCGATGAGCACCAGCGTCTGAGACGACGCCCCGGCAAGCATGTGCTTCATGTTGAGCAGGTGCGACGAGTAGGTCGACAGGTCGTCGTCCATCGACTGCTCGTCGCCGATGTCGATGTAGATGCTGCGGAAGACGGGCAGCTCGGAGACCTCAGAAGCCGGGACGAGGTATCCGCACTGGAACATGTACTGCACGATGCCGGTGGTCTTCAGGCAGACCGACTTGCCGCCGGCGTTGGGGCCCGAGATGACCAGAATGTGCTTTTCGCGGTCAAGCTGCATGTCGAGGGGCACCACCTCGCGCCCCTGGGCGCGCAGCGTCTGCTGCAAAAGAGGATGGCGGGCATTCCGCAGCACGAGGCGGTCGTCGGTCGAGACAATCGGCCGTCCGCAGCCGTTCTCCGAGGCCCAGCGCGCCTTGGCCCGCACCATGTCGACATCCGAGAGGTAGTCGCCCGAGGCGGCGATGAGCGGCGCATCGGGGCGGATGGAGTCGGTGAACTCGGTGAGGATGCGGACAACCTCGCGCCGCTCGGCATACTCCAGCTCGCGCAGCTCGTTGTTGATTTCGACCACCTCGACCGGCTCGACGTAGAAGGTGCGGCCCGTGGCCGACTCGTCGTGGATGAAGCCCTGCAGCTTGCGCTTGTTCGAAGCGGCGACGGGAATCACGGGGTGTCCGTCGCGGATGGAAATCTGGGCGTCGGCATCGACGATGCCCGCCCCCTTGGCGGCAGCCAGCACCTGCTGCAGCCGCTTGGCCGCCTGCCCCTCGCGTTCGCGGATGGAGCGACGCACCTCCTGCAACGCGGGTGAGGCGCTGTCCTTCACCTCGCCGAAGTTGTCGACAATCGAGTCGATGCGCCGCACAATCTCGGGGAAAGCCTCCACCCCGCGGCTGCGGGCATAAAGGGCCGGATAGCGGCTCTCGCCCCGCGTCTGGATGAACGAGACAATCGCCCCGACGGCCGCAAGGGCCTGCCGCAGCGTGACCACCTCCTCCACGTCGAGGAAGGTACCCTCGACCTGCAGCTTGGCCATCACGCCGTCGACATCGGGGAAGTCGCCCGAGGGGAAGTCGCGCTCGAGGTCGAGCAGCTGGCGCATCTCGTCGGCCAGCGCCAGGCGCCGCTCAATCTCGCGGGCCGAGGTCGAGAAGCCCTCGGCAGCGAGCTTCTCGCGGGCCGCCTGCATCGTACAGCCGGCGGCCACCTGCTCTCGGATTCGGTCGAAACCGATTTTCTGTTCGAAAGTATCCGGATATATCATAAAACAAACTATTCTAAGGAACCACACGTTACAGCGGAGCCATACGCGCCCCTTTCTGCCGGGCCGCCCCTGAACGGGGAGCTTCTCCCGCTTCGAAGGCCGCCCCTCTTCATGAATCAAACCCCTCCCGAGGAAGGGGTTTGCATCACATTGTATCGTATCCATCTGCCGCCTGCCGTCCCGCTCCCGCGCTCCGCCCGTCGGGCGCTCCGCCCCGGAACGAACGCTGCGAGACGCCGCATGTCCACATCGTCTCATCAATCGTTTCCATCACCTCTCTATCGCCACCGCAGGCCCCGATGTCTCGCCGGCTCCAGCCGCAGCTGCCCGAAAAGGACAAGTCGCCCTCCGCGCTCCGCGGCACCGCCTCGGCTACTGCTGCGCGGCGCGCTTGAGCGAGTCGCGCTCGGCACGGGCCGCCTCCTTCGCGGCACGGCGCTCGGCACGGGCCTTCATCTTCTCGGGGTCACGCCCGAAGAGCGAAAGGTGGACGTAACGCGCCGGGTACTGCTTCAAATCCTCGAGCAGCGTCGCGAGGTTGCCGCTCGCCTCCGTGAGCGAATCGTAGAGCGCCGCATCGCCCACCAGCTTGCCGAGCGTCCCCTGCTGCTCGTTGAGCTTCTCGAGCAGGGCGTTGAGCTCCTCGACCGAGCCGGCCAGATTCGAGGCGAACTCCTGCTCGGAGAGCTCCCCGGCCATCGCATTGACACTGCGCAGGATGCTGTCCACGCGGCCGGCATTCTCGCCCAGCGTCCCGGCGAACTCCGACAGTCCGCCGATGGCTTCGTGCAGATGCGTCCGCTCGGCGGCGAGCAGCTCGTCGACGTTGCCCGTGATGGAGTTCAGATGGGTCATCGTCCCCGAGAGGCTGGCGGCATTCTCCTCCAGCAGGCGGTTGATGTTGCCCAGCGTCTGCGACAGGTCGTCGGTCAGCCGCGAAAAGCGCTGCTTGAAGAAGTCGAGCTCCGAGTCGGCCATGTCCATCAGGTCGCGGTCGCGGCTTGAACGAATCGTATCGCCCGCCTCGAGGTAGGTCGAGGCCGCGCCGTAGCTCACCTCGATGGCCTTGCCGCCCATCAGGCTCTGGCTGACAATCTTGGCCTCGGAGTCGGTCGGGATGCGGTACGTACGGCGGATGGTGAGCTGCAGCACCACCTTGTCGCTCTTTGCCGGGTCGAAGGCGATGCCGGTCACCGTACCGATTTTCACGCCCCGCATCATGATGGGCGAGGCGGCCTGCACGCCGTTAATCTGGTCGTAGGCGGCATAGTACTCCACGTTGCGGCTGAAGATGTCGATGCCGCTCAGGAAGCGGATGCCCGCCCATGCGGCGAGAATCATCGTGACGGCGAATATTCCGATTTTGGCTTCTCTTTTCACTTTCATGGCTCAAATGCTTTATTTGACAATCCGGCCCCCGCTGCAACGCACCACGAAGGCATCGGGGAAGCTGCGGCGCACCTCGCGGAGCGCCTTGCGGGCCTCCTCCTGGGTGCGGTACTCCCCCACACAATATTTGTAGCGGAAGCTCCCCTCCGCATCGTACTGCTTCACCTTGTTGCGGTACTTGCCGAACTGCGACGAGGAGAGGGCAACCTGCCGGGGGCTCGCAAGCACCTGCACCGCGTAGCGCACCTCCGTATCGGCACGCTGCGCAGCCTCGGAGCCGCTCTTCCGCTCCCCGGCCGCCTGAACGGTCTCGGGCGCCGGCTCCTCCTCCGCATCGGCCTCGTCGAGCTCCGGAAGCTGCGTCCCGCGCAGGTAGGCGTCGTAGTCGCGCACGGCGTTGTAGAGCGAGCGGGCGATTTCGGCCTGTCCTTTCTCGGACTTCATGTAGGCCATCTCCTGGGGGTTGGACATGAAGCCGATTTCGGTCAGCACGCCCGGCATGTCGGTGGCGTAGAGCACGCGCAGCAGCTGGGGCTTGATGCCCCGCAGGTGGCGTCCCGCCTTGCCGTAGCGGCTCTGGATGCAGCGGGCCATCGCCATGCTGTACTCGCCGTAGGTGAACTGCAGGTTCTGGATGTAGGCCCGCACGATGGCCGCCGTCCGCTCGTCCGACATGTCGATGAGGTCCTCGCGGTTGCTCTCGTAGAGGGCGTTCTCGTTGTAGCGCTGCTCCTTGGGCGTCTCGCCCATGATGAGCGTCTCGACACCGCGCGCCGAGGTTGCCGCCGCCGCATTGACGTGCACCGAGACGAAGAGCTCGCCGCCGGCGCCGTTGGCAATGTCGGCCCGCGCCTGCAGGTCGTCGAGCAGCGTAGCGCCCAGCTCCTTGTCCGTCTTGCGCGTATAGACCACCTTCACCCCGGGCATCCCCTGCTCGATGAGCCGCCCCAGACGGAGCACCACCGCCAGCGTGAGGTCCTTCTCGTAGACCTTGCCGTAGTGCGCCCCGGGGAACTTGCCGCCATGGCCCGCATCGAGCACGATGACCTTGAGCCCCGGCGCAATATTTTCCGCCTGCGCACCGTTCATAAGAACGGCGCACAGCGCAAAGGCCACTGCTGCAAGAAATCTTCCCCGCATATTGTGAGGTGAATTGTTAGCTTTCTGTAAATTTTTACCTATCTTTGTCGCGCCCCGAAAATGCCTCCCGGCAGAGCGAAGGACACCCCTCGGAGGTGTTTTGCCGACTTGTCGGCAAAGGTACGTAATTTTTTGAAAATTTGGAGAAATTCCGGGTAAAATATCTCGTCTCGGCAGCCGTCGTCCTGCTCTTCGCGCAGCTGGTCTTCGGCTTTCCGGCCTCTCCTGCTGCGGGAGCGGCCCCGTTGCGTGATACCCTGAACCGTGCCTCCGACTCGGCCCGCGAAGCCATCGCCCGCCAGGAGACCGCAACCCCCGAAGAGCCGCTGAGCCGCCGCGAGCGGCGCCGCCAGCAGCGCGAGGCCCGCGAAGCGGAGCGCCGCCGCGCCGCCTTCGATTCGTTGCCCCAGCAGGAGCGCGACTCGCTCTTCAGCGCCTCGGTCGACTCGCTCGTCGAGCAGAAGAGCGCGGCCCCGCAGCGCGACTCCTCGAAGCGCAAGGGCGGCAAGAAGGGGGGCGCCTTTCTCGAAGACATCATCTCGGGCCAGAACACCGACTCACTGGTCTACGACGTGCGCAACAAGACGGTCTACGTCTACAACGAAGGCAGCGTCTCCTACCAGAACAGCAGCCTGAAGGCCGACTTCATGCGCATCAACATGGACAACAAGCTGATTTACGCATACGGCAAGGCCGACACGGTCGAGGGGAAACCCACGGTCACCAAGCCCGAGTTTTCGGAGGGCAGCGAGTCCTACGCGATGGACACGATTGTCTACAACATCGACACGAAGAAGGCCAAAATCAAGGGCGTGGCCACGCAGCAGGGCGACGGCTGGCTGGTGGGCGGCAGTGTGAAGAAGATGCCCGACAACACCATCAACATCGAAAACGGCAAATACACCACCTGCGAAAATACGGACCACCCGCACTTCTATCTGGCAATGACCAAGGCGAAGGTGATTCCCGGCAAGAAGGTGGTCACCGGTCCGGCCTACCTCGTCATGGAGGATGTGCCGATTTACTTCCTCGGCATCCCCGAAGGCTTCTTCCCTATCAGCAGCGGCCCGAAGTCGGGTCTGCTGATGCCCACCTACGGCGAGGTGGCCACCAAGGGCTTCTACATGCGCGACATGGGCTACTACTTCACGCTGGGCGACCACGCCGACCTGGCCGTGCGCGGCGGTTTCTATACGCTCGGCTCGTGGGAGGCCTCGGCCGCGGCGCGCTACATCAAGCGCTACAAGTACAGCGGCAGCTTCAACGTCCAATACTCGAACAACAAAATCGGCGAGAAGGGCGAACCCGACTACACCAAGAGCAGCGACTTCAGCATCCAGTGGACCCACTCGCAGGATGCCAAGGCCAACCCCGGTTCGACCTTCTCGGCCTCGGTGAACTTCCGCACGAGCGGCTACAACCGCTATGCGGCCACCAACCTCAACGACATTCTTGCCACGCAGACCAACTCCTCGATTTCCTACTCGAAGAACTGGGCCGGCACCCCCTTCTCGCTCTCGGCCAACATGGCCATCTCGCAGAACTCGAGCAACAAGACCATCTCGGTCACGCTCCCCACGCTGGTCTTCAACGTCTCGCGCATCTACCCCTTCAAGCGCAAGGAGCGCATCGGCAAGGAGCGCTGGTACGAGAAGATTTCGATGCAGTACACCGGCAAGATGACCAACTCGGTCTCGGCCACCGAGTCGGAGCTCTTCTCGAGCAAGACGTTCGACAACATGAAGAACGGCATCGAGCACTCGATTCCCGTCTCGGCGTCGTTCAACCTGCTCAACTACATCAACATCTCGCCGTCGTTCAACTATACGGAGAAGTGGTACTTCAAGAAGCAGGAGTATGAGTGGAACCCCGTCACCAACCGCACCGACACGCTTGCGCCCCAGTACGGATTCTACCGCCTCTACAACTACACGGCCAACGTTTCGGCCTCGACGACCATCTACGGCATGTACGACTTCACCAAGAAGCGCAAGGACCGCAAGCTCCAGGCCATCCGCCATACGCTGACCCCCTCCATCGGCTTCTCCTACGCCCCCAACTTCGGCGACCCGCGCTACGGCTACTACCGCATGCGGCAGACCGACTCGCTGGGCAACTTCACCACCTATTCGCCCTATGCGGTCAACGCCTACGGCGTCCCCAGCTCGGGCCAGCAGGCGGCGATGACCTTCTCGCTCTCGCAGAACCTCGAGATGAAGGTGCTCTCGAAGCGCGACACCTCGGGCGTGAAGAAAATCAAGCTCATCGACGAGCTGCGTCTGAGCGGTTCGTACAACTTCCTGGCCGACTCGATGAACCTCTCGAACATCAGCATCTCGTTCCGTACGACGCTCTTCAACAACTTCGGCATCAACCTCTCGGCCACGCTCGACCCCTACCGCGTGACCCCCGAGGGACGGCGCTACAACAAGCTCTTCTTCCCGGGACGCATCGTCTCGACGGGATGGTCGTTCGGCTACACCTTCAAGTCGCGTGACGACCGCTCGCAACCGGCCGTCAACGACATCACCAGCATCCCGCCCGAGTACATGAACCCCTTCTACGACCCCTACGGGTCGATGGACCCCGTGCTGCGCCGGCAATACATGGCCCAGACCTACTACGACTTCTCGCTGCCGTGGAACTTCGGCTTCAACTATACGGTCAACTACTCGGTCTCCTACGGCAACTATCCGCCCAAGGGCTACCGGGCCAACGTCTCGCAGACCATCGGCTTCAACGGCAGTGTCAACATCACCCCCAAGATGGGCGTCACGTTCCAGGGCGGTTACGACATTGCCAACAACAAGCTCACCACCTCGTCGGTCTCCATCACGCGTGACCTGCACTGCTGGCAGATGTCCTTCTCGTGGATTCCCTTCGGATACTACCGCAGCTGGAGCTTCAACATCGGCGTGAAGGCCGCCTCGCTTGCCGACCTGAAGTACGACAAGAGCCAGAGCCGCTACGACAACATGTACTGATGCCGGGGGGGGCCGACAGGAGCCGACAGGGACGGACGGTTGCCCGGTGGGAACGAACTGGGGACCGACACGAACAGACAGAAACCCGGCGAGATAAACAGAAGCCGGCACGGCTGGATGCCGGAGAGGCAGCGGCACAAAACATAAAGCGGACACTCGTCGGAGTGTCCGCTTTTTTGTCACCCGGACCGCCTGCGCGCGGAGGCAGCTCTCCGCACGTAGGGGCCGAGGCAGGGAATTAGAGCCGCTGCCGGACTGCCGGATGGCCGGCAAAGGCACCGCGGCCCAGCTTGACGCCCGAGGAGCTGCCCGCAGCCGACCCTTTGGAAACCGCATCGATGTCCAGACGCTGGATTGCGGTGGTCACCAACCCCAGCTCGCTCACGCCGAAGACCAGTACCGAGCACTTCGTCCCGGGCAGAACGGAGAAGCCGTGGTCGATGGCCGAGACGGTCGCCTTGCCCTTCGAAAGAATGCCGGGGCGAACCAGCTCGAAATACCCTCGTACTGCTCTATCGAGAGCACCAGCGCAAAGGCATAGCCGTAGTCGCCGCCGTTGTCGGCCACCACGTCGCTCTGGGGGAAGGCCACGTAGTAGTGTTCGGTATCGTCCGAGGGGGTCACCTCGACCGTCACGTTAACCGTATTGAACGGCTCGCCGGTCTCGGAATCGGTCACCTCGACCAGCTCCTGGCCGGTCACCTCAACGTCGAACGTGCAGTTGCTCGTCGCCTTCCACTCGGGCGTGGTGAAGTTCTTGATGTAGAGCGGCGTAGTGACACGTACGGGCTCCTCCTCGTTCGAGGAGTCGAACTCCACGCCGTAGGCATAAAACATGTAGTCCACACCGGGATTCAGGATGCGCGTATCGTAGACGCTGTTGCCCGTTTTCGAGGCCTCCTCCATCCACTGGTACCACTTCACCCAGGGCATGGCGGCCGTCATCGCCTTGTAGTAGCCGAAATCATACCCCTCGATGAAGGCCATGTCGGAGTCGTAGGCCAGATACTTCTCGACGGGAATCTGTGCGAACTGATAGAGCAACACTCCGTCCTTGGGCTCGACCCGCAGCCGCGCCGAGCGATAGGTGAGGTTCTCGACCGTCAGGGCAATCGGCGCCTCGCTCGTCGTGATGTCGACGCTGGCGAAGGCCGAAGCCGAGAGCGTCACACCCTCGGCGGGCAGCGCCTGCACGGAGAAGCGGTAGGTCGTACCGAGCGAGAGCGTACGTCCGCGCTCGCCGCCCAGCTCGACCGACGTTGCGGCAGTCTTGCCCGACAACAGAGGGTGGAGCTCCTCGCCCACCACCTCGTCGAGGCGGTAGGCATACTCGGCGGCATCCTCCACGGCCGACCACCCGAAGGCGAGCAACACGGGCTCCGTGGAGCGCTCCTCGCTCTGCCCGATGGCGGGAGCCGCCAGCGACAGATTACCCTCCCCGTCGGAGGAGTCGCAGGCGACGGTGCCGAACAGCAATACAGCCACTACCCAAACCTTGAACCAACCATTAACCAGATTTTCTATAAGCATTGAAACTTTTAACAGGATGAATAAAAAAACCGGCCGTCCCCGACAACGGCCCGGCAGCGTGCACCGAGTGATATCAAGGGCGGTCTGATGGAGACAAAAATAGGACAAATCATCGGAAAAATCGACCAAAACAGGTAAAAAAGTAAGGGGATGGCCGCTTTTGCAGCCATCCCCTGCCTTTCAAGACAGAGGGCAATCCGCCCGTCCGCCCGCCGATTCAAAGACGCGTTACGGGCGAGGCCTTGCGCTCGAACGTATTGGCAAACCGGAAGGCGGGCATGCCGAGCGCCAGCACGGCGCAGACGCGGCGCCCGTCAAGACCCAGAAGCTGCTCCAGCGCCCCCTTCTGGCGGCGTCCGGCCACCAGCACGAAGCCCATGTATATCTGACTCACACCCAGCGCCTCGGCCATGAGCGAGGCGTTCTGGCTGGCCAGATTGGAATCCTCGACCGCAAAGCGGCTCTTGAGCGGAGCGTGGATGAAGAGCACGGCCGTCGCACCCCGCAGGATGGGGTCGCGCCCCTCTGCATACTGCTGCTTCATGCGGCGGAAGGCGGGCAGATAGCGCGCGGCGTCGGGCATCAGGAAGCGCACGAAGGGGCGCATGAGCGGATGCGACAGCAGCCGCGCCGTACGGTCGAAGACTCCGAGCGTGAACTCCGTCACGGCGCGCAGCTTCGCGGGGTCGGTCACCAGCGTATAGCCCAGTTCGCGGGCGTTGGAGGCCGTCGGGGCGCAGTCCGCCGCGGCGACAATCCGCCGCAACGCCTCCTCGGGCACGGGCATGTCGGTCAGCGCCCGATTCGAGCGGCGTGCCCGGATCAGCAGTTCGACCGCATCGGCCGACGGCAGCGCCGCGCGGTCGAGCGGATGGATTGTCCCGGCCGGGAAGAGCTCATGGTCGATGGCCGACGCGGGGCAGACCGCCACGCAGTGGCCGCAGCCGATGCAGCGGTCTGGCCGCTGCACCGTAACCGGCATACCGGGCTTCTCCTGCTCCAGAATCTCGAAGGGGCAGACCCGCACGCAGCGGCCGCACCGGATGCACTTGTCACTAATCTCAATTCTCATTGTCGTCGTTTGTTTTACCGCACGTCGCCTACCGTCTTCGGGTCATGCCGGTAGCGGAAGACCAGCGCGAAGACCAGCGCCACGACCAGTGCATAGCCCGCAAAGATGAGCCACGAGGTCGACCAGCCGGCCACCATTGCCTCGGCATCCGTCTGCGAATAGACGAAGCGGTTGACCACCGCCTGCGCTCCGAGCGTGCCGATGGTGGCGCCGATGCCGTTGGTCATAATCATGAAGAGCCCCTGGGCGCTCGAACGGATGGCGACGTCGGTCTCCTTGTTTACAAAAAGCGAGCCCGAAATGTTGAAGAAGTCGAACGCCACGCCGTAGACAATCATCGAGAGGATGAACATCCAGACACCGGGACCGGGATTGCCCAGTCCGAACAGTCCGAAGCGCAGCACCCAGGCCAGCATTGCCATAAGCATTACGTTCTTGATTCCGAACCGCTTGAGGAAGAAGGGAATGAGCAGAATGCAGAGCGTCTCCGAGACCTGCGAGAGCGAGATGAGCGCATTGGCGTGGTTCGCGCCGAAGGTCGAGGCAAACTGCGGAATGTCACGGAAGCTGGTGATGAAGGGGTTGGCAAAGCCGTTGGTTATCTGGAGCGAGACGCCCAGCAGCATCGAGAAGATGAAGAAGAGCGCCATCTTGCGCTGCTTGAAGAGCGTGAAGGCGCGCAGGCCAAGCGCCTCGACCAGGCTCTTGCGCTCGCCGCCGCGGCTGACCGGGCACGAGGGGAGCGTCATGGCGTAGACGCCCAGCACCAGCCCCAGCACGGCGCACTGCACGAACTGCATGTAGGTGGTCTGGAAGCCCGCCGCGTCGCACAGGAGCATCGAGCAGATGAAGCCCACGGTGCCCCACACGCGAATCGGCGGGAAGGACTTCACCGTATCGTAGCCCGACCCTTCAAGCACGCAGTAGGCCACCGAGTTGGAGAGGGCGATGGTGGGCATGTAGAAGGCGACGCTGAGCGAGTAGAGCGTGAAGAGCACGCCGAACGAGACCCCTTCGCCCGTAGCCAGGGCGTAGTAGCCGGCCGCCCCCATGAAGAGCGCAGCCAGCAGGTGGCAGATGCCCAGCAGCCGCTGCGCCGGCACCCAGCGGTCGGCAATGATGCCCACGATGGCGGGCATGAAGAGCGACACGATGCCCTGCATGGCATAGAAGATTCCGATATGCGAGGCCAGTCCCACGCCGACGAGGTACGACCCCATGGAGGTCAGGTAGGCTCCCCAGATGGCGTACTGGAGAAAGTTCATTACGGTAAGGCGGAATTTAATTCCCATAAAAACAACGGTTTAAGGTTACATTTGCGTTTTGTGTCGGTTTGTCGTCCAAAAAAAGTTTAAACAAAAATACATTTTTTTTGCGATTTTCTTTGCATTTGCAAAATAAATATCTACTTTTGCATCACCAAAACGTCATTGAGCTATGGTGTAATGGTAACACAACAGATTCTGGTCCTGTTATTCTTGGTTCGAATCCAGGTAGCTCAACAAAACCGCTCCTCTTCAGGAGCGGTTTTCTTTTTCCCCGGAGCCGTCGCAAACCCCGACCGACCCGGCGTTACAGATGCTCGGGACGCCCCCCCCGCACCACGCTCCCACCGATTGACCGTTGACCGCGCGGCCCCGCTGCTCCACGGCGAGGCGCAAGCCTTTCGCGAACCTTTGCCCCACCACCGACAACCTCCCGACCGTCGTTCAACCCTCACCTATTTATAAGAGCGCAGCCGCATCTTCCGCCGCAGAGGGTGCGCCCGCCCCGAACGAAGCGCCGCTCCGTTACCCCTGCACGCTCTGCTGGCCCGGCACACTTCGACTTCCCGACACGCTCCGACGTTCCGACACCGGCCCGCTCCGCAAACAAGGCTCCAAAACGAACCATTCTGCACCCGATGTCGGGAAAATGTGCCGAAAATGTACTTTTTTACTCCGAAAGATGCAGAGTAAACCTTTTTTTACTACATTTAGCACGAACAAATCATCAAAATCAACCCGCTATGAAACAGCACCGCTTCTTCCATGCCCTGCTGCAAGGGCTATTTGCCGGCTTCGCCGCCGTTTCGCTCCTGACCGGATGCAGCGACTCGAAGACCGACTCCCCCACTCCCACCCCCAAACCCGACCCGGACCCCGACACCCCGACGGCCGTCACCTTCGCCATCACGCTCGGCAGCTACGACCAGCAGGGCGTCTCGCTCAAGGTCACCCCGTCGGACGAGCAGGCGTCGTACTACTGCAACCTCTTCGAGGCGTCGACCTTCGAGGGGCTCTCCGACGATGCCCTGCGCACCTTCATCAAGGGGCTCGAGGCCGAAGCGTCGCTCCTGCACACCGGCACCGGGGAGTTCACCCTTGCGCGTGAGCTCACCCCCGCCACCAAGTACCGCATTCTGGTGGCCGGCCACGACGCCAAGGCAGGCTTCACGGGAGACTTCGCGCTGAGCGAACCCTTTGAGGTGGAGGCTTCGGCCGAACCCGAGCCCTTCACGTTCGAGGTCAAGGAGGTCACCTTCAACAGCGCCTCCATCCTTGTCAAGCCGCTCGACGCCTCGATGTCCTACTTCATCGACGTGCGCGATGCCGCTTCGGTCGACCAGATGGGCGACGAGAAGCTCGTCGAGGAGCTGCTGAAGCTCTACGGAGGCGCCATGGCCTTCCTCTTCACCTATCAGGGCGAGAAGACCATCTCTTCGGGCGTCGACTTCGGCTCGCTGCAGCCCGACACCGAGTACTACGTCTCGGCCTTCGGCTACAACGAGGCAACGAACAGCGCATCGACCAAGCTCGCCAAGATGAAGTTCAAGTCGGCCGCTGCGGGCGACCCGACGCAGAACACCTTCACGTTCGACATCGCCGACGTCACCGCCAACGGCGCCAACATCACGGTGCACCCCTCGGACGCCAGCGTGTTCTACGTCTGGGACGTCATCACCGAGGCGAACTACAAGAGCTACGGCCAGAACAACGACGGCCTGCGCAAATACCTGAACGACTACATCGAGAGCCAAATCAGCACGTCGTTCCCCACGCGCGAGGATGTCGTTGCGGTCTGCGGCGTGCGCGGAGAGAGCAACTTCGGCTACGAGTCGCTGCTGCCCAGCACGACCTACTACATCTGGGCCATCTGCGTCGACGCTTCGGGCAACCCGACGGCCGACCCGGCGCTGAGCGAGTCGTTCACCACCAAAGAGGAGGTGGTCTCGACGGCCACGGCCACCCTCGTCTTCGACAAGTACTACGACGGCAGCGAGCTCTACAAGCTCGACCAGAACCTCTACGCCAGCTACAACGGCAAGGCCTACGTCCCGGCCACCGTGGAGCGTTCGGCCGACGCCACGACGTGGTACACCATCTACACCTCGACCAACATCATGGACACGGAGACCTACACCGACACGGTACTGCGTTCGATTCTCGTCAAGCAGGGGACCGAAGGGGACGAGACGCCCCATTACGCCGTCGCGTGGGATACCGAGGTCTACTTCCTCGCCGTGGCGAAGGATGCCGCCGGGAACTTCGGACCCGTCTTCCGCAAGAGCCTTACCGTCAGCCTCGACGGAGCATCGCCCGTAAGCGAGCTGACCGGTTCGGCCCGTCCTGCCTCCAGACCGCTTGCCACGCGGCCCCTCGTGCAGCAGCTGGTCAACAAGCTCCGATAACAGAGCCTGCGTGACAGCACGCGAGGTACAACCCGCCGATTCCGGCGCTTCAACGCACAAGACCGCTTCCCCTCCGGGAGGCGGTCTTTTTTTGGAGAGGCCTTGTGCCGCAAAAGCACCACCCCACTTCTCGCCTCGACGCCTTCTTCCACAGCAAGCCCCGAAGCGCAGCTTCACAGGCAGGAAGGAAGTTGGGCCGGAACGCGCAGTGGAATTCACACCGAAACGCGGACCGAGACGCAGGCCAGAACACAGGCCAATGCACACCGAAACGCGGACCGGAATAAAGGCCGATATGCACGCCGGAACGCACACCGGAACGCACACCGGAATCGGGCGCAGAAATCCGACGCGAAAATCCGACGCAGGCCATACGCCGCACCGCCCGAACACACCGCCCGAACGCACCGCTCCCCCTCTCCTCTGTCGCAAAAAAAGGGCAGCCACCCCGAAGGGTGGCCGCCCGTAACGGATGCCGCACACGGTGCGGCCCGCAGGTTACTGCACGCAGCGGCCTTACTTCTGGTCGCTGCCCAGACCCATCTTCTCAATCAGCGCCTTGGTCTCGGGCTTGTGGCCGCGGAACTTGACGTAGAGGGTCATCGGGGGCTCCGTACCGCCCTTCGAGAGGATGTTCTCGCGGAACGAGTCGGCAACCTCGCGGTTGAAGATGCCCTTCTCCTTGAAGAGCGAGAAGGCATCGGCCTCGAGCACCTCGGCCCACTTGTAGCCGTAGTATCCGGCCGCATAGCCGCCGGCGAAGATGTGGCCGAAGGCGGGCGACATGGCCGTACCGGCAACGACGGGCAGCACCTGCGTGGGGGCCATCGCCTTCACCTCGAACTGCTCGACGTCACCCTCGTAGGGCTGCTTGAGCGTATGCCATGCCATGTCGGTCATGCCGAACGAGAGCTGGCGCACGTTGGCGTAGGCCGCCAGGTAGTTCTGCGCCGCCACGATGCGCTCGACCAGCTCGGCGGGCATCGGCTCGCCCGTCTCGTAGTGGACGGCCCACAGGTCGAGGAACTCCTTCTCGGTGGCCCAGTTCTCCATAATCTGCGACGGAAGCTCGACGAAGTCGCGGTAGACGTTCGTGCCGGTGAGCGACTCGTAGGTACCCTTGCCCAGCATGCCGTGCAGCGCGTGGCCGAACTCGTGGAGGAAGGTCTCCACCTCGTCGAAGGTCAGCAGCGAGGGCTTCGTCTCGGTGGGCTTCGTGAAGTTCATCACCAGCGACACCAGCGGGCGGGTCTCCTTGCCGTCGACCACCTTCGTACCGCGGTACTCGGTCATCCAGGCGCCCGAGTTCTTCGAGGCGCGGGGGAAGAAGTCGAGGTAGAGCACCGCCAGGAAGTTGCCCTGCTCGTCGGTCACGTCGTAGGCCGTCACGTCGGGGTGGTAGACCTCAACCTGCTCGTTGGGCGTAAAGTTGAGCCCGTAGAGCTTGTTGGCCAGCAGGAAGACACCCTTCTTCACGTTCTCGAGCTTGAAGTAGGGCTTCACCATCTCGTCGCTCAGGGCATACTTCTCGTTCTTGTACTTCTCGCTGTAGTAGGCCCAGTCCCAAGGCATCAGCTCACCCTCGAGCCCCTGCGAGGCGGCATAGGCGTTCAGTGTGGCGTAGTCCTGGTCGGCGTAGGACTTCGTGGCCTCCAGCAGCTCGTCGAGGAAGGAGTTGACCGTCTGCGTATTCCCGGCCATGCGCTCCTCGAGCACGTAGTCGGCATAGGTCTCGTAGCCGAGCAGGTTGGCGATTTTCAGACGCAGGTTGGCAATCTGCTTCAGCACCTCGCAGTTGTCGAACTCACCGCCGAGCGCACGCGAATTGTAGGCGCGCCAGAGCTGCTCCTTCAGCTCGCGGTTCGACGAGTAGGTGAGGAAGGGGACGTAGCTCGGCGCATGGAGCGTCACGGTCCACCCCTTCTGACCGCGGGCCTTGGCCTCGGCGGCCAGCCCCTCGCGGACAAACTCGGGAAGTTCGGCAACGGCCTTCGGGTCGGTGATGTTGAGCTCGAAGGCGTTGGTGGCGGCCAGCTCGTTCTGGTCGAACTTGAGCGTCAGGCCGGCCAGCTGGGTCGAATACTGGCGGTAGAGCTCCTTGTCGGCATCGGAGAGCGCCGCGCCGTTGCGGGCGAAGCTCTTGTAGCTCTTCTCGAGCAGCATCTTGTCCTCCTGCGAGAGGAACCATCCCGGATGCTCGTAGACGGCCTTCACGCGGGCGAAGAGCTCGGGGTTGAGCGCGATGTCGTTCTGGAGCGCCGTCAGACGGGGCTGCACCTCGGCGGCGATGCGCTGCATCTCCTCCGAAGTGTTGGAGCTCAGCAGGTTGTAGAAGACACCCGAGATGCGGTTGAGCAGCGCGCCCTGACGCTCGAGCGCCACGACCGTATTCTTGAAGGTGGGTTTGGCGGGGTTGTTCACAATCGCCTCGATTTCGGCCCGCGAGCAGGCGATGGCGGCATCGAAGGCCGGTTCATAGTGTTTGAGCTCGATTTTCGAGAAGGGCGGCGTGGCGTAGGGGGTATCCCACTCGACCAGCAGCGGATTGGTCTTGTCGAGCTCGGGCAGCTGTGCCTTGGGGAGCGAATTGTCGGCGCAGCCCGCCGTCATTGCGGAGATTGCCATGATTAGAAGTGCTTTTTTCATAAACGTTCCTGGGTTAGGGTTCTTTCCGATTGGGTTGCATTACTTTTTGAGCGTGGTCTTGAGACGCGCCGCCTGCGTGGGGCGGGGCCGGGCGCCGAGCGAATCGACGCTGCCGGCAACGGGACGCGCCGGGGCGTCGGGCATCGCCACGCTGTCGGCCGTCTGGGGCGGTTCGATGAAGCCGCGGGCCACGAGCAGCGCCGTCTTGTCAGGGTCGGCGCCGCGGAAGGCGCGGTAGAGGCTCATGCCGTCCTCCGAGCCGCCGCGTGCGAGCAGCTGGCGGCGGAAGCGCTCGGCCAGACGCCGGTTGAAGAGGTCGCCGCTCTGCTTGAAGGCCTGGAAGGCATCCTTGTCGAGCACCTCGGCCCAGATGTAGAAGTAGTAGCCGGCCGAATAGCCGCCGTCGAAGATGTGGCTGAAGTAGGGATAGCGGTAGCGCGGCTCGATTTGAGGCATCAGGTTGCGGCGCACGCGCAGGGCGTCGTGCTCGAAGGCCTCGACGTCGAACGGCTCGTACTTCTCGATGGAGTGGATGTCCATGTCGGTCAGGGCGGCGGCCACCAGCTCGGTGGTGTTGAAGCCCTGGTTGAAGTATTCGCTGCGGCGGATGCGGTCAATCAGGTGCTGGGGAATCACGTCGTCCGTGCGGTAGTGGACGGCGAACTGGCGGAGCATCTCGGGCTCGGTGACCCAGTTCTCCATAATCTGCGACGGAAGCTCGACGAAATCGCCCTCGACCTCCGACAGGCCGCGGTACTTCACGTCGTGGAAAAGGAAGTGGAGCGCATGGCCGAACTCGTGGAAGAGCGTCTTGGTCTCGTCGAGGGTCAGCAGCGCCGGAGTCGAGCCGGTCGGGCGGGTGAAGTTGCAGACGATGCTCAGCACGGGAGCCACGCGCTTGCCGTCACGGTAGACCTGCTCGACGTAGTTGCCGCACCATGCCCCCTGGCTCTTGCCCGGACGGGGGAAGTAGTCGAAGTAGAGCACGCCCAGATGGGTTTCGTCCTGGTCGAGCACCTCGTAGGCGCGCACCTCCTCGTGGTAGACGGGGGCGGCAATCGGCCGGAAGGTGATGCCGTAGAGGCGGTTGGCCAGGAAGAAGGCGCCGCTCTGCACGTTGTCGAGCGAGAAGTAGGGGCGCAGCATCTCCTCGTCGAGCGAGTAGTTCTTCTTGCGCAACTTCTCGGCATAGTACCACCAGTCCCACGACTCGAAGGTCGCGCCGGGCAAATCCTCGTGCAGCAGTTCGGTCATCTCGGCCAGCTCCTCGGAGGCGCGCTTCAGGGCGGGCTCCCACACCTGGTCGAGCAGCGAGTAGACGTTCGACACCGTGCCGGCCATCTCGTCCGCCACGACATAGGCCGCATAGGAGGGGTAGCCCAGCAGGTGGGCCTTCTCCGTACGCAGGCGGATGAAGTCGTTGATGAGCTGCTTGTTGTCGTACTGGTCGCCGTGGTTGCAGCGGTTCAGGTAGGCCTTGTAGAGCTCCTCGCGCAGCGCCCGCTTCGACGAATAGGTGAGGAAGGGGATGAGGCTCGGCTTGTGGAGCGTGAAGACCCACTTGCCGCCGCGGCCCAGCTCGTCGGCCTTCTCGCGCGCGGCGTCGCGCACGCCGGCGGGCAGTCCGTCGAGGTCGGCCTCGTCCGAAATCTCGAGCACGAAGTTGTTGTTCTCGGCCAGCAGGTTGCTGCCGAAGCGGACGGCCACGCGCGTCAGCTCCTCGTTAATCTCCTGGAGCCGTTTCTTCTGGGCCGGGTCGAGCAGCGCGCCGCTGCGCACGAAGCGGTCGTAGGTCTTCTGCAGCAGGCGGCTCTGCTCGGCGTCAAGGCCGAGCTCGGCGCGCCGGTCATAGACCGCCTTGACGCGGGCGAAGAGCTGCTCGTTGAGCAGAATCCGGTCGTTGTGGGCCGAGAGCAGCGGCAGCGCCTCCTCCTGGATGGCCTGCATCCGCTCGTTGGTCTCGGCGCCGCAGAGCATCTCGAAGACCAGCCGCGTCTGGGCCAGCATCTGGCCCGAGTTGTCGTAGGCCAGAATCACGTTCTCGAAGGTCGGCTCGTCGTTGTTCTCCACGATGGCGGCAATCTCGGCATCGTGCAGCGACATGCCCCGCTCGAAGGCCGGCATGAAGTGCTCGGAGTGGATTTTATCGAAGGGAGGTGTCCCGTAGGGGGTCTCCCACTCGGTGAAGAAGGGATTCTCGCCGCTCTGCTTCGAAGAGCCGCACGAGGCGAGCGTCATGAAAAAGGTACTCATCAGTAACAGTCCCGTAAAACGTTTCATCGTCGGTGAAATTCCTGTAAATTTTACTTAACTTTGCAGCGGCGCGGCCCCGGGCGGAGCGTTGCCTCCGCAAAGATAATCATTTATACCGATTATGCAACTCCGGAGCGCCTGCACGGCTCCCCCTGCGGGCGGAAAAAGCCCCGCGCCGCAGCCGTGCGGCCCCACCCCGCCGCGCGGCAGACAGACCATACCGAACAACCAGACATGCAACTCTTCTACGCTCCCGACATCACTCCGCCGCTCCACACGCTGAGCGAGGAGGAGTCGAAACACTGCGTGCGGGTGCTCCGCCTCGCATGCGGCGACCGGCTCCACATCACCGACGGGCGGGGTGAGCTCTACTGCTGCGAGATTGTCGACGACAACCCCCGGCGCTGCACCGTGCGCGTCGTCTCGACGCAGCACGAATTCGAGAAGCTCCCCTACGCCCTCACCGTGGCGTGCGCCCCGACCAAGAATACCGAGCGCTTCGAGTGGTTCCTCGAAAAGGCGACCGAAATCGGCATTGCGGCGATTCTGCCGCTCGAGACCGAGCACAGCGAGCGCCGCCTCTTCAAGGCCGAGCGCAGCGAGAAAATCATCACGGCGGCCCTCAAGCAGTCGCTCAAGGCCTACCGCCCCCGACTGGCTCCCCTCACCCCCTTCGCCGAGGCGGTCACGCGCCCCTTCGCCGGGCGGAAGTTCATCGCCCACTGCGCCCCGGCCCTCTCGCCCGCAGGCAAGCGCTATCTGGCGCAGACGCTCCGCGCGGGTGAGGATGCACTCATCCTGATTGGTCCCGAGGGGGACTTCTCCCCGGCCGAGATTGCGCTGGCGCTCGACCACGGCTTCGAGGAGATTACGCTCGGCGAACAGCGGCTGCGCACCGAAACGGCGGCCGTCGTCGCCACGGCGATGGTCTCGGTGGTCAACCACCTCGCCGCCCCCGACAACGAATAGACCGCCCGGCGGACAACAACACCCTTACACCCCATGCACGAACTTTTTGAACTCTTCCGCAGCTTCTTCCGAATCGGTCTGTTCACCTTCGGCGGCGGCTACGCCATGATTCCGCTCATCCAGGCCGAGGTCGAGCGCCACGCCAACTGGCAAATCGGCCGCACCGAATTCCTCGACCTGCTGACGCTGGCCCAGACCGTCCCGGGCCCCATCGCCCTCAACACGGCGGTCTTCATCGGCTACAAGTCGCGCGGCTACGCCGGCGCCGTGGCCACGACGCTGGGCATCATCGTCCCCTCGTTCGTCATCATCCTGGTCATTGCGCTGCTCTTCGCCGACGTCCGCCACAATCCGGTAGTTGACGCCGCCTTCAAGGGGATGCGTCCGGCCGTGGTGGCCCTCATCATCGGGCCGGTCATCTCGCTGGCCCGCGGCATGCACTGGTCGATGCTCTTCGTCATCGCCGGCACGGCGCTGGCCGTCTGGTACCTCGGCTGGTCGCCCATCTACATCCTGCTGGCCGCCGCCCTGACGGGCATCGGCTGGGTGCTCTACACTTCGAAAAAAGCCAAGAAACAAAACGACCGATGATATTTCTCCAACTCTTCATCAGCTATCTGAAAATCGGCTTCTTCGGATTCGGCGGCGGCTACGCCATGCTGTCGCTCATCCAGAACGAGGTGGTGGTCCAGCACGCCTGGCTCACCAACGCCGAATTTGCCGACATCGTGGCCATCTCGCAGATTACGCCCGGCCCCATCGCCATCAACTCGGCCACCTACGTCGGCTACTCGGTGGGCATCGAGGCCGGCAGCCCGTGGTTCGGACTGCTCGGCGCCTTCATCGCCACCTTCGCCGTCAGCCTCCCCTCGCTCATGCTCATGCTCCTGCTCACGCGCTTCTTCCTCAAGCTGCACAACAACCCGCTGGTCGAGGGGGCCATGAAGGGGATGCGCCCGGTGGTCATCGGCATGATTGCCTCGGCCGCCCTGCTGCTCATCGCCCCCCACAGCTCCGAGCCGGGCGACCAGAACTTCATCGACGCCTGGAGCTGGGTGCTCTTCGGCGGCGTCTTCATCGGCTCGCTGCGCAAGGTGAACCCCATTCTGCTCATCATCCTCTCGGCCGTGGCCGGCATCCTCATTTACTACGTCTTCTGAGCCGCCGCACGCCGCCTGATACCACCGAAAAAGGCTCCTCCCGACGCATCGGGAGGAGCCTCTCTTTTTCCTTCGTCCCGCTCCGCAGGGACGCCGCCCTCAGGGGCGGCTCAGCGCACGAAGCGGTAGTAGGTGCCCAGCGGCAGCTCCTTGCCGCCCCGGTCCGTGAAGGTCAGCTCGCCCCACTCCTCGTCGCGCGGCGCACCGAAGGCCTGACGCACGGCCGTGCGGGCCAGCGTCGACGAGAGCCCCATCGAGTAGAGGTTGAGCACCAGAAAGGCGTGCGCCGGCGCCAGCAGCCGGGCGCAGCAGTCGAGCATCTCGCCGATGTTGTCCTCCAGAATCCACTTCTCGCCGTTCGCGCCGCGGCCATAGGCGGGCGGGTCGAGGATGATGCCGTCGTAGCGGTTGCCGCGGCGCACCTCGCGCTGCACGAACTTCAGCGCATCTTCCACAATCCAGCGCACCCCGTCCAGACCGCTCAGCTCCATGTTCTCGCGGGCCCACGTCACCACCTGCTTCACCGAGTCGACATGCGTCACCTCGGCACCCGCGGCACGCGCCGCCAGCGTCGCACCGCCCGTATAGGCGAAGAGGTTGAGCACGCGCAGCGGCCGCTCCCCGGCCCCTTCACCGCCGGCCGCGGAAACCGCACCGGCCGCCCGACCGTTTCCGGTAGCCCGACCCTCCTCGGCGGGCACGGCGCCGCTCCGGCACCGCGTGCGGCAACAGTCGTAGATGAAGTTCCAGTTGGCCGCCTGCTCGGGGAAGAGGCCCACGTGCTTGAACGAGGTGAGTCCCAGCCGCATGCACAGCCGCATCGCCCCGTAGGCATACTCCACCGTCCAGCGGTCGGGCATCTTCGGAGCAAGGCGCCACTCGCCGCGCTCCTCCTGACGGGCATCGCGGCGGAACGAGGCGTCGGCCAGGCGCCGCCACTCCTCCTCGGGAAGCGACGGATGCCAGATGGCCTGCGGTTCGGGACGGCGCGTGACGAAGCGGCCGAAGCGCTCGAGCTTCTCGAAGGCGCCCGAGTCAATGAGTTCGTAGTCCCGGAAATCGGGGGTGAGTTGTCGTTGCATGGTTTTCGGAAAGGGGAAAAGGGAGCGGCCGCCGCCCGGTACGGACATGTACGGAGGGCACCGCTCCCGTGGATTCGAAGCTCTTATTTGCGCACCGGCGTCATGATGAAGCGGAAGGTGTAGTCACCGTAGGGCAGGCGGTACTGCTCCATGGGCAGCGCACCCCAGCTGTCGATGCAGCCGAGTCCCATCTGGCACAGGTCGAAGTTCACGAAGGTGGCACCACCGCCGACCAGCTGGCCCGAGTGGCGCTGCGGCGGGAAGTTCGTCACGTCGAGCTCCGCGGTGGCGTAGGGCAGCGCCGAGGCCGAGAATGGCTTCTCGGCGCGGAGCTCCAGACCCGAGCCCGACGAATCGAGCACCGCCCAGCGGCGCAGGTCGCTCCGCGTGCCCGACTCCTGCGGACGGACATACTCGTCGTGGTACTGCTCGTCAACCCGCTGCTCGTAGAGGCCGATATCGGCCGACGAGAGGCGGTCGGCATAGTTCTCGTGGGCGCCGCGGCCGTAGTAGCTCAGACGGTTGTAGCGCGGCTGCAGGGCCATGCTCATGCCGAAGCGGAAGAGGTTCGGAACCTCGGCCCGGGGGCCGGCCTCCATCCGCTCGACCACCTCCATCCGCCCCTCGCCGTTGATGCGGTAGCTCATCGTGAGCGTCGCCCCGACGGCGGGCATCGTATAGCGGCACTCGACGCGGGCCACACCCTCCTCCACCGTCGCGTCGAACGACTCGAGGCGCAGCTCGGGCTCTTTCCAGACGGCGTACTTGTACTGAAGGCCGGCGCCGAGGTCGTTCTCGGTCGGGGCGCGCCAGAAGTTGGGCCGCAGCTCGCTGTCGCGGGCCAGCAGTTCGCGCCCCTCGACGCAGTAGGAGCTGACGAAGCCCTCGCGCGAGAAGAAGATGCTCCAGTTGTCGCCCTCGACGCGCTTGCCGCGCTCCCAGACCGTAAGCTTCACGCCGCGGTCGCTCTTGGGCAGCACGCAGGCCGCCGCGCAGTCGTAGGGGCGGATTTCCAGTTGCTGACGGGCCACGACCGTGCCCGGGTCGAGCAGCGGCTGCTTCACCTTGAGGCGGTAGGCGACGTCAAGCAGCAGCTCGCCGGAGGCGGGGAACTCCCCGGCGTTGAAGCCCAGCGCATAGACGCGGCGCGACTGGGGCGCGACGTCGAGCTCCGTGATGCGGCCCGTGCGGATGACCGCGCCGTCGGCCTTGAGGCTCCACTCAAGCTCGTAATCCTCCAGCCCGATGAAGAAGTTCTCGTTGTAGACCTCCACTTCGCCCTTCGACAGGTCGACGGGCGAGGTCCAAATCGACTGATACTGGCGCTGCACCTCGTAGGCGTGGGGGTGCCACGTCCGGTCGGCGGCGATGATGCCGTTGTTGTTGAACGAGTTGTCCGTAGCGTCGTAGTTGTTGAAGTCGCCGCCGTAGCAGAACGACACGCGGCCGTTCGGCTCGTAGCGCGCAAGGCCCTGGTCGACGAAGTCCCAGATGAAACCGCCCTGGTAGGAGGGGTACTTGCGCACCAGGTCCCAGTACTCCTTGAAGCCGCCGAGCGAGTTGCCCATCGCATGGGCATATTCGCACTGAATCAGCGGCTTGGTCGGATTCGACGTGCAGTAGCGCTCGCACCACCGGTAGTCGCAGTACATCGGGCAGATGATGTCGGTGAAGTCGGACGGGGTCTCGAGGCTGTAGTCCACCGCACGCTCGTAGTGCACCGGACGCGAAGGGTCGTAGGCCTTGAGCCACTCGTAGCAGCGCTCGAAGTTGGGGCCCATGCCCGCCTCGTTGCCCATCGACCAGATGATGACCGAGGGGTGGTTCTTGTCGCGGCGCGCCATGCGCTGGTTGCGCTCCAGGTGCATCCGGGCATACTTCGGCTCGCGGGCCAGCGTCTGCTCGCCGTAGCCCATGCCGTGCGACTCGACGTTCGCCTCGTCGAGCACGTAGATGCCGTAGCGGTCGCAGAGGTCGTACCAGACGGGGTCGTCGGGATAGTGGCACGTACGCACGGCGTTGATGTTGAGCTGCTTCATGATGCGGATATCCTCCACCATCCGCTCGCGGCTGACCACATATCCGCCCAGCGGGTCCATCTCGTGGCGGTCGGCCCCCTTGATGAGGACCGGCTGCCCGTTGACGAGCAGCTGCGCGTTGCGGATTTCAACCCGGCGGAAGCCCACCGGCTGCTCAATCCGTTCGGTCGTCCGACGGCCGTCCGAGACGGCCAGTTCGAGCGTATAGAGATACGGAGTCTCGGCGCTCCACTTGACGGGGTTCTTCACCGCGAGCCGCACCTCGGAGCGGCCCCCCTTCGGCTGCGCGCTCCCCTCGGCCACGGCGACGCCCGACGCATCGCGCAGCGTCAGCTCCACGCGGCGCACCGTGGGGGTGGTCTCCAGCGCCACCCGCAGCGTGGCGTCCGTGTAGTCGTCGTCGAGCTCCGGCGTGACGAAGAGGTCCTCGAGGCGCGCCTTCTCGCGGGCACGCAGCTCGACGCCGCGCGCAATGCCCGAGAAGCGCCAGAAGTCCTGGTCCTCGAGGTAGGTGCCGTCGCACCAGCGGAAAACCTGCAGCGCCAGCAGGTTCTCACCCTTGCGCAGATACTTCGTCACATCGAAATCGGCCGACAGCTTGCTGTCCTCGCTGTAGCCCACAAAGCGGCCGTTGAGCCACACGTAGACGTTCGACGTGGCCGAGCCGATGCTCAGGCTGACATCCTTGCCCGCCCACGATTCGGGCAGGGTGAAGGTCCGGCGGTAGGAGCCCACGTGGTTCTCGGCATCGGGCACCTCGGGCGGGTTGTTGACGAAGTTGCCGCGCCAGGCGTAGCCGATGTTGACGTAAATCGGGTCGCCGTAGCCGTTCAGCTCCCACATTCCCGGCACGGGCATCCGCCCCCACGAGGCGTCGTCGTAGTCCGCGCGTTCAATACCCGAGGGGCGCTCCGAGGCGTTGCGCACCCAGTGGAAACGCCATACGCCGTCGAGCGACATCCGCTCGCCCGCCTCGAACGAGGCGCGCATCGGCAGACGGTTGACCTCGTTGACGGCCGGGTCCTGCCATTCGCGGCCCGTCTGGGCCACCGTGGCGAGGGGGCCGCACACGGCCGCCAGCGCCCAAAGCATCAGAAGTCTCTTTTTCATTTATCGGTTTGGTTTCGGTTTGTCGGTCTTCTCGTCGCGCGGACGCTCGGCAGAGCAATCCACCAGGCTCATCTCGCACCGCGCGCAGTCGAAGCAGAGGCGGTAGCGGTGCGAGCCCCGCTCCAGATAGAGGTCGCCCCGCAGGCGGGGGTGCTCCTTCAGGCATTCGCCGATTTCGCGGCGGATGCAGTAGGCCGAGCGCATCACCGTATGGCCCGCCGTCGAGGGGGCGAGGTCGAGGCCGCGCTCGATGCGGCGCACGCCGTGGGCCCGGTAAAACTCATCGGCCAGGTGGTTGGTGACGTTCTCCTCGGCCGTCAACGTATCCGACGGATAGCGCGCCGTGCCGTCGTCGGGCAGGATGCGGTGCGTGCGGGGAGCCTCGATGCGGAGGCGGCGCAGCCCGTCGAGCGCCTCGCGGCGCAGCTCGCCGAGGAGCGATGCCGGCACGAAGCGCACCGGCCCCTCGATGCTCACGTCGCGCACCTCGAAGATGGTGTCGCCGCAGCGGGCCGCCTGCGTGCGGAGCGTCCGCTCCATGGCGGCGACGTCGCGCGCCTCGTCGAAGGGTCCGTCGTGCCCGGCCGAAGCCTCGAACCCCTCGCAGTCGCGGTAGCTCAGGCGAAGCCCCCCGTCCATGAACTCCACGCGGGCCGTCACCGGAATGACGCGGCGCGTGCGGCTCCGCTCGAGGACCAGGTTGAAGCGCCGGTCGAAGTTGCGGTAGAGTTCCACCCCGGGGCGGATGCCCTCCATCCGGTTGGGGGTGATGCGCCGCCCCTCGACCGCGTTGACGTTGGTTCCCGAGGGCCCCCGTCCGGTCACGAAGCAGATGCCGTCACCGGGTGCCAACTCAACGTCGCCATCGAGGCGGAAACTGCGCGCGTCGCACGAGACGACGCGCCCCACGTACTCGCCCACCGACTTCGGCGTATCGAACGACGCCACACCGGCGCTCCGGCCGGCGAAGAAGTACTCCGAAGCGCCGCGCGTGAAGCTCTTGGCCGGGTCGGGACGGAAGTCGGGACGGCTCACGCCCACCGACGAGCGGCGCAGCTGCGGACGCGCGGCCAGCGCCTCGTCGACCGCGCGGCGGTAGTAGGCCACCACGTTGCGGATGTAGTTGATATCCTTCAGACGCCCCTCGATTTTGAACGACGTGACCCCGGCGTCGAGCAACTCGCCGATGTGCCCCGAAAGGTCGAGGTCGCGCACCGAGAGCAGATGACGGCCCGACAGGTAGCTCCTGCCGCGGCCGTCGGTCAAATCGTAGGTCAGCCGGCAGGGCTGGCTGCAGGCGCCGCGGTTGCCGCTGCGCTCCGACATCGAGCGCGAGAGGAAGCAGCGACCGCTGTACCCCACGCAGATGGCGCCGTGGACGAAACACTCCACGTCGGCCTTCGTGGCGGCCGCCACGGCCCGAATCTCCTCGAGCGAGAGGGCCCGTTCGAGAATCACCCGCGCAAAGCCGCAGTCGCCCAGGAAGCGGGCCTGCTCCGGCGTCATGTTGCACATCTGGGTCGAGGCGTGCAGCTCGACGGGAAGCTCCATGCGCCGCAGCGCCATGTCCTGCACGATGAGGGCGTCGACCCCCGCGGCGATGAGCGCACGGGCCTCCGCCTCGGCGTCGGCCAGCTCCCCGTCGAAGAGCAGCGTATTGAGCGTGGCGTGGATGCGCACGCCGTATTGATGGGCGTACTCCACGGCGCGGGCCACCTCCTCGACCGGGTTGCAGGCGCCGCGGCGCGCACCGAATTTCGAGCCGCCGATGTAGACGGCATCGGCGCCGTAGTCGACGGCGGCCATGGCGGATTCCAGGTCCCGGGCGGGAGCGAGCAGTTCAACGCTTTTCACGAGGGTTTCGGATTGATTTTCGGATATGACTTCAAGGGAACAAAGATACGCTTTTTTTCCGGTTCACGCCCGATTTCGGAATATAATCGCTAAATTAGCCTCCGCAACCAAAACCCCCACCGCACCATGACCACTCCCCTCCGAATCGGCGGCGCGCTGCTGCTCGGCGCAACGGCCTCGCAGCTGACGACCGCCTGCTCGCCCCGCAACGCCGAGGCGCCCCGCCGCCCCAACGTGCTCTTCATTCTGGCCGACGACCTGGGCTACGGCGACCTGAGCTGCTACGGGCAGCAGCGCTTCGCCACGCCCCACATCGACTCGCTCGCGCTCACGGGCATGCGCTTCACGCAGTGCTACGCGGGCACGACCGTCAGCGCCCCGTCGCGCTCGTGCCTGCTTACCGGCACCCACTCGGGCCATACCCCCGTGCGCGGCAACATCGAGCTGCCCCCCGAAGGGCAGTACCCGCTCCCCTACGGCGCCGCCGAGCTCTTTCGCATCTTCAAGCAGTCGGGCTACACGACGGGCGTCTTCGGCAAGTGGGGGCTGGGCTTCATCGGCTCGACGGGCGACCCGGCCAACCAGGGCGTCGACCGCTTCTACGGCTACAACTGCCAGCTGCTGGCCCACAGCTACTACCCCGACCACTTGTGGAGCGACTCGACGCGCGTCGAGCTGCCGGGCAACGACGGGCAGACCCCCTACGGAGCGGGAAGCTACGCCCCCGACCTGATTCACACCGAGGCGCTGCGCTTCCTCGACGAGCGCACGGCCGACGAGCCCTTCCTGCTCTTCTACCCCACGACCATCCCCCACGCCGAGCTGATTGTCCCCGAGGACAGCACCATCCTCCGCCTGCGGGGCCGCTTCGAGGAGACCCCCTACCGGGGCATCGACTCGGGTCCCGCCTTCCGTCGGGGCGGATACTGCTCGCAGGAGTACCCGCGGGCGACCTTTGCGGCGATGGTCACGCGGCTGGACCGCTACGTGGGCGAGCTGGTGGCCAAACTCCGCGAAAAGGGGCTGCTCGATAATACCGTCATCCTCTTCGCCAGCGACAACGGGCCCCATCTGGAAGGGGGCGCCGACCCCGACTTCTTCGACAGCAACGGCCCGCTGCGCGGCTACAAGCGCGACCTCTACGAGGGAGGCATCCGCGTGCCGCTGCTCGTCTCGTGGCCGGGACACGTGGCCCCCGGCAGCCAAAGCGACTTCGTATGCGCCTTCTGGGACCTGCCGGCCACCTTCGCCGAGCTGACGGGGCGCGACGCCCCGTCGGGCGACGGTCTGAGCCTCCTGCCGCTGCTCGAAGGGCGAATTGAGGAGCAGGCGGAGCACGACTACCTCTACTTCGGCTTCATGGAGCTCGACGGGCGTGAGGCCGTGCGGCAGGGGCCCTGGAAACTGCTCCACCTCGACATCCGCAGCGACGCCCCGCGCTACGAGCTCTACAACCTCGACGAGGACCCCGCCGAGGAGCACGACCTGGCGGCCAGCCATCCCGAAAAGGTCGCCGAGCTGCGCCGGCTCATGGAGCAGGCCTACGCCTCGGACCCCTCGTGGCCCCTCTTCGGGGAGTGAGCCCGGGCGGAAAGCGCACTTCGCCTCAGGCCCGCACGACGGAGGCCCGGCACGACCAAAGGAAGCGGCCGCACGGACCATCCGCCTCCGCAAGACTGCCGCGCCGCGGGAGACCGGCCGCACCTCCTTGCGAAAAATAAGCTCTGCCATCCAAAAAACGGGGCCCGGAGCGCCACTTTGAGGCGATTTTTACTAATTTTGCAGACTGAAAAGGGAATACACAACAAAACGAAGATACCATGCTTACAATCAAGCAACTGAGAGAAGACCCCCAGGCCGCCATCCGCAAACTCGCCAAGAAGGGCGTGGATGCAGCCCCGGTCATTGCCAAAATCGAGAAGCTCGACGACCGCCGCAAGGCCATCCAGGTCGAGCTCGACAACACGCTCGCAACCCAGAACAAGGCGGCCAAGGAGATTGGCATGCTGATGAGCCAGGGCCGCCGCGAGGAGGCCGAGGAGCGCAAGAGCTTCGTCGCCGGACTCAAAGAGCAGTCGGCACGCCTCAACACCGAGGCCAAGGAGGTGGCCGAGGAGCTGCAGGCCGCCATCGTCTCGCTGCCCAACTTCCCCGCCGACATCGTCCCCGAGGGACGCACTGCGGCCGACAACCTGGTGGTCAAGCTCGTCGAGAGCTACACCAAGCTGCCCGAGAATGCACTGCCCCACTGGGAGCTGGCCCGCAAGTACGACATCATCGACTTCGACCTGGGCGTGAAGCTCACCGGCGCCGGATTCCCCGTCTACAAGGGACAGGGCGCCCGTCTGCAGCGCGCGCTCATCAACTACTTCCTCGACTGCAACACCAAGGCCGGCTATCTGGAGGTCGAGCCTCCGGTGATGGTCAACGAGGCGTCGGGCTTCGGCACCGGCCAGCTGCCCGACAAGGAGGAGCAGATGTACCACGCCACGGTCGACAACTACTACATGATTCCGACGGCCGAGGTGCCCGTGACGAACATCTACCGCGACGTGATTCTCGACGAGAAGGACTTCCCGGTCAAGATGACCGCCTACACCCCCTGCTTCCGCCGCGAGGCAGGCTCCTACGGCAAGGACGTGCGCGGTCTGAACCGTCTGCACCAGTTCGACAAGGTGGAAATCGTCCAGCTCTCGCTGCCCGACCGCTCCTATGAGGCGCTCGACGGCATGGTGGCCCATGTCGAGTCGATTGTCCGCTCGCTCGGCCTTCCCTACCGCATCCTGCGGCTCTGCGGCGGCGACATGTCGTTCACCTCGGCGCTGACCTACGACTTCGAGGTCTACTCCGAGGCGCAGAAGCGCTGGCTGGAGGTTTCGTCCGTCTCGAACTTCGAGTCGTTCCAGGCCAACCGCCTGAAGCTCCGCTACAAGGATGCCGACAAGAAGATTCACCTGGCCCACACGCTCAACGGCTCGTCGCTGGCCCTTCCGCGCATCGTGGCCGCCATGCTCGAGGACTTCCAGACGCCCGACGGCATCCGCATCCCCGAGGTGCTGGTACCCTACACGGGCTTCGACATGATTCGCTAACCCACGCCGCCCGACCCCACAGGGCGGTGCCGGACCCCGAGGCCTGGCCCGTCCGGCGGCCGGAAAGCGTCGACACGACAAAGTGAGGCCGAGAGGATGCAATTCCCCATTACGGGAGATTTGTTTATCCGAGATATTTGCTTATCTTTGCTGACACAACAACACACATTAACCAATAAAATTTACTGCAATGGCTTACAAAATTACCGACTCCTGCGTAGCCTGCGGCACCTGCATCGGTGAGTGCCCCGTTGAGGCCATCTCGGCCGGCGACATCTACGTGATTGACCCCGACAAGTGCATCGACTGCGGCACCTGCGCCGGCGTATGCCCCTCGGAGGCTATCGTATCGGAGTAACACGAAGATTCGAATAGAAAATGCACCGTCCGGTTCCGTCCGGCGGTGCATTTTTTGTTTTTGTGGCCGGGCGGCGAACGACAAACGGTAGACGGCCGGCAGCGACTGACGACGTACGGCTGACGGCCCTGGCACTCCGCCCCGCGACCGTCGGCAGGCCCTTGGGGCATCAGCCCCGAGACAGGGGTTCGGATACAAAATCAAGGGTGCGTAAAAAACAAGTGAGCGGATACAAAAAAGAGAGGAACCCCAGTCGGAGTTCCTCCCTTGTCGTATCGCCCGCTAAGGAGCATGCTTCTCCTCGCGGAGACTATTTTGCTACGATGGCCGTACGAACCTCCTCGCTGAGCAGACGTACGGGATAGCCGGCCTTCTTGGCCTGGGGAGCAGCAAAGTAGGTGTGCAGACCCTTGCTCGAAGCTGCCGAACCACTCTTGGTGAGCGTGTAGGGGCCAATCGGGTAGTCATCAGCCGTAAAGCCGGCAGCCGGCTGGAACGTGTAGAACGAGTTCTCACCCTGAATCATGCCGAAGAAGTCGAACGTATAGACGGGAATCACGTCTCCGGTCGAAATTTCGAGCTGCTCACCGGTCACGGTAGCCGAGTTGCCGTCGGCACCCATTGCGCCAATCAGACCGTAGTAGTCACCCGAAACAACCGTCCACGAACCATTATAGCCGCAGACACCCAGATAGGTTACTATCAGCGACTCGCCTTGCGGGCCGGAAACCTCACCGAGCTCCTGCTCGTTCACGAAATAGAGACCTCCATCCTCAGCATTGAAGATGGCACCTACGGGCTGCTGTGCGGCCAGCATCGAGATACCCCAGCCGGTTACGGCATAGGTCTGGTCGGCATTAAGCTCGGCAATGCTTACCGTAAACGACATCGGGTCGCTGCCAATCAGCGAGCTCGTGCTGGTCACGTTCCACGTGCCAATCCATGCATTGTAGGCGTCGCTGCCCGTGCCCGGCGTTACGCTGCCGCCGCCACCGTTGGCCGTCGTTGCGGTTGCCGACTTCACGGCCGACTCGGTGCCGTTAACGGCATATACGGCGCAGGTATACTCCGTGTTGGGCTCCAGCTGCGTGAACACCAGGTCGAGACCCTGGCCCAGAGCGTTCTGAAGCTGCGAGCTGGTGAGTGCATTGCCTTCGGACTGAACCAGCTCCTCGAGCGTTGCGCTGTTCAGAGCGTTATTGAGTTCCGAGGTCGGTACCGTGAGGTATTTGGCCGACTCGGCATTCTTGAGCGTGAGCTTGAAGGTCAGCGAAGAGCTCTCCGAACCGGAGGTCTGAGCGCCGGTCAGCGTGATGGTCGGAGCCGTCTTGGGATCATCCCCGCCGCCGGGATTGGGGTTGGGATTGGGGTTGTCGTCGTCACCACCGCAAGCCGTGAAGACTCCGGCTGCAAAGATACCCATGAGGGCCATCTTGAAGAAATTCGTCATTTTCATACACTCGGGATATTTAAATTAGACAATGAAAATCGAGTATTAAGGGTTTGTTCACAAACAACGCTTTCACAAATATAGGAAAAAAATCTCCGATATATCTCTGCCGTTTCTTTTTTTTTCGACAATTTTATTCACAATTCCGAAGCCGGACCGTCGGGATAGAGCAGGTATTCAAGACGCATCGTGCGGTAACGGAGCAAATCGTCGTGCCAGCGGGCGCGCATCTGCTCCTCCGTGGCCCCCTCGAGTATCAGCGGACGGAGATACCCCACACCCACCAGCTTCTCGAACATGGGGGTGAAGAAGCGCTCGCCGAGCTCCAGCCCGTGACAGGCCTCGAGCAGCCAGCCGAGCGAGAAGCCTACCCCGGCGGCCTCCTCCTCGGAGAGCTTCCTCAGGTCGCGGCCGTGGCAGAGGCGCCCTTCGAGCGGCGGATGGGCCGCACCGGCCGTCGGGCGGGGCGTGAAGGAGAAGTCGCCCGCAAGGTCGGGGTGGCCGTAGCACTCGAACGGGCAGTCGGTACCGCGCCCCAGGCTGACGACCGTCCCCTCGAAGAGACAGAGCGAGGCGTAGAGGTAGACGGCCCGCTGCGTGCGGAGGTTGGGCGAGGGGGCGACGGGCAGCCGGTAGGGGGTAGCGTGCGTATAGCGGCGGCAGGGGACCACCTCCAGCGAGCAGGGCGGCGTCCACCCCTCGCCCACCGCCATCCGGGCAATCTCGCCCATCGTCAGGCCGTGCAGCACGGGCAGCGGCAGGGCTCCGACCCCCGAACGGTACTTCATGTCGAGCACCGGGCCGTCGATGTGGCGGCCGTTGGGGTTGGGTCGGTCGAGCACCACGACCGGAATTCCGTAGTCGGCGCACGCCTCCATCATCCTCAGCATCGTTATATAATAGGTATAGAAGCGCAGCCCGACATCCTGCAGGTCGACCACCAGCACGTCGAACGAGCGCATCGCCTCGTCGGAGGGGCGCTGCGTCCGGCCGTCATAGAGCGACCGAATCGGGACGCCGGTCCGGGCATCGACCGAGCTTTGGACGTGGGCCCCGGCGTCGGCCTCGCCGCGGAAGCCGTGCTCGGGCGAGAAGATGGCCCGGAGGTCGAAGCCGCATTCGTGGAGCAGGTCGACCAGATGGACCCACCCCTCGCCGGCGGGCGTCATCGCAAGCTGCTGCGAAGAGGCCGCAGGGGTTGCGGCGGAGGTTGCGGCGGAAGCATGTGCGGCGTCGCCCAGTTCAGAGCGGAGGGCCACCGAGGTATGGTTGGCCAGCACGGCCACGCGCCGGCCGCGCAGCAGCGGGAAGTAGGCCGCCGTATCGGTCATGCCGACCAACGGTCCGGCGTCGGTCGTCGCACGGGAAGGAGCCGCTGAAGCCGGCCCGTCACACGCCGTCTCCGCGTACGGCAGCAGCACCGCAGCGGCGGCCGTCTGCACCGCAACAAGGGCGCAGAGGCCCGTACACAACGCCGCAAGGAGGCTCCGCAGGCCCCGGCGGCAACGCAAGGTTGTCGAATGGTTCATCGCTTCAACACGTTTCAGAGGTTGTCCATGAAAAAAGATGCCGGCTCCTGCGACGAAGGCCCCGTTCCGCCGACGGGAACGGGGCCTTCGCGCATTACACTCCGGCCGCTGCGCTACGCCTCGCCGCCGAACTCCATCAGGTAGGCCTTGATGAAGGCGTCGATGTCGCCGTCCATCACCGCATCGACATCCGAGGTCTGCACCCCCGTGCGGTGGTCCTTCACCCGGCGGTCGTCGAAGACGTAGGAGCGAATCTGCGAGCCCCACTCGATGCGCTTCTTCGAGGCCTCCAGAGCCTGCTGCGTCGCCATGCGCTTGTCCAGCTCGCGCTGGTAGAGCTTCGACTTGAGGATGCGCATCGCATTCTCGCGGTTCATCAGTTGGGAGCGGGTCTCCATGTTCTCGATGAGGTACTCCACCGGCTCGCCCGTATCGGGGTCCTTGCCGTGGTAGCGCAGGCGCACGGCCGTCTCCACCTTGTTGACGTTCTGGCCGCCCGCACCGCTCGAACGGAAGGTATCCCACTCGATGTCGGCCGGATTGACCACAATCTCAATCGAGTCGTCGACCGCCGGCGAGACGAAGACCGAGGCGAAGGTTGTCTGACGCTTGTTGTTGGCGTTGAAGGGCGAGAGGCGCACCATGCGGTGGACGCCGTTTTCGCTCTTCAGATAGCCGTAGGCATAGTCGCCCTCGAACTCCAGCGTACAGGACTTGACGCCCACCTCCTCGCCGGCCTGGTAATCGAGCACCTTGACCTTGTAGCCGTGGGCCTCGCCCCAGCGCGTATACATGCGCATGAGCATCGAGGCCCAGTCGAGCGCCTCGGTGCCGCCCGCACCGGCGTTGATGTCCATGATGGCGCCCAGCTTGTCCTCGTCGCGGCGCAGCATGTTGCGCATCTCGAGTTTTCCGATGCGCTCGATTGTCTCGGCGTAGTGGGCGTCGAGCTCCTCCTCGGAGACGACCCCCTCCTTCACGAAGTCGGGCATCAGCTCGAGGTCCTCGACCAGCTTGTCCACGGCATCGTACTCCTCAATCCACGCCTTGATGCCCGCCACCTTGCGCAGCTGTTCGCGCGCCTTGGCGGGGTCGTTCCAGAAGTCGGGCTCCTGGGTCTTCTCCTCCTCGTTGCGCAGGTCTATCCGGCGCTGTTCGATGTCGAGACAGCGGTAGAGCGTATCGCGGCGCGCGGCCGCCTCCTTGATTTGTTCGGCAAGTACCATGATGTTTCAGAATCGGGTTTTGAGCTTCCGCGACGCAAATTCGAGGATGAAGTCGGCCGTTCCCTCCTCACCGCCGAGCGTCGACGAGTTGACACACAGGTGATAGGTGGCCGCTTCGCCCCACGTGCGGGAGCTGTAGTAATTGTAATAGTCGGCGCGGCTGGCGTCGGTCCGCCGCATCCGCGTGCGCGCCTCCTCGGGCGTGATGCCGTGCAGGCGGCAGAGCCGCTCGATGCGGTCCTCCTCGTCGGCCGAGATGAAGACGTTGACCGCGCGCGGATGGTCGCGCAGGATGTAGTCGGCGCAGCGTCCCACGAAGATGCACGACTCGCGTGCGGCCAGGTCGCGAATCACGTCGCTCTGGATTTTGAACAGCGCGTCGTTCGACAGCACGTTGGCCACCGTGGCGTTGTCGCCGCAGAAGGGGGCCCTCAGGTAGTAGACCAGCGACGAGAGCATGCCGCGCGACTCCTTCTCGTCGGCCTTCTCGAAGTGTTCGGGACGGATGCCGCTCTGGTCGGCCGCCAGGGCGATGAGCTGCTTGTCGTACATCCGGATGCCGAGCCGGCGGGCAAGAAGCTCGCCGACAGCCTTGCCGCCGCTGCCCAGCTGGCGGCCTATGTTGATTACGAACTTGTCCATATCGCGTTATTTTTGAGGTGCGGAGTCCGGCCCCACCAGGCGCCTGAATCCGCGCAGTTGATGCATCAGCATGAGGAAGGCGACGATGCTGGCCAGCAGGTCCGACAGCGGCATGGCGCACCATACGCCCCAGCTGCCGTTCCACTGCGTATACTGGTCGAAGAGCGGAGGCAGCAGCACGAGCCCCGGCAGCAGGAAGAGCAGCTGGCGCGAGAGCGACAGGAAGATGGCCTTGCCGGCCATGCCGATGCTCATGAAGAAGTTGGTGGCCACCATCTGGAAGCCGATAATCGGGAAGCAGACAAAGGTGATGCGCATGCCCTCGGCCGCCAGACGCACCAGCTCGGCATCCTTCGTGAAGAGCGAGACGGCCAGCCGCGGCATCAGCTCGCCCAGCAGGAAGCCGCACGTGGTGACGCACGTGGCGCCGATAGCCGTCAGCTTCAGCACCCGCAGCACGCGGTCGTACTGCTGCGCGCCGAAGTTGTAGCCGGCGATGGGCTGCATGCCCTGGTTGAGCCCCATGACCACCATCACGAAGAAGAAGGCCACGCGGTTGACGATGCCGTAGGCGCCGATGGAGAGGTCGCCGCCGAACTCCTTGAGCCCCTTGTTGATGAGAATCACGATGAAGCAGGCGGCCAGGTTCATCAGGAAGGGCGACATGCCGATGGCCAGGATGTCGCGCACGATTTTGGCATGGAGGCGGTAGATGCCGCGCCGGAAGTGGAGCAGCTCGCGCCGGTCGGAGAGGATGCGGAACTGCCACACGAGCGAGATGACCTGGGCAAGCACCGTGGCGATGGCGGCGCCGCGAATGCCCCAGCCGAAGCCGTAGATGAAGAGCGGGTCGAGCACCGTATTGATAACCACCGTATTGATGGTGGCGTACATCGCCTTGCGCGGGTGGCCCGAGGCGCGCAGCACGGAGTTCAGCCCCAGATACATGTGCGTGATAACGTTGCCCAGCAGAATCACGGTCATGTACTCGCGCGCATAGCCCACCGTCGCCTCGCTCGCACCGAAGAAGTAGAGAATCGGGTCGAGGAAGAGCAGCGTGACGATGCTGAAGGCCACGCCGATAATCAGATTGAGCATGAAGACGTTGCCCAGCACCTTGCCCGCCGTGTCGTAGTCGCGCTGTCCGAGGCGCATCGAGACGAGCGTCGCGGCACCCACGCCCACCAGCGAGCCGAAGGCCGCCGCGAGGTTCATCAGCGGGAAGGTGAGCGCCAGACCCGAAATGGCGAGCGGGCCCACGCCGTGGCCGATGAAGATGCTGTCCACCATGTTGTAGAGCGACGAGGCCGTCATGGCAATGATGGCCGGCACGGCATACTGCACGAGCAGTTTGCGAATACGCTCGGTTCCGAGCTCCATGGCCGCTCCCCTTATCTCCGTCATAACTTCTTCTCTCCTTTCTTTCCTTGCGTTGTCTCTTCCAGATGCGGATGCCCGCAGGCACCCCGTTGTTTATTTTTCCATTCGGGGGAGGAACCCCGGGCTCTCTTCCCGGCACGGACAGTCCCGTGGCGGAGCACTCCGGACGGATGGAGTCTCCGCCCCGGAGACCCTGCCCTCCGGAGAGCACACCTGCGCCCCGGCGGATGGATGCCGGGGCAGGGGTTCCGCAGCGCTACTCGAGCTCCCAGTCGCTGCCGTCCTTGCGGTCCTTGACGCGGATGCCGGCGGCGGAGAGGCCGTCGCGGATGCGGTCCGACGTGGCCCAGTCCTTGGCGGCACGCGCCTTGAGACGCTCCTCGAGCAGCAGCTCGACCAGCGGCGTCACGTAGTCGCGGCCCGAAGCGGCGCCGGCCGCCTTCTCGTCCTTCAGTCCGAGGATGCCGAAGACGTAGCGGTGCACCGTCGTGTGAAGCGCCTTGAGTTCCTCGGCCGAGATGCGCTGCTGCCCCTCGGCAATCTGGTTGATGATGCGCACCCAGTCGAAGAGGGCCGAGATGACCATCGGCGAATTGAGGTCGTCGTCCATCGCCGCGCGGCAGCGCTCCTCGAGCTCGGCCGGATTGACCGTCGAGGAGTCCGACGCCTTGAGGCGGTCGAGCGTCTCGACGGCCTTCATCAGACGGTCGAGCCCCTTCTCGGCGGCCTGCAGCGCCTCGTTCGAGAAGTCGAGCGTCGAGCGGTAGTGGGCCTGCAGCACGAAGAAGCGGATGGTCATCGGCGAGTAGGCCTGCGCCAGAAGGCGGTGGCGCCCCGTGAAGAGTTCCTCGAGCGTGATGAAGTTGCCCAGCGACTTGCCCATCTTCTGGCCATTGATGGTAATCATGTTGTTGTGGACCCAGTAGCGCGCCGAATCGTGGCCCAGAGCGGCCGTCGACTGCGCGATTTCGCACTCGTGGTGGGGGAACATGAGGTCCATGCCGCCGCCGTGGATGTCGAACCGCTCGCCCAGATAGCGCGTCGACATGGCCGAGCACTCCATGTGCCAGCCCGGGAAGCCGTCGCTCCAGGGCGAGGGCCACCGCATGATGTGTTCGGGCGAGGCCTTCTTCCAGAGGGCGAAGTCGTAAGAGTGGTGCTTGTCGCTCTGGCCGTCGAGCTCGCGCGTGTTGGCGACGATGTCGTCGAGGTTGCGGCCCGACAGGCGGCCGTAGTTGTAGGCGGCGTTGTACTTCTCGACGTCGAAGTAGACCGAACCGTTCGACACGTAGGCGTAGCCCGCATCGAGAATCCGCTTGACGAAGGCAATCTGCTCGATGATGTGGCCCGAAGCGCAGGGCTCGATAGAGGGCGTCTCGACGTTGAGCGCATCCATAGCGTGGTGGTAGCGCTCCGTATAGTAGTGGGCCACCTCCATCGGTTCGAGCTGCTCGAGACGCGCCTTCTTGGCGATTTTGTCCTCACCCTCGTCGGCGTCGTGTTCCAGATGGCCCACGTCGGTGATGTTGCGCACGTAGCGCACCTTGTAGCCCGAGGCCTTCAGGTAGCGGAACAGCAGGTCGAAGGTCACGGCCGGACGGGCATGGCCCAGATGGGGGTCGCCGTAGACCGTGGGGCCGCAGACGTACATCCCCACGCGGCCGGGGGTAATCGGCTCGAACACCTCCTTGCGGCGGGTGAGCGTATTGTAAAGCACGAGTTTGGAATCCATAGTGTCGGAATATTTTGCTACAAAAATAGGAAATATAATTCAGAGTGCGCCCAAAATCCGACAATAAATCCTACCTTTGCCGCGCCCCGACGGCCCCGCAACGCGCCGGCGGGGCCCTTTCGAGGCGACAGCGGCGGCAACGGCCGCAGAGGCTGCCGCCGCAAATCCCGCAGATTACAACACGCATGACATTCCACGACTTGGCACTGACGGCCCCACTGCAGAGGGCCGTCGAAGCAATCGGGTACGATACCCCCACCCCCATTCAGCAGCAGGCCATTCCGGCCGTGCTGGCCGGGCGCGACCTGCTGGGCTGCGCCCAGACCGGCACGGGCAAGACGGCGGCCTTCGCGCTGCCGCTCATCCAGCTGCTCGACTCCTCGCCCGCCCCGCGCGGACGACGCCCCGTACGGGCTCTGATTCTCACCCCCACGCGCGAGCTGGCCATCCAGATTGACGCCTGCTGCCGCGACTACGCCCGCTTCACGCGCATCCGCCACACGGTCATCTTCGGCGGCGTCAGCCAGCGGCCCCAGGTCGAGGCGCTCCAGCAGGGCGTCGACCTGCTCGTCGCCACGCCGGGCCGCCTGCTTGACCTGCTGGGGCAGGGGTGCCTCACGCTCGACGCCGTGCGCCACTTCGTGCTCGACGAGGCGGACCGCATGCTCGACATGGGCTTCATCCACGACATCAAACGGCTGCTGCCGCTGCTGCCCCGCCAAAAGCAGACGCTGCTCTTCTCGGCCACGATGCCGGCCGACATCGCCGCGCTGGCCGGGCAGCTGCTCCACGACCCGGTGCATGTGACCGTCACCCCGCCGGCCTCGGTGGTCGAGACCATCCGCCAGGAGGTCTACTTCGTCGAGAAGCCCGACAAGAGCGCCCTGCTTGCCGAGCTGCTGCGCCGGGCGCCGGAACGCTCGACGCTCGTCTTCGCCCGCACCAAACACGGCGCCGACCGCATCGCCCGCACGCTCACGCGCAGCGGCATCCCCGCGCGGGCCATCCACGGCGACAAGTCGCAGGGCGCCCGGCAGAAGGCCCTCGGCGACTTCAAGTCGGGCGAGCTGCACGTGCTGATTGCCACCGACATCGCCGCGCGAGGCATCGACATCTCGGAGCTGCCGCTGGTGGTCAACTACGACCTGCCGGAGGTTCCCGAGACCTACGTCCACCGCATCGGCCGCACGGGGCGCGCCGGATGCGAGGGGTGCGCCCTCTCGTTCTGCTCCGAGGAGCAGCGCCCGCTGCTGCGCGACATCGAGCGGACCATCGGACGCGCGATTCCCCACGCCGCGCCCCTCGCCGGCTTCGAGCCCACCGTCGAACCTGCCCCCGCACCGGAGCCCTACCAACCTGCCCCCGCAAAGGGCCCGGCCGCAAAGGGCTCTACGGCAAAAGCCGCCGGGGCTGCTCCCGCAAAGGCTGCCGCCAAGGGGCAGACCGTTTCCGCAAAAGCTGCTGCCGGAGGCGACCGGCCTGTCCCCGCAGCCTCCGCCCGACGTGCGGAGCACCCCACCGCTGCGGCACCCCGCCCCTCCGATGCGCAGCAACAATCCGGCACCCGCTCCGATGCCCGCCGAAGCCGTCGCCGTCGCACGGGAACCCACGCCGCACCGGCCGCAACCGGCCCCTCCGCACATGCCGCGCACCCGGTGCACCCCGCAGCGAAGAGCCAATACGCCGCAACCTCTCCACGCCCCGCCCGTCAGGAGCGGCAGGAGCGGCAGGAGCGTCAAGAGCGGCACGTGCATCCGGAGCATCAGGAGCGCCCCTGCGCGGAGCGCCCTGCCCGACACCGCAGCCACCGCCGTCCGGCAAAGCGGTGACGCGTGCCGCCGGGAGTGAACTTCCGAGGCAGAACAAGCACCTCCGGCGGAGGGACAGGCAGCACCCGACAAAACAGCGGTCCCCGGCGGCAGGGCTGGCCTCCTGCCGGCCGGTTGCGCGGCACCCGAACGACAAAATCGGCCCCGAGCATGGAACTTTCCGCCTTTGAGGGGTAATAACGATTGATTTTCGCCGTTAAATGATTACATTTGCAGGAAAAACTTGAGCTCAAATCCGATATGACATTTTTCAAACGCTGGAACAACATCGTCGGATGGGCGGTATTCGCCATTGCGGCGTTCGTCTATCTGAAAACGATGGAACCCGTCTCAAGTCTCTGGGACTGTTCGGAATTCATCGCAACCTCCTACAAACTCGAGGTGGGGCACCCTCCCGGAGCACCCCTCTTCATGATGCTGGCCCGTCTGGCCACCCTCTTCGCGCTGGGCAACCCCGACTACGTGGGGATAGCCGTCAACGCCATGAACTCGCTGGCGAGTGCCTTCTGCATCCTCTTCCTCTTCTGGACCATCACGCACCTTGCACGACGGCTCGTCACGCGTGACGGCCGCGAGCTGACCGTCGCCTCGACGTGGGCCGTGCTCGGAGCCGGCATCGTCGGCGCCCTGGCCTACACCTTCACCGACACCTTCTGGTTCTCGGCCATCGAGGGCGAGGTCTACGCCCTCTCGTCGATGTTCACCGCGCTGGTCATTTGGCTCATGCTCAAGTGGGAGGACGAGGCCGACCAGCCCCACAGCCTGCGCTGGATTGTGCTCATCGCCTACATGATGGGACTCTCCATCGGCGTGCACATCCTCAACCTGCTGACCATCCCGGCGCTGGTCTTCATCTACTACTTCCGCACCACCAAGCGGGTGACCTGGCGCGGCATGGGCCTCGCCACGCTCGTCGCGCTGCTCATCCTGGGCTTCATCAACGGCATCATCATCCCCTATACGGTCTACTGCGGGGCGATGGTCGACCTCTTCTTCGTCAACACGCTGGGGCTGCCCGTCAACTCGGGCATGGTGCTCTTCGCCCTGGCGCTCATCATCGCCATGGGGTGGGCCTCGTGGTACACCCACCGCAAGGGCAAGGTGACGTGGAACGTCATCCTGCTCTCGACGACGATGATTCTCATCGGCTACTCCTCCTACGCCTCGATGACCATCCGCGCAGCGGTGAATCCCCCGATGAACAGCAACAACCCCAACAACCCCTTCGCCCTCTACTCGGTGCTCAACCGCGACCAGTACGGCGACCGTCCGCTCTTCTACGGTCCCTACTACTCGGCACCCATCGAGGGCTACAAGGAGAAGCAGGTGCGCTACCTCGACGAGGACGGCCGCTACAAGGCGACCACCACCGTCACGGGCTACACCCACTCGTCGGAATTCATGCACCTCTTCCCCCGCATGTGGGAGCCGCGCCGCGGCGAGCGGGCCTACAAGCCGTGGGCCGCATACCGCACCAAGACCGAGGTGATGCGCGACGACAAGGGTGAAATCGTCCGCGACGAACAGGGACGTCCCGTCCGCGGCGAGGTGCTCGACTTCGGCCGCAAGCGGGTCTACGACGACGGCTACGACCTGCGCACGGTCGTCGAACCCACCTTTGCCGAGAACCTCTACTTCTTCTTCAACTACCAGCTCAACTACATGTACTGGCGCTACTTCCTCTGGAACTTCGTGGGGCGCCAGAGCGACATACAGCCTTCGGGCTCGAGCACCATCACCGACGGCAACTGGCTCTCGGGCATCCGCTGGCTCGACGAGCGGCGGCTGGGCCCTCAGGACAACCTGCCGCACGAAATCGCCGAGAACAAGGGGCGCAACACCTACTACTTCCTCCCCTTCCTGCTGGGTCTGGTCGGACTGCTCTACCAGCTCAACCGCGACCCGCGGAACTTCTCGATTGTCATGTGGCTCTTCATCATGACGGGCGTGGCGCTGGTCTTCTACTTCAACACGGCGCCCGGCGAGCCGCGTGAACGCGACTACGTCTATGCCGGTTCGTTCTACGCCTTCTCCATCTGGATAGGCTTCGGCGTGCTGGCGCTGCGAGACCTGTTTGCCCGGCTTGCGAAGCGCGACACGCGGGTCGTTGCCGGCGCGGCGACGCTCGTCGGACTGGTCGTGCCCGCCATCCTGGCCGCACAGAACTGGGACGACCACGACCGCTCGCACCGCTACATGGCCCGCGACATCGGCTGGAACTACCTCCAGTCGACGCTGCCCAACTCGATTATCCTCAACTACGGCGACAACGACACCTTCCCGCTTTGGAACAACCAGGAGGTCTACGGCGTGCGCCCCGACGTGCGCATCATGAACACCTCCTACCTGGGCGGCGAGTGGTACATCGACGAGATGAAGACCAAGGCCAACGACGCGCCGGGCGTACCCTTCTCGCTGCCCAAGCGGAAGTACACCTACGCCAATGACGTGCTGCCGGTCGAGGAGCGTCTGGAGGGTCCGGTCGACATCCACGAGGTGATGGACTTCGTGCTGAGCGACGACCCGCGCTCGAAAATCAAGCTCGTTGACGGCTCCTCCATCGACTACATCCCCACACGGCGCATCGCCCTGCCGGTCAACAAGGAGAACGCCATTGCCTCGGGCATCGTGGCCGAGAAGGACCGCGACCTGATGGTCGACACGGTATACATCAACCTCCGCCAGAGCAGCATCGACAAGAGCCAGCTGATGATTCTCGACATGCTGGCCAACTTCGACTGGAAGCGTCCGATTTTCTTCACGCAAATCTACATCCTGCAGGACTTCGGGCTGCTCGACTACCTCCAGTACGACGGGTACGCCTACCGTCTGGTGCCGATTCTCACGCCAGTGCAGAACGCCTATGAAATCGGCCGCATGGATGTCGACTACACGCTGCCGCTCGTGCGCGACACCTTCCGCTACGGCAATCTGAACGACCCGCGCGTCTATGTGGACTACTTCCTGCAGTACAACCTGGGGGCATCGCGCACCCGCGAGATGTTTGCCCGCGTCGGGAAGGAGCTGCTGCGCGAGGGACGCGTCGACGAGGCTGTCGAGATGCTCGACATGGGGCTCGAGAAGTTCCCCACCTCGCAGATTCGCTTCACCGACATGAACACCTATCCCTACATCGAAGGGTACTACGCCGCCGCGAGCATGGGGGCCGAAGGGGCCGCCGAGAAGGGCGATGCCCTGCTCAGGGAGTATGCCACGACGCTCATCGAGTACATCGAGTACTACTTCCGCTTCGACGGAGCGCTGGGCGACATGGTGTCGGACACCATCGACGCGAAGCTCACCGAGCTGGGCGATATCTACTCGCTGGCAAGCTATGCCGGACGGCGTGACGTAGTGGCTGAAATCAACAAGTACTACCGCTCGCTGGGCGTCTCGGAGGAGTACCTCACCGACGTGGGCGACAAGCCCCAGCAGGCCGACTCCACCGTCTCGGAGCAGCGGTAACGACTCTTCTTTCGGGCCGGGCGCGGCGCAACGATGCCGCGCCCGCTCTGTTCCCGGTCCGAAAACGTAAAAAGGAACTCCGCACCCCAAAGGTGCGGAGTTCCTTTTTCATTTCATCTCACCGGCCGAACCGGAGGACTCCCATCAGCCGAGCCGAATCTTTCTCACCGGCCGAGCCGAATCTTTCTCACCGGCTAACCCGAAAGCTTCTCTCCAGCTGAACCAGTTGCTTCTCACCGGCCCAACCTGTTGCTTCACATTGGCCGAACCGGGGCTTCGCCCGCAGCGGGCTCACCGGCCGGCCGAAGGCTTTTTCGGCGGTTCTTTTCCCGGCGAGCGAGGCGCTCGCCTTCTCCGTGCGAGGTTTTCACAGTGTCACGCCCCGCCCCGGCGCATTACGCCTGCGGCTTGTCGGCGGGAAGCGCCGCATTGGCATGGGAGACTCCCGACTTGGAGCCCTCCTTTTCGTGCTTGCGGTGCGTCGTATTGTAGAGGAAGCGCTTGATTTTGAGCGTCGGGGTCTTCTCGAACTCCTTCTTCTGCTCGACCACCTCCGAGATGCGCGAGAAGCGGTTCACCTTGGCATTGACATAGGCCACCAGCTCCTTCTTGAGCTGCTCGGTCTTCGCCTCGAGCGCCTCCTTCTTCGTCGCCCACTCCTCGCGCCAGTCGTCGAGCATCGACTCAAGCTCCTCGCGGTTGAAGTGCACGAGCGCCACAAGACGACCTTCCCTCTGCGTGACGATGGAATCGGCGATGCAGACGTGCGAATTGAGCACGCTCTCGATATCCTCGGGATAGATGTTCTCGCCGCTCGGGCCGACAATCATGTTCTTCAGGCGCCCCTTGATGTAGAGCCAGCCGTCCTTGTCGAACTCGCCCAGGTCGCCCGTGCGGAACCAGCCGTCGGAGGTGAAGGCCTCGCGCGTGGCCTCGGGATTCTTGTAGTAGCCCATCATGACGCTCGGCGTGCGGGCGACGATTTCACCCTGCCGCGTCTCGGGGTTGACATTCACGAGCCGCAGCTCGACGCCCGGAGCCTGGGGCCCGGTCGAACCCAGCCGCACCTGCGACGGCGCAGCGCCGGCCAGCAGCGGAGCCGTTTCGGTCAATCCGTAGCCGATGGAGTAGGGAATCCGCGCCTCCATCATGAACTTCTCGGCGTCGCCGTCGAGCTTCGCGCCGCCGATACCCAGGAAGCGCAGGCGGCCGCCGAAGAGCTTTAGCAGCTTCTTGCCCGCTACGCGGTGTAGGTAGCGGCGCATGAAGCCCACGCGGTAGAGCGTCCGCCAGAAGTTGTTCGAGTTGAACTTGGCGAGCACCTGGTGGCGGTAGATTTTCTCGATGATGAGCGGCACGATGAGCATCACCGTGGGGCGCACCTGCCGCAGCGCCGGCATCAGGGCCGAAGCCGTGGGCGGACGGTCGAGGTAGACCACGCGGGCCCCCTTCGAGAAGGGGTAAATCATGCCGATGGAGCACTCGTAGGTGTGCGACAGGGGCAGCACCGAGAGGAAGACATCTTCGGAATGGATTGGGAAAATCGAGGCGCTCAAATCCACCTGGGCGCAGAGCGCCGCGTGGGAGAGCATCACCCCCTTGGGTTTCGAGGTCGTACCCGAGGTGTAGATGATGACGGCCAAATCCTCGGGTGCAGGAACCGTCGTCGAGCCCTGGGCGTGGACCTTTTGCGAGATGACGCCCAGATTCTTCGTACGGACAACGACGTTGAGCGACGCCACCGTCGTCTTCGAGAGTTTGGTGAAGAGCCGGTCCGAAACCAGCAGCGCCTTGGCCTCCGAGTGGGCGATAATCATGTCGAGTTCCTCGCCCGTGAAGTCGGGCAGAATCGGCACGACCACCAAGCCGGCCGAGGTGACGGCGTAGTAGCAGACGCCCCAGTTGGGCATGTTGCTGCTCAGCAGCGCCACCTTGTCTCCGGGACGAAGGCCGGCGCCCGTCAGAATATCCTGCACCTTTGCGATGCGCCTGCCCACCTCGGCGTAGGTCACATCCTCGCCGTCGAACATCGAAAAGGCAATCCGGGATGCAAACTCCTTTACGCTGTGACGGACAAGGTCGTAAAGTGTGTTAAGAGTCATTTTTCAGGTTTTATTCGCGTTTCACAACAACGGTCCCGCAGCGGAGCGGAGCCCTCGTTTATCAAACGGAAAGTTTGTTGCAAAATTACGAAATTCCCCCGAAAAACGCTATTTTTGAAACAAAATCTTGCAATGCTCGAGAGCCTCCACATCAAACGCCTGGCCGCCGAAGCGGGCTTCGACCTCTGCGGAATCGCCCGCTGCAGACCCTTTCCCGAGAACGAGCGGCGCTTCCGCTCGTGGCTTGCAGAGGGCTACAACTCCTCGCTCGACTACCTGGCACGCAACCTCGACAAACGGTTCGACCCCGCGCGGCTGGTCGAAGGGGCCCGCACGGCCGTCGTCTGCGCCGTGGGCTACAAGAACGAGGCGAGCGAGGGCTACCCCGCCTCGTGCCGCACGAAAATCGCCTCCTACGCCCTGACGACCGACTACCACACCACCATCCGGCAGATGCTCCGCGGCATGCTCGGCGCGCTGCGGCAGCGCTACCACGAACTGCAGGGGCGAGCGTTCGTCGACACGGCGCCGCTGCTCGAGAAGCAGCTGGCCGTCGAGGCGGGGCTGGGATGGATTGGCCGCCAGTCGCTGCTCGTCACCCCGACGCTGGGGAGCTTCGTGCTGCTGGGCGAGCTGCTGCTCACCGACGAGGCCGACAGCTACGACGCCCCCTGCACTCTCGAGGGGTGCGGCCGCTGCAACCGCTGCCTCGAGAGCTGCCCCACCGGGGCGCTCGTCGCCCCGCGGACGCTCGACACGGGGCGCTGCATCGCCTGCCACACCATCGAGCGCGAACCGCAGAGGCGCATCGACCTCCACGGCTGGCTCTTCGGCTGCGACGCCTGCCAGAGCTGCTGTCCCTACAACCGCCGCGCACCGCACCATGCCAACAAGGCCTTCGACCCGCTGTTCGACCCCCGTGCGATGACGTCCGAAGAGTGGGAGGCGCTCGACGAGCGGCAGTTCGGGGAGCGCTTCGGGGCGACGCCCCTCCAGCGCAGCGGTCTGGAGCGCATCCGCCGCAATGCACGGCTCAACGCCGCGGACGGTGCAGCCGAAAATAGAGCAGAATGAACACTGTGGTGAGCGTCTCGGAGAGCGGCTGCGCAAACCAGATGCCCGCAACGCCGCAGAGCTCCGGCAGCAGCAGGAAGCTCGGCACCAGCAGCACGCATCCGCGCAGCAGCGCAAAGGCGGTTGCCGGCCGGACCCGCTCCAGGCTCTGGTAGCAGCCGATGGCCGTCAGATTGACCACAAAGGGGATGAAGCCGGCCGCGAAGAGCGGGAATCCGGCAACGGCCAGCTGCGCGGCGCGGTTCTCACCGGGCAGGAACAGTCCGACCAGCCCCTCGGGGACGAAGACGAAGAGCGCCGAGACCACCGCGCCGCAGCCGACGGCCGTCATGAGGGCAATGCGTGCGGCGGCGCGCACGCGCACGCCGTTGGCCAGCCCGAAGTTGTAGCTCAGAATCGGCTGCGCCGACTGCGCAATCGCGTTGCCGACCATGAAGACGAAGGGGATGTAGTAGCACGCCACGCCGAAGGCCCCCACCCCGTCGTCGCCCAGCCTTCGCATGAAGACCCCGTTACCCACGAACATCAACACGGCGAGCGTCATCTCGCCCAGCAGTGCCGACGAACCGATGCGGCACTGGTAGCCGATGTTGCGCCACGAGAGTCTGAGGCTCTTGCGGCTCCACTTCACGCGGCAGAGCCGCAGCGTCCGGGCGCGGAAGAGCAGGTAGCCGACAGCCACCACACCGCCGGCGGCCACGCTGATGGCCGTAGCGAAGGCGGCTCCGCGGACGCCCCATCCGAGCGGAAAGATGAACCACCAGTCGAGCACGACGTTCAGCACGGCCGAGAGGACCGAGCACCACATCGCCACGCGCGGTGCGCCGTCGAGGCGGATGACGAAGAGCCCCACGGCCGTCCACATCTGGAAGAGCAGCCCGGGCGAGAACCAGAGCAGGTAATCGCGCACGAGCGGCAGCAGCCGCTCCGAGGCGCCGAGCATCCGGGCCGTCGCATCGGGCCAGAGCATCACCGCGCCGACCAGGAGCAGCGTCAGCAGCGTCACGAACCAGAGAGCCTGGGTGACGTTGAGCCGCGCGGCCCGCACCTTGCCGCGCGCCAGGTGAATCGAGGCCACCACCGAGCTCCCCACGCCGGCCATGAGCCCCACCCCCTGGGCGAGCATCAGCAGCGGGACGTAGATGTTGATGGCGGCGATGCCGTCGCTGCCCACGCCGTGGCCCACGAACATTCCGTCGGCGACCGTCACCGCCGAAATCGACAGCATGCCCAGCAGCGTCGGCACGAAGAGGCGCCGGAAGAGGGTCGAGACCCGCACGGTGCCCAAATCGATGGCATCGCGCTCCTGATTGTTCCGTTTCATGACCTGTCACAAAAAAAGGTACCGGACAAGCGATTGGTTTTACCCAGTCATCTTATCCGGTACCGTAGATACCCTCCGATGAGGATTACAAAACTCGCAGAGCCCGTCCGGCTCCGTTTATTTCATATTTTCAATGGTCCTTCACTGGTCCGCTCCCCGCGAGCAGAGGCGCTCAGGCATCTACCTTCCCCCCCCCTCGCGGTGCGGAGCAGGACGATTACTTCGACAGCTCGGCAAGAGCGGCCTTGGCACTCTCGACGGCCGGACCGTCGGTCACCTTCTGGAAGGCGGCGATGGCCTGCGGCTTCATCTCCTTGGCGTTGTAGGCGGCGCCCAGCGTCAGGTACATGAGGCTCTTGTCCTCGGGGTCGGTCTGTGCGGCGGCAGCCTCCTCACCCAGCTCGATGACCTTCGCGAAGTCCTGCTTGCTCGAGTAGGCCTGCAGACGCACCTTGTGGGCAACGGCGCTTGCGGGGTTCTTGGCCAGCAGGGCGTCGGCCATGGCGATGATACCGTCGTAGTCGTTGTTGGCCTGCAGCTTGGCAACCTCGTTGTTCGTATAGAGCGTCATCATCTCGTTGGCCTTCGCAACGGCATCCTCATACTTGGGGTTGGTCAGCGCGGCGATGTCCTCGTAGATGGCCATACCCTCGGCATACTTGCCCAACTCGCAGTAGCTCATCGCCAGGTTGAGTGCCATGTCCGTATTGCGGGGGTCGGCAGCGTAGCCCTTGGCGAAAATCTCCGATGCGGTGGCGTAGTCCTTGTTGTTGAAGGCCTCACCGCCCTGCAGCTGGTAGATTTTGGCAACCCACTGCTTCGATTTGGTCATCTGCGTCATGTCGCCGTAGAGCTCGGCCAGCTCGGCCGACTTGCTGAAGTTGGTCAGCGCTTCGTCGTATTTCTTGGCCTGTGCGGCATAGCCGCCCATCATGAAGTAGCATTTCGGAAGCGTCGACTTGGCGGTTGCGACCAGCGACTCGGAGCCTTCGGCATCCATGCCCTCGTCAATGACCTGCTGGAACTTGGCCGCAGCACCCGCGAAATCCTTGGCACCGTAAGCAGCGGCAGCCTCGTTGTAGACAGCCGTCAAATCCTGCGCCGAGAGCGATACCGCAGCAAAGAGCGCAGCTACAGATAACAATACTTTTTTCATTTTCACTTAGAGTTTTTAATATTCGTGCGTAGTCGCCCTTTCGGGCAGATGGTTGCAAAAATAACTTATTTTTCCCTATTTTACAAGAGGCTATCGGCGCAGCGAGGCGAAAAAACGGGTCATCAGCTCCTCACACTCCCCGCGCAGCACGCCGCGCGTGACGGTCGTGCGGGGGTGGAACACCCCGTCGGAGTAGCAACGATAGCCCTTCTTGGGGTCGTCGGCGCCCCACACCACGCGGGCCACCTGGGCCCAGCCAATCGCGCCGGCGCACATGATGCAGGGTTCGACGGTCACGTAGAGCGTACAGCCCTGCAGGTATTTGCCCCCGAGCGTCGAGGCGGCTGCCGTCAGCGCCTGCATCTCGGCATGGGCCGTCGGGTCGCGGAGCGTCTCCACCAGATTGTGCCCCCGGCCCACGACCGTCTCACCGGAGACGACCACCGCGCCGATGGGGACCTCGCATGCATCTAACGCATGATGCGCCTCGTTTAGTGCGAGGCGCATGAATTTTTCGTCAAGTTGCTGTTGTTCCAAACCTTCCATATTGCTTTTCATTCCGTTGCATCAGGGCACATGAACTCCCCGCACCGGGGCCCGCGGTCCCGGTGCGGATTCACGGCGGCAGGTGCGCATCAGATTTCGGCCGTCACCGTTATCAGCAGCCGCACCTTCACCGGCTTGCCGTCCTGCCGGCCCGCACGCCACTTGGGCGAGCGCTCCATAACCTGCGTCACCGCGTCGGCAAACTCCTGCGACGAGGCGGACTTCACCTCGATGTCGGTCACCTGCCCCTGCGTATCGACCACGAAGAGGACATTGGCGCTGCAGGTGCCCTTCACCCCCTTGGCGCGGGCCTCGGAACGGGCCTTGAAGGAGACCCACTTCTGGTAGGCCGCCACTGTGCCGCCCTTGAACGAGGGCATCTGCTGGGCCATCATCCTGACCTCGGAGCTTTCGTCCGAAGCGGGCGACTGGACATGGGTTGCTGCCGCGACGGTTCCGGCCGCCATCAGCAGGAGGGTGGCAACCGCGCATCGAAGAATCAACAGGGACTTCATAAAGGTTACATTTTATTTTAGAGGTACTTCGTCAACAGGGCATATCCGGGCGGCGGGCTCCGGAGTCCGCTTCGCCCGCCCTATTCTCTAAAACAAATATAGAAAATTTCCGCCGTATGTCCAAACGCTCCGGCGCGGAAAAGCGGCACCCACGGGTACGCACCACGCCGTTTCTTCCTATCTTTGCTTCGGAAAACACCGCGATAATGGCGCAGCGCAAAATCATACACGTCGACATGGACGCCTTCTTCGCCTCGGTCGAACAGCGCGACAACCCCGCCTACCGGGGGCGCCCGATTGCCGTGGGCTACGACGGCCCGCGGGGCGTGGTGGCCACGGCCAGCTACGAGGCGCGCCCCTACGGCGTACACTCGGCCCTACCCTCTGCCGTGGCGCGGAGACTCTGCCCCTCGCTGATTTTCGTCCCGGCCCGCTTCGAGGTCTACAAGGAGGTCTCGCAGCAGATTCGCGCCATCTTCCACCGCTACACCGAACTGGTCGAGCCCCTCTCGCTCGACGAGGCCTTTCTCGACGTCTCGCACCACCGCTCGGCGACGCTCGTGGCGCGCGAAATCAAGGCAGCCATCCGCGCCGAGACCGGACTGACCGCCTCGGCGGGCATCTCGGTGAACAAGATGCTGGCGAAAATCGCCTCGGACTACCGCAAGCCCGACGGGCTCTTCACGATTGCCCCGGCCCAGGTCGAGGAGTTCGTCGCGGCACTCCCCGTCGAGCGCTTCTTCGGCATCGGCGAGGTCACGGCCGAACGGATGCACCGGCTGGGCATCCGCACGGGGGCCGACCTGCGGCTCTGGAGCGAGGAGGCGCTCGTCCACCACTTCGGCAAGGCGGGCCACGCCTACTACGGCTATGCGCGCGGCATCGACGAGCGCGAAGTGACCCCCAACCGTATCCGCAAGTCGCTCGGGGCCGAGACCACCTTTGCCGAGGATACCGGCGACCGCGGGCGGCTCGCGTTCGAACTTGCGGGGGTGCGCGACGAGCTCTGGGCGCGGCTCCAGCGCCACGAATTCGCCGGCCGGACCGTCGTGCTGAAGCTCAAGTTCGACGACTTCCGCCAGATTACCCGCTCGCGGACCCTCGCGGCGGCCGTGGCCTCGGCCGAGGAGCTGCGCGTGGTCTCCGAGGAGCTGCTTGCGGCCACCGACCTGGGCGGCCACCGCGTCCGCCTCATCGGGCTGACGGTGGGCAATTCATCCGAAGCATGCCCGGAGTGCGTGCAGCTTTGCTTCGACTTCGATTGCGACCAGCGGAAGCCGTAGGCGGCCCGGTGCCGGGGCCGAAGGGCCCGTCCCCTCCGCCGGCCGGGACGCACGAAGGGCCCCGAAGGGCGAAAAATCGGGAAAATGTGAACGTCTGTTGTGAATTTTTCCTAAATTTGCCCGTTACAAAAGGATTCTAACAAAAACAAACTCAATAGCTCCATGTACAGAACCCATACGTGCGGCTCCCTGAGAGTCGAAAACGTCAACGAGCGCGTCACCCTGGCAGGGTGGGTGCAGAAAGTGAGAAACCTCGGGGCGATGACCTTCATCGACCTGCGCGACCGCTACGGCATCACGCAGATTGTCGTCGAGGAGCACTCCCCGGCCCAGGCACGCGAGGCGGCCTCCCGTCTGGGACGCGAGTTCGTCGTCCAGGTCACGGGCCGCGTCGTCGAGCGTTCGTCGAAGAATCCCAAGATGCCGACGGGCGACATCGAGGTGGCGGCCGAGCAGGTCAACATCCTCAACGAGGCGCTGACCCCGCCCTTCACCATCGAGGAGGTCTCGGACGGCGGTGACGACCTGCGGATGAAGTACCGCTACCTCGACCTGCGCCGTCCGCCGCTGCAGCGCAACCTCATCCTGCGCCACAAGATGGCCCAGGAGATTCGCCGCTTCCTCGATGCCGAGGGCTTCCTCGAAATCGAGACCCCCTATCTGGTGGGCTCCACGCCCGAAGGCGCGCGCGACTTCGTCGTGCCGAGCCGCATGAACCCCAACCAGTTCTACGCCCTGCCCCAGTCGCCGCAGACGCTCAAGCAGCTGCTCATGGTGGCCGGCTACGACAAGTACTTCCAGATTGTGCGCTGCTTCCGCGACGAGGACCTGCGCGCCGACCGTCAGCCCGAGTTCACCCAAATCGACTGCGAGATGTCGTTCGTCGAGCAGGAGGACATCCTCGAGGTGTTCGAGCGCTGGGCCAAGCACATGTTCCACGCGGTCATGGGCATCGACTTCACGGAGCCCTTCCGCCGCATGCCCTGGATTGAGGCGATGGAGAAGTACGGTTCGGACAAGCCCGACCTGCGCTTCGGAATGGAGTTCTCGGACCTTACGGAGCTCGCCAAGGGGCACGGCTTCAGCGTCTTCGACAACGCCGAGTATGTGACGGGCTTCGCCGCCACGGGCTGTGCGACCTACACCCGCAAGCAGATTGACGCCCTGACCGAGTATGTCAAGCGTCCGCAGGTGGGCGCCAAGGGGCTCATCTGGCTCCGCGTCGAGGAGTCGGGCATCAAGTCGTCGATTGACAAGTTCTTCACGCCGGAGCAGGTGCGCGCACTGGCCGAGCGCTGCGGCGCCAAGGCCGGCGACATGGTCTTCATCCTCAGCGGCCCGAAGTTCAAGACGCTCACGCAGCTCTGCGCCCTGCGCCTCGAAGTGGCCCAGCAGCTCGGACTGCGCGACCCGAAGAAGTTCGCCCCGCTGTGGGTGGTCGACTTCCCGATGTTCGAGTGGGACGAGGAGACGCAGCGCTTCTATGCGATGCACCACCCCTTCACCTCGCCCAAGCCCGAGGATTACGAGTACCTCGAGAGCGACCCCGGCCGCGTACGCGCCAACGCCTACGACTTCGTCTGCAACGGCACCGAAATCGGCGGCGGCTCGATTCGTATCCACGACGCCAAGCTCCAGGCCCGCATCTTCAAGTGCCTGGGCTTTACGCCCGAGCGTGCGCAGGAGCAGTTCGGCTTCCTGATGAACGCCTTCAAGTACGGTGCACCCCCTCACGGAGGTCTGGCCTTCGGCTTCGACCGGCTCTGCTCACTCTTCGGCGGCTCGGACTCCATCCGCGACTACATCGCCTTCCCGAAGAACAACGCCGGCCGCGACGTGATGCTCGACGCACCGTCGTACCTCGACCAGTCGCAGCTTGACGAACTCTACCTCGAACTGCGCAAGCCGGAAAAATAGGCAACCAGCGTTCCGGAGAGCCGCGCCGCTCTTCCGATGCGACAAGCGGGACCTTTCCTCAACGGAAGGGTCCCGCTCTCTTTTCCATCCCGGCCCAAATGCGCCCGGGCAACAGGCGGACAAACGGTTTCGAACCGGCCGATGTCCTCCTCCCCGGCCGGACGCCCACCAGACTTTCCCGGCCGTAGACTCGGCCGGACGCACAGCCAGCTTCTCCCGGTCGGACGCGCAGCCGGCTCTCTCCCGGTCGAAGCCTCTCCGCACGGCGGAGAGGGGCACAAAAAAGCGGACCTCCGCACTGCCGTCCGTACAGTGAGAAGGTCCGTTTGACTCGTTTCCGGAGGAGGCGCCTCACGCACTCCGGAGGTCAGGGGCCGATGTCAGAAGGCTGCAGCCACGGCTCCAACCAGGACAATCAGCAGAATCAGTCCCAGGAAGGAGATGACCAGACCGGCAATCGACAGGCCGCGCGGCGTACGGAATACGCCCACGAGCGACAGAATCAGACCCAGTACCCAGAGAATCCATCCCAGCACGGGAACCCAGGAGAAAATCAGGCCCAGCAGTGCGAGCACGAAACCGGCCGTACCTACTCCGTTCGATTTCTTTTCAGCGGGCTGGTTGATGATAATCGTCTGGCCCTGGTTCTCCTTGCCCTGCGGCTTTTGTACATTTTCTTCCATAATCGTTCATGTGTTTTTGCCGCCCGCACCTCGGCAGCTGTTCTTGGAAAGGAGACGTGGTGCAGCAGTCCACTTCCCATCCCGGGAATCTCGCACTTCTCATTCGCAGTCACCTCATCCGGGAAGCCCGGATTCAGGAGGCAAACTTACGTCTCCTTCAACGTGTTGTTACAAAAGTACAAAATTCTGCGAAATATGCAACATTTTCGTCCGAAATCGAACATCTGCATGCACCTTTTTGTTCGAAACGGCCGCCAAGCGGTCTCCGCCGGGCGCAGACAGCCACGGGCAGCCATGAACAACGTCCTCCAGACGCTCCGTTTTCCGCCGCAAATGGTTATCTTTGTACACGTGAAAACACGCCGGACCATGAAAGCCTGTACCTATGTCGAACGCGGACGCTTCGAGCTCCGCGAAAAGCCGGAACCCCGGCTCGAAACACCCCGCGACGCCCTGGTGCGCGTCACGCTGGCAAGCATCTGCACCAGCGACCTGCACATCCTCCACGGCAGCGTGCCGCGCGCCGTCGAGGGCATCACCGTGGGCCACGAGATGGTGGGCGTCGTCGAGCAGGTGGGCACGGAGGTTGCGACGCTCCGCCCGGGCGACCGCGTGGCGGTCAACGTCGAGACCTTCTGCGGCGAGTGCTACTTCTGCCGCCACGGCTATGTCAACAACTGCACCGACCCCGACGGAGGGTGGGCGCTGGGCTGCCGCATCGACGGCGGGCAGGCCCCTCTGGTGCGGGTGCCCCATGCCGACCAGGGGCTGACCCCCATCCCGGCGACGGTGAGCGACGAGGCGGCGCTCTTCGCGGGCGACATCCTCGCCACGGGATTCTGGGCCGCCCGCATCGCCGAGATTACCGAAGAGGATACGCTCCTCATCATCGGAGCCGGCCCCACGGGCATCTGCACGCTGCTCTGCGCGATGCTCCACCGCCCGCGCCGCATCATCGTCTGCGAAAAGGAGCCCGGGCGGCGCCGCTTCGTGCGGGAGCACTACCCCGAGGTGCTCGTCACCACGCCCGGGGAGTGCCGCGACTTCGTGCGGCGCCACAGCGACCACGGCGGCGCGGACCGCGTCTTCGAGGTGGCCGGCAGCGACGAGACGTTCCGTCTGGCGTGGGAGTGCGCCCGCCCCAACGCCGTGGTGGTCATCGTGGCGCTCTACGACCGGCCGCAGGTGCTGCCGCTGCCCGAGATGTACGGCAAGAACCTCACCTTCAAGACGGGCGGCGTCGACGGCTGCGACTGCGCCGAGATTCTGCATCTGATAGCCGAGGGGCGCATCGACACCACGCCGCTCATCACCCACCGCTTCCCGCTCAGCCGCATCATGGAGGGCTACCGCCTCTTCGAGAGCCGCGCCGACGGGGTCATCAAGGTGGCCGTCGAGTGTCAAAAGTAGCCGCAGCGGAAAAAATCTTTGCCATTCGGCAAAAATTGTCTATTTTTGAAACCGACAAAACGAATTACGAACCTCAAAAAGAGAAAGACCATGATACGACTCAATGTGTTCATCCGTACGACGGAATCCAACCGTGAGGAGCTGCTCCGCACGGCACGCGAGTTGACGGCCGCATCCGTCAAGGATGCCGGCTGCATTGCCTACGACATCTTCGAGAGCGCCACGCGCCCCGACGTGCTGATGATTTGCGAAACGTGGAGCGACGCCAAGGCGCTCACCGCCCACGAGCAGACGCCTCACTTCACGACCCTCGTTCCGAAGCTCCGCCAGCTGGCCGAGATGAAGACCGAGAAGTTCGTCTTCTGAGGCCCGTCTCAGTAATAATTAATGTAAAGACAACGCGCATTCCGTGCGCGCGCAGCCGTGCGGCAGGTCTCAGGACCTGCCGCTGAGCTACGCGGCCCGCTCTTTGGGGCTGCGCATGCGGCAGCAGCGCACACCGCCGAATCGCATTTCCGACCCTTCACTTTCCGCATACCATGTCCGCACCTCTGGCCGAACGACTGCGCCCCCGAACGCTCGACGAATACATCGGGCAGGAGCACCTTGTGGGGCGCAACGGCGTCTTCCGCAAGTTTTTCGAGACGGGCAACGTCCCCTCGTTCATCCTGTGGGGCCCTCCGGGCGTGGGCAAGACCACGCTGGCGAAGATTGTCGCCACGCAGCTCGAACGCCCCTTCTTCACCCTCTCGGCCGTCACGTCGGGGGTCAAGGAGGTGCGCGACGTCATCGAGTCGGCCAAGCGGCAGCGCTTCTTCGACGCCAAGCCCCCCTTCCTGTTCATCGACGAAATCCACCGCTTCAACAAGTCGCAGCAGGATTCGCTGCTCGGCGCCGTCGAGCAGGGGGTCGTGACGCTCATCGGCGCCACGACCGAGAACCCCTCCTTCGAGGTGATTTCGCCGCTGCTGAGCCGGTGCCAGGTCTATACGCTCCACCCCATGGAGGATGCCGACCTGCAGCGGCTGCTCGACCGCGCCCTGACCACCGACGCCGAGCTGCGCGCCCGCGACATCGAGGTGCGCGAGACGGCGGCGCTCTTCAAGTTCTCGGGGGGCGACGCCCGCAAGCTGCTCAACATCCTCGAGATTCTGGTCGGAGCCTCCGAGGGCAAAATCACGCTGACGGACCGCTATGTGACCGAGTGCCTGCAGCAGAACATCGCCCTCTACGACAAGAACGGCGAGCAGCACTACGACGTCATCTCGGCCTTCATCAAGTCGGTGCGGGGCAGCGACCCCAACGCCGCCATCTACTACCTGGCGCGGATGCTTGCCGGAGGCGAGGAGCCGCGCTTCATCGCACGGCGGCTGGTGATTCTCGCCTCGGAGGATATCGGGCTGGCCAACCCCAACGCGCTGCTGCTGGCCAACGCCTGCTTCGATACTGTACATAAAATAGGTATGCCCGAGGCGCGCATCACGCTGGCCGAGACGACCATCTATCTGGCCACCTCGCCCAAGAGCAACTCGGCCTACATGGCCATCAACCGGGCGCTGGCCCAGGTCGGGCACGACACGAACAACCGCCCCGTACCGCTGCACCTGCGCAACGCCCCGACACGGCTGATGGAGCGCGAAGGCTACGGCAAGGGATACAAGTACGCCCACGACTACGAGGGCAACTTCGCCGAGCTGGAGTTCATGCCCCAGGGGCTCGAGGGGACGCGTTTCTACGAACCCAATACGGGCAACGCCCAGGAGGCGAAAATCGCCGAACGCATCCACGCGTTATGGAAAGAGAAGTACCGATAGAGCAGCGGCCGCTGGCGGATCCGATGGCAGCAGGTCCGGCTTACGACATCTCGCCGCCTGACGACACACAAGCCTTCATTAAACGCCTGATTATGAAAAAAACACTACCACTTCTGCTATTCTCAGTTCTGCTCTCCTTGAAGAGCGTTGCCGCCGTTCCGGAGGGAGCGATTCCCTTCATCTTCGACAGGCATCTGTACCTGCAGTCTACCCTGAATGATTCGATTCCCGTTACCGTTGTTTACGATACCGGAGCCGATTTTCTCTATCTTGACAAGGACTTCCTGAAGCTCAACGATCTTCAAGACGCTTTCGGAAGAAGGGGCAAGGCAAAAATGGGAGGGGCGGGAAATGGAGGACCCCAACTCACGGAGATCTTTATCGACCCGGTCAAAATCCATTGCGGAGCGCTGGAATATCAAAACAGGATTACCCCCATAATCGCGTTACGTGATATTCTGGGGAGGCATACGGACGGCTTGTTAGGCAATACGCACCTGTTAAGATCCCCTCTGGAGATCAATTTCAGCGAGGGCTACATGCTTCCGCTCAAAGCGCCCGTTCCGACCGAAAGGCTTGCCGATTACGTGAAACTCGAAGCCCGATTCGAAAACAACCGCATCGATATTAGGGCAAGGCTGCAGATTGACGATAAAAATACGCTGGAGGGATGGTTCAGAATGGATTTGGGATGCGGCTCCACCGTTATTCTCACAAATGAAGCAGCCTCGACACTCAATCTGGGAGAGCTACCCAAAGCCTGTTTCCGCACTCAAGCCGGAGGAATCGGAGGAGCTTCGGAGGAGGTTATAATACGGGCGGCACAATTCCGCATGGCCGACACGCTTGAAAACCTCGTGATGAAATATTCGCTCAATGAAAAGGGAGCCCTGTCGTCCGACAAACCCTACCTCGGTTTGATTGGCAACGAGATATGGTCGCTATATGATATTATCCTGGATCCGGCAAACGCTTCGGTGTGGGTGAAGCGGAATGCGGACAAAGGGACCTACATGCAGTCGTCCGTAACACACATGGCAGCTTTTGACCGTACAGACATCTGCGACGGCTGGGTTGTCAATGGACTCTACAGAGACGGCATAGCCGAAAAGGCGGGCATCGAAATCGGGGATATCATCATCGCCATAAACGGCCGCCCGGTGAAAGATATACCTTGGGAAGAGCAGCGGAAAGGGCTGGACCTTCAGGGAGAAACCATATATACCGTAAAAAAAGCCGATGGCAGGACCGTTGTCTATACATTGTTCATCGACCTGCCGATAATCTAATCGAAGCAAGATTGAAAAGGATAGGAATCATCTCCGATACGCACGGGACCTTCGACGAACCGTTGCGCGACTTCCTGCGCGACGTCGACGAAATCTGGCATGCCGGCGATATCGGCTCGCTCGAGACGGCCGACCTCATCGCCGCCTTCAAACCGCTGCGGGCCGTCACGGGCAACGTCGACGGAGGGCTCATCCGCCGCGCCTACACCGACTTCCTGGCCTTCGACTGCGAAGGGGTCCGCGTGCTGATGACCCACATCGGCGGCTACCCCCGTCACTACGACCCGCGGGCGCTCGCCCGCATCCATCAGGTGGAGCCCCGGCTCTTCGTCTGCGGCCACTCGCACATCCTGCGCGTGATGTACGACCCCATCTACTCGCTGCTGGCCGTCAATCCGGGAGCTGCCGGCAACTACGGCATCCACAAGGTGCGCACGGCCATCCGTCTGGTCATCGACGGCGAAGAGATGCGCGACATGGAGGTCGGCGAGTGGCCGCGCAGCTCGCTGTGACCGGACACCGGCCCAACGAGGCTCCGCCCCGACGCAGCGCCACCGAAGGCGGCAGACGAAATCCGTCTGCCGCCTTTTTCGGCCGGGAGCGGGGCTGAGGCCCCCCCATTTGAGGCCGCAGCAGCCCCCGCCGCCACGCTGCCAAAGGGGCGAACGGCCAGCCAGGGTAAACAGAACGGCCCAAAAAAACCATTCACGCTACGGAAGCGTCCAAACGGAACAATCGGAGGAGATAATCCACACATGGATATTTTGCATTGATTACCAACAGTTTCAGATACATTCGGAAAATTTTTCCGCAAAAAAATCGACCTTTTTCGTTCACCTGCATCCAGGCAGGGAACAAAACGAGGCAACATGCTGTCACTCAAACAGTACGCATCGGCAAAGAGGCGGAAAGGGCCTCGCTCCGCACCGAGAACACACGCTGAATATCAGCGAAATAACCACCTAAATATACAATTCAGCCCGTATACTATACCGTAATGGTCTGCCGTTATCCATGCGAAATTCAAAAGGACGCAACATTCAAAAGGACGCAACCATGAAGATTAGAATCTCGAAACAGCTCGAAGGCATCATCGCCCGCACGGCCTTCGACACGACCAAGACCGGCGTAACCCGCTCGCTGAAGGATTTCCTCATGCTGGAGATGCTGCGCGAGGAGGGGTCGCTCGCCTGCCAGCTCCTCACGGCCCGCCTCAAGGAGTGGGAACTGCACCAGGTGCGGCTCCGCATCGAACACGACATACTCTCCGTCACGGAGACGGAGCACCACGCGCCCGAAGAGTTCTTCCACACCTTCGTCGACGAGCTGCGCGCCTCGGCCGGACGGACGACCCGGTACATCACGACGGCCCATGCGCTGCAGGCCATCGCCGCCGACCGGACCACCGTCACGGCACACGTGCTGGAGCTCTATGGCATCACGGCCGAACGGCTCGCCGTCGAGCTGCAGCTGCTGCCCGACGAGAGCGAGCCCGGGGAGATGCGGCTCCGCCTGCCCGACTTCGACACCTCCGCTTCGCCGGCCGACAACGCATCGGCAAAAGGTCCGCACACCACGTCGCTGCTCGAAAAGTTCGGCATCGACCTCACGCAGCTGGCCCGCAACGGCGAAATCGACCCCGTGGTGGGACGCGAGCAGGAGATTGAACGCGTCGTGCAGATTCTCTCGCGCCGCAAGAAGAACAATCCGGTGCTCATCGGCGAGGCGGGCGTGGGCAAGAGCGCCATCGTCGAGGGGCTGGCCCTGCGCATCGTCGCGGGCGAGGTGCCCCACACGCTGGCGGGCAAGCGCCTCTTCGCGCTCGACGTCTCCTCGCTGGTGGCCGGGACGAAGTTCCGGGGCGAGTTCGAGGAGCGGATGCAGCAGCTGCTCGAGGAGCTGCGCCGCTCGAAGCAGACGCTGCTCTTCATCGACGAGGTCCACACCATCGTCGGGGCCGGCTCGACCCAGGGGAGCCTCGACACGGCCAACATCCTCAAACCGGCGCTGGCACGGGGCGAGCTGCAGATTATCGGCGCCACCACCTTCGACGAATACCGCACCGACATCGAGTCGGACGCCGCCCTCGAACGCCGCTTCCAGCGGGTGGTCGTCGAGCCGACCACCCCCGAGCAGACGCTGCGCATCCTGCGCAACATCGCCCCCGGCTACGAGGCGCACCACCACGTACGCTACACGGAGGAGGCGCTGCAGGCCTGCGTCGAGCTGACGGGCCGCTACATCACCGACCGCTACTTCCCCGACAAGGCCATCGACGTACTCGACGAGGCGGGGGCCCGCGCCCACCTGCAGGCCGCCCGCGAGCCCGAATCACTGCGGCGTCTGGAGGCCGAGTTGACGACCGCCCGGCGCGAGCACCTGAAGGCCGTCGGGCAGTTCGCCTACGAAGAGGCCGCCGCGGCCCGCAACCGCGAGCTGACGCTCCGCACGCGGCTCGGCGAGCGCCGTGACGCATGGCAGCGCACGCTCGAACGCCGCCCGGTGGAGCTCACCGCACGCCACATCCGCGAGGTCATCACCGCCATGACGGGCATCCCCGCCGAGCGGGTTTCGGACGACGAGCGGCTCCGCCTGCAGCAGCTCGGGGAGTACCTCTCGAAGCGGGTCATCGGCCAGCAGGAGGCCGTCGAGCGCATCGTCCGCACCATCCGCCGCTCGCGCAGCGGTCTGAAGGAGGAGCAGCGCCCCCTGGGCATCTTCCTCTTCGTGGGGCCGACCGGCGTGGGCAAGACCCTGCTGGCCAAGGAGGTGTCCAGATGGCTCTTCGACGAGCGCCGCGGGCTGATTCGCATCGACATGAGCGAATATACCGAGAAGCACAACGTCGCCCGCCTCATCGGCTCGCCGCCGGGGTATGTCGGCTACGGCGAGGGCGGGCAGCTCACCGAGGCGGTCCGCCGCCAGCCCCATGCGGTGGTGCTCTTCGACGAAATCGAGAAGGCGCACCCCGAGGTCTTCCACACGATGCTCCAGCTCTTCGACGAGGGGTGGCTCACCGACGGCGCGGGGCGCAGCGTCGACTTCCGCAATACGATTGTCATCATGACCTCGAACATCGGTTCGCGCGAGGCCGCCCGCAAGGCCGTGCAGGTGGGCTACGCCACCGGTTCGAAGGAGGCGGGCGAGGCGCTCACGCCGCAGCTGGAGTACCGCAAGGCGCTCGAGCAGCGCTTCGCGCCGGAGTTCCTCAACCGCATCGACGACATCGTCGTCTTCCGCCCGCTCGAACGGGAGGACGTAGAGCGCATCGTCGAACTCGAGCTGCAGGCGCTGCGCGAGCGGGCCCGGAAGCTGGGGTACCGCATGCGCGTCACCGAGGGGGCGCGGCAGCGGCTGGCCGCCATGGGCTACGAGCGTCGCTACGGCGCGCGGGCGCTCCGCCGCACGCTGCTCGACCAGGTCGAGGAGCCCTTCTCGTCACTCATCATCGAGGGGCGGCTGCGCGAGGGCGACACGGTGGTGGTCGAGTCGGACCGCGCCCGGGGCGTACGGCTGCGCGTGGCTTGAATACAGTGGTGACCTGCGGCCGGGAACCGACCGTGAGCCGCAAGGAGCCGTCCGAGGGTCCGGTCGACCGTTTTTACGGTCGGCCGGACCTTTTTGTCGATTTTCCGGGCAACTTCGGCCGCATCACGGGCAAGGAAATCCGCGCCGGAACCGCTTCCTTTGCATCGAAACGAAAGATACGAACAACACACCCGACCGATTAACCCGCAAAGTCATGAAACTCCGCATCAATCCGCGCTACCATGCACTTGAACCCTTTGTCCGGCACCTTGCCGAGCCCGGATACTTCGACGCACACGGCCAGACGCTGCACGACGGGCGCAACACGCTCAAGCTCTTCGAGGTGGAGGGCATCCGCGTCGTGGTCAAGTGCTACGGCCATCTGTCGCTGCTCAACCGCCTTGTCTACGGGGTTCTGCGCCGGAGCAAGGCCGAACGGGCCTACCTCCACGCGGCGCAGCTGCGCGAGCGGGGCATCGATTCGCCCGAGGAGGTTGCCTTCCTCGAAATCCGCCGCCGCGGAGTGCTCGCCGAGAGCTACTTCGTCTCGCTCTGCTCCGAGTTCGACTCCCTGCTGCCGGTCATGGAACTCGACCGTCCGATGGCCCGGCGGCGGGAGATTCTCGATGCACTGGCCGCCTTTCTGCTCCGCCTGCACGATGCCGGCGTCGAACACCTCGACCTCAACATCGGCAACATCCTCTACCGCCGGGAGGGAGAGACGGGATACGCCTTCCAGCTCATCGACACCAACCGCATGCGCTTCCGCCGCCACCTCACGACCCGCCTCCGGCTGGACAACCTGAGAAGGCTCACCTGCCCGGCCCCGGTCTACCTCTACCTGCTCGACCGCTACGCCCGGCTGATTCACACCGATGCCGACACCGTACAGTTCAAGGGGGTGCTCATGCGGCTCTTCTTCGAGAACCGGCAGCGGCTCAAGCGGCGGATGAAGAGCCGCATCCGCCGGGAGCGCTCCCGCTCCGGCGCAGTCGGCAGAGGCACGGCACCCGGGCAGACCGACACGCCCGGGAACGCTCCGGCAGAGCAATAGAGCCCTGCGAAGGCCTCTTAGCAACGGTCCGCAACAAAAAGCGCCGGGAATTTGCCCGCCTCACGGGGATTTGCTACCTTTGGCCGCATACCAACCCATCCCGACCCATGAAAAGGACCTTTTGCGGCTGGCTGCTGATGATGGTTACCCTCATCGGATGCACCTCCGACAACACGACGAACGAAACCCTTGCCCGCTGCGAACGGCGCGTTGCCGCAGCTCCGGACAGCGTCCTGCAGATTCTGCAGGAGATTCCCGCCGAACGGCTCCGCAGCCGTGCGCTGCGGGCCCGCTATGCGCTGCTCGCGGCCGAAGCGCACGACCGCACCGAAACGACGCCCGACAACGACTCGCTGCTCAAGGTGGCGTGGAGCTACTACGGAGAACGGCCTCAGGAGCTCTACGGACAGTGCAAGACGCTCTACTACCGCGGACGCGAACACCTGCGCCGGGGCGACAAACCCGGAGCGCTGCGGCTCTTTCTCGAGGTCGAGGAGCGGCTGCGCTCCATCGACGAGCCCTACTACACGGGGCTGCTCTACCTGCGCATCGGCGAGGTCTACCGCTCGGAGCTCAACTTCGTGCGGGCCTACCGCTACTTCCGCGACGCACGCGACCTCTTCATGCGTTCGGAACACCCCCGCGAGACAACCGAGGCGCTGCTGGGCATGACCGCCTCGGCGCTGCGCATGCGCGACCTGCAGCGTGCCCGGCGCGACTGCACCATGGCGCTCGAGCTGGCCGACGACCTGGGCGACGACACGCTGCGCCGGCGCAGCCTCGCCTTCTTCGCCACGCTGCACATCTTCTCGGAGGGGGACCCCATCGCCACCGACCTGCTGCGCCGCATCGAGCGCTCGGTCCGCCGCGACACCACCCCCGAAGGCTTCTGCACGCTGGCCCAGACGCAGCTGCTGCGCGGACGGCCCGACAGCGCACTGCTCTACCTGCAACTGGCCAAGGAGAAGGGCCCCGACGGCGAGGAGCTTCCGCTGCTGGCCTACACCGCCTTCCGCGCGCAGGCGGCCGCCCGCCGCTACCCCGAGGCCACACGGGAAATCCACCGCTTCATCTACCTCAACGACTCGCTCACGCGCACCGCGCTGCAGACTTCGGCCGGGATGATTGAAAAGGACTACTTCCGCGAGCAGGCCGCCTTCGCCGACTACCGCATGCAGAGCCGCCGCACGGGCGAACGGGTCGCCGTCGCCGCACTGCTCGTGCTGCTCATACTCATCGGAATGGTCATCCGCCAGCGGATGCGCCTCCAGCGCGAACGGAACGGACGCTCGCTCCAGCTGCTGCGCGAGGCCCGCGAGGAGTACCGCCAGATAGCCGAGAGCATGGTCGAGCGGAACGACACCGAGTCGCGGCTGCGCAGCATGATTGCCTCGCGCTTCGAGATTGTCGACCGGCTGGGCAAGAGCTACTACGAGCGCGAGAACACCGCCTCGGGACAGGCCGCCATGGCCCGCCAGGTCAAGCAGCTCATCGACGGCTTTGCCGAGAACGGCGAGATGCTCGCCGAGCTCGAACAGATGGTCGACGAGGCGCACGACGGCGCCATGCAGAAGCTGCGGGCCGACTTCCCCCGCATGAAGGAGGCCGACGCACGGCTGCTCTGCTACATCTTCGGCGGCTTCTCGCCCCAGGTCATCAGCCTCTTCATGGAGGAGAGCGTGGCCAACATCTACGCCCGCAAGTCGCGGCTCAAGTCACGCATCAAGGCCTCGGATTCGCCCCACAAGGGGCTCTTTACGGCCCTTTTGGAGCAGCCGTCAGGCGGGTGTTAGATTCCCGCGCGGAAAATTCGCGCAAAACGCTGATTTACAGCACCGATTTTTGAAAAGTGTTAGATTGGGGCGTCCGTATCGCAACTGGTTTTCGGTACGGACGCCCTACTTTTGCATTCGGAAACGCCCCAGTCCCGGACCGTCCGGGAGCGTTCGCAAAACGAACGTCCGACACATTCCAAAAATTTACACACATGAAACCGAATCAGATTCTTATCACAATATTGGCAGGCGCGGCACTCATGACCGCCTGCAAGAAGGATGATGTTCCACCCTCGGAGAAGGATGCCGTCGTGCAAATCTCCGTACGCGACCAGAAGGGTACGCCCATCAACGGAACGCCCGTACTGATATACGACGAGGAGGGTTATGCCAAGTTCCAGAAGGAGCACAACACGCCGCCGCTCGATGTGGCCGTAACCCGGGCCGACGGCAACGTGGAGTACCGCTTCGCCTACGACAAATGGCTGACGAGCGGCAAGCGCACCGTCACCTTCGTGGTCTACAAGGAGCAGGACGAGAAGAACTACGACATCTGGGCCGAGACGCGGACCCTCATGCCTTCGAAGAGCGAGCGGGTCGAAATCCGCATCGAGCTCGGGGAGAAGGAGGAGCCCAAACCCGGCACCGACCCCAAGCCCGAGCCCGGCGCGGGTGAGGAGCGGCAGCTCGAGATGTATGACGCCGACAACGGACGCACGCTCCTCGACGGAACCCTCTTCCTCGACACGAAGCACTACTTCGACGGCGGCGACACCCATATGATAGCCGATGCGGGCGAGGTGGCAGACCTCAAGGCGCTGGGCGAGCCCGTCTTCACGGAAATTGAGGACCTTGTTGCAGCTACACCCGGTCACGGATACTTCATCTGCAGGAATATGACTTTCAAGACCTTCCCGTCGGGGGCGCACGCCCTCGCCATCGGAGCCGAATACACGAAGGTCTACGTGGCCGGGTGGCTGCAGCAGGGCGACAAGAAGGTAGGCGTACGCCTCCACTACCAGACCGCGCAGGCCGGCACCGGAACACTGCCCGAACGGGGCCACACCTACGAAATGTCGCTCAAGGGCGAACACACGCTCGACGTCGAGCTGCCCGAGGCACCCGAGCTCTACGAGTTCGTGGCCCACGACAAGACGCAGCTCGAACTCGCGGGGACCCGCAACCGCATCACGGTGCGCGTGACCGACACAGACATTGCCGAGGGACGGGAGTATCTCTTCCACGTACGCTCGGGAGTGCTCTACACCGACCTCAAGGTCAAGATTGTAGCCTGAACAGAAAATCGTTTCAGCCGCCGGGAACCGGCCGTTCGAGGTCCCCTCGCCAAAGGGACAAGGGGGTATTTAATCGAGTATTTGAAAACGGCAGGGACTTCAGGGCCGGAACCGGCGGCATGAACGATTTATTCCAGGAAGCCTCACGGCTTCACCGACACCCGCCCGAGCAATCCGCCCCCCAGGCGGGTGTTTTCTATTCCGAGACCGGCTCCCGCAGCTCACGCCCGGCAGATTGCCCCCGCCGGGTCCGGCAGGGATGCCGTATCCCGACCGAGCCGGTCCGACCACCCTTCCGTCTTAAGAAACAACCGACCCGACCATGCTTTTGCTTCTCTCGCTGCTCCTGCTGCGCGCCGGAGTAATCCTTCGCAACCGATTGCGCGATTCGGAATCGGGCCGACAGTAAGGCCGGCCCACCCGGCGCTCCGACGTCCCGGTACCCCAACGCCCCAACGCTCCAACGCTCCAACGCTCCGGCAGAGTGTGAGGGGGCGACCCTCCGGAAACCGCGCAGAAAAATCGTACGGATTTTCGTTTTTCCCCGAATTAGCTTGTATCTTTGGAATCACAAACGCCAGACAAGCATGAAAACCAATCGGGAAGAGATTCTGCAACATGCCCTGCGACTCTTCATGTCAATGAACTACGAGGGTGTCAGCCTGCAGATGATTGCCCACAGCGTCGGACTGACCAAAACCGGAATCTTCAACTACTACCCCACGAAGCTCGACCTCTTCATCGCCGTGGCCGACCGCTACCTCTTCCACCTCCAGGACCCCGGGAACAAATTCGCCCCCTCGGACGGGTCGCTGCGCGACTTCATCGACAAATACATCGAAGGCGTCGAGCGCACCATGGACGAGATTGTACGTCTGGGCAATATCCGCCGCGAGGAGATGCCCGGACAGCTGGCCAACGCCGGATATTTCCACCTCTTCCAGCAGGTGCTCTTCTACTATCCCGACGGCAAGCGCAAACTTCACGAATGGATGGAAAAGGAGTTCCGGCTCTGGTGCGGCGTCATCGCCCGGAGTGTCGAACGGGGCGAACTGCGGGCCGACACAGATATTGAAGAGGCCGCCGCTCTGTTCCGACAGGTCTTTATCGGTCTCTCATACCAGATGTCCTTCGACAAAGGGCTCGATGTCGGGATTCTCCGCCGGCGATTCCTCTATATATACGGGCTGCTGAAGCGCTGAGCAGGCTCCCGGCGGCTTTTTTCACGAATTGAAGCAAAAATATGACCGTGTGGTCATATTTTTGCTTTTTTATGCTATCTTTGTCTCCGTAAAAAATGACCAATCGGTAACTTTTATGGAAAACAAACCCTTCGAACGCATCCAGCGGAGCTTCAACTACACGCCTGCGAGCATCTTTACGAACCAATGGTCGAACCTGGCCTTCGGCGCAGGAATGATTGTCATTCCCGCCATCTTCCCCTTCGGCCTCCGCATCCGCCACCTGCGGATTCTCTCGCCGGCGGTCTTCTCGACCATTCTGATTGCGGGCGGCGTGCTGCTGCTCTTCTTCACCTGGCGGGGCATGCGCAATGCCCGGGCGCTGAAGGCCGCGGGAGGAAAAATCACCGTCGACGGCACGCGCGTAACCTATCCCGAGGTCGAGAAGGGAAAGGTCGAATACCGCTCGTTCCTTACGACCGATATCGAGTATGTGAAGGACGACGAAGAGGAGCACCAGTGCAAGGTCAAGACGCCGGACAACTACATCGTCTTCGAGACACGCTACTTCGACTCCGAGGAGGAGTTCGAAGCCTTCCGCTCGCTGCTGGGATAAAACAAACCAACCAAAAACCATAACCCCATGAAAGCAATCATCACCCAATGGCTCTATGCCGCAGGTGCGGCCATGCTGGCACTGACCTCCTGCGGGTCGGGCGAAACCTATCCGATGGCCTCCGCCGAGGGACTTGCCAAAATCCGTGAACTCGTTGCAGCGAACGTCGACACCTCGCAGTACAAGATTTACACGGTGGAGTGGCGCGAGGACAACCGCGACCGCCAGCTGGAGAACATTCTCACATATATCGACGTCTACTACCTCGACGCCGACAACAACGACTACCACCTCTCGTTCCAACTCACCAACGGGAAGTTCACGACCGACGGTCCGGAGCTGAACGACCGCCGGAGCTACTCCTATGCATGCACGACGCCGCTCGACATCGCGGCCATCGACTTTGACTACCTCCAGAAAATCGGCGAACGGGCAGACTCTCTGGTTATGTCCGACGAGGAGGGCAAACACCTGACCCTGAAGTCGGCCGGGATGTTCCGTTTCCGGATGTGGCCGGTGGGGCTGAGCAGCGTCGACCGCTGGAACCGCAGCGATGAGTACCGTGCGGAGTCGAAGCAAATGCAGGTGCAGTTCGAACTGAACTACGTCGACGAAAGCGAATCGCCCGAATACCAGGGACGCTTCACCGTGACGAACTACTACACGGTCGCCTTCACGGCCAATGCCTCGGGAGAGGTCTCCATCGACAATTAACCGCACGGAAATGGGACTGATGGGCAACGCCCAGCCGATGGCGGGAGCGGACTCCGAACGGCTTTTTGCGGCCGGAGTTGCCTGCATCTGCTGCGAAGCGTGGCCTATGGCCTACGTCTGCTTCGAGCGCTCCGCACGCGAGGACGCCCCGACACGCTACAACCAGGCTCTGTGCTGCTTCCATGTAGAGTGGTACGAAGAGAGCTACCGGCTGCTCGCAGAGTCCGAACGGTTGCTCGACATCCAGTCTGCCGGAATCTCCGGGCCGGGTGTTACGTCCGCTCCGCGCCGGCAACTTCCAGAAGCTTTCCGCCGCTGGGATACCGACGGTGAATTGCCCCGCTGTCCGCTGCTGCCCGAGACACCGCGCGACGATGCCCTCACGCTAATCCTCCGCCTGCGGGCCGAGGCGGCCTTCCGACTGGGCCGCTGCGAGGAGGTTCGGACGATTGCCGCCCGCCTCGGGCACCGATACAAACACCTTGAAAACCTGCTCAAAACGATTGACCGATGACACCGCTCCGGGAACTCTACGACCTTTATTACTATCCGAACCCTGCAAAGGAGGAGCGCCGGCGACAACTCCTTGCCGAGATTCCGACCGACGCACGCGACGAGGAGAACTACGGCCGCACGTCGCTGCATATTGCAGCGGAGTTCGCCGACTGCGAGGCCATTGCTTCGCTGCTCGACCGCGGGGCCGGAGTGAACGACCGCGACACGGAGGGACACACGCCCCTCTTCCGTCTGGCCTCGCGCCGCAGCAGGGTGGCTACACAGGAAGAACAGATTGCCGCGGCGGCACGGCTGCTGCTGGATTGCGGCGCGAACCTTCCGCGTTCGGCTCGCGGCACGACGGCGCTGCTCGAGGCCGTGCAAAACCGTCACCACGCGATGGCCGCTGTGCTGATCGACTCCGGACAGCGGCTCGACTCCGCGAACAGCTACGGCGACAATGCCCTGCACAACCTCTGCCGGCGCGCCGCCGATACCGCACGGGAGATCGCCGGCAAGGAGCGTTTTATCGCCAGCTTCGGCGAACGGTGGGTCTCGGAGAAACAGCAGCGGGAAGCCCGCGAGGAGTTGGAGGAGCTCCGGGCGGAACAGATGCGCTGTTATGCAACGGCGGCACTGCTGCTCCACAGCGGGCAGATCGACCCCGACGAGAAAAATTCGGCCGGCCGACGTCCGTTTGACTTCGCCATGGAGGGCGGAGCCCAATGGGTGGGCGCCCTGCTCTCGGGCGGGGACCCGTTCGATGAACTCACCATGGAGACCGGCGGGATGAGCCTCTTCCAGACGCTGCGCAAAAAGGACCGGAAAGCGCTGGAGGCCCTGCTGCAGGCAGGTGTCGATCTCAATGCGGAGTGCGACGACCGCGGAATGAGCGACTGGACGGGCAAAACGCCGTTGGCCTGCGCGCTGGAGTGGGGCGAGACTGAAATCGCGGCAATGCTGCTCCGGGCCGGTGCCGACCCCGACCGGCGGACCTCGAAAGGGGTGGCTCCCTTTGCCGTCTGGATCGGGCAGGGATGCCGTGTCTCGGACGGCATGGAGCGGTTTGCGCCGCTCATGGAGCTCTTCGAAGAGCGGGGATGGCACCCCGATGCCCCACAGACGGAGAAAGACGAACGGGCCCTTATGCTGGTGTGCCAGCACGATGATTACGAACTGGCCATCTGGACCTTGCGGCGACTGCTGAAACAAAAGGTCGAGGTGAATGCCCGCGATGCGATGGGCCGCACGGCCTTGATGCATCTGCTGGGCCCGCACAGCGCCGGGCCGTATCAGCCGGAGATGCTGGAACGGCTGCTGGAAGCCGGCGCCGACCCCTGTGCCACGGACAACGAAGGACGTACCGTGCTGCACTATGCGGCCGAGGGCTACACGCATGCGGCGGCACGGCAGGCAGCCGAACTGCTCTTCGACTTCGGGCGGCCCGATGTCTCGGCCGCCGACAATGAGGGGCGCACGCCGCTCGACATTGCCCAGCGCAGCAACAACGAGTCGCTTGTGAAATTTTTGCTGAAACACGTCTGAAATCAACGCTATGGATACCTTCCAGACCTTTCTGAACGCCTGCCGCAACGGGCAGAAAAACATCGTAAAAATCCTCCTCGAACGGGGCGGCATCGACCTCAACCGGCGCGATGCCGAGGGCAATACGGCGCTCCATTACGTCTGCCGCGAAGGATACCGGGATTTGGCGGTGCTGCTGCTGGATAAGGGAGCCGATGCCTCGTTGGTAAACAACCGGGGCGAAACGCCGCTCCACGCCGCCGCCCGAAAGGGCAATCGCGAGATTCTGGCCCTTCTCCTCGATGCCGGGGCCGAACCGGATGCCGCCGACCGGGAGGGCTGCACGCCGCTGATGCGGCTCGTGGAGAACCGACGCACGGGTGCCGCGCTGTGGTTGATTGACCGCGGTGCCGATACCGAGGCTACGGACCAGACGGGACACCGCGCTCTGGACTACGCCACGGTACACGGGCTGACGGAGGTGGTGGCACGGCTGAGCCAAAACGGATCCGACGCGACGGACAGCCGTGATGCCGAAGGCAACACGCCGCTGCACCAGGCGGTCTACAACGATCAGGCCGAGGTCGTGCGTACACTGCTCGCGGACTCGAAAGCGCAACTCGATGCGCCGAACGATGCGGGCGAAACACCGTTGCTGGTGGCGTGCGGACGCGGTAATCTGCACATTGCCCGGATGCTCCTCGACGCCGGAGCCGATGCCAACCGTCCGCTGCCCGACGGGACAACGCCGCTGCATTGGGCGGCACAAGCGGGCAATCGCTTCCTCGTGGAGAGACTGCTCGGGGCTGGAGCGTCGATCGATGCCCGCAACGGGGTGGGCGAGACGCCCCTGCTCGTGGCATCACGTGCCGGGAACAACGAAATAGTGCGCCTGCTTGTGAAGCGTCATGCCGAAGTCAATGCGGCAGACAACCTCCAGCACACTGCGCTCTACTATGCCGGAGAACGCGGCTTTTCGGAGATTGTCGAACTGTTGCTCACGGCCGGCGCCGAAGGATAAAATGGATCGAAAACCTTAAAACATACCGAACATGGCAAACGAGAAGATGAAACCCCAATGCCCGGAGGAGATTGCCCGGGCGGCGCAGGAGGTGGCCTTGGAGCAGATGCGCGCAATGATGGGCTCGATTCCGGGGATGCCCGACATGGGCGACATGCAGGCACAAATCATGGCCCAGATGCAGGCTGCCATGCCCAATCTGGCGGAGATTCAGGCGCAGCAGGCCGCCATGGGAACGCTCGGAGGTGTGGATGCCGCCGCCGTAGCCGAGGCCGCACGACACAATATGGCGCAGGCCACCGCAACCATGCAGGCGATGCAGGACGGGAGTCTCGAAAAGGAGTTGCGCGAAGCAAATGCCGCGGCGCTCGACTGGCTGGGCGAGGACGACGGCTGGGAGATCAGGCACGCCGCGACGTGCCGGCTGACTGCGGAGCAGCGCCGACTGATGGCTTTTGCCGCACCGCTGCTGGTCTATAACGATGAGGCGGTGGATGCCGTCGAGAGCGAGGTCCTGCCCGAAACCTACCGCGCGCAACTTCAGAGCTGGTGGAACATTACGGACCGCGAATCGACGCTCGAAATCGTCCGGTGGCTGCTCCACGAAGGACACCATGCGGATGCCGACGCGGCGCTGGCGCTCATGCGTGGCGACCAGCCCGAAGCGGGCGATCCCGAAGAGAAGGCCGAGGATGTGCAGGCCATCGCGGAGTTTATGGTCGAAAACGGGTATTGCACAGCTGAAATGCTTCCGCGGACGGTCATCGCGTGGGATCTGGTGCGCATTGCCAACCTCGGACGCTGGGCCCTTCACGCCGGTTATCTCTCCGAGGAGGAGATGTGGCAGGTGATGCAAGTGGCGGCCGATGCCGCCCGCGAGCACTTCTCGTCATGGGAGGAGTACGGACGCAGCTTTGCCATGGGTCGCGGCGTCTGGCACGGCGACGAGGAGGATTGCCAGACCGCCTGGGAGATTGTCACCGCGCTGCTCGAAGAGGAACAGTCGCTCTGGCGGCAGATTCCATGGAACGCATAGCACCCCGACAACGCCGAAACGATGGAACGGGGACCTGAATTCTACGTGATGCTGGCCGCCGTGGCGGTCGGTGCCCTGACGTGGCTCTACCGCAAGGGCAGCCGGGTCTGGCGAACGGTGCGCAAGCTGCGCCGGTCGTTTCAGGAAATTTGCCTGAATCCGAAATCGACGCTCGATGACGAACACGGCCGCCAACTGGCCATCGGGGCGATGTACGCCTCGCAGCAGGGGGCCTGGCAGAATTCGCTGGAGACAGGGATTTTCGACGCGCTGCCCGAGATTGTGGGCGGCTGGTGGGGCATCGACTCCGCCGCCGAGGCCCGCAAGCAACTGGACTACCTTTGTGAAAAGGGATTCCGCTACTACTGGCCCACGGTGCTCGAAGCCTTTCGGCTCGACGGCCGCGAACGGCAGGACGAACTCCTCCAGCAGCGGATGACCTCGCAGGAGGATTACGACAAGGCCTCGTCGCAACTCGAAAACCTGCGGGAGACCTTTGACGAACTCCTCTCGTGCGGCGTGGTCGCCTCGAAGGAGGAGCTCGGCCGCTGCAACGTGACGGGCTGGGATGCCGGGCGCATGGTCTTTCTGGCGCGCGCCTGCTGCGAAATGGGCTATCTCACCGAAGAGGAGGCATGGGCGTACATCGGCCGGGCCGATGCGCTGGCGCACAAGGCGTGCGGATCGTGGCGCGAACTGGCCATGAGCTACATCCTCGGGCGTTCGCTGTGGGGTGGCAAACGGGCCTATAACTCGGTGATGAAGACGATGGCCGACGTGCTGCTGAGCAACCCCAAGAGCCCGTGGGTGAGCTGCCCGTGGCAACAGAATGAATCAAAATCAGACCAATCATGAAATTCCGACTCTGGATTGCATCCATCCTTCTACTCGCCGCCACAGGCTGCGCAAGCACCCGTAAATCCAAGGAAATCAACCCACCTTTCGTGGCCTCCGAATCGACCTGGTTGTATCGGGATGCCGAGGTGGTAAACCGCCGTCTGAAACCCCTCGAACGTCCGCAGGTGCGCTTTGAGGTCGAGCACGCCATCCTGCACGGGGATTCGGTCTGGGTGGTGGTTCGCGCGACCATTCCCCACCGCTCGATCCGCCGCGGGGAGTGTTTCAAGGCCATAAGTGTTCTTCAAGCCTCCGAGGGCATCATGGAGCTGGGTGAGCTGTCGCTCGACTCGGGCCATTTCATGCCCGATGAAGAGGGAGACGTGGATGTGACAACCCGTCCCGGACGGATGCAGAACCTCTATCTCTCGTGGCGCTTTGCCTGGGACGAGCGCATGCGAATGAATACCTTCATCGTGGTCTTCGCCAGTTTGACCGACGGTCGCCACCTGTTCCAGTATCTGCCCCTGATGCTGCCGCTCTTCTGGATTGATGATACGAAGGATGAGCTTTACTGGCCCCGGTCGGCCGGGATTCCCGAGGAGGTCCTGCTCGACCGTTCACCCTTCGAAACTGCCGTCGAGTGATATGGAAAAAGTTATTCGGCGCAGATTCGGACTGCTGCTCGCACTGACACTTCCAATCTGGAGTGTACAAGGCGAACAGGCTCCGACAGACGACCTTCCCGACTTCAATGTTGTACCGGAAAACGCCGCCCGGGCGGTCCTGCTCCACGCCGCCACCCCGGAATGCGACACCGTGCGCAGCTGTCTCTCGATTGGGGCCGTTCAGCCGCGGGCTCGGGGTGACTACGAGATTTTGCTCTCCAGCAACCAATACGCCGACCAAACTCCGACCATCATCACGGAGGAGGGGACACCGTTGACATGGCTTCGCAGTTCCTCTTCCGCATCCTGGAGCAACGGCACCATGACACGTATCTGCCGGCACTTCTATCGCTTCGCTCCCGCCAAAAAGGGCGAGTACCGGTTTCGCTGCCGGGACCTCTCGTTCGACGGGGTGGCCTACGACGGCGTACTGACGATCCAGGTCGGAGCACCGGAGCTAAATGCCGTTCCCACCTTTCTTTTATGGGTGGCGGGAATCGGATGTCTGCTCCTCGTTGAAGTATTCATTCGGATTGGATGCCGCAACGAAGCCCGGGTCGATACGGCCGGCTTCATTCGGCGACACCGCAGGCTGCCGCTCAACGCCGAGGGGGTCTGGGCCCATTACCTGCTTCCAATCATGCTCCTCTATCTTCCGCTCTTCCTGGCTCTCATCACACTCACAGGGATGGCGTCCATTTCGACAAATGTGTTTCTCTGGACCTCGGGTGTCTGCGTCCCGGTGGCTTTCGTCCTCTTCCGCCTCCAATACCGCAGGCTTTTCTTCCTCTGGAGAAAAACGGTGCTGCCGCCAGAGCGGATCGACGCTTTGCTTCGGGAGCTGGCCGAGCAGTACGACTGGACGATCGACCACATGGACCGGGATTTTTTTGTCGCACACACCCATCCCGCATGGTGGAGCGCCACGTGGGGTGAACAGATCTTCGTCGCGCACGACCGCGGCGGCATCTGGATCAACAGCATCAATGACCTCGGCAAGCGCAGTTCGATCGTCTCGTTTGGATATACCCGCCGGAACATCCGCAGGGTGACAGAGGCAATCACTGCACAGGAAAAAGATATCCATTCACCAATATAAGCCCGATACCATGACACCGTTGAAAATCGCCCCGCTGCCCGGATGCACTCCCGGGACGGTCGAAAAAATCGATGCACTCAACCGCAAACTCGGATTGTTCATCCACGCTCCTCTCAATCTCAAGGAGGTGCTGCGCATGGAGCCGTTCGCCGCCGACGCGGAGGTGGTACGGGCCGTTGCGGCGACACTCGACAACTACGCCATCCTCCCGACCTCGCCCACGGAGCGCGAACGCCAACGCACGACGGGCCTTCCGAAGGATTACGACATCGTGGGGTTCTGGTACTGTGTGGCGCTTCTCGCCCTTTCGGCAGAGCCGGAGGCCGTGCGGTATCTGCTCGTGCTGGCGCGCATACTGATGGTCGAGGATCCCGCGAAGCTGTTCCTGCTGCGGCGCATCGTCCGTCTGCTGGAGGGATTTCCATTTCCCCACCTGCAGGAACTCAGAAGTCGGATTGAAGGCTTCTACGACACCGTTACGCACCAATTGGAGGCCTTCCGATGGCTGGAGGCCGCCGGGATTCCGTGGCCCGAGTCATACGAATGGGAGGTCATCACGCAATTCTCCTCCGACGGCGAGCCCTATGCCGACCCGGCGGCTCCGAAGAAAGAGTGGCGCAGGCGCGTGGTGCTGACACTCCAGCTGAACAGTCCCCGCAGCCTCTACGGCAGCTGTCGCCAGCACAACAGCTTCGAGATTTCGCTCCGCAACGACGACAACACGACGCGCGGCCTATGGAACGAAGGCCACGGCGATCTCTTCATCGAAGACCGCCCCGTGATGCAGCACCGGATGTTCACGCCGCTGCAGCTTCCGGAACTGTTCGACGTGCTCGAAGGGTTCGGTATCCGGCTGGTGCGCAAACCCGTGATGGTCTACACGAGTCAGGGAATCCGAAAGGCCCACGTGAAGGTGTTTCAGATGCTCGAGAATCAGCTCGGGCACAAGCCTTCGGAGATCGGACAAGCCGAAGAAGAGGCCCAGACGAAAGCAGAGGACGATGCGGGCGGCATGTCGGCAGGAAAAGCAGGGAAAGGCCAATTCCCGGAGGTCGAGCGGGCCGTAGAGGAGGCGCTGGACCTGCTCAAATACGACGGGGATGTGAACGACTCGCTGGCTGAGATGCGTAAAAAATGGGGCGAAGGGATTTCGGTGCTGCATGAAGCCCGATTCGACGAGATTGGGGTGCAATATGCCTGCCGCTCGCACGAAGAGGGACTTGCTGCTCTCGGGCAGGAGCTGACCTGCCACGGATACCGGCTCTACGACCTCGACGGCGACGATATCTACCTCCTCACGTTGCAACCGGAGGCTCACGTTGCGGATTTCGAAAAGGCTTGCGGAAAGGCGGGTCAATATTGTCGGCAGTTGAAGCAGCCAGGGCGTGCACCGGGCACTCCGGCCCGAGCACTCGATCCTAGGCGTACGATGCCCTGCGAAGAGGTGCCATGGCCCGATGATGCCGACTACATGCTCGACGCGCTGGCCGGCGACTTCTGCAGCGGGAGGTGGAAAAGCCGCGATGCGGAGGAGTGGCAGGGAAATTTCGTCGCCGACCTCCGCCAGCGGCCGCTGCAACCGGTCAAGGTGCGCTGGAACCGGTTTTGCTGCCTGACCTACTCCCCGGAGATGGATTTCTATGCGGCGTTTTACTACATTCCGCCCATGCAGTGCTGGATGCTTCTCGGGGGCAAGAATCCCCTGGAAGCGAACAGTTGGAAGCGGCTGTGCGACCTGCCAAAACAGGAATCGCCCTTTCTTTTCTTCGACCAGCGGCCCCGATGGTTCGGCCGCTACCTCTGCTTCGGCGACCGGCAGAGCGCCACGATCCTCACGATGAATCCGCAGGGAGTGGAGCGCGTCCAGCGTTTTCCCCTGCCCAAGGCGCAGCACCCTTGCAGGTTCGCCTGCGACGGACTCGGACGCATCCTCCTTGCACACGGCGAAGAGACCTATCGCTACGACAACGGCACGCTCACTCCGCTGGGCTTCCACATATTGAGCGGCGACGGGTTCAACGGCTCCATCCCTGTACCCGGAACCGGCCGACTGGTAATGTGCGGCTTCTCGAACCGGGAGGTGGTTGCCCGGCTGCTGGAACTCGACATCGACACGCGCCGCTGCCGGGCCACCCGTATGCAGAATGTGGATCCCTGGTCGAACCTACTCCCGTTTGGAGACGACTGGACGCTAATCAAAGGAGCTTGTGATTCGATGCGCCTGGATTTCGCCCGACTCTGGAATCGCCCGACGGGCGAAGTGCTACGCATCCGTCCCGGGATGTTCGGCAGCGAAAAACTCGAACATATCGGACGGCTGAGCGATGGCCGTGTGGTGTTGACCACACTTCGCTCCCATGTGGGACAAGTCGTGCACTTTCCCGCGGATTTCTGGAATTTTCTCCGCTCGGCCAGTCGTCCGCAAACTCTGGAGCCGATGCAACCCTACGAAACACTCTATCCAGATATTCCGCTGACACTACCCGAAAGATCATAACAAAACATGCGCATGATTGGGTAAAAGAGGTGGATTAAAACATCTTTCACAGCACGTGTGGGGAAAATGTGGGGAAAATCCAGAAAATAAAAATCGCTTAATCCGTATATATCAACAGATTAAGCGATTTTCATGGTACCCGGAGCCGGGGTCGAACCGGCACGACATTGCTGTCATTGGTGTTTGAGACCAACGCGTCTACCGATTCCGCCATCCGGGCAGACTCTCTCACGGTCGAGCGAATCGGGACAGCAAAGGTATAAAAAATTCACCAATTCAAAAACTTTGGTCCGAATTTATTCGGTGTCAGCGACAAAAAGCGGTCGATTCCGCTCCTCCATCCGCCCCTACTGACCGACAGGAGTCACTGCTCGGGATGGAAGAAGGAGTAGATTCGCTGCGCCCGGGCGCTGCCCACCAGCGCCGACAACTCGCCGATGTTGGCCGCGCGGACCTTGGCCACCGAGCGGAAGTGGGCCAACAGCGTTGAGACGGTCTTGGCCCCCACCCCTTCGATTTGTTCCAGTTCGCTGTGAATGAATTCCTTGCTGCGTTTCTGGCGATGGAACGTGATGGCGAAGCGGTGCACCTCGTCCTGGATGCTCGCCAGGAAGTGGAACAGCGGCGAGGTAGGGCGCAGTCCGACCAGCAGCGGCGGATAGCCGCAGTAGAGTTCGGCCGTGCGGTGGCGGTCGTCCTTAGCCAGACCGGCAATCGGGATGTCGAGCCCCAGCGCCTCCAGCACCTCGTGGATGATGCCCATCTGCCCCTTGCCGCCATCGGCGATAATCAGGTCGGGGAGCTCGGCCCCCTCGGCCTGCAGGCGGCTGTAGCGGCGGTAGACCACCTCGCGCATCGAAGCGTAGTCGTCGGGCCCCTCCACCGTCTTGATGTTGAAGTGGCGGTACTCCTTCCGCGAGGGCTTGCCGTCGCGGAAGACGACACACGAGGCCACGGGGTTGGAGCCCTGAAGGTTGGAGTTGTCGAAGCACTCGATGTGGCGCGGCTGGCGGTCGAGGTGCAGCTCCTTCTGCAGGGCGTTCATCAGCCGCTCGGTATGGCGCTCGGGATTCTTGATTTCGAGGTTCTTGAGCTGCTCGGCCCGGTAGATGCGGGCGCTCTTCTGCGAGAATTCGAGCAGTTCGAGCTTCTCGCCGCGCTTGGGAATCGTGAAGGTCACCCCGTCGAAGAGCAGCGTCGTCGAGGGGAGGAAGGGGACAATCACCTCGCGCGCCAGCTCGCCGCCGCCAATCTGCTCGACGATGTGCTGGATGGCCAGCGTCAGCATGTCGCGCTCGTCGGCGCCGACACCCGTTGTCAGACGCACGGTCGAGACGCCGATGATGGAGCCGTGGCGGATGCGCACGAAGTTGCAGTAGGCCACATCGTCGTCGGGCAGCAGCGAGAAGACGTCGACGTCGCGAATCCGCGCGCTGACAATCACCGACCGCCCGGCGTAGTTGTCCAGCGCATCGAGGCGCTGCTTGTAGCGCTGCGCCACCTCGAAGCGGAGCGCCTCGGCCGCCCGCTGCATCTCCCCCTCGAGGTAGGTGCGCACGGGGCGCAGGTCGCCCTTGAGCACCGAGACGACCATGTCGACCAGCCGGTCGTACTCCTCCTCGCTCTGGGCCCCGATGCAGGGCCCCTTGCAGTTGCCCAGATGGTACTGCAGGCAGACCGTATAGCGTCCCCGGGCGATGGCCTCGGGCGAGAGGTTGAGCTTGCAGGTGCGCAGCGGCACCACCTCGCGGATGAAGTCCAGCACGCTGTGCTGCATCATCACCGAGCCGTAGGGGCCGAAGTACTGCGAACCGTCGCGCACGAGCGTACGCGTCGACTGCACGCGGGGGAAGGGCTCGCGCCGCACGACAATCCACGGATAGGTCTTGTCGTCCTTGAGCAGGATGTTGTAGCGGGGCTGGAGCGTCTTGATGAGCGAGTTTTCGAGCAGCAGGGCGTCGGTCTCGCTCCCCACGACGATGTGGCGGATTTCGACAATCTGCTTCACCATCACACGCACCTTGGCGCTGTGCTCACGGCTCTGTACGAAGTAGGAGGAGACCCGCTTGCGCAGGCTCTTGGCCTTACCCACATAGATGATGGTCCCCGTCCGGTCCACGAACTGGTAGACGCCGGGCGAGAGGGGGAGCCGGGAGACCTGCTCCTTCAGCGAATCGCGGACCGTTTCACTCATACGTGGTGCAAATGTAACAAATATATCACGAAATTTAAATTGATAAAAACCTCCTTTTTATTGTTTGTTTTTCCCCTTGTGCTATTTTTGTGCGACATTTTAAGAAAGGTTATGAAGAAACTCTCTATTTTCATGCTTTTCGTCCTTCTTGCGACGGCCTGCGTCGACAACGACTACGACCTGCGAAACGTCGACGCCGACAACATCACCATCGGCGACGAGACATCGACCTTCGAGGCGCCGCTGGCCAGGGTCCGCATCACGATGGACGACATCAACAACAACGACGGAACACGCATCGACCGGATTTTCGAGGAGGCCGACATCTGGCTTCCGACCCGACTGCCCGATGAGGATGCGAACGGCTATTATGCCGACGTGCAGCGGCTGCTCCACGATGCGGCCTACGTCGACGACGAAGTGCTGCCGGAGCTGCTCGCGCAGATGACCACCGACGCCGCGAAGCTCGACGCCGTGGTCACGCTGCTGCAGCAGAAGTACTACGACTCCTTCGTGGAGCTGCTGCCGGGCGTATCGCGCGATGAATTCAAGAGTGCATTCGTCACCGCCTACACCGACGACCCCACGATGCGCGAACGGCTCGGCGTCGAGGTCAAGGCGCTGGCGACGGGGTATCTGACGGGGCTCGACGTCAACATGGAGAATCTGAGCTACCGCGTCGACCGCATCGACATCAGCGACGAGGTGGTCGACATGCTGGCCGACAACCTCGACCCCCGCGAGACGGCCAACCCGACCAATACGCTCCACCTCCGCGGAACGATTGACAACCGGCTCCCCGTCACGCTGAGCATCTCGCCCCTCTTCCGCCCCACTGCGGTGACCTTCACCTCGACCATCGAAGCCAACTGCGCCACGAACGAGCTCCCCGCCACGCGCCTCTTCGCCGACGACATCCGCACGATTGTCCGCGGCATCGACCTCGACATCCCCATGATTGTGGAGCGCTACTACCCGGGCAAGGGCTTCGGCCCCGACGCCCAGGAGGGCAACCCGACGCAGGTGGACATCAGCCTCCATCTGGTCAAGCACGGCGCACTGAAGTTCGACCTCTAAACCGACTCCCGCAATGAAAAAAGCAACCCTTTTGCTGGCGGCGCTGCTCCTCGCAACCGGACTTGCCGCCCAGAATCCCACCTTGTACTTCATGGAGGGGTCGACCTACCGTTCGCAGCTCAACCCCGCCTTCGCCCCGCAGCGCGGCTACGTCAACCTGCCCGGAATCGGCGGCATGGAGGTCGGAATCAACGGCAACGTCGCCCTCGACAACATACTCTACCCGCGCAACGGGCGGCTCGTCACGCTGCTCGACAGCTCCGTGCCGGCCGACGTGGCGCTGAGCGGCCTGAGCGCACAAAACCGAATCGGTGCCGAAACCCGCATCAACCTCTTCGGCATCGGCATGTTCACCGCCAACCACAAGAACTTCTGGTCGTTCGACCTCGCGCTGCGCACCTCCGAGGAGACCACCCTGCCCCGCTCGCTCTTCGAGTTTCTCAAACGCGGCGAGGAGGGGCACATCAGCGACATCGGACTGATGGCCGAGAGCTACCTCGAGGCGGGCTTCAACTACTCGATGCCGCTGCTCGACGACCGTCTCTACATCGGTTTCCGCGGCAAGCTGCTGGTCGGACTGGCCCGCATGCAGATGGACTACGACCGCTTCGACGTCACGCTGCAGAACGACCGCTGGGCCGTCGCCACCCACGGCACCATCGACATCACGGCCGACGGCACGAAGGCCAACCCCGACACCGAGAGCGGACTCTTCGGGCTGGGCGACCTCGAGACGAGCCCCAAGGGGCCCTCGGGCTACGGACTTGCCGTCGACCTGGGCGCCACGTACGACATCCTGCCCCAGCTGCAGGCTTCGCTGGCGGTCACCGACCTGGGCTTCATCAGCTGGAGCGACCGGAAGAGCGTCACGGGCGTCTCCTCGCGCGAGACCGAGTTCACGGGCGTCGACGTTCCCGACAACGGCACCCCCGCCCCGGACTTCGACCTCGAGCTGCTGCGATTCACCCCCGTGGAGAGCTCCGCACCTACGCGGATGCTGCGCGCCTCGGTCAACGCCGCACTGGAGTACAAGCTCTGGAAGCGCCGTATCGGCATCGGACTGCTCTACACGCTCCGCTTCCTGAACTACTCGACGGTGCACAACATCACCGCCTCGGTCAACATCCAGCCCACGCGATGGCTCACCTTCACGGGCAGCTACTCGGCGCTCGACAACCGCAGCGGCGCCGTGGGGCTGGGTCTGAGCATCCACCCGCGGTGGCTGCACTTCTTCATCGCCACCGACCTGCTCACCTCGCGCCATACGCCGCAGTGGATTCCCGTCCGGCAGAGCACGGCCCACGTCACGGCCGGCATCGGCATCCCCATCGGCCGGGACAGCCACCGCAAGACGGCCGAGTTTGCACCGCGCAGCCGCAAGAAATAGGGCCCGGCTGGCAGACAAACAGAGAGCGGAGCTTCGGAAACCACAACGGTCTCCGGAGCTCCGCTCCCTTTGTTTCCCCTCTTCCCGGCCGCGGCAGGACGCACGATGCTCGTCCGCGGCAGGACGCCCGCGTCGCGGCTCCGCAGACGGAGACCGATGGTGCGAAAGGTCCGACCTCTTGGCCTTTTGGACACTCCCGGCCCTTTTCCGGAGAAAGAGGCCCCAAGTATGGGAACTTTCGTTATCTTTGTGAGTCGTACGGAATCCGGCCGCTCACGCCGAATATCCGGATGCCCGGACGACCTTGCGACGGCCCAAGAAAAGTGTAAAGTTGCGTCACCGAATTTACGGAATTCTTCGATTGCGGACCGTCGCTTTTTCTTTTGCATCCAATACGTACCGCCCGCTGTATCCGGTGGTCGCAAATACCGTGCCGAAGCAGCCGGCGGCTCACAATCTTAGCCCCTCGTCACGCTGCACGGAGTCCTCGTCGCCCCGGGCGTCGGCACCCGCCTCCCAGCGGTCCAGCACCCGGCACGCCGCCTCGGCGCCCGCCTCGACAATCTCCTGCGCACGGTAGAACTCGAACAGGCCGAAACGGTCGGCCGGCAGTTCGAAGAGCATGTCGGGCTCATAGAGCCGGCACATCAGCCGCGTGAGGTGCTGCGTCATGATTTCGGTCGCCGCCGTGATGAGCTTGTAGTAGTTCAGCGACGGCAGCTTGCCTACGGCCGCACCGATGCTGCGGGCCCGGCGTCCGGCCCCGTGCCACAGCCCCTCGCGGGTGTCGCCCGCAGCCGCCTCCGACGCCTCCGCATCCGCGGCGGCACTCCCCGCACCCGCAAAGGGGGCGCAGACGTCGACCCCCACCAGCAGGTCGCCCGCACAGCGACGAACGCGGTTGAGCGGCAGCGGGTTGACGATTCCGCCGTCGGTCAGCACCATGCCGTCGCGGTGGACCGGACGGAAGACCGACGGGATGGCAATCGAGGCCCGAATCGCATCGTAGAGCCCGCCCCGCTCGATGACCACCTCACTGCCGCTCAGCAGGTCGGCCGAGACGGCCGTGAAGGGGATGCGCATCTGCTCGATGCGCATGTCGGGAATCAGCTCCTTCATCGCCTCGATGACGCGGCTGCCCTTGACCAGCCCCTCGGTGCTGAAGGTGAAGTCGACCAGACTGAAGACCCGGTAGCGGTCGAGCGCACACATCCACTCCTTGAACTCCTCGAGGTGGCCCGAGGCGTACATGCCGCCCACGAGCGCCCCCATCGACGTTCCGGCGACGGCTCCAATCTCATAGCCGCGCCGCTCCAACTCCTCAATGGCCCCGATGTGGGCCACGCCCCGGGCTCCGCCGCCGGCAAGCACCAGCGCGACCCTCCGCCGCTTCACTCCGTTGTTCTGCTCCATATTCTTTACATTACATAGAATCACTCCGCACCGTTCGCCTCCATCCGTTCGCGCACGCGCAGCCAACCGTCCGTACCGCTCAGAGCCGTTGCCGGCAGCGATGCGCACATCGACGCCAGACGCGACACGGGCACCGCAAAGCCCAGCTCATGCGCCCCGACCCACGGCCGCACCGAGGGGTCGAAGAGCCCCAGGAAGCAGCGCTGCCCGCCCCGCCGGTTCTCCTCGACGACCCGGGCAATCATCACGCCGCACCCCGAGCCGAAGGGGGCCGCAACGGCATCTTCGGCATCGTTGTCGTAGGAGGCCCAGGCAAAGAGCCCCGCCAGCATGTCGGGCCCGGCGAAGAAGAGCAGCCCCTCGGCCCCCTCGAAACTCGCGGCCGCATCGAGCCGCTCGAAGCGGAGCCACGGACGGGGTGCCGGCCGCACGTCGAGCCGCCGCACATGCTCCGCCACCGATTCGGGGCTCTGCTTGTAACGCTCGCGGCAGGCCACGAAATCGGGCACGCGCGCCGGCAGCGGAGCGAATCCCGTATAGAAACGGCCTCCGCCGCAACCGATGTTCGAGGCGTTGAAGGCACACGCGCCGCCCTCGCTGCGCAGCTCGGCAAGTTCGCGGAAGAGGCAGCCGGCCCGCAGCGGTGCCACGCGCCCGGGCTCCTCCGCATAGCCGAAGAGCAGCGGCAGCGGAGCCTCCCAGCCGAAGGCGCCGCGCAAGGCGGCCACAAGCTCCGCTGGAGCCATCGGCCCCGGCGGCGTGACCACGCAGTCGAGCAGCACGTCGTGCGGCTCGAGGGGCAGCTCGGCCACCACCTGGTGGGCGTAGCAGACCCCGACCTTCACGCCCCGGAACCGGGGGTCCGAGAGGTAGCGGTCGTAGTATCCGCGGCCGCGCCCCATGCGCCCGCCCGCCAGGGTGAAGGCCGTACCGGGGACCACCACCAGGTCTATCTCTCCGGGAGGACAGGGCACGGCGTCGGGGCCGGCCTCGAGGATGCCGAAGGCCCCCTCGCGGAGCGTCGCGGGGTCGTACGCCACGAACGACATCCGCTCCCCCTCGACGCGCGGCAGCACCACCCGCTTCGTGCGGCTCCAGCGCTCCAGCGCGGCATCGGTGGCCGGCTCGTCGGGCAGCGCCGCAAAGAGCGCCACCGTCCGCGCCGACGCAAAAAACGGCAGCCGCTCGACCGCCGCAAAGAGCCGCTCCGAAACCTCGGCGCGCACCTCGCCCCGCAACGAACGGTTGAGCCGTTTCATCGCGGCGCGTATCTCCTTCTTGCTTCGTCTCTCCATGTTCAGTTTCAGTACAAAATTCCCGTCAAATTCCCGGCTCCGAGCTTTGTTATTCCGCAAACAATGGCTATATTTGCGCTCGGGAACACAAATCACAAACAAATATAAACAAATTTTTCAATTATTATGAGCTGCTTTTTAACCAATTCATCTCTTGGCAAGAAGTTAGTAATGAGCGTGACAGGCTGTTTCCTCGTGCTCTTTATCCTCTTCCACATGTCCATGAACGTCGTGGCGATTGTCTCGCCCGAGGGTTACAACTCGATTTGCGCGTTCCTGGGCGCCAACTGGTATGCACTGGCCGGCACCGTCGTTCTGGCCGCAGGCGTACTGATTCACTTCATCTACGCCCTCGTCCTCACGGTGAACAACTACCGTGCACGAGGCAACGAGCGTTACGCCGTCACGGTCAAGGAGAAGGGCGTACAGTGGGCTTCGAAGAACATGCTGCTGCTGGGATGGATTATCCTGGGCGGACTGCTGCTCCACCTGTTCAACTTCTGGTCGAAGATGCAGCTCGTGGAAATCATGGGCCAGCACCAGAACTCGCTGGGCTTCGGCCCCGCCGACGGTGCTTCGCTCATCGCCTACACCTTCTCGCAGTGGTACTACGTGATTATCTATCTGCTGTGGTTTGCCGCCCTGTGGTTCCACCTCACGCACGGCGTGTGGTCGATGTTCCAGACCGTGGGCTGGGCCAACAACACGTGGTATCCCCGTCTGAAGTGCATCGCCAACATCGTCGCCACGATTGTATTCCTGGGCTTCGCGCTGGTGGTTGTCATCTTCTTCCTCAAGAGCATCTGCTGCTGCGGCGCATGCTAATTCCGGTCCGGCTCCGCATGCCGGCTTCCGCGCGGCTCTCCGGCCCGCGGTGCAATCCCTGAGGGAAGGCATGCGACACGGCTAAGTGATTCAACAAAAAATAAACACACAACAGATATGGCTTTCAAATTAGATGCAAAAATTCCTGCCGGCGAACTCGCACAGAAGTGGAGCAACCACAAGGCAGCTATCAAGGTCGTAAGCCCCGCAAACAAGCGCAAGCTCGACATCATCATCGTCGGAACGGGTCTGGGCGGTGCCTCCGCAGCCGCTTCGCTCGGTGAACTGGGATACAACGTCAAGGTATTCTGCATCCAGGACTCGCCCCGCCGCGCACACTCGATTGCGGCTCAGGGCGGTATCAACGCAGCCAAGAACTACCAGAACGACAACGACTCGGTATATCGTCTCTTCTACGACACCATCAAGGGCGGCGACTACCGCGCCCGCGAGGCCAACGTCTACCGTCTGGCCGAGGTTTCGAACCTCATCATCGACCAGTGCGTGGCTCAGGGCGTCCCCTTCGCACGCGAATACGGCGGCCTGCTGGCCAACCGTTCGTTCGGCGGCGCGCAGGTATCGCGTACGTTCTACGCCCGCGGCCAGACCGGACAGCAGCTGCTGCTGGGCGCCTATGCGGCCCTCAACAAGGAGATTGCCGCCGGCACGGTGAAGAGCTACCCGCGTCACGAGATGCTCGACATCGTCATCGAGGACGGTGAGGCCCGCGGTATCATCGCCCGCAACCTCGTTACGGGTGAAATCGAGCGCTTCGGCGCCCACGCCGTCGTGCTGGCCACGGGCGGCTACGGCAACGTCTTCTTCCTCTCGACCAACGCCATGGCTTCGAACGGCTCGGCCGCATTCCAGTGCTACCGCAAGGGTGCCGGCTTCGCCAACCCCTGCTTCACGCAGATTCACCCCACCTGCATCCCCGTACACGGCGACCAGCAGTCGAAACTGACCCTCATGTCGGAGTCGCTGCGTAACGACGGCCGCATCTGGGTTCCCAAGAAGCTTGAGGACGTGAAGGCCATCCGCTCGGGCGCCAAGAAGCCCTCGGACATTCCCGAAGAGGACCGCGACTACTATCTGGAGCGCCGCTACCCGGCCTTCGGCAACCTCGTGCCGCGTGACGTCGCTTCGCGTGCCGCCAAGGAGCGCTGCGATGCCGGCTACGGTGTCAACGAGACGGGTCTGGCCGTATTCCTCGACTTCAAGACTGCCATCGAGCGTCTGGGCAAGGAGCGCATCAAGCAGCGCTACGGCAACCTCTTCGACATGTACGAGGAGATTACCGACGTGAACCCCTACGAGCAGCCGATGCAGATTTTCCCGGCCGTGCACTACACGATGGGCGGTCTGTGGGTTGACTACAACCTAATGACCACCATCCCGGGCCTCTACGCCATCGGCGAGTGCAACTTCTCGGACCACGGGGCCAACCGTCTGGGTGCCTCGGCCCTGATGCAGGGTCTGGCCGACGGTTACTTCGTGCTGCCCTACACCATCGGCGACTACCTCTCGCACAAGATTCAGGCTCCGAAGGTGAAGACCGACACCAAGGCATTCGACGAGGCCGAGAAGAACGTCAAGGCTCGCATCGAGAAGCTCCTCTCCATCAACGGCAAGCAGTCGGTGGACGACATCCACAAGAAGCTGGGCCACATCATGTGGGAGAACGTCGGCATGGCCCGTACGAAGGAGTCGCTCGAGAAGGCCATCACCGAAATCCAGGCCCTGCGCAAGGAGTTCTGGAAGGATGTCAAGGTCGTAGGCCGCGCCGACGACTTCAACGTCGAGCTGGAGAAGGCGCTCCGTGTGGCCGACTTCCTCGAACTGGGCGAGCTGATGGCCCGTGACGCCCTCCTCCGCGAGGAGTCGTGCGGCGGTCACTTCCGCGTCGAGCACCAGACCGAAGAGGGCGAGGCAAAGCGCGACGACGAGAACTTCGTATACGCCGCCGTCTGGGAGTACAAGGGTATGGACGAGGCTCCCGAGATGACCAAGGAGCCGCTGAACTTCGAGTTCGTACACCCGGCACAGCGCAACTACAAGGACTAATGCCATTTTGACGTTGAACTTTAATAACAATTTGAAACTATGAATTTTACATTAAAGATATGGCGTCAAAAGGACGCTAAGAGCAAAGGCGCGTTCGAGACCTACAAGGTCGAGAACATCTCGGAGGACACCTCGTTCCTCGAAATGCTCGATATCCTGAACAACGACCTCGTACATGCGGGCAAGGAGCCCGTGGCATTCGACCACGACTGCCGCGAGGGTATCTGCGGCATGTGCTCGCTGCACATCGACGGCCGTGCACACGGTCCGGGCGACGGTGCCACGACCTGCCAGATTTACATGCGCCGCTTCAAGGATGGTGCGACCATCACCATCGAGCCGTGGCGTTCGGCCGCCTTCCCGATTATCAAGGACCTGGTGGTCAACCGCAGCGCCTACGACCAGATTCTCCAGGCCGGCGGCTTCATCTCGGTACGCACCAACTCGGTGCCCGACGGCAACGCCATTCCCATTCCGAAGGAGGATGCCGACGAGTCGATGGATGCAGCAGCCTGCATCGGCTGCGGTGCCTGCGCCGCAACCTGCAAGAACGGCTCGGCGATGCTCTTCGTGGCTGCCCGCGTATCGTCGCTGGCCAAGCTGCCGCAGGGCCGCATCGAGGGTGCCCGCCGTGCCAAGGCGATGGTAGCCAAGATGGACGAGCTGGGCTTCGGCAACTGCACCAACACGGGTGCCTGCCAGGCCGAGTGCCCCAAGCAGATTTCGATTGCCCACATCGCGCGTCTGAACCGCGAGTTCCTCTCGGCAAAGTTCGAGGACTAAGCCCCCGACGCCGAAAGGCATACGACAACGCCCTGCAACCGTCGGGTTGCAGGGCATTTTTTATAAAGGTGGCACAGAAGCAAGCCGGACAGCGGGCAAAAGCATCCGAATAGAGACAGCGAAATTCCGGCAAGGGCGGCAGAAGACCCCGGCGAAGAGGCAGCGACTCGGCGAGGACTGCGGAGGCCGGCAAAGGAGACAGAGACCGGCAAAAGAGTCAGAAGCCCCGGCGAGAACGGCAGAGGTCCCGGCAAGGGCGGCAGAAGCCACAAGGACAGCGCAGCTCCGGCGAAAGGGACGAAGACCCGGCGGGGGCGGCAGAAACTACAAGGCAGTGCACCCTCCAGCGAAGACGACACTGCCCCGGCAAAGACGGCACAGCGCGACCGGCAAAGACGGCGCAGCACCACCAACAAAAAAGAGGCAGACCCGCCAACCGGCAGGTCTGCCTCAACCGTTCCGCGCGGCGGAGCTATCCATTCACCCGCGCATGGTCGGCCAGGAACTGGGCAAGACCGCTGTCGGTAAGCGGATGCTTGAGCAGCCCCTTGATGGCGGCCAGCGGGCAGGTTGCCACGTCGGCCCCCGCATCGAGGCAGCGGATGATGTGGTTCGTATGGCGAATCGAGGCAGCCAGCACCTGCGTCTGATAGCCGTAGGTGCGATAGACGCGCACGATGTGAGCCACGAGCCCCACGCCGTCCTCCGAGATGTCGTCCAGACGTCCGACAAAGGGCGAGACGTAGGTCGCACCCGCCTTGGCCGCCAGCAGCGCCTGTCCCACCGAGAAGACCAGCGTGCAGTTGGTGCGGATGCCGCGCCCGGCAAAGTACTTCACGGCGCGGATGCCGTCGGCCGTGCAGGGGAGCTTCACTACGATGTGGGGGTGTAGCGCCGCCAGCTGCTCGCCTTCGCGCACCATGCCCTCGAAGTCGGTGGCAATCACCTCGGCGCTCACGTCGCCGTCGACGATGTTGCAGATTTCGACGTAGTGGCGGTGGCACGCCTCCTCGCCGCGGATGTTCTCCTTCGCCATGAGCGAGGGATTGGTGGTCACGCCGTCGAGCACGCCCATCGCGTTGGCCTCGCGAATCTGGTCGAGATTCGCCGTATCGATGAAGAATTTCATGGTTGAAAGGTTAATTTGGGTTTTAGGTTTTCTAAAGGTACGAAAAAAAGCGGCTCCTGCTCCACACCGCTCCGCTTTTCGACGATTTTCCGGCCGCACGCCCCCGCCCCACCCCGCCTCGGACCGTGGGAAAGGGAGAAATCACATTTTTTCGAGAAAAATTAGTACTTTGTATTGCATAATACATTTCCGCGCATTATATTTGCAGTACGAAAATAACCTATATCAAAAAATAACCTTACAAATTTACAACCTGCGACCATGAAAGAGACCATCAACGCCAACATCGGCTCGCTGGCATTCACACTCGACCGCGACGCGTACGAAAAGCTCAAGGCCTACTTCGCCGACATCCGCAGGCGGCTGCCCGAGGGGGATACCGAGACGCTCGACGACATCGAGCGCCGCATGGCCGAAATCTTCCGCGAAAAGGTGAACACACCGATGCGGGTGGTCACCCTCGACATCGTCCAGGCGGCCATCGCACAGATGGGTGCTCCCGACGACTTCGGAGCTCCGCGCAGCGGAGGCGAGGAGGCCGAATGCGAAGAGCAGCCCCGCGAAGTGCTCCGCCGCCAGCTGCGCCGCTCGCGCAAGGACCGCTCGATAGCCGGCATCTGCGGCGGCATCGCCGAGTTCTTCGATACGGACCCGACCCCCATCCGGCTCGCAACGCTGCTGCTGATTCTCTTCGGCGGACTCTCGCTCTGGGTCTACATCCTGCTCTGGATTGTCATCCCGAACGCCCCCGAAACCGACAACTAAAAAGACCTGACCATGAATACGAACACACGACCGAAACTCTACCGTTCGACGGACCGCGTCATAGGCGGCGTCTGTGGCGGAATTGCCGAATACTTCGGACTCGACATCTCGACGATTCGCATCGTCACCCTGATTCTGATTCTCTTCGGCGGGCTCTCGCTCTGGGTCTACATCCTGCTCTGGATTATCATCCCGAACGCTCCCGACCGTTACACCCTAAACCGATAACGTCATGGCTGAAGACAATGTAAAGGTACAGATGCGCAAGGGCATCCTTGAATACTGCATTCTCGCCATTCTTTCGCGGGAGGATTCCTACGCGCCGAAAATCATCGCCGAGCTCAAGGAGGCCCGGATGATTGTGGTCGAGGGTACGCTCTACCCGATTCTCACCCGGCAGAAAAACGCCGGACTGCTCACCTACCGCTGGGAGGAGTCCCCGCAGGGACCTCCCCGCAAGTACTACTCGCTCACCGAGAAGGGACGCGAAAGCCTCGCACAGCTCGACGAGGCGTGGGACGAACTCGTCCGACAGATTCAAGTCATCCGTCACGGAAAACCACAGGAATAACCATCAAAAAAAGACCAATACCATGAAAACACGATTCATCACCGCCATTCTGCTCCTCGCCGCTCTGGTCGGCTCGTCGCTCAACGCCCAGGCCGCATGGCCCGGCAAACGCTGCAAGGGGAGCGGCAAACTCATCACCCGCGAAATTGCGGTGGCTCCCTTCACGGCCCTTGAGGTCAGCAACGGCGCCAACGTAACCCTCACCACGGGCTCGGGTCCGGCCGTGGTCGAGACCGACGACAACATGATGGAGTATGTCGAGGTCAAGGTGGAGGACGGAACGCTTACCATCGGCTTCGAAGGCGAGTGCACGAGCCTGACCAACGTCACGCTGCGCGTCACCGTCCCGACCGACGGCCGGTTGAACCGGCTGCGCGCCTCGGGCGCCTCGAAGATTGTCGCCGAACCCGTACTGCAGAGCAAGAACCTCAAGCTGCGCCTCTCGGGGGCCTCGAAGCTGGTTGCCGTCGTCAAGTGCGGCACCTGCGCCCTGGACATCTCGGGAGCCTCGAAGGCCGAAGTGGGCGGCGACATGGATGTCTGCGAGGCCGAGGTCTCGGGCGCCTCGAACCTCAACCTGGTGGCCAAGGCCGACCGCTGCCTGCTCGATGCCTCGGGCGCCTCGAAAATCAACGCCTCGGGCTCGGCCAACTTCGCCAGCATCGAGGTCTCGGGCGCCTCGAACTTCAACGCCGAGGACTTCGTCACCACGACCTGCGTCGTCAGCGCCTCGGGCGCCTCGAACGCCCGCGTCAACTGCTCGAGCAAGCTGACGGCCGAGGCCAGCAGCGCCTCGAAAATCACCTACTCGGGCAACTGCACGAACAACACGATTGAGAGCTCGGGCGCCTCGACCGTAAAGCGCAAGTAAAACCGGCAGCACACGCATCGAACAACCCTCGAAACAGACAACGCCATGAACAACATAAAGAAATGCAGCATCTCGGGCGTCGCCTTCACGCTCGACGAAGAGGCCTACAAGACCCTGGAAGCCTATCTCGACTCGCTCCGTGCATCCTACGGTGAGACGGCCGACGGGAAGGAGATTGTCGCCGACATCGAGGCCCGCATCGCCGAACTGATTCTCTCGACGCAGGAGGGCGACCGCGTAGTCCAGAAACCCCTCATCGACAACATCATCGCCCAGATGGGCTCGGCCCGCGACATCTCGGAGGAGAGCTCCGAGGAGGGCAGCGCCGGGGAGTCCTCCCCCAAGGAGCCCCGCATTCCGCGCCGCCTCTACCGCGACACGGCCAACGCCAAGCTGGGCGGCGTATGCGCCGGCATCGGCAAATACTTCGACATCGACCCCGTATGGGTGCGTCTGGCGATGTTCCTGCCGCTGATATTCACCTGCATGGGGGGCATTACCTTCCTCGGATGGATGTCGCAGATTTTCGGAAACCTCTTCGGCATCTTCATCATCTGCTACCTGATTATGTGGTTCGTCGTGCCGGTGGCACGCACGGCCCGCCAGAAGCTGGAGATGAAAGGTGAACGCATTACCGCCGAGTCCATCCGCGAGACGACCGAAGCGGCCGGCAACGACCCCGACCGCCGCGCACGGCCTATCGTCGCCGAGACGGTCTCCGTATTCGGCAAGGTGGTGCTCATCCTGCTCAAGCTCATCGCCGGAGTGATTGTCTTCTCGCTCATCGTGCTGGCCATCGTGCTGGTAGTCGGCCTTCTGGGCGTCATCATCAGCGGTCCGGGCAGCATCTTCCCGAGCCAGCTCGACAACGATATCTGGGTAAGCATTTTCGGCATCACCTCGTTACTGATTCCCGTCATCCTGCTCATCTACGTGCTGATGTGCCTCATCGCCTCGCGCAAACCGGGAGGCAAACCCGTGCTGGGCTTCTTCCTCGTATGGCTGGCCAGCATCGCCGCCTGCATCGGAGCGGCGCTCTACGAGGGCCACGACGAGGGTATCTTCTCGCGCCACGACTCGAAGGAGCAGCTGATGAAGACCGACATCGTCATCGACGGCGATTCGACCACCGTGGGACGGCTGCTCCACGAGAGCGACGACGTCGAGAGCGTCGTCGACGCCGACAACCGGACGCTGCGCCTCAACCTGAAGAACGGGGACCGGAACATCGAAATCACGGTCGACGCCAACACCAAGACGCTGCAGGTGCGCGAGGCGGAGCCGAAGGCCGACTCCACCCCGGAGGCCGGAATTCCGAAGACCGAGGCCTCGAAAGCCAAATAACACGGCGGCTCGCAGCTGCCGGGGCGGAAGAGCGGCTGGACACTTTGGTACACCGGCGCCGCTTCGTTTCACAAAAAAGGCCTTCCCGACCATCGGGAGGGCTTTTTTCGCTGCCAAAGGTCGGCACAAGGGCCCCGTTTTTGAGAATATTGAGAAAATATCGCTATCTTTGGGCGGTTTTACAATCCAACTACGACAATTATGGCTGGCATCAATTGTATCGGCATTCTCACCTCGGGAGGCGACGCCCCCGGCATGAATGCAGCAATCCGCGCGGTCACCCGCACGGCCATCTTCAAGGGCTTCTCGGTCAAGGGCATTATGCGTGGCTACAAGGGCCTTGTGTTCAATGAAATCGTCGAATTCAAATCCCGCAGCGTCAGCAACATCATCCAGCAGGGCGGCACAATCCTCAAGACGGCCCGCTGCAAGGAGTTCATGACGGCAGAGGGACGCAAGTCTGCCTATGAGAACATGGTGGCGGCCGGCATCGACGCTCTGGTGGTCATCGGCGGCGACGGCTCGCTGACCGGTGCCAACATCTTCGCACAGGAGTACAACGTCCCGATTGTGGGGCTGCCGGGCACCATCGACAACGACCTGGGCGGCACCGACTCGACCATCGGCTACGACACGGCGCTGAACACCATCATGGAGGCGGTCGACAAGCTGCGCGACACGGCCTCGAGCCACGAGCGGCTCTTCTTCGTCGAGGTGATGGGCAACACGGCCGGCTATCTGGCGCTCAACAGCGCCATCGCTACCGGCTCCGAGGCGGCCATCATCCCGGAGATGGAGACCGAGGTCGACCAGCTGGGCGAACTCATCAACCACGGCTTCCGCAAGAGCAAGAATTCGGCCATCGTCATCGTCGCCGAGAACCCCAAGACGGGCGGTGCGACGGCTCTGGCCGAGCGCGTCAAGCAGGAGTTCCCGCAGTACGACGCCCGCGTCACCATCCTGGGCCACATCCAGCGCGGCGGCTCGCCCTCGGCCATCGACCGCATCCTAGCCTCGCGCATGGGCGAAGCGGCCATCGAGGCCCTCATCGAGGGGCAGCGCAACGTGATGATTGGCATGCACAACGGCGAAATCGTCTACGTCCCCTTCTCGAAGGCCATCCAGCACAACAAGGGAATCAACCGCAACGACATCGAGCTGGTCAAGATTCTCTCGATTTGATTTTTCACCCGGAAACCTCTCACGCGACCCAATGACTATCAAAAGCGTAATCGGCATCGGCAACGCCCTGACGGACATGCTCGTCAACCTGAAGACCGACTCGGTCCTCGGACGGTTCAAACTGGCCAAAGGCTCGATGAGCCTGGTGGATACCTACCTGCAGACCGAAATCTCGAAATCGGTGGCGGGACTCCCCTACTCGCTCTCGCTCGGCGGCTCGGCCGGCAACACCATCCGTGCCATGGCCCGTCTGGGCTGCAAGGTGGGCTTCATCGGCAAGGTGGGCCCCGACACCACGGGTGACTTCTTCGAGCAGGCGCTCGAGAACCTGGGCGTCGAGCCCATCGTCTTCCGCGGCCTCGAGCGTTCGGGCAAGTGCGTATCGCTCATCTCGGCCGACGGCGAGCGGACGATGGTCACCCATCTGGGCGCCGCCCTCGAGCTGCAGGCCGAGGAGATTGTCCCCACCATCTTCGACGGCTACGACTGCCTCTACGTCGAGGGCTACCTGGTCCAGGACCACAAGCTCATCGAGGGGGCCATCCGCACGGCCAAGCAGTGCGGGCTGAAGGTGGCCATCGACCTGGCGAGCTTCAACATCGTGCAGGAGAACCGCGAATTCCTGCGCCGTCTGGTCTCGGAGCAGGTCGACATCGTCTTTGCCAACGAGGACGAGGCGCGGGTCTTCACCGAGGAGGCCGAGCCGCTCAATGCGCTGCAGGCCATCTCGCAGATGTGCGAACTGGCGGTGGTGAAAATCGGCACCAAGGGAGCCCTCATCAAGCACGGCGACGAGGTGGTCCACGTCGGCATCATGGCCGCCGCCAAGCGGGTCGACACCACAGGCGCCGGTGACTTCTACGCCGCGGGATTCCTCGCAGGGCTCTGCGACGGGCTCTCGCTGCGCCAGTGCGGCACCATCGGCGCCATCACGGCCGGCAAGGTCATCGAGGTGGTGGGCACGACCTTCGGCGAGGAGGCGTGGGAGGAGATTTTCCGACTGGTCAACAAGGTCAAGCACGAGAAGTATCTCTTCTGATAACAACAGTCGTGCACCGCGGGGCTGAGCTTCCGACCGGGCGCGAAGGAGAACAAAGCGGGGCGGTACCTGATGGGTACCGCCCCGCTTTTATCTTCATCCGGACCGATAGGACCGTCGCCGGCGCCGCTTCCCGTCGGACCGCCCGCACCGCCGCTTCCCATGGGCTGACCGCCCGGACCGGTTTTCCCGGTCGCTCCCCCGCCCCGGGCTGGCCGTACCGCTCGATTTTTTCCGTCCCCCGGGCCGCTCGATTTTTTCCGCCCCCCGGACCGGCCGTGCACCTCAACACCGCAGGCCCCGGCAGCAGCCGGATCAGTCGCGCGCCAGAAGCCCCCGCGTGATGCCCCATCGCATGCGCAGCAGCCACAGCGAGCGGCGCGGAGTAAGCGTACAGGCAAGCAGCAGCGAGGCGCACCACTTGCCCGCCTCAACCAGGAGCGCCTTCGCATAGCGCCCGTGCATCTTCGCCCGCTGGCGCTGGCTCTCGCCCACGTGGTAGCTCAGGCGCCGGAAGTAGTCGGACGTCAGCTTCGACGAGGGGATAATGTGCCACATCACCGCTCCTGGTACGTACCACAGGCGGATGCCGCCCGCGCGCAGCCGCTCGAAGAAATCGCTCTCCTCGCCGCCCACCAGCTTGCCGCCCACGCGGCCCAGCGTGACGTCGAAGGCGCCGAAGCGCTCGACGATACGGCGGCGGATGGCCATGTTGCCGCCGCCGGGAATCCGCGACGCGGGAAATTCACACACCGCATCGCCCAGGTCGAGCGGATTGGCAATCGGCCGCTCGGTGAGCGGCGAGAGCCAGTCGGGCCGTCCCGAAGGGTATTCGGGAATGATTTTCCCGCCGGCCGCCTCGGCCCCGGGCCATGCGTCGAAGAAGGCGATGTAGGCCCGCACGAAGCCCGCATTGATACGCTCGTCGTCGTCGATGACGGCAATCAGTTCGCCCGTCGACTCGGCGATGCCGCGGTTGCGGGCATGCGAAAGGCCCTGATTGCGTTCGGTAACCATGCGCAGGTTGAACTCCGCGTGGCGCGCCGCAAATTCGGCAAAGCGCGCCTCGGTGTCGTCCGTCGAGTTGTTGTTGACCACCACGCACTCCCATTCCCCGGCCGGCGCATCCTGCGCAACGACCGACTCGAGTGCCCGCAGCATCTGTCCCGCGCGGTTGTAGGTGGCAATTATGAGGGAAAGTCGAATCATCGCGTAAATGTACGCAAAATCCGGCAAAATAGGTTATCTTTGCACAAAAGTATTATTTTGAGCTGAATTCAACTTGCAAATGCAACAGAATTCTGATTAATAATTTGTTTAAATTTTTCGTTTGGCGTGAGGTATCCAAGTCTTTTACGAGGTCGATTATTGAGTTTATTTTCAATCCACTTAATCTGTTTGTTGGTTACTTCACTAAAGTCCTTACCCTTTGGGATATACTGCCTGATAAGCCCGTTGGTGTTTTCATTGGCACCACGTTCCCATGAGTGGTATGGTTTGCAAAAATAGAATTTTATTTCCAATTTTTGCGCAATTTCCTCGTGCTTTGCAAACTCCTTTCCATTGTCAGCCGTAATTGTGTGTATTAAGTTTTTCACTTTCCGCAGTGCCCATACTGCAATCTTAGCTACCGGGATGGCTTCTTTTCCCGACAACTTGCGTATCCAGACCCTGCTTGTTGCTCTGTCGTTAATGGTAAGAATGGCACCTTTGTGGTTCTTACCAATAATTGTATCTATCTCTAAATCACCAAATCTCTCCTTCAGTTCCACTATCTCGGGACGCTCATCAATATCCACCCTGCCTGGGATAAATCCTCGCCCTGCATTTTTAGAACCACGTTTGGCATACCTGCGACCTTGTCTGCGAAGATATTTGTGCAGTTTGCCACCCCGCCGCTTATCCTCCCAAATCCAGCGATATATCGTTTCGTGAGATACCATCGCAATTCCCTCCAAGCGGCTCCTGCCGACAATCTGCTCCGGGCTGAATCCTTTCTTCAACAGCTTTATTATCCGTTTTCTCATTGCCGGTGTAAGCACTTCCTTGCGATGTTTTTGCTGCTTGCGCCTGTCTGCTTTTCGCTGGGCAAGCTCCATGCTATAGCTACCACTTCGGGCGTCGCAATTGCGCTTTATCTCCCTGTAAACAGTGCTTTTATCTACTCCGATAGCTTCCGCTATTGCTTTTTTGCTCATCGGTATTTGCAACATCATAGAAATTGCATACCTTTGTTCCTCGGTTATATGTTTGCTCATCTGCAACTTTTTTTTCTTTGGACGGACAATTAAAGCAAAGATAGCAAACTTTATCCATTCAGAGTGAGAGAAAGGGGGACATTGTCTCTCTTTCCTCTCTGAAAAATAAATGTTTTTATTGCTTATTATCCGCACCCAAAAAGTTGCATTTATAAGTTGAACTCAAGTGAAACTCATACCATGCAGAAACTCATCCAACGCATCCTTTTGCCGCTTCTTGCGCTGACGCTCGGCGTCACGACGCTCCACGCCCAGGAGGTAGGCTGGACGGGCTCGGTCGAGCCGCTCGGCGGAGCGGAGTACGAGCTCCGCTTCGAGGCCGCCATCCCCTCGGGCTTCCACATGTACGATATGGGTCCCTACGAAAGGGGCCCCAACCCCACGGTCATCACGCTGAGCCCCGAGGCAGGGGTCGAGCTGGTCGGCAGCGTCGAGCAGCGCACGAAACCCCACCGCTACTTCGACCAGATGTTCGGCATGGAAATCGGCACCTTCTCGGGCAAGGCCCTCTTCACGCAGCGCGTGCGCCTCACCGCAGCGCAGGCCAAGGTGCGGGCCGCCATCGAGTGGATGATTTGCGACGACAAGAGCTGCATGCCCCCCTCGGATACGGAGCTGACGCTCGTGGTCGGCGCGGCCGCCGCTCAGGGTGGGGCAGCCGAGGCGACGGCCGCCCCGGCAGGCGGTGAAAGCGTCGCAACCCCGGCCGCCGCAACGGAGCGCGTGAGCGACACGGCCGCAACCTCCGGAAGTGTCGCAGCAGCCGAGACCTCAACCACCGCCGGAACCGCCGCCGAAGCCGCTCCGGCCAAGGATGCCGCCGGCAGCGGCTCGCTCTGGTCGCTCATCATCGAAGCGATTCTCTGGGGCTTTGCCGCACTGCTCACCCCCTGTGTCTTCCCCATGGTGCCGATGACCGTCTCGTTCTTCATGAAGAGCTCCGGGAAGCCGGCACTCGGACGCTTCCGCGCCGGCATGTACGGCTTCTTCATCGTAGCGCTCTACACGCTGCCCATCGCCGCCATCATCGTCATCACGCGCCTGGTGGGCGGCGACGCCGTCACGGCCGACATCTTCAACTGGCTGGCCACGCACTGGCTGCCCAACCTCATCTTCTTCGCCGTCTTCATGCTCTTCGCCGCCTCGTTCTTCGGAGCCTTCGAAATCACGATGCCCTCGTGGATGGTCAACAAGAGCGACTCGAAGGCCGACTCGAAGGGGCTGGCAGGCATCTTCTTCATGGCGCTGACGCTCGTGCTGGTCTCCTTCTCGTGCACGGGCCCCATCGTCGGCTCGGTACTCATCAAATCGACCGCCGGCGAGTTCTGGAGCCCGATTGTCACCATGCTGGCCTTCTCGCTCGCCTTTGCACTCCCCTTCACCCTCTTCGCCTTCTTCCCCTCGATGCTCAAGAAGCTCCCCAAGAGCGGCGGCTGGCTCAACTCGGTGAAGGTCGTGCTGGGATTCGTCGAGGTGGCGCTCGGCTTCAAGTTCCTCTCCGTGGCCGACCAGACCTACCACTGGGGACTGCTCGACCGTGAGGTCTACCTGGCCATCTGGATTGTGGTCTTCGCCATGCTAGGCTTCTACCTGCTGGGCAAGCTGCGCTTCGCCCACGACGACGAAGTGCAGCACGTCGGCGTGGGACGGCTGGCGCTCGCCATCGCCGTCTTCACGTTCGTCGTCTACCTCATCCCCGGCATGTGGGGCGCCCCGCTCAAGGCGCTCTCGGGCTACCTGCCGCCGCTGACAACCCAGGACTTCGTCCTCGGACAGACGACCTCGGCAGGAGCTTCCGTATCGGCAACGGCGCCCCTCAGGACCGTCGACGGCAAGGCGCCCAAGTACAGCGACGTGCTCTATCTGCCCCACGGGCTCGAGGGATTCTTCGACCTGAAGGAGGCCGAGGCCTACGCCGCCCGCGCCGGCAAGCCGCTCTTCATCGACTTCACGGGCCACGGCTGCGTCAACTGCCGCGAGATGGAGGCCCGCGTCTGGTCCGACCCCCGCGTGCTGGAGCTGCTGCGCAACGACTACGTCATCTGCGCCCTCTACTCCGACGACAAGGTGGAGCTTCCCGAGAGCGAGTGGGTCACCACCGAATCGGGCAAGGTGCTGCGCAGCCTGGGCAAAATCAATGCGCACTATGCGCTGAAGACCTTCGGGGTCAACGCGCAGCCCTACTACGTGCTGCAGGGTCGCGACGGACGCATGCTGGTCGAGCCGCGCGGTTATGACCTCGATGTCGAGGCCTTCGTCGACTTCCTCCGCCGCGGCGTCGAAGCCTACCGGGCCGAGGAGCAGGGCCGATAGCATCCACAACGCCCCGCACCCGCTCCATACTTCACCCAACGCCACCACAAGAGCCTCTGCCTCAAGGCAGAGGCTCTTTCTCTTGTACCTTTTCCCGGAGTGCGGATTATCCTCAAGGAGCTCCTCGTTTTCGGGTCAAAACTATTGTTATTCAAAAAACAATTTCTATATTTGTGAAAGGAGCTCCGAAAAGGACCAACCGGACGGCCCTCCGGAGCATCCATGAACCCAACCCTTTCACCCATCATCTAACCCTTAAAACCCCATCACATGAAAAGCATCTGGTTCCGGACGCTTGCGGCAACGGCTCTTCTGACGCTGTCGCTCGGCTGTTCGTCGGAGCAGGAGACTCCGCCCCCGCAGCCCGAATTTCCCGAAGTCAAGGTCGACATCACCGAAGTGACGGTCGGCTATCTGCGCACGACGGCCGAGCCCAACATCAAGGTCTCGCGCTACGCCCTGATTCTTGCCGCCCAGAACATCTGGGAGATGCAGCTCGAGACCCACGGCACCGAGGCCGCCACGGTCGAATACCTCATGGAGAACGACCCTGCGTGCATCTACACCGAGACGGTCGAGAGGCTGCTCATCCCGCTCAACGGTTCGCTCGACTTCGACTACTGGCTCGTCTGCGCCGTGATGGACGAGAGCGGCGCACTCTACTCCATCGAGAAGCTGCCCGTACGTTCGCCCTCCTACACCGAGAACGCCCCCGAGGCGACGATGACCATCGAGGTTGGCGAGCTCACCCCGACCACCGCCCGGCTGATACATACACCCGACGCCAACACGGTCGGATACTACACCCTCATCTACACCCGGGAGCGCTACGAGGAGATGCTCAACACGGCCCGCACCGACCCCTCCATCGCGGAAATCTACCCCAACCCGGAGGATTACGTCGTCTACTTCCTGCGCTGGGAGGGATGGCGCTGGTTCGAGCGTGAGGACAACATCTGGCAGGAGCTCACACCCGGCACGGAGTACATGGCCGTCGGGGCTCCCTTCAACGTCAACGGCTTCGAGCAGGGTGCCGGCAGACTGGCCACGGCGTCGTTCACCACTCCGCAGCAGTAACACCGCACGGCGGCCGGCGGTCGGAACCTCGACCGGTCGGAACACGGCAAGACGCAAGCGGGCGGCCCTCCACGCATGGAGAGCCGCCCGTCAACGTTCCGAAAGGAGACCGGGGAGGGTCACTTGACCGCCTCGGGATGCTTCTCGCCGAAGGCCTCGCGGAGCTCCTGCTCCTTGCGCTCGCGTTCACGCTCCGTCGGGGCCTCGCCCTCGCGGACGATGTGGTGGATGTTGCGTTCAAAGTTGCGCTCGCAGGGGTCGCAGGGCTGCTGTTTGTTCTCTTGCTTGTTCATACGTTCGCTGTTTTGGTGGTTAACACCGTAGGCCGTGCAATTTCTGGGCCGAAGAGTTCGGAAGCTCCGCCCTGACCACTAAAACCGCACAACTCCACCCCACAGGGAGCGGCAGGGGCTGCCCTGCGGCGCCACACGTCCGCCCCTGCTGCCGGTCGGCAGCTCCGCAGCCGGGTTATTTCCCGCCTCCGAACATTGCGGCCTCGAGCTCGAGCACCCGCGTCGCATCGAAATAGATGACCGAGTCGGGGTAGAGCCTGTTGCCCTTTCCGAGCTCGAAGACATTGCAGCAGTCGATGAGCGACTGGCTTCCGAATGCATCCAGCTCGAGGTAGTGGCCCATGAAGAGATACTCGTCGGCGATTTTGGTCACGTGGAAGGGGTGCTCCTCGCTGCCGTAACCCGTTGCCGCTATCGTATCGAGCAGACGGATGGCCCGGGAGTAGTAGCCCTGACCCTCCTCGTGAGCGTGCGACTCGTCGCCCGCCTCACGCATGTTGGCTATGGCATAGGCCGCCCGGATGAGTGCCTTAATGTTGACGGGATTGACGGCGAGCACCTTCTCGGCCTGCGCCAGCGCTTCGGCATAGTTCTCCTCCGAATAGGCCTGGTCCATCGCATGCACCAGACGCTCCTCGCTGTCGTTGGTCAGCAGCGACTGCCCGAAGTAGGCGATGATTTGGTCGGGATAGGTCAGCGTCGTGTCGCGCTGCGGTGTGGAGATTCTCCGCACCAGTTCACGGACCCGCTCGGGCTCCTCCTTCACCAGGGTCTTGAGCTCTTTCCAGTCCACAGGATGAATCTGATACTGATACTGCGCCGTGGCGCACAGGCTGCACAGAAGTGCCAGCACCGACAAGATAGCGGCTTTGATGTTCATAAGGGGTATTTTTTGAAGGGAATCATCGTCCATCGGCCCTCTCCGCCGGACGGAATGCACCGCCGCAGCGGCTCCGGAGCCGCCTGCTGCCGGCGACGGAGCTCCGCGGAAACGAAGCCGGAAGCCGGACGGCGACATCCGGTTCGGGCGGGCCGGATGGTTAAATATACGAATAATCGGCTGCAAATGCAACCCGTGCAGACGGCAACCGGGCTTCGGGACGGACCAGCGGGGCAAAAAATCCGGAAACGGACGAACAATCCGGAGGAAACGGCAAAAAAAGACGGACAACCCGTTTGAGTTGTCCGTCGTGGTAGCGGGAGGAGGACTCGAACCTCCGGCCTTTGGGTTATGAGCCCAACGAGCTACCAACTGCTCCATCCCGCGATATGTCTTTGAGTGTAGAACTATCGCCTTTGCGACTGCAAAGATAAGGCAAAAATACGGCTTTGCCAAATATTTTTTAAATATTTTTCAGAAAAGCTCCGCGCAGCGCTATGAATCAGCCGCTTGCGGGGTGGAACTCCGCCGTCCCCGCACGGATTCTGCGGGTCCGAAACCAGCCACGAGAGTCCGAACCGCCCCCAAGCACCGAAAATTACATCGCGCTCCGGCACCCAGGGGCCCCGACACCCACGCTCCCCGGCATCCCGACGCCTCGGCTCCCTGGCCCCTGGCAGGGCGTCTCCGCCCGGCTAGCTGTCTCAGCACGGTCCCTCCCGGAACCTCGGCCACGCGTCGCCGACGGCTACTGCATGCTGGCAGCCACCACCTCGGCAAGGTCCTTCACCTCGTGACGCGTACCGCGTACCAGCGCCTTCTTGCAGAGCGGACAGGCGGTGACAATCACCTCGGCGCCCGTCGCCTCCAACTCGCCCGTGACCGAGCGTGCAATCTGCAGCTGCTGGCCGTCCGAGATGGCCAGATTGGCCACCGAGGAGCCGCAGCAAAGGGCATTTTCGCGCGTCTGGGCCGGTTCGAGCAGCTCGCCCACCGCCTCGATGACGGCACGCGGCTCGTCGTAGATGCCGCTGCCGCGCCCCAGTTCGCAGGGGTCGTGGTAGGTATAGCGCGTGGCACCGTGCTTGACCTGCAGGCGTCCGGCGCGCATCAGGCGGAGGATATACTCCGAATGGTGCAGCACCTCGATGCCGTCGAGCGCATAATCCTCGCGGAAGACCTTCAGACAAATCGGGCACGAGGTGACCAGCGTCGTAATGCCGTGCTTGCGGAAGAGCTCCGTATTGTACTGCATCATCTTGCGCGCCGAGTCGGTCTCGCCCGCCAGCTTGAGCGGACGGCCACAGCAGACGCCTCCCTCGCGGTCGGCCCACCACACCTCCTCGCCCGCAGCGCGGAAGAGCTGCTCCATGGCCGTGAGCGTACGGGGCGTGAGCAGCGTCATGCAGCCGGCGAAGTAGCCCACCTTGCCCTCGCCCTGCGAGCGGTCAAGCCCCTTGAGGTAGCCGTAGCGCCGCTCGTCGGGCACGTTGCGCATCTTGTCGCGCGAGTTGAGCCGCAGCGTATTGAGGTCGATGTCCACGGGGCACTTCTCGACGCAGCGGCCGCACATGAGGCAGTTGTCGGCCGTGGCCAGCCGCAGCGTGTGGTAGCGGCGGTCACGCAGGAAGTAGACCGACTGCACGTCGTTGATGCCCAGCACGCTCTGCAGCTGGCAGGGGTCGATGCAGATGCCGCAGCGCGAGCAGGCCTCGACCTGGAAGTGGTCGTAGGAGGACTCCTTCTCGGTCGAACGGAGGCGGTAGCGGCGCAGGAAGATGAGCGGAATCTCGGTAAAGATGTGCATGTAGCGCGAGAAGGGGAGCGCCACGAAGAAGATGCCGAGGCACGAGGAGTAGAACCACCAGGCCACCGATTCGAGCGTCATGAGCGTGAGCATCTCGACGTGGGCGGCCAGCCAGCTGCCCAGACCGCCCGTGAGGAAGCCACCGCCGCCGTAGATGGCGCAGGTGACGCTCTCGGCCACCAGCCGGGCCGGGAAGATGAACCACAGCGCCGAGAGGGCCACGCGGTCACCCAGAACATGGTGCGTCGTGCGGCGCATGCCCATGGCCTTCGAGTAGAAGCGCTTGCCCCAGGCCAGCGCCACACCCGAGAGGACGAAGAGCAGCAGCAGGTCCATCACGAAGTCGAAGAAGGGCTTGTGCTCGAGCCCCGTGGCGAAGTACTTGAAAAAGACGTGGCCCTGCAGCGGCACCCAGCGCAGCCCGAGGTACGAGAGTGTCTCAAGCCACCCGACCGCAATGAGGAGGAACCACCCGAAGGCGAGCGACATGTGCATGTAGCCCAGCAGGGGGTTCACCCGGAAGATGCGCCGGTGGAGCAGCGACTCGCTCACCACCTCGCCCAGAGCTTCCAGCGTCCGGCGTGTGGGGATTCCCTTCAGAATGAGCATCTTGTCGGCACGCGGCAGTCGGTAGAGCCACGTACCCCACTTCCAGAGCAGCACGGCGAACATCAGCGCCGCGCCCACGATGAAGGGGATGCAGAATGGTGCGTAGAATGTCATATCCAAAAACTCTCCATGCCGCCCCCGCGCCGGGGTGCGGCTCCGTAGGGCGCTCCGCTCAGAAGTCGCCCAGTTTGCGTTTAATCAGCAGGACCACGCCCCGCGTATTGATGCCGCGCGGGCAGACCAGCCGGCATTTGCCGCAGAGCATGCACTTGTTCATCTCCTCGTAGGCGCCCTGGTACTCGCCGCGCCGCACGAGGGTGTGGACCTTGCGGAAATTGAACTGCGTCAGGTTGCCGGCCGTGCAGATGGCCGTGCAGGCCCCGCAGCCGATGCAGGTCTGCAGCTCGGGCATCTCGCGCAGAATCTCGTCGCTCTTGCGCAGGTTGTTGCGGTCGAGGTCGATGGCGCGGGGCTTCGAAATCGTATATCCGAAATTGATGGTTGCCATAAGCGTCAGGCTCTGAGGTATTCCATGGCGGCATCGGCTGCCACCGTGCCTTCGTTGAGGGTCTCGCCGATGTTCTTGGGGGCCGTGATGCAGCCCGCATAGAAGATGCCCTCGACGTTGCTGCGGGCGTTGCCCAGGAACATGTCGCGGGGCTCCATGAAGCCGCTCGGGGCGCGCTTCAGACCGGCCTGCTCGGCGAAGGGGGCGTTCGAGTCGTTGGCCCGCATGCCGATGAGCAGCACCAGCATGTCGACGCTCATGCGCAGCGGACGCCCCGTGAGCGTATCCTCGGCCTTGATTTGAATCCGGTTGTCGATGGTCGGGCTCGCCTCCGAAATGCGGCCGCGCACGAAGTGGATGTTGTAGCGCTGCTGCGCCTCGCGGTACATCTCCTCGTAGCCGGGGCCGAACATGCGGATATCCATGTAGAAGTTGAAGACGTCGGCCTCGGGGAAGAGGCGCTTCATCTCGATGGCCTGCTTGACGCCCGTGATGCAGCAGACGCGCGAGCAGTGCTGCTGGCACACCTTCTCGTCGCGCGAACCGACGCAGTGCAGGAAGGCAATCCGCTTCGGGCGCGAACCGTCGGCGCAGGCCACGCGCCCCTCGGCGAACATCCGCTCGAGGTCGGCCGAGGTGATGACGTTGTCGTAGATGCCGTAGCCGTACTCCTCCTTGACCGTGGCGTCAAAGAGCGTGAAGCCCGAGGCGACCACCACCGAGTCGCACGGCAGCGTGCGGCCGTCGGCGAGCGTGACGCTCTGCCGCGTAAAGCCGCTCACCTCGGTCGAGGTCATCACCTCGATGCCGCGCTCCTGAACGCGGCGGCGCAGCTCGGAGAGCACCTCCGAGGCGGGGGTAAAGGTGGGGAAAAGGACATACCAGCCGCGCAGCTTGCCGCCCAGCTCGGCCTCCTTCTCGATGATGAGGGGCTCGGCGCCCTGCTCCGAAAGACGGAGCGCCGCCTGCATGCCGGCCACGCCTCCTCCTATGACGATTACTCTTCTGTTCATGTATTGCGTTGTCGTGTCTTGTCTCTCTGTTCGTCTGCCGCCGACCGCCGGGGCAGCTGTCGCGGCAGTTGCGGTGGCAGTTGCGGCAGTCGCTCATTCCTTACCTGAGCCCCGGAATCCGCCCGGCGGCCCAGGTTTTCTGCTGACCGGGGCCCGAGAACCATCCGGTCGTCAAGTGCTCCGGTCTCCTGAGCCCCGAAATCCGCCCGGCCGCCCAGATTTTCTGCCGACCGGGGGCCGAGAACCATCCTGCCGTCAAGATGCTCCGGCCGCCTGAGCCCCGAAATCCGTCCGGCAACCGAAGATGCGCCCCGCTGTGCTCCGTTCGGCACGGAAAGGGCCTGGTCCGCGGCGCGGATTACTCGCGGATGTCGTAGACCGTGTCGCTCGGGCGGCAGTTGACCACCGCCGATTCGGGCTTGCCGATGAACTTGCCATTGCGGCCCAGATACTTCGCCGCGGGGTCGTACTCGACCCCCATCTTGTCGAGCAGCGGCTCGACGTCGACCTGGTGCATCTGCATGCCCAGCTCCCAGGGGTCGTATCCCAGCACCAGACCGGCCATCTCCTCGTAGGTCAGCACAGGGATGCCGTGGCCGTTCTCGCCGTAGGTCGTGCCCTCCATCTCGGCAATGGCATACTGCCACTTGTCGAGGAACATGGCGCAGCCCGGGCAGTTGGCCACGATGAAGTCGGGCTTGTAGGGGGCCATGCTCTCGAGCTTCTTGTGCGAGTTGGCAATCGAGTAGCCGCGATTGGCCTGCACCAGGTAGTTGCGGAAGCCGAAGCCGCAGCAGTGGCGCCGCTCGGGGTAGTCGACGCACTCGCCGCCCCACGCCTCGACCATGCCGGCCAGCACGTAGGGAAACTCCGAACCGCCGATGCCCGACTTGGGGAAAATCTTGGCATAGTGGCAGCCGATGTGCTCAACCACGCGCAGCGGCTCGCCCGTCACGGCGTTGACGAGCCGACGCTTGGCACGGGCGGCAATCTCGTTGCGGAAGTGGAAGACGATGTCCGACGTGTGGGCCAGGCTCTTCGGCTTGCGGAACTCGCGCCCCGTGGCCTTGAGCAGATACTCGCGCGTGCGCTCCTCGGTTTCGGGAAACTCGTTCCAGGTGGCCAGCACCTCGGTGTAGACGCCGAAGGAGGTGATGCACGACGAAATGAAGTTCTCGTAGCCCGCCTCGGTCATCAGCGCGAACTGCCGCGCCACCACCGTCATGATGGTCTCCAGCGGCACGATGTCCGAGTGGTAGCCGATGCCCGTGCACGAGGAGTGCAGCGGGTCGTCGAGCACGTCGCGTCCCAAATCGTTGTGCAGGATGTCGAGAAAGGCCTTCTCGCTGCCCGGGAAGAAGTTCTGCCGGATGCAGCTGCGGGCGTAGTAGTAGCGGTCGTCCGCGATTTCCTTCTGGTACTCGTTCCAGCTTTTGCGTCGTATCGTCGTCATTGTCAGTCGTGTTCGTTGCTGTTGTAGCGGAAAACATCCATCATGTAGTTCTGGTCGGCACCCTCCTCATAGCCCATCTCTCGGGCCTTGCGGTCCGAGAAGCGCTCGATGCGGTCGAAGAACTCGCTGCCGCCGCTCACCTCGAAGATACGGTGCAGCTCGTCGAGCGAGCCGGCGTCGAGGCGGCGCAGCGCACCGGCGCCGTGGCGCATGTAGACGGGCGTGAAGCGGCCGAAGACCTCCTTGTCGTTGTCGAAAATCCACTTCCAGACGGTGCCCTGCTCGGGGTGCAGCTCGGGCTTGACCATCCGAGGCACTATGCAGTAGCCCGTGCGGAGGATGTTGTCGCCGATGATGCGTTTGAGCGCCAGCTGCTGGCGCCCCTTCTCGCTCTCGACGAAGAAGCCCAGCTTCTGCGAGAGGCTCCGCAGCGCCTGGATGACATAGCCCGGCGTATTGCCGCGCGGGCAGCGGGGGCGGCACGACATGCACTCGCCGCAGTACCAGATGGTATCGCTCTTGAGCAGCGCCTCGATGGCCTCGTCGTCGCGCGACTGGACGGTGGCGACAATCTGGCGCGGGTCGTAGTTGTAGAACTCGGCCGCCGGGCAGACACCCGTGCAGACGCCGCAGTTCATGCAGGCGTTGAGCCCCTCGCGGAAGCGCACGTCCTCGCAGAGCATATCGAAGTATTTTCCCATAATTGCGTTGGTTCGACTCCCTGCACCGCCCGACTGGCCGGGATTTCCGGCGCCGCACCGTCCGGGGGAGCGCCATGCACGGCGTTGACCGGAGCGGAAAGGGGGATGCAGGGGGAGATGTTTCCGAATGCAAAGGTAGGGATTCGCCCCCGGACGTGCGGTAGTATAAATACCTAATTTCGAAGCGGGGCGCGGGCCGTTCCGGAGGGCGCAGCCGGAGTTGTTCCGGAAGGGGCGCAGCTGCGGTCGGGACAAAAGAAGGCGGAGGGAGAGGCGGAAGGCAGAGGACGGGAGACGGGAAACGAGAAACGAGAAACGGGGAAGCAGGAGACGGGGAGCGGGAAAACAGGAAAACGGTTCCGGAGAGTCGGGCCGGAACGGATGGGACCGTCGGAGCCGGAACAACAAACCCCGAAGCGAAGAGCTTCGGGGAGAAAGTTGGATGGAGTGCCGCAGAGGGCCGCTGCACCCCTTGGAACGGATGCACCAGAGGCGGTCGGGAGAGCGGGTCGGGGAAGTCGGTCGGAAGAGTTGGCCGGGAGAGCCACCTCAGCCTCTACCGCCCTGCTGAACATACCGCCCCCCTACTGCCGTCCGGGGCGGCGGCGCTCCCAGCGTTCGAAGACGAAGGGATGGGGATACTCCCGCCCCGAGGGGTGGGCCTCCGACGAGGCGAGGTGCCACTCCGACGCATCCCACTCCGGGAAGGAGGTGTCGCCCTCGTAGGGGTGGCAGACCCGCGTCAGGTAGAGGCGGTCGGCCAGCGGCAGGGCCTGCTCGTAAATCTGGGCGCCGCCGATGATGAAGAGCTCCTCGTCGTCGGGAAAGAGGGCCAGCGCCTCGTCGAGCGAGCGGGCGACGCGGCAGCCGGGGAACTCCCCGCCGCTGCGCGAGAGCACCACGTTGGTACGGTTGGGCAGCGGACGCCCGAGCGACTCGTAGGTCTTGCGTCCCATGATGACGGGATGTCCCGTCGTGAGGGCCTTGAAGCGCTTCAGGTCCTCGGATATGTGCCACAGCAGGGCATTGCGGTCGCCGATGGTGCCGTTTTCGGCCACGGCCACGATGATTGATACCATCCTTTTCTTCGAATTGGGTTTCTGTTCCGCATTTCGGGTTCGGCACCGGGCCGAACCGCCTCCTTCGCCGGGGGTGCGCCGCGGAATGCGCCCCGGGGCCACTCCGCTCAGAACGACATCGGCGCCTTGATGGCGGGCCAGGGGTCGTAGCCCTCGAGCGTGAAGTCCTCGTAGCGGAAGTCGAAGAGCGACTTCACGGCGGGGTTGAGCCGCATGGTCGGCAGCGGCCGCGGCGTGCGCGAGAGCTGCTCCTCGACCTGCTCCATGTGGTTCAGATAGAGGTGCGTGTCGCCCAGCGTATGGATGAACTCACCGGGCTGCAGGCCGCACACCTGCGCCGTCATCATCGTCAGCAGGGCGTACGATGCGATGTTGAAGGGGACGCCGAGGAAGGTATCGGCGCTGCGCTGGTAGAGCTGGCACGAAAGCCGTCCCTCGGCCACGTAGAACTGGAAGAGAACGTGGCAGGGCGGCAGGGCCATCTGCTCGACCTCGGCCACGTTCCAGGCCGAGACCACGATGCGCCGCGATTCGGGATTGCGGCGTATCAGCTCCACGGCGCCGGCAATCTGGTCAATCACCCCGCCGTCGGGCCGGGGCCAGCTGCGCCACTGGTAGCCGTAGACGTGGTTCAGGTCGCCGTAGCGGTACCCTTCGAGGGGCGACGGCTCGCCCGCCGCCGCAAGGAACTCCTCGCGGCCGAGCGGCTCGGCACCCTGCCGGGCGCACAGCTCGCCATAGTAGCGGTAGGCGTCGTTGTCCCAGATATGGACGCCGTTGCGGACCAGATAGCGGATGTTCGTGTCGCCCGAGAGGAACCAGAGCAGTTCGTGGATGACCCCCTTGAGGAAGACCCTCTTGGTGGTCAGCAGCGGAAAGCCCTCCGCAAGGTCGAAACGCATCTGGTGCCCGAAGACGCTCTGCGTCCCCGTGCCCGTACGGTCGCCCCGCACGACACCCTCCGTGCGGATGCGGCGCAGCAAATCGAGGTATTGTTTCATAGGTCGGGTGTGAAGTGTTCCAATCGAAGGTTGCCCGCCTCGTCGAGCCGGGCGTAGACCGGGCCGCGCTCCCAGCACCCCAGGTGCACCGTATGGAGCGACCCTTCGCGGTAGTCGCGCGCCACGTGCATGTGGCCGAAGACGAAGTGGTCGACCGCGTCCCGATTGCGGGCGGCGTAGCGGCGGGCGTACTCCACCAGCGGGTCGGTCAGCGAGACGGGGGGCGGTCCCTGACGGATGTGCTTGCGGCGCGAATGGGCGCTCCAGGCGTGGCCGAAGCGCATCGCCCAGTCGGGATGCACGCCCCACGAGAAGAGCCACCGCAGCAGACGCGAGCGGAAGACGGCGTTGAGCAGCCGGAGTGCGGGACGCTCGCCGATGTTCATGTTGTCGCCGTGGGCCAGGAAGAGGCGCTGCCCGCAGAGCGTCACGACGCGGGGCGCGGTGTAGACCTCCACGCCGCATTCGCGCGCAAGGTAGTCGCGCATCCACTGGTCGTGGTTGCCCGTGAAGAAGAGGACCCGGATGCCGCGGTCGGTCATCGCCGCCAACCGTCCGAGCGTACGGACGAAGCCCCGGGGCACCACCTCGCGGTACTCGAACCAGAAGTCGAAGATGTCGCCCAGCAGCACCACCGCCTCGGCATCGGCCGAAACGGCGTCGAGCCAGGCGACGAACTGCCGCTCGACCCGGCGGGCGACCTCGGGGCCGCCTCCGCCCAGATGGACATCGGATGTGAAGTAGACCATGCGAAGAGGTAGGTGTTGCGGCCTGACTGCGGCCGGAGCGGCAGCGCCCCGGCTGACCGGGGCGCAGGCTCTTACTGGAGAAGCTCGTCGATTTTCCGGGCCAGCGCCTCGCCGTCGAGGTCGCGGGCCACGATTTCGCCTTCACGGCTGATGAGGTAGCTCGACGGCAGACGCTGCACGTTGTAGAGCTTGAGCGCCGACGAGGCGCCGCCCTGCAGGTCGCTCACCGAAATCCACGGGAGCTGCTGCTCCTGCACGGCCGTAATCCAAAGCGGCTTCGAGGTGTCGATGGCCACCTGGTAGATTTCAAACGGAGCCTTCTGCCGGGCATACTTCGCGTAGAGCTCCTTCAGTTCAGCATTGCGCGCATTGGCGTTGCCCAGTTCGGCCGACCAGAAGTCGACGAGCACCACCTTGCCCTCGAGCGACGAGAGGCGCACCTTCTTGCCGTAGATGTCGCTCAGCTCCAGGTCGGGATAGCCCGTGACGGTAATCTGCGAGGCGAGGTTGAGCCGCGCATCCATCCGGCCGATTTCGGCCAGCAGCACCGGCAGGTAGGGCGAATCGGGATAGCTCTTCTCGAGCGCCTCGGCCACCGTGCGGTAGTAGACCACGTCGCTGTCACCGTTGAAGAGGTTGGCGTCGCCCGGCAGACGCTGGTAGAGCGCAAAGAGGGCCGCCAGCGACGACTTGTGCTCGATGATGAAGCGCAGCTGCTCGCGGCGGATGCGGTAATACTCCTCGGTGTAGGCCTTCACCAGCTCGTCGTGGCGCTCGCCCGCGGGCTGCTGGGCCACCTGCTGGGCAATGTCGTCGAGCCGCTGCACGCCGGCCACGTAGCTCTGGTAGAACTGGCGCAGCAGCTCCGATTCGGCCGAGCCCTCGACCGTATAGTTGCGGGCCACGCTGCCCACCGAGCTGAGCGTCAGGCGGTCGCCTGCGGCCAGCAGCAGCGGGATGCGCTCGCCGTCGTAGACCACGTTGTAGAGCGACGGCGTGGCAGTCGCCTCGCGGACCTCGAAACGGTAGTTGCCCTCCTTGTCGAGCTGGGCCGAGTCGATGATGCGCTCCGAAAGCGGCGTCACCTGTTCGAGGTAGATGTTGCGGGCTTCGTTGCCCACGATGCGTCCCGAAATCCGCACCTTCGACGACTGGCAGGCGCAGAGCGTCGATGCTGCGGCCAGCGCCGCGAAAATAACTTTTCCGTTCATCTATTTTTTGCTTCTTGTTTACGAACCGTACCGCACGCCCGACGTACGACCGCAGCGGGTCGTCCGACGCGGACGCAGTCGGATATGTTTACAAAGATAGGCAATTCCGGATAAAAAACGACGAATCACTTCTGGAAATTGTGCCGCGCGCCGTTGTTTTTCGAGAAATTGCGCGCATGCTGCTGATTGCGGTTTTTCTGCTGCCGCTGCTGCGGACCGCCCTTCTGGGGACGTGCCGTAAAGTGCTGTTTGTAGTCGCTTCGGAGATTGTTCAGTGCAACTTCGTCGATTTCGATGCCACCGCCGGACATCTGCTTGATGTCCTTTACAATCACCTCGTTGTTGGGGTGCTCCTGGTTGTATTCGAAGCTCTTGGCACGCATGTAGCGGGCCAGGTTGTCCACCGTGCGGGCCACGCTCTGACGGTCCTCGACCCCCTCCAGGCTCTGCAGCATCCGCTCGACATACTTGCCGTAGTGCTTATAGGCGATGCGGCTCTGCGTGTAGGGCATGCGGTGCGGCATGACCGTGAGCTCCTGGCGTGAGGGACGCGGATAGGGAGAGTCCACATCCAGCTGAAAATCAGACATGATGAACAGGTGGTCCCAGAGCTTGTGCGTGAAATCGGCCGTATCGCGCAGCAGCGGGTTCAGATTGCCCATCACGGCGATGACGGCCCGCGCCTGGCGGTTGCGCTCGTAGCGGTCCTCAATCTCCATCAGGGAGTCTATCATTTCGTGGATGTGGCGGCCGTACTCGGGCAGAAAGAGCTTGCGCCGCATGTAGTTGTAGTTCTTTTTCATAACGTAATGGTCGCCCGTGCGCTGTTCCGTTCGGTCCTCCGGCTGCACCGGAAGGTCCCGCGCAATGGTCTCGTTCAGAATGCTTTCACCCGCTCCGGCGTTCATCCGGACACAGAGCCCGAACTTGCTCAAACACCGCGGAAAGCAATAACTTTGCGACAAAAATAACAAAAAATCAATAAAAACAAGAGATGGTAAAGGTTTTAATTTTGGACCATTCAAAAAGCGTGCGAAACATCCTGCGCGAGCGGCTCGAATACGAGGGCTACTCGGCCGAGGCAGTCGACGACGAGGCGGCCGCCTCGCGTCTTTGCGAGCGGATACCCTTCGATGTCATCCTCTCCGACACCGGCTGCCGGGTTCCCGATGCGGGCATCCCCTTCATCGCCCTCTCGGGCGACGCCTCCATCGACTCGGCCGTCAAGGCCGTCCGCAGCGGCGCGCGCGACTTCGTGACCAAACCCATCGACATGAACCGCCTGCTGGAGTCCATCCGCCGCACGGTCGCCGAGCCCGATGCAGCCGGGGGTGCGCCGGCGACGGAGAGCCCGGCCGCCGCTCCGGCCCGCACGGCGGCACGGGCGCGCCGCGCACAGACGGCACAGCCCGAAATCATCGGGCAGTCGTCGCAAATCCGCCGGGTGCGGGAGCTGATTGAGAAGGTGGCCCCCTGCGAGGCACGCGTGCTGGTCACGGGCGAGAACGGCACGGGCAAGGAGCTCGTCGCCCGCTGGCTCCACGCACGGAGCCGCCGCGCGGCGGCCCCCTTCGTCGAGGTGAACTGCGCGGCCATCCCCTCCGAACTGATTGAGAGCGAGCTCTTCGGCCACGAGCGGGGAGCCTTCACCTCGGCCGTCAAGCAGCGCAAGGGGAAGTTCGAGCTGGCCAACGGCGGCACGCTCTTCATGGACGAAATCGGCGACATGTCGCTCGCAGCGCAGGCCAAGGTGCTGCGGGCACTGCAGGAGAACAAAATCTGCCGCATCGGCGGCGACAAGGATGTGGCGGTCGACGTGCGCGTCATCGCGGCGACGAACAAGGACCTGCGCGAGGAGATTCGCAAGGGGAACTTCCGCGAGGACCTCTACCACCGCATCGGGGTCATCGTCATCCGGGTTCCGCCGCTGCGCGAACACCCCGAAGACATCCCGGCGCTGGTCGACCACTTCATCCACACGGTCTGCGCCGAGGACGGCACCGCCCCCAAAGAGGTGACCCCCGAGGCGATGCAGCTGCTGCAGGAGATGCCCTGGACGGGCAACATCCGCGAGCTGCGCAACGTGGTCGAGCGGCTGCTGATTCTCTCGGGCGACCGCATCACCCCGGCCGACGTCCATCTCTACTGCTGACGGCGCGTTCCGAAGGCGGGAGCGGCGGAAAGCGGACACGGAAAGCGGCCATGGAATAAAAGAGGCGGCGGGAGAGAGGGTTTCGGCACCTCTCCCCCGCCGCTTGTCAAAGGCGGAACGGCCGGTCGGCTATGCGTCGAGCAGCGCGAGCAGCTCCTCCGGACGGTCGATGATGCGCCAGGGGTTGCAGGCCTCCAGCTCGGCACGTCCGCGGAAGCCCCACGTCACCCCCACCGAACGGAGGCGGGCCGCAGCGGCGGTCTGCATGTCGACGGCCGAGTCGCCGACGTAGAGCACCCGCTCGCGGGCGACGCCCGTTGCCGCGAGAATCTCATCGACCACCGCCGGGTCGGGCTTCAGCGGCACGTCGGGGCGCTGTCCGAAGACGGGCGCGAAGGGGTGCTCGGGGAAGAAGAGGCGGATGAGCTTCTCGGTCCCCTCCTGGAACTTGTTCGAGGCGACGGCCATCCGGATGCCCCGGCGCGTCAGCTCGGCCACCACGGCGGGGATGCCGTCGTAGGGCTTGGTGTAGGTGTCGATGTGCTCCGTGTAGTAGCGCACGAAGTCGGCGCGGGCGAGCGCCACGTTCTCGGGCGTGCGCAGCTCTTCGGGCAGGGCGCGCTCCACCAGACGCAGGATGCCGTTGCCCACGAAGTGGCAGTACTCCTCGTAGGAGTGCTGCGGCAGCCCGCGCAGGGCCAGCATGGCATTGCAGCTGACGGCCAGGTCGCCGATTGTGTTGAGCAGCGTGCCGTCAAGGTCGAAAATCACCAGTTCGGTCTTCATTTCACGTGTTTGATTTTCCACCCCAGGGCCGCCACCAGGAGCGACATGAGGGGTGATGCGATGTTGAATATGCAATAGGGCAGATAGGCGAAGGTCGAGACGCCCAGCACGGTGGCCTGCGTCATGCCGCACGAGTTCCACGGCACGAGCACCGAGCAGACCGTCGCCGAGTCCTCCACCGAGCGGCTCAGCAACCGCTCCTCGAGCCCCCGTTCGGCGTAGAGGTCGCGGAAGAGGCGCCCCGAGAGGATAATCGAGATGTACTGGTCGGCCGTGCAGAGGTTGAAGAAGAGCCCCGCGCCGACGGTCGAGGCGACGGCCGAGAAGGAGCGCCGCACCACGCGCAGGAAGAGCTGCGTCAGCGAGCGCAGCATGCCGCTGCCGGTCATCACGCCGCCGAAGCACATGGCGCAGATAATCAGCCACACGGTGTTGAGCATGCCGGCCATGCCGCGCGTGGCCACCAGCGCGTTGAGCTGCGCGTTGCCCGTGTCGATGGCCGTCGGACCGAAGCAGGTCATCAGCACCCCCTTGAAGCCCGAGAGGAAGTCCAGCGAGCCGACACCCGCCACCGAGGCCACCAGTCCGCGCTGTGTGAGCAGCATCGCCACGCAGGCGAAGACCACCGAGGCGAAGAGCGTCACGATGGCCGGCAGCTTGCGGACGATGAGCAGCCCCGTTGCCAGCGGCACCAGCAGCAGCCAGGGCGTGATGCGGAACGTCGAGCGGAGCGTCTCCGAATAGAGCTCGGCGTGGGTCGCGTCGCCGTGCGTGAGGGTCAGCCCTGCCACCGTGAAGACCGCAAGCGCCACGACGAACGAGGGCATGGTCGTATAGAGCATGTAGCGGATGTGGGTGAAAATCGGCACGCCGACCGTCGACGAGGCGAGCACCGTGGTGTCGGAGAGCAGCGAAATCTTGTCGCCGAAGTAGGCGCCCGAGATGATGGCGCCGGCCACCCATCCGTCGGGGAAGCCCATCGCCCGGCCGATGCCCATCAGCGCCACGCCGATGGTGGCAATCGTGGTCCACGAGCTGCCGGTCATCAGCGAGACGCCCGCGCAGATGAGGCACGAGGCGACCAGGAAGAACGACGGGTGGAGAATCTCCAGACCGTAATATATAAGGGTGGGGACCACGCCGCTGACCATCCACGTGCCGGCAATCGCACCGATGAGCAGCAGGATGATGATGGCCGAGGCCGAAGCCCGGATGTTGTCGATGATGGCCTCCTCGAGCACGCTCCAGCGGCAGCGGTAGACCCCGATGGAGAGCATCACGCAGACCGACGTGGCCGAGAGCAGGGCAATCTGGCTGCCGCCGTTGATGGAGTCGCCGCCGAAGCAGCGGATGACCACGTAGAGCAGCACGGCGAGCACCGCAAGCGGCAGCGCCGAGAGCCAGGCCGAGGGCATTTTGGGGGTGGAATCGTTCATTTCGTCTCTTTCTCGTTAACCTGATTGAATCTCTGTAACCTTTAACCGGGCACAAAAGTAGTAAAAAAGCGGCAAAAGTCGGCGCATCGGCCCCGTCGAAGTCCCCCGTGCGTGCAGCCGCCCGGGGGCTTCCCCTTACCGGGACGGACAACCGGAGCGGACGACCGGGACAGATGACCGGGGCAGATGCCGGGGCGGACGACCGGGACGAACAACCGGAACAGATGACCGGAACGGACAACCGGGGCGGATGCCGGGGCGCCGCCGGCGGCACCGAAATTTTTTACCGCCCCTCCGCCCCGCCCCGCGCAAGGTGCACAAGCGGCCGCAGCGGGCCTCTGCGGCCGTTTCCGGGGCCGGAGGCACCGGCTGCCGAGGGTGTCGGTTCGCCCCGTCGGCGCGATTTTTTCGGCCGGATGCTTCCGTATTTCGTTTTTTCTGCTTAGTTTTGGAAAACAAACCTCCGGACAGCGCCCCGTGCGGACGCCCCGGGAACGCTGCAAAACAATGGTCGCCACGCTCCGCAAAATATTCCGCTTCTACTACGACGGATTCCGCGCCATGACGCTCGGACGCACCCTCTGGGCCATCATCCTCATCAAGCTCTTCATCATGTTCGCCATCCTGAAGGTCTTCTTCTTTCCCGACCTGCTGGCCGGCAAGAGCCCCGAGGAGCGCAGCAGCTACGTACTCGAACAACTCACACCCGAAAACTGAAACACTCTGCACACCATGTCGGACATTCTGCAAACAGTCGATTGGTCGCGCGCGCAATTCGCCCTGACGGCCATCTACCACTGGCTCTTCGTTCCGCTCACGCTCGGACTCGGCGTCATCATCGCCATCATGGAGAGCATCTACTACCGTACCGGCGACGACTTCTGGAAACGGACGACCCGTTTCTGGATGCGTCTGTTCGGCGTCAACTTCGCCATCGGCGTGGCCACGGGACTCATCCTCGAGTTCGAGTTCGGCACCAACTGGTCGAACTACTCCCACTTCGTGGGCGACATCTTCGGCGCCCCGCTGGCCATCGAGGGCATCATGGCCTTCTTCCTCGAGAGCACCTTCATCGCCGTGATGTACTTCGGCTGGGGGAAGGTCAGCCGCGGATTCCACCTCACGGCCACGTGGCTCACGGCCATCGGCGCCAACCTCTCGGCGTGGTGGATTCTGGTGGCCAACTCGTGGATGCAGTACCCCACGGGCTGCACCTTCAACCCCGAGACCGTGCGCAACGAGATGACCTCGTTCTGGGAGGTCGCCTTCTCGCCCGTGGCGGTCAACAAGTTCTCGCACACGGTCACCTCCTCTTTCACGCTGGCGGCCCTCTTCGTGGTGGGCGTAAGCGCCTGGTACCTGCTCAAGCGGCGTGAACGCCAGATGGCAACCCGGAGCATCGCCGTCGCCTCGCTCTTCGGCCTCGTCGCCTCGCTGGTGACCGCCTACTCGGGCGACCGCTCGGGCGCCATCGTCGCACGGCTGCAGCCGATGAAACTGGCCGCCATGGAGGCGCTCTACGACGGATGCGAGGGGGCCCCGCTGACGGCCGTCGGCATCCTGCGCCCCGAATCGCAGCGCACGTCGGACGACGATGCCTTCTACTTCAAGGTCGACATCCCGAAGATGCTCTCCATCATGAGCTTCCGCGATGCCGAGGCCTACGTGGCGGGCATCAACGACCTGCTCCGGGGCAATCCCGAGCAGGGAATCCTCCCGGCCGAGGAGAAAATCGCCCGCGGACGGGTGGCCATCGACGAACTGGCCCGCTTCCGCGACGCCCGCCAGAGCGGCGACCAGGAGACCGTGGACCAAATCACCCGCAAGTTCGACCCCTCGACGCCCGAGGGCCGCGAGTTCCTCGGCGAATACTTCGCCTACTTCGGCTACGGCTACCTCCAGTCGCCCGAGCAGCTCGTGCCCAACATTCCGCTGCTCTTCTACTCGTTCCGCGTGATGGTGGGCGCCGGATGCCTCTTCATCCTGATGCTGGCCCTCGTGTGGTGGTACAACCGCCGCGACAAGCTGGCCGAGAAGCGCTGGCTGCTCCGTCTGGCAATTCTCTGCATACCGCTCGCCTACCTCGCCTCGCAGGCCGGCTGGGTGGTTGCCGAGGTGGGACGCCAGCCCTGGGTCATCCAGGACCTGATGCCCGTGGGCGTCGGCGTATCGAAGCTCCCGGGAGAGTCGGTGGCCACCACCTTCTTCATCTTCCTGGCGCTCTTCACGGCGCTGCTCATCGCCGAGCTGAGCATCCTCTTCCGTCAAATCAAGGAGGGACCCGGCAAGGAGTAACCCTCCGCACACCCGCCCGACAGGCGCAGCGGCCGGACAACCACGCCTGCACGCTGCACCCCGGAGGGCGGAACCGAACAAACCAAACAACGACCCCGAAACATGTCATAAGGACAACACTATGGACACGCTGACCTTTCTGCAACACTACTGGTGGTTTATCATCTCCCTGCTGGGCGCCCTGCTGGTCTTCCTGCTCTTCGTGCAGGGCGGACAGGCGCTGCTCTACCGCCTCGGCCGCACCGAGGAGGAGCGCACGCTGCTGGTCAATACACTCGGACGCAAGTGGGAGTTCACCTTCACGACGCTCGTCACCTTCGGCGGCGCCTTCTTCGCCTCCTTCCCGCTCTTCTACTCCACGTCGTTCGGCGGAGCGACCTACGTATGGATGGCCATCCTGCTCGTCTTCGTCATCCAGGCCGTAGCCTACGAGTACCGCCGCAAGCCGGGCAACGTCTTCGGCGAGCGGACCTTCGAGGCCTTCCTGGTCATCAACGGCATCGCCGGCCCCTTCCTGCTGGGCGCCGCCGTCGGCACCCTCTTCACGGGAGCCGACTTCACGGTCGACCGCTTCAACATGGCCAATGCAAGCGGCGATGCCATCATCTCGCAGTGGGCCACCCCCTGGCACGGCCTCGAGGCGCTGGGCGACCACCGCAACATCCTGCTGGGTGTGGCCGTCGTCTTCCTCGCCGGCACGCTCGCCTGCCAGTACCTGCTCAATGCCGTCGGCGAGCAGCGCATCACCGAGCGGGCGCGCCGCATGATGCGGCCGCTGTCGCTGCTCTTCCTGGCGGCATTCCTCTCCTTCCTCGGGGCGCTGCTCGTCTCGACGGGCTGGAGCTACGATGCGTCGGGAGTCGTTGCGGCGGAGCCCTACAAGTACCTGCACAACCTCCTGCAGATGCCGCTGGTCAGCGTCGTGATGCTCATCGGCGTGGTGCTCGTGCTGGCAAGCATCCTGCTCGGCTGGCGCGGCTCGCGCAAGGCCATCTGGCTGGGAGGTAGCGGCACGGTGCTCACCGTGCTGGCGCTGCTGCTCTGCGCCGGGTGGAACAACACGGCCTACTACCCCTCGCTGGTCGACATGCAGTCGTCGCTGACGATTGCCAACTCGTCGTCGAGCGAGTTCACGCTGCGCGTGATGGCCTACGTCTCGCTGCTCATCCCCTTCGTGCTGGCCTACATCTGGTACGCATGGCGTTCGCTGAACCGGCGTCCGGTCACCAGCGAGGAGCTGCGCGACGAGGAGCACTCCTACTGATACGTCTGGATACGTCGCCCCGAGAGGCGGCCATCTCCTCCCTTCGGCGGGCCCTTGCGGGTCCGCCGTTTTTTTGCGGCGCAGGTTGCTGCACGGAGGCGGACAGAGCGCAGACACAGAACGGACACGGAGCGGGTACAGGCGCGCCGCAGCACGGGTGCGGCACGGGGAGGAGAGACACGCACAAAAAAAGCCGGAATCCCGAACAGGGGATTCCGGCCTTTTTCATCCTCCGGCGGAGGTCCTCAGAAGGGCTACTCCTCCTTGTGACCGAAGGGGTACTGGTTGTCGTGCACGTCGTCGAAACGCATGCCCTTTTCGTAGGTCTTCATCGCACGGCGGCTCATACCCATCGACGAGAAACCGCCGTCGTGGTAGAGGTTCTGCATCGTCACCTTGCGCGTGAGGTCCGAGAAGAGCGTCAGCACGTAGTTGGCGCAATCCTCCGCCGTGGCGTTGCCCAGCGGCGACATGCTCTCGGCAAACGACATCAGGTCGCCCAGACCCAGCACGCCGCTGCCGGCCGTGGTCTGCGTGGGCGACTGCGAGACGGTGTTGATGCGCACGTGCTTCTCACGGCCGTAGATGTAGCCGAAGCTGCGGGCAATCGACTCGAGCAGCGCCTTGGCGTCGGCCATGTCGTTGTAGCCGTAGAGCGTACGCTGCGCAGCGATGTAGGAGAGGGCCACAATCGAACCCCACTCGTTGATGGCGTCCTTCTTGCGGGCCACCTGGATGGCCTTGTGGAACGAGATGGCCGAGATGTCGAGCGTCTTGGCCAGATAGTCGTAGTCCAGGTCGTCGTACGTGCGTCCCTTGCGGACGTTGGGCGACATGCCGATGGAATGGAGCATGAAGTCGAACTTGCCGCCGAAGTGCTCCATGGTCTTGTCGATGAGATTCTCCAGGTCGGCCACGCTCGTCGCGTCGGCGGGAACCACAATCGTATTGCATTTCTCGGCCAGCTTGCCGATAGTACCCATGCGAATCGATACGGCAGTATTCGTAAGAACGATTTCGGCGCCCTCCTCCACGGCGCGTTCAGCCACTTTCCAAGCAATCGACTGCTCGTTGAGCGCGCCGAAAATCAAGCCTTTCTTACCTTTGAGTAATTGATATGCCATTGTTGTTTCGGTTAAGATTTCGGGGGCAAAGGTAACAAAATTTTCCGAACTCCTCCAAAATGAACACTTTTAGGGGCTTCGGGGAGAGCGAACCGCGGCCGCAGAGGCGCTGAAGGGGCTCAGCGAGGCTGAAACGGAGGGCGGATTTTTCCGTGCCGGAATATTTTCGTACCTTTACGCCCCGGCCGGCCGAACGGTCCGTCCGCAGGGGGCACACGCAGGGCCGGAGGGCCTCCCGTTCGGAGGATGCGGAGCGTCGCCGGCCGCCCCCGAAACAAGCCGAAACAAAAACCAAAAAACGAACGAATACCCCATGAAAAGACTGCTGCTCCTTGCCGCGCTCGCGCTGACGGCGGCATCGTGCGGAGGGGAGAAACCCCGACCTGCCGACTACGTGAACCCCAACCTGGGTTCGGTCCACAGCCGCTGGTTCTTCTACACGCCGGCGGCCGAGCCCTTCGGACTGGCCAAGCTCGGCCCCACGACCAACGGCTCCTACACCAGCCCCAGCGGCTGGGAGGCCAACGGATACGAAGACATCCACACCTCTATTGAGGGCTTCCCCTGCCTGCACGAGTTCCAGGTGGCCGGCGTGCTGCTGATGCCCACCGTGGGCGAAATCCAAACTCTGCCGGGCACGCTCGAGCAGCCCGACAGCGGCTACCGCTCGCGCTTCGACAAGGCCGACGAGCTGGCCCGCCCGGGCTACTACCGCGTCCGGCTGAAGGATTACGGCGTGGAGGCCGAGCTGACGGCCACCACGCGCGTGGGCTTCCAGCGCTACACCTTCCCCGAGTCGGAGGCGTCGAACATCCTCTTCGACATCGGCAGCTGGCTGGGCGAGAGCGGCCCGGTGCGCGACGCCTGGCTGCGGATTGTCGACCCGCAGACGGTCGAGGGATACACCATCGCCGAGCCCACCTATGCCCAGAAATACCAGCCCGGCGCCACCATCGGCACCTACTTCCACGCCCGGCTGAGCAAGCCGGCCGCCTCGTGGAAGACCTTCTTCCGGGGCGGTGAGCCCGTCGAGGGCGACGAGGTGCGCGGTCCCGGCGCGGGAGCGGCCCTCACCTTCCAAACCGGCGAGGGCGAACGCATCGAGGTGAAGGTCGGCCTCTCGTACACCTCCGTCGAGAATGCCCGCCTCAACCTCGAGAGCGAGGCCTCGACGCTCGACTTCGACGGCGCGCGCCACTCGGCCGAAGCCAAGTGGGACGAATACCTGGGCCGCATCGAGGTCGAGGGTGGTAGCGAGGAGGACCGCGTGAAGTTCTACACGGGGCTCTACCACGCGCTGCTGGGCCGCGGCTGCGCCAGCGACGTGAACGGCGCCTATCCGCGCAACGACGGCACGGTGGGTCAGATTCCGCTGGACGCCGAGGGGCGCCCGCTCCACAAGCTCTACAACACCGACGCCGTATGGGGCGCCTACTGGAACCTCGAACAGCTCTGGGCGCTCGCCTACCCCGAATACTACAGCGACTACATCCGCAGCCACCTGCGCGTCTACGAAGATGCCGGCTGGCTGGGCGACGGTCTGGCCTGCAGCAAGTATGTCTCGGGCGTGGGGACCAACATGGTGAGCATCCTCATGGCCGGAGCCTACCAGTGCGGCATCCGCGACTTCGACATCGAGAAGGGCTACGAGGCGGCGCTGAAGAACGAACTGCAGTGGGAGGGCCGCGTCGAAGGGGCCGGCAAGACCGACGTGGGTGCCTTCGTCCGCCGGGGCTACTCGCCCTACGTGCCGAGCAACAACGGCATCAACGACGAACTGCAGCTCGACGGCTCGCCCTTCGGCGCCTCGCACACGCTCGAATACAGCTTCAGCGCCTACGCCGTGGCACAGTGGGCCAAGGCGCTCGGCCGCGAGGAGGACTACCGCAAGCTGATGTGGCTCTCGCGCGGATGGGAGCGGCTCTACGACCCCTCGACGGGGCTGATTCGCCCCCGCACGACCGACGGCGAGTTCATCGACAACTTCAACCCGCTCGAATCGTGGCGCGGCTTCCAGGAGGGCAACGCCGTGCAGTACACCTTCTTCGTGCCGCACGACCCCGAGGGGCTCATCGCCAAGGTGGGCAGCGAAGCCTTCTGCAACCGGCTCGACTCGATTTTCACCGAGGCGCGCAAGAGCGTCTTCGGCGGCGGCAAGGTGGTCAACGCCTTCTCGGGACTCGAGAGCCCCTACAACCACGGCAACCAGCCGAGCCTCCACATCTCGTGGCTCTTCAACTTCGCCGGCAAACCCTACCTCACGCAGAAGTGGACGCGTCTGATTTGCGACGAGTTCTACGGCACGACGGGCGAGCACGGCTACGGCTACGGCCAGGACGAGGACCAGGGGCAGTTAGGCGCCTGGTACGTGATGGCCGCCATGGGCCTCTTCGACGTACAGGGAGGCACCTGCACCCGCCCCACCTTCCAGCTGGGCAGCCCGCAATTCGACCGCATCGTCATCCGCAGCGGCTCGGGCAAGCGCTTCACCATCGAGACCGAGGGCAACACCCCCGAGGCCTACTACATCCAGTCGGCCGAGCTCAACGGAGAGCCGCTCGACGCATGCTGGTTCTACCGCGACCGGATGACCGACGGCGGCACGCTGCGCCTGCACATGGGCACCGAGCCCAACCCGCAGTGGGGCGCCGCAACCGCACCCGCCTGCACGAAATAGCGGGGTGCGCCGTCGGTGAGCGCACCTCATGAGAAAGCCCCGGGACAGAGGTCCCGGGGCTTTCTCGTATCCGTCTGACGCCGCTCACCGGCGGCCGCGCGGCGAACGGCGGCGTGCCGCAGTCGCAGGCGCAGGCGCGGCATCCGCCGCCCCGCCGCCCATGCGGTAGGCCGAGGGGGTCTGCCCCGTATGGTTCTTGAAGTACTTGCCGAAGAAGGACTGGTTGGAGAAATTGAGGCAGTAGGCAATCTCCTGGATGCTCATCGTCGAGTAGCGCAGCATGTTCTTCGCCTCGAGAATCACGTAGTCGTCAATCCAGTTGATGGCCGTATGGCCGGTCGTCTGGCGGATGAGCGTGGTGAGGTACTTGGGCGAGAGGCTGAGCTGCGCGGCATAGAAGCCGACGCTCCGCTCGCGCATGTAGTGCTGGCGGAGCAGCGTCATGAAGCGCTGGAAGTACTCCTCGCGGCGGCTGCGCGGCGAGTGCGACAGCTCGCGCACCTGCTCCAGATGACGCGCAATGAGGCGGCACACCTTGTAGATGAGCACCCGAATCGCCGAACGGATAATCTCCGTCGAATAGAGGTCTCCCGCCTCGGGAACCCCCTCGTCCGATATCTCGGAGATGCTGCGCGCTACGCACTCCCACTCGCCCGGCTCGAGCTGCAGCAGCGGATAGCGCTCCAGCTGGAGAAAGAGGTTCGAAAGGAGCTTGATGTCGACATCGATGCGGCGGATGAACTCCTCCTCGCAGGCCGCCACGTAAATCTCGGCGTCGGGGGTCGATTCGACGTGGAGAATCGAACCCGGGAGATGAACGAAGAAGGAGTTCTCGCCCAGCTCGTAGCGGGTCAGGTTCGAGAGGAGCGAAATCGAACCTTTGGAACAGAAGACCACGGCAAAGGCGTCGATACGCACCGGATAGCGGAAGAGGTCCATCGGAACCTCGTCCCCCGTATTCACGCGCGACGTAATCAGGCAACCATCGTAATAGAAGTCACCGGGCCGTCGCCCGCACATCTCGAGCAGCGACTCAAGCGAGAAGCTGCGGATTTCCTTTTCGTTCATTGTTATCTCCCTTTTTCCGGCAAATATAAGAATTTTGACGGTAATTTTTCGCCAAAAGGTACGAAATCGAACCTTTCGACGAATTACAACAACGCAAAGAACTTTCCGATTCGCCGGCAAAGAGGCAATTTTGCAGCAGGAAACCGAAGAAAACAGACAATACGATGAAACGAATCTACATGTTGGCCGCCCTGCTGCTTGCGACGGGGTGTGCATCGAAACAGGAGCGCCGCACCGTCGCCCCGATGCGGGTCGAGACGCTCGTCGTGGCGTCCTCGTCCGAGACGGAGAGCTCCCGCTACGTGGGCACCATCGAGGAGGAGCGCTCCGTGGCGCTGAGCTTCCCGCTTGCCGGGACGCTTGCCCGCATCGAGGTCGACGAAGGGGAATACGTCACGCGCGGCGCCGTGGTGGCCGAGCTGGACCCGACGTCGGCCCGTCAGAGCTACGCCGCCGCCGAGGCGACGTTCGAACAGGCGCGCGACGCCTGCGAACGTCTGCGGAAGCTCCACGAGGCCAACAGCCTGCCCGAAATCCAGTGGGTCGAGGCTCAGACCCGGCTGCAGCAGGCATCGTCGACCTTTGAGCTGGCCCGCAAGAATCTGGAGGACTGCACCCTCCGCGCACCCTTTGCGGGGGTGGTCGGCAAGCGGCAGGCCGAGGCGGGCGAGACCCTTCTGCCGGGTGTTCCCGTAGTGACGCTGCTGGATATCGCCTCCGTCAAGGTCCGCTTCGCCGTTCCCGAGCAGGAGATTGCCTCGCTCGACGCACGGCGGCGCATCGACGTGAGCGTTGCGGCACTCGGCGACCAGACGTTCCGGGCCGGCGCGCCGAGGCGCAGCATCGAGGCCAACCCCGCCGCCCACACCTACGAGGTGACAGCGCCGCTCGGCAACGCCGACCGCCGGCTGCTGCCCGGCATGGTCTGCCGCGTCACCACTTCGCCGGCCGATGCCGCCGAGGAGCTCGTCGTGCCGCTGCAGGCGGTCCGCGAGGCGGGCGACGGCAGCCGCTTCGTATGGAAGGTGGCCGGCGATTCGGTGCTCCGCACACCGGTCCGCACAGGCCGCTTTGCGGGCAACGCCGTGGTCATCGAGGAGGGGCTCTCGGCCGGTGACCGCATCGTGACCGAGGGGATGCAGAAGATAGGTGAAGGCAGCAAAATCGTATGGGAATGAAAGGTTCAAACAACTTCGTGGCATGGGCGATGCGCAACTTCCGCATCACCTTCCTGCTCGTCGGGTGCCTCTTCCTGTTCGGCATCTTCGGGCTTGTCCACATTCCGAAACAGGAGTTTCCGGAGTACACCATCCGCCAGGGTGTAGTCGTGGGCCTCTATCCGGGCGCCACCAGCGAAGAGGTCGAGGAGCAGCTGGCCCGCCCGCTCGAGCAGTTCCTGATGACCTACAAGGAGGTCAAGCGGGCGAAGACCACCTCCACCTCGCAGAACGGCATGTGCTACGTCATGGTCGAGCTGGAGGATGACGTCCACGACAAGGACGAGGTCTGGTCGAAAATCAAGCACGGCCTCAACACCCTCAAGGCACAACTGCCGCGGGGCGTGGTGGCGCTCGTGGCCAACGACGACTTCGGCGACACCTCGGCGCTGCTCATCACGCTCGAATCCGACACGCGCAGCTACCGCGAACTGAAGGAGTACCTCGACAAGCTGAGCGACCGGCTGCGCCGCATCGAGTCGGTCTCGAACCTCCGCCCCTACGGCCTCCAGTCGGAGCAGATATCCATCTACGTCGACCACGACCGGCTGGCCGCCTACGGCATCGGCGAGCAGGTGCTCACGGCGGCGCTCGCCTCGCAGGAGCTGACCCCCATGGGCGGCAGTGTCAGCAACCCGACGACCGAGACCCCTATCCACCTCGCCCCGACGCTGCGCAGCGAGGAGGAGATTGCCAACCAGGTCATCTGGAGCGACCCCCAGGGCAACGTGCTCCGCGTACGCGATGTGGCGCGCGTCGAGCGTGGATACGACGACCCCGACAGCTACATCCTCAACAACGGCCATCGCTGCGTGCTGCTCTCGATGGAGATGCGCGACGGATACAACATCGTGGAGTACGGGCGCGAGGTCGACCAGGTGCTCCACTCGTTCACCGAGGAGGTGCTTCCGTCGGACGTCCACGTGGCGCGCATCGCCGACCAGGCGAAGGTCGTCGGCGACTCCGTCTCGTCGTTCCTGCGCGACCTGTTCGTCGCCATGGCCATCATCATCGTGGTGATGATGTTCCTCTTCCCGTGGCGCTCGGCCGTCGTGGCGGCCATCACCATCCCCCTCTCGACCTTCATCTCCGTGGGGCTGATGTACGCCTGCGGCATCCCGCTCAACACGGTGACGCTCGCCGCGCTGATTGTCGTGCTGGGTATGATTGTCGACAACTCGATTGTGGTCATCGACGGCTACCTCGACTACCTCGGACGGGGCTATTCGCGCTGGTATTCGGCCGTCGAGAGCGCCCGCGAGTTCTTCCCCTCGCTGCTGCTGGCCACCCTCTGCATCTGCGTCATCTTCTACCCCATCCTCTTCACCATGAAGGGCATCATGGGCGACTTCATCACCTACTTCCCGTGGACGATTACCATCAACCTGATGGTATCGCTGCTGCTGGCCATGGTGGTGATTCCCTTCCTCGAGGTGCTCATCATCCCCCGTGCGCCCCGGCAAGACCCCTCGCACCGCAGCTTCACCGACCGCGTGCAGCGCTTCTACCGGCGCATTCTGGTGGGGACCTTCCGCCACGGATGGCTCACCATCTCGCTCGGCATCGCCTCGGTGGTGATTGCCCTGCTGCTCGCCACCAAGCTGCGGCTGAGGATGTTCCCCTATGCCGACCGTGACCAGTTCGCCGTGGAAATCTACCTGCGCGACGGAACCCCGCTCGAACGGACGGCCGCCGTGGCCGACTCGGTCTACGAGGCGCTCCGCGTCGACCCGCGCGTACGCTCCGTCACCTCGTTCATCGGCTGCTCGTCGCCCCGCTTCCAGATGAGCTACGCGCCGCAGATTGCCGGCAAGAACTACGCCCAGTTCATCGTCAACACCACCTCCGTCGAGGATACCGAGGCGCTGCTCGACCAGTATGCCGACACCTGGGCCGACCGCTTCCCCGACGCCTACGTCAAGTTCAAGCAGCTGGACTACCAGAACGTCCCCTCGCTCGAGTTCCGCTTCTACGGCGACGACCTCGACTCGCTGCGCACGGCCGCCGACCGGCTGATGGCCCGCATGCGGGAGATGCCCGAGCTGGTTTGGGTCCACTCCGACTACGAGGAGCCCCGCGCTGTGGTCGACGTGCGGCTCGACCCCGTCACAGCGTCGCAGCTCGGCATCACGCGCACCACGGCGGCGCTCAACCTGGCGCTCGCTTCGGGCGACGTGACCGTCGGCTCGGTCTGGGAGGGCGACTACCAACTGCCCGTCGTGCTCAAGAACGACGAACGACAGGGCGAACGCTCGCTCTCCGACGTGGAGAACACCTACATCAACTCGGCCGTCCCCTCGCTGAGCGTGCCGCTGCGCCAGATTGCCCAGGTCGAGCCCGCATGGAGCCAGAGCCGCATCGTACACCGTAACGGCATGCGCTGCATGTCGGTGGTGGCCGACGTGCGGCGCGGAGCCAATGCGCTGCAGATGCGCGCCGAGATTGACCGCACACTGCAGCAGGAAATCACCCTGCCGCAGGGGGTTACGACCGAGACGGGCGGCGAATACGAGTTCGACGCGGAGACGCTGCCCGACATCTTCTCGGGACTGGCCATCTCGCTGGTGATTATCTTCTTCTTCATCCTCATCAACTTCCGCAAGTTCGGCATCACGCTGGTGGTCATGCTCTCGATGAGTCTCTGCCTGTTCGGTGCGATGGTCGGACTCTGGCTCTCGAACTTCACCATCGGCCTGACCTCGGTGCTGGGCTTCATCACCCTGCTGGGCATGATTGTCCGCAACGTGATTCTGATGTACCAGCACGCCGAGGAGAAGCGCCTCTGCTGCCACTGGACGGGACGTCTTGCCGCCTACGACGCCGGCAAGCGCCGCATGGTGCCGATTTTCCTCACCACCGCCACCACGGCCGTGGGCGTGGTGCCGATGATGCTGGGCGGCAGCACCTTCTGGGCACCCGTCGGGGTGACGATTTTCGCCGGAGGCATCGGCTCGCTCATACTGGTGGTGACGATTCTGCCGGTTCTCTACTCCAAAATCTACAAATGACGATGAGACGCACACTTGCAACACTGCTTCTGCTGCTCTTCGGTGGAAGCCTTGCGGCCGGAGCCCAGACCCTCACGCTCGAGGAGTGCCGGGCCGCCGCCGTGGAACATAACCGCACGCTGGCCAACGCGCGGCTCGACCTCGAGGCCGCCACACAGAGCCGGCGCGAGGCCTTCACCAACTACTTCCCGCAGATTTCGGCTTCGGGCGGAGTCTTCCAGGCCCAGCACGGGCTCATCCAGGCCAGCCTCGACGTGACCATCCCCCAGATGGGAAGCATCCCGATGCCCCTGTCGCTGGTCAAGCGCGGCATCGTGGGGGGCATCTCGGCCGTACAGCCCCTCTTCGCCGGTCTGAAGATTGTCAACGGCAACCGCCTGGCCCGTCTGGGCGAGGAGGTGGGCGCCCTGCAGCTGCAGAAGAGCGAGGCGGAGGTGCGCGAACGCACCGACACCTACTTCTGGCAGATTGTCTCGCTGCGCGAGAACCTCTCGACGCTCGATGCCGTCGAGCGGCAGCTCGACGAGATTCACCGCCAGGTCGAACTCTCGGTCGAGGCGGGGCTCGTCACCTCGAACGACCTGCTGCGCGTCGAATTGCGGCAGCAGGAGGTCGCCTCGAACCGGCTGAAGGTCGAAAACGGGCTGAAGGTCTCGAAGATGCTGCTGGCGCAGTACGTGGGTGCCGACTGGCGGCAGTTCGACATCGCCTGCACCGACACGGAGCCGGAGGCCCCGGCGGCGTGGTACGTCGACGTGGAGGAGGCGCTCGACCGGCGGGCCGAGTACCAGCTGGCCGAGAAGAATGTCGAGGCGCGGCGCTACGAGAAGCGCATGGAGCGCGGCAAGCGGCTGCCGACCGTAGGCGTGGGGGCCGGGTACCTCTATTATAACGTCATGGACCAGAACGTCAACGACGGCGTGGTCTTCGCCCAGGTTTCGGTGCCGATTTCGGAGTGGTGGGGCGGTGCCCACGCCCTGAAGCGGGCCCGGCTGCGCGAGCAGCAGGCCGAGAACGACCGCATGGAGGCGCGCGAGCTGCTCGCCGTCGAAATCGAGAAGACGTGGAGCGACCTGCAGGAGGCCTACGCCCAGATTGCGCTGGCCGAGCGCTCCATCGCCTCGGCCACCGAGAACCTGCGGCAGAACCGCGAGTTCTACCGTGCGGGCACCTCGTCGCTCACCGAGCTGCTCGACGCCGAGACGCTCTACACCCAGAGCCGCGACAAGCTGACCGAGGCCCGCGCCTCCTACCGCACGGCCGTCGCCCGCTATCTGCGTGTCACGGGACGCTGACCGTGGCGGCACATGCCTTCAGACGTCCCGCCGGAGACGATACCGGTCGGCACGACATACAAACGCCCCGGAGGAGTGAACCCCTCCGGGGCGTTTCCGTAGATGGAGGCGAGCGGCCTGTTGCGAAGCGAGTTTACGGCCCGCGGCTGGCGGCCGTCCGACAAGGAGCGGTTGGCGCCGCGGTTTTTGCCGCCGCAGCCCGCTCGGTCCCTGTTATGAAAAGTCGGCCCCCGATTTGATTCACCGAAGTTATCCGCTAACTTTCACCTCCGAATGCGGCACCGAGCCCGATTTTCGGACGGCAACAAATCTTTTTTTCAAAAAAATCGCACCTGCCGTATAGTTTTTCGGGCGGTTGCTTGTCTAACAGGTAAACGAAATGAAGATGGAGACAAAAGAACAACGATTCTCCCAACTGGTCAAGGAGCATGAACAGACCATCTATGCGGTCTGCTACATGTTCTCCCGTGATGCCGAAGATGTAGACGACCTGCATCAGGAGATACTTCTGCGGCTGTGGCAGGGATACGACGGTTTCGAGGGTCGCAGCGATATAAGGACATGGATTTACCGCGTGGCGCTGAACTACTGCATCAACTTCAGCAACAAGCGCAAGCGCGAGCGGACAAGAGGTACGACGGCGCGGGAGGCTGCCTCCTCCGACGGCGACCTCGAAAAACGCATGCAGATGAAACAGCTCTATGAGCGAATCAACAAGTTGGGACTTGTCGACCGAAGCGTCATCCTCCTGTGGCTCGAAGGCCTGAGCTACGAGGAGATAGGCGCAATCCTAGGCATCTCGGTCAAGAATGTCTCCTTCAAGCTGGTGCGCATCAAGGAGCGACTCAAAAAAAATGACTGACGACTAAACAACATGACTATGGAACGCAACATGGGACAAGAGCTCGAAGCTCTGAAAGCCGACTATAACGCCCTCAAGGCACAGATGCAGCAGCAGGAGCAGCTGAACGAACGTTTTTTCCAGGCGGCGCGCCGCCGTCCGGCGCAGGCCCTGAGCCGGGAGATTCGCAATCGTCTGATGCTCGATGTGCTGACCCTGCCCACCATCTGGGTCATCTGCATCGCCACCCACTGGCCGCCGCTCTTCGGCGTGCTGGTATCGCTGTGGACAATGATAGATTTCGCAGCCACACTCTGGATTAACCGCAAGCTGGGCATGGAGCATCTGCTCGACGGCGATACGCGGACGGTCACCCGCACCATCACCTCCTATCGCCGCTTCTACCGCCGGGCCCTGGCCATCAGCCTCCTTCCGTGCATCGCGATGATTACCTATATCTTCATCGAGCTTCTCGCGCGCGTCGGAGAGTCGGCAAACCGCAACCTGATTATCGCAATCGGCATTGCCTACACGCTCGCTGCCATCATCATCACCTGGCTGCAGTACCGCCGCCACACCAAGGCCTGCGACGAACTGCTCGACGAATTCGAGGAGTAGCGCACGTCGGGCCGAAGCGGACAGGGCTCCCGCCCCCTTTCCCGGGAAGAGGGCGGGCGACCGGAGCCGTGCAAGACGCGGCCCCCGAAGAGGAACGCACGTCGGGCCGGCGCCATTCCCTCAAGGAAAAGGGAAGGCAGAACCGGCGGCCCCTGCTACGCGGCCGTATCCGGCGGGAAAAGTGCGCTGACGGGACGCCAAACCATCAAACGCACAGACAAAACAAAATGAGGATGTTACCCGTCGTAACATCCTCATTGTTTTGCGGAGAGAAGGGGATTCGAACCCCTGAAACCCTTTAGGGGTTTACTCGCTTTCCAGGCGGGCCAGTTCAACCACTCCTGCATCTCTCCAAAGGTCGTATGCCATCCTGCGATAGCGCCGACAAAGATAGAAAGATTCTCGGGAATAACCTATAATCGGAAGCCGTTTTATTGCAAAATCGCAAAAAATCGTACCTTTGGTGTCGTTTTTTCAACACCGGATTGTCCCAAACCACTTTTAACAATACCTTCTGTCATGAAACACACACGATTTTTCGGCATGTTTTCCCTCCTCGCAGCGCTTGCCGTACTCGGCGCAGGCTGCTCCTCGGACGACACGGGCAGCGACACGCCCCCCAGCATCGGCACCGGAACCGACGACGGTCTGATTTCGGAGCAGACCCGTCAGGAAATCGAGAGCTACTTTTCGGCCTGCCTCGCCGGCGACGAGGGCGACTATACCTCTCAGATTGCCATCGACGCCGCCAAAGTGAGCGGCAACACCGACCTGGTATGGGAGGCCTGGAAGAGCGCCAACAACAACTTCGACGAGGAGAAGCTCATCGACCTTACCTCGCTGGGCACCAAGCGCTCGGGAAGCTGGCTGCTGCCCGCATCGCTCGAAGCCAGCGCCACGATGAACTACTACTGGGGCTCGAAGAGCAACAAGCCGGCCGCCGGATATCCCCTCTTCCTCTACCTCCACGGCTCGGGCGACAAGAACACCGAGTGGGAGACGGGCTGGTCGCTCTGCCAGTCGTTCCAGGATGCCCCCGCAGTCTACTTCATTCCGCAGATTCCCAACGTGGGTGACTACTACCGCTGGTGGCAGAAGGCCAAGCAGTATGCCTGGGAGAAGCTGCTGCGTCTGGCCTTCGTCTCCGATATCATCAACCCCGACCGCATCTACTTCTTCGGCATCTCCGAGGGCGGCTACGGCAGCCAGCGCCTCGCGTCGTTCTACGCCGACTACCTGGCCGGCGCGGGACCGATGGCAGGCGGCGAGCCGCTGAAGAACGCCCCGGCCGAGAACTGCGCCAACACGGCCTTCTCGCTGCGCACGGGCGCCAACGACACCGGATTCTACCGCAACACGCTGACGGGCTACACCAAGGAGGCCTTCGATGAGCTGGAGGCTGCTCACCCGGGATACTACACCCACAACATCGAGCTGATTCCCAATGCAAGCCACGCCATCGACTACACGCTCACCACGCCCTGGCTCAAGGAGTATGAGCGCAACTCCTACCCGCACTACTTCTGCTGGGAGGACTTCGAGATGGACGGACAGTACCGCACGGGCTTCTACAACCTCCGCGTGCTGGAGCGTTCGAACAGCGACTTCTCGACGCGCACCTGCTACGAGATGAACATCACGGGCAACAACATCACGCTGCAGGTCGACGAGGTGCGCTACACGACTACCGAGATTGACCCCAAGTGGGGCATCGAGATGCGCTTCGACAAGAGCAAGACCCCGGCCACGAAGGGTAAGGTGGTGCTCTACCTCTGCAACGAGCTGGTCGACCTCTCGAAGAGCGTGACGCTGACGGTCAACGGCAAGAAGGTCTACTCGGGCGTTCCCGAAATCCGTCTGGAGAACATGGTGAACAGCTGCGCCGAGTTCTTCGACCCGCGCCGCATCTATCCGGCCGCCATCGAGGTGGACCTCTCGAAGCTCTGACGCATCCGAACGCCTCAACACCCCTCGGAGCGATGATACGCCAGGTTGAATTCACGCTGCGGCCGCGGCGGCGGGGCATGCACCTCGTCACCGACGAGATTGCCGCACAGCTCGGAGAGCTGCCCGAGACGGGGCTGCTGCACCTCTTTCTGCAGCACACCTCGGCGGCCCTGACGCTCAACGAGAATGCCGACCCCGACGTGCAGAGCGACCTCGACGCCGTGTTTGACCATCTGGTGCGCGAGCGCGAGCCCTACTACACCCATACGCTCGAGGGGGACGACGACATGCCGGCCCACGCCAAGTCGACGCTTGCGGGAGTGTCGCTCACGATTCCCGTCACGCGCCACCGGCTCAACCTCGGGACGTGGCAGGGCGTCTACCTCTGCGAATTCCGCAACGGGGCCTGCGGCCGCCACATCGTCGCAACGCTCATCGGCTGACCGGCCCGGCTCCGGCTCCACACACGAAAAAGGGATGCACCCTGCGGGGTGCATCCCTTTTTTCATGCGCGGCGTTCATGCGCTGCCCGCCCAAACGGCGGCTGCCGGCCTACTTGCCGCCAAGCAGCAGCTGGTCGATGAGCCGGCGCAGCTCGGCACGCGGCATGGCGCCCTGCGCCAGCTGCGGCTTCCCGTCGCGGGGGATGAAGAGCAGCGTCGGAATGCTGCGCACGCCGAAGAGCGCCGCCAGCTCCTGCTGCTCGTCGACGTCGACCTTGTAGATGTCGACCCGGCCGGCATACTCCTCGCCGAGCTCCTCGATAATCGGGGCCAGCATCTTGCAGGGACCGCACCACGAGGCGTAGAAGTCGACCAGCGCGGGTTTGTCGCCCTCGAATTTCCAACTGCCGGGATTGCGTTCGAAATCGTAGATTTTCGTGCGGAAATCGTCCCGCGTCAAATGTGTTACTGCCATAGTTTTCCGTTCGTTTTGAGGATTGCCGGCCTGCGTTGCCGCAGTGGCCAGAAGCGAGCCGGCAACCATCGTGATTCGTATTAATGTTCCTAATTTCATAATTCGGGTTGTGTGCGGATTATAACGGTGTTCCGTTTCGTTTTATTGTGCGGCGGCCGAACGGGCGGCACCCCACAGGCAGAGGGTATGCAAAGAGCGTGCGAGGAGCAGCGCGACCGGGCCCGAAACGGACCGGACCCGAACCCGAACCGGACAACAACGACGTGCTCCGGATGCCGCACTCCGCCGAAAAAGCGCTATCTTTGCCGGACCGGAGGCGTCGCACCGCCCAACGGGCGGCCGGCTCCGGCGCAAGGACAACGACCGATGGAGGCTTTTCTGGATACACTCACACAACTGCTCGCCGACTGGGGCTACTGGGGGCTGCTGCTCTCGGCCTTCGTCGCCGGAAGCATCCTGCCCTTCAGCTCCGAGGCGGTGCTCATCATCCTCGTGCGGATGGGGCTCGACCCGCTCTGGTGTCTGGCCGCCGCGGCGGTGGGCAACACGCTGGGCGGCATGAGCTGCTACTGGATTGGTACGCTGGGGCGCAGCGAATGGATTGAGCGTCTGGGCGTGAGCGAAAAGCAGCTCGACAAGGCGCGCCGGATACTCGCGGGGCGCGGGGCGCTGATGGGCTTCTTCGGCTTCCTGCCCTACGTGGGCGAGGCGATTGCCATCGTGCTGGGACTCATGCATGCCAACCTCTGGCTCACGACCGGTTCGATGTTCGTGGGCAAGCTGCTGCGCTACGTCGTCATTCTGGCCTCGTTCCAGGGAGTCGCCTCCCTCTTCTGAGCGGCGGGCGGCAGTTCCTCGTCACATCCTCTTCACGCATTGAAGGAGGCAGGGTCAGTCCCTGCCTCCTTCAATCCATCCGATACCGGGGTGGAGGTCATGCGCCCCTCGCCGTCGAGGCTGCGCCGCGCACGCTCCTCCCATGCGGCCCGAACGTCAGAGCATCGTGCCGTCGGCTGCAATGCGGAGCTTCACCTCGCGGTCGCCGCGCTCGAGCTCCAGCTCGTAGTAGTCGCCCGTCGGAGCCTCGTAGTAGGCGATGTCGTCGAGCTCGTAGGAGGCGTACTCGGACTGCTGCCAGGCCTGAAGCACGGCGTCGGGGAGCTCGCTTCGGCGCACCTCGGTCTGGGTGTGGAGCCATGCGTTGGCGCTGTCGAAGACCACCTCGCGGGCCGTGCGGCCGTCGATGATGTCGACCTCGAGCATGCCGCGCTCATGCTCGGCCTCGAGGATGCGCGCCCCGGGATAACGCTGCTCGATGAAGGAGGTCACCTCGGCGGGAAGCTGCTGCGGCAGCAGGTCGTCGTTGTAGCGGTCGCCGTCGTCGGCCACGGCATTGAGCAGCACGCCGTCCTCCGAGTAGTGGAGCTCCATCTCGGCCTCACGCTGCTCCACTTCGATGACGTAGAGCGTCTCGAGCCGGGTACGGGTCACCTTCTCCACCTCCTCGATGCGCCACGTTGCGTACTCGCTCGCCTCGAAGGAGGCCTTCACCGCCTCGGGAAGCGCCTGATAGGGAATATCGGTATCGGTCATGTGCCAGCCGCCGCTGTGGTCGAACCACGCCGAGTTGGCTACGCCGCTCTCGCGGAAGTCGGCCACCATGTAGCCGCTCCGGCCGCTCCAGCGTACGTCGGTCGCGTTGGGGTACATCGCGTGGAATGCCGTCTCGACCTGGGCCGGTACCTGTACTGCATCGTCGTTCTTGTCGCAGCCCACCAGCGCAACGGCCGAGGCAAGCGTCATCAAAATCCATCCAAGTTTCATAAGTGCAATCGTTTTTTGTTTTCGGTTGTTGATTTGTTGTTTGGTGTGTTACAAGGGTGGCATCAGTCGTCGATGCCGATAAGGCGGTAGTCGCGGTCGAAGGTCAGGTCAAGACCTCCGTCGAGCTTCACCTCGCAGGTGCGGCGGTCGCGCTCAATCTGTATGATTTTCTGTCCGGGGTGGGACGAGGCCACGTAGTCGCGAATCGCCGGGGGGATAATCCCGGCCGGGACCTCGGCGTACTTGCACGAGACCTCCCGCCACGAGCCGTCCCGCGCGAACTCCACCTTGCGGCCGTCGATGAAGACCACCTCGTAGGTGGTGTCCCACCACTCGGAGTCGACCTTCGCATAGGAGAGGCGCGTATCGGCGAAGTGGGCGGTGATGAATTGCCGCGCCGTGGCGGGGAGCTTCTCATAGGCAATGGGACGGTCGTCGCCCGCCAGAGCGGGGGTCGCTCCCGCGAGGAGGAGCACCAGAGCCAAAAGGGATGCCAGTTTTTTCATATCGTCGGAATCTGTTTTACGGAGTTTGTCACTGAATCACGATGCAAAGTTGGGAAGCAAACCTGAAATGAATTTGAAATTGCGAACAACCTGCCGTTTTTTCGAAAAAAAAGTACAGAACGGCCAAAAAAATGCCCCGGCAACGGTTCATTCATCCGTTGCCGGGGCAAAGTTTCCGAAACAGGGGCCGCCGGCTACTGCGGGAAATCGACGGTAAAGGTGTGGCGCCCGCCGACGAAGGCGTAGGAGCAATGGAGCCCGTAGAGCCGGCAGACGGCATCGACAATCGAGAGGCCGAGCCCGGTCGAACCCTCCTTCTTCGTCCCCTGGTAGAAGCGTTCGAAGATGTGCTCGCCGTCGAGCGGTCCGCCCGTCGCCGTGTTGGCCACACGCAGGCTGCGGCGCGTGAGGGTAACCTCCACCTCGCCCCCCTCGCCGCCGTGGACGCAGGCGTTCTTGAGCAGGTTGTTCACCACGCTGGCCGCCAGCGAGGGGTTCATCCGGAAGTGCAGCGCACCCTCCTCGCGGAGCTCGATGCGGATGCGGCGCGCGGCATAGAGCTCGCCGAAATCGGCCGCCGCACGGCGCGCCAGAGCGTTGAAGTCGACCTGTTCGCACTCGGGGAACTGCCCGCCCTCGATTTTCGAGAGCAGCAGCAGCGAGCGGTTGAGCCGCACCAGATAGTCGAGCGTCTGCTGCACCTTGAAGATTTCGCCCATCTGCTCCTCGCTCAGCTCGGTCGTGTCGACCAGCATCTCGAGCCGGTTGCGGCAGACGGCCAGCGGCGTCTGCATCTCGTGCGAGGCGTTGCCGATGAACTGCTTCTGGCGGTCGAAGAGGTACTCGGCGCGCGCCGCATTGCGAATGGCCGCCTCGTTGAGCCGGCGGAACTCGGGAACACGCGTGTCGTTGTCCAGCGGTTCGTTGGCGCGGCCTACCGTATAGCTGTCGAGCCAACGCAACAGGGCGTACAGCGGGCGCAGAATCCGATGGAGCACCAGCACGTTGACCAGCAGAATGGTCAGCAGGAGCAGCAGGTAGAGCCACACCATGCACCAGAGAATCGTCTCCAGCAGGTCATCCTTCTCGAACGAGGGGGTGAGGACCGTCAGCTCGAAGAGCCGCCCGTCACAGTCCTCGAAGATGGTCCGCAGCACGCGGGCCGGCTCGCTCTCCTCCATCTCGGGGATGTAGATTTCCTCGTCGCTGTAGGCCACACTGGGGTGCGAGTCGGCATAGTCAGACGTCACCTCGCGCAGGTAGTAGCTGTTGTTGCTGCCCGAACTCGACGAGGGGAGCTCGCGGCCGGCAAGCGAACGCGTGATGAGCATCTCGGAGTAGAACTCCAGCGAATCGTCGACCTCGTCGTTGATTTCGTCGACCATCGCGAAGTAAAAGAGCGAGGCCCACGCCGCCAGCAGCAGCGTGAGCACCCACGAGATGTGGAGGATGATGCGGTTGATGAGCTTCATCGCGTGACGAGTTTATAGCCGAAGCCGTAGATGGACTTCAGTTCGATATCGGCCCCGGCGTCGGCCAGCTTGCGGCGCAGGTTCTTCATCTGGGCGTAGACGAAGTCGAAGTTGTCGCTCTGGTCAATGTGGTCGCCCCAGACCGCCTCGGCCAGCGTCGCCTTGTTGACCATGCGTCCCGGGCGGCTCATGAAGTAGTGGAGGATGTCGTACTCCTTGCGCACCAGCTCCACCTCGCGGCCCGCCACCTCGACCCGCTGCCGGTCGGGGAAGAGGCGCACGTTGCCGGCGTCGAGGCTCTCCTGACCGTCGCGCTGGTGGCGGCGGATGACGCTCCGGATGCGGGCCGAGAGCTCGGCCAGGTGGAACGGCTTGGCCAGGTAGTCGTCGGCCCCGAGCTCGAGCCCCTCGACCTTGTCGTCGAGCGAATCGCGCGCCGAGATGATAATCACCCCCGCACTCTTGCGCAACTCCTTGAGCCGCTCGAGCAGCCGCAGGCCGCTGCCGCCCGGCAGCATGATGTCGAGCAGGATGCAGTCGTAGTCGTAGTCCTCCAGCTTGGCCAGCGCCGAGGCGTAGTCGGCAGCCTCCTCCACCACGTAACGCTCGCCGCGGAGCGTCCGCACCATAATCTCACGCAACGAGGGTTCATCCTCGACAATCAGCAGTTTCATCGTATTACCAGTTTATTCTTCTGCAAAGATAGCGCTGAATTCCGAACGGGAACTGAAACGTCCCGCCGAAAACGACGCAGGAGCCCCGTTTCCGGAGCTCCTGCATTCAAATCGATTGGATCGTGGCTCAGGCCTTCGAACCGTCGTAGGCCCACTTCACGTAGATGGCGCCCCAGGTGTATCCGCCGCCGAAGGCCGACAGGATGAGGTTGTCGCCCGGACGCAGCTCCTTCTCGTAGTCGTACAGACAGGTCGGAATCGTTGCGGCCGTGGTGTTGCCGTTGCGGTCGATGTTAATCATGCACTTGTCCTTGGTGATACCCATGCGGCGCGCCGTGGCGTCGATGATGCGCAGGTTGGCCTGGTGAGGCACCAGGTAGCGGATGTCGTCGCCCGTCAGGTTGTAGCGCTCCATCATCTCAACCGAGACGTCGGCCATCTTCGAAACGGCAGCCTTGAAGACGGCGTGGCCGTCCCACGTAATCGTGTGCCAGTTGTTCTGCACCGTCTCAATCGAGGCCGGATAGCGCGAACCGCCCGCCTTCATGTAGAGCTGCAGCTCGCCCGAGCCGTCCGAGTGGAGAATCTCGTCGATGACGCCCAGCCCCTCCGTATTGGGCTCGAGCAGCACGGCACCCGCACCGTCACCGAAAATCGGGCAGGTCGAGCGGTCCGTATAGTCGACAATCGACGACATCTTGTCGGCGCCGACAACCACCACCTTCTTGCACGAGCCCGTCTCGATGAACTTGGCTCCGGTGGTCAGTGCGAAGAGGAAACCGCTGCACGCAGCCGACACGTCGTAGGCAAAGGCGTTCTTGCAGCCCGCCTGGTCGGCGATGAGGTTGCCCGTCGAGGGGAAGAACATGTCGGGGGTCACCGTGGCGCAAATCACCAGGTCGATGTCCATCGGGTCAACGCCGGTCTTGTCCAGCAGGTTGATGATGGCGCGCGCACCCATGTAGGAGGTGCCCACGCCCTCGCCCTTGAGGATGTGGCGCGTCTTGACGCCGATATGCGACATAATCCACTCGTCGGAGGTGTCGACCATCTTACTCAATTCTTCATTCGTCAGGATGTAATCCGGCAGGTACTGGCCGACACCCGTAATCGCAGCTGTTATCTTTGCCATCGATAATTTTCTTTAATGGTTAGTTGTTAAACGCACTCTTCAGCTTGCCCGTCAAATCCGCCTCGGCGCACCGTACGGTCGAGAGTATCATGTTCTTGATTGCCAACGGCGTCGAGCATCCGTGGCCGATGATGACCGGAGCGTTGACACCCAGCACGGGCGTGCCGCCCACCATCTCGTAGTTCATCGAGTTCCAGAAGGGGTTGTCCACACCCAGAGCCTTGTTGATTCGATAGAGCCCTTCGGCCATCTTCAGCACCGTATTGCCCACGAAACCGTCGCAGACAATCACGTCGGCAACCTTGCCCGTGAAGATGTACGAAGCCTCGATGTTGCCCACGAAGCGGAACTTGCCCGCCTCGCCCTCGGCCTTCATCAGCTCGTGGGTGGCCTTCGTCTGGGCGTTGCCCTTGGCCTCCTCCTCGCCGATGTTGAGCACCGCCACGCGCGGCGACTCGATGCCCAGCACGGCCTCGGCGTAAATCGAGCCAATGACGCCGTACTGCGCCAGCACTTCGGGTTTGCAGTCCACGTTGAGCCCCACGTCGAGCAGCAGCGTCGGACGGCCCGAGATGGTCGGAACGACCGACGAGATGGTCGGACGGATGACCCCTTCAATCGGCTTGACGGCATACATCGAGCCGACCATCATCGCGCCCGTGCTGCCTGCGCTGGCGAAGCCCTGAATCGCGCCCTTGGCCAGGTAGCCGAAGCCCACCGTGATGCTCGAATCGGTCTTCGTCTGGAAGGCCTTCGCCGGATGGTCGCCCATCTCGATAACCTCGGTGGTGGGTACGATGTCGAACTTCTCGGCCGGGCATCCCTCGGCCGCCAGGACGGCCAGAATCCGTTCGCGGTCGCCGAACAGCACGATGCGGCAATCCGCGCCGAGCTCTCCGAGGGCCATGACGGCTCCCTTGACCGCAGCCTCGGGGGCGAAATCGCCGCCCATGGCATCTACACCAATCTTTAACATAGTTTCCAAGATTTGGTTGAACTTCATTGTTTGCGGGAGCTCCCGACGCCCGGCGCCGCGTCTCCCCGAAGAATCCTCACAGGACGCAACGCGCACCACCGCGACCCGACTGCAAAAAACCGGTCCGCGACGGAGACACGCCCACCCCGTACCGTTCCGACGGGGCGTTTATCTTGCGAAAAAAGAGGGCATTGTCCGCAATGCACTCTTTTCCCGCCGCCTATTCAGCGGCCTTCTTCTCGATAGCCAGCTTTCCGCGATAGAAACCGCACTCGGGGCAAACCCGGTGGTAGAGCACGGCTGCACCGCAGTTCGAGCAGGTAACCACCGTAGGAACTACGGCCTTGTAGTGAGTTCTTCTCTTATCACGTCGCGTCGACGAGATTTTGTGTTTAGGATGTGCCATTTTACTGTATGAATTATAAGTTTAACGTATCCTTTTTCTGCTTCTTTCACAGTTTCTTCTCTTCATCCCCGTCGGCCAGGGCCTCCTCGCACTCCTCCGCCTCGGATGTGAGCTCCTCGGCCAGAGCCTCCTTCTGCGCCTCCAACTCCTCGCGCTCCATGCGCTCCTTGAGCGAGGCCAGCTTGGCCCATTCGCCCTCGGGAGGCGCCTGCTGCTCGGCTTCGGCCTCCAGCGCGGCGAACTCCTCGCCCGAGACAATCCTGAAGCGGGCCATCATCTCGGGGTTGCACTTTCCTTCGGGATGCACCCGCTGGTAGGGCAGCGCAAGGACGATGCTCTCGTAGATGTACTGCGTAAGGTCCACCTCGCCCTCCGAGGGGGAGAGCCAGAGCACCTCGCCGTCGTACTCCTGCACCTCGTCCGAGAACTTCACGGCAAGGTGGCCGCGATAGTCGATTGGAATCTCGCAATCCTCCAGGCAACGGTCGCAGGCAACCACTACGCTTCCGGCAATGGCGATATCGAGGTCGAGCAGCTGCTCCAAGCGGGTCATCACGACCTCGACCCGGCAGTGTCCGTCCTTGATTTCGGAGTTTTCGTAGGCCGCAAAGAGCCCGCCGTCCACCTCGAAATGGAACGTGTATTGCCCCGGTTTCAACCCTTTGTAGGCAATCACGAACCTTTTCGTATCGTCCATTCGAACCTCCATCTGAGCGTATTTAGTGCGCAAAGTTACTAATAATTCAGAGAATTGCAAAGATTTTGATGGAGTTTTGCATTGCGGGGCTGCCGACGCCGGGGGACGGATGCCGCCCGCAAAGGGGCGGCGGATGGAGCAAAACGGCCCGCCAACCCTTTCCGGCAGCCTCGGCAGGGTTTCCGATGGGCTCCGATGGGTCTCCGATGGAACTCCGGTGGGGCTCCGGTGGTCGGAGGGTGGAAGCAGGATGGGGCTTTGGCGCTCCCGGGCCGGAGTTTGGCGGGACAGCGGACGGCCGGAACGCCGGAACGCTGGAACAGCGGACGGCCGGGAAGCCGGGAAGCCGGGAAGCCGGGAAGCCGGAACACCGGGCAAAAATCTTATGCGAGCAGGAATTTTTGCGTTTGCCTTTTCGTATCTTTGTTCCCGGAATAAGAACTGCAAGGATGGCAACGGAAAAAGGGTATCGAATCGAGGTGAGCAGCCCCTACGAGGAGTGGTGGCGCTACAACGTGGAACTCATGTGCGGCTGTTTCGGCCCGGCGGGCAACCGCATCGGATTCACGACGGCCGAGTCGCGCGTGGCCGACGTGGGGAGCAACCTCACGACGCCCCCCTCCGGCATAACGCCCGACCGCCGGGCGGTGCTCGAGGCCCCGGTCTGCGACCATCTGCTGCTCTACATCTACATCATCCCCCACACGCTGCCCGCAAGCAACGACATCGAGGCCACGAAGCCCTTTCCGCTCGACCTGCTCATCGAGTGCAACGGGAAGCGACTGCTGAAGGAGCGCCGCACCATCAATCAGTGGTCGGGAGCCTCCATCGAGCTGAAGGTCTCGGCCGCCGGAGTGGAGTAACCATACGGAGAGGGCATCGGCCCCTGCCGGGCTATAACGGGCTATAACGGGCCACGCCGGGTCTGTCGGTTCGGGGCTTTTGCGCCGCACGCTACCCTTCCGGGCAGAGCAAGCCCCCATTCGTCCGCTGCGCCCCGGCTAACCATTCCGTCCCGCCTCTCCACATTCAGCGCGGTGCCGTATCCAACGCATCCATCCCACCCATCCCACACGCACACCCTGCCCGGCACCTGCCGAAACGGGCACAAAAAATAAGACGCCGCATCGCAGCGACTTCGCTCACTATCGACCTCGAAAACCCGTCCGCACCTGCCGAAACGGACACAAAAAAAGAGGCGCGCATCCGCCGCGCTCCACACATCCCATCCACAGCCAGGGAACTCCGCTCCTGCCAAACCCGTCTGCCCCCCTGCACCGGCACAAAAAAAGAAACCCGGCATCCGCCTCCCCTCTCCACCCACTCCCGCCAACGCCCTCCAACAACCTTCGAAGCCACCTATGCCCTTCCGCGCAGGCACAAAAAAAGGAGGCTCCGGTTCTCCGGAGCCTCCCGATTATCGAATCGGAGTTCGATTACTTGTTGTAGGCCTTCATGACCGAGATGAGGTCGAGCACCTTGTTCGAGTAACCCCACTCGTTGTCGTACCACGAAACGACCTTCACGAAGGTGTCGGTCAGAGCGATACCGGCAGCCTTGTCGAAAATCGAGGTGCGGGGGTCGCCCAGGAAGTCGGACGATACGACTGCATCCTCCGTGTAGCCCAGAACACCCTTCAGCTCGCCTTCCGAAGCCTCCTTCATGGCGGCGCAAATCTCCTCGTACTTGGCCGGCTTAGCCAGGTTGACCGTCAGGTCGACAACCGATACGTCGAGGGTCGGAACACGCATCGACATACCCGTCAACTTGCCGTTCAGCGAAGGAATAACCTTACCTACGGCCTTGGCGGCACCCGTCGACGAGGGGATGATGTTGCCCGAAGCGGCACGACCGCCACGCCAGTCCTTCATCGAGGGACCGTCTACGGTCTTCTGCGTTGCCGTGGTCGAGTGAACGGTGGTCATAAGACCGTCCGTGATACCGAACTTATCGTTGAGCACCTTGGCGATGGGAGCCAGGCAGTTCGTGGTGCAGGAAGCGTTCGAAACAATCTTCTGGCCTGCGTACGTGTCGGTGTTCACACCGCATACGAACATCGGGGTAGCGTCCTTCGAAGGAGCCGACATTACGACGTACTTGGCACCGGCTGCAAGGTGAGCCTTGGCCTTCTCCTCGGTCAGGAACAGACCGGTCGACTCTACTACGTACTCGGCACCTACCTCGTTCCACTTCAGGTTTGCGGGGTCCTTCTCTGCGGTGACGCGGATGGCGTGGCCGTTGACAATCAGCAGGCTCTTCTCGACGTCAGCCTCGATGGTGCCCTTGAACTGGCCGTGCATCGTATCGTACTTGAGCATGTAAGCCAGGTAGTCTACCGGGCAGAGGTCGTTGATGCCGACAATCTCATACTTGTCGGTCTGCGTGCAGGCAGCACGGAAAACCATACGACCGATACGACCGAAGCCGTTGATACCAATCTTAATCTGAGACATAGTTTTTTGATTTATTGGTTAATAACTGAAAACATCCTTTATTTTCCGAGCGCAAAATTACACACTTTGGCAAAATTACGCAAATAAAAATCATTTTTTTTGGTCCCTCGGCCGGCGGCCGGTCGCCTGCGGGGAGCACCTCAACCGGCTATCGGCCGCACACGCGACCTCCGGCAGCCGGCAATCGGTCCCACAACCGCCCTCCGGCAACCGACAACCGGCTTCACTTGCACTCTCCGGCAGCCGGCTGTCACCCCGCAACGGCCGCTGCGGACCGTCCCGGCGGGGCCAGCGAGCGGACAGACGCCCGCGGGGAGCGCATCCACGCCTCAACGGGACGCACGCTCTCCCCCTCCCCGTTTCGCGGCCCGCCTCAGCGTGCCGCCTCCTTGGCCCGCTTGGCCATGGCCGAGGCGAAGACGAAGTCGTTGAGTTCGCGGTTGTCGGCCTGGAGAATCTCATCCTTGGTCCCCTCCCACCACTTGCGTCCTTCGTGGATGTATACAATTTTCTCGCCGATTTCCATCACCGAGTTCATGTCGTGCGTATTGATGATGGTGGTGATGTTGTATTCGCGCGTGATTTCGTGAATCAGGTTGTCGATGACAATCGAGGTCTGGGGGTCGAGGCCCGAGTTGGGCTCGTCGCAAAAGAGGTAGCGGGGGTTGAGCACGATGGCGCGGGCGATGGCCACGCGTTTGATCATGCCGCCCGAGAGCTCGGCCGGGTAGAGGCGGTTGGCATCCTCGAGCCGCACGCGCTGCAGGCAGAAGTTCACCCGCTCGAGCTTCTCGCGCTCGGACTGCTCGGTGAAGAGGTCGAGCGGCAGCTTGACGTTCTCCTCGACCGTCGAGGAGTCGAGCAGCGCCCCGCCCTGGAAAATCATGCCGATGTCCTTGCGGATGCGCTTGCGCTCGCGGAAGCCCAGCTGCGTGAAGTTCACGTCGTCGTACCACACGGAGCCCGAATCGACCTCGTGCAGCCCCACCAGGCTCTTGAGCAGCACGGTCTTGCCCGAGCCGCTGCGCCCGATGATGAGGTTGGTGCGGCCCGTCTCGAACTCGACCGTGATGTCGTCGAGCACCGTCCGGCCGTCGAACGTCTTGGTGATGTGGTCGGCGCGTATCATATCAGCAGAATCTGCGTAAGAATCAGGTTGAATATCATGATGACCACCGAGCTCACGACCACGGCGCGCGTCGAGGCGGCGCCCACCTCGAGCGAGTTGCCCTTGGCGTAGTAGCCGTAGAAGGCCGAGACGGAGGTGATGATGTAGGCGAAGACGGTCGTCTTGATGAGCGAGTAGACAATCGAGTAGGGCTTGAAGTCGAGCAGCAGGCCCTCGATGTAGTCGTCGGGAATCATGATGCCCGTCGCCCAGGCAATCATCCATCCGCCCGCCACGCCGATGCCGATGCTCAGAATCGTCAGGAAGGGGAAGAAGAGGACCGCCGCCACGATTTTGGGCAGGATGAGGTACGAGGCCGAGTTGACGCCCATGATTTCCAGCGCGTCAATCTGTTCGGTGATGCGCATCGTGCCGATTTCCGAAGCGATGCTCGACCCCACCTTGCCCGAGAGGATGAGCGCCACGACCGTCGACGAGAATTCGAGAATCATCGTCTCGCGTGTGGCGTAGCCGATGAGCGACTGCGGGATGAAGGGCGAGTCAAGGTTGATGCACATCTGCAGCGTGATGACCGCGCCGATGAAGACTGAGATGATGGCCGTCAGACCGATGGAGTTCAACCCCAGCGCCTCCATTTCGTAGATGATGCGCCGGCGGTAGATGGCGGCCTTCTCCGGGCGGGAGAAGACCTTGCCCATCAGCTGGAAGTAGCGGCCTATATATTCGAAGAGCTGCAACAAGGGGCTATCGATTTTGAATGAATGAATCCGATGGCGCAAAGGTACGAAATTATCGGGCAAGTGCCCAACAAATCCGGCCGAAGATTTGCCTCGGGAGGCGCAATCGCCGCCGCACGGACCCAGCCGGCGGCTTCGCAACGGAGCGTTGCTCCAGTCCTCCGCCCCGCAGCAGGGCGGAGGTCAGCCCCGGCGCGCCGAAGCCTCGTACGCCGCCTACGCGACTGCCTATGCGCGCGGCCCCTTCGTCTCCTCGAACTCCACGTAGTCGCCCACGTCCTCGGAGACCCGCTTCTCGGGCGTTTCGCTCGTGCGGTAGACCTTCACCTCGCCCTCCTGCTGCCGGCTGCTCCCCTCGGTACGGGCTCCGCGCCCGCTGCCGTAACCGGCGCCGAAGCCGCCCGCACCGAACTGCTCCTCCATCTGACGCTGCACCCGGCGGATGCGCCATCTGAAGAGAAGCGACACCAGGAAGACAAGCACCAGAAAGCCCAGCACGAGGTAGAGCACAAAGAGGGCGATGCCCTTCAGAAGAGCGGGCGCCGTGAGTGCCAGCACCACGACAATGAGCGTGAAAATCGGGTTGCGCCGCACGAATTCGGCCAGCGCGTCTATGATTGCGGTCAGAAATCCCATCGTTTCGAAATATAAGTTCTTCAACCCTACAAAGGTAGGAAAATTATGCGTAATTCAATTAAATGTCGTAAATTTGGTGCCGGAAATCGGGCTGCGCCGCCCGCAGGCCGGCACCTCCGTACAAGCGGCCGTGCATCGGCTTCCTCAGGCGGCGGCCGCCGCCCCGCGGCCCGGACGCCCGAAACGACATCGCCGAAAACCAAAAAAACAACAGATACCCATGCTCAACAAACTCACTGCCATTTCGCCCATCGACGGCCGCTACCGTAATGTAACGGAAAAACTGGCCGATTATTTTTCGGAGCAGGCACTCATCCGGTACCGCATCCGCGTCGAGGTGGAGTACTTCATCGCGCTGTGCGAGCTTCCGCTGCCGCAGCTTGCGGAGATTGACCACACGAAGTTCGACGCGCTGCGCGCCCTCTACCGCGACTTCTCGCCGGCCGACGCCGAGCGCGTGAAGGAGATTGAGGCGGTCACCAACCACGACGTCAAGGCCGTCGAGTACATCCTCAAGGAGAAGATGGATGCGCTGGGTCTGGAGCGCTACAAGGAGTTCGTCCACTTCGGCCTCACCTCGCAGGACATCAACAATACGGCTATTCCCCTCTCGCTCAAGGAGGCGCTCGCCGGGGTCTACTACCCCGCCATCGAGGAGGTGCGCGACAAGCTCGCCGCCATGGCCCAGGAGTGGCACGCCGTGCCGATGCTGGCCCGCACCCACGGACAGCCCGCCTCGCCGACGACGCTGGGCAAGGAGTTCATGGTCTACGTCGAGCGGCTCGAGAAGCAGCTCGCCATGCTGCACGACATCGCCGTGCCGGCCAAGTTCGGCGGCGCGACGGGCAACTTCAACGCCCACCATGCGGCCTACCCCGACTACGACTGGGTCGCCTTCGCCAACCGCTTCGTGGGCGAGAAGCTCGGGCTGAGCCGCTCGCAGTACACCACCCAGATTGAGCACTACGACAACCTGGCGGCCATCTTCGACAACCTCAAGCGCATCGACACCATCCTGACGGACCTCTGCCGCGACATGTGGATGTACATCTCGGAGGAGTACTTCAAGCAGCAGATTAAGGCCGGCGAGGTGGGTTCGAGCGCCATGCCCCACAAGGTCAACCCCATCGACTTCGAGAACGCCGAGGGCAACTTCGGCATCGCCGGAGCCATCTACGCCCACCTCTCGGGCAAGCTCCCCGTCTCGCGTCTGCAGCGCGACCTGACCGACTCGACCGTGCTGCGCAACATCGGCGTGCCGATGGGCCACACCATCATCGCCCTGCGTTCGCTCATGAAGGGTCTCAACAAGGTCATCCTCAACCGCGAGGCGCTCGAGCGCGACCTGGAGAACAACTGGGCGGTCGTAGCCGAGGGCATCCAGACCATTCTGCGCCGCGAAGGCTACCCGAAGCCCTACGAGGCGCTCAAGGCCCTCACGCGCACCAACACCCACATCACGCGGGAGTCGATTGCCGCCTTCATCGACGCACTCGACGTGCGCGAGGAGGTCAAGCGCGAACTGCGTGCCCTCACACCGATGACCTACACGGGCGTATTCCATTAGCCCAGAGGCGCGGCCAGGAGCGGAGGGTTCCGCAATAGGCGCCGCAGACCGAATGATGAAGCGAAGAGCCGCCGACGGAGCCGATTCCGCCGGCGGCTCTCTTTTGGCATGCGCTTTGCCTCTTACCGAAGCAACTGCGGAGCAGCAACCGCAGCGAGGTTTCTTCATTTATTTAAGTTTGGGTTAGTAGTTTTCAGAAGGGAAACCTTCGGGGACGGCAGGCAGTCGCGACGACTCCCTGCCGTCTTTTTTTATCGGGCTGCGGCTTGTCGGACAGCAACCCTCGGGAACCGGTCTCAACGGCGCAACGCCGCCGGGCGCACGCCGACTCCGGATACCCCCGCTCCGCCCGGAAACGGCAGCTGCCGGAAGACCGTCCCGAAAAAAGCACCCGGACACGAGGCCGGGAACACACCCGGCAAACCGGTCTGAAAAGCACAGCCGACAACACGGCCCCGGGAAAAGCCCTTCAGTCCATTGCTCCGCGGGGCGCATTCGTCGTCCACAGGGGCGCATTCGCACCCGCAGCCCCCTCCGCACCCGGAAAATGCGGCGCACGCATCGGGTTTTGCACGCGATTTGCACCCACTCTTCACGACTGCGGCTTAAGCAACCGCAGAGAGGTTTCTTCATTTATTAAGTTTGGGTTAGTAGTTTTCAGAAGGGAAACCTTCGGGGACGGCAGGCAGTCGTGAAGACTCCCTGCCGCCTTTTTTCGTGCCGACAGGTGCCGACAGGTGCCGAACGGCCCTGGAGGCGGCTGGCGGGCCGAAACAGAAAAACCGCACCCGAAAAATTTGCTTTTTCATTGTAAAACAGCTACCTTGCTTTTGTTAACCAACAACCCAAAACCCAATTAACCCCTCATCACCATGAAAAAAATCCTCTTTTCGCTCCTGGGCAGAGCCCTGCTGCTGGTGTCGCTGACCGCATTGGCTTCGTGCAACGACGACAAGACCGAACCGTCGGGCGGAACCCCCTCCGTCGCCATCGGCGAAATCACCCCTCAGAGCGACCGGCTCACCTTCGCGCTCACGCTCCGCGATGCCGAGAAGGCCTTCTACCTCTGTCTTCCCGCAACCGAATCGGCACCTTCGGCCGAGACGCTCGCGGCTCAGGGCATCCCCGTGAGCCAGTCCCAGACGGTGACCGTCGACGGGCTCCTGCCTGAAACCGCCTATACCATCTCGGCCGTCGCCATGCAGGGCGACCGCCTCGGTTCGGTCGCCACAGCCTCGGCCACGACGGCGCCCTCCGACGCGGAGCCCGCCGTGAAGCTGACGCCCGGCGAGGCGACGACCACGAGCCTCTCCTTCTCGCTCGAGATGCAGGATTGTGCCCGCGCCGCCTACCTGCTCATCGCCAACCCCAAGCAGGGGCAGACGCCCGACGCCGAGGAGATTCTCCGGAGCGGCACAACGGTCGAGAGCGACGGCACGCACACGGTCAACGAGCTCACCCCCGCCACCACGTACCTCATTGCGGCCGTCGGCGAAAAGGATTCGAAACGCTCCGAGGTGGTCACCATCGAGATGACCACGGGGTTCGATGCCTCGGCTCCCGCCACCTTCGACCGTCAGGTAGCCGGCTTCTACTACGGCGTACCGGCCGGCTACAACTACGCCGAGTACTACGTCGTCCTCTCCGAAGGCGAGGCGACCGAACAGGAGGGCATCTACACCACTACCGGTGCAGGCCGTACGCTGAGCATCGACCTCTACTACTTCGAGCCGCTCTCGGGCGACCCCGCAATCACGCAGGGCGCCTACAAATATGCCACGAGCAAGAGCCTGCGCACCTTCGACCCCGAGAAGACCCGCGGCACCGTCAATGACGGCAAGGGCGGCATCCGCCAAATCGAGTTCAAGGACGGTACGATTGACGTCCGCCTCTCGGGCAGCACCTACACCATCACCGCCTCGCTGGTCACCACCGACGGCGAGGAGTTCACGGGCAGCTACACCGGTCCGCTGACGCTCGAAAACCGCGAGGAGGAGCAGGAGCAGAACCTCCCGCCGCTCGAGAAGGAGCTCACCGGCATGTCGTTCGTGCGCGCCATCGCCAAGTACTACAACAACGACGAGACGACCGACCAGTGCACCGTCGAACTCTACGACGTCGAACCCGGCGGTTCGGACGGCTACTACTACCTGCTCGACGCCGGCCACAAGCTCTCGGTGGACTTCCTGGTCGCCACGGGTGACGACGCACAGATTGTCGAGGGAACCTACACCGTCGCCGACACCAACGCGGCGCTGACGCTCATACCGGGCTACGAGGAGAGCTTCCTGGACTCGACCATGCCGCTGGGTACCTATTGCGAAGAGTACTCCGAAGAGCGGGTCTCGACCTATGGCTTCGCCAGCTCGGGAACGGTCACCGTGACCCGCACGGGCGACACCTACAGTTTCGACGTCAAGCTCAAGACGAGCAAGGGCTACCGCATCGAGGGCACCTACGAGGGTGCGATTGAGATGTACGACAAGCGCTGACCCCGCGGCTGAAAGGCCGTAGCCGCCCCCGGAGGGGCACGCCGCCTCCGGTCGTAGCGCACGGCACGACAGCCTCCCGCCGGGTATAAACGCCGCACGGCGGCTCCGCAACAGGCGGGGCCGCCGTTTTTCCGTGCGGCCCGGTCATGCAGTCCGGGGCAGCGGCGGAAGAGAAGAGACAGGGGGTGCGGCATGCGTAACAGGAAGCGACAGCTGCATCGGGTCCGGAAATAATTCCGTACCTTTGCAACCGAAGACAACCAATACACGAAGACCATGGCAGACAACTATCTGGGCCGCAAGATGGAGGAGTACTTCGCACGGCAGAACGGCGGCACGGCCGCCCGCAGACCAGTGGTGACGCTCGGCCGCCTGCTGCTGAAGAACCGCAGCCACCGGGGCTATGACTCCGGCTTTCTGGTTCGCGAGGACCAGCTGCGCCGCATCATCGAGGTCAACACCCGCATCCCCTCGGCCCGCAACCAGCAGGTGCTGCGCTTCCGTCCCGTGCTGAGCGACGAGGCGCCGCGCGTGCTGCCGCACATCCGTCTGGGCGGTGCGCTGCCCGAACTCCACCTGCCGCTGCCCGGCACGGAGCCCAACGCCTTCATCATCTGCTGCTCGACGCAGGCCGAGAGCCGCTACGTCGACATCGACCTGGGCATCTCGGCCCAGAGCATGCTGCTGCAGGCCGTCGAGCTGGGGCTCAACGGCATCTGCATCGGGGCCTTCGACCGGGAGGCGATTCGCCGCGAGTTCGCTCTTGAGTGGGAGCCGCTGCTCATTCTGGCCATCGGGCGGGGCATCGAGCACATCGAGCTGACCCCCATCGACTCCGACGGCGACCGCCGCTACTACCGCCGCGACGGGGTGCACTACGTTCCCAAGCTCACGCTCGAGGCGCTGCTCATCGACCCGCACCGCACCGAGGCCGCCGAAGAGCACGAAGAGTAAGCGGCGTAGAAGAGAGCGAGGGACGAGCGATACCGAAGATGCTGGAGCCGCGGAAGGAGCAAAGCATGCAGCAGGCGGCAAGGGAAGATGGACGGAGTCGGCTGTCCGCAGCGGCGCGCACACGATAACACGATAACGGCAGCAGTGCGCCCGGAGCTCCGCCGTGGCGCACCCGGAGACCCGCCCGCCGCCTCGTTCCGCACCAACCGACCCGCACTGGCCGGCCCGGCCCAATCCGCCTCGTCCCGACCCGGCCCGCACCGACCGACCCAGCCGGCACCGACCACACCGACCCGCACCGTCCACCTCGACCCGCACCGTCCACCTCGACCGGCACCGTCCACCTCGACCGGCCCGACCCGCACCGACCACACCGACCCGTACCGACCCGCACCGACCACCTCGTCCCGCACCGACCGACCCGACCCGAAAACAAAAAAAGACGTTTGAGAAATCTCAAACGTCTTCGTTCGTTGGTGGGAGCTGAGGGATTCGAACCCCCGACCCTCTGCTTGTAAGGCAGACGCTCTGAACCAGCTGAGCTAAGCTCCCGAAAGGCTTTCCACAAAGGGAAAGCGGCGAAATATGTGGACGACCTCATCACAAGGTCGATAAAAAAACCACCCTCATGCGACGGATGGTGTTTTTCGTGGGAGCTGAGGGATTCGAACCCCCGACCCTCTGCTTGTAAGGCAGACGCTCTGAACCAGCTGAGCTAAGCTCCCCTAAGAATGGCTTGGGACTGCAAAGGCATCTCTTTCCGAAGCGGAAGAACTCTCCCGGTATCTCCGTTTCGCCACCCATGCAGGCGTTTGTGAAAGAACCCTACGCAACCCTCGCGCATTGGCGCCTGAACAAGGACTTGAACCTAGGACCCCATGATTAACAGTCATGTGCTCTAACCAACTGAGCTATTCAGGCATTTCAAAACGTTGTTTCTTCGTTTCGGTGTGCAAATATAGAGCGAATTTTCTTTCCTGCAAAATTTTTTATGATTTTTTTTGCAAAAAACATATCTTTGCAAACGGACCAAAACGCCCGGAAATGGCACTCAGGAGATTTACACTGCTTATACTCTTTGCGTTATGCTCGGCGCTGGCCTCGGCTCAGTCGCAGCTTGCATTTTCGCCCGCCGAGTGGGACTTCGGCACCATCCGCGAGGCCGACGGACCGGTGAGCCACACCTTCACGGGGGAGAACACCGGCCGACAGCCGCTCGTCATCCTCGACGTGGTGACCTCGTGCGGCTGTACGGTGCCCGAATTCTCGCGCCAGCCGATTCTCCCCGGCGCCAAGGTCTCCGTCGGCGTACGCTTCGACCCGGCGAACCGGCCCGGCACCTTCTCGAAGGAGCTGAGCGTCTACTCGACCGAGCGCCGGAAGGTGGCCGTGCTCCGCATCCGGGGCACCGTGCTGCCGCGCGAACGGAGCGTCGAAGAGCGCTATCCGCTCGATGCCGGCAGCGGCATCCGCCTCAACACGGGGCTCTGCGCCTTCGCCTATGTCTATCAGGGGCGGCGCGTGGAGTCGACCGTCAGCATCGTCAACACTGCGCCGAAGAGCGTGACGCTCGAGCTGGTGCCCGAGGAGCGGAGCGGCCTGCTGAGCGTCGAGGCTCCGCAGCGGCTCGCCCCGGGCGAAGAGGGGGTAATCACCCTTGCATACACCATTCCGTCGGCGCAGCCCCGCTACGGCACGCTGCGCGACGTGCTGGGCATCCGCATCGACGGCCGCACCTCGCGCATCCCGCTCGTGGTGCATGGCATCGGCGTGGACCTGCCCCAAAAATATGCCCCGGGCAAGACCGGGCCGCGGGCGCAGCTCGAGAAGAACACGCTCAAGTTCGACGTCGTACGCCACGGCAGCGGCCCCGTGCGGCGGCCGGTCGTGCTTACGAACGGAGGCGACGCCCCGCTCGTGGTGCGCTGCGTCGAGTCGGAGCAGGGCTTCACCTGGCAGCTCCGCCCCGGAGAGCGCATCGCCCCGGGCGAGAGCCTCCGCACGGAGGTCACCTTCGACCCCGCCGGAGCGGATTACGGCGTACGGGTGGGCCACCTCATGCTCATCACCAACGACCCCGTGCGGCCGATGCGCAAGCTGCGCGTGACGGCCATCATCCAGGAGTGACACAAACCCATACTTTATAGATAATGTATCCCATTCTTGAAAAGAGCGAACTGGCGGAGCACATCTTCCGCATGAAAATCCAGGCTCCGCGCATCGCACACGCGGCGCTGCCCGGACAGTTCGTCATTGTCCGCACCGACGAGTTCGGCGAACGCATCCCGCTTACCATCGCCGGCTACGATGCCGCCGAGGGGAGCGTCACCCTCGTGATTCAGGCCATCGGCGCCTCGACGCGCAAAATCTGCGAGCACAACGCCGGCGACTCGCTCGTCGACGTGGCCGGACCGCTGGGACGCCCCTCGGAGTTCGTCCACCTCTCCCCCGAGGAGCTGCGCGGACGACGCTACCTCTTCGTGGCGGGCGGCGTCGGCACGGCACCGGTCTACCCCCAGGTCAAGTGGCTGCACGAGCACGGCGCCCTGACCGACGTCATCATCGGCGCCAAGACGGCGCGGATGCTCATCTACACGGAGGTCATGCGCTCCGTGGCGACGAACCTCTTCATCGCCACCGACGACGGCTCGGAGGGCTTCCACGGCATGGTCACCCAGCAGTTGGAGGAGCTCATCGAGAAGCAAGGACGCCAATACGACGAGTGCGTGGCCATCGGGCCGATGATTATGATGAAGTTCGTCGCCCTGGCCACCCGCAAATACAACCTGAAGACCACCGTGTCGCTCAACACGCTGATGGTCGACGGCACGGGCATGTGCGGCGCCTGCCGCGTGACGGTGGGCGGACACACGCGCTTCACCTGCGTCGACGGGCCCGAGTTCGACGGCCACGAGGTGGACTTCGACGAGGCCATGCGCCGTCAGGGCATGTACCGCAGCGAGGAGGCGCGCGCTGCCGCCATCCTCGCCGAGCGCGAAGCGGGCCACAAGTGCCGCATCGGACTCGACAAGTAGTGCGCCGCAACGTCTAAAGAGAGAACCACATGGCCAACAACCGAATACCCCGCGTACCCGTACGCGAACAGGACCCGCAGGTGCGGGCCACCAATTTCGACGAGGTCTGCTACGGCTACAACGCCGAGGAGGCGATGCTCGAGGCGTCGCGCTGCCTGCACTGCCGCAATCCGCGCTGCGTGACGGCCTGCCCCGTCAACATCGACATTCCCGACTTCATCGCCGCGCTGCACGCCGGCGAATTCCGCCGTGCGGCCGACATCATCGCCCGCGACAGCTCGCTGCCCTCCATCTGCGGCCGCGTATGCCCTCAGGAGACGCAGTGCGAGGGCTCCTGCATCCTGGGCATCAAGTCCGAGCCGGTAGCCATCGGCAAACTCGAGCGCTTCGTCGGCGACTGGAAGCTTGACCACGCCGACGAGGAGCCGCTCCGCACGCCGCAGCGCAACGGCCACCGCGTGGCCGTCATCGGCAGCGGCCCGGCAGGCCTGGCCTGCGCCAGCGACCTGGCCAAGGCGGGCTACGAGGTGAAAATCTTCGAGGCGCTCCACAAGGCGGGCGGCGTGCTGGTGTACGGCATTCCGGAGTTCCGTCTGCCGAAGGAGCGCATCGTGGCGCGCGAAATCGCCGAGGTGAAGCGCCTGGGCGTCGAAATCGAGACCGACGTGATTGTGGGCCGCACGCTCACCATCGACTCGCTGCTCGGCGAGGAGGGCTACGACGCCGTCTTCATCGGCTCGGGGGCCGGCCTGCCCCGCTTCATGGGCATTCCGGGCGAGAATCTCAACGGCGTGGTCTCGGCCAACGAGTTCCTCACGCGCACCAATCTGATGAAGGCCTACAGCGAGCAGTACGACACGCCGATTTACGTGGGCAGGCGCGTGGTGGTCGTGGGCGGCGGCAACGTGGCGATGGATGCCGTGCGCACGGCCAAACGTCTGGGCGCCGAGGCGACCATCGTCTACCGCCGTTCGGAGAAGGAGCTGCCGGCCCGCAGCGAGGAGGTGCACCACGCCCGCGAGGAGGGCATCCTCTTCCGCATGCTGACCAACCCGGTCGAGGTGCTTGCCGACGAGAAGGGCTGGGTGCGCGGCGTGCGCTGCGTGGAGATGGAGCTGGGCGAGCCCGACGAGAGCGGACGCCGCTCGCCGGTCGTGAAGCCCGGGTCGGAGTTCGACATTGCGTGCGACGTGGTGGTCATGGCGCTGGGCACCTCGCCCAACCCGCTGCTGGCCGCCACCACCGCCGGGCTGGAGACCACGCGCCGGGGCTGCATCGCGGCCGACGAGCAGGGTGCCACCTCGCGCGAAGGGGTCTTTGCCGGAGGTGATGCCGTGACGGGCGCCGCCACGGTCATCCTCGCCATGGGCGCCGGACGCAAGGCGGCGAAGGCTATCGACGCATACATCAGGGGGCCGCGAGGCAAAACAGGAGCCGGCAACCCAAACGGCACGGCAATGAAACGGATGAAACGGATGCTTGCCGCAACGGGCCTGCTGCTCCTCACGACGGCATGCGGCTCGGGAACCACCACCCGTCTTTCGGGCACCATCGCCGAGGTCGGCGACCGCCGCATCGTCGTTCAGCCGGCGACGGGCGAAGAGCCGCGCACCTTCACGACCGACCTTGACGCCGCGGATGCCGCACGGGCGCTGCTCCCCGGAGCCCCCGTTGCCGTGGAGTATCACGGCAGCTACTGCGACGGCATCGAGGCCACGCGCATCGAGACCGACACCACCTACATGGAGGCTGTCGGACGATGGACCGTGCCCGACCCGATTGCCCCCGATTCGGTGATGGGCATCGAACTGCAGTGCGGAGGAGAAGCCCGCTCGCTCCGCATGGCGACGCTTAGCTACCGCGGCTGGACGCTCACCGGCGAGCGGGGCCGGATTCTGCTTCTGGGCGAGAGCATCGGCAACGGGCAGACAATCCCCTTCTCCGAAAAGGGGCTCATCGCCCGCGGTGCCGACGGACGGCTCACGCTCGTGGTCGATGGGAGCAACCTGCGCTACGTCAAGGAGGAGTAACCCTCCCGGCGGCAGCCACGAAAAAACGCCTTCCGGTCTGGCCGGAAGGCGTTTTTCTGTATCAGGATTGCAGCAGCTTCGCTCGCGGTACAAGCTCAGCCGCCGGTGTCATCATTGAGAGGGGAGAGCAGCCACCGGAGGCTCGGTTGCGTTTGTTTGCAGGACGGCCCCGCCTACTCGCCGGTGCGGTCCAGCATCGTGTCGACCCGCCGGGCAATCATCTGCGGCGTAATGGCCCGCAGGCAGCGGTAGTCACCCCACTTGCAGGGCTTCTTGCCGAAGACCGAGCAGGGACGGCAGGCGAGGTTGGCCTGCAGCACCCCTTCGGGCGGGGTGCCGTAGCCGAGGAACCCGAGCGAGGGGTGCGTGGCGCCCCAGACCGAGACCACGGGCGTGGCGGTGAGCGCCGCCAGGTGCATGACCAGCGAATCCATCGAGACAACGCAGTCGAGGTTGGCAATCAGGTCGCGCTCCTCGGCCAGACGCACCCGGCCCCAGAGCGCCGTGACGTTAGGATAGGCCCGCTCCATCTCGGCGGCGAACTCCGCCTCGGCGCCTCCGCCGCTGTGGATGAAGAGCCGCTCGCAGCGCGCCGCAAGCAGCCTCACCGCCTCACGGGCCAAATCCTCGGGATAGGTCTTGCCGCGCTGTGCCGAGAAGGGGGCGAAGCCGAGCCATACGCCCCGCTTTTCGCCCATGGGGTTGGGACGCGGCTGCCGCACGGCGGGCGTCGGGTCCGGGAAGTCGAAGCCCAGGCGCCGAATCACGTCGCAGTAGCGCAGAACGGTGTGGCGAAGCGGCGCGGCGCAGCTCTCGCCGCCGCTCTTCATGCGCATCCATTTGGCCAGGCGCCCCTTGCGGATGTGGGCCACGCGCACGCCGTGCAGCCACATCGAGAGGCGGAAGGCCTTCGAGCGCAGCACGCCGTGGACATCGGCCACGGCATCGACCCCCAGGCTCCGCGCACGGGCGGCCAGGCGCCACATGCCCCGCAGCGAGTGCTCGGCCCCCTTGGTGTCGACATCCAGGAAGTCGACGTCGAGCCCCTCGAAGAAGGGGCGGAAGAGGGGCCGCGTCGCCACGGTCACCTTCACGTCGGGACAGGCCGACTGGAAGGCCCGCAGCGCATGGGGCAGCATCGCCACGTCGCCCATGGCCGAGGTGCGCAGCACCAGCAGGTGGCCCGGCCGCTTACTTCTTGCCATAGAGCACGGGGTTGAGCGCCGGGTCGTTGTACATCTTCATCTGCTTGTAGGTCTTCATGTACTTGCGGCCCGCCTCGATATCCTCCAGCAGCTCCTCGATGGCCTTCGAGAGGTCCTTCTGCTGCGTGAGCAGCACGTCGAGCTTGCGGCGGCACGCCTCGCGGTGCGCCTCGTCGACATCCGTGCGCTCGGTCTCGCGCTCCATGTGGTAAATCTTCAGCGCCAGAATCGAGAGGCGGTCGATGGCCCACGCCGGCGTCTCGGTGTTGAGCCGTGCGTCGGGCAGCGGCTTGACGTCGCGGTACTTCTCCAGGAAATAGGAGTCGATGTACTCCACCATGTCGGTGCGCTCCTGGTTCGAGCGGTCGATGCGGCGCTTGAGCGCCAGCGCCTCCACCGGGTCGATGTCCGGGTTGCGGATGATGTCCTCGAGGTGCCACTGCACCGTGTCAATCCAGTTCTTGTGGTAGAGCAGATGGTCGAGCGTCGCAGGCTCGTAGGGATTCGAAATCGGATGGTCCACATCGTCGTGGAGGTGGTAGTCGGCAATGGCCCGGTTGAAAATCCGGTTGGCGTTCTCGGTAAACATAACGGTTGGTTGCGTATTGTTGGGTTTGAATTGTTAATTTCGGCGGAAAGTCCTATCTTTGTCTTCAAAGTTTAACAAAGATAATGAATATTTCCAGAAAAGCAATACTTGCGCTCATCATCCTCCTTGCGGCTGCACCCCTTGCGGCCCAGCAGCGCGCCACACGCCAGACGCTCGAGGAGTATGTCGACCGCTACAAGAGCATCGCCGTCGAACACATGGAGCGCTACGGAATCCCCGCCAGCATCACCATGGCGCAGGGCATCCTCGAATCCGACTCGGGCAACAGCTGGCTCTCGCTCCACTCGAACAACCACTTCGGCATCAAGTGCAAGCGCGACTGGAAGGGCGAAAAGGTCTACTACGACGACGATGCCAAGGGCGAATGCTTCCGCGCCTACCCCTCGGTCGAGGCGTCGTACCGCGACCACGCCGAATTCCTCGACACGCAGCCCCGCTACGACTCGCTCTTCGCCTATGCGCACGACGACTACCGCAGCTGGGCGCGGGGGCTCAAGGCCGCGGGCTACGCCACGGCGCCCGACTATGCGCAGCGGCTCATCCGCATCATCGAGGAGAACGAGCTCTACCTGCTCGACCGCACCGACGGTCTGCGGCTCTACGCCTCGCGCCACGGCGGCGCGAGCGACCCCGAGACCTGGTTCGCCGAGCAGAGCAGCGTCGAGCAGGTGGCCGAAGCGGTCACCGGCGGCATCGACCCCGACAACTACCGCGTGACCATCAACGCCCACAACGGCTACAACGTCTACGTCAACAACGGCGTGCACTACGTGCTGGCCAAGGAGAACGACACCTACGAGCATATCGGCAAACAGTTCCGGCTCTCGGCACGCAATCTGCGCAAGTTCAACGACGTGAAGCGGGGCGACCAGCCCATGACGGGCGAGGTGGTCTACATCGGCCGCAAGAAGCGGCGCTGGGAGGGCAACGCCCAGACGCACATCGCCCGCGAAGGCGAGACGGTCTACGCCGTGAGCCAGTCCTACGCCATCCGGATGCGCTCCATCGAGAAGCTCAACCGCATCTCGGCCGACACGCCCCTCGAAAAGGGACAGCAAATCAGAATCCGTTAAAAAAACGACATACGACCTATGGAAACCACACCCCTCCGTGCGAAGATACTCGAAACCGTCGTCGGTAAATCGAATCTCAAACAGAAGGTCTTCGACAACACCTTTGCGGCATTCAACCTGCTCAAGGACACGCTCTTCGAGCTGGCGGCCGAGATGGACGACGAACTGGACGGCAAGCTGGACCGCCGCACGCGGCTCGAATACCGCGACCGCGGCAAGTTCGAGGCGCAGCTGCAGATTGCCAGCGACCTGCTGATTTTCCAGATGCACTCCGACGTCTTCACCTTCGACGACAACCACCTCATCTGGCAGAACGCCTACGTGCAGGAGCACCGCGAGAATGCCTACTGCGGCGTCATCAACATTTACAACTTCCTGTCGGACTCCTTCAAGTTCAACCGCAACGCCGACGAAGGCTACCTCATCGGGCGCATCTTCATCAACCGCGAGAACTGCTACTTCGTCGAGGGCAAGCAGCAGTCGTCGCTGCGCGCCACGAACTTCGGCAAGGGCGAAATCAGCCGCGAGGCGCTGCTGGACATCCTCGAGGCGGCCATCTACTATGTGCTCAACTTCGACCTGCTGCTGCCTCCCTACGAGGACAACAAACGGGTGACCGTCGACCAGTTCAACACCAAGCTCGACAACTCGAAGTTCGTGACGGGCAAGCGCCTGGGCTACGACTTCAACGTCGACGACATCTGATGGCGGAGGGCCTGAGAGGCCTCCGCAGACCCGGACACGAGAAACATCGAACGAACACCACCACAACCATCTTGAAGAGACAACTCCTCCTGCTGGGCACCCTGCTGCTGCTTGCGGCCGGCGCCCGGGCACAAGACTACGAGGCCATCGCCCGGCTCAAGGCGATGAACGAGCGGGTGAACGGCCTCCGCTCGACGGCCGACGGCGAGCACTACACCGTCATCGAGGGCGACAACATCATGCGCTACGCCTATGCCGAGGCGACGCCGGGAGAGGCGCTGCTCCCCGCCTCGTCCGAGCGGTTCACCATCACCGACTACGAACTCTCGGCCGACGAGCGCAGCATCCTCATCGCTTCGGGACAGACGCCCATCTACCGCCACTCCTACACGTCGAGCTTCCTGCTCGCCGCCGACGGATGCATCCGCCCCGTGCTGAGCGACGCCACGCGGCCGCGCGACGCCTCCTTCTCGCCCGACGGGCAGTCGATTGCCTACTCGTCCGAGAACGACCTCTACGTCCACGACCTCACAAGCGGCCGCACGCGCCGCATCACCGACGACGGCCGCTGGAACGAGGTCATCAACGGCACGACCGACTGGGTCTACGAGGAGGAGTTCGGCTTCACGAAGGCCTACGCCTTCTCGCCCGACAGCCGCCGCATCGCCTACCTGCGCTTCGACGAGAGCCGCGTGCCGCTCATGGAGATGATGCGCTACGACGGCCGGCTCTACAACGAGGCCTACACCTTCAAGTATCCCAAGGCCGGCGAGCGCAACTCCGAGGTCGAGCTGTGGCTCTGCGACCTTACAACCGGGGCCAAGCGGCGCATCGACACGGGCGCCGAGCGCGACCAGTACATCCCGCGCATCGGCTGGACGCCGGGCGGCAAGCTCTGGTTCATGCGGCTCAACCGGCAGCAGAACACCTTCGAGGTGATTCTCTGCGAGGAGAACGGCGCACAGCGCACCATCTACGAGGAGCGTTCCGAGCAGTATGTCGAGCGCGTCGACGACCGCACGGTGACCTTCATCGACAAGGACCGCTTCCTGGTGCGCCAGGAGAGCCACACGGGCTACATGCACCTCTACCTCTACAGCATCCGCCGGGGTCCCCTCGCCCAGGTGACCCGGGGGGCGTGGGAGGTGACCGAGCTGGTGGGCGTTGCCGACGGCCGCGTCTACTACCTCTCGAGCGAGGGGTCGCCGCTGCGCCGCAACCTCTACCGCGTGGCGCTCGACGGCAGCCGCAAGGAGCGTCTGACCCACGGCGAGGGATACTACACGATTGACCCCAGCGCCGGCATGAAGTACTACATCGCCACCTTCTCCAACGCCACGACCCCCAACCGCGTCGAGGTCTGCACGTCGGACGGCACGACGGTCCGCACGCTTGCCACAAGCGCGCAGCTCGCCCACGAGCTGCAGGCGACGCAGCGCCCCGCGAAGGAGTTCTTCACCTTCGTTACGGAGCGGGGCGACACGCTCAACGCCTACATGGTCAAGCCGCGCGACTTCGACCCCGCGAAGCGCTACCCCGTGCTGCTGACCCAGTACTCGGGCCCCGGCTCGCAGCAGGTGCTCGACCGCTGGTCGCTCGACTGGGAGGATGCGCTGGTCGATGCCGGCTACATCGTCGCCTGCACCGACGGACGCGGCACGGGATGCCGCGGCGAGGCCTTCAGAAAGCGTACCTACGGCCGGCTGGGCGCCCTCGAGGTCGAGGACCAGCTCTCGTTCGCCCGCTATCTGGGAGGGCTTGCATACATCGACCCGGCACGCATCGGCATCTACGGCTGGTCCTACGGCGGATTCATGGCGCTGGGCTGCGCGCTGAAGGGCCACGGGCTCTTCCGGATGGCCATTGCCGTGGCTCCGGTCACCTCGTGGCGCTACTACGACACCATCTATACGGAAATCTACAACGGACTGCCCCAGTTCAACGCCCGGGGCTACGACGACAACTCGCCGCTCAACTTCGCACGGATGCTCGACGACAAGCGGACGCGGCTGCTCATCATCCACGGCACGGCCGACGACAACGTCCACTTCCAGAACTCGATGGAGATGGCGCGGGCGCTCAACCGGGCCGGCAAGCGCTACGACATGATGGTCTATCCCGACCAGAACCACTCGATGCTGCCCGACGATACGCACAACGTCCGTCAGAAGATGGTCGACTACACGCTCAAGCACCTTTGACGATGGAGGAGGCGCAGCTGCTCTACGTGACGACGCTCGTGGCGGAGCTCGGCATCACGGCCACGCCGCGGGCCGTGACCTCGGTCTTCTTCCGGGCGCAGCCCCCGACAGCCGCCAGCGGAGCACGTGAGGTGACGCGCGGCGAGGCGCAGAGGCTGCTGCGCGAGGCGGCCGACCAGCTGGAGGAGTACTTCGCCGGGCTGAGGCGACGCTTCACCCTGCCGCTCGAACTGCGAGGAACCCCCTTTCAGCGCGCCGTCTGGGAGGCCGTCGGACGGATTCCCTACGGCGAGGTACGCAGCTACGCCCGAATCGCCGCCGAAATCGGCCGGCCGGGAGCCTGCCGCGCAGTCGGGATGGCCAACCACCGCAATCCGGCCGTACTCCTCATCCCCTGCCACCGCGTGGTCGGCAGCGACGGTTCGCTGACGGGCTATGCGGGCGGCGTGGAGGCCAAACGCCTCCTGCTGGAGCTGGAGCGGAACTACAAGTGCGATACGGAGCCGGAGGCGGCTTCGTCGAATGTGTCGAAAGAGACTCTTTTCTGAAACTTACTCCCCGTCAAACAGATTCAGGGCCGTATGCAGCGTACGGTCATACCCCTCCATGCAGTCACAGGCATAGAGCGGAACGATACGGTCGGGCACGACACCCTGCGCATGGTGCGGCTCGCCCTCCATGCCGCGCATGCGCATGCCGGTCATCGAGAAGGGGAAGAGCGGGAGGGCGAACTGCGTCATGTCGCCCGTGGTTCCGGCGGTCGTCTGACCGACAATCCCGCCCAGACGGTAATGGCGCACCATCAGAAGGATGGTCTCGCCCCAGCTGACCGTAGAGGCATCGCAGAGGAAGAGGGCGGGAAGCGCCACATGCGGCGCCCGCGCCCGAAGCAGCTCCGTGCCGATGCGCCACGAGATGCCCTGCCGGAAGGGGTAGCGATGGACGGGCACCTCCGTCGCCGGAGCAGCCGCATCCACGGCAATCAGATGGGCCAGAACAGCCTCGAAGCGCACCGACGGAAGGCCGCGCAGGTCGAAGCAGAGCCCGCGCAGGTCGGGCGTCAGCGCCTCGAGGAAGCGCTTCTCGTCCAACTCGGGTGAAGTGGCATCGACGTAGAGAATTCCATTCCCGCAGCGTACGAGCGGCTTTCGGCCGTGCACTCCCGTCGGAGCCTCCTGAAGCTGCGCCGGAAGCGTATCCAGACGCACCACACCGGCCGGGTCACTGCTGCCGAGAAGGAACTGAGTGCCGTATACAGGCGCGGCGAAGAGCTCGCGCTCCGCCAACCGGTCGCGGTGCCCGGCCGTCGCGGCGCACGTCACCGCCCGGCAGCGCTCCATGCGCTCCATGGCGGGCCGGCCGTCGATGGTGTGCAGCATGCGCCAGGGCTGCGCCGAGTCGGTTTCCAAACGGACAAGCAGCGTATCGTTCACCAGCCGAGCCTCGGCCGCAGCATAGAATTCGGGCAGATAGGTAGACTGAAGGTCGGAGAGCGCCATGTCTCGCCGCACGAAGAGGTGGCCGTCCTTCACCGGATGGAAGAGGCGGCACAGCAGCTCGCGCCACTCGAGAATCGTCTCGAAACGCTCCACGCGCTCCATCGAGAGCGCCTCCTGCAGGAAGGGCTCCAGACGGCGCTCCCAGTCGAGCGAATCCTCCTCGTAGTAGGGATAAAAGTGGCGGATGATGTTCCAGCGGACCGTCACGTCGGCCACACGCACCGCCGGGTCCGAGAGCAGCCCAAAGACGAAGCTGCGCCGGCGGGAGAGGCCCGACTCGGCACTCCGGTGGCTGTCCCAGCTGCGCCTGGCCTCGGAGAGCAGACGGCGCGTCGCCGCCGCATCGAAAGCCTCGCGGGGCAGGGCATGCTGGATGTGGAGGACGCGCCCTCCGAAGAGCCGGTAGGCGTAGTAGCGCCGGGCCACGGGCGCCGCGACAGAGTCCCGGCCCACGCGAACGAGCCTTTTATAATAAGGTATGTAATCGGCAAGACCCGGAATGAAGAGCCGCGCGATGAAGGGAATATGAAGCTCCCCGGAGCCGCTGTAGAGATAATAGGAGGCGGGAGCATCCGCTGCGTGCGCCGCCGATGCGGCGTCCGAAGCCAACGTATCCGCCAATACGGCCTCCGAGGCTGCATCCTCGGGCGCCGGGGCGGGGACGTCCGAGAAAAAGAGGGTCGGGGCAAGCGGTCGGAATACCTGCTCCAAAGGCTGCGACCCGGCCCTTGAGGCGAGCAGTGCGCAGACCTTCATCCAGTCGCTCTCCGACCAACGCTGCGTATAGGGATTGGGCGAGAAGTAGCGGACGATGCCGTACGCACGGGCGAACTCGGCATACCGGGAGACATCCCCGGCACGTACGACGCCGACACAGGCAACCAGACTGCACGCCAGCAGAAGAAATTTTTTCATCATAAGCCGATTGGTCAAAAGGGACTGCAGCGGATGCCTTGCGACAGAAGCCCGACCGTCCGCATCCCCATCCGAAATACAAATATAATGTTTTTAACCAAAGAGCAAGTGTGTCCGAACCTCCACGCCTCTTCCTACGGCCCGTTCAGGTCCAGAATCTTCTCCGGAAGTTCGTCCATATCCGGTCATACTCCGTCTCCGCCTATCAGGCAGTTCGGCCGTTCGCAGGCGGGGACAAAATAAG
>NZ_LT985749.1:483956-769200 GCF_900290115.1 Alistipes sp. Marseille-P5061
CCTTAGCGTACGAACACTGTCTTTTTTTTTGGCGCTCCCCCTCCCCGCGCACCCTCCCCCTCTTTGTTCGTCGGCGGCTTCAGATGTTTATAACGAGATGCATGGACACAAAAAAACCGGCGCCCTCATCGGGCGCCGGTACGTTGCTAGGTAGAAGCCAAATCAGAGCCAGCCGCCATTGTCAGCCATCTCACGCGAGAGGATGGCGAACTCACGCTTGACGGTCATGCCGCCCATCGTAGCCGTAATGGTGCACATGCCCGAACCAACATTCTGGCAGGTCAGCTTCATAATGCCATTGGCAACCGTCGGGAGCGAGGTCATGCCAAGCTTCTGGCGATCCGTCGAGCTGATTTCGAGACCCGAGACGGTAAGACGTCCCGAGGGGCCGCCGAAGTAGCGAACCAGATCGACACTCGTCTCGACGCCCGGAGCAACCTGCAGAACAGGCGTACCCTTGATGGCGAGCAGCAGCTTGTAGGCATCCACATAACCGCGGCCCATCTTGTACTGGTAGTCCGAGAGCGTGATATTTCCCGCAGGATGGCTCTTCACGCCGGTCAGGTAGGGATTGATGTCGTTGGTAGAGGAGAGCAGCAGAGCGGTGTACTCCTCGGCCGTGAACTTCTTGCCAATCTTCGATGCATAGACCAGACCAAGTGCTGCAACACCCGATACGTGGGGGCAAGCCATCGAGGTACCCTGCATGTAGCCCGTACCGTCACCGGTACGACCATCCTGGAAGTTCATCGATGCATCCTGAAGAATGGTGCTCAGCACCTGTGCATCCGCATAATACCTGCCGCCGGAGGGAGCGTCGTAGGCATCACCACCCGGAGCCGTAATGTCGCTCCACGTACCGTAGTTGGTATAGTAGGCGGGGCAGAAGTCCCAACTCATCGAGCTGACGGCAATCACCGGAGCGTAGGCTGCGGGCCACGTCTTGACATCGCCGTTGACATCACCCGAGTTGCCGGCTGCGAAAATCACCAGACCGCCCGAAATCGGCGAATTGGGATTGTCCGTACCAGCCGTCGAGATGAAGTAGGTAATTGCCGAACGCAACGAACCGTAACCGGCATTCCACGCGCCCTCGGAGAGCTCGCCGCCGGTCATCGAGTCGGAGTATCCCCAGCTGTTCTGGGCGATGACGGCTCCGTGGTCGGCAGCCCAGGTAAAGGCCTGCTGCGGGGCGTTGTAGTTGATGTTGGTGTTCGAATGGCCCATCGTCTGGCACGACATGATTTTCACGCTGCCACCGTTGCCGCTGCCGCCGGCAATACCGCACACGCCGATTCCGTTGTTGTTGACTGCGGCAATCGTACCGGCTACGTGCGAACCGTGGTCGGAATACTCGTAACCGTACTGCGGCGAGTAGGAGGAGCTCTTCCAGTCAAGCTCTCCGGACTGGTTCCAGAAGTTGTATCCGTGAGGCGCATTCTCCGACGTATTGGGGTTGGTCCACATGTTGGCCTCCAGGTCGGGGTGCGTATACTGCACCGGCTCGTCAATCACCGCTACGATGATATCCGTTGCGGCGCCGTCACCCGTGCAGAGATTCCATGCATCAAAGACATTGACATCGGCACCCTTGCTCTTCTTGGGGAAGGTGGTCGTCGGGCCCGTATTGTCGTAATGCCACTGATGCTCCAGCTTGGGGTCGTTCATCGGCATCATGCTGACACGCGTCTGAGCGGCCTCGGGTGCAAGTTCCGCCTTGTTGAAGGGGACGGCCGGACCCTCCTTCAGGGCACGGGTCCGGTAGTTGTACTCAACGACCGAAACCTCGGGGCAGAGGCTCAGGCGCTGAGCCACCTCGGCGAGTTGGGCCTCCGTATCGAAGGAAACCGTATACCACTGGTGCAGACCGTACTGACGGTGACGCTCCTCATAACGCTCGCTGTAGGGGAAGATGCGCTCGAGATGCTCCACGCCGATTTCGTTGAAGATAAGGTCGATATCATCGACTCCCGTGCGGGTTTGCGGACCGCGGGTCTTGGCGACAGCCTCGATGGCGTCGGCAATCTCCGGAGTGACTTTCAGATTGATACGGCCGACAACCGCATGCTCTGACGAGCCCACGATAACGGCCTGGTTGCTGGACGAAACGCCCCCCGAGGCCTCCTCCGTCGGGTCATTCGCACAAGCGAACAGCGCCAAAGCACTGAAAAGAAGTAACGTTTTCTTCATAATTTTGCGGAAATTTAGATTTTCAAAGATATGTTTTTTTTGCAAAAAAAAGAAAAGCGGCTCAAAAAATCTACGGAACCCGGCAAAAAAGAGATTTTTCACTACATTTGCACCAAATTCTAAAACGAGGCACCATGAAGCTGAAAAACCTCACCTTATTAATAATAGTGTTGCTGGTTGCCGACCAGGCACTCAAAATCTGGGTCAAGACCCACATGCAGCTCGACGAAGCCATCATCGTATTCCCGGACTGGTTCCAGCTGCGCTTCATCGAGAACAAGGGTGCGGCCTACGGCATGCACATTGCCTCGTCGGGGGCCTTCGACTGGGGAAAACTGCTGCTGGGCATCTTCCGCATTGCCCTGTCGTGTCTGGTGGGGTGGCTTATCTGGCGCCTCTCCAAGCGGGAGAACACCCCCAAGGGGGTGCTCGTCGGACTGGCGCTGATTCTGGCCGGCGCCGTGGGCAACATCATCGACAGCGCCTTCTACGGGTTGATTTTCTCGGAATCGACCCCCTGGACGGTGGCCCACTTCGGCGGCCACTACGCCGGGCTGATGATGGGCAAGGTGGTCGACATGTTCTACTTCCCGCTCTTCCAGTGGAACAGCTGCCCGGGATTTCTGCGCTTCCTGGTCGATAGCAACAACTACTTCTTCGGGGCGATTTTCAATCTGGCGGATGTATACATCTCGTTGGCCGCAGTCTATCTGCTTGTATTCCAGTACAAGTTCATCAGCAAGTAATTTTTTTCGGCGAAAAAATTTGCAGATACGGAATAAAGCATTACCTTTGCAACCACAAAACCGAAAGGCCCAGGTGGCGGAATAGGTAGACGCGCACGTTTCAGGTGCGTGTGCCGCAAGGCGTGCAGGTTCGATTCCTGTCCTGGGCACTGAAACCCCGTTGAACATACGTTCGACGGGGTTTTGCTTTATCTTTGCACTCCTCCGGATACGGGGCCCGACAAAAAAGCGGCCAAGTTGGACGGATTTATCCATTTTTGTGTATTTTTGTTCAGCACGGCACGACTCCTCAACCGCTTCGCACGAATGGGAAGCGTGCCTGCAGTCCGCCGGGGAACCGGGACAATCCGGTATGAGGGACGCCCTCCAGATGAAGGACACCCGGCAAGTCGAATAAAGACATGCATCAAATCCGACAGGCTCCCATGAAACAGATTCTGACAATCGGGCTTTTGCTTTCACTCCTCACCGGAGTCCCGGCCGGCCAGGCCCAACCCAAGGCAAGGAAATCGGCGATAGCCGGCAAGATACTTTTCGAAAGCTACCATGCTGTCCAAAACCCGCCCGTACCTCCCATTGAGCGGAACATCGACCCGAAGCTTCTCAAACCGATGCCCGTTCACATCGACCTTGTACCGGACAGCAGCCGCACCCCCCTGCCCCGTCTCAAGCCGCTGCAGGGGCAATTTCACAGAACCCTCCAAAAGAGGGTACTGGACGACTATCGGCAACTCTGCTCCGAGATGGAGCAGCGGAAACCGACTCGTACGCCCCAGCGATGGATATGGGTGGGAGATCAGGCTGCCCTGCTCGGGCTCGACAGCGTGGCTGCCGACTGCGTGAAACGTTTCATGTGCTATCATCCTTCACCCCGACTGCTCGCCTACGTCGTCGACTCGATGATGCCAACATGCAGGGAATATGCCCGCCCGATGGTCGAATACACCTCCGAATACTGGCTCCAACCCTATTGGACAACGCCCGACACCACATCAAGAGGACTTGAAAATCTTCGGATTCTCACCCGTCTTAACGAACGGTATAAGAGCGGGAACCGGCTCCTTTCGCAAGGAATGCTGCGTCTGGTGAGTGGAGATACCACTGCAGCCGGCACGCTCTTCATGGAGGCGATACGCACCGCACAAAAGCATCCGAAGCCCTTCCGGCTCAGCCGTTCCGGGCTTCTCCACACCACGGCATCGCTGCTGAGCGACGCAGCGCGTTACGACGAACTGCTCATCCTCTTTGCAGAAAACGAGGCAGCAGTCCACTGCGCCAAAAGTAACCCGGCAATGGCTTTTCTGCTCTACCGTGCAGCCCTGAAGGTCGACCCCTCGCGTGCAAACGAATACCTCACGTGGGGAATGGAGGCCGACAAAGGGGCCTTCACCGAGCAGCTCCATCGGCTTCGTGATACGGTATATACGGCATTCGTCGACAATCCGACCGTCGCGGCACGGCTTGACTACCTGCTCAACGGGCCGCTGCCGCTCGAATATCCAACGGAGTATGTCGCACTTGCCGAACAACTGCTGGCCAAACTTCCCGACATCGGCACGCCCTGCAGTGATGCGGTTTACGACGAGTCGTTTGCACCCTGGCGCGACGCACTGCTCGGAATTGCGGAACAGGCCTCCCGACTCGAAAACGGAGCGCTTTCGCCCGCATCGGCCCACCTGCGGTTCATCGCCGCAGAGACTCGCTCCCGGTTTGCATCATCGGCGGAAGCCGGACTCAACGACCTGCAAGCGCTCTTCGAACAGCTGAGCGAAACGACCGGCGAGGCCGAATACTCCGAATGGTACATCCGTACGGGAACCTTACTGGCCGAGAAACGCTCCCGCACAGAGCCCAAGGCTGCACTGAAAATGATGACGAGCCGGATATGGCCCGTATTCGAACAGGTCACAGGCCGGCAGCAGCTCACTCCGCGGCAAACCCGGTTAAGCATCACGACCTACCGGTGCATGGCACGGCTCTACCAACGTGCCGGCAAGGCCGGGAAGGCCAAAGCCATGCGCGCCAAAGCAGAGGCACTGACAAACGCAACGTCCCCGAAGACAGGTGACGGAATGGAGTAAGAAGGCGTGCCGTCCCGGCCCAGTTTTTCCGAAATAGTCTACGCCACAACACAGTCCCACCGCCCTACCCTTCCGCCCTCGCACAAAAAAACGGTCTGCCGCCCCTCTGGGCGGCAGACCGTTGCAGCAGCGGCGAAGCGTTGCGGAAAGAGCGTTCGGGGCAGAAGTGCAGCCCGAAAAGGGCGGAGCGTTGCGAAAGGTGCGTTCGGAGCAGGGGCAAAACCCGAATGGGACTGCATCCCGGGCAAAGGCCTCCCGGGCGGAAGCCCGTCAATCCGTATACCGGAACTTCACCTTCTGGCGGATATCCGTCGACGAAGAGCCGATGTAGAGCGTGAAGGTGCCCTCTTCGGCTACCCAGCCGTGCGACTGCTCGTCGAAGAACTTCAGGTCATCCTCCGTCAGGGTAAACTCCGCCTCGGCACTCCCGCCGGCCTCGATGAAGAGTTTCCGGAAATGCTTGAGCTCCTTAAGCGGGCGCAGAACCGAACACTTGTCGTCGCCGACGTAGAGCTGCACCACCTCCATGCCGTCCCGCGAGCCCTCGTTGGTGACCGGGACGCGAATCTCCAGACGCTCGCCGGGGCCCATCTTCGCGGCCGACACCTCGGGCCGCCCGTAGGAGAAGGTCGTATAGCTCAGACCGTGGCCGAAGGGGAAGAGCGCCGGGATTCTCCGGGTGTCGTGCCAGCGATAGCCGACCAGAATATCCTCGGCGTAGGTCACCTGCGGATAGGCCCTGCTGTCGGCAGGAGCGTCGGGAGCCTTCTTCATGGAGATGCCTTCGGGCTTGATGCCCGGATAGTTGGACGCATCGCCCGAGGCGTGCGCCGCGCAGTCCGACAGACGGACGGGAATCGAATAGGGCAGCTTGCCCGAGGGGTTGACCCGGCCGCTGAGGACGTCGGCAATCGACAGCCCGCCCATGCTGCCCAGGTAGGAGGCGTGCAGAATGGCCGGCACACGGTCGACCCACGGCATGGCGTAGGCATTGCCGGTGATGTTCACGACGACGAGGTTGGGATTGGCCTCCGCCAGCGCCTCGATGAGCTCATTCTGCCCGAAGGGGAGGTCGTACGACCGACGGTCGGTCGACTCGCAGTCCTGGTAGGCATTCTTGTTCAGTCCGCCGACGTAGATGACGACGTCGGCCGTGCGGGCCAGCGCAACAGCCTCGCTCCGGAGCGAATCCATCGTGGCGGCCGGCACCTCCTCAACCTTGCCATAGAGCGGATTGCCGCAGGTGTACCCCTGCGCATAGCGGATTTTGTCTCCGTAGAGCGTCTTGAGGGCCTCAAGCGGCGAGATGGTCCGTTTGGTCTTGAGCTCCGACGACCCGCCGCCATCGGTCAGACGCCGCGTGGCGTTGTCGCCCACGACCAGAATCCGCTCGTAGCGGTCGGTCTCGAGGGGCAGGATGCCGTTGTTTCTGAGCAGGACTATCGACTCGTCGCCGATGGCCTTTGCCGCGGCGTAGTGCTCCTCGGAGCAGAGCGAACCCCACGGACGGCGGGGATTCATCGCGGTGCGGAAAATCAGCCGCAGGATGCGGCGGGCCTTCTCGTCGACGGTCTCAAGGGGCAGCTCGCCGCTGCGCAGCAACTCCAGATAGGGCTGAGCCAGGTAGTAGGCGTCGTAACCCGAGCGGCTCTCCGTGGTCAGGCCGTCGGTATGGGTGCCCATCTCGATGTCAAGCCCGTTGAGCGCCGCCTCGCGCGTGTCATGCGTTCCGCCCCAGTCGGAGATGACGCAGCCGTCGAAGCCCCACTCACCGCGCAGAATATCGTTGAGCAGCGCGCTGTTGTGGCAGCAGTGCTGCCCCAGATAGCGGTTGTAGGAGCCCATGATGCTCCACACACCGCCGTCGACCACCGCACGGTGGAAGGCCGGCAGGTAGAGTTCGCGCAGGGCGCGCTCGCTCACAACGACGTCGACCGACGTGCGCCACTGCTCCTGGTTGTTCAGGGCAAAGTGCTTGACGCAGGCAGCCACACCGTTCTTCTGAAGCGCCCGGATGTAGGGAACGGCCATTGCGCCGGCCAGGCAGGGGTCCTCGCCCATGTACTCGAAGTTGCGGCCGTTGAGCGGCGTGCGGTAGATGTTGACTCCGGGACCCAGCAGGACATCCTTGCCGCGGTAGCGGGCCTCCTCGCCGATGGCACGGCCGTAGAGGGCGGCCATCCGGGGATTCCACGTGGCGGCGAGGGCCGTCAGCGCCGGGAAGGCCGTAATCGAGTCGTTGGTCCAGCCGGCGTGGCGCCAGCTGTTCCACTCAATCTCGGCGCGCACGCCGTGGGGGCCGTCGCTCATCTTCAGTTCGGGAATGCCGAGCCGGGCGACACCCGGCGAGGAGAATTTCGACTGGGCGTGGCACAGGGCCACCTTTTCCTCAAGCGTGAGGCGCTGCAGGGCATCCTCGACGCGCTCCTCGATGGGGGCATCCTGCTGCAGGTAGAGCGGAGCAGTCTGCTGCCCCCTGGCGCCCGTCGGGCCAAGTGCAAAGAGCAGCAAGGCGGGCAAGAGTAGTCTCTTCATAGGTAGGTTTTGGTTGGTAAACAGGTAAAAGTATCAAAGGTATCGGCTTCCGCGCGTCGGGGTCTCGGCTTACGGGCTTCGGCAATGTCGCCGCACGCCCGGGGGAGGCAGCGCCGCAGGAACAGGCCGCCGAAGCGGCTTCGTCAACCCTGCTCCGGAGTGCTCCAGACGGGGCTGCACCTACAAAGTTACGAAATATCGCCGAAACATCCAAAGTTACGAAATATCGCCGAAACATCTACCGTGCAAAACGGCTGTAGCGCGCTGTTTCGGCCCCTTACGGAGACGTTGGCCGTAGAGAAAAACAGGCCGCAACCGCACTCCGGGGGCCGAATGCCGGCCGCCGGCTCCGCAAAACGGTGCACCGAATCGGTTTGTCCATCCGGGGGGAAGGAGCCGCAAACGATAGAAATCAATCTCAAACAGGACGGATATGCGCTGCAAATCGCTATATTTGTATAGCCCCGGTCCGGTTCGGGCCAAAAGTCCCGTCCGGAGCCGCAGCGCCGAAAGATACCCTAAAAAAATCTTCCCATGAAACGCATCCTTACCGCCCTGATGCTGCTCCTCACGGCCCAACTGGCAGCGCAGAACCGCGAAGTGAAGCTCGACCTTCACTCTCCGCGCGTACATTATTACCTCGACCTGGCCGACGCACTCGACTCCCGCGGAGAACTCAACGTAGCACAAGCCGCCTGGAAGGGTGCCGACGTTTGGGTACTGCTCCGGCTCGACGACGGCAACATCATCTTCCAGAAGCGGCCGGGCGGCCGCTTCTTCTACGGCGTCTCGCCAGACAGAAAATCCACCATGCGCTACACCCGCGCCCAAGCCATCGCCGAACTGAACTGGTGGCTCACGCTCTGCTACGGACTCTCCGAGCAGGACCGCCAATACGAACACCTCGGCTTCAGCCAGCCCTGCTTCATGCGGGCGGGCGACACGCCCCTCGAGACCTGCCCCGGAGAGGAGACCCGCGCGACAATTGGCGTGGAGCCGGATTATGTCGGGACCAAATACCAACACTCGGGCGAGCATACCGACGGAGTACGGATGACGCTCTGGACCACGCACGACCTCACCTTCGCGGTGCTCTACCGGACGGACGACCTCCCCTGCGTCGAGCAGGGAACCGGACGGGTGAACTTCGTGACGCTGGTGGCGTTTGACATCGACGAATACCTTCCCCAACCTGAGCCGTCGGTCGGAATCCTGCCGGAGGATATTCCCCTCGGGGCTTCGCTCCAGGAGGCCTTCGAGGTGCTCGACCGGCACGGCTTCGTCGAGCTGGCCGACGCCGCGGTCGACCAGGTCTGGGACGAATACAACGCCGCACTGGGCGGAGCCCTGGGAGCGGCCGACATCCAGGTGACGATGAGCGGACGGCTCGACGGGGCGCCCTGCGAAATCACGCTCCACACCGCAACGCCGGGCGGGACCGTCCACACCGTCAGCGGCTGCTTCACCGACTGCTACCCCACCAGGGAGGCTCTGCGCGGGGAGCTCCTCCGCCGCTGTGAGGCAATCGCCGACCGCTGCGGCGCGGGCAGCTGGGAACGTCTTGCCGACGGCAGCGAGGCCTTCGTCATCCGGAACGACCGGGGAAGCATCGCGCTATGGGCCGAGCAGATTGGCCCGGTGCTCGAGCACGAGGGCGAATACCGGATTGTCTTCGTATTGCGTCCCTGAGTGATACCCCGGAAAGTCCCTCCGGGAACGGCAGCGGCCTTCAGCTCTGTGCCGAAGGCCGCTGTCTCTGCTCCACCTTTCCGGTCCCGTACGAACCCTGACGCTTCGGCCGGAAGCAATTTTCGCCAAAAAAATTTGCCGAACCGGAAATATTGCGTATATTTGCGGTCCGCTTCGATGAAAAGCGGAGAATGTGGAAAGATTTGACTGATTGCAACCACAATAAAAAATCGCTAAAACAGCTTTTTTATTCCATCAGCCGATTTTTCCCATTTTATACGTTTAACCATTAAAAATGTATCAAAATGGGCTTTTTATTTACCTCGGAATCGGTATCCGAAGGACATCCCGACAAGGTGGCGGACCAGATTTCCGACGCTATCCTCGATGAATTTCTGCGCCACGACCCCAACTCGAAGGTCGCCTGCGAGACGCTCTGCACCACGGGTCTGGTCGTTGTGGCCGGCGAAGTGCGCTCGGACGCCTACGTCGACGTACAGGGCGTTGCACGCCGCGTCATCAACCGCATCGGGTACACCAAGAGCGAATACCAGTTCGACGGCAACTCGTGCGGCGTACTCTCGGCCATCCACGAGCAGTCGTCCGACATCAACCAGGGCGTAGTCCGCGCCGAAGAGGAGGAGCAGGGCGCCGGCGACCAGGGCATCATGTTCGGTTACGCCTGCAACGAGACGCGCGAGTATATGCCCGCGACGCTCATCCTCTCGCACGTCATCCTGAAGGAGCTGGCCGCCATCCGCCGCGAAGGCAAGGTGATGACCTATCTGCGTCCCGACTCCAAGTCGCAGGTGACCATCGAGTACGACGAGCAGACCAACAAGCCGCTGCGCGTCCACACGATTGTCGTCTCGACGCAGCACGACGAATTCATCCTCCCGGGCGAGGGCCGCAGCGAGAAGCAGGCCGAGCGTCTGATGCAGGAGCAGATTCGCGAAGATGTGCGCACGATTCTCATCCCGCGCGTCAAGGCGCGTCTGGAGCGTGCCGGGGACAAGCTCGCCGACCTCATCGGCGACGACTACATCCTCCACGTCAACCCCACGGGCAAGTTCGTCATCGGCGGCCCTCACGGGGACAGCGGACTGACCGGCCGCAAGATTATCGTCGACACCTACGGAGGGCGCGGCGCCCACGGAGGCGGCGCCTTCTCGGGCAAGGACTCCTCGAAGGTGGACCGTTCGGCCGCCTATGCCGCACGCTACATCGCCAAGAACCTGGTGGCTGCGGGCGTTGCCGACGAGGTGCTCGTCGAGCTCTCGTATGCCATCGGCATCGCCGAGCCGCTCTCGATTTACGTCGACACCTACCGCTCGGAGCGTCCGGCCGCGCTGGCCGGCATGACCGACGGCGAGATTGCCCGCCGCATCGGCAAGCTCTTCGACCTGCGCCCGGCCGCCATCGTCAAGCGTTTCGGACTGAAGAACCCCATCTTCGAGGCGACAGCCTCCTACGGACACTTCGGCAACCGCCCCTTCAAGCGGGTCGAGAAGCTGTGGGAGAACGGCCGCGAGGTGGAGCGCGAAATCGAGTTCTTCGGCTGGGAGAAGCTCGACGCGGTGGAGCTCATCCGCAAGGAGTTCGGACTCTGAGCCGGCGGGCGTCGGCCCGGGCCCGCGGTCCGGAGCGCCGCGCGCCGCAGCAAACACCTCAACAAAAAAACCTCCGACACTGCGGTGTCGGAGGTTTTTTTGTGTCGGAATGCAGTCCGGGGACTACCGGCCGAGGAGCTTCTTGACCTCGGCGGCCACGGTGGCGCCGTTGTAGCCGAACTTCTCGTCGAGCACCTTGTAGGGTGCCGAGAAGCCGAAGTGGTTCAGACCGTGGATGTGGCTCTCGTCGCCCACCAGACCCAGCAGGTTGACGGGCAGACCCGAGGTCATGCCGTAGCGCATGACGCCCTGCGGCAGGACGCTCTCCTGGTAGGAGCGGGGCTGGTCGCGGAAGAGACCCTCGCTCGGCATGTTGACCACGCGGACGGGAATGCCCTCGGCGGCCAGCAGCTCGGCGCCCTCGATGAGGGTGGCCACCTCGGAGCCCGTGGCGAGCATCACCACCACCGGTTTGGCCGAGTCGTAGACCACGTATCCGCCCTTGGCAACCTGTGCGGCCTCCTCACGGCGGCTGCCGCTGCCCAGCGCCGGGAGCGTCTTGATGTTCTGGCGCGAGAGGATGAGTGCCACGGGGCGCTGCTCCTCGACGGCCTGCTTCCAGGCCATCACCGTCTCGTCGCCGTCGGCCGGGCGCAGCACCACCATCGAGCGCTCGCCGCGGTGGTTGTGCAGGTGCTCCATCAGACGAATCTGAGCCTCGTGCTCGACGGGCTGGTGCGTCGGACCGTCCTCGCCCACGCGGAACGAGTCGTGGCTCCAGACGTAAATCACGTGCAGACGCATGAGCGCCGCCAGACGTACGGCCGGCTTCATGTAGTCCGAGAAGACGAAGAAGGTGCCGCAGACGGGAATCACACCGCCGTGGAGCGCCATGCCGTTCATGATGCAGGCCATCGTCAGCTCGGCCACGCCGGGCTGGAAGAAGTTGCCCGAGAAGTCGCCGCGCGTGAAGGCCTTGGTCTTCTTGAGGAAGCCGTCGGTCTTGTCCGAATTGGAGAGGTCGGCCGAAGCGACCACCATGTTCTCAATTCGGCCGGCGAAGTGTGCCAGTACGGACGACGAGGCGGCACGCGTTGCGCAGTCGGTCTTCACCTCGATGCTCTTGTAGTCGATGTCGGGAAGTTCGCCCGAGAGGAAGCGGTCGAGCTTCAGGGAGAGCTCCTTGTTCTCCTTGCGCCACGAGCGCTCCGCCTCGGCCTGCGAGGCGGCCCACTCCGTCAGCTTGGCGCGCCGCTCGGCAAAGACCTCGCGGCTCTCCTCGAAGACGGCGAAGGGGTGCTCGGGGTCACCGCCCAGATGCTTGACCGTGGCGGCGAAGTCGGCGCCGGCGGCCGAAAGGGGCTGTCCGTGCGTCGAGACGCGGTCCTCGAAGCTGCTGCCGTCGGCTGCCACGGCACCCTTGCCCATCACCGTACGGCCGATGATGAGCGTCGGACGCTCGGTCTCGGAGTTGGCCGCCACGAGCGCCTCGCGAATCTCGTTGATGTTGTTGCCGTCGATGGTGAGCACGTTCCAGCCCCACGCCTCGTATTTCATCGCCACGTTCTCCGTGTCGACCTCGTCGACCTTGGTCGAGAGCTGCACGTTGTTGGCGTCGTAGTACATGATGAAGTTGCTCAGACCCAGATGGCCGGCGATGCGGCCCACGCCCTGCGATATCTCCTCCTCAACGCCGCCGTCGGAGATGTAGGCATAGGTCTTGTGGGCCATCCACTCGCCGAAGCGCGCTACCAGGAAACGCTCGGCAATGGCTGCACCGAGTGCCATGGCATGGCCCTGGCCCAGCGGGCCCGAGGTATTCTCCACGCCGTGGAGGACATCCACCTCGGGATGGCCCGGCGTGATGCTGCCCCACTGGCGCAGCGACTGGAGGTCCTCCGTCGTATAGAAGCCCGCCAGCGAGAGCGTCGAGTAGAGCATCGGCGACATGTGTCCCGGGTCGAGGAAGAAGCGGTCACGGAACGGATAGCGCATGTTCGAGGGGTCGTAGCGCAGGAACTCGGCGTAGAGCACCGTGATGAAGTCCGCGCCGCCCATGGCGCCGCCCGGGTGGCCCGATTTCGATTTTTCGACCATCGCGGCCGACAGAATCCGGATGTTGTCGGCTACTCGCGAAAGTTTGGAATTGGTAGACATATTATCTCAAAGATTTAAGGTTTTCGTTTTCCGGAGGGTACGTTGCGGTGCTCAGGACTCCTTCATCTGGGCGAGGCTCTTCGCCTTCTCGAGCTTCGCGGCGGCGTAGTCGGCCGTCACAGTGAACTTGCGCTCGCCCGACGAGGGGAGCTCGAACATCGTATCCATCATCACCGCCTCGCAGATGGAGCGCAGGCCGCGTGCGCCGAGCTTGAACTCGACCGCCTTGTCGACAATGTAGTCGAGCGCCGCGGGTTCGAACTCCAGCTCGATGCCGTCCATCTCGAAGAGCCGCTTGTACTGGCGGATGATGGCATTCTTGGGCTCGGTGAGAATCGAGCGCAGGGCGTCGCGGCCGAGCGGCTGCATGTAGGTGAGCACCGGCAGACGTCCCACCAGCTCGGGAATCAGACCGAAGGACTTGAGGTCCTGCGGCGTGACGTACTGCATCAGGTTGCTGCGGTCGATATGGCCGGCGCCCGACTGTCCGTAGCCGATGGCGCGCGTGTTGAGCCGCTGGGCGATTTTCTTCTCGATGCCGTCGAATGCGCCTCCGCAGATGAAGAGGATGTTGCGCGTGTCGACCTGGATGAACTTCTGCTCGGGGTGCTTGCGCCCGCCCTGGGGCGGAACGTTGACCACCGTACCCTCGAGAATCTTCAGCAGCGCCTGCTGCACCCCTTCACCCGAGACGTCACGCGTGATGGAGGGGTTGTCGCCCTTGCGGGCGATTTTGTCGATTTCGTCGATGAAGACGATGCCCCGCTGCGCCAGTTCGACGTTGTAGTCGGCCACCTGGAGCAGCCGCGAGAGGATGCTCTCGACATCCTCGCCCACGTAGCCGGCCTCGGTGAGCACCGTGGCATCGACAATCGTGAAGGGAACCTTCAGCAGACGGGCAATCGTGCGGGCCATCAGCGTCTTGCCCGTACCGGTGGGGCCGACGAGCACCACGTTCGACTTGTCGATTTCGACGTCGTCCTCCTTCGAGGCCCCCTTCGCGGCGCAGAGCAGCCGCTTGTAGTGGTTGTAGACGGCCACCGACAGGTAGCGCTTCGCCTCCTCCTGACCGATGACGTACTGGTCGAGGAACTCCTTGATTTGGGCAGGTTTGAGCAGGTCTTCGGCCTTGAGCGGAGCGGCCTGCTGGCGGCTGCCTTCCACCTCGTTTTCGGTGAGAATCCGGTAGCCGTTCTCGATGCAGCGGTTGCAGATGTTGGCGCCGTCGGCGCCCTGAAAGAGAATCTCCACCTCCTCGCGGGAGGCGCCGCAGAACGAGCAGCGGTCTCCCCCCTTGGGAGTATGCGGGTTATTGTTTTTTCCTTGAGCCATCGTTCTATTTCTTCTCTCGTTTGGCCAGCACCTCGTCGATGAGGCCGTACTCGCGGGCCTCGGCGGCCGTGAGCCAGTAGTCGCGGTCGGCGTCGCGTTCGATTTTCTTGAGCGAGACCCCCGAGTGCGCCGAGAGGATTTCGTAGAGCTCGCGTTTGGTCTTGAGGATTTCACGGGCCGTGATTTCGATGTCGGAGGCCTGCCCCTGGGCACCGCCCAGCGGCTGGTGAATCATCACCCGCGAATGGGGCAGCGCCGAGCGCTTGCCCCGGGCGCCGGCCGTGAGCAACACGGCGCCCATCGAGGCGGCCAGTCCCGTGCAGATGGTGGCCACGTCGGGGCTCACCAGCTGCATCGTGTCGTAGATGCCGAGTCCGGCCGAGACGGAGCCGCCGGGCGAGTTGATGTAAATCTGGATATCCTTCTCGGGGTCGACCGACTCGAGAAAGAGCAGCTGCGCCTGGATGATGTTGGCGGCATCGTCGTAGATGGGGGCGCCGAGGAAGATGATGCGGTCCATCATCAGGCGCGAGAAGACATCCATCGTGGCGACGTTGAGCTGCCGCTCCTCGATGATGGTCGGCGAGACGTAGGCGGCGCTCACCGACTGGAAGTCGTGCAGCTTCAGCGAGCTGATGCCGCACTGTTTCCGGGCGTATTTTTCAAATTCTGACATAAGTTTTGATGCTCGTTTCGGGAGAATTTCCCCGGCCTGCACCCCGCGTCCCGGCGCAACCACCTCCGTCGTGTCCCGCAGGCGCACGACGGACGACGCACCCCGCGCCGGAGTGCCGGAGGGGCCTCCTCCCACCTTTTCCGCGCACCGGCCGGAGCCTCTTCGGTCGGAGTCTCCCCGCGCGGGCGTTTCAAAAAAAAGAACTTTGCAAACATCACGCCTGCAAAGTTCAAAGATAAGGATTTTTCGGCAATTCCTAAAGTTCCTTGGCCAATTTGGCGAATTCCTCGGCCGAGACGCTCTTCTCGCTCACCTTGATTTTCGCCTTGACAGCCTCTACGACCTTCGTCTCGTAGAGCTTCTCGTAAATCTTCTGGCCCTGCTCCTTGTTCTCGAGAATCTGCTTGGCGTAGCCGGCCAGCATGTCGTCGGGAGCCGAAGGCATGCCGTACTGTGCGAACTGAGCCTGTGCGAAGGCCTTGGCCTCGGCAGTAGCCTCGTCGGCCGAGACGGTGATGTTCTCCTGCTTGATAATCTGCTTCTGGATGTAGTTCCAGGTGAACATCTTGAGGAACTGGTCGAAGTCCTTCTCAATCTCCTCCATCGTGAACTTGCCCTCGTTGATGGTGTAGAGCCAGCGCTTGAGGAATGCCTCGGGCATCTTCAGGTCGGCCTTCTTGACCAGGTAGTCACGCACCTCGAGCGTGAAGAGGTAGTCGCTCTCGCGGCGGAGCTCCGATGCAATCTGCTCGTCGATGAAGGCCTCGAACTGCTCGGCCGTCGTCACGTTGCCGGCGGGGAAGGCCATCTTGAAGAACTCCTCGTTGAGCTCCGGCTCGGCGAACTTGCGGATGCGGGTAATCTCCAGCTCGAATTCGGGCTTGATGTGCTCCAGCTCGCCCTCCTTGACCTGCAGCACGGCGGCGCGCTGCGAGGGGGTGCGGTAGAGCTCGTTGACGTTGACCGTCATCTTGTCGCCCACCTTCTTGCCGATGAAGGGCTTGCGCTCCTCCTCGGGCATCGAAATCAGACCCACGTAGGCATCCTCGACCTTCATCTCGCCGTTGTCGAGCGTAACCGACAGCGCCTCGTCCGAAGTCACCGCGTCGGCGTCGACCAGACGGCCGTAGCGACGCAGGTAGTTCGAGCGGAAGTCCTCGTGCATCTTCTTGTCAATCTTGATTTTGTAGTAGGTCAGCTTGTCCTTCTCCGAGAGGTCGAGCTTCAGCTCGGGAGCCTCGCCGATTTCGAAGACGAATTCGAATTCGGTGCCGCCGTCGAAGTCGAAGGCACCCTGCTCCTCCGACGGAATCACGTCGCCCAGGTAGTCGATGTTCTCCTTCTGGAGGTACTCGAATACCGAGTTCGACGCCTTGCGGTAGGACTGCTCGGCCAGGACGCCCTTGCCGTACATCTTCTTGATGATGCCCATGGGGACCATGCCGGGACGGAAGCCCGGAATGTTGGCCTTGCGTTTGTACTCGCGCAGGGCCTTCTCGACCTCCTCGCGGTAATCCTCCTGGCCCACCGTCACCCGGATGAGCGACGTATTCTGCTCGCGTTGTTCTCTTACGATTTTCATACTGATATGGTTTCTGTATTCGTTTTCCGTTTGTCGAAATCGGGTTGCAAAGATAGTGAAAATCTGAAACAAAGCAATAGCTTTTTCACAATAAAAAGATGTATGGCCCGCGTGGCGGGGCGCATCGCACCCCGTGCCGTCACCAACCGACCGGCTGCCGGGCCGCTGCCGGAAGCCGAAAAGCCGAGAAAAAAGAACCGGAATATGCGCGCTTTTTCGTACCTTTGTGCACAATTTACCCCGGCTCCGCGTCGGGGCTGTAACGAGACAAAACCGACACACGATGAAAGCAATAGCCGAACTTCTGCTCGCAGCGGCGCTCCTGGGCGGCTGCGGAGGCCGCACGCGCAGCGCGCAGCAGGTCGAGACGCCCCCCGAGCCGAAGCACTACACCTACACGGTCCGCAACACCTACCCCCACTCGACCCAAAGCTACACGCAGGGGCTGCAGTTCGCCGACGGCGAATTGTGGGAGGGGACCGGCCAGCTCGGGCAGTCGCTGCTGCGCCGCACGGAGCTCGCGACCGACCGCTCGCAGGTCGTCGCGCGGCTTCCGCGCTCGGAGTTCGGCGAGGGCATCACGCTGCTCGACGGCAAGGTCTACCAGCTCACCTGGCAGTCGAACAAGGCCTACGTCTGGGATGCCTCCACGGGCGCCAAGCTGCGCGAGTACCGCTACCCGGGCGAGGGGTGGGGGCTCACCACCGACGGGAAGATGCTCTACATGAGCGACGGCTCGGAGTACATCCACACGGTTGACCCGGAGAATTTCAAGCGGCTCAAGAGCACGGCCGTGACCCTCGCGGGAGCCCCCGTCGGGATGCTCAACGAGCTGGAGTGGATTGACGGCCGCATCTGGGCCAACGTCTACGTGACGGACCAGATTGTCATCATCAACCCCGCAACGGGGGTTGTCGAGGGGGTCGTCGACCTCACGGGGCTGCTTCCGGAGGAGGAGGTGGGGCCCGAGACCGACGTACTGAACGGCATCGCCTACGACCAGGCGGGCGGACGCATCTTCGTCACGGGCAAGAACTGGGACAAAATCTTCGAAATAGAGATTCACGAACGGTAAGATGACGCACAACAGACTCAACGACGCCCTGCAGGAGCGCATCCTGCTGCTCGACGGCGGCTTCGGCACGATGGTCCAGCGCTACGGGCTCTCCGAGGCGGACTACCGCGGCGAGCGGTTCCGTGAGCTGCCCGGACAGCTGCGCGGCTGCAACGACCTGCTCAACCTGACGCGGCCCGACATCATCCGCGAAATCCATACGCGCTACCTCCAGGCCGGCGCCGACCTGATAACCACCAACTCGTTCAACGCCAACGCCATCTCGTTGACCGACTACGGCATAAGCGACCTCGCGAGAGAGATTGCCCGCGCGGCGGCCTCCATCGCCCGTGCGGCGGCCGACGAGTATACGCAGCGCAACCCCTCGAAGCCCCGCTTCGTCGCGGGCTCGATGGGGCCGACCAACCGCACGGCCTCGATGTCGGCCGACGTGAGCGACCCCGCCGCGCGCGAGGTGACCTTCTCGCAGCTGGCCGAGGCCTACGGCGAGCAGGCCCGCGGACTGGTCGAAGGGGGCGCCGACGTGCTACTCATCGAGACGGTCTTCGACACGCTCAACGCCAAGGCGGCGCTCTATGCCGTCGACCGTCTGGGCGAGGAGCTCGGGCGGCAGCTTCCGGTGATGGTCTCGGGGACGCTGGCCGACGCCAGCGGCCGCACCCTCTCGGGGCAGACCGTCGAGGCCTTCTGGGTCTCGGTGTCGCATGCGCGACTCCTCTCCGTGGGGCTCAACTGCGCCTACGGCGCGCGTCAGATGCTCCCCTATCTGGAGCGGCTGGCGGCGGTGGCCGAGGTGCGCGTCTCGGCCCACCCCAATGCCGGACTTCCCAACGTCATGGGGGGCTACGACGAGACCCCCGAGATGTTCGCCGCCGACGTGGAGGAGTACCTGCGCCGCGGTCTGCTCAACATCGTGGGAGGCTGCTGCGGCACCACGCCCGAGCACATCTTCGAGCTCTCGAAGATTGTGGGCCGCTACGCCCCGCGTCCGCTCCCCGCGCCGCGCCACGAGACGGTGCTGAGCGGTCTGGAGCCGCTGCGGATTGTCCCCGAGGCGAACTTCATCAACGTGGGCGAGCGGACCAACGTGGCCGGCTCGGCACGCTTCGCGCGGCTCATCCGCGAACACAACTACGAGGAGGCCCTTTCGGTGGCCCGCGCCCAGGTCGAGGCCGGAGCGCAGATTGTCGACGTCTGCATGGACGACGGTCTGATTGACGGCGTGGAGGCCATGCGCACGTTCCTCAACCTGATGGCCTCGGAGCCCGAAATCGCCCGCGTGCCGACGATGATTGACTCGTCGAAGTGGGAGGTGCTCCGCACGGGGCTCGAGGTGACGCAGGGCAAGTCCGTGGTCAACTCCATCTCGCTCAAGGAGGGCGAGGAGTCCTTCCTGCGGCGCGCCCGCGAAATCCACCGCTACGGCGCCGCCGTGGTGGTGATGCTCTTCGACGAGCGGGGGCAGGCCGACACCTACGAGCGCAAAATCGAGGTGGCGGCGCGGGCCTACCGGCTGCTGACCGAGGCGGGATTCCCGCCCGAGGACATCATCTTCGACCCCAACATCCTGGCCGTGGCGACAGGCATCGCCGAGCACGACCGCTATGCGCTGGACTTCATCGAGGCGGTGCGCTGGATTAAGGCTCACCTGCCTTACGCCAAGGTTTCGGGCGGCGTCTCGAACCTCTCGTTCGCCTTCCGCGGCAACAATGCCGTGCGCGAGGCGATGCACTCGGTCTTCCTCTACCACGCCATCCGCGCCGGGATGGACATGGGCATCGTCAACCCGCAGATGCTGCGCCTCTACGATGAAATCGAGCCCGAGCTGCTCGAACGGGTCGAGGATGTGATTCTCTGCCGCCGTCCCGACGCCTCGGAGCGGCTCTCGGAGTATGCGCAGCAGGTGCACCAGACGGCCGGGCAGGGGCAGCAGGCCCCCGACGACGCCTGGCGCGCGGAGCCGCTGGCCGAACGCATCGCCCATGCGCTGCGCAAGGGCATCACGGAGCACATCGAGGAGGATGCGCTCGAGGGGCTAAGGACGCTGGGCAGCCCCATGGCGGTCATCGACACGCTGCTCATGCCGGCCATGGAGCAGGTGGGCACGCTCTTCGGCGCGGGCAAGATGTTCCTGCCCCAGGTGGTCAAGAGCGCCCGCGTCATGAAGCGCGCCGTGGCGGTGCTGACCCCCTACATCGAACGCAGCGGCGAGCAGTCCTCGGCCAAGGCGGGGCGCGTGCTGATTGCCACGGTCAAGGGCGACGTGCACGACATCGGCAAGAACATCGTCTCGGTGGTGATGGCCTGCAACGGCTACGAAATCCGCGACCTGGGGGTGATGGTCGAGCCGTCGCGCATCGTCGACGAGGCGCAGGCCTGGCCGGCCGACTGCATCTGCCTGAGCGGACTCATCACCCCGTCGCTCGACGAGATGGCGCACGTCTGCGAGGAGCTCGAGCGGCGCGGACTGCGCATCCCGGTCATCATCGGCGGGGCCACCACCTCGGAGCTCCACACGGCCGTGAAGATTGCGCCGCTCTACTCGGGCGTGGTCGCACACTCGCTCAACGCCAGCCGCAATAGCCTCATCCTCTCCCGCCTGCTCGGTCCCGACCGCGAAGCCTACGCCGGGGAGGTGAAGCGCCGCCAGGAGCAGCTGCGCGCCGAATACCGCCGCACCGAGGCGGCCCGCCGGCTGCTCCCCTACGCCGAGGTGAAGCGCCGGGCGCTCGAGGAGGAGCCGCACCGGCCCGTCGAGCCGCTCCACCCGGGGCGGATGGTCTTCCCCGACTTCGACGTCGCCGACGCCGCCCCCTACATCGACTGGAACTTCTTCTTCCCGGCCTGGGGGCTTGCGGGGCGCTACCCCGCCATCCTCGACCACCCCGAGAAGGGCGCCGAGGCGCGCAAGCTCTTCGACGACGCGCAGGCACTGCTGCACCGCATCGCCGAGGAGCATCTGCTGACGCTCCAGGCCGTCGTCGGCATCTTCCCCGCCCACAGGGAGGGCGACGACATCGTCGCCACCGACGCCAAGGGGCGCAACTACCGCTTCGCCATGCTGCGCAACCAGACGCGCGGCGAGCAGAACCGCTCGCTGGCCGACTTCATCGCCCCCGAGGGGGACTGGCTCGGCTGCTTTGCGGTGACGGCCGGCATCGGCCTCAAGGAGCTCACCGAGAAGTTCCGCGCCGCGGGCGACGACTACTCGGCCATCATGGCCAAGCTGCTGGCCGACCGTCTGACCGAGGCCTTCGCCGAGGTGGTGCACCTCTTCGTACGGCGCCGGATGTGGGGCTACGAGGGCGGCGAGCAGCCCTCGCCCGAGGAGGTGATTGCCGGCCATTACCGCGGACGGCGCATGGCCTTCGGCTACCCCGCCTCGCCCGACCACTCGCTCAAGCGCGAGGCGTTCGACCTGCTGGCCGTCGAGCGCACGACGGGCATGCGGCTGACCGAGAACTGGATGATTGACCCCGGCGAGGCGCTCTGCGGACTCCTCTTCGCCGATGCCGAGTACTTCTCGGTGGGGCACATCGACCAGGAGCAGCTGCGCGACTACGCCGCACGCCGCGGCCTGGACGAGGAGACGCTCCGCCGGCTGCTGCCCAACAACCTCTGAGCCGCCGGCCGACACGACAAGACAGACAACAAGCAGAAATGAACGTTACCGACATCATCAACCGGGCGCTCGAAGAGCGGAAGACCCGTTTTGCCTTCGAGCTGCTGCCTCCCCTCAAGGGCGACGGCATGGGGGGCGTCTTCGGGGCCATCGACCCGCTCATGGAGTTCGACCCGGCCTACATCAACATCACCTTCCACCGCGAGGGCATCAAGCAGACGCAGCGCCCCGACGGCGGCATCGAATGGCACGTCGTGCGGCGCCGTCCCGGAACGGTGGGCATCTCGGCCGCTATCGAGAAGCGCTACGGCGTGACGACGGTCCCCCACCTCATCTGCGGCGGGCTCTCGAAGTACGACATCGAGGATGCGCTCATCGACATGGACTTCCTGGGGCTGCACAACGTGCTGGTGCTGCGCGGCGACAAGTCGCAGAACGAGCGTCACTTCATGCCCCACCCACAGGGCCACGCCCACGCCGTGGACCTCGTCCGCCAGATTGCGGCGATGAACCGCGGCGAGTTCGTCGACGGCGAGGTGGAGGTCTGCCACCACTCGAAGTTCTCCATCGGCGTGGCGGGCTACCCCGAGACCCATCAGGAGGCCGCCTCGCCCGAGAGCGACATCGCCTTCCTGAAGGCCAAGGTCGACGCCGGCGCCTCGTACGTCGTCACGCAGCTCTTCTACGACAACGCCCGTTTCTTCGACTTCGTGCAGCGCTGCCGCCAGGCGGGCATCACCGTGCCGATTATCCCCGGCATCAAGCCCCTGTCGACCGTACGCCACCTCACGCTGCTGCCCCAGACCTTCGGCTGCCACATTCCGTGGGAGCTCGAGCGCGAGGTGCTCGCCCACCGCGACGATGCGAAGGCCGTGCGGCGCATCGGCACCGAGTGGGCCATCGCCCAGAGCCGCGAGCTGAAGCAGGCGGGCGTCCCCGTGCTCCACTACTACCCGATGGGCAAGGCCGAGAACATCATCGAGATAGCCCGGACCATCTTCTGACGACGGGCCGCCGCAGCCGGACGCCCGAAAGGGCCCGACCCCACCGTCCCGGAGCCCCCGGCAACGCCGCCACCCGAAGACCCCGACCTTGTCGTCCCCGGAGTTCCGGCAGCGCCACCCCAAAGACCTCGGAAACGCTGCCCGGAGGCGGTTGCGGCCCCATCCGCCCCGAAAAAAGAGCCGCGGGATGTTTCCTTAATTCGGAAACAATCCCTATCTTTACGCAACCTTCGGCACGGCGGCGGTCGCAACGACCCCCTCTGCGCCGCGGATGCATCTGCGCCGGAGAGGCTCCGCAGCGCACAAACATTTTGTATTTCAAGCCGATTTCAACAACAGAGACATGACCCCCGTCGAATTTCGCCGTCACCTGCATGCGCAACCCGAACTCTCGTTCGAAGAGCGCCAGACCGCCCGCTTCATCTCCGAGGAGCTCACGAAGCTGGGCATCGAGCACCGGCCCATCGCCCGTACGGGCGTTCTGGCCCGCATCGAGGGGCACGGCAACCTGCGGCGCGCCGTCGTGCTGCGCGCCGATATCGATGCACTGCCCATCGACGAGCAGTGCGACGTGGCGTGGCGTTCGCAGCACCCCGGCGTGATGCACGCCTGCGGCCACGACGTGCACGCCGCCGTACTCTTCGGCGTGCTGCAGCAGCTAGCCGCCGCGCCCGACTTCGAAGGTACCCTCTTCGGGCTCTTCCAGCCCGGCGAGGAGTGCAACCCGGGCGGCGCATCGCTCGTGCTGGCCGAGAACCCCTTCGAGGGGTATGACGTGCGCGCCTTCATCGGCGAACACGTCGAGGCGCGCATGCCGGTCGGCACGCTCGGCTTCCGCGCCGGGAAGTACATGGCCGCCAGCGACGAGCTGCGCTTCACGCTCCACGGCACGGGCGGCCACGGCGCCATGCGGCAGCAGCTCAAGGACCCCGTGGCGGCGGCCGCCGAGCTGGTGACGCGGCTGCTGGCGCTCAACAGCGAGGAGTGCGTGCTGTCGATTGGCCGCGTCGAGGCCGACGGCGCCACCAACATCGTCCCCGACAAGGTCTACATGGAGGGGACGCTGCGCACCTTCGACGAGCGCGAGCGCACCATCATCCAGCAGCGGCTGCGCAACATCGCCGCCGACATCGATGCCCGCCACGGCGTGAGCACCGGGGTCGACATCAACCGCGGCTACCCCTGCGTGGTCAACGACGAGGTGCTCACGCGGCTGGCCGTGCTGGCGGCCAAGCCCGACTTCCGGGTCGAGATGCTCCCGCTGCGCACCACGGCCGAGGACTTCGGCTTCTACTGCACGAAGTATCCGGCGATTTTCTACCGGCTGGGCGTCGGTCCCGATGCGGGACGTCCCCATACGGGCACCTTCTGCCCCGACGAACGGGCGATTCCCGCGGGCATCGACTTCATGAAACGTCTCGCCCTGCAAATATTCGAAAACTGATGACACGAAAGACGAAAACCCGCTCCGCCAAGGGTGGCGGAAAGCAAGACCGCGAGGCCGTCATTCTGGGCCTCTTCCGGGAGTTTCCCAACAATAAGTTCACGCTCAAGCACCTGGCTTCGGTCTCGGGAGGCGCCTCGAAGGAGGGGTGCCGCGAGACGTTCGACATCCTCGAGCGGCTCTTCGACCAGGGCATCGTCGAGGAGTGCTCGCGCGGCAAGTACCGCCTGACGAACTCCCACCTGCCCCACTACGAAGGCATCGCCGACATGACCTCGAGCGGCTCGCTCTACATCCGCGTCGAGGGGCTCGAGGAGGATATCTTCGTCAACCAGCGCCATGCGGCCAACGCCCTGGACGGCGACCGCGTGGAGGTGGCCGTCCTCCACAAGTCGCGCGACGGCAAGATGGAGGGCGAGGTGACGCGCATCGTCGAGCGGAGCCGCAAGCCCTATGTCGGCGTTGCGGAGGTGGGGGCCCACCAGATTTTCGTCAAGCCCGACTCGCGCAAGATGCCCATGGACATCTTCCTGCCCAAGAAGAAGTATCCCCAGGTCAAGGACGGCGAGAAGGTGGTGGTCCGCATCGCCGAGTGGGCACTCGGCAGCAAGAGCCCCGTGGGCGAGCTGGTCGACGTGCTGGGCCTTGCGGGCAACAACGACACGGAGATGCACGCCATCCTGGCCGAATACGACCTCCCCTACCGCTTCGAGCCCGAAATCGAGGAGGCGGCCCAGGCCATCGACGGCCGCATCACGCAGCAGGAGATTGACCGCCGACGCGACTTCCGCCGCGTGACCACCTTCACCGTAGACCCGGCCGACGCCAAGGACTTCGACGACGCGCTCTCAATCCGCCGCATCAGCGACGGCGTATGGGAGGTGGGCGTCCACATCGCCGACGTGACGCACTACGTCCATCCCCACGACACGATTGACACCGAGGCCGAGGAGCGCGGCACGTCGGTCTATCTGGTCGACCGCACCGTTCCGATGCTTCCCGAGCGCCTCTCGAACGAGCTCTGCTCGCTGCGGCCCCACGAGGCGAGCCTCTGCTTCTCGGCCGTCTTCACCATCAACGAGAACCTCGAGCTGCTCGACGAGTGGTTCGGCCGCACGGTCATCTATTCGGACCGCCGCTTCACCTACGCCGAGGCGCAGGAGGTCATCGAGACCGGCAAGGGCGACTATGCCGAGGAGATTCTGACGCTCAACCGGCTGGCCCAGGCGCTGCGCCGCGAACGCTTCAAGCACGGCGCCATCTCGTTCGACCGCGAGGAGGTGAAGTTCCGCCTCGACGAGTCGGGCAAGCCGCTGGGGGTCTACATCAAGGAGCAGAAGGAGTCGAACCAGATGATTGAGGAGTTCATGCTGCTGGCCAACCGCCGCGTGGCCGAGTTCTGCGGCCGCCGCAAGACCGAAAAGGGGCGCCATGTCGAGCGTACGATGGTCTACCGCGTCCACGACACGCCGAGCGAGGAGAAGCTCGACCGCTTCCGCCAGTTCATCCTCCGCTTCGGCCACATCTTCAAGGCGACCAAGGGGCGCGCCGTAGCCAAGGAGCTCAACAAGCTCTTCGCCCAAATCAAGGGCACGACCGAGGAGAACGCCGTGACGACGATGGCCGTCCGCTCGATGGCCAAGGCCTACTACTCGACCGACAACATCGGCCACTACGGCCTCGCCTTCCCCTACTACACGCACTTCACCTCGCCCATCCGCCGCTATCCCGACATGATGGTCCACCGGCTGCTGGCCCGCTACCTCGAAGGGGGCCGCTCGGCCGACAAGGAGACGCTCGAGAAGCTCTGCGTGCATGCCTCGGAGCGCGAGGTGATAGCCGCCGAGGCCGAACGAGCCTCCATCAAGTACAAGATGGTGGAGTTCATGAAGGAGCGCATCGGGCAGGAGTTCGACGGACACATCTCGGGGCTGACCGAGTGGGGCGTCTATGTCGAACTGGACGAGACGCACATCGAGGGTATGTCCTTCCTGCGCGACATCCCGGGCGACTACTACGCCTTCGACGAGCAGCGCTACGAGATTGTGGGGCGCTCGACGGGCCGCCGCTTCACGCTGGGCGACGCCGTGCGCATCCGCGTCAAGAGCGCCGACCTGCGCAAGCGTCAGCTCGACTTCGAGCTGGTGCTGCCCGATGCGGCACCGAAGGCCGCTCCGGGCGGGCCGTCGCCTTCGGACGAGCACCAGGCTCCGGCTTCACACGGACGCCGTCCGCACCGCAGACACTGAGCGCATACCTTATTTATAACCATACACCCCGACGGCAAAGCGGCTCTGCGCCAGGGACCACGGGGTTCGGCAACGGGCGGGAATCCGGCACATACGGATTCCCGCCCGCTTTGTCTGCACCGCTCCCGCACCGGCCGGGAGTTCCGACACGGTCGAATTCGAAAGCTATTCGAAAGTTATTCAAAATCAGGGCAACCGTTCCTTACACTCCGCCTGCGCCAATATCCGAAATCGGTCAACATACACAAAAGCGTCCATCGACACGCACTGTATTGAGAAAAAAAGTTTTCAGTCAAAAAAGATAAAATTCGGGATTGCCGTTTTGAAAAAAATTTCGTAATATTATTGCGGCCGTGTTGTTTGAAGACCGGGTCGGTCAGGCGTATACCGCCCCGGAGAGAGCCGACGCCCCCTCCCCCGTTTCGCAGGAGCGGGTTTCGTTTTATAAACCAACCAGCATAGAGTAACCCAACGATAATGGCCGAACGAGGGGCCATTTAATCCTCCGCAATTGTTTAACCCCCTTAAGTACCTTTTATGAAAAACCCATTTCTCAAGTTTCTGCTGATGGGCGCCCTGCTCGCAGGCGCAGCAGGATGCTCGGAGGACAACACCTAAGGTGCGGCACCAAGCTTCGCCATCACGGTTCCGACGTCCGAAAACTATCAGGTCACCGTGGCTGAATCGGCCAAAGCCGGCGACGAAGTTCCCCTGAGCATTGTTCCGGCCGAAGGCATGGAAATCGTTACGGTCCACTATAACGAGGAGCCCTGCACGTTCGTCTCCTCGGATGCCGAGACCAACACCTTCAACTACACCTTCACGATGCCGGCCAGCGACGTGACGCTCAACATCGAGGTGCGTGAAATGGCCCCGACCGAGTATTCGATTTACTACGACAACTCCGACACCTTCAACTTCGTGAACGTTCCCCAGTCGGCCGTTTCGGGAACCGAGATTACCTTCTACGTCAACGTCACGGACCTTTCGCTCGGTATCACCAGCATAGCCTACGGTTCGGAGCTGGGCGAGTTCTGCAAGCAGGAGGGCGACGTGAAGCTGCAGCCCGACTACAAGCAGTACACCTTCAAGTTCACGATGCCGGCTCACGACGTATCTCTGGACGTTACCACCGCTACCGAGTACAACGACATCACGCTTGAAGGCGACGATCACGCCTACATCAACATGCTCAACGCCCTGGTAAAGGACGACAACGGCGACCCCGTGCTCGACGAGGACGGCAACAAGATGTACCGCGGTTTCTACAATCAGGTCGTACAGTTCACCTATGAGGTCGACCTGGGCTACAACTACTCGGTAACCATCGTCGGCAAGCGCACCGGCACCCACTACGAAGACCAGACGATTTTCGAGGACAACGGCTGGGACTTCAACAGCTACTGGACGCTCGTCATGCCGGCCGAGCCCCTCACCATGACCATCAAATCGAGCGAGAAGAACGACTTCGTAGGCAAGGCACTGGTCGGCAACTACAAGGGCTTCTTCATCAACACGACCCAGCTCGGCAAGCTGGAGCGCTACGACGCCACGACACTCGAGGCCGAGATTAAGTCGAACACCGCATTCTCGGTGAAAACCACCGACGCAAACAAGTTCGACTTCCAGGGCATGATTAGCTACGACGAGTCGACCAAGCAGTTCGCATACGACGCAGCATCGTGCGAGTTCTACGGTCTGTCGGGCCGTTACGACGATGAGATGACCGTCGCATGGGTAAGCAACCTGCTCGAGGATATGCCGGACAACGTCCGCTTCTACATCATGAGCAAGAACGACCTTTCGAGCTTCATCTCGGCCGGCAACGCAGGCGGCAGCAAGTACCTGCTCGAGGTCAAGACGTCGACGGGCACCGCATACTACCTCTTCGAGCGCGAGGGCTACCAGCTCACCAAGGTTGACATGGAGTTCACCAACGGAGAATCGCTCGGCGACGCTTCGGCAACGGGCTTCGTTATGAAGGAGGGCGAGAAGCTGCTCCAGTACACCTATGACGGCAGCACGACGAACCTCATCGAGAAGGGCAAGGAGGCCGGCAGCTATAAGCCTGCAAGCGGCTCGGGTGACGAGCTGGTACTCGACGGCTTCGGCGGCGGCAAGATTGGCACGAAGGAGGGTACCTACACCATCTCCGACGGCATCGTTACGCTGACCTGCGACGGTCAGGAGACCAAGTACAACATCGACATGAACGCCAAGACCTACAGCCTCATCGCCGATGAGGGCGAGTGGAACGGTCCCACCGACTTCTATGTCGAGGGAAGCCAGCTTGCCCACGATGGCGGCAAGGATGTCAAGGGTTGCATCAAGATATCAATTGACAAGAATGCCATCGGTAACCCTGACAAGGGTAAGGCCTACTTTGTCGCTTAATCTGCTTTTATGTTACAAATCTACTCTTTTTATGCGTAACTGTCAGATTAAGTCTTGACTAATTCAGGTCAGACAATGTCCCCGAGCCGCATGCTCACCCGCAGACACTTTTTTTGTCCGATAGTATAGAAAATGTCAGAACAAGTCTTGACTATTACAAATGAGGCGCAACGCCGCGTTCAACGAATCAAAGAGGAGCGACAATCCTTCACGGATTGCCGCTCCTCTCTTTTTTGTCTCCGTTGACCACGCGCAGGCCCCACTCCCCGCGGTATATTATCCGGGCGATTAGCCCCTCCTTACGCTCCCGGCGGAGGAGAGCGAATGCCGGCTCACCTTTCTCTTCCCCTCACTTTTTCCTCACCTTTCTCCCCGACCTTTCTTTCTCACCTCCCCCTTCACCTTTCTTCCTCCTTTTCCTCTCCTTTCCTCACCTTTCTCCTCCACTTTTCTCTCCTCCACTTTTCTCCCCTCACCTAGCTCCTCCAACCGGCCGACTTCGGCATCGGCGTCCTGCCCGTTTCCCGGCAGTGCACCCCGTCCTCAACTGCCCCGCCCCCCACACAGACTCTCGACCAATATGGACTAACACCTCCATGCTGCCGGCTCAACCAGTGCAAGGCAACGAATAGCATGGTGAGGGGGGGGCGGAGGAGATGGACGGGGAGGATGGGCAAAGGGGATGGACAAAGGAGATGGACGGAGAGGATGGACGGAGAGGATGGGCAAGAGGGATGGGCAAAGGAGATGGACGAAGGGGATGAGCGAAGGGGATGAGCGGAAGGGATGGGCGGAGGAGATGGTCGGAGGAGATGGATGCGGCGGGCCCCAAACCAAGGGAGACAGGCGACGCTGAGGCGGGAATCCTAAGAATGGACAGTGCAGCGGCGAACAGAGGTCAAGAGAGTCAGGAGGCAGGAACAAAAGCCGACGAACGGCTGGGTCAAGAAGCGGCAGACGGGAGACAGGGCCGGAAAACGCCGGCACAAGGGACTGGGAACGGCGAGCTCAAGGGGTCGAGAACGTTGACAAAAGGAACCGAAAACAGCGAGCTCAAGGAACCGAAAACGCCGGCAAAAAGGACCAGGAATGACGAGCTCAAGGAACCGGGGACACCGGTAGTAAAAGGGGTGAAACCGACGGAAGCAAAATGAGCAATGGACAGCGGCGCAGCGACGGGCACAAAAAACGGCGGCAACAGCGGCACAAAAAAAACGGCCGGAACCCCAAGCGGGTTCCGGCCGTCAGGCCGCGTCGTGCGATTAGCGTACGATGTTGGCAATCAGGAAGGTGGCAGCCACCGTCAGAATGGCGTAGAGCTCCGGGAAGGCGGCCAGAATCAGCGTCTTACCCATCACGTCGTGACCGTTACCCACGGCTGCAATACCGTTGGCGCAGACCTTGCCCTGATAGATGGCAGCGGCGAAGTTCACGATGCCGACCAGAATACCGGCACCCAGAACGGCGCAGGCCTGAACCATCGAGGGGCTCGAAAGGAAGCCCTGTACCATGAAGAAGCAGACGAATCCGTAAAGGCCCTGCGAACCGGGAAGCGCCGAAAGAATCATGTAGCTACCGAAAGCCGAGTTGTTCTTTTTCATGGCTCCGACCGCCGCCTGGCCGCAAATCGAAGTACCGATGGCAGAACCGATACCTGCCAGACCTACCATCAAGGCCACACCGACGTAGGCCAATACCAAAGCTGTTGTTTCCATAGTTTTAGAATGAGTTTTGTTGTTATTGTTGTTTTTTACTTATCCATTTTGCGCAGCGGGTCGAACGAGCGGGGGCCCATTTCGAAGCCTGCATTCTTGTAAAACTCCACAAACGTCAGACGCATCGGGTGGACGAACGACGAGATGGTGGACATGAAGAGGTTGATGCCGTGACCGATGAGCAGAATCGGCAGCATGATGAGAATCCGGCCCACAATGCCTGCATCGTCGGGCACGAAGCCCTCGGCCAGCGAGTTGAAGACCAGCGCCAGCACACCGCCCGAGAGGCCGATGGCGAAGAGGCGGATGTACGACAGCACGTCGCTCAGGAGACCCGTCACGTTGTTGTAGAAGTTCCAGACACCTGCTCCGAGGTTCAGCAGCGGGTTGCGGCCCGGCGAATTGAGGAAGAGCATGAGGAACACACCGATGCCGAGCACGGCGTAGAAGGCCGGCGACGAGGTGGTGAAGCCCGGAATGACCCACGCCTCGTTGAGCATCGGAAGACCTCCGGCTACCGAACCGCCCAGCAGGATGAGGAACCATCCCAGCGAGCCGAGCGCGTGGCTGATGCCGAAGGTGCGCGTCGTGGTGACGATGCTGATGAGCATGCCGAAAAGAATCTGCACCATGCCGATGGCCAGTGCCACGGAGAAGAAGTTGTTCTGGAAGTCGTAGAAGCGGAACAGCGGTTCACCGTCGGCACCCGTCGGCACCCAGCTCTGCATGCTTACGCCGAAGAACGACCCGCAGAAGCCGCCGAAGAGCACCGTGGCGATGGCGCACATCGTGGCGAACCATGCGGCGCGGCGCATCATGCCCGGCTTGCGGTTCTTGTGAAGCATCCAGAGGCCCATGGCCAGCAGCACCAGGCCGTAGCCGGCGTCGTTGAGGCAGATGCCGAAGAAGAGCATGTAGAAGGGGGCGAAGTAGGGCGTCAGGTCGATGGTGCCGTACTTCGGACGGGCGTACATGTCGCCCACCATCTCGAAGATGCGGGCGAACCAACCGTTGCGCAGCTGCACGGGGGTGTTGTCCTCGGGCGTGGGGTCCGACTTGATGTAGACCACGTTGGGATACTGCTCCAGCAGGGCGTCCACCCGCTCGGAGGTTGCCTTTTCGGCCCATCCCTCCAGAACGAGCAGCGTGCCGTCGGCCTCCTGACGGGCCGTCTCCGTCACGCGGAGCGACTGCAGACGCTCCTTGAGCGACGCGGCATGCTCGGCGAGCAGCTGCTCCGAGGCGGCGACGCGCGAGAATTCGGCGTCGAGGGCCTCAAGCCGTGCCCGCGTCTCGGCGATGCGGCGCTCCGCCTCGCGGATGTCCATCGTCGGGGCCTTCATCTCCTGAGCGTCGAGGTTCACCTCCTGGCCCGGAGCGGCGACCACTACAAAGTAGGCCGTCGACTCACCGCGGTGGATGAGCTCGAGCGTATACTCTTCGGCCCACTCGGCGGCATACTTGTCGTAGGCCGAGGCGGGTGCCGAGAAGTAACGCAGCACGATGCCCTGCTCCGAGAGGCGGCGCAGGCTCTCGACCGAGAACTCGCCCCAGGGGCGCAGCTCGTCGGCGCTCTTCTCGAGGCGGGCGATTTCGGCATTGAGCGCCGCAGCCTGCTTCGAGGCGGCCGCATAGTGGCGGTAGGCCTCCTCGCCCGTGGAGAAGGGTTCGGCGTCGGCCTTGAAGCGCTCCTTCTCCTCGCGGAACGTCCGCAGGAAGTCGGCCGCCTTGGCGTGGCCTTCGATGTCGAGCAGCAACTGGCGGTCCTCCTCCGAGGGCTCCCAGCCCGTCGTGGTGATGTCGACCAGACCCAGTTCACGCAGCCGTTCGATAAAGTCCTCGCTCTGTGCCGCATAGAGCACAAAGTCGTATTTCGACATTTTCGCTATCATAACATCGAGCCCTCCCCGGCCTGCTGCTGTTTGGTCTTCACAATCTTCTGGGCGGATTTCGAGAGGTTCTCCTCATCCTCCATGAAGCGTTTGATTTTACGTATGGCGTCCTCGTACCCCGGTATCTGCACCTTTTCGTACAAGTTCACCTTCTGAGTGGTTTTGCGACGTGCGAAATCCAGAAGCTCCATCTTGCGGTTGTAGACCTCGTACTCGATGCCCAGACGTGCCAGGCTCTTGAGAATCTCCACTCCGTCGGCATACCACACCGGCGAGGAGAAGAGGTCGTAGGGCTTCTGTTCGAACTTCACCTCGGAGAGCTGCGGCGTACGGACGCCCGCAATCTTCTGAACCGAAAGTTCGATGTCCGCAATGCGCAACAAGTCCGTATCGAACTCTCCCCACAGCGACACCATGTAGTCGTAGCGCTGCTTGAGCGCCTCCAACTGCCGCTGGTAGTCGCCGGCGGAGTCCTTCGCCTTCTTGACCTCGGAGCGCAGGGCCGACTCCTTGCTCTTGATGGTAGGGAGCGCCTTCTGCCGCATCTTCAGCTGCTTGCCGAGTTCGCCGAGCGAAGTCTTGTTGTATTGAAACTTGATTGCCATTGCTCCGTAGCTTATGCTTTCCAGTATTTCTTGATGAGCTCCTCCTTGATGGCCACCTCCTCACGCGAGAAGTACTTGGCGAAGAGCGTCCAGGCCGTATCGAGCATCTCGGTGATGCTGATGTTCACGTCGATGGCCAGCAGCTTCTCGGAGTAGTCGTGGGCGAAGCGCAGCGTACGCTCGTCGTAGTCCGAGAGGTCGAAACCGTTCTCGAGCTTCGTCTTGGCGTTGGCCGCATCGGCGTAGAGGCGCACGCAGGCGTTCATCACCTGGGGGTGGTCCTCACGCGTCTTCTTGCCGATAACCAGCTGCTTGAGTCGCGACAGCGAACGGAACGGGTCGACGATGACCTTGCCCGTATCGGAGTCGTTGCGCAGGAAGAGCTGACCCTCGGTGATGTAACCCGTGTTGTCGGGCACGGCGTGGGTGATGTCGCCGCCCGAGAGGGTCGTCACGGCGATAATCGTAATCGAACCGCCGTTGGGCAGCTGCACGGCCTTCTCGTAGATTTTCGCCAGGTCCGAATAGAGCGAACCGGGCATCGAGTCCTTCGAGGGAATCTGGTCCATACGGTTCGAGACGATGGCCAGCGCGTCGGCGTAGAGCGTCATGTCGGTGAGCAGCACCAGCACCTTCTCGCCCTTGTCCACGGCGAAGTATTCGGCGGCCGTCAGCGCCATGTCGGGCACGAGCAGTCGCTCGACGGGCGGGTTCTCGGTCGTGTTGACGAACGAAACGATGCGGTCAAGCGCACCGGCGTTCTCGAAGACCGCCTTGAAGTAGAGGAAGTCGTCGTTGGTAAGACCCATGCCGCCCAGGATAATCTTGTCGGCCTTGGCACGCAGCGCCACGTTGGCCATCACGGCGTTGTAGGGCTGGTCGGGGTCGGCGAAGAAGGGAATCTTCTGACCCGTCACGATGGTGTTGTTCAGGTCGATGCCAGCGATACCCGTGGCGATGAGCTCCGAAGGCTGGATACGCTTGAAGGGGTTGACCGTCGGGCCGCCGATTTCGCGCGCCTCGCCCTCCAGCTGCTCGCCGCCCTCGAGCGGTTCGCCGTAGGCATTGAAGAAGCGGCCGGCGAGGTTGTCCGAGACGCGGAGCTTCGGGGGCTCGCCGTGGAAAATCACCTCCGAGTCGGTGGCGATGCCCTCCGTGCCGGCGAACACCTGCAGGGTGACGTTCTCACCCATGATTTTCACCACCTGAGCCAGCTTGCCGCCGACGGTGGCCAGCTCGTCGTTGCCGACGCCCGACGCCTTGAGCGTCACCGTGGCCTTGGTGATGTTGTCGATTTTGGTATATATCTTCTGAAATGCACGTGTTGTCATATTCTTCCGCTTTATTTGGATTGTTCACTCACATACTCCACGATTTGCTTGCGGTAGTTCTCGAACTTCTCCGACTTCCACTCCGAGTAGTTCATCTGGCGGAAGAGGTTGATGAGTCCCTTGAAGAACTGCGAGCACTGCTCGAAATCGGCGAAGCCGAAGTCCTTACGGCAGATGTCAAGCACCATCTCGTACATCATCTTCTGACGTTCGATGGGGCAGTTGGCGTCGATGTCGTCGAAGGCGTCCTGCTGCAGGATGACGAAGTCGAGCAGCTCCGACTTCCAGAAGCGCTCGTGGTACTCCACGGGCACGCCGTCGTCACCCAGGATGTTGATTTGGTCGTTGGCCTCCTTGCCGCGCTGGACAATCGTCTTGCCGGCATAGACCATGTCGACCCAGTTCTTGCCGATGTGCTCGTCGAGGTACTCGCGGATTTCGGGATACTCCAGATACTTCGAGTAGGAGTCCAGCGGGTCGATGGCCGGGTAGCGCTTCGAGTCGGCGCGGCCCTGCGAGAGGGCGTAGAAGCAGCGCGCCGCCTTCTTGGTCGACTCGGTCACCGGCTCCTTGAGGTTACCGCCGGCAGGCGACACCGTACCGAGGAAGGTTACCGAACCCGTCTGGCCGTTGTAGAGCTTCACCAGACCGGCACGTGCATAGAAGTTGGAGATGATGGCCGAGAGGTCCATCGGGAAGGCGTCCTGACCGGGAAGCTCCTCCAGACGGTTCGACATCTCACGCAGCGCCTGGGCCCAGCGCGACGTCGAGTCGGCCATGACCAGCACCTTGAGACCCATCGAGCGGTAGTACTCGCCGATGGTCATACCCGTATAGACCGACGCCTCACGCGCGGCGACGGGCATGTTCGACGTATTGCAGATGATGATGGTGCGCTCCATGAGCTTGTGGCCCGTACGGGGGTCGACCAGCTCGGGGAACTCCTTGAAAATCTCGACCACCTCGTTGGCACGCTCGCCGCACGCCACCATGATGATGATGTCGGCCTCGGCCTGCTTCGAAATGGCGTGCTGAAGCACCGTCTTGCCGGCGCCGAACGGGCCCGGGATGAAGCCCGTACCGCCCTCGGCCATGGGGTTGAAGGTGTCGATGGCGCGCACGCCCGTCTCCATCACGCGCGAGGGGCGCGGCTTCTCCGTATAGCAGCGGATTGCCTGCTTGACGGGCCACTTCTGGACCATCGTGATGTCGTGGTCATGCCCTTCGGCATCGGTCACCACGGCCACCGTGTCGGTCACCTTGTACTTGCCGGGAGCCGCCACGCTCTTGACCGTATAGGTTTCGGTCATCGTGAAGGGGACCATAATCTTGTGGGCCACCCACTGCTCCTGCACCTCGCCGAGCCACGATGCGGCCGAGACCTTGTCGCCGGCCTTGGCCAGCGGCTTGAACTCCCACAGCGCCTCGAAGTCGACCGGGTCGGTAATCGAACCGCGGGCGATGAACAGACCGTCCATCTTCTCGAGGTCGTTCTGCAGACCGTCGTAGTTGCGCGAAAGCATGCCCGGGGCGAGCGTCACCTCGAGCATGTGGCCTTCGAATTCGACCTTGTCGCCGATTTTGAGGCCGCGGGTGCTGTCGAACACCTGCACATAGGCGTTGTCGCCCACGACCTTGATGACCTCGGCCATCATTCTGGTATCTCCGACGTACACGTGACAGATTTCGTTCTGGCCCACGGGTCCGTCGGCCTTGACAATCACGATATTGGAGATGATACCGTTTACACGTCCTGTAGTTTTCATCGTATGATTGTTTTTACTTATTTATCAACTCCTTGCCGTCCAGCTCGGCCAGCAGCCGGTTGAACATCTCGCGACCGCGCGCCGCATCGAGCCGCGCCCAGCGGGCCACGATGTTGATGCGGACCAGATACGAGAGTATGGCGTTTATATTGAAATAGTCGAACGTCGCCAGCTCGGAGGCCTCCTCCCAGCGGACCAGGTCGATTTTGCGCTCCTTCTCCATGAGGTTGGCCTCGTCGGTCATCGCCGCGATGACCGAGTCGATGAAGGGAAGTTCGCCCCGCAGGCCGAAATCGGCGGCCGAGCTGCGCTGCAGCTGTTCGGCCACGTCGCCTCCCCCCACGACCACCTCCTCGACCGGGCGCGAGGCGGCGCGGGCGGCCAGTGCGGCCATAACGTTGCGCAGCGTGCGGTCGAATTCGGACCAGGCACGCAGGAAGCGGCTCCGCGAGCGGCGGCAGGCGGAGTAGTAGGCGGCGAAGAGCGTCGTCTCGAAGCGGCGCGACGTATCGACCTCCTCGGCCTCCTCGCCTTCGGGGTCGGCGTAGGCCTTCACCACGCGGGCGATGCCCTGCGGCAGACGCGACGGCGCCTTGAGCTCCTGCTCGAGCTCCTCGCGCGAGAGGTTGCCCAGCGGGTTGTGGGCCGAGCGGCCCGCCCGCAGCGCGAGGATGTTTTCGCAGTCGTAGTAGCCGTAGAGCAGACGCACCTCCGAGGCGTCCGACGCGCAGACCCCGTCGAGAATCTCCTCGACGATGCCCTTCGCATCAAAGCCCTTGGTGTCGGCGTCGAGCGCATACTCGCGCAGTCCGGCGACCAGACTGTAATAGTTCCGCGAGGACATGACTATTCGGCCTTAAAGAGAAGTTCCGACACCTTGTCGCGGAGGTACTCGCCCAGCAGCGCGTCGAAATCCGCGTCGGAGAACGAGATGTAGTAGCCGCCGTCCTTGGCCGCCACCTTGAATCCGCTCTTCACATCCTTCGAATAACCCACCTCGATGCCGGCGGCCAGCAGCTCCTTGACGCTTGCGGCGAAGGCGGCATCGAACTCCTTGCGCTGAGCCTCGGGCAGCAGGGCGCGGAGCTCCACCTTGCCAGCGTCGGCTCCGTTCCAGTTGCGGGCTACGGCCAGCAGCATCTCCTTGAGGAAGGCGGGGTCCGCTACGCTCTGCTTCACCCCTTTCGAGATGCTCCGGGCGACAATCGCGCCGCTCAGCTCGGCCTTGATTTTCGAGACGGCCTGCTTGCCGGCGAGCGAAATCTCGGTGAGCGTGTTCTTGGCGACATCCTCAGCCTTGGCCTCGGCCTGCTTGACGATGCCGGCCGCCTGATTGCGGGCCTCTTCCACGATGGCGGCAGCCTGTGTCTTGGCTTCGGCGACCAGACGTTCCGCTTCGGCGCGACCTTTCTCCAGCCCCTCGTCGTAGAGTTTCTGGGTCAATTGTTGAAGTTTGTTTTCCATTTTGTTATACAGTTTAATCGTCGATTTTCATTTTGCGCACACAAATATAGAAAAGTTTCTCCACAAACCGCATCCGAATGTAACAATTTATTCTCCAAAGGAACAATATCGTCTGCAAATCGACAAAATTCGGTCACAGAAGCTGTCGAACCGCAAGACGGAGCGGCCTGCAGGGGACGAAAAAGGCGGCGGAAGCAACTTCCGCCGCCCGAACTTCATGCGGTCCGAGATATTACCCGGGTATTTTCCGGGAGGCCTCGCGCGGAGCTCCGCACAAGGTGCAGACGAGGAGCACCGGAGCGTTACGGGGATACCTCTCCGGCAGCCGCACGCCGTCCCGTCACTGCTGATGCTGGGGGCGCAGCAGGTCCTGGACCACCTTCACGGGCGAGAAGGTGGTGATGGGCACGTCGACGAAGATGGTGTTCCAGCGCGCCATGGCTCCGTTCCAGAGGCCCGGCAGCTCCTGGGCGCGCAGCGGACGGCCGCCGCTCGACTTCGACGAGATGAAGCCCGTCGAGGGGTCGGTGTAGCGCCTCAGGTCGAACTTCCCGCCCGAGACGTTGCGCACGCCGCAGACCAGGTCCACGGGGTTGAAGTGCGTGGCCTGCTTCATGAGCGGCATGTCGTCGGGCGAAATCTGGCTCGACTCGGCAATCTGCAGCGACTGCGTGCCGTCGGGGTTGCCCACCCAGAAGGGGCCGCCGCCCGGCTCGCCCTCGTTGCGGACCATGCCGCAAAGGCGGATGGGGCGGTCGAGCACCGCACGCAGCAGCGCCGCATCGTATTCGGCGGGCAACTTCACGCAGAGGCGCTGCTCGATGAAGCCGGCTACGGCGGTGAGGTCGGCCGTGCCGGCATCGAGCGCCCGCAGGTGAGCGAAGGTCTCCTGCTGCAGTTCGAGCAGCAGGCCGGCCAGCACTTTCTTATAAAGGACCGTGTCGCCGCGGCGGGCGTCGGTGGTCACGTTGTCGATGTTCTTGATGAAGATGAGGTCGGCGTCGATGTCGTTCAGGTTCTCAATCAGCGCGCCGTGGCCCGCCGGACGGAAGAGCAGCGAGCCGTCCTCCTGACGGAAGGGGGTGTTGTCGGGGTTGACGGCGATGGTGTCGGTCGAGGGCTTCTGGACCGAGTAGGAGATGTCGTAGCGGATGCCGAAACGCTTCTCGTAGGCGGGAATCCGCGCCGCAAGCAGCGACTTGAACTCCTCCATGTGTTCGGGCGAGACGGTGAAGTGGATGCGCGCCACGCCGTGCGACGAGGCGTATGCGGCCCCCTCGACCAGATGCTCTTCGGCCGCCTTGCGCGCCCCTTCGGGATAGGCGTGGAAGGTGACCAGCCCCTTGGGCTTCGAGCCGTAGCCGAGCCCCTCGCCGACGATGCAGCGGACGATGGTCTTGTCGTCGGCGCCGGCCGGCAGCACGGCCTTCAGTTCGGGCCAGAAGGCGAACTTCTCGATGTTGTCGAGCAGCGTGTCGATGCCCTTGCCGCGCTTGTCCTCGTTGATGAACTCGAAGAGCTCCTTGAACATGCGCGTCGCGGCGCCCGACGCCGGCACGAACTTCACCACGCCGAGGCCTTCGGCCGCGCGGTCGTAGCGTTCGGCCGCAGCCTGAGCCTCCTCACGGGAGAGCACGCGCACGCCGTCCCCGGGCGAGGCGGCGCGGACGACCTTCAGAAAGGGGAATCCCCGGCGGAAATTTTCGAGTTGCTGTTCCACGGCCTCGGTCGTGAGTCCGTGTTGCTGTATTTGAAGCAGGTCTTCGGAGGTAAACATGGGTTTATGGGTTTTGGTTTTCGTTTTCGGTGTTTGGGGACCGGTCATCGGGTTCCGTGTATCAAAGTTATAAAATAATTCCTAACTTTGCACATCATGATTCGAGAATTTGAGCATATCGACCTGCGCGACCGCAACAGTTTCCACGTCGCGCAAACGGCTGCCCGTCTGGTTGAATTCGAGACGCCGGACGAGCTGCGCGAACTCTTCTCCGCCGGCGCGCCGCGTCAGTGGTACGTCCTCGGCGGCGGCAACAACATACTCTTCACGCGTGACTACGAGGGGGTGCTCTTCTGCCCTGTGGGCGAGGGCATCACGACGCTCGGCGAGCAGGGCGGCACGGTCCGGCTGCGCGTCGAGGCGGGCGTCGAGTGGGACGTGCTGGTGGCCTGGAGCGTCGAACGGGGGCTCTGGGGCCTGGAGAACCTCTCGCTCATTCCCGGCAAGGCGGGGGCCGCGCCGGTGCAGAACATCGGGGCCTACGGCTGCGAGGTGAAGGATGCGCTCGAGAGCGTCGAGATGTTCTGCGTCGAGACGGGCAACATGCTGGTGATGGATGCCGCGCACTGCGGCTTCGGCTACCGCGAGAGCCTCTTCAAGCATGCGCTGCGCGGCAAGGTCATCATCACGGCCATCACGCTGCGCCTGAGCCGCACGCCGCGTCCGCGGCTCGAATACGGCGACCTGCAGCGTGAGGTCGAGGCGCTGGGCGGACCCACGCTCGAGCACATCCGCGAGGCGGTCTGCACCATCCGCCGCTCGAAGCTCCCCGACCCGGCCGTGACGGGCAACGCCGGCAGCTTCTTCAAGAACCCCGTCGTGGAGAAGCCCGTGGCCGAACGGCTGCGCGAGAGCTATCCCGACATGCCGCTCTACCCCGCCGCCGACCCGACGAAGGTGAAGCTGGCGGCCGGCTGGCTCATCGACCGCACCGGGCTGAAGGGGTACCACGAGGGGCGCGTCGGCGTGCACGACCGCCAGGCGCTGGTGCTCGTCAATCTGGGCGGCGCCACGGGCGGCGAGGTGCTCGCCTTCGCCCGCAAGGTGCAGGCCAAGGTCCACGAGAAGTTCGGCGTGGCCATCGACACCGAGGTGAACATCCTCTGAGCAAGACACCGGGCGGGGCCGCCCCGGCGGCCCGCCCCACTACCGAATCCCGACGCGGCGCCGAGGCTCCGCGCCACACACCTGCAACCGAACCCTTTTGCCTATGGCACATCTTCTGGACTCCTTTCAACGCTACATCGCCGTAAACGAACTGCTTCCCCCGGGCGGACGCGTGCTGCTGACCGTCTCGGGCGGCGTGGATTCGATGGTCATGCTCACGCTCTTCATCCGCAGCGGCTACGAGGTGGGGGTCGCCCACTGCAACTTCCAGCTGCGCGGCACCGAAAGCGACGAGGATGAGGTGCTCGTAGCCCGGCAGGCCGCCCGCTACGGCGTCCCCTGCTACAACCGCCGCTTCGACACGGCCGCCGAGATGGAGCGTACGGGCGAATCGATGGAGATGGCGGCCCGCCGCCTGCGCTACGCCTGGTTCGACGAGCTGAGCCGTCAGTACAACTATCCGGCCATCGCCGTGGCGCACCATGCCGACGACTCGATTGAGACCTTCTTCATCAACCTGCTGCGCGGTACGGGGCTGCGCGGGCTGACGGGCATCTCGACCCAAATCGGCCGCGTCATCCGCCCGCTGCTCTTCGCCTCGCGCAAGGAGATTCTCGAGTTCGCCGTAGCGGAGCACATCCCCTTCCGCGAGGATTCGTCGAACCGCTCGACCAAATACCTGCGCAACAAAATCCGGCTGGGGCTCATCCCCCGCATCCGGGAAATCAACCCCAAGTTCACGAGCCTGATGCGGAGCAACATCGCCCGTCTGACCGACGCGCAGCTCTTCATCAACCACGGCATCGAGCGCATCCGCGCCGTGGCGGTCACCTCGGCCGACGGGCTCGACACGATTCTTCTCGACCGCATCGACCCGGCCTTCCCGCGCAACTTCGTGGTCTACGAGCTGCTCAGCTCGGCCTACGGCTTCAAGGGCGACGTCATCGACTCGCTCTGCCACGCCCTGGACCACGGGACGACGGGGCGCCGCTTCTACTCGCGCGAATATGTCGCCTGCACCGACCGCGGCAACATCGTCGTGGGGCCCATCCCGGCCGGCGACGACTGCATGACCACCGTCGAGCGGGGGGCGCCGCGCAGCTACTGCGGCAATTCGGTGCTCTACTTCGAATACTGCGACATCGACACCATCGAGAACTTCGGCGTGCCGGAGCACATTGCCCAGGTCGACGTCGACAAGCTCCGCTTCCCGCTCACGCTGCGCCGCTGGCGTGAGGGCGACTGGTTCATCCCCTTCGGCATGACCGGCCGCAAGAAGCTGAGCGACTTCCTGAAGGACGCCAAGGTCTCAGTGGCCGAGAAGGGGCGGCAGTTCGTGCTGCTCTCGGGCGACGATATCGTCTGGGTGGTGGGGCGCCGCATCGACGACCGCTACCGCCTCACGCGCGAGACGGAGAACGTGCTGCGCATTACCAAGGAAATTGTCTGAACATGGCCAAGGGTGCTATCAAATTCCGCGACTCGGCCACCGAGTTCGAACGGCTGACGGCCCAGGTGGCCGCCCGCCGCTTCGCCCCCGTATACCTGCTCATGGGCGAGGAGAGCTACTTCATCGACGCGCTGTGCGAGCAGCTCGCAACGACGATTCTCGACGAGGCCCAGCGCTCGTTCAACCAGATTACGGTCTACGGCCGCGACACCGATGCGGGGCAGGTGGTGACGCTCTGCCGCCAGATGCCGATGATGGGGGCCTGCGAGGTGGTCATCGTCCGCGAGGCGCAGCAGCTCCGCGGGCTCGACAAGCTGGCGCTCTACACGCAGAAGCCCTCGCCGACGACCGTTCTGGTCATCTGCCACAAGGAGAAGAGCGTCGACAAGCGCTCGGCCCTCTACAAGAGCTGCGCGGCCAACGGTGCGGTGCTCGAATCGGTCCGCCCGCGCGACTACGAAATCGGGCCGTGGCTCCAGCAGTTCATCGCCGCACGGGGGCTCGCCATCGACCCCAAGGCGCTCTCGATGCTGACCGACCATCTGGGCACCGACATCACGAAAATCGCCAACGAGCTGCACAAGCTGGTGGTCTCGCTGCCCGAGGGGACGCGCCGCATCACCGACGCCGACATCGAGGCCAACATCGGCATCTCGAAGGAATTCAACAACTTCGAACTCTGCAAGGCGGTCGCCTCGCGCGACATGGCCCGGGCGCTGATGATTGCCGACAACTTCGCCCGCAACCCCAAGGAGCACCCGCTGCTGCTGACCGTCATGGCACTCTTCGGGCAGTTCCGTGACTACTTCACGGTCAACTACCTGCGCTGGCTCAGCCGACGCCGCGGGCAGCCCTTCCCGTCGGATGCGGAGCTGATGCGGACGCTGCGCAAGAGCAACGTCTACGCCGTGAACGAAATCAAGCAGTTCTCCGCCGCGTGGGACAACCGCAAGGTCTTCCGCATCCTGGGGCTGCTGCGCGAATACGACGCCAAAAGCAAGGGCATCAACACGGGCGGCGCGCCGGACGGCGAACTGCTGCGCGAACTGCTGCTCAAAATCTTCCTGCTGTGACCGACGTATACCTCTACCAGACCATCCACCTGCTCGACGGCTTCTGCCGCAACCTCGCGGAACATCTGGCCCTGCTCGACGGCTGGGCGCGGAGCCTCTTCGGCTTCAGTGTGCCGCTCGACGAGGAGCAGGCCCGGCGGATGCTCTGCGAGGAGGCCCGGCGCAACGCCCCCGCGGGGTGCGACCGCTCGCTCTTCGTCCGTCTGGCGGTGGACGACAGCGGCGAGGTCGACTGTTCGTTCCGCGGCATCTCGCTCTACCGCGGCTACGCCCACCGCAGCATCACGCCCGACGCCGTGACGCTGCGCTATGCGCTTCCCTTCGGCGAGGGGCCCACCTCGGCCCGCGAGGCGGCCGCGGCGCTGGCCCGTCAGCAGGCGCAGGCGGCCGGTGCGCAGGTGGCCGTGCGCTGCGACGAGGCCGACCGGGCGCTCACGGCCGACGATGCGCCGCTCTTCGCCCTGCGCGGCCATACGCTCGTCACGGCACCCGCGCCGCAGAGCGTCGAGCGGCAGACGGCACTCGATGCCGCCCGGAGGGCGGGCTTCGAGGTGGTAGAGGAGCCGCTGCCGCGCCGCATGCTGCCGATGTTCGACGAGCTCTTCTACGTCGACTGGCGCGGCGTGACCTCGCTTGCCCACTGCGACGGAGAGCCCTTCATGACGCTCCTGTCCGAACGCATCGCCGAGGCGATGGAGGCCCGCTATCCCATGTAGTCCGGCGACCCGCCGGCACATCTGCACCCGCCGTCCCGGGCGGACATCTTCCCGGCCCGGGAGGAAATTTCCGCAGCCCCGGGCCATCCCGGACCATCCCATCCCGGGCCGCCACATGCCGCCGTACGCCTGGCACGGCACCTTCATTTTTTCTGAAAAAAGTGGAAACCGAAGCGGCGCCGGCGACCCTACCTTTGCGGAAAACCAACCCTCCATGAATCGTTATCTGCTGCTCTACGCCCTGGTGCTGACGGGGCTCGTACTCCTGTTGTGGCCCCGCCAGCGGGCCGAAATCCGCCGCCTGACCCAGAATCAGAGTGCCCTGGCGAGCCAGGTGGGCCACTACCGCACGCGGCTCGACGAGGAGGCCGCCTCGGCCCAGGTGCTGCGGCTGCGCGCCGCCGAATTCGAGGAGCTGCGCGCCGCCGATGCCGAGCGCATCCGCCAGATGGGCATCCGCATCCGCCGCCTCGAGGCCGCCTCGAAGAGCGTCACCGCAACGCGGCTGGAGCTCCACGCCCCGCTGCGCGAGACGGTGCGCGTCGCCCTGCGCGACACGCTCGTCGTGCGCGACACCGTGCGCCTCTTCCGCTGGCGCGACGCCTGGGTGACGGTCGAGGGGATGCTCCGCGACGACTCGGTCGCCTGCCGCGTCGAGAGCGTCGACACGCTGCGGCAGGTCGTCCACCGCATCCCCCGCCGCTTCCTCTTCATCCGCTGGGGTACGAAGGCGCTGCGGCAGGAGATTGTCTCGTCGAACCCCCACACGCGGATTGTCTACACCGAGCAGGTCCGCATCGAGCGCTGAGGAACTGCCGCCCGAACCCCCAAGCCCAAGCCCGACCCTGCCGTCTTGCCGCGGCAGCCGAAGCCCCGGGTTGCCCGCCGCGCCGCCTCTTCCACGCCGGAGGCCGAACGCGGCACCCGCTCCGCACGCCACCCCACACCGGCCCGGCCTTCCCGGAGACACGCCCGGGGACCGACACCCGGAAGCCTCCTTCCGGGGTTGCAATTCCTTTCTCTTATACACATCGCCGAGACCACGCGACCGTACTAGCACTCGTATGCCGTCTTCTGCTCGTACAAGAAATCGTAGGCAGACTCGTGCTTGCCCAACAACACACCCANGAGGTAGTCGGCGATGTCGATTCCTTCGGGGAGGAACTCCTCGACCGAGCGGCCGAACGAGAGCACCTCGCGCACGGTCGACGAGGCGATGTCGGCCACGGGGGCCGGCGGGCATTGCGCTTTCCATATTGTTGTGTATATTTGCGGAATATGGAACGGACAGCGATTTTCCCGGGGTCCTTCGACCCCTTCACCCGCGGCCATGCGGCGCTGGTCGAGACGGCCCTCAACCTCTTCGACCGCATCGTCATCGGCATCGGGAACAACACGGCCAAGCAGGGGCTGCTCAAGGTCGAGAACCGCAAGCGCCTCATCGACGACATCTACCGCGGCAACGACCGCGTCGAGGCGCGCATCTACACCGGACTGACGGGCGAATTCGCCGAGCAGGTGGGTGCCTGCGCCATCATCCGCGGCGTCCGCAACACGACCGACTTCGAGTACGAGCGGACGATGGAGGCGACCAACCACCGCATCTACCCCGCGCTGACGACCGTGATGCTCTTTACGCCGGCCCCCGTGGCCGACATCGCCTCGTCGACCGTGCGCGAGGTGCTCTCGTTCGGCCGCTCGGTCGAGGAGTTCCTCCCCGAAGGAATCGACATCGCCGACTACCTCTGAGCACCGCGGTGCGGCCCGGGCAACCGGCCGCGCCCCGCAACACCGGCCCCGGAGGCGCACCCGGCGCACAGGAGGCGCCGCAAACCGCACAAAGCACAAAACACAAAACAGCAAAACCAATAAACCGAAATAGACTATGATGGAATTTACCGCCGAAATGATTGCCGGCTTCCTCGGAGGCGACATCGTGGGCGACAAGCAGGCCACCGTGCACACCGTCTCATCGATTGAGGAGGGCAAGGCCGGTTCGCTCGCCTACCTGACCAACCCCAAATACGAGCCCTTCCTCTACACGACCCAGGCCAGCATCGTGCTGGTGAACCGCTCGTTCACCCCCTCGCAGCCCGTCGCCGCCACGCTCATCCGCGTCGACGACGCCGGAGCCTGCGTGCTGAAGCTGCTCGAGATGTACAACGCCGCCAAGCCCCGCAAGGAGGGCATCAGCCGCCTGGCCTCCATCGCCGAGAGCGCACGCGTGGGCGAGAAGTGCTACATCGGCGACTTCGCGGTCGTCGAGCGCGGCGTGGAAATCGGCGCCGGCTGCCAGATTTACCCCCAGGTCTACCTGGGCGACGGCGTCCGCATCGGCGAGGGGACGATTCTCTACCCGGGCGTCAAAATCTACGAGGGGTGCGTCGTGGGACGCAACTGCATCCTCCACGCCGGTGCCGTCATCGGCGCCGACGGCTTCGGCTTCATGCCCAACGCCGAGGGGGGCTTCGACAAGATTCCGCAGCTGGGCAACGTCATCATCGAGGACAACGTCGAGATTGGCGCCAACACCTGCATCGACCGCGCCAAGACCGACTCGACCATCATCCGCCGCGGCGTGAAGCTCGACAACCTGATTCAAATCGGCCACAACGTCCAAATCGGCGAGAACACCGTATCGTCGGCCCAGACCGGCATCGCCGGCACCTCGAAGGTGGGCAGCAACTGCTTCCTGGCCGGGCAGGTGGGCATTGCCGACCACGTCACCATCGGCAACAACGTCAAGGTGGGTTCGAAGAGCGGTCTGGACAAGAACGTGCCCGACAACGAAATCCGCTTCGGCTACCCGGCCCTCCCGGGCATGCAGTACCACCGTGCGGCCAACATCTTCAAGCGTCTGCCCGAGCTCGACAGCCGGGTCCGCACGCTCGAAAAGGAGCTCGCCGCGCTCACCCGAAAGGAGGAGTAGCCATGCAACGCATGCTCTGCTTGCTGCTGGCGGCCGCGGCACTCTGCGGCTGCGCCGACGGAGAGCGCTACCGGCTCAGCGGCTCGGTGGAGGGGGCCGAAGGGGTGCTTCTGCTGACGAACCTCTGCACGTCGGAGGTCGATTCGGCCCGCGTCGACCCGAAGGGGCGCTTCCGCTTCGAGGGGCGGCTGAGCGAGGCGGCCCCGGCGCTGCTCCGCTCCGCCGACGGACGGTTCGCCACGCGGCTCTTCCTCGAGCCGGGCTCGATTGAGCTGAGCGGCCGGGCCTCGGAACCGATGGGCATCCGCCCCGCGGGGACGCCGGCCAACGAGGCGCTCGGCCGTCTGCGCGACAGCGTGACGCTCATCTCGCACCTCGCCTTCGAACGGCAGGATTCGGCCTACCGGGCCCTCGAACGGCGCTGCATGGAGGCCAACCGCGACAACCTGCTGGGGGCTACGCTCCTGAGCTACAACATCGCCGAGGAGCTCTCGCCGCGCGAAGTGCTCGCCTGCATCGACCGCTTCCCCGCCCGGATGCAGCAGCACCGGCTGCTCGCCGAGCTGAAGCAGCGGGCGCTCCAGGCGCTGAAGAGCGAGCCGGGCGAGCCCTACACCGAAATCGTGCAGCCGGCGCCCGACGGCACGCCGCTCAGCTTGCGGGAAACGGTCCAAAAGCCCTCGAACCGCTACGTGCTGGTCGAGTTCTGGGCCTCGTGGTGCGGTCCCTGCATGAAGGAGGTCCCCTATCTGAAGCAGGCCTACGAGCGCTACCGCCCGCTGGGGCTCGAAATCTACGCCGTCTCGTTCGACCGCGACCGCGACGCCTGGCTCGGGGCCATCCGGCAGCATGACCTGCGGTGGCTCCAGGTGAGCGAACTGAAACACTTCGACAACTCGGCGGCGCACGACTACGCCATCCGGAGCATCCCGTCGAACCTGCTCATCGATACGCAGAGCGGCACAATCGTCGACAGGAACCTGCGCGGCGAGCGGCTCGAGCGGCGGCTCGAGGAGCTCATGGGGCAGCACTGACCCCGGCTCCGCCCAAACACGAACCAAGAAAAAACAACACGAAAAACGCCATGAAAAAAACACTCATCTTCGCAGCCGCACTGCTTGCATGCGCCTGCTCCACGGACAAATACACCATCCAGGGCAACATCGAGGGAGCCGAGGGCTACCTCTACCTGAGCAACGGCGAGACGGTGGTTGACTCGACGGCCGTCAAGGAGGGGGCCTTCCGCTTCGAGGGCAAGGCCACGACGCCCCAGGCGCTCTACCTGACCGACAACCGCGACCTGGCGCAGGCCACCTTCCTCGCACCGCTCTTCATCGAGCCGGGTGACATCCGCCTGGGCGGCACGCCCGAGGCGCCCTTCTTCACGGGCACCCCGGCCAACGACGGCTACGCCACCTACACGGGCCGCCAGCGCGCGCTGCTCGACGAGTACCGCAACCCCGCCACGGCCGAAGAGCGCCGCGCAGCCATCGAGCAGGAGTACGACGCCCTGAACCGCGAGTGCTTCGCCGCCAACGGCGACAACCTCTTCGGCGCGGTGCTGCTCAACGACATGCAGTACGACCTGACGGGGGCCGAGCTGCTCGAGAAAATCGCCGCCTTCCCCCAGCCGCTGCAGCAGGCCGAGATGCTCGTCAAGCTGCACGAGCAGGCGCTCAAGAAGTCGAAGACCGACCCCGGACAGCCCTACATCAACATCATCCAGTGCAACCCCGAGCGCGAAATCGTCTCGCTCTCGTCGGTGCTCGAGCGTCCCGAGGTCAGCTACGTACTGGTCGACTTCTGGGCCTCGTGGTGCGGTCCCTGCATGGGTGAGGTGCCCTATCTGAAGCAGGCCTATGCCGCCTACCACGACCGCGGATTCGAAATCTACGGCGTCTCGTTCGACAACAACGAGCAGAAGTGGCTCGACGCCATCCGCGACAACGGGATGAACTGGGTACACGTGAGCGACCTCAACGGCTTCGACAACCCCGCCGCACGCGACTACGCCGTGCAGGGCATCCCCTCGAACTTCCTGCTCGACAAGAAGGGCACCATCCTTGCCACCAACCTGCGCGGCGAGGCGCTGGCCGAGAAGCTGGCCGAGCTGTTCGACGGGCCGGCAGCAGCCGCCACCGAAGCCCCGGCCGAGGCAAAGGGCGAATGACGATGCCGCCGGTCGGGAAATACCGCATCATGGGCATCGACCCGGGAACCAACTACACGGGCTACGGCATCCTCGAGGTCGAGGGGCGGCAGCTGCGTTCGGTGGTGCTGGGCGCCATCGACCTGCACCGGATGGAGGACCCCTACGTCAAGCTGCGCTACATCTTCGAGCGCGTGGGGGCGCTGGCCGACGAGTACGCCCCGCGCGAGGTGGCGCTCGAGTCGCCCTTCTTCGGCGAGAACGTGCAGTCGATGCTCAAGCTGGGACGGGCCCAGGGGGTGGCGATGGCCGCCGCGCTGAGCCGCGGGCTGCAGGTCTTCGAGTATGCCCCCTCGCGCATCAAGCAGAGCATCACGGGGCTCGGCTCGGCCACCAAGGAGCAGGTCGCAGCCATCGTGCAGCGCACGCTCCGGCTCGACACCATCCCCAGCCGGCTCGACGCCACCGACGGCATGGCCGTCGCCCTGTGCCACTACTTCGCCTCGGCCAGCCCGCTGCTGGCAGCCATGGGTGACGAGCGGGTCAAGGGGCTCGGCGGCGGCAAGAAGGCCGCCTCGCGGCGGGGCTCCGAGAGCTGGGAGCAGTTTCTGCGCGAACATCCCGAGCGCAAGGTAAAGTAGAGAACCGAGAACACAAAAATGATATCACGATGAAACAGACCCTTTTTGCACTCCTGGCCGCCGTGCTGCTGAGCAGCTGCGGAGGCTCCACCTGCACGCTCACGGGCAAGCTGGAGCTCACGCCGGGGGATTCGCTCTTCCTCGTGGCGGCCGACCGCGACCGCACGGAGCTGGGCTACGCCCTCGTGGAGCAGGACAGCAGCTTCACCATCCGCCATCGCGCGGCCGAGCCCGCCATAGCGATGCTGACCAACAAGTTCCGCGCGCCGATGCTCATGCTCTTCGTCGAGCCGGGCGACATCACCGTCACCCGCTCGCAGGCCGGCTACCGCGCCGAGGGAACCCCCTCGAACGACCGCTTCAACAGCTTCAACGAGCAGATGGCCGCCCTCCAGCAGGAGTTCTTCGCCCTGGGGCCCCAGCCCGACTCGGTGCAGACGGCCGCGCTGCAGCAGCGGCTCGACCGGCTGGTCAGCCAGAGCGTCGATGCCAACCTCGACAACCTGCTGGGCGTCTACCTCTTCACCAACGCCGAACTGCCGAAGCTGACGACGGCCGAGGGGCGCGAGCGCATGGCCCGCTTCTCGGAGGCGATGCAGGCGCACCCCATGATGCAGGAGGCGCTCCGCGGCATCGAGGCGGCCGAGAATACCGAAATCGGCAAGCCCTACATGGAGCTCACGCTCCGCAACACGGCCGGCGAGCAGAGCTCGCTGTCGAGCCTCGTGGGTCCGGGCAAGTGGGTGCTCATCGACTTCTGGGCCACGTGGTGCCCGCCCTGCATTGCGGAGATTCCCCATCTGTCGGAGGCCTACGCCGCCTACCACGACCGCGGATTCGAAATCTACGGCGTCTCGCTCGACAACGACCAGGCACGCTGGAAGCACTACGTCTCGACGCACGACATGCCCTGGACCAATGTGATTGCCGTCGAGGGTGACAAGAGCAGCCCGGCGGCCGAGCAGTACGGCATCCGCACGATACCGACCAACTTCCTCCTCTCGCCCGAGGGGACAATCGTCGCCCGCGACCTGCGGGGCGAGGCGCTGGCCGAGAAGCTGGCCGAGGTCATCCGATAGCGCCCGCGTCGGCACATCGCTTCGGGAGGCGGCCCCACACGGGTGCCGCCTTCCTTTTATTATTATAGCGCCGACAGCAACCGGACAGGCAGTTCGCGGAACGGGCGAAGCGCCGGAGCCGCTCCACAGAGCGCGGGCCGCTCCGCAGAGCCGGCGGGCCCCCTTGCGGCCAGGTCGTCGAAGGGCGGGTCACACAAGGCGGCGATATGGCGCAGCAAAAGGGAGCCCGAAGAGGCATCGGGGCAAGTTCGAGGCGGTTTCGAGGCTGCTTCGAGACGGCCGGCCACGCAAAAAACCGCGAAAAGGCCAAACGACCCGCCTGCAGGGCAAAAAACCGGGAACCGGCCCGCTGCAACCGGAAACCAGCAGCTGAATATTGTAAATCAAGACATTGCGCCGGAAGCACCTCGCCGGGACAAACGCCCGGGAAAAAGGTTTATTCAAAAATTTCAATATTTTTTCACCAAATATTTGCACAGAATAAAAATCCGCCTTATCTTTGCACTCGCAATAAAGGAAAGGCGCCGTAGCTTAATTGAATAGAGCATCTGACTACGGATCAGAAGGTTACAGGTTTGAGTCCTGTCGGCGTCACAAGGAAGGGGAGCTCATGAAAAGTTTCCCTTCTTGTATTCAGGGGGTGGTCACCACGGTTTCGTGGTGACTTTTTTTATTGTATCCCATCGAGCCGGGCAACGGCACGGAGCGAATGCGGCGCAACGAGAAGCAAGAGCGGCGCCGCGGCGGGAAACCGTCCATGAAGAGCCGCACGCCCCATCGCATCCGTCGGGCGCCTTTAACGAATAAGGCCGGAGCTCCTGCTACTTTTAAACAATTCGGGGTCTATTTCTAATAATTTGTCATCGGACGTTGCCATTTTGCAAAAAATTGCTAATTTTGTAGCATCTGGCTAAAAACTCAACCTATGACACATCGCGAACTACTACTCGGAGACGAAGCTCTCGCGCTGGGAGCCCTCCACGCGGGTCTGTCGGGCGTCTACGCCTACCCGGGTACCCCCTCGACCGAAATCACCGAATACATCCAGGGCAGCGCCCTCGCCAAGGAGCGGGGCGTCCACTGCCTCTGGTCGACCAACGAAAAGACCGCCATGGAGGAGGCCCTCGGCATGTCGTTCGCCGGCAAGCGGGCGCTGGTCTGCATGAAGCACGTGGGCATGAACGTGGCGGCCGACGCCTTCGTCAACTCCGGCATGACGGGCGCCAACGGCGGCCTGGTGGTCGTGGCGGCAGACGACCCCTCGATGCACTCCTCGCAGAACGAGCAGGACTCGCGCTTCTACGGCAAGTTCTCGTTCATCCCCGTCTTCGAGCCCTCGTCGCAGCAGGAGGCCTACGAGATGGTGCAGGAGGCCTTCGAATTCTCGGAGCGCCACGGCATTCCCGTACTGATGCGCCTGACCACCCGCATGGCCCACTCGCGCGCCGTGGTCGAGGTGAGGGAGCCCAAGGCCCAGAACGAACTGCACTACCCCGCCCAGACGCGGCAGTGGGTGCTCATGCCGGGCAACTCGCGCAACCGCTACAAGAAGCTCCTCGAGGAGTATGCGGCCTGTGAGCGCGAAGCCGTCGAGAGCCGCTTCAACCCCTGCACCGAGGGGAGTGACACCTCGATGGGCATCATTGCCTGCGGCATCGGCTACAACTACCTGATGGAGAACTACCCCGACGGATGCCCCTATCCGGTGCTCAAGATTTCGCAATACCCCGTGCCCGCGGAGCAAATCCGCCGCATGGCCGAGAAGTGCCGCTCGCTCCTGGTCATCGAGGAGGGTCAGCCGCTGGTCGAGGAGTCGCTGCGCGGCATCCTGCCCGCACCGCTGCCCATCCGCGGCCGCATGACGGGCGAACTGCCCCGCACGGGCGAGCTGACGCCCGACTGCGTACGCGCAGCGCTCGGACTGCCCCCGCTGGAGGCCCACGCCGCCAGTGAGATTGTCGTTCCGCGTCCGCCCGCCCTCTGCCAAGGCTGCGGCCACCGCGACATGTACACGGCACTCAAGGAGGTGGTCGAGGAGTTCGACCATGCCAAGGTCTTCAGCGACATCGGCTGCTACACGCTCGGCTGGCTCGCCCCGTTCCACGCCATCGACACCTGCGTCGACATGGGCGCCTCGATTACGATGGCCAAGGGTGCCGCCGACGCCGGACAGCACCCCTCCATCGCCGTCATCGGCGACTCGACCTTCACCCACTCGGGCATGACGGGTCTGCTCGACGCCGTGAACGAGAAGAGCCCCATCACCATCATCATCTCCGACAACCTCACCACCGGCATGACGGGCGGTCAGGATTCGGCCGGCACGGGACGCCTCGAGCAGATTTGCGCCGGCATCGGCGTCGAGCCCGAGCACATCCGCGTGGTGGTGCCCCTGCCGCGCAACCGCGAGGAGATGAAACGCATCATCCGCGAGGAGATTGCCTACCCCGGCGTGTCGGTCATCATCCCGCGCCGCGAGTGCATCCAGACGGCCAAACGTCACAACGCCAAGAAATAAACCGCATCCGGAGAGGCGCGCACCGGACGGCAACTCCATCCGGTGCGGCTCCCCGGAACAAAACGAAGAGCATCCCATGAAAAAAGACATCATACTTTCGGGCGTCGGCGGACAGGGCATCCTCTCCATCGCCGCTATCATCGGCAAGGCGGCCCTCAACGAAGGGCTCCGCATCAAGCAGGCCGAAGTTCACGGCATGAGCCAGCGCGGCGGCGACGTGCAGTCGAATCTGCGCATCAGCTCCGAGCCCATCGCCTCGGACCTCATTCCGCAGGGAGGGGCCGACATCATCATCTCGCTCGAGCCGATGGAGGCGCTACGCTACCTGCCCTGGCTCTCGGCCGACGGCTGGGTCATCACCAACACCACCCCCTTCGTCAACATCCCGAACTACCCCGAGAACGAGGCGCTGGAGGGTGAACTGAAGCGTCTGCCCCACGTCGTGGCACTCGACGTCGACGCACTGGCCCGCCAGGCGGCTTCGCCCCGTGCGGCCAACATCGTGCTGCTGGGCGCCGCCGCGCCCTTCCTCGGTCTGGAGGCCGAGAAGCTCGAGCAGGGCATCCGCGACATCTTCGCACGCAAGGGCGACGCGGTGGTCGAGACGAACCTCGCCGCCTTCCGCGCCGGATACGAACACGCACTCAAAACGGCCCGGCGATGAACATCCCCTTTGAACACTCCGTGCTCGACTCCGCGCTGGAGCGCATGGACATCGCCGACATCGCCCAGGCGACCATCCGCCAGTCGGGCGACATCGCACGCCTGATGGAGCAGGCCACCGGAACGGAGTTCATCCACCTCGAGATGGGCGTACCGGGGCTTCCGCCCGAGAAGGTGGGCGTCGAGGCCGAATGCGAGGCGCTGCACCGCGGCGTGGCGTCGCAGTATCCCAACATGTACGGCATCGAGCCGCTCAAGGAGGAGGCTTCGCGCTTCATCCGCGCCTTCCTGGACATCGAGGTGAGCCCCCGCGGCTGCATCCCCACCGTCGGTTCGATGCAGGGGAGCTTCACCCTCTTCCAGCTCTGCTCGCAGCTCGACCCCAAGCGGAACACGATTCTCTTCATCGACCCCGGATTCCCCGTGCAGCGCAGTCAGACGCGCATTCTGGGCATTCCGAGCGTCTCGTTCGACATCTACGACTACCGTGCCGAGAAGCTGGGGCCCAAGCTCGAGAGCTTCCTGCGCGAGGGCAACATCGCCGCCATCGTCTACTCGAACCCCAACAACCCGGCGTGGATTTGCCTCACGGAGGAGGAGCTGCGCACGGTGGGAGAGCTGGCTACGAAGTACGACGCCGTGGTCATCGAGGATTTGGCCTACCTCTGCATGGACTTCCGCAAGCCGCTGGGACACCCCTTCCAGGCGCCCTTCCAGGCGACGGTGGCCCGCTATACGAAGAACTACATCCTGATGCTCTCGGCTTCGAAAATCTTCAGCTACGCCGGCCAGCGCATCGCCATCGCGGCCATCTCGGACGGCCTCTTCCACCGCGAATACCCCGAGCTGCGCCGCCGCTACGGCATCGCACGGCTGGGTGACGCCTACGTGCTGACGTTCCTCTACGCCGCCTCGTCCGGTACGAGCCACTCGGCGCAGCACGCCCTGGCGGCCATGTTCCGCGCGGCGGCCGACGGCCGGCTCAACTTCGTCGAGGAGACCTCGGAGTACGCCCGCCGCGCCCACCTGACCAAAGAGGCCTTCACGCGCCACGGCTTCCGCATCGTCTACGACCACGACCTGGGCGAACCGGTGAGCGACGGATTCTTCTACACCATCGGCTACGGCTCGATGTCGAGCGCCGAGCTGCTGAGCGAACTGCTGCTCTACGGTGTCTGCGCCATCTCGCTCACCTCGACGGGCAGCCAGCAGCCGGGCATCCGCGTCTGCATCTCGCAGATGAACCGACCCGACCAGTTCGAGGAGCTCGACCGGCGTCTGGCCCTCTTCGAGCGCGACCATCGATAAAAACGACCGCGCGGAGGCGGGGCAGCCCCGTCCATCCGGGCCCCCGCCTCCGCCGTCAACTCCCATAACACACAGCAAGAGAAAACCATCCGCATGAAATACACGACAGCCGCCGAGGCGGTGCGCCTCATCCAATCCCACAGCAGCGTCTACATCCAGGGAAGCACCTCGATTCCCGAAACGCTGGTCCGCGCCATGGCCGACCGCGCCGGGGAGCTCACCGACGTGAAGGTCTACTCGGCCTTCGCCGTGGGTGCCTTCGACGCCCCCTACTGCAAGCCCGAGAACCGGGAGAGCTTCCTGGTCAACAGCCTCTTCGTGGCCAACAACATCCGCCGCTGGCTCGCCGAGGGCTACGGACAGAGCATCCCCGCCTTCCTGGGCGAGATTCCCGCCATGTTCCGCGACGGAACGCTGCCGGTCGACGTGGCGCTGCTCAACCTCTCGCAGCCCAACGAGGAGGGCTACTGCTCGTTCGGAGTCTCGGCCGACCTGGCCGTCTCGGCCGCCGAGTGCGCCCACACGCTCATCGGCCAAATCAACAAGGCGATGCCCTTCTCCTACGGCGACGCCGTGATTCACATCTCGAAGCTGGCCGCCGCCGTTGAGGTCGACGACCCGCTGGTCGAGGTGCCGACGGCCGTGCCGAGCGATGCCGAACGGCGCATCGGCAACTACATCGCCGAGATGATTCCCGACGGAGCGACGCTCCAGATTGGCGTGGGAGGCATTCCCAACGCCGTGCTGGCGGCGCTCAAGGGGCACAAGCACCTCGGACTGCACACCGAGGCGATGACCGACGGCGTGCTGCCGCTCATCGAAAGCGGCGTCATCGACAACTCGCAGAAGAGCGTCATGCCGGGCATCAGCGTGGCGTCGCTGGCGCTGGGTTCGCGGCGTCTGTACGACTACATGGACTACTGCAAGGAGCTGGTGATGAAGGATGTGGCCTGGACCAACGACCCCTTCCGCATCCGTCAGAACCCCAAGGTGATGGCCATCAACTCGGCCGTCGAGGTGGACCTCACCGGTCAGGTGTGCGCCGATTCGGTCGGCACGCGCATCATCTCGGGCGTCGGCGGGCAGCACGACTTCATGTACGGCGGCGCGCTCTCCGAAGGGGGCAAGACCTTCATCGCCATTCCGTCGACCACCCCCAAGGGGGCCTCGAAAATCAAGGCGCTGCTCACGCCGGGTGCCGGTGTGGTCACCACGCGCCACATGGTGCAGAACATCGTCACCGAGTACGGCGTGGCGCAGCTGCGCGGCCGCAACCTTGCCGAGCGCGCCCGTGCGCTCATCGACATCGCCCACCCCTCGGTGCGCGAGGAGCTGGAGCGGGCGGCGGCCGAGCGTTACGGCTACTCGTTCCTGCGGCTGAAGCACTGAGCGGGACTGCGGAGCGTCCGGTGTGCACGGACGGGTTGAACGGCAGGAGGCTCCGCGCCCGCGCAAACCACGAAGGGAGGGAGCATCGCCCCATACGGGCCGATGCTCCCCCACTCTTTTTCCGGAGGGCCGCACGAGAAGAAGGAGAGGGAAGGCTGAATCGCTGAGGACACCCCTCCGCCGACCCCCTCCGGCAAGGTCCGTTGCCGGAGGAAGCGCCGCCGACCGGCCTACGGAGGAAGCCCGCCGGACGGAAAAGGGACGGAGGGGAGACCGACTGCCGGGAAAAGGGATGGAGGAAAGCCCGTCTGCCGGAAAAACTCAGCCGGTTTCGAAAATCGGAGCCGGATTCCTATCTTTGCACCGCACAACAGAGAACAAACAAGAGAGCCATGCACTGGAGATACATCTTCTTCGACCTCGACGGCACGCTGACCGACCCCATGCTGGGCATCACCCGCTCGGTGCAGTACGCCCTGCGCCACTTCGGCATCGAAGTGACCGACCTGAGCACACTCTGCCCCTTCATCGGGCCGCCGCTCAAGGACTCCTTCCGCGAGTTCTACGGCATGGACGACGCCCGAGCCGAAGAGGCCATCGCCCTCACGCGCGAATACTTCGCCCCGAAGGGCATCTTCGAGAACGAGCTCTACGCCGGCATCACGGAGCTGCTGGAGGAGCTGCACGACGGGGGCGCCCGCATCGCGATGGCCACCTCGAAGCCCTCGCCCTTCGCCCGACAGATTGCGGAGCACTTCGCCATCGACCGCTACTTCGACCTCATCGAGGGGAGCACGCTCGACGGCTCGCGCACGACCAAGAGCGAGGTGCTGCGTCTGGCCGTCGAGGGGCTGGGGGTTCAGGACCCCGCCCGGGCGGTGATGGTGGGCGACCGCCGCTTCGACATCGAGGGGGCCGCCTCGGTGGGCATCGAATCGATTGGGGTGCTCTACGGCTACGGCTCGCGCGAGGAGCTCGAGGCGGCAGGCGCCGGTCATATCGTCGCCGACGTCGGGGAGCTCAGCCGGCTGCTGACCGGCCGCTGACCTGCAGAACGCACTCCGGAAGAGAACAGAGGGGGCCGTCCGATGATGTCGGAGGGCCCCCTCGCGGTTTTAAGGCGCACTACTCGAAGCGCAGTTCGCGCAGCAGCCAATCGGCGCCGGCATAGCGTTCGATGGTCCACATCACGAAGCGGATATCGACGCAGACCGTGCGCGCCAGGTCGGGATGGTACCAGAAGTTTCCGGCCATCGATTCGCGGTTGCCGTCGAAGGCCAGACCGACGAGCCGTCCCCGGGCGTCGAGCACCGGGCTGCCCGAGCTGCCGCCCGTAATGTCGTTGTCCGTGAGGAAGTTGACCGTCAGCACCCCCTCTTCGCCCCACGCACCCCACGCGCCCTCAGAGAGCAGCCGCCGCAGAGTTGAATCGAGGCGGAAGCGCTCATCCCCCGGGTCGTACTTCTCGACAAGACCCGCCGCCGTGCTCCGCCACGAGAGCGACACCCCGTCCGAAGGGGCAAGCGAACGGACACGGCCGTAGCTCAGGCGCATCGTCGAGTTGGCATCGGGATACTGGAGCCGCCCCTCGGCACGGCGGAAGGCGTAGAGGGCCCGCGCGTAGCGCGCCCTGGCTTCGTGCAGGTCGCCCCCGGCGCGGCGTTCGGCCTCGCGTACCGCCCCCGTGAAGCGGGAAACCGAGACCGAGCCGACGAGTTCGACCAGCGCATCCCGGCGAATCTCAGCAAGGGAGCGTCCACCTGCGAAGAAGGCCTCGAAGCGCCGGGCGTCGGAGCAGACCGAACGGTCGAAGGCCTCGGCCGCCATGCGTGCGGCGTCGCCCCCCGCTGCATCGAAGCGTGCCGCCATCGCCTCGCCCCACAACGCGCGGGGGATGCTGTCGGTGAAGCGTTCGGTCATGGCGCTCAGCAGCGCACGGTCGGTTGCGGCGTCGTATCCGCCCTGCAGCGGCGCGGCGATGCGGTGCAGGCTCTGCAGCTCGGCATCCCCCGCACGAAGCGAGTCGCGCCCCTGCCGCTCCAGACGCCCCGCGAGGGCCGCCAGACGGTTGGCCACGAGCCACGCGCGGCTGGCTCCGAACCACGACTCGCGCATGTTGACCAGCTGCCGCTGCGCCGTGCGCCGCGCCGCATAGAGGCGCTGCAGTTCGGCGCAGACATCACCCCAGGCGGCCCTTCGCGCCGAGTCGCCACGGAGCCACGCCGCAAGGCGCCGCTCCTCCTTCGCGCGGCGTGCAACCACGTCGAAGCGCTGCAGGCAGCGGTTCTCCCACCGCGCCAGGTCGGTGAAGTTGCTCAGCGAGAAGTATTCGTCGGCATAGGCGCGCCGCACCTCCCCGCTGCGCTCCATCCGCCGGGCAAGGAGCTGCCGCCGAAGCTGCCGGTTGGCCACCACCACGGGGTTCTCCACCTGCTGCTTCTCGGCCACGGCATACGACGGGGCGTAGCGCTCCGTTCGGCCCGGGTAACCGAGCACCAGGGTGAAATCACCCTCCCGCACCCCGCGCCTCGAGAGCGTCAGCACGCGGCGGGGGTTGAGCGGCCGGTTGCGGGGCGAATAGTCGGCCGGACGGCCCGCCGAGTCGGCATAGACGCGGTAGAGGGCGAAATCGCCCTTGTGCTGCGGCCAGCTCCAGTTGTCGGCATCGCCGCCGAAGGCCCCGACGGAGGCGGGCGGACAGCCCACCAGCCGCACGTCGCGGTAGACCTCGTAGAAGTGGAGCAGGTAGCGCTCGCCGCCCCAGAGCGACGTGCAGCGCACCTCCAGGGTGGAGTCGCCCCCGTAGAGGCGCTCCAGCTCGGCATAGAGCCTGCGCAGCGACATGGGACCCCAGCGCCCCTCGGCCTCCATCCGCGCGCGGAGCTGCCGCGCCTGCCGCGTCACGTCCAGCGTACGGCGCAGGAACCAGACGCTCCGCCCCTCGACGGGAAGCTCCTCCTCGGCCGTACGGGCCCAGAAGCCCGTGCGGAGCAGGTCACGCTCCGAGGTCGAGAGGGCGCAGATGTCGCCGTAGGCGACGTGGTGGTTGGTGATTACCAGTCCACGGTCTGAAATGACGCTTCCGCTCCCCACACCGCCGTCGAAGGCGACCACGGCATCGGAGAGCGACGGGCGCCCTTCGTCGTAGAGCTCGCCCACGTCGAGCCGCAGCCCGGCCGAGTCGAGCCGTGCGGCGAGCCTTCCGTCCAGCGCGTGGACCATCCACATTCCTTCGTCGGCCCGGAGCGGGGCGGAGAGCCCCAGCAGCAGGCCGACGCATATAAACCATCGTTTCATTCGGTAGATTTCGTTTTCATTCGCCGGGGCGGGAGCCTCCGCCCCCGTCCGCAATTATCGTTCGGCGGCCGGCACGGAGTCGATGCTCCGCCCCTCGCGGGTGAAGCGCAGCCGCGGAGCTATCCGCTGCTCGCTGCCGTCGCTCATGCGCACGCGCCACTCGGGGGCTTGGAGCAGTTCGCGCCAAAGCCGCCCGTCGTCCCAGAGCTCCCGCACGTAGTGCAGCCGCACGACGGGCAGCGTATCGCGCAGGGCGAAGTCGACCGCAACGATGCCGTCGGCACACGAGAGGTAGCTCCGGAAGTAGGGAATCTGCTGCCTCAGGGGGAGCTTCTCGAGCCCCGGGCAGGCGAACTCGTAGATGCCCTTGGGGTAGCGCCGGTCGTCGCCCCAGCGCTCGCTGTTGACGCTGAAGGGTCCCGAAAGGCGGGACACCTGGTCGAACATGCGCTCGAGGAACTCGCCGCGCGGAAGCGTGCCCGCACGCTCGAAGCTGCGCAACTCATAGTCGAGCGGGATGTGCCGCTCCCCGTCGCGGGTCGTCAGCACCAGCTCCCGTGCCTCGACCGCCTCGCGCACCTGCTCCCGCGTGAGGGCCGTGCCGGGCAGCGCGTAGAGGGTCACCCGCACCGGGCAGGCGAACTCCGACTCGAAGCCGCAGAGCCCGCCGATGCGGCGGAGCGCCAGGCCGAACCACGCCATGTCCGTCCGGTCGTGGAGCCCCTCGACCCCCAGCCGGTAGCACTCCAGCTCCCCGACCCCGGGCGCGGGCGCGGCGAACTTCTGCCGCACGGGGGTGAAGATGGCCTCGAGGATTTTCACCGTATCGGTCCGCGTCGGGTCGTAGGTCACCTCGACGGCGTGGCGCCGCACGAAGGTCCTTACGCCGCAGACCCCCTCGACACGCTGCATGCGGGCGGCAAAGGCCTTCGACGAGCCGTAGCACTTGATGCTCCGGAGCCCCTCGAGCTCGTAGCGCTGCAGCGGAGTTGCCTCCGACGCGGCGCTGCCCCACTGCTCGTCGATGGTCGGCAGCTCGAAGCGCACGCCGACCCACATCCCCGCCAGCAGGAGCGCCACGGCCGCAAGGGCCGGCAGCCACCTGAGCGAGCGGCGCCCTCCGACGCTCAGCGCCCCCACGGGGCAGGCCGCCAGACAGTCGCCGCACATCGTGCAGTCGATGTGCCGCACCTTCGCCTCGGCGCAGACCGCAATGCCGCAGGGGCAGTGGCGTTCGCAGCGGCCGCAGCCGTTGCAGCGCGCCACGTCGCGGCGCACGTGGAGCAGCGGCACAAGGCGGTCGTGCTGAGAGGCCATCTCCCACAGCGCCCCGCCGCCGCAGAGGAGGACGAGCACCCAGAGCCATGCCCGCGGCACGCCCCAGGCGCCGAGCGCCCAGGCCGCAAGTGCCGCCGCGAGGAGCAGCGGCCAGCGGCGGAAGAGGTTGCTGGCGGCCCCCAGCGGACAAAGATAGCGGCACCAGAACATCCCGACGCAGAGGCTCCCCGCAAGCAGCACGACGAGCATCACGAGCGACATCCAGAGGACGATTTCACCCTCGAAGCCCGTGGCGACGGCGTAGTAGGGGTCCAGCTTGTGGCAGAAGAGCTCGCTCGACGAGAGCGTGAAGTAGAAGACCACGAAGAGCAGCGCATACTTCACCCCGCGCAGCAGCCGGTCCGCAGCGCCCCCCGCCCGCAGTTCGCGCCGCAGCCTGAGCCTCCGGCCCAACCCTCCGAGCCATCCGACGACCGTGCCCACGGGGCAGAGGTAGCCGCAGAAGAGCTTGGCAAGGAGCACGACCCCCGCGGCCAGCGCGAGCCCCATGGCAATCTGGAGCATCGACATCGAGCAGGCCAGCGAGCCGCGGGCCAGATAGGAGCCGAAGGCCTGCAGCCCCCCGAAGGGGCAGTAGGCCTCGACATCCACCCCTTCGCCCGAGAGTTTCGCCCGGAGGATGGTCCCCGCCAGGGCGAGCAGCACGCCCCACTGCAGCAGGAGTTTGGGAAGGTTGGGTTTTCGTTTCATCGGTTATCGTTGTTGGTGTGTGTCGTGTGCCGGGCGCCCCGTCAGAGGTCCTTGACGCAGCGGACAGCCGCCGCGCCGTAGCCCCCCTGGTAGGCCACCGTCAGACGCTTGTAGGTGGTGTTCCACATCGTCATGCCGGCGTAGAACTGGATGTTCTTCAGCCCGCTCGAGGGGTCGTCGGTCGTGTTGTAAAAGAGCTTGTAGCCCGTCGAGCTGGCGAAGTAGCCCATGCCGAACTGCGTCGGGTCGGCCGCCGAGGCGCTGGCCAGGTAGGCGGCCTTGGCCGTGGCCGAGGCGGCGTTGATGGCACCGCAGTTCTGCAGGTTGAAGCCGTCGGCGTTGAGCGCATCGAGCGGCGCACCGGCCTGCGACTGGTCGAAGTAGGGCGATTCGGGGTCCGAAAGCTGTCCGCTGCCGGCACCCGCCAGGCGCAGCCACTCGGCCATCGTCGGGATGTGCCACCCCTCGGGGCAGATGCCGCGGGCGCCCTCGCTGCGGTTGTAGTTCTCGGCCGAGAGGGGTCCATCGAGCCCCAGCAGCACGGGATAGCTGTAGAGCAGGCCGTTCTGCGCCACCAGTCCGGGCGAGGCCGTACGGTTCAGGTCGCACGGATACCAGATGCCGCTGCCGTCCGACGGGTCGCTCGAGACGCTCCGCCCCTGGGGCACGTAGCGCAGGTTCTCGGCCATCCACGTGCGGCCGTCCGCGAGGGTGGCCGTGCGGTAGCGCTCGCCGCCGTATTCGAGCCAGCCCTCCTGCTCCCCGTCGTCGCCGCCGGGAAGGCTCTCTTCGGGGAAGAGCTCGTCGCCATCCTCCCAGCCCGTGATTTCATCCTCGAGCACCACCTCCATCTCGGCGGGCAGGATGCGGACGTTGAGCGTATGGTTCTTGCCCCCCTGCAGCTCGGCCTCGCCGAGCGTATAGGTGCGCGGCCCCTCGGCCGTGGTCACCTCGACCTCCAGCCGCACCGACTGGGGCACCAGCAGCACGTAGTACTTCGCGTCGGCCGTCAGCTCGCGGGCCTTCACCGCCACGGCCGATCCGTCGGGGTCGACGCGGAAGGTGTCGTCCGCAGCGTCGAGCAGACCCCGCCCCACGGCATTGCGCACCACAATCCCGTCAACGGGCGACCCGCTCCGGTTGTCGACGTTGACGATAAGCCGCGCCATGCGGTGGCGGAAGGTCATCCCGACGGCCGATGCGGTCGGCCGCACGTCACTCTTGAGGGCCGTCATCAGGTCCGACGCGGCGTATCCCCCGCCGTTCTGGTCCTCGGCCACCGTGAACGAAGCGGGGAGCGCATCGCCCTCACGGTAAGGATAGCAGGCAAAGAGCGTCGACGTGGCGTTGACATCCTCGTACCAGAGCAGCCCGTCGGCCGAAAGGAAGCGTCCCTGCGAGGCGTCGAAGAGGAAGCGCGCGTTGGAGGCGTAGCGTTCGCCGCCGGAGGTGGTCACGCTGAGGCCGATGGCGTCGCCCTGTTCGAAATCGGTCTCGGTGGCGCGCGACGTCGGGAGCGGCATGCCCACCATCGTGGGGTCGATGACCATCCGTTTCGGGGAGTCGCTTCGCTGCTCCTCCCGCTCGCAGCCGGCCAGCATCAGTGCGGCCAGCAGCGCGAAGGTGTAAATCCGTTTCATCATGTGGATTCGTTTTAAAGTTAATCAATATTCGGTATTTGTCAAAACATGCGCAGTTCAGAAGTTGACGCCCCCGCTCAAAACGCAGCGCAGGCGGTAGGGCTGCGGGATGGTCCGCAGCGCGAAGCCCCGCTCGTAGCGCCCCGCGAGGTCGACGTAGCAGCGGCCGATGTTGCAGCGGAGCCCCGCCTCGACACCGAGCCGCGGTGCGGTGCGGTACTCGACCTCCCAGGCGCGCAGCTCCTCCTGCCGGTCGGGGTAGCTCCCCGAGACGAGGTCGCTCTCCAGACGGAGCTCCCCGGCCGAGGAGTCGCCCCCGCTCACGTCGGCCGCCGCCAGCAGCTCCCAGCGTCCGAAGCGCCGCAGAGCGCGCAGCGAGAGGGAGAGGCGGCGGAGGCGCTCCCGGCGCACCTCGGGATAGATGAGCGTCGAGCGTTCGGAGAGCTCCTCCCAGCCGAGCGTCGCGCGCAGCTCGGTGCGCGGGGCGAAGAGCTCGTACTCGAGCCCCGCCTCGAGCAGCCGCCGGCCATAGAGAGGCATCGAGCCGTAGAGGCGGGTGGTGGTGATGTTGCCCTCGCTCTCGCGGACGAGGATGTTCTCGCGGCTCAGCTGCAGCCGCCGGCCGAACGAGGCCCGCACGCGGTGGCGGTGCGCCCCGCGGTCGAACCGCACCACGGCGCGGAGCTTCATCCACTCCCCCTCGAAGGTGTGCCAGAGGACCCCCTTCTCGCCCGTCTCGCCGCGCGAGCGGCCCGCCTCCCCCTCGACGAAGAGGGCGCCGTAGCTGAGTTGCAGGGCGCCTCCGAGCAGCATCTCCCGCACGGGAAAGCCCGAGATGCCCTCCTCGGTGAGGTGCAAATCGCCGCTCTCCCACTGCGTGCGGATGCCGTAGGCGAGCCCCTTGTCGAGGAAGACCTCGTAGGAGGCGGCCGAGCTGCCCACCTCCTCGGCCTCGATGCGCTCGCTGTTCTTGGCCAGGCGGAGCGCCGCACCCGCGGCGAAGCGGCCCGCACGGTAGAGGATGCCGGGCGCCACCTCCACGTCGAGGCGCTTGTTCTTGTGGCGCAGGTCCTTGCGCTTGGCGTAGTTCGCCGCCGTGAAGTCGGCGCGCAGGCCGACCACCCACCGCTCCCCCACGGGGACGGCCACGCCCCCCGTCAGGTCGTAGCACTCACGGATTTTGCGCCCGGGGGTGAACTCCACCAGGTCGACGGGATAATAGCCCGGGCGGATGAACATCGAGCCCGACATGTTGCGCCCGTCGAAGTAGTCGTAGCCGAAGCCGCCGAAGAAGGAGATGCGCTCGAGGTGGCGCACCGAGCGCGTTGCGGCGCCCGCCTGCCAGCAGTTGTCCGAGCCCGAGCGGTCGACCAGCGCCCCCGACTCGTGCCCGACACGGAGTCGGGCCACCGAGCGGCTCACCGTGTCGCACCGCACGCCGGCGGCGTTGACCCCCGTGAGCCAGGGGCTGTCGCGCTCGAAATCCCCGTAGCGCATCTGGGCCCGGGCCGGAGGCAGGGCCGCGAGGAGGAGCAGCAGAAGAAGCAGCGGAAGCGGTCTCATGGCTCGTCACGCAGCGATTGGGTCGCACGCTCGTAGAAGTCGTCCGACGAGTTGTTCGTATCCTGATAGATGGCGTAGCCGGCCGCCTCGGAGGCCTGCTCGTCGAGCCGGCGGTGGAGCGTCCGCCCGAGCGGCAGGCCAACGAAGGTCACCGCCCCGGCGTCGATGTCCGAGCGCAGGCGCTTGGCGTTGGTCGTGCCCGTGGCGTCGAAGACCTCGACCCCGTCGATGAGCCACTCCCACGGAATCTTGGTATAGGAGAGGCTCCCCCGCACGATGAGCGACTGCCCATCGTCGGCCAGGTAGCCCTCGAGGTCGAACCCCTCGGGGGCGCGGTAGAGGATGACGGCCGGCGAGTTGTTCGAGATGACGTAGACCTTGGCCAGCCCCGTCTTCTTGAGCAGGCGGAGGTGGCGCGCAGGGTCGATGCGGTCGCCCGGCACGGGGTGCGAGCGCGGGTCGGGGTAGTAGGTCTCGTTGTAGCAGACGAAGTAGCCCTCGCCGTTGAGGTTGACCGAGAGGGGGTAGGTGGCCGTATGGTCGACCGCCCCGTTGAGCGCCACCACGGCATCGGCCCCCGGCGCAAGCGGGAAGTCGCGGCCCGAGCCCGGGAACTGCCACACGGCGTCGGGAACCGAGGCGTAGTCGCGGAAGAGGATGCCTCCGTCGGGGGCGAGGCTCGTCCAGTAGTTGCCCGAGGCGCCCTTCGAGTTGTAGGGGTCGACCATCCCCAGGCAGAGGCCGTCGAGGTAGCGGGTCTCGGAGTCGTTGTTGTGCAGAATGACGTACTTGTCGTAGACGTAGGAGCCCGTGGCGGGGGTTGCCGGGCAGCCGCCCGTATAGATTTCGCGGATAACGATGCCGCCGGGGCGCACGCAGCGCAGCTCGAGCTCCGCGACGGCCTCACCGCCGGCCGTCAGGCGCAGCTGCTCGACGGCGCCGTTGAAGAGCGTCTGACTGTCGGCGCGGTCGCTCACCGCCAGCGCGTAGAGGCCGTTGGGCATGCGGAAGCTCGCCTCGCCCTGCGCATCGGTCCGCGCCGTGTAGCGGTTGCCCGACTGCCGGTCGGTGGCCGTCACCTCGACCCCCTCGCGGCACCAGGAGGCATGCTCCCCGGGGTAGCGGAGGCGCACGGTAAGCCGGCCCAGCACCCCTTCGTAGGGGTTTGCCTCATCGAGGGCGGTACAGGCTGCAAGCAGCAGGCCGCAGAGCAGAAGAAGAAGTGAAGTGCGTCGTATCATAGCATCAGAATTTGAACCGCACCGTCAGCCCGTAGTAGAACTCGGGGGTGAAGATGGACTTCACGCCTGTGGCCCGCGAGGTGACATAGCGGCGGGAGTTGGTGAAATTGTTGGCGTAGAACGACACCGAGACGTGGTCGCCAATCTCCTTGGTGAGGCTCAGATTGGCCGAGAAGTAGGGGCCGTAGCCGTCCGCGTCGTAGCTCCGCGTGTTGGCCGAGCGGAGGATGAGGCTGGCAAAGGCGGGGTCGGAGGCCTCGGCGTCGGTGAAGGGGTGGCGCCGCCCCTCGAGGTCGAGGTAGTAAATCGGGCGGACGGCCGTATAGCTCCCTCCGTCGTAGATGGAGCCACCCGTGGGGCTCTTCTCCTCGGTGACGTTGTAGGCGTACTCGCGGCCGAGGTACTCGGAGAGGTTCTGCGAACGGCGCATCAGCGTCGCCTCGAGGCGCAGCGTAACCACCAGCCGGATGGCGGGGATGTGGGTGGTCGCCGTCAGGTTCAGGTCGAGGCGGTCGGTCTCGCGGCCGTTCCAGGTCGTCACGGCCGAGCCGCCCGTACCGGCATAGAGGCCCACGTAGGGGTAGAACTCCCCGCCCGAGGTAACCGAAGGGTAGTAAGCCGCCTCGAGGTCGTCGACATAGCGCGTATGGACGTAGGCGCCGTCGAGGCGCAGCTGCGTGCGCAGGGGGTTGATTTGCGGGAAGTCGACCACCAGTTCTAGCCCCGCACGGTCGACCGGCGAGCGGTTCTCCTGGCGGAGCGTGCGGGCGAAGGTGCGGCGCACGGAGGAGCTCTGCATGGCGACCCACCCCGACGCGGGGTTGTCGGCGTCGCGGACGAAGAGCTCGCCCGTCTGCTCGTCGACCTTGAAGAGCGGATGGACGGGCAGCGTGTAGGGGTTGCCGTCGGCATCGGTGGCCGGGAGGGTGCTCATCCGGTAGGAGAAGGGCTCGTAGCCCGTCACCAGCTCGTAGGGGTACTTCGTCCGGTTGAAGTAGCCGGCCAGCGAGAGCCGCGTGGCCCCCAAACGCAGGTCGACGCCCAGCTCGATGTTGCGGTTGCGCTGCCAGCGGAGCGACTCGTTGTAGAGTACCGCATAGGGGTGCGTATGGTAGAGGTAGATGTTCTGCCCGGCGGAGGTGGTGGCGCTGAAGACGCGCGTGTCGAGGTATTGGGGCTGCGGGTAGAGGATGTTGAACGAGGGGAGCTTCTCGGTCGTGCCCCAGCCGGCGCGCAGCGTCAGGCGGTCGTCCAGCCGGAAGGTGAGGTTCAGACGCGGCGAAAGGCTCTGCGCACGGTCGTAGCGCGAGGTGCGGACCCACGTCTTCTCGGCGCGCAGCCCCGCCATGAGCTGCAGCGAGGAGCGCTCGCCCAGCCGCAGGGTGAGGAGCTCCTCAACGTAGGCCGCGAGGTTGTGCATGTAGGGGACCTCCGAGAAGGGCCACGGGCGGTAGTCGGCCGCCGAGAGCGCCTCGTCGGCGTAATAGAGGCCGCGCCCCACGTTGCCGTCGGCCCGCCAGGCGAGGCCCGCCTTGGCGTGGCTCCGCAGCCGTCCCCAGCGGCGGACCCACGTCGCCTTGAGCGAGGCGGCGTAGTCGAGCTGCTTGGAGTCGACGCACTGCGTGGCGTAGTAGCTCGTCGGGAGCATCACGGCCAGGTGGTACCCCTCCTGCGTGGCGTGGACGGCCGGCTGCGGCGTGGCGCTCGACTCGTAGCTGTGCGTCCGGTCCAGGCGGTCCTCGAAGTCGAGCGAGGCCGAGAGCTCAAGGTCGGTCAACCACGGGCGGTTGAGCAGCCAGCGCAGCGAGGCGGTAGCCCTGAGGGCATTCTCGCGAGCCCGCTGCCACTCGCCCATCTCGGCATCGGGGTCGTCCTTCGTATCAAGGCCGCCGATGTTGCCCGTCACTCCGGCGTCGAGGCGCAGCACCCCGGCGAAGGTGCGGCGGAAGGAGAGCGAAAGGCCCGTGCGCGAGTAGGCCGTATAGGGCGAGACGGGGTTCTTCGTGGCGCGCGTATACTCGACGCTGCCGTTCACCACGCCCCGCTCGCCCCCGAGGTCGAAGCCCTTCGAGGCGGCAATCTGCTTGGTGTGGGGATTGGACGAGAGGAGCAGCATCCAGGGGGTCAGCCCCTTGCGCGTGGTGATGCGCACCAGACCCGACCCCAGGTCGCCGTACTCGGCCGACGGGACGCCCGTTACGACCTCAACCGCCTCGATGGAGGTCGAGGCGATGTTGCGCGTCGGCGCCCCCGCCATCCCGTCGAACGACGAGTTGGTCGAGAGGCGGAGGCCGTCGACCTCGACGGCCGTCGCGAAGCCGGCGTTGCCGCTCGAAACGCCGCCGTCGCGCAGCGAGAAGCGGAGGTCCTGCGTCAGGTCGGGGTTGACCGTCTTGCCGCCCGGCAGCAGCGCCGCCACGTCGGCGGCATTCATCATCTGGAGGTGGTCGATGGCGCTCCCCTCGATGCGGCGCGAGGTGGTGACGGCCTCCTGCTCCTGCGTGGCGGTCACCACGACGCTCTCGAGGCGCAGGCTCTCCTCCTCCATCCGCAGGTCGAGTTCGGGGGTCGACTCCCCCACCTCGATGTCGTACTGCACGGCGACGTAGCCCAGGCACGAGAGCGCGAAGCGCTGGAGTCCCGCCGGGACGCGCCGCAGCGTGAAGCGCCCCTCGCTGTCGGCCACGGCCCACAGCCCGCAGACGGGCAGCTCGACCACCGCCTGGGCGACGGGCTCGCCGCTGCCCGCCGAGCGGACGCAACCCGAGAGGTCGACCTGCTGTGCCCCGGCCGCCGCGGGGCGGAGGGCCAGAAGCAGCAGGGCGAAGAGCATCGGCAAGAGTCTGTTCCGTTTCATGAGGCACACGTTGCGAGGAGCTCCACCCGCCTCCGCGCCTCCCGGTCCGGATTCGGCTGCCGGGGTGATGCGGGAGGGATGCACGGCTCCCATTCCGGGTGCAAAAGTAGGCCGCCCGTCCGGGGCGGACAATCCCCACAATCGGGTATTTGCGGCGCCGGCACTCCCACAAAATGCCTATTGGCCCCGCATGCGGCTAAAAAAGAAGCGGTGCTTGCGTGCAGGACCGAACGCAGAACAACGCATTGACACAGAGCGCAATCCGGCATACAGGCAATGTTCCGTCCGCAGAAAAACGGACCAAAAAACGCCACTTTCCCGAAAATTTGCCCTACTTTTGCGGCAGACAACAAATTCGCAACGCATGGAATGGCTCACTAATCTGTTCGTCGAACACTCGGCGCTGCAGGCCGTCGTCGTGATTTCGCTCATCTCGGTCCTCGGCATCGGACTGGGCAAAATCCGCATCGGCGGCATCTCGCTCGGCACGGCCTTCATCTTCTTCGTCGGCATTCTGGCCGGCCACCTCGGCCTCTCGCTCGACCCCTCGATGCTCATCTACGCCGAGAGCTTCGGACTGATTCTCTTCGTCTACGCCCTCGGACTGCAGGTCGGCCCCGGCTTCTTCAGCTCGCTGCGCGCCGACGGCATGCGGCTGCTGCTGCCGGCCGTCGGACTGGCGCTGCTGGGCACGGCACTGGCCGTGGGGATGAGCTACGCCTTCGGAGTCTCGATGCCCGACATGTCGGGCATTCTCTGCGGTGCGACGACCAACACCCCGGCACTCGGCGCCGCGCAGCAGACCCTCCAGCAGCTGGGGCTCGACGCCAACGGCGCGGCGCTGAGCTGCGCACTGACCTATCCGCTGGGCGTCGTGGGGGTCATTCTGGCGATTGTCTTCGTGCGGAAGCTCTTCGTGCGCCCCTCCGACCTGCCCAAACCCGACGCTCAGCACAAGAAGGATGTCTTCATCGCCAGCTACCACGTCACCAACCCCGCCATCTTCGGCAAGAGCGTCCACGAGGTGGCGGCCCACAGCCACCACCGCTTCGTCATCTCGCGCATCTGGCGCGAGGGCAAGGTCTCGATTCCCACCTCGGACAAGACGCTCCAGCAGAACGACATCATCCTGGTGGTCACCTCGCCGGCCGACGTCGATGCGCTGCGGATGATTTTCGGCGAGCAGGAGCAGAAGGACTGGAATACGGGCAAAATCGACTGGAACGCCATCGACAGCCAGCTCATCTCGCAGCGCATTCTGGTCACGCGCCCCGAAATCAACGGCAAGAAGCTCTCCTCGCTGCGGCTGCGCAACAACTACGGCATCAACATCAGCCGCGTCTACCGCTCGGGCGTGCAGCTGCTGGCCACCCCCGACCTGACGCTCCAGCTGGGCGACCGTCTGACGGTCGTGGGCGAGGCGGCGGCCATCCATAACGTCGAGAAAATCCTCGGCAACGCCGTCAAGAGCCTCAACGAGCCCAATCTGGCGGCCGTCTTCATCGGACTGATTCTCGGTCTGGTGCTGGGAAGCATCCCCGTGAGCATCCCGGGCATCAGCATCCCCGTGAAGCTGGGTCTGGCCGGCGGCCCCATCATCGTGGGCATCCTCGTCAGCACCTTCGGACCGCGGCTCCACATGATTACCTACACCACGCAGAGCGCCAACCTGATGCTCCGCGCACTGGGGCTCTCGATGTATCTGGCCTGCCTGGGGCTCGACGCCGGGGCCCACTTCTTCGAGACGGTCATGCGTCCCGAAGGGGCGCTGTGGCTGGCGCTGGGCTTCGCCATCACCTTCGTGCCGACGGTTCTGGTGGCCATCTTCTCGCTGCGCGTGCAGCGGCTCGACTTCGGCTCCATCTCGGGGCTGCTCTGCGGCAGCATGGCCAACCCCATGGCGCTCAACTACGCCAACGACACCATCGAGGGGGACAACCCCTCGGTATCGTACGCCACGGTCTACCCCGTCTGCATGTTCCTGCGCGTGATTATCGCCCAGGTCATCCTGATGCTCTTCCTCTGACGGACCGGCATACACGAATACAGCACGGCCCCGCTTCCTGCATGAGGAGCGGGGCCGTATGGTGTCTGCCTCCCGGGCCGAGGGACCGGGTCAGCTGCCGAGCGATTCGTCGCCGGCCGGTGCGGGGGAGTTCTCCGCAGACTCCTCCCGAGCATGGGAGACCTCCTCGCCGAGCCGCCCGATATCGCTGCCCGCCGGGCTCTGGAAGACCCGCAGCCCGAATTCGGGAATAACGGCCAGCACATGGTCGAAGACGTCGGACTGAATCCGCTCGTAGGTGACCCATTCGACCGTGTCGGTAAAGAAGTAGAGCTGCATGGGGAGGCCCGTCTCGGTGGGCTGCAGCTGCCGCACCATGAGCGTCATGCCCCGGTTGACGGGGACCTCGGCGCGCAGGTAGCGCTCCAGATAGGCGCGGAAGACCCCCAGGTTGGTCTGGTGCAGGCCGTTGATTTTCCATGAGCCGGGGGCGATGCCGTGTGCGGCGTTGTACTCCTCGACGCGCTGCTGCGTGGAGTCGATGTAGTCGCGCAGCAGGTCGATTTCGCGGTAGCGGGCCAGCATCTCGGGGGTGCAGAAGCGCACGCTCGTCATGTCGATGTTGACCGAGCGCATCACACGCCGGCCACCCGACTGCTGCATGCCGCGCCAGTTCTGGAACGAGTCGCTCACCAGCAGGTAGGGCGGCAGCGTGACAATCGTGTTGTCCCAGTTACGGATTTTGACCGTCGTGAGCGAGACCTCCTCCACGCGGCCGTCGGCCCCGTATTTGGGCATGGCAATCCAGTCGCCCACCTGCAGCATGTCGTTGGCCGAGAGCTGGATGCCCGAGACGAAACCGAGGATGCTGTCGCGGAAAATCAGCATGATGACCGCCGCCGAGGCGCCCAGTCCCGTGAGCAGGAAGGCGGGCGACTTGTCAAGCAGGATTGAGACGATGAGAATCACGCAGATGATGGCGACGATGCCCTGAGCCGTCTGCCGAAGCCCCTTGATGGGTTTGTTCTGCCAGGCGGGGCGGTGCGAGACAATGTGGAAGGCGGCTCCGATGAGCGCGTTGACCAGCCGGAAGAAGGCCACCACTATGAGTATCTCCAGCACGCGCAGCGTCAGGCGCTCGGCGTCGTGGCCGATGAGCACCGCCGGGGTGACGCTGTAGAGCAGGATGACGGCCGCAAGCTGGCAGAGGCGCCCCATGACGTGGCCGCTGAAGAGGACGTCGTCCCACTCGACACGCGTGCGCGAGACGATGTGGCGCACGCCGCCCACCAGCAGCAGCCGGCACACCAGGTAGAAGAGCAGCGCCAGCACCACCATCAGCAGGAAGGCGGCCCACTGTTCGGCCCCGGCTTCGGGTGCGAATCCGAGTCGGACGAGCAGCGCGTCGACCCATCGTTTGATGATATGTTCCATAGTTGTTCGTTTATCCCTCGCCCGGCAAAAACCGGGCTATGTTTTTCTCGGCCCCGCGGCCGTGCGGCGCCCCGTCCACGGGCGTGTCGGGCTACCGCTGCGCAAGGCAGGGGAGCAGCAGCGGAACCTCCGACTCGAAGTTGGGCGTCAGGATGCCCCGCCCCATCGCCGCACGCAGTTCGTCGAGGCTCCAGAAGCGGCCGCCGTCGAGCTCGCGGCTCGGCCGCACCTCACCGTCGTAGCGGCAGCGGTGGACGTAGACCAGCTCCTGCTCGCGCTCCGAGCGGAAGACGTAGCTCCGCACGAACTCCGCCTCGAACGACTCGAGCCCCAGCTCCTCGCGCGCCTCGCGCCGCAGCGCCTCGTCGATTGTCTCGCCGTAGGCCACATGGCCGCCCACGGCCGTATCCCACCGTCCGGGCTGGATATCCTTCCAGGCGGGGCGCTTCTGAAGGTAGAGCCGTCCGTCGGCGTCGAACAGGTGGAGGTGGACCACCGGATGGAGCAGCATCGAGCCGCCGTGGCACTCGCGCCGCCGGGCCGAGCCGATGACGCGCCCCGAGGCATCGACCACGGGGAAGAGCTCATCGCCGTTGTCACCCGCCTGTGCAGCAACGCCCGGGGCCGCATGCTCCGCCTCCGGGTTCAGGTCCGTATCAATCTTCGTATTCATCGTCTTTACTGGTTATTATCTCCACACCGCCCGCCGGGTATCCGCCGTCAGTTGCAACGTCAGCGCCTCTGCAGCACAGCCGCCGCACCCGAGCCCGGCTCCCGTCCACCGCGCCGCCTCGGCCGGGTGGAGCACCTCTTCACGGCCCCCCGGGAACGACTCGACGGCAATTTTTACCTCGCCGGGGACACGCTCCGTTCGACGGCTATTTTCCGCTTCCCCCGCCGAATCCGGAAACGGCTCGACGGTTATTTTTACCTTCCCGGGTACACGCTCTACCCGACGGCTTTTTCTCTCCTTCTCTCCCCCCCCACCCCGCCGGATACGGGAACGGCACGAACACGACGCCGGAGCGCGCATCCGTGCCGACAGCCCTGCCGCTGCGGACTACAGACGGGGGCCCGACTCGCGGGGCTGGCCCACCTCGTAACCCAGCGTGCGCATCCAGTCGACGGTCTCCGAATCGACGTGGTCGTTGCGGTCAATCCACCGCCGTTCCTCAATCAGGCGCCTCTTGTGCTCCTCGAGGGCGCGGTGGATGGGGAAGTCGGGCTTCGGAAGCTCACCGCACGCCGCACGCCGCGACGGACGGATGTGCCGGTCGAAGACGTCGCGCTGCGTCGGCCGCCGCGCCCCCTCCCACTTGAAGCCCTTGAGCTCGAGCGACTGCTCCTCGGGCACCTTGTCCAGCGGGTAGAGCGTCCAGACGGGGTTGATGCGGTAGATGATGTTGACCACCTGCTTCTCTTCGAAGAAGAAGGAGATGTTGCCGCTGTCGAGCACCATCACGCCGGTGATTTCGCCCCCCTCGCCATCCTGCATGTAGTAGATGGTCTGGGCATTGCCGTTGACATCGTTGCGGTAAATCTGGTTGTCGCGGAAGAAGGCCGTCATCTCCTTGCCCGCCACCTGATTGTAGTGGAGCGTGTCGAGCTCGCTCGACATCATGGGGCTGCCAATGAATTCGGCGCGCGTAAGCTGCCGGTTGGCCGTATAGACATCCATCACGTCGGAGACCACCTGGTTGTTCTCGTTCCAGAGCACGGGCGAGAGGTAGAGGTGGATGGTCGAGTCGCGGCTGATGGAGGTAAGCGAGTCGCAGACCGACTGGAAGTCGGTGCGGTAAATCTTCACGTTGTGGAAGGCCTTGACCAGGCGGTACATGCTGTCGACCTCGACGGCCACCGAGTCGGCGCCCTCCGACGCGAGCGAATCGGCCGGCAGCCCCTCCTCCCTGCCGTGCGGAAGCGAATCGACCAGCAGCGAGTCGGCCCCCCTGCCGCCCGTTGAGTCCACGCTCTTCTCGAAGATGCCCAGCAGCGAGTCAAGATGCAGCAGCTCCGTCGAGTCGAGGCGCGGCGTACGTCCTTTGCGGGCGGCGCGCTCGACACGTTCGCGCAGCTTCTTCTCGACCTTCTCGCGGCGGGCGAGCAGCCGCTCGCGCTCCTTCTCCTCCTGGGCGCGGACCATCTCGACCCGCTTGGCCTTGCGCCTGGCGGCGATTTCGTCCAGAATCTTCTGCTTGGCCTCGTCGGCGGCCGCCTTGCGCGCCTCGCGCTCCTTGCGGGCCTCCTCCTTGCGCTGCGCCTTCAGCTGTTCGGGGGTAAGCTGCACGCTATCGGCCGCCAGCGAATCGGTCACCAGCGAGTCGACAGTCAGCGAGTCGGCACCCGGCGCTGCGACGAGCGAATCGGAGGCCGGGGCTTTGTTCCCGGCGGCCGACGCATCGGGAGCAGTCTCCGAAGCAGCCGTCACCTCGGCAGCCGGCGCAGCGGCGGTCGAATCGCGGAGGGCGCCGAGCTGCTCCTCGACCTGTGCAGCGGCGCGCTCGCGGCGCGAGCCGCCCCGGCCGGGAGCCGTCGAGAGGGAATCGGGGGCCTCCGTACGGCGTTTGACCGAACCCTGACGGGCCGCACGCATCGAGTCGGCCGCAGCGGCAGCCTGCTGCAGCGCGGCGAGCGAATCGAGGCGCGCCCGCTCGGCGGCAGCAGCCGCGTCGGCCGCATCCTGCGAAAGGGTGCGGGTGAAGAGGTAGATGGAGTCGCTGCGCATGAAGAGCGAGTCGCCCTGCGAGAGGTCGTAGTTGACCAGCGCGGGGCGCCGCGTCAGAAAGGCGTTGCCCGGCTCCTTCCAGTATTCGCCGTAGTCGCCGAAGGCGAGGTTCTTGTGCTCCGTATCGTCGAGCTGGATGTCGTGCCGCAGGATGGCGTGGCCATGCGGACGGTAGTAGTCGATGCTGTCGCTCCAGACCTCCTGCTTCTCGGTGAGGATGTAGCCGTTGCGCGTGACGGCATAGAGCGTGTCGGCCTGCTCGTAGCGGCCCCGGTCGGCGTAGAGGTAGTCCCCCTCGCGGTTCCAGATGTGGGTTCGGTCGAAGAAGTAGGCGTTGTCGGTGGCCATGTTGTAGACCACCGAGTCGCCGCGCAGCTCGTACTCGTCGTTGCGCATCTCGACCCGGTCGACGCAGACCAGCTCCTTCGTGTCGGCGTAGTAGTAGCCGCGCTCGGCCTCGAGCTGATTCTCGCGGTTGACGAGCACGCCGCCGCCGTCGAATTCGCCCACGTTGTCGAGCGTGTTGAAGAGGAAGCTGTAGGTATAGAGCGTCGCGTCGCCGTCGACCACCTTGATGATGTCCGAAAAGACCTGTGCCTCGTTCACCTCGCCGTCGTAGAGGGCGCGGTCGCCGTAGATGTAGGTCGTGTTCTTGTTGATGAGGACGTTGCCGAAGAACTCGATGCGCATGTCCGAATAGCGCACGGCGCTGTCGCAGGTGATGACCGCGCCGTTGTGCTGCGCGGCGAAGTTGCCCACCAGGAAGATGACCGAGTCGCCCGGCGAGACGGGACCCGAGACGTCGGACTTGAGGTTGATGATTTTCATCTCGCCCTGCGGGGCGGGCTGCGACGGAGCGCCCCCCTGTGCGAAGAGGAGTCCCACGACGGCGACCGCCGCTGCTATGGAGAGAAACGTGCGCACGGTCGCGAAGTTATTTTACCCAGTGTTTGTTCTCGAAGGCCCCGCCGCGGAACTCGGGGTCGATGTAGACGTACATGCCGTCGATTTTCTTGGTCAGCCACTCGCGGAAGGCCTTCTCCTGCTTGGCCGTGAGGGCCATCTCCTCCAGCCGCAGGTAGTCCTCGTTGAGCGAGGCGACGTGCGTCGGGATAATCTGCACCAGCTTGACCACCTTGGCCATCTGGTTGCCCATCATGTCCTCCGTGAGGTAGGCGTCCGAAATCTCGCCCACGTGCAGGCGGCTCAGGGCGTTGTAGTCGTCGAGGCTCTTGTAGCGGCCGAAGTCCTCCTTGAGGAACTTCGTCACGGTGAGCTTGGCGTCGAAGGCGTTGAAGCGCTCCAGCACGTCGTGGTTCGAGACGATACCGCCGTTCATCTTCGACGAGGCGTCGTCCGAGTAGCGCAGCGCGGCCTGTTCGAAGGTGATGGAGTCGCGGCGAATCTCCGTCACCAGGCTGTCGAGGAAGTTGAGCTCCGTGGAGAGCTCGTCAGTCGTATAGACCGGACGCAGCAGGATGTGGCGGAACCGGTAGATGTTGCCACGCTTCTCAAGGGACTGGATGATGTGGAAGCCGTACTGGGTCTCGACCACCTCCGATATCTGGCCCGGCTTGAGCTCGGCCAGCGCGTCGGCAAAGGCCTGGTCGAGGCTGGCCAGCGGCGTGGGCTCCATCTCGCCGCCGCGCATGGCCGTACCGGGGTCCTGCGAATACATGCGGGCCAGGTTCTCGAACTTGGCCTGCCCGGTGATGACGCGCTCGCGCAGGTCGAGCAGCCGTTCACGCGTACGCTGCTTGGCCTCGGTCATCGTGCGGGGGAAGCGGGTAATCTGCGCATAGACATACTGGTCGGCGATGAGCGGAAGGCTGTCCTTGTCGATGTGCTTGTAGTAGCGCTCCACCTCGCCCGGGATGATGGACACCTTGTTGACCACCTCGGCCTGCATGCTGCTGGCGTAGGCCTGCTCCTCGTAGCGCTGGCGTAGAATCTCGCGCAGGTTGAAGATGGGCATGTGGTGCTTGGCCTCGAGTTTGGGAATCGAGCCCTCCTCGTCAATCATGTTCTGCAGCTGCTCCTCGACGCGCGTCTGGATGTCGGCGGCGCTGATGTCCACCGAGTCGATGAGCGCCTGGTTGTAGAGCAGTTTCTGGGTGAGCAGCGCCTCAAGCGCCTCGTTGTGGGGGTCGCGGTCGGTCGTGTAGCCTTCGGCCAGACGCTGGGCGACCATGTTGCGCGCATATTCGTCGACCTCGGAATAGAGAATCGACGAGCTGCCCACCACGGCCACCACCTTGTCGAGCATGACCTGCTGTTTCTGGGCCCTGAGCCCGGCTGCGGCAAAGAGCATGACCGTCAGCAAGAAAACCTTTTTCACCATATGTTGCATGTACATTTTTTCGTTCTTCATTTCGTCCGGGTTGCACCGGGCCTCCCGCCATTTCGTCCGGGTTGCCCCTACCGCAGCCCCGTCCTCAAACGCTTTGCCGCGGCATTCGGTCCTCACCGGTGTTCCTTTCCCTCAGGCCCCCCGGGAGCGGGTCACTCGTCCGCCGCCGCTTCGGGCAGGTGCAGTTCGCCCTCCTCCGAGGCGCGCTTGTAGAGCTCCTCCTCGTGGCGGCGGATGATTTCACCCTGCCGCTGCGTGAAGAGAATCCGGCGGATGGTAGCGCGGACACGCTCCAGCGGCGAAGTCTCGCCCGCGCGGCAGACCCCCTCGAGCTGGAAGTAGTAGCGCGAACGGTTGTCGCGCATCTCCTGCACGCCGTTCGAGGAGAGCAGCGCATCGTAGTTCTGCGTGCGGAGCGTCGGCAGATGGCTCAGGAACTCCTGGTAGTCAACCCAATCGCCCTTGAAGTCGGTCACCTCGAACTCGTTCTTCGCGCAGATGTCGCGGAAGTCCTGCTGCTGGGCCGGACCGCTCGACGACATGAGGCTGCGCAGCTTCTGCGCCTGGCGGTAGCCCGTCGGGAAGCGGACAATCCGGCCGCGTACCAGCGTACGGTCGAGCCGGAAGTCACCCTTGTGGGCGTTGTAGTAGGCAGCTATCTCCTCGGGGGTGAAGGCCGTGTCGAGGTTGCGGTCGACGTAGTGCTGCTCGAGCTTGCGGATGAGCAGCGCCTGGCGGTAGGCCTCCACCTGTTTCTCGATGCCCCCCACCGAGTCGGAGAAGAGCACCTCGGCCTCGTCCAGCTTGAGCTGCTGCTTGACCCAGCGGTCGATGAAGAGCTTCATGAACGCCACGCTGTCGTCGCCCGAAACTCCCTGGGGAAGATTCGCAACGGCTTCGCGCATACGCAGTTCGTGCTCGCCGGCACGGGCAAGCACGGCATCGCGGTTGAAGACCCCGGGGGTCTCCTGACAGCCCGCGACGAAGACAACAAGAAGCGCACAAAGCGCCGTTCTGACGGTCAAACGTTTCATCGAGAAGGCAAAGATACGGTTTTTACCCGTAACTAACGCACGCGCCGCACAGATTATTACGCCGCATTCCGTTTTTTCTCCGCACGCTCCTCTTTCTCTTCGCGCGAGAGCATCGACAGGGTCCGGCAGACCATGAAACCCGAGACGAGGAAGACAAGCAGCGCCAGGGTGTAGAGCAGCGCATAGACCGTGCGGTTGCCAATCATGTCGGAGAGCATCTGGTTTTCGCGTCCCATGGCCAGCATGAGGTAGGCCACGCCGTTGTTGAAGGCGTGGAGGATGATGGCGGGCCAGAGCGAGGCGGTGCGGATGTAGACGAATCCGAGGATGAGGCCCATGATGATGGCGTTGACCATGACGGCCGGGTAGATGTGCACCACGCCGAAGATGAGCGACGAGATGAGCCAGCCGGCCACCACGCCGTAGCGGGCGCGGGCCGATTCGAGCAGCACGCCGCGGAAAATCACCTCCTCGAAGAGCGGCGCCATCACCACCAGCGTCAGCAGCGACCATACGCCGCGGCCGTAGACGTTGGGCACGGCGGGCAGCAGCTCGAGCAGGGGCTCGATGACCAGCGAGGTGGCGAAGACGAAGAGCACGCCCCAGAGCAGCAGCACGGGGTCCAGCCCCCGCAGCGAGAAGCGCGCCACGATGCGCGGACCGCCCCGGCGGGCGCGGTAGATGAGGAAGGCGACCAGCGTGAAGGCCATTGCCACGCCGTAGGTCAGGGCGTTGAAATGCGAGACGGTAATCTGCTCGCCCACGCGCACCGCCTCGTCGGGCGAGTCGAGCAGCGAGGTGTCGGGCATCGGCACACCGGCCAGCAGCGCCACGCCGAGCGCCACGGCCTGGGCGATGAAGAAGATGCCGAAGAAGACCAGCAGGTCGACCACCGTGGGGAAGGTCGAACGGCGACCGGATGCGGGGGCCGGCGCGGCTGATTGCGCGGCGCCGGTATTCGGAACGGAGGTCTGCGGGGCGGCGTCGGAGCGGGTCGTCGTCCGGGGGTTCTGCGGCTCGCCTGCCGGAGCCCCGTGCTCGGTTTTTGCCATGGTTGTATGGAATTTTTCGGGTAAAGATAATGCAAGTCGCGGGCAAAAGCAAGCACTTTTCTCAATTTGCGGCATCTCGTACCGCACCGTCGGTGGTGTCGGGGCGCGCCACAAGCCGCCTGGCGCGGAACCCCAACGGCACGTCCGGCGCGGAACTCCGGCAGCAGCCCGGCGGCACGCCCGGCACAGAGGGTGCAGCGTCCCCGGCGCAGTGGGGTGCAGAGTCCCGGCGGGACACCCCGCTCGGAACACCGGCAGCAGCCCGGCGGCATGCCCGGCACAGAGGGTGCAGCGTCCCCGGCGCAGGGGCGCAGCGGCACGCCTCCGGGAGAGCCGCCGAAGACGTCGCGCCCCGCCGGGAGCGGGGTCGCTCCGGGCTCGCGGATGATTCTCAGCGTATTGGAGCCGGCGTGCGACGCATTTTTACGGCACGGTGATGGAATTCCGCGGAAAATCACTAAATTTGCCCGATTGTAATTGTGAACGGAAACATGGGAAAGGTAATCGCTTTGGCCAATCAGAAAGGCGGCGTGGGCAAGACGACCACGGCCATCAACCTCGCGGCCTCGCTGGCCCTGCTGGGCAAGAACGTCCTGCTGCTGGATGCCGACCCGCAGGCGAACGCCACCTCGGGGCTGGGCTTCGACATCGACCTCGAAGGCATCTACGAGTGCATCACCGGCTCGCGCAAGGCCTCGGAGGTCATCCTCCAGAGCCCCGACATCAAGCGGCTGTGGCTGCTCCCCTCGTCGATTGACCTGGTGGCGGCCGACACCGAGCTGCCGAAGATGGAGAATGCCCACCACGTGATGAAGCGGGTGGTCGACGAGGTGCGCGACCGCTTCGACTACATCTTCATCGACTGCTCGCCCTCGCTGGGCTACACGACGGTCAACATCCTGACGGCCGCCGACTCGGTGCTCATCCCCGTGCAGTGCGAATACCTCGCGCTCGAGGGGCTCTCCAAACTGCTCAACACGCTCAAGAAGGTGAAGAGCGGGCTCAACCCCGGGCTCGAAATCGAGGGCTTCCTGCTGACGATGTACATGCGCAACCGGCTGAACAACCAGGTGGTGAACGAGGTGCGGCAGCACTTCGGCGATTTGGCCTACGACACAATAATCCAGCGCAATATCCGTTTGGGAGAAGCCCCCTCGCACGGCAAGCCCGTCATGCTCTACGACGCGAGCGCCACGGGGTCGGAGAACTACCTGACGCTGGCGCGCGAGTTCCTCAAGCGCAACCGTCCGGCTCAGGAGGCTGCCACGGAGCCATCCGGCGAGGAGGCCGCGCAGCAGCAATAGCCCGCCCGGAAGGGGCCGGAGCCCGGAGGCGGGAACCTCCCGCGCAGAGAGGAAAGCCGGAGCCGGAAGACGCCCACCGCAGAGAGGGCCGCGCACCGGATAAGGCCGCACCGCCCGTACAGAGGCGCCGTACCGCCGCAAGAAGTACCGAATACAGAAAACAGACGATAATGAAACCACAGAAGGGATTAGGACGCGGGCTGGACGCCATCTTCGGCGCCGAAAAGCTCGACGTCAAACTCAAACCGATGACCGAGATGGCCGAAATCGCCGTCGCGGACATCATTCCCAACCCCACGCAGCCCCGCACGCAGTTCGACGAGGAGGCGCTCGACGAACTGGCCGACTCGATTCGCCAGCTGGGCGTCATCCAGCCCGTGACGGTCAAGCGCGCCGAGGGAGGCAAATACATCCTCATCAGCGGCGAGCGCCGCTGGCGTGCGGCCCAGCGTGCCGACATTGCCACCCTGCCGGCCTACATCCGCGAGGTGGACGACGAGAACCTCCACGCCATGGCCCTGGTGGAGAACATCCAGCGCCAGGACCTCAACGCCATTGAAATCGCGCTGGGCATGCAGCGCCTCATCGACGAGTGCCACCTCACGCAGGACGCCCTCTCGGAGAAGGTGGGCAAGAAGCGCTCCTCGGTGTCGAACTACCTGCGCCTGCTCAAGCTCCCCGACGAGGTGCAGCTCGCCCTCAAGGAGGGGCTCATCTCGATGGGCCACGCCAAGGCCATCGCCGGGGCGCCGGCCGAAGAGCAGCTGCGCGTGCTGAAGCGCTGCGTCAAGAAGGGGCTCTCGGTGCGCCAGGTCGAGGAGCTCGTGCGCACGCTCTGCGACGAGGCATCGCGCAGCAAGGAGCCGGCGGCCGACGAGGAGGAGTATCCCGAGAGCTACTCGCGTCTGGTCGAGCAGCTCGAGAAGCTCTTCACGGAGGACATCAGCATCAAACGCTCGAAAAACGGCGGCGGCAAAATCGTCATCGGCTTTGCCGACGACCGCGACATCGAAAACTTCCTCGAACGCTTCGGCAAACGCTCCTGAGACCCCATGGCGGCACTTCGGTTCAAAACGGCGCTGCTGGCGCTTCTCGCACTCCTGCTCGGCTCGACGGCCGCGGCCCAATCGCCGCTGCGAAGCAAGCGCGGCCCCCGCACCATCGTGCGCGGTGGCATGTTCCAACGCGCCGATTCGCTGCAGCTGCGCGCCGATTCGCTCGCCCGGGCGGCTCTGGCCCGCGAAATCGACTCGATGCTGGCCGCCGACTTCACGGCCGACTCGCTCGTGGTCACGGCGCTGCGCACCGACGACATCGCCCGCACCGACTCGCTGCTGCGCGACTCGCTCTCGGGCCGCCGCTCGCTGCTGGCCGCCGACTCGACACGCCGTCGCGGCTGGCTGATGAGCGACTCAATGTCGCTCTCGAAGGTCTGCTGGCTCTCGACCGTGCTGCCCGGATACGGCCAAATCTACAACAAGCAGTACTGGAAGCTGCCGATTCTCTACGGACTGGTGGGCGGCGGTCTGGCGCTCTACATCAACGAGAGCCGCACCTACAAGCCCCTGCGCCGCAAGTTCGACGCCATCACCGACGTGAGCATGGTCCGCACGCCGGAGCTCAACGCACTGCAGCAGAAGATGATACGGAGCAACACACGCCGGCAGCTCTACCTCGGCATCACGATTGCCTCCTACATCTACTTCATCGGCGACGCGGCGGTGAACTACTCGACCAACGAGGTCTCGAACGTCAAGAAGGCGACCACGCTGGCCTGCATCTGTCCGGGTGCCGGCCAGATTTACAACAAGAGCTACTGGAAGGTGCCCTTCGTGGTGGGCGGATTCGCCACGCTGATTTACTGCATCGACTGGAACAACCGCGGCTACCAGCGCTTCAAGAAGGCCTACAGCCTGCGCGCCGACTACGACAACCACCCCGAGGCCTACCCCAACGGCTCGACCGACGAGTTCGGCGGCCGCTACTCGGCAACCTTCCTCAAGAACCTCAAGGACAGCTACCGCCGCAACCGCGACCTCTGCATCATCATCACGGCGGGTCTCTACGTGCTCCAGATTATCGACGCGCACGTGGATGCCCACCTGAAGGACTACGACATTTCGGACGACCTCTCGATGAACCTCGAGCCGATGGTCGACTATACATACGTTCCGACGGCAAGCGGCCACCGCCCCGTCTTCGGATTCAACCTGAGCCTGAATTTCTAATCCATGAGAATCTTCGCAACACTGACGCTGCTGGGCCTGCTGGCCGGGACCGCAACCGCAAACACCCTCGACCGCAAACCCCGCAGAAAACGCTCCACGAAAACCGAGCAGACCACCCCGCAGCCCGCCCAGGAGAGCCGGCCGGCCGCCCCTGCCCCCGCGGAGCCCGAACCCGAAGATTCGTCCCTGGCAAAGCGCACCCCGCGCACGTGGTGCGACACGACGGCATCGCGCGACCTCACCCCGCAGCAAATCGACTCGCTGGCGGCCGTATGGCAGGAGCAGCGGCGGCTGGAGGCCTTCGAGAGCTTCTTCCGGGAGTTCGTCGCCGACGTGCCGGCAGGCGAAGAGGCGCCGGGCGACTCGCTCTACGTCGAGCGGCTGCGGGCGTTGGCCTCACCCATCGAGCTCCCCTTCAACGCCATCGTCAAGGGCTACATCAACCGCTATACCAGCTCGCAGTACGGCACGATGAGCCGCATCCTGGCCATGTCGCGCTACTACTTTCCGCTCATCGAGGACGAGCTGCTGCGCGAAGGGCTCCCCATCGAGCTGCGCGCGCTGCCGATTATCGAGTCGGCCCTCTCGACGACGGCCGTATCGCCCATGGGGGCCGTCGGACTGTGGCAGTTCATGCCCACGACGGGCAAGAGCTACGGACTGGAGGTCAACTCGCTCGTCGACGAGCGGCGCGACCCGCTGCTGGCCACCCGCGCCGCCTGCCGCTATCTGAAGGACCTCTACAACATCTACCACGACTGGACGCTCGCCATCGCGGCCTACAACTGCGGCCCGGGCAACGTCAACAAGGCCATCGCCCGCTCGGGCGGCAAGACCTTCTGGGACATCTACAACTATCTGCCCCGCGAGACGCGCGGCTACGTTCCGGCCTTCATCGGCGCGACCTACGGCTACGCCTACCACCGCCAGCACGGCATCGAACCGGCCGAGACGCCGCTGCCGCTGGCCACCGACACGCTCCACGTCAACCGCATCCTCCACCTGGGGCAGATTGCCTCGACCATCGACATCCCGCTCGAGACGCTGCGCGAGCTCAACCCGCAGTACAAGCTCGACATCATCCCGGCCACGACCAAGAGCTACACGCTCACGCTGCCCCAGCGCAGCGTGGCCGACTACATCGCCCACGAGCAGGAGATTTTCGCCAAGGATTCGGCCTATCTGAAGGAGTACATCAATCCGGCAAACCTCGACAAGAAGCGCCAGCAGCGCACCGGCACGGTCTACGTCGTCAAGCGGGGCGACACGCTGGGGGCCATCGCCCGCCGCTACCGCGTCACCACGGCCCAGCTGATGCGCTGGAACGGCATCCGAAATGCCCACAAGCTGCGCATCGGCCAGCGGCTCCGCATCGAAGGGAGGTAACACCATGCTTCACGACCACGATACCATTGTCGCTCCGGCCACCCCGACCGGCGGAGCGATTGCCGTCGTCCGCGTAAGCGGCAGCGGGGCCATCGAGACGGTGGAGCGCATCTTCCGGGGACGCCGCCCGCTGAGCGAGGCGGCCGGCTATACGCTCCACCGCGGCACCATCAGCGACGGCGCACGGCTCATCGACGACGTGCTGGTCTCGCTCTTCCGCGCCCCGCACTCCTACACGGGCGAGGACTCGGTCGAGATTTCGTGCCACGGCTCGGCCTACGTCGTCTCGGAGATTCTGCGGCTGCTGCTCGACGCCGGGGCCCGCATGGCCACGCCCGGGGAGTTCACGCTGCGGGCCTTCCTGGCCGGCAAGCTCGACCTGGCGCAGGCCGAGGCGGTCGTCGACCTGATTGCCTCCTCGTCGAGGGCCGCCCATACGCTCGCCGCAGGGCAGCTGCGGGGCGGTTTCTCGAAGCGGCTCGACCATCTGCGCGGGGAGCTACTGCACCTCGCCTCGCTGCTCGAACTGGAGCTCGACTTCTCGGAGGAGGATGTGGAGTTCGCCGACCGGCGGAAGCTGCGCTGCACGATGGAGGAGATTCTGTCTGAGATTCTTCGTCTGAGGGGCTCCTTCGCGCTGGGAAGCGCCCTGAAAGAGGGCATTCCGGTGGCGATTGTCGGCGCGCCGAACGTCGGCAAGAGCACGCTGCTCAACCGGCTGCTGAACGAGGACAGGGCGATGGTCTCCGAGATTGCCGGAACGACACGCGACCTGATTGAGGAGCAGACCGTCATCGACGGCGTCCGCTTCCGCTTCATCGACACGGCGGGCATCCGCGCGACGGACGACCGGCTCGAACGGATGGGCATCGAACGCACCCGTGCCGGCATCGCCCGCGCCCGCATCGTCGTGCGGCTTGTCGACGCCACCACACTGGCACCGGCCGACTCCGCCCGGACAGAGGCTGCGGCCAATCCTCCCCACACACATTCAGCCACCGCGGCCGGCGACAACACGGCAGCCGCCGGCACCCATGTCAATGCTGCGGCGGACAACATCGCGACAGCCGCCATCTCCGACACACACAATGCCCCTGCGGCGGGGAGCCAGACCGCACCCGAAGGAACGACAGCCGCCACCGCCCGTGACGCACACGAAGACGGGGCCACGCTGCGGCTTCCCGAGCCCGAGTTCACGCTGCGGCCCGAACAGCGGCTGCTCACGGTGGTCAACAAGCTCGACATGCGCCCCGGGGTGACGCTGCCCGAGGGGGTCATCGGCATCTCGGCCAAGCGGGGCGAGGGCATCGACCTTCTGCGCCACAGGCTGCGGGAGCAGGTCGACACGGCGGCACTCGAACAGGGCGACACGGTGGTCTCGAACGGCCGCCACTACGAGGCGCTGACGGCGGCCGAGCGAGCGCTCGAGGAGGCGCTGCGGGGCTGCGACGCGATGCTCACGGCCGACCTGCTGAGCGAGGAGATTCGCCAGGTCATCTTCCATCTGGGCACCATCACGGGTCAAATCACCACGGACGAGATTCTTGGAAATATCTTCTCAAAATTTTGTATTGGCAAATAAGAGCTATATCGGCTCAAAAACGAACAAGGCGCTTCGGAGGAGCGCCTTGTTTTTAGAATATTCACTATCGAGTCGTTTCCAGCACCTGCTGAATCAACTGTTTTACCTCATTTCTACTTTTAATAGCGGCCGGATAAGTGTGAAAAACATTATATTCATCGATGGCAGCCTCCATGGGTATTTCTGCGCCTGGTTGTGTTGCCTGGAAGAATATAGTCAGACGGCGCTTTATCTCAGGTTCAAACTCTTTGGTTACGAGTCCTTCAATACCCCATGCAGCAACATGATCATAGAGCGGTACATAGTAGATAAGCCCATCGGCCACATCTTGCCAACTCTTGTTCTTTACATTAATCGTGGTACCTCCGACGAGACCGTTGTAAGCTGTTTCTCCGTAAGGTGTATTTTTCAAATCAATAGCGAACGGGCGGCATTCCATCAGTTCAAAGGCAGCATCCCAATGTCCTTCTCCAGTCATCGGGAAATTACTTCCGTTAAACAGGTTGTAATCAAACCAGTTCAGTACCACGATTTTGACTTTTTCTTCTCCAAAGATTTTCTTCATCCACCAGCCCTGTGTCCCATAAACAGTATTTATCTTTTTGAGAATCATCGAATCGTTGATGGCATGTGGCTGACTGGTTATCACCAAGGCCTTGCGTTTCCCATTCAAGGGTATCTGGCGGGCAAACATTTCCGAAATATGGGCAGCCATTAAACTGTCGCGATAGTTCACTGTGCGAGATTCCCAAAATTTCTTGTAGTCTTCTACAGTACGAATCTCGTCCCATGAGAACTCGCGGTCGGTCAGTCCGAGCTCGATTTTCCTTGGAGAAGTACGGTTTATTTCATATATACCTTTCAGAAATTTAATGCGGTTGTATTTCTCCCAAATCGGATAGAAGGTCTCCGACTTTCTATAATAGGCATACAGGCTGTCCATGAAGGCCGCATCCGTTGGATAACTGCCTTGCAGCAGGCGGTTTACATCATCGTTCATGTTGTACGAGCCGACTTCGGTATAGACGTATCCTATCTGTTCGGCAAAACGAGGGTCGGCCAGGATGTCGTGAATGAAGTCGTATTGTACCGTATCACGGTGGTCACGTTCACCCAAGACTACTATAGGGACTGTCGTAAAAAGAATAAAACTTTATAATGAATTGATTGCCAATGTAATATAAAATTTGTATCTTAGCTAAAGATAAAAGAATACCTCCAATTGCCCTAGAAAAGCCAAATTTGGAGGTATCGCAAAAATTAATCTGCATGGCTAAGGTACAAAATTTCTCTGAAATATCACCCGATCTTCCTTTCACGGAGTTCGATTTTTATGAATTGTATAGGCGGACGTTCGAGACTAGCGAGCTGGGAAAAATCAGGAAGAGGCTGCCGCTTGGTGAGATGGCAGAGAACTTTGGACTGATAAGCAAGAGCATGAGAGCGAAGAAAGGGCGAAAAACATACTTCACCCCGGAGGGCAAGGTTGCGCTGATGTTCCTGAAGATGTACACAGGTCTGAGCAGCCCGAGGTTGATGGAGCATCTTAACGGCAACGTCCACTATCAGCTCTTCTGCGATGTGAGAATAGACCCGATGCATCCTCTGACGAACTACAAACTTCTGGACGACGTGTTTTCGGAGCTGGCCCGCGGGCTGAAGATCCAACAGCAGCAGGAGATACTGGCAAGAGCCTGGAAACCGTACATGAAGGACCTGGATACGATGTATACGGATGCAACCTGTTACGAGAGCGAGATGCGCTATCCTACGGATGCGAAGCTTCTGTGGGAAGGAATAGAGAAGTCATATGAGATAATGTGCACTCTGAGTGCCAAGCTGAATGTGCACCGTCCGAGGACGAAGTACGTAGACGTAGAGAAGGCCAACCTGTCGTACAGGAAGCGGCGCAGGCATACGAAAGTCCAGACCAGGAAACTGACCAGACGCCTGCTCAACCTTTTGGGGAAGATACTGAAGCAGACCCGCACACTGGAGAGGGAGAATGCAGGCGCGGAGAAATTGCTGACAGCCAGACAGAAGAGCGATATTGAAATCATCACAAGAGTGTACCGCCAGCAGAAGGCCCACTTCGAGAACAACAATCCTCGCGAGAGTGTCAAGGACAGGATAGTGAGCATCAGCAAGCCGTATGTGAGGCCGATCGTGAGAGGCAAGGAAGTGAAGAGCGTAGAGTTCGGTGCGAAGTGCAACAACATCCAGGTTGACGGACTCTCATTCATCGAGAAGCTGTCATTCAATGCCTTCAACGAGGGAACCAGGCTTACGCACTGCCTGAAGATGCACCGAAAGCTCTTCGGTGTGGACGCGAAGAAGGTCGGAGGAGATGCAGGCTATGCCGGCAGCGCCAACAGGGGGTACTGCAAGGATAGAGGAATACAGACGTCATTCGTCAAGCGTGGCCGTCCGTCCTTGGAAAAGAAAGAGAACGACATCATCCGCAACGAGCTGGCGAGGGTGAGGGCAACGAGGATGGAAGGCTCGTTCGGAACGCAGAAGGAACACTATGGCCTGAAACGCATCAAGGCAAGGACGAAGTTGACCGAAATCCTGTACATCTTCTTTGGCATCCACACGGCGAATGCAGTACAGCTCGTCCGGCGGGAAGTCAACGAAATTGCCCAGGCTGCCTGATGTTCGAGGTGAGTGAGAAACGGCCCTTTCACTGGAGTATTGGCTCCAGTTGGGTCCAAAAATGAAAAAAGGGGCTCCGAAACGGAGCCGAAAATATAAAAAGATGAGTTCGATCGGAAAAATTACCGGGACAGTCTGCCGATTGACTCATAATGACGGAATTAAACGACTGTCCCTAATTTACGGAGGAGGCGAGTATACCATTGAGAATATCCTGGAAATACTGAGGGAACGATTTGCTTTAGATTATACGACTAAAGATATACTACCGCACATTAGCCAGCTGATAGCTCAAAAATATATTGTACCCATAGAGAATAACAAATATAAAGACTGCAGTTCATCCGGTAAAGACTTCTTTACGAATATTGAAACAGAAACAGAGAAGTTAATCAATGGGATTATAGCTCGAATAACAGAAATTGGGCATTTTGATATTTCAGGCGAGACTCCTAAAGTTAAAAAAAATATCAGAAATGCACTATCAATATATTTTCAATTATATGGATACTCCTTTTGGGGATTAAAGCAAGAAGAAGATGTTGACATCCCTAATGCAGTAGATGTAGCTCGTAAAGGATTGTCAACTAAATTAGGGCAAGCATTAGTTGGAGCGCTGGCTGACGTCATTAATAATCCGAATAAACAAGAAAAAGAGATCTTAGAAAAATGGGCTCGCGCATATGTCGCTATGGAAGTATTAAATTTAGATCCTTCTTTACGAAATTTTAAGCTTACAAAACTTTGTACGAAGACTTTTATTATCGATACCGATGTAGCGTTAAATGCATTGGCTAATAAGGCAAAATATAGTGTAATATATCGAGAGATGATAAAATCTCTTAATAAGGCAAATTGCACAATATCGATTCCGAGTACTGTTATTGATGAAATTCAGGATCACATTAATGCAGCAAAAAAACGTTATTCGTATAATGGGACTCAATGGCCTTTTATCCCGGATGACGTTCTAGAAACTCAAGACGGAAATGTCTTTGTTGAGGACTATGTCAAATTGCTTAGAAGTGGAAAAAAGGATTTGCGATTTCAGACATATATTGATAACCTTTCTGATGACAACAATCCTCAACTATTAATTAATAAGTTAAAAGCAGTTTGTGGCCAAAATCTCCATATCATGGACAAAGATGAAATGGTCCCTATAAATGATGAAATAAAAACCGCACTTGCTGATGAAATTGAGAGCCTGACAATAATGTCTGCTAAAGGGGTTAAACGAGATTCAGAGAAGAACGCCCAAATTGCAGAAACTGACGCGCTATTATATTTAACTATACAGAAATTAAATCGAGACGGCGACGGGAATAATAAACCTCTTAGTCGAAAAGCATATTTGCTGACAACAACCAGAAAAACAATTGAATGCGCAAAAAAATTAAAGATATATGATAAGAATATCATATGTAACCCTCTTGCATTAGCTCCGATATTGCAAGAAATCGGATTAATCGAGAACTCGAAATTTGACCTTATAAATTTATTTGAGAATCCATTCTTAACATATACTGCAGAACTTCTTTGGCCACAAGTAAAGCCTTTGCTGGAGGCTGGGGCACAATTAAAATATAAAGAGATTCATAGATTACGCATAGATGTTGATGCTAATATTGATAGAATACTTACCTGTGAAACGCTAAAAGAAAAGGTAGTTGAGGCTCAACGATTAACAGAGCGAGGCTACACATTTGCTAATGATTTGTTAACAGCACAGAAGACTATAGAAGCGAAAGATGTTCAGATATCAGAGCAAGAGATTCTTATTGCAGCTCTTAATGAGAAAATTAGCAGGCTGGAGAAAGCTAATAGAGAAAATAAAATACGGGTTATCAAAAATATCACCACTACCAAAACGAAACAGAAATCAAAGAGAAAAAAACAAAAAAATAAAAGATCATAATTTTAAGAGAGGAGAGACTGCTCCTCTCTTAAATTCGACATGTTCGTATTCAGGGCTAAAGCACGATTTTCAGGATTTACTGAGAATTGGGTAGAGACATTCTCGGGGCGACGGAGATATCCTTGGGGGGGGCTCCGCGTCTGGGAATAAATGCAACAGGGTCGTCCGGACCGCTGGTTCGGCCATAGACGGACACTGATGTTCGAATTCCTTGAGATCGCTACAGGTATTTTCATCCACGAATCCTAACGATCTTGCTCAATCAGAAGGATATGCCTCCAGAGATCATGTGAGCCATTATGAAACATCTTCACAAAGGTATCTGGCATGCTAAGATACTAGCCTTGCTGTTGTAGGATTCATTGTAGATATCTTGGATAACCTCACTCGCCTGTTCCTGCGTAAAGCTAAAGCATTCCGTCCAGGCCTTCACATATTATTACCTAATCATCTTCATTGCATACAAATGAAGATCCACCGCAAGCGGAGCGTAAAAACTGAATCTTTTTTACACAATGCTTGCCGTTGCATGGGTAGTGTTTCAAAAAGTGTGTCTGAGAAGGAGCCTTCAGATTCTTCAGATATGCAAATATAACAATTCTTGTTTTTAGATCCACACGCCGCGGCGTGTGGATCTAATTTTTGTGTTATAGTCTTCACTCGGGGAATAATTCCCGATCCAAGTCGATCCGCGGCACCGGTCTCAGGTAGGATTTCTTATCCATGGCCGTTTTACCCATCAGCAGCAGTACCGACTCCTCGCTGGGCATGGCTCCCCGCATGCGTGTAACCCGTCGAAAATCCTTCTGCAGACGCTCAATCCAGTTCGTCGTGTAGATCATTGACTGAATCCTTGCCTCGTAGTTCAGATAGGTGAAGTAGGCTTTGTAGGCCGGATCCTCCGCCCGTCGTCGAAAACTGCGGTAATCCTGCCCCCATTTCTCACAGAGCGCCTGCCATTGTTCCCAAGCTCTCTCCACCGTATAGCTGCGATCCCCTGTACGGAAGACCTGCCGCAGATCCCCGGCCAGATCTCCCTTGTCGCCGTTGCGCACGCAACTCAGCAGATTGCGTTTCAGGTGCGTTGTACAGCGTTGCAGCGGGGTTCCGGGGAAAACCGCACTGATGACGTCCTCCAGACCCTTCAGCCCATCGGCACACACCAGGCCAATCTTCCGAACACCTCGTTCCTGCAGTTCTGTGAGCATCTCGCCCCAACCCAAGGCACTCTCCGTGGGCTTGTTGAAGATCCCCAGCACTTCACGCCGCTTGTCTTCACGCACGGCAAGTACCACATAAAAAGCTTCTGTTTCTACGCTCCGCCTGCGGTGGATCTTCATGTGTACGCAATCGATGAAGACGATTGGGTAATACGCCTCCAGAGAGCGCGTGAGCCATTGAGAGACATCCTCGCGAAGATAGTCCAGCATCCGCGAAATACTCGCCTTGCTGTAGTGCTCGCCGTAGATATCCTGGAATACCTCGCCAACCTGTTCCTGCGTAAGTCCTTTCGTATACAGTGTTCCGGCAAGGCGTTCGCATTCGTCTTCCTGATGGCGCAAGATCGCCAGAATCCGGGGATGAAAATTCCCGTAGCGATCTCGAGGTATCCGGAACGTCAGCGTACGGCCATGACCGTAACTATGTCCCGGTCGGAAGCCGTTGCATTTGTTCCCTGACGTAGCGTTTTCTCGAAGATATTCCCGGCGTTCCGAAAGCATCATACTCTCCAATAAGATCTCCAACAGATCCTGAAGGCCATTTTCTCGCTCCGAATGTTTGCATATTAATTCGGAAAGTTGTTCCTTTGTCAATACCATAAGTCTACTCCTTTTTTAGTTTTTGTTGGTTTGCCTCTACAAATCTAAAAAATCTGTAGACTTTTTTATTTATTCCTCCCTAGACACACTATTTGGAACAGTATCCGCANCGGAAAGTTGTTCCTTTGTCAATACCATAAGTCTACTCCTTTTTTAGTTTTTGTTGGTTTGCCTCTACAAATCTAAAAAATCTGTAGACTTTTTTATTTATTCCTCCCTAGACACACTATTTGGAACAGTATCCGTGCATGAAGACAAGCGCTGTGAGGTGATGGGGATCTTGCCACAGCCCACGGAGAGCGCCCTGGGCTGTAGCAAAATGCTTGTAGAACTGCAAGAACGAGACGTACGGGGAATCGTCCAAGTCTGCGCTGACGGACTGAAGTGTCTGGAGGTCATCAGTGCGTTTCCCCTGGCACAACGCACCTGAAACGCCATCTGCTGGGCAGCATGCGTAACGGAGACAAGTGAGGATAGACTGAGAATTTGCGGCAGGTATTCCGCACAGGAAATCGCAGTTATACGGTACAGGCACTCTGTGAGAAATGGGGCCAGGATTATCACAATTTTCAACGACGGGGCGAAGATCCGGTCTACAAGACCTTCTTCACCTATTTGAACTACGAGGTACGGCTTCAGCCGATGATCAACACGACAAACTGGATCGAACGGCAGCAGAAAGATCTTCGGCGAGTTACAAGAGCCATGCCCCAACGAAGAGTCGGTTCTGCTGTGGGTGGGCAAACAGTCATGAATAAGAAATCGTATTTGAGGTCTATCTCTCGGTCCGACCTAGAACGGGAATTATCGATTGAATGTGAGAAAGAAGAAAAAAGAAAATAAGATTAACCACGCTATGGCGTGTTGATCAGAAAGTAATAATCTATCTGTCAGAGAAAGCTGATGGCGTCTTTTTCTATACACTTTTTGAGACACTACCTAGAACAAGCATCCGCATAAGCAGCAAACCTATATTCAATGGACGTCTGGTGAATGGATCGTACTGTTCATCATTAAGTTGAAAATATTATATGATTGTGACCTGCAACAATACTAGACAATCTGGGAGTATCTGCATGACACTAGTTTCACCGCACAAAACAACAACAAAGCCCTACATAATTACTACCGCATAAAAGGCTAGATCAATATCCAATTTACAGCCCTGCCTGCTATCAATCTTATCTAGACATTTCTTGCATTTGAGATATTAGCCTTTTAAGAGTAAAATCAAAGAGACATGATCAGATCGGGATGTCTGTTCTTATTCTCATATTATGAACTTGCTACTCTATTGTTTCACCATTAATTATTTTATAAAACGCTGTAATTGGGCACTCTGCACCTTTCCATGGTATAGTTTTACATTCAGGTTTTGTATTTTCGCCTTTATCACAACTGAACGATAATTCGCATTTGCCATTATTCATAATATATGATAAAGCTCTTGCTCCAATTAGCGCTATAATATCATCGGCAGCCTTTCCCGGTTGTTTTATAGAATCTGGATACAGAACGCCTCCTAGTTTAGAATATACATAAGGGATGCCTAAATATGATACTAAACTCTTTGCTCTTTCTCTGTCAAAGATTCCATCTGATATTATTGTAACAATAGGGACAAAACCGTTGTTAATATTAACCCTTTTTAGTATTTCAGCAACGTAATCCAAGTTAATCATTAATAATTTTTGCAAGATATTGCTGAATTTCTTTTCTATATTGTTATAGAATGTGTGTACATTCATATCTTCTGTTTCTGTATGGATAGAAGCCATATTTACCAAGTCATCAAACAGTTGTGCTGCAGTACGACTTTGGTTCGAATTTGCATACTCCAATCTGTCAACAAACAATATTCCAGGATTTGTAGAGAATAATGAGGAATACAATAGTGCAACAAGTTTACCCTTCTCTTTGAAGATATCGGGATAATTCTTTTTTACAAATTTACTAACAATATTATACGGGACATCTGAGTGGTTATTCTTTGAAGATGGATCTATAAATTCTTGAAATATAGCAGCCATTGTTTCCATTATTACCCAAGCACCAAGCGGCACCTGATATTGTATGCCTTCTTGATCAGTGAAAGATATGATCTTCATAGGCATTCTAATGCCTTGGTAGGAGATTAATTTTTCTGAGATCGTAATTAATTGAGATTCATCAACAACAATTTTATTGTCAAACCTGCACCATCTGCCAAGAGATATAAGTTGTCTTATATTTTTCCTATTCAATGAATCAGGATAAGTCACTTTAATTGGGGGCCTGCACTCTTTCCTTGTTTGTAAATAAGCAAAATCATAGCTTATTTTTTCATACTTTATCATTGAATTATACAACCCCCAAGGTGTAGATATATTTTGCAAATAATGAATATACTCATGCACAAAGGTCGCAAAATCTTTGTCCGAATACTCATCGCTTTCATCAGTTGCTAAATTGTATTTAATAGGGAAGGACAATTCTATCTGCATGAAAGACAATTTATACTGTCCTCTGATAGCTTCTAAGATTTGTTCATCACTTAATTCCATGTTAGACTTTTTATTAGATAATAAAATTATAGTTACTTATTCAAACTCAATGTTATTTCTCTTCTCACCAGTCAAGTTCTTCAAAAAAGAAATAATAGACTAAATGCCTCTAGTCTCAACTGCTGTATCGGACAATCATCGCAATCGACATCACAAAGTGAAATTGCAAAACTGAACAGCGGGGCTTGGTCTTGGCCTTGACATTGGCCAAACCTGTATGCTGAAATATAAACTTATAGTAGAAGGCACGCATAAGATATGACCTACATACACGTCAACGGCCATAATTGTTATCAATTCAGTACCCCAATTGTACCGATGAAAACTGTATTTTCTGCTCTGCTTTTCGTCCGATTATCATAACTATTAAATTTTGTTTTCACAAAAAAAGCACAATTAATTCATATAATCCACTAATCGTATGTTTTTTGAGAATTTGAGAATTTGGTAATTTATAGTTTTTGGGGGATTAAAAATCTCATAAAAATCAGTATCAATGTAATTAAATCAGTTATTATCAATAGTTCGTTAAATTTTGGATAATCACGCAGCGTCCGAGACGCCATAATATAAGAGTTCTTTGAAATCGTTGGTATTTAATAGCCTGTGTGGGTGCTTTCCAGACATACGAATAAATCTCTGTATCATATCCGCATTATGAATCAGCGTCTTTACATTGGAGACAGAAAGATGCACGCCGCAACTCCGGGCAAAAGCCCTTGCCACGTTGACAGAGGAGAGCGACATGTTGAACGCAAAGTCCAGTGATTCCCTCTTCCGTGACTGGCAGTGGGCGAGTCCGGTAAACTGCTTTGCATCGCGGTAAAGGTACTCAATCTGGAATCGGGTTCGGTAGATGTCCATGATGTCTCTGGCAGACATCGAGGTGTCTGTAGAGAAGAACACCTTCCTCTCCTGAGTCTTCCTGCCTGGCTCGAGGCAGTCAACAATGACCACCTTGACCTTGCGCTTGAGACCTGCCGACCAGACAACCGCAGAATAGAGTGTTACCACCTTGTCATCCGAGGTGATGTCTTCACTCACAAACGCATTCATGTCGAGATTCCTGATGTCCACCCTGTCACCATAGACCTTAGGTCTTCCACGCTTGCCGGTCTTGGGACCATCATAAAGATAACGCAGTCTTACATCGCTCCTGAATCTGCTTATAAGGTTGAATCCCAAAGCAATGAGACCATCCACAAAAGGTTTCTTCGAGAAATAGGCATCAGCAACTACCGTCTTGCAGACTTTCCAAAGTGCATCTTTCTGAGAGGCAATGACCTTAAGATACCATGCCAGCAGTGAATTTGGATCATCCATTCCCGCAAGGTACTTGGGAGGACGGCCTCTGGACACGATGTCCACCGTCTGCACAGCCCTGAGATGTACGGCATCACGCTCATCGGCATCAACAAGCGCTATGCCCAGAATCTCAAGCCCCCATTTCGCGGCAGATGCGCATCCACTCCAGAAGTATCCCGTGCCGGGAGTGTGCTTTCCCGACTTGGGAATGTAGCTCGGGTCGATGGCGATGGCAATCCTGTGCTGGAGTTTCTCCCTGCAGTACGCAAGGTTATATCCCACCCAGTCAAACTTCTTCCGGAAGTTCTGTCTGAAACGGCTCTCGCAGCAGTCGCTGGACAGCGCCATTTGGGTGAAGTTCTTACGTTTCGTCATGCTTAGGAAAAGAATTGAAGTAATGACGAAGAAAGTTTTAAAACTTTTGCGTAACTTTGCAGTGCCATCAAGGGCATCATTGATGATCTTGGTGAGCTGGTCAAGTGGCTGAATTTCCATTAGCAAATTGGTTTGTCTGGCAACTGCTAATTTACTAATTTTTAGCGACTTGGCCAATTTTTTTAGACGCTTATTTTCAGTCTTTCAGGCTATTATTCCCATCTATTTTAAGATTCGTTGTTTATGGTTGTCTGACAGGTGTACAAGTTCCTGTCAGAGGTGCTGTATATATGACGTAATATATTATAAATGAGTCTCTAAACTAAAAATTAACTAAGTATTGTTACATTGTTTCANCATCTATTTTAAGATTCGTTGTTTATGGTTGTCTGACAGGTGTACAAGTTCCTGTCAGAGGTGCTGTATATATGACGTAATATATTATAAATGAGTCTCTAAACTAAAAATTAACTAAGTATTGTTATTATGTAAATATAGTAATAATTCGATATTAGCCACCTCAATTTAGTTCTTATCAGAATAAGCACAGAACATATACCAAAAGTGATGATTGCCAACAAGATGTATTTATAAGTACTATTCGTATTGTTGTAAAAAACAATTCGCATCAATTAAAATGATAAAACACTTGTAATCATCAATATAAACTGATTATATCAGAAAAGTGAGACAATGACCTTGGCAACATAATTTTAACCATTTTCTCTTTTTTATATAAATCTGCCAACAATATCCATGAGTCGCCTGTTTTCAAGAAAATTACGTCGCGAGATCCATTTCAAATTAAGATTCGAATTTTGATGAGTCGTTAAATTCTTGTAATTTTCGTAAAATTTACGGATTAATTTCACAAAGCAATATGAAGAAAGACTTTGGATTGAAGAGTTGGCTCTACCCGATGCCCGTACTGATTGTGGCAGCCTACGACGAGCAAGGTGTGCCCAATATCATGAATGCCGCCTGGGGTGGCATATTTACCGATGAGACAATCGGAATCTGTCTCTCCGCCGGGCATAAAACCACGAAAAATATCCTTGCAACACGTGCCTTCACCGTCAGCATGGCCACGGTCAATCAAGTGGCAGCCTGCGACTATGTGGGTACCGTCTCCGGGAATAAAGTCCCCGACAAATTCGCCCGGGCAGGATTTCATGCTACTCCTTCGGCGCACGTCAATGCCCCGATGATCGACGAACTGCCCATGACGCTCGAGTGCGAACTACTATCCTATGATCCCGCAAGCTGCCATCTGACAGGACGTATCGTCAACATCTCGGCCGACGAAAGCATTCTGACCGACGGGCAAATCGACCTGCGCAAGTTGCGCCCGATCAGCTTCGACCCCATCCATCTCGAATATATCGAATTGGGGGCTACGGTCGACAAGGCTTTCTCCTGCGGCAAGAAACTAAAATAGTAAGACCCGTCGCTATTCAGGATGTACGACCCTCGGGAAAATCGGATTATCATCGACGGAGAGGACAAAACCGACTCCGTCGAACGCTGTTGGTACACCTCAAGGCCCAACCGCTGCCATGTTATTTTCTGCCATTTTCCGAAGACCTACTCCTATGTCCCGAGCAAAGTGTTATGGCTGAAGGATCCCGTAGTATTTGATCCGCAACATTGCCACCTGCTTCACAAAGGCCGCCGGATAGAGCCTCTCTCCTACATCGCCGCTTTCCAACAAGGCTCGCGGCGATTCTGGTATGTGGAATACGCCAACGGCACCGGAGCCCACTACAAGGGATCGGAGGTTGAACTGGTTCGGTCGTGCCTGGAGGAACCACCCGCACAAGATCGCTTTGCCTATCTGCGCGACGTAGCGGAGCTCAACCCACTGGAGACCGACGACGGACAGAAACTACTGTTGATGCAGTACCAGAAGATCGACTTCGTCTCCGACCGTTCGGCAGCGGCCCTCTACCTGAATCCCGGCAAGGACTCGCCCCGACAATTCCCGGTGCCGCAGCTCATCTACCCCTTCGGGTGCAACGCCAGCCAGCAGAGAGCTATCCAGGCAGCCTTCGGGAATCAGATCAGCATCATCCAAGGCCCTCCGGGAACCGGCAAGACGCAGACGATCCTCAACATCGTGGCCAACCTTGTGGTGCAGGAGAAGACCGTGCTGGTCGTCTCGAACAACAACTCGGCCATCGAAAATGTGGTCGAGAAGCTGGCGAAGCAAAGGCTGGGATTTCTCACCGCCCTGCTGGGCAGCCGTGAGCGAAAGACAGCCTTCGTCGAAACACAGGCTATCGAGAAGTCCATTCCGGCCGAGATCGACTCGTGGTATTCGGCCGAAACCGACTCTCCGGAGTTTCTCCGCGCCATTCAGTCCGAGGCCGAATCGTTGCAGACGGTTTTCGAACGACAGGAGCGGCTGGCTCGTGCCCGACAGGAGTTGACGGGGCTGCAAACCGAACAGCTCCATTTCGAGCAGGAGACAACGATTGATCCCTCCGTGACGCTTCGTCGGCAGATGTCATCGGCCCGTCTGCTGATGCTGTGGAACGAATTGCAGGCCGCTGTCGAGTGGCAGCCGAACGGGCTCTTCGACAGATGGAGCGAAGCAGTCCGATGGTTTCTGCTCAAACGCCGGATCCGCCGTCTGTTCGACGGGTTGCCCCGCCACCCGGAGCGGCAGGATCTCCAGCGGTTGATCCCCCTCCTCCAGCGCAGCTACTACCAGGTCCGGCAAGAGGAGCTCGCGGCGGAGATCGACCAAATTGAAAAGCAACTTGCCACGTCGGATGCTCCGGCGATGGTGGCCCGTCTGAGCGACGACTCGATGCGCTACCTTCGCAGCCGACTGGCCGCCCGCTATGGCAAGGGACACAAACGGCCCATTTTCCAGCACATCACCCCCGAGCTGCTCAAGGAGTACCCCGTCGTATTGAGCACGACCTTCTCCTCACGATCGAATTTCCGGGCAGAGACGTTGTTCGACTACGTGATTATGGACGAAGCCTCGCAGGTGTCGTCCGAAACAGGGACGCTGGCATTGATGTGCGCCCGCAATGCAGTGATTGTCGGCGATTCGATGCAGCTGCCCAACGTCATTACAGACGCCGACCGGCTCCGCATGCAGGCCATCGCCGCCAAACACGCGATCGATCCCCGCTACGACTGCGCCGCGCTGAGTTTTCTGGAGTCCGTCTGTCGGGTCTTTCCCGAAGCGCCGCAGACGCTGCTGCGCGAACACTACCGCTGCCATCCGAAGATTATCAACTTCTGCAACCAGCGCTTCTACGGCGGGCGCCTGCTGATCATGACCGAGGATCGCGGCGAACCCGACGTCATCACAGCGTGGCGGACTGCCCCGGGGCATCACGCGCGGGGAGCGTTCAATCCCCGCGAGATCGAGACGATCCGGCGCGAGGTGCTGCCGTCACTCCCCTGCGAGCCGGCCGAGATTGGCATTATCTCCCCCTACAACGAGCAGGTCAATGCGCTCCACCGCGAACTGGGCGGAAGCGTTGATGTGGCTACGGTCCACAAGTTCCAGGGGCGGGAGAAGGAGGCCATCATCCTGTCGACCGTCGACGATCAGATTACCGTCTTCACGGATGATCCCAATCTGTTGAACGTTGCCGTATCGCGGGCCAAGCGGCAATTCACGCTCGTCACCTCGAGCAACGAACAGCCCAACAGCCGCAACATCGCTGACCTGCTGGCCTACATCGACTACAACGGCTGCAAGATCACGGAGAGCGCCATCCATTCGGTTTTCGACCTGCTCTACGAACCCTACGCCGAGGCGCGACGGGAGTTTCTCAAGCGGCACCGCCGGATCTCGGAGTTCGACTCCGAGAATCTGACCTATACCCTGCTGGAACGGGTGCTGGAGGCGGACCCGGCATTCCGGCATCTGGGCGTCCTCTGCCACCAACCGCTGCGACAACTGATCCGCGACTGGACGCTTCTCAATGACGAAGAGCGCCGCTATGCCTCGAACGGAGCCACGCACCTCGACTTCCTGATCTACAACCGGGTGGGCAAACGGCCCATCCTGGCTATCGAGACCGACGGCTACCAGTTCCACAAACAAGGAACCCGCCAATCCGAACGCGACCGGATGAAGGATTGCATCCTCGATCGCTACGGCCTACCGCTGCTGCGCCTCTCGACCACGGGCACCGACGAGGAGGCCAAGATCCACACGCAATTAACCGAACTCTTACAGAGATAGCTGCTGGAGGAATTTATGGCTAAAAATCCGTCCAATCCATTCGAAATTACTATCTTTGCATATTAACACGCTCCCAATGAAAAAAGAAGCAGGATACGTATACATTCTGACCAATCCGAGCTTTAAGGAGGATTGGGTGAAAATCGGCAAGAGTTCCCGCCCGGTAGATGTTCGCTCGAAAGAGTTGGACAATACGGCCGTACCTATGCCGTTCGAGATTTATGCGACACTCAAAACCTCGAAATACGAAGAGGTCGAGAAGTTGATTCACAAGACCATCGACCGGCTGACCGATTTGCGGATTCGTCAGAATCGGGAATTCTTCAACGTGCCTCCTGCTAAAGCGTTGGACATCCTGCGCGACATATCGACCACGCTCGACGATGCCGAGATTGATGAAGTTCATCTTAGGAATAAGAAAGCGGAGCCGGAGGAGCCCACCGAGAACGGGAAGAAACGAGCTCGCTTCAAGTTCAGCATGGTTCACATTCCGATTGGCGCAACTCTGGTTTTCGTGCCGACCGGAATTGAAGTAACGGTCGCGGACGACGACCACATCGAATACGAAGGCCGCCTCTACAAACTCTCGCCCTTCGTCGGGACCTTTATGCCCGAAGAGCGCCGCAATACTTCGGGGGCATATCAAGGAGCAAAGTATTTCACCTATAAAGGCGAGCTATTGAGCAACCTCCGAGCCCGTTGCGAACACGAGGAATAGCACTGAGCGACGGGACGTTTTTCGATTTGAAGTCAATCTTCAAACAAAAGACCTATTGTCAGAGATTAAGAGGGTTAATTCTCACAGATGTACCCCTCTTGATCATAAGCCTTTCGCTCGCGATGGATTAAATCTATCAAGTGCTGCAATTCAGGCACTTCGGATTTAATATTCTTAAATCGGTTATACTGTTCATCATATCTTTTCCTGGAGCCCGATTTCAGGCGCGATTCCACATCGTCGGGGATCAGATACGAAGAGCGTTCTTTCCCCAAATACTGCTGAAAATCAACCAGGAATATATTTATCCCTGCCAGATCAAAATCGCCAAAATGCAGATAATGATTCGGGATAGTGCATAGCCATCTCCTTAAATCTGTGGATTGCGGATATCGGGAAACAAAGAGCACCCGGGTTGAGAGATCATGCGCCTGAAGATATTGTTCAAAGAATATTCGTTGCTGACGAATCATCCGGAAGTTCTCCATATTCTCGACACCAATCACCACCACATCCTCCGGGATTGTAAAACGCCCCCAATCGGCGACAAAGAGGAAGCTCCCCTCCGGCGGATTCACCACGAAAGGCTTCCCGTCAAGAAGACACGCAATCGGTTCATAGCTGTTCACCGGGAACCCCGGGCAGGAACGAACCATAACGAGTTTGGAGTTCCCGGTTTCCGCAGCCATCGAAGCACGGGAATTCGGTTGATCCACTTCGAGGATTCGATAGCTTTCATCCCGGTCTATGAGAAACCGTTTAAGAGCCTCCGGGTCACGAGCCCGATACGATTTTCTTGAGCCGCGAGACAGGACCAATAGCAGACCTTCCGCCAGCAGCTCGTCAAGCAGCCGACTGTTTAGCTTCGAACCTGCAACTTGTTCACCGGCCAACAATGCCTGTATAGATGCATTTATCGCCATATCATCCGACTAATTGATTCGTTGCAACAATTTTTCGACCCTCGTCTTCACGCCATGTTTACTGAGGAGGTATGTATAGCGATAGTCGTAAGGATTGTACGACGTAGGCGAACTATTGATAAGATAGATATTGCGTGAGTTGGCGAACTGCAGAATCCCCTTTATATTGTTGGGATGCAGACGCCCAATCTCATCCATCATGCAGTGGACGATGAAATCACCACTCTTTTTGGCCGCCTTTTTCTTAAAGACATTGATGAGCATGATATTGACCATCGCCTTCACAAGAATATCCGTACCATCCGATCCGACGTTATTGATACGTTCCACCCAGCCCGTGTCGTTGTCATTCTCTTTGACACGGAACTGTAGCCGGAAGGCATCTCCCAAGGATACCGTCGCACGATTGGGCTCGTTCTGCAACTGATGCGACAGACTCTTCAGATAATCGACAACCTTACGGTTCACTTCATCCTGGTTATTGTCCGAGAAAAGATTCAGTTCGCCAATGGTGAGCGCATTATCCATCGTATAATCGTGAATAGAGATTAGCAACTGCATGAGCTTGTCGCTCGATGCATCGGCCCGGAGCTCAATACTCTTGATGACTCCGGCAAAATTCTTCTCCACGAAATCCCGGTTGATATCCTGTATCACTTCATTCACATCCGACCTTCGTTTCATGAGGGACCCGATTTCGGCCGAGATACGCCCCATGATATCTTTGTAATGCTCGCTGGTCCGTCGGCGAAACTCCTCGATTTTGTTATTATCCATGAAGTCCTGCAAATCGACCGCAATTTGCATATAGTCAGCATCCGTCACCGGCATTGTGTTGAAGTGGAAAGCATTCTGAGGCTTGAAGTTCCGATTGAAGCTGACAACGACGGATTTCAATTTCTCGATTGATTCCCGTTTTTGATTGACAACTCCCCGCAATTGGCTCAAGAGCTGCTGACAATCCTGCTGTGTCTTCATCGTTCTATCATCCGTGAGATAAGTATCCGGCACCAGATGCTCGTTATTGCGCATCTGATGATAACGCTCCAACCCCTCACGCCTATGCTCCAGCTCCTTTAGGAGTTTTTTCTGGCTCTCATCCAGCTCCGCGCACCGCCTCAAAATACGCTCCCGTTTGTCATCATAGTGCTGCCGGATCGAGGAGAGCTGCCGTTCAATAGCTTTCATGCTCTCTTTGATTTCCGGTTCCACGGCAAAGAGATTTTTTTCGGCATCCCGATATCTGATAACAATCGGTCGTTCTTTATCAATCCTTTTTAACAGTCCCTGCAAATCTTCCAGCTCCTTACGATATTGCTCAAGCAGATGCGTGTCAACGCCTTTTCCGGCAAGCTCCTCGTTCTGCTGTTTGTCAAGTTGCTTCTTCTGATCGGCAAACTCCTGATTGCGCGCGGCGGTCTCCACGTTTTGTGACGCTTTGAAGACACGTAACTCCGCATCAAGAGCTTTGGAAGCCTTGTCGAATGCCGAATCAAGGTCCTTCAAATCTTTCTTGTTCTTCAGTTCATTCTTCTCACGGGCCTCTTTCTCCGATTGTACCTTCAAAACTGCCTCGTTGCAAGCACGTTGACGGACTTCGGTCTCCCGAGCAATCTCTTCCTGCTCCTCCATCTCCAGTTTATGCCGCTGGATTTGCAATTCCTGACGTTTGCCGGGGAGCTGTTCCTCCTCCACCTTCAATAAGGTTGCACTTTGACGAAGAGGATTTATCAGCGCGGCATATTTCTTACGGAGTTTTCCTATTTCATCCTCATGAGTAGCAAGCAACTGTGCCAACTGACGCTCTAACTGCTGCACCAGTTCTTCCAATCGCTTCTTCTCCGCCCTGTACTCGTCGGGAGTACGATGGACCGAGTCGATATTATCCAGGTTTAACTGGATGCCAAACAGCCCATCGCTGGCACCGGACAGCCGAGGCTCAAGCCCTTCTGCGTATAAAACCCGCTCCTCATCAACGACCTTACCAATCGTATTCTCCCAGCCTTCCGTATTTTCACAAAGCCACTTGTAAAGAGAGCCGTCCAGGTGAGCAAGCAAGCCATCAATCCTTGCGACTTGTTCACGGATTTTGGAACAATCCGCCTCTAGATGCTCCTGCTCACGTTGAAAGGTCTGCTTTACGTCCGCTTCTTGCATCTTGTACTCGGCGGCGAGCTGCTCAATCTGACTTTTCACCGCACGCTGCTGGGCGGAATTCTCGCTCTCTTTCAGATTCAATTGCAGGAGTCGTTCATCCACCTGCTTGATTGCATCAGCCATAGGATGCCACTGACGGACCTCTCGCAGCGCAGCTTCTGCCCGATTCTGGTCCGCCAGCAACATTTGCCACCGCTCGTCCGAGTCATGCCTCCAGCTGTTGGAAACCTCAATGACCCGGTTTCGTTTTTGGGTGCGGTCCTCATCCAGCTTAACGCGCTGCTGCTGAAGTTCGGCCTGCTTGTTATAATATGCCTCTTTCTGGGAGTTCTCAAATGCTTGTCGGGCATTCTCCAGATTCCCCTTTAATACCTTGTATTTCTCCTCTATCGATGCATGGGTCCTCAGTAAACCATCCAACAACGTCTGTTTATCCGTCCTCTCCTGCCGAATAGCAGTCTCCCGGTCGGCAAGAGCGAGGATCGGGCCAATACCCAGTGCATCAAACTCTTTTCTAGCCTTCGCTATATCTGCCAATTTACCCTTTTTGGCACCAAGATCCTGATTGAGCAGGGCTTTCTCCTTGTCGTAGTCTGCCGTCAATTCCCGCTCCCGAGTCCTTTCTTTCTCAATGCTGCTCTTTACCTCCTTTGCCTTATCTTCCAGAAGCGGAATCTGTTGTTCACTATATGCAACCGCTTCATTCAGCATATGCCACACGTCCAGCAATTGCTGATTGAGCGCGATAATCTTGCGCCCCTGGTCTGCAATCTTCATCGCTTGCTGGCGCACAGGGAAACTACCATCACGGGACTGACGGAACCAGCAGTCTATCTCATCATACTCCCGTTCGAAGTCCGTAACAAGTCTTCTGTAGGTCTGCAAGTCAATCGGCAGATCCTCCTCTGTCATGGATTGTATCAAGGTGTTCTTCACAAAGTCGGCATCCAGCTTCGTATTCAGAAAAACATTCTGGATGCTTCGTGGAATATTCTGATAATGCGAACTCTGCACCAGGGCATAACGCGCGTATTTGGAATCGCGGGCATTACCGAAGATAATATCCTTGAACATGGCACCGGATTCGATTCTTGCGGAGACAGCCACATTCTTGTCGATGCGTTCCCGAATCCGAATCCAGTCGCTCAACACCTGCTTGTCCTCGGTAATCAGCCATTCCCGCTTATACGGTGCATCAATAAACCGCCACGAAGCTCGTCCCTGGTAGCGACCGACAAGGATTGTATATGCACCATTCTCACGCATTACTTCATAAAGTATATACGAGTTCGACTGGCGGAAATAGAATTCATCAAATGGCTTCTGCCCCTGCTGAATGCCCAAACGATGCTTGTCGGCATTGTAGAAAAACAAGAGCGCTCTCAACACGGTGCTTTTACCCACACCCTGCGTTCCCGTAAAATGCACATTCCCGTCTACAGCGATCTCGGCATAGGGGATATTCGCGCTATTTATAAAAATGACTTTATTCAGGTACTTCATCTTCGTTTGCAATTTGAATGATGTCCACCAACTCCTCTACATAGCGGAATGCCGAAGTGACCTTATAGGTCTCGTCAAGCTCATTGACACACTCCGCAAAGCCCATACTCTGCATCTCCAGAAGCAGCTTGTTCACAATCTCGACAAGAGACCCCGCGCCGTATTTCTTGAAAAGATGGTTCGCCTTCTCCTTCATTTCGATATCCAGGCTGATCTGCTCCATCAAATGACTCTTACGGAACTGATACCCGGCCGTAAAGGACTGATTATAACACTTCAGAAAGTCCAGATAGTCCAGCCATTTGGAGAAGCTGTCCAACTTCTGCTCAATGGACTGTTTACTCTCTCCTATTCGGGAAAAATAGAAGTAACCATTCCCCGCTTCGAGTTGCAGTCCAATCTCCCGAAAATAATCCGTGTAATCCTCCAGGTTCTCCTCTATATCCTCATACAGATGGCGGGTAGAGGTGTCGATGCTGTCGACCGAGAGGAATTCGCCCCGGCTTAAACGCTCGTATATTCTTTGGGTATTATTTCGCATAAATGATCGGATATTCAATGTTTTGGTAGATGGCATATTCTCCGGTCATCCGGCATTCATCAGGATGCAGGATAACCAGCTGACAGAAGATTGCGGCATACTCCTCAATATTATGTTTTACCTTATAGTCGTACCTCAGGATGAAATCGAACAGATTATAGCTTGATGCCAGGAACGCATTCCATATTTCGGCAAGATTCACCTCCTTCAATAGTTGGACATGGTCCTGCAAATCATCATCCGTCAAAGGCTCGGCTGCGGTTCTTGCCGTTTTCTGGATTCCATTACGCTCGGCGACACGCTTCAGCAGCTTGATAATCTGATTGTTTCCCCGCAACATCTCCAGGGAGAGGCGGATCCGGCTGTATTGACGGGACTCCATCCAAACCGGATTCCGCTCTTCCAGCACCTTCGAGAGGTTCGTTTCACTCTTGATAAGCAGCTGATCTTGCAAATATTTCAGCTTCCGGATCTTTCTGTAGAGTTCATTCTGCTGGTCTATCTGATTGATGTAAGAGATGATCTGCCGGTCAATCTCCATCAGCGCATGGTAGGCCTCAACAAAATCATGCTTCACATCGCTACAGGTCTTGGCCATGTGCGGGTCATTGGCCATGATGAAAAAAGCATGCTCATTATCCATCAGCTTTTCACACTCGCGTATCATGGCGCGAATGCTATGACTCTTCTCGTCCAGATTCTGCAGTTTCTTCTTTTTGATGACATAATTTGGCTCCTGCTTATAGGCATGATCCATATTACGCTTCAAATCCACCACATTTTTCAAGGTTCTGAAGCCGGTCTTCTTGAGAAGCTGCCGGACATTATCCTGATACCCCGCTTTACGGCTGGGATTGGTCTCCTGCAGAAAATAGCCGATATTCTCCTTCAACGTATTGATACACTCCTGTACACTCAGCACGTTGATCTCCTCGTTGACATTCAGTACCTCTTCGAAAAAGTTCAGGTAGTCACTCTCAATCTCTACCATGTTGCCAGCTTCCACCAGCACACCATAGTCAATCAACTTCCGCAGCCTGGCTTCATTTCCTCCGACAAGATCAATAGCAAGTGCGACCGGGAACCTCATGAGTTTCCGTTTCTCAAACATCTCACTGAGCAACCCTTGCTCACGTGAGAGCGTTTTGGTCAACTCCTCTATGCTCCTAAAATGCGTCAGGACATCCATACATTTACAACTCTGAGATTGACTCTATTTACTTTCACTATTACGTATTTGACCGGCGAATAGATCTCTGAAAAACCCGATTTTTCAAAGACCATCCCAATGATCGTCTTATCGCCCAAGGAGAGGCCTCGATCACACAAAGCCACGTTCCATAATATTGCTCTAATGCAATTTACTATTTTTTATTCGAATAGCAATCTATATTGCGCAAAATATATCATTTAGAGGTTCCCAATAGAATAAAAAAGTCGGGCCCCGATTTTCGGAACCCGACTACCCTATCCACAGAGTGTGACGGCTACTTCTTCTTGCGATACCCGCACTTCGGACATACACCCTCCTCATCGAGTGCAACGCCGCACAATCATCAATGCATTTGTTCCATTGACAACGTACCGCTGGATGCTTCCTCCGAAACGCAGTTTTCTTCTGTTTCATGCAGATTAACTGGACCTTTTCTTCAGATATGTAAATATAGCGATTTCGGCTTTCAAATCAACCTGCCATGACAGATTGATCTGATGTTATCTTTCTTTTTCACTTTCAATCGGGGAGCAATTCTCGCTCCAGATCGATTCGCCGCACCGGCCTCAGGTAGGATTTCTTATCCAGGGCCATTTTACCAATCAGCAGCAGAACTGACTCCTCGCTGGGCATGGCTCTCCGTATGCGTGTGACCCGTCGAAAACTACGATAGGGACTGTCGTAAAAAGAATAAAACTTTATAACGAATTGATTGCCAATGTAATATAAAATTTGTATCTTAGCTAAAGATAAAAGAATACCTCCAATTGCCCTAGAAAAGCCAAATTTGGAGGTATCGCAAAAATTAATCTGCATGGCTAAGGTACAAAATTTCTCTGAAATATCACCCAATCTTCCTTTCACGGAGTTCGATTTTTATGAATTGTATAGGCGGACGTTCGAGACTAGCGAGCTGGGAAAAATCAGGAAGAGGCTGCCGCTTGGTGAGATGGCAGAGAACTTTGGACTGATAAGCAAGAGCATGAGAGCGAAGAAAGGGCGAAAAACATACTTCACCCCGGAGGGCAAGGTTGCGCTGATGTTCCTGAAGATGTACACAGGTCTGAGCAGCCCGAGGTTGATGGAGCATCTTAACGGCAACGTCCACTATCAGCTCTTCTGCGATGTGAGAATAGACCCGATGCATCCTCTGACGAACTACAAACTTCTGGACGACGTGTTTTCGGAGCTGGCCCGCGGGCTGAAGATCCAACAGCTGCAGGAGATACTGGCAAGAGCCTGGAAACCGTACATGAAGGACCTGGACACGATGTATACGGATGCGACCTGCTACGAGAGCGAGATGCGCTATCCTACGGATGCGAAGCTTCTGTGGGAAGGAATAGAGAAGTCATATGAGATAATGTGCACTCTGAGTGCCAAGCTGAATGTGCACCGTCCGAGGACGAAGTACGTAGACGTAGAGAAGGCCAACCTGTCGTACAGGAAGCGGCGCAGGCATACGAAAGTCCAGACCAGGAAACTGACCAGACGCCTGCTCAACCTTTTGGGGAAGATACTGAAGCAGACCCGCACACTGGAGAGGGAGAATGCAGGCGCGGAGAAATTGCTGACAGCCAGACAGAAGAGCGATATTGAAATCATCACAAGAGTGTACCGCCAGCAGAAGGCCCACTTCGAGAACAACAATCCTCGCGAGAGTGTCAAGGACAGGATAGTGAGCATCAGCAAGCCGTATGTGATGCCGATCGTGAGAGGCAAGGAAGTGAAGAGCGTAGAGTTTGGTGCGAAGTGCAACAACATCCAGGTTGACGGACTCTCATTCATCGAGAAGCTGTCATTCAATGCCTTCAACGAGGGAACCAGGCTTACGCACTGCCTGAAGATGCACCGAAAGCTCTTCGGTGTGGAGGCGAAGAAGGTCGGAGGAGATGCAGGCTATGCCGGCAGCGCCAACAGGGGGTACTGCAAGGATAGAGGAATACAGACGTCATTCGTCAAGCGTGGCCGTCCGTCCTTGGAAAAGAAAGAGAACGACATCATCCGCAACGAGCTGGCGAGGGTGAGGGCAACGAGGATGGAAGGCTCGTTCGGAACGCAGAAGGAACACTATGGCCTGAAACGCATCAAGGCAAGGACGAAGTTGACCGAAATCCTGTACATCTTCTTTGGCATCCACACGGCGAATGCAGTACAGCTCGTCCGGCGGGAAGTCAACGAAATTGCTCAGGCTGCCTGATGTTCGAGGTGAGTGAGAAACGGCCCTTTCACTGGAGTATTGGCTCCAGTTGGGTCCAAAAATGAAAAAAGGGGCTCCGAAACGGAGCCGAAAATATAAAAAGATGAGTTCGATCGGAAAAATTACCGGGACAGTCTGCCGATTGACTCATAATGACGGAATTAAACGACTGTCCCTACGATAATCTTGCCCCAAATTTCTCACAGAGTGCCTGCCATTGTTTCCAGGCTCTCTCTACCGTATAGCTGCGGTCTCCCGTACGAAAGGCTTGCCGCAGCTCCTCGCCCAGCTCTTCCTTGTCGCCGTTGTGCTCGCTGCCCAGTAGATTGCGTTTCAGGTGTGTCGTACAGCGTTGCAGTGGGTTCCGGGGAGGACCGCACTGATGACATTCTCCAGACCCTTCAGCCCGTCGGCACACACCAAACAAATCTTCTGCACACCTTGTTCCTGTAGCTCTGCGAGCATCTCGCTCCAGCCCAGGGCTCTCTCCGTAGACTTGTTGAAAATTCCAAGCACTTCACGCCGCTTGTCTTCACGCACGGCGAGCACCACGTAAAAAGCTTCGGTCTCCACGCCCTGCTTGCGGTGGATCTTCATGTGTATGCAATCGATGAAGACAATCGGGTAATAAGACTCCAGAGAGCGCGTGAGCCATTGCGAAACATCTTCACGAAGGGACTTCAGCAGGCGCGAAATGCTCGCCTTGCTGTAGCGCTCGCCATAGATATCCTGGATACCTCGCCAACTTGTTTCTATGTAAGATCTTTCGTATAAAGCGTTCCGGCAAGGCGCTTACATTCATCCTCCCGATGACGCAAGATCGCCAGGATCCGTGGATGAAAATTCCCATAGCGATTACGGGGTATCCGGAACGTCAGCGTACGGTCATGACCGTAACTATGACCCGGTCGGAAGCCGTTGCATTTGTTCCCTGACGCGGTGTTTTCCCGGAAATATTCCCGGCGTTCCGAGACCATCATACTCTCCAGCAAAATCTCCAACAGATTCTAAAGGCCGTTTTCTCGCTCCGAATGTTTGCATATTAATTCGGATAGTTGTTCCTTTGTCACCACCATAAGTCTACTCCTTTTTTAGTTTTTTGTTAGTTTGCCTCTCAAATCTAAAAAATCCGTAGACTTTTCTATTTATTCCACAGACACACTCTTTGGAACAGTATCATGCGCTTTTTTACAATACCACGAGTAGTACGACACGCATAAAATTAGTTCATTACAACACCTTTCTCGTTAATATATATCCATTCCGCATATTATAAAATTGTACATACCAGATCATCGTTTAATATCATAAAGACTGCGTATCTAATTATATAGTTAATATTTCTTTACTCTTCATTTTCCTCTCCATCAGAAATAATCAATCGGTCAATATCTGCCATAATAGTAGAATAAATATCTTTCACATTGGCATTGGTTTTCATGGTTTTTAGAATATCCTGGGACATCTCCTTGCAATGCACCATTACACCTAAGTAAAAATCTTTGTTGTCAACAATAATCTGTGCACATTCGGAATCATTCACAACAGGCTTAATAAAATTTGACATAAGTCCTCTTGCCGTATGATTATCCATACTATTACCCAGACATGGTAACAACGTACCAAACACCTTAAATACATTAACTTGACACCGTTGTTTGGCAAAGTAATCTAACTTATTATTTAAATATTCAATCAATGACGACTTGCTAGATACAGATAATAATTTATTCAATAAGTCTGGATATTCAACACCATTGGCAGTTATAACTCGATCTAAAAGGCTTTCCAGCTCTCCATATAAGTTATCCGTTAATTCGGGCAAAAAACTAGTTCCTAAAAATGATTGAACAAACCGGCTCCAATAAGTATTAGGACTGTTATTAGGACTATATAAAAAACCTTTGGGCTGCTTCTTTAATACCTTTACCCCTAAATTTAGCTGAATTCAACTTGCAAATGCAACAGAATTCTGATTAATAATTTGTTTAAATTTTTCGTTTGGCGTGAGGTATCCAAGTCTTTTACGAGGTCGATTATTGAGTTTATTTTCAATCCACTTAATCTGTTTGTTGGTTACTTCACTAAAGTCCTTACCCTTTGGGATATACTGCCTGATAAGCCCGTTGGTGTTTTCATTGGCACCACGTTCCCATGAGTGGTATGGTTTGCAAAAATAGAATTTTATTTCCAATTTTTGCGCAATTTCCTCGTGCTTTGCAAACTCCTTTCCATTGTCAGCCGTAATTGTGTGTATTAAGTTTTTCACTTTCCGCAGTGCCCATACTGCAATCTTAGCTACCGGGATGGCTTCTTTTCCCGACAACTTGCGTATCCAGACCCTGCTTGTTGCTCTGTCGTTAATGGTAAGAATGGCACCTTTGTGGTTCTTACCAATAATTGTATCTATCTCTAAATCACCAAATCTCTCCTTCAGTTCCACTATCTCGGGACGCTCATCAATATCCACCCTGCCTGGGATAAATCCTCGCCCTGCATTTTTAGAACCACGTTTGGCATACCTGCGACCTTGTCTGCGAAGATATTTGTGCAGTTTGCCACCCCGCCGCTTATCCTCCCAAATCCAGCGATATATCGTTTCGTGAGATACCATCGCAATTCCCTCCAAGCGGCTCCTGCCGACAATCTGCTCCGGGCTGAATCCTTTCTTCAACAGCTTTATTATCCGTTTTCTCATTGCCGGTGTAAGCACTTCCTTGCGATGTTTTTGCTGCTTGCGCCTGTCTGCTTTTCGCTGGGCAAGCTCCATGCTATAGCTACCACTTCGGGCGTCGCAATTGCGCTTTATCTCCCTGTAAACAGTGCTTTTATCTACTCCGATAGCTTCCGCTATTGCTTTTTTGCTCATCGGTATTTGCAACATCATAGAAATTGCATACCTTTGTTCCTCGGTTATATGTTTGCTCATCTGCAACTTTTTTTTCTTTGGACGGACAATTAAAGCAAAGATAGCAAACTTTATCCATTCAGAGTGAGAGAAAGGGGGACATTGTCTCTCTTTCCTCTCTGAAAAATAAATGTTTTTATTGCTTATTATCCGCACCCAAAAAGTTGCATTTATAAGTTGAACTCAAGTTATTATACCATTTGTAAATAGACCCGGATATTTTTTATAAGTATCGAACAAATCTTGCGAACAATATGAAGTATACGATGTTTCGTCAGAGTCACTCCATTCTGGTGCCCACCTATTAAATTGCGAAAATATTTCGGGATAATCTAAACCAAAATTCTGTTTAATTGCCTTGATATTTTGAGCAGCATATTTAACATCCAGTGTTTTTCCTAATTTATTTTTTATGATGTACACATTCAGTAATCTACATGCAGAATGCTGGCTACCAGCCTGTTTAAGCAGATAGTCATAATCCATATATTTCTCAAAACAACTAGCTATTCGAGGTATTATTGTTTCATTTATATTGGCAATATCATGGCCATCAGCCAAAGACATGGCAAATAAGTCCTCAACACCTAGTTTCTCTGTACTTGCATCTATTTTCTGAATAGTCTGAGAAATAAAACTACTTGTAAAGCGGGTTGTAATTCTACCATCACCATTATCAAGCAGTCTATTTACATAAGATACAATTCTAGGCTCTTCAATATTAGTTTCAGCTTTTATATAATTAGAGACATTGTTTTTTAAACTTGAGAAATCGTATGCAACATCTTGATATACCAATTCTACAAATTCCTCTATACCCTCTGATTCTTTCTCTATTTCTGAGAATACATACTCGTTGAGATTCGCATTATCAGCCCCCACTTTATATATACTATACTCCTTTCCAGCAGCAACCACAAACTCAACAAAATGTTTAGGTTCGAGCTTAATAGACTTTATAACTTCCTCAAACTTAACACCCTTTTCTGAATCAGTCAAACATGTCTTCAGTTTGTTTAAGACAATGAAATAGGCAGAACCAGTTTCAATCTTACACTCTTGAATGGTTTTAATATATGATTTACACATATTTCTCACACGCAAGCTAGACGCATGATATATGATTGTTCCAAGAGCATCATCGAATCGCATACTATCGCATGTGGCTTCAGATCTCAGATTTGCCAACATGTCCCATTTCTTCTGAATTTCCTCTTTATCGTCTTCAGACAAGCCACTAATATCCAATGTCGACAAACTTTTTACGGCTTTATCTAGTGACTCTGCCGTCACTTCTTTTGCAAGAATATCTACCAAAACAGATATAAAATGAGGTTTGTCAACAAAGCGGGCCAACGAATCACCCGATTTGATAGCAGTGGATAGCAATCTTCTTAAAGGCAGCTCTCCGGCCAATGATTTATCGTGCAGCCCATAAGCAAACTGACATAGTTGAGTTCTAACAGAATCTTGGTCTGGATAAAAAGAAGATACATCTTTAAACAAAGCATCACTTAGCAAATTCTCTTCTAAAGTATTTTTCCCATATAGGAGCTCATCTTTTTTAAGGACAAATAGAGCTATATTTTGTAATCTGTATTCAGTGGCAGGCCACTGTAAACGCATAGCTACAAGCTCATTGATAAATGATATCACAGTCCGAGGATTAGGATTAACATGAAACAGCATAAATACCTGACATATGTGTTTTTGGTCATGTTCTTCTGGGCCAAAGGCATCCTCAAAGTATTTGTTGAATAACTTATTATAGTCAGTTATTACAGGTTGCGGAACAGTATATACTACGGGGAATGTCTTATTGATGAAACGTTTGAACTTTGATTTATCTTTAATTTCACCATTATTTCCTCTTTCATAAATTGCGTCACATAAGTGCATATAATCATATGGAATAATGGTCCATATATTTTCAAAATCACTACCGGCAAAAAATGTATATATGGCTGACCAAAGTTGCATCACCTTTTCAGATGGCAGTCTATCCATATTATCAAAAACAATAATAACTTTCTTTATCTCATTTCTCTTTGCGTTACCGAGATGAGACGAAATGGCATGCATCCAATTCTTAAACTCCATTACAGAGGGCTCTTCGCTGGATGTAAATTGCTCATTAATTACATCATCACTCTTTCGCGTTAATAATGTAAAAACATTTTTCCAATTTTTATCTTTACATCTATAATAGCCCGCCACACAAAGCCCCACAATAATGGGAGAGTATTCTAGTAGCATCCACCCCCATGATAACGAGATACAGTTATTATCAATCAATTGATTAATAATTATATTCAGTACAGTAAATAAGCCTATTAGAACAATCCCCCAAATAGCCGAACCTGTAAGCCTCGCTTGAGGTTTGGTAATTATAGTCGTTTTATTTGATAGTAATAATGAAAGTTGATCTTTCCACTCTGCTTTATTTTCCTTTCCATTTCTCATCCTTATTTCAACCCTCCCTTCCAGAACCTTATCCTCTATAAGGGCATTAGTAAGTGTTTCCAGAATGGATCGACGCTGTAGATCTTCTTGATGTCCCCACGCATCATATGTAAAAGTATAATATCCTTCTCCTTCAAGGTCTTTCTTTATCTTCTCTACCACATTAGATTTTCCAGACCCCCACTTTCCTTCCAAGCCAATAATCCTAGGCATCTGCCCTTGACCACGAGAAGATGCAGAATCATTAGAGCGAATGTACCCACAAATATTATTTGCAAGATTGGTTTGAGATTGACCTTCAAAAACGTCATCTCCAGTTGGTTTATCAGGAATAAACCGTGGGAACTGTTCATTATTTGCCATTATATTTTTGTTTTTAAGTATTCCCAACAATGCAACTATAAATTTATGAATTATATTAAACATAGTCAAGACAATTATTTCATACGATTTGCAACAGTGTCTTCTTTTTGACCGACAATTGTGTCCATCCTATCAAACATCGTATCAGCCTCTTTCTCATCCAACCCAGCCTTTGCTGCCACTGCCAAAAGATCCTCTTTCGTCGGTTCGATACTGTCGTTGATGGAAGTCGTGCGAAAACCATTAATGCCATCGCTGGGCAACAGGTCATAGACCGGAGCAAAATGCCAATCGCCATCCCGATGAATAAAGGCGAAGTTCTTAGCGTGGTCATCCTTGTTACCGATGAGATAATTGAATACCATCAGTCGATAAACTTTCCACAACTCGGCTACACTATGCGTCAACATGGCGCACACCTGAAAAATATGCTTGTAGTCGATACTGGGCAATCGATAATCAGCACCGATAAGACCAGCCACGCTAACAACATGCAACTTGCCATGAGACGTTCGGTCGAAACGCTCCACACCGAAATACTTGCCTTCGAAAAGCCGCGTATCAGGCATTTCGATTCCGCACTCTTTAGCAAGCAGCGAATAACGGTATTCATCCACACCGATACTCTGCGGATCCCTCTTGGCTCGAAATTTGACCAGCCACTCTTTGCCTTCATAACGGGCGAAAATCTTGGGACGTGCGCCACCCGGAGAGCCACCTCGGTCTTGAAACTCCTCGATGCCTTCCCCCTTATATTCGTCGCTGTCCAATATCCGCTCTGCTTCCAATGCCAATTTCTCGAAATCGACATAATCCTGTCGAGTCACGACACTATGATCCGGACGGAACTCCAAGGCTCCACGACCCGACGACCCGACCAATGCGAGGCGATCCAGCAGAGAAAGCTCGCGAGGATTAACCCCTTTTTGCTGCAGGTATCGATCCAAGATAAGAAGGCCCCATCCATCGGGCAGGCAATCATCAAAGACACCGAATCCTCCCTCAAACGGACGCGGTTTGGCGATAAAGACGCCACTTCGCAAAGGCAACTCAAAGGGAGAAATGGAGAAACCCGAACCGAGCCAATCGGGAGCATATTCAAAAGCACACAACCCCTCCTTGGTCAGAGCCAGACGACCTACTAACCGATCCGCAAGAAGAACTTCGATTTGTTTGATGCTATTCATTTTTCCGCCCCCGTTTACGCGAGACACTTTGCTCATTCAAGACTTCATCGAGCGATTGATATTGCCTCTGCGCAAAAAGAGCGTCGAACTCCGAAAGGGCATTCAAGGCAAAGCCTATCTGGAGCAGTCCCTTCAACGAGATCTCCCCCGTCTGCTCAAATCTGCGATAGGTTGCGAACTTGATTCCTGCTCTCACAGCCAAACCCTCCTGCGTCAAATCCAGCTCCAATCTCCGAGCTTTGACTCTCGCCGCAATCTGCATGGCCACCTCACCTGGATTTAAGACATCAAACGCTATCATATTATTCATAAATGCTATTTATACCACAAAACAAATAAAATAGTATTCCTTACAAATATAATCAATATCTTCCATTTAAGCAATATTCACCATGAAACACTGCAACCGGCCAGAAGGTATCAAATAAAAAAGTCGGGTTCCGAATTTCGGAACCCGACTACCCTATCCACAAAGTGTGTGACGGCTACTTCTTCTTACGGTACCCGCACTTCGGACATACACCCTCCTCGTTGAGTGCAACACCACACAGTGGGCAGCGGTCGATGTCGTTCTTGGTCACGAACTCCGCCGAAGCCGCATTCACACCACTCGTGAAAGTGATCTTGGCGATGTTGAGCTTATCCTTCAGCAGGTCATAGACAATCTTGATCATCCCCTCAACCGTCAGCGTCTCCTTCGTGACTACCAGACGGCAATCGGGATAGGCCGTGGCCAGCTCCGTCTTGAAAGCCGGGCCCTTCATCTTGTTCTGCGGGTGTCCGTTGCGGATGCCCTGCTTCTCGTAGACGTCCAGAACGGCCGGCAGCAGCGGATCATCCTCGCGCAAAACCAGCGCGTGGTCGAAATTCCGGAGCACGTCCCACGCTACCTTCTGAATCTCGTTGCAGGGATAAACCATGTTCACACCCGCCTCGATGCTATCCTCCACCTCGATGGTCAACTGTCCCGTGTGGCCGTGGAGATACTGAGCCTCTCCTTGAAAACCGTAGAAACGGTGTGCATACTGCAGATCGAATGTTGTGATACTTCTCATAACAAATTGCGGTTTTAAGTTAGACATTCTTTTTCAGTGTTACCTGTACCTGTACTTTACCGATCTCCTTCGTCGGGAAGTGTTTGCGTTCGAGGTATTCGCGGATCAGCTGCGAGAGCTCCGGATCCGCATAGTCCTCGATCGACTTGCCGTCGAAGAGGTGATGGTGCTCCGCCACCGTGATGTCGTAATAGCACTTCCCGGTGTCGGGGTGATAGATGAACGACAAAATGTTTGCCGAACAGAAGCTGTCCAAAATCCGATAGATGGTCGAAACGGTCACCTCCTTGTTGCGGGACTGGACCCGTTCGATGATATCCTCCACCGTGGCGTGGCGCAGCTCCTGCATCGCCTTGTAGACCTCGCGGCGCTGCGGGGTCAGCTTGAGCCCCGCCTCCTTGATTCTTTGCAGTCCTTCGTTGTTCATCGCTTTGTTCGTTTCTCTGGTGCAAACATAATGCAAATAATTCGTATTTGCAAATATTTTGCATTTACATTTTTCGGATTTATGGTAAAATCACCTTCAGACACTCTTACGGCCGCCCTGCGGATTAAGCGCACCAGCAGACCGTCTCCCGATTTCGAAGTTTGCCAACTGCCTCAACGCTTGTTGCCGCCTGCACGGACAAATTCCTCCAATCGGCAGCCCGTTTATCTCCCGAAACGCACTATTTGGAGTAACCGGGTAAACGATATTTTTTATATTTGCGCCGATTAGATAGATGACCGACATATGAAATTCGAGGCTAAACATCTGTTCATCCTGCTGTTGCTGCTTTCGGTGGTGATTCAATGCGCGTTCGGCAACTTCCCGTTTGCCTTCTTCGCCTTCCCGCTGGATGCACTCATAGCCCTGCTCTGGATTGCAGGAATGGTGTATGCCTACAAGGAAAACCGCTCGTCAAGGTTCGTTCAGCTCTGGCTCTCGCCGCAATGCACCTACTGGACGCTGGGCTGGCTCATTGCCGGCAGTCTGGTCATCGGGCTCTTCCCGCAGCTCTCGGCCGCGGAGGCTGCCGAACGTTCGGGACTGCTTGCCCGGCTGGGGTGCTACCACTTCACTACCTCCTGGATTTTCGTGGTGGGGCTCTTCACCCTGCTGACCCATCTGGGGATGATCACCCTGCGGCGAGGCTTCCGCCCGGGGCGCAACCGCTGGCGCTTTGTCCTCAACCATGCCGGGCTGTGGCTGGCACTCTTTGCCGGCGTGGTGGGAAGTGCCGAGGAGCAGACGCTGCGCATCCCGGTCTTCCGCGACCGGCCCAACAACGAGGCCGTCAGCGAAGAGGGGGCCAAGATTTACCTGCCGAAGGAGCTGCAGCTGAACAATTTCACCGTGGAGCACTACGCCAACGGCACCCCGCGCCACTTCTTTGCCGAGATCTCGATCGACGGGAAGCCGGCCCGGCTGGAGGTCAACCACCCCTATGCGGCCAACTGGGCGGAGGACTACTACCTGACCTCGTACGACGTGCAATCGGAGCAGCCGCGCTACTGCGTGGTGCAGATTGTACGGGAGCCGCTGAAATACGTCATGTGGCTGGGCGTGGTCATGATGCTGTGCGGAGGCTGCCTGTTGTTTCTGGCCGGCCCGAACAGACAAAATAAGGAACTTTGTGAAACATCGCGGTGACGAAGGACGTATTGTAAAAGTGTGCGAGTATGGTGTTCACGTGGGATAATTTCGAATGGTTTGCGCTGGTCTCCATCGTGCTGTGGGCAGCCGGCGCTGGGGTGGCGTTGTTCAGCAGGGAACGACACCGCTGGGCCATTCTGCTGACCGGCGTGGGCACGCTGGTCTTCGCGACATTCATCGCGGGATTCTGGCTCTACATGCAGCGTCCGCCGCTGCGCACCATGGGGGAGACCCGGCTGTGGTACTCCTTCTTCATGAGCGTATCCGGACTGCTGACCTACCTGCGGTGGCGCTACCCGTGAATCCTCAGCTTCTCGACGGTGGTGGCGACGGTCTTCGCCCTCATCAACATCCTGAAACCCGAAATCCACGACCAGACGCTGATGCCCGCCCTGCAGAGCCCGTGGTTCATCCCGCATGTCACGGTCTACATGTTCTCCTACTCGGTGCTGGGGTGCGCCTTCATCCTGGGCTGCATGGGGCTCATCAAACGTCGGGCCGACTACCTCGAGGCGACCGACAAGCTGGTCTACACCGGACTGGCCTTTCTGACCGTCGGCATGCTCACCGGTTCGATCTGGGCCAAGGCGGCTTGGGGCCACTACTGGAGCTGGGACCCAAAGGAGACCTGGGCCGCGGCCACGTGGGCTGGCTACCTGCTCTATGTCCACCTGCGTCTGTTCCGTAAAAACGCCTCACGGCCGCTCTACTGGATTCTGATTGTCTCGTTCCTGGCGCTGCAGATGTGCTGGTACGGGGTCAACTACCTCCCGGCGGCCCGGCAGAGTGTTCACATGTATTCACGTTCTTAGTTATATAACCTGTTTAATTTTAATTCATTTGTTATGAAAAAAGGCTCAAAGATTATTCTATCCGTGCTGGTAGTGATAATCGTGCTTTGCGTCGTCTACCGACTGGTGAACAAGGCACCGTCGGCCGACCTCGAAAGCAATGCGCAAATGGAGCAGATCGTGGCGAGCAGCGGATGTATCTCCTGCCACTCGGCCGATCCGAAGCTGCCTTTCTATGCCAACTTCCCGGTAGCGGGCAAGCTGGTGCAGGAGGATGTGCGGCTGGGCTACCGTTCATTCGACATGGCTCCGATGATGGAGGCGCTGAAGAACGGAGAGAAGATCAACGAAGTGGACCTGGCGAAGGTCGAGAAGGTGATTGCCGACGGTACGATGCCGCTGGCCAAGTACTACCTGATACACTGGGGTGCGTCGCTCACGAACAAGGAGACGCAGATGGCACTCGCATGGGCCAAGTCGCAGCGTGAGGCCTTCTACCCCAACCCGCTGGCCGACCAGGAGTGGGCCAACGAAACGATCCGCCCGATTCAGGACTCGGTGCCGGTGGACATCCGCAAGGTGATGCTGGGCAACAAGCTCTACAACGATACCCGCCTGTCGGCCGACAACACCATTTCGTGCGCCTCGTGCCACGGTCTGAACACGGGAGGTGTCGACAACAAGGCCTTCTCCGAGGGTGTTGGCGGACAGCTGGGCGGCGTGAACGCCCCGACGGTCTTCAACGCCTACTACAACTTCGTGCAGTTCTGGGATGGACGTGCCGCCACGCTAGCCGATCAGGCTGCCGGACCTCCGGTCAACCCGGTGGAGATGGCCTGCAAGTCGTTCGACGAGATCTGCGAGAAGCTGAAGGCTGACGCCGCATTCAGCAAGGAGTTTACGGAGGTCTATCCCGACGGTATCAACCAGGCCAACATCACCAACGCCATCCAGGAGTTTGAGAAGACGCTGCTGACGCCCAACTCGCGCTTCGACAAGTACCTCAAGGGCGACAAGACGGCCATGAACGCCGACGAGATTGCCGGATACGAGCTCTTCAAGAAGTACGACTGCGCTACGTGCCATGTCGGCGAGAACATGGGCGGACAGTCGTACGAGCTGATGGGTATCAAGCGCGATTACTTCGCAGACCGCGGTACGGAACTCACCATCGAGGACAACGGCCGCTACAAGGAGACCAAGGAGGAGCGTGACCGCCACCGCTTCAAGGTGCCCGGACTGCGTAATGTCGCCCTGACGGCCCCCTACTACCACGATGCCACGCAGGCTACGCTGGAGGATGCCGTTGTCTCGATGGCCCGCTACGAGGTGGGCGAGGAGCTGACGCAGCAGGAGGTAGACCGGATGGTAGCCTTCCTGAAGACGCTGACCGGCGAATACCAGGGCAAGCTGCTGACCAACGACAACTACCCCGAGACGAAATAAGGCACAACGCCTCTTTTTCAGCCCGACACGTTGCGACGTGCCGGGCTTTTTTTTTCTTACCGTCGGATCACACCTCCACCGACAAAAAAATCCTTCGCCGGGGCTTGGAGTTCTCGCAAAAATTACTACCTTTGCTCATGGAGTCACACCCCTCCGGCGACCCGCTCCGGCGAGGGAAAAGAACCGCCCAAAATCGGACTCCGAACCCGAGTTTTACATTTTTCCGAGAATATCGGACACCTGAAATGAAGCGTCAAACAAGGTTTTGCCGCCTCTTTACAGTGCGTCTTTTTGCGGCATCAGTTAACGTCGTAACTAACAGAAAATTAACGAGTTACAACGCTTTTCTGCATCGAAAAGTAACAAAACCTCCTTCTGCCGGCAAATTGTTCGGCAAAATACCGCAAAGAAAACAAACAGTCAAGCCGAAGCGCCGCACACTGGCACCCCGACTTAACAGATTACTCGCCAGCGACTTACCCGGACGCGCGTAACGCCCGCAGACAACCGCGTCGCCACGCCCGCAGACAGCCGCGGGTCAATACTTGTCCTGGATGAAGTGGGTGCGCAGACGCGGCTCGTAGTGCGGCTTCTCGATGCCGTTGCGGCGCCCGCTCTCGATGCAACGGAGCAGCCACGCAATGTTCTGCCCCAGCACGCGCATCGTCTGCAGCCCCTCGCGGTCCTTGCGCACATCGTCGGGCGTAAAGCCGTGGACCGAATTCCAGTACTGCGACGAGACGATGGGCATGTTGCAGATGGTGAAATACTGGTTGAGCTGCTCGAAGGTGGCCGAGGCGCCGCCCCGGCGGCACGAGACAACCGCAGCGCCGACCTTGCCCGCCATGCGCCCCTCCGTCGCATAGAAGAGCCGGTTGAGGAAGGAGACAAGCTGCCCGGTCGGGCCGCTGTAATAGACCGGAGAGCCGATGACCAGACCGTCGAACTCCTCCAGCCGTGCCTGAATCTCCTGCACCACGTCGTCGCGGAAGCAGTGCCCCGTCTTGAGGCAGTTGCCGCAGGCGATGCAGCCCGCCAGGGGCTTCTTGCCCAGATAGAGCATCTCGGTCTCAATTCCGTTCTTCTGCAGCGTGGCGGCCACCTCGCTCAGGGCCGTATGGGTGCAGCCCTCACGGTTGGGGCTGCCGTTGACAAGCAATACCTTCATCTTCGTTCGTTTTAATTCACGCGCGGGACCGCGCCGCATTCCGCATCGGACGGCAGGCCCCTTCGCCGTTCATTTCCAAAGGTACGTCAACGCCGCCGCTTGTGCAAGCAGCGAAAAATTTTTCAGTGTAGCTTCCCCGGCAACCGGGCAAAGCTCTCCGCAACACCGAAAGCACGGGCCGCGCCGCCCGCCGCCAACGGAGCCGCCGCCCGGCGACGCCAAATGGCAACATATTCGGGCCGCTGCAACCGAACTTCGCGCAAAAGTGCTATCTTTGCAGCGGAAAAAACCTCAAACACAATGAACGCTATCACTCGCACCGATTTCACCTTCGAAGGACAGAAGAGCAAGTATACGGGAAAAGTCCGCGACGTCTACGACATCGACGACAAGTACCTGGTCATGGTGGTCACCGACCGCATCTCGGCCTTCGACGTCGTCCTGCCCGAGGGCATTCCCTACAAGGGCCAGGTTCTGAACCAGATTGCCGCCAAGTTCCTCGACGCCACCGCCGACATCCTCCCGAACTGGAAGCTGGCCGTGCCCGACCCGATGGTCACCGTCGGCCGCAAGTGCGAGCCGTTCAAGGTGGAGATGGTCATCCGCGGCTACCTCTCGGGCCACGCATGGCGCGAGTACAAGGCCGGCAAGCGGACCATCTGCGGCGTGGAGATGCCCGACGGCATGGTCGAGAACCAGAAGTTCCCCGAGCCGATTATCACCCCGACCTCGAAGGCCGCCGAGGGCCACGACGAGGATATCTCGAAGGAGGAGATTATCGCGTCGGGACTCGTAAGCCGCGAGGATTACGAGCAGCTGGAGCGCTACACGCGCGCCATCTACCGCCGCGGCAGCGAGATTGCTGCAAAAATGGGGCTGATTCTCGTCGACACGAAGTATGAGTTCGGCAAGAAGGACGGCGTCATCTACCTCATGGACGAAATCCACACGCCCGACTCGTCGCGCTACTTCTACGCCGAGGGATACGAGGAGCGCCTTGCACGGGGCGAGCGCCAGCGCCAGCTGTCGAAGGAGTTCGTCCGCGAATGGCTCATGGCCAACGGTTTCCAGGGTCAGCAGGGGCAGCGGGTTCCCGAGATGACTCCGGAGATTGTGGCGGGCATCACCGACCGCTACGTGGAGCTCTACGAGCACATCACCGGCGAGAAGTTCGTCAAGGCCGAGGCGGCCGACGCGCAGAGCATCCTGCAGCGCATCGAGAAGAACGTTTCGGAGTGCCTGAAGAGCCTCCGATAGCAATCGATATCAGGGACGGTGCAACTTCGTGCACTGACCGCCAGCAACTGAGAAGGGAGGGACGGCAATTGATGCCGTCCCTCCCCAGTTTATGAACCTCACCTCACTCCTGTAGAGTGAGGACCCGGAGCCATGCCCCGGGCTGCGACTCAACTTCTTTCTGCAAATACTTCACTGGAGACGTCGGAACGGAAATTCGGGCCACCTGTTTGCAAAAAAATGATATACGAACGAACTTTTATGTTTATTTTCCGTATATTTGCTTCGTATTATATAAAATTTTCTGCCTATGGGAAAATAACGAACTAAATTTTCTACGAACAACAATGCTCCATTCATAAATGGAGCAAACATATAAAAGCGTTACTTTGTACCTTGCTTTCTGAAAATCTGGAAAATTTGAAGAGCAACCAAGGAATGAAGTTTGACGCTCACGTTTTTAACGTGGGCTTCATTCTGTATTTGGTTGCATAGGTTATTCCAGAGCCTCAGAAAGCAAATCAGAGTTTAGGTCCACGTCTTTTATATGCATAACCCAAGCTATAATGCCTTGAGGACCAGGCAACAAAAACGACAAAAACATGAAACGACTGTTGCTCATTATCGCAGCCTTGACGTTTTTGGGGGGCAATGCATATGCCCAACAAACCGTCGTAATACAGAATTCTCAAACAAAGCAGGCCTACGATGCCAACGAGTTTTCGATAAACGGCATCTCGTCCCGCCAGGACATTGGCGGTGTCGAGGCATTCGTAGACTGCAATTTATCGAGTCGCTACAACGGGACCGAGATACACAACTGCATCGTAGAAATCAAGAACTACAACTCATTTGCCGTCACGGTCCTCTACATGGTCGGACGCGACAAAACAATCGGCAGCATGGTTCTGCAGCCGAACGAAAGCAAGAGGAAGCTATTCGGAACTGAGACCACCGGATACGGAGGAGACATCAGCGCTGCTACCTACAGCGTGTTTACGATTACCCGGAAATTGAACTAAGCGGTCCTGCCATGACAAGATACAGAATCGAAGAAGAGGATGAAACCCCCGACTTTGTCGTCTTCATTGAAATCCTGTTGTGCATCATTTTCCTTCCCATAGGTATTATCATACTTATAGTAAAGGCTGTGAACTATTTCTCCGACAGGTCCAAACAGAATGCGCTGCACAAATCCCAAATGAATGTCAACAAAGCCGAAGAACTCAGGATGCTCGCATCACTCCGGGATTCCGGAATTATCTCCCAGGCCGAATTCCAACAACGGAAGGACAAAATCATGAAAAGCTTCTGACATACGCCCATAGGCTACATCATGAGTCCGACAAGAAAACAGCGGAAGAGCAAACCGACACTGTACGCCGGACTGATTCTGCTGCTTGCGGGAGGCTGCATCTATCTTTTCTTCCGACAGGGAGTTCTGTTCCTTTCGTGGATCAGCCCTGATACTCTTGCATCAGTCCGCATTTCAGTTCCGAAACATGAGAACAGCCTGCTCCTGTACCTGTTTCTGTACTGCATTCCCGACGGATTATGGTATGCGGCATTGCTGACCCTACAAGTCCATTTTGCGAGTCGGGAAAGAGCAGGCAAGGTCTTGCTCCTGTTCTCAATACTGCTCCCCTTCATGCTGGAATTCGCTCAGCTCTTCGGGCTTGTGCCCGGAACTTTTGACTACTACGACCTTTTTACCTATTTGATAACCCTTATTCTTTTTATTCCATGCGCAAAAAAACTCTTATCCAACTAACCCTGCTCTGCCTGTTCGTCGTCATGGCCCTTGGCAGTTCCAGCAGCAGTTATCCCAAGTCATCCAGCAGAGGCTACTCATCTTCGAGCAGCTACAGCTCTTCTTCCTCCAACTCCAATAAACCTGCCACCCAAAACAACTCCTCCTTTAAAAAGACAGACTTCCCCAATCCCTGCAAAAGTTGCGGCGGGAGAAAAGGTTATTATCTGTTCGATACCTGGTATCCATGCAAGCGATGCGGTGGTACCGGACAAGAACCCGTACATTAGCCGCAATATTTTATTTATAAGCCGACGAGTCCGAATTTTTTGGACTCGTCGGCTTATAATATAATGTACTCATGTTCAAAATCCATTACAGAGAACTATCCCCTGCCCGACTTACCGTTAGCCAACGGGCGACAACTCCTTTCACCGTGCGATTCCGTTGAGAAGCTCCGCTCGACCTGTCCGCTCCTCTCCGGAAAGCTTCGCCACCACACGTCCGCATAAAAACAAAACGACAAAATGCATTGATAATTTGGATAAAATTTTGATTTATACTATCTTTAGTCCATGATGCGGGGTTTTCCTTTTCGGGAAAATCAACCGGGACTCAGGAATGGCCCCAAGCCGCATACGGGATGCGCGCAGGAACCGGATATACTACAAATCCGGAAACGTGCGAGAAGACGAAGATGTGAAGAAGTGAAGAAGACGAGATGAAGGTGTAACAAGGGGTAACGAGAGAGGTGAAGGTACGTCCGAACTTGGTCCCGGAGCGAAATGGGAGTGTATGACCGAATGCCGCGCCCGCATTGGAAATGGTCCAAGAACCGATATGGTTCGCTGGGAAAGCATGTACGGCGATGCAATCGACATCAAGTAAACCATAACAAACCTCATCCCATGAAACACCTCAACACTCTGTTGCTCCTTGCGGCTCTTCTGCTCGCACTGATGCCCGAACGGGCCACGGCCCAACGGTTCGAAATCGACCCGCTCTTCACCGATTCGGTCAAGGTGGTCCGCGTCGTGCGGGCCGAAAGCGGATGGACCGAGTACCAGCCCTACTCCTTCGCCACGCTGCCCGACGGCTACACCTTCGACCTGGTCGAGATGGACGAGGGGCGTCTGGTCTTCGATATGGACGGTGTCCACTACCGCGTCATGCCGGGTTCTGTCCTCTTCAGCAGCGACAACGCCCCCGACGTGGCCAACCCCCTTCCGAAAAAGATTGTCCGCCGGCATTCGCCGCTGGCCCACCTCTTCGCCAGTTCGGCCCCCTACCTGGCCATCGTGCTGCTGGTGGTGGCCGGCACGCTGCTCGGACTGCTCGGCCAGCGCAGCCGCGCCCTCCGCTCGGTGGCACTCAAGGCGCTTCCGCTCTGTCTGGCTGCAGCCTCGCTGCTCGAGGTGGCCGCCTTCATCGTCCTGGGGTCCGACATGGCCTGGTGGTGCGACGACGAGCTATGGGGCTTCTGGGGCGCTCTGTGGCGTGCCATCCCCTTCGTGGTGGTCGTGCTGATGCAGTACTACAGCATCCGGCTCTATGCGCGGCTGCTCTTCGACGGCCGTCGCACCGAAGAGGGCGACGAGCCGCGCATCTCGCTCCGTCCCGTGGCGTGGGCCATCGGTCTGCTGCTGCCGGTGCTGGTAGTGGTCATGCTGCTCTTCCAGCTCGCGGGCTTCACGGGCTTCGTGGCCGACCTCCTCTCGCTGCTGATTCCCGTCGCCGTCTCGGCACTGCTCATCGGCCGCGGCGCGCGGAAGAACATCGCCACCTTCGGCCGCTCGAACGGCATCCTCATCACGCTCTTCAGCATCGTCTATCTGCTGGGACTCATCATTTCGGCCGTGATGCTGGCGGTGGTCATCTTCAAGATTATCCTGCAGATTATCATCATGGCGGTGCTGGTCGGCCTCTGCATCTTCGCCGTCAACGTGGGGGCCAAGGAGTCGCCCCAGCCCCAGATTTACCGCGCGAAGGACGGCTCGCAGCACAGCACCCTCTACGGCGCCCGGGAGCAGGACCGCAAAATCGACGCCCGGCGCAAGGATTAGATTCGAACCGGCACCGATACACACGACCGCGCTCCGTCGACCCGATACCACAGATACGAATACCCACAAATACCCACAAGCCTATGAAAAAGTATCTCTTACTGATTGCAATGTCCGCCGCGCTGCTGACAGGCTGCAAGAACGATGACTCGTGAACGACGGAACAGCCGACCGACGCCCCCGAAATCGAGGTCGGAGCACAGACCCCGCAGACCATTCCGGCCGAGGGTGGAACCGTCACGCTGGCCTATGAAATCGTGAATCCCGTACAGGGAGGCCTCCTCTCCGCCACGTCGGCCGAAGAGTGGATACACGACTTCGACTGCGACCAGGCCGGCCAGCTCACCTTCACGGCCGACGCCAACGAAAGCGACCAGAGCCGCAGCCAGACGCTGACGCTGACCTACACCTACGGCCAGGGGAAGAGCGTCGAGGCCCGCATCACCGCCGTGCAGGATGCCACAACGGCTTCGGAGCAGTATGACTTCGACCTCACGCTGGATATCTTCACGGGGACCTACTACGGAGACGATTTCGGAAGCAACGGCGAACACAACTGGTACATCTGGATTTCCGACAAGGAGTTCACCCCGGACGGCTATGCGCAGAACGGCGGCACCTACTATCTGTTCGACACCTACGGTCCGGCTCCCGAAGCCGATGCCGGCATCGCACTTCCGGCCGGCGAGTACAGGCTGGGGGCATCCGGAGCGACCGCCGAGATGACCTTCTCGTCGGACTACTCGAAATTCATGCAGGTCGACGACCAGGGCAATACCATCCACGACGCCGAATTCACCGAGGGACGGATGGTTGTCTCGTACGAAGGTGAGACGCTGCTTCTCGAGGCCTTCCTGACGGACCTCGAGGGCAATACCCACCACGTCGTATACAAAGGCCCGGCATCCTACGCGAGCGACACCATCTACGAGGACATCGACCTGAAGGCCACCTCCTGCTCGGCAACCTACGAGGGCAGCGACGGTGAACTGATGGAGCTTCTCATCGAGATGAGCGACATGGCGTCGGGTTCCGTCACGGCCCCGGGAACCACACTGACGCTCAACGCCTTCATGCCTGTCAACGACACGGGAGAGCCCGTCGCCGGGACCTACACCGTATCCGACGGAGGAGGCTCCATGACGCTGCAGCCGGGTTCGAGCTACTACGGAATCCCCGACGGAAGCTATGCCCTCTACTTCAAGGACGACGTAAGCATCCAGACGGGACTCATCGCCTCGGGAAGCATGACCATCACGGGCGGAGGCGACAGCTACACGGTGACGTGCGACCTGGTCACCGCCGAAGGGTGCAACGTAACGGCCAGCTACACGGGCTCCATCGCTCTGACCGACTCGTCCGGCGAGACGGGCGACGCCGTCTCCACCCTCACGGGCGACTACACGCTCGACCTCGATGGGGCAACGGCCGAAGCCTCCTTCTACGGGGACTACTACGGCACCGGCGGTGGAAACTGGACCATCTCCATCCTGCCCACGACGGGTCCCGACGGCCTGCTCATCGACCTGGTAGCCGGGGAGGGCAGCTTCGACGGCGGCATCACTTCGGGCACCTACACCGCAGCGGACAACGACTACCCCGCACCGGGCGAATATCTTCGCGGCATGGTGAGCAGCGACGGCGGACTGGGTGGAACCATCTACGTCGGCGACTTCGACTCGGAAGGCTACGTATATGCCTATGCCCCCGCCATGTCGGGCAACCTCGACATCACCAACAACGGCGACGGAAGCTACACCCTCTCGTTCGACTTTGTCGACGACCAGGGATATGCCTGGGACGGAAGCTGGAGCGGAACCATCTCGACGGCCGACTACTCCTACTACAGCGCATCGGCCATGACGCGCAGCCTGCTCCGGGCTCCGCACATCGGCGTTCGGGAGCAGGGACCGTCGGTACGACCGCTCGACCGCCTCAGGGAGCGCAGCGCAAAGGCTCCGGGCTCCGCACAGCGGATATCCAGGTACAAGAGATAGCCGCATCGCGCAACGCAACAAAGAAAGAGGAAGGTCTCCTGCAACAGGAGACCTTCCTCTTCGTTTCGGGCCGGTCCGCAGGCACGGTTCCGCAACGGGACGCAACGGCACAGACAGAAGCGCAGCGGTGAGGCAACCGAAGCACGGCCGGTCTCCTTACCCGGTTACCGCACACCCGGTCACCGCACCCGAACGGGCGTTACGGGCTGCTCGCGGACGCGGTCGAGCGGTTCGGAGCGGTACTTCACCCGCGCAAAGTCGATATCCGTCAGGTCGAAGCAGCGGATGGCGCTGTCGTACATCGTCCGGTAGTAGAGCCGGCGGTGGGTCAGGTCGGCCGCCGCGGTCCACTGCGTGGCGCTGGGGATATCGGTCGGCTGCTGTCCGGCCGCAAATTCGACTCCGATGGGGATATCGAAGTTGTTGAGAATCTGGAAGCAGCAGCGCACGGCCGCCTCACCCGTCACCTGACGGGGCGCCGTGGCCTGATAGAAGGCCGCCCGCACGAAGCGCGACGGCGGAGTGACGTCGCCCGGCAACCCCAGCATGCCGCTGCCCGCCCCGAAGGGGGCCAGCGCCACGGAGTCGAGTGACTGCCCGGGGGCCGAACCGCCGTGCAGGTTGACGTAGTTGCAGAGGTTGGTCATCTGCCACTCGAAGCCGGGCGAATTGGTCAGCACCCCGAGCCGGTTCTCGTAGAAGTGCGCCTGTCCGTCGACAATCTCCAGCACCAGCTGACTGCCCGAGGGGTCCGTAAAGCGCCAGTGGACGGTCGACGCCCCGGGATAGACGGAGACAATCCGTACGCGGGCGACGGCCTGCCACACCTCGTCGAGCGTGCGGCAGCTCCCCAGAATCCAGGGAACGACCTGCAGGTCGGCGATTGTCACGTCGCGCTGCGCGGCGTCGAAGTCGACGTAGCGCCCGTAGCCGGGGAAGTAGAAGAGTCCGGCCGAGAGCCCCTCCTCGTTGAGCCCCTCGGCGACGAACTCCGGCCGCTCGACGGCCAGTCCGACGTAGCCGTAACGGGCCGTGAACGACATGCCCGTACCGCCGTCGGGGGCAAACGAGTGCTGGGCATAGCCGCGCGGAGTGACCACATAGCGGCTGTTGAGGTCGCTGCCGCCCCACTCGATGGTGCGCGCGACCACCTGCGACCCGTCGGCGGCCCGCAGCGTGATGCCCGTGCAGGCCTCGGCCCGCAGGGCGCCGAGCCCCGCCGCAAGGAGCAGCCCCCCGGCCGCAAGGCTCCAGAAAAGTCTCTTTTCCATAAGCTGAACTATCTTATCAGGTTTCACTACTCGCTGCGGGGGCCCGTCGGACCTCCGCATTGTTCTTGCCTCCTGCAAGAGTCGGGCCCCGATTGCCGGTCCAAGGCACGACGGCAACATTTTTCCGCACCGCGGCTGCCGGCGCCAACCCTGCCCGGGAGAGGGAACGAACGGTCTTCCCGCAAACAAACGGGGACCCCGCCGTGCGGAGCCCCCGTTCAATCGGGAAAAGTGACCCGGCTCCGCCTATTCGGCCGAAGCGGGGAAATACTTCATGTACTGCACGCGCTGCGCCATGGCTGCCGTGTCGTCGCCGAACTTGAGCCGGCCGCGGAACTCCTCGAGCGAGGAGAAGCCGTGACGCGAAGCCCACGCGTCGAGGTATTCGTTCATGCGGGCCACCACCTCGTAGCCGCCGCGGTGGAGCGCCGAGCATACCTGCACGCTCCGGGCGCCGCAGAGCAGCGCCTTGACCACCGCCTCACCGTCGTGTACGCCCGTCGAGACCGAAAGGTCGAGCTTGGGGAGCACCGTCGAGCAGATGGCCGCCGTACGCAGCACGTTGCGCAGCTCCGAAGGCTCGCTGTAGGGCGAGCTCTCGATGAACTGCATCCGCTCGACGTCGATGTCGGGCTCGAAGAAGCGGTTGAAGAGCACGACGCCCTTCACGCCGCGGGCCTCCAGCGAGTCGGCCACCGCAAAGAGGTTGGTGAAGCGCATCGAGAGCTTCACCGAGACGGGCACCCGGACGGCCGAGGCCACCTTGCCGGCGATTTCGGCATAGCGGCGCTCGAGCTCCTGCGACGAGGTGTGGATGTCGGTCGGCTGGAGGAAGATGTTCAGCTCGAGGGCCGAAGCGCCGGCCTGGGCCATCAGCGTGGCGTAGTCGACCCACTCGCCGTCGAGACCCACGCAGTTGATGCTGGCGATGAGCGGCATCGAGCACTTGGCGCGGGCGTCGGAGAGCAGCTGGAGGAACTCCGCCTTGTAGTTGTCACCCAGGTAGCGCTGCAGATAGAGCTCCGCATCACCGTAGTAGGACTCGGACTGACGCCCCAGCGAGGCGGCGTGGTGGAGAATCTGCTCCTCGAAAATCGACTTCAGGACGGCGGCGCCGGCGCCATTCTCGGCGCAGCGCACCAGCCCCGACACGGTGGAGGTATAGGGCGAGCTGCCGACGATGACCGGACTGGAGAGCTCCAGTCCCAGGTATTTGGTTTTCATAATCGTTATGTGTTTGTATTGTTGACCGAATCTGTCTGTTCCGCACGCTGCGAAAACACAGCGAATATAGGAAGAAAGTCGCTAACGGCCAAGAAAAAGCGTGAAAATCGCCCGTTTGCCCCTTCGGAGCGGAAATCCGACCGGGCGGCGCACCGCAACGGCCGCGCGGTGCGAAGCGGCGCGTTTTCGCGTTTTTATTCGTACCTTTGGGCCGCCCAAACCGATTATCGTCATGCCTGCAATGCTTCGAGAGGGTGCCGGATTTCCGCGCAGCCTGCTTCTGACGCTGGCCGTCATCGCCGGCGTCTCCGTCGCCAACCTCTACTACAACCAGCCGCTGCTGGAGATGCTCCGCGCAGAGCTCCACACCACGACGCTCGAGGCCAACCACATCGCCCTCTACACCCAGGGAGGCTACGCTCTGGGGCTCTTCTTCATCATCCCGCTGGCCGACCTGGTGAGCCGCCGCCGCATCGTGCTGGTCAACTTCTCGGTGCTGGTCCTCTCGCTGCTCGCCATCGCCGCCGCCCGCGACATCCGCACCATCCACCTCTTCTCCTTCCTCACGGGGCTCTGCTCGGTCATGCCCCACATCTTCATCCCCTTCGCCGCCCAGTACTCCCGGCCGGCCGACAAGGCCCGCAACGTGGGCATCATCCTCTCGGGGCTGCTCAGCGGCATCCTCGCCTCGCGCGTAGTGAGCGGTGCGGTGGGCGAGGTGCTCGGCTGGCGCGAGATGTACTGCATCGCCGCGGGGCTTATGGTTCTCTCGGCGCTGGTCATCCTGCGCGTGCTTCCCGACACGCCGCGCAACTTCACGGGGGGATACGGCGCGCTGATGCGCTCGCTGGCCACGCTCTTCAGCCGCTACGCCGCGCTGCGGCTCCATGCGCTGCGCGCCGCCCTGGCCTTCGGGTCGTTCATGTGCTTCTGGGCGTCGCTCGCCTTCAAGATGGCCGGGGCTCCGTTCCACGCCGGCAGCGACGTGGTGGGGCTGCTGGGGCTCTGCGGCATCGCAGGGGCCGTCACCGCCTCGCACGTGGGGGTCTACATCCCGCGCTACGGCGTCCGCCGCCTGAGCGCCGTCGGGGCGCTGCTGCAGCTTGCCGCCTGGGGGCTCTTCGGCGCGGGCGCCGGGAGCTATGCGGCCATCGTGGCGGGCATCGTGCTGATTGACATCGGCATGCAGGGCATCCAGCTCTGCAACCAGGCCCCGCTGTTCGAACTCGAGCCGCAGGCCTCGAACCGCATCAACACGCTCTTCATGAGCATCTACTTCATCGGCGGCGCCTTCGGCACACTCCTCTCGGGGCTGGCGTGGAGCCGCTGGGGCTGGCCGGGCGTGGTGGCGGCCGGCGCCGTGCTGGCCTTCGGCTCGCTGCTCACCACCCTCACGCCGAAGCGGCCGCAGCAATAGCCCGGCAACAACCCCTCTGCCGTCCCGACCGCATCCCTTCCCGCCGCTGAAAAGCGGCGCGACCGCCCGCCATATCCCATGCACGGGACAAAAAAGGCGGAGCGAACGCAACAGCCACGTTCGCTCCGCCGATGCCGACATCGTCGGGCCGCTCGCTACAACGGCGAGTACATGTCGGGAAGGTCGTTCTCCAGCAGCACCTGCTTCTTGGCCGCGAAGTCGAGGAAATCCTCCTCGGAGTAGCATCCGCGGAAGGCGCCGAAGTAGTGGCCGCCGTTGCGCGGGAAGTCGCCGTTGCGCCATACGAGCACGAAGCTGACGGGCTGCCCCTCGATGACCTTGTAGAGCATCTGCGTCCACCACTTCTTGTTGAAATAGTCCGAATCCTCGGGGCTGTTGTTCTCCAGACCCGTCTCGGTCAACGCCAGCGGCTTGTTCTTCGTGTAGGCGATGTTCTTCATCAGGCGAACCATCTGCAGCCCCTTGTGGCCGTAGTCCTCGCCGTCGCGGTCATAGGCGTCGAGTCCCAGGATGTCGACCCACTCGTCGCCGGGCCAGTACTCGAGGTAGGCATCGCGCGAATTGATGTGAATCATGTCGGGCGAATAGGCCCAGATGATGTTGTGCAGCCCCTTCACGTCGCGCAGATAGGTGATGGTGAACTGCCACAGGGCGATGAACTCGTCGGCCGAGGCGTTGCCCTTGCCCCACCAGAAGCCCGAACCCGAATGCTCGTGCCAGGGGCGGAAAATCACCGGAATGAGCTCACCGTCGGAGGACTTGAGGCTGCCGATGAAGTCGGCTATGCGGTCGAGCCAACCCTTGAACTTCTCGTGGTTCGCACCGCCCGGGATGATGGTGTAGACGGCACGCGTAACATCCCACGCATTGCCGTCGGTCACCGGGTTGGCGCAGTGCCACGAAAGGGTGTTGATTCCGCCGCGCTCGAAGGCGGCGATGATGTGCTTGCGCACGTCGTCAAAGACATCGCCGTCGATGTTGGCATCCAGTCCGAACTCGAGGTTCGAGAGCTCCCAGCCGCAGACGGCCGGATGGCTGCCCGTCAGATACTTGGTATCCGAGAGGTCGGTCCGCTCACCGGCATACCACTTCTGGTTGTTGTCCAGACCGTAGAGTGTGGGAATCTGGCGGCCGAACATCGTGCCGCGCTCGGCCAGCACGAAGAGGTTTTCGTAGAGCGTCCGCGTGATGGCCGATGCGGCGGGGTCGACCATCGTCTTGGGACCTTCGGGATAGCCCGTCGGCGTCCGGTTCGGCGTCTCGGGTTCATCGGTGCAACCGACGGCCGTCGAAATGGCCATGGAGGCGCATGCGAGCAGGAGCGAGAATTTCAATTTCATGTCGTTCAGGGATTTAAGGTTGGTTATACGTTGATTTTCTTTTGCGAATAATAGGTCTTGAAGTCGCGCGGGGTCATCCCCTTGCAGCGGCGGAATATCCGGTTGAAGTTCGAGAGGTTGTTGAAGCCGCTCATGTAGGCCACCTCGGAGATGTTCTTGGTCGGCGACTCGATGAGCAGCCGCGAGGCAGCGCCCAGCCGGATGTCGTTGAGCAGCGTGACGAAGCTCTTGCCCGTGTGCTGCTTGATGAAGCGGCGGAAGGTGGGCTCGCTCATGTTGACCAGCGCCGTCACCTCCGCAAGCGGGATGTCGCGGCGGTAGTTCTCGTTGAGGAACTGCATCACCTTCCGAATCCGGGGGCTGTTGTAGTTGTCGGGCTCGGTCGAGACGCTCCGCTGGGCCAGAATCTGGTAGTCCCCCTCACAGGCGAGGAAGTTGAGCAGCGCCAGGAAGTGGAGCACCGACGCGAAGCGTTCGCCGCTGGAGACCAGCCGCTCGAAATAGGGCTCCGCCCGCACGATGGTCTGCTCGGAGAAGGCGATGCCGCGCTGCGCATATTCGAACATCCGCCGGATGGGGTGGAACTGCTTCTTGTCGATGAAGCCCTTCTCGAAGAGCTCGGGCGAGAACTGGATGCAGACCTCGTGCACGTCGGCATCGCAGGCATAGTTGCCGTTGAGCCAGGCATGTTCGAGATAGGAGCCCGTGATGAGGGCCAAATCGAGCGCCCCGATTTCGCGGATGGAGTCTCCCACGATGCGCGTGGCTCCCTGCGCGCCGCAGACCAGATTGAGCTCGTACTCCTGGTGGATATGCACCGGATAGCAGAACTCGCGCTTGTAGCGGTCGAAGACCACGAAGCAGTCCTGGGGCGAGATGGGCGGTATTTCGGTCAGTATGTTGGGGTTGGACATGGCAGCAGGTGTTTAGGATTCGACAGGTTGTCCGTCTCGCAACGGATAGCGCAGCACGAAGACGAAGGCGCCCAGCGCAGCGGCGGCCGGCAGGATGCTCTGCAGGAAGCCGATGACCGAGAGCGTCGCCTCGCTCTGCACGGCATTAGCCTCGAAGCCGGCCAGCGAGAGAATCCACGCCGTGGCGGCGCTTCCGACCGACCAGCCGATTTTCTGGGCCATCGAGTAGGAGGAGAAGATGAGCCCCGTGTCGCGGCGGCCCGTACACCGCTCGGCATAGTCGGCCACGTCGGCCGACATGGCCCAGAGCAGCGGCAGCACGCCTCCGACGGCGAGGCTGATGAGTGCCTGAGCGGCCAGCAGCGCCGCCAGACCCGCCCCCTCGGCCAGGCGGAAGCCCAGCGAGAGGAGCGCCGTGACGAGCAGCACGCCGGCCAGTGCGCGCCGGCGGCCGAAGCGGGCGGCCAGCGCCGGGGTGAAGATGATACCGACGATGTTGAAGAGCTGCCCCACGGCCACGAAGAGGGCCGAGCCGGTGAGGGCCACGCCTCCCAGCACGACGGAGGAGTCCCCCTCGCCGATGCAGTATTTGAAGTAGTAGACCGTACCGCTTTCGCGGAAGGCGTTGAAGAGCTGCAGACAGATGGCCGCCGCGGCGAGGATGAGCCACGGACGGTTGTGCATCAAATCGCGCAGCGAGACGGCTACCGAATGGCGTTCGCTCCGCACGGGACGTACCCGCTCGCGCGTCGAGAGGAAGGTGGCCAGCAGCAGCGCCACCACCAGCGCGCAGATGACGGCCACCGAGGCGGTCCACCCGCCGGGATGCCCCGCCTCACCGCCGAAGAGGCGCGCCAGCGGCTCGATGAGCAGCACGGCCAGGATGCTGCCGCCCGCGGCGAAGGCCATGCGGAAGGAGGCGAGCGTCGTGCGCTCCTGCGCATCGGAGGAGATGACCCCCAGCAGCGAGGCGTAGGGGACGTTGACCAGCGAATAGACGACCATCATCGCCGAGTAGGTCACCGCGGCATAGGCCACGCGGCCCCCTTCGCTCCAGTCCGGCATCGAGAAGGTGAGCACCCCCAGCAGACCGAAGGGCAGCGCGCCCCACAGCAGCCACGGACGGAACGTTCCCCAGCGGCTGCGCGTCCGGTCGCACACGAGCCCCACGAAGGGGTCGAGCAGCGAATCCCACACGCGTGTCACCAGAAAGAGCAGGCCCACCACCCAGGCGTCGAGGCCACAGATGTCCGTATAGAAGAACATCAGGTAGACGCTGAAGAGCTTCCAGAGCATCGAGCAGGCGGCATCGCCCAGTCCGTAGCCGATTTTTTCGGAGAGACGCATGGCCGGCGGCATCAATGTTTGACAATGCGTGCGGCGAAGCCTCCGCCGGGGGCGAGCTCCACGTCGAGCCCCTCAGATGCGTCGAGCGTCAGCACCTCGCGCCGGTAGTCGCGCGCGATGCGGCGGGCATTGGCCCCGTCGCGGAAGAGCTCCACGTCGTACGTACCTTCGGGCAGGAACGAGAGGTCGAGATGCACGGTGCGGGCCTTCCAGCCCGTCATGCCACCCACGTACCACACCTCGCCGCTGCGGCGGGCTGTCACGATGCAGTGACCCACCTCGCCTTCGAGCACGCGGGTCTGGTCCCAGACGGTCGGCACGCCGGCAATGAAGCGCAGGCACTCCTCCTCACGCTCGTACTGCGAGGGGGCGTCGCACAGCATCGACAGCGGCGCGTCGAAGACGACGTACTGCGCCAGCTGGCGGCAGCGCGTCCCCTGGCTCATCGGTTCGCCGTTGACCGGGCGGAAGTTCTCGCGCACGGCGTTGCGCATAGCCCCCTGCGTATAGTCGACCGGACCGGCCATCATGCGGATGAAGGGCATCGTCACGTCGTAGGTCACCTGGTCCACCTCGACGGGCGACCACTTCACCTGTTCGAGGCCGTGCACGCCCTCGAAGTTGATGACGTTGGGATAGGTGCGCTGCACGCCCGTCGGCTTGTAGATGCCGTGCAGGTCGAGCAGCAGTCCGTAGCGGGCGGCCGTACGCGCCGCCTCGTAGACGAAGTCGGTGAGCAGCTGGTCGTCGCGGTCCATGAAGTCGACCTTGAAGCCGCGGATGCCCATCTTCGAGTAGTGGGCGCAGAGCTCCTCCATCTGCCCGGCAAAGGGGAGGTAGCCAATCCAGAGAATCAGCCCCACGCCCCGCTCGGCGCCGTAGGCGACCAGCGCCGGAAGGTCGATGTCACCCGCCGTCTCGAAGGGACGGTGGTGGCCGGCGCTCCAGCCGTCGTCCATCACCACGTAGCGCAGGCCGTTGGCGGCCGCGAAGTCGATGTAGTATTCATAGGTGCGCTGGTTGATGCCCGCCTCGAAGTCGACGCCGTAGAGGCCCCAGCCGTTCCACCACTCCCAGGCCGCCTTGCCGGGCTCAATCCACGAGATGTCGTCCAGCCGGCAGGGGGAGGCCAGACGCCACACCAGGTCGGTCTGGGCCAGCTCCGCATCGTTGCGCACCAGCGCCATCGCCCGCCAGGGGAGCGTCTGCCGCGCCGCAATGCGGGCGATGTAGGGTTCGTACTCCTCGACGACGCCCTGCATGCGGTCGTAGCCGCCCGCAACGATGCGCCGCGGGCAGGGAGCAAAGACACCCTCGAGCCGGTCGGCGACCGCACGTCGGAGGAACATGCCGGGATAGCTCTCCAGGTCGGCATCGGTGATGCAGACCCGCTCGCCGCCCGGCGTGCGGACCAGCAGCGGCAGGAAGGCCAGTCGCGTGGAGTCCATCGCGGAGAGCGAAGTCTCGGTATAGGTATTCTCGAACGACTGCATGAACTGCTCGCCGAAGGGGAGCCCTTCGTGCTGCTGCGGCGTGTCGCGCACGTAGGGAACCACCGCCGTTGAGCCTTCGGGGAAGAGGAACGGGGCGCGCTCGCCGCGGAGCGTCACCTCGTCGTCCGTACGCGAGAGGAAGCGGTAGGCCATGCCGTCGTCGTAGAGGCGGAACTCCAGCGCGAAGCCCTCGCGGAACTCGACCAGCAGGCCGTTGCAGCGGTCCGCAACCTGCGACCTCTTATAAAAGGGGGCAGGCACCTGCTCATCGAGCAGGTAGTGCTGCACGCGCTTCACATGCGACGAAAGGCCCCACGTCCGACCGTCGGCAAGCTCCAGAGCGACTCCGTCGGATGATACGACTCGCTCATTTTCGGTTCTCACATTGTATACAATTCGCTCACCGCACGTAACGGTCAATTCGAGGCGTCCGTCGGGCGACTGAATCGTACAGGTTTTCTCCTTTCCGAGGGCTGCCGTCTGCAGCGACAGCAGAAGGAAAAGGACGGGAAAGAATTTTCGCATAAGGATTTGGTTTTAGCAGTATGTTGGTTTTCAATGATTTGCAAATCGCCGAATCATTTCGATGTAAAAATACGCCTCGCGTGAGAATTTTCCAAGGAATGCAAACTATTTCAATCGGAAAATACCAAACAAAGAGCGAATAGTACCACAAAAAGAAAACACAAAAGCCCCCATCAGCCCGTTTCCGTTTCGAACATGCACACAATCCCGTTCCGAAAAGTATCGAATGTAGTACGATTCGTTCAATCTCTTTTGCATTTCTGACCTTTCTTATCATAGGTCTCCGGAAAGGTTTAATTTTGCTCGTGCCTTGAAACAACCAAAACCTAAACATAACCTGTATGAGGAGTAAATTCCACTTTCTGACGACGGGTCTTGCGACCCTGTTTCTGCTGTCGGGAGTCTCCTGCTCGGACGATGAGGCAAGCGTGCCGACCCCGCCGGGCGAGGGGATACTCACCCCTCCCGTGCTGACACTCTCGGCCGAGGAGGTCCTCGTCGAGCCCGAAGAGCCCGACCAGACGGTACTCCACGCCGAGTGGAGCGCCGCCACCGACGACCCCGAGGTCGATGTCCGCTATTCGCTCTACGTCAACCACGGCGAGGGCGACATGTTCACCAACCCGCTGGTCTTCGACGCCGGCACCGAACTGAGCTACGACTTCACCAACGAGGAGCTCAACCGGATGCTCATCTCCGACTTCGAAATCGAACCGGGCGTGGCCACGCCGCTGCGTCTGGTGGTCTATGCCGAGAACCGCGACGATGAATTCGACACGCAGCTTTCGCAGACGCTCGTCTGCACCGTGACGGCGCAGACCGCCTATCCGGCCTATCCGCCCGCCGTCTACCTGGTGGGTGCCGCCACCTCGTGGGGCTGGGACCTCACGCAGGCGCTCGAAATTCCCGAAACGTCGCCCGGCTCGCACCGCTACGAGGCCTCCGACATCGAGCTGCGCGTACAGCCCGCAAGCATCAACAACGGCTTCAAGCTCTACTTCTCGCGCAACCTCGACGATTTGGACGACCCGCGCTTTGCGGCCCAGGACCTTGGCTCGGACACCTTCGGCAAGACGCTTGTCTACAAGGAAGGCGACGCGCAGTACCAGCCCGGTTCGTTCGGTTACGAGAACGGTCTGTACAGCATCAGCCTCGACCTCGATGCCCTGGAGCTTACCATCACCCGCACGGGAGACCTTCCCGCCGAGGCGCTTCCCGAGCAGCTCTACCTGCTGGGCGACGCCTTCACCTGGGGCTGGGTTTGGACCGGAACGCCGCTGGCCAAGGTCGAGGAGGGCATCTACCGCGCCGAGAACCTCGTCATGGACTTCGGCAGCAACGGCGACCGCGGCTTCAAGATGTACGAGAAGCTGGAGAACTGGAGCGTCTACTACGCGATGGCAGACGACGCCACGGCCGACAACATCACCCTGCAGCGCGTCACCGACACCGACGTTCCGCAGGTATACCCCGGCAAGCTGGGCTTCAAGAACGGCGTCTACACCATGGAGGTCAACCTGCTCGAGATGAAGATGACCCTCACGCAGAGTGTCGACTACTCGACCGCCTACTCGATGACGGGCGCCGCCACGCCGGGCGGCTGGGACACGCGCACCTACCTGCCCAAGAAGGGCGAGAACGAATGGGAGGCCACGGGCATCCGGATGAACTTCGACGACGAGTACAAGGGATTCAAAATCTTCGCCTCGGCCGACGGATGGTGGCCCTGGTACGGACAGCAGCCCGACGCCGCATTCGGCACCGTGCTCCGCATCGACGACCAGGCGACGAGCGATTCGTACGGCGACCCGCAGTTCTATCCACAGCGCTTCGGATACGCCTCGGGCACCTACACCATCAACCTCAACCTCAACACGATGACGCTCACGCTCACCCTGGAACAATAATCAGCCATGCATCAACGAATCATCGCACTATTCATGACATTGTCTCTACTCGGGGCCGCCATGCCGGCGGCCCGGGCCGAGGCTCCCGTACAGCAGCTCCACGAGGGGTGGAGCTTCAGACAGGCCCGGCTCACGAACTGGTATCCGGCCACCGTTCCGGGCGTGGTCCATACGGACCTGATGGCCAACGGCATCATCGAAGACCCCTACTTCCGGCTCAACGAGCGCGGACTTCAATGGATTGACAAGGAGGACTGGATTTACCGGACCATGTTCGACCTCACGCCCGAGGTGGCGGCCTGCGACCATACACGGCTCTGCTTCGAGGGGCTCGACACCTATGCCGACGTCTATCTGAACGGAGAGAGGATTCTCGAAGCCGACAACATGTTCCGCCGCTGGGCCGTCGAGGTGGAGGAGCTGCTGCTCGATAAGGGCAACGAACTGCTCATCTACTTCCACTCGCCCATCAAGGTGGCGCTGCCGCTCTACGACTCCCTCCCCTACCACTACGAGGCGTGGAACGACCAGGCGGCCAACGGCGGGCTCATCGACAAGAAGCTGAGCCCCTTCACCCGCAAGGCGGGCTACCACTACGGCTGGGACTGGGGTCCGCGTCTGGTCACCTCGGGCATCTGGCGCCCGGTCGAGCTGCGGGGTTGGAACGACCTGCGCATCGAGGATGTCTTCCACTACCAGAAGCAGGTGGACCGCAAGAGCGCCGAGGTGGAGACCCGGGTCGAAATCGAGGCTGCCGAGCCGATGAAGGAGGTCCGCGTGGCGGTCTACGACGGCGAGCGCAAGCTGGGCGAGACCCGCACGGCGCTGCACAAGGGTCTCAATACCGTCACCGTCCCCTTCACCATCCGCAACCCGAAGCTGTGGTGGTGCCTGGGCATGGGCGAGCAGCACCTCTACACCTTCCGCACCGAGGTCACCCGGGGCCGGAAGACACTGGCCGAGGATGAGACCCGCGTGGGTCTGCGCTCGGTCGTGGTCGAGAAGGAGCGCGACGCCTACGGACGCTCGCTGCGCTTCGTGCTCAACGGCGAACCGGTCTTCTGCAAGGGGGCCAACTACATCCCCTGCGACTGTTTCCTGCCGCGCGTCACCCACGAGGTCTACGAGCGCACGGTGGGCGATGCGGCTGCCGTGAACATGAACATGCTGCGCATCTGGGGCGGCGGCATCTACGAGGATGACTACTTCTACGAGCTGTGCGACCGCATGGGAATCCTCGTCTGGCAGGACTTCATGTATGCCTGCGCGGTCTATCCGGCACGCGGCGAACTGCTCGAGAACATGCGCCAGGAGGCCATCGACAACGTCAAGCGGCTGCGCAACCACCCCTCGGTGGTCTACTGGTGCGGCAACAACGAGAACCAGGACTCGTGGCTCACGGGCTGGATTTACGACGTGCAGAAGGTCGACCCCAAGTATGCCGACATCATCTGGGCCGAATACGAGGAGCAGTACTACCACATGCTCGACCAGGTGGTGGCACAATACGCCCCCGGAACGGGCTATCAGCCCACCTCGCCCTTCTCCGACTACGGCAAGGTGAGCAACGACCACGAGGGTGACCGCCACTACTGGGAGGTATGGCACGCCAAGAAGCCCATCGCCGAGTACAACCGCCAGCGGAGCCGCTTCTTCAGCGAGTACGGCTTCCAGTCGTTCCCCTGCTTCGAGTCGGTGAAGCGCTATGCGCCCTGTTCCGGGGACTGGAGCATCACCTCGGAGGTGATGATGGCGCACCAGCGGGGCGGTGACCATGCCAACAACCTCATCCGCAGCTACCTGCTCAGCGAATACCACGAACCGCGCGACTTCGCCTGCTTCCTCTACGCCTCGCAGATTCTCCAGGGCGACGCCATCAAGACCGCCATCGAGGCGCACCGCCGCGACAAGGGCTACTGCTGGGGCTCGCTCTACTGGCAGCATAACGACTGCTGGCCCGTGGCCTCGTGGTCGAGCCGCGACTGGTACGGCACCTGGAAGGCTCAGCACTACTTTGCCCGCCAGGCCTTCGACGACCTGCTCGTCTCGCCCGTGGTGAAGGACGGCAAGCTGGAGCTCTACGTCGTTTCGGACCGGCTGCAACCGGCCGAGGGCGAGCTGACGCTGCGCGTAGTGGGGCTTCGCGGCGGTTCGACCGAGCGGCTCTCGCGCAAGGTCCTGATTCCGGCAAACGCCAGCACGAAGCTCTTCACGCTCACGCTCGACGAGCTGCTCGACGGCACGGCTCCCGAGCAGTGCGTCGTCCGCGCCGAACTCCGCACGGGGAAGCGGCTCTACACGAACAACTGCTTCCTGGTCCAGCAGAAGCAGATGGACTACCCCGATGCGAAGGTGACCCGCCGGGTGAAACCCGCCGACGGAGGCTACGAGGTGACGCTCCAGTCCGACTGCTTCGTGCGGGGGCTCTACCTCTCGGTCGAGGGCGAGCTGCTCCACTTCTCGGACAACTTCTTCGACCTGCTGCCCGGCGAACCCCGCACGGTGAGCGTCCGCACGATGCTGCCGCAGGAGGAGTTCGAATCGCGGCTCGGCACCCTTTCGCTGGCCGACACCTACTGACCCGCACTCCCGAAAACGACCCCCAAAACAACCAAACGAACCTCATGAACCGACTCACAACCCTTGCGCTGCTGCTCCCGCTGCTGGCGGGATGCGGCGCGCAGAAGGGGCGTTCGCCCGAGATTGCGGCGGTCCGCACCTTCATCCACGAAAACTGGGACTCCACCATCCAGTATTCGCCGCGCGACACGGCAACCCTCATCGGGCTGCCCCACCCCTACACGGTCCCCACCGCCGGGGCGATGTTCCGCGAGATGTACTACTGGGACACCTTCTTCACCAACGAGGGGCTGGTCCGCGACGGCCACGCCGAGCTGGCGAAGAACAACACCGACAACCTGCTCTACATGGTGCGCCGCTTCGGCAAGGTCTACAACGGCAGCCGCACCTACTACGAGGCCCGTTCGCAACAGCCCTACCTCTCGATGATGGTCGACCGCGTCTACCGGACCACGGGTGACCGCGACTGGCTGGCCGAGGCCTACCGCACGCTCGAACGCGAATACGACTTCTGGATGCGCGAACGCATCACCCCCGTGGGGCTCAACCGCTACGGCAGCTCGGCCTCGGATGCCCTCGTCAACGAGTTCCTCGTCACGGCGGGAGAGCGTCTCGGCACCGACTTCCTGGCCCAGGGCCGCACGCCCGAGGAGCTGCACAAGCTGGGGCTCGACTTCGTGGCCGAGGCCGAATCGGGGTGGGACTTCAACCCCCGCTTCGAACGCCGCTGCACCGATTTCTGCCCTCTGGACCTGAACGCCAACCTCTTCCTCTACGAGCTCAACTTCGCCCGCTTCGCCCGCGAGCTGGGACGTCCCGAGGAGGAGGTGCAGCAGTGGCTCGACCGCGCACGCGAACGCCGCGCACGCATCATGCGCTACTGCTATGACCCCGAACGCCGCCAGTTCTACGACTACGACTACGTGAACGACCGCCGCTCGGAGGTGCTCTCGGCCGCCGTCTTCTCGCTCCTCTACACGGGAGCCGTCACGCGGGAGTATGCCCCGCAGATTGTCGCCGCCCTCGACCGCCTCGAGTATGACTGCGGCATCGCCGCCTGCGAGGAGCGTCCCTACGACTACGTCTACCAGTGGTCCTACCCCAACTGCTGGCCCCCCACCTGCCTCTATGCGGTCGAGGGTCTGGCCCGCTACGGATTCGAGCGTGAAGCGCGCCGTCTGGCCGGCGAATGGCTCCAGGCCGTGGCCGCAACCTTCCGCACGACGGGCAACCTGTGGGAGAAGTACAACGTCCTCGACGGCTCGACCGACGTGAGCGCCGAATACGACACCCCGGCCATGCTGGGATGGACGGCCGGCACCTTCATCTGTCTGGACGACTACCTGAGCGGGTCACTCACCCCCGAGCCGCTGCCCGAGCAACTCATCAACTACTGAAAACCTTAAAACACCAACCTATGATACGACTTCTACCATTCAAGCCGGTACGTCTGCTCGTGACGCTGCTCTTCGTGCTGTCGCTCGGGAGCGTCACCGCCCAGACGGCCGAAATCCGGGGTAAAATCACCGACCAGGCCGGCAACCCCGTAGTGGGTGCGAGCGTCATCGTGAAGGGGACCACCACCGGCACGACCTCGCTCAGCGACGGCAGCTTCGCGCTGGACGCCGCACCGGGCGCCACGCTCCAGATTATGATGCTGGGCTACAAGAGCGCCGAACAGGCCGTCACCAAGGCCGCCTCGTTCTACGAAATCACGCTCACGGAGGACTCCCAGCTGATGGAGGACGTGGTCGTGGTGGGCTACGGCGCCGTCAAGAAGAGCGACCTGACCGGTTCGGTCGCCTCGGTCAAGATGAACGACCTGACGAGCATCCCCTCGACCTCGGTCGACGGACTGCTGCAGGGCCGCGCCGCCGGTCTGCAGGTGATGAACACCTCGCAGGACCCCGGTTCGGGCGCCGTCATCCGCATCCGCGGCAACAGCTCGCTCGAAGGCTCGAACACCCCGCTCATCGTAGTCAACGGATTCCCGCTGGGCGATGCCGGAAACCTCTCGCAAATCAACGTCTCGGACATCGAGTCGATTGAGGTGCTCAAGGATGCCTCGGCCTCGGCCATCTACGGTTCGCGCGGTGCCAACGGCGTGATTCTGGTGACGACCAAGTCGGCCAAGGAGGGGACGACCAACATCTCGTTCAAGCACCAGACCGTTGTCAGCCAGCTCTCCGACGAGCTCGACATCTGGCACGACCCGATGCTCATGGCACAGGTGGCCAACGAGGAGCAAATCAACGCCGGCCTCACCCCGCTCTACATCGGACAGACCATCGGCGGCGTCTACTACCCCTCGCTGCTCGAAATCCAGAACGGCGAGTGGGCCAACACCGACTGGGTCGACCTCACGCTGCGCACCCCGGTGCTCAACAGCACGACCGTCTCGGTGAACAGCGCCAACGAACGCTCCTCCATCAACCTCAACGTCAACTACCACGACGACCAGGGACTCTACAAGAAGGACTCCTACAACCGTCTGAACGCCAACCTCGGCATCACCTACAAGCTCTTCAAGAACTTCAAGCTCTCGACCTACAGCGTCGTCTCGGTCTCGAACCGCAACATCTGCAACGAGCTCGAATACGGCCGCAACCCGCTCTGGCCCGTCTATGACGAGAACGGCGACTACTTCCTCGCCGGTGCGCAGGACTTCAGCCACCCGCTCATCATCATGAACAACGTGAAGAACAAGAACACGGGACGCGACTACATCAACTCGGTGGCCGTAGACTGGGAGCTGATTAAGGGGCTGACGCTCCACTCGCAGCTGGATTACCGCTACCAGACCACCGTGGCCGACGTCTACCGCGCCAGCAACACCTCGCAGGACGCCCACGACAACGGCGGCATCGCTCAAATCAACAACTCCTTCGCGCAGAACCTCCTCTCGGAGACCTACGCCACCTACCACCGCGAGTTCAACAAGAACCACGACCTGAGCGTCATGCTGGGACACTCCTACAACTGGGAGACCGGACGCGGACTCTACACCACCTCGCGCGGCTTCGTCAACGACGTGCTGGGCAACGAGAACATGAATGCCGGCGACCCCTCGATGCGCCAAATCTCCAACGACGGCTACTACCTCTCGAAGCTGCTCTCCTTCTACGGACGACTCAACTACACGCTCAAGGACAAGTACCTGTTCACCTTCACCATGCGTGCCGACGGTTCGACCAAGTTCGGCAAGAACAACAAGTGGGGCTACTTCCCCTCGGGTGCCGTGAGCTGGAAGATGCACAACGAGCCGTGGCTCAAGAAGTCGTCGTGGCTCAGCGAGCTGAAGCTGCGTCTGAGCTACGGTATCTCGGGCAACCAGGGCATCAGCTGCTACCAGACGCTCGACCGCTACGGCATGGAGAAGTTCTGGCACGACGGCAAGTGGGAGACGGTCATCGGACCGGGCTACGAGGTGGGCCGCACGGGCGCCAACAACCGCTACATGGTGTGGGGCGGCATCGCCAACCCCGACCTGAAGTGGGAGCAGACCTCGCAAGTGGACTTCGGCGTCGACTTCGCCGCCTTTGACCGCCGCCTGCGCATCACGGCCGACGTCTACTACAAGCGCACCACCGACCTGCTGCGCGAAAAGTACCTGCCCCTCTCGTCGAGCTACGACAAAATCTGGGTCAACGACGGCGAGGTCGAGAACAAGGGCTTCGAGGTGAGCCTCGAGGGCGACATCGTCCACACGAAGGACTGGGACTTCTCGGCCACGTTCATCTACTCGATGAACCGCAACAAGGTGGTCAGCCTGGGTGACGCCATCTCGAGCGGTCTGTCGCGCGACTTCCTCACGGGCATGTACTACGAGGTGACGGGCAGCCCCATCTCGATGTTCAACCAGAACGCCAGCATCTATGCCGTCGGACAGCCGATGAACGTCTTCTACGGCTACCGCGTCGACGGTATCATCCAGGAGGGCGAGGACCCGGGATTCATCGACCCCGACGGACTGAAGGACCGTCCGGGCGAGCTGAAGTATGTCGACCTGACGGGCGACTACGCCATCACGGCCGACGACCGCTGCATCATCGGCGACCCCAACCCCGACTTCACCGCCAGCCTCAACCTCTCGCTGCGCTGGAAGAACCTCGACCTGTCGGTCTTCCTCTACGGCGTCTACGGCAACGACGTGCTCTACAACAACTACACCTTCAGCCCGCGCGTGAAGGCCAAGCGCTGGACGCCGGACAACCCCACCAACGACTTCCCGCGGCTGAACAACGCCCGCCAGTACTGGCTCTCGGACTACTTCATCCAGGACGGCTCGTTCCTGCGCATCCAGAACATCACGCTGGGGTACAACATCAACCTCAAGAGCCGCTTCCTGCGCAGCATCCGCGTCTACGCCAACATCGACAACCTCTACACCTTCACCCGCTTCGACGGGTATGACCCCGAAGTGGGACTCGACGGCATCTACTGGGGCGGCTACCCCAAGTTCCGCAAGTACACCATCGGACTCGACCTGAACTTCTAAAACGCAACCGAACATGAAACGCATATTCCATCTGTTGGTCACCTGCTCGCTGCTGACCGCCTGCTCGCTCGACGAAACGCCCTACGGATTCTACTCGAGCGACAACTTCTACAAGACCGAGGAGGATGCCGAGTCGGGCCTCATGTATGCCTACAACGCACTGAACTACCTCGAATACCTGCGCGGCATCTGGTATCTGGGCGACATCCCCACCGAGACGATGTATCCCAAGTCGGACGAGCCGGGCGACATCCACATGCTTCAGCAGTGGACGGTTAACTCCGAAACGGAGCTGACGATGTACTACTTCAAGTACTGCTACATCGGTATCAACCGCGCCAACACGGTCATCCGCCGCGTGACGGACAGCAGCCTGAGCGAGACGGTCAAGAACCGTGTCATCGGCGAGGCGCTCTTCCTGCGCGCCTGGAACTACTTCAACCTCGTGCGCGGATACGGCCGCGTGCCGCTCTACACCGAGCCCATCGCCTCGCTCGAGCAGACGACCCCCGAAATGGCCCCCTCCATCGAGAAAATCTACGAACGGATTCTCGAGGACCTCAACCGTGCCGAGCCGATGCTCACGGTCAACAAGGTCTTCGGCCGCATCGACAAGGTCGGCGTACAGGCGCTCCTCTCGAAGGTCTACCTCACGCTCGCCTCGAGCATCGCGCACCGTGCGCCGGGCTACACCGACATGAGCTATTCGTCCGACGAGATGTACCGTCTGGCCGAGGAGTGGTCGCGCAAGGTGGTCTTCGACTACCCGGGCATCTACGGCTTCGACGATGACCTGCGCGCCATCTACGACGTCGAGAAGCCCGACGGACCGGAGCACATCTTCATCATGGCCATCGACCGCAGCGGTACCGACGAGGGCATGTATTCGAAGATTCCACTCCAGTTCCTCCCGAACAACGGCTCGGCGCCCATCTACATCAAGTACAGCGACGGTTCGCTGCAGCGCGGCAACGGCAACGGCTGGGGTGTCTTCCTCATCGAGGACTCCTTCGCCGAGCAGACCTACATGGCGGCCGACAAGCGCCGCACGGAGCTCATCCACCGCGACATCTACGACGAGCAAGGCAACGTGGTGACCCCCTCGCCCGTCCGCGGATACTTCTCGTCGAAGTACGTCGACCCGGACTTCATCGGCGAGCGCACGAGCGCCCGTCCCTACCTCATCCGCTACTCGGACATCGCACTGGTCTTCGCCGAGGCGGCCGGACCCGACGAAGGTCTGGCGCTGGTGAACCGCATCCGCGAGCGCGCCGGCATCCCCGACCTGCCCGCGGGAATGGGACTCGAGGAGTTCCGCACGGCGGTCATCCAGGAGCGTGCGCTCGAGCTGGCCTTCGAGGGGAACCGCCTCTACGACCTGCGCCGCACGGCTTCGGTCACCTCGACCGTTCCCGAGGCCAGCAAACTCTCCGAGGAGGAGGCTGCCTTCTACCCCATTCCGCAGCGCGAACTCGACCTGAACCCCAACCGTTAAACCTCACGACGATGAAAAACAGACTCATGACCATAGCCGCCGCGGCGCTGCTCGTCGCCACGGCAGCATCCTGCGAAAAGACCATCGACCAGGAGCTTTCGGGAAACGAACGCACGCTGCTCGAGCTGCGTATCGAGGGACAGATGGGCAAGGCCATCACCGAGCGCGACGGCGACCGCGCCACGGCGACGGTCTACATCCTCGACCAGGACGACTACGACTACGCCCACGTGCCCGTCACGGGCATCGTCCTCTCGAAGGGGGCCACGTCGGACGTCAAGGAGGGCGACATGCTCAACTTCAGCAACCCCGAGCGGCGCGCCCGCATCCGCGTGACCTCGGCCTCGGGCCACGTGCTCGACTGGTGGATATACCTGGAGACCTACGACCCCTTCTATCTGGGGACGTGGCGCATCATCGACGTCAAGCTGGCGTGCGACCAGCGCGTGAGCGGCGTCGGCGACGGTTCGTGGACCACGCAGCTCAGCGGCTCGGAGTTCGGCGACTACGGACTCCCCGAGTACGACGACCGGGTGACCATCACCCTGGGCGAGATTACGGACAATGCGCTGACCGGCACGCTCGTCCACTCGGCTGGCGAAGACGGCGCCTACGGCAACTTCTACGGCGTGATGGCGCCCTACAGCGTCGAGTCGCCGCTCGACATGAACCCGCGTCTGCGCCACCTGCTGCCGCCGGGCGAATCGCAGTGGACGCTCGACCTGACCACCAACCAGATGAAAATCACGCAGAACAACGTCACCTCGACCATGATTTTCGGCGAAGAGGGCGACAACACGCTCTTCCGCTTCATCCTGCCGGATGCAAGCAGCGAGCCGTCGCGCGACAACTTCTACGACAACATGTGGCGCAGTTCGACCGAGCTCTTCTACGTGATGTACAAAATCAGCGAGTGACGCCGGACCTTGTTCCGCCCCCGCATGAAAAGAGCGGAGTCCTCCACCGTGGAGGGCTCCGCTCTTAGTTTTTATAGGTGACCGGGCACCGTCATCCCCGGACTCCTCAGGCGGGAGAGGGGCGTCGGGCCCCCCCCCTCAACATCCGCCGGGCGGCTGAACTGCCCCGCACTGCCGGCGGATACAGAGCCGGCATCGGCACGGAACCGACCACAACCGGTGCACTTCCCCGGCACCCGCATAGGTTTCGGCACGGAAGCTGCCAGCCTCCGGTACACGCCTCCGGCACAGACGCTGACTTCGGCACGGTTCCGCCACGCCGGCTCCCGTCCGACGCCTCTCCGGCACCAGCCAGGCTCCTCTCCCGGCCCGAGCTCCGACGCAGAGATTCCGGCCAGACTGCCCGGCTGGCCGCCTCTCCAGGTGCAGGCACGCCCCATCACACAAAAAAAGCCCGGAGCGGTCAATGCGCTCCGGGCAGACTGCAGCCAATCAGACTGCCTCAATGCTACTCATTAACAGGGAATACCACGCGGGAACCGTTGCAGTCAGAGGGAGCATTCGGGAAGTAGACGTTGCGGTAGCCCGAACGGAGGTAGTGCCAGTAGTTGAGCCACGAACCGCCCTTGATGACCTTATACATGCTCGACTCGGCTCCCACGGGGTCCTCGACCACCGTATCGGAGGTCAGGTTCTCGATGCCGTAGTAGTAGTCGAACCAGTCGGAGCACCACTCGTAGAGGTTTCCGTGCATGTCGTAGAGGCCCCACGGGTTGGGCTCCAGCTTCCCGACCTCGCTCGGTCCGTTATCCTTGGAGTTCTCATCGCACCAGGCATAGTCGGCAATGACGGAGTAGTCGGCACCGAAGGACCATGCGGTCGTCGTTCCGGCACGGCAGGCATACTCCCACGGCGCCTCGGTCGGCAGCTCGCCGCCAATCCAGTCGGCATAGGCCTTCGCACCGTACCACGTCACGTAGGACATGGGGTAGTTGCCCTTGTCGAGCACGGGAACCCATTTTTCCTCTGCCGAGTCGTAGCGGACGTTCCAGTTGGGGCTCTTCTGGAAGAGGGTCTGGACACCGTATCCCTCCACATTGGCGGTAATCTGGCTCAAGTCGCCGCTCACGTCGGCCACGCCCGTGGCGTTGAGGAACTGTGCGTACTGGCTGTTGGTAATCTCGTAGGTGCCGATGTAGTAGTCCTGGGTCAGGATGACCTTGTGCTGGGTCTCCATGTAGGTGTGGCCGGATTCGTTCTCGGGCGTACCCATCATGAATTCACCGGCGACGATTCGGGTCAGCGCAAGGTATCCGACAAACTCGCTCTCCATGATGACAACCTCGCCCGAGGGAAGCGACAGCGCCTCCTGAAGCGTATTGCCGGCCATTTCGCGCCAGCCCGAGTAGAGGAACTTGAGCAGGTGGTCCCCCGCCTCGACGGTCTGGGCGGGAACCCATGCGCGGTACTCATACCCATCCTCAAGGGTATTGGGATACTGGTAGAGAGCGACGTCGCCCTTGCTGCTGAGGTCCACTTCGGCCTTCAGCTCCGTGGCGGCGAGGTTCACCTTCACGCTGTTGCAGACGTTGCTCAGCTGAACCTGAATATCATCCGCGCCGGACTCCATCGGGTCGAAGGTCACGTCGACCATCGTGAGCGCATGGTAGAACATCATGCAGACCGTGGCGCCGCGTGCCACGCCGATGGTGCGGGCGAGCATCAGGTCGCTGGCCGCAAAACTGTCGGCATCGGTCTGCTCCGCAAGGATGTTGAAGGTGATATCGAGCGGATTGGTAAAGCTTTCGTTGTAGGGATAGTAGGCGTAGAAGTCCAGCGGCTGGTCCGAGGGCCACTTCGCCGAGGGGTTGTTCTCCAGCGTCCACGACGCACCGTCGTAGACCAGCTTGGCATTGTTAAGCACGTTTCCTTCGCTCTGAAGCTCGCTTCCGAACTCCGTTGCGAATACACCGATGGCGTCACCCGATTTCCATGCCGTCCGGAATTTCTCGTTCACATCGGTACGGGTAAGCGGATAGAGCTGCGCATCGAACTTGATGGCAACCGAGGGAAGAGCACCTCCCCCTTCCGTTGAATCATCCGAGCACGAAGAACCTGCCATGACGGATACGGCCAAAAGGGGCAACACCCATCGATTGATGAAGTAGAGTTTTTTCATGATAAGGTGGGTTTTTGGTGTTACAATAGGGACTGTCGTAAAAAGAATAAAACTTTATAATGAATTGATTGCCAATGTAATATAAAATTTGCATCTTAGCTAAAGATAAAAAGAATACCTCCAATTGCCCTAGAAAAGCCAAATTTGGAGGTATCGCAAAAATTAATCTGCATGGCTAAGGTACAAAATTTCTCTGAAATATCACCCGATCTTCCTTTCACGGAGTTCGATTTTTATGAATTGTATAGGCGGACGTTCGAGACTAGCGAGCTGGGAAAAATCAGGAAGAGGCTGCCGCTTAGTGAGATGGCAGAGAACTTTGGACTGATAAGCAAGAGCATGAGAGCGAAGAAAGGACGAAAAACATACTTCACCCCGGAGGGCAAGGTTGCGCTGATGTTCCTGAAGATGTACACAGGTCTGAGCAGCCCGAGGTTGATGGAGCATCTTAACGGCAACGTCCACTATCAGCTCTTCTGCGATGTGAGAATAGACCCGATGCATCCTCTGACGAACTACAAACTTCTGGACGACGTGTTTTCGGAGCTGGCCCGCGGGCTGAAGATCCAACAGCAGCAGGAGATACTGGCAAGAGCCTGGAAACCGTACATGAAGGACCTGGATACGATGTATACGGATGCAACCTGTTACGAGAGCGAGATGCGCTATCCTACGGATGCGAAGCTTCTGTGGGAAGGAATAGAGAAGTCATATGAGATAATGTGCACTCTGAGTGCCAAGCTGAATGTGCACCGTCCGAGGACGAAGTACGTAGACGTAGAGAAGGCCAACCTGTCGTACAGGAAGCGGCGCAGGCATACGAAAGTCCAGACCAGGAAACTGACCAGACGCCTGCTCAACCTTTTGGGGAAGATACTGAAGCAGACCCGCACACTGGAGAGGGAGAATGCAGGCGCGGAGAAATTGCTGACAGCCAGACAGAAGAGCGATATTGAAATCATCACAAGAGTGTACCGCCAGCAGAAGGCCCACTTCGAGAACAACAATCCTCGCGAGAGTGTCAAGGACAGGATAGTGAGCATCAGCAAGCCGTATGTGAGGCCGATCGTGAGAGGCAAGGAAGTGAAGAGCGTAGAGTTTGGTGCGAAGTGCAACAACATCCAGGTTGACGGACTCTCATTCATCGAGAAGCTGTCATTCAATGCCTTCAACGAGGGAACCAGGCTTACGCACTGCCTGAAGATGCACCGAAAGCTCTTCGGTGTGGACGCGAAGAAGGTCGGAGGAGATGCAGGCTATGCCGGCAGCGCCAACAGGGGGTACTGCAAGGATAGAGGAATACAGACGTCATTCGTCAAGCGTGGCCGTCCGTCCTTGGAAAAGAAAGAGAACGACATCATCCGCAACGAGCTGGCGAGGGTGAGGGCAACGAGGATGGAAGGCTCGTTCGGAACGCAGAAGGAACACTATGGCCTGAAACGCATCAAGGCAAGGACGAAGTTGACCGAAATCCTGTACATCTTCTTTGGCATCCACACGGCGAATGCAGTACAGCTCGTCCGGCGGCAAGTCAACGAAATTGCTCAGGCTGCCTGATGTTCGAGGTGAGTGAGAAACGGCCCTTTCACTGGAGTATTGGCTCCAGTTGGGTCCAAAAATGAAAAAAGGGGCTCCGAAACGGAGCCGAAAATATAAAAAGATGAGTTCGATCGGAAAAATTACCGGGACAGTCTGCCGATTGACTCATGTATAATTTTGTCTCGTGTTGCACTTGCTCGTTGACTCTGCCAAAAGCCCCCGGCGTTGATTTTTTTGCATTTTTCTGCGAAAATCTGTAAATTTGCAGTCTTATGACCAATTATATGACAATGTTTATGTGTGGTAATGCGGCTTCCGCAATGCGTGCGTTTGCAGCCGCTGCTTTTCTTCTTTTCTTGCCGGCCTGCATGAAGACGGAGGAGCCTGTTTCCGTACAGGATGACGGATTCATTGAACTGGCATTCACCAAAAACGGTTTTGTTGATGATACGCAGGATATGCCATCAGTGAAGGCGGATGTGGATGAAGACGGGAGCGGAACTTTTACGGAAGGGGACAAGGTCGGGTTGTATATATACGGCAGTCCTTCCAGGCATGTCATTCTCACTCTTGAGAACGGCAGGTGGACTCCGGCGCTGAAGAAGAGCGACCTGGGATCCGGCACGGCCAGGCTTTCCGCATATTATCCTGTATCGGAGGCTGAAGGCATCGGGTCAAACGTGCACCGCCATAAGGTGCAGACCGACCAGAGCGGGGACGGCTACATGGAATCGGATCTTCTGTGGAGCCATCTCGACATTGATCTTGGCTCGCTTTCAGGCAACAGGATAGAATTCCCTTTCAGGCATGCCATGCACAGGCTTGTCATAAACATTACGGGCTCTGACGGTACATTGCCCGAAGACCTTTCAGTAAAGGTCCTCAATAAGACCGAGGGGTCGCTTTCAATCTATAGCGGAAGTCTGAATGATCCGTCCGGTGAAAAGGTGAGAATAGATGCCAGAAAAGCGGAAGGGAGTCAGGGCAAGTTTTCCGCAATACTTTTCCCGGGCAGTCTGGGCCCTTATTCCGACGGATGGGTGGAAATAACTGCGGGCGGCAAGACCTCGACCTTCAAGGCGCCGTCGGAAATCGGCGGCAGGGATTTTCTGGAGAGCGGAAAGGAGACTGTGCTGAACCTGAGTCTGAATCAGGGCGGCGTCGGCCCCGGGGAAGAGCCGGAGCCGGAGCCTGATCCCGACTATGCTGGGAAAATATGCTGGGTATATGGAGTCAAGACGCCGGAAACTCCTGACTACAATGAGGAGACCGTGAAAGTGCTGACAGATACGGATAAATTTTATCCGTGGAACTTCCCTTCAGGAGTATGGTTCAAGTTTGACAGCGATCCTGAAACAGCCTATCTGAACTGGCAGGAGGGCTTCCGCTGGTATGACTGCGACAAGGACAATCCGGACGAAAGCAACTCCCGTCCCGGCTATCATGACAGCAACATGTGCTGGGCGGCCGCTTCGGCATGCATGCTCCACTGGTGGATGAACATCAACAGCGACTATATTGCCGCGTATGACCGTAAATATGGAGATGTGTGCCCGAAATATCCGCGCCCTTCATCTGAATTTTCTGGCACTGAAAAAAGCGAGATATTCAATTTCTTCAGGGAGGCAAGCCGTAACCGCGGAGGGGATGCGAGGGACGGCATCAACTGGTTCATCAACCACACTCCCGGATTGGGTCTAAACGACACTTTCGACGACGATGCCTTCGGAGGCTATTTTACGGAGGTTTTCAAGGGAATGAAGATAGCCGACTCTTTCGGGGGCTTCAGCAAGGAAACGTTCAACGAGCTCATAAAAGACGCCCTTGAGAATGACCGCGGACTCGGATTCATACGCTCACACGGACTGACGCATGTCATGGCTCTCTATGGTGTCGAATTCGATGATGAAGGATATATCTCGGCCGTATATTATGTCGACAACAACGACTATTATAATTTTCAGGTCACAGGCAGCAGCACTCCGTTCCAGAGGCATCGCCTGATCCGCAAGAAGATCACCTACAATGAGGGCAGCGGATTCAAGATATTGATTGGGGAGGGTACATCGTATGCGATAGTCGGAGTGACTACGATGGATCTTATGCGTGACGTATGGCGGAACGCCTTTCCGGAAGTGCGCACAGACGACTGAAGCTGAAAAATGATGTCGGGCAGTGCACGGCAGGATTGCAGACATTTTTATGATGATTATGAAGAGTTATAAATTTTTTCTATATGCTGCGGCGATTCTGCCGGCGGCCGTCTCATGCGACAGATCCGTCCTTCCCGGCGGGGACGGCGGCAGCGATGAAGTGACGGGAAAAATCGACATAAGGACTGCCGTAGGCCCCATTGTGAAGTCGCCTCAGCTCGGACAGGACGGCTCCGGAAATTTCGTAAGCGGAGACATGTTCCGGCTTACGGTTTCAGGAGAGGGCTTTGATGATATAAGCGAGATTTATACGGTGGGAGAAACGGAACTTTTCTGGTCGGATTTGGAGCTTCCGGATAATTCCGGTACGGTGTATTTTTCAGGATGTTATCCTGATCAGGATGCCGTTTCAGACGGCAGTTTCCGTTTTGACATGCCGGCAGACGGCGAGACGGATCTTCTGCTTGCCAAGGCTGTTCCGGTGGCGTACCAGGCGTCGGCGGTGGAGCTGAAATTCTCTCATGCTTTCCACAGGCTTGCCATAGAATATGTGTCTGACGGCACTTATTCCGATTCCAATCTTTCGCAGGTAGCCACATCCGTCAATGCGATGTCCTCATGCACGGTGGATCTGCGCAAGGGCGAAGTTGAATCAGGCTCTGCTGCCCGTCCGGCAAGATACATGGAAAAGAAGGGGAATTCCGTGTCATATATGCTGATTCCGCAGCAGAAAGACGATGTCACTGTAGAGGTCTCTTTCCAGGGTATGAAAAAGACGTTCACTCTTCCGGACACCACCGGGGACGGTCAGGCGCTCAGTCAGCTTGAAGGAGGCAAAATGCTGACGGTGCGGCTTGAGATTTCTTCGGACGGGATCAGAATGGACGGAGTGGAGATCATAGGATGGGAGTCCCAGGGAACTGTCAACGGAGGCATATCCTTCTGAATCACCTCCGTCATCAGGCATTGATTATGGACAGGACTACAATAGGGACAGTCGTTTAATTCCGTCATTATGAGTCAATCGGCAGACTGTCCCGGTAATTTTTCCGATCGAACTCATCTTTTTATATTTTCGGCTCCGTTTCGGAGCCCCTTTTTTCATTTTTGGACCCAACTGGAGCCAATACTCCAGTGAAAGGGCCGTTTCTCACTCACCTCGAACATCAGGCAGCCTGGGCAATTTCGTTGACTTCCCGCCGGACGAGCTGTACTGCATTCGCCGTGTGGATGCCAAAGAAGATGTACAGGATTTCGGTCAACTTCGTCCTTGCCTTGATGCGTTTCAGGCCATAGTGTTCCTTCTGCGTTCCGAACGAGCCTTCCATCCTCGTTGCCCTCACCCTCGCCAGCTCGTTGCGGATGATGTCGTTCTCTTTCTTTTCCAAGGACGGACGGCCACGCTTGACGAATGACGTCTGTATTCCTCTATCCTTGCAGTACCCCCTGTTGGCGCTGCCGGCATAGCCTGCATCTCCTCCGACCTTCTTCGCCTCCACACCGAAGAGCTTTCGGTGCATCTTCAGGCAGTGCGTAAGCCTGGTTCCCTCGTTGAAGGCATTGAATGACAGCTTCTCGATGAATGAGAGTCCGTCAACCTGGATGTTGTTGCACTTCGCACCAAACTCTACGCTCTTCACTTCCTTGCCTCTCACGATCGGCCTCACATACGGCTTGCTGATGCTCACTATCCTGTCCTTGACACTCTCGCGAGGATTGTTGTTCTCGAAGTGGGCCTTCTGCTGGCGGTACACTCTTGTGATGATTTCAATATCGCTCTTCTGTCTGGCTGTCAGCAATTTCTCCGCGCCTGCATTCTCCCTCTCCAGTGTGCGGGTCTNTCGCGCCGTCGGCCTCGCTTGAAACCTCCGTTCGGCCTCCGAGGTAGCGCTGTGCGAGGCGGTACTGCTCCTCGGCCACCTCCATCGGGTCGGGCTGCTGCCGCTCGATGTCGAGTTGCTGCTGCAGGGAGGCCACCTGCTCGCGGAGCTCTTTGGATTTGTAAAATGTTGGCGGAAATGGCGTTCAGATAGAGATTCAAATCCTTTCCGCCACGGCATTTTTCGTTGGCTTTTCCTTTATCCGAGTTCCAGGCGTGCGGTTCGATAAATCGCTTGATTGAAGCATCTGCGCGTTCTCCATTGATTGTCAGACGCATAAATACGGGAGCTTCGCCTCTTTTGTTGAGCTTGTCCCGCCGAATGTAAAACAACAGGCTGAAAGTAGTCCTTTCCATAAGTACACCGAATTAAGGGTTACAAAATTAGTTTCCCAAGTGTCTTAAGTCAAGAGGAAGACCGCTGCAAATAAGTGCAAACCAATCTGTTACGAGCAATTCGGTGTACTTTTTCGGCCCGAAAAAAAGTACACCGAATAGGCCACAGATAACCTGCTTTCAGATGCCTTTTTCAGCACTTTTTCCAAAAATAAAAAAACCTGTAAATGCGTGATTTACAGGGTTTTTCGCTACTTTTCTAAGTGTGCCTTGCGGAGAGAGAGGGATTCGAACCCCCGGTACAGTTGCCCGTACACCGCATTTCGAGTGCGGCCCGATCGACCACTCCGGCATCTCTCCAGATGTTTCCCGCAACCGAAAACCTCTCGGTTTGGGACTGCAAATATAGACATATTTTCTGAAAAAAGATATTTTTGGCCAAAAAAAATGCATTCACCCCGATTTTTTCGATTCGGGAGGTGATTTTTCCTATCTTTGTAGAGGATGCCGGAGGCCGCTGCAGCGCACCGGAAGGCCATCTGCGGGGCAGACCGGCTTTATCCGGGCATTCGGGGACCGTACCAGGAGCCGGGCGAAAAAGCGCCGGCTGCAGAGAGCCGCGGTGCCACACGAGGCGGGAAACAGCCGACAGCGGAGGGCCGCGACGCCACACGAGGCGGGAAACGACTGGCAAAGGAGGGCCACGATGCAGTATTTGTCGCCCGGGACCGTTTATATAAAAGGAGACGAATCCCGGGGCCGCAATATTGGAAAAGCCCGGGACCGCAACACTGGAAAAGCCCGGGACCGCAATGCCGGAAAATACTAAAAACGGTACGGTTTTCGTTTTCTTGACAAAGCGACTTCCGTCCCAAAAACAGGATACCATGAAAAACAGAACCATCATATTCGGACTGCTCCTCGCACTGGGAGCGACGGGGTGCTCCTCGTCCTTCTACCGCGAGGCAAGCTACGCGTCGGACGACCTCTACGGGCTGCACGACCGCACGAGCATCGCCCAGGAGCAGCAGGCGCGGGCCGAGGCGCGCAAGGCCGAGGCCGAAGCGCGGCGCGCCGAGTGGGAGGCCCTGCTGGCCGAGGCCAACGCAGCCGACGCCGAGGCGGCCTACTACGATTCGAACCCCTACGAAGGGGTGTTGGCCGACACCTACGAAAGCGCCTATGCACGGCGTCTGCGCGGCTTCGAGTCGCCCACCTACCGCCTGCCGTCGAGCTACTACAACTTCTGCTACAGCGGCGAGTTCACCTACCTGACGGCCTACGACCCGGCCTTCTACAACATCATGATTTCGGGCGACGAGGTGTGGGTCGAGCCCAAGTACATCACCTCGATGTTCGGCACGTGGGGCGCCACGCCCTACTACGGCAGCTGGTACTACGGCTGGGATTACGGCTGGCCCTACCGCTACGGCTGGTGGGGATGGGGATACCCCTCCTTCGCCATCGGCAGCTGGGGCTGGAGCCTCGGATTCTATCCGTGGTACAACCCCTGGTACTACTACGGGTGGTATGACCCGTGGTGGGGACCCGCCTGGGGTCCGGGCTGGGGCGGACATGTGCACTACCGTCCGCACAACATCGTCAACCGACCCTCCTACTCCCGTCCGGGCGGCTCGCTGTCGGGCCGCGGCAGCTCGTTCAACCTTCGTCCGGGACGCGCCACGGGTCTCTCGGGCCGCGGCAGCGCATTGCAGGGCGGCCGTACCTTCAACAGCGGAACACGCGGCGGCAGCTCGTTCAACCGAGGCTCCGCATCGTCGTTCAACCGAGGCTCCGCATCCTCCTTTAACCGCGGCTCCTCGTCGTCGTTCGACCGGGGCTCGTCGTCGTTCAACCGGAACAACAACCGGAGCACAACGAATTTCAACCGCGGTACGACGAACTTCAACCGCGGCAGCAGCCCGTCGTTCAACAGCGGCAGCTTCGGCGGTGGCGGCGGTTTTGGCGGCGGCGGTGGCGGCAGTGTAGGAGGCCGCAACGCCGGAGGTCGTTAACACAGTGCAGTAAAGAAAGGAGTGCAACAGATGAAAGGATTCGTAAAAGCAGCAGGCCTGCTGCTGGCCGGGGCGCTCTTCGCAGCCCCCGCAGCGGCACAGAGCCCCCAGAGCCCCCTGGTAACGGGCGGTCTGATGGCCAACAAGGACATACTCATGCCGTCGAACTTCGCCGAGCTGTCGCAGACACAGTTCAACTTCGGCACGGCCCGTTCGATGGCCATGGCGGGGGCCTTCACCTCGCTGGGCGCCGACCTCTCGTCGATGGCCATCAACCCGGCCGGACTGGGCATGTACCGCCACAACGAGATATCCATTACGCCCCTCGTCACGATGACCCGCGCACAGAACAGCGCCGAAGCGTGGAACTCGAACGCCAGCAACCGCTTCGCATTGAGCAGCTTCGGCTTTGTCTTCAACCTCTACGAGGGGACGGGGCGCACCACGAGCGTCAACTTCGGCTTCGGCTACAACCGCCTGGCCGACCTGAACTACCGCTCCTCGTTCCGCTCGACGGGCAACATGGGCTCGATTGCCGACATGTACGCTCTGCAACTGGGTCAGGCAAAAATCAAGGCCTACGACATCACGGGCGACAACCTCGACTGGTTCAACCAGAGTCCCGAGCTCTGGCCGGCGATTCTGGGCTACAAGGCGGGTATGGTCGACGATTTGAGCGCACCAAAAGAGGACCCGTTATGGAACCCCTCGTGGATTGGCAGCGACCGCAACAACATCGACATCGGCCACTATGCAGGGGTCGAGAGCCGCGGCTCGGTGGGTGAATACGACCTCTCGCTGGGCGCCAACTTCGGCAACAAGCTCTACGTGGGCGTCACCCTCGGTATCCAGGCGATTCACCAGGAGCTGCAGTATACCTACGCCGAGGACTACTACTATCCGGGCGGTACGACGGAGCGCCCCGAGGGCGTGGCCTCCGACCTGCGCTTCCAGCAGCTCTGGTCGAAGCTCAACCAGGCGACCGTGACCGACGGCGCGGGGGTAAACCTCAAGCTGGGCCTCACCTACCGCCCCATCCCCGCCCTGCGCATCGGCGTGGCCTTCCATACGCCGACCTACTACTCGCTCGAGACGCGTTATCAGGGAGCCTCGCTTGGCGTAGCCGTCTGCAACGACCCCGACTACAACCCGGGGCCGGGCGAGTACCCGCAGCCCGACGGCAACGGCTACATCAACTGCCCGGGCGAATCGCCCGTGCTGAGCAGCAAAAGTTGGGCCTTCACCACCCCCGCACGGCTGCTCTTCGGCGCATCGTACAGCTTCGGCGGCCGAGCGGTCATCTCGGTCGACTACGAGCGGGCCTGGTTCAACGGCATCCGCGTGAAGGAGACCCCCTCGTTCGCCTACGCTCCGGCCGACTACAACGCGCTCTTCCGCAACAGCTTCAAGGGGTCGAACACCCTCCGCGTCGGTGCCGAGTTCAAGCCGCTGCCCATCCTCGCCCTGCGTGCCGGCTTCGGCTACAGCGGCTCGTGGCTCGCGGGTGAAGATGCGGACTACTCCTCGCCGCTGGCCCGTGAAATCATCTACTACGGCGCAGGCGTGGGCATCAACCTCTCGCGCACGGTGACGCTCGACGTGGCCTACAGCTACCAGAAGACCAAGCAGAACGCCTACTGGCTCTACTACGCCGACCTCTACACGGGTTCCAACGTGGAGCAGAACAGCAGCGCCCTCTACAAGACCGACTATGCGCGTCACGCCGTGGCGCTGACGCTCGCCTTCCGCTTCTGAGCGGGCCGGCAAGGGGGGGGGCCGCCCGGCCCCGTGCCGGGAAGAACGGCGACGGCCGAGCAGTCGCCCGGCTCCGGACCGACCTCGCTCCGACATCATCCCGACACCATCCCGACACCATCCCGACACCATCTCGGCGTCGCTCCGGCACCGTACAGACAAGGCAAACTCCAAGGCCTTCCGCCCCGGCGGAGGGCCTTTTTTGCACGCCGCGCGATTCTCACGCGGGGAATGAGGTGAAAATTAAATTAAAATCGTTAATTTTGCGCTCCGGAACAACCATTCGAACACAAAATAGACAACAGATATATGGCAAAGGAACTTAAAGACCTGACCAAGTCGGAGGAGAACTACTCGCAGTGGTACAACGACCTGGTCGTGAAGGCGGGGCTGGCCGAAAACTCGGCCGTCCGCGGATGCATGGTCATCAAACCCTACGGCTACGCCATCTGGGAGAAGATGCACGACGCGCTGGACAAGATGTTCAAGGAGACCGGGCACCAGAATGCCTACTTTCCGCTCTTCATCCCCAAATCCTTCTTCTCGAAGGAGGCCCACCACGTCGAGGGCTTTGCCAAGGAGTGCGCCGTGGTGACGCACTACCGCCTGAAGAACGACCCCGAGGGCAAGGGCGTGGTGGTCGACCCCGACGCCAAACTCGAAGAGGAGCTCATCGTCCGCCCCACGTCGGAGACCATCATCTGGAACACCTACAAGAACTGGATTCACTCCTACCGCGATCTGCCGATTCTCTGCAACCAGTGGGCCAACGTCGTACGGTGGGAGATGCGCACGCGTCTGTTCCTGCGCACGGCCGAATTCCTCTGGCAGGAGGGCCACACGGCCCACGCCACGCGTGAGGAGGCCATCGCCGAGGCCGAGAAGATGATTCACGTCTACGAGACGTTCGCACAGGATTGGATGTCGCTGCCGGTCATCGTGGGCCACAAGTCGCCCAACGAGCGCTTCGCCGGCGCCGAGGATACGCTCACCATCGAGGCGCTGATGCAGGACGGCAAGGCGCTGCAGAGCGGTACGTCGCACTTCCTGGGTCAGAACTTCGCCAAGGCCTTCGACGTGCAGTACGTCACCAAGGAGGGCAAGCTCGAATACGTCTGGGCCACCTCGTGGGGCGTCTCGACCCGTCTGATGGGCGCCCTCATCATGGCCCACTCGGACAACAACGGTCTGGTGCTGCCGCCGCGTCTGGCCCCCATCCAAGTGGTGATGATTCCCATCTACAAGGGCGAGGAGCAGCTCGTGGAAATCCGCAACCGCTTCGAGAAGCTGGCCGCCGAGCTGCGCGCCAAGGGCATCAGCGTGAAAATCGACGACCGCGACAACGTCCGCTCGGGCTTCAAGTTCGCCGAGTACGAGCTCAAGGGCGTACCCGTGCGTCTGGCGATGGGTCCCCGCGACATGGAGAACAACACCATCGAGCTCATGCGCCGCGACACGCTCGAGAAGGAGACCCTTCCGCTCGAGGGTCTGGTCGCCCACATCGAGCAGCTGATGACCGACATCCAGAAGAACATCTACCTCAAGGCGAAGGCCTTCCGCGACTCGATGATTACGAAGGTCGACACGTGGGAGGAGTTCAAGGAGGTGCTCGATACGAAGGGCGGCTTCCTGCTGGCCCACTGGGACGGCACCGTCGAGACCGAGGTGGCCATCAAGGATGCCACGAAGGCAACCATCCGCTGCATTCCCTTCGATGCACCGGAGGAGGAGGGACGCTGCATCTACACGGGTCGTCCGTCGCACCGCCGCGTGCTCTTCGCCCGCAGCTATTGATGCTCGGCCGGAGCGCTCACCGGACTACGGGCGGAACGGATGCATGGGAAGCCATGCACCGCTCCGCCCTTTTTCCCGCCCGGGGTGCCCGCTGCCGTGCAAAAAAATCCGACGCCGGGATACCAAAGCCGCACCCCGCTGCGTTTCCCGCAATGACTCTTCTTTTTAGCTACGCACAACAATGGATTCCGCTGAATTCCGCAAACGTGAGATTTACCGCGTCACCTTCGTCGGTTTCGTGGCCAATCTGCTGCTGACGGCCGCCAAGTTCGCCGCCGGCATTCTGGGCCGAAGCGGAGCGATGGTCGCCGACGCCGTCCACTCGCTCTCGGACATGGCCACCGACATCGTGGTGATTGTCTTCGCCGGCATCTCGGCCAAGCCGCGCGACGACGGCCATGACTACGGCCACGGCAAGTACGAGACGCTGGCCTCGATTCTCATCTCACTGGCGCTCGTCGCCGTCGGCGTGGGCATCCTCCTGCAGAGCATCCGCTCCATCCGCATGGTCGTGGCGGGCGAGGAGCTTCCGCGCCCGGGCGTCATCGCGCTGGCGGCGGCAGCCGTCTCGATTCTGGTCAAGGAGCTGCTCTACCGCTATACGGTGCGGGCCGGACGCCGGCTCGAGAGCCCCAGCGTGGTGGCCAACGCCTGGCACCACCGCAGCGACGCCTTCTCGTCGATGGGCACGCTCGCGGGCATCGGCTGCGCCTACTTCCTGGGTGAGAAGTGGCGCATCGCCGACCCGATTGCCGCCATCATAGTCTCGTTCTTCATCTTCCGCATTGCCCTTCAGCTGCTCCACTCGGGCATCGGCGAGCTGCTCGAAAAGTCGCTCCCTGCCGACACCGAAGCCGAAATCCTCTCAATCGTCACCCACGACCCCGCCGTGCGCGAGCCCCACAACCTGCGCACGCGCCGCATCGGTTCGTGCATCTCCATCGAGGTGCACATCCGCGTCGACGGGCGGATGGATGTCGAGCATGCCCATGAACTGACGCGCGACATCGAGCGTCGGCTCCGCACCCGCTTCGGCGAGGGGACCATGGTGGCCATCCACGTCGAGCCGCTCCACGCCTCGACCCCCTGCAGCGACGCTCGCTGACCGGGGCCCGGGGTACCGTCCCCGAACCAAGGCAGGGAGAAACAAGGCTGTCGACCGCACCCCGAACGGGCAGAACAGGCTTCCTACCGCACGGCATTCGACCGCGCCACACCCTGCAGAACAAAACCGACGATGCGGCACCCGACTGCTCCCCGCTGCGCCGACACACCGCACGCTATACCCATCGAAAAGCCGTCCTCCAAGTGCGGAGGACGGCTTTTTTGTAGTTTTGAAACCGCATGCAGGCGTTTCGCCCCTGTATGCCCCGGCTGCCGGGTGGGCGTTTCACCTGCCATTTCGGTCGTTTCACCCCTCGGCCTACCACACCATCCGTCGTACGCCGACTGCCAAAATCGCCCCCTCAGGGCCCACGGCACGGTTTTTGACCGCTGCGCAAGGGGAGAATGCGGACGGCGCCGACCGCCCGTGCGCACGGCGCGATTTGGAGATTCGGAGAAAAGTGACTATCTTGCACCCGAATCGTAGACGCCCGACGCGTTTCCGATATTTGAAACTGAGTACAAACCCAAAAACGGATTGCCTATCGGAAAATATTCTACTCTTTAAACCAACGGAAAGAAGAGTATGAACGTTCAAGCATTGAGTGACCAGGCATTGCTTCATCACTACCTGTCGGGGGACCGGAGCGCGATATCGCAACTGATAGAGCGCCACAGCCGCCGGGTTCGTGACTACATCAACATGATGGTCAAGGACCGGGACGTCGCCGAAGACATATTTCAGGAGACATTCATCAAGGCGGTCCGCGTCATCGACGACGGACGCTACACCGACAACGGGAAGTTTCTCTCGTGGGTGTTGCGCATCGCACACAACCAGGTCATCGACCACTTCCGCGCCCAGAAGCAGGAGAAGGAGGTCAACGAGTCGGAGTCGGGGTACGACATGTTCGGCACGCTGCGGCTGGCCGAAGGGAGCGTCGAGGACGCCCTGGTTTCGGAGCAGATTGAACGCGACGTCCGTGCGCTGGTCGAGCTGCTGCCCGGCGAACAGCGCGAAGTGGTGATGATGCGCTACTTCTCGGGACTTAGTTTCAAGGATATTGCCGAACAGACCAACGTGAGCATCAACACGGCGCTCGGACGCATGCGATATGCGCTGATTAATCTGCGTCGGATGATTAAGGAGAAAAATTTGGTTTTAAGCTGAAATCCGTGCAATATTTCCCCATGGGGTGCGTTAGTTAAGTGTAAAGCCTAAAGGATGCTGCCTATGGAGGAGATTGACAAAACCGATTTTTCGAACGCCATCTCGGACGATGAGGATTTGATGATGAGGGAGGTGATACAAGGTGATGTTGATTTGTATTACCTGCATCACTACCTCACGGAACTTTATCGTAAGGGATAATTTTTTTAAGGGTTAATTTTTGATGGGAGAAGGGGACCGGGGGGCCGGTTCCCTTCATTTTTTTGTGCCCGGCCCCCGGGTGAGGGGCGGCTGCGGCCGGAGCGGAAACGGGAGCCATGCTCCACCCGGAGAAGCCGGGGCGGAAGCCGGTTCCCTTCATTTTTTGTGTCCGACCCCGGGAGAAGGGCGGCTGCGACGCGGCAGAAGCGGAGTCCGAAACGGAAGCGAAGCCCCATCAGGAAGAGCGGCGAAAGGGCCGGACGGCACGCGCAAAAGCACGGGCGAGAAGAGCCCCCGGGCGGAGAGGGCCGCGACCGGAGCAGAAGCGGAGTCCGAAACGGAAGCGAAGCCCTATCCGGAGGAGCGGCGAGGGGCCGGACGGCACGCGCAAAAGCACGGGCGAGAAGAGAGTTCCCCGGGAGTCCGATATTGTCGGACTCCCGGGGAACTCTCCTTTACCGGTGCATTGCCGGCCGCACTACCTGCTCAACATGCCGGCATAGTAGTCGTAGAGCGCCGTCTGGCTGCGGAGCGGTGCCTCGCCCGGCAGGGCCTTGACGTAGGAGTTGCCCGTCTGGTCCGCAAGGTCGCGCGCCTTGACGTTGTCACTCCACTGGATATCGAAGACCCGGCGCAGCAGCCTCTGAATCTGTCGGTCGAGAATCGGGGTGCAAACCTCCACGCGCCGGTCGAGGTTGCGCGACATCCAGTCAGCCGAACCGATGTAGATGCGCTCCTCGCCGTCGTTGCAGAAGATGAACAGCCGGGCGTGCTCGAGGTACTTGTCGACGATGCTGATAGCCCGGATGCGGTCGCTCATCCCCGGCACCGAGGGTCTCAGACAGCAGGCGCCCCGCACGATGAGGCGCACTTCGACCCCTTCGCGTGCGGCCCGGTAGAGCCGCTCGATAGTCCGTTCGTCGGTCAGCGAGTTGCACTTGGCGTAGATGTAGGCCCGGCGCCCCTTGCGGGCGTTGCGCGTCTCGCGGTCGATAAGCTCCTCGAAGGCCTCGCGCATGTAGTAGGGCGACACGAGCAGGTGCTTGTACTTGAACTGCTTGTGGCTGTTGGAGAGGAACTGGAAGACGTTGTGCACATCCTCGACGATGCCCTTGTGGGAGGTCAGCAGACCGAAATCACCGTAGATGCGCGCCGTATCCTCGTTGAAGTTGCCCGTTCCGATGTAGGCATAGCCCCGCACGCCGGAGCTCTCGCGCCGCTCGACCAGGACGATTTTGCTGTGTACCTTCAGGTCCTCGATGGCATAGATGACCTTGACCCCCTCGCGTTGCAGCAGGTCGGTGTACTCGATGTTCTGCTCCTCGTCGAAGCGCGCCTTCAGCTCGACGAGCACCGAGACCTGCTTGCCGTTTTTGGCGGCGTTGACCAGCGCGTTGATGACCTTCGAGTGCTCGGCCGTGCGGTAGAGCGTGATGGCAATCCGCTCGACCCGGGGGTCGATGGCCGCCTCGCGCAGGAAGTCGATGAAGTGCTGGAACGAGTGGTAGGGGAAATTGAGGAAGATGTCGCGCTTGCGCACCACCTTCAGGATGCTCTGGAAGGGGATGATGTCGCAGTGCTGCAGCGGTGCCGGATTGACCGTCAGCAGGTCGGAGCGCACCTTCGGGAAGCGCATCAGGTCTTTCATCAGGTGGTAGCGGTCGCCCGGTGCAAGCGTTCCGGGAGCCGTCAGCTTCAGCTTGCCGGCCAGCATGTCGAGCAGGTCGACGGGCATCTCGCGGTCGTATATCAGCCGGATAGGCAACCCGTAGCGGCGGCTCTCGACCCCCTCGGCAATCCGCTCGAAGAGGCTCTTCGAGACGTCATCGTCAATCGAGAGCTCGGCGTCGCGCATGATTTTGAAGGTATGGACCGAGATGTGGTCGTAGGTGAACATGAAGAAGACGTCGTCAATCATCAGCCGGATGATGTCGTCGAGGAAGATAACCTCGCTCCGCCCCTCGCGCGCGGGAAGCACCACGAAGCGCGGGCAGGCCGAGCTGACCGGTATCCGAATCACGGCGTAGCGCGGCGCCTTGCCGTCGTTCGAGGACATGCGGACCCCCAGGTAGGCGTTGCCGTCGGGCAGGAAGGGAATCCGGACCGACTTGCGGAGCATGAGCGGCACGAGCCGCGGCGAGACGACCGTGGCGAAGTAGTCGCGGCAGAACTCCCGCTGTTCGGGCGAGAGGTGTCGCTCGTCGACGACGAAGATGCCCTGCTGCTCCATCTCGTGCAGCAGCTCGTGGTAGGTCTGCGTGAAGAGCCCCTGGGCGCGCTCGGCGCGGCGGCTCACCTCGGCCAGCAACTCGGCCGGCGTATAACCGCCCGTGAGACGCTGCTGCCGCCGGGCGCGGCAGAGCCGCATGAGGTTGGCGATGCGGACCTTGAAGAACTCGTCCTGGTTGTTGGAGAAGATGCCGAGGAACTGCAGCCGCGAAAGCAGCGGCACGCTTCGGTCCTGCGCCTCCTGCAGCACCCGTTCGTTGAAGGCGAGCCAGCTCAGCTCGCGGTTGTTGTATGTGAAATCCATATTACCCATCGTTGGTGGAATCAGTGTGTCAGCAATTCGATGAAGCGCTCCTCGGCCGAATCGACCCAGGCGCGGAAACGGTCGTCGCCCGTCGCGGCCCCGCGGCGGGCGAGGTAGTCGACCAGCCGGTCGAGGTCGAAGCCCGCAGCCTCGATGCCGGCCCCCGAGGCGACGGCATCGGCCGCATTGATACGCTGCTCGATGTGGGCCGGGACGAGCAGCATCGGCTTGCGGTGGTACATCGCCTCGCAGACCGACTCGAAACCCGCCGTGGTGACGTATGCGCGGCAGCGGCGCATGCACTCCAGAAAGAGCCGGTCATCGAGCCGGTGGAACGTCAGCCCGGCGCCCGACTGCCACGTCTCGGGACGGTCGCGGCGGTCCCAGAAGACATGGAGCCGCTGGTCGGGATGGCAGTCGCTCCAGCGGCACAGCTCGTCGGCAAAGCCGTTGTTGACCATGTAGCCCAGAATGAAGCCCCCGTCCGAGGAGTCCCCCGTGAGCGCCTCGCGGCGCAGCAGCGGCGGCACGACGCGGATGCGGTGTCGGCAATCCTCCTCCATGGGTCGGAACGAGAGGGCCAGCAGCCGGTCGCAGCCCCAGGCCGTCATGCGGGCGTGGAGCCGCAGCAGCCACCCCTCGACACCGCGGCCGCGGCCGTAGGGATAGTTCGCATGGTTGAGCAGAAACTGATGGGCGACGCCCGTCATCGGCACCCGGATGGCGAAACGCCTGAGGGCGAGGCCCGTGAGCAATTCGTAAAAGTTGACGATGTGGTCGGGCTTCAGTTCGGCAATACGGTCACGGATGAGCCGCATGCTGCGGTCGTAGGCCGCCAGACGGGCCGGTGCGGCGTTGAGCAGGAGCGTGCGCAGCATGCTGACGCTCCGGTTGGCGTGATCGAAGGCGAAGCGCGGCGCCTCGAACTCGGTGACCGGCGCCCCGATGCGCTCGAAGAAGAAGTCGGGCAGACGGCGTACGGAGCTCCGCCCAACGAGCACCCCCACCACCTGGTGGCCGTGGCGCCGCAGCATGGCGGCCAGCGAGAGGGCCTGCGTGAGGTGGCCCCGACCCTCACCCTGTATGGAAAAGAGGTAACGCATGGTCATCCCCTCTCCTGCTCTTCGGCGTCGTAGCGCAGAATCGACCAGTTGCCGTCGTAGTCCTCGGCCAGGGCGGTCAGCGATTCAACCCAGTCGCCAGAATTGAGGTAGAGGATGTCGCCCACCATGCGTTTGTCGGCCTGGTGGATGTGGCCGCAGATGACCCCCGAGCACCCCTTCTGGGCCGCCACGCGCACCAGATGCTCCTCGAAATCGCTGATGTAGGAGACCGACGCCTTGACCTTCTGCTTGATGCGCTGCGAGACGGAGTAATAGGGCAGCCCGCGGCGGAGACGCCGCCGGTTGTAGAGCCGGTTGAACCACATGAGCAGCGAGTAGCCCACGTCGCCCACCTTGGCCAGCCAGCGCATCGACGAGGTAACGTGGTCGAAGACATCGCCGTGGAGCACGTAGTAGCGCCGCCCGCCGCTCACGTAGATGTAGTCGCGCAGCAGCGTGATGTTGGCGAAACGCATCGGCAGGATGCGGTCGAGAAAGTCGTCGTGGTTGCCGCGCAGGTAGATGATGTGCGTGTCGTGCTGAATATCCAGCAGCCGGCGGATGAAGTTGGTGTGGCGGCGCTTCCACTTCTCGCGCCGGCCGCGCAGCAGCTCCCAGCCGTCGATGACATCGCCGCAGAGAATCAGCGTGTCGCAGGTGTGGTACTTCAGAAAACGGTTGGCCTCACGGGCCTTCGACCACTTCGAGCCGAGGTGGATGTCGGACATGACAAGGGTCCTGTAATGTTTCGATTCGGTCATTGACTTCCAGAAAATCCGGTTTTGACACCGCAAATGTGCGCTCCGCATCTTTCAGTCTTGCGACGGGAGGGTTAAGATTCGGTGAAATCCGACGCTGCAACCGAATTGTAACGGAGACGAAAGGGGTCCGAAACAGCGGTTCGGCATCTTTGCGCCGAAAAAAATAAGAGAGCACATTCAAATCCGTCCCAAAATGGAGACCGTCTATCTGGGAATCATTCTGTTTCTCTTCATGCTCGCCGTCTTCGACCTGGTGGTCGGCGTGAGCAACGACGCGGTGAACTTCCTCTCATCGGCCGTCGGCGCAAAGGTCGCCCCCTACCGCGTCATCATGTGGATTGCCGCCACGGGAATCCTCTGCGGCGCCCTCATGTCGAACGGCATGATGGAAATCGCCCGCCACGGCATCTTCCGTCCCGAGCAGTTCTTCTTCCAGGAGCTGCTCTGCATCTTTCTGGCCGTCATGGTGACCGACGTCATCATCCTCGACGTCTTCAACACGCTGGGACTCCCCACCTCGACCACCGTCTCGATGGTCTTCGAGCTGCTGGGCGGCACCTTCGCCCTGACGCTCGTCAAGATGGCGGGCACCGAGGGGATGCATTTCGCCGACTACCTCAACACCGAGAAGGCCCTCTCGGTCATCATGGGCATCTTTCTCTCGGTGGCCGTCGCCTTCTTCTTCGGCATGATGGTGCAGTGGCTCGCCCGACTGCTCTTCACCTTCCGCTACCGCGAGCATCTGAAGTGGAGCATCGGACTCTTCGGAGGTATCGCCACGACGGCCATCGTCTACTTCATGCTCATCAAGGGGGTCAAGCAGACCGCCTTCATGACCCCCGAGGCGAAGGAGTGGATAGCCGCCAACAGCGGCACGCTGCTCCTCGCCTGCCTGGCCGGCTTCACGGTCGTGATGCAGGTGCTCCACTGGCTGCACGTCAACGTCTTCCGGATTGTCGTCCTGCTGGGCACCTTCGCGCTGGCGATGGCCTTCGCGGGCAACGACCTGGTCAACTTCATCGGCGTGCCGCTGGCCGGCTACGACTCCTATCTGGACTATGCGGCCAACGGCGCCGGAAGCGACAGCTACCTCATGGGGGCGCTCAACACCCCGGCCCGCACCCCCTTCCTCTTCCTTGCGGCCGCCGGCCTTATCATGGTCTGGACACTCTGCACCTCGAAAAAGGCGCAGAAGGTCATCAAGACCTCGGTGGACCTCTCGCGCCAGGACGAGGGCGAGGAGATGTTCGGTTCGTCGGCCGTGGCGCGGAGCATCGTCCGCACCTCGATGTCGCTGGCCAACACCGTTGCGAGCATCACCCCACCGCGCCTCAAGGCGTGGCTCGACACCCGCTTCTCGCAGGAGGATGCCGTCATCGCCGACGGCGCCGCCTTCGACCTGGTGCGCGCCTCGGTCAACCTGCTGCTGGCCAGCCTGCTCATCGCGCTGGGCACCTCGCTCAAGCTGCCGCTCTCGACCACCTACGTCACCTTCATGGTGGCGATGGGTACGTCGCTGGCCGACCGCGCCTGGGGCCGCGAGAGCGCCGTCTTCCGCATCACGGGCGTGCTGTCGGTCATCGGCGGATGGTTCATCACCGCCGGCGTCGCCTTCACCGTCTGCTTCTTCGTGGCGCTGGCGATGTACTACGGCGGCGCGGTGGTCATGGCCGCCATGATTGTGCTGGCCGTCGCACTGCTCATCCACAGCAACATCCGCTACCGCCGCAAACTCAAGTCGGAACACGAGGACAACCTCTTCCGCCAAATCCTTGCCGAGAAGGACAAGAACCGCGTCTGGGAGCTGCTGCGCACCCACGTGAGCGGCACCTTTGCCGGCATGCTCGCCTACACGGCCGACAACTATGCGGGAGTCACCGACGGCTTCATCGAGGAGGAGCGCCGCACGCTGCGCCGCGTGGCCCAGACCATCGACCGCAAGAAGGAGCTGCTGCGCAAGGTGCGTCGCCGCGAGCTCATCGGTCTGCGTCGCACGAACCGCAACACGGCCATCGAGAAGAACATGTGGTTCCACCTGGGAAGCAACTGCTGCGTGCAGCTTCACTACGCGCTCAAGCGCATGTGCGACCTCTGCCGCGAACACGTCGACAACAACTTCAATCCGCTGCCCGCCTCCTGCGCCGCCGAATTCATCCCCGTGCGCGACCGTGTGAAGCGGCTGCTGTTGCGTGCCGAGGCGATGATTCGCACCAACGACTACTCGCACGTCGAGGAGCTGATGAGCGAGAGCGCCGCCGTCAATGAGCAGCTCACCGAACTGCAGCAGCTCCAGCTGAACCGCATCCAGGAGGAGCAGGGCAGCATCAACGTCTCGCTGGTCTACCTGAACGTGCTGCAGGAGTCCCAGGAAATCATCTCGGCGCTGCGCCACATGCTGCGCGCCAGCCGCAACTTCCAGCAGTAGCCCACGGTGACAGCTGCCACCTCCGAGCGCCGACCACCTCCACCCGACACCGCCCGGAACCACCCCATACGAAACAAACGGCGGGCAACCCTTTTGTGGGTTGCCCGCCGTTGTTGCAGCGGTCCGATGCACGGGGCGGAGCCTCATCCGAAGAGCCTCTCCCCGGCGGTTCCGGCTCTTCAGAGGGAGATTTCGTCCTCGATGGTCCCCTGACTGCCCCACCCCTCGATGGTCAGCCCGTCGAAGAGAATCACACCGTCGCGGATTGTAAGGTTCACCGTCAGCTCCTTGCCCCCTTCGAGCATTGCGGGGCAGGCGTCGAGCTGCGAGAGGGTGCACTGCTTCGAGAGGCTGCCGGCACGGATGTCAAGCGCGACACCGTCGGCCGCCTGCGGCACGAGCAGCAGCGTCACCTGCCCGCCCCGGGCCGAGAAGCTCTCCTCCGTCGAGCCGCACTCGAGGCTGTTGGCCGCCAGGTCGACCGTGCAGCTGTTGCGGGCCGTGCACGAGGTCTCAATCGCGGAGGCATCGACCGAGGCATCCTCGACCGTATACTTCACCACCAGGCGGTGCATGGCGTGGCGGAAGTGGAGCGCAACGGGCAGCTCGCTGCCCACCTTCACGCCCCGGGCCGAGGCCATCAGCAGGTCGCCCGACGCATCCTGCCGCACCGTAAAGTCGAAGCGGCCGCCATCGAGCGTCCGGGTCGGGTAGCAGGCGGCAAAGTCGACCGTCGCGCCCTCGGCGGCAAAATCCAGGTCGCTCCAGCGGAGGGTCGTGGTGCCGAGCGTGTACTCGAGCGTACGCGAGGCGCTGCCGCTGCCGGCCAGAAGGGTAAAGCTGTCGCCCGGAGTGAACGACCCGCTGCCGTCGGCATCGAGCTGCGGGGCGCGCGTGAGGGCCCCGATGTCGGTCTTAAAGGTGATTACGCGCTCCCCGGCAGGGGTCGGCTCGTTCGATTTGCTGCTGCAGGCTGCAGCGAAGAGGGCCGTCAGGGCGGCCGCACCGCATATTGCAATTCTTTTCATGTGTTTCATGTCGTTTGAGTTCGATGGATTGTTTCGGTTTGATTGTTTGCCGGCCGCAACCCGTTACTTTTCGGGCTGCACCGAGGGGTATTTCCGGGCCCAGATGTCCCGGCGCAGGTCGACGGCCCCGACGCTCATGACGGTCATTCGGGCCGTAGGGCGGTAGAGGGGCTGCATGTAGGTGTAGCCCTTCGACATGTCGGCGTCGTAGACAATCTGGTAACGCGAGATGACAGCCCCGTTGGCATCCTGGTCTCCCAGGTTGTTGTCGCAGAAGTAGACGTGCGAGGTGATGCCGTTCTCGTCGTACTCGGCCCCCCAGAGCGTCATGGCGTGGTTGCCCACCACGTCGCCTCCGTAGCCGGTCGGCGAAATCGAGAGCGCCTTTTTATTCTGCAGCGCCTCGGTGACAAAGCTGTTGAAGGCCTCGCCGGTCGGATAACGCCGAGAATCCTCGGCAATGACGTCCGACTGCTTGAACACCTCGGAGAAGAAGCCGGGGAAGCCCCACATCTTCGAGTTGGTCTGCAACATGCCGATGTCGCCCGTGATGAACCAGTTGACGCCGTCGGTCTCCCAGCCGCTCTTGCTGAAGAGCGACTTGAAGAACTCGAAGACCGGCGAGCGGTTTGAGGAGCCGCTGTCCTGGAAGAGCTTGAACTCGGGAGCCGGGCGTTCGAAGGTCCGGCCCGATTCGGGGGCAACGACCGTCGGGGTCTTCGACCCGTAATACTCGGCATCGTAGGCGGCGATATACTCCTTGTTCAGCGTCATCCACCACAGCAGCAGGTTCGAGGCCGTGGCGGCCCAGCAGAGGCTGCCGTCCTGCTCGGCGTAATCGTTCGACTTGTTGCAGTCGAACCAGCCGCACCCTTCGCTCCAGGTGAGGTTTTCAACCTCCATGTCGGTGAAGTCCCGACGGAACCAGACGCCGGCCGGTATGCGCCCACATCGAAGGCAACGTTGTAGGTGGGCAGATTCCCCTCGCCCGGGAAGTCGGGAACCGAGAGGCCGTAGACCCACAGCGAGCGGTTGGCCAGTTCGGAATCGGCGCCCGACGGCTTGCGGAGCGTCAGACGGAGCGTCAGCTGCTTGCCCGCCTCGAAGCGCTCGAGCGGTGCACCGTCGAGCTGCTCGGGAGCCTTGTAGATGATTTCACGCTCCGAGGTGGTGATGCGCAGCAGCCCCTCGTCGCTGCGGAAGGCCTCGACCGACTGGGGGAAGATGACCGCCTCGTAGCTGCCGTCGGCATTCCGGCGCGGCGTTATCCACCCGAACTCATCGGCCTGGGTGAGCCCGCCCGTAAGCAGCTCGAGGCTCCCCTTCATCCGGCTGCGGAGCTCGACCGAGAGCACCTGCTCGTCGCCCGAGAGCTCGATTCGGAGCCGATGCATGGCATGCGTGAAGCTCAACTCGGCGCGGTTGCTCCCCGCCGGCAGGCTCCGCTGCGCAAAGAGCAGGTCTGCGGCCGCAAGACCCTCGGCGCTCTGGTCTGCGGCAAGGGTGAACTCCGCAACCGGGCTTTTCCCCGCGCCGGCACCCTGCACCGGAGAGCAGGCCGCGAGGGTCTGCTCCCCTGCCCCGAAGTCACTGCGGCGCAGCTGCGGCTGCCACTCCCCGCCCGTAAGGGTGAGTTCGCGGTAGGCCACCTCCGTTCCGTTAAATATAGAGCCCCACGCGGTCCCCTTCGGAGAAGCTGCCGGCTCCCGAGTCATCGAGGCTGGTGCGCGTGACGGCAATCGAGAAATTCAGTTCAAGGAGGTCATTGCCGCCTCCTGCGGCAGGGTCGTTCAAATCACTGGTGCAGGCCGCCAGCAGGCAGGTCTGAAGCCCCAGCATCATCCATACGGCTCTTTTCATCATCTTCATCGTTATCTTCATGGTTCGTTTGAGGGACAGGCTCGCGGCAGCATCCGGCGGAAGGCTTCCCGACGAAGGCGGAGCGGTCGTCGGAACAGTGTTGCGGAGGTGCTCCCCGGGAGATTTCCCGGCTGCAAAGATAGGGCATTATCCCGATTCTGCAAATCGGCACCCCCTACAGGCCGGCCGGAGCCGTTCCGCAGGGGGTGGGAAGAGCAGGAAGCAATCCGTGGCGGGCGGATGCGGGAAATGAGGTGCAGGTGGAGGGAGCGGCCGGCAAACTCCGAAACGAGGGCACGGGAACAGAAGGCACGGGAACAGAAGGCACGAGCGGAGGCACGAGGCAGGAGCGGAACAGGCACCGGACTGGCCGCGTGCCCCGGGCAGGCAGAATCAGTCGGTGCTGACAGGGTCAATCGGTGCAGCCGGTTCCCGACGGCTCCGGTTCCGACGATTCATACTGACGGTAGAGTTCGTGGATGATGCCGTCGGCCAGTCCCATGCGCGGAACGCAGACCGTATCGATGCCGCAGAGGTACATCACCTCGGTGAAAATCCGCAGTGCCGGCACGATAACCTCCGCGCGGCTCTGGTTCAGATAGAGCTGCTCCATACGCTGCGCCACCGACATGGCGCGCAGCCGGTTGTAGAGTCCCGTGAGCTCCTTGGCGCGGATGCATTCGCGCGACTTCTTCTCGAGCATCTTGTGCAGCTTGTTGATGTTGCCGCCCGAGCCGATGATGGACGAAGGATGCCAACGTGCGGCGATGTCGCGCAGCCACGCCTCGAAACGCTCCCACTCCTCGGGCTCCTCCGCGCCGCTGAAGATACGCACCGTGCCGAGCCGGAACGAACGGGCCTCGACCTTGCCTCCCCGGGCGTAGACGACAACCTCGGTGCTGCCGCCGCCCACGTCGACATAGAGATAGGTCTTCGAGGGGTCGAGCGTCTCCTTGAGCCCGCCGGCGGCGAAGATGGTGTCGGCCTCGCGTTCTCCGTCGATGATTTCGACCGAAATGCCGCTGCGGTTCCGAATCAGCTCGACGACCTCCGCCCCGTTGGCCGCCTCGCGCATGGCGCTGGTGGCGCAGGCGCGGTAGTCACGCACGGCAAAGGCGCGGAAGAGCGCCGCGAAGCCCTGCAGTGCGTCACACAGCGCCCCGGCCTTCGCCGCACTGACATGTCCCCGCAGGAAGACGTCGTCACCCAGGCGAATAGGCACCCGCACGAAGGCCGCCTTCTTGTACTCGAGGCGGCCGTCCTCGTAGCGTTCGACATAGTTGATGAGCAGCCGGATGGCATTCGAGCCGATGTCGACGGCTCCAAAGGTATCTCTTTTCATCGCATTGCGTTTTTCGGAGAGCGCGGCGCAGAACCCGGAACTCCGGGCCCGATGCCCGGCAACCGCCCGAGGGGAGGCTCGGCAGGGAGCCCTTCCGCACGCGTCGTCCTCCCCGCAAAGATAGTGCATTTCGGACAAAGAGAACCCCGTGCAGCGGTATTTCGCCGCCGGAGCGCCACTTTTTTGGGGGTCCCCCTCGAGCCGTCCGGTCACAACTCCGCGAGGCCCTCCGTTCTCGCCGCAGCATGCGCCGCAACCTCCGGCCGCAAACGCGCCGCCCCTGCCGAACGCCGCGCGAGGGGTCTGCAACGGCGAATTTTGCCCCTCGGCCGCCGCACGCACCCCCGCGGCAGACTCCGCCGCCGCACTCCCGAAACGGAAGATGCTGCCTCAAAAGCCGATAGGCCGCGGGGGCGAGCCTGCCCGCGCGTATCGCAAATGATACTGCGCATTTCCCGAAAACACCCCATTTTTGCCGAAATTTGCGACGTCGGCATCCTCACGGAACAGACGCCCGTCCGCGAATGAGTTGTGTGCATGTTATCTAAGGAAATCAATGAGTAGGAGAATCATTCTGACGGTTCTGATGACGGCGTTCGTCTGTCTGGGAGCCTCGGCCCAGCGGTGGGCCGCCAAGACCAATCTGCTCTATTGGGCCGCAACGACTCCAAATATCGGAGCCGAGGTGGCGCTGGGCAAACACTCCACACTGGGAGCCACCGTCAACTGGAACCCCTGGACCATCGGCTCGGACAACAAAATCCAGCACTGGTTCGTACGCCCCGAGTACCGCTACTGGTTCTCGGCTCCCTATACGCGCTTCTTTCTGGGGCTGCACGCCATGGGCGGAGGCTTCGAGGTGGGCGGCTTCAAGCTGCCGCTGCTGGGCGACAAGCTGCTCACGGGGCTGCCCGGAAACTACTACAAGGGTTCGTTCGCCGCGGCGGGCGTGAGCTTCGGCTACGCCTTCTACCTCTCGCCGAGGCTCAATCTGGAGCTCTCGGCCGGTCTGGGCGTGGCGCGCATCGCCTACCACACCGAGCCCGTCAACGGTCCCAAACCCAGCACGAACCTCAACCGGGTGCGCTACCTTCCGATGCCCACCGAGCTGGGCATCTCGCTCGTCTATCTGTTCAACGCCAAAAAATAGCCTCCGACCATGAAAAAATACTGCCTTATGCTGCTTCTGCTCCTGGCCGCATGGTCGGCCCGGGCACAGTTCGTCGGAGACATCTCCGTGGTGCGCAAGAAGCTCAGCGCCCGCGACGGCGAACTGACCATGGTGCTCGAAATCCGCGTGCGCGACCGCGCCGTCACCCGCTCGCAGAGCCTCGTCATCATCCCCGAGCTGAGCACCGCCGACCGCCGGTCGGTCAAGCTCTTCCCCCATATCCTCATCGAAGGCCCCTACCAGCGCCACATGCGTGAGCGCCGCCGCGTGCTGACCGGCCGCCGCTGGATGGAGCGCGAACCCTACCGCACCATCGAGGCCGTGCGCGGCACCGACGAGACGATTCACTACGAGATGAAGGTCCCCTATGAACCGTGGATGGAGCAGGCAACGCTCGTCATCCGCCAGATTCTGACCTCGGCCGACCGCTCGCAGCGCATCGCCACCATCGATGTCAACGGAGCCGTCGAACGTCCCTAAAGGTTGCAGGATATGAACTACGGATTTGAAAAGAGGATGCGCCGGACACTCGGCGCACTTGCGGTCGCACTCCTGGTCGCGGCGATGCTCCCGTCATGCAGCGGCCTGCGCCGCCTGGCCCGCAGCGAACCGGAGGTGGGGCTCAACCTGCCGGCCCGTGCCACCGTGCCCGACGCCGCACCGGCCGTCGACACGGCCCGTTCGGCCAACCGCATCATCACCTTCCGCCGTCAGGACGGAACCCAGATTTACCTCACACCGATGGAGGTCGACACGGCCACCGGCCAGAAGATGATTTCGGTGGCCATCGACGAGGTGGTCATCTCGGCCTCGAACCGCCGCAACCTGGTCGAGCGCAACGGCAAAATCAACGTCGAATTCGTCGTCACGGTGCCCGAGGCGTTCCAGGAGAAGGACTGGCGGCTGCAGCTCCACCCGATGCTGCTGAAGGGACCCGACACGCTGGAGCTCGACCCGCTGGTCTATACGGGTGAGCGCTTCCGCGCCATGCAGGAGCGCGGCTACGCCCGCTACGACGCCTACCGCGCGCGGATTGTCGACAGCGCCGACTACTTCGAGGCCTTCGGCAACCACCGCGCCTACGACCGCTACATGCAGCGCGTCGCCCGCAGCCGCGAGCGATACACCTCCTTCGAGGAGCGCCTCGACGGGCTCTCGCCCCGGGAGGCGATGACCGACCCGCAGGTGGGCTGGATGGCATCGGGCGACTACCGCGGCCGCATGCGCCAGCTGCGCCGCTACGCCCGCTCGACCGACCGCTTCGTGGCCCGCAACACGCCGTACCGCCGCGACACGACGAACGAGTACGACCATCTGAACGACTACTTCGCCCCGCGCTACCGCTACGCCACGGAGGACCCGCTGCCGGGCGGCGCCATCTTCACCCGCGTCGAGGGGCGCTACGAGCAGCAGCGCGAGCAGCAGCGCGAAGGCTACTTCCAGCAGGCGGCCCGCTCGCCGCACCGGCTCGGCACCTGCCTGGCCCATGCCGACGACGAGTCGCTCTACTACGCCGCCGCGATGCGCCGCGACTATACGGGACGGCGCAACACGACGGCCGAGGCGACGCTGCGCGAGCTGTCGGACAGCACCGTCGAGCGGCGCTATGAGCAGCGCCAGGAGCGCGTCGGGGCGGTGCTCGGACGGCTCAACAACCTCGACACGAACCAGATGCGGCTGAACTCGATTCCCCGCGAGCGCATCGAGCGCAACGAGCGGCTCGACGCCCGCAGCGGCGAAGTCTTCGCCCGCCGCGTGCGCTACCCCTACCTCCCCTCGCCGCGGCTCGACACGGTCATCCACCAGCCGGACGGTTCGGTGCAGTACCACTACACCGAGCTGGTGCAGGCCGACGAAAACACCTCGAAGCTCTACCTCTACCTCACCGGCCGGGTTGACGATACGGGCGGCGGCCGCTATGTGCTGCCCAAGTCCGACACGCTGACCTACTCGGTGGCCTCGATGACCACCTTCGTCGACGAGACGACGCGCTACATGCAGCGCATCATCACGCGCGACGCCGAGGCCAACGCCCGCTTCTTCTTCACCTTCCCCCAGGGCAAGGCGACGCTCGACAGCTCGCAGGAGGAGAACCGCACGCAGATTGCCGCCGTACGCCGCCTCACGCACGACCTGATGACCGACCCCGTCTACATCATCGACAGCATCACGCTGCGGGCCACCTCCTCGCCCGAGGGTTCGTGGAGCCTCAACGAGCGGCTGGCACGCGAACGCGCCGAGGCGCTGCGCCGGGTGCTGGTGGGCGAATTCCGCACGCTCTACGACTCGCTCAAGGTGGCGGCCAACTATACGCTCGACGAGCGGGGACGCGTCGTGGCCGGGCAGGCCGACGACGGGCTGCCCGACCTGCCCAACCTGCTGCGCACACAGTCGCTGGCCGAAGACTGGGCCGAGCTGCGGCGGCTGGTGGTGGCCGACACGCTGCTCACGCGCAAGGAGGAGCTGCTTGCGGTCATCGACTCCGACATCGCGCCCGACAGCCGCGAGTGGCGCCTCCGGCTCAAGTATCCGCGCGAGTACGACCGTCTGCGCAAGGTGCTCTACCCGCAGATGCGCGCCGTCGATTTCCGCTTCAACCTCCACCGCCGCGGCATGCGGCAAGATACGGTCTACACGACCGAGGTCGATTCGAACTACATGCGCGGCATGGAGCTGCTCAAGCGGCGCAACTACGAGGCGGCGCTGACGATTCTGCGCCCCTACGAGGACCGCAACACGGCGCTGGCCTACCTCTCGCTGGGCTACAACGAGGCGGCCTACCGCATCCTGCGCAACGTGCCCGACGCCCACTCGATTGCCGACGTGCAGTACATGCTGGCGGTGGTTGCCTCGCGGCTGGGTGACGAGGAGCAGGCCGTGCAGTACTTCCTGCGGGCCGTCGAGCTGAGGCAGAACCTCAAGTTCCGCGGCAACCTCGACCCCGAAATTTCGAGGCTGATTCGCAAGTACGGACTCTTCCGCGAGGACTTCGAATAACCGGCGCTCCGGCATACGCAAGCGGGACGGCCGCCCATGCAACGATGGGCGGCCGTCCCGTTTTTGCATGCCATACAGAGGCTGCGGTCAGAGCTGCTTGTCGGCCACACGATGCGCCGTGCGGAGCTGCAGGCCGAGCAGTGCGGCCGAGGCGCCGGCCAGCAGCAGCGAAAGGCCCACCCAGACCACGACGGCCGTCGAGCCGAAGACCAGCGGCTGGAAGAGAATGCCCAGCGCGCAGAGCAGCAACAGGATGCCGCAGAGGATGGTCCATCCGGCGCCGCGGATGCCCACGGCGCGCATGTCGCCGCCCAGCCCCACGGCGCTGAAGCCGCGCATGAGGAGCCAGAAGCCCAGGACGACGGGGAGCGTCGCCGAGGAGAGGGCCACGTTGAAGACCAGGATGAGGCCCAGGACAATCTCGATGACGCCCCAGGCGAGCATCCATCCGCGGCCGGTCACATAGTGGGTGTTGCGCACCGCAACAATCGTCTCGACCACCCCCGTTAGGAGCATCAGCCAGCCGAAAAGCACGGCCATGCCGACGTAGCTCTGCACCGGGAAGGCGAAGACGACCACGCCGATGAGGAAGAGAATGACCCCTCCCGCAAGCAGCAGCCACCAGTAGCGGACGGCCTGCCGCGAGCCTTCGAGGTAACGGAACAGGGAATCTTGCATAGGAACTCAGGTTTTGATTCAACCCCGCAAGGGTGCAAGGAGTGTGCCACGGAGCGCCACGGAACGCTCCCGAACGGGCGAAAAGCGCCCCGGAGCATACAAACACGCCGAATATCGTCTATCTTTGCAACCGTAAATCGAACAGAACGAGTACACATGGCGATTTCGAAGGAGATGACCTCGGGGCGGCCGCTGCCCCAGATTCTGAGTTTCACGCTGCCCCTGCTGCTGGGCAACCTGCTCCAGCAGACCTACTCGCTGGTCGATGCGGTCATCGTGGGCAAGTTTCTGGGCATCAACGCTTTGGCCTCGGTAGGAGCCAGCACGTCGGTCGTCTTTCTGATTCTCGGCTTCTGCAACGGATGCTGCGGTGGATTCGGCATTCCGGTGGCCCAGAAGTTCGGCGCGCGCGACTACGGCGTCATGCGGCAGCTGGTCTTTGTCAGCCTGAGGCTGGCCACCGTCATGTCGCTCTCCATCGCCCTCGTCACCTCGCTGCTTTGCCACGACATCCTGCAGTGGATGCGCACGCCGGAGAACATCTTCCAGGGGGCCTACGTCTACCTGCTCATCACCTTCATCGGCATTCCCTGCACCTTCTTCTACAACCTCCTCTCGAGCATCATCCGCGCGCTGGGCGACAGCCGGACCCCCTTCTGGTTCCTGCTCTTCTCGACCCTGCTCAACATCGTGCTCGACCTCTTCTTCATCCTCGTGCTCGACTGGGGCGTGGCCGGCGCCGGCATCGCCACGGTCCTCGCACAGGGCATCTCGGCGCTGCTCTGCTACCGCTACATGATGCGCCACTTCGAGATTCTCCAGCCCAAGTCGCGCGAAGAGCGGCAGTACAGCCCCCGTCTGGCCCGCACGCTGCTCACCATCGGCGTCCCGATGGGGCTGCAGTTCTCCATCACGGCCATCGGCAGCATCATGCTCCAGAGCGCCAACAACGCGCTGGGCACGGCCTGCGTCGCCGCCTTCACGGCCGCCATGCGTATCAAGATGTTCTTCATGTGCCCGCTCGAGAGTCTGGGCATCGCCATGGCCACCTACAGCGGCCAGAACTACGGCGCCGGAAAGCCCGAACGGGTCTGGGCCGGCGTGAAGGCCAGCACGCTCCTGATGCTCATCTATTCGGCCTTCTCGTTCGTCATGCTGATGCTCTGGTCGCAGAGTTTCGCGCTGCTCTTCGTGGAGCCCACCGAGCACGAGATTCTCGCCGATACGGTACGTTTCCTCCACATTTCGGTCTCGTTCTTCCCGGTGCTGGGCATGCTCTGCGTACTGCGCTACACGATTCAGGGGGTCGGATACACCAATCTGGCGATGCTCTCGGGCGTCTCGGAGATGGTGGCCCGCATACTGGTGAGTCTGCTGGCCGTCCCCTCGCTGGGCTACATCGCCGTCTGCTTCGGCGACCCGACGGCGTGGGTCTTCGCCGTCGCCTTCCTCGTACCGGCCTTCGCCTGGGTCTACAAGCGGCTGCTCCGCATCCGCGACTCGAAGTGGAGCGCCGAGGATGCAGCGACGCGCAGCTGAGCCCTCCCGACCGCTCCGCAACGATACAAAAAAGGCGTCGGACAACCTCGGTTGTCCGACGCCTTGTCGTTCATACAGGCCGCTACGCGTGCACGGCACCCTGTTCGCTGCCGTTCTGCTCGCTGCTGCTTTGCTCGTTGCCACCCTGTTCGCTGCCACCCTCCGGGCCGGTGCTGCGCACGAAGTCGAGCAGCGCACGGGCCGTCTTCTCGGGCTCCTCGAGGAAGCCCATGTGACCCGAGTGTTCGAGCCACACCACCCGCGCCTGCGGATGGGCGGCCACCATCGCCTCGGCCTTCTCGACCGGGATGTAGCCATCCTCGCGTCCCAGGATGAAGAGCTGCGGCACGGACGAGGCGCGCAGCATCTCGTTGCGGTCCTTGCGCGCCAGCATGCCGTTGAGCAGCGCCACGATGCCCTCGTCCTCCGTGACGAAGACCTGCTCGGTGAGGTCCTCGATGGCATCCTTCATCCGCGCCCGGTTCTCGGGGGCGAAGCCCGCCTCGGGGGCCACATGCGCCAGCAGCTCCTTGCGGCCGGCGCGCACCAGCGCGATTTCACGCCGCCGGTTCTCCACCTTCTCGGGCGTGTCGGCATTGGGCGTCGAGCTGAGCAGCACCACGCCGTCGAGCATCTCGGGATGGCGTTCGCAGAAGGCCAGCGCCACGTAGCCGCCCATCGAGTGGCCCACCAGCGTGCAGCGCGCAATGCCCAGCGCACGCAGTCCGTCGGCCACCACGTCGGCCAGGAACTCCATCGAGTGCTCCTCGCCCGTGACGACCGAGATGCCGTGGCCCGGCAGGTCGAGCGTCACCACGCGCACCTCTTTGTAGAGCAGCGGCACGAAGTCGTCCCAGACGAGCATCGATTCCAGATAGCCGTGCAGCAGCACGACGCAGCGCTCACCCTTCTCCGAGTCGCAGACATGCAGGGCAACCGGCCCCGCCATGATGAATTTTTCGGTCATTTTCCGTCAAGATTACTCCTCTTCGTCGTCGAAATAGTCGAGGGCCGACTCCCGCTTGGGGCGTACCTCGTACGTTTCATCCTCCTCGTCGTCCAGATGACGGTAGAGCGTATGACGCTCCTTGCCGCTCTTGTGCAGCGGTTCGAGGCGCTTCGCCTTGCGAAGCTCGTCCGTGTCGTGCGCACGGCCCCCCTTGGATGTTTTCATGGATGGATGGAAAAGATAAGGAAAAAAGATGTTGTACTGAATTGAATATACGCAGAATCAGAAGTTTTCGGTATCGAATTCACCCTCGAAGACCCGGCGGGCAGGGCCCGTGAGCCGGATGTCGGTATAGTGCTGCGTCCCGGCCTCGTGGCGGAAGCGCACCTTCAGCTCGCCGCCCGGCACCTCGATGCGGAAGCGGTGCACGGCGGGCTGACGCACGTACGAGGTGACAATGGCCGCCGCCGTGACCCCCGTACCGCAGGCCAGCGTCTCGTTCTCGACGCCGCGCTCGTAGGTCCGCACGCGCAGATGCCCTTCGCCCAGCTCCTCAACAAAGTCGACGTTCGTTCCGCGCGGGAAGCGGGCGTCGTGGCGAATCGTACGGCCGCGGCCCACCACGTCGACGGCCGAGACATCGGGGACGAACTCCACGAAGTGGGGCACTCCCGTGTCGAGGGCCCACCACGAGCCGCCGTCGCGAATCTCCGAGACGTTGAGCATCCCCACCTCGATGTCGCCGGCGAGCCCCCGCGTGCGCAGAATCCGCGCCATGTGCAGCCCGTCGGCCGCGTCGAAGAACTTCACCTCGCCGCCGACACCGAGGTGCTCGGCAAAGAGCGTGAAGCAGCGGGCGCCGTTGCCGCACATCTCGCCCTCGGAGCCGTCGGCGTTGTAGTAGCGCATCGAGCAGTCGAGCTCGGAGCTGCGCCGCAGCGTCATCAGCCCGTCGGCCCCGATGCCGAAGTGGCGGTCGCAGAGCCGCGCAATACGCGCGGGGTCGGGCGTGAAGCGCTCCTCACGGTCGTCGAGCAGGATGAAGTCGTTGCCCGCACCCTCGTATTTGGCAAACTTGAGCAGCATGTGCAGCGGTGTTATATCCTCACAAAAATAATAAAACTTCTAAAAGTTTTACTACTTTTGTAAAAAATTGTCTCCCCCGTTCCGCACCCGCCGCCCGGCGCGCCGCGTGTGGCAAAGGAATTGTTAATTGACACAACATCATGAAAAGTCAGCTCTTCAAGCACCGCTCCATCCGCAAGTTCAAGTCCCGCCCGATACCCGTCGAAACGCTGCGCGAAATCCTCGAGGCCGCCACGCGCGCCTCGACGTGCGGCAACATGCAGCTCTATTCGCTCATCGTAACGCGCGACGAGGCGCTGCGCAACGAGCTCGCGCCCTGCCACTTCAACCAGCCGATGGTGCGCCAGGCCCCCTGTCTGGTGACCGTCTGCGCCGACGTGCACCGCTTCTCGATGTGGTGCGAGCAGCGCGACGCCGACCCCGCCTACGACAACTTCGAGTGGTTCCTCAACGCCGCCACCGACGCCCTGCTGGCGACGCAGAACCTCTGCATCGAGGCCGAGTCGCACGGACTGGGCATCTGCATCCTCGGCACGACGCTCTACACGGCGGGCGACATCGCCCGCATCCTCGAGCTGCCCAAGGGGGTCATCCCGCTGACGACCGTCGTGATGGGCTACCCCGACGAATCGCCCGAGCTGACCGACCGGCTGCCGCTCGAGGCGGTGGTCCACTACGAGAAGTACACCGACTACACGGCCGCCGAAATCGACGAGCTGTGGGCCGAGCGCGAGGAGTCGGCCCAGACCAAGCAGCTGCTCGAGGAGAACAAGCTGCCCAACCTGGCCCAGATTTTCACGCGCAACCGCTACCGCCGCGAGGACAACATCGCCGTGTCGAAGGCCTACTTCGCCCTGCTGCGCGAAAAGGGATTTTTCAACAACTGACCGAACCGGGTCGACAACCGACGCCGAGACACCGATGGGAACAAGGGGAGTGCGCACGCTGGCCATCGCACTGCTGAGTCTTCTGGGCTCGGCCTGTAGCGTCACGCGCCACATTCCCCAGGGCTCCTACCTGCTGACGAAGGTCTCGGTGGAGACCGACCATGAGGCTCCGCGTTCGGAGCGAATCACCTCGTCGGAGCTCGAGAAGTACATCCGCCAGAGCCCCAACAAGCGCTTTCTGGGGACCTACTTCTACGTCTGGCTCTACGAACAGGCCGATACGGCGAAGCACAACCGCTGGAACAACTGGAAGCGCAAAATCGGCGAGGCCCCCGTGCTGCTCGACATGAACCTCACGGAGCGCTCGGTGCAGAACTTCAAAATCTACCTCGACTCTAAGGGATTCTACGCCTCGGAGGCCTCCTACGAGCTCGACACGACGCGCCACCCGCGCAAGGCGAGCATCACCTACCGCATCCGGCAGGGGGCGCCCTACCGCATCGACACCATCGCCTACGACTTCCGCGACCAATTTCTCCGGCCGCTGATTCTGGCCGATACGGCCCACTCGCTCATCCATGCGGGCGACATCTTCGACATCACGCAGCTCGACGCCGAGCGGACGCGCATCGCCACTTACCTCAAGCAGCGGGGCTACTACAACTTCTCGCCGAGCAGCATCGAATACGTAGCCGACACGCTCGGCGGCGGACACCGCGTCGGGGTGACGATGGTCATCAAGCCCTACCTTGCGGGCTACAACGCCCAGGGCGAACCCATCTTCGAGAACCACAAGGTCTACCGCATCGGGCGGGTGAACGTCTACCCCGAATACGACGCGGCGGCCGTCCGTGTCGACTCGTCGCTCCTCGAGCGGCTCGACACGACGCTCTACGAGGGGCTGCGCATCGTCTACGAGGGTCGGCCCCATCTGCGCCCCGTGGTGCTGCGGCAGGCCATCCCCATCTACCCCAACTACCTCTACAACGCCTCGCAGGTCAACCGCGCCTACTCGGACCTCATCGGGCTGGGCTACTTCAAGAGTGCCCGCATCGCCTTCACCGAGATGCCCCGCCTGACGGCCGACTCGACGCAGAGCTACGTCTCCTACATCGGCGCCCTGGCCGACTCGACCTCCAACCGCTACACGCGCGAGGAGTACCTCGCCTGCCACATCCTCTGCACGCCGGCCCTCAAGCAGAGCTTCAAGGCCGACGTCGAGGGGAGCACCACCTCGAGCTTCTACGGACTGAAGGCCACCGTCGGCTACCAGAACCGCAACATCTTCCGCGGCGCCGAGTCGTTCGACGTCTCCGTCACGGCCGGTTACGAGTTCATGAAGGCGCCCGACGCCCGCAAGAAGACCGCCAAGGAGTTCGGCGTCACCACGAGCCTCCTCTTCCCACGCTTCCTCGTGCCGTGGAGCGCCTCCCGCTTCCAGAACATCAACCAGCCCAAGACCAAGCTCGAGGTCTCGGTCAACTACCAGGACCGCCCCTTCTACCGCCGCACGCTCTCGAGCGCCAGCCTCTCCTACCTGTGGAGCAACAAGCGCTACTCCTCCTTCGCGCTGCGCCCCATCGACATCAACGTGGTCGACGTGAGCTACCTCGACGCGCAGTTCCTCGAGGATACGGAGAACGAGTACCTGAAGAAGAGTTACGAGTCGCAGTTCATCGGCGGCCTGAACTTCAGCTACACCTACAACGGCCAGCTCAAGAATCTGGGCGGCAACAGCACGCTCATACGCTTCAACTTCGAGACGGCGGGCAACCTCATCGACGGCCTCGAACACCTCTTCTCGCGCCCGGTTTCGGGGACCGACTACTACCACATCTTCGGGCTGCGCTACGCCCAGTACTTCCGCACGGACCTGAGTGTGAGCCGCACCGTGATGCTGGGCGACAAGGTCGCGCTGGCGGGGCGCCTCTACGGCGGTGTGGGCATGGCCTACGGCAACTCGAAGGGGGTGACCATCCCCTTCGACCGGCTCTTCTATGCGGGCGGCAGCGGCGGCATGCGCGGCTGGACGCCGCGTACGCTCGGCCCGGGCTCCGTGCCCAAGCCCAGCGACACAAGCTACCCCACGCAGCTGGGTGACATGAAGCTGGAGGCCAACCTCGAGCTGCGCTTCCCGATTTGGGGCATCTTCCACGGGGCCACCTTCTTCGATTTGGGCAACATCTGGTATGTGCGCCAGACCGACGGCTCGATTCCCGAGGCGGCGCTCTTCCACTTCGACACCTTCTACAAGCAGCTGGGCTTCAACACCGGTCTCGGCCTGCGCCTCGACATCAAGTTCGTGGTGCTGCGTCTGGACTGGGGCATCCAGCTCCACAACCCCAACAACCCGGCCGGAGAGCGGTGGATTCACAACTTCCGCTGGAGCAACACGGCGCTCAACTTCGGTGTGGGCTATCCCTTCTGACGCCGGGCGGCAGCAGGCAATGGAGTCGCTCCGGCAGAAAATGCGGAAAAAACGGCCCGACGATTTGGATTTTCGGAAATTCGTATTACCTTTGCAACCACAATCGGGGGATTAGCTCAGCTGGCTAGAGCGCTTGCATGGCATGCAAGAGGTCACGAGTTCGAATCTCGTATTCTCCACCAAACGAGGCCGAAAGCAGGCCTGAAAGCTGTAAACGACTTGTTTACAGCTTTTTTTGTTGTATTCCTCCTCATCGGACAACGGCAAAAGAGCGGGAGAAAGTTCCCGCCTCCGCACGCCCACAGGCAAAAAAAGAGAGGCGCCGGACGGAATACACCGTCCGGCGCCTTGCTGTCAGCATCTCGGATTGCCGCTATTCGTTGCGGAACATCGTCTTGAGCTCCTCCGTCGAGAAGAGCTTGCCGAAGTTCGTGCCGTCGCAAATCCAGAACATCATGTTGGTGATGTTGTCGGCACCGGCGCCCTTCACCACGTTGTCCGCGATGGTCAGGTTGTCGTGCATGAAGCCGCAGATGGTCACGGCGCTGTCCTTGCAGTAGGCGCTCGATACGTTCTCGAACGTGCAGCCCGTAACGGTCACCTTGGCCTGGGCGTTGGCGTAGTAGTCGCTGCCGTTCCGCAGCTCGAGGTGGATGTAGCGGTAGCCGCCCTCGACCGTGTTGCGGAAGGTGCAGTTGGTAATCTCAATCGACTCCACATCCTTGTCCGTCAGCTGGATGGCATCCCACTGCGCGTTGGAGAAGGTGCAGTTGTCGAAGACCAGCGTCCGGCACTTCTGGCTCGTGACGTAGACCGCCGAAGCCTGGCCCGAACTGCTGGTGCCGTTGGCAAAGTGGATGCCGCGCACCACCGTGTTCTCACCGTTGAAGTAGACCGGAGCACCCGTCAGCGTCACGTCGCCCTGGGCCGTCAGCGTCACATCCTTCGGGAAGGAGAGCACCTCGCTCAGCGCGATGTCGCCGACCAGCGTGATGACCGGCTCACCCTCGGCGATGGCAGCTTTCAGCTCGTCGGCCGTTGCTGCACCGGCGCCCTCGATGACCTCATAGGTTGCCGGGTCGTCGCTCACCTTGACCGACGAATAGCCCTCAACCAGGAAGTCGCCGCCGCGTCCGGGGTCACCCGTTGCCGGGTCGTAGTTGACGAACGTACCGCCCTTGATGGCGACCGTTCCGGGGTCGGAGTCGAGCTGGTTGAGCAGGTACCAGTGTCCATCCACCATCTGCGTTACGGAGAAGTGGCCGCCGTTGATGGCCAGCGAACCGCCGTAGACCTGGATGCAGTTGACATCGGAGCTGAAATCGCCGCCGTTGATGACGAGCGAACCGTTCTTGTTGACAATCAGAATGCCGCCGTTCTTGTAGGAGATGTTGCCGGGGCCGTTGATGACCATGTCGCCGTTGACGTTGAAGGCGGTGTAGAGCTCCTCGCTGTCAAAGACGATGTCATGGCCGTTCAGGTTGAGCTCCATCTTCTTGCCCTCGGCAACGGTAATCTCCTGCTCGAGGGTCATGTTCTCCTCAAGCTCCACCGTACCGCCGTTCTCGGCCGCAAAGAGCAGCTGCGAGAGGTTGTGGTCCGGCTCGCCGAAACCCGGGTCGATGTCGATGTCGAAGTCAACGTCGCCCGTCAGCACCGAACCGATGATGTTCGTGCGGTAGTTGCGCTGCACGGGAACGTTGCTGAAGGTCAGATTGCCCGTCGTCGCGCCGTCCGTGAACTCGAAGGCGATGTTGGTCGTCGTCTTGTCGGCGCCCATCAGCAGGTAGTTCATCGCCAGATAGGTGTACGTACGGCCCGATACGACCAGCGACTCGGTCGGCACTGCGTGCGAGGCGAAGTCTACGCTCGTGCTGCCCGTCGTCGTGCCGTTGAGCAGGTTCAGCGTCGTCGGCACGTTCGTTGCGCTCATCGAGGTGGCAAGCGCTGCGCTCTGGAGCCCGCCTGCGACGGCCTCCTCCAGGTCATCCGTTCCCACGTTCACCTGCGCGAAGGGGCGCACCAGCGTCACATCCTGGCTCATCGCTCCCGTTACCTTCATGCCGGTAACCGAGCCGAAGAAGGCGTCGCGGCTCTCGTCGTTCGACTCTGCTGCCGCGTAGTCCACCGTAACCGTCTGCGCCTGGTAGTCGACCTTATAGGGGTTCGACTCGTCCTTCTGGCCGTAGGCGTCGGCCCAGAAGAGCACGTCGTAGCTCTTGCCCGTCGTCAGGCGGAGCGTCAGCTGGGCCTTCAGGTCGGTGAACTCGACCGCGGGGGCACCCTCGCTCTCGCTCGTCAGCAGCGGGGTCTGCTCACCGGCCGCATATACGGCGTAGGTCAGCTTGCGGGCCGTCTGGCCGTCACCCATGCTGCGGGTCTGAAGCTGTTCGGGAAGGCGTGCGCTGAAGGTCACCACGCCGTCCCCGTTCATCCCGGCAGATTCCATCTCGTCCCGGGAGCAGGCAGTCGTCGCCATCAGGCCGGCAACCGCCAAAAAGAGAAACAATCGTTTCATAATCAGTAAACCTTAACAGTCTGTATTATTTTATCCGTCCGATTATTCGGCTACGATTTCATAGGGATAGGTCGCGTCGCCGGTCTGACGATAGGCATACCCCTGCTCGGGAGTCCAGGGCTGGTTGGATGCCGAGCGCGGCTGGGAGCTGAAGCGGCCGCCCTTGAGGATGAATCCGCCCAGCGGATTATCGGGCACGTCGTCGTTCGAGGCCAGCGCGCACGGGGTGCGGTCCGAGTAGTAGCTGCCGCTCAGCACCTCGATGACTCCCTCCGATGCGGCGTAAAGCGCATAGAAGGCATCCTGACGGCCGGGTTCCGAATTACGTGTGGAAGCCGTGACGTTGTCGCAGACGACATGCGAGCCGTCGATGGCGGCGACGGCACCCTGGACGCCCTCGACGGTCACATCCTTGAGCGTCATCCGGCAGCCGCTCTCGGCGCGAATCGCATAGGCCCACGAGCCGTACTTGTTCGACGAGGTGGAGGAGACGCTGCCGTCCTCAATCGTGATGGTTCCCAAACCGGCAACGGCAAAGAAGGCCGCGTTCAGGTCGACACCCTTCAGCGTAAGCACGGCGTCGGCGCTGTTGTTGTAGAAGGCCGTACCCGAATCGTTGCGCGTCGTCTCCCAGGTGCCGCCCTCAATGGTCAGCACACCGTTGTTCCGCACAATGCCCTTGGGGCAGGTGTAGGTTCCCTTGCCGCGCAGGGTCAGTTCGCTGTCGTTGGTAATCATCCATTCGGTCTTGTTCTCGACCGTACCGTCGATTGTAATCACCGTCGGGTGCTGGATGGTGAAGGGCTCGATGCCCTCCAGATTGAGCGTGGCCGACTCGGGGATGACCACCTCGCCGCCCTTCTGGGCAATCTCGGCCATCACGGCTGCCACATCCTCCTCGGTCGTAATCGCGAGGCCCCGGATTACCTCCCATACGGCGGGGTCTTCGCTCGCCTTGATGGACGAATAGCCCTCGGCAACGAAGCTCTTCACCGTACCGGCATCGTCGCCCGTCGCCGGGTCGTAGTTGACGAACTCGCCGCCATAGACCGTGATGGTACCGGGCTTCGAGTTGTTGACGTTCAGCACCGTATAGATGCCGCTCGGCGAGGCGACCGCGCTCTCGAAGTGACCGCCGTAGATGGTGATTTCACCGCCGTTGTAGGCATAGATGCAGTCGTTCCAGGCTCCGTTCTCGTCGGCCCCCACCTTGTAGCTGCCGCCGTTAATCGTCACCTTGGCATCGGGACCCATGGCAGCGATGGCCGTCACCGTGGCGTTGGCTCCGCCGTCGATGACACCGTCGCCGTTGATTTCAAGCTCGCCGTAGACATCGATGGCACCGCCCACCGAGGTTCCCACATACTTGATGGTATGACCGGCCAGATTGATGGTCATCTTCTTGCCGGCGCGGACCTTGAGCGTCTGCGGCAGCTCGACATCCTCCTCAAGCTCCACCGTACCGCCGTTCTCGGCCGCAAAGAGCAGCTGCGAGAGGTTGTGGTCCGGCTCGCCGAAGCCCGGGTCGATGTCGATGTCGAAGTCAACGTCGCCCGTCAGCACCGAACCGATGATGTTCGTGCGGTAGTTGCGCTGCACGGGAACGTTGCTGAAGGTCAGATTGCCCGTCGTCGCGCCGTCCGTGAACTCGAAGGCGATGTTGGTCGTCGTCTTGTCGGCGCCCATCAGCAGGTAGTTCATCGCCAGATAGGTGTACGTACGGCCCGATACGACCAGCGACTCGGTCGGCACTGCGTGCAAGGCGAAGTCTACGCTCGTGCTGCCCGTCGTCGTGCCGTTGAGCAGGTTCAGCGTCGTCGGCACGTTCGTTGCGCTCATCGAGGTGGCAAGCGCTGCGCTCTGGAGTCCGCCTGCGACGGCCTCCTCCAGGTCATCCGTTCCCACGTTCACCTGCGCGAAGGGGCGCACCAGCGTCACATCCTGGCTCATCGCTCCCGTTACCTTCATGCCGGTAACCGAGCCGAAGAAGGCGTCGCGGTTCTCGTCGTTCGACTCTGCTGCCGCGTAGTCCACCGTAACCGTCTGCGCCTGGTAGTCGACCTTATAGGGGTTCGACTCGTCCTTCTGGCCGTAGGCGTCGGCCCAGAAGAGCACGTCGTAGCTCTTGCCCGTCGTCAGGCGGAGCGTCAGCTGGGCCTTCAGGTCGGTGAACTCGACCGCGGGGGCACCCTCGCTCTCGCTCGTCAGCAGCGGGGTCTGCTCACCGGCCGCATATACGGCGTAGGTCAGCTTGCGGGCCGTCTGGCCGTCACCCATGCTGCGGGTCTGAAGCTGTTCGGGAAGGCGTGCGCTGAAGGTCACCACGCCGTCCCCGTTCATCCCGGCAGATTCCATCTCGTCCCGGGAGCAGGCAGTCGTCGCCATCAGGCCGGCAACCGCCAAAAAGAGAAACAATCGTTTCATAATNCTCGTCAGCAGCGGGGTCTGCTCACCGGCCGCATATACGGCGTAGGTCAGCTTGCGGGCCGTCTGGCCGTCACCCATGCTGCGGGTCTGAAGCTGTTCGGGAAGGCGTGCGCTGAAGGTCACCACGCCGTCCCCGTTCATCCCGGCAGATTCCATCTCGTCCCGGGAGCAGGCAGTCGTCGCCATCAGGCCGGCAACCGCCAAAAAGAGAAACAATCGTTTCATAATTTCATCAAGGATTAACAAGAGGTTTTCTATTATTGTTTATTACTTTTTACTTTACTGTCTACTGCACGGTCTACTGCACGGGGTAGTTCCAGTCGCCGTCGAAGCCCGGGTCAATGCCGATTCCGCCCGAGGCCTCCGACGTGAGGAAATTGCCGCGCACGATGGTATGCCGGCCCCGCATGAGGGGTATATCGAAGGGGTTCGTGGCCGACAACTGCGTTCCGTCGCGGTCGTAGACCTCGAGGGAGACCTTGACGGAGGCCTCGCCCTCGTTGACCAGCACGTAGTCGAAGCCGAGGCTCGCCTCCGAGTCGCTCGTCCGCGTGATGCGGCTCTCGAACTGCACGCCGGTAGAGGCGTCGGCCGTCTGGTCCGTGAAGAGGTTGAACGACGAAGGCACGTAGCCCGCATAGTGAACCACCACGCGGAAATCATCCAGGTCGATGCTCCGCGTCGGCTCGTCGGCGGGGGCTGCATCCTGCGAGGCGCCGGCATCCTGTGAGGCGCTGTGTTCACGGCTTTCGCGGAGCGCCTGCACGCGGGTCATGAATTCGGTCAGGTCGGTCGACACGAAGCTGTAGCGCGCCTGCGGACGCGTCATCGGGACGGGCACCACGATGGGGCCCTCCTGTGCCGGTTTCGCAATGGCGGCGTCGGCCCGGCCGCGGAAGGCATCGCGGAACTCGGTGCTGCCCGCATATTCGGAGGTGAGGAGGGCGACCTCCGAAAAATCATCCGTACGGAAGAACTTGTGCTCCTGCGTTCCGGCATCGACAAAGTCGGTCCAGACGATGAAGCGGTAGGCGCCCTCTTCGAGCTGCGTCTCGATGCGCAGGTCGGGCTGCGCCGTCACGGACTTCGTCACCACCATACGGCGCTCCTCCTCCCGGCCGAAGGCGCCCTCGGCATCGGCCCGGTAGATGCAGACCGTATAGCGCAGGTTGTACGCCTGCGGGTCGTCCGAGACGCGGGTCTTCACATCGACCGTCTGATACACGGGCAGTTCGGTATCGAAGGTCAAATCCAGAACGACGGGATACTTCGCGGGTTCGGTCGGGCCCGGAAACTCGTGCACGTCGCACGACACGAGCAGGAAAGCCAGCGGCAGACCACTCAGAAACAGCCTTTTCAACACGCTCCTTTTCATTATTTCCGAGTTTTTTTCAGGTCAAACATGTAGGAAAACGAGACGGCGGCGTTGTCCAGCCCGATGAACGTCTTGCGGACGGTCGAGGAGCGGACGCCGTTCCGTTCGTTGCGGAACTTGTCATAGTAGGCCTTGTAGACGCCGGCGCCGAGCGAGAACTCGACGTTCCAGCGTCCGCTGCGGCCCAGCGGAATCCGGTAGCCGAGGTTGACGCCTCCGCCAATGGCCGGAGAGTTTCCGTTGTGGTCCTGGATGCGCCAGTCGCCGCCAAGCGCCAGGTTGTAGGAGGCCACCCCGAAGTGGAGCGCCGCGAAGAAGCGGTGCTCGCGCAGGGGCCAGAAGCGCAGCTCGGGCTGCGTGCCCAGCATGCGGAACTTGACCGTCGAGGTGAAGTAGTCGCACGCCGAGTAGTAGACGGGCACGCTGAAGGAGATGCGGGGCGAGAGGTCAATCTCGACGGCCACGTTGGCCATCATCATGCCCCAGCCGATGGCGTTGGTCTTGATGTGGATGGCGGGGCTCCACGCGTCCGAGGGGGCGGGAACCACCTCGCGGCTCACGTCGGGCAGCGGAGCCGGAGCAGGGGCAGGTTCGGGAACGGGCGCCGGTGCCGGTTCGGATGCCGGTGCCGGTGCCGGTTCGGGTTCGGGCTCGGGTGCCGGCTCGGGCTCGGTCGGCCGCGTATAGAGCATGGCCGAGGCGCTGTTGCGCAGCTCGGGGAAGAAGTGCTGCAGCATGTAGTTGTAGGGGCGTCCGCCGTGCAGCTGCATGAGCGACTGCTTGCGGCTCCCCACGACCCGGCCCTGCGCATCGAAGCTCCAGACGGGTTCGCGGTCGAGGATTAGCAGCACCTCGTCGCGGGAGGGCATCGTCGAGGCAGCCACCAGCTCGCGCAGCCGCTCCCACTGGATGCCCACCGACTCCTTGACGAGCATCCCGGCGGGGATGCCGGTCGTACGCATCAGATAGGCGGCCAGCGAGTCGACGCGGTACTGCGACAGCCGCTCGTTGGCCTGCTGCGAGCCGTCGGGCGAGGCTCCGGCGCGGATGACGACCCGGTTCAGCGTACCCTGCTCGAGCGCCTCGCGGATGGCCTCCGTAAAGTGCGCGAGCGCGGCCCGGTTGTTCCGGTAATCGGGGTCGACAAAACGGTATCCCACCCGATAATAGAGACTCACGGAGTCTGCTACCTCCTGCGCACAAATCGGCACGCTGCACAGCATGCCGAAGATAATCAACAGCAACACTCGTTTCATCGGTTTTCTTTTTTTCTATGACTACGCCACATCGAACCCGGAAACTCAATCCCGTTCATCAGATTCCAGGTTCCCCAATATAGCTTTTTTTTACTCCGATTGTTCACTTCGTCACCTTTTTTAACATATATTTAACCTGAACGGGCTATAAATGACGACCAAAGAGCAGATTTTGGGCTTTTTTGTTTTATGGGCAGGCCCCGAACGGAACAGCCTGCGCCCCTTTCGAGGGATGACGTATCGGGGAGTGTTCGTCCGGGGAAGAGGGGATGCCCCGAGGAAGAGAGGAAAGAAAGCGTCCGGAGGCAACCGCGCGGAGGCGCAAAACGACGGCGGCACGGAGGCGCAAAACGACGGCGACACGAGGTGGCGACACGAGGTGGAAAAAAGGGCGCGGCGACATGCGATAAGGCCGCGTGAAGTACGACAAGGACGTGCAGACCTACGAGCGCAAGATGTACGCCTCGACCCTCTCGGTGCTGGCCGAGAACTCGTCGAAGGGCGCCTACCTGAAGACCGACCGCAACACCACGCAGACCTATGCCGACGTGATGCTCAACATCAACAAGTACTTCGCCGACAACACGCTCAACCTGACCGCCACGGTGGGCGCCAGCCTGCAGGACCTCACCCACAAGGAGGAGTCCTTCGGCGGCGGTCTGAAGATTCTGCCCAACCTCTTCACCTTCTCGAACATCGACCCCGCGGGCAAGCTCACCTATGAACAGGACAACTACCACGACCGCACCAACTCCATCTTCGCAACCGTATCGCTCGGCTACAAGAGCATGGCCTACATCGACGCTTCGGTCCGCAACGACTGGATTTCGGCCCTGGCCGGCACCGACAACTCGTCGATTCTCTATCCTTCGGTAGGTGCTTCGGTACTCTTCAACGAGATTTTCCACGCCAACTCGAGGGTTCTCTCGCTGGCCAAGCTCCGCGTATCGTACAGTGAGGTGGGTAATGCCCCCGAACGCTTCCGCGCCATCACGACCTATCCCCTCTCGGGCGGTCTGAACACCTCGACCTACTTCCCGGCCGTCGACCTGCAGCCCGAGCGCACCAAATCGTGGGAGGTCGGTGTCAACCTCTCGTTCTTCCAGAACAAGCTGACCCTCGACGTGACGGGCTACCTGTCGAAGACCGTCAACCAGCTCTTCAGCCCCGATATCACCTCGACGACCGGCTACACGAAGCTCTACGTCAACGCCGGCGAGGTGCAGAACAAGGGTATCGAGGCCGCCCTGGGCTTCAAGCAGAACCTCGGCCCCGTACACTGGCAGACCAACGTGCTCTGGTCGCTCAACCGCAACCGCGTCAACCAGCTGCTGCCCGAGTACACCAACGACAAGCTGGGCGTCACCGTCAAGCTCGACCAGCTGGACGTCTATCAGCTGGGCGGCGCCAAGCAGATGCTCACCGTCGGCGGTACGATGGGTGACATCTACGTCAACACGATGCGCACCGACGAGCAGGGCCACATTTGGGTCAACAGCATGACCGGCGCCCTGGAGACCGACCGCAACAACTGGGTGAAGGCCGGCACGTCGAACCCCGACTACACGCTTTCGTGGCGCAACAACTTCGAGTGGAAGGGCATCTCGCTGGGCTTCATGATTAACGCCCGTGTAGGCGGCATCGGCATCTCGGCCACGCAGGCCGTCATGGACTACTACGGCGTATCGGAGGATTCGGCCGTCGCCCGCAACAACGGCGGCGTGAATGTCAACGGCTACAAGATTGACGCACAGAAGTGGTATCAGACCGTCGGCGGCAACGGAGCCAACTACATCGGTTCGATGTATGTCTACTCGATGACCAACGTCCGTCTGGGCGAGCTGACGCTCGGCTACGACATTCCCATCCAGAAGTGGTGCAAGTGGATTAAGGGCCTCAACGTCTCGTTCGTGGGCCGCAACCTCTGGATGCTCTACTCGGAGGCCCCCTTCGACCCCGAATCGACGGCCAGCACGGGTACCTACAACCAGGGCTTCGACTACTTCATGCAGCCGAGCCTGCGCAGCCTGGGCTTCTCCGTCAAAGTAACCTTCTAAAACCGAACAAACAGAAATCCTATCATGAAATCGAACAACTCATATAGAATCAGACGGGTACTGCTCGCGATGCTCGGTACGGCCCTGACAACGGCCTGCACCTCCGACTTCACCGAGTGGAACACCAACCCCAACGAAGCGACCGAGGACATGCTCGACTGGGACAACGCCCGCACGGGTTCCTACTTCCTGCAGATGGAGCAGAACGTGCTGGTGGTCGCCCAACCGGCCGCAAGCATCGGTACGGACCGCTATCAGACGGTCGAAATCATGGGCGGCGACGGCTTTGTAGGCTACTTCGGCTTCCCCTCGCCCTCCATCAACTCGGCCGGCCGCTACAACTGGAACAAGGAGAGCTGGTACGGTGACATGTTCACCACCAACTATACCCGCACGATGAACGCCTGGCGTTCGCTGCGCATGGCCATCAACGACGAGAACGACCCCCGCTTCGCGCTGGCCCAGATTCTCAAGGTGGCCGCCATGCACCGCGTGACGGATACCTACGGCCCGATTCCCTACCTGAGCTTCGGCGTCGAGAACGAGGTGCCCTACGACTCGCAGAAGGATGTCTACTACCGCTTCTTCGAGGAGCTGGCCGACGCCGTCGAGACGCTCGCGCCCTACGCCAATGCCGGCGAGACGCTCTTCACGGATTACGACTGCGTCTTCCGCGGCGATTTGACCAAGTGGGTCAAGTTCGCCAACAGCCTCCGCCTGCGTCTGGCCATGCACCTTGCATACGTCGACGCCTCGAAGGCACAGCAGGAGGCCGAGGCCGCTCTGGCCGCCCCGCTGGGCGTGATGACCGAGGCTACGGACAAGGCCGAGCTGCAGCACATCTCGCCGCTGGAGACCTACGAGAGCCCGCTCTACATCGTCGGGGTAAGCTGGAGAGACCTGCGCATGGGCGCCACGCTCGACTCCTACATGAACGGCTACAACGACCCGCGCCTGTCGGCCTACTTCAACACCACCACCGACGGCAACTACCGCGGCATCCGCGCCGGAATGGCCAACACCGTTTCGAAGGACGCCTACGCACCCGAGGCCGACGGCTCGCTCACGGGCCTCTTCTCGGCGCCCAACGTCACCAGCACCTCGAACGTGGTCTGGATGCTCGCTTCGGAGTCCTACTTCCTGCGTGCCGAGGGCGCGCTGCGCGGCTGGAGCATGGGCGACACGGCCGAGAACCTCTACCGCAAGGGTGTCGAGACCTCGTTTGCCGAGAACAACGCGGGTGACGCCTCGTCGTACCTGGCCGACGACTCGCTCACGCCGGCCGACTACACCGACCCCGTAACGCCCGCCTACTCGACCGACGCACGCGGCGAGATTACCATCGCATGGAACGAGGGCGACGGCTTCGAGAAGAACCTCGAGCGCATCATCTCCCAGAAGTACATCGCCCTCTACCCCAACGGCCAGGAGGCCTGGACCGAGTTCCGCCGCACGGGCTATCCGAAGGTCTTCCCCGTATGCGTGAACGAGAACAACGGCGGTTGCGTCGACACCGAGACGCAGATTCGCCGTCTGGCCTTCCCGTAGTCGGAGTACAACACCAACCGCACACAGCTCGACAAGGGCATCGCCCTGCTGGGCGGCCCCGACAACCCGGGCACCAAGCTGTGGTGGGACGCCAAATAATCACGACGCATGAACAACGTTCAAATTATCCGAAAGACAATGAAACGTACGACATATGCAATCTTAGCCGGCCTGGTGGCTCTGGGAGCCATCGGATGCACGGACGTCGAAAAGACGGAGATACAGGTACCGAACAGCCACAGCAGCGAGTACTACCGCAACCTGCGTGAATACAAGAAGTCGGACCACGCCATCTGCTTCGGATGGTATGCCGGCTACACCTCCGACTCGTCGCCCTCGATGGGTCTCCACTTCACGGGTCTGCCCGACAGCATGGACATCATCAGCCTCTGGTCGGGCATCCCGTCGAACAACCCCGAATACGTCGAGTCGAGCGACTTCAACGAGCGCTACATGCCCAACGCCTACCGCGAGCTGCAGCAGGTGCGCGAGCAGAAGGGTACGCGCTTCGTCATGTGCCGCATCTGCCGCATCGAGGGAACCGGATTCGAGAAGAACGACGCCGGCATCGAGGCCTATGCCCTCTACCTGGCACGCTGCGTGCTGCGCAACAACCTCGACGGCCTTGACCTGGACTACGAGCCCGAAGGCGACTGGCTGCAGGGAGAGAACTTCACCAAGTTCATCCAGGTGCTGGGCCAATTCTTCGGCCCGAAGTCGGGCACGGACAAGCTGCTGATTGTCGACTTCTACGGCCAGGTGCCGCCCGCCGAGACGGAGCCCTACGTCGACTACTTCGTGCGCCAGTGCTACTCGTGCAGCAGAGCGACGACCCTGCAGGGATACTACGACCAGATGAGCAGCTGGTGCCCGCCCGAAAAGTTCATCGCCACGGAGCAGATGGGCTGGTACTGGAAGAACGGCGGCGTGGCCTTCACCGAGGAGGACGGCAACACCGTCGACTCGTGGGGCAACCCCCTCTACTCGGTCATCGGCATGGCCCGCTGGAACCCCGAGCAGGGGCACAAGGGCGGCTTCGGCGGCTACTACTTCGAGTATGAGTACAACACCACGCGTCCGGCCAATGCCACGCTGGGCGACATCGAGCAGAAGTCGATTCCCTACTACTCGATTCGCCGCGGCATCCAGGAACAGAATCCCGCAAACAAATAACCCCTCCTAACAAGCTAATCCGATGAAAAAGACCAACAGAATATTGCGTGCGGCAGCCGTGCTGCTGCTCCTGACCGCCGGTCTGGGCTCCTGCCAGGAGGCCGACGAATACGGAGACGCCGTCCTGATGACGGGCACCTCCTCCGACCCGATGGTCTCGTTCGCCATCGACGCACTGCCCTCGGCCTACTCGGTGACCGTCTCCTCGACGACCCAGGTCAGTTCGCCGGTGACGGCACAGGTGGCCGTCGACCCCTCGCTCGTCGAGGACTACAACGCCAAGATGGGCACCAACTACTACCCCATCCCCGACGGGGCCTACACGCTCTCGACCGACGAGGTGACCATCCCCGAAGGCCAGGCCGTATCGAGCTCGGCCGAGGTGATGATTGTCGACGACAGCGAGTTCGTCACGGGCCGCGTCTACGTGATTCCCGTAACCATCAAGAACGCCAACTTCCCGGTCATCGAGGCCAGCCGTACGATTTACCTCAAGGTATCGCGTACGATTCACTTCAAGGCGCCCTATGTGGGCAATGCCGCCATGGCCTACCAGTTCCTGCTGCCCGACCCCATTCCGTCGCTTCCGGTCTACACGTGGGAGGTGAAAATCTACGCCGACCGCTTCCGTGAGCTGGGCGCTTCGGGTACGACGCGTGTCTGCTCGTTCGGCGGCAACGAGACCTCGGTAGAGGGCGGTGCCATCGACGACGGCGGCTTCAAGTGCGACCAGAACCTGCTCCGCTTCGGCGAGGGTACGGACGACCCCAACCAGCTGCACGTGACCACCAAGCAGGGCAAGATGTCCTCCAACACGCGCTTCGCGACCAACCGCTGGTATGCCGTGGCGCTGGTTAACGACGGCAGCACGCTGACGCTCTACATCGACGGCGAGAAGGACAACTCGATTACGGTGGCTCCCTACGAGTATGCGCTCTACGGCGTACAGATTGGCATGCCGTCGGCCGGCTACCAGTCCTCGCAGCTCTTCTACGGCCGTCTGAACGAGATGCGTCTGTGGACGCGCGCCCTCTCGGCCCGCGAAATCAAGGCCAGCATCTGCGGCGTCGACCCCTCGACCGAGGGTCTGGTCTCCTACTGGCGCATGAACGAGGGTGAAGGCACCACCTTCTACGACCTCTCGCCCAACAAGCGCGACATCGCCTACACGAACGGCATCACCATCCAGTGGACCGACGACGACTACAACAAATGCGTTGAATAACCTCCAACCCGACACAAACCATGAAAAAGAACATAAAGAATCTTCTGACGCTCTGCGCCGCCGGAGTATTCGCTCTGGCGTCGGTCTCCTGCTCGGACGATGAGACGACGGTCGTACGGCCCAACGTCTCGCTGCCCGAGGCGGGGAGTCAGACCCCCGTGGCCGTCACCTGCGACGAGGTGCTGGCGGGCAACTACAGCCACTCCTTCACGCTGAAGCTCGACGAGCCGTCCGACATCGTCGCCATGGGCGACATCCGCGTCGACCCCGCGCTGGTCGACACCTACAACGCCGAGCACGGCACCGCGTATGTGCTCATGCCGGAGAACATCTACCGGATTCCCTACGACAACTTCGTCATCGCCGCCGGCCAGACCGAGTCCAACACCCTGACGGTCGAGTTCACCGGCTCGCTCTACGGGCTGCAGAAGGGTACGACCTACCTGCTCCCCATCGCGGCCGTCATCGACGAGACGATTGCCGACCGGGTCGACTGCAGCGACGTGGCCCACTACATCGCACTGGATGTTGACCGCGAGCTGATTTACACCCCGGGCCTCTCGATGCAGAACTACTCGAGCGCCATGTACCGCACCCTCTCGATACCCAACAACGAGGTGGTGACCATCGAGGGCAATACCCACACCTTCGAGATGCGCATCTTCTGCTACGGCTGGCACAGCGGCACGAACTACATCGGCACGTGGCGCGGCCAGGATACGAACAACAACAACGAGGCCTTCAGCGGATGCGAAGTCCGCGTCACGGGCGAGGAGGGTAACAGCAACATCGGCAACCGCCAGTGCGACCTGACGCTCGCCTCGCAGGGCAAGACCATCTCGACCGGCACGTGGCACACGATTTCGATTACGTGCGACGGTACGCAGACCGGTCAGCGCCAGGAGGTTGCCTACCGCTACTATCTGGACGGCGAGTTGATTGCCGAGGCTGCTCCCACGAAGCGTTTCGGCCCCACGTCGAGCCAGCGCTTCCAGGTGGGCTACACGCTTACGGGCTTCCAGTTCGGCTACGCCTCGAGCGGCTACTACTTCAACGGCCTGATTGGCGAAATCCGCATGTGGAAGGACTGCCTCACGCAGGAGGAGATTCGCTCGCACCTGCGCACGGTCGAGAATCCGTCGAAGGATGAGATGTACGCCTACTGGAAACTCGACGAGGGCGAGGGCACGACGCTCAAGGATTCGTCGGGCAACGGCCGCGATTTGACCTTCCCCGAGGGGACCGAGGTTGCCTGGGGCGCCGAACTCGAGGACTAATCTCCGCACAACAAGGGCTCCGGGCCGCAGAGTGCTCCCGGAGGCCATCCACGGAAAACCGCGCATCACACAAGGATGCGCGGTTTTTTCGTGCCCGCGGCGGACGGCACGAACGGAAGGCGTGTGCGGCAACACGGATAGGCGACGGAACGGCGGCGACCCGGAAAGGCGGTGCGGTGCCGTCGCGGCGAGAAGAGGGTGCGGCAGGAAGAGGGTGCGGCAGGAAGAGTGCGCAGCAAGGTGGCCGCAGGGCCCGCGGCGGCGAAAAAATGCACGGCGGGGCGCCCCCGGCGCGGCATTGTGGCGACAAAACGCTATCTTTGTTCCCGAAAACCCATCTGCGGAAGGGCGCCGCACAGCGCGCCGCCGCATCGCACGACCATGACACAACTCCGCCCCCTCTTTCCCGACCTCGACCCCCGACGTCCGCTGCTCATCGCCGGCCCCTGCAGCGCCGAGACCGAAGAGCAGCTCCTGACCACCGCCCGCGCGCTGGCCGCACAGGGGCTGCGCATCTTCCGCGCCGGACTCTGGAAGCCCCGCACCAAGCCGGGCGGCTTCGAGGGTGTAGGCGCGGCGGGGCTCGTATGGATGGAGCGCGTGCGGCGCGAGACGGGGATGCGCGTGGCCACCGAGGTCGCCACGCGCGAGCACGTTGCGGCGGCACTCGATGCCGGCATCGACCTGCTGTGGCTGGGGGCCCGCACCGTCTCGAACCCCTTCGCCGTGCAGGAGGTTGCCGACGCACTGCGGGGACACGACATCCCCGTGCTGGTGAAGAACCCCGTGAGCCCCGACATCGACCTCTGGGTCGGCGGCATCGAGCGGCTGCTCAACGCCGGCATCGGACGGCTGGGGGCCGTCCACCGGGGCTTCGGCGCCGCCGACTGCGGCGGTTACCGCAATCCGCCGCAGTGGGCCATCCCCATCGAGCTGCGCCGCCGCATGCCCTCGCTGCCGCTGCTCTGCGACCCGAGCCATATCGGCGGACGGCGCGAGCTGGTCGCTCCGCTGGCCCACCAGGCGATGGAGCTGGGCTTCGACGGGGTGATGGTCGAGGTGCACTGCGACCCCGCACGGGCGTGGAGCGACGCCGGGCAGCAGCTCACCCCCGACGAGCTGAAGGAGCTCGCGGCGCATCTGGAGCTGCGCCGCGTTGCCGACGCGGGCGACGGGCTGGCCGAGATGCGCCTCGAGATTGACCGCCTCGACGACCAGTTGGTCGAGCTGCTCGACCGCCGCATGGCCGTCTCGCGCCGCATCGGCCGCTACAAGCGCGAGCATGCGATGCCGGTGCTCCAGTCGCGCCGCTACGAGGAGCTGCTCGCCCGCCGCACGGCCGAGGCCGCTGCGCTGGGGATGGCTCCCGAGTTCATGCGCAGCGTGCTGCAGGCTATCCACGAGGAGTCGGTGCGCCAGCAGCTCTCGCTGCCCGAGGACGAAGCGAAGCGGTGACGTCCTCCGACGCCTGAGTCCGGACGACCGACCGACGCCGACATCCGGCCAATCCGGCCAACCCGGCCGCACACCGCACGCACTGCACCGTCGCCTCCCGGATTCGTCATGCCCGCCGGCAACCGCCCGCACCCTCCTCTCCACGCACGTCGGTCGCCGCCGCCACACTCCGCAACTCCGCCCCGGCTCCGCCGTTCCCCGCCCTGCACTCCCGGCCGCGCTGCGCTCCTTCCTCCCCATCTCCTGGAAAAATTTGCCTTCCGGACGGAAAAACTCCACCCGACTTCCGCTGCCGCGGCATCCTGCGCCCCGAAGTGTTACATTTGCATGAAAAGTGTCGCCGCAGAGCGCCATTCCCGAAACGGTTTCGTAATTTTGAGGCGGAATCGGAGTCCGGATGCCCCCGCGCAACGGCCGGCACCCACGTACTACCGCAAAAACGCAGCTATGGCAAAACAAAAGATTCTGGTGGTGGACGACGAAGAGTCGCTCTGCGAAATCCTGCAGTTCAACCTCGAGGTCGAGGGCTACGAGGCCGACGTGGCCTACAGCGCCGAACAGGCCCTTACGATGCATCCCGAGCGCTACTCGCTCATCCTGCTCGACGTGATGATGGGCGAGATGAGCGGCTTCCGCATGGCCCAGCAGCTCAAGGCCAACCCCGCCACGGCCGGCGTGCCGATTATCTTCTGCACGGCCAAGGACAGCGAGGACGACACGGTGGCGGGGCTCAACCTCGGCGCCGACGACTACATCACCAAGCCCGTCTCCATCCGCGAGGTGCTGGCCCGCGTCAAGAGCGTGCTGCGCCGCACGGCCCAGCGCGAGGAGGAGCCCGAGACGCTCGACTACGGCCCCCTGCACATGGACCTGCGCAGCAAGACCAGCACGCTCGAGGGCGAGGAGCTGCGCCTGACCAAGAAGGAGTTCGAGATTCTGGCCCTGCTGCTGAGCCATCCGGGCGTCATCTTCTCGCGCGAGGAGATTCTCCACCGCGTCTGGAGCGACGAGGTGATTGTCCTGGACCGCACCATCGACGTCAACATCACCCGCCTGCGCCGCAAAATCGGCGCCTGCGGCGAACACATCGTCACCCGCCCGGGCTATGGCTACGGTTTCGAAATGTAGGCTCTCCTACCACCGGCGGCTCTTCCTGCTGCTGCTCGGCATCTCGTGGGTGCTCGTGGGCTGCTTCGTCGCCTACCAGTACGGCCGCGAGAAATACTTCAAAATCGAGCGGCTCGACGCCCGGCTCCAGCTGCTCAACCTCCGCCTGCTCGACGAGCTGGCCGCCGGCGTGCGGCCCGACTCGCTCATGGCCGGGAATGCCGGCCGCTTCCCGGGGCTGCGGCTGACGATTCTCGACCACAAGGGGCGCGTCCACTACGACTCGCGCAGCGACACGACCCGACTGGCCAACCACCTCAACCGTCCCGAGGTGCGCGCGGCGCTCATCAACGGCTCGGGATATACGCTCGAGCGCCTCTCGGAGAGCACCCACGGACACTACTTCTACTCGGCCATGCGGGGCGACAGCCTCATCGTCCGCTCGGCGCTCCCCTACAACCTCGAACTGAGCGAGGTGCTGGCCGCCGACCGGGGCTTTCTCTGGTTCATGCTGGGCGTCACGCTGCTGATGAGCGTGGCGGGCTACTTCGCCACGCGCCGCCTGGGCCACAACATCGTCCGCCTGCGCGACTTCGCCGAGCGGGCCGAGCGCGGCGAGGTCATCGCCGAGAGCGAGCCCTTCCCCCACGACGAGCTGGGCGACATCTCGAACAACATCATCCGCCTCTACGCCCAGCTGCAGAAGGCGACCGCCGAACGCGACCGCCAGCACGAGCTCATGCTGCACGAGGAGCAGGAGAAAATCCGCATCAAGAAGCAGCTTACCAACAACATCAACCACGAGCTGAAGACCCCCGTGGCGGCCATCCAGGGCTACCTGGAGACGCTGCTGGCCAACCCCGGCATCGACGCCGCACGGCAACGCGCCTTCCTCGAGAAGAGCCTGGCCCAGACGGGCCGCCTCCGACAGCTGCTCACCGATGTCTCCATCATCACGCGCATGGACGAGGGGAGCCAGCTCATCAGCAAGGAGCCCGTCGTGCTCAACGACATCATCGCCGAGGTGGCGGCCGACGTCCAGCTGCTGCCGCCCGAACGCCGGCTGCGCGTCCACTGCGACTTCCCGGGGCCGGTCGAAGTCTGCGGCAGCCCCTCGCTGCTCACCTCCGTCTTCCGCAACCTGACGGACAACGCCACGGCCTACTCCTCGGGACGCGACATCTTCATCCGCCTGCTGGCCGACGACGAGGAGTCGTGCACCATCTCCTTCGCCGACAACGGCATCGGCATCGAAGAGGAGCACCTGCCCCACATCTTCGAACGCTTCTACCGCATCGACAAGGGGCGTTCGCGCAAGATGGGCGGCACGGGGCTCGGCCTGTCGATTGTCCGCAACGCCATCGCCATCCACGGCGGCACAATCACGGCGCACAACCGCCCGCAGGGGGGCCTCGAATTCATCTTCACGCTCCGAAAGCACTCCTGAGGGCATCCGTCACCGAGACGAAATCCGGTTGTAACGGTTCTGTAACAATTGTTTCGTTCCTTTGCAGCGTCGCATCACGCGCATGCGGCACCCGTCAAAGAGCAACGAAACCTTATCAACCGGAGTATGTCACCTCTATTCACCTTCATCGTCATCGTACTGGCCGTGCTGGCCGTACTGGGCATCGTCGTCGGCGTGGCCAACGACGCGGTCAACTTCCTCAACTCGGCCCTCGGGTCGAAAGTCGCGCCGCGACGCACGATTCTGTGGGTCGCCTCGGCCGGCATCCTCATCGGCACGCTCACCTCGAGCGGCATGATGGAGGTCGCCCGCAGCGGCGTCTTCTACCCCTCGGAGTTCACCTTCCCGGAGGTGATGATGCTCTTCCTGGGCATGATGCTGGGCAACGTGCTGCTGCTCGACCTCTTCAACACGCTCGGACTGCCCACCTCGACCACCGTCTCGATGGTCTTCGGACTGCTGGGCGCCGCCGTCGCCGCAGCGCTGCACCGCATCTGGGTCGACCCGGCCTTCGAGCTCTCCAACCTCTCGCAGTTCATCAACTCGGGCAAGGCGATGGTCATCATCGCGGCGATTCTGGTCTCGGTGGCGCTCGCCTTCGGCGCGGGCATCCTCTTCATGTACATCTCGCGCCTCATCTTCTCGTTCCGCTACGCCCCCGCCTTCCGCCGCTACGGTGCCGTATGGTGCGGCATCTCCTTCGCCGGCATCATCTACTTCGCCCTCTTCAAGGGGCTCAAGAGCTCGGGGCTCATTCCCCCCTACATCAACGAATACGTCGCCGAGCACACCCTGCTGACGCTGCTGGTGCTGTGGGCCGCCGCCTCCGTGGTGCTGTGGCTGCTGCAGCGCATGCGGCTCAACATCATGCGCGTCACCATCCTGGCCGGCACCTTCTCGCTGGCGCTCGCCTTCGCCGGCAACGACCTGGTCAACTTCATCGGCGTGCCCCTGGCCGGATACGACTCCTACCGCATCGCCCTCGAGGCCGGCACCGAGCAGCTCACCATGGGACAGCTGATGAACCCCGCACAGGCCAACTTCCTGCTGCTGGTCGCCGCCGGCGTCATCATGGTGCTGACGCTCTTCTTCTCCAAGAAGTCGCGCCACGTCACCGAAACCGAGCTCTCGCTCGCCTCGCAGCACGAGGGTGACGAGCGCTTCGGCTCGACGCTCGCCTCGCGCGTGCTGGTCCGCGCAACGCTCATGCTCAACAACTTCTGGTCGGGCCTCATCCCCGCACGCCTGCAGGCGGCCATCGACCGCCGCTTCGAGCCGCTGCCCGTCGAGGAGCGCTCGTCGGCCCCCTACGACATGATTCGCGCCGTGGTGAACCTCACGGCCGCCTCGATTCTCATCGCCGTGGCCACCTCCTACAAGCTGCCGCTCTCGACCACCTACGTGGTCTTCATGGTGGCCATGGGTTCGTCGCTGGCCGACCGCTCGTGGGGCCGCGAGAGCGCCGTCTACCGCATCACGGGCGTGATGGCCGTCATCTCGGGATGGTTCATCACCGCGCTGGGCGGATTCGTCATCGCGCTGGGCGTCACGCTGCTGCTGCTCTGGGGCGGATGGATTGCCGCCGTGGCACTCACGGCCATCTGCGCCTGGCTGCTCATCCGCAGCCACCGCAAGACGCCCGAGCTGAAGGAGGAGGCCGAGAAGTCCCGCATCGAGCAGGCCGAAACGGCCGACGACGTGCTCTACACCTGCATCGAGGAGGTCTGCACCACCATGGAGCAGGTGACGCGCATCTACAACCGCACGCTGGTGGCCGTCTTCAAGGAGAACCGCAAGGTGCTCAAGGAGATGGTGCAGGCCTCGAACCGGCTCTTCGAGGAGGCCCGCGCCCGCAAGTACGGCATCATGCCGACGCTGCGCCGCCTGCGCAACAGCGACATCGACACGGGACACTTCTACGTCCAGGTAGTCGACTACCTCTCGGAGGTGACCAAGGCGCTCATCCACATCACGCGCCCGGCCTTCGAACACATCGACAACAACCACGAGGGGCTCTCGAAGGAGCAGATTGTCGACCTGATGCGGGTGAACGATGACGTGGAGGCCATATTCGTCAAAATCAACGAGATGCTCCGCTCGAAGGACTTCTCGGAGCTGGACAAGGTGCTGGAGATGCGCGACCGGCTCTTCGAGACCATCGTCGGGGCGGTCAAGAGCCAGCTGCGCCGCATCCACGACGACGAGAGCACCGGCACTCGTTCGAGCGTGCTCTACCTGACGGTGCTCAACGAGACGAAGACCATGGTGCTGCAGGCGCGCAACCTGCTCAAGTCGCAGAGCTACTTCCTCGAGCACAAGAAGTAGCACGGCGCCGAGGACTCTCCCCCGCCGCAACGCCGCAAGGGCCCCCGCCACAAGCAGGGGCCCTTTTTTATAGCCGCAATGTCACACGGCCGACATCGGGATGCAACACCGGCGCGCTATCTTTGTCGGTGAAAGGAGCAAGGTACCGGAACACACACCTTGAAGCTCTTTTCCGGTTTCACCCGCGGGAACGCCCGGCCCGAAGCCCTGCCGCTCCCTTCGTGAACGGGAAATCTGCTTTTCTTCATACACCGGATTTGGAGAGGCCGCTGCACCCCGACGGGGAGACAGCGGCCTCGGGTTGTTTCTGCGAAGGGGCGGCGGCAGCGGATGCGCTACTCCTCCATGTCGTGGAGGTGGATTTCGAGGGCCCGCACCGAGATGCGCACCTCGTGGAGCGAGACGCCGAGCGAGCCGATGAGGCAGAGCAGCGCCACGCCGAAGACATAGGCCGAGAGGCTCTGGAGGCCGACGTAAATCAGCAGCATGGTCACCACGCAGAGGAAGAGGCTCGCCACGCCGAGCGCCTGCATCGTACGGGTCAGGCGCAGCCGGCGGCGCAGGTTCTCGATTTGCGCCCGCGTCACCCGCGAGGGCTGCTGCCGGTGCTGCTCGTGGAGCGAACGCACCAGCTGCGCGTAGGAGAGGAAACGGTTGGTGTAGGCCAGCAGGATGAGGGAGATGGCCGGGAAAAGCAGCGCCGGCGTCGTGAGTGTCAGTTCTTCCATATCGAATATCTTGAAACGGGTGGGAGGGCAAAGGTAGCCATTTTTTCGCGACAAAGCGCCGCCCGGGGCGGAGAAAGCCGCGCCGCGCAACCGTTCCCGCACCCTCGGGTTTTGGTTATCCCGTTTTTTATCCGTAACTTTAGCTCAACCATACAACCTAAAACCCTTGAACCAATGAAAAAGTACTTAGCGGAAATGGTCGGGACGATGGTCCTCGTCCTGATGGGATGCGGCAGCGCCGTATTCGCAGGGAGTGTGGCCGGCGGTGTGGGCGCCGGCGTCGGAACAATCGGAGTGGCGCTGGCCTTCGGTCTCTCGGTCGTTGCCATGGCCTATACGATTGGCAACGTCTCGGGGTGCCACATCAACCCCGCCATCACCTTCGGAGTCTTCCTCTCGGGGCGCATGAGCGGCCGTGAGGCGGCCGCATACATGGTTGCCCAGGTCATCGGCGCCATCGTCGGTTCGGCAATCCTCTATGCGCTGACGGCGAGCGGCAGCCACGGCGGCCCCACCGCAACGGGCGCCAACAGCTTTGCCGACGGCATGATGCTCCAGGCCTTCATCGCCGAGGCGGTCTTCACCTTCATCTTCGTGCTGGTGGTGCTGGGGACCACCGACGCCAAGCAGGGCGCCGGCAACCTGGCGGGTCTGGCCATCGGTCTGACGCTGGTGCTGGTACACATCGTCTGCATCCCGATTACGGGGACGTCGGTCAATCCGGCCCGCTCGATTGGCCCGGCCCTCTTCGAGGGGGGCACGGCGCTCGCGCAGCTGTGGCTCTTCATCGTGGCGCCGCTGGTCGGTGCGGCGCTCAGCGCCGGGGTATGGCGCCTGCTCGCCGACAAACGGAGCGCCCGTCCCGCCGGCAAGCGGAAGTAGCGGAAGGGGTCCGGCCCCGTCCCGACAGGCACAAGGCCGGAAGCCCCCGGCTCGACATCACGACAAACCCCTGCCGACCTGTGCGGCAGGGGTTTGTCGCTTTTGAAGCGGAGCGGGAACTATCGTCCGAACCACTCCAGGAAGGAGTCGCGCTGCGAGGCGCTGACAAGCTCCTCACGCTCCTGACAGGGGCTCCTGAACCTTATCTTCAGCCTCCCCTGGTCGAACTTGCGGACCTCCCGGATGACGTTCCGATTGACGATGCAGCTCCGGGAAACCCGGTGGAAAAGCTCCGGCGGCAACAGCTCGACCAACTCCTTGAGTTTGTAATCCACCAGATACTCCTGCCCGGAGAATGTGTGGAGCGTAACATACTTGTCGTCCGCATCAAAGAGCGCCATCTCCTCCACCTCGACCGCCACATAACGGTTTCCGCAGCTGACCAGCAGCCGGTTCTGACTGGTCCGCCTGCCCCCGACCGCCGCGAGCAGACTGACATACCTCCGGACATTCGCCTCCGCAACGCCGACCTGATATTCGTGCTTTTCGACGGCGCGCAGCAAATCCCCGTCCTCAATGGGCTTGAGCAGATAATCGATGCTGTTTACGCGGAATGCCCGGATGGCCCATTCGTCGTGCGAGGTGGTGAAGATGATGGGATTGCCCACGCGGCACTGGTTGAAGATTTCGAAACACTGGCCGTCGGAGAGCTCCACGTCCATAAAAACCAGAGAGTCGTCATCGGGATGCCGGCGAAAATAATCCACGCTCTCACGCACCGTGCCGAGTATGCACAGCAACCTGTAAGAGGGGCGGAGCCGGCCTATCGCCTCGGCAAGCATCCGGGCTCCGAACTGTTCATCTTCTATGATTATGTAATTCATCATATTCATCGGTCAAGGTATGAGAGTTCGACCCGGAAACACGCTCCGTCGCCTCCGTAGGTCATCGTACCGCCCTGGAGCCTGTAGCATTCGCGGATGTAGCCGAGTCCGAACGAACTCGAAGCGACGTTGCTTCGGGGGTGTATCGGATTCGAGACGACGATTCGCTCCGCTTCGACCCTGACGGAAACGGTCATCGGCTTCCGGAGCGATATTTCGTTGTGCTTGGCGATGTTCTCGATGAGCATCTGCAGCACGAGCGGCAGAATCCGATGCCCGCCGACATGCTCCCGCCCCTGGAAATCGACATTCAGCGCGTTGTTGTAGCGAATCGAGAGAATCGACACGTAATGCCACATGAAATCGAGCTCCTCGGAGAGCGGAACCGTCGATTTGTCGCGCACCTCGAGGACATGGCGGTACAGACGGGACAAATTGCGGGTGAATTCACACGCCCCGTCGGGATTGCTGCGGATGAGGTAGAGCAGGTTGTTGAGCGAATTGAACAGGAAGTGGGGATTGACCTAGGCGTTGAGCAGATTGTACTTGTAGGCCAGCAGCTCCTGGCGGGCGACATCCTGCCTGTGGCGCAGCTCATAGGCCGCAGCCACATGATAGGCAACCTCGACACACATGAAAATAACGATGTTGTAGAGTATCGTCCCGGGCACATCGACCGTCGTCTCGGGTTGGAAAATCCGCGCCACGACAAGAAACAGCCTGTTGATGATGAAGAGCAGCAGGAACGACAGCACGGCGTCGACCGTCATCTTCAGCCATAGTGCCGGCTTCCTCCGGAACCGGCTCCACAACGTGAAAATCACAAGGTAGTTCGACAACAGAATCAACAGGCACGGGACCATGTTGTACAGCAGGTCCGACAGGCAGGCTCCCGGCGAATCGTAGGGCAGCAGTTCGTTGTGACGCACCAGGTTGTAGAACAGCTGAAGGATGATGTCGAAGAGTATGCCGACTCCTGTTCCGACAAGGAGGTATTTCCCGTCAAGTCTCCGCATAAACATTCCTGCGTTTGCAACGTAAAGATAAAAATCATTTCCCAATCGGACAAAATCTTCGTCTTCATATTCGGATTCACTCCGCAAATATCGGAGTTCATCCTTCCAAAACGGGAGTTCACTCCTCCGGGCGATTGGGTTTCGGAGGGTTTTGACTTAATTAGCATTGGAAAAACAAATCCCTACAATCATCACAGTTATGGTACACAGACTTCTCTCGACAATTGCGTTGACCTCCATGCTTTTGTGCGTCAACAGCTCCGAATCGGATTCCGACCCTGTCATGAAGCCGTCCAGGCCCGGGCAGATAACCGTAACCGTGCAGGATGACCGGCAGACGGCCCTGCTCTCCATCGCTCCGCTCGACGATGCGCTGCGCTACGTATGGTTCAAGGACGGTGCTCTGTTCGAAACGACCGAACAACCGCAATGCACGGTCAGTGAAAACGGCATCTACAAGGTTGCCGGAGAGAACGAGGCGGGACGAGGCGCTTTCAGCGACGAGGCGCAGGTCGACCTCTCGGAGTTCGGGCCGGACAACCTGCTCACCGAAGAGTTCATTCCCGATGCAGCCTTCAGAGAGTAGCTCAACGAGAAGCTCGCCGGCGGAAGCGGTTTCTACTCCATCACCGATGCGGCCGCCTATGATGGCGAGTTTGACATCAACTCCGAAACGGGTATCTCGAACATCGATGGCATCCGGTATTTCACCTCTCTGAAGCGGCTCAAGTGCAGCGAAATTACCTTGCTCTCCTCCATGGAGGAGATTCTCCAGCTCACCAAACTCGAGTATCTGTGGATAATGTTCAGCAGCTGCACCGAGTTCGACCTTACCCCGCTCAAGAATCTCGAGGAGGCCCACATCATGGCCAACTCGGCCTGCAAGCCCGACGGACTGAAGGTCGCAGGGTTGAACAAACTGCGCAGCCTGAGCTGCAACAACAATCTCGAATCGCTCGACCTGACGGGATGCACGGCTCTCGAAGAGCTGGTCTGCTCCTACAATTCGCTCTCGGACGACAAACTGATTCTGCCCGACGGAGCACCCCTCTCGATTCTTGCCGTGCATACGAACGGAAACCTGACCCGAATGGAGCTGTCGAAATACGCATCGACACTCACCTTCCTCAACATCGGGAATACGGGATTCAAGGAGCTTGACCTGACCGGATTGACCCGACTCGAGGACCTGAGCATCGAAAACTGCGGCATGAACTCCTCCGCACTGACCGGACTGGCGAACTGCACCAGCCTCAAGAGTCTGCGCATCGACTCGAACAATTTCGACAAGCTCGACGTCTCGACACTGACCAATCTCGAGATGCTGCGCTGCGACTTCAACCGCCTGACGTCCATGGACCTGAGTCACAACGGGAAAATCCAGGAGCTCAGCTTCCAGGACAACGAACTTGAGGACATCACGCTCACGAATCTATCGCAATGCTGGTACATGAATCTCACCCAAAACGCCCTGAGACGGGTCGATTTGACGCCGTGCATCGCATTGGAGCAGTTCTTCTGCAACGGCAACAAGCTCAAAAAGCTGGAGAACAAACAGGTTGAAATCAAACTCTCGGAGGAGTACGACGTCGAACGGCTCAACGGCAGCGACTTCAACACCTACTGCGACGAAATCGGCAAATACTTCTATTCCTACGACGGAACGGGCATCTTCGTTCACGAATTTTCGGACAAGGAGTAATCCCGGGACCCAGGACCGCAGAGACTCCGAAGCACCCCCAGACAAAAAGCTGTTCTCTGCAGAATCGAAGCAGGGTCCGACCCCGGCCCTGCGCCTCGCACAACGAGACGACGGAACCGAAATACGGGGCAAGGGAAAGGGCAAGAAAGGGAAAACGAAATGAGGGGGGGGGCGGATGACGAAGATTCAATGCTTTGTCCATCCGCCCTTCCGCTCAGGAGGATACGCAGTCGGAATACCAGAGCCCCCCTCCACTTTTTGGATACATCCCCCCGGCCCATGGTAGGGGCGTTTTAAGGTCGCAGGTGCCGAGTCCCCTCATGCACCGGCATACAAAAACAAAAAAGGAGAATCCCTAAAGATTCTCCCTTCTGCTTTGGAGCGGAAAACGGATTTCCGACCCAAGCATATTCCTCGTTAACAATCAGCGCATTACGTGAAGCATTTTCCTCAAAGGTCACTCCCGCGATGCGGTCATCATGCACTCGTTTGCATCCCAATGCTTTCGACAAAGATAAGAAATCTTCAGTCCAAATACAAACTCAAAATCCGATTTTGCGCCGCGACCGCTCCGGCTGCCCAAGCACTTCCAAGCGGCAGTATCCGTCGAGTTGCTCGAACGAAGGTTCCGCGCCCTGCAGGATTATGTCAATCGTCCGTTTGCGGGCGATGTTCTCGATCTGTCCGCCGCTGAAATCGTACCTTTCGGCCAGCGTGGCGGCGGTCTGTTCGTCAAGCGCCGGGATCATCGACCGCCAGATCCGGCTCTTCGCCTCCACAGAGGGTTTCTCAAACTCAATCTTGTAGAGAAACCGCCGCTCGAAAGCCCGGTCCAGATTCTGTGTAAGGTTGGTCGTAGCGATCAGAATGCCATCCAACTGCTCCATCTCTTGCAGAATGATATTCTGGATCGAGTTTTCCATCTTCTCCACGGCCTGGCTGGCTCCCTCCTGGCGGATGCCCAGCACGGCGTCTGCCTCATTGAAGAGCAGGATGGGAGCCGGTTTCGAATAACGGGTATAGGCGCGGTAACGATCGAAAGCCTCCTTGATGTTCTTCTCGCTTTCGCCGACCCAACAGCTCTTGATCTGCGAAACATCGACAACCATCAGATCGCGGCCCGTGCGGCGTGCCAGCTGGTAGACCGTCTCGGTCTTGCCTGTCCCCGGCGCTCCGTAGAAAAGGCAGGCAAAGCCCTTGCGCATGCCGCCGGCCTCCAGCCGCTGCTGGATGTCGGTGAAGTGTTCGGGGGCGAGGAGTTCCCCCAGCCGGTCGATCTGTCGCTGCACCGACGGGTTGTAGAAGAGCTCCTTGGCGGCAAAGGTCGTGCAGTCGAGCAGATCCCTCCCCTTGCGACTCTTGTGCTCGACATAACGCAAACCGACGAAAAGAGCCTCCCGGGCCGTGCGAGTCAGGTGGAAATACTCCGGATCTTCCAATCCGTTTGCGTTATAGGGCTCGATGATTTTCCGTTCGCACAGTTTGAGATCCGAGGCATTCATCATCCAGGAAAGGAACCGTTGCTCATCCCCCGTAAAATAGTCCTGCCAGTCCCGCATCCGGAGGTATGCCTTGCCCTTGTTCACATAGAGATGGCAGAAGACGTAAAACAGCAGGCGTTCCACGTCTTCGGACAAATCATAGATTTGGAGCGTCTGACAGAACGGCAATTCCGGATTGGCTGCCACCAGCGCATCCAGATCGGCGAGCAGCAGATTCCGGTCCTCTTTCATCCGGTCAAGAATCTTCTCCATGCGGTCGAAGAGCTGCTCGACAGTCAGGTTGTCGATGGGCGCCGGCTCGAAGGCGCGGTTTTCCTTGACGGCCTCCACGACCTCCATCGGGACGGAGTAGAAGAGCGTGTTCTCCTTTTTGAGTCGCCAAATGAGGTGGCGCTGTGCCAGGCGGTCGGCTGCGGCCATCAACGAGATAATCCGCACCGTACGGCAACCGATCAGGTCGGAAAAATCGCTGATCTGAATCCGCGGATCGGTGCTTTTCTCCATAAAGAGGGCAAAGGCCAATGCCTGCTCCTCATCAAGCGACATGCATTCGGACACATACGTCAACGCCGAATGGGCCTTTTCTGAAAAGGGCGTTTCGAGTTTCAGTTCTATGGCCAAATTCACGATCTGCTCGATGGCTCCGATCAAGGTCCACGCCGGCTCCTTCGGGTTCTTTACCAATGGCTGATCAACCTCCGTTTTCGGGCTCGTGCCCCTCTTCGTCTCAAGATGTTCCATCATTTCCGTATTTTTTCTCCGGCAAAGTTCAACCAGTAATCTGCCGAAATCCGGCGCATGCATTCTTTTTTGAAAAAAATGGCATACCATGAAAAATTCCAACTATGTGCAATATTTCAGCACATAATCTTGCTACCTTTGTACCAGAAAAAGACAAACATCATGGCATCCAATCTCTTCAAAAGGTACATCTGGCTGGCCGATACGATCCACCGGTACGGGCCGATCACGCTGGCCGAGATCCGCGCCCGCTGGCAGCGCAGCGCGCTCTATGACGGTCGTCCGCTGGCGCGGCGGACCTTCCACTCCCACCGCGACGCGGTCGAGGAACTGTTCGATATCTCGATCGTCTGCGACGAACGCACCAACCGTTACTCTGTTGCCAACAGCGAGGATCTCAACTCGCACAACATCACAAACTGGTTGCTCGATAGTTTTGCCGTCGGGCAGTCGCTGCGCGAGGCCCGCACGCTGCATAACCGCGTGCTGGTCGAGGAGGTTCCCTCGGCCCGGGGGCATCTTCCCGAACTGCTCGACGCCATGCGCGAGAACCGGCAGGTGGTCGTTACCTATCAGCCCTTCACGGGGGACGAGGCCTTCGACCTCCGTCTTCAGCCGCTTTTCGTCAAGCTCCGCGACCGGCGCTGGTACCTCTACGCCGACAAGCCCGACAATGCGAAGATCAAGCTCTATGCGCTGGACCGCATGGTGAAGATCCGCGTGACCGACGATCGCTTTACGCCGCCCGAGGAGCTGGATCCGGCCGGCTACCTGGCCGGGGCCTTCGGCGTGGCGGTCTATGACGATATCCGCCCCTGCACGATCCGGGTCCGGGTCGCGGGCGACGGCGTCAAGTATCTCCGCACGCTGCCCCTCCACGCTTCGCAGCAGGAGGTCGAGACGCATGACGACTATGCCATTTTCGAATTTCACGTGGCACCGACGCCGGAGTTTTACCAGGCCATGTTAAACTGCCACTGCAACTTTGAGGTGCTCTCGCCGGACAATGTACGGGAGGAGATGCGGCGCATCATTGACGGGCTCCATGTTTTGTACTGCCGTCCGACAAATGAGTAAAAAAGAAAATCGAACGAAGATGATGACAGAAAAAACAGACAAACAGACACATGAGCGCCAATGGGAACTTTTTGCGGAGGCAGTGCCGCTCATTTGGCAGCAACGTGAACGGATTCTTACCGATCTGCAGCTCTTCGGGGCCCGCACGCCGATGCGTATCCGCATGGCCTATGTTTCGATGAAGGATTCGGGACCCTATCCGCTAGGCGTGGTGGTCCGGGCGTGGACCGAGTACGCAGAAAACTACACGCGTCTATGTCCGAAATGCGGCGGGCAGATGCTGATCTACTCCTTCTCGGGGTCACCGTTGAGCGGCCGCAGCAGCCATTCGGCCACCTGCACCGCATGCGGCTATCAACAACGCCACGTCGACGAAGGCAGTTTCGGACGCCTTGCTTCACCGATCATGCGTATTGCCAGCGAGTATCGGGATCTGCCGAAGGGCGATGCGCTGTCGTTCGAGGAGGCGATCAATAAAATCCACGATTTCGACACAAAATAAAAAAGTATAATCAAAGATTTAAGCTAATAAGTAGTATTTTTGTAAAAAACCAATCTAAAAATTCAATACCATGGCTCACTCTATCAGTGAATTGTTCATGAACCGCTTCATGGACAAAAACGATCTCTATCCCGTTCTCGAATATGTAAAGGCAGACAACTCGCTGGATCTCGAAATGCGAGGCAATTATGTCTCGATCTATTATCGAGGTGGTTCAGTTTTGAGAATATTTGAAGATAAAGGACATTACGGCAGTATTGATCCCCGATATATGCCTGGGGCTCAAGTACCTCAATTCTCATTGGAAAACATTCATGCCTATCTTACCGAAGCAAAGCACATTGTGGATATCTACACCACCAATGTAAAAAATCATCTGGGAGAAAAGGATATCCAGCAAATGATTATCAAGGAGAACAATTATTCATGTAACTCCTTCGATACGGATTATTTTATCATCGACAGCGAATACCAATACGGAGACAAACGCTTCGACCTTGTCGCACTGGAATGGGAATCGACTCCGGCCGCTCATAAACTGGCGAAAACGGCTATTCCCCGCTTGTTTATCATAGAGGTCAAACAAGGATACAAATCCATCCGATCAACACAAAGCGTCAAAGACGACAAGACAACGGAATCACCCGGATTGAAAATCCACCAGGACGATTTCCGCGACTTCGTCTCCGATTGTGACCGGGTCCAGAACTTCCAGAATGACATGCTCAACCTGTTCCGACAAAAACGGATCTTGGGTTTGATTCCGGGCTTCAAACTGGGCGACAACGCCGACAAGTATAAGGATGTAACCCAGATCCAGCCCAAAGTAGAGTTTGCCTGCGTACTGGCGAATTATAAAACCCAAAGTACCCAACTTCGGCTTGAACTGCAGGAAATGGAGGATTGTCTCTTTTTTAACTCTTCCTTCATGGGATATGGATTATACAAAAGCGGCCTTATGAATAAGGCTGCATTAGAGAAAGAGCTATGCAGATAGTCATCCACCGCGGAACACACGAAATCGGCGGCAGTTGTGTTGAGATACGAACCCGGCAGACTAAAATCCTGCTCGATCTGGGTCTGCCGCTCGATTTCGACTCCCGGCCCCAGGAGCAGCAGGAGCAAATCCGCCGCGAGGCCCTCGAATGGGCGCAGGATGCCGATGCCATCTTCATCAGCCACTACCATGCCGACCACCACGGTCTGCTGCCCGATACGCACCGGGATGTGGCCATCTACGCTACGGCCGGGACGGCGGCCATGATGCACGTCACCGAGGTGATCCATGGACGTGGCGATGCCGACTATCTGTGCCATATCAGAATACTCTCCAAGGAGGCTGATGACCGGAAGTTCGAGCCGGTAACCGTGGGCGATATCCGCATCACACCCTACACGGTTGACCACGCCGCCTACGATGCGTGCGCCTTCTTGATCGAAGCCGAAGGCCGGCGAATCCTCTACAGCGGAGACATCCGCCGCCACGGGGTGAAAGGCTTTCTCTACCACAACCTGCCCCGGAAGGTCGACTGCTTGCTGCTCGAGGGGACCAATCTGGCCACCGAGAAAGCGTGTATGAACGAAGCGGAGATTTGCGAACGTTTCAAGGAGCAGTTCCGCACCGATGCCGACAAACTGCACTATGTCTGGTGCTCGGGACAGAATATTGACCGCATCGTCCAGATCTACAAGGCAGCGCTCGTCTGCTCGCGTAAGCTGATTGTGGATACCTACGTCGCGTATGTGCTGGAAGCGGTTCATCGTTTCAAGCCGTCGATCCCGTCGCCGCTCTCTCCGTTCGAAGGGCACGATGTCTTCCGGTATTTCTGCCAACACGCCCAGCTAAAGCGGTTTGAAAAGGCAGGAGATCCGGAGATTGTGCAGCGCCTGAAAGCGCTGCCTACGGTTGATACGACAGACATCGGGCACAACCCGGGCAAATATGTCTGGCTCATCCGCCCCTCAATGCTGCCTTACATGCAGAAATACAGCCATCGACCGTCTGTTGTGGTTACCTCGATCTGGGAGGGATACGAAAAAGACGAGTCCGAATTCATGGATTGGATCCGGGAGCGGGGTTTTGCCAATCCGCACATCCATACCAGCGGCCACGCCGATGCAAAATCGTTGCAATCGATTGTACGGCATGTCGATCCCGGGCTGTTGATCCCGATTCACACCACCGTGCCGGAACGCTTTGCCACGCTTTTCCCCGATCGGACGATTCGCTGTCCGCAGGACAATGAATCGATCGAGCTGTAGTCTCTTTTCTCCAGATTCAGCCTTGTTGTGCCGCCATTCCGCACAGCAGGGCTTTTACTTTGTCGAAAAGGCAGAGTATATGGGAATCAGATACTACTACAAAAATGGCAAGACGGGATTTCAGACCTCGGGCGGATGTCATCTTACGAAAGCGTGCTGGAATGAGGCCTGGCTGCTGGACGATACAGGCCGGGCATTGGTACGCGACGGCGAGGGGTACGCACTGTTGCGCATCCGCAGCGGGCGACTCATTCGTTTGGATTGTGACCGTGCGGCACCCTATGGCGACACCCTGCTGCGCATCCGCCGCAACGGGAAATACGGACTGGTGGATTTCGAGGGCCGCGCCATCATTCCTCCGCGATACGATGTGCTGACCAACCACTTTGCTCAATTCAATATCATCGGCCGCCGAGGCCGCTACGGATTGCTCAACCGACAGGGCGGATGGGCACAACCGCTTCGTTACGACGTGATTCTACCCGTCAACCAGCGGGGCAACGACCGTTTGGCCTGCATCCGCCAACATAAGGTGGTGTTTTTATGAGATTATCCATCTTTTCCAATCCATCCTTTTCCACCCGATAGCGCCCAGCCCGGGCTTGGCGGCGATGGATGCACGGCCGTCCCCATGGGACGCTCCGTATAGCCTTGCAGCCGGTGCCGGCAGGTCGGATCTTTGCGGACGGGTGGAAAGGGAAGGACTTCCGGCAAAAAGTTGCAACAATCCGCTCTCCCGTTACCTACTCGGGCCACGCGACTCCTTCTTCGGGGTGATGATGCGTCGCGGACGGTCCTGATGCTTTTGAGTTTGGGCAGGGCGCGGCTCGCGGGGATCGTCCCAACTCTCCCGGTAGGTTGTATCCGATGCCTTCTCCTTCCACAGGTAGGGACGTGCCGTCGTGCCTCCCCACCATTTCACCAGCGCCCGCACCACGTAGCCCGCTTCGATCCGGTCCCGGTCCATGCGCCGCATCGTATATTTCCCATACTCCACCCAGTCCCGCGGATCGTCCTGATAGACCCACGCCATCTGCAGCTGGTCGTCCATCACCACATAACCCTCCGACTGCGTTCCCCGCACGTAGATCGGCTCACCCTCGCGGAGCATCTCGATCTGCTCCTTGGTCAAGGGCTTGCCAGCAATCGACAGTTTAGGACACGGCTGTTCTGGTGGCTGTTGCTGCTTCTCCGTCTCCAACTTTTGCAGGATAGCCGAAACCTGCGGACGTTGTTCGTCCGTGTAGTTGCGGATCTGCTCGATCATCGCCTGCCGGAGGCGATTCTGTTCGACCCGTTGCGACAGTCGGCCGTAGCTGAACTTGCGGTCCACCTGCGAGGCCTTGAACGTATGCCCCTCCAAGGTGAAGGTCACACCCTGGATCTCCTTCGTCGGATCACCGCCTCGATGGACAAAGGTCGTGGCGACCTGTCGTTTGGCCAGTTCTTTGGCTAATGCCGTCCAGGAAGTGCAGTCGGGCAGCAGCTCCCGCAGGTGGTCGTAAATGCGATGGCGCAGTTGCTCCGGGCCATGCAGCCGCTCCGTGGCGACCTGCTCCTTGCCGTGCGAGAAGGTCAGCCCGTACTCCTGCTTGAGCTCCTTGCAGATACGCATATTGCGCAGACGTTCGTTGCGGTCCGGGACCAGCGTCGTGTCGTAGCGTACCCGGTTATAGAGGATATGCAGGTGAGGATGTTTCGTATCGGTGTGGCGCACGACAAGGTACTGCGTGCCGGTAATCTCCATGCGTTGCATATACTCACGTGCCAAGTCGAGCATCAACCGGTTCGACATCCGCGGGTCATCGTCGGGGTGGAACGATAGGGAAATATGACCGACGACCCGTTTGACATCGGGGCGGGCCCGGCGCTGGAACTCGAAGCTGCCGATCAGCGCCTGCCGGGAGGTGAGCTCCACGCCGTCGCTCGTCAGAATGTAAGCCTTTCCCGGCTCTTTGCCGAGCAGGTAGCGCACCGCGCCGCCAAAGGATTTGTCGGTTACGATTTTGCCGATCATCGTCTTAGAGTTTTTGTTTCAACCGTCCGATCACCTCGTCGTAGAAGCGGAGGATCCGCCTCAGCTCCTCTTCGTGGGAGGCAACCCCGAAGGCGTGCTGGAGGAAGGCCAGTTGGTTCAGGTTATTCCGTTCGCGCGTCAATTCGGAGACCAGGCGCAACTCCTCGGGACCGATCCGCCGCAGGATCCGTCCCGAGGTGACCGCCTGGCGGGCATACTCCGAGAGGGTCAGATTGCAGGCCGCTGCCTTACGTTGCACCCGGAGGTACTCCGCCTCGCTCACGCGGAAACGTACTGTGCGTGAACGCAAGATCGCCGCGCTCTTCCGCGGGCGACCTCCCTTGGGTTTCACTACCTCCATGGCTCGAGGACGTTGGCAGTGGAACAAACAAACTGGGGTTGTTTCGCGCAGCGTGTTTCGTCGGGCTGGAGCGACGTCCCGTGCCCCGAATCTGCGGCGAGCCGGGCGAGCGGCGGATGGTTCGGGATGCGACCCTCGGGAGCAGACCGGGCGGGGCAGCCCCGCAGGGCGAGGTGGTTCGGTGTGGCAGCCAAAAACCCGATGCGGGGTTTTTGTGCCACGAGAACACAACCTCGCTCCTTTCGGTTTTCGGACCCGGGATTCAGCAGCACATTCGACGTTTGAAGTCGAACGGTGCGGAATCCCGGGGTCGCAAAGGCGTCAGCGCGGAGGCGCTCCCGTACCGGCAAACAGCAGGAGGTTCATGTCGCGGCAAGAATGGGAAGCGTGCAGCTTTTAACCCGAACGGATCGGGGCTTATCGTCGTCCAACCGGGGACGGTGGGCAACCGATGGAAGGTGGTCGGATCTTCAGTGGGGAGCCGTGGAAGGGATGAATGGCGTTGTCATGGTCGGTGATTTTTGCGTCGTTTCGAGGATAACGACACCCGCCGCCGCTTTGTTTCACCATGGGGCGCGATTGCGCTTTCTTGCCGGTAGTTGCGAGATGGGCCAGTGGCAGGTATATGCACGAAAAAAGCCCTCGAATCATCTGATTCGAGAGCTCGTGTAGTCTGTTACTCGGCAGCCGCCCGAAGGTTGCGGTCAAGCACCGCCCGGATCCCCGATTCGGGATAGAGCAGCAGGCGGGTGCCAAGTACCGTGAAGGGAATCTGCCGCCGGTCCCGCAGCGTCTGCAGGGTGCGCGGCGAGAGGTGCAGGCGTGTGCAGACCTCCTCTCCGGTCAGATAGCGCTCCTCGCCGATCATCGGGCAACGCTCCTCGGAGGCCTTCCGCAGCATACGCTCCACGTTGTCCAGCCGTGCGAACAAGCGTTGTATCTCGTCGCTCGCTTCGTTGAGATAATCCAGCGGCATGGCTATTGCGTTTGAACGGTTTTGCGGGAGAGCCATGCGGCCAGGTCCCAACGTCGGTAGTAGAATTTACCGCCCAATCGCGAGCAGGGAATCGCGCCTCGGTCCCGGTAGCTTTGCAGCGTGCGTTTGGTGATGTTCAGTGCCCGGCACACCTCTTCGCTGTCCAATCACCCGTCGTCCTGCGGTGGCGTCAAACGGCGTTCCAAGCGCTGGGCAAGGGCGGAGAGGTGTTCCACCCGTTCGAGGAGCCGTTGCCAACTCCGCTCCCCGATACATACGATCTTTTCCATGGTCTTCTTTTTTTCTGTTTGGTTTGACTATGCTGCAACCCGTCTTTGAGGGTTGCTCTCTGTGTGGATGAGGCCGCCGAACATTCAGCGATCCCGGATCCGAAAGGCACGGCATTTCATCTTTTTTTCCGGTTTATGAATCTTTGTTCCTGCAAGCTTGCACTCGGATAACGTGCGCTGCCCCTCAAAAGTTTCGCTCGCAAAGTGATGTGGCAGTGGTTGGCGTCGGTTGGCGTCGCGAGGGTGGACAAACTGCGGTGAAAACGCCGGTTTATAGCCATTCTGATTTGCGCATATGGCAAACGTGCCTATGATAATACACGGACAGAGACGGGATACGGGCTGTCGAGCCGGAAGCTCAAAAGGGTAGTTTGGGACGAAAGTCATGCAAACCGCATCTCCGAATCACCGGGAGGGACTGGAGTCGCAGACCGGTTGCGGATTCCGACAGGCCTTATTCGCCCGCGCCGCGCCGATAATCTTCGAGGTAGGCCGAGCAGGTCCGTCCGGTCTGCTGCTTGAAGAAGCGCATCAGGTGGCTCGGATCCGAGAAGCCGTACGCATCGGCCAGCTGGCTGACGCTGCGCCTCTCGAAGAGTAGGTCGTTCTTCACAGCCTCCAGCAGCCGCTGTTTCAGCAGGTGTACGGCCGTGACGCCGAACTGATCCATGACAGCCCGGTTCAAGGTCACGCGGCTCACGCGCAGCATCGAAGCATACTCCTCGACGCGTTGCACCTCACGGATATGCTCCTCGAGCAGCGCCTTGAAGCGGAATGCACAGTTATTGCGCGGCAACGTCACGGGCAGTCCGTAGGCGGCGGCATAATCGCGGTTGAGCGTCACCAGCAGATAATAGAGCACCGCGACGATCAAATTGTAGCTGTCCGCCGTCGGGGCGCGCAGCTCCGCCTTGATCTTTTCGAGCAGCCGGTCGTATTCCGCCAGCTGTTCCGCTGCGGCATCGAACCACGGCGGCGTGTCGGTCTGGTAGCAGTAGAGCAGGCGGTAGACGAAGAGCTTGTCAGCGAGGAACGTGCGCATGAAATCCTCGCGGAAGATTAGGAACGTGTAGTCGAGCTCCGCCTCGTCTACGAGCCAGCGCTGTTGCTGGTGGGGCGAGAGGAGCAGCACCATGCCGTCGTGCAGCTCGATGCGGCGTCCGCCGAGCAACAGCACGCCTCGGGCCCTGTGCAGGAAGAAGAACTCGAAGAAGTCGGTCCGGAAGAGCGGATTCTCGGTCAGTACGCCGCGGATCTCTTCGCTGCGGCCCGTATTGATGTAGAAGTCGACGCCGCACTGCGTCTTGCTGAACGGCACGGTGACCAGCCGTCGGGGATTTGTCGTTGTCTTCATCGCTCGCATCCGGTTTGTCCGAAGACAAAGATACGACATCATTTATCAAAATGGCATACATTACCCCCTTTCGGGCATAGTTTTGCGCAAAAAATCTTCGGACCTTTGCCGACGGAGGATCCGATACGGATTCGTCTGTGAAAAAACATCCGTCCATGAGTGTCTGCATCAAATCGTTGATCCGCAATCTGAATCTGGTAGTCGGCTGCACCGTTGGCTGCACTTACTGCTATGCCCGCAACAACTGCCGACGCTTCCACATGACCGACGATTTTTCCGTCCCGGAGTACATGCCCCGCAAGCTCCGCATTCTCGAAAGCCGCGACCCGCGGGTCTTTCTAATGACCGGCATGAGCGACTTCTCGGACTGGCGGCCCGAGTGGACGACGGAAGTTTTCGATCGCATGGCCCGTAATCCGCAGCACGCCTACCTCTTTCTGACCAAACGACCCGAACGGCTCGACCTGCAGACCGACGACGACAACGTCTGGATGGGTGTCACCGTGACGTGCGAGGCGGAGAAGGGACGTATCGCCACACTGCGCCAACACGCTAGGGCCCGTCACTACCACGTGACCTTCGAACCGCTGTTCGGGCCGATCGAAGGGCTCGACCTGACGGGCGTGGAGTGGATCGTCGTCGGCACCGAGACCGGACGACGCCGCGGCAAGGTCGATGCCCGGCCCGAATGGGTGAGGGGCATCATCGCCCANACCTTCGAACCGCTGTTCGGGCCGATCGAAGGGCTCGACCTGACGGGCGTGGAGTGGATCGTCGTCGGCACCGAGACCGGACGACGCCGCGGCAAGGTCGATGCCCGGCCCGAATGGGTGAGGGGCATTGTCGCCCAGGCCCGGGTGCAGGGCGTGGCGGTCTTCATGAAGGAGGATCTGTTGCCGATCATGGGTGAGAGCGGCATGATACAAGAGTTACCCGAAGCATTCAAACAAAGAGTATGGAACAGGAACTGATTCGCGACATCGACGTGCAGAGCGTCATGACCCGTTCGTCGCTGCCTGTGGGCGGCTATTCGGTCAATCCCTATGTGGGGTGTCCTCACGCCTGCCAATATTGCTACGCCTCGTTCATGAAGCGCTTCACGGGCCACACCGAACCCTGGGGAACGTTTCTCGACGTCAAGCACTGGAAGCCCATCGCCGATCCGCACCGTTTCGACGGAGAGCGTATCGTCATCGGCTCGGTGACCGACGGCTACAATCCCTATGAGGAGTATTACGGACGAACCCGCCTGCTGCTCGAACAGCTGCGCGGCACGACGGCCGAGATCCTGATCTGCACGAAGTCGGATCTGGTGCTGCGCGATCTGGATCTGCTGCGCGAATTCCCGCGCGTGACGGTTTCGTGGTCGGTCAACACGCTGGACGAGGCCTTCCGCGCCGACATGGACCGTGCCGTGAGTATCGAGCGGCGTCTCGAAGCCATGCGGCAGGTCTACGAGGCGGGGATCCGCACCGTCTGCTTTGTCTCGCCGATCTTTCCGGGCATCACGGACCCGAAGGCGATCATCGAACGGGTCCGGGAGTTTGCCGATCTCGTATGGCTCGAAAATCTCAACCTGCGCGGGTCGTTCAAGGCAACGATCCTGGCCTACATCCGCGAGAAGCACCCCCAGTTGGTGTCTTTGTACGAGGAGATCTACAACCGCCGCCGGACGGATTACTGGCAGGCGCTCGAACTCGAGATGGCCGCCTATGCCGCAGCAAACGGAATGCCTTACCGGGTGAACAACCTGCCGTACGGACGCTCCGAGAAGGGCCGTCCCGTCGTGGTCAACTACTTCTACCATGAAAAGATCCGGCTCAATAACCGATCCTCGGAGCGGTAGGATGCCGTAAACGGAAAACCTCTTAAAACACGATAAACGATGAAACAGATTGAAAAAATCGCCGAAGCCGAAAATTTCAGTGCTATCGGGCTCGGCAAGTTGAGCGAACTGAACGAATTCGTACTGGAACTGAATCCGGCCGTCAAGATTCCGGGCAAGGTCTTCGGAGGTGCCGCCTTGCAGACAACGGGTGCGGAGTTCTCCTTCCAGTCGTTCGCTCCCGGTACGGAAACCGGATTCCTGCACACCCACAAAACACACGAGGAACTTTACTTCTTTCTCTCGGGCGAGGGTAAATTCCAGGTCGACGGCAAGATCTTCCCGATCGGGGAAGGTTCGGTCGTGCGGGTAGCTCCTGCCGGGCGGCGCTCCGTCCGCAATACGGGCCGCGAGGCACTTGTCATGCTCTGCGTACAGTACAAGGGCGGCACCTTTACGGCCGAGGACGCTGCCGACGGCGTGATTCTGAACGAACCGGTTAGTTGGTAAGGTTTCCATACCGTAAATGACAGGTGTGATACCGTTTGCGACGGCATCACGCCTGTTTTGCTTACCGGCTGTTACCCGAAATAACACAACCGGTTTACGCCGTCAAGACCTTGCCGATGCGGCGCATCTCCCGACTGATATTCGCCTCGGAGATCTTCGCATAGCGCCGCGTCATGTTCGTATTCGTATGGCCCAGAATCTTGGCGATGATGTCGATCGGCATCCCGTATTCAATCGCCAGCGTTGCAAACGTATGGCGCGCCAAGTGCGTGGTCAGATGCTTCTGAATCTGGCAGATATCCGCTATCTCCTTCAGGTAGGCATTCATCTTCGTATTCGACGGGACGGGCAGCAGCTTGCCCCGCGCCCGACAGTTGGCATCGTCGCGGTACTTCTCCAGCAGGGCCGCCGCCTGCGGAAGCACCGGAACACGGCTCATCACCGCAGTCTTCTCCCGCGGCTTATGGATCCACAGTTGTCCCTCCTCGTCCGTTGTGAAGTGTTCCCGCCGCAGGTGGTCGACATCCGTGAAGGCCAGTCCCGTCAGCGCGCAGAAGCAGAAGACATCCCGGATGCGGTCCAGCCGCTCGTTGGGCATCTGTCGCCTTAGCAGCAGGTCCAGTTCCGCCTTCGTCAGCGGGACCTTGACGTTCGTCTTGTCGATCTTCATCTTGTAGTAGCGGAAGGGATTCTTCTCGATCCATTCGTTGCGGACGGCATAGAGCAGGAAGTTCTTCAAACAGCAGAGCAAATTGACCGCCCCGTTGTTGTGGCAGTTGTAAACCGTCTGCATGTAGGTGTTCAATCCATCGACGTAGGCATAGTCGATCGTCTCCAGCGGAAGATCCTCTTTGCCATACACCTGCCGGACATATTCGGTCATGTAGCGCAGCAGGCGGTGGTACTTGTTGGCCGTGAGCTGCGTGATACGGGTGCCGACCTCCTGCTGGCGTTTCTCGCAGTATTTGCCAAACTCCGCCAGCACCATCCGGCTCGAAGAGGCGGAGCCCAGCAGTTGTTTGACGGCAAAGCAGGTCGGCGTCCTGTTCTCCTGGATCAGGCGGTCGTAGGCGGCAAGGATTGAGGCCCGGTAGCTGGCTACGATGCGGTTGATCTGCTGGTCGACCTCATCCTTGTAGAGAGAGCGTTCGAGGCGCTGATTCCAGCGTTCGGGCTCGATCTGGCACTGTGTGTAGATTTCGGTCGACTGACCGGTCGTAGTGATACGGGCATAGATCGGGGCCTTGCCCTTTTTCGTGACTTTGGTCTTCTTGCAGAAGAAGACGACGCTGAAGGTGGTTCGTGGCAACATGGCTGCTTGGTTTTTGGATAAATTAAACGTCTTCAGCACTGGAATGTTGTAGAGTAAAATAATACAAATCAGCGAAATAGAGCTAAATCGTGACCTATTTTCGGTCCGAGCAAAAAAGGTCACGATTAAGGCGTGAAATACTTGCTGCCTTTTGCGTCAACAAGAGTGGGAGAATATAAGAAAAAGCCTTGCATATCGCTGATATACAAGACTTTTTGCTTCCTATCGGGTTTCTTTTCTGGCCCCCTCCGGAGCGGAAAACGGGACTCGGACCCGCGACCTCAACCTTGGCAAGGTTGCGCTCTACCAACTGAGCTATTTCCGCATGGTTCCCGCCGCCGGGCGCCTCCCGAGAGGCCTGTTACCCGTGTTTTGGGATTGCAAATATAAGCGCTTTTTTCGATTCCGCAAAATTTTCCCGCAAAAAAGCACGTTTTTTTCATCCCAACAGCCGTACCTCCCCATAAAAAAAGGTCCGGAACCGAACCGTTCCGGACCTTTGCGGGGTTGACCCTTTCGATTGGTCGAATTAACGGACCTTGAAGCCCTCGTCCGCACGCATCGGAATCGGCAGCGAAGCGTAGTAGCCGCTTTCGAGCTTGTCGCGCACCGACTTGAAGGCCTCGAGCGTGAAGTTCACGTCGTCGAGCGTATGGGCTGCCGTGGGAATCACGCGCAGGATGATTTCGCCCTTCGGGATGACCGGGTAGACGACAATCGAGCAGAAGACGCCGTGGTTCTCGCGCAGGTCGACAATCAGGTTCGTCGCCTCGGGAATACCACCCTTCATGAAGACGGGGGTCACGGGCGAGTTCGTAACGCCGATGTTGAACCCGTTCTCGCGCAGACCGTTCTGCAGCGCGCGGACAATCACCCACAGCTTCTCCTGATACTCGGCGTGGTTGCGAATCAGCTCCAGACGCTTCAGCGCGCCGATGACCATCGGCATGGGGAGCGACTTGGCGTAGAGCTGCGAACGCATGTTGTAGCGCAGCAGGTTGATGAGCCAGCGGGGACCGCTCACGAAGGCGCCGATGCCGGCCATCGACTTGGCGAAGGTGTTGAAGAGCACGTCGACGCCGTCGACCACACCGAAGTGCGAAGCCGTACCGCGGCCGCCCTTGCCCATCGTACCGAAGCCGTGGGCGTCGTCGACCAGCAGACGGAACTGGAAGTCCTTCTTCATGGCGACAATCTCGTCGAGCTTGCCCAGGTCACCCTTCATGCCGAAGACGCCCTCGGTGATGACCAGCACGCCGCCGTTCTGCTCCTCGGCCAGCTCGGTGGCATGCTTGAGCTGCAGGCGGAGCGATTCCATGTCGTTGTGGCCGTAGACGAAGCGCTTGCCCTTGTGCAGGCGCAGGCCGTCGATGATGCAGGCGTGGGCCTCGGCATCGTAGACCACCACGTCACGCGGCGTGAGCAGGCAGTCGATAATCGAGAGCATGCCCTGGTAGCCGAAGTTGAGCAGAAAGGCATCCTCCTTGCCGACGAACTCGGCCAGCTCGCGCTCGAGCTGCTCGTGGTACTTCGTCTGGCCGCTCATCATGCGGGCGCCCATCGGAGCCGCCATGCCGAACTGGGCAGCGCCCTCGGCATCGGCCTTGCGCACCTCGGGGTGGTTGGCCAGACCGAGGTAGTTGTTCAGGCTCCAGTTGAGCATCTCCTTGCCGCGGAAACGCATGTGAGGACCGATTTCGCCCTCGAGTTTGGGGAATGCGAAATAACCGTGGGCATAGGCCATGTACTGGCCAATCGGGCCGCCGGCATTCTTCTCAAGACGGGAAAAAATATCAACCATTTCTATCCTAATTTTGATGTTCAGTTCGGTTCGGGGGGCGTACCTGAGTACGCAAAATCGCATTTGACGGCCAAAGTTAGCCATTTTTCGACCCTTGCGCGTACGCTTAAATACTTATTTTTCGGGAAAAGGGGCGCCCCGCGTCCGCTTACGACCGTCTGCTATGACCGTCTGCTCCGACGGTCGATGCTGTCGACGATGACCGCCACGGCGCCGTCGCCCGTGACGTTGGTCGCCGTACCGAAGCTGTCCATGGCGATGTAGGTGGCAATCATCAGCCCGACGAGTGTCTCGTCGAAGCCCAGCATCGACTCCAGCAGGCCGACGGCCGCCATGATGGCGCCGCCCGGAACGCCCGGGGCCGCCACCATCGTCACCGCCAGCAGCAGGATGAAGCCGACGAAGGTCGCCGTGGGGAGCTGCAGCCCGGCGAGCATCGAGACGGCCAGCGCACAGGCGACAATCTTCATCATCGACCCCGAGAGGTGGATGGTTGCGCAGAGGGGGATGACGAACGAGGCCAGCTCGGGGCGCACGCCGAGGCGGAGCGTCCGCTCGAGCGTCACGGGAATGGTTGCCGCCGAGGACTGCGTGCCGAGGGCCGTGACATAGGCCGGCAGCATCGTGCGGAGCATCACGAAGGGGTTGCGCCGGGCAACGGCCCCCGCCGTGAGGAACTGGAAGGCGAGCAGCAGGAGCGTCAGCACGAAAATCACGACGATGAGCTTGACGAAGACCTCCAGCACGGAGGCCACCTGTCCCGACTGCGTCATCATGAGGAAGATGCCGAAAATATAGAGGGGCAGCAGCGGGATGAGCACCCCGGAGATGGTCCGCTCGATGATGCTCCGGAACTCGCTCATCACCTCCTTCAGCCGCACGCTCTGCGCATAGGCCATCCCCAGTCCGAGGACGAAGGCGAGCAGCAGCGCCGACATCACCCCCATGACCGGCGGCATGGGGACGGTGAAGTAGGGGGCAAAGCTGACCGCCTCGGCCGCCGTGCCGGCCGCTGCGCCGCGCAGCATCAGGGGGAAGAGCAGCCGCCCGGCGGCGTAGGTGCCGAATCCCGAGATGAGCGTGAAGCCGTAGGCCAGTGCCGCCGTGAGGAGCAGCAGCAGCCCGGCGTTGCGTCCCAGGTCGGCGATGCCGGGGGCGACGAGCCCCAGAATGAGCAGCGGGATGATGAATTCGAGGAACTGCCCGAAGAGGGCGTTGAAGGTGGCCGCAACGCGCGTCAGCCACTCGGGGAAGAAGAGGCCGCAGAGGATGCCCGCGGTGATGGCCGCCAGTACGCGCGGCAGAAGACCGAATTTGAACTTCATGTCGGAGGGGAACTTTTCGTAAAGATAGGAAATAAATCCGCTCGACCCTCCGTCAGGCGCCTTTTCCGCCCGTTTCGGCGCCGTTTTCACCTTTTTTGTCCGTCGGGCGGGGCGCCCCGATGGAAAAACCGCCGGGAAAGGCTGCGCAAAAACGAGTCGCCGGGAAAGACCGAGCAAGGACGCATCGATGAAAAAGACCGGAGCTGGAAAGGGCCGCCGGAAAAGACCGCACCAGAAAGGGCCGGACGGGAAGACCGTACTGGAAAGGGCCTGCCGGAAAAGGCTGCGCGGAACGCACCGCCGGAAAAGAGAACGGGCTGGAGGCGCATGTGCGCTTCCGGCCCGTTGCGGAGAGAGGCAGCATCGGGGGGGGGCTACCGCGCGTCGGCTGGGAGCACCTCCTCGAGGCAGGCCACGGCGTTGAGCGTCCGCGGATAGCCGATGTAGGGCAGCAGCTGCATGACGGCGCCCAGCAGCACCCTGCGGTCGTTGCCCGCCGCGACGTTGCCCCGGATGTGGCCCTTGACCTGCGACTCGCAGCCGCCCAGCGAGACGAGCATCGCGAAGGTCAGCAGCTCGCGCTGCCGCGCATCGAGCCCCGTGCGGGTCTGGTAGTCGCCGAAGCAGTTGGCCGAGAGGGCGCGCTGCAGGGGGAGCAGGTCGGCGGGCGAAGTTTCATACATGCGGTCGATGGCCTCGCCGAAGAGCGACTTCTGGAGGGCGAGCCCCTTTTCGAGCCGCTCGTCACGGGTGACGGTCGCACGGCCCTTGAGCGGGAGCGCGACGCCCCGCCGGGCCAGCAGCCGGTTCTTGAGGCCGAGCAGCCCCTCAACCCGTGCGAAGCCGACGTAGGGGGTAGCGTGGTAGAGCACCTCCTCGACCATCTCGGGTGAAAGACCCGCATCGAGCGCCGCCCCGACCGTCTGCCGGTAGAGGGGTTCGCTCCCCAGCGCAATGGCCGACGCCATCGTCACGAGGATACGCTCCTCGGAGCTCAGCCCGCCGACGCGCCGCACCTCGTCGAAGGCGAAGTTGCCGACCGCGGCGGCCAGCTCGGGGTCCGTGAGGGCGAGCTGTGCCGTCTCGTCCGACTGCCAGGCGGCCAGGTTGCGGGCCGCCTCGTCGGTCAGCGGCAGCCTCTCCTGCGACTGCCGCACGGGTGAAGGCTGCGCACCGGCCACGGCGGCGGCATAGGACTCGTCGTCGACCGGTTCGAGCCACGTGTTGCGGTTGGTGGCGGGGTTGCACTCGACGGCCAGGTGCGAGAACCAGCTGTCGGGGGCGGCCCCGTGCCAGTGCTCGACGTCGGGGGCAATCTCCACCACGTCGCCCGGCAGCAGCTCGCGGGCCGCGCTGCCGCGCTCCTGGTAGTAGCCGCGGCCGGCGGTCACAATCAGAATCTGGCCTCCGGTATGGCTGTGCCAGTTATTGCGGCAGCCGGGCTCGAAGGTGACGTTGTAGAGCGGGACGTTGAGCGCCTTGTTGGCGGTCAGGGGCGCCAGGTAGGAGCGCCCGGTGAAATACTGTGCATTGACGGGCGGATTCTCCGCACCCTGCGGGAAAATCTGCCGGAAAGAGGTCTGTTTATCCATGGTTGTCGGTGTTGTGTTTTGCCGGGCATTTTGCTGGGCATGGAGTGCGGGCGCGAGCAGAAGCGTCGCCGCAGCCGCCAGCAGGGCGGTTCGCATACGGAGTCTTGCATTCATGGCTGTTCGTTTTTTTCGTGCGTTGGTCGGACGGTGGAGGAAAGCCCCGCCGTGAGGAGGCCGGCAGCGGACCGGCAGCGAATACCGGTCGGGCGATGCGGTGTGTGATGTGTGCAGAAGTTGCGCGTCGGCCTCCCGCACCGGCGGTGCTCCTTTCCGTCCGATGCAAAGGTAGCGCATCGCGCCGCAGCTCCGCCCAACCCTATTCCGGGAAAACCTACCCCGATTCCGGTTTCTGCCTGCGCCGCCCGCTCCGCGCGGGGCAGCGGGGGCCTTCCGCCCGGTCGGGGGGGCTCTTCCGCCCGCAGCTTCATCCGCCCGGGCGCGTCCGGTCGGGGGCTCTTCCGCCCGGCGCTTTGTCCGGCCGGGACAGCATCCGGCCCGTACCGGGGCATGGAATCCGCACCGACGGCGCGGGCATCTATCCCGATTCCGGATTGCGCTACCCCGATTCCGGTTTTGCGGCCGCCGGCGCTCCGTTCCCGCAAAAAAGAGCTATCTTTGTCCTGAAACCAATTCCACGGCATCCATGGCAGAGAGAGAAAGGGAGCAAATCCTCCACATCGAATCGGTCGGCGAGTACAACGCCCAGCTCGGCATCGAGACACTCCACCCGCTGGTGAGCGTCATTGACATGTCGGAGGTCTCACCCATCCGCCACCAGCGGCAGACCTTCGGCTTCTACGCCATCTTTCTCAAGGAGGTGAAGTGCGGCGACCTGCTCTACGGCCGCCACCACTACGACTATCAGGAGGGGACGCTCGTCTGTCTGGCACCGGGACAGGTCATCGGCGTGGAGGACAACGGCGAAAAGTTCCAGCCCAAGGGGTGGGCGCTGGTCTTCCACCCCGACCTCATCCGCGGCACGTCGCTGGCCCGCAACATGAAGGAGTACTCCTTCTTCTCGTACGAGGTGAACGAGGCGCTGCACCTTTCGGAACGCGAACGCGAGCTGGTCATCGACTCGCTGCGAAAAATCCGCAACGAGCTCGAGCACGCCATCGACCGCCACAGCCGGCGGCTGATAGCCATCAACATCGAGATGCTGCTGGACTACTGCCTGCGCTTCTACGAGCGGCAGTTCATCACGCGCCAGCATGTGAATCACGACGTGCTGAGCCGCTTCGAGCGGCTGCTCGACGACTACTTCACCGGCGACCGCGCCCGCCGCGAGGGGCTCCCCACGGTGAAGTACTTCGCCGGAGAGCTCTGCCTCTCGCCCAACTACTTCGGCGACCTGGTCAAGCGCGAGACGGGCAAGACGGCCCAGGAGTACATCCAGCTCAAGCTGGTCGAGGCGGCCAAGGAGCTGATGCTCGCCCCGGGGCGCAGCATCGGCGAGGTGGCCTATGCGCTGGGATTCCAATATCCGCAGCACTTCACGCGCCTCTTCAAGAAGGTTACCGGCCAGACCCCCAACGAGTACCGCTCGCAGCAGAGCTGAGAGGCGCGGCGCAACGGGCGGGCACCGCAGCACCCCCACGTCGCTTCACCGCAACGCAACGCGTTCCACGCGACGCTGCACCGCATCCGAGGCACAGCACCGCGGCGCAAACATTCGCCTTCCGCCCCGGGGCGTCCGGACACCGGCAGCGCCTGCTCCGTACAGCTCGTGCCGCCTCCTACGGCCGGACGACGCGCTACCGGCTCTTCGATTTCGACTTCGGCTTTCCCGCCGGACGGCTTTCGGCCGCCGGGCGGGATTTTTTACGCACCGACCATCCGAAACGGCCCAGGCTGCGCCCCAGGGCGAAGTATTCGCCGTGCGAGTAGGCAATCAGCCCGGCCCGCTCCAGGTCGAAGCGCCCCGTTGCGGGGTCGATGTAGGCGGGGTCGACCTGCACGCCGACCACCTCGGCCAGAAAGAGGTCGTGCGAACCGAGCGGCAGCCGCTGACGCACGCGGCACTCGATGTTGACGGGCGACTCGGCCACCAGGGGCGCCTCGACCCGGTCGGAGGGGAGCGGCGTGAGCCCCGCCTCGCGGAACTTGTCGCAGTCACGACCCGAGCGGACGCCGCACCAGTCGGTGGCGCGGGCCAGCGCCTGCGTGGTGAGGTTGATGACGAAGGCCCCCGTGCGGCGGATAATCTCGTAGGAGTGGCGCTCGGGGCGGAGCGAGATGGAGCACATCGGCGGATTGGTGCAGACGGTGCCCGTCCAGGCGACGGTCAGCAGGTTGTACTCCTCGGGGGTGGCGCCGCAGCTCACCAGCACGGCCGGCAGCGGGTAAATCAGCGTGCCGGGCTTCCAGCGCTCACGGGCCGCCGCTGCCGGAGCGGTCAAAGCCGGAGCCGGGGCGGTCAAAGCCGGAACCGGAGCGGTCGAAGGCTCAGAGGGTGACGGGGCAGCGGAGCGGTCCTCACCGTCGGAGGAGCGGCGGGCGGAGGCGGTCGAAGGGCGTCCGGCAGAGGAGGGCCGGCATGCGGGACGGGCCGGGGTTGCATTCCGGCGGGCGGAGGTTTTGCGTTTTTCCATCAGAGGCGGAGATTTCAGAGGTTGGTCAACGGCCGGTCTGTGCCTCCGGTCGGGCGTCGGATGCGGCAGCCGGAGCCGCGGCGCCGTCGTCGTCGGAGGAGGCAGCCGCAGAGGAGCCGCCGTCGAAGGCCCTCTCTTCCTCGGCGTCGGCAGCGGCGAAGAACTTGCTGAAGAAGAGCATCTGGTAGTCGATGGCGTTGGCCCAGTAGGAGAGCTCGTGCCCCCCCGGGCGGACGCAGAAGTCGTGGGGGATGCCCCGCCGGCGCAGCTCGCGGTGGAAGGCGCGGTTGACCTCGAAGATGAAGTCGTCGTAGCCGCAGTCGATGATGAGCGCCGGCGTGCGGGCCGGGTCGAGCTGCGCGATGAGGTTGATGGGGGTCATCCGCTCCCAGTTTTCGGGCGACTCGGACTGCCGTCCCAGCAGCCGGTCGAGCTCCCACCGTCCGGGGAAGGGGCGGATGTCGAGCCCGCCGCTCATGCTCCCCGCCGCACCGAAGAGGTCGGGGTGGAGCAGCCCCAGCCGCATGGCCCCGAAGCCCCCCATGCTCAGTCCGGCTACGGCCCGGTGGCGGGCGTCGCGCGCCACGGGAAGGTGGGCGTCGGCATAGGGTATCAGCTCCCCGACCAGAAAGCTCTCATAGCGGCTGGTCGTGTCGACGGGGCTGTCCATGTACCAGCTCTGCCCACCGTCGGGGCAGAGCAGGGCGATTCCCGTGCGGTCGACCAGCGCGGGGAGCCCGGTTTTGATTTTCAGCCACGAGAAGGCGTCACCGCCGTAGCCGTGCAGCAGCAGAAGCAGCGGCGCGGGGTGGTGCTCCGAAGCACCGTCGGGCAGCACGGCCACCACCGTCACCGGGCGGTTCAGTACCCGGCTGTCGAGCGAAAGGGTATCGATGCGGGCCGCCGCGGCGCGGGAGCCGCAGAGCAGGGCGAGCAAAAGTGCAAACAGAACTCTTCGTTTCATCATGTCAAGCTGTTTTTTCGATACGCAAAAATAGGAAAAAACGCTATCTTTGTTTCATGCTCCCCGATTTCATTCAATATCTGGCCGCCGAACGGCGCTACTCGCCGCTCACCGTGCGCAACTACAGCCACGACATCGAGCAGTTCTACGCCTGGCTCGGCACCGACGACGAACACTTCGACCCCCGCGGGGTGACCGCCGAACGGGCCCGCGAGTGGATTCTCCACCTCTCGGAGCAGGGGCGGCTCGGGGCGGCCTCCATCAACCGCGAGGTCTCGTCGCTGCGCTCCTACTTCAAGTGGATGCTGCGCCGCGGCATCGTCGAGCAGAATGTCTTCCAGCGCATCCACGCGCTCAAGACCTCGCGGCGGCTGCCGGCCTTCGTCCCCGAGAGCCGCATGACGGGCATCGTCGGCGAGTGCGAGTTCGACAGCGAGCGGTTCACCACCGAGCGCAACTCGCTCATCGTGCTGCTGCTCTACGCCTGCGGGCTGCGGCTGGCCGAGCTGGTGGGCATCGACCGCACGGACTTCTCGGAGGACTACACCTCGCTGCGCGTGCGCGGCAAGGGGGACAAGGAGCGCATCGTTCCGGTCATGGAGTTCCTCCGCGAGAAGATTTTGCACTACCTGGAGCTAATCGAGCGGCAAAATATTTGCAATTCTTCGGAAAAAGCGTTAATTTTAACTCAGAAAGGAAAACGCATCTCGCGCAGCGTCGTCTACCGGGTGGTCCGCGAAGAGCTGGCACGGGGCGGGGTTCAGGGCAAGCGAAGCCCCCACGTGCTGCGGCACACCTTCGCCACCCATCTGCTCAACGGCGGAGCGGACATGCGTGAAATCCAGGAGCTCCTCGGCCACGCCTCGCTGCAGGCCACTCAGGTCTACACCCACAACAGCATCGCACGGCTGCGGGAGGTCTACAACAAGGCCCATCCCCGCGAAAAGGGTGGGAAGTGATAACACCTCTTAAATCTTTGTGCTATGAACGTACAGATTCAATCCGTGAAGTTCGACGCAGACAAGAAGCTGCTCGAATTCGTTGAGAACAAAATGGCCAAGCTCGACCGTTTTGCCGACCGCTCGACAGGCGCAGAAGTAGTCATGAAACTCGATAAGGACCACGACAGGGGTAACAAGGTAGCCACCATCACGCTCCACATGCCGGGCGAGGACCTGGTGGCCGACCACCGCTCGAAGAGCTTCGAAGAGTCGGTCGACGAAGCCATCGACGCGCTGAAGCGCCAGCTGGAGAAGTTCAAGGGCAAGTTCGACAAATAGAACGGCGCACGACATACCCCCATGCAGCAACGGCGGCCTTCGGACCGCCGTTTTTTTGTGCCCGCCGGAAGGGGCGCACCGCGCAACCCACAGCCGGACGGAATGCACCGCGCAACCCGCAATGGGCGGCGTGCGGTGCGGAGAGCGACACGTTGGCCTTTCCGGCACCCTCCTTCCCGACCGACACCCTTTTTTATATCCTTTCCGGCGGCGCGTTTCACCCGCTTCGGCCCGGCCGGCTCTCTTCTATCCGACCCCTTGTCGCTCACCCGACCGTCCACCCGCCTCCTTCGGGCCGCAGCTTCGCTCCGCCGCCCGCCCCACTTTTGCCGCAGCACGGAGCGCTACACGGTCCCCCGCTGCCAACGGCCGCTGCGCAGGTAGAGCACCGAGAGCAGCAGCGTGACCAGATAGTAGAGGTGGTCGGTGGTCCAGCAGAGCGCCACGTCGGCGCGCAGCACGAGCGTGAGCCAGAGCGTATAGGCCATATAGAAGAGGATGGCCGCCAGGACGATGCCCAGCGTCACGCGCGTGTGGCCCGTTCCCGAGACGGCGAACTGCCCGATGAAGGCCGGCACGCAGAGCACGTAGGTCGAGAGCATCACCCAGAGCGAGGGGACGCCGTAGGCGACCAGCCGCGCATCGTCCGAATAGAAGCCCAGCACCCGTTCGGGGAAGAGGGCGATGAGGAGCGCCAGCGGCACGACGAACGAGAAGCAGAGGCGCGTCATGCGGCGGCAGAGCGGGCGCACCTCCTCCGCATGACCCGCGCCGATGAGGTTGCTCACCAGCGAGCTGGCCGTCGAGGCGAAGGCGTTGACGAAGAGGAAGACCACCGAGCCGATGCTGCGGACCATGTTCGTCACGGCCAGCTGGTCGGTCCCCAGCCGCTCGATGCAGACGAAGAAGAGGAACCAGCTGAGGAAGGCCATCCCCTCCTGGAGCATCACCCAGACCGAGATGCTCAGGATGTGGCCCAGCAGGCGGAGGTCCACACCGCCGAAGCGGAAGAGGCGGTAGCGGCGCCAGTCGAAGCGCAGCCGCGTGTAGAGGAGGAAGAAGAGGACCGAGACCGCCTCGGCGGCCACCGAAGCGATGGCGGCACCGGCGATGCCCAGCTCGGGGAGACCGCAGCGGCCGAAAATCAGCAGGTAGTTGAGCACGACGTTCGTCAGCACCATCACCACCGAGTTGGCCGTAAGAATCCGCGTGCGGGTCGTCCCCACGTAGAGGGCGCGGAACATCGCCGCGGCGAAGGAGAAGAAGAAGCCCCAGACGCGCCAGTCGAGGTAGTCGACGGCGGCGCGGCGTACCGCCTGCTGCTCGACGAGCAGCGAGAAGAGCCCCTCGGCGCAGAGGCGCGAGAGGGCGAAGAGCAGGGCGGCGAGCAGCAGCAGGAAGAGCGACCCCTGCATGAAGACGGGGCCGATTTCGTGCAGCCGCCCCTCGCCGTTGCGGCGGGCGATGAGCACCTGCGCCCCGACGCTGAAGCCGAAGCCCAGCATGAAGACCACCAGATAGAAGACACCGGCCAGCGCCGAGGCGGCCAGCTCGGTGCGCCCGTCGCCGTAGTGGCCCAGGTAGATGGTGTCGGTCAGCCCCACGAGCTGCTCCATGAGGAGGCTTACCAGCACCGGAAGGGTGATTTTCAGTATGTTGCGGTTCGTGTAGCGCTGCATGGGTACAGGGGTTTCGGGGTGGGGTGCGGAGACAAAAAAAGCGACCGGAAGTTCGGTCGCCTTATTGGTAGTGGATAGGGGATTCGAACCCCTATGTCATGCGTGAGAGGCATGTATCCTAACCCTTAGATGAATCCACCGTTGAATTGTGGTGCAAAGATAGCGACTAAAATCGAATCTGCAAATTTTTCGGTAAAAAAAGTGCATTTTTCTGCAAAAACCGCCCGCCAGGGGGCTTTCGGGGCGCCGGAGCGCGCCTCCTTCCACTGCCCCATCGGGCGCCGTCGGACACCGCAAGGGACTGCGGGCAGGCGCGGGTGGACAAGCGCAGGTGGACAGCCAGCGGATGGACAGGCGCTGGGCTGCTCTCTTTCGCCGGACCCCGCCGAGCGCCATCGAGCCCCACCGGGCACCGGGGCGCCCCGCCCCCATCCGGCAACCGGAGCACACCGCCCCCATCCGGCAACCGGAGCACACCGGAGCGCACCGCAGATTACCCCGCCGCACCCACCGGGCGCCGCGGCGCACCACCTTCCACGGCCCCATCGCCCCTGCAACGCCCCCGACACCCTCCCGCCGGGGCGGCGATTCCGCGGCCGGCGCTTGCATTATCGACCGAGTTGTCTTATCTTTGATTTCAGGAAGCTGCAAAACGGCGCTTCCCGAGAAAACACCTTTTCACGATGAAACGAACCGGCATCCTCCCCCTGCTGCTCCTGGCGCTCATGCTGGGGGCCTGCACCCCGAAGAAGAGCGAACCCCGCTTCGAGACGCTGGCGCTCGACACGCTCGTGCACGCGGGCGCCGCGCAATACGACATCCAGTACCGCTTCCTCTCGCTGGAGGAGGCCGACCGCTCGCCGGCGCTGCAGGCCATCGAGGAGGCCGACATCGCCTACTTCTTCGAGCTGGAGGGCTTCACCGGCACGGCCCGCGAGGCGATGCGCACGGCCGTTGAGCAGCTCGCCGACGGCTCGATGCTTCCGGGCGACGAGGCGGCCCGCTACAGCTATTCGGTCGAGGCGACCGCCGCACGGGTCGACACGCTGCTCGTCTACACCATCACCCGCTCGGGCTATCTGGGCGGTCCCCACGACCTCTACGACACCACGACGCACACCTATTCGCTCGAAGGGGGCTACGAACTGACGCTGGGCGATCTCTTCACCCCACAGCAACAGGAGCGCCTCGCCGGCCTCATCCGCTCCCGGCTGCGGGCGCAGTACCACGTCTCCGACGACGAGGGGCTCGCCGCGCTGGGCTTCTTCCCCGACTACATCCTCCCGTGCGAGAACTTCCAGCCCACCGACGAGGGCATCCTCTTCCGCTACGCCCCCTACGAAATCGGCGACAATGCGCTGGGCGACATCGAGGTGCTGGTCAGCCGCGCCGAGCTCGAACAGCTCTGACCCGACGGGCTCCGACAAGCAGCCGCCGAGGCCCAGCGCCCGAACTCCGGCGTCTGCTGAAGTCCGGCACCCGGCACCCGGCCATAGGCAACCGACAGCCCCCACCAGCCGCCGGCCCCCAAAGTCTTGTGACCGGCAGACGGCACCAGCCACCCGGCGCAAAATTCCCGCCTCTCGCCTCCTTCGGCGGCAATCCACTGCAAACCAAAACCATACGCGCACTTCGCAGCCCGCCGCGGCATCCCCGCCGCACAACTCCAGACAACAAAAAAACGGTCCGGACTCTCACGAAGAGAGCTCGAACCGTTTTTTTCGACAGGGCACCACCCCCATCGAAAACGAGGTTCAATCGGAGGTATTCGACCCCGGAACGAGCACCGCCCCGTCGGTCTTAGCAGCAGTCGGACCGCTGCAACCTGCCGATTTCCTCAACCAACCTAAAACTACTAACCTAAATGAACCTTAAAACTTCACTGCAAAGGTAAGGGGCTGTTTTGAATTATGCAAATATTTTAGTAATATCTTAAATATATTTAACAATTTGATAACATAAACAGCCTTCTACTGATTTCCACGGCCGCTTGAAACCGTTGGAAAGCAGGATGATGCGTCTCCGACAAACGGTTCCGTCCGAGGCAAAGGCCATTCGGTCCGACCTAGTGAAGCGGCGGCAAAACCTACGCCTGCGGGCAAAAAAAATCGGAGCCACCGGGAAGAGGGTCCCGACAGAACCGAAGCGCAAAACAAGGCACAAAAAAAGGAAACCCGGAATCGGGCTGAGCCCGAACTCCACAGTTTCCTCACCAACCTAAAACTACTAACCTAAATGAACCTTAAAACTTCACTGCAAAGATACGGGGCCGTTTTGAATTATGCAAATATTTTAGTAATATTCTAAATATATTTAACAATTTGGTAACATAAACCGCCCTGGATGGGCCTGTAGAGGCACCGAAAACGATTGCGCAGACATTAGAACCCCATTTCGAACCGTTCCATCCGCAGCCGTTCCGTTCAGCCGAGGTGCCGGTTGGAGAATGCTCAAGCTGGGGAGAGGGTTCAAGCCGGGAAGAGTGTAGGCGGGGAAGGAAGGTGCGAGACGCGCGAAAAGAGGGCGTGCAGAAAGAGGCGCGCGGGGAAGAGGGCGCGCGGGAAAGAGAGCGCGGAAAGAGAGCGCACGGGAAAGAGAGCGCACGGGAAAGGAGGCGCGAAAAAAAGGCGTGCGGGAAAGAGGGCACGCGGGGAAGAGGGCGTGAGGAAAGAGGGCGTGCAGGAAGAGGGCGTGCAGGAAGAGGGCGTGCAGGAAGAGGGCGTGCAGGAAGAGGGCGTGCAGGAAGAGGGCGCACGGGAAAGGAGGCGAGGAAAGAAGGCAAAGGGAAAAGGCAGCAGGGCACCGGACACCTCAGAAGGAAGACAGCAGCCCAAAAGGAAAAAGAACAACTCGGAAAGGAGAAAGAGCAGCTCGGAAGAAAAAGCAGGGCAGCAGACACCCCGGAAGAGGAGGGGCTGAAAATAAAAAAATTCGGAGCCGCCGGAAACTGGGTCCGGGCAGAACCGAAGCGCAAAAAGGGGCACAAAAAAAGGAAACCCGGAATCGGGCTGAGCCCGAACTCCACAGTTTCCTCACCAACCTAAAACTACTAACCTAAAATGAACCTTAAAACTTCGTTGCAAAGATAAGGCTGTTCGGTGAATTATGCAAATATTTTAGGAATATTCTAAATAAATTTAACAATCCCGTAACATCGTTCCCACCGCGACACGGGGAAATGCCTTCCCGAACGCTTCTACAGGGCAAGTACCTTGCGGTAGGTCGAGAGCAGCTCCGAGGCGATGACCTCGGGCTCGAAGCGGGCGACCCAGGCGCGTCCATCGGCAACCATCCGCCGGCGCAGCGCCTCGTCGCCGAGCACCTCCTCAATCCGCCGGGCCAGTTCCTGCGGGTCGTCGGGGTCGACGTAGAGGGCGCCGGGGCCTCCGGCCTCCTCGAGGCACGAACCCGTAGCGCCGATGGAGGGGACGCCGCAGTTGGCCGCTTCAATCATCGGGATGCCGAACCCCTCGTAGCGCGACGGATAGACGAAGAGGTCGGCACCCTGGTAGAGCGCCGGCAGGTCGTCAAACGAAACGCCCTCGAGCACATGCAGATAGGGTGTCAGTCCATGCGCCGCGGCGAACTCCTCGACCTGCTGCGTATAGGGCGTGCGTTTGCCGACGGCCACGACGTGGCGCGGTGCGGGAAGCTGGGCGACGGCCTGCAGCAGCAACAGCAGATTCTTGCGCTCCTCGATGCTCCCCACCGAGAGGATGTAATGGTCGGGCAGCGCATGGCGCCGGCGCACGTCGTCGAGCAGCGCCGCATCGACCGGATGTTTGAAACGCTCGTCACACCCCTGGTAAATCACATCGATTTTCTGCTCCGGAATACCGAAGAAGTGCATCACGTCGCGCTTGGTCGCTTCGCTGATGGCGATGATGCGGTCGGCACGGCGGCAGGCGCTGCGGAACTTGAGCGTATAAATCCAGCGGTCGACGGGCTTGTAATAGGCCGGGAAGCGCAGGAATATCAGGTCGTGAATCGTCACCACCGACCGAACGCCCCGCTTGCGGAGGCCCGAGGGCAGTTCGCCGCTCAGGCCGTGGAAGAGCGCCGTGTCGGGCGCCAGTTCGCGGCTCAGGCCGAACGAGCGCCACAACGCCTTGAAGGGGCCGTGCAGCGGCTTGTGCGGATAGCGGAAGGTGAGCTGCGGGATACCGTCGAGCCGCCGGCGCAGCTCATCGCGTCCCGGGTCGGGCGTATAGAGGTCGTAGCGGTTCTGCGGCGCAAAGCGGGCCAGCATGGCGACCATCGTCCGGCCGTAGTTGCCCAGACCCGTAGCGTTGTGGGTGATGCGCTTGGCGTCGAATGCGATGCGGAGGCTTCGGAAATCCAGATTCATGACGGAATAAGCATCTTATGCGTAAAGATTGAGGTATCGTGCGTAGAGGTGGTCGTAGGAGAAGCTGCGCTCGAAATCGGCGCGGGCCTCGCGCCCCATGCGTTCACGCAGAGGGGCATCGTCGAGCAGCCGCCGCAGCGCCTGCGCCAACGCCTCTTCGTCGCCCGGGTGCACAAGCAACCCCGTACGCCCGTCGTCGATGAATTCGGGCTGCGAGCCGTTGTCGGAGCAGACCTGGGCGCGCCCCGCCTGCATCGCCTCGAGCACCGTCAGACTGCCCGCCTCGCTGACCACCGAGGGCGAGACGCAGAGGTCGGCCTGCGGCAGCAGCCGGTTGGCCCCGCGGACGAAGCCCGCAAAGAAGACCTTGCCGCGCAGCGCCTCTTCGGAGGCCGTTTCACGGAGTGCGGCGACGAAGCGCTCCTCGCCCGTGCCGACCAGCACCAGCGCGAAGTCGTGCTCGGCCAGCCGCGCGCAGGCGCGCAGCAGCACGTCGCACCCCTTTTCGGGGACCAGGCGGCCGCAGAAGAGCAGCAGCGGCGTAGCGGGCGCAATGCCGAAACGACGGCGCAGGTCGGCGGCAGGCTCCCCGTCCGACGCCGCAACGGGCTCCGGAACGCTGTTGTGGATGACGCAGAGCCTGGCCGGGTCGACCGGCGGCTCGCCCGCGAGGAACTCGCGTCGGACCAGCTCCGAGACGAAGGCGATGCGGTCGATGCGGCCGTAGAGCCAGCCGTAGAGCCATCCCCGCTTGCCGCGCCGCACCAGATGGCGCGTCAGCACGATGCGGGGCCTCACGCCGAAGAGGCGGCTCAGCAGGCAGGCATAGGCCGCCGTGAAGGCATCCTTGAAGTGGTGGACATGGACCACCGAGGCCCGCGTCCGCAGAATCAGCAGCGCCAGCAGCAGTGCCGACCAGAGGTCGACGGCCCCCTTCAGGGGCATCGTGCGGCACCCGGTCCCGAGGCCCGCCGTGCGCTCGCCGATGATGCGGCTCCGGCGCGAAACCAGCTCCACGCGCCGGCCGTCGGCCAGCAGGCGGCGCGTGAGGTCGTAGACGAACTGCTCGCCACCGCCCCACGCGGGGGTCGCGAATATCTGGATGATGGTTCCGGAGTGCTCCATAAGGACAAATATAGCGAAAATTTTCAATGCGCCATACGGCGGCGGAGACTCGTGCCCCAGCGGCGCGCCGTGAGCAGGAGCACGACTGCCGGCCGCAACGCATGCCAGCGGTCGAGGGCGAACATCAGCAGCTCGCTCCGCGAGAAGAAGCCGCTCAGAATGCGGTGCAGCCCCCGCGTCTGGTCGCGCAGCCGGCATACGTAGGGGTCGTCGCCCCGCCAGGGGCTGCTGCTGCGGTCGATGTAGCGGATGTACCACCAGAGCTCGTTGACCAGCCGGTAGAGGTCGGCGCCGCTGTCGGCAAGCCGCACGGCGTTGCGGCGGAAGATGTCGTCAACCACCTCGGCGTAGCTGCGGCAGTAGTCGAAGCTGATGCGGCGGTGAATCTCCGAACCGGGGCGCTGCAGGTAGTTGTACCCGGCGTAGTCGATGAAGCGCACGTGCGGCGCGCGGCAGGCAATCTGGATGTTGACCAGCGTATCCTGCCCCCGGCGCATGGGATAGTGGAGCAGCGTGCCGTCGAAGAGCGAGCGTCTGAAGAGCTTGCCCCACAGCGAGGGGGCGACGCCGAAGGTCATCACCTCGCGCAGGTAGCCCAGCCCCTCGAGGTCGGCCGTGCGTCCCTCGCGGACGACCGTCCGGTAGGAGGCGCAGACGCGCGTGTAGTTGCCGCAGACGATGTCGCAGTCCGCACGCTCCTCGATGGCCGCAACCATCCGCTCGAGCATGTCGGGCTCCCACCAGTCGTCGCCGTCGAGAAAGCAGACATACCGTCCGCGCGAGCGCGACAGCGCCGTCTCACGGGCGCGGGCCACGCCGCGGTTCTCGGTCGAGAGCACCACGAAGCGGTCGTCGCCGGCGGTCAGGCGCCGGATTTCGGCCAGCGAGCCGTCCTTCGAGCCGTCGTCGACGACGATGGCCTCGAAATCGGGGTAGCTCTGGCGCCGGACCGATTCGATGCAGGGGGCAAGGTAGCCCTCAAGGTTGTAAACCGGGATGACGACCGACACCGCGGGGGCGGCAAGTCGGTCGTTTGAAAGGGAGGGGGTATCCATTGAATCGAGTTATTTGACGTAGTTGCGGACGGCCTCGGCAATTCGTTCGCCATCCATGGCCGCCGAGATGATGCCTCCGGCATAGCCGGCACCCTCGCCCGCCGGGAAGAGCCCGGCAGCTTCGGGGTGCATGAGCGTCGCCTCGTCGCGCGGGATGCGCACGGGCGACGAGGTGCGCGACTCGACGCCGACGACCACCGCCTCGTTGGTCAAGAAGCCGCGCATGCGCCGCCCGAAGGTGGCGATGCCCGCCCGCAGCCGCTCGGCGATGAAGCGGGGCATCCACTCGTCGAGACGCGAGGGGGTGATGCCCGGCAGGTAGGAGGTCGCCGGCAGCGTCGTGCTGGGGCGTCCCGCCACGAAGTCGGCCACACGCTGTGCGGGGGCCACCTGGTGGTCGCCGCCCCGCTCGCGGGCCAGCTCCTCGAACTGCTGCTGGAACTTCAGACCGGCCAGCTCGCCCCACTCGTCGCGCAGGTGGGCGAAGTCCTCGAGGCGGATTTCGGTCACCAGTCCCGAGTTGGCGAAGGGCGACGTGCGGCCGCTGGGTGACATGCCGTTGACCACCGACTGCGCCGCATCGGTCATCGCCGGGACGATGAATCCGCCGGGACACATGCAGAAGGAGTAGACGCCGCGTCCGCCCTCCTGGCTGACAAGCGAGTAGGCCGCCGCCGGGAGGTACTCGCCGCGCCGCTCGCAGTGGTACTGAATCGAATCGATGAGCGCCTGGGGATGCTCGATGCGTACCCCCATGGCGAAGGGCTTCGCCTCGAGCCGCACACCGCGGCGCGCCAGCAGCTCGTAGATGTCGCGCGCCGAGTGGCCCGTGGCGAGGATGACGGCCGCCGCATCGATGCGTTCGTCGCCGCAGCGCACGCCCGTCACGCGGCCGTCGCGCAGCTCGAGGTCGGTCACCCGCCGCTCGAAGAGGAACTCTCCCCCGGCATCGAGAATCGTCCGGCGGATGGCCCGCATGATGTAGGGCAGGCGGTCGGTGCCGATGTGGGGATGCGCCTCGTAGAGTATCGAGGGGTCGGCGCCGTGGAAGACCAGCGTCTCGAGCGCCTTGTGGTAGTCGCCGCGCTTCTTGCTGCGCGTGAAGAGCTTGCCGTCGGAGAAGGTTCCCGCGCCGCCCTCGCCGAAGGCGTAGTTCGAATCGGGGTCGACCGCTCCGTTGCGGTTAATCTGTGCGATGTCGCGCTTGCGGGCCGAGACGTCGCGCCCGCGTTCGAGAATCACCGGCCGCAGCCCCAGCTCGATGAGGTGCAGCGCGGCGAAGAGGCCGGCCGGGCCCGAGCCTATGACAAGCACCTCCGTACGGCCGGCTACCGAGGGGTAGTCGAAGTGTACGGGTGCGGGCAGCGGCTCGCGGTCGACGTAGACCTCGAGCGTCAGGTTGACTTTGGGCTGCCGCTGGCGGGCGTCAATCGAACGCTTGACGACACGCACGAGGGCCACCTCGTCGGCGGCAAGGCCGAGACGACGCGCGGCGAGCGTATCGCACAAGCGGGTATCCGCCGCCTGTTTGGGCGAAAGGACAAGGGTAACAATCTGAGGCATAATGACTCGGTTGGGGGTCACAAAAATAGCGAAAAAAAAGCAGAAACGGCCGCCCCGGATTGGGATTTGTGAATTTTTCGCTACCTTTGTCTTTCGAACGCGGATATGGTGTAATTGGTAGCCACGTCAGACTTAGGATCTGATGCCTTACGGCGTGGGGGTTCGAGTCCCTTTATCCGCACAAAGGAGCCTTTTTCGAGGCTCCTTTTTTTGTGGGAATCCGGATGCAGAACAGCGCGAAATGATTGTATATCAATAAATTGATTGCAATAATCAGCATCCCGGCCTCCGCCACCGAAAAGTATTTCGCCGAAAACCTTCGGGTGGCAATTTGGTGGCAAAGGGGTCAAATCGGGAGCCAGGCGAGCAAACTGCCACCTTTTTTGCTTATAATACACTGAACTGCTGCATTTTGCATCGCAATAGATTTTTCTTGTCAGCGTTTTGTTAACCTCTAAATTTTACAAAACCATGAGACAAGAGAGTTTCAGGATTCTCTTCCTGATGCGAAAGGGAAGAACGAAAAAAGACGGATTCGCAACCATTTATGCCCGAATTACAACGGGCAGTTTCCGTCAGGAGATCTATTTCAACTGCGAGGGACGACCCGAGTTGTGGAACCAGCGAAAAGAACGGATGATGGGGACCAGCCGCCTATCCGTGAAGATCAACGAGATGCTTGACGAATTCCGTGTACAGATTCTCGACATCCGCAGCAAACTGCTTGCCGAAGGTTTCGAGGCCAATGCCCTGCAAATCAAACAGCGTTACTTCAACCCGCTTAAAAACACCATGATGTTGATCGCGGGGCTGGGCGACTACGTCCAACGGCGGCAGGCAGAGGTCGGCGTGCGCATCACCCAGCGGACAGCCGACAAGTACGAACGGCTGCTACGCTATCTGAAACAGTACCTCGCCCAGCGCGGCCCGGAGGAGGATATTCCCGTCGAGCGGATGAACTACGAGTTTCTCGACGGATTCAGCCTCTTCCTGCAAACGGCACACCGCTGCCGCCACAACGGCGCCGTGGCCGTCATGGACTGTCTTCGCAACTTCGTACTCTACTGCCTGCGCAACGAATGGATTGCCAAGAATCCCTTCCTCTACTACAAACTCAAGGAGGATCAGGCGCAGGCCAAAGAGCACCTCACGGCCCGCGAACTGGAAATCCTGACCCGCAAGCAACTCGACCATCGGCTGGCCCGTATACGTGACGTTTTTGTCTTCTGCTGCCTTACGGGACTGGCCTTCGCCGATGCCGACCACCTGCGGAGCGAACACATCTCGCGCGACGACGAAGGACGCTGGTGGATCCACAAGCCGCGCGAAAAGACCGCCGTAATGAGCCGCATTCCACTGCTCCCGATGGCATTGGAGATCCTCCGCCGCTACGAGCACGACGCAGTCTGCCAGGCCCGCGGACGGGTGCTGCCCCTGCCGAGCAACCAGAAGATGAATGCCTTTATGAAGGAGATCGCCATCGTCTGCGGCATCGACAAGGTGCTGACCACGCATTGCGCCCGCCATACGTTCGCCTGCATGGCGGTCGAATACGGAATGCCGATTGACGTCCTGGCCAAAATTCTTGGGCACTCTAACACCAACATGACCCGCCATTACGCCAAATTTTCCGAGACGGTGATCGGCCGAGAAATGGAGGCTTTCGGCGAAAAACTGGCTTCGGCTGCCGCGGAGGGAGATTCCGGGTTGTAATAAAAGCAAGTTTATGTTTCGAGACACTCGAAACCTTCCGAATCCATCCCGCTGGTCTATTATACATTACACAGATGAAAAGTCCGAAGAATCCGAACCGCCCGCGAGGCGGCCGCCCTCCCAAATCCGAAACGGAACGACTCAAACGAAGGCTGGTCGTCTGCCTGAACGAGACCGATTACGACGCCCTGTGCCGCAAGGCACGGGTCGCCGGTCTCGTGTGTGCCGAATACGCCCGGCGCGCCCTTGCCCGGAGCATCGTCCGCGCTCGGATGACTCCCGAGATGCTCACCCTGCTGCGGCAGCTCACCGGCATGGCGAACAACCTCAACCAACTCGCCCGCATGGCGCATGTGGCCGGGTATGGACGCGATACCGCCACTTTGGCGGCGTTGGTCGACCGAATTGATGCGCTGCTCACCCGAATCGACAAACTGCCATGATTGCCAAACTCTCGAAAGGCGGCTCCTTCGGCGGAGCCGTCCAATACATTTTCGGTCCCGGGAAGGGCGCCGACTGCCTGGCCGGAATGGGCGTTCTGTTCAAGGACACGCCCTCCATCATCCGCGGATTCGAACGGCAGGCTGCGCAAAACCCCAGGGTTTCGAAACCCGTGGGACACGTTGTTCTCTCCTTTTCGCCTCGGGATGCCGCACGGTTGAACAACCGACTGCTGCTCTCCATTGCGGTGGAGTATCTGGACCGGATGGGGATTAAGGATACGCAACTTATCATTGTCCGCCACCGCGACCGGGAACATCCCCACCTGCATATTCTCTTCAACCGCGTGGGCAACGACGGACGGACGATCTCCGACCACAACGACCGTTACCGTTCGGAGCGGCTCTGCAAGCAACTGACCGCCCGCTACGGGCTCTACTTTGCATCGGGCAAGGAGCAGGTCAAGGAGTACCGGCTACGCGAACCGGACAAGACAAAATATGAAATCTACCATGCCCTGTGCGATGCCGTCCCCCGCTGCCGCAACTGGGAGGAGCTAATGACGGCCTTGCGCCGCGAAGGTGTCACTACGGAGTTCCGGATGCGCGGAGGCACTTCCGACGTGCAGGGTGTCGTGTTTGCAAAAAACGGCTACCCGTTCAACGGTTCGAAGATCGACCGGCAGTTCAGCTATTCGAAAATCGACACCGCACTGGAACGAAACAGCCGACAGGCGCTTGCTCCCGAACGCCAATCGGCTCCGACCCTGACACCCTCGTTCAGCTACCTGCTGGACGATTTGCTGCGTCCGAGGTTTGATCCCGACGAGGCGGAACAAACCCAGCAGGAACAACAGCGCAGACGCCGCGGGCGACGGCATTAAGAGCTACGTTATAAATCATCAATACCAAAAAACAATTAAATCAAAGCGGGATCTTGTCCAATTCATCTGAATTAAATTTTTTTAACTAAATTCGTGTTTATATATGCATATAAGTCATGGAGATAATCAACAATATAGACAAGACCCTGAAGGACGATTTTATCGAAGAGATTAAATCGGGAAGCAAAATTGCCATTGCAGCATCTTGTTTTTCAATTTATGCCTTTCAGGAGTTGAAAAAACAATTGAAAGATATCGAAGAATTACGCTTCATCTTTACGTCTCCGACTTTTATTACTGAAAAAGCCAACAAGCAAAAACGGGAGTTTTACATCCCCAGATTAAACCGAGAACGCAATCTATATGGTTCAGAATTCGAAATAAAGCTTCGTAACGAGTTATCTCAAAAAGCCATTGCCAAAGAGTGTGCGGAGTGGATCCGACGAAAGGCTTGCTTCAAATCCAATCGGACGAATGAGAACATGATGGGATTTGCCAATATAGACAACAAAAGTTATATGCCCATTGCCGGATTCACCACAGTCGAATTGGGGTGTGAACGAGGCAATAATGCATATACAATGGTCAACAAATTGGATTTCCCCATGTCTCAACAATTTTTGGCCCTGTTCGATCAACTTTGGAACGACACCTCCCGAATGCAGATTGTCACAGACGAAGTTCTGGACAACATAACCAATGCCTACAAGGAGAACGCTCCCGATTTTCTCTATTTTGTCACATTGTACAATATTTTCAACGAATTTCTGGAAGATATATCCGAAGATGTCCTGCCCAATGAGGCCACCGGTTTCAAGAACAGCATCATCTGGAACAAACTGTATAATTTCCAGAAAGATGCATGTCTGGCCATCATAAACAAGCTGGAAAAATATAACGGCTGTATCTTGGCCGACAGCGTTGGTCTGGGCAAAACATTCACAGCCCTTTCAGTCATAAAATATTATGAAACCCGGAACAAATCAGTTCTGGTCCTTTGCCCCAAGAAACTATACGACAACTGGGCAACCTACCGCAGCAACTATAAGAACAATCCCATAGCCAAGGATCGGCTGCGATATGACATACTTTTTCATTCCGATCTGTCCCGCGAAAGCGGAAAGTCCAATGGAATAGACCTGACACATATCAACTGGTCAAATTATGATCTTGTCGTCATAGACGAATCGCATAATTTCCGCAATGGAGGTAAAGTATCCACGGATGAGAATGATGAGAACCCAAGAGAAAACCGTTACCTGCAACTCCTCAACAAAGTAATCCGACAAGGCGTCCGGACCAAGGTCCTCATGCTGTCCGCAACTCCCGTAAACAATCGGTTCAACGATCTCAAGAATCAGATCGCTCTGGCTTATGAAGGAGATGCAGCCAATATCAACTCTCTGCTGAATACCCAGAACGGAATAGACGATATTTTCCGACAGGCTCAAGCTGCATACAACAGTTGGGTTCGTCTACCACAGGCCGAACGCACAACCAAAGCGCTGCTCGACAAGTTGAGTTTTGACTTCTTCGAGGTCCTCGACTCCGTTACGATTGCCCGCAGCCGCAAACACATCGAGCAATATTACGATACGGCCGATATCGGCCAATTCCCGAAGCGGCTTGCTCCGATATCTCGTCGGCCTCACCTGACCGATCTGGATCGGGCAATCAATTATAACGAGATATTCGGACTTCTTCAGCAACTGAATCTGGCCATCTATACGCCTTCGCTATTCATCTTGCCCAGTTCGCGTGCCAAATACACCAAAAGCGATTCGCAGGAGGGCTATGCGAACCTCACCATGGCCGGACGGGAGAGCGGTCTGCGTCAGTTGATGAGCAGCAATCTGTTGAAACGGCTTGAAAGTTCGGTCAATTCTTTCCGACTGACCCTCACCCGTATCCAGAGCTTCATCAACGCCACTATCCGGAAAATCGACAGCCACGATACGGAAACGACCGCCATCGACGATTTCGATTTCACCTCCGGACTGGATATCGACGATCAGGACAGCCTTTTCATTGGAGGCCGTAAGTCACAAATCGCGTTGAAGGACATGGACTACGTCAGCTGGAAGCGATACCTTTCCGAGGATCTCGAAACGCTCGACCTGCTGCTGTTCATGCTGGCCGACATAACCCCGGAACACGATTGCAAGTTGCAGCAGCTCATAGCCGACTTACGCCACAAATTCGAACACCCGATCAATGACGGGAACATGAAAGTTCTTGTCTTTACGGCGTTTTCCGATACGGCCGAGTATCTGTACAACAATCTGGCGGAACGCATTCACGAAAAGACAGGTCTCCACACGGCGCTTGTTACCGGCGATGTGGAGGCCCGAAGCACTCTGCGCCTGCGCCAGAAACTCGATTTCAACACCGTGCTGACCCTCTTCTCGCCGATATCGAAGGAGAAAGAGGTGCTTTTCCCGGATATCCACGAACAGATTGATGTGCTCATTGCCACGGACTGCATCTCCGAAGGACAGAATCTGCAGGATTGCGACTATCTGATCAATTACGACATCCACTGGAATCCCGTGCGGATCATTCAACGCTTCGGACGAATCGACCGCATCGGGTCACGCAACGCTGTTATCCAGCTGGTCAACTACTGGCCGGACATGACGCTCGACGAATATATCGACCTCAAGGGACGTGTCGAGGCCCGCATGAAGGTGTCGGTTCTGACCTCAACGGGAGACGACAACCCGATTTCACCCGAGGAGAAGGGCGACCTGGAATACCGACGCGAACAGCTCAAACGACTGCAATCGGAGGTGGTCGACATCGAGGAGATGTCGTCGGGCATCTCCATCATGGACCTGGGGCTGAATGAATTCCGGCTCGATCTGCTGGATTACATGAAGACGAATCCCGATATCGAACATACCCCTTTCGGATTACATGCCGTCGTCAACCATACGGACAACTGCCCACCGGGGGTCATCTATGTTCTGAAAAACCGCAACAACTCGGTCAATATCGACCGCCAGAACCGCCTCCATCCGTTCTATCTGGTCTATATTTCGGAAACGGGCTCCGTCGTCATCAACCACCTCGCCCCCAAAGAGCTGCTCGACCGGCTTCGCCGCTTGTGCAAGGGCCACAGCGAACCCGATGCGACGCTCTGCCGGGAATTCAACCGCCTCACCCGCGACGGCCGCGAGATGCGCCACTACTCGGAACTGCTCAACCGGGCCATCGCCTCCATCGTGGAGGTCAAGGCCGAGAGCGATCTGGACAGCTTCCTGAGCGGGGCCCCGGGGCGCCTGTTCGCCGACGAGATCAAGGGGCTCGATGATTTCGAACTGATCTGTTTCATCGTTATCCAATAACCCATGTACGGACTTCCTTCCTCCACCGAGATGCGCCGGTCGCTCCCCAAGAAGACGATCTACTCCCGTTTTGAATTGCGGGCGGCGCAGCGCGACCGGTTCGATGCCGACATCAGCCGCATCGACATCGTTGCCGAGGTCTCTCCGGCCACGGTTCCGGCCCTTGCGGAGGGCGAACGGGTGAAAAAATTTTATCTGCTTGACGTCCAGCTCAAACACCGTGAATGTCAGGCGAAGAATCTGGAACTGCTGGTCCGATTAATCCCACAAAATCTTATCTTTGCATTATCGTTCGACGGAGAGGTCCGGCTGGCGCTCTTTTGTTCGCGGATGATATTCTCGGCCTGGCAACCCGCCGGGAGTGTCCGCATACCGCTCCGGGGATTGAATCTCGATGCCGTATGGGATGAAATTGTCGCCTCGATCGGAGCCGTTACCCCCACCGAGGGGCGCAGCGTTGCCGAACAGATTGTGCAGGACGACCGCCGCGCGAAACTGCTTCACCAGATCGAGGTGCTGGAACGCAAGGCCCGTTCGGAGCGGCAGCCGCGGCGGAAATCGGAGTTATTCGAAGAGTTGAAGAAACTGAAAAAAGAATTGGAATAAATATGGACATAAAGGAATTTACAACCCAAACGTTAGTACAAATTGTAGAAGGGGCTAATGAGGCTGACTCGCAATTACAAAAAATAGGAGGATATATTCCCAAAAACGGACTCGCATCTAATGGCGATTATAGATATGTAAGAGGAACTGTCGAAGGTAACGTTATTGACGTTGATTTTGATGTTGCCATAACAGCCACAGAAAGCGACGGAAAAAGTGGCGGGGCAGGTATCAAGGTTGTTGCCTTCAATTTTGGAGGCAACGTTGAGTCGAAAGTCGAAAGCCAAACAATCAGTCGCATAAAATACACGATTCCACTTGTGTTATCAATAAAAAAGAAATAATCCCCATGGAACACCTGAAGATGCAGACGGCGGATATGGCCGATAGAAATATAGAACAAATCGGGGCGTTGTTCCCCGAGTGTCTGACCGAACGAATCAACAGCAACGGTCGCGTCGAACAGGCCATCGACTTCGACAAACTCCGCCAACTCCTGGCTCACGACGTGGTCGAAGGCCCCGAACAGCGTTACCAGTTCACCTGGCCCGACAAGCGCGCGGCCATCCGGCTGGCCAATACCCCGACCTCGAAAACCTTGCGCCCGTGCCGTGCCGAAAGCGTCGACTTCGATACCACCCAAAACCTCTACATCGAAGGCGACAACCTCGACGTGCTGAAACTCCTGCGCGAGAACTACCTCGGCAAGGTGAAGATGATCTACATCGATCCGCCCTACAACACCGGCAACGATTTCGTCTATAACGACGACTTTGCCCAGGGCAAAACGGAGTTTGAACAGCGCAGCGGGCTGTTCGATGAGGAGGGCCACCAAACCATCGACCCGATGCAGCGCAATACCGAAGCCAACGGTCGTTTCCATACCGATTGGCTCAATATGATCTATCCCCGCTTGAAAGTGGCCCGCGACCTGTTGTCGGACGACGGGGTGATCTTTATCTCGATCGACGACAACGAGGTAGTAAATCTTAAAAAAGTATGCGATGAAATTTATGGAGAACAGAACTTTATTGACATATTCAATTGGGCAAAAACAGAAACTCCGGAGAATCTTTCAATTAAATGTAGACAAATTATTGAATATGTACTTTGCTACCAAAAAAAGAAAGATGAAACTCGATTTAGAGGCGTACAAAAATATTCAACGAGTTCAAATGGATTATTAAATCAACCTAATCCAATTGGAATTCTTAAATTCCCGGCAAATGTGGTTCGGACAAAAATTCCAAATGGAATTATTCCTGCTGGCAAATACGGAACTGACAAATACGATATTGAACTGCTAAATGATGTTGAGGTTAAAGATGGGTTATTCACCAAAACTTTTTCTTTAAAAGCTAAATTTAAATGGCAACAATCGTATTTAGACAACGAATTGGCAAATGGGACAATTATCTCAATTCCAACAATGAAATTTAGCCCTGCATATGAAAAATTAGAATACGCCCCCGAAGTTCCCACCAATTTAATCAACAGCAAAGTAGGAGTAGACACAAATGAGAATGCAGGAGAATATCAATTAAATTTATTCGACAAAAAAGTATTTAATTTTCCGAAACCTGTAAGTCTGATTAAATACTTGTTAGGGTTCTTAGACAACGATACTGAAGATTTTATCGTTCTTGATTTCTTTTCCGGATCAGCTACAACTGCAGAAGCTGTAATGCAATTGAATTATGAGAAGCCAACCTCAAAGAGGAAATATATTATGGTTCAGATTGCTGAAGATCTTTATAGAAGTTTAGCTGCTGCATCTTCAAAAAGCCAAAAAGAGATTATTCAGAATGCCATAGACTTATTAACGACCCTAAAACGGCCGGTAAATTTGTGTGAACTCGGCAAGGAGCGCATTCGCCGGGCCGGAAAGAAGATCAAGGAGGAAAACAAGGACAAGGAGGCAATCGACCGTCTCGACACCGGATTCCGCGTGTTGAAACTCGACTCCTCGAACATGGCCGATGTCTATTACACCCCGGCCCAGACGCCCATCGAACAGACCCTGGGTTTCGAGGCCTTCGAGGACAACATCAAGCCGGACCGTACGGCGGAAGATTTGTTGTTCCAGGTGATGCCGGAGTGCAATCTGCCCTTGTCGAGCCGCATCGAGGAGCGCGAGATTCACGGCAAGAAGGTCTATGCGGTCGACGGCAACTACCTGGTAGCCTGCTTTGACCGCGACATCGACGAGCAGGTGATCACGGAGATTGCCCGCATGCAGCCCTATTATTTTGTGATGCGCGATGCCTCGGCCGCCACGGACAACGTGCTGGACAACTTCGACCAGATTTTCAACGCATACAGCAAGGAGACCATCCGTCGGATTTTGTAGAGATGAAATAACTTAATTGCTAACCTTCAATTTATCACACGATGAAGAATCTCATATTTTCTTTCTTTGTTATTATCTCTCTGGTATCTTGTGGAGGAAATACAAATAGCAGAGTCCGAACTTGGGAGAATCACAAAAGTGCCAGCAGACAGTGTCCCGACTGCAATGGAACAGGATCTGTAAATACTCGTTGCAGCCAATGTGACGGCGATGGATATACCAATGTGGCGTGTAGCTATTGTGGTGGAAGTGGCAAACAATGGGTAAGTCGACAAACCCGGGAAAGTATCACATGCAGTACCTGCGGCGGCCGCGGACAAGTTAATTGTCCCATATGCGATGGTAATGGATATGTAGAATGTAATAGTTGCGGTGGAGCCGGCCATCGTACTTGCGCGCTATGCAAAGGCTCCGGGAGGACAAACATTCGGGGAGAATGGATTGTTTGTCCTAGATGCCATGGTTCATGCACTGAGGAGTGTTATATATGCAAAGGTTACGGTTATAGAGAATGCTCCCGATTTGCAACCTGTCGGGCATGTCATGGATTAGGAACTATAGGTGTTAAACCCGTCAGAACAGAAGGATATGAGACGTGTGAACATTGTAATGGAAATCCCTACACGAGAGTACGTTGCAGCGCATGCAATGGAAACTCATATATTCAAACACGTTGTTCCAGATGTAATGGGCTGGGCATAATCGAAGAATAATTATATACACCGTGAAATTCAGATTCAAGATACAGCAATACCAGACCGATGCGGTGGAGAGTACGGTCGATGTGTTTGCCGGACAGCCTTCGCAGGGGAATGCCACATACCGTCGCGACCTCGGCAAGCGGGAGAAGGAATACCAAACCCGGATGGATGAACGTGAGCTGGAGACCGGCTACCGGAACCAGGAGGTTTGGCTCAACGCCTCGGAGCTGCTGGAGAACATCCACAAGATACAGGACCGCAACAACATCAAACGTTCCGAGGCTTTGTCCAGGGGATTGGGCGCCTGCAGTCTCGACATCGAGATGGAGACCGGTACGGGAAAAACCTACGTCTATATCAAGACGATGTTCGAGATGAACAAGCGGTACGGCTGGTCGAAATTCATCGTCGTGGTGCCCAGTATCGCCATCCGCGAAGGGGTGGCCAAGAGTTTCGGGATGCTCGAAGACCACTTTATGGAGTATTACGGCAAGAAGGCCCGCTGGTTTATCTACAACAGTGCCAACCTGCAACAACTCGATTCATTCTCGTCGGATGCCGGGCTGAACGTGATGATTATCAATACGCAGGCTTTTGCCGCCTCGATGAAGGAAGGGGGACGCAGCAAGGAGAGCCGCATCATTTACTCGCAGCGCGACGAATTCGGAAGCCGCCGGCCGATTGATGTGATTGCCGCCAACCATCCAATTATCATCATGGATGAGCCCCAGAAGATGGAGGGCGAGGTCACGCAAACGGCGCTGGCCAAATTCCAGCCGCTGTTTATGCTGAACTACTCGGCCACGCACAAGACTCGGCACAATACGGTCTACGCGCTCGATGCACTCGATGCCTACAACATGAAACTGGTAAAAAAGATTCAGGTGAAGGGCTTCGAGATCAAGAATCTGCGCGGATTGTCGAGTTATCTCTACCTCGACAGCATCGTATTGTCGAAAAACAGGCCTCCCATGGCCCGTATCGATCTGGAGATAAACACCCCGTCGGGCATAAAGCGCAAAGCTCACACGTTCGGGGTCGGCGACAAGCTGATCAGCGAAAGCGGGCTGGCTCAATACGATGGATTCGACATCTCGGAGATTGATCCCTATGCCAACTCCGTGACCTTCCTCAACGGCATTACGCTCCACAAGGGAGAGGTATTCGGCGACACCACCGAACTGGCCATGCAGCGGGTGCAAATTCGGGAGACGATCATGTCGCACTTCGAAAAGGAGAGCGAACTTTTTGCCAGGGGAATCAAGACGCTGTCGTTGTTCTTTGTCGACGAGGTGGCCAAATACAAAAGCTACGACGCGGAGGGACACGAGGTCAAAGAGATATTCGCAAAGATATTCGAGGAGGAGTACACGAACATGCTCAACGAGCGGTTGTCGCTCTTCGATTCGGATTATCAGCAATATCTGCGGCGGTTCAACGTGGGCGACATTCATCGGGGCTACTTCTCGATCGACAAAAAGGGGCGCTCCGTGGACAGTGAAGTGAAACGCGGCAAGGATATCTCCGACGACATATCGGCCTACGATCTGATTCTGAAGAACAAGGAGCGTCTGTTGAGTTTCGATGAGCCCACGCGGTTTATCTTCTCGCACTCGGCCCTGCGGGAAGGTTGGGACAACCCGAATGTTTTCCAGATCTGCACGTTGCGTCACTCCAATTCCGCCGTGGCCAAGCGTCAGGAGGTAGGCCGGGGACTGCGTCTGTGTGTGGACAGGAACGGCGTTCGAATGGACTTTGAAACCCTGGGCGAGAACGTACACGATCTGAACCGACTGACGGTCATTGCCAATGAGAGTTACAGCAGTTTTGTCGACGCCCTGCAGCGTGAGACCAAGGAGGTATTGCGGGAGCGTCCGACAAAAGCCGATGTTGCATACTTTACGGGGATGTTTGTTTTGTGTGATGGTGAAAAGCATGCAATCACCAAAGAGGAGGCAACTGCCATTCGGAGCTATTTGTGGGAAAACGACTATATTGACGACAAGGATCAGATTACCGAACAATACAAATCCGATCTGGAAAACAATACGCTTGCCCCCATGTCCCGGAAACTCGCGCCGATGGCTGAAGGTATTCAGATGTTGATCCGCGCCCTGTACGATGAGGCAACCCAAGATGCCGTCAGCAAGATGTTCGAGAACGGGAATAAGCCCAATGTTCAGAACAACAGGCTCAATGAGAACTTCAACAAGAAAGAGTTCCAGGCCTTGTGGAACGAGATCAACCACAAATATGCTTATACGGTTCACTACAACAGCAATGAACTTATTGACCATGCAATAGAAAGCATAAACGCCAAATTACATGTCAATCAATTGCGGTATGTCGTAGTCTCCGGCGAGCAACAAACGGTGGATGCATTCGACGAAACATCTTCAGCCTCGAAAACCTTGAATACCTTATCCACATCGTCAGTCGCGTACGATCTCGTCGGCGAGATTGCCCGGGGAGCCACGCTGACACGCCGTTCGGTAGTCAAGATTCTCAATGGTCTGACTCCATCCAAGTTGGCCATGTTCCGCAATAATCCCGAAGAGTTTATCCGCAATACGATCAAACTGATTCGGGAGGAAAAAGCGACGATGATTATCGAGCACATATCCTACAATCTGATTGAAGGCAAATACGACAGCAGCATATTCACCCGAGAGAAGCCCATACAAAGTCTGGATAAGGCATATCCTGCGAAAAAGCACATTTTGGATTATGTCTTTTCTGATTCTGTAAAAGAGCGGGACTTTGCAAAAGATATGGATGCGGCGGCAGAGGTATGTGTTTACGCCAAACTGCCCCGATCCTTCCAGATACCAACTCCCGTTGGAAACTACGCTCCGGATTGGGCTATTGCATTCTATATTGGCTCTGTAAAACATGTATTCTTTATTGCAGAAACCAAAGGATCGTTAAAATCGATGGATATCAGAGGTATAGAAAAAGCAAAAATAGCATGCGCAGAGAAATTATTCAATGAGGTTTCTACGAGCAATATAAAATATGGCGTAATAACTTCCTATGAAGATATGCGAAATAAATTTCTAAGGTGAGCAATATAATTTATAAAACATGAAAACCATCTTTATTACTGGTGGCTTCGCCGGAATTGGTATTGCTTCTATATGCGTGGCAATGCCAGTCTACCCGAAGAAGTAGCCGAGGAGGTCTACTACCCAACCTCGGACGCTTCGAGCTTCTGCACTGGTTCCCACTACTTGGTAGACGGCGGTCTCGTAGCCGGTTAATAGTTCTAATTATCCGAAACATTCCATTAGACCCGCATGAATTGTTTCATGCGGGTCTAACTAGGGACTGTGGTAGTGTTTCAAAAAGTGTGTCTGAGAAGGAGCCTTCAGATTCTTCAGATATGCAAATATAACAATTCTTGTTTTTAGATCCACACGCCGCGGCGTGTGGATCTAATTTTTGTGTTATAGTCTTCACTCGGGGAATAATTCCCGATCCAAGTCGATCCGCGGCACCGGTCTCAGGTAGGATTTCTTATCCATGGCCGTTTTACCCATCAGCAGCAGTACCGACTCCTCGCTGGGCATGGCTCCCCGCATGCGTGTAACCCGTCGAAAATCCTTCTGCAGACGCTCAATCCAGTTCGTCGTGTAGATCATTGACTGAATCCTTGCCTCGTAGTTCAGATAGGTGAAGTAGGCTTTGTAGGCCGGATCCTCCGCCCGTCGTCGAAAACTGCGGTAATCCTGCCCCCATTTCTCACAGAGCGCCTGCCATTGTTCCCAAGCTCTCTCCACCGTATAGCTGCGATCCCCTGTACGGAAGACCTGCCGCAGATCCCCGGCCAGATCTCCCTTGTCGCCGTTGCGCACGCAACTCAGCAGATTGCGTTTCAGGTGCGTTGTANGGTCCAAAAATGAAAAAAGGGGCTCCGAAACGGAGCCGAAAATATAAAAAGATGAGTTCGATCGGAAAAATTACCGGGACAGTCTGCCGATTGACTCATAATGACGGAATTAAACGACTGTCCCTAACTATATCCTCCTCTACCGACCTGTCGAAACAACCTCCCATATCACCCCGGAATTGGATAAATATTCAATCCTGGATTTAGAGATTTACAGAAATCTGGAATTCTGTAAATCTCTAATAAACTACCGGCATAGTTACCTCGATCGTTGCTCTTTCAGCCACAGTAAATGCCGTTGGGGATCGAATCCGAATGCCTCGCCACTTGCTTCCCCAGCCCGAATGGCTGCCGACAAGACTGCCAACCGGTAATCTTGTTCCATGTCATGCTGTTTTGGCCGATCCAAAGTCGCAGACTCTGACCGATATTTTGAGATGCAAACCTTTTTCATAAACTTAACCTATGGCCGAATCCAATCGAACGGCTATCTACCACCTTCGACCTATAGGTTCAAATATACAAAAAACCGCCTGCTTCCGCAAAATTTTCCGCATTTGGAGAATTCCGGGGTTTTTACTACTTTTGCACTGTCTGACAAGAAGATACAGACGCGATGCAACGCAGCGCAGAAAACCGGTGGGCAAGGCGGTAACCAAGCCTTGAAAGTTCGCTTAATATTCTGATATACAGACAGGTTTCTATTGTATCGGAATACCTTTATCCGCACTCCGGGGAGCCTTCGTCGAGGCTCCTTTTTTGCGCTCGTACCGGCGGAATCACCCCAAACAAACGGCAGCTGCGCGACAACACAGCATGCGCACATGGAGCGCAGGAGGACCGCTCACCGTCAATGGGCCGAGCCGGAGGGTGCGGAGTCGGTGTAGGCTTTCAGAAGTTCGTCGGAGGGTATTTCGCGCATCAAATCCGCACATATTTCACGGCATCGCTCCCAGACATCGTTGCCATAGCGCACCCTCGACAATTCATCATCGGGGAAGAGGCGTTCTGCCTGCCGCCTGACAGAGTCCCGCAAAAAGGTGAAGACGAACGGGAAATAGACACTGTCGACCAACTCCCGGTAGGAAATGATATCCATATTGTGCCGGCAGGTCCGCACGGAATCACACTTCTCCTTGGACAGGGCGACGAACGAAAGCAACAGACGCTCGTATTTCTGTTCATCGGTTTCTTCCGCATCCGAAACCACATGCGGAAGCGCCTCTCCTCGTTCCGAACGAACCCCCTGCACACCCTCTTCCCGGACAAGGTTCCAAACCGTGAGCCCGAGGAGCCCGACAAGAAAGAGAATCACCACCGCCCAAGAAACGGGCCGGCGACGGCGGGCAGCCGTCTCCGGAGCTTCGCGAAATTCGGGACCTGCCTCTCCCGAACAGCCGGAACAGAAATCGCTCCATCCGGTACTTCCCACATAGCGAGCCAGGACTGACAGGGTGGACGGGCGCGGAATCGTCCCCGGTTTGATATAGCCGAACAGGCGTTTAAGCGTCGAGGCACTGATCAGTTCTCCCGTTTTAAGCCGAATATCCGCAGACAACCGTTCGTAATCGGTCGGAGCATCCAGTGTCTGCCCGAATGCGGTTATCACCGCACGCTTCAGCTGTTCGATATGTTCCGCCCTGTTTTCCACCGGCACAAAGATACATTTTTCGGAAATGAATCGCAATGCACCGTAATGGATTTGGACCTGCAGCCGACCGGCCTTACATTTGCAACATCAAAAGCAGTCCCAACATTTATGTTTTGTGCGACAAAAATCTTATATTTGTGCCATGCATGCGGTTTGCCACATGCGACATGATATAAGACACGTGAATCTTAGGATTCCCAGGACAACAAAACCGCCAATTTTGAGGTGACGATTCCGTTACCTGTTCAACCCGGGAAGAATAAGCACGGTCTGCACTTGCATGGTGCGGACTGCTTGTTTTTCTATTGAGGGTTGAGAGCGCTTGGCGGTGCTTGTTGTCCGAATGGAAGGCTGCAGGTTCCGCACTTTTTGTTGATGCATGCACCAAGGCAAGAATACCAGTCAGAATATTCAATCCTTAAAACCAAAAGACATGGAAACATAGCTTTCGACAGTCCCGAGATGGCTGAATCAGGACATGCAGACACACGCACAGCGCATCTTCTTGAACTATGAAAACCCGACTATCACAAAACACACCAAAACGTGCAGTCATGAAAAAACTTCTGCTTCTAAACATGCTCCTTCTGACCTTATTACTCACCGGATGCGGTCCCAAGCCGTACGAAAACCGCATATGGGAAGGAGCCTTGTACCGTACAGCTGACGGCGAAAAGCTCTCCGACGTCTCTCTGGCTTTGTCGAACGACACGTTGAGAATCTACTCCAACGCCATCTTCGGAGTCGGGAACGAGACCTTGGTCCGACAGCGAAAACAAAACGACATGTACACTTTCGCCAATACCGGGGGAGAGAAATTCACGATGAGATTCGAATACACGAAGAGCGGTTCAGACAGGGAGACGCTCTGCGTCTACGGTCCCGACTACACCATCGACCTGCAGCCCGCCGCCGGGAGCGATTTTACGGACGAAATGCTGGCATTTTATCGGAAGCGCGAAGTCCCGGCCGATGCGGCGCTCTATTTTTCAGGGCCCTGGACGGGTGAGATTCGACGTATCCGCGACATGCAAAAGCTCTCCAAGGCGTGCGCCGTCTTCAACGGCGACTCGCTGACAATCTATTCCAATGCCATTTTCGGCAAACAGAACTCGGCATTGGTCTACGACGGCTACCGCAACGGCGCATTCTATTACATTGGGAAAGAGCTTGGATTCATTTTACGGCCCCAACGCTCCAACGGGCAGCTGACCCTTACCTGCGCCGGGTTTGAGTTGATTCTTGCTCCATGCGACAGCCTCGGCACGGAAGAGCTCTCGTTCTACAAGGGGTACGACGTGTCGCCCCATGCCGACGACTATATCTTCGGGACATACGAAGGCAGCAGCATCGGCCGCATCAAGAACGCCGGGATGCTTTTTGCCATGTTCGGCATGGCTCCGGACGCCATGGATGTGAGAATCCGCATGACCCTGACGTTTCTCGAGGGGAACCGCGTACAGATGACCAACGAAAGCTCCATGGTGAATCGCGACATGCAGATGCTGACGATGCTCTCGGGAACGACGGGAGAGAAAGAGACCAGCATCCTGAAATACCGGGTCGAGGGCAATCAAATAACAATCGGGAAGGGAGACCGGCTGCTCATACGTCCCGACGGCAATCTGTACTACGTCGGCGCCGATGAAAAAGGCCTGACGCTCGACCCCTTCATCCTGAGCCGGACAAAATAGGCAATTACGTTTAATCAATTCAAGAGCAATAAGATGAACAGAAAACAGATAATCAAGGTATTTTATGTGCTATGGCTCCTGCTGGCATCGGCAGCACCTGCACAGACATTCGGGCAACAGAAGAATTGGTCCGCCAAACAGGTTGAGGCGGCAAACAAGGCCGTTACCGTATACATGAAACACGACACACGAGAGAGCAAACATCTCGCAGCGGCGGCCATCTCCGAGATTTTAGGCATCTCTTTGCCCGAAGCATACAAATACATTGACAATCGGGTCGCTACCACTTTGATGACATTCGCGAGACGAGAGGAGCAAGCAAAAGAGCGATTAACAAAAGCCTACCTGGAAATCCGCGATACATGCGCCGGTTACATTCACAAACTATATGGAGGCAGTCTATTGACACAAGAAGAGATAGAGGCGTTCCCAAGATTCCATAAGATGAACAATATCGCATCCAAATATTTAGGTTATTCCGGAACATCCGTTCGCAGCATGAGTAAAGCGGACATTCCAGTAATGCGCAACCATACAATCAAATACGGAGATGGGTCCGGTCGTTTTCGGAATCTATGGAGCCCGACTGTCACATTAGTCGGTTCGACCATCGTAAGGAATTATCAGACTAACAGAACGGATACTGTCTTGCAATTTACCGTACCAGACAACATGAGCTGTTGTATTCTGTGGTATAAATCGACAGGGGTGATTCAAGCCTACTGGGCCAAAGACAAGATGTTGAGCTGTTCTGTCATCAAGGGAGATTTCAGCGGCTTTTTACCGGAAACGGTTGCTCAATACTCGAAAGACTCCTTGGAATTGCGCAACAACTTGAAGAATCATGTAATTGCGAGGGTGGAAGATTTCTTCAAACATGAAAAATCGGAGAATCCCTGGCCATTAAGATTCTATGACTTAAGCAAAGTCGTCAAGAAAAAAGCAAAGCCGCTGCCGTCCTATCTGAAGCCCGGTAATCTATACTTTGTGGGAAAAGACAGGGGATATGACATTTGGACATTCAGCAGTGGGAAATATCAAATGTCCCACAAAGGAGAATCCTCCATGGAAGCATCATTTTTCAGTGAAGACCCAATCAGCAAGATTCGAGAGATGCTCTCGAAAATCAATTCAGAAGAAGACATCCATCGCATTTACCAACAATGTTCCATGAATGAAACAGCCCGATTCATATTCCCCTTTATCAATAATAAATTTTTCTTTGACATGAAAGATTTCTTTATAGACAATATTCCTAGCATATTGGCCCAGAGCAAGTTGTATGAAAGTTTTTTGTGTTATAAAAACCGGGATGTGCAGACCACTCCCAACAAGCCAGACTATCACGGTATGCCGTCATCCCAACGACGTGAGTTGTATCTGTTCCTTGTTGTAGACAAGCAAAACAAGCAAATATACCTTGTGGATGGCGTCAAGCAACAAAAAGTCGAGATTACCCCTTCTCTGCGTTTTTTGCTGCAATAACATCACACGCTCAGGGACCCTGCTCTTCACTCTGTTTCGATTTTATGCCGCACCCCTCTGATTCGGGAAGTATTGTGTGAAGTATATTTCGAGGCTGTTCCGGATTTTCAAAAATCCGGAACAGCCTCATTCCAACAAAGAGGGCACCAACAAATTGGCAGTCATACCCGACCGGGAACTATTTGGGGACGGAAAGGATTTCAACGGCCCGGCCCCGCGAAAAAATAGCCCGGCGGGGTGCGATTCCCCGAAAAATCGATAAATTTGCCGCATGACTGCACTCTATCACGACATCATCTTCGGCCCCGTCCACTCGCGGCGGCTCGGCCTCTCGCTGGGAGTCAACCTGCTCCCCGTCGAATCGAAACTCTGCAGTTTCGACTGCATCTACTGCGAATGCGGCTGGAATGCCGAGCACCCCGGAGCCCGGCGCTTCAACCCCCGGGAGGCGGTGCATGAGCACCTCGCAGCGACGCTCCGCCGCATGGTGGCCGACGGCACGCCGCCCGACGTCATCACCTTCGCCGGAAACGGCGAGCCGACGCTCCACCCCCACTTCGAACAGATTATCGACGATACGCTCCGTCTGCGCGACGAGCTGTGCCCCACGGCACGGGTCTCGGTCCTCTCGAACGCCACGCAGCTCCACCGTGAGGAAGTGCGCCGCGCCCTGCGCCGCGTGGACAACAACATTCTGAAGCTCGACTCGGCCTTCGACGCCACCGTACGGTTAATCAACAACCCGCAGAGCCCCGACTACCGTGTGGCACGCATCGTGGAGCAGATGAAGCTCTTCGAGGGGCAGCTCATCGTCCAGACGATGTTCCTGCGCGGCGAGTGCAACGGACGGCGGGTCGACAACACCACCGAGGAGGAGGTCTCGGCCTGGCTGCGCCTCATCGGCGAGATTCGGCCGCGGCAGGTGATGGTCTACTCGCTCGACCGCGACACCCCCTGCCCGACGCTCGAAAAGGTTCCACGCGAGGAGCTCCGTGCCATTGCCGCACGGGTCGAGGCGCTCGGCATCGCCTGCTCGGTAGCCTGACGCACCCGAAAAAGACGACACACCATGCAGATACTCCTCTCCTGCGCCAAAACGATGTCCTCCGAGGGCTCCTTTGCGGTGCCCCGCACAACCGCCCCGCGCTTTCTCCGCGAGGCCGAAGAGCTGGCTGTCCGCATGGCCGCCCTGACGACCGACGAGCTGGCCCGCCTGCTGCGCGTGAACGGCACCCTGGCGGCCGAGAACCGGCAGCGCTACCTCCGCTTCCACGACCCCGACGGCGAGGCCGTAGCCGCGCTGGCCGCCTACACGGGCATTGTCTTCCGCCACATCGCCCCCGAGCGCTTCACGGCCGACGACCTGCACTATGCCCAGCAGCACCTCCACATCACCTCGTTCCTCTACGGACTGCTGCGGCCGCTCGACGCCATCCGCCCCTACCGGCTCGAGGGCGACGTGCGGCTGCCGGGGCTCGACGAGCCGCTCTTCGACTTCTGGCGCACGCGGCTGACCGACCCCCTCATCGAGCAGGTGCGGGCCGACGACGGCGTGCTGGTCAATCTGGCCAGCGCCGAGATGAAGCGTCTCTTCGACTGGAAGCGCCTCAGCCGCGAGGTGCGGGTGGTGACCCCAGAATTCCGCATCCGCGAGGGGGAGCGGCTGCGTACCGTGGTGGTCTATACGAAGATGTGCCGCGGCGAGATGACCCGTCGGCTGCTCTGCGGCCGGCTGCGCGAGCCCGACGAGCTGAAGACCTTCGACTGGGAGGGATTCCGCTTCGACCCGGCGGCAAGCCGCGGCGACAGCTGGTGCTTCACGCTCGGATAGCGGTCCGGCAGCGAGCCGACAAAGGCGCGGCGGCATTGCGGTGGCTGGGACCTCCCGCCCAGACGGCATCCCGGCGGCGCGAAAACGGCCCGGAAACAACGCGGCAGCAACCTGGCAGCACGGCGGCGCCTCCCGCCCAGACGGCATCCCGGCGGCGCGAAAACAGTCCGGGAATAGCGCGGCAGCAACCCGGCGCACGCACACCTTCCTCAGCCGCAGATACGAACAAGGGCGGCATCGACTCTTCCCCGATGGGAAGGAGCGATGCCGCCCTGTTTTGTCGTATGGCCCGCGCCGCCGCTACCGTCCGAGCAGCGCGCGCAGAATCGCCTCCTCGTCGTAGCCGCAGAGGGCGTAGAGCTGGGCCGGCGTGCCGTGCTCGACCCATGCGTCGCCCACGCCGAGCGCATGCACCTCGACCTGGTAGCCGCGCCGGTTGAAGAAGGCCGCAACGGCCTCGCCCACACCGCCGCGCAGCGAGCCGTCCTCGACGGTCACCACCCGCTTGAAGGTGCGTCCCACCTCGTCGAGCAGCTCCTCGTCGAGCGGCTTGACGAAGCGCAGGTCGTAGTGCGCCGCCTCGACCCCCTCGCGGGCGGCCCGTTCGGCGGCGCGGGCCGCAAAGTTGCCCACCGGACCGACCGTGAGCAGCGCCACGTCGCGCCCCTCGCGCAGCCGCCGGCCGCGCCCCACGGGAAGCGTCTCGAAGGGGCAGCCACGCCACGGGGCGCCGACTCCGTTGCCGCGCGGATAGCGGAGCATGAAGGGTCCGCCCCACTGCAGCGCCGTGTACATCATGTTGCGCAGCTCCGTCTCGTTCATCGGCGCGGCGATGACCAGCCCGGGAACGGTGGCGAAGGCGACCATGTCGAACAGACCGTGGTGCGTCACGCCGTCCTCGCCCACGATGCCGCCCCGGTCGAGGCACAGCACCACGGGCAGATGCTGTATGGCCACGTCGTGAATCACATTGTCGTAGGCGCGCTGCATGAAGGTCGAGTAGATGTTGCAGAAGGGGACCATCCCCGCGGCGGCCAGACCGGCCGAGAAGGTGACGGCGTGGCCCTCGGCGATGCCCACGTCGAAGCAGCGCTCGGGCATCTCGCGCATGAGGATGTTCATCGAGCAGCCCGAGGGCATGGCCGGCGTGATGCCCACCACGCGCCGGTCGAGCCGCGCCAGGTCGAGGAGCGTCTCGCCGAAGACATCCTGGTAGCGCGCCGTGCCCGACGGTGAGACGATGCGCTCGCCCGTATCGGGGTTGAAGCGCCCCGGGGCGTGCCATACGGGCTGGTCGTGCTCGGCCGGCAGGTAGCCCTTGCCCTTGACCGTCATGACGTGGAGCAGCTTCGGGCCGCCGATGTCGTGCAGGCCGCGCAGCGTGCGCACCAGATCCTTGAGGTTGTGGCCGTCGACCGGGCCGAAGTAGCGGAAGTTGAGGCTCTCGAAGAGGTTGCTCTTGTTGAGCAGCCCCTGCTTGATGGCGTTGCCCGTCTTCTGGCAGAGGCGCAGCAGCCGCGGCGTATGCGACAGCACGCCCCAGAGCCGCTGCTTGAGGCGGTTGTAATGGACCGAGGTCGAAATCTTGAGCAGGTAGTTCTTCAGCGCGCCGGTGGCCTGGTCGATGGCCATGTTGTTGTCGTTGAGAATCACCAGCAGGTCGGTGCCCTTGCTCGCCCCGGCGTTGTTGAGCCCCTCGAAGGCCAGACCGCCCGTCATGGCGCCGTCGCCGATGACGGCCACCACCTTGCGCCGCTCGCCCCGCAGTTCGGCGGCCTTGGCCATGCCGAAGGCGGCCGAAATCGAGACCGAGGCGTGGCCCCCGCCGAAGGCGTCGTACTCGCTCTCGGCCATGCGCGGGAAGCCGCTGATGCCCCCCAGCTGCCGCTTGTGGCGGAAGGCCTCGCGGCGGCCGGTGATGATTTTGTGGGGATAGGTCTGGTGTCCCACGTCCCAGACAATCTTGTCGTCGGGCGTGTCGTAGACGTAGTGGAGCGCCGCGGCAAGCTCCACGGCACCGAGGCTCGAGGCCAGGTGGCCGGGGTTGACCGAGCACTGTTCGATGATATAGTGGCGCAGCTCGTCGCAATAGCGGCGCAGCTCCTCCTCGGAGAGGCGCTTCAGGTCGCGCGGCGAGTCGACTTTGTCAAGCAGTTTGTAGTAATCGGAAGGCATGTCTGTACAAAAGCAGTACAAAGATAGTGATTTTTGCGAAACGCGTGCATGCCGGCCCCATTTTCGCCCGGCGGAGGCGCACCGCCGAATTTCATTCCTCCCTTTTCGTGGACGTTTTTGTCGCGGGAAGCGGATTTTTTCGTATCTTTGGAAAAGAGCGCATGCGGTGTGCCGCAGCAGCCTCCGACGGTGTGGCGCAACACGCCGCACGTCTGCAACAGCAGCCGCTTCAGAACAGAACCCCAAACCATCCGCCCATGACCCGAAACGCCTCCGGCAGCGGAACCGAGCATCCCGCTTCCGCCGACAAACAGCCCCCGCGCAGGGACGCGGAGCAGCCCGAACGGCTCATCGTCCGCATCACCCGCTACCAGCCCTTCATCGACATCGTCTCCGACCGCCGCAAGATTGTCAACGCGGCGCTGCTCATCACGCTCGTCACCTGCCTGATTTTCATGGCACTGCTGGCCATCGTCCTCACCGTCAAGCGCATCTACCCCTACAACGACATCCAGACCAACGCGCTGGGAGCCATGACCATCAAGGACGAGGACAAGGAGGTGACCTACTGGCTCTTCAACACCGCCGAGCTCTGGGCCAACTCGGGCATCGCCGTCAAGCGGGGCGACGTGCTGACCATCCGCGCCTCGGGCCTCTCGCACTCGGCCATCCACCACCTGCAGGAGGACACCGAGAACAACAGCCGTCTGCGCGACCCGTGGAGCGACACCGAAGGGTTCCACGCCTCGGCGCAGCGCGACCCGCTGCGGGCCAGGTGGCGCATCATTCCCCAGCAGAAGCAGGATGCGCTGCTCATGCAGGTCATCCCGGGCGGCATCGCCAACAGCGGCACGGTCGACGTGCGCCATCTGACCGCCTTCTCGCTCACGGAGGACGGTGCGCACGAGACCAACGACCTCTACCTGATTGGCAAGGAGCGTACGGAGCTCCACATCAACCAGGACGGCATCCTCCATTTCGCCGTCAACGACATCGTGCTGACCCCCGACATCATCTACGAAATGGTGCTCGACAACCTCCACTGCATCGGAGGCGCCGAGCCGGCCGTCGACCGCTTCATCCGGGAGTTCCGCGCGCAGCATCCCGCCGGGCAGGGGTGGAACTTCGACAAGTCGCGCGAGCGGAACTTCCGCCTCTTCGAGGCGCTCGGCAAGGAGCCTGCTCTCTGTGCGCTCTACCGGGCGCGCAACGGCGCGTGCTACAACTTCGGCCCCTATCCCGCCCTCGACGGGCAGGAGCCCTGCAACACGCTTTCGCGCAACGAGATGAGCTACTACAACGAACAACGGTACTACAACGCGTGGTACGACGACAACGTGGGGTCGTTCCTCATCGTCGTCGAACGCAAAAAATAGCGGGCCATGAAACATCTGCGCGAAGTATTGCAGGCGGTTTCCCCGCGGAAACGGCTGCGCGACCTCTCCATCGAGGAGGAGGACCTGCTCAACGCCGTCATCGAGCGGAGCCGCCGGGAGCAGCTCCGTCTCTGCACGCTGCTGGCACTGGCCGTCGGCTACCTCATCTTCCTCGTCTCGCTGGCCATCTTCCTCATCCACGACGTGGTGCTCTACCGCAACGACATCGCGGTGAGCCGCACGGGGGCCCTCATGCCCCGCAAGGCCTGCCAGTGCGAACAGGCGCTCTATCTGTTCAACACCTCGCAGCTCTGGGCCGACACCGGCATCACCCTCAACGAGGGCGACCGCGTCAAGATTTCGGTCTCGGGCGCCTTCCACAGCTCGCTGCCCCAGCTCGTGCGGGCCGCACGCGAAAACCGACGCCCGCCCTACGCCTGGCTGGACGCCTCCGCCGCGGACGAGCAGCGCTTCGTCGACACCGACTCGCTGCGGGAGGAGCCGGGCGGAGGCGCCGGAACGGGCCGGCAGCCCTCCGTCGTGGCCGGAAGCGAGGAGTGCATCGTCCCCGAAGCCCGCTTCGGCGCAATTCTCTACCAGATTGTCCCCGACGCGGAGCCCTGCAGCTCGGACCACACCGCCGCCGGTTTTGCGGAGCGCGTCCAGGTGCTGAGCCCCGACCAGGGACGCGAATTCCGCCCCGTGACCCGAAGCGGGACCCTCTATCTGGCCGTCAACGACATCTACCTCAACGACTCAATCATCGAACGGCACGAACGGGCCAACCGCCTGGCCGCACAGCGCTTCTTCGAGCGGCACGCAATGGCGCACGACAGCGACACGACCCTCCTCGAAAAGCCCCTGGCCGGCGACCCGAAGCTCATCGACGCCTTCCTCGCCGAGAGCGGAATCGAGCTCTACCACCGCCCCCATCGGGACACGCTCCTCTTCGCAGGGTGGCGCTTCCGCGACTACTTCCGCCACAACCGCGAGGTCTGGTTCAGCGACAACCTCGGACAGGTCGCCCTCTCGGTCGACATCCGCCGCCGCATCCGCTTCTACAGCCACGCGCTCTGGTACCGCAGCCTCGAGACGCAGCTGGCGGCCGCCATCGACGAACGGCACGACGTCCCCGTCATACGGACCCTCGGACGGTGGCTGCTGCTCATGGCCGAATTCTTCATCGCCATTCCGCTGCTCTTCTTCGCGCTCTCAGCCCTCGCCGCAATGCTCATCTACGCCATATCGGCTCTGCTGCTGTGGCTCATCAGAGGCTTCATGGCTCTGCCGCTCAGCATCTTGCACCGGGTCGAGCGGCGCAGGCTCCGCCGCAGGAGCCGTCCGGGCCCCTCAAATGAATGAAATGGCGCTCGATTTTTTCCGAAAAAATTTCCTATCTTCGCAAAACGATAACTGTCATCTTGCATGAAATACAGACGAATTCTTCTGAAACTGAGCGGTGAATCGCTCCAGGGTTCCCAGAAATACGGGCTCGACCCGGCACAGCTCCAGTCCTACGCCGAGCAAATCAAGGCGGCTGCGGCCGAAGGCTTCCAAATCGGCATCGTCATCGGCGGCGGCAACATCTTCCGCGGGCTGAGCGGCGCCAAGCGCGGCTTCGACCGCGTCAAGGGCGACCAGATGGGGATGCTGGCCACCATCATCAACTCGCTGGCACTCCAGTCGGCGCTCGAGGACAACGGCGTCAAGGCGCGCGTGCTCACCTCGATTCGCATGGAGCCCATCGGCGAATACTACTCCAAGGCGAAGGCCATCGAGTATCTCGAGGCGGGCGAGGTGGTCATCATCGGCGGCGGCACGTCGAACCCCTACTTTACGACCGACTCGGCGGCGGCGCTGCGCGGCATCGAAATCGAGGCCGACGTGCTGCTCAAGGGGACGCGCGTGGACGGCATCTACACGGCCGACCCCGAGAAGGACCCCACGGCCACGAAGTTCGACCGCATCTCGTTCGAGGAGGTGCTCGACCGCCGGCTGAAGGTGATGGACCTGACGGCCTTCACGCTCTGCCGCGAGAACGGGCTGGGCATCGTCGTCTTCGACATGGACACGCCGGGCAATCTGGGCAAGGTGCTTGCCGGAGAGCCCATCGGCACCGTCGTCGGACGATAACGCCGCGCTGCCGCCATGCGGAAGCGGAGCGATACCGACCCCGCCCCCAGGGGCCCGGAGCCGAAACCCGAGGTAAGGGACGCGAAGACGCAACCCGGGGCAAGGGAGCCGGAGATACGACCCGATGCGATGACGCCGGAACCAGCTGCAAGGGACGCGGAGGCACAACCCGGGGCAAGGTACGCGGAGGCACAACCCGGGGCCGGCATCCGGGAGCAGGCCGAAGAGGGCAGAGGGGGCAGAGGCCGCCGGGAGGTATGCTATCTGCGCCGCCACGCATGGGCCGTCGGCCGGCTGCTGTGCGGCGCGGGGGCGCTGGCGGTACTCGGAACGCTGCGCGGCGAGGTGCCGCTGCTCTTTGCGCTGCTGGCCCTTTGGGGCGCTGGCGAGCTCCTCTACGGAGCACTCCGCCGCCGGGAATAAGGGCGGCGAATAAAGAGGTGCAGGAAATAATAAGGGGCGCCGGGAATAAGGGATGCCGAAACCGGCACGTGACACCGGGGAGGGAAGGAACAGCCGACCCGCCGGAAGGGAGCGGAGGATGGACCAACCGCAGGGAAGGCACTCGACCCGCCGGAAACCGAGCCCAAAATGAACCAGACAACCAGACAAGAAACGAATATGGCAACAAGAACCAAAAAGAGAAGCAACAACACGCTGTGGCTCCTGCTCGTACTGCTCGTCGTCGTGGGCGCCCTGGTCTATCTGCTGCCCGATGGCGGCGAAAAGAGTACGGCCGCCGAGGGGGTGACCACCGAAACGGCCGCCGCGACGGAGGAGGAGATGCCCGTCGAGGCGACGCGCGTCCAGGTGGGCGACATGGCTCCCGACTTCACCGTCGAGATGTTCGACGGCAGCCGCACCACCCTCTCGTCGCTGCGCGGCAAGGTCGTGCTGCTCAACTTCTGGGCCACGTGGTGCCCGCCCTGCCGCAAGGAGCTGAAGCGGGTACAGCACGACGTCATCGACCGCTTCGCCGGCCGCGACTTCGTCTTCCTGCCCGTATCGCGGGGCGAGGAGCGCTCGGCCGTCGAGGCCTTCCGCCGCAAGACGGGCTACACCTTCGCCATGGGGCTCGACCCCGACCAGCAGGTCTACGACCTCTACGCCGAGAACTACATCCCGCGCAACTTCCTCATCGACCGCGACGGCCGGATTGTCGCCCTGAGCGTGGGCTACGAGGAGCAGGAGTTCGATGCCCTGCTGGCCAAGATTGAACAGACGCTTGGCAACTGACGGCGCAACGCACTACGAACAACAATACAACAAACGCATAAGAACATGGATACCAAAACGATTCTCAACGAAGCCTCCGCACGCATGCAGAAGGCCATCGACCATCTGGAGGAGGAGCTCATCAACGTACGCGCCGGCAAGGCGTCGCCCACGGTGCTCAACGGAGTGATGGTGGACTACTTCGGTTCGCAGGTACCCGTATCGGGCGCCGCGAGCGTCACGGTTCCCGACGCGAAGACGATTCTCATCCAGCCGTGGGACAAGAAGATGCTGCGCGTGATTGAGAAGGCGATTCTCGACTCGAACATCGGACTCACCCCCTCGAACAACGGCGAGCAGATTCGCCTGACGATTCCGCCGCTGACCGAGGACCGGCGCAAGGAGCTGGTCAAGCAGGTGCGCGGTGAGGCCGAGACGGCCCGCATCAGCCTGCGCAACGCCCGCCGCGACGCGGTGGAGGCCTTCAAGAAGGCTCAGAAGGAGGGCATGCCCGAGGATGAGTCGAAGGATGGCGAGACGCAGACGCAGAAGCTGCTCGAGAAGTTCACCAAGCTGCTCGACGGCGTTCTGGAGCGCAAGGAGAAGGAGATTATGACCGTCTGAGCCAGTCCCAGGCCGGCAAAACACAAGGCGAAAGCGCCGCTTTCCACATCGGGGGCGGCGCTTTTTTCATGTACGGCGGTCCCGTCTCCATGTCTGGGCCCGACCCGGCCGCTGAAAGGCCCCGCAACCCGAGGCCCACACCGAAAGCCCAACCCGACCGGGAGGGCGACCTCCCCACTCCGGACTGCTGCCGAAAGGCCGCTTTGCCCGCCCCGACCTGTAAAGTGCAAAACGAAGGCGCCGCTCCCCACACTGGGGGCGGCGCTTTTTTTCATGTCCGGCGGTCCCGTCTCCGTGTCTGGGCCCCACCCGCCAATAGGCACCACGCCGCGGCTCGCACCAAAGGCCCGGACCGGCCGACAAGCGGACCCGCGCCGCAGCCCACATCAAGGGCCCGGCGGAGCTTCCCTTCCCGCACCCTCCATCCGAAAGCGGGCGGAACCCGGGGTATCCGCGAAGCCCCCCAAAAAACGGCAGGCAGAGGCCAAACGGCATCCGGGCATGGACCTCTCCCACGCCATTCCATCCAAAGCGGACAGGAAACCGGAGGCTCCGGCAAAGGCCGCAAACAGAGGAGAAGGAGGGACGGAGGGGAAGGAGGAAGGGAAGGAGAAAAGGGGGAAGGAAGCCAGAAAGCAGGAAAGCAGAAAAGCTGGGAAGCAGGAAGCCGGAAAGCGGGGAAGCCGGGAAGCGGGGAAGCCGGAAAGCGGGGAAGCCGGGAAGCGGGCGGAGGCACAAAAAGGCATAAAAAAACGGAGGCGCACCGTCGGGTGCACCTCCGCCTGCGGCTCTCAGCAGAGCCTTGCGTATCGGAATTACTTGTTGCGGTAAATCTTCTTGTAGCCGTAGATAGCCTCGTCGCCGAGCTCCTCCTCGATACGGAGCAGCTGGTTGTACTTGGCCATACGGTCCGAACGCGACATCGAGCCGGTCTTAATCTGGCCCGAGTTGGTAGCCACGGCGATGTCGGCAATCGTCGAGTCCTCGGTCTCACCCGAACGGTGCGAGGTTACCGACGTGTAGCCGGCGCGGTGTGCCATCTCGATGGCGTCGAGCGTCTCGGTCAGCGTACCAATCTGGTTTACCTTGATGAGAATCGAGTTGGCGCAGCCCATCTCGATACCCTTCTTCAGGAAGTCGACGTTCGTTACGAAGAGGTCGTCGCCCACCAGCTGGCACTTGTCGCCGATTTCGGCCGTCAGCATCTGCCAGCCTTCCCAGTCGTTCTCCGACATACCGTCCTCAATCGAGTCGATGGGGTACTTGGCAATCAGACCCTTGAGGTACTCTACCTGCTCCTTCGAAGTGCGCTTTGCACCCTTCTCGCCCTCGAATACCGTGTAGTCGTAGATGCCGTCCTTGTAGAACTCCGACGAAGCGCAGTCCATGCCAATCATGACATCCTTGCCCGGAACATAGCCGGCCTTCTCGATGGCCTTGATAATCGAATCCAGAGCATCCTCCGTACCGTTCAGTGCGGGAGCGAAACCGCCCTCATCACCTACAGCCGTCGAAAGACCGCGCTCGTGGAGCACCTTCTTGAGGTTGTGGAAGACCTCGGCGCCCATGCGCAGACCCTCCTTGAGCGAGGGAGCGCCCACGGGGCGAATCATGAACTCCTGGAATGCGATGGGGGCATCCGAGTGCGAACCGCCGTTGATGATGTTCATCATCGGAACGGGCAGCGTCTTGGCGTTGGCACCACCGATATAGCGGTAGAGGGGCATGCCGAAGTAGTCGGCAGCAGCGCGGGCCACGGCCAGCGAAACGCCCAGGATGGCGTTGGCGCCGAGGTTCGACTTGGTCTTCGTGCCGTCGAGGGCAATCATCGCCTTGTCGATGCCGACCTGGTCGGAAACGTTCATGCCGATGATGGCGGGGGCGATTACGTCGTTGACATTCTGCACGGCCTTCTGTACGCCCTTGCCCAGATAGCGGCTCTTGTCGCCGTCACGGAGCTCGAGGGCCTCGTTCTCACCCGTCGATGCGCCGCTCGGAACAGCTGCGCGACCGAAGGCGCCGGATACGGTACGAACTTCGACCTCAACGGTCGGATTGCCTCGCGAGTCGAGGATTTCCCTTGCGTGAATCTCTACAATCTGCATAGTCGTAATAATTTTATGGTTTGAATAACTTAATTTCCAATCGGTTTCGTGCGATTTGCACCGCAAAGGTACAAAATTATCGGGAAAAGAGTATTTCCTCTCCGTTATTTTTTCACACAAAGCGGGCCGCAAATTTGGCAATTCGCCGCAAATTTCTATCTTTGTTCCCCAACATCAACCCGCAAACCCTTAAAAAAACGCCTCAGGCATCCCGCCCATGCGCAAAGTTCTCTCCTTTTCCCTGCTTCTGATGCTGGGACTCGTCGCCTCGCAGCTGCTCCCCGGAGTGCTCGGCGAGGGCTACGCCGCCTTCAAGACCGGCTCCGACACGCTGCTCTACATCTGTCTGGCCTTCATCATGATAAACGTCGGACGTGAGTTCGAAATCGACAAGTCGCGCTGGAAGAGCTATACGGCCGACTACTTCATCGCCATGGCCACCGCCGCGCTGCCGTGGCTGCTCATCGCCCTCTACTACGTCTTCGTGCTGCTCCCCTCCGACCTCTGGAGCTCGCCCGAGGCGTGGAAGGAGAACCTGCTGCTGAGCCGCTTTGCGGCCCCCACCTCGGCCGGCATCCTCTTCACGATGCTGGCGGCGCTGAGCCTCAAGTCGAGCTGGATTTACCGCAAGATTCAGGTGCTGGCCATCTTCGACGACCTGGACACCATCCTGCTGATGATACCGCTGCAGATTATGATGATAGGGATGCGCTGGCAGCTCTTCGCCGTGCTGCTGGTGGTCATCGTGCTGCTCACCTTCGGCTGGCGGCGGCTCGGGCACTACGACGTGCGGCAGGACTGGAAGGCCGTGCTAGGCTACGCCGTGGTGGTCTTCGCCGCCACGCAGGCGGTCTATCTGGTGACCAAGCACCTCTACGGTCCCGAGCACAGCATCCACATCGAGGTGCTGCTGCCGGCCTTCGTGACGGGCATGGTCATGCGCCACCGCCACATCGACACCCCCGCCGAGCAGCGCGCCTCGACCGGCGTCTCGTTCCTCTTCATGTTCCTCGTCGGGCTGAGCATGCCGCTGGTCACCGGGGCGCCCCATCCGGTCGAGAGCCTCGCCGGAGGCCACTCGGTCACCGGTTCGCAGCCCGTCATGCCGTGGGGCATCATGCTGCTCCACGTGGTGGCCGTCTCGGCGCTCTCGAACCTGGGCAAGCTCGTGCCGATGTTCTTCTACCGCGACCGACGCAAGAGCGAGCGTCTGGCCCTCTCGATTGGCATGTTCACCCGCGGCGAGGTGGGAGCCGGCGTCATCTTCATCGCCCTGGGCTACAATCTGGGCGGCCCGGCGCTGATTATCTCGGCGCTGACGCTCGTGCTGAACCTCATCCTCACGGGCGGATTCGTCGTCTGGGTCAAGCGGCTGGCGCTGCGCTCGGCCGCTCCCGAGGAAGGCCCCGCAGCGGGCTCCGAAACGGCCGCCTGAGCCCAGCTCTACCGCCCGCGCCCGACCGACCTGCCGGTACGGATTTGCCGACCGGTACAACCGACCTTCATCGATGCGGCCTCGCCGCCCCCGCCTCGGGCAGGGCAACGTTCCCGACCGACCGGCTTCCTCCAACATAGGCATAAAAAGCCCCGGACCCTGCTGCGGGTCCGGGGCTTTTTCCTCGAAGTCCGGGGCTTTTCCCTCGGAGTGCGGGATGCGCACGGCCGCCAAGATGCGGCATGCGGCACGCCGGGGGTTCTTCTTCGGGATGCCGCAGCCGGCGCGACCTGTTCAGAGCACCGCCCCGGCGCAACCTGCTCGGAGCGACGCGCCGGGGCCGGGGCGCCGTTCTCAGAGCGCCGTAAGGCGGTAGTCGCCGGCACGCTCCGCAACCACGCGCTGCAGCTGCTCGACGGTGATGCCCTCGGCACAGCGGACCGTCGCTACGGGCGGCTCCAGCGTCACGCTGGCCTGAACGCCCTCGATGGAGTTGAGCGCCTGCTCGACATGCGTCCGGCAGTGGTTGCACATCATCCCTTCGACCTTGAATTTCATCTCTTTTTCCATAGTATTCCTGTTTTGATTGTTTGTTGATTCCGTTTCAATCGTCCGCTCCGAGGCGGCACCCTCGGCCGGGGCCTGTCCGGAGGTTTTACGCGCTGTGCACTCCTGCGCCCGGGCCGTAGAGGGCTCCACCGGGCAGACCGTCGCAGCAGACTCCGCCGGACGCTCCTTCCCGGTCGGGAGCGGGCATTCCCTCTCCGCAGAGGCCTCCGCAGTCGGGCGCTCCTCGTCGGCGGCCTCTTCGGCCGGCTCATCCGCCGGGGAGAGCGAGCCGCGGCGCAGCCGGAGGCTGTTGGTCACCACGCTGACGCTGCTCAGCGCCATCGCCGCGCCGCCAATCATCGGGTCGAGCAGGAATCCGCAGCAGGGGTAGAGCACGCCGGCCGCAATGGGGACGGCCGTCAGGTTGTAGATGAAGGCCCAGAAGAGGTTCTCGCGGATGGTGCGCCGCGTCCGCTGCGAGAGGGTCATCAGCTCGTCGACCTTGCCCAGGTCGGAGGTCAGCACGGTCACCATCGCCGCATCCATCGCAATGTCGCTGCCGCTGCCCATCGCCACGCTGAGGTCGGCGGCCGCCAGTGCGGCGCTGTCGTTGATGCCGTCGCCGACCATCGCCACGCGGTGCCCGGCGGCCTGCAGCTGCCGCACGAAGTCGCACTTGCGGTCGGGCAGCACCCCCGCCTCGACCCGCTCGATGCCGACGGCGCGGGCCACGGCACGGGCGGCATCCGGACGGTCGCCCGTGAGCATCCACACCTCGACGCCCCGCCGCCGCAGCCGCTCCACCGCCCGGTGCGAACCGGGCCGCACGCGGTCGGTGACGGCCAGCAGCGCCAGCGCACGCCGCTCGTCGGCGAACCACACCAGACTCTTCGCCTCGCGGCTCCACGACCCGGCCCGGCGGAGCATCGCCTCGTCGGGCTCGATACCCGCCTCGCGCAGCATCGCCTCGCTGCCGACCCGATAGCGGCTCCCCGCAACGCTTCCCGCAACGCCGCGGCCGGCCTGCGTCTCGAAGTGCTCCACCTCGAGGCGCTGCCGCTCGCCCAGCGAACGGGCCACCGCCTCCGAGAGCGGATGCTCCGAGCGGAGCGTGAGGGCGCTGAGCACGTCGCGCAGGCGCTCCTCCTCATCGGCCGGCAGTTCGGCCCAGAGGGCGTCGCTCACCTCGGGATGCCCCTCGGTGAGGGTTCCCGTCTTGTCGAGCACCACCGTGTCAATGCGTCCGGCCGTCTCGAGGCTCTCGGCGTCGCGCACCAGAATGCCCGCCTCGGCCCCCTTGCCGACACCCACCATCACGGCCGTCGGCGTGGCCAGCCCCAGGGCGCAGGGGCAGGCAATCACCAGCACCGTCACCGCCGCCAGCACCCCGTGCGAGAAGCCCTCCTCGGGGGCCAGGAGCCACCATGCGGCAAAGGAGAGGAGCGCCACGGCGAAGATGACCGGCACGAAGACGCGGGCGACGCGGTCGACCAGTTGCTCGACCGGCGAGCGGCTCCCCTGCGCCTCGCGCACCGCACGGACGATGTGGGCCAGCAGCGTCGCATCGCCGCGCCGCGTCACCTCGAAGCGGAAGCTGCCGCTGCCGTTGACCGTGCCGGCAAAGACGCGGTCGCCCGGATGTTTGGCACTGGGAAGCGGTTCGCCCGTGAGCAGGCTCTCGTCGACGTGCGACCCGCCGGAGATGACCCGGCCGTCGGCCGCCAGCCGCTCGCCCGCACGCACCTCGACCACGTCGCCCGGCTGCAGCGCCGCCAGGGGGATGAGCTCCACCCCGTCCGGCCGCTCGACGCGCACCGTTGCGGGCTGCAGTCCGCTCAGCTTGCGCACGGCATCCGAGGCGCTCCGGCGGGCCCTCATCTCGAGCATCCGCCCCAGCAGGATGAAGGCCACCACGACGCTCGCGGACTCGAAATAGAGGTGCGGCTGGACCCCCCGTTCGAGCCAGAAGCGGGGGAAGAGAAGGTTGAAGATGCTGAAGAGGTAGGCCACTCCGGTGCTGGCCGCCACGAGCGTGTCCATGTTGGCGGCGCCGTGGCGGAGCTGGCGCCAGGCGCGGCGGAAGAAGCCGCCGCCCAGCACGAAGACCACCGGTGTCGAGAGCAGCCACAGCAGGTAACCGGCCCACGGCTGTCCTCCCCAGACCATTCCGACGACCGCCACGGGCACCGCCAGAGAGAGGGCCCACACGGCACGGCGGCGCAGCGCACGGTATTCGGCTTCGCGTTCGCGCTCGGCGGCGTCGAACGCCTCGCCCTCGCTGGAGAGAAGCAGGTCGTAGCCCGCCTCCTGCACCACGCGGCGCAAGGTCTCGGGGGTGCAGAGCGCCGGGTCGTAGCGGACGCCGGCCGTCGAGGCGGCATAGTTGACCGAGGCCTCGGCGACCCCCTCCTGACGGCGGAGCACCTGCCCCACCCGTGCGGCGCAGGCCGCACAGCTCATGCCCGAAACGGGGAAGACCGCATCGACGGTGCGGTTTTTTGACGAATTCATGGATGCACGTTGTTTCATACACCGGCAAAGATAGGTAACTGGCGGCGTTGACTCGTTACAGAATCATGGATAAGATTTATATCCGGCCGGAAAAGGGCGCCGGGCGGGACAGGACAGGAAGAGCGGGGAAGAGGGGCGGTGAGGCCGGGGAAAATCGGGAAGAGGGCCGAAGGGGTCAGACGGAAACCGGAGGGGCGGACGGGGCAGGCAGGCGGGGGCAGGCGGGGGGGGGAGGGGGGGGGGGGGGGGCCCAGGGGGACGGGGGGGGGCGGGGGAGGGGGGGGGGGGGGGGGGGGCCCTTACCCTGTGGGGGGGGCGGGGGGGGGGGGGGGGCGGGGGGGGGGGCGGGCGGTGGGGGGGGG
>NZ_LT985749.1:769211-783366 GCF_900290115.1 Alistipes sp. Marseille-P5061
CGTCAGATGGGGATAAGAGGCAGGGGCGGAGACGGGATGCGGGGGCGCCCAAGGAGAACGGGCGGGCACGAGGCAGGCAGGAGCGGACGGGCGTCACTTCACCTTGTCGAGCGGCAGGCGGGGGTGGGTGCCGAGGCGGCGGAAGGCGCTTGGCGTGAGGCCCGTTTCGCGGCGGAACTGCGCGCTCAGATGGGCCACGCTCGAGTAGTGGAGCAGGTCGGCTATTTCGCCCACGGTGAGCTCCCCCTCGGAGAGCAGCTCCTTGACCCGCTCGATTTTCTGGGCAATGCAGTAACGCTCGATGGTGGTGCCGCACGCCTCGGTGAAGAGCTTGCTCAGCAGGCTGTAGTCGGCATGGCAGCGGCGGGCGAGGTAGTCCGAGAGGTTGACGCGGGCGGCCGAGGCGTCGTAGTGGACCAGTTCGATGACGGCCGTGCGGATTTGCTCGACCAGCCGCTCGCGCGGGTCGTCGAGCAGTTCGAAGCCGCACTCCTCCAGCGCCCTGCGCACCTCGTCGCGCCGGGCGGCGGGCAGCGGTTCGGCCAGCTCGGCCTCGCCCAGCTCCACGCGCACGGGGTGCAGCCCCAGCCGCTCGAGCAGCCGGGTGACCACCATCACGCAGCGGTCGCAGACCATGTTCTTGATAGGAAGGATATGCGTTTCGTCCATCGTTTCGTGGCACCACCCGCCAGGGAGGCGGCCCTCCGTACAAAGATACGTTTTTTTCGACACACCGCACCGGCTGTACCCGCCGGAATGCACCGCCCCGGAGACATCGCACCGGTTGCGCCGGCTTCGGGAAGATGCTGCCGGCTGCGTCGGCTTCGGGAAGGGGTCGCCGCGCCCTACGGCATGAGCAGCGACGAGTCGCCGTAGCTCAGGAAGCGGAAGTCGTGCTTCAGGGCGTAGTCGTAAATCCGCCGCCAGTCGTCGCCCACGAAGGCCGAGACGAGCAGCAGCAGCGTCGACTTGGGCTGGTGGAAGTTGGTGACCATGCGGCTCACAATCCGGAAGTGGTAGTCGAGCGGCGTAATCATAATCCGGGTGGCCGCCTTGATGCGGTCGACGCCCCGGGCATCCATCCACCCGAGCAGCGTCTCGAGCGCCTCGCGCCCCGTGAAGGAGGCGGGGATGTCGTAGAGCTCCCACTGCCCGATGACCCGGTCGGCATCGGGCTCCCCTCCGCAGCGGATGCGCCACGCCAGGGCCGGCAGCGACTCGAGCGTCCGCACCGAGGTGGTCCCCACGGCGGTGATGTCGCCCCAGCGGTCGAGCAGCCGGGCGACGGTCGTCCGCCGCACCTCGAAGTGCTCGGTATGCATCGGGTGACGCGCCGCATCGTCGTCCTTGACCGGCAGAAAGGTCCCCGCCCCGACGTGGAGCGTCACCTCCTCGAACTCGAAGCCCCGGGCCTTCATCCGCCCGATGAGCTCCTCCGTAAAGTGCAGCCCGGCGGTGGGGGCGGCCACCGACCCCTCGAACTTCGAGTAGACGGTCTGGTAGCGCGTGTTGTCAATCTCCTCGCTCTCGCGGTTCAGGTAGGGCGGTATGGGGATGCGGCCCAGCGTCTCGAGCAGCTGTCCGAAGGTCATGTCGGCCGACCACTCGAAGCGCACCCGCTGCTCGCGGCCCCCCTCTCCCACGCGCCAGGCGCGCAGGTACTCGGCGCGGCCCTCGTGGTCGAAGTTGATTTCGACGTACCCCTCCTTCCACTTCTTGAGGTTGCCCACGATGCACGACCACTCGCAGCTCCCCTTCACGGCGAAGGCGCGCTCGTAGTCGGCCGGCTCGCAGGGCTCCAGGCAAAAGACCTCGATGCGAGCTCCCGAGGGTTTGTGCATGATGATGCGGGCGCGGATGACCTTCGTGTTGTTGAAGACCAGCAGCTGCCCGGCGGGGAGCACCTCGCCGATATCGGCGAAGCGGCGCTCCGAAATCTCGCCGCCGCGGTAGACCAGCAGCTTCGAGGCGCTCCGCTCCTCAAGCGGGAACTTGGCGATGCGCTCCTCGGGCAGGTCGTAGTCGTAGCGGTTGATGTCGATATGTCGTTCCATGGCGGTCGTGTTTCTCTCGGATTCGGGGGCAAAGATATTAAAAAGATGGTGAAAGAGATACAAAAGAGGGGCATCGGAGGGTGCTCCGGCCCCGCAAAAGGGGGACAAAGCGCCCCGCCGCACACGATTCGACGACCGGATGGAGGGCATTCCCGATATTTTTTGTAATTCTGGAAAACTTCTGTTAGTACCTTATACAAAGGACTTTGGGATAATTACCCGTTTTTGAGGTAATGACTTGGCAACGGTACAATCTGCTGCGTTCTACCTTGAATTGCTTTCAAGTAACTCGTTTCTGTGTACAAAAATAATAGAATAGTCCGATGCACACAAGGTACATCAAAGAAAAAGTTCGACTATTTTTTTAGTTTGTTTAATCGCATTACAATCGAAGTTTGACTTCTACCCATTTTGTTTGCAATATATTTGACACTTTTACCTTCATTGTGCAGTTTCAATAAAAATTGGTCTGCACTTCTTGTCCATCTTTTATTGGCGTTAGGGTGCTTTACATAGCTTTCTTCTGACACCTTTTCGGGGTGCAAGAATTCATCCACAAATACAGACGGGAAACGCTTATCGTATAATACAAGCGTTTTTATCTTAGCCCTTGTTATTGCAACATAGAATAATCTTCTTTCTTCTCCGTATGGGAATTGGTCGCTCTTAGTGAGCACATAGTTAAGCACAGGGTCGTCACTCACCTGTGATGGGAAACCGTATGTATCTTTATTGCATTGTAAGAGTATTACATAATTCGCTTCAAGACCTTTTGACTTATGTACGGTTAAAAACTCTATTTTTCGTCCTCCTATCACATAGTAGAATCTATTACCCTCTTTAATTGATTGGTACATAAAAGAGAGGTAGTAATCATCAAAAGAGTAACGCCCCAATAGGAATATTGATTTATCCGATGGAATAGAAGCTACAAGTTGCCCTATCGTATTGCAGTAATCTCGTCTATCATAAGCATAGAATTCCAACTCGGTTCTCATTTCTGAGCTGAACGAATGGATATTCTTTTGTATTTGGGCTTTATTGCGTTGTATAAAGTTCGACGATAAAGAAACCAAAGGCTCTCCAAATCTGTATGTCGTTTCAATCTTGTTTATCTCCGTTGTTCCAAAATATTCGGGGAATTGATTGAATAGAGCCATATCACTTCCCGAAAAACGATAAATAGACTGCCAATCATCACCCACACAATACAACTTTGCAGGAGGATTACCCTCTCGCAATACTTTCAAGAAGTTGTAACGGTCAACAGAAATATCTTGAAACTCATCCACTATGATATAATCATATTCAACAGGGTGTGAAGTACGACATATCTCAGTGGCTTGAAGAATAGCATCGGTAAAATCAATTTGGTTACTATCGCTTAACGCATTTATGTAGCGTTCATATACAGGTTGAAATATATTCTTGATGATAAACACACTTCGTTCATCATCTGCATTTTTGGCTTGTTTCAAAACCTCTTTAACTGATTTACAACTTGATTTTACCAATGTAACGAAAGTAACAACAAGTCGTATAAACGCCTTTTCCTGCTTGCTGCCTTTGGGTAGTACTAAATCGTATAACTCCTCATCGGTCTTTTCTTGAATTGGTACACCTGCTTCAGTTAATAGTTTACGGAGTTTATCCCTAATATCAGAATAATGAAAATCTGCACTTGATGTTACTAAAAGTTGTGTGCCAAATTTCTCGTGAGCAGTTTTCTTCCAAGTTATACCATCATTGTATTTCTGATTGGCTTCTTCGTAGGTTATACCCTTATCTTTTGCGAACCAAGCAGGAACAAGCCCGTGTTCATCAACTCCGAAATGTTCAAGATAGATGCGTTTGGTTACTCCTCCTTGCTTAAAATATATTGAGAAGTCGGGACGATATTGTGAGTGCATCTCATCTGCTAATTGATGTTCGTATGGTTCTTCATATCTGAATTTCACTCCCAGCGAGGACAAAGCAAAACATATTTTTTGTTCTTGTTCACTTCTCACATATATGGCTCTGCCGTCCATATCGGGAAACATCGCCTTTAGCTGCACATTCTTTAGTCCTGATAATTGCTCCCGTCTTTCATTCTTGCGTTGTTCCCAATCAGCTTCATTCGTTTGGTAATCAATAAAGTATTCCACTATACTTTTCTTGAAAGACGATTTATCTAACAATTTGTGATATATATCTACAAACAATGAATCTGTATTGTCGCAAATAGATGGTTTTGTACCTGTCGTTTTGCCTATAATATCAATGGCTAACTTATGGAATGTGTAGCCTTTCAATCCATTGGTCGCCATTCTTTCGGTTAGTTCGGCTGCTGCTTTGTTGGTATAACTGATAAGTAAAATTCTTTCAGGTGCTATACCCTTGATTTCGGTGAGATATTTAACCTTACCGACAATTGAAGAGGTTTTACCACTACCTGCACTGCTGACTACTAAACAATTATCCTCTTCTGAAACAATTGAGCGTCTTTGTTGCTTGTCTAATGGGTATTTTAGGCAATGGTCAAAAAAGTCCCTGTGCGTGTCAAGTAGAAAGGTTATAACACCATCATTGTGTTGTTTTACAAGTTTGTTGATTCTTCCAAAGTCGTTAATGAATTTGGATATGGTTTCTGATGGAGTGATGTTAAAGGCTTCAAGTTTCTTCAGAAGTGAATATGCCTCTTGGAAATGCACCTTATAATGATTGATGAAATCTTTTTCTTGCGTTGCGGAGATTACCCTGCCATAAAAGCCATTATTTAAGTCTGAGGGAATATCTATAAACGCCCCCTCCTTAAGAGCCGATAATCTCTCTTTTGCTTGCTCATAATTTGATTTCTCGCTATATGCAGATATATGGTTTAGCTTTTCTGCAAGCTCTTTGGATTTGTTTTTTAGGCGTGTTCGTACCATCGCTATTACAATAACCGAAATAGCAATTATACAAATTACCCAAATGAACAATGGCTGCATATTGGAAGTAATATTTATCTGAATCTTTCAATCCATCTATAATCATCACCCTTAGTACTCCACTGAAATTTCCACATATCACCTGTATTATCGTTTATAAGATAGTATTGATACATACTTGTCAGTGGCTGAATAGAGAATATACACCTTTCGTTATTTTCTACTAATTCGTATTTATTTATAGGAATACAAAATAGGTTGTCTAAATCTTGTGTACTATATTGAACTTGCCATAGTCGTCCATTATATGAGTCCAACAATATAAATGTCCACATGTTTTCAGTGGCAAACATCTGAAATCTATTAGTCCAATTTGACGACTTCTCAGGATATGCAAGAGAAAATATGTTGATTGTGCATGCAAACATGTAATCCTCACCCTTGACACTAAACTGGACTTGCCAATTCTTACCTGTATATGTATCAAGCATTATGAATGTCCACATATTCTGTGTTTCATAAAGGCGAAATCGTCCTTCTTTATCTCCTAAAATTTCTCTCGCACTACAAATTTCCCAAGACTGACCATCATCTTGAATTTGTTGTACTTCGCCTGTCATTGTATTTAAGCGAAGTTGATTATGATAGTTCCGAGTCTTATACATTTTATAGACTTGAGCATATGATGTAGAAGCTATAACCATTAAAGCGAATAATACGAAAAGCTTTTTCATAATTCTGTTATGTTATTATTTGACAATTAACGGATTCATGTACCAGACACATTTTGAATAAGTCGCATACATAGGATACTAAATATCCTCTAAATCTTTTTGAATTTTAGTTTCTACATTTTGAGAATCACGATAACGAATCATTACCATACCCTCATAAAAACCAGAAGTCTTTTCTATCGATAATTCAATGTTTCCTCCTGTTACCTCCCAAGCACTACCCCAAACAACAGTTCCTTGATGAACTTCTGCCATTAAAGCTGTATTGGAATCCAAATGGGCAGGGTTCTTCTCTTTTGAAATAGTCGGATTGCCATATTTTCGGGTGTATAAATCTTTATAATAGTTATAAGTATTAACAAGCGTATTCCATTCACCACTTGGGTCAAACAACACAGCTACGGCAAATACACTTTTCCCATCATCTGTAGCTGTTACACCTATAGTTGCATTACGACCTGTAAAGTCTCCCATAAACAATGCAAGATTGTTTTCACTGCCAATAGAAGTGAATCCTTTAGCTTTTAACTTCTGACAAAATTCAGTCATACTTCCCTCAATGGGAATTCCCTTAAAGGTAAGGTGTTCGGAACTACTTTGAGCATACGATGTCAAAGCAATTAAAACAAATGCGAATGATACAATCAACTTCTTCATAATTTGTTGAATTCAAATCACAGAGAAGTGAATAGACAGTATTACCCGACAGAGCAACTACGACAAAGCAATGCCATCAAAAAAAATGACAGCACACACAAAGCATAGACTGATTGTCTTGCCCTAAAAGATTGATTGGAATTTATTCAGGACTGCCTATCACTTAGATAGAAGTCCAAGGTCTGCTGAAATACATAATTCAAAAATTGAAATTGCTTGACTGCAAATTTAGTAACTTTGCTTGACAAATTAACGAGAAAGAAGAGAAAATGAAAGCCGACCGCATAACATCACCTATACGCAAGCAGGGGGTTCGTGCTTCGTAAGACAGGAAAGTGGTAAATTTAAAGTTCAGTTCATCGTAGGTAGCTTAGTGGTAAAAATCCCTGCCTGCGTATAGCTGCAAACCGTTATGCGGCAGCTTAAAAAAAGACGACACCAAACCAAAAAAATCATCTTGACAACCACCCGACTTTGAACTACGAAGGATGAAATTTTTCAGGGACAACTTCCAGCATTTCCAAAAAACAGTTTAACCATTGACTTGGAGACAAACAAACAATTTGAGCATTAAGGTTTAAACCGAATTTTTCCGAAATTGACCTGACCTGACTTTTCCTGAAAATCGACTTTAAAGCTGTTTTTACAGATAAATCAGGTTTCTCTAACAGACAGGAAATAAATGCTAAGTATTTGGCTTTAAACTTAAAATCAAAAAATAAGTGTTTTCTTTTAATGTTTAACAGGGCTGATTTGACAGTTGGCGGTGGCAAGAAACTTTCAGGACCTACCTCATAGACAAGTTTCAAATCAAAAAAAGTATGATAGAAAACGGTATATGGATTGTAAAGCTTCCTCGAAAATAACTTTTGTGTAGGTTCTAATTGAAGGACAATGGAACCTCCCAGAAAATTTCCAAGACTCTCAAACATCAGGATTTTGAAAATATCGGAAGTAATGCCATAAGGAATATTTGACACCACTTTGAAAGGAAATTTCGGAACTGCAAAATTCCTAAAATCACAACCGACAACTTGAACATTTCGGGCATCAGAAAATAATTTTCGTAAATGTTCAACCAAAGCTGTGTCGTTTTCAATAGCAACAACATTGTTGGCGATTTTTAATAAATGAACAGTAAGAAACCCCTTGCCTGCCCCAATATCTAAAACCGTATCCTGATTACTTATATTTGCTTGTCTTATTGCATCTTTTATTAGCACTTTATCAATAGTAAAGTGCTGACCCGTAAAACGAACGGGCAATTTCTTTTTTGTCATTAGTAACTTCTTACAGGTGAATACTTGTATTATATTTAATAAACATTTTAGTCCAACCTACGAAAAAGCGTGAACTACAAAGCCACACTCTTACTTGAAGGTCGTAGGAAACCATAGATGCAGATGTAACAATAGTAGCCCACGCTATATGCGTGAGAACCACTATGCTATCCTTGCATCTAATTGAAAATTTCCTACGTTTTCAAGTACAAGATAAGCATAACGCTTCTTCTTAATTCTAATATGTTTTGGAAAGAGTAGCCTCAATCCAATACAAAAGTATGAAAAATCCGTGATATACCATTCTACTATCACGGATTTTTTTGATTTACAGTTTCATACTTCTATTCTGTCTTGGCTTCGGTATTCCGATGGCTTCTCTAAACTCATTCATCTTCTTTCTGAACCAGTTCACGTGAGAAACCCCGTCTATCTTGAAATCGAATTTACCGTTTTCATCCTGTTTGATAGAGCAGACGGAGTGTCGGGTATCAAAACTTCGGTTAAATTCGGAAGAATAGAGTTCGCCTTTTATCCCGACCTCCTTGAACTCGCATAGTCTTCTGATTATTCCGTCATTGAACTTCAATCGGTCACGCAGGAAGTTTATTATAGGCATCAGCTTCTCCACATATGGAAAGTAGCGTCTGACAAAATCCGCAAACTCCGACAGCTTGCGGTGCTGTTGCTCGTAAGCGTTTCTTATCTCCTGTATCTGCTTGGCTTGTTGCCGTTCCCGTTGTCGGGCTTCGTTTTCAAGTTCAAGGATGCGGTCTTGCAAATCCTCGTTCCTGCGCTCCAACGATTTCATCTTTCCACTTCCGAAAAGAGAGCCCACACTGCTTGCAAGGGCGGTTGCCGTATCGGTGGCTGCGTTTTTGAGCTTGTCGGTACGGATTTCCGCTTTCACCTGCTTCAGTTCCTCCTGCGCCTCGGCTTTCTTCTCCTGCAACAGTCTGGTTTCAGTTTCGAGGACTTCATTCTTCTTTTTCAAGTCCCTATAATACTGCATGGTGGTGGTGTGCCGTGCTTCCGAACCCCGTACCCCACGCTGCAATCCGTATTTCGCCATCACCCTTGCGTAATTGTCGTGGTAGGCGACCAAGGTCTGGCGGTTGAACAGGTCATCGGCACACAAGCGGACGGAATTTGTTTTCTTGCGGTACTTGCGCTTACCGTCCGTTTGCTCTTTCTTGGCTTTGCGCCTTTCACCCGTCACGATGGGAACAACGGCTGCGTGGATGTGCGGAGTCTTCTCGTCCATGTGCAGATGTGCGGCAACCACATTGTCTTTGCCGAATGTGGCTTGCAGCCATTGGATGCTGTCGTTGCACCATTCATCGAGTTCTCCTTTTTCCTGTATGTTCATCATGTCCTCGTGCGTACCCGACAAAACCACCCGAACGACACGGACTTGGTCGTGTGTGATTTTCCGTCTGATGCCTGCCGTGTTCAGTCTGTGGGCAATCGCTTCATCCCTGCCGTGAACGCCATCGGGGTATTCGACAAGCACCCTGTTCAGATGTGTCCTTGTCGGGTCTGCGTTTTTAGGTATTATCTTTCTCTCTATATGGTCGGACTGCGTGGTGTCCGATGTACCCTTTGCTTTCTTAATGTCCAATGAAAAATATCCCATTTTATTTCTATTTTGCGGTTATCGTTATGTTTCTTCTCTCTGCCTGTGGCATCGGCTCACAGGGTTTATTATGCAAATGAACCCTTGCTGCACTCGGCATAATCCAAACGAGTTTGGCTTCTGCTCTCGTTTGCACAGGGTTTCCAAAGGGATTTCCCTTTGGCTCGATAGGGCGTTTTTAGCGTTACGGAGTAATGCGTGAAGAAAACGCCCTATTGAGCTATGGTATTTCTGTCTAAATACCTTTCGGAAAGCAGACGAGCACATTACAGATGAAATCCCCCTTTCTTTTTCGGTGGCTGCATCATCCGCCTTGCGGATTGGACTTGCTTCTTCTCCTTTATCGGCTCTGCCGATTGGGACAAGGGCTTACCGCACAGGTAGTCGTTCAAGTCCTTATACTCACGATAGTACATTGACTTGTCAAGCAGCCGTTCCCCAAACTTCTCTTTCAGCTTCTTGCAAGTGTTCCGTCCTGCCGTGTCGTTGTCAAGGAAACAGCCGACTTGGGTGTAGGTCTCCAATATGCTTTCCGCTTTTGCAAGATTGGAAACGGAGTTCAATATGATATAGTCCTGTGTGTCCAATCGCGGGTGTTGCGGATTGTTTTCTACTCGGATGGTAAGGAATGAAAGGTAATCCATGAACCCCTCGAACAGGTAACACATACATCGTTGTCCGCCCTGCTGTCGGATATGGGTGATATCTTTCGGGGCGACACATCCCTTGAAGTATCTGTTGCGCACTTCATATCCTCCTGCCATGTTCGGAAAGCCGATGGCAAAATAGGGTTTGTCGGCATTCATAAACCGAAGCTCCCTGCATTCTCTTTTGGCAAGTCCGATGTTTATTCCCCTTTCTTGCAGATAGGCTATAAGAGCAGGGGAGGACAATTCTCCAACCTTTAATCCCTGATAAGTACGATTGTCGGAATGCTGTCTGCCAAAAGAGAACGATGCAGGGCGGATGTATGCTGTCCGCTCCTCTATGCGTCTCAACAGATAGGCTACATCTTCCGAACGGTAGAGTTCCGCTGCCAATGCGAGGATGTTTCCGCCTTTGCCGATGCCGAAGTCATACCATTTTTCAAGCTCGGTGTTTACCTTGAACGATGCGTCCGTTTCTTCCCGTAACGGTGATTTGTACCACAGATTCCTGCCTTGTTGCTTTACAGGCGTATAGCCCAGACTTTGCAGATAGTCCGCCAGTTTGATTTGCTTTACATCTTGGATTGTCATATTACATACGGTTTTGAAGTTGATGAAAATTTGTTGATTTGATGAATTGTCAATGTAATATGTTTATATACAGCCTCGTAACCTCTCAACATCTTCTCAACAAACCGCTCGCCAAAAGAGAAATCCACAAACGGGTGTCGGTGGTCTCTCAACTTCTCTTTTGGCTTGTTGAGATTTTGTTGAGAATGTATATCGTTTATTGTCAGTGTATTTATACCCATATTCAACAATTCAACAGAAAAATGATAGTATTACAGGGATTCGAGTTGCTTCCTTGTGACGGTGTAGAAGCGTCCCACCCTCTTTATCGGCTCATAGTGACAACTTCTGTTGTAATTGCCCTGATAGGTGGTGTAGGTAAGCCCGTTTGGTGCAGGTGTCAGTTTCCAGCACTCCTGCACCACCTTACGCACTTGGTGCTTTTCCGCCTTTACCTGCGAGTGCACCAGCAGTACGACAAGGTCGTTAAGGCAGAATGAAACGCTATCCACATCCATTGCAACCATAATGTCAAGCAGCAGTTCCGACATCTCTATCTCCAGCCGATTGCGGTTGCTACGGATAATCTTCTGCAAGGCTTCTGTATGCAGCAATGTGGGGTTGAACCACATCCGGCTTTCCTTTTCGGTGGACAGTTTTCTGTGTTGCAGGAAATGGAGAAAGGCGGGTATCTCCGCTTTCAGCTTTTGCAGGAAGTCGGTATCATCGGACTGCAAGCGGTCTATCTTGCGCACCCAATAGCGTGTTTCCCCTGCGTCTATGATTACGGGCAGATGCTCGTTGTTGGAACACAGCACGAATTTGGCGAAGAACGCAATCTCATCACGGTCTTTGCCTTTGGCTTCCACCTTATAGGAAAGTGTGGTGCTGAGGTTCTTCAACCGCTCGCTATCCTCCCTGCGGTTGAGCAGCACCTCATCCACCACGATAAGGAGCTTGCCAGCCCAGTCGGAATTGAACTGGCTGCGGAAATCCTCGTTGGTGTTGAAAGTCACATTGTTCTGAAAAAGGGCTTTCAGAAAGTTCAGGAAGGTGCTTTTGCCCGTGTTGCGTTCTTCCGACACCAACAGCAGGATAGGCAACTTCTGAATTGGTTGCAGGTAGAGCAGTTGCAGATAGTCCATCCCCAACTCGTACTGTTCCCCGAAGATGTGCCGTACCAAAGATTGGATATGCGATAAATCGCCCTCCTGCGGTCGGTGGTCTATCGGTTCGTAGAGGTTAAGGAACTTGCCGACCACGGAACGGTAGCCGATGTGTTCGGGTACTGTGCAGAAGCCGTCATACTTGGGAACTCTGCCGATGTAATCCTTGCCGTAATCCTGTCGCAGGGTCTCGTTGTTCCATGCGATGCGTTTCCTTATATACCCTCCGTTCAGTTTGGGCTGCTCCACAATCTTATAGAGCGTTGTCCCCACTCGGATAAACTCTTCCTTTGCCATGCCGCCATCCGATGGCGGTCTGTGGCTGTCCTGTTGTTCGATAGCTGACATAATCAAATGGTTTTAAGTTTGAAAATTACCAGCTGCAAAAATATAATCAATTATCGGATAGGTTGTTATGCAAAACACGGCAGAATGGTGACAAATAGCCCCCGAAACAAAAACTTTCAATGGTTTGGGACAGGAAACGGGTTGTGCAAACGGAAAACTCCCGAAAAGCGAATGTCGGATTACGCTTTTCGGGAGAAAAAATCAGAGCGTCTGTCGTACTGACTTAATGAATTACTGACTTACCGAGTGAATTATGTCAGGCATTCAGCTACGAGAAGTATTCGGATTTGGATATACCGTTGGTATTCAGCGAGAAGAAGATGCTTGTTTTCTCTTTTCGCAGGTACAGTATTTCAAGAACGGCATTGCGTACCCGTTCCGCTCCGAATGTGCCGATATGGAAAGCGAGGGTAACTATCGCTTCAAGGTTGTAAACCTCCATACAGCAATTATCGGATACCCGTATGCTTCGCCTTATCCCGTATTCCCTTAAAACTCCGCTCTTGCAAAGAGCCTTCAGCCCTGCACGGAATGTCGGGGCGGTTACTCCGAACAGGTCGCAAAGTTCCCATTCGCTCATGGCGGTTGCGCTAATGTCGGTCGGCATGATGATGTTGCCGTTACCGTCTGTTGTTATGATGCTTCGTTTCATGGCTATGCTTGGTTATGGGGTTACACTTCCGAACGATGCGTTCAGCTTGTTGCCGAACATCGTCAGGTCATTGTCAAGTTTCTGCGTGGTTATCTTCGCATAGATTTGAGTCGTGACAATGTTCGTGTGTCCCAGAACACGGCTCACGCTTTCAATGGGCATCCCCTTGCTAAGAGCCAGTGTTCCAAACGTATGACGAGCGCAATGGTAGGAGATTTGCTTCTCTATTCCGCATTCCGCCATTACCTTTTTCAGCTGTTTGCACATCGTCCAATAGTTGATTTTCCCGAAAACCAGCTTGTCTTCCGACAGATACTTGTACCGTTCGATTATCTGCAAGGGAATATCCAGCAGCTTCACTTGGAACGGGACATTTGTCTTGTGCCGTTTCGACAATATCCATTTCTCACCATTCACCTCCACTATTTCATCCGTTGTGAGTTCTTTCATATCCACGAAAGACAAGGCGGTGAAACAGGCGAAAATAAACAGATCCCGCACCAATGCGAGGGTGGGGTTGTCAAACTCGTGCGCCATGATTCTTTTGATTTCGTCCTCTGTCAGATACTCCCGTTCCTTAACATTCGGGCTGATATGGAACTGCGCAAACGGATTTCTCGGTATCAGTCCGTTATAGTGCGCACGCATGACCACCCCTTTCAGCCACATGCAGTTCAGCCAGATGGTGGCGTTTTTCAGTCCCCGTTCAGCCGTAAGATAAGCCGCAAACTCCTTGATGAAGTCGGGTGTAAGTTCCAGCATGGACATGTCCGTCCGTCTGTAGAATGACTTGATAAAGGCTGCGACATAGTTCCTTGCCCTTACCATGACCTTGTACGTGCCGATGCTGCGGTCTTTACCGACACGTTTCAGGAAGTTGGCGCAATCCTTGTCAAAAGCCTTTATCAGTGTCTCATACTCGCTTCCTACCCCTTGGTAGGCATTGCGCACCATTTCAGCCGTTACGTATGCCTCTCGGTCGGATATGCGCTGATAGTGCTTGATGATTTGCGCCTTGATGTTGTCCAATGCCAGATTGACGTTCCGTGCTTCGGCACTCTTGCCTTTGGCTCGGTTGCCTTTCGCATCCCAAAGGGTTTTCGGGATGGTCTGCTTGCAGCTGAACTGTGCCACAGTACCGTTGATTGTCACTCGTCCCATGATGGGGACAATACCGTCTTTCTCCTTGCTGCCGTTCACGTAGAACAGCACTTTGAATGTACTTCTTGCCATACTCGTTTTTTTTTTGTTTGCAAAGTTAAATATCAACGAGTTAGACCTTGATATGCAAATCGGTGACAAACGGTGCAATAGCATCTCCCATATGTTAAATCTTACTCTTTCACGGGTAATGATTTGCAAACCATTCTTCTTCTTAAATCCGCTTTTCTTTGCGTTTTCCGCTTTTTCGGCTTGTCATCATTTGACACCGTAACAACTCTGATATTAAGTCGTTTAGTGTCATTTCACCCGTTTTTCGAGGTTATTCCAGAGATTTT
>NZ_LT985750.1:0-388651 GCF_900290115.1 Alistipes sp. Marseille-P5061
TCTCGCTGAGTACTTCGTGATGCTGACTGTTTATTTAGTTTTTGTATCCGCAGTCCACTGCTCCCCATACTTTTCTCTTTTTTTTTTTTTTGCTCGCGCCCCCCCACAATCTTCCCCCCTCTCTTTTCCCGGGCGGCGTCAGATGTTACGCACCGCAGCGCCCCGCTCCGCCCTTTCCCCGCCGAAAAGTCCCCGCAACGCACCGCCGCACCCCGCACCGCCGGCACGAAAAAACCTTTTTGCGGCAGATTCGGTCCGCCGACGCGCTCCCCGCTCGAGTGGAACAGTATTTGAACCCCCGGCATCGACAGCCAACAAACCATAAAAATCAAAATGTCATGAGCGTTCGAATTTTCCGAATCCTTGCGGTTGCTCTCCTGGGCATTGCAGCCGCTTCGTGTCAGAAGGAGCCCTCCGCATCGGGGCTCAACAACGACAACCTGGTCTACACGGCCTACGACGAGGGGACCGACTTCGCCTCCTTCAACACCTACTTCATCCCCGACAGCATCCTGCTCATCGGCAACACCGACAAGGCCGAATACTGGAAGGATGCCGACGCACAGCAGCTCATCGCCACGGTGGTCGACAACCTCGACACACGCAACTACACGCGCGTGGAGGACAAGGCCGCGGCACAGCTGGGCCTCCAGCTGAGCTACGTGAGCCGCGTGACCTACTACGTAGGCTACAACTACCCCTACTGGTGGGGCTATTACCCCTACTACTGGGGCCCGGGCTACTGGGGCGACTGGCTGGGGTGGTACTACCCCTATCCGGTGCTCTACGGCTACCGGACCGGCTCGCTGCTGGTCGAGATGGTCAACCTCGAGGGCGACGCCGACGCGGGCAGCAAGCAGCTCCCCGTCGTCTGGGACTGCTTCCTGGGCGGGCTGCTCACCGCGGACGACGAGCTCAACCTGCAGCGCACCGTCGACGGTCTGAACCAGGCCTTCGTACAATCCCCCTATCTGGCACAATAACCATCTAAAAAACGCATGAGACCATGAAAACCATAAAACTCCTGCTGCTCGCAACCGGGCTCTTCGTACTGACGCTGCCGGGCAAGGCGCAGCTCTTCCCCAACACCTACATGAACATCGACTGGCAAAGCAACTTCCCCGTGGGCAGCGGCCTCTTCGCCGACAAGGCCTCGGGGTGGGGCATGAACTTCGAGGGCGGCTACTACTTCTGCCCGCGCATGGCCGTGGGTCTGTTCATCAACTACCAGACCAACCTGCAGTCCATCCCGCGCCAGACCATCTACCCGACGGGCAACTCGGCGCTGACGGCCGCCCAGAAGCACGCGCTCTTCCAGCTGCCGTTCGGTGTTGCGAGCCGCTACGTCTTCCTGCCCGAGAGCGTCCTCCAGCCCTACGTGGGCACGAAAATCGGCGCCTGCTACGCCGAGATGTCCTCCTACTACTACACGGTCAAGCAATACTCCGATTCGTGGGGCTTCTACTTCTCGCCCGAGGTGGGTGTGAGCATCTTCCCGCGCCCGGACTACCGGCTGGGCTTCCACGTGGCGGCCTTCTACAGCATCGCGACCAACTCGAGCGAGGTGCTGGGCTACACGCTTGACAACATCGGCGGCTTCGGCCTGCGCGTCGGCGTCTCGTTCTGAGGCGCTCCCTGCACGGCGACCCCGCACCCCTGAGGCCGGCCCGGCCGAAAAAGAGACTCCCCAAGGCGCCCGGACGCACCCGGAAACCCCGCCCCCTCCGGCTCTTCCGAAGCGCCCGGCCCGTCCGGCGCCCCCGATACACTCGGAAAGAGGGCAAACACGGAAGGCTGCCCCCTCCGCGCGGAGCCTCGGCCGGCCAGACAAAAACCCCGTCTGCAAGAGAAGCAGACGGGGTTTTTCAGGATATACAGGTGCAGCCTCTTTCGCTTCACCCTCGTCGTCAGTGCGCCTCGAGCCAGTTCTTACCCACGCCGCACTCGACCACCAGCCGCACGCGCAGCCGCGCGGCCGACTCCATCGCCTCGGTGACGATGCGCGTGACGCGCTCCTGCTCCTCGCGCAGCAGGTCGACCACCAGTTCGTCGTGCACCTGCAGAATCACCTTCGAGCGGATGCCCTCGGCCGCAAAGCGGCGGCTCACCTCAATCATCGCAATCTTCATGATGTCGGCCGCCGAGCCCTGAATCGGGGCGTTGACGGCGTTGCGCTCGGCCAGACCGCGCGCCACGGCGTTGCGCGAATTGATGTCGTTCAGATAGCGCCGCCGGCCGAAAATCGTCGATACGAAGCCGTCGCGGCGCGCCTGCTCGACCACCCGCTCCATGTAGGCCTTCACCCCGGGATAGGTGGCGAAATAGCCCTCGATAAGCTCCCGAGCCTCCTTGCGCGGAATCTCGAGCCGCTGGCTCAGCCCGAAGGCCGAAATGCCGTAGATGATGCCGAAATTGGCCGTCTTGGCCCGCCGCCGCTCCTCGGGGGTCACCTCGTCGAGCTCCTTGTGGAAGAGGCGCGCGGCCGTGGCGGCGTGGATGTCCTCGCCGTGCTCGAAGGCGGCGATGAGCGACTCGTCGCCCGAGAGGTGGGCCATCAGCCGCAGCTCGACCTGGCTGTAGTCGGCCGAGAGCAGCAGGTGGTCGTCGTCCGAGGGGATGAAGGCGCGGCGGATGCGGCGCCCCAGCTCGTCGCGCACGGGGATGTTCTGCAGGTTGGGGTTCGTCGACGAGAGGCGCCCGGTGGCCGTCACCGCCTGGTTGAACGACGTATGGATGCGCCCCGTGCGGGGGTTGACCAGCTGCGGGAGCGCCTCGACGTAGGTCGACAGCAGCTTCTTCACGCCGCGGTACTCGAGCACGGCGGCGACAATGCGGTACTTGCCGGCAAAGCCCTGCAGATACTCCTCGTCGGTGCAGAACTGCTTCGTGCGGGTCATCTTGGGCTTCTCGGCGATGCGCAGCTTGCCGAAGAGCACCTCGCCCAGCTGGCGCGTCGAGTTGATGTTGAGCGCCGGCTCTTCGGCCAGCGTGCGAATCTCCTGCTCGAGGGTTGCGAGCCGTTCGCGCAGCTCGACGGCGTAGTCGGCCAGCGCCGCGGTGTCAATCCGCACGCCGGCTGTCTCGATGTCGGCCAGCACGGCAATCATCGGCTCCTCGATTTCGGCATAGAGGTGCTGCAGACCCTCGCGCACCACCTCGGGCCAGAGGCACTGCTTGAGCTGCAGCGTGATGTCGGCATCCTCGGCGGCATACTCCGCCACGCGCGTGACGGCCACCTGGTCCATCGTCAGCTGACGGGCCCCGCGGCCGATGAGCGTCTCGATTTCGATGGGGCGATAGTTGAGGTAGCGCTCCGCCAGGGCGTTCATGTTGTGGCGCGATTCGGGGTCGAGCAGGTAGTGGAGAATCATCGTGTCGTAGAGGCGGCCGCGGAGGGCGACGCCCAGCCGCCGCAGCACCATGAGGTCGAACTTGATGTTCTGGCCGATTTTGGCAATCTGCTCCGACTCGAAGAGGGGGCGGATGATGGCGGCATACTCCGCCTCCACCCCGGGCGTGAAGGGGACGTACCAGGCGCGGTGGGGCTCGACGGCGAGCGAGAGGCCGACGATGCGGTCGTTGAAGAGGTCGAGGCCCGTGGTCTCGGTGTCGAAGCAGAACTCCGTCGCGCCGAGCAGCTTCTCGACCACCCCGCGCAGCGCCTCCGCACTCTCGACGAGCCGATATTCGTGGGGCGTCGTCAGCGCCGTGGCCATGGGTTCGGCCTCCGCCGCACCATCTGCCTCCGCACTCCCGGCGGCCGCTCCGGCATCGGCATCCGTTCCCTCGGCAGCGGGGGAGAGCGCTCCGGCCGCAGAGTCAGTTCCGGCAGGGGAGGAGGCTCCGGCCATTCCGGCACCCGCTCCTGCTGCAACACCGGCGGCGGCTGTTCCGGCACTCCCGGCTGTTCCGGCGGCACCGACCGTTTGGGCGCTCCCTGCACCTGCGGCTCCTGCCGCAGCGCCTGCACCCGTATCCGCACCCGCGGCCGGAGCGGCGAAGAGGTCGCCCTGACCCGCCAGCGCGGCCTTGCGGGCGGCGGCCGACTTGGCGCGCGCCACCTCGGCCAGCTGCGTCTGCGCCTCCTGACGGGGGGCGTCCGACAGAGGCTCGGCGGGCGAGAGGTTCCGCAAATCGTTCATGAAGGCCCTGAAGTCGAGCTCGGCGAAGAGCGCCCGCAGCTGGTCGACATGGGGCTCGCAGAGGGTCAGCTCCTCGGGGCGGAAGTCGATGGGAACATCCAGCCGGATGGTGGTCAGCCGCTTGGCCAGCAGCAGGTTGTCGCGCCACGAGGCGATGCGTTCGCCCTGTTTTCCGGCGATGTGGTCGACGTTGCGCAGGATGTTCTCCACGTCGCCCCACGCCTGCACCAGTTTGCAGGCCCCCTTCTCGCCGATGCCCGGCACGCCGGGGATGTTGTCCGAGGCGTCGCCCCACAGCGCCAGGATGTCGCGCACGAGCACGGGGTCGTCGATGCCGTACTTGAGGCGAATCGCCTCGCGGTCGACAATCTCGATGCCGTCGGAGCCCTTCTGCTTGTAGATGACGCAGTGGTCGCGCACGAGCTGTCCGTAGTCCTTGTCGGGGGTCACCATGTAGACCTCGTAGCCCGCGTCGACCCCCTTGTGGGCCAGCGTGCCGATGACGTCGTCGGCCTCGAACCCCTCGACCTCGAGCACGGGGATGCACATGGCGTCGAGCACCCGCTTGACGTAGGGGACCGAGAGGAGGATATCCTCGGGCGTCTCTGCGCGGTTGGCCTTGTAGGCGGGGTAGAGCTCGCGGCGGAAACTGCCCCCCTTGGGGTCGAAGGCAACCCCCAGCAGGTCGGGCTGCTCGCGCTTGAGGATGTCGCGCAGGAACTTCACGAATCCGAAGACGACGGAGGTGTTCATTCCGGCGCGGTTGCGCATCGGACGCCCCAGGAAGGCGTAGTAGTATTTGAATATCAATGCGTATGCATCGACCAGAAAGAGCTTTTTCATCGCATTTTCCGATTTTGTTTCATTCGTCGTATCGCGGCGGGCGGCAGGGCGACCGGGCGTCAACTGTCGGCAGCGCAGCGGGCGGGGAGTGGCGGGCGACAGGGCGGCGGACCGACCCTCGACCTTCAACCGTCGGCGCAGCAGGCGGAGAGTGGCGGCGCTTTGGGCGGGGCAGGGCGGCGCCCGGCTCCTTTAAACAACTCCCAGCCCCCCAGAACGGACCAGGACCCGGATGGCGGCTTTTTGTTTGAAAAAAAAAAAAAGACACATCGTACCACACACATTGGCAACTACGCAGTCAGATCGCCAGAGGGAGNGGGCAGGGCGGCGCGGGCGGTTCGCGGAGGTTTGGGCGGGGCAGCGTTTGCGGCGGTTCGGAATGGGGGAGCGGCATACGCGGCACAACGTCCGACACACGCCACCCGGCACCCGATTTCCGGCACGCGGCCCGGTCCGATTTGTCCGAACCCTCAACGGCCCGACACCTCAACGACCCGGCATCCCGTTTTCTCGACCTTGGCGCCCCGGTTTCCCGGCACCTCAACCCCTCAACATCGCGGGCCTCACCCCCTTACCGGCACCGGCACACGGCACCCGGCGCCTCAGCGGTTGTCCTCGGCGTACCACTCGGCAAAGGAGGTGGCCGTCTCGTGGAGCCGGAGGGCATGGAGCTCCACACCGGCGGGGAGCCGCCGCGCAATGCGGGCGGCAAAGTCGGCGAGCATGTTCTCGCACGTGGGCTGGTAGTCGACCTCGACCAGACGGTGGAACCGCTCGCCGAGCAGCCGGGCGAGCTCCTCGTTGGCCGGCGAGCGGCGCAGCACGAAGGCGTGGTCGAGGCGCGAAACGACCTCCTCGCCCACGATGCGCTTCAAATCGCCGAAATCCATCACCATGCCGCACTTGGGGTGCGACTCATCCGCACAGGGGCGCCCCTTGACCGTCACGAAAAGACGGTACGAATGGCCGTGAATCTCGCGGCAGGCGCCGTCGTATCCCTCGAGGGCGTGCGCCGCCTCGAAGGAGAACTCCTTGGTAAGTCTGATTGTTGCCATAGCGAACAAAGTTACGCATAAAAAACGGAAGGAGAAAAGCCTTCGCCGACTTTTCTCCCTCCCTTATCTGTGGGGCAGTCATACCCCCGGCACCCGCTGCGGAACCCGTTCCGGCTCCTGCTGCCTGCTTCCGCGCTGCGGGGCCTTTCCTGCGCAGCCGCAGCCGCTGTCATCGCGCAGCACCCGGGCCGCCGGAACCACCGCTTCCGGAGCCGCTACCGCCACTCGGGCTGCCACGGGCAGTACATCACCACGCCCTGCTGCGAGGTGAGCTCCTGCACCTGACGGTACTCCTTCATCATGCCGCCGAGCTCCGAGCGGAGCATCTGCTGCCGCACGCTCACACCCAGCTCCGAGAGGAGCGCCCAGAGACCCTCGGGCTGCTCGACAACCTCCTTGACGCGGAAGTCGCCCCCCAGCTCCGCCTTGTCGGCCGCCAGGGCAATCGCCTCACGCAGACCGCCAATGCCGTCCACCAGACCGATGTCGAGGGCATCCTCACCCGACCATACGCGGCCGCCGGCAATCTCCAGCACGCGCTCCAGCGGCAGGTTGCGCCCCTGGGCGACGTTGCCCGTGAAGGTGGCGTAGACCTTGTCGACACCGCGCATGATGGAGGCGCGTTCCGCCGGCGTGAGCGGCGAGATGGAGCCCATGCCGGCCGAGCGGTTGCTCTTCACGCCGTCGAGCGTGATGCCGAGCTTGTTCTTCAGCGCGTCGGGCGTGTAGAGGTACATGCCGAAGACGCCGATGGAGCCCGTGAGCGTCAGCCGGTCGGAGACGATGGCGTCGGCCGGGCAGGAGATGTAGTATCCGCCGCTGGCGGCATAGGAGCCCATCGAGACGATGACGGGCTTCTCGGCGCGCAGCAGCTCCAGCTCACGCCAGATGATGTCGGAGGCCAGGGCGCTGCCGCCGGGCGAGTTGACCCGCAGCACCACCGCCTTGACGCTCTCGTCGGCGCGCACCCCGGCCAGCGTGCGTGCCAGCGTGTTGCCGTAAATCTTGTCCAGCTCGTAGCCCTCGCCGTCGACAATCGAGCCGTCGGCATAGACCACCGCCACGGCGGGCTGCGAGAGGCTCGACGCTGCGCCGAAGCCCGTCTGCGCGGCGTAGTCGCCCAGCGTGACGAAGCTGTAGTGGCCCTCGGCGTCGGGCTCCAGGCCGTACGAGGCGAAGACGTCGTTCATCTGGTCCTCGTAGAGCAGGCCGTCGACCAGCCCCTTCTCGAGGGCATCCTCGGGCAGCACTACCTCCAGATTGTCGGCCATGCGGTTGAGCTCCTCGGGCGAGATGCCGCGCGCATCGGAGACGGCCCGCACGAGCGTTCCCCAGATGGAGTTGACCAGCTCCTGCATCTGCAGCCGATTGGCGTCCGACATGCGGTCGAGGATGTAGGGCTCGACGGCGCTCTTGTACTTGCAGACCGTCGGGCGGAAGACCTCGGCGTGGAGGTCCAGCTTGTCGAGCAGCCCCTTGTAGAAGGTGAGGTTGAAGGCCAGACCCGACCAGTCCATCCCCCCTTCGGGGTGGAGGTATACGCTGTCGGCCACCGAGGCGAGGTAGTAGGCCCCCTGGTTGTAGACCTCGTTGTAGGAGACGACGAACTTGCCGCTCTGCCGGAAGTCGGCAATCGCGCCGCGCAGCTCCTCCATGAGGGCCGAACCGGCGATGCCGCCCGCGCCGTTGAGGCGCAGGTAGATGCCGCGGATGCGGCTGTCGGCGGCCGCGGCCTCGATGGCGCCCATCGCCTTGAGGACGGGCAGCGAGTGGCGCGAGGTCATCGTCGCGAAGTCAAACTCGGCCAGAGGATTCGTTGCGGGCGAGTCGGTGATGGTCTCGTCGAGGTTGATTTCGAGAATCGAGCCGTCGGGAACCGAGACCGCCTTCTCGAAGGAGCCCGCCAGACCGGCCATGCTCACCAGCAGCATCATGCCGATGTAGCAGACGAGGAAGCATCCGACCACGAAGGCCAGCACCCCCGCCAGAAAAGTCTTGAGAAAATTCATTGTGCGTATGGTTTTTATTGTTTGTTGTTTTCCAGCATGTTTTTGAAGGTCCGGAAACGCGCCTGAACGGACAGCCCGCCGATTTCTCTCCAGACGTCCCGGGAACTCGCCCCCAAAAGGACTGCCGCCAGCTTTTCTCCGGCCGCCCGCGGGACAGCTCACCGGAAACTCGCCTTGAACGGACAGCCCGCCGGCTTCTTTTCCACAGACCCGGCCCCGGTTTTCAACAGCCGCTCCGGACCCTCCGGCCTTATCGGAACCGCACGCCGGCTTCTCTCCGGCCCTCGGGACCGCCCCCCCCGGCGACCCCGCCCGAACCGACCAGCTGCCGGACTGTTGCGACCGCTCTGGAGGACCGGACGAACCCCCGAAACCGCCTCCGCGCATGCGCGCGAACTCCTATTCTACGGCAAAGATAAACACTTCATTCTGAAAAACAAATAAATTTTATCGTTTTTCGATAAATATTCCGCTCCAAAAAGCACTTTTCTTCAAAATAAGCATTATATTTGCGAAAACTACACCCCGCCCGCTCCGCCGCATGCCGCACACCGACATCAGCGGCAGTGCGGAGCGAAGGGTCGGAAAAACGCAAAACACCCTTTTCAACCTATGGATACAAAGGAGAAAATCATCGAGCTGCTCGGCTCGCTCATCCACCCCGAAACGGGCGAGGACCTGGTCAAGAGCGGCTTCGTCGAGCAGGTCAACGCCTCGGACGAACACATCTCCGTGGCGCTGCACTTCGCCAAGGCGCGCGACCCCTTCGCCTTCAAGCTCAAGGCGCAGGCCGAGGCGCTGCTGCGCGAAGCCTTCCCCGCCGCCACCGTCACGGTGATGCTGCGCGAGGGTACGCCGCGCAAACCCCAGCAGCAGGAGCACCGCACCACGACGGGGGCCATCCGCCACGTGGTGGCCGTCGCCTCGGGCAAGGGGGGCGTCGGCAAGTCGACCGTCACGGCCAACCTCGCCGTGGCGCTGCGCAACATGGGCTACCGCGTCGGCGTGCTCGATGCCGACATCTACGGACCCTCGCAGCCCCGGATGTTCGGCGTCGAGGGCTACCTGCCCGACGCCGTGCAGGAGGACGGCATCGACCAGATAGTCCCCGCCCGGGCGCAGGACATCGAGCTGATGTCGATTGGCTTCTTCATCAAACCGACCGACGCGCTGCTCTGGCGCGGCGCCATGGCGGTCAACGCCCTGCGGCAGATGATTCACCAGACACGCTGGGGCGAGCTGGACTTCCTGCTCACGGACCTGCCTCCCGGCACGGGCGACATCCACCTCTCGATTATCGGCGAGCTGAAGATTGACGCCGCCGTGATTGTCTCCACCCCGCAGCAGGTGGCCGTGGCCGACGTGGTGCGCGGCGTGGAGTTGTTCCGCAACCCGCAGGTCAACATCCCCGTGGCGGGCATCATCGAGAACATGGCGTGGTTCACCCCCGAGGAGCTGCCCGACAACCGCTACTACCTCTTCGGCAAGGGGGGCGCACGCCGCTATGCCGAGCAGAACGGCGTCGACTTCCTGGGCGAAATTCCTATCGTACAGTCGATTATGGAGTGCTCCGAGGAGGGGCGTCCGGCCGCCGGCATCGACCCGCGGGTCGAAAAGTGGTACCGCGACATCGCCGGACGGATTGTGGAAAAGGTGCGCAAATAGTGTTGGCAACCTGTCGATAACCGTTCGAAAAAAAAGAACAACTTGGGGCCCGAAAATTTGCAGACCACGAAAAAAGGGTGTGTGTACGGATTTTCCACAACTCCAAAAAAAGTTTTCGAAAGTTGTTGCAGCCGCAATCATCCGCCGCGAGGGGGTCGATGTGGAAAACCGAGGGGTGTTGAAATGTGGAAAAGTGTTTTCAACAGTTGTCCATAACCCGTCGGGCAGTCCCGAATCAGAGCCACTTGCGGCGGCGGGTTACCGACAGCGGCAACGACGGATGTCGAAGAAAATTCCGCGCTCCGACTTGTCAACATTGTCAACACCCATTATTATTCTTATTTTTAGATTTTAATATATAAATAAAAGATAAAAGAGAAGATGACTGTGGACAACCGCCCGGCGCTCCGCCGGAAAATCGAAGAGCTCAAGCGGCAGAAGCGGGCCGTGATTCTGGCTCATTACTACACGACGCCCGACGTGCAGCAGATGGCCGACTTCCTGGGCGACTCGCTGGCCCTCTCGGTCCAGGCGCAGCAGGTCGACGCCGACATCATCCTCTTTGCCGGGGTGCACTTCATGGCCGAGACGGCCAAGGTGCTCTGCCCCGACAAGAAGGTGCTCATCCCCTGCCCCGAGGCGGGGTGCTCGCTGGCCGAGTCGTGCGATGCGGCCGAATTCGCCGCCTTCAAGGCGCGCTACCCGGGCTACAAGGTGGTCTCCTACGTCAATACGACTGTGGGCGTCAAGGCGCTCACGGACATCTGCTGCACCTCGTCCAACGCGCTGAAGGTGGTCGAGTCGCTGCCGGCCGACCAGCCGCTGATTTTCGCCCCAGACCGCAACCTGGGCTCCTACATCCAGAAGCTCACCGGACGCAGGAACATGGTGCTCTGGAACGGCGCCTGCCACGTCCACGAGGAGTTCTCGCTCGAGAAGCTGCTGGCCCTCAAGCGTGAACACCCCGCCGCACGGGTGGTGGCCCACCCCGAGTGCCGCGCCTACATCCTCGAGGCGGCCGACTACGTCGGCTCGACGGCCGGAATACTCGACTACTGCGGCCGCAGCGATGCGCAGGAGTTCATCGTCGTCACCGAGGCGGGCATCCTCGCCGAGATGCAGCGCCGCTACCCCGACAAGCACTTCATCCCCGCACCACCCGACGACGAGACGTGCGCCTGCAACAACTGCAAGTACATGAAGATGGTGACGCTCGAGAACATCGCCGAGTGCCTCGAGCACGAGTCGCCCGAAATCGAGCTCGACGAGGAGGTGCGCCGCGCCGCCGAGCGCTCGATTCGCAACATGATTGCCATCCGCTGAGGCGATGCTTCCCTACGACAACGCGACGGTGCGGCGGCGTGACCGCCTGCTCGACCCCGAGCGGGCCGAAGAGCTGCTGCGCGGGGGTGAGTACGGCTTTCTGGCCATGGTCTCGGACCGGGAGGAGGGGGGCGCCTACGGCGTGCCGCTGAGCTACGTCTGGGACGGCGCCGGTGCGCTCTACATCCACTGTGCCCCCGAGGGGCGCAAGCTGCGCTGTGTGGAGCGCTCGCCGCGGGTCACCTTCTGCGTGGTGGGGCGTACGCGGGTCTGCCCCGAGCGCTTCACGACCGCCTACGAGAGCATCGTCGTGGAGTGCCGGGCCGTGCGCGGCCTCGACGAAGGGGAGCGGATGCAGGCCCTCGGGCTGCTTCTGGAGAAGTATTCGCCCGACGACGCGGAGGTGGGAATGCGCTACGCCGAGAAGTCGTTCCACCGCACCGAGGTGGTGCGGCTCGACATCCTCCGCGTGAGCGGCAAGTGCAAGGTCATCCGCTGAGAGGGGCTGCCCCCTCCGATGGGCCCTTCCGTTGCTGCCGGGAGCCCGAACAACCGGAAGGCCCGGAGAAACCGAACGGCCCGGCAAACCTGGAAATAATCTGGAAAAAACCTGACAAATCCAATAAACCACAACACCGATTTTTATGAAGAAAATGCTTTTGCTGCTCGGAGCGGCCTTCCTGTCGCTCACGGCGCTGGCGGACGAGGGCATGTGGCTGCTGCCCTACCTCCAGAAGATGAACATCAAGGCGATGAAGGAGCGCGGCTGCAAACTCTCGGCCGAGGAGATTTACAGCGTCAACAACTCCTCGCTCAAGGATGCCGTCGTCATCTTCGGCGGCGGCTGCACGGGTGAAATCGTCTCGCCCCGCGGCCTGCTCTTCACCAACCACCACTGCGGCTACGAGTCCATCCAGCAGCTCTCGGCCGTCGACCACGACTACCTGAAGAACGGCTTCTGGGCGATGTCCGAGGCCGAGGAGCTCCCCGCACCGGGGCTCGAGGTGCGCTTCATCCGCAAAATCGGCGACGTGACGGCCGACATCGTGGGCAACGTCCCCTCCATCGCCTCGCAGGAGGAGTACGAGCGCATCACGACCGAAAACATCAAGGCCGTCCGCGACCGCCTCGCAGAGGAGAACCCCGGCATGGAGGTAATCGTGCGCTCGTTCTTCGGCGGCAACCAGTACTTCTCGTTCGTCATGGAGGTCTACCGCGACGTGCGTCTGGTGGGCGCTCCCCCCTCGTCGATTGGCAAGTTCGGCGGTGATACGGACAACTGGATGTGGCCGCGCCATACGGGCGACTTCTCGATTTTCCGCGTCTACGCCGGCAAAGACAACCGTCCGGCCGACTACTCGCCCGAGAATGTCCCCTACCGCGCCGAGAAGTACCTCAAGGTGTCGCTCAACGGCGTGAGTGAGAACGACTTCGCCATGATTATGGGCTTCCCCGGCTCGACGGAGCGCTACATGACCTCGTTCGAGATGAAGAACCTGCTCGAGACGCAGAACCCGCAGCGCATCTTCATCCGCGGCGAGCGTCAGGAGATTCTCTGGGAGGACATGATGGCCGACGACGCCGTGCGGATTCAGTATGCCTCGAAGTATGCCCGCTCGTCGAACTACTGGAAGAACTCGATTGGCATGTCGCAGGCGCTGCTCAAGCTCCGCGTCATGGAGCGCAAGCAGGCGCAGGAGGCCTCGTTCCAGGCCTGGGCCGAGAAGCAGACGCTGCCCGAGGAGGGCTACATCGACGCGCTGGACAAAATCCGCCGCGCCGAGGAGCAGGCCGCACCCTACGAGGCCGGCATGCAGTACATCTCGGAGGCGCTGCTCGGAGCCGTCGAGCTGCTGACGCCCGCCCGTGCGTTCGTCAATCTCTCGAAGATGGAGCTTGTCGACAGCATCCCCGACCCGGCAGCGGCCAGGGAGGTCCTGGCCGAGTGGTACAAGGACTACAACCCGGCGACGGACCGCAAGGTGGCCAAGCGGATGCTTGCCATCACGCGCGAGCACATGCAGGATTTGCCCTCGTTCTACGAGGAGGTCATCGACCAACGCTTCGGTGGCGACATCGACGCCTATGTCGACTACCTCTACGACCATTCGCTCTTCACCTCCGGGGAGCGTGTTGCCGGGCTGATTGATGACTATGCGCCCGCGAAAATCGCCGAGGACCCGGCCGTGGAGCTGGCGTTGTCGGTGATGAAGAAGTACTTCGAGCTGGCGGCGGCCTACCGCGAGAAGCACGCCTCCTATGCCGAGGGCAAGCGCAAGTACATCGCCGGCCTGATGCTGCAGCAGCCCCGCAAGGCGTGGGCGCCCGATGCCAACTTCACCATCCGTCTGACCTACGGACAGGTGCTTCCCTACTCGCCGGCCGACGGCATCGAGTATAACTACTACACGACGCTCAAGGGTGTCATGGAGAAGGAGGACCCCGAGAATCCCGCCGAGTTCACCGTTCCCGAGCGGCTCAAGGAGCTCTATGCGGCGCGTGATTTCGGACGCTACGCCAACGAGCGGGGCGAGATGCCCGTGGCGTTCCTGGCCAACTGCGACATTACGGGCGGCAACTCGGGTTCGCCGGTGATGAATGGCCGTGGCGAGCTCATCGGCCTGGCATTCGACGGCAACTGGGAGGCGATGTCGGGCGACGTCACCTTCGAGCCGGAGTTGCAGCGCACCATCGCCGTTGACATCCGCTACGTGCTCTTCATCGTCGACAAGTTCGCCGGTGCGGGCTGGTTGCTCGACGAGCTCGATATTGTACAGAAATAGCCCCACAGGGCGCGTTTTGACCACGGGGAGGAGTCCTTTACGGACCCCTCCCCTTTTTGTCTCTACGGGCCGGAAAAGGAGTATTTCCGAAGGGCTCCCGACAGCGGCCGCTGCCCGTCCGTCCAGCCTCTGTTTTCTGCCCGCTCCGGGCCCCTTTCCTGCCTTTCAGTTTTTCCTTTTTCGCCACGCAGCACCCTCTTTTCCTGCCTTTCAGTTTTTTCTTTTTTCGCCACGCAGCACCCTCTTTTTGCTGCCGCTCTGCCTTCTCTTTTCCTTTGCTCCCACCGGCCCTTCAGCCCTTCCTTTCCGCACCTCTTCCGATTTTCGCTTTTCGCAGCTTCCTGTCCGTTTCGTCCCTTTTTTCCTGCCCATCCCGCCTCTCTTTTCTGCCCTGTTTCCTGCCCGCCCCGCCGTTCTCCCTTCCACCATTCCCGCCCTTCCCGTCTCTGTTTCCCGCCTGCTCGGCCTCTGTTTCCCGCCTTCTCGGCCTCTGTTTCCTGTTCTCCTGCCCTGTTTCCTGTTCTCCTGCCCTGTTTCCTGTTCTCCTGCCCTGTTTCCTGTTCTCCCGCCTCTGTTTCCCGTCCGCCCGGCCCTTGTTTCCTGTTCTCCTGCCTCTTTTCCTGTTCTCCCGCCTCTGTTTCCCGTCCGCCCGGCCCTTGTTTTCCATCCGCTTCGCCCCATTCCTCTGCCTCCCCTTTTTCGCCCCCTTTCCGCCCCGTTTTGTCCCCTTTGTCCCTTTTTCCGGACCGCTTCGCCCCCATTTCCTCCCCCGGCCGGCGGAGGACTCCGCGCGCGGCTGACGATTGGTAACAAATTCCCCGCGATTGCTTTCCTTTTCTGTTAAAAATTACTACTTTTGACACAAATTAGTAATATTCCACTCGTTATCTATGGCTAAAGAATTCAAGCGCTATCTGGTCACTTCGGCGCTCCCCTATGCCAATGGCCCCGTTCACATCGGCCATCTGGCGGGCGTTTACATACCTTCGGACATCTATACCCGCTACCTGCGTCTGCGCCACCGCGACGTCATCTCGGTCTGCGGCTCCGACGAGCACGGCGTGCCCATCACCATCAAGGCCCGCAAGGAGGGCGTCACCCCGCAGCAGATTGTCGACCGCTACCACGAACTCATCAAGCGTTCGTTCGAGCGCCTCGGCATGTCGTTCGACATCTACTCGCGCACCTCGTCGCCCACCCACGCCAAGACCGCTTCGGAGTTCTTCCGCAAGCTCTACGACGAGGGCAAGTTCATCGAGAAGAGCTCGATGCAGTACTACGACGAGGAGGCCCGCACCTTCCTTGCCGACCGCTACATCGTCGGCACCTGCCCCAAGTGCGGCTACGACCTCGCCTACGGCGACCAGTGCGAGAAGTGCGGCTCGACGCTCTCGCCCGACGAGCTCATCGAACCCCACAGCGCCGTCTCGGGCTCCATCCCCGTCAAGCGGGAGACGCGTCACTGGTATCTGCCTCTGAACGAGTACGAAGGGTTCCTCCGCCAGTGGATTCTCGAGGGCCACAAGGAGTGGAAGACCAACGTCTACGGACAGTGCAAGAGCTGGCTCGACGGCGGTCTCCAGCCGCGTGCCGTGAGCCGCGACCTCGACTGGGGCATCCCCGTGCCGGTCGAGGGTGCCGAGGGCAAGGTGCTCTACGTCTGGTTTGACGCGCCGATTGGCTACATCTCGGCCACCAAGGAGCTCACGCCCGACTGGGAGAAGTACTGGAAGTCGGAGGATACGAAGATGGTCCACTTCATCGGCAAGGACAACATCGTCTTCCACTGCATCGTCTTCCCCTCGATGCTGCGCGCCCACGGCGGCTACATCCTGCCGGACAATGTCCCGGCCAACGAGTTCCTCAACCTCGAGGGCGACAAGATTTCGACCTCGCGCAACTGGGCCGTCTGGCTGCACGAGTATCTGGACGAGTTCCCCGGCAAGGAGGACGTGCTGCGCTACGTGCTCTGCGCCAACGCCCCCGAAACCAAAGACAACGACTTCACGTGGAAGGACTTCCAGACGCGCAACAACAACGAGCTGGTGGCCGTGCTGGGCAACTTCGTCAACCGCGCGCTGGTGCTGACGCAGAAGTACTTCGACGGCGTCGTGCCGGCCTGCGGCGAGCTTACGGAGTACGACCGCGAGGCGCTGCGCGACGTGGCTGCCGTCAAGCAGGCGCTCGAAAACAACATCGAGAACTATCGCTTCCGCGCCGCGTTGCAGGAGGCGATGAACATCGCCCGCATCGGCAACAAATACCTGGCCGACACCGAGCCCTGGAAGGTCATCAAGAGCGACCCCGAGCGCGTGAAGACGATTCTCTACGTGGCGCTGCAGATTACGGCCAACACGGCCATCGCCATCGAGCCCTTCATGCCCTTCTCGGCAGCCAAGCTGCGCCGGATGCTTTCGGTCGAGGGCTTCGACTGGGAGCGCATGGGTGCCACGGACCTCATCGAGGCGGGCCACCGCATCGGCACGCCCGAGCTGCTCTTCGAGAAGATTGAGGACGACGTCATCCAGCGCCAGTTGGACAAGCTGGCTGCCACGAAGGCTGCCAATGCCGCTGCTGAAGCTGCGCAACATGTTGAGGCTCAGAAAGATGAAATAACGTTCGACGATTTCCAGAAGATGGACATCCGCGTTTCGACCATCCTCTCGGCCGAGAAGGTGGCCCAGACCAAGAAGTTGCTCCACCTGACCGTCGACACGGGCATCGACCAGCGCGACATCGTCTCGGGCATCGCCGAGTACTTCACCCCGGAGGAGCTTGTGGGCCGTCAGGTGCTGGTTCTGGTCAACCTGGCGCCGCGTACGCTCAAGGGGATTGTTTCGCGGGGCATGATACTCATGGGCGAGGATGCCACGGGCAAGCTGCGCCTGCTGGGACCCGACGAGAAGACCTCCAACGGCGCCATCGTCGGCTAACGGTGCTGCTTTTGCCGCTGGACAGGCTTTCGGCGGATTTCTGCTTGCAGTTCGCGCTTTTTTAGGGTTCTTTATTTACGGATTGCGTTTGGTCGGGTCCTCCTTTGTTAAAAAGGAGGCTTCGATTTGTGAACTTCGCATTTGCGGCTGCGCATGTTCGACAGCGTTCCCGGGCGTATTTGGGTAGGCCCTGCTGCCTGCTTAGGCCCGCCGCCAGCGAAGCCCGGCCCCACTGCATTGGTCTGCCGCCCTGCAGCAACCACCGCAGCACCGCTGTTCCGGCGTCGTCCGGTTGTAGCCTGGCCCGCCGCCAGCGAAGCCCGGCCCCACTGCATTGGTCTGCCGCCCTGCAGCAACCACCGCAGCACCGCTGTTCCGGCGTCGTCCGGTTGTAGCCTGGCCCGCCGCCAGCGAAGCCCGGCCCCGCTGCCTGCCCGGCTCGCAGCCTGCCCGGTCCGCAGCCGGCACTGGCTCGCCCCGGCTCCGCTGTCCGGCCTCGCTGCTCGCGAAGCCCGGCCCCGCCGCCCGCGAAGCGCAAAAAAGAAAATAGAAAATTGAAAAGGTTCCGGAATGGTTCCGCGTTGTGATGAATGGGAAAAATACTGGAAAACCTTAAAATAATTGAGTATGGAAACAATTGATTGGAGCAAGTTGGGTTTTGACTACCACAAAACCGACTGGAATGTTCGCTATTCCTACACGGATGGCAAATGGAGCGAGATGGAGGTCACGCAGGACGAGTACATCAAGATGCACATGTCGGCCTCGTGTCTGCACTACGGCATCGAGCTGTTCGAGGGTCTGAAGGCCTTCCGCGGCGTCGACGGCAAGATTCGTCTCTTCCGTGTCGAGGAGAATGCACACCGTCTCCAGTCTTCGGCCAAACGTCTCTGCCTGCCTGTTCCCACCACCGAGATGATTGTCAACGCCTGCATCGAGGTCGTTAAGCGCAACGAGGCCTACATTCCTCCCTATGGAACGGGTGCTTCGCTCTACCTGCGTCCCGTGATGTTCGGTACGACGGTCGGACTGGGTGTCAAGCCTGCCAAGGATGCGCTGCTGATTGTCTACGCATCGCCCGTAGGCGCCTACTTCAAGACGGGTATCAAGCCCATCATGGTTGCTTTGGACCGCGAACAGGACCGTGCTGCTCCACGTGGAACGGGCGACGTGAAGGTGGGCGGCAACTATGCGGCCAGCATCTTCTCGGGTGAGAACGCCCACCGTCTGGGCTACTCGAACGTCCTCTACCTCGACGCTGCACAGCACAAGTACATCGAGGAGTGCGGTGCCGCCAACTTCTTCGGCATCAAGGAGGGCAAGTACATCACGCCGAAGTCGCCTTCGATTCTGCCGTCGATTACCAACAAGAGCCTTCGTCAGCTTGCTGCCGACATGGGTCTGGTGGTTGAGGAGCGCCCCATTCCGCTCGAGGAGCTGGGCACCTTCGAGGAGTGCGGCGCCTGCGGTACGGCAGCCGTCATCTCGCCGATTGGCAAGATTTTCGACATGCAGACCAACAAGGTCTACGAGTACGGCACCGAGGTGGGTAAGGTTTCGATGGAGCTCTACACGCGCCTGCAGGATATCCAGTACGGCCGTGCCGAGGATACCCACGGCTGGAACACGATTATTGAGTAATCCGACCCTTTGCTTCGAACAACCTTCAGGGCGGCCGGCACTTTTTAAGCAAAATTTTCAACGAATTTTTTTTGCTGCGTCCGCTCCCCTTCCGTCGTTCCAAAACAATTTTCAGGGGTGAACCGCTTTCCAGTTCACCCCTTTTTATTGATTTCTCTTTGGCAATCATTGCCTCCGTTCAACCTCCTGTCTATTCTACCTTCCTTCTCTTTTCTATTTTTTTCTCCTTCTCCCGCTCTCCTCTTTCGGGCCTCTCCGCTTCTGCCTCTTTGCCTCTACCTCTCCACCTCCCTTCCTCTGTTCCCCCTTCACTCTCTGTCTTCCCAGCCTCCGTTTCTTTTTCTCTTTCTGTTTATTCCTTTCTTCTCCCTCGCCCTCTGTTCCACGTGGAACGTTTGGCCTCTCTTATTACTTGATTGTTCCACGTGGAACCATTGTTGCGAATAAAAAAAAGAGTGTGTTCCTCGTGGAACACACTCTTGCTGTCCTGCTCTGTTTTGAATACCCTTTGCCCTCGGCCGCTTCTGTCGCAGTAAGTTTTCTTTCGGCGCTGCACTGCTGCGTGCGGTATGCTCCCCTATCGGCCGAACTTTACCAGCAGCACGTTGATGTCCGCCGGCGACACGCCCGGGATGCGCGAGGCCCGACCGATGGTCTCCGGTCGGATTTTCGAGAGCTTCTGCCGCGCCTCAATCGTAAGCGAATTCATCGAGAAAAAGTCGAAATCGGCCGGAATTCGTATGTTTTCCAACCGGTGGAGCTTCTCGGCAATGAATTTTTCGCGCTCTATGTAGCCTTTGTACTTGATTTGGATTTCTGCCTCCTCCATCGCCTCGTCGGTCATCGCCACCTCCTCCATGAAGCGGCGGAGCCGCGGCAGCACCTCCTTCAGTCCGCGGAAGGTGATATCGTTGCGCATCAGTACCTCGTAGAGCTTACGACCCTGCGTCAGAGGCTCCGAATTGAGCGATTTCAAATAGCTCTCAATTTCGGCTGCTTTGACACTCTGCCGGCGTGCGAAGGCTACAAGCGATTCTACGAGCGATTTTTTTTGCAGGAAATAGGCGTACCTTTTTTCCGAAATCAGACCGATTTCATACCCTTTCGGCGTCAGCCGCATGTCGGCATTGTCCTGCCGGAGCAGAATCCGGTACTCGGCCCGCGAGGTGAACATGCGGTAGGGCTCGTCGACCCCCTTGGTCACCAGGTCGTCAATCAGCACGCCGATGTAGGCCTCGTCGCGCTGCAGCACCAGCGGCTCGCGCCCTGCCAGCTTGAGGTGGGCATTGATACCCGCCATGAGCCCCTGGGCGGCCGCCTCCTCATACCCCGTCGTGCCGTTGACCTGCCCGGCGAAGTAGAGCCCTGCGACGCGCTTCGTCTCGAGCGTGTGGAGGAGCTGCGTGGGCGGGAAGTAGTCGTATTCGATGGCGTAACCCGGGCGGTAGATGTGGAGCTGCTCGAAGCCCTCGATGCGGTGCAGCGCCTCCCACTGCACCTCCCACGGCAGCGACGACGAGAAGCCGTTGAGGTAGTATTCGTTCGTCGTCCGCCCCTCGGGTTCGAGGAAGAGCTGGTGCTGCTCCTTGTCGGCAAAGGTGCGCAGCTTGTCCTCAATCGAGGGGCAGTAGCGCGGTCCGATGCCGTGAATCGTGCCGTTGAAGAGTGGCGAGCGGTCGAATCCGCTGCGCAGAATGGCGTGCACTTCGGGCGACGTGTAGACCAGATAACAGGGCATCTGCTCGCTGACGGGGTGTGTTTCGGGCGAAAACGAGAACTTTTCGGGCTTTTCATCTCCCGGCTGCGGCTCCAGACGGCTGAAATCGATGGTCCGCGCATCGAGGCGTGCGGGGGTGCCGGTCTTCATGCGGCCGGTCTCAAAGCCCACGGCCACGAGCGATTCGGTGATGCCGTGCGAGGCGGCGTCGCCGGCGCGTCCCCCCTCGGCATGGGCCGCACCGCAGTGCATCAACCCTCCGAGGAAGGTGCCGCTCGTGAGCACCACGGCCCGGCACGAGAATTCGACCCCCATGCGGCTCCTCACGCCGCGGATGCGCAGCCTGCCCGGCTGTCCGGCCCCCTCCCCTGCCGCGGCGGATGGTGCCGCAGCCGCGGGTGCCGCCGTGCCCGGGTTCGGGGTCTCCGGAGTACCGTCGGCGGACGGCCGCTCCGGGGCCGTTGCGGCGGCTTCGGCCCCCGGCTCCGGCTCGCGGTCGAAGAGCAGCTCGACGGCCGCATCCTGCCAGATGTAGAGGTTGTCGGTGTTCTCCAGCGTGCGGCGCCACTCGGCCGAGAAGGCCCGCTTGTCGCACTGCGCGCGGGGACTCCACATGGCCGCCCCCTTCGAGCGGTTGAGCATGCGGAACTGCAGCGTCGTGAGGTCGGTGATGCGGCCCATCTGACCTCCGAGTGCGTCTATCTCTCTGACAATCTGTCCTTTAGCTACTCCGCCGACTGCCGGGTTGCACGACATTTCGGCGAATTTGACCATATCCATCGTCAGCAGCAGCGTGCGCGAGCCGAGTCGTGCGGCGGCCGATGCGGCCTCGCAACCGGCGTGACCTCCGCCGATGACGATTATATCGTAGTCCAGAACCATCTTTCCTATTTCTCTTCTCTTGTCTCTTGTCGTTGCTTCTTTTCTCTTCGCTTCTTCCCGCTGCCCGCTGCCTTGCCTTTTTTGCGGCGTTTTGCGGTTCGTTGCCTTGCCTCTTTTGCGGCGGTTCGCGGCCTTGCCCCTTTTGGAATTTTTTGTTACCCGCGCCTTGCCTCTTTTTGCGGCCTTTTAGCGGTGCTTTCCACGTTGGCTGTCCTTCTTTGTTTTTCCCTCCTTCGCGAGCTTTTCGGGGCGGAAAAAGGGGGGGTGCGGCAGGATTAGCGGAAGCGTTGCAGCTGCTTCCCTTCGCCGCCTCTCCTTCTTCGCCCTCCCGGCGAACCTCCCCGGGTGGAAAAGGGGTGTTGCGGCGGGGTAGCTGTGCGGTCGGACTCCGTCTGTTCTCAGTTGCGGCACCCTGTCTGTTGCCTGAGGTCCTGTATGGGCTGAAAGGAGACTGTTTTGCTGCGTTTGCCGGGTGGGTGCAGGAAGTCTTCGCTGCTGTTGTCGGAGGCTCTTATCGGGGCGGAAAATGGCTTTTGCAGGCGTTAGGAGTGCTGCTCCGGCTGCCCGCCCTTACTTTTTTGAATGCGCCGGACGTTTGGCCCGTTTCGGGGCGGGTGCGGCGCTCTGCTCCGCCGCCGCATCCCCTTCATGCCAGAAGGCGAGGTAGCGGTCCTCCTTGCGGTGCATCTGGGCGTTGGTGTGCGGCGTCTTGTCGCGCTGCCCGCAGAGGTGCAGCACGCCGTGGACCACCACGCGGCGCATCTCCTCGAGCTTCGTGGCGCCGTACTGCCGCGCATTGTCGGCCACGGTCTCCACATCGATGAAGATGTCGCCCGAGACGACGTGCGTCCCCCGGCGGTCGCTGTAGTCGAAGGTGATGACGTCGGTATAGTAGTCGTGTCCGAGGTACTGGCGGTTCATCTCGAGCAGCCGTGCGGCCGAGCAGAAGATGTAGCTCACGTCGCCGAGCGTATAACCCTCGGCGCGGGCCACCTCGCCGAGCCACCGGGCCGTGCGCCGCTTCTCGGGCAGGCGGTAGGTGCAGTCGTCGTTGTAGTATCTGACAGCCATAATATGACGTGTGTTGTGTGTTTCAATCCTTGCCGGCCTTGCCGGCCTTGTCCGGCCCTTGCCCGGCCCCGCTCCTTCCGGGTCCTTTTTCAGCTCCGGTGCGGCCTCTCCGGCCTTCTGTGCTCCTCCTGTGTGCCCCCCTCGCTCCGGCCCCGCCCCTTAGCGGCGGAAGCAGTCCTGGGCGCGCATCTTCATGTTGGGCGAGGGCGGATAGATGCCGAAGACGAGCTTGTATTCGGGCTCCATCGTCACCACGTTCATCGCCGAGCCGATGCTTCCCAGCCGCTGGTTGCGCGACACCTTCTGCCCCTTGGTGACGTTCACCGCCCCCAGATTGGCATAGGAGGTGATGTACTCGCCGTGAGCCACGAAGACATCGTACTTGTTGGTGATGCGGTTGCGCTTGATTTCCACCACCTTGCCGTCGTAAATCGAGATGACGGCCGCCCCCTTCGGACCGGTGATTTCGGCCATGTTCTCCATGTAGCGCTTCACGCGTCCGCCGACCACCGGAAGGCGCAGCCCCGTGGTCTTGTTCGAGAAGGAGGCACCCTCGGTGTTGCCGCGCGTGAGCTTGCGCAGCTCGCTGATGGCGACGTCGAGCTCCTGCTCGCTTGCCATCTTCTGCTGCAGGGCCGTCTTTTCGCGCTTGGAGAGGCGCGATGCCTCGCTGCGTGCCGAGCGGGCGTCGCGCTGCAGCTTCTCGCGCTGCGAGGTGAGGCGCTGCAGCACCGAGTCGAGGGCGCGGTGGCGCGTGTCGAGCAGCGCCTTCTGGTCGGCCACCTCGCGGGCGAGGCTGTCGATTTCGAGGAGCTTGCGCTCGCGCATGGCGGCCACCTCGCGCAGCATGGTGATTTTGCGCGCCACGTCGACGAAGCTGCGCGACGCGAAGAGGTAGGTGAGGTAGTTGTTGTGGCGGTAGTTGCGGTAGGCCTCGCGCACCATGGCGCCATACTGCTGGCGGTTGCGCTCGAGCGCCGCCGAGAGGTCGCCCGCCACGCTGTCCGTGCGCTCAATCTCGAGCCGCAGCAGCGCCGCCTGCTGCTCCGTGGCGTCGAGCAGCTGGCTGCGCGAGTCAATCTGCCGCGCCAGCCGGCGCAGCCGCTCCTCGGTGGCCGCACGCCCCTTCTTGATGGAGGCGATTTCGCGTTCGCCCCGGGCGATGCGCTGCTCGAGGTCGGCGATGATGCGCTTCTGCCGCTCGATGCGGTCGTTCTGCGCCGCCACGGGATGGAGCGCGCAGAGTGCCGCAAGCAGCATGAGGTATGGGAGCAACTTCTTCATAGCAGGTTCTTTACGGGTCCCGGGGTCTGGCCTTCGCAACGCTCCGCAGACCGCCTATTTCGAGCGCCCTTCGCGTCCGGGCCTCTTCTCCGCGGCACCCTTCTTCTCGGCGGCGTTCCCGGCAGCCTCGGAGCGGGCGCGGATGCGGCGGTCGACCTCCTGGGGGTCGGCCCCGTTCTCGAGCGCCTTGCGCCAGTAGAATTCGGCCATGAAGCGCTCGTCGAGCGCCTCGAGGATGTCGCCGTAGTGGAGCAGCAGCACCGGACTGTTCGTGCGGTCGAGAGCGATGGCCTGCTGCATGATTTTCTTGGCCTCGGCGGCGCGTCCCAGCCGGAAGAGAATCCACGCCTCGGTGTCGAGGTAGGTGGGTTCGTTGTCCGTGAGCGCCGTCACGCGGCTCGCCATGACGAGGGCCTTCTCCAAATCGCCCCCCTTCTCGGCCAGGAAGTAGGCGTAGTTGTTGAGCACCAGGACGTTGTCCGACCGGTAGCGGAGGCTCTTTTCGTAGGCGGCGAAGCACTTGCGCGTCATGCCGGCCTCGTGGTAGGCGTCGCCGATGAAGCCCCAGACGGCACTGCGCAGCGAGTCGCCCGCGACGTAGCGCAGCGCCTCGCGGTAGGCCTTCACGGCCCGCTCGTGGTGTTTGGCGTAGCTCAGGGCGTGGCCCCGGAAGATGCGGAAGTCGGGGTCGTCGGGGAAGAGCGCGATGGCCTGCGTGACGTACTTCTGCACCGAGTCGGGGCGCTGGAGGTAGTTCTCGATTTCGGCCACGGCGCGGAAGTAGCTCTTCACCGGGGGCCGGTCGGCCGTGCGGAGCTTGTAGAGGGCGAGGGCCTCCTCCAGCTCGCCCGAGGCAATCAGGTGGTCGGCATAGAGGCGTACGATGCGCGGGTCGTCCGGATGGCGGATGATGAGCGTCGAGGCCAGGCTGTTGATTTGTGCGTAGTATTCGCGGTAGAAGCGCAGGTCGGAGGTGAGCTGCCCGAAGCGGCGGACCATCTCGTCGATGGTGAGGGCGTCGGTCTCGAAGATGCGGCGCGTGGCGGAGAGCAGCCCCGCATAGTCGTGCCGCGTGTTGTAGAAGTCGGCCAGCGACATGAGCGTCTGCACGTCGGTCGAGTCAATCTCCAGCGCACGGTCGAACTCCGCGCGGGCGAGCGAATCGTTGCCCTGCAGCCCGTAGAGGTTGGCCAGCACCGTGTGGTGCTCCGCCTCGTAGGGAATCTCCTCGGCCACGGCGCGCGCCTCGTCGACCGCCTTGTCGAGCTGGCGCGTGGCGATGAGCAGCTGCCGCTTCATGGTCGAGAGCACGGGCGTGCGTCCGAAGCGCACCTCGGCGCTGTCGAGCGTCGCCAGGGCCGAGTAGGGGCGCTCGACCTGTTCGTAGAGCGCCGCCACGAGGCGGTAGTTGTCCGGCTCGCGCGGGTCGTCGCGCAGCAGGCGGCGGAAGATGTCGAGTGCGTCGCCGTAGCGCTCGGCATAGATGAGCGTCTGGCCGTAAAGGCGTCCGTACCACTTGTTGGTCGTGTCCGAACGGTAGGCCCGTCCGGCCAGCGCGACCGCCTCGTCGTTCGAGTCGTACATCCCGTTGGCCGCCAGCGTGTAGCTGGCCGGGGCGCAGGCCGAGTCGCAGCGCAGCGCCTCGTGGCAGAGCGTGCGGGCGCCGGCCGTGTCGCGGTCGATGAGCAGCCGCTTCAGCGCATCGGTGTAGAGGTAGAGGCTGCGCAGCGAGTCGGGCGGCACGATGCCGCCTGCCGCGGGCGTCCCGCCGCCGCTTGCGGCGGAGAGCAGCCCCGGAAGCATGCACATGCACAGAAGCAGGGTTGCCGCCAGTCGTCTCATGGTCTGCTTGCGCTTTTGGGGTGTGTCGCGACGCCTCAGAGCGCCGTGTCGAACTGATGGAGGAACCGCACGTCGTTCTCGAAGTAGAGGCGCAGGTCCTTGACTCCGTACTTGAGCATGGCGATGCGCTCGATGCCCATGCCGAAGGCGAATCCCGAGTACTTCTTCGGGTCTATTCCGTTGGCCTCCAGCACGTTGGGGTCAACCATGCCGCAGCCCATGATTTCGAGCCAGCCGGTCCCCTTGCAAACCGGGCACCCCTTTCCTCCGCAGAGGTTGCACGAGACGTCGACCTCGGCCGAGGGTTCGGTGAAGGGGAAGTAGGAGGGGCGCATGCGGATGGCGGTCTGCTCGCCGAAGACCTCCTTGGCGAAGTAGAGCAGCGACTGCTTCAGGTCGGCGAACGAGACCCCCTCGTCGATGTAGAGCCCCTCAATCTGGTGGAAGATGCAGTGGGCGCGGTAGGAGATGGCCTCGTTGCGGAAGACGCGGCCCGGGCAGATGACGCGGATGGGGGGCTTCTGACGCTCCATCGTGCGGACCTGAATCGACGAGGTGTGGGTGCGCAGCAGGATGTCGGGGTTCTTCTCGATGAAGAAGGTGTCCTGCATGTCGCGCGCCGGGTGCTCGGGCGGGAAGTTGAGCGCCGAGAAGACGTGCCAGTCATCCTCGATTTCGGGCCCCTCGGCCACGGTGTATCCCAGACGCGAGAAGACCTCGACAATCTGGTTCTTCACCAGCGCGATGGGGTGGCGCGACCCGAGCCGTTCGGCCGAGCCGGGACGGCTCATGTCCTCGCAGGCGGGGGCGTCGGCGGCCTGCTGCTGCATCTGGCTGCGCAGGGCGTTGATGCGCTCCGTGGCGACGCTCTTCAGGTGGTTGATTTTCTGGCCCAATTCGCGCTTGAGCTCCGGCGCAACCCCCTTGAACTCTTCGAGCAGGGCGTTCAGTTCGCCCTTCTTGCCCAGGATTTTGATGCGGAACTCCTCGACATCGGCCGCGGCCTTGGGTTTGAACTCTTCGACTCGTCGGAGAAGCTCATTGATTTTGTCGGTCATATTTTGATAGTTTGTTCTTTTTCCCTACTTTTATCGCCTCTTGCGACGTTACGGCAATATAACGTGCAAAGTTACAAAAAAATTGGGATATGTTCCGAAAAACCCTCTCTTTTCTCCTCGTGGCGCTCCTTGCGGCGGGCGTCGTGCGGGCGCAGCGCGTGGGCGTGGTGATGAGCGGCGGCGGAGCCAAGGGGCTCTACCACATCGGCGTGTTGGAGGCCTTCGAGGAGTGCGGCGTGCCGATTGACTACGTGGCCGGCACCTCGATGGGCTCCATCATCGCGGCGATGTACGCCGCGGGCTACTCCCCGGCCGAGATGCGCGAAATCGTCTCCTCGGGGGTGGTCAAGGAGTGGGTCTCGGGACGCATCGACCCCCGCTATACGGCCTACTACCGCCAGGTGAGCCGCCTGCCGTCGTTCGTCACCTTCCGCCTCAACCTGGGCGACGACTCGGTCAAGCTCTTCCGCACGCCGACCAACCTCATCTCGTCGACCCAAATCGACATGGCCCTCACCGAGCTCTTTGCCCCGGCCACGGCGGCCTGCGGCGGCGACTTCGACGAGCTGATGGTCCCCTTCCTCTGCGTGGCCAGCGACATGAACGCCCGCGAACCGGTGGTGCTGCGCTCGGGCGACCTGAGCGAGGCGGTCCGCTCGTCGATGTCCATCCCGCTGGTATTCAAGCCGATGAAAATCGACTCGATGCTGCTCTACGACGGCGGCATCTACGACAACTTCCCCTGGCGGTCGCTCGACGTGGGCTTCCGCCCCGACCTGCTCATCGGCAGCATCTGCACCGACGGCGGGCGCGCCCCGAGCGAGGAGAACGGCCTCTTCGACCAGGCCTTCATGCTGGCCATGTACGGCACCGACTACGAGATGCCACGCGGGCGGAGCATCACCGTGCGGCGTGCCGTCGACGTCAACATGCTCGACTTCGACCGCGCCGTCGAAATCATGGATGCGGGCTACGCCGACGCCATGGAGAAGATGCCCGAAATCCTCGAGCGCATCCGCGACCGCCGCACCCCCGAGCAGTATGCCGCGCGCCGCGAGGCCTTCCGCGCCCGCTGCCCCGAGTTGCGCTTCGGCAGCTACGACATCGAGGGGCTCACCCGCGCGCAGCGCGAATACGTGCGCGACTTCGTCAAGCTCGACGAGAAGCACCACGGCGGTGAACGCGAGCTGAACTTCGCCCAGCTGCGCGACAACCTCTACTCGGTGCTGGCCGACGGCGACTTCTCGATGGAGTTCCCGCGGGCGCTCTACGACAGCGTGAGCGGCCGCTACACCTTCCGCGCCCGCTTCGTCACCAAGCCCAACTTCCGGCTGCTGGTCGGAGGCAACGTCTCCTCGACGGCCTTCAACCAGGCCTACATCGGGGCTACCTACCGCCGCATCGGGCGCGTGGCGCAGTCGCTGGGGGTCGACCTCTACCTGGGGCCGCTCTACACGTGGGGCTCGGTGGGGGGCCGCACCGACTTCTACGCCTGGAAGCCCCTCTTCCTGGACTACTCCTACAACTTCTCGGTGCAGAACTACCGCCACGGCTCGTTCGGCAACGTGACGAAAATCAACAACACGCAGCCCATCAAGCAGAGCGCCAGCTTCCTGTCGCTGGCCGTGGGGATGCCCCTCACGCAGCGGAGCCTCTTCACGCTGCGGGCCAACGGCGGCCACGTCAACTACCGCTACGACTCGGAGGACTTCCTCGCCGAAGAGACCGACCTTTCGCGCTTCTCCTTCTTCGGGCTCAAGGGCGAAATCGGGCGCAACACCTTCGACAAGTGGCTCTACCCGCGCCGGGGCTCCAACCTCACCTTCTCGGCCATCTACGTCGTCGGACGCGACAAGTACGAGCCCTACGACATGCGTCACTACCTCTCGAAGGAGTTCCGGCAGTGGGGCGGCGTGCGCTTCACCTACGAGAAGTACTTCGACCTGCCGACGGTACCGTGGTTCTCCTTCGGGGTGAGCCTCGACGGGGTCTACACGAACCACCCGGACTTCACGACCGACAACTCGACGCTCCTCTCGATGCCGGCCTACGAGCCCATCGCCCACACGCGGATGATTTACATGCCCGACTTCCGGGCGCGTCGCTTCGTGGGTGCGGGCGTGATGCCGACCTTCGACCTGATGCCCAACTTCTTCTTCCGTGCGGGCTTCTACGCGATGTACCGCGACCGGAGGACCTACCGACCGGAGGGGAACACGTCGGTGGCGGACCGCCACTGGCACAGCATCGCCGAGGCGTCGCTGGTCTACCACACGCCCATCGGGCCGGTGAGCCTGTCGCTGACCAAGTACGAGGTCGACACGTGGAAGAACATGTACCTGACCTTCAACTTCGGCTACGCCATCTTCGCCCCCAAGGGGACCTTCTATTGACCTGTTGAGGGCCGCCGCCGGGCCCCCGCCGCCCCTGCCCTCTTTCCGACTTCCTCTTTCCGACTCCCTCCGGCCGGCCGCACTCCCTCCGGCCGCCGCGTTCTTGTGCCCCGCTCACGCCTGCCGTTCCCTTCCGCAGTCCGCGCCACGCCTCCGCCGCCTCTTTCTTCGCCCCCTCCGGCTGGCCGCACTCCCTCCGGCCACCCACGCTCCCGCCGCTGCCCGTATCCCCGCCTTCCGGCACCACCCCCGCCCGCACAAAATGAGTATACCCCGCATCCGTTGAGGATGCGGGGTAACCCGGCAAGCAATTGTTTAACTAACTGACTGTGCGATGGCAAATCGCCGTCATTTTTTGGCGCGGACCTTTCGGTGCGGTTCCCGCCTCCGTTCGTTCGTCTCCTTCACTCTTCAACCTGGAGGCGGGATTGGTTCCCGGTTCTGCTTCCTCCTGTTTCACCTCCTTTCCCGGTACCGCCTTTGTCCGAATTTCCGGCCTCACCGCCCGCTCCCGGACCGGTGGATTTGCCGTCTCTGTATGGTGTGGCCCTGCACTGCGGACGGCGCTGCGGCCGCCCCGGCGGGCTTCATTCCTTCGCTACGGTAACCTTCTTTTTTGTGGGTTCGTTATTCCGTTTGCGGCTTTTCGCCTCTGTTTCTGTCTAAACGAGGCGCAAGAAGGGTACCGCATTGCACGTAAAACGACAATGCATTGTCAGTCAATGTGTTGCTGCGGATTGTGCCGTCCGGATGGGTGTGGAGCGACTGTCGCAGGTGTGGAATTTTTCCACGAATTTTGTGTGCAGGGGGTGTGGAGCGGCCCCATGCCGGCCTCAATTCCGTGCCGGTCTCAATGCCGGGGCGGCCGGAATCCCGGGCCAGGGCGTTGTGCCGCCCGAAATGCTTTTCGATGGGTCGCCGCCGGCCTTGCCTCCTCGCCGGCCCTCTTGAAAGGCTGTGGTCTGTTCCGGCCCCCTCTCTTTGCCGGGCGGCCGGCCTTGCTTGCCTCCTCGCCGGCCCTCTTGAATGGCTGTGGTCTGTTCCGGCCCCCTCTTTGCCGGCCCGCCGGACGTTATTCGATGTGGTAGAGGTGGAGCTTGTTGTAGAGCGTCTTGCGATCGATGCCCAGCAGCCGGGCCGCCTGCGACTTGTTGCCCCCCGTGGCGGCGAGCGCCTGACGAATCTGCTCCTCCTCGCCGGCGCGGTCGCGCAGCGGCGCAGGGGCCGGAGCTCCGGCCAGCTCGGCGGGCAGGTCCCGGGCCGTGATGTACCGCCCGGTGGCCAGCAGCGTGGCCGACATCACGGCGTTGCGCAGCTGGCGCAGGTTGCCCGGCCAGTCGTAGCGCAGCAGCAGGGCGCTGGCCGCAGCGTCGAACCCCACAATCTGCCGCCCCAGCTCGCGGTTGGCCTCGTCGAGGAAGAAGTCGGCATAGAGCGGAATATCCTCGCGCATCTGCTGCAGCTCGGGCATGCGGAGCGCAAACTGGTTGATGCGGTGGTAGAGGTCGGCGCGGAAGGTGCCGCGGGCGATGGCCGTCTCGAGCTCCTCGTTGGTGGCGGCGACCAGCCGGATGTCGATGTCGATTTCACGGTTGCTCCCCACGGGGCGGATGCGGCGCTCCTGCAGCGCGCGGAGCAGCTGCACCTGGGTCTCGTAGCTCAGGTTGCCGATTTCGTCGAGGAAGAGCGTGCCTCCGTTGGCCGCCATGAAGGCTCCGGTCTTGTCGCCGACGGCCCCCGTGAAGGAGCCCTTGACGTGGCCGAAGAACTCCGAGGCGGCCAGCTCGCGCGGCACCGAGCCGCAGTCGACCGCCACGAAGGGGCGCCCCGAGCGCTTGCTCTCGCTGTGAATCAGCTGGGCGATGTGCTCCTTGCCCGTGCCGCTGGCGCCGGTGATGAGCACCGACATGTTGGTCGGGGCGACGAGCCGCACGTGTTCGTAGAGCTTGCGGGCGGCGTCGCTGCGCCCCTCGATGTAGTTGCGGCGCTGCATCTGCGGCTGTGACCGCCGCGCCGGGGTGCGGGCCGCCGAGCCCCTTCCGGAGCCCTGTGCGGCGTCGCGGACGGTCTCTCCGTCTGCGGCCTCCCCTGCGACGAGCACCTCGCGGATTTTCTGGAGCAGCAGCTCGGGGTTGACCGGTTTGGCCACGTAGTCGCGCGCCCCGAGCTTCATGCACTGCACGGCGTTCTGGATGTCGGCATAGCCCGTCATGATGATGACGGGCGTTGCGATGCCCTCCGCGGCCATCCACTCCAGCAGCTCGGTGCCGTCGGCGTCGGGCAGGCGCATGTCGCAGAGCACCAGACGGAACGCCCCCTCGGAGAGCCTCCGCCGGGCCGCCTCGGCCGTCGATACGCTCTCGGCCCCGAAGCCCTGCTTCGAGAGCCACGTGCGGAGCATCAGCGCGAGGGTGATGTCGTCGTCGACAATCAGTATGTCACAGCGTGTTTCGTTCATCGGTCCATCTTGAAGGGGGCGCCGTCGCCCTCCTCTCCGGAGGTGCGCTCCCGGGACAAAGATACCTCTTTTTGGGCGAAAACGAGGATTTGGCGGGCATTTTCGCAGGCGCGCTCCATCTCCGCCCGGAATTGGGGGGTGAGGGGCCCCTCGAGGCGTTCGGCACGGCGCAGGGGGGTCGTTACGCTCCGGGCGTCGAGCATCGTGAAGAGGGGGAGCATGCGGTGGGCCGTGGCGTGCAGCGTCGCCCGGTCCCCGCAGGCGAGGGCGCGGCGCAGCGTCTCGACCGAGGCGGTGTGCTGCTCGACAAACGAGCGCAGAATGGCATGCGCCGCCTCGGGGTCGTCGCCCGCAAAGGCGGTCAGCCGCCCGAAATCGGGCCGCTCCACCGGTCCGTCCGACCCTGTTGGTTCTGTTGAATCTCCCGCCCCGTCCGTTTCTATCGGTTTTCCTGGTTCTCCCGATTCTATAGAATCGCCCGATTCGCCCGGCTCTGTTGAATCACTTGGCTCTCCGGGTTCTATTGAATCTCCCGGTTCTTCCGGTCCCGGCTTTGCGGTTCGCTTCCGCTCCGCCCTGGCGCCCGCCTCTTCAGGCTGCTTGGCCCCGGTCCGCTCCGCCTCTGTCTGTTGCCTGTCGGACTGCTTGGGCGAAGCTCCCGTCCCGGGCTGTCCCTCTTCGGACCGTTCCGGCGAATCCTCCGCCGGCCGCTCCTCCTTCCCGGGCCGCTCTTCCGCCCCGGTCTGCTCCGCCTCTCCGGTCGGCCCCGTGCGGTGCAGCACGGCGGCCAGCGTCGCGCAGAGCTCCGCCCGCGTGAAGGGCTTGCGCAGCGCGGCGGCAAAGCCCGCTTCGAGGAGCTCGTCGGTCTCGCTGCGGGCCGTCACGGCGATGACCGGCAGCCCGGGCACCGCCCGCTCCACTTCGGCCCGCACGCCGAATCCGTCGGTCCCGGGCATCTGGATGTCGGTCAGCACCACGTCGAAGCGCCCCTCGGCGGCCATCTGCGCCGCCCGCTCGGGACGGCTGCAGCTGACGGCTCGGATGCCCGCCTGGCGGCACTGCGCCTCGGTCAGCTCGAGCTGCAGCGGGTCGTCGTCCACCACCAGCAGCGTCGCCCCGTCCGCCCCGGCGCACTCCTCCTTCTGCTCCGGGAGAGAGTCCCGCGGCCCTGCCGTGCGCTCCCCGACGGGAAGCGTCACCGTGAAGCAGCTCCCCTTTCCGGGGCTGCTCTCGAGGGTGATTTCGCCCCCGAGCAGCCGCACGAGCCGCTCCACAATCGAGAGCCCCAGCCCGAACCCCTCGACCCCGCGGGCCGAGCTGCTCCGTTCGAACTCGCGGAAGATGCGCTCCCGCTCCCCGGCCCCGATGCCCCGCCCCGTNCTGGGCTTCTGAGGGAAAGCAGGGATCAGGTGAATGTAAGCGCTACGTTGTTTTTGTTATTGTCACCCCGCCCCCCCCCAATACCCCCCTTTGTTTTTTCGTCGGCAGCGTCAGTTGTGTATAAGGGCCGGCCCCCGTGTCGCGCACCGAGAAGCGGAGCCGCCCCCCGCCGCAGGCCACCTCGAGCTCCACGCCCCCCGTGTCGGTGAACTTCACGGCGTTCGAGAGCAGGTTGTCGGCCACCTGGCGGATGCGCGAGGCGTCACCCGTCACCTCGCAGCGGCAGCCCTCCCCCGTGCGGAGCGTCAGCGTAAGCCCCTTGGCGGCGGCCTGCGCGGCAAAGCCCGCGCGGATGGCCTCGAAGAGGCGCTCGGGGATGAAGGGCACCGTGTTGAGCTCCATCTTGTGGATGTCGAGCCGGTAGAAGTCGAGCAGGCTGCGCGTCAGGGCGAGCAGATGCTCCGACGAGCGGGTGATGTTCTCCAGATAGTGGCGTTCGCGCTCGCCGCGGGTGAGCCGTTCGAGCAGTTCGGTGTAGCCCATGATGGCCCCCAGCGGCGCCTTGATGTCGTGCGTGACGGCCAGCATCAGCTTCTGGCGGGCGTCGAGCAGCGCCGCCTTGTCACGGTTGGCCTGCTCGAGGGCCCGCTTGTAGCGGTTGCTGCGGTTGATGTCGCGCCAGAGAATCGCCACGAAGAGCAGCATGAGGGCGACGGCCGCCGAGGCGATGGCCCCCAGCTGGCGGGTGGTGCGTTTGCGCAGCGCCTCGTCGCGTTCGATGCGGCCGAGCAGGTAGGCGGTCTCCTCCTGCTCGAAGTCGCGGATGAGGCGGTAGACCTTCTCGTCGACCAGCTCGTTGCTGGCCCTCAGCCGCAGCCCCTCGTTCCAGGCCCGGTCGTTGTAGGCGAGGCGCTGGCTGGTCACCGTGCTCTGGAGCGTGCGGAGCACCGACCCGATGGTGTCGCGCATCGACTCGGCCGAGGGGAGCGAGTCGATGACCTCGCGGCGCGAGATGACGAGCGTCGAATCCTCCTTCGGGGGGCTGAAGATGTCGGCGATGCGGCGGAAGAAGCGCCTCTTGCGGCGCGGCGTGGCGACGGTGTCCTGCGAGATGACGCTGCGCACGGGGGGCTGCGTGAGGCTTGCCTCGGCCGAGAGCGAGTCGAGCCGTGCGAGGAGCCGTTCGACGTTGGCGTCGAGCAGCGCGGCGCTCCCCGCCGAGCGGATGGAGCGGCGGAGGTTGGTGGTGCGGAGCACCTTTTCGGCGATGAGGTGTTCGATGCTGTCGAGCCTCAGCCGCTGGAGCGAGTCGGCGTCGGGCGAGAGGCGGCGCAGCGAGTCGAGGCAGCGGCGCACGGAGTCGATTTCGCTGCCGTAGCGGGCGTCGTAGGAGGAGTAGCCGGCAATGGCGAGCTGGGCGCAGCTCTCGGCGCGGTAGAGGTGGTAGAGCGTCTCGCCCACCATGTTGCGCTTGAGGTGGAGCAGCGCGTAGGAGCCGTCGGGCGCAGCGACGCGCACCGTTTCGCGGTAGACGTAGCCCACCGCGAGCAGCGCCGCAGCGACCAGCAGAAGGTATCCTGCGACGATTTTGGTCTTGACGAATTTCGACTCTTCCGGCATCGGTACAAAGATAGGGTTCGCGGCCCGTTTTGCCAAATTTCCCGCCGCGGGCCGCTTCGGCAGCGGTTTCCGGCGGCGGTTTTCCGGCGACGGTTTTCGGTGGGCGGTTTTCGGTGGGCGGGCGGCTCGGACGGGCCTCCCGAAACGGTCTCCGGCGGCCGCCTTTTTCAGAAGAGGGCCCGCCGCCCGTCTTCTCCGCCGCGGCTCCTCCTCGGACGGGTCGGCGCCTGCCTCCTTTGCTGCCTCGGACGGGTTGGCGCCCGCCTCCCGGCGCCTGCCTCCTTTGCTGCCTCGGACGGGTTGGCGCCCGCCTCCCGGCGCCTGCCTCCTTTGTTGCCTCGGACGGGCGGCGCCCCGCTTCCCGCCGCCCGCCTCCTTTGCCGCCTCGGACGGGCGGACCCCCGCCGCCTCTCCCCCCCCCTCAGACGGGCAGGTGCTTTTCGACCGTCTCGCGCAGGCGGTCGCTGTCCAGGTGGGTGTAGATTTCGGTGGTCAGGATGCTCTCGTGGCCCAGCATCTCCTGCACCTGGCGGATGCTGGCGCCCCCCTCGAGCAGATGGGTGGCGAACGAGTGGCGGAAGGTGTGGGGGCTGATGTGCTTCGTGATGCCGGCCCGCGCGGCCGCCTGCCTGATGATGGTGAAGAGCATCACGCGCGTGAGCCTTCCGCCGCGGTTGTTGAGGAAGACGGCGTCGTCGCTGGTGGTCACCTCGCGCCGCTTCTCGAGGTAGCGCTGCACCTTGTCGCGCGCCACGCTGCTGATGGGGACCAGCCGCTGCTTGTCCCCCTTGCCGATGACGCGGATGTAGCCCTCGCCGAAGAAGAGGTCGCTCATCCGCAGCGACACGAGCTCCGAAGCGCGCAGCCCGCACGAGTAGAGCACCTCGAGCATGGCGCCGTCGCGCAGCCCCTTGGTCGTCGGCCCCTGTGCGGCGGCGATGATGCGGTCAATCTCCTCGGTCGAGAGGATGTCGGGCAGCGGCCGCCCGAACTTGGGGGCGTTGACGAACTCGGCGGGCGAAGACTCGATGCGGTCGCTCAGGAGCAGGTAGTTGAAGAAGCTCTTCACGCCGCTGAGCGCCCGCGCCTGCGAGGCCTTCTCGCGGCCGCGGTCGAAGAGCCACCCCATGTAGCGCTCGACCATCTGTTGCTCGACCTTGCGCGGGGCGACGTCGTACTGCCGCAGGATGAAGTGGGCGAACTGCCTTAGGTCGCGCATGTACGAGGCGACGGTGTTCTGCGAGAGACGCTTCTCAAGGCGGATGTAGAGGCGGTAGCGGCGGGCCTCCTCCTCCCACTTTTTCGTATTTTCTGCCATTCGACGGGTCGGGTTTCCGAAGATTATCCGTAACTTTGTCCTCAAAGGTACGAAAAATTTTACATAATTATGGACTATGTCGTCTTGAATATCCCCTGCCGCGACGGCGAGCAGTGCGAGATTGTGACGGCCGAGCTGGCCGACTACCCCTTCGAGAGCTTCGAGACCGAGGGGACGCTGCTCAAGGCCTACATCCCGGGCGAGCGGCTGGCCGACTGCAAGGCCGAGGTCGATGCGATGCTCGGGCGGATGGGGCTCGAGGGGCGCTACGTCGCCATCGAGACGCAGAACTGGAACGCCCTCTGGGAGCGCAACTTCCCGCCCGTCGAGGTGGAGGGGCGGCTGCTCATCCGTGCGCCGTTCCATGCGCCGGCGCCCGAGGGGGTGGCTGAGGTGGTCATCATGCCGCGCATGTCGTTCGGCACGGGGCACCACGCCACCACGTGGCTCATGGCCTCCGCGACGCTCGATTTGGGGGTTGCCGGCCGCTGCGGACTTGACATGGGGTGCGGCACCGGCGTGCTGGCCATCCTGGCGGCCCGCTGCGGGGCCCGGCGGATGACGGCCATTGACATCGACGACTGGGCTGTGGAGAACTGCCGCGAGAATGCCGAGGCCAATGGCGTCGGTGCGCAGGTCGAGCCGCTGCTGGGCGATGCGCGGCTGCTTGCGGGGCGCCGCTTCGACTTCATCCTGGCCAACATCAACCGCAACATCCTCATGGCCGACATGCCCGCCTATGCGGCGACGCTCGCCGCGGGGGGCGACCTGCTGCTGAGCGGCTTCCTGGCCGGCGATGTCGAGTGCCTGCTGGCGCGTGGCCGCGAGCTGGGATTTGAGCCTGTGGCCCGCCGCGAACGCGACGGCTGGCAGCTGCTCCACCTGCGCCGCACGGAGGCCTGACCCGGTCCCCGGGGGTGGCGGTTGATACGACGGTCTGCCCCGGCGGTCTGCCCCGGCGGTTTCCCCCGGTCCCCTGCCCCGGCCGGCAGCCCCGGTTGCCGGGCCCGGCTGTTTTCCCCGGCCGGCCGTCGGCCAGCCCGTCGGTCGGCTTCGGCCGTCACCCCCGCCGGTTGGCTTCGCCCGCCAGCCCGCTGGTCTGCTCCGCCTGCCAACCCGCCGGTTGACCTCGCCCGCCAGCCCGCGGCCAAAGCCCCCCGCCTTCCCCTTCCGCCCTCCCGCCCGCCGGGGGCTGCGGCGCCGGGGCCGGGAAGGCACTCGGCGCTCCATTGTGTCGTACTGCAAACCGAAAACGTGAAAAGCTACAAGGGACGCGGCATCGTGCTGCACACGCTCAAATACGGCGACTCATCGATGGTCGTCTTTCTGCTCACCGACGTGGGCGGCCGCCGCAGCTACATGGTGCAGGGGGTCCGCAGCAGCCGGGGGCGCGGCTCCAAACTGGCGCTCTTCCAGCCGATGTTCGCCCTCGAGTTCGAGGGGCTCGAGTCGTCGCGCCAGCAGATGGACCGCTTTCGCGAGGTGCACAGCGGCATCGTGCTCCGCACGCTCCCCTTCGACGTGCGCAAGTCGACCGTGGCGCTCTTCATGGCCGAGGTACTCTACCGGCTGGTCAAGGAGAGCGAGCCCAACGAGCCTCTCTTCGAGTTCGTATGGAACGGCGTGGCGGCGCTCGACGAGCTGCAGGAGGGGGTGGCCAACTTCCACCTCTGGTTTCTGGCCCGTCTGAGCCGCTTTCTGGGCTTCTTTCCGGGCAACGACTACCGCGAGGGGGACTGCTTCGACATCCGCGAGGGACTCTATACGAAAACCGCCCGGCGCAACGTTTTAATTATGTCGGAGCAGAACGCCCGCACGCTCCACGAACTGATGCACCTCGAGGTGAACCGCCTGGGGACGCTGGCGCTCAACCGCACGCAGCGGGTCGAGTTCCTCAATGCGATGCTCGACTACTACGGCTACCACCTCGACGCCATCAGTGCCGTGCAGTCGGTGCGGATTCTGCGCGAGGTCTTCTGAGGCGCGGAGCCGAAGGGCAATGCGCGGAGGTGCGTACACGGAGCCGGCCGGAAGGGAGGTCGAGTGGAAGCGGAACCGGCCGGAAGGGTGCCGGCCGGAAGTGGTCCCGGGTCGGAGGAAGCTGTTGCCCGTCTTCTCTCCCGCTTCGGTCCCGGGCCGGAGGGGCAAGGATGCGGCTCCGGCGCATGATTGAATGAACCAAGAAAACTACCGTAAACAGTAAAGCAACAAGGAGGAGAGAGCCATGATGAAGAGACGAAACAAGACTTTGCTGCAGGCAGCCCTGACGCTGCTGCTTGCCCTGGGCTGTGCCGGCACGGTTGCGGCGCAACAGCCGCACTACGGCCAGCCCGAAGAGCGAATTTTCCGGAGTGACACCGTGCGCAACGACTTCGGCGAGCGGGAGGTGCTCCACCGCCTCGATTCGCTGGCGTCGTGGAGCCGCCACTACGTCGATTACCGCGTCTACGAACCCGAGCTGGAGAGCTCGCCGGCTCGGCCGGTGGTTCCCATGTCGTCGGTGGTGGTCGTCACGCGGGAGCAGCTGCCGCGCCGCGTGCACGTCATCGACAACATGACGCTGCTGGGGCCCCGCTTCATGCTGTCGAACGGACAGGCCTCCAACTGGGGCCCCTATCCCGATTCCTACCTCGACGCGCGCACCATCTCGCTGCCGATGCCCTGACGCGGGGGCTTTTGGGGCGGAAGCGCTGCCGATGCCCCGACGCGGGGGCTTTGATGCGGCTATGACCTGCGTGAGACCCCATGCGAGACCTTGTGCGGCATTTTGCGCGGCATTTTGCCCGCCGTTTTGCCCGCTGTTTCGCCAGTCGTTTTGTCCGGCACCCGGCACCCGCCCGGACCTCGCATCCGACGCCTTGCCCCGGCCCGACTTCGCCCGTATCCGCATCCACCCCGTACCCGGCGCCCGGACGAACTGCCGGAACAACAAACGAACCGGCCGCTCTCACAGGAGCGGCCGGTTCGCTGTTTGATGGACATCCCGGTTTGTTGTTCCCCGGTCCGTTGGCCCCGGGTCCATTGGTCCCCGAGCTGATGGCCTCCCGGTCCGTTGCCTTCCCTCCGGGGCTACCCGAAGAGCTCGTTGAGCACGTGGGCCAGCCGGTAGCCGGCCCGCTGCAGCTGCTGCTCGGCCAGCGGGTGGTTGCGGTTGAGGAACGATTTGACCTCCCGCGTGGTGAACTCCTGCCCGGGGGCCGCCTGCTCGTAGATGTGACGGCTTGCGAGGGCATTCTCGCGGAACCAGTCGCGCACCGTGCCGCGGCAGATGGCGCGAATCTCACGCCGCGTGCAGCGGTCGAGCTGGTGGCCGTACTCGAGGTAGCTCCAGCGGTGGCAGCTTTCGAGGATTACGTCGTCCCACACCGTGTGGTAGTTGTACTTGCGGCCGTTGAAGTAGACCGGATAGCTCTTCAGCTTGCCCCCGCCGTAGCGCACGTGGCCCGGGCAGTGCAGGTCACCCATGAAGTGGATGATGCAGCGCAGGCAGGCGACCACCGTCGAGTCGTCCTGCGTGCGGTAGTCGGCGAGCGTCTCGATGGAGCGCTCGAGTCCCGAGACGACGTCGCCCCGCTTGTCGGGCATGTATTCGAACTGGTCGTCGACCGAGGCCGAGTGGATGGTGCGCCCCCAGGCGTATTGGGGTTCCGAGCGCCAGTCGTCCATCCACGAGGCGTCGTAGACAATCGAGTGGCCGAGGTAGCGTTCGATAACGCGGCGCGCGCGGAGCGTCAGGTGGCATTCGGCGATGTAGGCGATGGCGTCGTGGCCGGTGCGCCCCCAGGCCGAGGCGGTGTCGACCTGCAGCATCAGGAGCGCCGCAGCGAGCAGAAGCACTTTTTTCATGGTCCGATTCGGATTTTTGGGTTTCTCCGGACAAATATAGGGAGAAAATCGGAATGTTGTGCCTTCTTTTTCGAAATAAAACGCCCGGTTTATCGAAATAAAACGAAACGACCCTCCGCCAGGCTGTTTTTGCCCGTCCCGCCGGACTCTTCTCCAATCGCTTCCCGCCGGACCGTCCTGCCCCGTCGTCCCGTTCTGCCGCCCCGTCCCGCCTTTTCCTCGCCGCCTGCCCCGTCGTTCCGCCCTAATGGCCGAAGCGCGAGGTGTCGACCGAGTCGTGCCGCCGCTCCTTGTAGCCTCCGAAGCGGAAGGTGAGCCGTGCGGTGAAGGTCCGCGTGTAGAAGCCCGAATCCATGTCGAGGTGCTGCCCGCGGTAGCGGATTTTCGTATAGGGCATCGAGGTGCCGAAGAGGTCCGTGCAGCGCACCGTGAGGCTGGCGCGCCCCCGTGCGAAGCTCCACCGCGCCCCGGCGTCAATCTGCCAGACGGGCTCCACGTCGTAGGTCGCCTGGATGGCGGCGCTCTGGTAGTGGCCCGAGAGGTCGAGCGTCAGGTCGGGCTTGCGGCTCAGGCGGAAGGTGTTGTCCATCCGCACGATGCCGACCCACTTCGAGCGGTCGAAGCCGATGTCGTGGAAGCGGTCGCAGCGCTGCGTGAGCTGCAGCCCCGTGAAGACGAGGCGCGATTCGAGCCACCGCCCCGCCTTGAAGGGGATGATGACGTTGGCGCCCCACTGCCGGTTGGTGTCCCAGTTGAGCGTCTGGTAGATGAGCGCCAGCCGCTCGAAGGATTGCCAGGCCGACTGGGTGAAGTAGTCGAGGGTCTCGTTCCAGAAGAGCATGAAGATGTACTTCGAGCGGAGCATGTAGAGCGCCTGGGCGCTGTAGTTCTTCGCCGGCCGCAGCCCGGGCGAGCCGTGAATCTCCGAGTATCCGTCCACGTAGGAGACCGCCCCCTGCATCTCCCAGTAGGAGGGGTAGCTCTTGTCCGACGAGAGGGTCAGCTGCAGCATGTGCTCCTCGGAGAACATCCAGTTGAACGACGCCTGGGGGTAGAGCGCCCAGTTCTCGTAGTCGCCCATGCGGTAGTACTCGCCGGCGAGCGAGAAGGAGAGGCTCCCCTTCGACAGCGTGCGGCTCGCCCCGGCGTAGAGGTTCGCCGTGTACTCGTCGAGACGCGACTCGGTGTCGACCGCCTCGATGCTCCCCTCGCGGGGCAGGTAGCGCTGCCAGTCGTGGCTTCCGGCCCAGCTCAGCGCGCCGCCCGCGTTGAGCTTCCACTGCCCGCCCAGTGCCACCTGCTGGTCCGCCGTCACGTTCACCCGGTCGATGAGCTGCCCCGAGACGATGTCGAAGGCGTTTTGGCTGCCCGAGGCGTAGTCGTTCCGCTGCTCCGAGCGCTCGGGGTTGCGGTAGCTCGTGTAGTCGGCCCCCAGCTCGAGCCCGAAGGGGGCCCGGTAGCGGAGCGCGAGGTTGTGCATCTGCGACTCGGTCCGGCTCAAGGAGCGCGAGTCGACGAAGCTGCCCGAGCTGAGCGCGAGCCCCTCGCCCGAGGGGTTGAATGCGGCGGTGTAGGCGGCGCTCAGGCGGCTCTGCTCCGAGGGGCTCCAGTCGAGAGCGGCGCGCAGCCGGTGGTAGGAGCCCTGCTGCGTGATGCGCTCGCTCTGGGCGATGTCGTACCGCTCGCCGTCGAAGTCGTGGAGCGAGCGGAGCTCGTAGTAGCGGCGGTTGTGGATGGTCCCTCCCGTGTAGTTGAGGTCGGCCGACCACTTCGGCGAGGTGTAGACCACGTTGGCGCCCCCCTCCCACGCGCCGAAGCAGCTGTTGGCATACTGGCCGTGGAGCTGCCCCGAGAAGGCGCGTTCGCCGCCGTGGCGCAGCACGATGTTGATGGCCGCGCCGCGCACGTGGTACTGCGGCGGGGCGCTGTACATCACTTCGGCCCGTTCGACCCGCTCGACGGGGGTCGAGCGCAGCAGCGCCTCGAGCTGGTCGGTGCTCATCGTCGTGGGCTTGCCGTTGAGAATCACCGTCACGCTCCCGGCACCGGCGAGCGTCAGCCGCCCCTCCTGCTCCGAGACGCCAGGCAGCCGGGTGATGGCCTCGTAGGCGTTGTTGACCGTCATGCCGCGGGTCGCCGCCTCGAGGTCGTAGTCGAGGCGCCCCTCCTCGACCCGCACTACGGGGCGCTCGGCGCTGACGACCACCCCCTCGATGGCCGTCTCGGAGGCGTCGAGGGTGACCACGCCCACGTTGTCGGCCGACCCCTCGAGGCGCTGCATCCGGTAGGAGAGGTGCTGGAAGAGGAGGCGGTAGGGGCGCACGCGCGAGGCGATGCGGAAGCAGCCCCTCGCGTCGCTTGCTGCGGCAGCCACGTAGAGCGAGTCGCGGTCGAGCATCACCACGGCAACGCCCGGCACGGGCTCGCCGGCGCGGTCCACCACGCACCCCGTCACCTGCCCCGCAGCTGCGGGGGCGGAGGTTGTGGAGGCGGAGGAGGCGGAGGAGGTTGCGGATTCGGTTGCAGCGGATGCGGGGGGGTCGGGTGCTGATGGTTCCGCGGGCTCCGGGGCTTCGGGGGCGGTCTCTTCAACCACTCCGGCACGGCCCGCCACCTGCCTGGGGACGGTTGCGGCGGGTTTCACGGATTCGGGTGCTGCGGGGCTGGTTGCTGCCGGCCCCGCATCTTTTCCGGCGCGGCCGGGTCCCGTCGTTCCGCTCTTTTCGGGGGCGGAGGGCTCTGTGGGCTCCGCGGCTTCGGGAGCGGTCTTTTCAACCTCCCCGGCACGGCCCGCCTCCTGCCCGGAGACGGTTGCGGCGGGTTTCACGGTTTCGGGTGCTGCGGGGCTGGTTGCTGCCGGCCCCGCATCTTTTCCGGCACGGCCGGGCTCCGCCGTTCCGCTCTTTCCGGGGGCGGAGGTTTCGGTTGCGGCGGGAGCTTCAACGGGGGATTGCGCCATAAGCGGGGCGGCGCAGAGAAGGGCTGCTACGAGCAGCAGAATCAGAAGTCGTTTCATGGTCGATGCGTATGGATTCCGGACGGAGCCCCCGAAGCGGGGAGTTCCATACTGCAAAGATAGCCCCCGGAGCACCTTGCCGATGCAGGCAAAGTCTTGCTCCGACGGATGCAAACGACTGTGGATGAGTGGGGTGCTGCTAAAAAAATCTTGCGCCCGGGGCCGCCGCACTTGCCGCCTTCGGACGAGGCCGGCATCCGGTCGCAGCGCCTGCCTTCTTCGGAGGTCCGGCATCCGGCCGCCGCCCGACGGAGAGAGACGGGGTATTGCCGCCCGGATGTTGAGGGTCGCCGCCCGGCGGAGGGAGGTGGGGTATTGCCGCCCGGCTGTTGAGGGTCGCCGCCCGCCCGGTCCGCGCCCCTCCAGTCCGCGTCTCTCCGAGTGCCACCCGGCCCGCGCCCCTCCGGTCCGCCGATGACCGAACTTTCCGCCTCCGGCCCGAACCTGTCCGGACCTGCTCCGCGCCCTCCCGGCCTGCTCCGCCCGGCGCTATGCGAAGAAGCGCAGCAGCTCCTCGCGCGCGGCGATGTCCGATTCGGCGATGCGCCGCTTGAGCTTCGACTTGAGCGTGTAGACGCCGTTGGGGGTCATCCCCAGCATGACGCAAATCTCCTGCGGCGAGAAGCCTGCGATGACCAGCGCCGCGAAGTCGTGGTTGCGCTCCGTCCACCCCGGAAAGGCCTCGCGCAGCCGGCTGACCGCCCCCCGGTTGTAGAGGTCGGCCATGCGCACCACGTCGGCCAGCGTCGCGGGGCTCAGCGCCAGCTGGCGCATCTTCTCGCTCAGGCGGGCCCCCTCGCCATAGGTGTAGCAGGTTGCGGCGATGTCGCGGATGTGGGCGAAGCGCCCCTCGAGCAGCTCCTTGAGGGCCGCCTCGCGGCTGTCCGAGGCGTCGAGCCGCGAGGTGAGGCTGTCCTGCGACTCGCGGTAGGAGTCGATGAGTGCCAGATACTCGCCGATGCGCTCGTCGCGCTGCCGCAGCTTGCGGCGGTAGGCCCCCGCCACGCCGACGGCCAGCAGCGCCAGCAGCAGGCAGACCAGCAGCGCAATCCAGACGTCGTAGCGCAGCCGCGTTTCGCGCAGCGCCGCGGCATTTTCGGCCCGGAACTGCCGCTCGAGCTGCACCGAGAGGGCGTCGCGGCTTGCGGCCTCGAGCGAGTCCTGCATCTCGATGTAGCGCAGGGCGTGGGCATAGGCCGTCGCATCGTCGCCCTGCCGGTGGTAGATGCCGGCGGCGATGCGGTAGATGTCGACGTTGCCCTGGTGGTAGACGGAGGTGCGGGCGAGCACCCGGTCGGCGTAGCAGCGGGCCGAGTCGAGCTGCCCGATTTGGGCGAAGAGAATCGTCGAGGCGATGTCGTAGAAGGTGCGCTGCGCGTCGTCGGTCGCGGCGCGGCCGTAGGAGAGCGGCGCCGAGTCGATGGCCCCCAAGTCGATGCGGGCACGCTCGGCCAGGAGCCGTTGGGCATCCCAGTCGCCGGCATAGGCGTGGTAGAGGAGGTTCTGGAGCGTAATCTGCTGGGCGAAGTAGCGGAAGCGGAGCGTGTCGCGCGCCGCCACGAGCGGTGCCAGCTCCCCGATGGCCTCGTCGAAGCGGCGCTGGGCGCAGAGCGCCGCCGAGAGCATGAAGCGGGCGTAGCCCTCCGTCTCTTCGTTGCCGCAGCGCTGCCCGATGGCGACCGCCTTGCGGAAGGCCTCCTCGGCCTCGACGTTGTAGCCCTGCTCCAGATGGAGCGCCCCGAGGGTGTGGTATACGGCGCCGAGCAGCAGCAGCGTCTCACGGTCGTCGGATGCCCCCTCGGCGCAGATGGCCGCCCGGGTGTAGGCCTTGACGGCCTGGTCGATGTCGCCTTCGTTCTGGCAGGCGTGGGCGTGGAGGTAGGCGGCGATGGCCTGCTCGCTGCGCGGCCCGTGCTGCTCGTAGTAGGCGTAGAGCGGCGCGGTGAAGGCCTTGTCGAGCTGCTGCTCGTCGGCAAGCAGCTGCGCGCGGGCCGTGAGCATCCGCCACTCCATCCGCTGGCGCCGCGTGCGGAGCCTTGCCGTGTCGATGGCGCGCAGCAGCCGCAGGGCGCTGTCGGGCTCCGAGGGAACCACCGCAGCCACCGGGGCGAACTGCGCCTCGACGGCGCGCCGGCCCCCGCACCCCGCAAGGAGGAGCGGCAGCAGCAGGTATGTGACCGTTCGCCTCATCGTCCGGAGTCGAGGTTGCCGCCCCGTTTACGGGAGCAGCGGCTCGCGGTGTTCGCGGCGCCACGTCTTGAGCACCTCCCGGACGGTGTTGGCCCAGAAGTTACGCAGTCCGAAGCCTCCGGCATGCCCCTCGACCCGCTCGATGCAGCGGACCTCGCGCGTGGCGATGTCGAAGATGACCATCTCATAGAGGGCCTTGGCCGAGGGCTTGTCGAGCAACAGGGCCACCAGCACGATGCCCGTGCCCTCCTGCTCCTCCAGCTCGTAGGAGGCGATGGCGGCACGCACCTCCTCGTCGGTGGCCGTGTGCTTCGTGTCGCGCAGCCGCTCGTAGCCGCAGGCGTCCAGACGCTGGAGCATGGGGTCGATGTCGACGCTGAGCTGCGGCTGGCGCAGCGCGCGGGCGAAGTCGTACTTGTCGGCCTCGGTGATGAGCAGCTGGTTGATGCGGCGGAAGGCCTCGGCAAACTGCTGGTCGCTCTCGTTGGCGCCCGAGACGCGCGCAAGCGAGAAGTCGATACCGTAGACGTAGGTGGGGGTCTGCTGTGCCGCCGCGGTGAGCAGCGAGCATGCGGCCGCGAGGGCCAGAAGAAGTCGCTTCATGGGATGTTTGCGTTTATGGTTTCCGTGCAAATATAGATTAAAATTGCAAAAACGGCAAAGTCCGTCCGCCATGCCGCTTCCGGCTTCCGGGCCCGACGACACTCTGCCCCGCCCGGGGGGCTTCCCCGCCGTCCGCCGTCCCGCCGTTTTCCGCACCGGGCGCGCCGGGCCGGCCTGTTCCGCCGCCCGGGCCGGCCTTTTCCGTCTCCGGCCGTCCGCCGCCCCGCCGTTTTCGCGCCGGGCGCTCCGGACAGGCCTGTTCCGCCGCCCGGGCCGACCTTTTCCGTCGCCGGCCTCCTGCCGCCCGCCCGTGGCTTCGCCGCCCGCCGCTTCAGTGAAGCGTGTTGTTGCGCAGGTCGATGAACTTCACCGCCTTGCGGCTCGTCGGGGGCATCTGCAGCTTGGCAATCAGCTCGGCCGGCTCGAAGAGGATGTCGGGCGCCACGCGCACCTTCGAGCGGAAGACATCCTTGATGCGCTTGACGAGCTCCTCGCTGTGGTCGCGGCTTCCGACCCGAATCTGCACCTGGTCGGTCCCCAGCGAGCCGGTGAAGACCTCGACCAGGTAGTTCTCCACCTCGGGGATGTTGTCCAGAATGTCGAACAGCGCGGGGGGATAGAGCGTCGTCCCCTTGAACTTAATCATCTGCCCCTTGCGCCCGAGCAGCGAGCCGAGCCGCACCGTGTTGCGGCCGCAGCGGCAGGGCTCCGAGTAGTGGCGGCAGACGTCGCCCGTGCGGAAGCGCAGCAGCGGCATCCCCTCCACGCCGAGCGTGGTGACGGTCACCTCGCCCGGCTCGCCGTCGGCCACCGGACGCCCCTCGTCGTCGAGGAACTCCACGATGATGAGGTCCGGGGGGAGGTGTCCGCCGCAGTGGCAGGGGCACTCCGTGAAGGAGCTCTGCATCTCGGTCGAGGCGTAGGTCGAGAAGAGCTCCAGCTCGGGCCAGCGTTCGTGAATCTGCCGCCCGAGCGTGTTGAGCTCGAAGCTGTCGGGGTCGCGCAGCCCCTCGCCGATGCAGAGAGCGCGGCGCAGCGGGCTGCGGCGGAAGTCGATGCCCGACGCCTGTGCGAAGTCGGCCAGCCGCAGCAGGAACGAGGGGATGACCATGCAGGTGGTGGGGGCGATGCGGCGGATGGTGTCCCACTGCAGCTCGGGGATGCCGTTGCCCACGCGCGTGACGCCGCAGCCCAGCATCCGCGCCCCGAGGAAGTAGGCCAGTCCGGCCATGAAGCGGCGGTCGAGCGTGACCATCAGCTGGATGATGTCGTCGGGGGTGCAGCCGGCCGTGGTGAACGAGAGCATCTCGTTGTAGGCCAGGCGGTCGAGGTCCCCTTCCGTCAGTGCGAAGGTGACCGGGTCGCCCAGCGTGCCGGAGGTGGTGACGTAGTCGATGATTTGGCGCGGGGCGACGCAGCGGAAGTCGTCGTTGCGAAGCTGGAGCTGCTCCTTGGTGGTGACGGGCAGCCGTTGCAGGTCGTCGAGCGTGCGGATGTCGCGCGGGTCGATGCCCTCGCGGCGGAACATCTCCCGGTAGAAGCGCGAGTGCTCCTCGAGGTAGCGGAGCGTCTCGCGGAGGCGCTCCTCCTGGAAGGCGCGAATCGCCTCGGGCGATGCGAACTGGATTTGGTTGTTGCGTATCATGGTCATTTGAGTTTGCGTTCAATCTCCTGACGTTCCGAGAGGCGGGGTATCTCGAGGCGGAGCGCCTCCTCCCGGCAGCGGCGGGCCCCCTCGCGGTCGCCGAGCACCTCCTCGCGGTAGTCGGCGCAGAGGGCCCACGCCCCGAAGAAGCGGGGATTCTCGCCCAGGATGCGCTCGGGCAGCGCCTCGTCGACCCGTTCGCGGCGGGCGATGGCCTGCCGCAGCGCGGCACAGTCGCGGCGGTAGGCGACGATGCGCGGATAATCCTCCCTGAGGAAGAGGCTGTCGGCCGGCAGCTCCTCCTCCGGCAGGTCGAGCCGCCCCTCTGGGGGCGCCTCGCCGGCGAAGATGCGCCCGAGGTCGTAGCAGACGAAGCGTCCCGCCTGCCAGGGCTCGGTCGAGAGCCACATGAGCCCCCGCTCGGGTGCGAAGACGACGCTGTGGTGGGCGATGGCCTGGTTGAGCGACTTCTCGTTGGTCAGGCCGATGTCGCGCCCGCCCAGACCGCGCCGGTCGCGCAGGATGGTCACCGCACGGGCGGGGGTGAGCGGCGCGAGGCTGTCGAGCAGTTCGCCGAGGCGCTGCAGGCGGTAGGGGCTGTCGCTCGTGGCGATGTTCTCGCGGTTGTAGGGGTCGTCGGCGAAGGCGGCGGACTGGTAGTGGTTCGTGCAGCGGAGTTGCTCGCCCTCGCCCTCGTAGAGGGCCGAGCGCTCGGGGGTCTTCTCGATGACTACGGCGCGGCGGTCGCGGGCCGAGGCGATGAGCAGCGACTCGGAGACGAAGGTGCGGGTGGTGTCGGCGATGGCGCAGGCCTCCTCGATGGTGGAGGCATACTGCAGGATGGTGCGTGCCAGCAGCGAGATGGGGGTGGCCGCACGGGTGGGGAGCGCCCCCTTGGCGGCGTTGAGCGTCACGGTGAGCCCCGCGGCGTTCATCCCCGAGAGGACGCCGCTCATGCCGGCCCATCCGACCGAGGCGAAGGGGATGCCCCGCTCGGGGCGGCAGAAGGTGACGAGCTTGTTGCGGGCGAAGTCGTCGCCGACGTAGAAGTCGAAGTTGCGCCCCACGAGCAGCGTCGAGTCGGCGCTGCGGCCGCCCCACGTGGCGAAGGAGCTGCAGCCGACGAGCATGTACTCCTGCATGACGTGCCCGATGTCGTGGGCGGCGTGGTAGTTGATTTGGCGCTCGTAGGCGTTGCCGATGGCGTCGAACTCGTGGGAGCACCAGCGCGACGAGGCGAAGATTTCGCGGCGGTACTCCTCCGGGACACAGTGCCCCAGGTTGCGGTTGAAGATGACGATGAAGCTCCTCAGGAAGCGCAGGTAGCGCTCCGAGGGGATGATGCGGCGGATTTGGTCGACGAAGGCCCGCTCCTGGTAGTACATCAGCCCGCGGAGCAGCGCCCCCGACTCGGCGCCCCGCGTGAGGGGGTCTCCGCCGGTGGTGAGCTCCCACACTCCGGCCGGATTTCGGCGCAGCGTCGAGCCGCCGCAGTGAGCCACGCCGTTCGAGCGGGTGACGGTGTAGAGCGCCGTGTCGATTTCCAGGCGCGGCTCGCCCATGTCGGCCGAGCGGTAGAGGCGGTAGCCGATTCCCGCCGTGGTGAGCAGGGCGACGACGACCGCTCCCAGTGCGATGGCGAGGAGGGTCAGCATGATTCCAAGCGTTTTGCGCAACATCCTAAGCATAACCGATTTTTTTTGCGAGGTAGGCCTCTCCCACCAGCTCGCTGCAGGTGAGTGCGGCCGAAAGGGTGACGCCCAGCATGCCGTGGACGTTGAGGTTCTGGCCCGTGAGCAGCAGGTTGGCGATGCGCGAGCGCACGGGGATGAGCGACGATACCGGACGGTTGAAATCCTTCTGCAGTCCGTAGGCCGACCCTTCGGGCGAGCCCGTCAGGTCGAGGTAGGTGAGCGGCGTTGAGGTGCAGAGCAGCTCGGCCCCGCGGTCGAGCCCCGGGAAGAAGCGTGCGGCGAAGCGGAGCGTCCGTTCGGCGAAGCGCCTCTTGAAGGCCTCGTAGTCGGCCCCGCGCCTTCCCGAGCGGGTGCCGAACCACGGCTCGAGGGGCTGGATGCGCATGGGGACCATCAGCGTGACGACGTCGGCCTGCGCCGGCTCTTCGGCCGAGGGCTGCATGCAGAGGAGCACCACGGGGATGTTGCACCCCTCGAAGTCGCCCTGCTCGCTCCAGACGTCCGGCGTGTTGTAGAGGTAGTGGTTGCAGTTGCGGTAGGGAAGGGCGCCGGGGCGCACCCGCACGTGGGCCGTGAAGAGGCCGTAGGTGTAGGGGAGCGACTCCATGCGGTGGAGGAACGAGCGCCGGAGCAGCGGCGTGGGGTCTACCAGGGCGAAGGTCGCCGCGGGGGCGATGTCCGAGATGACCCACCGTGTCTCGAGTTGTTGTTCGCCGTCGTTGAGCTCCACGGTGCAGACGCTCCCGCCGCTCAGGTGCAGCCGGCTGGCGCGGGCGTCGCAAAGCAGCTCGCCGCCCGCCGCGCGGAGCACCTCCGCCAGCGCGTCGGCCAGACGCTGCGTCCCGCCGGCGAAGCTGGCCGCCCCCTCGATGTTCGAGTGGTTGATCATCGCGTGGTGGTAGAGGGGCGACATGTCGCGCCGCCCGCCGTAGAGCGGGGCGCTGCCGGCCAGCACGCGCCGCAGCAGCGGGTCGCCCACCAGCTCGTCGATGGCCGCGGCGGCCGAGACGCCCAGATATTCGGTCGCTCCGGCCGACAGCTGCCCCCGGCGCAGCACCTCCGGGGCGATGGAGCCGCCGATGCGCTGCAGCAGCCGGGCATACGCGGTAATGCCGCTCCGCTCGGCCGGGAAGTCGGCCGCCAGCCCCTCGACGAAGTTGTCGTAGCCCAGCGCGTGGCGGAAAGTCCGCCCCTCGAGGTGGATGAGGTCGAACCCCTCGGGGTCGAGCCCGCGCAGCGTGATGCGGGGCAGCACGCCGAGGTACTTCAGATACTGATGCATGGTCTGCCCCTCGCGCAGGCTCCCCACGTAGTGGATGCCCGTGTCGAGGATGCGCCCGCCGCGGCGGAACGACTGCAGACAGCCCCCCGGGCGGTGGTTCTTCTCCACCACGCAGACCTTCATCCCCTCCTTGGCGAGCATTGCGGCGCAGGTCAGGCCCCCCATGCCGCTTCCGATGACCACCACGTCGTAACGGCTCATCGCGCACCTCCTTTCGTGAATATGTAGCGCATGTTCGACGTATGGCGTGTGTAGTCCTCGATGCGGAGCGTGAGGCCGAGGCGGCGGGCCGCCTCCTCCATCCACTCGCCGGTGGGGAAGTGGAGCGTGCCGCACGTCTTGTTGAATCCCAGGATGCGCGTCGACCAGCGCTCGGTCTCCTCCGTCAGGCGGTGGCGCTTGCGGCGCGAGCGGTCGCCCTCGCGCACGATGATGCAGCCCCCCGCCGTGAGCCGCTCGGCGCAGCGGGAGAGCAGCCGCTCCTGCTCCTCGGGGGCGATGTAGTGGAGCATGTCGTTGATGATGAAGGCGTCGGCGCGGGGCAGCTCGCAGCGCGTGACGTCGTCGCAGCGGAAGCGGAGCCGCCCGCCGTGCAGGAATCCGTGTTCGGCCACGGCAATTTTTTCGGCGTCGTAGTCGATGCCGAGCAGCTCGCGCCCGCGGCTGCGGAGCGCCAGCAGGCAGCTCGCCTGGCCGTAGCCGCACCCCAGGTCGACAATCCTCCCCCGCTCGGGAAGCAGCCGCTCCAGCTCGGCGTAGTTGCGCTCCAGACGGAGCTTGATGCGCATGTACCACTCGAGCACGGGCCCCTTGTAGAGGTAGTTGCGGATGACGGCGCGGGCGTAGTAGGGGTTCGCCGCCTCCAGCCGGCAGAGGCGGTCGTACCCCTCGGCCACCCGCAGGCGGAACCATCGTGCGCGGCTGCGGGCATCGGAGCCCGGCCCACCCTCTGCGGGGGCGACGCGCTCCATGACCAGACAGCTCAAATCGCCCCGCTTGATGTAGAAGGGCTGCCGCTTCGAGCAGATGAGCCCCGAGCCGTAGATGGCCACCGGCACCGTGTCGAGCCCCAGCCGTTCGGCCAGCTGGAAGGCCCCCCGGTGGAAGCGGTGCACCTCCAGGTCGGCCGAGCGCGTCCCTTCGGGGAAGACCACCACCGAGTATCCGTCGTCCACCTCGCGGCGGAGCTCCTCGGCCAGCCGTTCGTAGCCGCTCTCCGTCGAGTGGAAGCCGGCGAAGCGGACGATGCGCCCGAAGAAGGGCGAGCGCCACACCCAGTGGTTGGTCACCATGACCAGCCGCGGCGAGAGGCTCAGCAGCAGCAGGATGTCGACGAACGACTGGTGGTTGGCCACCACGACGGCCGGGCGTTCGAAGCGCTCGCCGCGGGGGTTGATGCGTCGGGTGCGCGTGGTGAAGATGGTGGCCAGGAAGAGGCGGCAGAGGAGGTGGAGCGCCCGGTGGAACCAGGCCTTGCGCCGGCGGCGCCCCAGCGGCAGCATGAGGAGCAGTGCGGCGTAGAGCTGCAGCAGCAGACACCCCGTCACGAAGTAGAGGAAGGCGTAGAGCGTGTTGGCGAGCGCCCCGAGCGTGTAGGGGAACCCTCCGCGCGCGGTCTGCCCCGAGATGAACATCCGGAAGAGGATGGGCTGCACCGTGTAGGCGACCAGCACGACGGCCGCCATCCCCACAATCGAGATGAAGGCGAGCGAGTGGAGCGCCGGGTGGCGGGCGAAGAGCAGTGCGCCGATGCCGGCCACGGTGGTGAAGGCCGAGAAGAAGATGGCGGTCTTGTGGGCCGCGAGCAGGCGGCGCCCGTCGCGGTACTGGCTCAGCAGTCCGTCCATGATGAAGATGCTGAAGTCGTCGCCCAGACCGAAGATGAAGGTCGAGAGGATGATGTTGACGATGTTGAACTCGATGTCCAGCAGGGCCATCAGCCCGAGGATGAGCACCCAGCTCATCGCCATGGGGAGGCTGGCCAGCAGCGCCAGCTCGATGCGCCCGTAGGAGAGCAGCAGCGCGCAGAAGACCAGCGCCGAGGAGATGAGGAGGATGGTGTTGAAGTCGTCGTTGACCACCCGGGCCATGCGGCTGGCGAAGTAGGCGCGGTCGAGGATGCCCACCTCGGGTATGCGTTCGAGCGAGGCGTAGACGCGCTCCTTCCGGGGTGCATCGACGACGATGCGGCTTACGAAGAGGGGTCCGTCGGGGCTCTGGTTGAGCCACTCGCCCAGCAGCGGATGGCGCGCGGCCTCCGTGCCGGCGGGGTCGAAGGGGGTGTAGTGCCGCTCGAGGAGCCGCGTGAAGGGGGCGAAGGCCTCGGGTCGGAATCCGTGGCGGCGGGCCGCCCCGGCCACGAGCCGCTCCACCTCGGCCCGCTTTTCGGGGCTCCAGAAGGCCTCCCACGCGGCGATGCGCCGCCGCTGCACCTCCATCGGCACGACGAAGTCGGCCGCCGAGGCCGGTTCGCGCAGCTCCCCGGCGCGGGCCAACGAGTCGAGCATGCGCTGCGTGCGGCCGTAGGCCTCGGCTGCCTGCTCCGTGTCGGGCGCCGTGGTGACCAGATAGACGTAGTCGTTCGTGTCGGCGAAGAGCTCCTGCAGCCGCCGCTCGGCCGTCGCGAAGCGCTCGGGCTCGTAGCTCAGCTGCGTCATGTCGCTCTCGAAGCGCACGTCGCCGAAGAAGAAGAGCCCGACGAGCGTGGCGGCAATCAGGGCGCCGGCCAGCCAGCGGTTCGAGTCGTAGCGGTAGGCGTTCACCCGCTCGATGCGTTCGAGCAGCCACCCGGGGCGCCGCACCGGTCCGCCCGAGAGCATGTGGGGGAGGAATACGAGGCAGAAGAGCGTCGTCCCCACCAGCGTGAGGGCCGAGAAGAGTCCGAAGTCGTGGAGCAGCTGCGAGCGGGTGAAGACCAGCCCGAAGAAGGCGCCGATGGTGGTGAAGCTCCCCACGGTGAGGGGATAGGCCAGCTCGCTCACCACGCGGCGGGGGTCGTCGGTGTGGTTGCTGTGGGCCAGCATGTGAATCGAGTAGCTGAGGGCGATGCCCATCACGGCGGCCCCGGCGCCGACGGCAATCGAGGAGATTGACCCCTGGATGAGGTAGACGGCCCCCAGGGCGAAGAGCGCGCCGTAGAGCACCGGCACCATCATGAGGGGCACGGCCCAGCGGTTGCGGAAGACGAGCGTGATGACCGTCACGATGAGGAGGAGGGCCACGGTGAGCGTCCCCATCGTGTCGCGCTTGATTTGGCGGGCGTTGTAGACGGCCACCCCCACGGCGCCGAAGTAGTCGGCCTGCACCTCGAAGCGCTCGGAGGCCGCCTCGAGCTGCTCCTCGAGCAGCGTGACGAGCCGTTCGTTGTCGGCCGTGGCCGACGAGCCGCCGGCCGGCACGGCGAAGAGCAGCAGCGTCTCGAGCCCCGGGGTGAAGATGTGGTCGTCGTAGAGCTCGTACCCGAGCGAGGTGTCGAAGCGCTGGAAGCCCGCCATGAGCTGCGTGCCCCAGTCGAGCGGGTCGCGCAGGACGAACTCCCCGAGCGCGATGCCGGCCGGGGAGGTGAGGCGCCCGTAGGCGCGCGCCACCGCATGGTCGATGGCCTCCGCCGAGGTGAGCGAGTCGAGCCGCGCGAGCGTGCGGTCGTCCATCAGGGCGGGCAGGTGGTTGTATATCAGCTCGGTGGCCGAGTCGAGCACCCCCTCGTCGATGCGGTCGGTGATGGATTCGAGCAGCCCATCGTCAACGGCGCTGCGGAGCCCCCGGGCGATTGCGTCGGCCGCCTCGACCATCCGCTGCGGGGTGTCGTCCGAGGTCGGGTCGTTGGCCGTGAGCATGATGACGATTTTGTCCTTGATGCGCAGGCTGCGGAAGATGGAGGCCGTCCGGCGCCCCTGGCTGTCGTCGGGCAGGAACGAGGTGATGTCCTCGGCGAAGCTCAGCCGTGCGGCGAACCACCCCATGACCAGCGTGCTGAGCGCGAGCAGCGTCCAGAGCAGCGCCCGCCGGCGGTGCAGCAGGTCGTAGAGCGATGTGAAGAGCCTATTCATGACAGGGTGTTCGTTTCATGAGGGTCATGACGCACCAGCTCACCGCCCAGACCGCGGCGCCGGCCGCCACGGCCAGCGCCACGCTTCCGGCGAGGTACTGCGCCAGACACTCGGCCATGCGGCGCAGCGTCACCTCGGCGAGCGTCAGCTCGACGGGGAGCCCCGTGATGCGGCCTCCGAGCCAGTAGCTGCCGTAGAGGATGAAGGGTATCATCGGCGGGATGCTGATGTTCGAGAAGACGATGGCCACCAGCTTGTTGAGCCGCATGAAGTGGGCCGACAGGCCGGCGAAAATCATCTGGTAGCCCCAGATGGGGAGGATGCCGCAGAGGACGCCCCAGCCCATGGCTGCGGCCAGCCGGGCGTTGCTCTCGGGCGAGCGGGTGATGTTGCGGCGGATGAAGCGGCGGATGTTTTCGCGCGTGAGTGCGCGGAAGAAGCGCCACGGGTAGTAGAAGAGCAGCGCCTCGAGCACCAGCACGCTGTTGAGCAGCGAGATGCGGGTGAAGTCGCGCAGCGGGCGGAAGTGCGAGACGCGCTCCCCGTCGGGGGCGTAGTAGACCCTCACGGGGATGTTCTCCACCTCGACGCCGCGCCATGCGGCGCGCACGATGACCTCGACCTCGAATTCGTAGCGGCTGCAGAGCGAGCGGAGCCGCCCGAGCTGCCGGAGGGGGTAGAGGCGGAAGCCCGACTGCGTATCCTCGAGGCGGCGCCCCGTCTCGACCAGATACCAGAAGTTCGAGAAGCGGTTGGCGAAGGTGTTGCGTGCGGGCATGTTGTCGGCCGTCAGGTTGCGCGCGCCGATGAGCAGCGTGTCGGGCCGCCGCTCGATGCGTTCGATGAAGCGGGCGATGTCGTCGGGGTAGTGCTGCCCGTCGGAGTCGATGGTCAGGGCGTAGCGGAAGCCCGCCTCGCGTGCGGCGCGGAGCCCGCGGCGCAGGGCGTACCCCTTGCCGCGGTTGCGGGCGTAGGCGATGGTGCGGATGCCCTCCGTCGAGGCGAGCACCTCGGCCGTGCGGTCCGTCGAGCCGTCGTTGACCACGAAGATGTCGGCGCAGTAGCGCCGCACGCCGGCGATGACCCCGCCCAGCGTCCGGTCGTTGTTGTAGGTGGGAATCACCACGGCGCAGCCCAGCCTTCGGGCCCGTTCGGCCCAGGGTATCTTCATCTCGGAGTCAGACATGCAGGTCGGTGTATGAGGCTTTGAGTTTGAGTACGGTCCGTTCGCGGTCGGTCACCGTGGCGTCGATGCGCCCCGCGTCGGCGCGGAGGCTGATTTCGAGCTGCTGCGTGAGGCGCGGGTCGACCGGCGCGGTGAACTTGCAGTCGCGCACCGCGGCGAAGCGGCAGGGGCGTCCCACCGCCTCCGAGAGCGCCTCGCGCACCATGTCGAGCGTGCAGACGCCCGGGAGCACCGGCTGCCCGGGAAAGTGGCCCGCAAAGAGCGGGTGGGCGGCGTTGAGCCGCACGCGGAAGCACCGAGCGGCACCCTCGGCGGGGCCGCCTCCGAGTTGTTCGAGCGTATAGAGTTCGTTGCGCAGCATGGTCGTTCGTGTGAAGGGGTCAGTTGGCGTCGAATGCCGCGTCGTCGATGGCGACGTTGAGCCGCTTGCGGCTGAAGCGGTAGAGCGTGTAATCGCCCGAGGGCTGCTCCATGCGCAGCCGGTCGAGGGTCATGTCCGCGGCGTCGAAGTCGAGCGTGATGGAGCTCACGTAGCGGCGCGCCGCGCGGCTCTCGGGGATGAGCACCACGCGGTAGCCCCCCTCGCGCGGGGTGACGCTCATGCGCCCCGTCTGGCGGAGCGCCTCGAGGTCGCCCGTCATGCAGGCGCCGAAAATCGACTGCATCTGGCGGAGCATCGGGTTGGAGTTCATGCGTGCCGTGGTGGTGCGGCCCGCCATGCGGTTGAGGAAGAGCTCCCCGGTCATGACGATGCGGTCGCCCGAGTCGAAGTCGAGCGCCATGCGCGCGGGGCGCTTGTAGCGGAAGGTGCCGCTGCGGACCACGTCGTCGGCCAGGACGCTCATGTGGCGCGTCTCGGTGAAGGCGCAGAGGATGCTCTCGACCGAGCGGCTCCGCGCGGCGAACTGCTCGGCGAAGCGCTCGGCGGCGGAGGCCTCCTGGCCCCGTGCGGCGTTCGGTGCCGCGACGGCGGCGAGCAGCATGCAGGCTATTGTCAGCTTAGCGAGTCTTTTCATAGGCTTCGATGTCAAAAAGTTCGGGCAGGGTCACCGGCTCGAGGCCGCGGCTCCGCAGCCCCTCGACGAGCAGCCCGACCAGCCGCTCGCTCCCCGCGCAGCGGTCGTGCAGCAGGATGACCGCACCGGGGTGGAGGCGGCGCAGGATGCGTGCGGCAACCCGTTCGGGACTCTGTCCCATGGTGTCGAGCGAGCGGATGCTCCACCCCACGGGGTCGAGCCCCAGGCGGCGCACCGCCCGGGCAATCGTGGGGTTGGTCACCCCGAAGGGGGGCCTGAAGAGGCGCGGCTGCCGCCCCGTGATGCGGTGCAGCACCTCGCCCGTGCGGCACAGCTCCTCCATGGTGCGGCCGAGGCTGCGGAGCGGGAAGCGCCACGAGTGGGTGTAGGAGTGGTTCCCCACCACATGCCCCTCGGCCACCATGCGGCGCACCAGCTCGGGATGGGCCTCCGCCCGGGCCCCCACCACGAAGAAGGTGGCCCGCACCCCCTGCCGTGCCAGCAGGTCGAGCACCGCGGGGGTCCGCTGCGGGTCGGGTCCGTCGTCGAAGGTGAGCGCCACGCGGCGCCCCGCCCTCCGGGCGCGGCAGCGCATGCGCAGGTACCACGAGGCGCGCACCGAGGCCGAGCCCCGGACCAGGAGCACGGCCGCAAGCAGCACGGCGGCCGCGATTATGAACGTTGCGCTGCCCATTCGATGACGATGACCGTTGGGTTCGTATCCATATAGTTGTTGCACAGCACGATGCGCCGCACCTCGCTGTTCAGCAGCGGCAGCGCTTCGGCCAGCCGCCGCCCCGCGCCGGTGGCGCAGTCGGGCTGCATCGGTTCGGGACGCACCACCCGGTCGGCTTCGAAGCGCCGCATCAGCTCGTCGTCCGACGCGCGGAGCTCCTCCCCGGCCGGGAAGAGCACCTCGGTGATGCAGCCCGCGCAGCGGGGCCCCGCCTCATTGGAGAGGAGCAGGAAGAGGGCCCCCTCGCCATCCGCGTGGCGGCGCCAGAGCCCCATGCGCTCCATGATGCGGTGCTGCGCGGGGGTCTGCTCGTCGGCGGCCCCCAGCAGCAGGTGGTGCGCCTGCCCCTCGTCGAGGAGCATCGCCGCGTCGAGCAACGCCGACTCGAAGCTGTAGCCCCGGTGGGCGTAGGTCATGTTGTAGGCGCGGTTGCCGCAGAGCAGCGCAATCTGCGCCCCGAGCGTGTTGAAGGTCGACTGGATGAAGGGCGTGGGGTTGAGCAGCTCCTCGCGCTGTTCGACCATCGTACGCAGGAATTTCTCGCTGTCGCCCAGACAGCCGAACCCAGTGGCGGTGATGATGGCGTCGACCTGCGCGGGGTCGACCCCGCTGCGGCGCAGCGCGGCCATCGCCGTGGGTACGCCCATGCGCAGGAAGCGGCTCATGCGTCGCCGCATGGCTGCCGAGGGGACCAGCTCGGCGAAGGGGGGCTGCTGCTCGTCGTGGAGCGCATGCCCGTTTATGTAGCAGCGGCACTTCATGGTTCCCGGCAGAGAAGGAGCGAGGCGCAGTTGCCGCCGAATCCGAACGAATTCGACAGCACGCAGCGCAGGTCGCTCCGCGTGAGACAATCCAGCGGACGGATGTCCCCCTCGGGGTCGGGCTCCGCAAAGCGCAGCGTGGGGTAGCACTCGCCGTGGTGGAGCGCCAGCACCGAGATGACCGCCTCGATGGCTCCGGCGGCGGCGAGCGTGTGTCCCGTCGTCGCCTTGGTCGACGAGACGGGGGGCAGCTCCGCGCCGAAGAGGCGCCTCAGGGCGCGGCTCTCGGCCAGGTCGTTGTTGGGCGTCCCCGTGCCGTGGGCGTTGACCCAGTCCACCTCGCGGGGCTCGATGCCGGCCTGGCGGAGCGCGCCGCTCATGGCCAGGAAGTCGCCTTCGCCGTCGGGCGAGGAGGCGGTCTGGTGGTAGGCGTCGTTGGCGTTGGCGAACCCTGCCACGTAGCAGTAGGGGCGGTGAGCCGTCTCCCCGGCGCGCTCGAGCACCACGTAGGCGGCCCCTTCGCCCAGGTTGAGCCCCGCGCGCGAGGCGTCGAAGGGGCGGCAGGGCTGCTCGTCGAGAATCATCAGCGACTTGAAGCCGTTGAGCGTGAAGCGGCACAGGGCGTCGCATCCGCCTGCCACCACGCGGTCGGCCACGCCGTGGCGCAGCAGCCGTGCGGCCAGGCCGATGGCGTTGGCCGCCGACGAGCAGGCGGTGCTGAGCGTCGTGGTGAGTCCGTCGACGGCGCAGCGGCGGGCAATGGCCAGCGTGCTGTCGGCGCAGTCGTGGTGGGCCGCCATGCGGAGGCGTCCGCGCCGCTCGTCGCGTGCGAACTCCTCGAAGAAGCACTCCGTGAGGTCCATGCCGCCCACCGAGGTCGACGAGACGAGGGCCGTGCGGGGGCGCACCCCTCCGGCGTCGCGCAGTGCCTCTTCGGCGGCCATCATCCCCAGCAGCGTCGTGCGCGACTGGAGCTCCCCGATGCCGAGGCGTGCGGCCAACTCCTCGTTCGAGAGGGGCACCTCGCCCACGGGCAGACAGTGGCGCGTGGCGAGGCGCACCGGCCGTGGGGCGATGCCGCTCCGGCCCGCGCGCAGCGTGGCGAGGTTTTCGGCGACGTTCAGACCTGCCGCCGAAACGATGCCGATGCCCGTGACTGCGATGCGCATGGCCCTACTGTTTGCTGTTAGCGGCGATGTATTCGGCCAGCGTGCGCACCGAGTAGAAGTGAGGCTTCGCCTCGGCGGTATTCTCCAGCCGGATGCCGTAGTTCTTTTCGAGGATGAGGATAATCTCCAGCGCGTCGATGGAGTCGAGGCCCAGTCCGTCGCCGAACAGGGGCGCATCGGCATCGATGTCGTCGGGGGTAATCTCCTCGAGGTTGAGCGCTTCGATAAGCTGCTCCTTGAGTTTCGGAATAATCTCTTCGGTCTGCATCTCTTCTATCTTGTTTTCTTGTTTTGTTGTCTTCCAATATATTTTTTTCAAATCATCTCCGGGCTCTCCGGCGTTTTTCGGGGTTTTCCGGGGTTTTCCGGGGTTTCCCGGGGTTTTCCCGGGGCTCTTCGGCCCTCTTCGGCCCTCTTCGGTTCTCTCCGGCCCGGTGTCCTTTCTCCTCTTGCGGCCCGGCCTGCCTCTAATTTACTTTCCCTCCGGCTGCTCCTCTTCGGCCTCGAGCAGCATGAGGCGGACGTCGTAGTTGCCGGCCAGGTATTCGCAGCGGCCGCAGATGACGGCGCGCGCCGCACCGCGGGCGATGAGCCGGCGGGCGTAGCGCTCGGCTACGGGGTGCTCCGCATCGGTGACGAAGAAGCTCTCCTCGCCCTGGATGTGGTGGCGGATGCAGATTTCACCCGCCGCCACGTTGGGCAGCGTGTAGACGAAGACCGCCGGCGAGCACCCCTCGGGCAGATGCTGCTCGACGATGCGCTGGTGCGCCAGGTCGGTGTCGAGCGACGAGGAGGTGTTCTCCAGCACCACGGCGATGTCGGTCGGGGCGTAGCGTTCGCCGAGCCGCTGCCCGGCGAGCAGCTCCTCGGCGGCGACGTAGGCCGCCTTGGCCAGGTCGTCCATCTTGAAGAACTTCATGTTGGGGGCCCCGAGCGCGTGGTAGCATGCGCGGACCACCTGCGCGAAGGGTTCCCCCGTATGGGGCAGCTCCCATCGGGCCGTCACGCGGCAGCTCCGCTCCCGCGGCGCGGCCTCCTGCCGCCGGGCGTCGCCGGCGAACTGCTCGAGCCCGAGCACGATGGCGGCGTTGCAGCCGCCGAATCCCGAGGCGCTCTTCAGACAGTGGCGCATGGCGAGCGTACGGCTTTCGGCCGAAACGTTCAACGGACAGGGGGTCCCGAGCCGCTCGAACCCGGCCGTGCCGAGCAGCACGCCGCGGCGCAGCTCCTCGGCCGCAAGGATGCTCTCGACCACCCCCGAGGCCCCCAGCGTGTGGCCCAGCGCCCCCTTCAGGCTGTTGACCGGGCAGCCGCTCAGGCCGCTCAGCTCGAGGGCGCGGCTCTCCATGGCGTCGTTGTAGGCCGTGCCCGTGCCGTGGGCGTTGACGAAGCTGAGCCGCTCGCGCGGCAGGGCCGCCTCGCGCAACGCCCCCTCGATGGCGTAGTGGAGCCCGTCGCCCGTCCGCGAGGGACCCGATATGTGGTTGGCGTCGTCGGTGACGGCACCCCCTTCGAGCCACACGGCGGGCAACTTTGCCCGCGCGGGGTCCGACGTGAGGACCACGGCCGCCACGGCCTCGCCCAGCGAGAGCCCGTGCTCCGGCGTGGCGTCGTAGGGGCGGCAGGGGCCCGGACTCAGCGACTTGAAGGAGCGGAACCCCTCGGCGACGAACTCGCTCAGCAGGTCGCCCCCCGCGACGATGACGTGGGCGCACTCCCCGTCGAGAATCATGCGGCGGGCGACGATGAGCGCCGTGACGCCCGAGATGCAGGCGTTCGAGACGACCACCGGCGGACGCGTGATGCCCAGCCTTCGGGCCACGCGGCAGGCCGAGGTGTAGAGAAAGGCCTCGTCGGGGGGCGTCGTCCGCCCCTCGAGCAGCGAGACGTTGCCCTTGGTCGTCGAGATGACGAGGGCGCACTCCTCTCCTCCGGGGTCGAGGTGCGACTCCTGGGCGGCCCGTTCGGCGCAGTGCACCAGCGCGCTCTCGAGCGGCGTGAGCCCCTCGAGGGCAAGCGCCTCGAGCAGCCCCGGGGCAAAGCTCCCAGCGGCCTCCAGCGGGCAGGGCTGCCCGACGGGGTGCAGGCCGCACCGCCCCTCGGCCAGCGCGCGGAAGCTCTCCTGCGTGTCGCTGCCCAGCGCCGTCAGCATGGCGTCGCCGCCCAGATAGGTCGCTATTCGATGTTCCATCTGCGTTTCCATTCCTTGAAAAATTGGGGTGCCGTGAGCTCCAGCTCGCCCTCGGTGTTGACGAAGACCTGCGTTGTGGAGCCCGTGGCGACCACCTCGCCGTCCGAGGCGCGGCGGATGGTGTATTCGAAACAGATTTTGGCCGCCTCGGTCGGGATGTAGCGCGTCTCGACCTCGGCCCGCTCGGCGATGCGGAGCGGACGGCGGTAGTCGACCTGCAGCGCGACGATGGGGGCCGTGTAGCCGCTGGCGTAGATGTCCAGATAGCCCAGCCCGGGATAGCGCTCGCCGAAGGCCTCGCGGCCGTCCTCGAAGTAGCGGACATACTCCCCGTGCCAGACGACGCTCATCGAGTCGACCTCGCTGAAGCGGACGCGGAGCGTGGTGGTGTGGCTCAGTGCGGCCCCCGCAGGGGCGGTTTCCCTCTTGCGTTTCATGACTGCAGGTATATTTTCAGGTTCCCTTCGGCCAGCGGTCGACCGTCGGCCTCGGTGCGCACCTCGGCCAGCGACAGGGGTCCAATCTCCTGGACGATGCGCAGGCGGGTGCGCAGATGCGCCCCCGTGCGGGGCAGGTCGTGGAGCTCGAGGCGCGAGACCGCTCCGATGAAGCCCACCGGCACGGGGCGCCCCTCGGCCCGGCAGCACCACCCGATGCGGGCGGCGGCCGACTGGGCCATGTGTTCGATAATGCCGCACTCGCTCATCCGCCCTCCGGCGACGAAGAGCCCCGCGGGCACCACGGTGTAGCCGGTTGTCGAGACCCCCTCGGCATCGATGCCCTCGAAGCGGTCGACGAGCACCATGGGCGGCCGCTGGGGAATTAGCTCCAGCGGGTTGGTCTCCAGCGGGTCTTCCTGCGGGCGTACCGGTGCGGCGGGCTCCTTCGCGGCAGTGGCTCCGGCTGTCTGCTCCGGCGCTGCGGTACTCTCCACGGCCGGACACTCCCTTGTTGCAGCCCCCGTGGCGGCCTTTCCCGGCATCGGCGCGGTCCCGGTGGCCGGGCGCATATTCGTTGCAGCCTCCGCGGCTGCCTCCTTTGTTGCGACCTCCGCGGCGGCGGGCCTTACGGTTTTCTCAGATACTCCCATAGCGGTCCCTTTCGGTTGCGTTCGATTCTCAGTTTGTCCATCAGCGCGTTGGCCTCGTCGTCAGGGAAGACCCACGCCTTGCCCGTCGCGAGCGCCTCGGCGCGCGCCTGCTCCAGGTCGAAGTCGGGGCAGAGCCAGTAGCGCGGCTCGATGAGCGTGTCGTCGGGCGAGACGACCCCCTGCTCGACGGCCAGCCTGTGGAGCCGCGTGTGGGGGTAGATGCGCATCCCCACGTAGGGGAAGATGACGCTGTGGCGGATGTGGCGCGCACGGGCAATCCCCCGCCGCACGCTCTGCATCGTCTCGCCCACGCCCCCCAGGATGAGGAAGTGGGCGTAGTAGACGTTGGCCGCGAGCGCCGCCTCGGAGGCGCGCAGCACGTCGTCGAAGGTGAAGCGCTTGCCGTAGGCCTCCAGCGTCGCGTCGTCGAAGGACTCCGTCCCGAACTCGATGTGGGTGAGCCCCGAGCGGCGGTAGAGCTCCAGCTCCTCGCGTCCGAGCCCCAGCGGGGTGAAGTAGGCCCCCCAGCGGATGCCCGCCTCGCGGCGGATGAGCTCCTCGGCCAGCCGCGCGTTGAAGCCCGGACAGATGTTGAAGACCGAGTCGGTGAAGAAGAGGTAGTCGACCCCCATGCTCCGCTTCAGGCGGATGATGTCGTCGACGATTTTCGCGGCGTCGAGCGTCCGCATCGTGCGGCCGTCGATGACCGGGTAGGAGCAGTAGACGCAGTCGTAGGGACAGCCGCGCTTGGTCTGGATGTTGAGCATGCCGCTGTACTTCCAGTAGTAGGCGACCCACTCTTGCTCGAACTCGACGTCGAGCTCGTGCAGGTAGCGGCTCCGCGGCCGGGGATAGGGCTCCCGGTCGGCTGCGCCGCCGCGCAGGAAGAGTCCGTCGATGCCGTGCGGCTCGCGCCCCTCGTCAAGCGCCTCGAGCAGCTGCGCCAGGCTCTCCTCCCCCTCGCCGGCCAGCCCGTAGTCGGCGCCGGTCGCCTCCATGAAGTGCTCGGGGAAAATCGAGAAGCCCGCCCCGCCGATGAGCAGCGGCGCCGTGCAGGCGCGGCGGACGGCCTGCGTGATTTCGAGGTAGCCCGCCAGGAAGTTCCCCTCGCGCAGCGAGTTGGCGCCGTCGACGTTGCGCAGCGAGACCCCCACCACGTCGGGCCGCTCGCGGCGGATGAGCTCCTCGAGCTGCGCGACGCTCCCCAGGTTGCAGTCGAAGAGCAGCACCTCGTAGTGGGGCATCCGCCGCCGCAGGTAGCTCTTCAGATAGGAGAGCCCCAGCGGGTAGACCGGATAGGGCTCCCGATGGCGGTTGGCCGAGACGAGCAGGATGCGGCGTTGCGGTGTCATTTCCAGAAGTCGTAAAAGTTGAACCACTGTTCGGGGTAGCGGTGCAGGATTTGTTCGAGCGATGCGGCGTAGCGGTCGAGCAGCTCGGCGCTCCCGATGCGTTCGTCCCCGCGGGCGAGCAGCTCGAAGTGGAAGCGGTAGCGGCGACCGCGCTCCCGCATGGCGTAGTAGACCACTACGGGCACCTGCAGCTTCGAGGCGAGGCGGAAGGGGCCCTCGGGGAAGCTCGCCTCGCAGCCCAGCAGCCGGTGGCGGAGCGTGTGGCGCGGCGAGAGGTAGCGGTCGCCCTGGAAGCAGACATACTCGCCGCCGTTGAGCGCCACCTTGATGCGGAGCATCGTGTCGAGCGTCGGCCCGTTGATGGGAATCACCTTGTAGCCGCACTCCTCCGTGTTGCGTTCGACCACGCGGCGGATGCGTTCATACTCGGCGTCGTACATCACGATGTTGATTTTGCGGCCGTACTTCCCGAAGAAGTGTGCCCCGGCCTGCCAGCAGCCGACGTGCGCCCCCAGCACGACCACGCCGCAGCCGCTCTCGAGCAGCGCGATGAAGTCGTCGTAGTTGTCGAAGAGGAAGCGGTAGCGGCCGGCTGCCCCGCCGCCGATGGCCACCTTATCGATGAGCGTCTGCCCGAAGCGGTAGTAGTGGCGGAAGAGGGCCGCCGCGGCGCGCAGGGGTCCGTATCCGAGCCTTCGGCGGCAGTAGCTCCAGACGGCGGCCGTGGCGCGCGGCGCGCAGGGGATGAAGTAGACGACCACCAGCGCCAGGAAGGCGTAGGCGGCGCGGATGCCGACGTAGCGGATGAGCAGAACGAAGAATGCGTAACCGAATCCTCCGCCCCGCGACTTTCCGTTCCATCCCGCCGGGCTTGCGCTCTCCATGCCGCTAAGCGTTGAGTTTCGAGATGATGAGGTTGTCGAAATCCTCGAACGTCCGCACGCCGACGAAGTCGGGTCCCTTGAGCGTGACGCCGAAGTTCTGCTCGACGAGGACCACAACGTCCACCAGGTCGAGGCTGTCGAGGCCCAGCACCTCCTTCAAATCCCCCTCGGGGGTGATTGCGGAGGGGTCGATTTCGAACTCTTCGGCCAGCACCTCCTTGATTTTTGCTTTGATTTCTTCGTTTGTCATGGTTCGAATTTTTTGACGATTAACGTCGAGTTGGTCCCTCCGAAGCCGAACGAGTTGCTCAGGAAGGTCGAGAAGGGTCGGTCGACGCGGCTGGCCGGGATGTTCAGGTGGCACGAGGCCTCGTCGGGCTCCTCGAAGTTGAGGTTCGGGGCGATGAATCCCCGCTGCATCATCAGTACCGAGTAGACCACCTCGCTGGCTCCGGCCATCCACATCTCGTGGCCCGTCTGCGACTTGGTCGAGGTGACGTAGGGCTTCCGCTCGCCGAAGACCTCGTGGATGGCCAGCGCCTCGTTGAGGTCCCCCACGGGGGTCGACGTGGCGTGGGCGTTGATGTACTCGATGTCGGCGGGGGTCATTCCGGCGCAGCGGAGCGCCATGCGCAGCGAGCGGGCCGGGCCGTCGACGTTGGGCGAGGAGATGTGCTCGCCGTTGGAGGAGAATCCGTAGCCGACAATCTCGGCGAGGATTTCGGCTCCGCGGCTGCGTGCCGACTCGTAGCTCTCGACGATGAGCGTTGCGGCGCCGCCGCTCGGCACCAGACCGTCGCGGTGGCGGTCGAAGGGGCGTGAGGCGCGTGCGGGCTCCTGCTCGCGGATGGAGAAGGCGCTCAGCGCGTCGAAGTTGCCCACCGAGAAGAGGTTGACCTCCTCGGCGCCGCCGCAGACGACGCACTGCTGCAGCCCCTGGCGGATGAGCAGGTAGGCCATGCCGATGGCGTGCGAGCCGCTGGCGCAGGCCCCCGAGACGGTGAAGTTGATGCCCCGCAGGTTGAAGATGGTCGAGAGGTTCATCGTCACCGTCGAGTTCATCGACTGGAAGATGTTGCCCGAGCCGACGAGCACCGTGTTGTGCTTCTCGCGGATGACGTCGGCGCCGTGAATGACGGCCTCGGCGCTGCTGTCGTTGCCGTAGAGGATTCCGGTCTCGTGGGCGAGCAGCCAGTCGGTGTCGATGCCCGCCTGGGCGAGCGCTTCGGCGGTAGCGACGTAGGCGTAGGCCCCCTGCTCCGAGAGGCACATCCGCTGGCGGCGGTCGAGCGCCTTGCGCAGGTCGGGTTTGCGGAGGATGCCGGTGAGTGCGGAGCGGTAGCCCATCTCCTTGCGTGCGGGGTCGAGGCCGATGCCCGAGCGGCCGCAGTAGAGCGACTCGGCAACCTGCTCGCGGTTTTCACCGATGCAGGAGTAGATGCCCATGCCCGTGATGACGACTCTGTGTTGTTCCATTGCTTGCGTGTATAGCCTTGTTTGCCTGTGTACAGGTTCCTTTTTGGTTTGTTTTCTCATTCTGGTCCGGTCCGGCTCTTCGGTCTGGCACGTTCGGGGCTTCCTTGTTCGGTTCGGCCCCGGCCTGCCCGGTCTCTCCGGCCTGCCCGGTTCAGCCCCGGTTTGCCCGGCCTCTCCGGCCCGGTTCGGTCCCGGTCTTTTCCGGCCCGTCTCTTAAAAAATTGCGGCCCGGCCCCTTTTGGTCTCCGGCGGCCATTTCCGCCCTCCCCGGCGCGGGTCAGAGGATGCCTCCGTTGATGGAGATGACCTCGCCGGTGATGTAGGAGGCCTTCTCCGAGGCGAGGAAGGCCACCAGGTCGGCCACCTCCTCCGGTTCGCCGAAGCGTCCGGCGGGGATGGTACGCCGCAGCGCCGCCTCGTCCAGGTCGGCCGTCATGTCGGTGCGGATGAAGCCCGGGGCGACGGCGTTGACCGTCACCCGCTTCTTGGCCACCTCCTGGGCCAGCGCCCGCGTGGCGGCGATGAGTCCCCCCTTGGCCGCCGAGTAGTTGACCTGCCCGGGGAGCCCCTTGATGCCCGAGAGCGAGACGATGTTGATGATGCGTCCGTACTTGCGGACGAGCATCCCCTTGAGCAGCGGCTGCGTGACGTGGAAGAATCCGTCGAGGTGGGTGCGCAGCACGCCGTACCAGTCCTCGTGGGGCATCCACAGCAGCAGCCCGTCGCGGCGGATTCCGGCGTTGTTGACCAGCACCTCGACCGCCTCGTCGGGATGCGCCTCGAGCCAGCCGCCCAGGGCGCGCTCCGCGGCCTCGCGGTCGGCCACGTCGAAGGGGAGCAGCTCGCCCTCGCCCCCTTGCCGGCGAATGAGCGCAAGGGTCTCCTCGGCGGCCGCCGCATTCGCAAGGTAGTTGACCAGCACATGGTAGCCCATGCCGGCCAGACGCAGCGCCACGGCGCGTCCGATGCCGCGGCTTGCCCCCGTCACGAGGGCGTATCGTCTCTTCTGGTTCGTCTCCATATTATCCGTAATCGGAGCGGGCGGTTCCCGTTGCGGGGTTCCGCACGCTCCGTGTTTGTTTTCCGTCGTTTCGCTCCGGTCCGGCTCTCCGGTCCGGTCCTGTATTTCAACTCCGCTCCCGAGCTCTGTCCCCGGTCCCCGGCCCTCTTCCGGCCCACCCGGTTAGAGAAGCCCGGCGGGTTGCGTGCGCATGAGCTGCTCGAGGCGCTCAATCTCGCGGTACTTGGGCGTATCCTCGCGGAAGGCCGGCACCTCGGCGCGTACCCGGTCGTAGAGGCGGCGCGTCGCCGGTGCAAGCTGCCCGGCAATCTCCAGACAGTCGACCGCCTGGGCCAGCGCCATGAGGTGGATGGCCATCACCTGATAGCCGTTCTCGACCACCTGACGGCAGAGCAGCGCCGCATTGGTACCCATGCTGACGATGTCCTGGTTGTCGTTGTTGTTCGGGATGCTGTGGACATACATCGGGTTGGAGAGCGTCTGGCTCTCGGCCGTGGTCGAGGTGGCGGTGAACTGCGCCGCCTGCAGCCCGTAGTTGAGTCCCAGCTTGCCCAGGTTGACAAACGGAGGCAGGATGCCGTTGATGCGGTCGTGGAAGAGGTAGTTCATCTGCCGCTCGGCGAGCATCGTGAGCTTTGTGGTGGCAATCTTGAGCTTGTCCATCTCCAGCGAGACGTAGTCGCCGTGGAAGTTGCCGCCGTGGTAGACGTTGCGCGTGAGGGGGTCGACCACCGGGTTGTCGTCGACCGAGTTGAGCTCGTTGACCAGCACCTCCTCGGCGCCCCGCAGCGTGTCGAGCACCGGACCCAGAATCTGGGGGATGCAGCGCAGCGAGTAGTAGGGCTGGACCTTGTGTTCGAAGTGCTGCTCGGTGTGGCGGTGGTAGAGCACCGTCTCGCGCTTGAGCAGTCGCTGCCCGCCCTCGGCCGCACGGCGCATGGCTGCGGCGATGTCGCGCTGCCCGGCGTGGAGCTTCATGGCGTTGAGCTCCTCGGAGAGGAAGTCGTCGTACGACGAGGCTATTTCGTTCATCAGCAGCGAGGCGGCCACGGCGTAGTCGAGCAGGCGGCGCACCTCGAGCAGGTTGACCAGCCCGATGCCCGTCATCACGGCCGTGCCGTTGGTGATGGCCAGCCCCTCGCGCAGGTGGATGCCCAGCGGGGTGATGCCCTCGCGGGCGAAGACCTCGGCCGTCGGGCGGCGCTCCGGGACGCCGTCGCGCTCGACGAAGACCTCGCCCTCGCCGATGAGCGCCAGTGCAATGTGGGCCAGCTGCACCAGGTCGCCGCTGGCGCCGACGCTGCCGTGGCGCGGCACGACGGGGGTGATGCGGCGGTTGAGCAGCTCGGCCAGCAGGGTGATGACCTCGGGATGAACCCCCGAGCGGGCCTGTGCGAAGGTCTGGATGCGGGCCAGCATCGCCGCACGTACGCAGACCACCGGCAGCGGTTCGCCCGCACCGGCGGCGTGGCTGCGGATGATGTTGTACTGGAGGGCTCTGAGGTCTCCGTCGTCGATGCGGTACTGGGCCATCGGGCCGAAGCCGGTGTTGATGCCGTAAATCACCTTGTCGGAGGCGAACTCCTCCAGAAAACGATAGCACTCCTCCACCTCGAGGAGCATCTGCTGCTGCGGCGCGACGCGCCCGCCGCCGAAGAGCACCTCTTCGACCTGCTCCAGACGCAGCCTGTTTCCGATTTGAATCATGATGCGGACCCTTTTTAAGACGGGAATGGTTCCCGAGCCGCTCCTTCCCTTCGAATGCGATGCGTCTGTCCGGGCTCTCCGGGCGCTTTTTGCGACCGTATCCAAAAGGCAAGAGTTGGACAAAGATACAAAATATTTCGCAAAATATGTCTGTTTTGGCGCGAAGTTCTTCTCCGTTCGGGCTGCCTTCGGGTCCGAACGGTCCGCACGGGGCCGGCACGGTATTTCCGGGGCGGTTTTGCGGAGGCGGATTTGCGGGGCGTTTTTTTGAGGTGGGCGGTTTGCCGGGATGGAGCGGGCGCGGCGGCTTTTTGGACGGCGGAGGGCGATTTTTTTCGACAGGAAGTGGGCCCTCTTCTTTGTATTTTTCCGACGAAATAGTATTTTTGTATTCGGGGAACCCCCATTTACCGCGGCGGACGGCAGTCTTCCTGCCGCTCCCGGGGCGGACCGCCGAACTATGGAAAAGGAGCGATACGACACGTTCGATTTCGAGGACAACCGTCGGGTTGTCGAGGCTTTGCGCAGCGGAGACGAGCACTGTTTCGATGCTCTGTTCCGCCGTTGCTATAGGCCGCTGTGCGCCTATGCCTCGCGCTTCGTCCCCCTGTCGCGTGCCGAGGAGCTGGTGCAGGATACCCTCCTGTGGCTCTGGGAGAACCGCCGCACGCTCATCCCCGAGATGCCGCTCCGCTCGCTGCTCTTCACCATCGTCCGCAACAAGTCGCTCAACAGCGCCTCGCGCAACTCATTGCGCAACCGCATCCTGCGCGAGCTGGCCTCGGATTTCGAGGAGGAGTTCGACGACCCGGCGCTCTACTTCGAGAGCGAACTGGCGCGCCGCTTTGCGGAGGCGCTGCGGCGCCTTCCCGAGGAGTTCCAGCAGACCTTCCGCATGCACCGGCTCGAGGGGAAGACCCACCGCCAGATTGCCGAGGAGCTCCACGTCTCGCCCCAGACGGTCAACTACCGCATCGGTCAGACGGTGCGCTTCCTGCGCGAGGAGCTCCGCGAATACTGGCCGGTGCTCGTGCTGCTGCTGGGCTTCAAGCTCCGGTAGCGTCGGGGCTTCACCGCCGAATGGCGTTCCCTCCCCGTTCCTCCGCTCCGTCTTCCCGGCAGACCCCGGTCCGATTTTCCAGTTTTTTCCAGCATTTTCCAGTTTTTTCCAGTTTTTTCCAGTCTTTCCGTTTTTTTTCGCGTCTCCCCCGTTTTCTTCGTTCTCTTTCCCCCCCCCGTTTCCGCACCCGCTTCCACGCTCGCCCTGCTTCTGTCGGCCCCGCCGCCGCTCTGTCCCGCCCGCTCTCGTCCGCCTTGTCCCGCTCTGTCCTGGCCTGCGGCTCGTCCTGTCCCGTCCCGCCTGCCCCGGCCTTCTTTCCCGCCTCCCTGCCCCGAAAATCCTCCCCGAAATCCTCCCCGAAAATCCTCCCGGACCGGCGCGGCATACCTTTTTTTGAAAAAAATGCAGGGCGCGGTTAGTATCTTTGCCCGCCCGATTGTATTACTCATAGATGAACATCCCGATGGAGACACCGCAAATCACCGAAGAACGCCTTGCCGCCTACCTGCGCGGAGAGCTCCCGGCCGCCGAAGCGGCCGAAATCGAAGCGTGGTACGACGCCTCGCCCGCCAACCGGCGGACGATGGGCGAGGTCTACCGCATCCTCTGCCTCAACGACCGGCTCCGCGCCGCCGAAGAGGTCGACGTCGAAGGCTCGCTGCGCGCCGTCAAGCGCCGGATGCGCCCCCGCCGCGCCCCGCTGCGCCGTCTGGTGTGGCGCTCTGCCGCGGCCGCGGCCGTCGTGCTGCTGGCCCTCGGCCTCTGGTTCGAGACCCGCACGCTCGCCGAGCGGCTCGAACGCCCCGTGGTGGTCTACACCGACCTGGGCGAACGCTCGCAGGTCGAGCTGCCCGACGGCACGAAGGTGTGGCTCAACTCGTCGAGCCGCATCGAGTACCGCACTCCGCTCTTCTCGCGCGAACGCCGCGTGACGATGAGCGGCGAGGCCTACTTCGAGGTGGAGCACGACGCCGCGTCGCCCTTCATCGTCTCGAGCGGCGGACTGGACATCAAGGTGCTCGGCACGAAGTTCAACATCCGCAACGACGCCGCCCGCCACCGCGTAACCACCGTCCTGCTCGAGGGCTCGGTGGCCGCCGCACTCTCGGGCAGCGAGGAGTATGCGGTCCGCCTGCGCCCTGCACAGATGCTGCTCTTCGACAGCGAGACCCGCTCCATGCAGCTGCGCGACTGCCCCGCCGCCTCCAACTCCATCGACTGGATTGAGGGCCACTTCCGCTTCGAGCAGACCACCTTCGAGCAGATTGTCTCCGAGCTGGAGCGCTACTACAACGTCGAGGTGCGCTTCATGGACGACAGCCTGCGCGGCGAGCGCTTCTCGGGCGACTTCCACCTCGAGGACGGCATCTACCACATCATGTCGGTGCTGCAGCTCACCTACAAGTTCCACTACAAGGTCAACCGCGACAACATCGAGCTCTACGCCAACTGACCCGCCGGCCCGCCGGGGCCGCGCCGGGGGGCGATACCAGGGGGGCGACGCCAGGGTGCACACGGAAAGAACGGAACGAACGATACGAACAACAGGAACCTGAAATAAAATATGAACGAAAACTTCGAATGCCTATGAGTCGATAACTACCATCCGACCGGACGCCGTCCGCGCGACGGCGCAGCAATCTCCAGAAATTTATAACCAAACCTAAAACAACCCATGAAAAAACAAACCTTGCGACGGGCAGGGGGAGTGCATCGTGCATGCGCACGCCTCCGCTGTCTGTTGATTGTTCCGGTCCTGCTGCTTTCATGCTTCGGCCTGAAGGCCAACGCGCAGACCGCCGAACCCCGCGTCACCGTCGAGGTGCGCGACGCTTCTCTTTCCCAGGTATTCCAGTCCATTCAGGAGCAGACGGGCTACTCGTTCGTCTACAACAGCTCCGACATCAACCCCGCCGAGCAGGTGAGCCTCTCGCTCCGCAACGCGACCCTCGCCTCCGCCCTCGACCGGCTCTTCGCCGGCCGCGGCATCGGCTATACGCTCAAGGACAAGCACATCGTCCTCTCGCGTACGGCCGACCGTACGGCAGCCCGCCAGGGCGCCCGCCCCGTGCGCGGCGTCACGGGCTCGGTCAAGGACGCCAAGGGCCTCGGCCTTGTGGGCGCCACGGTGGTTATTAAAGGTACGACCGTCGGTGCGGCCGTCGACGCCGAGGGCAACTTCTCGCTGCCGCAGGCGCGTCAGGGCGACGTGCTCGAGGTCTCGCTCATCGGCTATGCCAAGCAGGAGATTCCCGTCACGGACTCCGCGCCGCTGCGCATCGTCATGCATGAGGATACGGAGGTGCTCGACGCCGTGGTGGTGACGGCCCTCGGTATCAAGCGCTCGGAGAAGGCGCTGACCTACAACGTGCAGGAGGTCTCGGGCGACATCGTCAACGGGGTCAAGGACGCCAACTTCGTCAATGCCCTCTCGGGTAAGGTCGCCGGTCTGCAAATCAACGCCAGCGCCTCGGGTACGGGCGGTTCGACGCGCGTGGTGATGCGCGGCGTGAAGTCCATCAACGGCAACAACAACGCCCTTTACGTCATCGACGGTATCCCGATGCCGAGCCTGCGTTCGGAGCAGACGGCCGGCATGTACGAGACCCCCGACGGCGGCGACTACGAGGGTATCTCGAACCTCAACCCCGAGGACATCGAGTCGATGTCGATTCTCTCGGGTGCCACGGCCGCCGCGCTCTACGGTTCGCAGGGCGCCAACGGTGTGATTCTCATCACCACGAAGAAGGGTGAGGAGGGACGCCTCCGGGTCAACTACTCGAACAACACCACCTTCACCGCGCCCTTCGTGATGCCCGAGTTCCAGAACCGCTACGGCACGGCCGAGACCTCGCCCTCGATGAGCTGGGGCTCGCCGCTGGCCCATCCCACCTCGTACGACCCGCGGGACTTCTTCCAGACGGGCTACAACACCACCAACTCGGTTTCGGTCTCGGCGGGCAACTCGCGCAACCAGACCTACGCCTCGGCTGCCTCGGTCAACTCGCGCGGCATCATCCCCAACAACGTCTACAACCGCTACAACTTCTCGCTGCGCAACACCACGGAGCTGGTCAAGGACCGCCTGACGCTCGACGTGGGTGCCACCTACATGCGCCAGTACGACCGCAACTCGCTGGTGCAGGGTCTCTACCACAACCCGCTCATCCCGATTTACCTCTTCCCGCGCGGCGATGATATCCGCAAGTACCAGATTTACGAGCGCTACGACGCCACGGACGGCTACATGAAGCAGTTCTGGCCGCTGGAGTTCCTCACCGGCGTGGAGAACCCCTACTGGGTGACCAACCGCGAGCTCTTCGAGAATACGGCCCACCGCTACACCTTCAACGGTACGATGAAGTGGGACATCACCTCGTGGATGAGCCTCACGGGCCGCGTGCGTCTGGACAACACGACGATGAACTACACGCGCAAGATTTACGCCTCGTCCGACGAGCTCTTCGCCTCGAAGTACGGTAACTACCTCGACCATACGGCCGTCCACAACAACCTCTACGCCGACGCCCTGCTGAGCATCAACAAGACGTTCCTCGACGACCGCCTCTCGCTGCAGTTCAACCTGGGTGCCAGCCTCATGGACGACAAGAACAAGGTGACGGGCTTCGAGGGCCACCTGGCCACGCAGCCCAACAAGTTCACCCTCTTCAACATCGACATGAAGCACTCGCAGACGAAGCCCTACATGAGCCGCTACCACGACCAGGTGCAGGCCGCCTACGCCACGCTGCAGCTGGGTTGGAAGGGGATGCTCTACCTCGACGTGACGGCCCGCAGCGAGTGGGCCTCGCAGCTCGCCTTCACCGACAGCTACAACATCTTCTACCCGTCGGTGGGCCTCTCGGCCGTCATCTCGTCGATGACCGACCTCTCGCGTGCAGGCATCTCGTTCCTCAAGGTGCGCGCCTCCTACGCCGAGGTGGGTAACGCCCCCGAGCGCTACATCACGGGCCGCAACTACCCCATCAGCGTGGGCGGTGTCATTGAGTCGGAGACCGCTGCACCGGCCGTCAACCTGACGCCCGAGCGCACGAAGTCCTTCGAGGCGGGTCTCAACGCCAAGTTCCTCGGCGGCAAAATCTGGCTGGACGCCACCTACTACAACACCAACACCTACAACCAGCTCTTCAGGTACGATGCACCTCCCAGCACGGGTTACAAGCAGGCCTACATCAACGCCGGCAAGGTGAACAACTGGGGTATCGAGGCTGTTGTGGGCTACAAGAACACGTGGCGCGACTTCTCGTGGTCGACCAACGTCAACTTCTCGATGAACCGCAACGAGGTCAAGGAGCTCGTGCCCGAGGGTACGCGTGACGTTGCGGGCAACCTGGTTTCGGTCGACGAGGTCAACATGGACTACGGCGGCTACCGCATGCAGGTCAAGAAGGGCGGCTCGATTGGCGACTTCTACGTGACGGGCTTCAAGACCGACGAGTTCGGCCACATCTACGTCGACCCCAACTCCAACACGGTGACGCTCGACCGCAACACGTGGGTCTACGGCGGCAACACCGAGGCGCGCTTCCGTCTGGGATGGAACAACCAGTTCTCCTGGAAGGGCATCTCGCTGGGCGTGCTCATCGACGCCCGCATCGGCGGCCACGGCGTCTCGGCCACGCAGGCCCTGATGGACGAGTACGGCGTCTCGGAGGCCTCGGCCCAGGCACGCGAGAACGGCGGCGTATGGGTATCCGACACGCAGCAGATTCCCGACGCGAAGACCTTCTACGCCAACTCGGGCAACGGTATGTCGATGCTGGCCCACTACGTCTACTCGATGACCAACGTGCGCCTGCGCGAGCTGACGCTCGGCTACGACCTGCCGTCGAAGTGGTTCAACGACAAGGTGGGCATGAGCGTGGCGCTCGTCGGCCGCAACCTCTTCATGTTCTACAACAAGGCTCCGTTCGACCCCGAAATCACCGCCTCGACGGGCACCTACTACCAGGGGCTCGACTACTTCATGCAGCCTTCGGTCCGCACCCTGGGCTTCAGCGTAAGACTCCAATTCTAAAACACCCGACGCAATGAAACGAAACATCATAACGAACCTGAGCCAGGGGCTCTTCGCGGTTGCCCTCTCGGGCCTGCTGCTGGGCTCCTGCACGAGCGGCTTCGAGAAGTTCAACACCAACCCCGACTCGGCTCAGAACATCGACCAGAAGACCCTCATTACGACCATGGAGATGGATGCCGTCATCCCCTGCAGCGACGAGGGCGCCAACGCCTACCAGCGCGCCTGCAACCTGATGGGTGACTCCTACTCGGGCTACATGGCGGCCATCAGCTCGTTCGACAACGGCGGCGTCAACACGACCACCTATGCGCTCGACGCCACCGACTACAACAACGTCCCCTTCTCGGTGGCCTTCACCAACGTGATGTCCGCCTGGCTGACGCTCAGCTACGCCTACGAGGCGGGGCAGATTACCGAGGACACCTTCGCCGTGGCCGAGGTGCTCAAGGTCTTCGCGCTGCAGCGCGCCACCGACATCTACGGACCGCTGCCCGTGACCCACTTCGGTGAGACGGAGAACCCCTACGACGCGCAGGAGACCGTCTACATGAAGCTCTTCGAGGACCTCAACGCGGCCATCGCCGTGCTGGAGGAGTACGCCACCAACTCGCCCGACGCCACGCCGCTGCAGGAGGTCGACATCGTCTACCAGGGCAGCTATCCCAAGTGGCTGCGTCTGGCCAACTCGCTCAAGCTGCGCATGGCCATGCGCGTGGTCTACGTCATTCCCGACCAGGCCCGTGCGTGGGCCGAGGAGGCCGTCACGAGCGGCGTCATCGAGTCGGCCGACGAGAGCGCGACGCTGGCAACCGTCGGTTCGATTCAGGTCTTCAACCCGCTGGAGGAGGTCTGGAACGCCTACGCCGACACGCGCATGGGCGCCACGATGGATGCCTACCTGAACGGCTACAAGGACCCGCGTCTGGCCACCTACTTCAAGCCCTGCGAGGATGGCCTCTACCACGGCGTGCGCAACGGCATCGCCGCCATCAGCAAGGAGTACTACCTCGGCATGTCGGTGCCCAACGTCGACAAGACGACGCCCGTACGCTGGCTCATGTCCTCGGAGGTCGCCTTCCTGCGCGCCGAGGGTGCGATGCGCGGCTGGGCGATGGGCGGTGACGCCGAGAGCTTCTACCGCCGCGGCATCGAGCTCTCGTTCCTCGAGAACGGCCTTTCGGCCGCCGAGGCTGCAACCTACGCCGAGAGCGAGCTGACGCCGGCCGCCTTCGAGGATGCCTCCGGCTCGACGACCCACTACAACATCGCCGCTCCGTCGCAGATTACCGTCAAGTGGGACTCTTCGGCCGACTCGGAGCAGATGCTCGAGCGCATCATCACCCAGAAGTGGATTGCCATGTTCCCCAACGGACAGGAGGCGTGGTCGGAGTTCCGCCGCACGGGCTATCCGCGGATTTTCCCCATCGTCAACGACCGCAGCAACGGCACGGTGGATGTCAACGAGCAGATTCGCCGCATGACCTTCCCGCGTTCGGAGTACTCGAACAACCGCGCGGCGCTCAACCGCGCCATCCGGCTGCTGGGCGGCCCCGACCAGGGCTCGACCAAACTCTGGTGGGACAAGAAAAACAACTAACCTGAAACCTTAAGACGAAATACGATGAAAAGAATCTTCAAATATGCACTCTGCACGCTGCTGCTGGGTAGCCTGTTTGCCGGCTGCGAGAAGGAGACGACTCCCGAGCGGGTGAACGTGCAGCACCCCGAAGAGCAGGAGCAGATTCATCGCGACAACGCCTACTACCAGCGTCTTCGCGAGTACAAGAAGAGCAAGCACAAGCTGGCCTTCGGCTGGTACGGAACCTGGACGGCCATGGGCCCCTCCTACCAGACGCGCATCTCGAACTGCCCCGACTCGATGGACATCATCTCCATCTGGAGCCAGTGGCATACGCTCACCCCGGCCCAGGTGGCCGACAAGGAGTTCGTCCAGAAGGTCAAGGGTACGAAGGTGACCTACACCATCTTCTCGAACGTCATGCCCGAGCCCTTCGCCTCGATGTACGACGACCCCTACTGCGATGAGGCCATCGAGGCCTACGCCAAGGCCTACTGCAAGGACTCGATGGACAAGTGGAACTACGACGGTATCGACATCGACTACGAGCCGGGCTTCGGCGCCGTGGGTCCCTTCGTGGGCAACCCCGCTCCCGACCTCTTCAACAAGCTGATTGTGGCCATGGGCAAGTACGTGGGTCCCAAGTCGGGCACGGGCCGTCTGTTCATCATCGACGGCGTCCCCTTCGCCGTCCGGGACGAGTATGTCGAGTACTTCGACTACGGCATCGTGCAGGCCTACTCCTCGTACGGCTACACCGACCTGCAGAACCGCTTCAACAATGCCTACAATGTGGGGTGGAAGCCCGAGCAGTATATCTTCGCCGAGAACTTCGAGTCCTACTGGAAGACGGGCGGCGTGAGCCACACCACGCGTGACGGCCAGACGGTCAACTCGCTGCTGGGCATGGCGCTCTTCAACCCGACGCAGGGCGAGGGCGGCGGCTTCGGCGCCTACCACATGGAGTACGAGTACGCCCACGCCGACATGCCCTACAAGTACATGCGTCAGGCCATCCAGGCGGTCAACCCTGCCCCCGTGGGCGACTACTCGAAGACGCTGGTGGCCCTCAACGAGGCCGGCACCGAGCAGTTCGAGGTGAGCGTCACCCCCTCGGGCGTCATCTACGGCGAGGTGAACTGCACGCTTTCGGCCCGCATCTCGGAGCCGGCTGAGGCCGACACCGACCTTGCGCTTGCGGTCGACAACTCGCTCATCGAGAGCTACAACCACGACAACGGCACCGAGTATGCGGCCATCGACCCCTCGCTGGTCAACATCTCGGGTCCGCTCCACTTCGCTGCCGGCACCGAAGCGTCGGAGAGCGACGTGCAGGTGGCCGTCACGGTGGCATCGCTCGCCGACGGCGAGTACCTCGTGCCGCTGCTCCCGACCCTTGCCGAAGGCTTCGGCTACGACGAGACGGGCTACGTGAAGTACCTCGTCATTACGAAGAGCACCACCACCATCAAGGTTCTGACCGACGGCAGCCAGGTGGAGAACCACTCCGTCATGAAGCGGCTCGACGGCAGCTACAGCAGCCTTGAGGCGACGCTCACGGCGCACCTCTCGCTGGGGGCCATCTCCGATGTCCAGTTCGGCTACGTGGCCGACAACGCGCTGGCGGAGGCCTACAACGAGAAGAACGGCACCGACTACATGACCATCGACGCATCGAAGGTTTCGCTCTCCGGCAAGCTCTCGTTCGCCCAGGGCGAGATGAGCCCGACGGGCGGGGTGACGGTCACGCTTCCCGACCTCTCGGTGCTCCAGCCGGGCTACACGTTGGTTGCGCTGCGTCCCGACCTGGAGTCGCTGAGCGACTACGAGCCCGATGCCGACCGCGGCGTGAAGTACCTGTTGATTTTCCTCGGCGAGGAGAACCTGGCCGCACAGCAGAACCTCGAACCCTTCGAGGATGACTGCACGAAGATTGACAACGCCAACAACAAGCTGGGCTGGACGGTCGACATCACCAACCAGAACACCTCCATCGGCGGTACGGGCGTCTGGGGCTACGACGACGTGACGACGCTCTTCAACGGACGTGATGCCGGCGACATGGGCTTCTATGCCATCTTCAACAACTACTACTCGTGGCAGGTGGGCCTCGGCGGCCGCATCACCATCGACATGCAGCAGAGCTATCCGGTGAGCACGGTGGCCTGGGGCGTATGCTACACCAATACGGCCTATTCGGTGAAGACCATCCGCAACGTCGAGGTTTCGACCGACGGCGTGAACTGGACGCCGCAGAATGCCTCCGACGTGACGATTGCCCAGGCTACGGGCGACAACGGCGTCATGCAGTGGTTCACCTTTGTCAAGCCGGTCGAGGCGCGCCTCATCCGCTTCGACATCGTCGACCGCTACGACACGGGCAGCAACTTCTGCGGCATGCGCGAGCTTGAAGTCTGGAGTCCGAAGAACTAACCGAACCAACCCTCAAAACGAACAAAGAGTATGAAACTGAAATATTTTGCAGTGCCGCTGCTCCTCGCCGCCGCCCTTGCGACGGGGTGCCAGGAGTCGGCCAAGTACGAACCGGTCGTCTACATGACCGATGCGCAGTCGAATGCCGCCATGAGCGTGACCATCGACGAGCTTCCGGCCAGCACGGCCCTCTCGGTCACCGCGTCGGAGCAGGTCTCGCACGACCTGGAGATAACGCTCGAGCTGCGTCCCGACCTGGTGGAGAGCTACAACCTCAAGTATGGCAAGAACTACCTCCCGCTGCCCGAGGGGACCTATGAGTTCCTCAACGACAAGGTCTCCATCGCGGCCGGCTTCACCACCTCGTCGATGGCCGAACTGACGGTCACCACGATGGACGGTTTTGCCGAGGGAGCCACCTACTGCATGCCGGTGAGCATCCGCTCGGTGAGCGGCTCGATGGCCGTTCTCGAGCCTTCGCGCACGGTCTACATCGTCTTCAAGACGCCGGTCATCAGCAAGGCCATCATGATTGGCTCGGGCAACAAGTACAAGATTCCGGGCTTCCTGGACAACGCCGACCTGGTCTTCCCGCAGGTGACGCTCGAGACGCGCGTCTACGTGACCAACTTCTCGAACGGCTGCGACAACTCCTCCATCATGGGTATCGAGGGTGAGTGCTCGGTGCGTTTCGGCGACGTGAAGATTGACAAAAACGTCGTACAGATTTGTCACGAGAGCTACCAGCCCGCCGCCACGGACCGTCCGTGCGACGCGAACAAGTGGTACCATGTGGCAGCCGTCTGGACCGGTTCGTCGTGGGACATCTACATCGACGGACAGTATGCCGCCGGCACCCCGACGCAGGGCGAGTCGATGAACCTGGGCAAGAACGACGGCTACGGCTTCGGTCTGGGAGCGCTGTCGCAGTGGCAGAGCTCGCGCCCGCTGATGGGTTATCTGGCCGAGTGCCGCGTCTGGACGCGCGCCCTCTCGCAGAGCGAGATTGCCAACAACATGAACTACGTCGACCCGACGTCGGAGGGCCTGCTGGCCTACTGGCGCATGAACGAGTGGACGCCCAACCCCGACGGCGGCGGCAACATCGTGCCCGACCTGACGGGCCACGGCTACGATGCTCATGGCGGTTCGAGCAACCCGACGATGATGGATACCCGCTGGATGTAGACCTGCGGGCAGCGGCCGCCCCTTCGGTGGGTTGGGGCGGCCGTATATCCATGGAACAGAGACCGTGCGGTCGGCTGCAGCGTGCAGCCTGCCGCACGGTTTTTTTGTGTCCTCGCCGCATGGGCGTTTGTGCCCCCGGCCCGCAGCGGGTTTTTGTGCCCTCCCGGCCCGCAGCGGGGATGGCACCGGCCGTGCGGTCCTCTCTGCGGCTTCGGCCCGTTTCTTGCTGCATGCTTCCCCAAAATGGGCGACGGAGGTCATGAAACCGACGATACATGGATTGCTGGGGCGGATTCGCCCCGTGATGGTGGTGGCGAGCTGCATCGGGGTGGTGATGGCCTACCTTATCGGCACCTTCGTCACGGGCCCCTTCCACCAGGCATCGAGCAGCATGGGGGCCATGCTGGCCTGCACCTCGGCCGTGGTGGTGCTCCAGACGCCGGGACTCAGGGAGTCGCTGCGTGCGGGGCTGCTGCGCGTGGCCGGCACGGCGCTCGGGGCGCTGCTTGCCTATGCCTATCTGCGCCTCTTCGCCTTCTCGACGCTCGGCATGATGCTCGCCGTGGCGCTGCTCGTCGTGCTGAGCATGCTGCTCGGCATCCCCGACAACGGACGCATGGCGACCATCACGCTGCTGGCCATCCTGCTTGTCTCGCAGCGCAGCCACGCCCTGCCGCCCGGGGTGAACTGCCTGCTGCGCTTTGTCGAATCGGCGCTCGGGGTGGCCGTCGGGGTGGTGCTGGCCTGGCTTACGTCGCATCTGAGCCCCGCGGCGCACCCCGCCGCCAACAGCTGCCCGGCCCCGGCTCCAACTCCGGCAGCTCCGGCCCCGGCCCCAACTTTTGCTCCGGCTCCGGCATCAACGGTCGCACCTGCCACGACCCCAACATCCGCCCCATCCACCCCTACTTCGACCGCTCCGTCCCCTGTTTCGGTCGCTTCGGCGCCTGCCCCAACGGTTGCGCCCGCTCCGTCTTCGATTCCAACATCGACCTCAGCGGCCGCACCTGCACCCGCCCCCGGCGCCATTTTCTCTGCGTCCGGGACTGCCGCCTCTGCGCCCACCTCCGGCTCCTCCGTCGACTCCGCCCCCTCTTCCGTCGCCTCCGTTCCCGGAGCCTCTGCACCCGCTCCCGGCGCCATTTTCTCTGCTCCCGGGACTGCCGCCTCTGCCCCTGTCCCCGGCTCTTCCGCCCCCTCTGCCGCCGCGCCCGCCGCGCCTGCAGCGGCCGGCGGGGAGCAAAAAAGAACCGGCTCCCCTTCGCGGGAAGCCGGTTCCTGAAGTGTGCAGGTCCTGTAAGCCGGGTTCTGTCCCCGGAGTTGCCTCCGGGTCTCTGTCATTTATCTAGGGCGGCAGTCTCCTGCCGTCTCAAGCAACCTACCCCCCGGCATCGGGCGAGCAACCCTTAATTGCCGGTATACATGGTCTTGCAACCCACGAGACGTACGGCCAGACGACATCACTGCCTCTGCGGTGGGCTCTTACCCCGCCTTTTCACCCTTACCACCGCTGCAGGCGAACCCGACAGCGGGGCGGTTCTTCTCTGTTACGCTCCTATACCCTCACGGATATCAAGTGATTGGCTTGCGTGGCGCTCTGCGTTGCCCGGACTTTCCTCCCCCGGCCGAGCCGGCGGCGACAGAGCGGACCTGCGCTGCAAAGGTAGGAATTAATGCGCGAAAAACCGCGCCTCCGACCGAAAATCGGGGTGCTTCCCCTGCGGCGGGGAGGAAGATGCCGCGTCGAGGGAGCGAAGATGTCGCGCGAAGGGGCGAGGGGTGCGGCAAGGGGAGAAGAGGCGGAGGTGTTGAGGGGTGACAGGAGGCTCTTATACACATTTCCGAGCCCCCCAGACCGCACTAGATATCGGATTCCGTCTTCTTCTTGCAAAAAAAAANACAGGCGTCGGGCGCCGGCAGCCCTGAAGGGGGGGTGGAGGTCCTCCGGTGCGGGCGGTGCGACCGGGCGGATGCAATGCGGCGGGGCCGAACGGGGGAACCGTGGTTGAGGTTTGTTTGCGGCTTTGCGACGCAGGAGGGCGGAATGCAATGCAGAGGGTCGGGTGCAATGCGGTGGGGCCGAGCGGGAAAAACCGGGGTTGAGGTTTGTTTACTGCTTTGCGGCGCAGGCGGGCGGAATGCAATGCGACCGGTCGGATGCAATGCGGCGGGGCCGAACGGCCCGGCGTTGAAAGGGGTGGACGGATGTGGAAAAGAGAAGAGGGGTGTGGAGGGTGCGGCGGGTGGGGTGGAAGGGCGTGGCATCGCACTTGTAGGCCGCTGTCCGCGGGGCTGAATTACAACCGAATGCAGACCGAAAGTAACCCGGAAGACCGGAACGACGTATCGCTCCGGTCTTTCGGTGGTGAGGGATTTCCGGGTTACTGAATCGGATGGCAGAGCGCTTAGGGCCTTTTTCTGTGCCGCCGCAGCCTGCCGTTGGGCATCTTTGTGAGTGCCGCGGCGGTCTGCGGCCGGAGCCTGCCGTCGGGGTATCCTTGCGAGTGCCGCGGCAGTCTGCGGCCGGAGCCTCTGTTAAGCGCCCTCTTCTGCGGTCCGGAGGCTTTTCCGCGCAGCCCTTTTTGCGGTCCGGAGGCTTTCCCGCGCGGCTCTTTTCTGCGGTCCGGAGGCTTTCCCGCGCGGCTCTTTTCTGCGGTCCGGAGGCTTTCCTGCACGGCCCTTTTCTGCAATCCGGGCGGCCCGTTACGAGCGCCCCCGCATCGCGCCCCCGCATCGCGGCCGCGCCGCGGCCGCCGGCTCCCGTCTGCGGCTCCCGTCTGCCGCCCCGGCCTTTCGCCCCCGGCCTACTGCTCCCGCTTCTCGTGGAAGATGTTCAGATGGGCCAGCAGCGGGTTGCGCCGGTCGAGCAGCACGAACTCGACGAGCAGCAGCACCAGCGCCACGGCCAGCAGGTAGGGATACTGCTCGTTGAACTCCTCGAAGCGGACGGTCGAGAACTCCGTCTGCTCCATGTCGTTGATGCTCCGCACAATCTCGTCGAGCCCGATGGATTGCTTCGTCGAGCGGACGTAGGCGCCGCCCGTGATTTCGGCAATCTGCTGCAGCAGCTTCTCGTCGAGCTTCGAGACCACCATGTCGCCCTTCTCGTCCTTGATGAACTCGCCGTTGATTTGAATCGGGGCCCCCTCGGGGGTGCCGATGCCAATCGTATAGATGCGGATACCCGCCTCGGCGGCCTGACGGGCCACCTCCAGCGCGTCGTCCTCGTGGTTCTCGCCGTCGGTAATGAGGATGATGACGCGGCTGTGGCTCTCGGCCGTCTCGCCCGAGAAGGAGAGCAGCGCCTGCTCGAGGGCCTTGCCCACGGCCGTACCCTGCACGTCGGCCAGCGAGGTGTCGATGCGCCGCGCAAAGGCCTTGGCCATGCGGTAGTCCGAGGTAATGGGGAGCTGTACCTTCGGCTCGCCGGCGAAGACGATGAGCCCCACGCGGTCCTGCTGCAGCCCGTCGAAGAGCTTGTTGATGGCATACTTGGTCCGCTCGAGGCGGTTGGGTTCGAAGTCCTCGGCCAGCATCGAGTTCGAGACGTCGACCACGAGCATCATCTCGACGCCCTGGCTCTTCTCCTCGCGGAGCTTCGAGCCCAGCTGCGGGCGTGCGGCGGCGAGGATGAGCAGCGCGAGCGCCGTGCAGAAGAGGATGAACTTCAGCTTCACGCGCCCGGTCGAGACGTCGGGCATCAGCTCGCGCAGCACGTCGAGGTGTCCGAAGCGTTCGAGCCGTTTGCGGCGGTTGCGGGCGGCCGCCCAGAAGAGCGCCGCGAGCAGCGGCAGCAGCCAGAGCAGCCAGAGGTATTGCGGATTGGCAAAGCGGAACATAGCGGAATGGTGGGGCCGACCGGGCCGGGTGTCACGTGCGGATGCCGCCGCGCCGCCGGTCGGTCGATTCGGGCGCCCGGCGGGGCGCTCCCGACGCGGGGGCATCCTCTCCCTGGGGTTGCCGCACGCCTCCGCCGGGAGTCCTCGGAGGCGGCGGGCCGGGGCGCCCTAAGGCAGGCGCCGCAGCACAAAGGCGCGGAGCAGGAACTCGGCCACGAGCAGCAGGATGGCCGCCACGACCCACGGCACGAAGAGCTCGTGGTAGGTGACGTGCTCCGAGACCTCGACGCGGCTCTTTTCGAGCTGGTTGATTTCGTCGTAGATGGCCTTGAGCTTTGTGTTGTCGGTGGCGCGGAAGTAGCGGCCGCCCGTGAGCGAGGCAATCTGTTCGAGCATCTTCTCGTCGATTTCGACCTTCTGCTGCACGAAGGTCATGTTGCCGAACATGTCGACGGCGGGGTAGGGGGCCATGCCGCGCGTTCCGACGCCGATGGTGTAGACGCGGATGCCCTGCGCCCGGGCGATTTCGGCCGCCGTCAGGGGGGCAATTTCGCCGCGGTTGTTCACACCGTCCGTCAGCAGGATGATGACCTTCGACTTGGCCTGGCTCTCGCGCAGGCGGTTGATGGCCGTGGCCAGACCGTTGCCGATGGCCGTGCCGTCCTCGATGATGCCGCTGCGGATGCGCGACAGCAGGGTCTGGAGGGTGCTCTGGTCGGTGGTCAGGGGGCTCTGCGTGAAGGCCTCGCCGGCGAAGGCCACCAGACCGATGCGGTCACCGTAGCGGTCGGCGATGAAGGAGCCGGCCACCTCCTTGGCGGCGGTGATGCGGTCGGGCTTGAAGTCGCGTGCGAGCATCGAGCCCGAGACGTCGATGGCGAGCATGATGTCAATTCCTTCGGTCGAGCTGTGGGCGCTGCGTTCGACATCCTGCGGACGGGCGAGGGCCACGACGCAGAGTGCGAAGGCGGCGGCGCGCAGCACGAAGGGGAGGTGGCGCAGGTAGTAGCGCCACGTGCGGGGGGCGCGGAGCACCCCCTCGACCGTCGAAATCTGGATGGCGGCACCGCCCTGCAGCGTCCGCCAGACGTAGTAGGCCGCCATGGGGACGAGCAGCACGAGCAGCCACAGCAAATGGGGAGTTGCGAAGTGCATGTCTTTCTCTTTAAGTTCGTTTCCGGGGACGGGGGGCGGAGCTCGGCGCGGAGCTCCGCACGGGCGCCCTCCTTACCAGTTCTTGCTGCTGCGGACCACCATCGCCCGGCGCTTCTCCTTGAGCTTCTCCTGCGTGCGGTCCTCCTGCGCCTGGATGGCGTCGAGCATCTGCTCCTGCTCCTGCGGCGAGATGCCCTCGGGGCGGGGCTGGCCTTCGCCTTCGCCCTGCTCGCCATCCTTGCCGTCGGGCTGACCCTGACCCTGGTCCTGCTGGTCCTGATTTTGGTCCTGCTGGTCCTTGTTCTGGTCCTGCTGGTCCTTATTCTGGTCCTGCTGGTCTTTGTTCTGGTCCTTGTTCTGGTTCTGACCCTGCTGGTTCTGACCCTGCTGGTTCTGGTTCTGGTTGTTCTGGCCCTGCTGGTTCTGCTGGTCCTTGTTCTGCTGGTTCTGGTCGCCGCCGCCACCGCCGTTCTTCTGCTCGTCGTCGAGCAGATGCTTCGTGTAGGCGTAGTTGTACTTCGCCTCCCGGTCGTCGGGGTTGAGCAGCAGCGAGCGCTTGTAGCTCTCGAGCGCCTCCCGGTACTTCTTCTGGCGGAACTGCGTGTTGCCCAGATTGTAGTAGGCCTCGGCCCGCTCGGTGTCGCTGCGCAGCGTGTCGGCCGCCGCGCGGTTCTGCATCTGCTCGGCCTTGTCGTACATCTCGGCCTTGCTCAGGGCGTTGCCCAGATTGTAGGTGGCCTCGAACGACGCGGGGTCGAGCATCAGGGCCCGGCCGTAGCGGTCGATGCTCTGCTGATACTCGCCCTTGTTGTAGAGACGGTTGCCCTTGCGCACCTCGCGCCGCTCGGGCATCTGCTGCCCCAGGGCGCTGACCGCGGCAAGGAGCGCCGCCAGTAATATCACGTATCGCTGCATGCTAATCCTCCTTTTTGAGCTCTGTGTCGGGCTTCTCTCCGTCGGTGGTTTCGACCACGGGTTTGGTCTCCTCGACGAAGTAGTAGCTCTTCAGATAGTCGTTTTCGTTCTGCTCGGAGTCGGGCTCCGCCTTGGCGAACTTCACCAGGTCGGCGTCGCGCAGCAGGGAGCTGAGGTCCCTGCGGGCCTTGTCGGGGAGCTCCACGCCGCGCATCGCCTCGATGATTTCGTCCGAGGTCATCTCCAGCGCGCCGATGTTCCAGCGGCGGACGATGTAGTGGCGCAGGATGTCGCTCAGCCCCGAGTAGTAGGCCTTGTAGCGGTTGTTCTGCCACAGCTTCTGGTTGTGGAGCGTCTCGAGCGCCTTGATGGCCTCGACGTGGGGCGGCAGCGGAGGCGCCGGGCGGAAGAGCGACCCCAGCCCCCGGCCCCGCTGGCGCAGGTAGCGCACCACGCCGTAGAGACCCACGAGCAGCACGGCCAGCAGGGCGAGGCCCCAGAGCACGTAGCTGCGGATTTCGGCGAAGCGGAAGGGCAGGTTCTTCTGCCCCTTGAGGTCGTAGATGGACTGCGAGGTGGAGTCAATCTGGAAGGTCCCGACGCGCAGCAGCAGCGAGTCGGCCGTATGGAGCGTGTCGATGATGTTCTTGTCGGCATAGAGCACCTGCCCCGTGCCGAGGTTGAAGCGGCCCTCCTCGAAGGCGGCCATGCGGTAGCGCTTGCGGAGCTTCATGCGCCGCCCCTCGCGTTCGAGCGTGTCGACGGGCAGCGAGGCGACCAGTTCGAGCCCCCCGCCCGGACTGCGGAACTCGGGGAACTCGACCACCTGCACCAGGTCCTTCTCCACCTCGATGACGTAGTCGAAGCGGTCGCCTATGAAGACGCTGTCGGGCTCCAGACGGACCGTGACGGCGGGGCGCTGCTGGGCCGCGGCTCCCGAGAGCGAGCCGGCGAGCAGCAGGAGCGTGACGATTCGTTTCATCGTTGCTTGAAGAGTTTAATGAGTTCGACCACGTAGTCGCCGTCGGTGGCCACGGTGGCCGTGTCGATGCGGTTGTGGCGGAGCATCGTCTCGATTTGCTCGCTGCGGCGGCGCCACGACTCGGCGTAGTGGTCGCGCACGGCGCGCGACGAGGTGTCGGTCCACACCTTGCGGCCGCTCTCGGCGTCGCGCAGCTCGATGATGCCCACGTCGGGGAGCTCCGCCTCGCGGGGGTCGTAGACGCGGATGCCCACCAGGTCGTGCTTCCCGCCGGCAATCTTGAGCGCGTCGTCGAGCGCCTCGCCGTCGGACGAGGTGTCGAGGAAGTCCGAGAGGATGAAGGTCGTGCAGTGCTTCTTGCTGACGTTGGTCAGGAAGCGCAGCGGCTCGGAGAGCTTCGTGCCCGTGTGCTGGGGACGGAAGCCCACCAGCTCGCGGATAATCATGAGGATGTGGCTGCGCCCCTTCTTCGGGGGGATGAACTTCTCGATGCGGTCCGAGAAGAAGATGCAGCCCACCTTGTCGTTGTTCTGGGCGGCCGAGAAGGCCAGCACGGCGGCAATCTCCGTGATGACGTTCTTCTTGAGCCGGTCGGTCGAGCCGAACATCCGCGAGGCCGAGACGTCGACGATGAGCATCATCGTCAGTTCGCGCTCCTCCTCGTAGACCTTGATGTAGGGCTTCGACGAGCGTGCCGTGACGTTCCAGTCGATGTCGCGCACGTCGTCGCCGGCGCGGTACTCCCTCACCTCGGAAAACGACATGCCGCGTCCGCGGAAGGCCGTGTGGTATTTTCCGGCGAAAATCTCGTTGGAAAGGCCGCGGGTCTTGATTTCGATTTTGCGGACGCGCCTGAGGATATCGTTCTCGCTCTGCTCCATCTTCGGGTCGGCTTAGGGTACGATGACGTTGTTCAGGATGTCGGTGATGAGCTCCTCCGAGGTGATGTTCTCGGCCTCGGCCTCGTAGGTGAGTCCGATGCGGTGGCGCAGCACGTCGTGGCATACGGCGCGCACGTCCTCGGGAATCACATATCCGCGGCGGCGGATGAAGGCGTAGGCGCGTGCGGCCTTGGCCAGCGAGATGGAGGCACGGGGAGAACCGCCGTAGGCAATCAGGTTCTGGAGCTTCGGGAGGTTGTACTCGGCCGGCTCGCGCGTGGCGAAGATGATGTCGACGATGTACTTCTCGATTTTCTCGTCCATATAGACATCCTCGACCACCTTGCGGGCCTTGACGATGTCCTCGGGCGAGATGACCTTGTTGACCGTGGGCATGCCGGCGCCCGAGAGGTTCATGCGGACGATGTCGCGCTCCTCCTGCTTCTTGGGGTAGGAGATGCGGACCTTGAGCATGAAACGGTCGACCTGGGCCTCGGGCAGCGGATAGGTGCCCTCCTGCTCCAGGGGGTTCTGCGTGGCGAGCACCAGAAAGGGCTGCGGCAGGGGATAGGTCTCCTCGCCGATGGTCACCTGACGCTCCTGCATCGCCTCGAGCAGCGCCGACTGCACCTTGGCCGGCGAACGGTTAATCTCGTCGGCCAGCACGAAGTTGGCGAAGACGGGGCCCTTCTTGACGATGAACTCCTCGCTCTTCTGCGAATAGATGAGCGTACCGATGAGGTCGGCAGGCAGCAGGTCGGGGGTGAACTGGATGCGGGAGAACTGGGCGTCGACGGCCTTGGCCAGCGTGGTGATGGCCAGCGTCTTGGCCAGTCCCGGCACACCTTCGAGCAGGATGTGGCCGTTGGAGAGCAGGCCGATGAGCAGCGTGTCGACCAGATGGCTCTGGCCCACGATGACCTTGCCCATTTCGTTGCGGAGCGTATCGACGAAGACCGATTCGCGTTCGATGCGCTCGTTGAGTTCCTTGATGTTGATGACTTCGCTCATTGGGTATTATATATGTGAAGTAAATTTCCCGGGTTTTGTTCAGTTAGGTAACGACCTCCCTGCAAAATTATTGCAAATTTACGAAAAAAAGCGCAAAGCGCACCGGCGGCCGAAGGCCGCGATGCCCCGCTCGGGGAAAAATCTTGGGGTAAACTGCCCGCCGGATGGCGATTTGTTCGTACCTTTGCCTTCCGAACGAAACGAAACGATGGAATCCCAGCAGTCACCCATACTCAAGGGGCTCAACCCCGCCCAATATGCCGCCGTGGTCAACTACGACACCCCCTCGCTCATCATCGCCGGAGCGGGCTCGGGCAAGACGCGCGTGCTCACCTCGCGCATCGCCTACATGATAGAACAGGGGGTCAAACCGTGGAACATCCTGGCGCTCACCTTCACCAACAAGGCCGCCGAGCAGATGCGCGACCGCATCGCGCAGATGGTGCCGGGCGAGCGCTCGCGCTACATCCGCATGGGGACCTTCCACTCGGTCTTCTCGCGCATCCTGCGTGAAAACGCCCAGCGCATCGGCTTCACCGAGTCGTTCACCATCTACGACTCGTCGGACAGCCGCAACCTGCTCAAGAGCCTCGTCCGCGAGCTGAACCTCGCCGACGACCGCTACAAGCCCGCCACGGTGGCCTCGCGCATCTCGCTGGCCAAGAACAAGCTCATCACCCCGGGGGCCTACCTGGCCAACGCCGCCTACGCCGCCGAGGACCGCCAGGCGCAGATGCCCGAATTCGGCAACCTCTACAACCTCTACTGCCAGCGCTGCAAGCACAACGGCGCGATGGACTTCGACGACCTGCTGCTGCAGACCAACATCCTGCTGCGCGACTGCCCCGACGTGCTGGCGCGCTACCAGGAGCTCTTCCAGTACATTCTGGTCGACGAGTACCAGGACACCAACTACGCGCAGTATGTCATCATCCGCCGCCTCTCGCAGCGCCACTCGAAGGTCTGCGTCGTGGGCGACGACGCGCAGTCCATCTACTCGTTCCGCGGCGCGAAAATCGAGAACATCCTCTCGTTCCGCAACGACTACCCCGATGCGCAGGTCTTCAAGCTCGAGCAGAACTATCGCTCGACGCGCACCATCGTCGACGCCGCCAACTCGGTCATCGTCCACAACGCGCGCCGCATGGAGAAGCACTGCTTCTCGGCGGGCGACGAAGGGGAGAAAATCCGCATCCTGAAGGCCTACACCGACCGCGAGGAGGCCGAGCTGGTGGTGAGCGAGCTGCGCGACCGCATCCGCCGCACGGGGGACGAGTGGTCCGATGCGGTGATTCTCTACCGCACCAACAGCCAGTCGGCCGTGCTGGAGGACAACCTCCGGCGGCGGGGCATCCCCTACCGCATCTACAAGGGCTCGTCGTTCTACGACCACAAGGAGGTGAAGGACCTGATGGCCTACATTCGTCTGGTCATCAACCCCCACGACGACGAGGCCTTCCGCCGCATCGTCAACTACCCGGCGCGCGGCATCGGCGACGCGACCGTGCAGCGCATCGCCGAACTGGCCTCGGCGCGGGGCCTCTCGATGTGGGAGGCGGTCGACGCGCTGGTGGCCGAGCCGGCCGCCGACGCCGTGACGCGGAGCGTCGTGCGCAAGGTGCGCGACTTCGTCGAGCTCATCCGCTCGCTCTCGCTTGCGCGGTCGGACCGAGGGCTCTACGACTTCGGCATGGAGGTGGCCACGCGCTCGGGCATCATCGCCCTCTACCGGGCCGACAACTCGCCCGAGGCGGCCTCGGCGCTGGGCAACATCGAGGAGCTGCTCAACTCGATGCAGGAGTTCAAGGAGCGGTGCGACGCCGAAATCCGCAACGGCGAGCGGCAGCCCGATGCGGAGGCCACCGTCGAGGAGTGGCTCCAGAACATGATGCTCATGTCGGACATGGACCGCGACGACCCCGAGAACAGCAACAAGGTGACCCTCATGACGGTCCACTCGGCCAAGGGGCTCGAATACAAGTATGTCTACATCGTGGGCATGGAGGAGAACCTCTTCCCCTCGCAGCGTGCGGCCGAGTCGGCCGAGGGGCTCGAGGAGGAGCGGCGGCTCTTCTACGTGGCCCTCACGCGGGCCAAGGTGGCCGCCACCATCTCCTACGCCGAGATGCGCTTCCGCTGGGGCAGCATGGAGTTCTCGCGTCCGAGCTGCTTCCTGCGCGAAATCGATCCCCGCTACGTCGAGAGCGACGTCGACCTGGGGCGCTCGCGCGAGCGGCGTCCGGAGGGCGAGGGGGCCCCGACGGCCATCGACGAGCTGCGTCGCCGCTTCGACTACCGCTTCCAGCAGCGCTCGGGCGGAGGCCCGGCGGCGGGCTCCCGCGGCGGCTACGGCTCGGGCTCCGGTTCGGCGGGCGGTTCGGCCTCCCGCGGCGGCTACGGCTCGGGCTCCGGAGGCGGTTACTCCGCTTCGCGCGGAGGCTATGGCGGCGGACACGGCCCGGGTGCGGGCAGCGCCTCGGGCGGCTCCTTCGCGGGCGGCCCCGCACGCCAGTTCCAGCGCGCCCAGCCGGCCCGTCCCTCGGGCAGCCCCGACCCCGAACTGGTGCGTCCCCTCCAGCCGCGCCCCTCGACCGAGGGGATGCGCCGCCTGGGGGTGCGTCCTGCCGGCGGAGGCCAGAGCCCGGCAGCGGGCGCCGGACAGAGCCCCGCAGCGGCCGCCCCGGCAGCCGGAGGTGCCGCTTCGGCATGCGGCTATGCGGTAGGGGAGCGGGTCGAGCATGCCAAGTTCGGCCGCGGCGTGGTCCGCGAGGTCGACACCTCGGGGGCCGACCCGCGGCTGGTGGTCGACTTCGAAACCGAAGGGCGGCGCACGCTGCTGCTCCGCTTCGCCAAGCTCAAGCGGCTCTGAGGCCGAGGCTTCGAGACTTCGGCTCCCGGACCGGCGGTCCTGACCCCGCTCCGGCGGCTTTGCCTCTGCGTCCGGACCGGCAGTTTTGACTCCGCCCCTGTGCCGGCGGCTTTGACTCCGCGCCGGTGACGGTGCCAACCCGGCCCGCCGGCTCCGCACTGCGCCCCGGTCCGCCCCGGTCCGCCCCGGCTCCGGCCCGACCCGCGTTCCGCGCCGCGGTCCCGCCGTCCGCTCCGGTTTCGCCGCCCGGCTCCGCCCCGGTCCCGCGCCCCGGTTTGCCTCGTGTTCCGGTCCCGCGCTCCGGTTCTGCCCCGCGCTCCGGTTCTGCCCCGCGCTGCGGTCCCGCCGCCGTCCGGCCCCGACCCGTGACCCGGCCCCGGTTCCGGCCCCTGAAAAATGTGTGCAACCCACTCCGAAAGATGAATACTCCGCTTGTTTCGGTCTGCATGACCACCTACAACCACGCCCCCTACATCGCCCGGGCCATCGAGAGCGTCCTGGCGCAGCGCACCTCGTTTGCCGTCGAGCTGCTCCTGGGCGAGGACTGCAGCAGCGACTCCACGCCCGACATCTGCCGCTCCTACGCCGCGCGCTACCCCGACCGCATCCGTCTGGTAACGTCGGAGCACAACGTCGGCATGCGGGCCAACTACCGCCGCACCATCGAGGCGTGCCGCGGCCGCTACGTCGCCATCTGCGACGGCGACGACTGGTGGTGCGACCCCGAGAAGCTCGAACGGCAGGTGGCGATGCTCGAGGCCGACCCCTCGCTGGGCCTCTGCTACACGCGCTCGCTGCGCCTCTTCGAGGGGACGGGCCGCGAGCTCCACTACCCCGAGGTGATGCTCACCGACTTCGACCGCCTGCTCTTCAACAACACGGTCGAGAACTGCACGGCCGTCGCCCGGCGCGACCTCATCCTGCGCTACTACGCCGAGGTGCGCCCCGAGGAGCACCCCGAATGGCTCACCGACGACGCCCCGATGTGGCTCTGGTTCGCCGCCGAGTCGCGCATCGCGTGGCTCGATGCCGAGACGGCCGTCCACCGCATGCTGCCCCAAAGCGTCAGCCAGAGCGGCCTCTACCGCAAGCGCATCGCCTTCTGCGACTCGCTCATGGATACGAGCCTCTGGTTCGATGCCCGCTACGGCGCGGGGCGCCACCGCTACCGGCTGCTCTGTCGGCGCAGCGACGTGGCGCTCTGGGTGCTCTCCTACCACGGCCCCGTGGGCGAGTACCTGGCCCGCTGGTGGCGCGACGTGCGGCGCACGCCGCGGCTGGCCCTCCACCCCGCGGGCTACGGGCTGCTGCTCAAAAAAATACTCTTCCGGCGCAAGGGAGCGGATTCGCGGGGATGACCCCCGACCTCCCTGCGCGCTTCGACCTTGATGCCCTAAAAAAAACGACCATGACCCTCCGCCAACGTTACGACGGCGTAATCGCCTGGTTCTCGGAACACATGCCCGTGGCCGAGAGCGAACTCCACTATGAAAACCCCTTCCAACTGCTCGTTGCGGTGATTCTCTCGGCGCAGTGCACCGACAAGCGGGTCAACATGACCACGCCGGCCCTCTTCGCCGCCTTCCCCACCCCCGAGGCGATGGCCGCCGCCACCCCCGAGGAGATTTTCCCCTACATCCGGAGCATCTCCTACCCCAACAACAAGGCGAAGAACCTCGCCGGCATGGCCCGCATGCTCTGTGCGGAGTTCGGCGGCGAGGTGCCCACCGATCTCGAGGCGATGCAGCGGCTTCCGGGCGTGGGGCGCAAGACGGCCAACGTGCTGGGTGCGGTGCTGTGGCAGCGCGAGGTGATGCCGGTCGACACGCATGTCTTCCGCGTCTCGGAGCGCATCGGGCTGACGACCGGCTCGAAGACGCCGCTGCAGACCGAGCGGACGCTCGAGCGGAACATCCCCTCGCACCTGCTGCCCATCGCCCACCACTGGCTGATTCTCCACGGACGCTACGTCTGCATGGCCCGCTCGCCCCGCTGCGGCGAGTGCGGCATCGCCCCCTGGTGCCGCAAGTACGCCGCCGACCGCCGCGCCGAGGCCCGCGAAGCGGCCTCCGCACCGGCCGGAACAGCCGACGGGAGCGACATGAAGAGCGCCGCCAAGGCCGGAACAAAGGCCTCCCGGGCCGGCAAGACAACCACCGCAGGAACCTCTGCCTCCCGGGCCGGCAAGACCTCTTCCGCCGGAGCCCGCAAAAAAACCACCTTAGCGCCAGCCGCTTCCGCTCCCGTTGAGGGGCCCGAACGGTCGTAGCGGGTCAGGGCGCCGGTTCTCGCTTTGCCCCGCATCTATCTCACTGGTCGGAACTGCCGCCGTGTCAGCCGCTTCCGCTTCCGTCAAGGAGCCCGAACGGTCGTAGCGGGTCGAGGCGCCGGTTCGTCTCACCCTTCCTCCGCGTCTTGTTGTTATGCTCCGCCCGGTCCGTAATCTGCCGGGCCTCTCCTTTGTTGCGTCTTGTCCGCCACTTCCTCTGCCGCTCCCTTTGCCACGTCCTCTCCGCTGCGTCCTTTCCGCCGCGACCCGTCTCCCGTTCGTCCTCCTTCCGCCTGCCCTCCGGAGCGCTCTGCCTTCTTGCTGCGCCCCCTCGTCCGCCCGTCACGTCTTTCCGCCACTCCCTCTCCCGTCCGCCCGCCGGAGCTTCCGCCCGGTCGGGCGTATTTTGTTCCGGAATGCCGCAAAGGTTGGCTCAAGGGGCGTATTTCTTTGTCTTCTAAAAAAATAGTAGTATCTTGCAATCGTACCGTCGGGATGCGCGGCGCCGACCCTCCGTCCCATCGGCCCGGCCCCTCATTTTGAAAAATGTTCCTTCCCGAATAGAAAAACCGACCATGAAAACCTGTCTCTCCCTTCTTGCGGCGGCTGCCCTCCTGCTTGGCCTGTGCTCATGCGGCGGCAACCGCTTCCGGCTCGAGGTCGAAACGGCCCCCGAGACCGGGTGCGACAACTGCACGGTCTACCTCTTTGCCCGCATGGGCAACCAGCTCACGCTGGTCGACTCCGCGCGGCTGGTCCGTCATGCGGCGCAGCTCTCGGGTCCGCTTCCCGACCCTGAGAGCCTGGTCGAACTGCTCATCCCGGGGCAGGGGNCGGTCTACCTCTTTGCCCGCATGGGCAACCAGCTCACGCTGGTCGACTCCGCGCGGCTGGTCCGTCATGCGGCGCAGCTCTCGGGTCCGCTTCCCGACCCTGAGAGCCTGGTCGAACTGCTCATCCCGGGGCAGGGGAGCTACATCCTGCTTGCTGCCCGCGGGGAGCGGGTCTCGCTGCGCATCGACACTGCCGCTCGCTCTTTCTTCCCCGCCTGCCGCGGCTCGTTCGCCACGGAGCGCATGACCGAAATCAGCCGCCGCTATCGGGAAATCGGATACGGGGCGCTGGAGCAGCTGCGCAGCGAGGCGGCCGCTCCGGGGCTCGATGCCCGGCGCCGGCAGGAGCTCGAGGCACGGCTTGCGGCCCGCGAGGCGGAGCTCGACTCCCTGGCCCGCTCGGCGATTTTCAACGACCGGAGCGCGCTGCTGGCCGTCGTTGCGACGATGTGGTATGCCGACACCTCCCCGAACATGACCGAGGACAGCCTCCGCGCCCTGGTCCGGCAGCTTCGTGCACGCTTCCCCGGGAGCCCCTGCCTCAACTCGCTCGATGAGCAGGCGGCGCCCGAGCCGCCGACCCGCGAGAGCATGCGGACGGAGAACCTCCGTGCGCGGCTTTCGGGCCTCCCGGAACCCTATCCCGAGGGGGCGGAGCCGGCACCCGGGAGCGCACCGGAGCCGGAGCCCGGAACGGAGGCCTGCTCCCTGCCGCCCTACGCCGTTGGAGAGCGGGTCGAGGCCTTCTCGCTTCCCGACGGGGAGGGGGTGCGGCGGAACCCGCTGGAGGCTGCGGAGGAGTATGTGCTGCTCGACTTCTGGGCGTCGTGGTGCGCCCCCTGCCGCAGGGAGCTCCCCGTCCTGCTCGATGCGGCGAGCCGTTTCGACGGGGTGCTCTCCGTCTGCGCCGTCTCGGTCGACGAGGATGCCGCCGCCTGGAGGAGCGCCGTGGAGCAGGAGGGGCTTTCGCCGCTGCTCAACCTCCGCCTCGACCGCAGCGACGCCTCGTTCGCGGAGCTGGTAGCCCGCTTCGACATCCGGACCATCCCGCACAACCTGCTGCTGGATGGGGAGCGCCGGGTCGTGGCGGTCGATTTGCGGGGCGACGCCCTGTGCGAGTGGCTCGAGCAGCATGTTGGGCGCTGAGCCGGCTGCTGAACCGGCCGCTGAACCGGCTGCTGAACCTGGCTGCCGGTCCACCCATCCACCCCTCCGTCCGGTCCGCCGCCCTCCGTCGTGTGCCCCGCCGGCTCGTGCGTCCTGCCCGGTTCGTGTGCCCGCCCGTCGCTGTCCCGTCGCCCGTCCGCCTGCCCCTCCTGCCCGCATCGCGGTCGCGTTCCGCCCCTGCGCCCACTTCGCTGCCGCGCACTTTTTCGGGCCGCGGGGCGAGAAATAGTGCCGAAAAGTGTTGATTTCCCGGATTTTTCGTATCTTTGTGGCCCAATGCAAGCGGTAGTGGGGTGCGACGCAGCGTCGCCGCACTGAGAACCGCCCAAGGTAACACTTTAACATTCAAAATTTTAGCTATGAAAACCATTTCCATCAAGGCCGTAAAGCGTGAAGAGTACGGCAAGAAGGCTGCCAAGGCAATCCGTCGCGAGGGCATGGTCCCCTGCGTGCTGTGCGGCAACGGCGAGACGGTCACCTTCTCGGTTGACCCCCGCGAGGTAAAGCCCCTGATTTACACCCCCAACTCCTACATCGTCGAGTTCGACTTCGACGGCAAGAAGGAGCTCGCTGTACTGCGTGAGGCTCAGTTCCACCCCGTACGCGAGGAGATTCTCCACCTGGACTTCTTCCGCATCGCCGACGGCAAGCCCGTATCGATTGCCATTCCCGTCCGCCTGTCGGGTAACGCCGAGGGTGTGAAGGTCGGCGGTAAGCTGGTTCTCTCGGCCCGCAAGCTCACCGTGAGCGCCCTGGTTGAGAACCTGCCCGACGAAATCGTGGTGGATGTTACGAACCTGGGTGTCGGCAAGACGATTTTCGTCGGCGACCTCAAGTTCGAGAACCTCAAGTTCGTGACGCCGGCTACGACGGCTGTCTGCGCCGTACGCGTAACGCGTGCATCGCGCGGTGCCGCTGCTCAGGCCTAATCCTGACGGAGTATGAAATACCTCATTGTTGGGCTGGGGAACATCGGCGCCGAGTACGCCGAAACCCGCCACAACATCGGTTTCAAAGTGTTGGACGCGCTCGCAGAGGCGTCCAACGCTGTTTTTACGACGGCCCGTTACGGCGCCGTGGCCGAGATGAAGGTGCGCGGGCGGACGGTGCTGCTGCTCAAGCCCTCGACCTACATGAACCTCTCGGGCAAGGCGGTGCGCTACTGGCTCGAGGCCGAGAAGATTCCGCTCGAGAACCTGCTGGTTGTCTCGGACGACATCGCGCTGCCCTTCGGTACGCTGCGCATGCGTCCCAAGGGGAGTGCCGGCGGCCACAACGGGCTGAAGAACATCGCCGAGCTGCTCGGTACGGAGGAGTATGCCCGCATGCGCTTCGGCGTGGGGGGCGACTTCCCGCGCGGCCACCAGGTCGACTACGTGCTGGGCGAGTGGACGGCCGAGGAGCGTGCGGCGCTGCCCGAGCGGCTGAAGCTCTTCGGCGAGGCGATTGTGTCGTTCGTCTCGGTCGGCGTCTCGCTGACGATGAACGCCTACAACAAAAAGTGAGGCTCTGCCCGGTGCGGCGGAGCGCCCGAACGAGGGAGCGGTGACCCGTGGAGGGTCGCCGCTCCTTTTTTTGCGCGGTGAGGGCGCCCGACGAAACGTGCGGGTGTAGGGGTCGCTGCTCCCTTTGCGTGGGGCGGCGCACCTTTTTTGCGTGCGGTGGGGCGGGAGGCACCGCTCTTTTTTGTATGAGTGGCCGCAGTTGCCCGGGCGCCGTTCGGAGCGGGGTCGGGCAGGGTGCGCGCTAAAAGTGTGGGGGAGAGCGGCCGAAACGCTTGCTTTTTTCAAAACAATCTCTATCTTTGTAAAACCCATCCCTAAAAAACAGGAAAAACCCATCCTCAAAACACACCCTTAACTAAATGATACCTTATGAAAAAATTCCGTCTGTTTTGCGTGCTGACAGCACTGCTCCCCCTCCTCGTGTCGTGCGGCAATGACTCCGACTCGCCGGAACCTGTCTCACAGCTTCCCGCCCCCGCATCGCTCGCTTCGACGGGCGACGACGTCTCGCTCACCTTCACGTGGGAGGCCGTCTCCGAGGCCAAATGCTATGCCTACCGCTTCAACGAGGGCGAGGAGGTCTACACGAACGAGACCTCGGTCCGCTTCGAAGGGCTGACCCCCTCGACGCAGTACGCCTTCCGGGTGAAGGCCGTCTCGGGCGACCTCACGCGCTGGAGTGACTCCGAGTGGTCCTCGACGAGCGCCACAACAGGAGAAACGCCCCAGCCGCCCTTCGCCATCACGCTCGGTGAGGTGACCTTCTACAGTGCCGAGGTGACCGTCACGCCGGCCGACCCCTCGATGACCTACTTCTGCAACGTCCTGCCGCGCGCCGAGTTCGACGCCTTCCCCTCGGAGAAGGAGCTCATCGACGCCCAGATAGCCCAGATTACCGGCGCCGCCGAGCTCAACGCCATGAGCTTCGAGGAGTTCTGCCGCTCGATGGGGCTCCTCTTCACCGGCACGCAGAGCTTCGTGACGGCCGAGGAGCTGGCGGGCGATACGGAGTATGTCGAGTATGTCTTCGGCCTCGACTACTCGGGCAAGGCGACCTCCGAGTTGGTCAGCGCCTCGTTCCGCACCAAGCCCGAACCTACGGTGCAGCCCTCGTCGATGACTCTTGGGCTCGAAGTGGTCGACCTGACCGACGTGAGCGCCCGGCTGCAGGTGACCCCCTCGACCGCCGACGAATACTACTACTGCTTCTTCGTGCTGCGTGAAAACCTCGACGCGCTGGGCGAGGAGGGCATCATCAACCTCTGCCTCGACGACCTGAACGAGCACATCTCCAGCTCGGACTACGCTACGGTGGTGGCCGAGCAGTGCCACAAGGGAAACTACACCTTCTCCTATGCCGAGTTCGCGGCCAATACCGAGTACGTGGGCTTCGCCTTCGGTGTGGGCCAGCACGGTCTGCGCGCCGCGGCGACGACCCGTCTGTTCACCACCGAGCCCTTCATGCTGAAGGATGCCGCCGGCGGCGACGACCCGATTCGCATCGAGGTGGTGTCGTGGGGCATCGAGAATGCGCAAATCAAGTTCATCCCCACCTCCGAGGCGGTTCCCTACCGGTGCGAGCTGACCAAGCTGGCCGACTTCGCCGGCCTGAGCGACGAGGAGATTCTGGCCAAGGATATGGAGAAGCTCTGGAACGACTACGGCGACTACTACTCGATGATGCTCCTGAACGAGAGCTTCACCATGACGCGCTACATGCCGCTCGACCCCGACACGGAGTACATCGCCTTTGCCTACGGACTGAGCGACACCGAGTTCAAGGCGACGACGAAGCTCTGCAAGGTGGTGCTCCGTACGCCGGCAGCCGAGGGCTCCTCGGTGGGCGCCCGTACGCTCGGCCTGCTCCGGCGCTAACCGGTGCTAACCGACGTTAATCGGTGCGCCCCGTGCCGCCCCGACCGGGGTTGGCTGCCCGAATGAAAAAACCTCTGCCGCACGCGTGCGGCAGAGGTTTTTTCCAATATATCTCCGGCGTCGGAGCCTTTTCCAGTATGTTCCCGGCAGCGGGAGCGGCATGTTACCGTGTTGGGGTTTTCCGCATGTTTTCGCAGCGGGCCTTCCCCTGCCCCCGCTGACGGGGCTACTCCTCGTCGTCGTAGTAGATTTCGTCCATCAGCGTGTCCAGTTCGCGCCGCTCCTTCTTGGTGGGGCGTCCCGTGCCGCGCTCGCGGAAGACGAAGACCGTCTCGCGCGGGATGTTGAGCTTGTCGCGCTCCTCCTGCGGCGTGACGTCGAGGCAGTAGAGCGGCACGTTCTTCGCCGGCTGGCGGCTCGACACCAGGTCGAGCACCTTGTACGAATAGGTCACCTGCTGCTTGCGCACGGCTATCAGGTCGCCGATTTTCACCTCGCGCGAAGGCTTGGCATAGGCGCCGTTGACCGTCACCTTGTTGGTGCGGATGGCATCGGCCGCATCGCTCCGGGTCTTGAAGACCCGCACGGCCCACAGATATTTGTCGAGTCTGATATCCTCCATTTCGTCTCTTGTTTTTGGGTTGCGGACGGCCCCGGTTTGCTCCGGCTGCCCCGGTCCTCGGCATTCATCCCGTCTCGCCCGGTCTTCCGACAGTGGTCCCGGCCCGCCCGGTCCCTGTCTCCGGTCCGTCCCCGTCTCCGGCTTTGCGCTCCGGTTCCGCCCGGCCCCCTCCCTTCGGGGGGCTATTTTTCGTACATCGTCTCGCCGCGGGGCCGGTCGTGCGACTGCTCGTCGTTCTGGCGGCTGACGCTCAGAATCATCCCCAGCGCGATGGTGGTGAAGAGCACCGACGAACCGCCGCGCGAGATGAGCGGCAGCGTCTGCCCCGTCTCGGGAATCAGGTTGACGGTCACCATCACGTGCAGCAGCGCCTGGCAGGTGATGAGCAGCGCCAGCCCCAGCACCATGAGCCCCGGGAAGGCGGTGCCGCAGCGGCGGAAAATCTCGATGGCGCGGAAGAAAATCCACAGGTAGAGCATCAGCAGCACCACGGCCAGCACGATGCCGTACTCCTCGACGAAGAAGGCGTAGGCGTAGTCGCTCTCGGGGTGAATCATCTCCACGCGCATGGCGCTCTGCCCGGCCCCCTCGCCCAGCAGTCCGCCGTTGTGGATGGCAATCATCGAGCGCTCGGTGTCGGTCAGATGCTCGATGGGCTTCTCGGTCTGCGTCGTGGTCCAGAGGTGGAGCCACGTGCCGACGCGCCCCTCGGCCGTCTCGCTGCGCCCCAGGTTGAGCATCCAGACCAGCAGCACGGCCGCAACGCCCAGCCACACCAGCTTCATCAGCTCGCGGAAGTTGACCCGCCCGATGAGCATCATCACCCACGAGGCCATGCAGACCAGCACGGCCGACGAGGTGTGGGCCGGGAAGATGACCAGCGCCGAGACGGCCACCGGCATCAGGATGGGCCACGTACCCTCGCGCCAGATGCGGCGCTGCTCGCGCGAGCGGCGCCAGGTCCAGAACTTGAGTGAGGGGACAATCCGTATCTTGTCGATGCGGCTCTGGCGGCTGCCCAGCTGGCGGGCCAGGAAGAGCACCGTGGCCACCTTCAGCGCCTCGGAGGGCTGCAGGTCGAAGAATCCGAGGGGAATCCAGCGGGCGGCTCCGTTGGTCGTGCGGCCGATGAAGTAGGCCAGCAGCGTGAGCAGCACGCTGAGGATGTAGGCCGGCTTGGCCAGGGCGCGGTAGACGCGGCTGTCGATTTTCTGCACGGCAATCATCGCCCCGAGGCTCAGGATGAGCACCATGACCTGCTGCCGCAGGAAGTGGTAGGTCGTGCGCGCCGTGTGGGCGTCGTAGGCCATCTTGGCCGTCGACGAGTAGACCACCAGAATCGAAATCACGGCCAGCGCCGCGATGATAATCCAGAGCACGCGGTCGCCGTTGAAGAGCCGCCCCAGATGCAGCCCCCGGCCGCCCGCGGCTCCGCCGTCGGCTGCCGCCGCGGCACCGGCACCCGAGCCCGCGCCGCTTGAGCTGCCTGAGCCTCCAGCGCTGCCCGCGTCGCCCGAACCTCCGGCCCGCCCTCCGGCGCTGCGCTCCGCGCGCGTGCGGCGCGCCCGCTCCGATGCGGCCTGCGCCCCGTCGTCGCCTGCGGCCCCGCTGCGGGGTGTCGTGTCGTCGTTGTTCATCGTCGTGCGTTCCATCGTGCCGTTGCGGGATTCATCGTCAGGCGTTCTTCAGCACCCACTGCTTGAAGAGCTCGCCGCGGTTCTCGTAGTTCTTGAAGAGGTCGAAGCTGGCGCACGCCGGCGAGAGGAGCACCACGTCGCCCGGACGCGCCGCCTCGCGTGCGGCACGCATCGCCGCGTCGAGCGAGTCGGTCGAGACGATGCGGGGCACCACCCCCTCGAACTCGCGCAGCAGCTTGGCGTTGTCCAGCCCCATGCAGACGAGCGTGTGGACCTTCTCGCGGGCGAACTTCTTGAGCGGCGTGTAGTCGTTGCCCTTGTCCGTGCCGCCGGCAATCCAGACCACGGGGCGCGTCATCCCCTCGAGGGCGTACCACACCGAGTCGACGTTGGTCGCCTTCGAGTCGTTGAGCCAGAGCACGCCGCCGCGCTCGGCCACCGGTTCGAGCCGGTGCTCGACGGGTGCGAAGTCGTAGATGGAGCGGCGTATCTGCTCGGGGTCGACGCCGGCGGCCAGCGTCGCCAGCGCCGCGGCCATGGCATTGTAGGCGTTGTGCAGCCCCTTAATCTGCATCTTCGCGGTGTCGATTTCGACCGAAGCCTTGCCCGCCGTGGCGGTGAAGCGGCCGTCGAGCAGGAAGGCGTCGCCTGCGCTGCTGGCCACGGCGTTGCGGGCCGCGAAGGGGAGCTGGCGCATGCGCAGGTCGTAGTGCGGCAGCTGCGCCCAGATGGTCTCGTCGTCGCCCGAGTAGACGAACCAGTCGCGCGAGGTCATGTTCTGCGTGATGCGCATCTTCGCGTCGATGTAGTTCTGGAAGCAGTGGTCGTAGCGGTCCAGATGGTCGGGCGTGATGTTCATCAGCACGCCGATGTGGGCCCGGAAGCGGTACATGCCGTCGAGCTGGAACGAGCTCAGTTCGAGCACATACCAGTCGTAGCTGCCCGTGGCGACCGAGTAGGCGAAGCTCTCGCCGATGTTGCCTCCCAGGGCGACGTTCATCCCGGCGTCGCGCATGATTTTGTAGATGAGCGACGTGGTGGTCGTCTTGCCGTTCGAGCCGGTGATGCAGATGCAGCGGGCGCGGCCGATGTAGCGCCCGCCGAACTCGATTTCCGAGATGACGGGGATGCCCGCCTCGCGGATTTTGCGCACGATGGGGGCCGATTCGGGGATGCCCGGCGACTTGATGACCTCCGAGGCGGCGAGGATGCGCTCCTCGGTGTGGCCCCCCTCCTCGTAGGGGACCTCCCACTCGTCGAGTTTGGCTTTGTAACGGTCGGCGATTCGTCCCGAGTCGGAGAGGAATACGTCGAAACCCTTCTTGCGGGCGAGGATTGCGGAGCCGTAACCGCTGATTCCGCCGCCCAGAACGACTATCTTTTTCATAACGCGTTGTTGGTTTCCGGAGTCGCCTCACCGGCCGCCGCGGGCTGCAGCAGGTCGAAGAGGGGTTTGTATTTTCCGCCGCGCACCTCGGCCGGCAGTTCGGCCCAGAGCGCCCTGAAGAGCGAATCGCGCCCCGTCTCGAGCGCCAGGTCGTAGAGCCGTACGGCCGTGGCGGCCGATGCGGGGTTGGTGCGGATGCACTCGATGCGGTAGGCGCGGTGCCAGGCGGCGAGCGAGTCGAGCTCGAGCTGCTGCTGCTCGTCGAGCTGTCCGCCCGCATCGACGATGCGTTCGAGGGTGGTCAGCCGCCGGATTTGGGGGCGGAAGGGGTACTCCTCGCGGTCGAGCGTCTCGTAGGGTTCGCTGCCGCGGATTTCGAGCTCGGCATTGCCATCGTCGTCGTGGAGCACTCCGTCGATGCGGAGCCGCTCGCCCGGGAAGAGGAGCAGCTGCCACTGTTCGGGGTAGCCGTCGAGCGTGGTGAAGAGCAGCCGCACCGACTCCACGCGCTCCTGGTCGGGGATGTCGTACCCGCCGCCGAGCGGCGTGGCGGCCGTATAGCTGCCGGCCTGGAGGCTGCCCTCAAGCGGGGCGTATTCGACGCCGTCGAGCGTCGCGTCGTCGAGCGACGCCGCGATGCGGGGCGCCTGGCAGTCGCCGCCGCACGAGACGGCCGCCAGCAGCATGAGCAGAATAAGCGTTTTTTGCATGGGGTTGTACTTTTTGAGGGTTGGGTTTATCGGATTTTGAGCGTCACGAGCGTGATGGCCGCCAGCAGCAGCGAGATAATCCAGAAGCGGACGACAATCTTCGTCTCGAAGATGTTCTTCTTCTGGTAGTGGTGGTGGAGCGGGGCCATGAGCAGGATGCGGCGCCCCTCGCCGTAGCGGTGCTTGGTGTACTTGAAGTAGGAGACCTGCATCATCACCGAGAGGCTCTCGACCAGGAATACGCCGCAGAGCAGCGGCAGCAGCAGCTCCTTGCGGATGCAGAGGGCGAAGACGGCGATGATGCCGCCGATGGAGAGCGAGCCGGTGTCGCCCATGAAAATCTGCGCCGGGAAGGAGTTGTACCAGAGGAAGCCGATGAGTGCGCCGAGGAAGGCGGCGGCGAAGACCGTCAGCTCGCCCGCCCCGGGGATGTACATGATGTTGAGGTAGTCGGCATAGACGATGTGGCCCGAGAGGTAGGCCAGCACGCCCAGCACGGCGACAATCGGCGCCGAGACGCCCGTGGCCAGACCGTCCAGACCGTCGGTGAGGTTGGCGCCGTTCGAGACGGCCGTGATGACGAAGATGGCCACGAAGACGTAGAGCAGCCAGGCGGCCGTCTCGTTGCCGCCCGTCAGCCAGGCGTAGTCCAGCTCGTTGTCCTTGATGAAGGGGATGGTCGTCTTGGTGGTCTTCGTGCTCTCGGAGCTGAGCACCACGTTCTGGTGGATGCCCTGCACGGGGGTTCCGTCCTGCTCGACGATGAGCGTGTCGACCGGCTGGACGACCTTCTCGCGGACGACGATGTCCTGCGAGAGCCACATCGTCGTGCCGACGATGATGCCCAGTCCGACCTGACCCACAATCTTGAAGCGCCCCTTGAGCCCCTCCTTGTTGTGGCGGAAGACCTTGATGTAGTCGTCCAGGCCGCCGATGAATCCGAGCCAGAGCGTCGAGACGAGCATCAGCTGGATGTAGATGTTGTCGAGCTTGCCCACCAACAGCGTGGGAACCAGGATGGCCAGCAGGATGAGGATGCCGCCCATGGTCGGGGTGCCGCGCTTCTGGAGCTGTCCTTCGAGCCCCAGGTCGCGAATCTCCTCGCCGATTTGCTGGCGGCGCAGCAGGTCGATGATGCGGCGTCCGAAGATGATGACGATGAGCAGTGCCAGGATGATGGCCGCCGCCGCCCGGAAGGAGAGGTACTGGAACATGCCCGAGCCCGGGAGGTCGTAGGTGCGGTCGAGGTACTGGAAAAGATGGTAAAGCATGGTAAGGTCGTTTCTCTTGTTGTGTCGTGTGTCGTGTGTCTGTGTCGTGCGCCCGGCGGGTTCGCGCCGTGTTGCGGCCGCGGCGGGCGTTCGCGCCGGTCCGGTTTGCGGTGGGGGGCTATCGGGCCGTCCCGCCGTCGAGCGCCGCGAAGTCGCGGCGGAGCTCCTCGCGGTCGTCGAAGTGGCGCCGCTCGTCGCCCACAATCTGGTAGGTCTCGTGCCCCTTGCCGGCCACGAGCAGCAGGTCGCCCGGAGCCGAGAGCATCACGGCCGTGCGGATGGCCTCGGCGCGGTCGGTGATGCGCAGGTAGCGGTCGCCGGGCTGCAGTCCGGCCGTCATCTCGTCGAGAATCGCCTCGGGCGACTCGTGGCGCGGGTTGTCCGAGGTGAAGATGGCCGTCGAGGCGTACTTGACGGCAATCTGCGCCATCTCGGGGCGCTTGGTGCGGTCGCGGTCGCCGCCGCAGCCGCAGACGACGATGAGCCGCTGTTCGGGGCGGCGTACCTCGTCGAGCGTCTGGAGGACGTTCTCCAGCGCGTCGGGCGTATGGGCGTAGTCCACCACGGCGGTGGTGCCGTTGGCGGCGCGGATGAACTCCAGCCGTCCGCTCACGGGGTGCAGTGCACTCATGGCGCGCAGCACCTCCGCGCGGTCGAATCCCAGCAGGCAGGCCGTGCCGTAGACGGCCAGCAGGTTGCTGGCGTTGAAGCGCCCGAGGAAGCCGACCCACACCTCGCTGCCGTCGATGCGCAGCAGCATGCCGTCGGGGTGCATCTCGAGGATTTTGGCCCGGAAGTCGGCCATCGAGCGCAGCGAGTAGGTGTAGCGCCGCGCGGCGGTGTTCTGGAGCATCACCGCGCCGTTGCGGTCGTCGGCGTTGGTCAGCGCGAAGGCCCCCTGCGGCAGCCGGTCGAAGAAGAGCTTCTTGGCGCGGATGTACTCGGCGAAGGTCTTGTGGTAGTCGAGGTGGTCGTGGGTGATGTTGGTGAAGAGCCCTCCGGCGAAGTCGAGTCCGCGCGTCCGCTCCTGGACGATGGCGTGCGACGAGCACTCCATGAAGCAGTAGCTGCACCCGGCGTCGACCATGCGGCGCAGCATGGCGTTGAGGCGCACGGGGTCGGGCGTGGTGTGGGTCGACTCGATGCGCTCGTCGTCGATGCGGTAGACCACCGTCGAGATGAGGCCGGCGCGGTAGCCGAGCGCCCGCACCAGGTCGTAGAGCAGCGTGGCGGTGGTCGTCTTGCCGTTGGTGCCCGTCACACCGACGAGCTTCAGCGCGCGGCTCGGGTGGTCGTAGAAGGCTGCCGCCGCATCGGCCAGGGCGCCGTGTGCATCCTTCACGCGGACGAAGGCGACCCCTTCGGGCCGCTCGGCGGGCATGCGTTCGCAGACGACGGCCGCGGCTCCGGCGGCCAGCGCCGCCCCGATGAAGTCGTGCCCGTCGCACTGCGTGCCGGGGATGGCGAAAAAGCAGCTTCCCGGCCGCACGGCACGCGAATCGAAGGCGAGTGCCTCGATGGCGGCGTCGCGGGGGCCCGCAAGCTCCTCGACGGGAATGCCGTGCAAAAGTTCTTCCAATGGTTTCATCGTATGTTGCTTCAGTTTTTACTGACAATCGTTCGTTTCAATCCGCCGCCCCGGGGTGGCTGCAGTCTTTGTCCTGCACCCGGCCCGGCGTTTTTTCCGGTCCTCTCGGCCCCGGCGGTGGGGTATTCTTCTCCGCACCCGGTGGTGGCGGTCTTTGTCCCGCACCCGGCCCGGCGTTTTTTTTCGGTCCTCTCCGACCCCGGCGTCCGGGTTGTACCACTCGGCTCCGTCCGGTTTCTTTATTGGGCCCGGCCCCGGCGCTTCCTTTTATCGTGCCGGCTCCGGTCGGCCCCCCATCAAGCCCTCTCGGCTCCTTGTCTCCCTCCCCGGCCGCTACTGCAGCGCGATGGAGACCGTCGCTCCCGGCGCAACGTGCGTCCCGGGCGGGATGCTCTGGCGGCGCACCGAACCCTCGCCCGTAAAGGCGACGCGCAGCCCCTGCGACTCGAGCAGGAAGAGGGCATCCTTGAGCCCCATGCCCCGCACGTCGGGCATGACACTGCGCTGCGTCTCGAGCTCCGCGATGTGGACGCGCGCGGTGCTGTCGACCATGGCGCGGCCCCAGCCGTGGCGGCTCTCGCTGCGGACGTTGCGCGAGAGCTCGCCCGCCACTTCACGGAGCTGTTCGATGCTGCCCCCCTTGATGTGCTCGGGGTAGCGCCGCTCGCCGCCCCGCTCCACGCGGCCGTGCCACTCCTGCTCGCGGTTCGAGATGTAGTCGACCATCCGCTTGACCACCGGACCGGCCAGCGGCCCGCCGTAGTAGGCCTTGCCCGGCTGGGCGCGGGTCTCGATGGTGGTCAGCACCGTGTAGCGCGGCTCGTCGGAGGGGAAGAAGGCAATCATCGACCCCAGGTAGTAGCGTCCCCCCATGCGGCTGTCGGTAATCTGCGCCGTGCCGGTCTTGGCGGCCACGCGGTAGCGCGTCGAGTCGCGGAAGAACTGGCTGGCCGTACCCGTGCGGCAGACCTCCTCGAGGTCGCGCGTCACCTCGCGCAGCGTCTCGTGCGAGCAGATGCGGCTCTCGATGGTCTCGCTCCCGAAGCGGCGCACCACCTCGTCGCCGCGCCGCAGCTCGCGCACCAGCACCGGCGATATCATCTTGCCGCCGTTGGCGATGGCGTTGTAGAAGGTGAGCATCTGGATGGGGGCCAGCCGCACGCGGTAGCCGTAGCTCATCTTGACGAGCATCACGCCCGGGTCGGGCACCTTCCAGTCGCGCGTGATGGAGGGCTTGCGCTCGCCCAGCCGCTCCAGCCCGACGGTCTGCCCCAGGTGGAGCTGCTCGTGGAGGAAGTTGCTGTAATCCATCTTCTTGCCCGTGGCTCCGTAGTGCTCCCAGACCGCCTCGGCGAAGTAGACGTTCGACGACGAGGCCACCGCGCGGCGGAAGTCGATGACGCGGTCGCCGCGGTGCGAGTCGCGGATGTTGCGCGCCGGGCCCACGGTCACCGGGTCGCCGTTGTGGGTGTCGTACTCCTTGTGGGGCGACATGCCGGCGTCGTCGAGCAGCAGCAGCATCGAGGCGAGCTTGAAGGTCGAGCCGGGCTCCATGCTGCGCCCCAGGGCGTAGTTCTCGCGCTCGGCGAAGCTCCCCTCGCCGCCCGCGCGCCCGAGGTTGGCCATGGCCAGAATCTCGCCCGTGCGCGTCTCCATGACGATGGTGGTCCCCCAGATGGCGTTCTGCGCCTCGAGCTGCTGGCGCAGCGCCTTGTCGGCCACATCCTGAAGGTCCAGGTCGAGCGTCGTCACCACGTCGGCGCCGTCGAGCGGCTCCTCGTTGCCCTTGCCTGCCACGCGGCCGTAGAAGCCGCGGGCGATGCGCTGCCGCACGGCCTTTCCGTCGTGTCCGGCCAGCTCCTCGCGGTAGGCATCCTCGATGCCGTAGTTGCCGCGGTCACCCGTCAGGCCGACCGTACGACGGGCCAGCTCGCCCTGGGGATAGATGCGCTCGTCGCGCTCGACGAGCGTGTAGACCATGCCCATGTTCCAGTTGAGCAGCGGGTAGCGGCGCAGCGTCTCCCACTCGGCGCGGTCGACCTCGCGCGGGAAGATGTTGACGGGGGTGTGGTCGCGCAGCGTGTCGTAGATGCGGCGCGTGATGTACTCCTCGCCGCGCAGGCGGTCGATGAGCCGCCCCAGAAAGCCCGTGGAGCGGAGGTAGGTGGTCTCGCGGGCGTTGACCAGCCGGTAGCGGCGGGCATGCTCGGCGCGGAAGAAGCGGCGGTACTCCGAGGCGGGCTTGTCGCGGAAGAAGGCGGCGAGCAGCTTGGCCAGCGAGTCGCTCTGCTCGTGGAAGCTCTTCAGCGAGTCGAGTCCCGGGCTGCCGAAGTCGAAGGCGGCCTGGTAGCGGAAAATCGAGGTGGCCAGCGGCTCGCCGTTGCGGGCCAGGATGCTGCCCCGCTGGGCGGGGATGACCTCCTCGGTGAAGATGCGGCTCGAGAGGCGGTCGGCGTTGTAGGCCACCTCGCGGCTGAAGAGCTGCACCCAGATGAGGCGCAGCAGCACGACGGCCGCCACGGCGATGAAGAGCACGTAGAGCAGCCGGACCCGCAGCAGGATGTCCTTCTTGATGGGTGAGTGTACCTCCTTCATGGCCGTTTATTCGATGATTTCGCCCGGAACCGTCGGGTCGTAGAGTTCGATGCCGCGCTGGCGCAGCTGTTCGACGACGGCCGAATGGGTCGTCACGCGGAAGCGCTGCTGCTGGAGGCGCACCGAGCGCTCGCGCAGCATCTGCACTTCGCGTTCGAGCTGCGAATAGCGGCGGTCGAGGTGCAGCGACCAGAACATCACCACGATGCTCAGGAAGAACATCCCCGCGATGCTGAGCAGGTAGGGGTAGGCCTCCGAGGCCTCCTTGCGCAGCAGGATGGTGCCCGAGATGAGCTGGCGGATGGTGCTCGAGGCGCGTTTGCGCGCCCGCTCCTCGGCCTCTTCGCGTTCGCGGCGCTCGGCCTCTTCGCGTTCGGCATCCTCGCGCAGCTCCTCGTCGGCCTCGCCCCGCTGGATGCGCACCACCTCGCGGCGAATCTTGCGTGCAAGTTCCGCCTCGCGCTCGCGCTCGGCGAGCTCCTCGGGGGTTACGGGGTCGAATTCGTGGTCCTGCATCATGGCGGGTCGTCTCTTTATCTCGTGTTATCTCGTGCGGTCGGCGGGGTGCGGCTCCGCAGTCTCTTTGCCGGGCGCCTCCCGTCTCCTCTCGTTTTCTATTATTATAGGCCGCGCCGGCCCGTTTCTTTCACCGGCCTTCCTGCTTGCCGGCCTTCTTCTCTTTTCCCGGCTGCCTCGCAGCTATCGGCTTTCCTGCTCGCCGGCCGCCTCGCCGGGGATATCCGCCCGCTTGACGGCCGCCCGCAGCCGGGCCGAACGCGAACGGGGGTTGCGTGCCAGCTCCTCGTCCGAGGGGGTCACCGCCTTGCGGGTGAGCGGCTCGAAGGGGGTGAGGCTCCGCCCGAAGAAGTCCTTCTCGACGCGCCCCTCGAAGTTGCCGCTGCGCATGAAGTTCTTCACCAGCCGGTCCTCGAGCGAGTGGTAGGAGATGACCACCAGCCGCCCGCCCGGACGCAGCACCTTGAGGCTCTGCTCGAGCGCCATCTTGAGCGCCTCCATCTCGCCGTTGACCTCGATGCGGAGCGCCTGGAAGAGCTTGGTGAGGAACTTCGCCTCCTCCTTGCGGGGGGTGCAGGGGCGCACCGCCGCAACCAGCTGCGCGGTGGTGCGGATGGGCTCCCCGGCGCGTGCCCGCTCGATGCAGTTGGCAATCTTCCAGGGGGTCTCCAGCTCGCCCCAGTCGCGCAGCAGACGCGTCAGCTCGGCGTTGGTGTAGCCGTTGACCACGTCGGCCGCCGTCAGGTGTCCCCGCTGGTTCATCCGCATGTCGAGCGGCGCCTCGCCGCGGAACGAGAAGCCCCGCTCGAGGTCGTCGAAGTGGTGCGACGAGACCCCCAGGTCGGCCAGAATGCCGTCGACCTGCACGACGCCGCGCAGCCGCAGCGCCCCGCGCAGGAAGCGGAAGTTGCTCTCGACGTAGTGGAACCGCCCGTCGTCGGGGCAGTTGGCGCGCGTGTCGCGGTCCTGGTCGAAGGCGTAGAGCCGCCCTTCGGGCCCCAGTGCGGCGAGGATGCGGCGCGAGTGCCCTCCGCCGCCGAAGGTCAGGTCGGCGTAGGTGCCTCGGGGGTCGATGTCGAGCAGCCCGACCGACTCCTCGAGCAGGACGGGTACGTGGTATTGCGGAGCAGCCATTTCGCTATGGTCGATTTGGGTGTAAAGGTAGCGACTTTTTCCCGAAGAATGTTTATCTTTGCCGATATAAATTTTTCCGACCCGGCTGCCGGTCGCCCTACGGCCGTGCGGCTCCGCTTCCGTACGGCGGAAGCGTGAAAAAAACAGTCCGAAATGGCCGAAATCGACATAGCCCGCGTCCTCGCGGAGAAGGCCCCCTCGCTGGCCCGCCACCTTCCGGGCTTCGCCCTGCGGTGGCTGCGCCGCACCATCCACGAGGAGGATATCAACTACATCCTGCGCACCTTCTGGGAGCTCCCTCCGCGGGAGTTCATCCACGCCTGCTTCCGCACCTGGGGGGTCACCTACTCCTCCGAGGGGCTCGAGCGGCTCGACCCCGCGGGGCGCTACCTCTTCGTCTCGAACCACCCCTTCGGCGGCATGGACGGCATGATGCTGGCCGACGAGCTGATTGGCCGCTTCGGCGATGCGCGCGTGGTGGTCAACGACCTGCTCATGCACCTCGAGCCGCTGCGGCCGCTCTGGATTCCCGTCAACAAGCACGGGGCGCAGAGCGCCGCCTATGCGCGCCGCTACGAGGAGGAGTTCATGGGCGAGCGGCCGATTCTGACCTTCCCGGCGGGGCTCTGCTCGCGCCGCATCGGGGGGCAGGTGTGCGACCTTCCGTGGAAGCCCAACTTCCTGAAGAAAGCCTACGCCTCGCAGCGGCAGGTGGTTCCGGTCTTCGTCGAGGGCGAGCTGTCGAACTTCTTCTACCGCGTGGCCTCGCTGCGCAAGGCGCTGGGCATCAAGTTCAACATCGAGATGCTCTGGCTCCCCGATGAGATGTTCTCCCAGGGGGGCAAACACTTCCGCATCCGCTTCGGCGAGCCGCTCCGCATGACGGAGCTCCAGGCGGCGGGGTCGCTCCGCGAACAGGTGGAGTTCGTACGCAAAAAGACCTATTTTTTGAAAAATAGCCTCGACGCAGGGGAGAAAAAGCGATAAAATACCTATTTTTGTGCCGTAAAGTATAATCCGCCGCCGACCCGCGGGCCGCGGCGGACGATATCCCAAACGCTGATGCAACCGATTATTCCTCCCGTCGACCGGGCACTGTTGCGGGCCGAGCTGACCCCCGAACGCAAGTACCGCGATACGAACAAGGCCTCGAACGAAATCTACATCTTTGCGGCCTCGGAGTGTCCGGCGCTGATGCGCGAGGTGGGGCGCCTGCGCGAGGAGGCCTTCCGCATCGCCGGCGGCGGCACGGGGCTCGAGGTGGACATCGACGAGGAGGACCTCGCACCGGACGGCTACTACCAGCTCATCGTGTGGGACCCCCACGCCGAGGAGATAGTGGGTGGCTACCGCTTCATCGTTTGCACGTCGGAGCATCCGCGCCACCTCTCGACCGAGCACTACTTCCGCTTCAGCGAGCAGTTCCGGCGCGACTACCTTCCCTATACCATCGAGCTGGGGCGCTCGTTCGTGCAGCGCTCCTACCAGGCGCGGGCCAACCGCAAGAGCATCTACGCGCTCGACAACCTCTGGGACGGACTGGGCGCCCTCATCGTGCTCAACCCCCAGGCGAAGTACCTCTTCGGCAAGGTGACCATGTATACGACCTACAAGTCCGTGGCACGCAACGCCCTCATCTGGTTCCTGCGGCGCTACTTCCCCGACCGCGACCATCTGGTGACGGCCATCCACCCGCTGCAGCTCGACCTGGACGACCCCTACTACGAGGAGTTCTTCACGGGGAGCGACTATGCGGAGAACTACCGGATTCTGCTGCAGAAAATCCGCGAGTTCGACGAGACGATTCCGCCGCTCATCAACGCCTACATGAACCTCTCGCCGACGATGCGGGTCTTCGATACGGTCTCGAACCCCGACTTCGGCGGGGTGGAGGAGACGGGCATTCTGGTGACGATTCCCGACATCTACCCCGAGAAGCGCGAGCGCTACACCCGCTGGCAGGGGTGGCAGGCGAACCTCAAGCAGCGTCGCGAGCGGTTCCGCGAGCGGCTGCACGAGCATCTGCAGCGCATCAACCGCAAGGTGCGCAGCGGCGAGTAGCGCGGCGGGGGCCCGGGGGCCGGAGATTGGGGTGCCGAACTGGACCGCCCGGAACTTGGCGGGGCTGGTGCATGGATGGTCCGGAACTTGGCAGGACCGCGATGGATGGCCCGAAGTTTGGCCGGGCCGGCGCAAGGAGGCCGGCGGCCCGGATTGGAGGGTGGCGGCCCAAAAACTGGAAAAGTGGCGTCCGACCCTGGTGTCGGGAGCGTCCCGAATTTGGGAACGACCCGGAGTTGGAGCAATGCGGCCCGAAAATTGGAAAAGCGCGGCAGCCGGCAGCGTCCGGCGGCAGCAGACGACTGGAAAAATCAGTATTTAAGTATCATAAGTATTGTGTTGAAGACGGCTTGTCCGTCGACACCCCGGAGTGCCGCTCCGGGGTGTCTTTTTTGCCGGCGCCCGCTGACCCGCCGCCGACCCGCCGCCTTCCGGGACCGCCCGCCTCTGCCGGTTGCCCCGCCGGTCGCTCCTTCCCGCCGGCCTCTCGGGAGTTCCTCCCCGCCGACGCCGACCCGCCGCCTCCCGGGGCCACCGGTTTCGACTGGTTGCCCCGCCGGTCGCCGCCGCCTCTGCCGGTTGCCGCGCCGGCCGCTCCTTCCCGCCGGCCTCTCGGGAGTTCCTCCCCGCCGACGCCGACCCGCCGCCTCCCGGGGCCACCGGTTTCGACTGGTTGCCCCGCCGGTCGCCGCCGCCTCTGCCGGTTGCTGCGCCGGCCGCTCCTTCCCGCCGGCCATTCCCATTGACCCGCCGGTTTCTCCATTTGCCGGCCCGCCGCGGCGGACAGGGGGCGTTTGCCTCCCTTTTGGCCGGAATGGAGGCCGAAAGTGCCGGTCCCGGTTGGAATATTGCGCGGAATTTCCTTCATTTGTCACCCCAAAGCACCAATACCATGAAAAACCACCTCCTCGCACTCTTTGCGTGTGCGGTTTGTTGCAGTGCTCGGCCGGCCGGATGCTTCGCGCATGAGCTCCGTCCCGGCAACCCCCTTCCCTCCCGACTTCATACCGATGCGCCGATTCGCCCCCTTGCGGGGGCTCCGCCGGCTGCCGAATCCGTGGCTGTCGCGGCTGCCCCGGTGGCTCTGCCTGTCGCGGCGGCACTGCCGGCCCCGGAAGTTCTGGATGTCCCGGAAGTTCCGGATGCCCCGGAGACGACCGGCGCCCCGGAGTCACCCGCAGTTCCGGACCCTGCCGCCGCTCCGAAGACAGCCCCCGCTGCCGCTCCGGTCCCGGCTCCTCCGGTCCCGGCTCCTCCGGCCGATTCCTCCCCGGCGGCCCCCGGCAACCCGGCGACCTCCGCCGCTCCCATGCCTGCCGCTCCGGAGCCGGGCTCCGCCCAAGGCCCCGCCGCCGCTCCGGCCGAGTCCTCCCCGGCGGCCCCAGGCGCTTCGGACGTCTCCGCCGCCCTCGAACCGGACTCCGCCTCGGACCCCGCCCAAGCTTCCTCCCCGGACCCTGCCGCTCTGGAGCGCCGCATCGCGCGGCTGGAGCGCCTCCGCGCCTGCCTGCCCCGCATCTCGGGCTACCTGCAGCTGGGCTACGAATGGCACGACCGCGGCACCTCGGAGTTCTTCGTCCGGCGCGTGCGGCTCGACCTGCAGGGCGACCTCGCTCCGCGGCTCGACTACCGCTTCCACATCGAGCTGGCCCATCCCCAGCTGCTCGACGCCTTCCTGCGCTACCGCCCCTTCGAACAGCTCAACCTCCAGGCGGGGGCCTTCAAAATCCCCTTCTCCATCGAGAACACGGAGTATCCCCCCTTCAGCGTCGAGTTCATCGACTACCCGCTGGTGCTCATCCGCCTGATGGGCTTCAACGACATCAGCGGCCACGCCTCGACGGGACGCGGCCTCGGCGGGCACCTCTACGGAGGCTTCATCCGCCGCGGCGGGGAGCACCTGCTCGGCTACAACCTCGCGCTGCTCAACGGCGAGGGCATCAATGCGCACGACCGCAACCGCTCGAAGGATGTCGTGGCGCGGCTGACCCTCCGCCCGACGGCGGGGCTGCTCCTTGCCGCCTCGGGCTACTGGGGCCGCTACGGCGAGCGGAGCCTCGGCCGCGTGCGCTACGGTGCGGGGGGCCGCTACGACCGGGGGCGCTTCATGCTGCGCGGCGAGTATATCTGGGGCCGTACGGAGGTGGCCGCCGCCGGGGATGAACAGCCTCTGCGCCGGCAGCGGAGCCAGGGGTGGTTCCTTGCGGGCGGGTGGCGCGCCTCGGCGAAGTTTTTTCCCGTCGTGCGCTACGACTCCTTCGACGAGGATATGGAGCTCGGCTACGGCCAGAACAACTACACGCTGGGGCTGTTGTGGACCCCCTGGCGCTTCTTCCGCTTCCAGCTCGACTACACCTACGAGGAGCACCGCGCCTCGCAGCGGGCCCGTCAGCTGGCGGCGGCCCGCCCCTTCGGCCGCCACGGGGTGTCGGTCATGTTGACGGGAATCTTCTGAAGATACTGAAATGGATGAGATGAACCGAATATCGGACTACCGAACCGTTGAGGTCGTCGCCTTCGATGCCGACGACACGCTGTGGGTCAACGAACCCTTCTTCCGCGAAAGCGAACGTCGCTTCTGCGCCCTTGTGGCCCCGTGGGCCGGGGCGGGGGAGGCCGTCGAGCGGCTCTATGCCCGCGAGGTGGCCAACATGCCGCTCTATGGCTACGGCGTCAAGGCCTGCGTCCTCTCGATGGTCGAGACGGCGCTCGAGCTGGGCGGCGAGCGGCTCCCCGCCGCCGTCGTGGGGGAGCTACTCGCCCTGGGGCGCGACCAGCTTCAGCGTCCCGTCGAGCTGCTGCCCGGCGTGCGGGAGACGCTCCGGCGGCTGCAGGGGCGCTACCGCCTGGCGGTCGTCACCAAGGGGGATTTGCTCGACCAGCGACGCAAACTCCGCCTCTCGGGGCTGGCCCCTTGCTTCGATGCCGTCGAGGTGATGGCCGACAAGGACGAGGCGGCCTACGGCGAGGTGATGCGGCGGCTGGGGGTCGCCCCCGGGGCGTTCCTCATGGTGGGCAACTCGCTGCGCTCCGACGTGCTCCCCGTGGTGGCGCTGGGGGGCCGTGCGGTCCACATCCCCTTCGGCGAGACGTGGCGCCACGAGGAGGTCGACCCCGCGGCGCTCGCACCCTACGACTTTCCCGTGCTGGAGCGCATCGACGAACTCGCCCCGCTGCTGGGGTGCTGAGCCGCGAAGACCGCGCTTCCGTTTATTCACGCCCAAAAAAAGAGGCGGAGCACTCCCCACGGGAGTGCTCCGCCTCATCTTTTGTGGGTTGCCGAGGGGGCGCCGGCGCTCCGTGCCGCCGACCCGCCGTCGGTGCTTCTTGCTGCCGGCCTGCCCCGACCTTTGCGCCACCTGTCCGCGGCCTGTGCTTCCTGCCGCCTGCCCGGTTACCCTTTGTCTCTGTGCTCCGACCCTCGGGCGCCTTATCCTTCCGGCTCCTCGTCGCGGCGGAAGAGCCTTGCAATCGGCTCCAGCCAGCGCCGCAGACGGTCGCCCGTCCGGCGCTCCACACCCGCCGTCGGGCGGCACATGATATCCTCCCCGCCGTGGCTCCGCACCGTCTCGAAGCCCATGCGCAGGTAGAGCCTCCGGGCCGGATTGGCGCGCTGCACCGAGAGCGAGAGGTGCTGGACCCCCTCGTCGGCGGCCAGCAGCAGCATCCTGCGGAGCAGCTCCGTGCCGATGCCGCGGCCGCGGAAGGGCTTCTCGACGACGAGCACCAGCTCGGGCGTCGCGTCGTCCAGATAGCCGAACCCCCTGACCAGCCGCACCCAGACGGCGCCGATGACCGTTCCGCGCACCACGGCGCAGAGCGCCCGGTCGTAGGCGCCGGCTCCGAAGCCGACCGTGTAGGGGAGCAGTTCGGGGGAGAAGACCGCCTCGAAGGGGGGCGGCGGCGTCCCTTCGGGCAGGTAGATGGCCTTGAGCAGCAGCTCGGGCAGCAGGGCGTACTCCGACTGCCTCATCCGGCGGATGGTCCAGCCGCCGCTCATCGTCGTCCGCCTTTGGCCCTCCCGGAGCGGCGCTCCGAAGAGGTGGTTTCACGCGGCTCCCGCCCCTCGGAGCGGTTGGAATGGTTGAATCGTTCGGAGCGGCCGGACGGCCCGGATTGTCCCGGGCGGTCGAATCGCTCGCTGCGGCCGGTCTGCCCGGATTGCCCCGAGCGGTCAGACTGTCCCGGGCGGTCGAGTCGCTCGGTGCGACCGGTCTGCCCGGCGCGGGCCGAACTTTTTGCCGAACCCTTTGCCGAAAACTTGCCGGAGCCTGCCGCCGAGCTCCGCTTCGCGCCCCGGTTTGCCTCCCGGGCCGCAGCGCGCGCCGAATCATGCTCCGGTCCGCGTTCCGCACCCCGGGTCGTTCCCCGTTCCGCTCCATGCTCCGCTCCGCGTTCCGCGCCCCGGGTCGTTCCCCGTTCCGCTCCATGCTCCGCTCCGCGTTCCGCGCCCCGGGTCGAATCGTGTCCTGTTCCATGCTCTGTGCCTCGTCCCGCACTTCGGGCCGGGGCTGCCCCCGCCTGTCCCGGGCGGAAGAAGTAGCTCTTCTGGCGGCGCTTCTCCTCCTGCGTGCGGGCGACGTAGACCGGCTCGTGGGTGTAGGGGTTCTCGCCCGTGTAGAACATCACCGACGAGAGGGTCATCGGCGTGGGGGTGAGGTCCTGCACCTGCTCGAGGGTGAAGTGGAGCCGTCCGAGCACCTTGCGCGCCAGTTCGCGCATGTCGTGCTCCGTACAGCCGGGGTGCGACGAGATGAAGTAGGGGATGAGCTGGTAGGGGAGCCCCTCGCGGCGGCAGATGGCGTGGAACGACTCGTTGAGCTGCTCGAAGAGGGCGAAGGGGGGCTTGCGCATCAGCCGCAGCACATGCTCCTCGGTGTGCTCGGGGGCCACCTTGAGCCGCCCCGAGGTGTGGTGGCGGAGCACCGTCTCGAGGTAGGGCGAATCGTCGAAGAGGTCGTAGCGGATGCCGCTGCCGATGAAGGCCTTGCGGATGCCCTTCACGGCGCGGATTTTCTCGTAGAGGGCCAGCAGCGGCCGGTGGTCGTTGTCGAGGTTGGGGCAACGCTGCGGATGGAGGCACGAGGGGCGCCGGCAGCGGGCGCAGAGCGTCCGGTCGCGGCCCCCCATGCGGTACATGTTGGCCGAGGGGGCCCCGATGTCCGAGAGGTAGCCCTTGAAGCCGGGCATGCGGACGATACGCTCCACCTCGGCGAGAATCGACCGCTCGCTGCGCGAGTGTACGAACTTGCCCTGGTGGGCCGAGATGGTGCAGAAGGAGCAGCCGCCGAAGCAGCCCCGGTGGATGTTGAGCGAGAACTTAATCATCTCCCAGGCCGGAATCTCCCCCTTGCCGCGGTAGCGCGGGTGGGGCGCCCGCTCGTAGGGGAGGTCGAACGAGTGGTCGAGCTCCTCGGTCGAGAGCGTGGTGTTGGGGGGTGTGACCACCACCCAGCGGTCGCCCGTCCGCTCGACGAGCGTCGCAACGGGCTCCATCAGGTTGCTCTGCGTCTCGATGACGGTGAAGTTCTCGCCGAAGGCGCGCTTGTCGGCCCGGCACTCCTCGAAGGAGTGGAGGCGGATGGTCGTCGCGGGGTCGAGCCGCGCGACGTAGTCGTCGTCGGCCAGGAAGGCCACCTGGCGGATGCGGCGCAGCAGCTTGGCGTTGTAGCCGTTGTGCATGGCGCGTGCGACCTGCTGCACCACCCGCTCGCCCATGCCGTAGATGAGCAGATCGGCGCCCGACTCGACGAGCACCGAGGGGCGCAGCGCGTCGCTCCAGTAGTCGTAGTGGGTCAGCCGCCGCAGCGAGGCCTCGATGCCCCCCACGACCACCGGCACATGGGGGAAGAGGCGCTTGAGGATGCGCGTGTAGACCGTCACGGCGTAGTCGGGGCGGAAGCCCGCGCGGCCGCCGGGCGTATAGGCGTCGTCGTGGCGCAGCCTGAGGTTGGCCGTGTAGTGGTTGACCATCGAGTCCATCGCTCCGGCCGAGATGCCGAAGAAGAGGCGCGGCGCACCGAGCTTGGTGAAGTCGCGCAGGTCGTCCTGCCAGTTGGGCTGGGGGACGATGGCGACGCGGTAGCCCTCGGCCTCGAGCAGGCGGCCGATGACCGCGGCGCCGAAGGCCGGGTGGTCGATGTAGGCGTCGCCCGTGAAGAGAATGACGTCGAGGTAATCCCATCCGCGTTCGCGGACCTCTTTGACGGTTGTCGGCAGAAACATGGCGGTTTGTTCGGTAACGGATAATATGGGTGCGGCGGCCGCGGGCGGGCGTCGCGGTGTCGCGTTGCGGTTCCGGGGGTTGCGTTGCGGGTGCGGCTCCGGTGCTGTATTGCGGTCCGGGTGCTGTGTGCGGCGGTCTCAGAGCGTCTTTCCTCGCTGCGGCCCCCGGTGCTGCGGGTGCGGCTCCCGGCGTTGCGGGTGCGGTCCGGCAGAGCGGTCCGGTGTTGCGGTGCGGCCCGGAGGTTGCCCTCCCCCGGCCTGCTCACCCCCCCCCTCGATTGGAACTCAGAGCGTCTCCTCGTCGGTGCGGCCGGCCGCCACGTAGGTGTCCCACTTGGCCAGAACGGCGCGGAAATCCTCCGGCAGCTCGCTCTCGAAGCAGACCTCGCGGTGCGTCGTCGGGTGGACGAAGCCCAGCGAGCGGGCGTGGAGCGCCTGGCGCGGCATCAGCGCAAAGCAGTTCTCGATGAACTGCCGGTACTTGGCAAAGGTCGTCCCCTTGAGGATGCGGTCGCCGCCGTAGCGCGCGTCGTTGAAGAGCGGGTGGCCCTGCCAGGCCATGTGGACGCGAATCTGGTGCGTGCGCCCCGTCTCGAGGCGGCACTCGACCAGCGTCACGTAGCCGTAGCGCCGGAGCACGCGCCAGTGTGTGACGGCATGCTTGCCCTCCGAGCCGTCGGCGAAGACGTGCATCTTGAGCCGGTCCCTGGGGTCGCGGCCGATGTTGCCCGTGATGGTCCCCTCGTCCTCTTCGAAGTTGCCCCAGACGAGGGCCACGTAACGGCGGTGAATCGTATGGTCGAAGAACTGCTTGGCCAGCCGGGCGTGTGCCAGCTCGTTCTTGGCGATGACGAGCAGTCCCGAGGTATCCTTGTCGATGCGGTGGACCAGTCCGGCGCGCATGTCCCCTTCGCGGAACATCGGCAGCGTGCGCAGGTGGTAGGTCAGGGCGTTGACCAGCGTCCCCTGGTAGTTGCCGTGGCCCGGGTGGACCACCATGCCGGCCGCCTTGTTGACAATCAGCAGGTCGTCGTCCTCGTAGACGATGTCGAGCGGGATGTTCTCGGGGATAATCTCCACCTCGCGGCGCGGGTAGGGCATCACCAGCGAGATGCGGTCCAGCGGCTTGACCTTGTAGCTCGACTTGGCGGGCTTGCCGTTGACGAGGATGTTGCCGCTGTCGGCCGCCGCCTGGATGCGGTTGCGCGAGCACTTCTCCATGCGGCAGGTGAGGTACTTGTCCAGCCGGATGAGCGTCTGCCCCTTGTCGGCCGTGATGGAGAAGTGTTCGTAGAGCCCCTGCCCGCTGCCCTCATCGTCGTCACCGTCGTCGTCGCCGTCATCATCATCCGCCGCCGCCTCCGCGAGCGGCTCCCCCTTGGCTTTCGGGGTTGTGCCGGCAGGCTGAGGGGGCGTGTTGCCGGTTTCCGGGGCCGGAGTGGTTGTGGGGGCGGGCTGCGGAGCCGTGTCTCCGGCTTCCGGGGCCGGGTCGCCGGGCTGCGGAGCCGTTTTGCCGGTCAGCGGCTTCCCGCTGTCGGTTGCCGGCTCTCCGTTGTCGGATATGGACTCCCCGTCGCCTCCGGCCGGCGTGGCGATGCAGCCCCCGGTGGCCGCAGGTGCGCTGCCGTCCGGGGCGGTATGGGTGCGGAGCTCCCCGAGGGGGCCCGTCGCTTTGTGTTCGGAGTATGCCATGCTGTCGGTCAATCGAAAAATCCTTCGTCACCGCCCTCCGCGCTGCTCGTCTCCTCCGCGGCGCTGCCCGTCGCCTGCTCGAAGCGCAGGAGCGCCAGCGAGTCGGCGACATTCTGCTCGCGCTCGGCGCGCTCGCGGGCTGTGCGGGCCGCCTCCTTCTCGGCTGCGGCGCGCTGCTCGGAGGCCTTCTTCGTGTCGAGCGTCAGCCAGAGGTTCACGCGCTGGCCCAGGGCGATGCTCTGCTCGGCCGAGGGGCTCTGGCGGTAGACGCGCGCCTGCTTCTGGTTGAGCAGGTTGATGCCCTCGTCGAAGGTGACGCGCCCGACGTTGATGCCCAGCTCCCACAGGCGGCTCTTGGCCTGACGCAGCCCGTAGCCGATCACCATCGGGACGGGCGTCGTGCCCGAACCCTCCGCGACGCCCACGTAGAGCGTCACGCCCGAGCCGATTTCGGCCTCAATGCGGCTCGTCTCCAGAACGGGACGTCCGTCGCAGTACTCCTCGAGCACGTAGTTGGTCGCCATGTCGGGGCGGTAGATGAGCTCCTCAATCTCCAGCCCGGCAATCTCGAGCATGTTCTTGGCCTGGCGCAGCGAGCGGCCCGCCACGTAGGGCACCGGCACGCTCTTCTGTCGGAAGGAGTTGATGGTGACGTAGACGGTGCGTCCGGGCTTCACCTCGACGCCGCCGGCCGGCAGCTGGTCGAGGACGATGCCCCCCTCGTAGGCCGGCACGAAGAGCGAGTCGTTGACCTGCAGCTCGAGGTCGTGGCTCCGGGCCAGGCGCTGCGCTTCGTCGAGCGGGATGCCCGCGAAGTCGGGCACCGTGCGGCGTGCGCCGTGGCGCGTGCCCGCCTGCATGGCGAAGTGGGCGACGAGCGCCAGCGCCAGCATCGTCAGGACGATGAGCGTCAGGTTGTAGGCCACGGGGTGGGCCTTGAGACGTTTCCAGTAGTTTTCCATGACCTTGTACGGTTTATTTCGGCGCCTTCCGGTAGAGGTAGAGGGCTATGCCGAGGTAGATGATGTTGGGGAGCCATACGGCCAGACCGGGCGGCAGCGAGCCGCTCTTGGCGAACTCCTCGAAGAAGCGGTTGAAGAGGATGTAGGAGAAGCAGAGCGCCGTGCCGATGCCGATGTGGAGCCCCGTGCCGCCGCGCACCTTGCGCGATGAGAGCGAGACGCCGATGAGCGTCAGGATGAAGGTCGAGAGCGGGTAGGCGTAGCGGGCGTGCTTCTCCACCTCGATGATGTTGATGGAGTCGGAGCCCTTGGCCTTCTGCTGGTCGAGGAACTCGTTGAGCTTCGAGATGTTCATCGTCTGAATCAGCTCGTTGATGCGCCCCAGCTCGGTCACCTCGAGGTTGATGAGCGTGTCGAGGTTGCGGTGCTGGCGGAACTGCTCGACGCCCAGCGAGTCGAAGCTGCGGGTGGTGTAGCGCAGTGCCGTCCAGCGGTGGGTCTCGGGGTCGAAGGTGACGTCGGCCGCCTCGAGCGACTGGGTCATCGTGCCGTCGGCGTAGTGCTCCAGCGCGAAGAACGAGGCCTTGTTGTTGCTCTCGGAGTAGCCGCGGATGTAGGCGAAGGTGCCGGGCTCAATCTGGCGGTAGATGTGGCGGTCGAACTGGGCGTTGCGCTTGCGCTTGACGTACTGCGACTCGAAGTCGACAATCTCCTTCTGCGAGATGGGGATGAGCCAGAGGTTGAGCACCAGCGAGAGCGAGCCGATGATGAAGGCCCCCAGGAAGTAGGGCCACATGAGCCGCCGGAAGGACATGCCTCCCGAGAGCATGGCGACGATTTCGGTCTGGTAGGCCATCTTCGAGGTGAAGAAGATGCAGGCGATGAAGGTGAACAGACCGCTGAACTGGTTGATGAAGAAGGGGATGAAGTTGAGGTAGTACTGAAAGATGATTTTCTTGAGCGGGGCCTTCAGTTCGGTGAAGTTGTCGAGCTTCTCGACATAGTCGAAGAGCACCACCACGATGATAATCATGGCGATGGCGAAGAAGTAGGTCGAAAGGAACTTCCCCAGTATGTAGCGGTCCAGAATCTTGAACCCCGGGAATTTGAATTTCATCTCCTCGTTCCGTTGAAGTTATGGTCTTGTTACGTTCATCCTGCAGCGTGCATGCCTTCGGCGGCGCCGGGTCAGAGGCGGCGCGAGAGGCGGGGTATCATCAGCTCCTTCCAGGCGGCGAAGTCCCCTGCGGCGATGTGCTCGCGGGCCATCCCCACCAGCCGCAGGTAGAAGGCGATGTTGTGCAGCGAGGCAATCTCGGCGGCCAGCATCTCGCCGCAGACGCAGAGGTGGTGCAGGTAGGCCTTCGAGTAGAGCCGGTCGACGAAGGCCGTCCCTTCGGGGTCGATGGGCGAGAAGTCTGCCTCCCACTTCTTGTTGCGGATGTTGATGATGCCCTCGGCCGTGAAGAGCTGTCCGTTGCGGCCGTTGCGCGTCGGCATCACGCAGTCGAACATGTCCACGCCGCGGGCGATGCCCTCGAGGATGTTGACCGGCGTGCCGACCCCCATCAGGTAGCGGGGGCGCCCCTCGGGCAGCACGGCGTCGACCACCTCGAGCATCTCGTACATCTTCTCGGCCGGTTCGCCCACGGCCAGGCCGCCGATGGCGTATCCGTCGGCGTCGTAGCGCATGGCATCCTCGGCCGCGGCGATGCGCAGGTCGGGGTAGGTGCACCCCTGCACGATGGGGAAGAGCGCCTGGTAGTGGCCGTAGCGGGGCGCCGTCTGGTGGTAGCGGTTGAAGCAGCGTTCGAGCCAGCGCTGGGTGAGCGCCAGCGACTTGGCGGCGTAGTCGCGCGGCGAGTCGCCCGGCGGGCACTCGTCGAAGGCCATCATGATGTCGGCGCCGATGGTGCGCTCGGTGTCGATGACGCTCTCGGGGGTGAACAGGTGCTTCGAGCCGTCGATGTGCGAGCGGAAGTGGCACCCCTCCTCGCGCAGCTTGCGGCAGGCGGCCAGCGAGAAGACCTGGAAGCCGCCGCTGTCGGTGAGCATCGGCCCCTCCCAGGTCGAGAAGCGGTGCACGCCGCCCGCCTGTTCGATAATCTCCATGCCGGGACGCAGGTAGAGGTGGTAGGTGTTGGCCAGAATAATCTGGGCGTGAGCCTCGTCGCGCACATCGCGGTGGAAGAGCCCCTTGACGGTGGCGGCCGTACCGACGGGCATGAAAATCGGCGTGCGAATCACGCCGTGGTCGGTCGTGAGCTCGCCGGCACGGGCCCGCGAAGCGGGGTCCCGGTACTGAAGGGTAAATTGCATGCTCATACTGTCCCGCAAAAGTAGGGAAAATAATGCGAATTATGAATTTTGCGCCGCGATTTGTTGCCCGCCGCCCGTGTTGCCGTCCGCGCCGGGGTGCGACCGCCCGCTCCGGCTCCCGTGAAGTGGCCTGCTCCGGCTCCCTGCTCCGGCCCCCCTGTTCGCCCTCTTCGCCGCCTCTTCGCCGCCTCTTTGCCGCCTCTTCGCCGCCTCTTCGCCGCCCTCTTTGCACCCCCTCCACGCCCCCGGGGCCCCGCCCCGCGCTGCCGTGAAATTTATTCCCGTCCCGAACGCCCGAATGTCTGAATTGTTTCGTACCTTTGCCCCTGTTTCCGAACGGTTCGAACATATGCAATTCATCGATACGGTTCTCTCCTATTGCGGCTGGACGGGCGTGGCCCTCGCTGCGGTGCTGCTGCTCATGCTCGGCATCCAGCTCTACTACTACCTCGTCGCCTACGGCCGCATCCCCGGCTACAAGAACAGCCGCCGCCGTCGGGTGCTCGACCACGAGCCTCCCATCTCGGTGGTAATTCCTATGTTTTCGGAGGATTACGCCTTCGTCGAGGAGCGCCTCTCGCTCATTCTGGCCCAGAGCTACCCCGATTTCGAGGTGGTGATTGTCTACGTGGGTCAGGACAACGACTTCTACGCCGAGCTGCGCCGTCTGGGCAGCTCCTTCCCGCGCATCACGACCACCAAGATTCTGCTCGACCCGCGCTTCCCGATTTCGCGCAAGATGGCGCTCAACGTCGGCATCAAGTCGGCCCACTACGAGCATCTGGTCCTCACCTCGACCGACGCCATGCCGCGCAGCGACCGCTGGCTCTCGCTCATGGCCAAGGGCTTCCTCACGGGCGACATCGTCATCGGCTACTGCGGCATGGAGCGCGGACGGGGTCTGGCCAACTACTTCATGCGCTGCTGGCGGATGATGCACGCCGCCGACTGGCTGGCGCGGGCCATCGCCCGCCGCCCCTACAAGGGCATCTTCCACAACTTCGGCTTCACCAAGAAAATCTACTTCGACGCCAACGGCTTCAACCACCTCAACATGAACATCGGCGAGGACGACCTCTTCATGCAGCAGGTGATGACGCGCGACAACGTGAGCGTCGTCCTCTCGCCGCGCGCCACCCTCAGCCAGAAGGCGTGGGGCGGCATGGGGTGGTGGATGAGCCAGCTGCGCTACTACGGCTCGTCGTTCCGCTTCTACCCGGGTGCGGTCAAGCGCTTCATCCGCTTCGAGCTCCTCTCGCGGCTGCTCTTCTGGGTGGCGGCCGTTGCGGCGCTGGTGCTCATGCCGCTCGAATACAAGCTGGCGGTGGTCTTCCTGCTCCTCGCTCGCTACGTGGTCGTGGCGCTCGAGGTGCGGCGCATCGCCCGGCGTCTGGGCGAGGAGGGGCTGGTGCGCACCTACTTCCTCTATGACCTGCTGAGCCCCTTCTATGCCGCGGTGCTGAGCCTCATGCTCCGCCGCAAGGACGAACGCGTATGGAGATAGCCGACTACATCGTTGCCGAGGACCGCGAACTGGTGCGGCTGGCGCTCGGAGGGGACGACGTCGCCTTCGAATACCTCTTCGACCGCTACCGCGAGGCCATCCACCGCCTCTTCGTGCAGCGGCTCGGAGGCACCGACGGCGCCGACGACCTGCTGCAGGAGACCTTCATCAAGGTCTACATCAACCTCCACCGCTACCGTCCCGACTACACCTTCGGGCAGTGGCTCTACACCATCGCCCGCAACACCTTTATCGACTACGTGCGCAAGCGTCAGGAGGAGCTCCCCATCGACGAGCGCTTCGCCTCGCCGCCGTCGCCGACGCCGACCCCCGAGGAGCGCTTCATCAACCTGCAGCAGCGGACGCAGCTCGAACACTACCTTGAGCAGCTCACGCCGCGCTACCGCGAGCTGATACGGATGCGCTTCTTCGACGAGTACTCCTACGAGGAGATAGCCACCAAGCTGGGGCTCCCGCTCGGGACGGTCAAGACGCAGATTCACCGCGCCCGCGAGCAGATGTGCCGTCTTATCGCCCGGGGCGAGTAGGCGGGGCGCGAGCCGTTCGGGGGAGCAAATAATCCGGGGACGCGGGCAGTTGGAAAACCAGCTTCGGCCGCCGACTGCCGCGACAACCTGCAACGAGACAGAGCCCGAAAAAACCGGAAAGCCTGCTTCGGCCGTCGACTGCCACGGAACCCGCCGCGAAACAGCGCCCGAATCCCCGAAAAACCGGATAACCCCCGAATCTCTGGAAAATTCTGGAAAATCCCCGGAAGACCCCGGAAAAATGCGAACATAGAGCCCGGACACCACGCAACCGAACCACACACCGAAACATATCCCGGCCATGGAACTGATACTGAAATACTTTCCCGACCTGAGCCCCGAGCAGTGCGACCGCTTTGCCGCCATGTACGACCTCTACGCCGACTGGAACGCCAAAATCAACGTCGTCTCGCGCAAGGACTTCGACCAGCTCTACCTGCGCCACGTGCTCCACTCGCTGGCCATCGCGCGGGTCTGCCGCTTCGATGCCGGGGCGCGCATCCTCGACGTGGGGTGCGGCGGCGGCTTCCCGTCGGTGCCGCTGGCGGTCCTCTTCCCCGAGGCGCACTTCGTGGCGGCCGACTCCATCCGCAAGAAAATCACGGTGGTCGAGGGGGTCCGCTCGTCGCTCGGACTGACCAACCTCGAGGCGCGCTGCGTGCGGGTCGAGCAGCTCACCGAGCGCTTCGACTACGTCATTTCGCGCGCCGTGACTGAGATGGCGACCTTCGTGGGGTGGATTTGGAACCGCATCGAGCGGGGACAGCACGGCACGCTGCCCAACGGAATCCTCTACCTGAAGGGGGGCGACCTGGCCGAGGAGCTGGCCGCCACGCACCTCAAGTGGCAGCTTTTCAACATCTCCGACTTCTTCGACGAGGAGTTCTTCGCCACCAAGCGCGTGGTCTATACCCCCAAGGTGTGATGTCTGCGGCCCCTTCGATGCTCTTGCCGGCGGGGTGGCTGCTCTGGCTCTTTCCCTGCTGCTTTCTGCTGCACGAGGCCGAGGAGTGTTTCGGTCTTTTGGGCCGTGGCGGCGGACTTCCCGAATGGGTGCTCCGGAACCGCAGGATGTTGACGGCCCGTCATCCCCGTCTGGGGGCGCTCTTTGCCCGATTGGGGCGGATTTCCCGAGGCTGGTTTGCGGCCATTGCGCTCGAAGAGAGCCTTTTGGTGGTTGCTGCGACCCTTTATGCGGCCCTTTCGTGTGATTTGCGCCCCTGGCTGGCTCTGTTTGCGGCTTTTCTGCTGCATCTGCTTCTTCACGGACTTCAAGCGCTCGTCGTAGGGTGCATGTTTCCCGGAATGGTCTCGGCAGTCGTGGCTTTGCCGGCGGGCGCCCTGATTTGGGGCGTGGCGGTTGCGCGCAGCGGCTTGTCCGTTGGGGAGGTGTTCTGCTGGAGCATCGGCGGAGCGCTCTTTGCCGGATTTAATCTGGCGGTGATGCATCGTCTGGCGGAACATGCAGCGGCAGACCGAAGGGCGGGGCGCGGCAAATCGTGCCGGTGAGGGAAGTCCTGCCGGATGAAAACAGCAGGGGCGGAAGCATTTGTGCTTCCGCCCCTCTCTGTCAATGGGGGTCGATGCGGTCCGCAGCGTGCGGCCGGGTGTTGCAGCCTGTGGGCCCGCGACTCGTGTCCGGGTGTTGCTGGCCTTCGGCTCCTTGGTCCTCCAGCTTCTCAGCCTCTGACCCTTCAGCTCCTCCGGCCCTCCGGCCCTCCGGCTCCTCGGCACGCTCCCGGCCCCTCGGTTCCTAAGTTCCTCGTCTCTTCGGCCCCTCAATCGCCCCTCCCCGGGTGCTACTCCTCGATGAAGTCGACGTTCACCTGACGCTGGAACGCCTCCTGGAGCGAGATGAAGGTCTCGGTGGTGGAGACGCCCGGAATGCGGAGAATCCCGTCGAAAATCGTGCGCATCAGATGCTCGTTGTCCAGACAGTAGAGCTTTGCCAGGATGTTGTAGCTGCCCGTGATGAAGTGACACTCCACAATCTCGGGCACGTCGCGCAACTTCTCCATCGTCTGCATGAGCTGCTGCGGGTCCTTGATGATGATGCCGATGTGGGCACACACGTCGAATCCCAGCATCTTGGGGTCGACGATGAGGCGGCTGCCCAGAATGACCCCCGATTCGTCCAGCTTGCGGATGCGCTGATGGATGGCGGCCCCCGAAATGCCGCATTCGCGGGCAATCTCGAGGAACGGCATGCGGGCGTTCTTAATCAGGAACTTCAGAATTTTCCGGTCGATGGCGTCCAGTGCGATTTTCGGCATGGCTGTGTCGTGTTGGTTAAGGTTGAACGGATTGGGGCGGCGGAGCCTACTTGAGGATGTTGAGCTCCTTGCCCACCTTGATGAAGGCTGCGATGCAGCGGTCGAGCTGCTCGAAGGTGTGTCCGGCCGATACCTGCACGCGGATGCGGGCCTGGCCCTTCGGCACGACGGGGTAGTAGAAGCCCGTCACGAAGATGCCTTCGTCCTGCAGACGTGCGGCAAAGTCCTGCGAGAGCTTGGCGTCGTAGAGCATCACGGCGCAGATGGCCGACTGCGTGGGCTTGATGTCGAAGCCGGCAGCCATCATCCCCTTGCGGAAGTGCTCGACGTTGGCCACCAGACGGTCGTGAATCTCGTCGCTCTCGGCCAGCATGCGGAAGAGCTCGATGCCGGCACCCACCACGGCGGGGGGCAGCGAGTTGGAGAAGAGGTAGGGACGCGAGCGCTGGCGCAGCAGGTCGATGATTTCGCGGCGGCCCGTCGTGAAGCCGCCCACGGCGCCGCCGAAGGCCTTGCCCAGCGTGCCGGTGAGGATGTCGACCTGGCCGCGCAGGTTGAAGAGCTCTGTAATGCCGCGGCCCGTCTTGCCCAGCACGCCGGCCGAGTGGCACTCGTCGACCATCACCAGCGCGTCGTACTTCTCGGCCAGGGCGCAGATTTTGTCGAGCGGAGCGGCGTTGCCGTCCATCGAGAAGACGCCGTCGGTGACGATGATGCGGAAGCGCTGCGCCTGGGCGCGCTTGAGGCACTCCTCCAGTTCGGCCATGTCGGCGTTGGCGTAGCGGTAGCGCACGGCCTTGCACAGACGCACGCCGTCGATGATGGAGGCGTGGTTGAGGGCGTCGGAGATGATGGCGTCCTGCTCGGTGAAGAGCGGCTCGAAGACACCGCCGTTGGCGTCGAAGCAGGCGGCGTAGAGAATCGTATCCTCGGTGCCGAAGAAGTCGGAGATGGCCTTTTCGAGCTCCTTGTGGATGTCCTGGCAGCCGCAGATGAAGCGGACGGAGGACATGCCGAAGCCGCGGGCGTCCATCGCGCGCTTGGCCGCCTCAATCAGACGGGGGTTGTCCGAGAGGCCGAGGTAGTTGTTTGCACAGAAATTCAGTACCTTGCGACCGCCGACCTCGATTTCGGCGCGCTGGGGCGAACAGATGATGCGTTCGTTCTTGTAGAGGCCCGCGGCCTTGATGTCGGCGAGCTCCTGTTGCAGATGGGCTTTGATTTTTCCGTACATGATTCGTTATGGTTTTAAGGTTTTTGGCTTGTTTGGGGTGACAATCTGTTAGCAAAGATAGGTATTTTTCTGGAAAAGAGGTATTTTCGGTGAAATATTTTCATTTTTGCGGTTACAATCTGTTATCCGCCGGGGCGGAAACGCCGGTTTTTCGGGCGTAATGCGCTGTAAACCAGACGTTGCAAGCCCTACGGGTTGTCGGGCCGCATCCTGCCGTTTTTTGTCGTTTTCTGTCGTTTTCTGTCGTTTTTTTGCCGTTTCGTCCCGCCTTCCCCGCCGTCCGCTCCTCCTGTCTTCCCCGCCGTCCGCTCCTCCTGTCTTCTCCGCCGACCGCTCCTCCCGTCTTCCCCGCCGACCGCTCCTCCTGTCTTCTCCGCCGTCCGCTCTTGTCTTCTCCGCCGTCCGCTCCTCCCGTCTTCCCCGCCGACCGCTCCTCCTGTCTTCTCCGCCGTCCGCTCTTGTCTTCTCCGCCGTCCCCTCTTCCCTTTTTCCGCGCGCCCTCCCGCTCCGGCTCATTATATTATATTATTGTGCGCCCTTCCGGGAACGGCGCCGTTCCGTGTTCTGTCCTTCGCCTCGCCCGCGCCTCTTCCCTCTCGCGCCTCTTCCCTCCCACGCCTTGCCCGTGCCCCTTCCGCGCCCCGTTTCCGCCTCCTCGCAACATATTTTTCTGTTATCGGACTAACGGAATCCGAAATATTTCCGTAAATTTGTCACGGAAAAATCCGCAAAGCAATAGGTTTCAACTAAAATACTTAAAAATCAACAGCTATGATTTCGATTGACAACTACGATTTCAAAGGCAAACGCGCGATTATCCGCGTGGATTTCAACGTGCCCCTCAACGAGAAGGGCGAGGTGACGGACGATACCCGCATCCGTGCCGCCATCCCCACCATCAAGAAGGTGCTCGCCGAAGGCGGCGCCGTGATTCTGATGTCGCACATGGGCCGTCCCAAGAAGAATCCCGACCCCAAATATTCGCTCGAGCAGATTATCCCCGCCATCGAGAAGAACCTGGGCGTGAAGGTCCAGTTCGCCGGTGACTGCATGGGTGAGAAGGCTGCCCGGATGTGCAAGGAGATTAAGCCGGGCGAGGTCGTACTGCTCGAGAACCTCCGCTTCTACGCCGAGGAGGAGGGCAAGCCCCGCGGCCTGGCCGAGGATGCCGCCAAGGAGGAGAAGGATGCCGCCAAGAAGGCCCTCAAGGAGGGTCCCCAGAAGGAGTTCGTCAAGAAGCTGGCTTCGTATGCCGACTGCTACATCAACGACGCCTTCGGTACGGCTCACCGCAAGCACGCTTCGACCTATCTGATTGCCAAGTACTTCCCCAATGACAAGATGTTCGGCTACCTGATGGAGAAGGAGGTCAAGGCCATCTCGTCGCTCATGGAGCACCCGGCACACCCCTTCTGCGCCATCATCGGCGGTTCGAAGGTTTCGACCAAGATTGGCGTCATCAAGTCGCTCATCGAGAAGGTTGATTCGATTGTCATCGGCGGCGGTATGACCTACACCTTCGCCGCAGCCCAGGGCGGCAAGGTCGGCAACTCGATTTGCGAGCCCGACATGTTCCCCGTGGCCCTCGAGATTCTCGAGCTGGCCAAGCAGAAGGGTGTCAAGCTCGTCATGTCGCCCGACGCCCTGATTGCCGACGCCTTCTCGGCCGACGCCAACACCTCGACGGCCCCCGCCAACAACATCCCCGACGGATGGGAAGGCGTCGACATCGCCGACGAGGGCAAGAAGATTTTCCGCGAGCACATCCTCGGCTGCAAGACCATTCTGTGGAACGGCCCCGTGGGTGTCTTCGAAATCGACAAGTTCGCAACGGGTTCGAAGGAGGTGGCGCTCGCCATCGCCGAGGCTACCAAGAAGGGCGCCTACTCGCTCATCGGCGGCGGCGACTCGGTTGCCTGCATCAACAAGTTCGGTCTGGCCGACCAGGTTTCCTACATCTCGACGGGCGGCGGCGCGCTGCTCGAGTACATCGAGTTCGGTGACCTGCCGGGTGTAGCGGCCATCCGTGACTAAACAAGCAGGGGGCCGTCTCTTGCGGCCCCCTGTTTGATTTTACCCCGACCTCAAAACTTCGGAACCCGACGGCACGGGCCGCCTCCGGAGCGGCGCCTCCCCGCAAGGGGATGCCTCCGCCTCTGCTGCCCGAGGCAGGGTGCACCACCGCCCGCCGCCCGCAGCTGCGACCGCCTGCATGCCGCACAACAAAAACCAACACATGAAGAAAATCATTTTCCTTGCAGCTATGGCTTGTATGGCTTCCGCCTGCCAGAACAATGCGCCCAAGACGCCGGCCATCGACGTGTCGAACATGGACCTCACGGTGGCTCCCAACGTCGACTTCTATCAGTACGCCACCGGCGGGTGGCAGGCCAAAAACCCGCTCAAACCCGAATATTCGCGCTACGGTGCCTTCGACGTAATCGGCGAGAACAACCAGAAGCGCATCAACGACCTCTTCCAGGAGATGACGAAGATGGAGGCGGCCAAGGGGAGCGTCGAGCAGAAAATCTCGGACCTCTACAAGATGGGACTTGACTCCGCACGGCTCAACGCCGAGGGTGCCGCCCCCATCCAGAGCAAGCTCGGCGAACTGCTCGCCATCACGGACCGCGCACAGCTGACGGGGGCCATTGCCGACCTGCACCGTTCGGTGGGCAACCCCTTCTTCTCGATGGGCGTCGAGGCCGACCTGATGAACAGCAACGTCAACGCCCTCTACGTCTCGCAGAGCGGTCTGGGCATGGGCACGCGCGACTACTACGTCGACGAGTCGAATGCCGGCATCAAGAAGGCCTACGGTGAGATGCTCGCCCGTCTGTTCCAGCTGGCGGGCCTCGAGCAGGCCGAGCAGGCCGCAGCCGACGTCGTCTCGCTCGAGACGCGCCTGGCCGAGAAGATGTGGTCGAACGTCGAGCTGCGCAACATCGTCGCACAGTACAACCCCATGTCGAAGGCCGACTTCGAGAAGACTTACGACGCCATCGACTGGCCGGCCTACTACGAGAAGATGGGCGTCGGCGCCTTCGACACGGTCATCGTAACCACGCCGTCGGCCATCGCCAACGTCAACGAGCTGCTCAAGAGCGCCACGCTCGACGAGCTGCGCTACTACCTGGCCGCGCAGTACGTCACGGCGGCCGCTCCCTACCTGAGCGACGATTTCCAGCAGGCGTCGTTCGACTTCTTCGGCAAGGTGATGTCGGGCCAGCAGGAGATGAAGCCCCGCTGGAAGCGCGCCATGTCGGTGCCCAACAACACGCTGGGTGAGGCCGTGGGCGAGATGTACGTGGCCCGCTACTTCCCGGCCAAGGAGAAGGAGCGCATGCTCGCACTGGTGAAGAACCTCCAGACGGCCCTCTCGGAGCACATCGCCGCCCTCGACTGGATGTCCGACGCCACGAAGGCCAAGGCTCAGGAGAAGCTCTCGACCTTCACCGTGAAAATCGGCTACCCCGACAAGTGGAAGGACTACACGACGCTCGAGATTGACCCCTCGAAGAGCTACTGGGAGAACATCGTCAACGCCAGCGCCTGGTATACGGCCGACAACATCACGAAGCTGGGCAAGCCGGTCGACCGCGACGAGTGGCACATGACGCCGCAGACGGTCAACGCCTACTACAACCCGACGACCAACGAAATCTGCTTCCCGGCCGCCATTCTTCAGCCGCCGTTCTACAATCCCGATGCGGATGATGCGGTCAACTACGGCGCCATCGGCGTGGTAATCGGCCACGAGATGACCCACGGATTCGACGACCAGGGCCGTCAGTTCGACAAGGACGGCAACATGAACAACTGGTGGACCGAGGAGGATACGGCCGCCTTCAACGAGAAGGCCGCCGTGCTGGTCAAGCAGTTCGACGCCATCGAGGTGCTTCCGGCCAAGGACGGCCAGCCGGCACTGATGGCCAACGGTTCGCTCTGCCTGGGTGAGAACATCGCCGACCAGGGCGGTCTGCGCGTGGCCTGGACGGCCTTCCACAACTCGCTCGAGGGCAAGGAGGCTCTGGCGCCCATCGACGGCTTCACGGCCGACCAGCGCTTCTACCTGGCCTATGCGACGCTGTGGGGACAGAACATCCGCGACGAGGAGATTGCCCGTCTGACGAAGCTCGACGTGCACTCGCTGGGCAAGTGGCGCGTCAACGCCACGCTGCGCAACCTGCAGAGCTTCTACGACGCCTTCGGCATCACCGACGGCCCGATGTTCCTGCCCGAGTCCGAGCGCGTGATTATCTGGTAGCGCGGGTAACGCGACCCGGGGCGGAGCAGAGCGGTCGGGGCTGCATTACAGTCTGTTTTTAGACCCGTACTCCAGTCCGTACTCCAGCCCGCACTTCGGCCTGCATTTCCGGCCTGAGACTTCGGTCCGGGATTCTGGCCCGCATCCCGGTCATCATTTGCATCCCGCCCCGAGCGTCATAAACGAAAGATTCCCGAATCCCTCATGAGGGGTTCGGGAATCTTTTTTGTGTGTGGCGTGCCGGTGGAAGGCGCGGAGCGGACAATGGCGCGGGAAAGTGCGCGGCGGCTATTGCTGCTCCGGCTCCGCGGGCAGGGTGTCGAGGATGCGCTTTACCTCGGCCATGAACCGCTCGGGGTCGGTGGCTCCGCGGATGCGGCCGAGCAGCTCGCCCTCGGTATTGAAAATCAGATAGAGCGGCACCCTGCGGTTACCGTAGCGCTTCAGCAGCTCGCGGCCCGTCGTCTTGTCGATGTCGTACTTGGCGCAGACGAAGTGCTGCTCCATGAATGCGCCGACGTCGCTGCGCGAGAAGACCTCGCGCTCCATCATTTGGCAGGGCGGGCACCAGGTGGCGAAGAGGTCGATGAAGACCAGTTTGTTCTGCTCGACGGCCTGACGGCGCACGCCGTCGGTCGAGCGGGTCATGAAGCGGACCTGGGCTTCGGCCCCGACGGCGCCGAGCAGCAGCAGGAAGAGTAAAAGAATGCGTTTCATGGAGGTGGTGTTTTAGGGTGGTTAATGGTTGCGGATGTGATAAGGATTGCGGTTTCAGATGAAGTTGAGGCCGTGGCGCCTGCCGCGTTTGCACCGTTCCGGAGGCGGCGATATTCTGCTGTTGCGGAGCTCAATCGGCAAAAATCACTCCGGATTTGCTCCGGAATCACTGCTGAAACACTCAGGATTTGCTCCGGAATTGCAGCGAGCCGCTTCGAAGCCGCTCCAAAATGTACTGAACCCGCTCCGAAACGGAGTACAGCTCTCTTTCCGTCCCGCCGGTTCTCTTGCCCCGCCGGTTCTTTTGCCTCGCCGGTTTTTTTTGCGCCGCCGGTCCTTTCGCGCCGCCGGTCCTTCCGTCCCGCCGGCGCTCCCGTCCCGCTACTCCTCCTTCGGCGCGGAGTGCCTGCTGCGCGCCATCTGCTCGGCGGTGCTCAGCAGTCCGCAGGCGGCCTGGATGTCCTCGCCGCGCGAGGCGCGGATGGTGGTGTGGATGCCGCGGGCCGTCAGCGCGTCGCGGAAGCGGAGCATCGCCTCCTCGTCGGGCGAGAAGAAGGGCGACGAGGGGATGCGGTGGAAGCGGATGAGGTTGATGCGGCACTTGATGCCGTTGAGCAGCCGCACCAGCTCACGGATGTGGCGCGGCGAGTCGTTCATGCCGCTCAGCACGATGTATTCGAACGAGACGCGCCGCTGGTGGGTGAAGTCGTAGCGGCGCAGGATGTCGACCACGCTGCGGATGGGCCATGCCCGCTCGACGGGCATAATCTGCGCCCGCTCCTCCGGGAAGGGGTTGTGGAGGCTCACCGCCAGATGGACCTTCGTCTGGTCGAGCAGCCGCGGCAGCTGCGGCGCGACGCCCGCCGTCGAGAGGGTGATGCGCGTGGGCGACCACCCGAAGCCCCACTCGGCGGTCAGGATGTCGAGCGCCCGCAGTACGTTGTCGGCGTTGTCGAGCGGCTCGCCCATCCCCATGAAGACGAGGTTCGTGAGCCGTTCGAACTCGGGGATTGAGACCACCTGGTTGAGGATTTCGGCCGTCGAGAGCGAGTGCACGAGCCCCTGCCGCCCCGTGGCGCAGAAGGCGCACCCCATGCGGCACCCCGCCTGCGAGGAGACGCAGAGCGTCGCCCGCTCGCCGTCGGGGATGTAGGCCGACTCGATGTAGGCCCCCTGCGCCGTGGCGAAGAGGTACTTCTTCGTGCCGTCGGCCGAGCGGTCGACCCGCCGGGGCGGCGTGAGGGCGGTGGTGAAGCGCGTGGCCAGCTGCTCGCGGAAGCGCTGCGCGATGTCGCTCATGAGCGCGGGCTCCTCCGTGCGGCGCGCATAGAGCCAGCGGGTGAGCTGCCGTGCGGCGAAGCGCGGCATTCCCAGCTCGTTGCACAGCGCGGTCAGCTGTGCGAGGTCCATCCCGAACAAAGTCTCGTTTTCAGTCATGCAAAGCCTCCCCCGAAGGGAGTTTGTGGGACAAAATTAAGGAAAATCCGCATATTTTTGCGGGGGATTGCGCTTTTTTGGATTTTTGTGCGTATATTTGTGGTGCATAGCGTACCCGTTCTGCGGGTACTCCGGTTGAAACAATTAAAAATTACGGATAAATGGAACTTAAGAAATCGCCCAAAGCGGACCTCAACAACAAGCGAGGTCTTCTGCTTGAAATCGGACTGGTCGTGTCGCTGCTGTTGGTCATTGCGGCCTTCGCCTACACGCCCAAGGAGTATCGTATCGAGATAGTTACGGAGTACGTGGCGCCCGTTGAGGAGGAGATTACCGAGGTGACGCGTCAGGACCAGAAACCGCCCGAGGCTCCCAAGAAGGTGGAGGTGAAGGTGATTACCGACATGCTCGAGGTGGTGACCAACGATACGAAGATTACGACGGATGTCGACTTCGCCGAGTTTGACGAGAACACCGAGGTGATTCAGCAGGTCGAGGTCAAGGAGGAGGTCATCGAGGACGACCAGCCCTTCCTGATTGCCGAGACGATGCCTTCGTTCCAGGGCGGTGACCTGAACAAGTTCCGCACCTGGGTTCAGCAGAATATCCGCTTCCCGCAGATTGCCCTCGAGAACGGCATCCAGGGCCGCGTGGTTCTCTCGTTCGTCATCGAGAAGGACGGCCGTCTGACCAATATCCAGGTGCTGCAGTCGCCCGACCGCTCGCTCTCCGACGAGGCCATCCGCGTGCTGAGCAAGTCGCCGAAGTGGAGCCCCGGCAAGCAGCGCAACCAGGTGGTACGTGTCAAGTACACGCTTCCGGTAGACTTCCGCGTGCAGAACTGATTCCGGAGCTGAGTTTCATCTCATAGGGTATCCGCATTGTGCAGATACCCTATATTTGTAGCATCGGGTCGGTGCCGGACGACGGGGCGTAAGGGCTCCGCCGCGGAACCGGTCCGCTCGGAAAGGAGATTTATTTTGGCTGAAAAGAGCAACAACAAGACGCAACCCGCCGTCGAGGAGCAGCGCCGTGAGCGCGCCGTGCTGGTCTCCGTCGTCCGCGAAGGACAGGAGGTCCGCCAGGCCGAGGAGTACCTCGACGAGCTGGAGTTTCTGGCCGAGACGGCCGACATCGAGAGCGTGCGCCGCTTCATGCAGCGCCTGCCGCAGCCCTCGGCGCGCATCTACGTGGGACCGGGCAAGCTCGAGGAGATTGCCCAGTATTGCGGCGAGCATGAAATCGACGTGGTGATTTTCGACGACGAGCTCTCGCCGTCGCAGACCCGCAACATCGAGAAGGCGCTGCCGTGCCGCATCCTCGACCGCACGCGCCTGATTCTCGACATCTTCCTCTCGCGCGCCCAGACGGCCTACGCCAAGACGCAGGTCCAGCTGGCCAACTACGAATACATGCTGCCGCGGCTGTCGGGCCTCTGGACCCACCTCGAGCGGCAGCGCGGCGGTACGGGTACGCGCGGCGGTGCGGGCGAGCGCGAAATCGAGACCGACCGACGCATCATCCGCAACCGCATTGCCAAGCTCAAGGAGGACCTCAAGAAGATTGACCGCCAGATGGCCGTCCAGCGCTCCAACCGCGGGTCGCTCGTGCGCGTGGCGCTGGTGGGCTACACCAACGTCGGCAAGTCGACGCTCATGAACCTCATCTCGAAGAGCGACGTCTTCGCTGAGAACAAGCTCTTCGCCACGCTCGACACAACGGTGCGCAAGGTGGTCTTCGACAACCTCCCCTTCCTGCTCTCCGATACCGTGGGCTTCATCCGCAAGCTCCCCACCGAGCTCATCGAGTCCTTCAAGTCGACGCTCGACGAGGTGCGCGAGGCCGACCTGCTGATTCACGTGGTCGATATCTCGCACCCGCAGTTCGAGGAGCAGATTGCGGTGGTCAAGCAGACGCTGCAGGAGATTGGTGCGGGCGACAAACCCGTCTACCTGGTCTTCAACAAGGTCGACGCCTATACCTATGTAAAGAAGGAGGAGGACGACCTCACGCCGGCCACGCGCGAGAACCTCTCGCTCGACGACCTGCGCCGGAGCTGGATAGCTCGGGCCAACACCCCCTGCATCTTCCTCTCGGCCCTCACGCGGAGCAACATCGAGAAGTTCCGCTCGGACCTCTACGGCATGGTCCGCGAGATTCATGCCGGCCGCTACCCGTTCAACAACTTCCTCTATTGAACCGCGCACACCGACAAACCGAACATCAAACCCCGATTCTATGTTGCATATCCTGAGCGAGCAGAACACCGTGCTCAACAAGTTCATCGCGCAAATCCGCGACAAGTCCGTCCAGCAGGACTCGATGCGCTTCCGCCGCAATCTGGAGCGTATCGGCGAGGTGACGGCCTACGAGATTTCGAAGACGCTGGAGTATGTGCCGCGCGTGGTCGAGACGCCGCTGGGCGAGGCTACCGTCCAGACGATTGACGACCGCGTGGTGGTGGCGACCATCCTCCGTGCGGGCCTTCCCTTCCACCAGGGCTTTCTCAACTACTTCGACGATGCGGAGAACGCCTTTGTCTCGGCCTATCGCAAGAGTACGAAGGACGGCAAGTTCAAGGTGAAGGTCGAGTACATCTCGTGCGGCGAGCTGGAGGGCAAGGTGCTGTTGCTGGTCGACCCGATGCTGGCGACGGGTTCGTCGCTCGTGCTGGCCTACAATGCGCTCTGCGAGCGGGGCGGCGTGCCGAAGCATACCCACGTGGCGGCGGTCATCGCCAGCGAGCAGGGTGTCGACTACGTCGAGAAGAACATGCCGCGCCAGACGACCACCATCTGGGCCTCGGCCGTTGACGAGGAGCTCACCTCGCGCGCCTACATCGTGCCGGGCATCGGCGATGCGGGCGACCTGGCCTACGGCGCGAAAATCTGAGCCGGAGCCGGGTGCTTCGGCCGGAGCCCGTCTCCGAAACCGCTCGGGGCGACAATCGGATGAACCGGTTGTCGCTCCTTTTTTTGTGGGCGCGGCGCCCCTGATGCCCAATGTCCTGCCCCCCCCGGGGCCTGCCCATGTCGCTGCCCCGGGAGCTGCCCCGGGAGCTGCAGGGCTCGGGCGCGGCATATTCCGGCGGGGCGTGCCGTTCGCCTTCCGTGCGGCGCTTGGGAGCGGCCCTCCTCTGCGGGGAGGGGATGCGGGGTGGTCCGCCCGCCCGTCGGAATGTGCGGGCGGCGGAGTATTTCTCCCCGGTTCCTTCCGCTGCTGCCGCCCTTCTTTTCCCGAATCCTTTCTCTCCCCGGTTCCTTCCGCCATCGTCCTCCCTTCGGCGCTTGGGAGCGGCCCTCCTCCGCGGAGGAGGGGATGCGGGGCGGTCCGTCCGCCCGTCGGAATGTGCGGGCGGCGGAGTATTTCTCCCCGGTTCCTTTTGCTGCTGCCGCCCTTCTTTTCCCGAATCCTTTCTCTCCCCGGTTCCTTCCGCCATCGTCCTCCCTGCGGCGCTTGGGAGCGGCCCTCCTCCACGGGGAGGGGATGCGGGGTGGTCCGTCCGCCCGTCGGAATGTGCGGGCGGCGGAGTGTTTCTCTCCGGTTCCTTCCGCCGCCACCGCCCTCCTTTTCCCGGTGCCGGTCCGGGCCGCGCGATTTTTCGGGAAAAAGATGCGGTGGGGAGAAATAAATGCTATTTTTGCCCCAAAATCAAGCGAGGCATGAATACCAAAGCCAAAGGTTATCTGCTGGGTGCGGTCGCCGCCGCCACCTACGGCATGAATCCCCTCTTTGCCCTTCCGCTCTACAAGGAGGGCATGGACCCCGATTCGGTGCTCTTTTTCCGCTATCTGTTCGCCATTCCGCTGCTGGGGGCCATGCTCCGCTTCCGCCGGGGGCGCGACTTCCGCCTCCGCGGCCGCGAGATAGTGCCGCTCGTGCTGCTGGGTCTGCTGCTGTCGTTCTCCTCGCTCGCGCTCTTCCTGAGCTACAACTACATGGACGCCGGCATCGCATTGACGCTGCTCTTCGTCTATCCCATCATGGTGGCGCTCATCATGGCCGTGGGCTTCCACGAGAAGCTCACGCTGCAGACCTCTCTCTGCATCCTGCTGGCACTCGCGGGCATCGGCCTGCTCTACCGCTCGGGCGACGGCGCGACGCTGAGCCTTACGGGCACGCTGCTCGTCATGACCTCGTCGCTCTCCTATGCCATCTACATCGTCGGGGTCAACCGACCCTCGCTCCGCGAGCTCCCGACCCTCAAGGTGACCTTCTATGTGCTGCTTTTCGGTCTGTCGCTCTTCCTGGTGCGGCTCGACTTCGGTACGGCCGTCACGCTCCCGGGCAAGTGGTATCTGTGGGGCAACCTGCTGGCGCTGGCCATCTTCCCGACAGCCATCTCGTTCCTCTGCACCACGAGCGCCATCCAGTACATCGGCTCGACGCCCACGGCGATTCTCGGGGCGCTGGAGCCCGTGACGGCGGTCTTCTTCGGGGTGACCATCTTCGGCGAGCAGCTCACGCCGCGCATCCTCTGCGGTATGCTGCTCATCATCGTGGCCGTGAGCCTGATTGTGGCGGGCAACCGCATCTCGGCGACGCTGGTGCGCTTCCGCAAGCTCTTCCCCCGCATTCCGCTGCCGCACCTCCACCGCCGCCGGTAGGGCGCGCGAATCCTTCATGCCGTCGGCCTCCGTGCGGCCCGCACGGGCGGCCGGCGACCCCCGCTCAGGCGGTGCTCCAAACAAGAAAAAGCCGCTCCGAAAGGAGTGGCTTTCAACTTTTTGGGAGTATCCGGCGAAGGTGCCCTGGCCCGGCTGCCGGGATATCTCCGCCCGGCTGCCGGACGGAGCCGCGGGCCTTCCCGGTGCATACGAAAAAAGGGAGACGCCTTTCGGTTGCCTCCCTTTCGTGAGCCGAATCCGAGACTTGAACTCGGGACCCCTTCATTACGAGTGAAGTGCTCTACCACTGAGCTAATTCGGCTTTCAACTGAAAATTAGCTTGTTACGGCATGGAAAAAGGAAAATTCGGGCGTAATGTGTAACATTATGTGTAACACGATGGCCTGTGTTGTTTGCGGTTAAACAATAGAGAATTGCTTGATTGTTTGATAAATAGAAAGAGTGACAGACTATTGAAAGAGCAATTTTATAAGCCCCTTGCTTTTAGCTTGTCACTTTTTGCTGTTGTCAAAGGAAAAAGCCGCATTTTCTCGGCTCTCTCCTTATCCTTTATGGATACGATGCAATCCAACTACATCAAGTTATTTCGTAAATTGCATCAGATAGTTTTCGCAGAATCCAGCTAACGGGAATTTCATCACCTCTTCCCGTCCGTCGGGCGTTGTGTATTGGATTAGTATTGTATCGGCTTTTACATGGTAATCGAACAAATTTACCCGTTCGTCCGTTCCCTCTATTCCGACCTCGTTCTGTGTCATTATGCCGATTATTCCGTCCACCTCTTTAAGTTCGCACTTTCATCCGAATAGGTAGCGCCGATTCTTTGCAAGGATAATTTCGACGGGCTTTGTTATGTCTGCCATATTAGGGGCAAACATATAAGTAAATGTTTCGGGGTATATTCCGTCTTTGGATTTTTCGACAAGCAGGGCTATTCCCTCAGTCGGGCTTCATCTGACCATCTTTTGAATGATCTGCCTATCTTCCCAAGTTTCGGACTTTCATTCTGTTTTTGGTTGTTTGTATCTGTTCATATTGCGCAAAATGTTATGTTGTTCTTATCTTCATAAAGATAAGATTATTAACGAAATAAATAAAATAAAAAAGTGACAGACTCTGCAAAAGGGTCTTATAGATTAACCTTTTCACAAAGTCTGTCACTCGATAGGTGGTGTATCCTATTTCGTTAGCAGACGCTTAATTTTATCTTGGCAGGCAATAATAAAATCTATTTTTTGCTGTGAGGTTAATTGTCCAAAATCAGAAGATAATCGGGCAAAGTAACTTTTAATATCTCTTGTAGGAACACCAAGCAATTTGATTATAGGGGATTTTCGCACTACTATTCTCCAGCAGGAATCATCCAATGGAATATCGTATTTATAAGCGATTTGTCGGGCTGTTTCAATCATGGATTGCGCTCCTATTCCCCGAATTTTCAAATCCTCTATGCGTTCGTACAATTCGTTAAAATCGGCTGCTTGGGAAAGGCGATTGCAATTTGTTGATATAATGCAGCTCCACTCATCCCAAATTACATTTGAAATATGCCGTAGATTATCCGTCTTGACCAACAATCCTAAATTTCCTCTGTTGTTGCAGATAGAAATATAATTTGCGATCAATTCTCGCCATTGGGCTTTAGTTATCCTATTTTGCTCCATAGCAGTATCATTTGTCTTCGGGCATATTATCTTCTAACGACATGTATCTACCAATTATCTCATCACGACTGCCCCATATCTTACCATATGCGTCAACGTACATTGCTGGAACATAGATCTCGACAGTCCATCCGTTAGTATAGCGTCCTCCATCATTAGTAGACCCTCTATCAAATGGGAGAGAGGATGCAGGGGGTGTTTTTACTCCTAAATAGAATTTGGAAGCTATGTCACCCCTAAAGGCATCTGACGCCATATCTGTTATTTCGGTACAATGTTGCATATAAATAATTCCCCCGTGATCTATAGCGTATTTAAATGCTCCAGTTTCGATTGTTTTTAATTTCGATCCTTTTTCAAAAAATATATAATCAAGAGATGGAAAACTTCCAGTATAGGGGATCAAATTCGCAAATGCACTTTCCCCAATAGTTTCAAGTGATGCAGGAAATTTTAGAGAATATAAGCCCGAACAATGATAAAACGCCTCTTTACCGATAGTTTGTAATTTGGATGAAAAATGAAAATCCGAATGAATTTCGCTCATATAAAATGCCCTATCGTCTATGGCAACTACTTCGTCAAACATTTGTACGGTTCTCGTTTTTGCCATATCGAACATTTCATTGCCGATTACTTTCAAAGAGCGCGGTAATATAACATGGGAAATAAGAGAATTTGCAAAAGCTTTTTCAGGCAACTCTTCCAAATTTACGTCTGAAATATCCAAATAGTCTAATGTCAGCACGGATTTGAGAAATTGGAAATCCGTTTCATCGGGTATGCCGTTGATCTTCAATTCTGTTGTTTCCAATAGGTTTTGTTCTGTTAATATTTGTTGTAATGTTCCCGCTGCGGACACATTGACGGTCGGAACAAATCCTTGTGTTATTTGGATTTCTACCGATTGTTTTCCACTTTTGAGCGTGAATGCAGTTGAACGGTTATCAGTTGTCGTATTGCTTGTTGCAGAAAAATCGACAGAAAAATAGCGGTCTGTTCCGCTTCCGCTTTTCTGCGACGGCTCACACCAAGAAGCGCCACCCGAAAGTGTCCAATCTTGAGTGCTTTCAAAGGAAATGTATTGTGTGCCTCCCCGCCCACTAAATTCCAGCATTGTTTCATCGACGGAAAATATATCCTCTTCAGGAGGTGCTGGGGTTTCGTTTCCGTTCTTGGAGCATCCGCAAATCATTATTGCAGACAATGCAAATAAAAATAAATTCTTCATAAAGCCCTTCTATTTTGTTTTTCGAAGAAGAGTCAAACCTCGTACAACGATCAGATTTTCTTGAACGTAATGGTTATTTCGGCCTGATAGCCGTCTCCGTCATCCGCTTTGTATAAAAGAACCAGTTTGTCATTCGTCAGCTCCTTAATATCATAGACGCATGTAAGGTCTCCGTTATCAGGCTCTTCATAAAGCGATAGTTGGTTATTCGAAATCGTGTATTCAACAGACCAGTTACTATCCAGCTTATTATTGTCATAATAATAGTAGCTTTTATATTGCCCTGATCCATCCTCATTGAATGTGTAGGTGTAATAGAACCCGTAATCGTCGTTCACATCGTCAATCGGATAGGTTATATCCTTATCGAATTTACCCTCTCCTGGCACAATTTCATAGCCGACCTCACGTGTAATCTGCCATGTTCCGATGATCGACGCATCTTTGTTATCGTCTTTGTCATCATCGGAGCATGCCGAAAACGAGACTGCCGCAAACAGAGCGGTCGCAAAGAAAAACAACTTTTTCATCGTTGCAATAAGTTTTTGTTTGTCGTCCCAGCACCCGTACGACGGTTAAAGTTTGGGTAAAAAAACAGAAAGCGCGGTGCTGAAAACTTATTTAGTCAAACAGGTCGTAGGAAACCTAAGGTATAAATAAGCAACAACACCACGCCTATATCCACGAATGGATATGACGCGGCAAGATGTTAGCCTTTCTCTACCTTATCCGAATTTCCTACGTTCGTTTGACGAGAATAAGCTACACTTTCCGTGTATTCAATATGTTACTGCAAAAGTAGCATATTCGGCGGAAATTGCAAAACACCTTGCCCATTCGGGTGTTGTTGCTCTTATTTTATGATTCAATGATTCTATGGTGCAGGCATAGCCGTATTTGTTGAGTCGTTACATAAAGACAGACCTTGCAGTCGGTCATCACTCCGTCTGCAAAGTCTGTCGCCCGTCATCTGTTCCAATCGTTGTACTCGTCGATTGGATAGAAGCGCCGAAAGAGGTCGTGGAAATGGAACGCGAAAAAGGCCATGTCGGTGCACATTGCAATGCGGAAGTATGTACCCATCACCAAGTCGTCTCCGTCATAGACTATATGACCGAACATGATGTTCTGACGGCCGATTCTCCGTCCTCCTCCTGTGAAGCCGATGTAATAGTAGGATTTTTGTCCCGTTCTGCGATTGAACCGTCGATTGAAAAGGATGGTACCCTCTTTAATCGTGTAGGCAAGATGATTACGCTCCAATAGCCGTCGAACGGATTGCATCGACAACTCTGCATTCTTGATTGTCCCCATTTTTCGAATGTTTTGATTTATGATATGGTCGGGACAGGATGGGGAACCCGTTTTGAAGCGTAATAATCTATTCTGTGCTACATGTCTTTCTTGCCTTTATTGGGTTGTTTCCACAAAAGTAAATAATCAGGAGCGAATTTGCAAGGGGAATCAATCAATTCCCCCTGCAAATTTCCTGCATGACATGGTCCATGTAGATGGCCTGTCCGCTCGACATTCGGCCCCACCAATGGCAGCCCAGTTCATCGATGATGATTTCGCCCTGTTCTCTCAACCGATCAGCCAGCCATGATGTCACCAACCACCACTCCAACACCTCTTCCCCATTAAATGGATAGATGTACTCTTCGTCGATTTTCCCCGCTTGGATTAACTCCTCGATTACCGAACTTTGGCCCCACAGGACATGGGTGTCCGTCATTTGCTTGGCCTTTTCTTGTGTGTTGTACATAGCGTTTTGAGTATATGTTTGTCACATATACGCTGTAATCCAACTATATATAATCTCAATAATGGTATGCGGAGAATTGGTTTCAGGCTTAAACAGGGGTGGCCTGTTTTATGTGGAATCCCATTATAAGGGATAGGCAATAATTTCGTTTTCCATCTGAAAATGGGGAGGGGTGAAAAATAGGGATTGTCCGCGCGTGATGTTCGTCGGCAGGTGGTCGGGCGAAGCCCGGCCACCGCTTCGCGGGGCCGTGGCTCGCCCTCTATCTTCTCACGAACTTGTCCCTGATAATTGTCACACACGCGGTCGGTTTACCCTCTATTCGTGTCGGCGCGTCCTTTATCTCGTATCATTGTGCAAGGTCTGTCGCTTTGGCCTTTCGTTGCAATCCCAGCGTGTCGTAAATCTCCTGCAAGCGTTCTTTCGCCTTGTTCTTGGCAATCGGCGTCTGCTTCTGAAATGCGTCGTTTATCATCTTCACGATTTTATATTCGTCGCCGATTGAAAGCCCCTTTACCAACTCGCGGCGGATGTTGCCGACATGGTATTTCAACGCCTGCACTTTGGCCGTTCCCAACTCGTCGTAAGCCTGCTTCACCAGCGGATTCCGCTGTTCTATCACGGCGCATAATTCGGCAGGGCTTTCTACTACGAAAAATTGTTCGGTCATTGTTTTCAGTCGGCAGTATTCGTCGAACAACTCCTGAAAAGTTGTCCGTGCCGAAGGGTTTGCCGCAAGGTGTTCCACGACCTTGCTGTATGTCTGCACCGTTACCTTGTAACCGTTTCGTTGCAGTTCGTCGGTAAGGTTCACATAGGTTGCGTAAATATGTCGGCTGATTTTGAAATTCACGATGTCCATGTTGGCGAGGTTCTTTTCCACGATAAGGCGGTTATCGGCTATCCGCACATATTGCTCGTTGATATAGGGGATTTTCTTCAATAGTTTTTCTCGGCTCGGTTCGTCTACTGCGTTGATGTCGGATGCAAACTTTTCGGCATCTGCAAGTGTCCGCTGGGTGGCCGCAACAAACTCGTCGAGCGTTACGGCTTTGCTGTATTTGGTCGTGGAATAGACATGCACGATTTGCGCCTTGTAACGGGAATCTCGGATGCGTCCGCATATCTGCGTGAAGAGCGTGGAAATATCCAACAGCGTGTGCGCCTTTCGTCCGTCGCTGACGATGAATGTAACGCCGTCGGGGTCGAAGATGTCGCACCCCTCGAAGCAGGTCGAGGTATAAAAGTTTATCTTCTTTGCAGGGTCGGAGGGTTGGCCTATGGGATAGGCATTGCCTAATTTACGCTGGTTTTCCTGCCGACTGTCCCCGCTCGTGGAACAGACGACCTTAACGGCTTCGGGTGCGAGTTTGAGTGTGTCGATGACCTTTGCGATAAATTCCACGCTGTTGACGAAGATATGCAGGTTATAGGGCAATTCGTCGCGCAGGACTTTGACGCACTCCGAGACGACGTATTTGTCGGGCTTGTTGGTCTGTCGCGAACGTACTTTGACCTCCGTAAGGTCGGGTCAGTCGATTTCGCAGGTCGGCAGGTGTCGCAGTTCCTCCAACATGTATTCCCGCTCTATGGGTGTCGCCGTCATGTAGGTCGCACGGTCGAAGCGTGCCGCCGTCGCAAGCAGTTCTCGGATGGCTCGGTGTCGGAACGAATAGGAGTTGAACAGCACGTGCCACTCGTCCACCAGCAGGAACAGCTCCTTATAAGGGTCTATGCCGATGCTCTGTAAAGCGGAAACGACGCGCGGCAGGGAATCGTAAGTCGTGGCTATCTTTAAGGGGGAATGGGTACGGGCGAATTGCGTGATGTCCCACTCGGTAATATCTTCGTACACGCCCAGCACCTCTATATCGTCGGTGCGGCAGACGGTCTTGTTCTTCACCAATGCCACGTAAGGCATAGCGATAAGGGTTGGAATAGAGTTGCGAATTGCCAATTCGGTAGCCCCGCATCCCGTCTTTTTCTTGTTAAAAAGACAATTTACGGGAATTTCGGTCATAAAGTCCCGAAGAAATTTTGCACCTTTGGGTGCGTCGATGGTTCAGTTTTGCATAAGTAATTCGTTTTTAGTGAAATAAAATCTGTAATTATTTTTAATCTTGTATTGTTATTATTAAAGAGAAAGTCCATTTCGGAATCAAAAAATATTACACTCGGAAATAAGAAAAAGAGGCGCTGAAAAACACCTCCCGATTATGGACGGACCCGACATTCGGACTACTCCTCTTTCGTATTATAAAGATAGCACCTTTTTTATTGGGAACAAAGGTCGGACAGCAATTAATCCGAACATTTTTATCTATGTCTTAGATGGCTTTATAGGGGGCTTTGCGAGGTGTCGGAGTGTGTTCGACCAGCCGAAAACCTGCGAAAAGTCCTTATTAGCGGAAATTCGCACGCTTCATTGTTCTAAAACACCTCCCGATGCGTGTAAAAAAGTCTTATCAAGGGGTTTTGAACCGCTTTATTGTTCTGTTATTCTCCCGAAACATGCGTTTCAAGTGTTATTAGTAACTTTTACTTGGCGGCGAGGTGTTATTTACAACCGAAAATGTTAAATTTGGGTATTAAAACCATCTGACAATGAGCACGAAGATAGAATATGAGGACGGCTCGGTCTATTTCGAACCCGAACCGAGCGAAACCGAGAATTTGGAGTATGTCTATTTGCTCTGCGATGATTATGAGAACGGCGGCTATTATCCGTACCGTTTTTTCAACCGCATGTGCAACGGACTAATCAAGGCCCCTTTCAGCAGGTTGCAGTTTATGAACAACGACGAAATCGTGTCCACTTTGGAGGGGTACGAATTGGATGCGGAGAAATTTTGGATGGCGGTGCTCTTTATCTATGATTGGGCCGAGAATCAGTTTGTCAAATGCGTCGATATAAAATCCCGTTCGCACGGGATGCTGTTACGGGAGTTGCTCGGCAAGTTGGGCGACGATATGGGCGATGTGACGATTCAGATTCGCAAGGGGCGCAAGAACTTGGACGTACACCCGATGATTAAGCGGGATATGATTGACGCCCTGCACGCCAAATTGGAGGAGTTGAAGCGGAAAGGAGCGGACAACCTCTTTGCTTACCGTTCGGAGGACTTCAAGGCGGATTATCCCGTACTGTCCTATAAGATGTATTTCGCTACGGAGCGGTTGCGGGAGCTGTTCGCGGCTTTGGAACGATGCAGGAGGATAGGGAAACCCAAACGGCGCAAAGGGTCGCTCGTGTCCTATAACAGGATGTTGCTGTTCGCCCGTATCGTCTATATGTTCCGTTACACGGACAACCCCGCATTTTTGGACAGCGACGACCCGCTGAAAGGGATAATGAAAGATTATAGGGGCAAAATTCCGCAGACACTCTCGGCAATCTACGACTGAGGAAAAGGGAGGGGGAAAGCGCTGGTTTTTTCCTCCTTAAAGACGGGACGAAATCGCAGTATGTTTGCAGTGTCAAGCCGAACGGATGACCTGCGACCCACATGGGCAAGGCGAGCAGAAAAACCAACGCCCCTCCCTAAAAAGGAGTATTTAAAATTATGGCAAAGAATAATTTTGCACCTGCTGCCGAGAGCACAGCAACTACCACGACCACGGCTCCTGCCGCAACCTCCAATGCCGCCCCTGCCGCCGAGCAGAAAGAGCCGCAGACAAACCCGACCTCGCGCCGTCGTGCACCGAGTGCGCCGATTTGGTCGGCATTGACCGTCGCAAGGCGGATGTTCAACAATCTGCCGTCGGCCTTGCAGAACACCGAAACAAAGCGGATGTGTCTGAAAGAGGCCGCAGAACGCACCTACGGAGACCCCAAGCGGGCAAGTTACGACATTAAGAACGAAGCCCGCAAATTGACCAACCTAATGGATTTCGGGGAGTACTGCCGAAAGAACGGATTAAAGGGAGAAAACGTGGCCGAGCACGTGGTATTCGAGGGTAAAACCGTAATGCGCCGAGTGATGGAGTACGGCGTCGAGAGCGTCCTCGGAACGAAAATCCAAATGTTCGCAGAACCGCTGACCGACGGTAAGGAAAAGTCCGCCGAGAGTGAAGCAAATGCCGAGTAACGGTAAAAACAGAGGTTGCGTCAGCACAAAAAAGAATCGCAACCTTTCTCGCTTTACTCACGCAAACAAGAGAGAAAAGGGGTGCCACGGCGAAGCCGGGCACCTCTTTTCTCGATAACGGCAGTCACAACAAGTTCTGCATGGCCGCGTCGATTTGGCTGTTCTCGAATGAATCGAGGTAGATTTGCGTGGTCGAGAGGTCGGAATGTCCCAACGATTCGGAAATCAGAGCCACGCTTACTCCTGACCGTTTCAGGACGGTTGCGTATGTGTGGCGGGCAACGTAGGTCGTCAATGGAACCTCCAATCCGATCTGTTCTCCCAGCACTTTCAATTCCCGATTGATCTTTGCCAGCACCTTATGGATGCGGTTGAAAATCTGCTGTGCGGTCTTGTGTTCCGCTCGGTCGAGAATCGGGAAGATATAATCTTCTTGTGCGTGGTTGTCCCTGCTGTATTTCCCGATAATCTGCAAGGCGTTCGGCACGAGTTGAAAGGATAGCAACTTCTGGGTTTTGTGACGGGAGTAATAGATTCTGCCTTTTATGAGGTCCTTGTAACGTAACCGTGCCATGTCACCGAAATTCATTCCCGCCGTAAAGTAGGAGAACAGGAATAAATCCTTGGCAAGTTGTCGGTACTCTGTCGTATGTCCCTCGGTAATTTCGAGATCAATCAATCGCTGGATGTCCTCTTTGTCGATGGCTCGTTTGCGGGTCTTGGCCCACAAACTGCCCACTTGGTAAAGGCTGAACGGATTTTGTTTGGTCTCGATGCGTCCCTCTTTGACCGCCTTGTTGTAGATGGCCTTGAAGATGGCGAATCGTGTGGCGATACTGTTGTCCTTGTTGCCACGTTCCCGTAGGTATAGTTCCAACCCTTTCAGATAGTCGAGGTCGATGGCTTCCATGGCCATGCTGGTCGGTTTGTAGCCTCCCAACACTTGCAGAGCATATCGGTGTTTGGTTGCCGAATGAATCTTGCCGAGCGATTTCAACCGTTCAATCACCTCGTTGAATCCTTGTTCGATGGTGATTCCTGCGATATGGGCGGTTTTTACCTCAAACAGCGTATCGAAGTTTACGGGAATATCCAACGCCTCCAGCCTTTTGATCTTCTTCTGAAATCCTGTTAATGTGCAGTCGATTTTACTTTGCAGGGAGGCTCGATCAGGGCAATCCGCTGTCAGCATTTCGGCCTCTTTGTCCCAGTAGTGCGGCTCAACGGAGATGCCGAGCGAGACGAGTTTGTGGGCTCGTTGGTGGGTGAAGCGGATCGCCAAAGGGGATTTGCCGTTTTTGTAAATGATCTCGCTTCGGCAAATTGTTTTGATTTTCATGTGTTTGCGTATTAGGCAAACAACACGGGGCGTCTGAATTTTATGTGTAACATTATGTGTAACATTTGCGCTCGGAAGCCCTTTTTTGCCCCTGTTTCACTCCCGAAACGGCACAAAAAAAAGAGGCTACTTAAATCGTAACCTCTTGATTTTGAGAGCCGAATCCGAGACTTGAACTCGGGACCCCTTCATTACGAGTGAAGTGCTCTACCACTGAGCTAATTCGGCCTGCCCGAACCTTGGCTTGATGCCGTTGGGTTCGCTTTGGGACTGCAAATATCTGAAAAAAATTTATTTCATGCAACAATTTTGCAAAAAATTTCACTATTCTTCTTATCTTCGCGTCAAATCTGACCGGGATATGATTACTTTTCTGGTATGTCTGGCTCTGCTGGTGACCGCCTACTTCACCTACGGGCGCTATCTGGAGCGGCAGGCGGGCGCCGACGCGTCGGCCGAGATGCCGTGCAGGCGCCTCTACGACGGGGTGGACTACGTGCCGCTGCCCCGCTGGCGCGCATTCCTCATCCAGCTGCTCAACATCGCCGGTACGGGCCCCATCTTCGGTGCGGTGCTCGGCGCATGCTTCGGCCCGGTCGCCTTCCTCTGGATTACCTTCGGCGGCATCTTCATGGGGGCCATGCACGACTACCTCTCGGGCATGATGCTCGTGCGCAACGACGGTCTGAGCATCCCCGAAGTGGTGGGGCGCTACCTGGGTGAGGGCATGCGGCACTTCATGCGCATCTTCTCGGTGCTGCTGCTCGTGCTCGTCGGTGCGGTCTTCCTGCTCAGCCCCGCGCAGCTGCTGGCCAACATGGTTCCCGCCATCTCCTGCCCGGTCTGGGTGTGGCTCATCCTGGCCTACTACTTCGTGGCGACGCTGCTGCCCATCGACAAGATTATCGGCCGCATCTACCCGCTCTTCGGCGTGGCGCTGGTGGCGATGGCCCTCGGCCTGCTGGGGGCAGTGATTGTGGGCGACTACCGGATTCCCGAGCTGACGACGCTGCACAACTTCCAACTCGACCCCGCACGCGTGCCGATTGTCCCGACGCTCTTCATCACCATCGCCTGCGGCGCCATCTCGGGCTTCCACGCCACGCAGTCGCCGCTGATGGCTCGCTGCGTGGGCAACGAGCGTGCCTGCCGCTCGGTCTTCTACGGCGCGATGATTTCCGAGAGCATCATCGCCCTCATCTGGGCCGCCGTGGCGATGGCCTTCTTCGGCGGTGCAGGCGAACTCTCGGCGGCGCTTGGCGAACACGGGGACAGCGCCGCATGGGCCGTCGACACCATCTCGAACGGCATGCTGGGCGTCGTGGGCGGCATGCTGGCGCTGCTGGGCGTCGTGGCTGCCCCCATCACCTCGGGCGATACGGCCTTCCGCTCGGCGCGGCTCATCATCGCCGACATGCTGCACCTCGAACAACGGAGCAAACTCAAACGATTCTATATCTGCATTCCTCTCTTTGCGGTGGGGTACTGGATTACGCAGGTCGATTTCGACGTCGTGTGGCGTTACTTCGCCTGGACCAACCAGACGCTCGCCACGATTGTCCTCTGGGCGATTGTCGTCTTCCTGCAGCGGCGGCGCAGCAACCGCTGGGTGGGGCTGCTGCCGGCCCTCTTCATGACCTTCGTCTGCTCGTCGTTCCTCTTCGTGTCGGACCAGTTTCTCGGCATGGAGAACCGCACGGCGGCCTATGCGTGCGGCGTGGCGGTGACGGTCGCGGTGACCGCGGGGATGCTCCTAAAACTGAAGCATGATGCAAAAAGCAACTCTTAATCCGACTCCGGACCAGACCTTCGAGGTGGAGGGCGCCGGGGCCTACGACTTTGCGAAGGTCCTGGCCCGTTCGCGCGAAATGGAGCGTGCGGGCAACGTCGAGGGGGCCTGCAACGAGCGCTATGCGGCCTTCCAGCGCCTCGCGGAGCTGATTCCCGAGACCGAGGAGGTGATTCTCGAGTGGAACCACCGCAACAGCCGTGCGGCGCTCGAACTGATTTACGCCTCGGCCGTCGACCACTTCCTCATCGACGACTTCGAGCTGTCGGCCGCGCTGCTCGAGATGCTGTTAGACCTGGACCCGGAGGACCACCTTGAGGGGTCGACGCTGCTGGCCTTCGACTATGTGGCCATGGACGAGCAGGAGCTCTTCGACGAGGTGGTCAACGACATCTCGGACAAGTATGCCGACCGCACGCTGCTGCTCCTCTGGTCGGGCTTCCGCCGCGACGGGCACCTTCCCGAGGGGGAGCTGCACCGCTTCAAGGTGAAGTTTGCCCCCTTCTATGCGGAGTTCACCGCTGCGGAGCATCCGGCCGACGAGGCCTACCTGCGCGACATCGAGAGCGAGCACCCCTCGGTCGGGGCGCAGGCGCGCGAGCTGTGGCTGCGCACCGAGAATCTCTGGACGCGCTGGCCCGAGTTCATCGCGGCGCTGCGGGGCTGACGCCGCCCCAGAGGCCGAGAAGGGTGCCGGGGCCGAAGGTTGCGAAAAATGTTGTCGTCCGGGGCCGGGTGAGGTGCCGGGAGCCGGAAATTGCAGGGACTGACGCCTCCGCTCGGGGGCCGAAGGTTGCGGGGCTGAAGGTTGCGGAAAAATGCCTCCGCCCGGGGCCGGGAATGGTGCTGGGGCCCGGATGTTGCCGGGCCGCACTGCCGCAGGGCGGATGAAACGGCGGCCCGGAACTTGCGGGAGAGCAGTGTCGCCCGAGGGGCTGTTGAACCGGCTGCTTTCCGGAAATCGTTCCGAATATCTGCCGGGCGGGACGCTGCCGAAGCTGCGCGGCGGCCCGGAGTGGACCGAATCCATGCGACGACCCGCCTCTTCCTTTGTGGAAGGGGCGGGTCGCCGTCTCTTTATGTTGTGTCCCGAGGGGTGGCGGGGGCCTCTGCGTGCCGACTGCGTGCCGGCTGCGGTGTCGGGGTGCGGCGTCGGGGGTGCGGCGTTGGCTCTGTCTGCCGGGAGCGGCTGCGGCGTCGGGGGTGCGGCGTCGGCTCTGGCTGCCGGTCCCGGATGCAGCGACCCCTTGTCCGGCCGCGTCGGCTACTCCGACTCGGTGAGCGCCCGGAAGCAGTGGCGGCAGAGCGGCTCGTAGGAGTCCTGCGCCCCGAGCATCACCTGCTTGTCGTCGGCCGTCAGGCGGTGGGAGTGGTGGGCCAGGTTGCCGCAGCGGACGCAGATGGCGTGCACCTTGGTCACATACTCGGCCGTGGCCATCAGCTCGGGCATCGGCCCGAAGGGCTTGCCCGTGTAGTCCATGTCGAGCCCCGCCACGATGACGCGGATGCCGCTGTCGGCCAGCTTGCGGCAGACGTCGACAATCCCCTCGTCGAAGAACTGCGCCTCGTCGATGCCCACCACGTCGACCTCCGACGACATGAGCAGGATGTTCTGCGCCGTGTCTACGGGTGTCGAACGGATGGCGTTGGCGTCGTGCGAGACGACCTCCTCCTCCGAGTAGCGCACGTCGATGCGCGGTTTGTAGATTTCAACCTTCTGGTGGGCGAACTGCGCCCGTTTGAGGCGGCGGATGAGCTCCTCGGTCTTGCCCGAGAACATCGAGCCGCAGATGACTTCAATCCAGCCCTTGCGGCTGGCGTTTTCCAAAAACATAGGGGGTGTAACTTCTTGTATCTATGGGTTGTGTCGCATCGTCGGGCGCTGCGCTACTGGCAGTCGTCGATGCGGGTGATGCGTGCGCCGAGGGCGTTGAGCCGCAGGTCGATGTCCTTGTATCCGCGGTCAATCTGGCCGACGTTCTGAATCGTCGAGACGCCGTCGGCCGACATGGCGGCGATGAGCAGCGCCACGCCGGCGCGGATGTCGGGCGAGGTCATGCGCGTGGCCCTCAGCCGGATGCGGTGGTCGTGGCCGATGACCGTGGCGCGGTGCGGGTCGCAGAGGATAATCTGCGCCCCCATGTCGATGAGCTTGTCGACGAAGAAGAGGCGGCTCTCGAACATCTTCTGGTGGATGAGCACGGCGCCCTTGGCCTGGGTGGCCACCACGAGGAATATCGAAAGCAGGTCGGGGGTGAGTCCCGGCCACGGCGCGTCGGCGATGGTCATGATGGAGCCGTCGAGGAAGGTGTCGATGCTGTAGTGCTCCTGGGCGGGGATGTAGATGTCGTCGCCCCGCTGCTCGAAGCGGATGCCCATGCGGGCGAACTGGGCGGGGATGATGCCCAGGTTGTCGTAGGAGACGTTCTTGATGGTGAGCTCCGACTGGGTCATGGCGGCCATGCCGATGAAACTGCCCACCTCAATCATGTCGGGGAGCATCGTGTGTTCGGTGCCTCCGAGCGCCTCGACCCCCTCGATGGTGAGCAGGTTGGAGGCGATGCCCGAGATGCGGGCGCCCATGCGGTTGAGCATGCGGCAGAGCTGCTGGATGTAGGGTTCGCAGGCGGCGTTGTAGATGCGTGTGGTTCCCTTGGCCAGCACGGCGGCCATGATGATGTTGGCCGTACCGGTCACCGAGGCCTCGTCGAGCAGCATGTAGGTGCCCTGCAGGTCGGCGCCCTCGACCATGAAGAATTCGTCGGCGATGTCGAAGTTGAACTTCGCGCCGAGCTTCTGGAAGCCGAGGAAGTGGGTGTCGAGCCGGCGCCGTCCGATTTTGTCGCCTCCCGGCTTGGGGATGAAGCCCCTGCCGAAGCGGCCGAGCATGGGGCCGATGAGCATCACCGAACCGCGCAGACGTGCGCAGCGGTTGCGGTAGTCCTCCGAACGCAGGTAGTCGAAATCGATATCGGCGGCACGGAACGCGCAGGCGTCCTCCGAGAGCCACTCGACCTCGACGCCCATGCATCCGAGCAGCTCGATGAGCTGGAGTACGTCGAGGATGCGCGGGATGTTGCGCACGACGACCCGCTGGGGGGTGAGCAGCGTTGCGCAGAGGATTTCAAGGGCCTCGTTCTTTGCGCCCTGGGGGGTGATTTCACCGTGGAGGCGGTGTCCGCCTTCTACCTGGAATATGGCCATAGTCTCGCTATTTTTCGATAAAGATAGGAAGAATTCGGCGCTTTTCCCCCGAACCGGAAGAAATATTTTCCGGAAAAATTTTTGCGGATAACTTTTTTGTTGTACTTTTGCAGTCCGTAAAATAGTCTAAAACAATAAAAACTATACAGCTATGGCAATGAAGAGAACATACCAGCCCTCGCGCCGGAAGAGAATCAATAAGCATGGTTTCCGTCAGCGTATGGCTACGGCCAACGGACGCAAGGTTCTGGCGGCCCGTCGTGCCAAGGGACGTAAGAAGCTCACCGTTTCGGACGAGTCGACGTTCAAGTACGCTTAATTGCGGAAATGCGGTTACGCTGGGCCGGCTGTTTCGACAGTCGGCCTTTGTCGTTTTGGGGTGGCAACTCGTTTCGTGCCCGCCGCTCCCTATGTGCTGCCGCTTCCTAAGCCGGGCGCTTCCCGGGTGCCGGCGTGCTGTGCCGGCCGCTGCATTTTGTGAGCCTGTCGCTCCCGGTGCTCGCCGCCGTGCGCGCCGCTGCGGGGGCGCCTATGGCTGCCTCGCCATGCCCCGTGCGGGCAGCAGTCCGTTTTCCCCGCCTGAAAACATCCGACCTCCGATGGACGAATTCCCGAACAGCAACTCCGACTCCGGTGCCGTCATCTGCACCGGGCGCCTTCGTCTGCGTCCGTGGCGCGAATCGGACGCGGCCGAGCTCTATGCCCTGGCCAGCGACCGGCGCATCGGTCCGGCGGCGGGGTGGCTGCCTCACCGGAGTGTGGCCGAGAGCCTCCTGGTTATCCGTGTGGTCTTCTCGGCTCCCGAGACCTATGCCGTCGAACTGCTCGAGACGGGACGGGTCGTGGGGTGCGTCGGGTTGCTCTTCCCCGAGCGGAGCAACTTTCCCATCGGTCCGCGCGATGCCGAGGTGGGCTATTGGCTCGGTACGCCCTATTGGGGGCGCGGGCTGATTCCCGAGGCGGTGCGCGCACTCATCCGCAGGGCTTTCCGTACGTTGGAGCTCGAGAACCTCTGGTGCGGTTGCTACGAGGACAACCGCAATTCGCTGCGGGTGCAGCAGAAGTGCGGCTTCCGTCCCCACCACGAGCTTCGCGACCACCTCAGCGAGGTGACGGGCGAGCGCCGCACGGAGCTGGTCCGGCGCATTACGCGTGACGAGTGGCTGCAATTTCCCGACCGCGACCGATAATATTCCGCTCCGTTCCTCCGTTGTCTGTTATAAAAAGGTGCCCCTCCCTCCTTGGGCCGGATGCCGACCTCCACGTAAAAACCGCACACCGATGATATCGATTCGACCTGCCGCCGAGAGCGACGCTCCGCTGATTCGCCGCCTTGCCGAGGTGGCCTTCCCGGCTACCTACCGCGAAATTCTGACCCCCGCCCAGCTGGACTACATGATGGAGTGGATGTATGGTGCGGAGAGCCTCCGCAACCAGTTCCGCGAGGGGCACGCCTACTTCATCGCCTCGTGCGACGGGACTCCGTGCGGCTACGTCTCGGTGCAGCGCGAGGGTGAGGAGCTCTTCCACCTCCAGAAGATTTACGTCCTGCCCGACTTCCAGGGACGGGGCGTGGGTGCCGCCCTCTTCCGTCAGGCCGTGGAGTATATCCGCAGCCAGCATCCGGCGCCCTGCCGCATGGAGCTCAACGTCAACCGCCACAACCGGGCGCTTCACTTCTACGAGCGGATGGGGATGCGGAAGCTGCGCGAGGGGGACTTCCCGATTGGCAACGGCTACTACATGAACGATTACATCATGGGGCTCGACATCCGTTAGCGCTCCGCCGCCGGTCGTTCGTCCTTTTTTGCCCTCTTCGGCCTCTGAGCTCTGCCTTTGCGGAGCTTTTTTTGTGGCTTTTTCTCTCGGCGGAGTTCCGGTTTCGCCCGATTCGGCGAGGCCGTTTCGGGGGGGGTTCGGACCATACCTTATATATATAAGGGTCTCCGCCTCCGTTTTTGTCCTGCGTCGAGGCCGAATCCGTCTCGGCGTTTCGCCCTCTGGAGGCTGCCTGCCTCCTTCAGGGGGCTGAATCTTCGGGCGGTTCGGTCTCCCTGTAAGATTTTCCTCCTCTTTTTTCGAAAAAAAAGAGGAGCGAACAGCTCCTCTCCGGAGGGCTCATCTTCCTGCTTTCTGTTGTTTCGGTCTCCGTCGGAGCCGCTTTTTTCGGTCCGAGGAGCCCTTCGTCCGAACTTTTTTCGGGAAAATCACCCCTCCTTTCGGGGGTGGCGAACCGCCTTTCGGAGCTCCTGCTGTCGGAGGTCCGTGCGTGGGGGAGTTGTCCGCCGGCCCGCCCGAGGGGTGTTATTCGCCTGCGGCCCCCTGAGGGCTGAGTTTTCGGCTGAAATGTAAATTGCAGATTTACAGCACTGTTGTGAATTCGGCAAAAAAATATTCAAAAAAATCTTTAAAAAGTTTGTAAAAAAGCTAAAAAAGTCTTTATCTTTGCACCCGCTTTGAGAGAGAAACCCACGAGGGTTTGGAACTTGAGGCGGGAGCAAGGTTCTTTCGAATATCCGGTCTGATTCGGGGTTTGAAAAAAACATCGAAAAAGATTTGGAGGTTTCAAAAAAAGGAATTACCTTTGCACCACTTTCCCACTAAAAACTGGGACGGTTCACCGAGGGGCCGACAAGGCCGGCGGGGGACTGAAAAAAGAGAAAGTTCTTTATAGCAATATAGGAACGGTGTTCTTTGAAGTATTTGAGCAGCTAAAGTTTATCCACTCTTCGGAGTGATTTCAAACAATACCTTTGAGATAGAGCTAAAGATTTAACAAAACATTTTTTACAATGGAGAGTTTGATCCTGGCTCAGGATGAACGCTAGCGGCAGGCTTAACACATGCAAGTCGAGGGGCAGCGAGATTGAAGCTTGCTTCAATTGTCGGCGACCGGCGGACGGGTGCGTAACGCGTATGCAACCTACCCATAACAGGGGGATAACACTGAGAAATTGGTACTAATGCCCCATAACATCTCGAGTGGCATCACTTGGGGTTGAAAGCTGCGGTGGTTATGGATGGGCATGCGTTGTATTAGCTAGTTGGAGAGGTAACGGCTCACCAAGGCGACGATACATAGGGGGACTGAGAGGTTAACCCCCCACATTGGTACTGAGACACGGACCAAACTCCTACGGGAGGCAGCAGTGAGGAATATTGGTCAATGGACGGAAGTCTGAACCAGCCATGCCGCGTGCAGGATGACGGCTCTATGAGTTGTAAACTGCTTTTGTACGAGGGTAAACCCGAATACGTGTATTCGGCTGAAAGTATCGTACGAATAAGGATCGGCTAACTCCGTGCCAGCAGCCGCGGTAATACGGAGGATCCAAGCGTTATCCGGATTTATTGGGTTTAAAGGGTGCGTAGGCGGTCAGATAAGTTAGAGGTGAAATTCCGGTGCTTAACACCGGCGCTGCCTCTAATACTGTTTGACTAGAGAGTAGTTGCGGTAGGCGGAATGTATGGTGTAGCGGTGAAATGCTTAGAGATCATACAGAACACCGATTGCGAAGGCAGCTTACCAAGCTATATCTGACGTTGAGGCACGAAAGCGTGGGGAGCAAACAGGATTAGATACCCTGGTAGTCCACGCAGTAAACGATGATAACTCGTTGTCGGCGATACAATGTCGGTGACTAAGCGAAAGCGATAAGTTATCCACCTGGGGAGTACGTTCGCAAGAATGAAACTCAAAGGAATTGACGGGGGCCCGCACAAGCGGAGGAACATGTGGTTTAATTCGATGATACGCGAGGAACCTTACCCGGGCTTGAAAGTTAGTGACGGACTTGGAAACAAGTCTTCCCTTCGGGGCACGAAACTAGGTGCTGCATGGTTGTCGTCAGCTCGTGCCGTGAGGTGTCGGGTTAAGTCCCATAACGAGCGCAACCCCTACCGTTAGTTGCCATCAGGTAAAGCTGGGCACTCTAGCGGGACTGCCGGTGTAAGCCGAGAGGAAGGTGGGGATGACGTCAAATCAGCACGGCCCTTACGTCCGGGGCTACACACGTGTTACAATGGTAGGTACAGAGGGCAGCTACCCTGCGAAGGGATGCGAATCTCGAAAGCCTATCTCAGTTCGGATTGGAGGCTGAAACCCGCCTCCATGAAGTTGGATTCGCTAGTAATCGCGCATCAGCCATGGCGCGGTGAATACGTTCCCGGGCCTTGTACACACCGCCCGTCAAGCCATGGGAGCTGGGGGTGCCTGAAGTTCGTGACCGCAAGGAGCGACCTAGGGCAAAACCGGTAACTGGGGCTAAGTCGTAACAAGGTAGCCGTACCGGAAGGTGCGGCTGGAACACCTCCTTTCTGGAGCTTGTTTCAAAGGTAAGCTGCTCTGAACTTCAAAGACACGCTACAACAGCACCGCTTTAGGCGTAGGTTCGAACCGAGTGCTGTTCATGAGGAACGCAAGTTCCGAAGTTCTTTGACATGATTGAGGTTATGAGATAAGGCCTCCCGAGAACGCAATAGGGTTTTCGGGAAGGAAGAAAGAAAGTAATGAAGGGCGTATGGGGAATGCCTAGGCTCTTGGAGGCGACGAAGGACGTGGTAAGCTGCGAAAAGCTCCGGGGATTTGCAAACAAGAATTGATCCGGAGATCTCCGAATGGGACAACCCGGCAGGTAGAAGACCTGTCACACGAAAGTGGGCCAACCCTCTGAACTGAAACATCTTAGTAGGAGGAGGAAAAGAAAGAAACATCGATTTCCAAAGTAGCGGCGAGCGAAATGGAAGGAGCCCAAACCGTATTTGTTACGGCAAATGCGGGGTAGTAGGACTGCAATATTCAAGTGACTGAGAACTGGAATGATTTGGAAAGGTCGTCCATAGAGAGTGAAAGGCTCGTACAGGCAATCAAGTCATGCGATAGCGGTATCCTGAGTAGGGCGGGACACGAGGAATCCTGTCTGAATTCGCCGGGACCACCCGGTAAGGCTAAATACTCCCAAGAGACCGATAGTGAACCAGTACTGTGAAGGAAAGGTGAAAAGTACCCCGAACAGGGGAGTGAAAAAGAACCTGAAACCATACGCTTACAACCTGTCGGAGCGGCTTTGTGCCGTGACGGCGTGCCTATTGAATAATGAGCCTACGAGTTACTAATCACTGGCGAGGTTAAGTGACAGGAGTCACGGAGCCGAAGCGAAAGCGAGTCTGAACAGGGCGGCTAGTCAGTGGTTGTAGACGCGAAACCTTGCGATCTACCCTTGAGCAGGATGAAGGTTGGGTAACACCAACTGGAGGTCCGCACGAATAAGCGTTGAAAAGCTTCTCGATGACTTGAGGGTAGGGGTGAAAGGCTAATCAAGCTGGGAAATAGCTCGTACTCCCCGAAATGCCTTTAGGGGCAGCGTTGTAATTGAGAGTCTACCGGAGGTAGAGCTACTGATTGGATGCGGGGGCTTCACCGCCTACCAAATCCCGACAAACTCCGAATGCCGGTAGTATGATTTACAGCAGTGAGCGGCCGGGTGCTAATGTCCGGTCACAAAAGAGGAACAACTCAGACCAGCAACTAAGGTCCCCAAGAATATGCTAAGTTGAACTAACGATGTTTTGTTGCAGAGACAGCTAGGATGTTAGCTTGGAAGCAGCTATTCATTCAAAGAGTGCGTAACAGCTCACTAGTCGAGCGACAGAGCGTGGATAATAAACGGGCATCAAGCATATCACCGAAGTTCTGGACACGAAAGTGTGGTAGGGGAGCATTCCATTCGCGTTGAAGTCGGTTCGTGAGAATCGGTGGAGCGTATGGAAAAGCAAATGTAGGCATGAGTAACGATAATGCGGGAGAGTAACCCGCACACCGCAAGACCAAGGTTTCCTGATCAACGCTAATCGGATCAGGGTTAGTCGGGTCCTAAGGTTAAGCCGAAAGGCGATATCGATGGACAATCGGTTAATATTCCGATACTGACATGTGCCTCGATGGAGAGACGAAGGAACGTAAGTGCCGCCACCTGACGGAATAGGTGGTTAAAGGGTGTAGGTATAGGGACAGATTAAGAGTTAGTTCCTGCTGAGACCTGACAGTACGGAGCGGCTACGGCCAATCCGATAGTGCACCCAAGTCGACTTCCGAGAAAATCTTCTAAGTTATAGTGCATGTCACCCGTACCGTAAACCGACACAGGTGGTCGAGGAGAGTATCCTAAGGTGCTCGAGTGAATCACGGTTAAGGAACTAGGCAAATTAACCCCGTAACTTCGGGACAAGGGGTCCCTACGCAAGTAGGGCGCAGCGAAGAGGTCCAGGCGACTGTTTATCAAAAACATAGGCCTCCGCAAATTCGAAAGAAGAAGTATAGGGCCTGACACCTGCCCGGTGCTGGAAGGTTACGAGGGGATGTCATCGCAAGAGAAGCATTGAATCGAAGCCTAACTAAACGGCGGCCGTAACTATAACGCGCCAAAGGTAGCGAAGTTCCTTGTCGTGTAACTCCCGACCTGCACGAATGGTGTAACGATCTGGACACTGTCTCAACCGTGAGCTCGGTGAAATTGTAGTCCCGGTGAAGATGCCGGGTACCCGCGACGGGACGAAAAGACCCCGTGAACCTTTACTATAGCTTAACGCTGAATTTGGGTACACAATGTGTAGGATAGGCCGGAGGCTGTGAGACGGGCACGCCAGTGTTCGTGGAGCCGACGTTGAAATACGGCCCTTTGTGTATTTGAGTTCTAACCCCGCAAGGGAGACACCGTTTGGTGGGTAGTTTGACTGGGGTGGTCGCCTCCAAAAGAGTAACGGAGGCTTCCCAAGGTGCCCTCAGTACGAATGGTAACCGTACGAAGAGTGCAATAGCATAAGGGCGCTTGACTGTGAGACCTACAAGTCGACCAGGTACGAAAGTAGGGTATAGTGATCCGGTGGTTCTGTGTGGACTGGCCATCGCTCAAAGGATAAAAGGTACTCCGGGGATAACAGGCTGATCGCCGCCAAGAGCTCATATCGACGCGGCGGTTTGGCACCTCGATGTCGGCTCGTCACATCCTGGGGCTGGAGAAGGTCCCAAGGGTTCGGCTGTTCGCCGATTAAAGTGGCACGCGAGCTGGGTTCAGAACGTCGTGAGACAGTTCGGTCTCTATCTGTCGCGGGCGTAGGAAGATTGAGGGGTCCTGACTTTAGTACGAGAGGACCGAGTTGGACGAACCTCCGGTGTATCGGTTATGCTGCCAAGTGTACCGCCGAGTAGCCGCGTTCGGTTTGGATAAGCGCTGAAAGCATCTAAGCGCGAAGCCATCCCCGAGATAAGTCTTCCCTTGAGGGGCGTAGGAGACGACTACGTTGATAGGCTGCAGGTGTAAAGACAGTAATGTCAAAGCCGAGCAGTACTAATTACCCGAGAGGCTTTCTTTCGCGCACTTTATCTCATAACCGATTTATGTCAAACTTATACCGGGTGCGACGGGTTGTACCGCGAGGTACTCGCACGTAAAAACGTTCTTTTAGGTGGTTATAGCAGTGAGGTTCCACCTCTTCCCATTCCGAACAGAGAAGTTAAGCTCACTCACGCCGATGGTACTGCGGTTCTCCCGTGGGAGAGTAGGTAGCCGCCTCTTCAAGGTCAGACTCACAAGGTCTGACCTTTTTTTGTGCCCCTCGGCGAACGGCGCGCGGCGCTGGGGAGCGAGCAGAAGGAGCGGAAGTACTGCGAAGCAACCGGATGATGGCTGCAGGTTGGCCGATGAGTGGATGAAAGGAGTGGAGGCATGTATTGGCCGGTTTCATTTGGGGCTGTCAGATGCCGAAAGTTGTGGCGGGACGGCCTGGAGCGGATGGTAGAGGGCCCTCGCGGGGCCGGAAGGCTTGCCGGTGCGGGGCGCTGCTCCGCCCGGGTTCCCGTCAAGTCGTGACCGAATCAGTTTCTTTTTCGTATCTTTTCACTATCTTTGTCTTTTGCCCCGTGTGCGTTTCTTTTCGGCATACGGTCGGCCCGGATGAAGGTATGACGACTTTGACTTCGCGAGAAACGAACGATTTCGACCGTTTCGACCGCATCTACAAGGAGTATGCGGCCCGGATGGTCGTTTTTGCCCGCCGTTTTGTCTCCGACGAGTTCGCCGAGGACATCGTCCAGGATGTCTTTGTCCGCATCTGGCAGCAGGAGCGCTTCCTCATGCCCACGTCCGAGCTCCGCTCCTACCTCTACCGCAGCGTGCTGAACGGCTGCCGCAATGCAATTCGCCACGAGATGGTGGCCGACCGCTTTGCCCGGAATTCGCTCGCCGAACTGCGGCTGGGCGAGGTGGAGTATGAGCTGCGCGTGCTCGACGAGCCGCGCGATGAGCGCACCGAGCGGCTGCTCCGCTCCATCGAGGAGCTGCCGGACCGCTGCCGCGAGGTCTTTCGCCTCTCGTGGTACGACGAACTGCGGAGCGACGAAATCGCCGCGCGCCTCGGCATCTCGCGCCGCACGGTCGACGCCCAGCTCTACAAGGCGCTCCGGTTCCTGCGCGAACGGATGCGCGTGCTGCTCCTTTCGGCCCTCGCCCTCTCCCTTTTCTGCACGTTTCGATGAATTTTTTGTTGCCGGCGTAGGTAATTCGGCCGCACGGAGTGTTCTATGGGTAAAAACTGCAACCGATGAAGGAACTCTCCCCCGAGCTGGAATCCGCTCTTGTCGCCTATCTTGAAGGCGATTGCACGCCGCATGAGGCCGACCTGCTGAAGGCATGGCTCGCCGAGGATGCGGCGCATGCCGAGTTCCTCTACGGTATGAAGCACCTCTACGCCGGGCGCAGCGCTGCGTCTGAGGCCGCCCGCGTCGATGTCGACGCCCTGCGGCGCAGGCTGCTCGAGCGTCACGAATTTGCCGGTGCGACCGCTTCGGCTCCCTCCATTAAATCGATGAAAACCAATCGTCCGCGCAGAGTGTGGCTCCGCGCCGCAGGCTATGCCGCAGCCGCTGCGGCGATGCTGGTCGTGGGGCTGGTCGTCGGGCGCGGATTCGACGCGCAGCGTTCGGCCGACACCTACAACACCATCCGCGTCGATGCCGGCAGCAAGTCGCAGCTGGTGCTCGCCGACGGTACCCACGTGACGATGAAGGCCTCGTCGAGCCTGCGCTATCCCGCCTCGTTCGGCTCGGGTGCGCGCGAGGTGTGGCTCGACGGCGAGGCCTATTTCGACGTCGAACACGACGCCGAGCACCCCTTCATCGTCCACTCGCGCCGTCAGTCGGTGCGCGTCCTCGGCACCACCTTCAACGTGCAGGCCTACTCCAACGAGGAGGTCAACACCGTGACGCTGCTGAGCGGCTCGGTGGGGCTCGACCTGCTCGACAACGAGGGGCGTCTGCTCCGCACGCTCCGCCTGCACCCCAACGAGCAGTGCAGCTACGACACGAACGACGGCACCTACCGCCTCACGCCGCTCGACGCCTACGAGCGCCAGTGCTCGTGGGAGGACGGCGTCTACCGCTTCCGCGACGAGAGCCTCGACCACATTGCCGCCCGCCTGCAGAACTACTACGGCGTGCGCATCATCCTGGAGGACGAGTCGCTGGACGACATCCGCTATACGGGAACCTTCTCGCTCACGGAGCGCCTCGACGAGGTCTTCTCGATTCTCAACTACGACCACCGTCTGCACATCGTGCGCGAGGGGAATACCTTCCGCATCTCGGCGCGGCGCCGGTAGCCCGGCACCGAAGCCCGAAGACCCGAACAACCAGCCAATTGACCGATAGAACAACCGACCGATAGAACAATAGAACAATAGAACGACCAACCGATAGACGAACCGACCGACTTACCTGCAAACCAACCAATCGACCCCGGCCCGGCCAACCGACCGGCCCCGCACCGAAAACCGCACCGAAAACCGCATGCCGCGCCCGCTGCGCGGCGACTACGAATAACCGAAACCGAGACGTTGAACCTTAAACCTTTTCTGCCTATGCTCCATTGACGGACCATTCTCCCCTTTTCCCTATCCATAAAAAAAGAGACGGAGCCGGACATGCTGCGAACATTCCCCGGCTCCCGAATCACTCACAATTCGTCCACACCCGCAGGCGCCTCTTCGACGGTGTCTCGCGGCGTGCGGGTATAAACTACTCACTTAAGAGCTGTTAAATTTATGAAAAAAAATCTGAATCTTGTCGTCCTGACGCTGCTTTTCCTGCTCGTGGGCGGCAAAATGACGGTTTCGGCGCAGACCGACGCCCTCTCGCGGCGGGTCAGCGTCTCTGTGGACGGCGGTACGCTCGACGACGCCGTCGTACAGATTGAGAAACAGACGTCGCTGATGTTCTTCTACAAGACGCAGGACATCGACCCCGACCACCGCGTGACGCTCCACGCTCGTCAGGAGCCTCTGTCGACCGTGCTCGACCGTCTGGTCGAGGGGACGAAGCTCGGCTGGGAGCTCTCGGGCAACCACATCATGCTCACGCCCCGCAAGGTGGATGACCAGCCCCGCGTGGTGACGGGCCGCGTGACCGACAAGGCCGGCGTTCCGGTCATCGGCGCGACGGTCATCGTCAAGGGTACGACCGTCGGTGCCAGCACCGGGGCCGACGGCTCCTATACGCTCCAGGTTCCCGCTCCGGCCTCCGGCGCCGTGCTGCTGGCCAGCTACCTGGGCTACAACGACGCCGAGGCTGCCGTGGGCTCCCGCACGACGATTGACATCACGCTGAGCGAGTCGTCGCTCAACATGGACGCCGTCGTGGTGACGGCCCTCGGCATCAAGCGCTCCGAGAAGGCCCTCTCCTACAACGTGCAGCAGATTTCGTCGGACGACATCATCGGCAACAAGGATGTCAACTTCGTCAATGCGCTCAACGGCAAGGTGGCCGGTGTGAACATCAACGCCTCGTCGTCGGGTGTCGGCGGCGCCTCGAAGGTGGTCATGCGCGGTACGAAGGGCATCGACCAGTCGTCGAACGCCCTTTACGTCATCGACGGCGTGCCGATGTACAACCTCAGCGGTGAGGGCGGCACGGAGTTCGACTCGGCCGGTACGTCGGAGGCCGTGGCCGACATCAACCCCGAGGACATCGAGTCGGTGTCGGTGCTGACGGGTGCCGCCGCAGCGGCCCTCTACGGCAGCTACGCCTCGAACGGCGCCATCGTCATCACCACGAAGAAGGGTATGGCCGGCCGCACGACCGTCACCGTGACGAGCAACACCGAGGTGCTCTCGCCCTTCGTGATGCCCCGCTTCCAGAACCGCTACGGCACGGGCAACCTCTACGCCTCGGAGGGTCAGACGCTCATGAGCTGGGGCAGCCGCCTCCAGCCGCAGGACCGCACGGGCTACTCCCCCGCCTCGGACTACCTCCAGACGGGCGTCGTCGGCACCGAGACCGTCTCGCTCTCGACCGGTACGGACCACAACCAGACCTACCTCTCGGCTTCGGCCGTCAACTCGCGCGGCATCGTCCCCAACAACGGCTACGACCGCTACAACTTCACGGCGCGCAACACCACCTCGCTGCTCAAGGACCGCATGACCATCGACCTGAGCGCCTCCTACATCATGCAGAGCGACTGCAACATGATTAACCAGGGTACCTACGCCAACCCGCTGGTCTCGGCCTACCTCTTCCCGCGCGGCAACGACTGGAACCGTGCGCGGATGTTCGAGCGCTACGACCCCGAACGCCGCATCTACGTCCAGGACTGGGACGAATGGATTGGTGCGGGCAACCTCACGATGCAGAACCCCTACTGGATTAACTACCGCAACCTGCGCGAGAACGACCGCCGCCGCTACATGCTCAGCGCCAACATCTCCTACAAGATTCTCGACTGGCTCTCGGTATCGGGCCGCATCCGCATCGACAACTCGGTGAACAACTACACCGAGAAGTTCTACGCCACCTCGAACTCGACGCTCATCGAGGGTTCGAGCAACGGTCTGTACGGCATCACCAAGACCGAGGACCAGCAGACCTACGGCGACGTGCTGCTCAACATCAACAAGACCTTCGGCGAGGACTGGTCGCTGCAGGCCAACGTCGGTGCCATCATCTCGGACATCCGTCAGGACTCCTTCAAGAACCGCGGCCCCATCATGGAGTCGGGCATCGCCAACCTCTTCAACGTCTTCCAGCTCGACGACACGCGCGTGCGCCGCGAGCAGGCCGGCTGGCGCGAGCAGTACCAGTCGCTCTTCGCCTCGGCCGAAATCGGCTACAAGGGGACCTATTACCTCACGCTGACGGGCCGCAACGACTGGCCCTCGCAGCTGGCGGGCCCGCAGTCGGTCAAGTCGTCGTTCTTCTACCCCTCGATTGGCGCCTCGGTGGTCCTCTCGCAGCTGATTCCCAACATGCCCGAGGAGCTCTCCTACGTCAAGCTGCGCGGTTCGTGGGCCTCGGTGGGTATGCCCTTCGCACGCTTCCTGGCCAACCCCATCTACGTGTGGGACGCCGACAACAAGGTCTGGAAGACCGAGACCAACTACCCGTTCTACGACCTGAAGCCCGAGCGTACCGACTCGTGGGAGGTGGGTCTGACGATGCGCTTCCTCAAGCACTTCAACCTCGACGTCTCGTACTACAACACGAAGACCTACAACCAGACCTTCGACCCGCAGATTTCCGTCTCGTCGGGCTACTCGACCCTCTACGTGCAGACGGGTTCGGTGCGTAACCGCGGTGTCGAGCTGGCGCTGGGCTACAGCAACAAGTGGGGCAAGTTCTCGTGGAGCTCGAACTTCACCTTCAGCGCCAACCAGAACCGCATCCTCGAACTGGTCGACAACTACCGCCACCCCGAAACGGGCCAGCTCATCACCAAGGACCGGCTCGACGTGGGCGGTCTGAACCAGGCCCACTTCATCCTCAAGAAGGGGGGCTCGCTGGGTGACCTCTACTCGATTATCGACCTCAAGCGCGACGCCAACGGCCACATCTACGTCGACGAGAACAACCAAATCTACACCGTCTCGGACAACCTCGACGACATCAAGCTGGGCTCGGTCTTCCCGAAGGCCAACATGGCATGGCGCAACGACTTCAGCGTCGGCAACTTCCGCTTCGGCTTCATGGTTTCGGCGCGCATCGGCGGCATCGTCTACTCGGCCACGCAGGCCCAGCTCGACTACTACGGCGTGTCGGAGGCCTCGGCTGCGGCGCGTGACGCGGGCGGCGTGCGCATCAACGGCGGCTCGATGCTCCCGGCCTACAACTGGTACGAGGTGGTGGGCGGCAAGAACATCCCGCAGTACTACACCTACTCGGCGACGAACGTCCGCCTGCAGGAGGCCTCCATCGGCTACACCATCCCGCGCAAGAAGCTGGGCGACGTCTGCGAAATCACCCTCTCGCTCGTGGGCCGCAACCTGTGGATGCTCTACTGCAAGGCTCCGTTCGACCCCGAATCGGTGGCTACGACGGGCAACTACTACCAGGGCATCGACTACTTCATGATGCCTTCGACGCGCAACATCGGTTTCAACCTCCGGCTTAAATTCTAAAACGTCATGAACATGAACAAGATATCCATCCGCAAGGCCCTCTGCCTGCTGGCCCTCGCTCCGGCGGCGCTGCTCGGCGCCTGCACGGGCAGCTTCGAAGATATCAACACCGACCCCTATGCCGCGGGCAAGGACGACATGAACAACGACAACTACATCGTCTCGTCGATTCTGACCGGCATGCAGGGTTGGGTCATTCCGCTCGATGTCAACACGCACCAGTTCACCGACATCGTGCTGGGCGGCGCCCTGGGCGGCTACACGGCCGACTCGAACCCGGGTCTGTCGACGCGTATCGCCATCTTCAACCCGACCAACGACTGGACGCGCGTGATGCTCATCCGCGTGATTCCCGAAATCTATACGGCCTACAACAAGCTGAAGGTCAACTCGGACGACGAGGTGGCCCTGGCGCTGGCCAGCGTCATCCGCGTCTCGGCCGTGCACCGCGTGACGGACACCTACGGCCCGATTCCCTACTCGCAGATTGGCGCCGATAACGCCCTCACCTCGCCCTACGACTCGCAGGAGCAGGTCTACGACCGCCTCTTTGCCGAGCTCGACGCGGCGCTCGAGGTGCTGCGCGCCCACTCGGCCGAGAGCATCAAGGCCACCTCGGACAAGGTCTATGCGGGCAACCTCGCCAAGTGGGTCCGCTACGCCAACTCGCTCAAGCTGCGCATGGCCATGCGCCTGAGCTACGTGGCTCCGGAGAAGGCCGAGGCGAAGGTGCGCGAGGCGCTGAGCGAGGAGGCCGGCGGGGTCATCACCTCCAATGCCGACAACGCCCAGATTCCGACCCAGAACAACCCCTTCCGCGTGGTCATGTACGACTACAACGGCGGTGACTCGCGCATCTCGGCCGACATCACCTCCTACATGAACGGCTACAAGGACCCGCGCCGGGCGAAGTACTTCACCATGTCGACCTTCACGGGCGGCATCCAGAACGGCTACATCGGCCTGCGCTCGGGCATCAGCATCCCCACGCAGTCGCTTCTCTACTCGAACATGGTGGTCGACTACACCACGCCGCTCATGTGGATGAACGCCGCCGAGGTGGCCTTCCTCAAGGCCGAGGCTGCGCTGCGCGGCTGGTACGGCTCGACGGCCGACGCGCGGACGCTCTACGAGGAGGGCGTGCGCCTCTCGTTCGAGCAGTGGGGTCTGTCGGGTGACTGCGAGGCCTACCTTGCCGACGCTACGTCGCTGCCCGCCTCCTACGTCGACCCGCTGGGCAAGGAGAGCAACACGGGCGAGACGGGTGCCATCACCGTCAAGTGGGACGAGCGCGGCGACTTCGAGACCAACCTCGAGCAGATTATCACCCAGAAGTGGCTGGCCATCTTCCCCTCGGGCTTCGAGGCGTGGTGCGAGTTCCGCCGTACGGGCTATCCGCGCCTGATGCCTGCGACGAACAACCGCAGCGGCGGCGTGATTCCCCAGGGGAGCTATGCCAACCGCATGCCCTATCCCGTCGAGGAGTACCAGGAGAACAACGCGCACATCAACGAAGCACTCACGCTGCTCGGCGGTCCCGACAACATGGCGACCCGCCTGTGGTGGGACTGCAAGGTCAAATAACCCCTCATCCATAGTCAAGTCATGAAACGAACTATCAAACACATAATCTGCGGTGCCGCGCTGCTGGCGGGTGCGCTCTCGGGCGTCTCGTGCAGCGAGTGGACCGAGAACGAGAAAATCGCGGTCAAGGACCCGGTTTTCGGGGAGTCGAACCCCGAGCTCTACGCCCGTTACGTGGCCGAGCTGCGCGCCTGGAAGCAGAGCGAGCATCAGCGGACCATCGTCTGGTTCGACAACAGCAACAAGCAGCCGGCCAGCCGCGGGGGCTTCTTCTCGGATGTGCCCGACAGCGTCGACATCGTGGCGCTCAAGGCCTCCGGCCGACTGACGGCGAGCGAACTGGAGCAGGTCGCCTCGCTGCACGAGAAGGGGACCCGCGTCATCGGGGCCTTCGACTGCACGGCGCTGCTCGCCTCCGGTGAGGAGGGCGACGGAGCCGGCGAGAGCGCGGAGGGAACCTCCGACGCCGCAACGCGCCTGCGCACGGCCCTCGAGACGCGCATGGCCGAGGTGGAGGCCGATGCACTGGACGGCTTCACGCTCCGCTACGAGCCGACCGACATCACCTTCGCCACCGACGAGGAGCGCACGGCGCAGCTGGCGCTCGACGCCGTGGTGGCCGAGGCGCTCAAGGGGTGGCGCCAGCGTCATCCCGAGGCTCTGCTCCTCTTCGAGGGCACGCCCCAGTACTTCTCCGACGTGGAGGCTGCGGCGCTCTGCGACTATCTGGTGGTCCGCTGCCTCGACGCCGAGTCGGTCTACGACTTCGGCATGCGCGCCCGCCGCATGTGCGGTGTTGCGGGGCTCCCCACCGACCGCTTCGTATGGCTCGTCTCGGCCGTACCCCCCGCCTCGACCGACACGACGGGCTATCTGCTCGACGAGTCGGGTGCCTCGGTGCGCGCGCTGGGCGCTCTGGCCGAGTGGATGCTCCGTCCCGAGGAGTTCGGCAAGGCCGCCGTGGGCATCATGGACGTGCAGTACGACTACTACAACTCGACGATGATTTATCGCTACACGAAGGAGGCCATCGAGACGCTCAACCCCTCCCCTAAAAACTAAAAGGCCATGAAAAGATTCCATACAGCTCTTCTGGCAGCCTGCGCGGTGCTTCTCTCGCTGACGGGCTGCAACAAGAAACCGGCCCCCTTCGGGGATTTCGACAACAAGGTCTACATCGACCAGAACACGAGCGTGACCACGCTGCTGGTCAAGCAGTCGGCCACGACCGACGAGCGTTCGTTCCACGCGGCGACCCCCAAACCGGTCGAGCGTGAGGTGAAACTTCTCTTCGAAGCCGACGAGTCGCTCGTGGCGGAGTATAACCGCTTCTACGGCGAGCAGGCAGAGATGCTTCCCGCAACCTACTTCGAGGTGACGGGCGGCGAGACCTCGATAGCCGCCGGCTCGACGCGTTCGGCCGACGTGACGGTGCGCTTCCACGACCTGGGGCAGCTCGACACGCGTTCGCTCCACGTGCTGCCCGTCACGCTGCGTTCGGCCGAGGGCATCGCCGTGCTGGAGAGCGCCCGCACGCTCTACTACGTGCTGCGCGGCGCCGCCATCATCAACGTGGTGGCCGACCTCGAGGACAGCAACTACATCGCCTTCGACAAGGTGCTCGACGGACAGAGCGCATCGTCGAAGGTGCTCAACGGACTGAACACCCTGACGATGGAGGCGCTCGTCCGCTGCCACGACTATGTGCTCGAACCGGGCATCAAGACCGTGATGGGCATCGAGGGCCACTGCCTGATTCGTATCAGCGACAACGGCCTGGCCCCCAACCAGCTGCAGGTGGTCCTGCCGACCTCCTACGGCGGAGGCACCAACTTCACGGAGGCCTCGACCTGCCTCATCCCGGCCAACGAGTGGACCCACATCGCCGTGACGTGCGACGTGGCCGCCGGCCGCGTGGTGGTCTACATCAACGGCGAGGTGGCGCTCGACAAGAGCGGCAACTCCTTCTCGGCCATCAACCTGGGCCAGCCCAAGAACGATGCGCAGGGCAAGGCGCACTACTTCAACATCGGCTACTCCTACGCCTCGGGCCGCGAGCTCCACGGAGAAATCTGCGAGTGCCGCATCTGGAACGTGGTGCGCACGCAGGAGGAGATTGCCTCGCACGTCTACGAGGTCGACCCCGCCAGCGAGGGGCTGGTGGCCTACTGGAAATTCGACGAGGGTACGGGCGACACCATCCGCGACCAGACGGGCAACGGCAACAACGGTACGGCCGACAGCCCGCTGAAGTGGACCGAGGTATCGCTGCCCGAAACCGCCCCCGATGCCAACTAATCTACTGACTTACAAAAACTGGAATTCGTTATGAACCACATGAAGAATATGCGATGGGGAGTTCTGGCTGCCATCTGCGCCACGGCGCTGGTGTCGTGCGCCGAGGATGACATCATCCCCAACGGAATCGACGAGGGGCGCATCGACCCCGTCGGCGAGTGTCTGTGCACGGTCTACAACCCGCAGGGTGCCGCCGGCGCCACGCTGCAGCTCTACACCGAGCCGGTGTCGGGCGAGGTGCAGGTGGTGCTGAGCTCGGCCGCGGGCCGTGCCGTCGACCTCAAGTTCACCTACGACCCCACGGTGCTCGAGGCCTACAACGAGGCCCATGCCACCTCCTTCGAGGCGGTTCCGGCCCAGGCCGTCGAGCTCGAGGCCGACGGAGCGCTGCTCGTAGGCCCCAAGAGCACCCGTTCGGAGCTGCTGCGCGTGAGCGTGCGGCCCGACGAGGCGATGAGCGAGGGGAAGAGCTACGCCCTGCCGCTGCGCCTGAGCAGCCCGACCGAGGGGGTTACCGTCTCCTCGACGGAGGGCTCCTACATCTTCTGGGTGCAGGTGCGCGGCGAGCACCCCTCGACGCAGAAGAGCACGGGCTTCATCACCGTATGCTACGTCGAGGTCAACGAGAACAACCCGCTCAACGCCCTGGAGTGGAGCTGCAAGGCGAGCGGCAAACCGCTCTTCGACATCGTCAACATCTTTGCGGCCAACATCAACTGGCTCGAGGAGGAGAAGCGCGTGGGTGTGGTGCTCAACCCCAACGTGCGCCATATCCTCGACAACCGTGACATCTACATCAAGCCGCTGCAGGATGCCGGCATGCGCGTGAGCCTGACGATTCTGGGCAACGGCGACGGCTCGGGCGTGGCCAACCTCTCGGATGCCGCGGCGCACCAGTTCGCCCAGGAGCTGAAGTCGATTGTCGAGACCTATGGGCTCGACGGCGTCGACTTCGACGACGAGTACTCGCAGTACGAGGCGCACCTCTCGCAGCTCTGGCCCGGGTGCGTGACCTACGGGCCCGGCCCCTATGCGCGTCTGCTCTACGAGGTGAAGATGGCGATGCCCGACAAGCTGGTGCAGCTCTATCAGATTGGCCAGGCCAACTACGGCTTCAAGTCGGCCGTCGAGGGGGTTCGCCCGGGCGACTTCATCGACTACGCCTACTGCGACTACGACGTGCTGATGTCGCCGCCGCATCTGGGCCTCTCGCGCAGCCAGTGGGGCGAGGCGTCGCTCGACATGACCTACGGCTCGGAGTCGAACCCCGCCAACCTGCGGACCAACCGCAGCAGCGGCAACGGCGTGCAGATGGTCTACAACCTCAAGCCGGGCAACAGCCAGTTCACGCCGCTGAACGACGTGGCCAAGTACATCTACGACGACGAGGCCGTATGGTCGGGCGTGCGTCACGAGAAGGACTGGAAGTAGCCGTTAAGGCACGCTCCGCCGCGGAGGCGGAGCCGTGCCGCGCGGAAAAGCAGATTAACACGAAAAGAATCGCAACATGATGAAAAAGATATTTTGGATGTTCGCCGCCGCTCTGGCCTGGACCGGATGCAGCGACGACAACGGAGCCGAGGCTCCGGTTCCCTCCGATACGCTGACGCTGTCGGTCGAGACGCTTGCCTTCGACGCATCGGGCGCGGCGCTCGAGGGGACGAACGAAGTGACCGTAACGAGCAGCGGCGAGTGGCGTCTGGGCGGCCGCCAGCTGTGGTGCCGTCCCTCAAGCGAGGAGGGTGTGAGCGGCCAGGCGGTGAGCTTTACCGTCGAGCCCAACATCGAGCCCGAGGCGCGCGAGGTGCTCTTCACCTTCATCTGCGGCGGCGAGGAGCGCCGTCTGACGGTCACGCAGCAGGCCGCCTCGGAGTTCACGCTCAACGGCGACCGCTACACCTTCACCCCCGAGGGCGGCGAGTTCCGCCTGCGGCTCGAGTCGTCGAGCGAGACCTCGGTGCGCTTCGTGGAGGAGGTCGACTGGATTCACCAGGTCGAGACGCGCGGGTCGCTCTCGTTCTTCTACTTCGAGGTCGACGCCAATGCGACGGGCCGCAACCGCGACGCGCAGCTGGTGGTCTCCAACAAGGAGGGTGACGAGCGCACGGTGACCGTGCACCAGGAGCGCAACCTGCTGCTCGAGGTGACCGAGTCGTCGTTCGAGGTGCCGGTCGAGGGTGCCGAGCTGCGTCTGCACGTGCGGAGCAACCTGCCCTTCCGCGTCGAGCCTTCGGGCGAGTGGATTGTGCTCCAGTCGGAGCCCCTCCAGTCGGAGGAGCTGCAGGAGCAGGAGCTCGTATTCACGGTACAGCCTGCCGAGGAGCCCTTCCGTTCGGGCTTCATCTACCTGCGCACCGACGAGGCGTCGCTTGGGGCCGAGATTGCCGTCGTGCAGGGCGAGCGTCCCCAGGGCATCGAATTCCCCGACGACGCCTTCCGCCAGCTGCTCATCGATGCGGGCTACATCACGGTGCTCGACGGTACGGAGTGCCTGCTTACGGAGACGGGCGAGGCTGCAACCCAGCTGCCGGACCTCTACCGCAAGAACATCTCCTCGCTCAAGGGCATCGAGGCCTTCAAGAACCTGAAGACGCTGGCCCCCAACGGCATCGGCATGAATCCCATCAAGGAGCTCGACCTGAGCGGCAACCCCAACCTGACCGACATCAACTGGTACAGTTCGTCCAGCGGCTGGCACTCCTACATCACGCCGGCGCCGCTCGAGGTCATCAACATCGGTGACGCGCCGATTACCGACGGACGGCTCGTATTCGAGGGCCTCTACTGCACGCCCGTTTACGCCGCATCGCTCACCGTTTCGGGCGCTTCGGTCAAGATTATCGAGTTCTCGTCGAAGTACTCCTCCTACGACAAGGCCGAGTGGCTCGACGTCACGGGATGCCCCAACATCCAGAGCATCACGCTCAACAGCTACTACATCAAGACGCTCTACGTGACGGCCGAGCAGAAGAGCGCCATCGACGGAGGCCGTATCACCATTACGGACCAGAACTACTACCAGAACCTCAAGGTCGAGGTTCGGTAGCGCCGCCCGCGCGTGAAGGCGCCCGCCCCGGGCTTCGGCCCGGCGGAGGTCGCCTCCCGCAGCGGAGCACCCTTCGGCCGGGCAGCCGCCCGGCCGGGAGACAGAGCGGAGCAGCGATTCTGCGGAATCGCCGCTCCGCTCTTTTTGTGCCCGGTCTTTGTCGGAATCTGCCGGTTCCGAGCATCGGTTCCGCCGTTTTTTCATATCTTTGGAGTGCGAAGCGGCAGCGTGCCGCCCCGACCGAACATCGAATACCCGACCAACCTTCATATTCCATGCCCTCGGAACTTCACATCCCTCTGCGGCCCTCACTGCGGCCGCTTCTGTACATGCTTCTGCTCACCCTTCTGCTCGCGGCTGCGGGCTGCTCCTCGCCCGGCGCGGTTGTCACCTTCCGCGAGGCCGACGACCCCACGGCCGACACGCTGGCCGACTGGACGGCCGTCACCCCGGGGCTCAATGTCTCGTGGTGCTCCGTCGACGAACGCTACCCCCGCTCGGTTGCGCCACAGCTCGACTCCACCCGCTGCCGCCTTACGGCGTGGCGCGGCGAGCGCTGCTCGGCCCAGCTGCTGCTCTGGTCGCCCGACAGCGTGGGCGCCGTGCGCTGCACCATCGGCCGCTTCCGCGGCCGGGGCACATCGCTCCCGGCCAACGTCGCGCGGCTGCGCTTCGTGCGCTACGTGCTGACCGACGAGTTCGGCCCCGGATGCGGCTACCGCAACGACGGCGACTTTGCCGCGTCGCTCTCGCCCGACCTGCTCGACACGCTCGACCGCTTCGACCTGGAGAGCTGCACGACACGCCCCGTCTGGGTGACGCTCGACATCCCGGCCGACGCCGTCCCGGGACTCTACCGCACGACGCTCACCGTCGAGGGGCAGGGGGTTGCCCGCCGGCGCCTGGAGCTCGACCTTCAGGTGCTCGACCGGCAGCTGCCGCCGCCCGAGGCGTGGCGCTTCCACCTCGACCTGTGGCAGCATCCCGCCGCCGTGGCCCGCGTCGAGGGGGTGGAGCTCTGGAGCGACGCCCACTTCAAGGCGCTGCGTCCGCTGGTGCGGATGCTGGCCGACGCGGGGCAGAAGGTGGTGACGGCGACGCTCAACCGCGACCCCTGGAACCACCAGTGCTACGACGCCTACGACCCGATGATTCTCTGGAGCCGCCGCGCCGACGGAACGTGGCACTACGACTATACGCGCTTCGACCGCTGGGTCACCCTCTGCCGCGAGGAGGGCATCGTCGGGGCCATCAACTGCTACTCTCTGCTGCCGTGGAACAACCTGCTCGAGTACCGCGACGAGGCGAAGGGAGCGTTGTGCGAGGTCGAGGCCGACCCGGCGACGCCCCGCTTCGAGGAGTACTGGACCCCCTTCCTCCACGACTTTACGGCCCATCTCGACGAGCGGGGATGGCTGGGACTCTGCAACGTGGCCATGGACGAACGCGACCCCGAGACCATGGAGCGGGCCGTGGCGCTGCTGCGCCGCGAAGCCCCCGAGCTGGGCATCGCCCTGGCCGACAACCACGCCAGCTACCGCCGCTATGAGGATTTGGAGGATGTCTGCGTGCAGATTGACTGCCGCGTGGAAGCGTCGGAGCTCGCCCGCCGCCGGAGCGAGGGGCTGGTGACCACCTTCTACGTCTGCTGCTCGTCGGCCTTCCCCAACACCTTCACCTTCTCCCGGCCGTGGGAGGCGCTCTACATGGGGTGGTTCGCCGCGGCGGCGGGCTACGACGGCATGCTGCGCTGGGCCTACAACTCGTGGCCGGCCGACCCGCAGCGCGATTCGCGCTTCACGGCCTGGCCTGCGGGCGACACCTTCATCGTCTACCCCGGGGCGCGCTCCTCGGTGCGCTTCGAGCAGCTGCGCGAGGGGATTGAGGACTACGAGAAAATCGACCTGCTGCGCCGCGAGCTGATGGCCGACCCCTCGGCCGAGGCCGCCGCATGCCTCGACGAGCTCAACCGCACGGTGGCGCAGTTCGCCGAGCCCGACCCCGCGCGCCCGTGGCCCGAGCTGCTCGCCCGGGCCCGAGCTCTGCTCGACAGCCTCGCCGCGCGGTAGCGGAGCCGGGACCCTCTTCCCTTATGCGGACGCATGCCTCCCGAAAAGGCATGCGTCCGCTTTTTTGCGCCCGTCGGGGGATAAAAAACACCCTTTTCCAATAAATATAGGTGCCCCGATGTCCCCGTGCGGCGTGTAAACGGATTGTCACACGTTTCACATGCCGCTGCAACAAACTCTTCGGACTTTTGCATCCGGAAAAGAACTACTATGAGGATGCAGAAGAAAACCGCTATCGTACTTACCTTTGTCGCCCTGTTTTTCGCGGCCGTCCTCCAGGCTGCGCCGCTCCGGGGCCGCGTCATCGACCGCACGACCCGCGAACCGCTCATCGGAGCCACCATCCTGCTGAGCGGCACCACGCGCGGCACCACCTCCGACGCTTCGGGCGAATTCCAGCTCGAACTGCCCCGCGGCGAACACCGCCTCGAGATTTCCTACGTCTCCTACCTCCCCCAGCAGCTCGCCGTGCGCATTCCGGCGGGCGACGAGGTGCTGCTCGTCGAGCTCGAGCCCGATGCGCAGACCCTCACGGCCGTGACGGTGACCGCCCGCAAGAACCTCGAGTCGGAGCGCAGCCTCCAGACCGAGCGCATCGCCTCGAACGTCGCCATCGAGAACATGGGCGCCCGCGAGATGGAGCTCAAGGGTCTGGCCAACGTCAAGGAGGGCGTCAAGAAGATTTCGGGCATCTCCATCGCCTCGGCCGGACAGCTCATCGTCCGCGGCCTGGGCGACCGCTACAGCATCACCACGCTCAACGGCCAGCCCATCGCCTCGCCCAACCCCGACAACAAGCTCATTCCGCTCGACATATTCCCCGCCTCGGCCGTCCGCAACATCACCGTGAGCAAGGTCTACGAGGTGACCTCCTACGCCGACTACTCGGGTGCCCACATCGACATCGGGACGAAGGACCAGAACGGCGAGAACTTCTTCACGGCGGGCTTCTCGGTCGGCGGACGCTTCAACACGCTGGGACGCTCCTTCTACCGCATGGACCACCGCTCGCTCTTCACGCGCCCCGGGGTCGACGCGCGGGCGATGAGCTGCAGCCTTTCGGAGTACCGCGACTACGTCCGCACGAAGAACATCTTCGACACCGACTTCTCGGTTTCGCGCTCCACCTCGCTCCCCTCCTTCGGCGGCAACATCGCCTGGGGCCACAACTTCAAGGTGGGACGCCAGACGCTGAGCATCCTCGCCTCGGGCGGCATCGACAACGGCGCGCAGCGCATGGACGACGCCCAGACGCGTATCCTCGAGGGTACGGGCACCGTGACCGACGAGTATACCTACGACAGCTTCGCCTCGGAGCTCAAGATGGCGGCGCTGGCCAACGTGGGGATGACCCTGCGCGAGAGCGACCGCGTGGGCTACACCTTCTTCTATGCCCGCAACGCCGTCGACACCTACATGAGCCGCGAGGGTTTCGACGCCGAGGGGCACAACCTCGTGGGCAGCAACGACGTGCTCCACATCTACAAGCTGATGACCCATCAGCTCAACGGCCAGCACGACTTCGGCGAGCGGTGGCAGCTGCGCTGGAGCGGCTCCTACTCCTCGACCTCCTCGGACGAGCCCGACCGGCGCCAGGTGATGTTCCGCCGCCGCGACGACGGCTCGCTCACCCTCTTCAAGCTCAACCAGCAGGAGACGATGCGCTACTTCGGCGAGCTCGGCGAGCATGAGTGGAACGGCCACGTGGCGGCAGACTACCGCTTCGGCGCCCACAAGCTGACGGCCGGCGTCGCCTACAAGGACAAGTCGCGCGACTACCGCGGCACGCGCTTCTACTACGACCTCTCGGCGCTCGACCCCGAAATCGACGACATCTACGATACGAACGGCTACCTCTCGTTCGAGAATGTCCAGAACGGCTCGCTCACCATCAACCGCCAGCAGCAGCCCAAGGACAGCTACGAGGCGGGCAACCGGATTCTGGCCGGCTACCTCTCGCTGGACCTTCAGGCCACCGAGGCGCTGCTCATCAACGCCGGCGTGCGCTACGAGGTATCGAAACAGTGGGTCCGCTACTACGACGACCAGAGTCTGGCCAAGCGGCGCGACCTGGACAAGAACGACCTCTTCCCGGCGCTCAACCTCAAATATTCGCTCGGCGAGCGGCAGCAGCTGCGCCTCTCGCTCTCGCGGACCGTCACCCGCCCCTCGTTCATCGAGATGGCCCCGTTCCTCTACCAGGAGTCCTACGGCTCGATGCAGCTGCGCGGTAACGAGGCGCTGCAGAACGGCTACAACTACAACGTCGACCTGCGCTACGAGCTCTTCAACCGCGGGGGCGACATGCTCTCGGTGACGGGCTACTACAAGTTTCTCGACCAGCCCATCGAGCGGGTGCAGATGCTCTCGGGCGGCGCCGCGGTCCACACCTTCCGCAACGCCGACAACGGCATGGCGGCCGGCATCGAGGTCGAAATCCGCAAGGCGCTTCTGCCCGACCTGCGCATCGGCGTCAACGGCTCCTACATGTACACCAACGTCAAGCTGCCCGAAGGGGGCGCCTATACCAACAAGGAGCGCGCGCTGCAGGGCGCCTCGCCCTACCTCTTCAACGCCGACCTGACCTATGCCCCCGCGCTGAGCGGCGAGCGGCGCCTCTCGCTGGCCCTACTCTACAACCTGCAGGGGCCCCGCATCCATGCGGTCGGCATCTCGGGCCTTGGCGACGTTAAGCAGCGGACGATGCACACGCTCGACTTCGCCGCCTCGTACCGCTTCAACCGCCTCTTCGAGGTGAAGCTCCAGCTGGAGGACCTGCTCGACCAGTCCTACGTCTTCGACCAGGAGGTTCCCCAGGCCGGCACGACGGTCGAGGTGGAGCGCTACCGGCCGGGTCCGGGCTTCAAGGTGGGGCTCAGCATCCGCTTCTGAGCCTTCACGCCACACCACACGCAACAAACCACAGGGTATTATAAAATCACTAAAAACTTTTCGACAAGATGAAAACGAACTGGAAGATGATGAGCGCGGTCCTCGCGGCCGGTGCGATGCTCCTTGCAACCTCCTGCTCCGAGAGCAGCTCGGACGACGCAACGCCGGCACTCGGCGGTGAAATCGCCTCGGGGCAGACGCTCGTGGGCAACGTCACCTCGGATGCCTACCTGCTCAAGGACGGAACCTATAAACTGAGCGGCGGCCTGCACGTCAAGTCGGGCGCAACGCTCCACATCGCCGAAGGGGTCACCATCGAGGCCATCGACGATGCCGTGGTGGACTACATCCTCGTGGAGCAGGGCGGCAAAATCGACGCCCAGGGTACGGCTTCCAAGCCGATTGTGATGACCAGCGAGCTGAAGAAGCCCGGCGCCTGGGGCGGCATCCACATCTGCGGCCGCGCCCACACGAATGCCGGTGCCGGCGTCCTCTCGGAAATCGGCAACGCCCCCTACGGTGGCTCGGACGACGCCGACAACTCGGGTACGCTGCGCTACATCCGGCTCGAATATACCGGCTTCGCCTTCGACGAGGAGCATGAGGCCAACGGCGTCTCCTTCTACGGCGTGGGCAACGGCACGACGGTCGAGTACCTGCAGGCCTACAAGGGCTCGGACGACGGCTTCGAGTTCTTCGGCGGCTCGGTCGACGTGAAGCACATGGTATCGACCAGCTGCTCGGACGACTCGTTCGACTGGACCGAGGGCTGGAACGGCCGCGGCCAGTTCCTGGTGGCCTATCAGGAGGGCGAGTCGACGCTCGGCTACGAGTGCGACTGCCTGATGGAGTGCGACAACAACGGCACGAACTTCAGCGCCACGCCGGTGGCACACCCCGTGCTGGCCAACCTGACGCTCGTGGGCAACGGCTCGACGGAGAGCACGCACGGCATTCGTCTGCGCGCCGGTACGCAGGTCGAGCTCTGCAATGCCCTCATCACGGGCAAGCCGGGCTGCATCACGCTCGAGACCACCGAGACCGAGCAGGCACTCAAGGAGGGAACTTCGAAGCTCACCCACATCGCCATGAGTTCGGAGCTGGTATCCGAGAAGGGCATCTACACCAACAGCGACTTCGAGGCCGCAACGGACAACAGCACCGACTACACCCCGGCGCTGACCAACCACTACGTGGGTACGGTGGCCGGCGGCGAGGCTCCGTCGGAGAGCTTCTTCACGGCAGCCAACTACAAGGGCGCCGTACCGGCCGACAACGACTGGACGGCCGGCTGGACCCTCTGAGCGGACCGACTCCCTTCGGCCGGGGCTCGTCTGCGGCGATGAATGCGGACGGCGCCTCTGCCGGAACGGAAAAACCGGAACTTCCCCTGCGGAAGTTCCGGTTTTCTCGTTTTGTTGTGCCGGGGCGCGGCGGTCGGCGGCGCCTTTTCGGTGCGGGCGGTCGAAGTGACGGCGGTCGGAGCGTCGAAGTGGCTTTCGGTGCTTTCGGCTCGGGCGGCCCTGTTGCCCGGTTTTTGTGTCGGTGTGATTCGGCCCGGAGGAGGGGGCCGCTTCCGGTCGGGGAGCGCTTCGTGCGCGGCTCAGTTGCCCGGTTTTTGTGTCGGTGTGGTTCAGCCCGGAGGAGGGGGCCGTTTCCGGTCGGGGAGCGCTTCGAGCGCGGCTCAGTCGTTCTTGAAGAGGTCCACCTCGCCGGTTTCGACCTTGCGGTACATGTCGGCCAGCTCGGCGATGACGGGCGAGACGAATTCGAGCGTGTCGGTGACGGCCGACTTGCCCCCCTCGCCCTTGATGCGGTAGAGCATGGCGGCGTAGAGGGCGCGGAAGCAGAGCTCCGTGTCGCTCATGCCGGGGTTCCCTATAATCTGGCGCAGCCGCGGCAGTTCGGGCTCGAGCCGTGCGAAGGTGGTGCGGTAGTGGGCCCCCACGGGGAGCTTGAGCAGCTGGAGGTGGAGGTTGTGCATGTCGGCGATGAGGTGGAGCGTATGCTCCAGGTGGCCCTTCTCGTCCTTACCCTCCTGGTGGAGCAGATTGACGATGTCCATGTACCAGAGCAGGAAGAGGTGCTTCTTCTCCTCGGGGATGTCCTTGCGCGGCTCGACGAGCTGCGAGAAGATGGCCTCGGGGCTGAACTGCAGCGCGCGCAGCAGGTCCTCGAGCTGCCACAGATAGAGGATGTATTCGGCGATGTTTTCGCGCCGTTTGGCTTGTGCTATATCCATTGTTCCACTTTTTTCAACCGTCCCGGCTGCCCGGTCCGTTCCCCGGCCGCCCGGTTTGTTTCCCGACGGTGAGACGTTCCCCGGCCGCCCGGTTTGTTTCTCCGGCTGCCCGGTCCGTTCCCCGGCTGCCCGGCTCGTTTTTCGGTCGCAGGTCTGTTTCCCCGGCGGCCCGGTCCGTTTTCTGACCGTCCGGCTCCCCGGTCCTCCGGCTCCCCGGCCCTTCAGCCTCCCCCTGGTAGGTTACTTTTTCGAACTGACAATCCAGGTCGTGGGACCCGTGCGGTGCTTGAGGAAGTACTCCTGCGACTTGAGCAGGTTGCGCGACTGGAGCACCATGTTCTTCGTCTCGTTGAGAATCGTCAGATAGAGCATTGAGGCCTTGGTGTTCACCTTGGCTTCGTTGATGCGGCAGAGCTCCGACTTGATGGCCTCGGCGATGGACTCGAAGAGCTGGTCACGCAGCGTGAGCACCTCCTCGATATCCGAGAAGTCGCCCTCGCGCAGCATCTGGTTGATGCGGCGGTAGATTGACTCCACGTCGTCGTTGATGGACATCAGGTCCTTGGCCTGCGCCTTCGAGAGCCCCTCGTGGTTGTTGTCGATGTGCTCGAATGCCGGGCGCGTGATGTGCATCAGCGCCTTGGTCATCTCGTTGAGGTAGTCGACCACCTGGACGTAGTAGTGGGCCGTATTGACGTCGCCGCTCTGCAGCTGCTTGAGTGTGGGCAGCAGCGTGTACTTGCGTTCGCGCGACTGGTAGAAGAGGTCGTTCGACTCCTTGACCATGTTGCGCAGCTCCTTGCGGTTCTCCATCATCACGGCGATGAGCGTGCGGTCGTAGATTTTCGTGGCGCTCTCCATCGTGGTGCAGACCTCTTCGCGCAGGCTGTGGATGATGTCCTCGTTGGTGGCCTCCTTCCTGCTCTGCGTGGCGGTCTGCTTCTCCTTCTTGCGGAAGTTGCTGTGGTAGAGCATGTAGCCGCACAGCAGCGTGATGACCACGAAGGCCGTCGTGCCGCCGTAGACGAGCGCCAGCCCGACGATGAAGGCGATGAGGAATCCGCCGAGCGCCGTGACGAACCATCCTGCGACGACGGTCATCACGCCCGAGATGCGGTATACGGCACTCTCGCGGCCCCAGGCGCGGTCGGCCAGCGACGTTCCCATTGCCACCATGAAGCAGACGTAGGTGGTCGAGAGGGGGAGCTTGAGCGAGGTGGCCATGGCGATGAGCAGCGACGAGGTGGTGAGGTTCACCGTGGCGCGAATCATGTCGTAGGGGGCGCCGCTGTGTTCGGCGTCCTCGTATTCGAAGCGGCGCGAGATGGCGTCGCGGACGCGCTGCGGAATGACGCGCGCGATGCCGGCGTTGATGTTGAGCGCCGCGCGGACAATCGTGCGCGAGAAGAGCGACGAGCCGTACTGCTCGGAGCCCTCGTCGCCCTGTGCCGAGAGCGAGATTTCGGTCTCGGTGACGTGCATCGACTTCTTCGAGGTCCAGAGCGTGAGAATCATGATGGCGCCCGCGGCGAGCAGCACCAGGAAGTTTGCCGGGACGTTCTCGTTGAGCGCACCCATGAGCATCTGGCTGTCGCCGGCGTGGCGGGCGATGCTGTAGGCGTCGAATCCGGCCACGGGCACGCCGATGAAGTTGACCAGGTCGTTGCCGGCGAAGGCGAGCGCCAGCGAGAAGGTGCCGGCCAGAATCGTGATGCGCAGGATGTTGATTTTGAGCCGCTGGATGAAGAAGAGCAGCAGCGAGCAGCCCACCCAGCAGATAAACAGCGAGAGGAGCAGGTGCTGGTCGATGAAGCGGATGAAGGCGAGGCCTGCGAGCACCGTCTTGAGCCCCTTGAAGAGGGCGAAGTAGACGATGGCCGTCAGCGAGGCGCCGCACCAGAGCGAGCCGTAGCGGCGGAAGAGCGCCGTGTAGCGGAACGAGAAGATGGTGCGCGAGATGTACATCACCACCGTGCCGCAGGTGAAGGCGATGACCACCGAGAGCAGAATCGCCGAGACGATACCCATGGCCCGCGACGTGTTGATGAATTCGCCCAGTGCGGAGGTCCCCAGCGCCGGGTCGTTCGAGATTTTGTAGATGGAGACGGCGATGGCCGAGCCCAGCAGACAGAAAATCAGCGAAACGGTGGTCGAGGTGGGCAGACCCCACGAGTTGTAGAGGTCGAGCAGGATGACGTTGGCGAACATGACGCCCAGATAGAGGGTCATCACCTCCTGGAAGGTGAATCGTCCGGGGTCGAACATGCCGCTGCGGGCCACCTCCATCATGCCGCTCGAGGTGAGGACTCCGATGATGATGCCGACGGAGGCCACCGTGAGAATCGTTTTCATCGAGGCGGCTTTCGACCCGATGGCGGAGTTGAGGAAGTTGACGGCGTCGTTCGTCACGCCGACAAAGAGGCCGGAGACAGCGAGAATCCCGAGAATGACGATGATGACGGTGTAGATTTCGCTCATGAGAGGTCCTTGATTGTTTGGACAAAATTACGCCAAATTTTTCGCCGAAACGACCTCTTCATGGATTGTTAACGTTAACTTAACGCTCGGCCGGCTCAACGAAAAGAGCCGCGACGCTGGTGCATCGCGGCTCGTCGTTGCAGAGGCGGAGCAGGCTCCGCCGCAGGGTCAATCCTCGTCGGTGTCGGTGTAGGCCTTCAGCAGCTTCTCCTGCACGTCGGCGGGCACCTGTTCGTAGGAGGCGAACTTCATCGAGTAGGTTGCCGAACCCGACGTGAGCGACGAGAGCGAGGTCGAGTAGCGGTAGAGCTCGGCCAGAGGCACCGATGCGTTCAGGCGGTCGAAGCCCTTGTCGGACTCCATGCCCAGAATCATGGCGCGGCGGTTCTGCAGGTCGCTCATCACGGCGCCCATGTATTCGCTCGGCACGAGAATCTCGACGTTGTAGATGGGCTCCATGATTTTGGGCCCGGCGTTGCGGAAGGCCTCCTTGAAGGCGTTGCGCGCCGCCAGCTTGAACGAGATTTCGTTCGAGTCCACCGGGTGCATCTTGCCGTCGTAGATGACCACGCGGATGTCGCGGGCGTAGGAGCCCGTCAGCGGGCCCTCGTCCATCTTCTCCATGATACCCTTCAGGATGGCGGGCATGAAGCGCGCGTCGATGGCGCCGCCGACGATGGCCGAGTAGAACTGCAGCTTGCCGCCCCACGGGAGGTCGTACTCCTCCTTGGTCTTGACGTTGACGGTCATCTCGCCCTTGCCGGGAATCTTGTAGTTCTTCGGTTCGGGCATCCCCTCGTAGTAGGGTTCGATAATCATGTGCACCTCGCCGAACTGGCCCGCGCCGCCCGACTGCTTCTTGTGGCGGTAGTCGGCCTGGGCGACCTTGGTGATGGTCTCGCGGTAGGGGATGCGCGGCGCGATGTAGTCGTAGGCAATCTTGTTGTCGGCGGCGATGCGCGTGCGCAGGATGTTCAGATGGTGCTCGCCCTGACCCTGGACGATGGTCTGCTTGAGCTCCTTGGAGTACTCGACCAGGATGGTGGGGTCCTCGTACTTGGCGTCGGCGAGCAGCTTGCCGAGCTTCTCCTCGTCGGCCTGCTCCTTGCACTTCACGGCGGCGCGGTAGCGCGGCTCGGGGAAGACAATCGGCTCGACGGTGACGGGTGCGGCGGCTGCCGCGAGGGTGTCGTTCGTGCGCGTGCCCTTGAGCTTGACCGTGCAGCCGATGTCGCCGGCCGAGAGCTCGGTCACCTTGATGCGGTTCTTGCCCGCCACGGCGAAGAGCTGCGAGAGCTTCTCCTTGTTGCCCGTGCGGGTGTTGACGAGCTCGCACCCCTCGGTGAGCTTGCCGCGGATGACGCGGAAGTAGCTGATTTCACCGATGTGCTGCTCAATCTGGCTCTTGAAGACGAAGGCCACGGCGGGCTGTGTCTCGTCGGCGGCGAGCTCCTCGCCCTCGGTCGTGAGGAACTTGGGGGCCTTGAGCGGGCCGGGGGCCACGTTGATGATGAACTCCATCAGACGCTTCGTGCCGATGTCGTAGCGGCCCGAGGTGCAGAAGATGGGCATCACCTCGCGGCGGGCCAGACCAATCTTCAGACCCGAGCGGATGTCGTCCTGCGTGAGCGTACCCTTGTCGAAGTAGAGCTCCATGAGCGCCTCGTCGTGCTCGGCGGCCATCTCGACGAGCTCCTTGTTGAGCATCTGAGCCTTTTCGAGCTCCTCGGCCGGGATTTCGAGCTCCTCGCGGTGTCCGTCGTGGTCCTTGAAGCGGTACATCTTCATCAGCAGCACGTCGATGAAGGCGTTGAACTCGGGACCCTGGTTCACGGGATACTGTACGATGACGGGTTTCACGCGCGAGGCGGCCTTGATGGATTCGTAGGCGGCTTCGAAGTTGGCCTTGTCGGCATCGAGCTGGTTGATGACGCCGATGACGGGCTTCTTGAGGATGCGGGCGTAGCGGGCCTGGATTTCGCTGCCGACCTCCCAGCCGTTCTGGGCATTGAAGAGGAATACGCCGACGTCGCCCACCTTGAAGGCCGAAAAGAGGCTGCCGCAGAAGTCGTCCGACCCGGGGCAGTCGATGATGTTGAGCTTGCGCTCCATGAATTCCGTAAAGAGGATGGTGGAGTAAATCGAGCGTTTGTATTCGTGCTCGATGTCCGTATTGTCCGAGAGCGTGTTGTTCGTCTCGATACTACCCCTGCGGTCGATGACCTTACCCTCATAAGCCATCGCTTCGGCAAGGGTAGTTTTACCCGAGCCGGGCGCGCCGATGAGAACGATGTTCTTGATTTCCTTTGCTGAATAGTTTTTCATATCCCGTGAAAGTTTTAAGGTTGTTTTCGGTTGCTGCCGCGCCGTCGTGCGCCGGTCCTCGGGTGAAGGCTTCCGTGCGTATCGCTGCCCTCGGTTTCGCTGCCGTGCGATGCGGTCCGGGCGGAGGCGGTGCGGGGCTTCGGCGACCGGGAATGTCGTTTTAGCCGACTATAAATATACAAAAAAATCGGGATAACCAAATACCGTCGGCGAAAAAAGGGGCTCCGCGACGCCGGAAAAACCCCGGAAAAGCGCCGGAAAAGGGGTGGATGCGGGCCGAATACGGGGTCGAAGGAGGCGGAACGGACGGCGTGCAGCGTGGCGGCGTGCGGCGGAAGGAGCGGGGTGCGAAGGGCAGGGCGGAGTCGCGAAGGGCTTGGATGGGGCGGCCGGAACGCGACGGGTATCGGAAGGGAGTGACGGGGGCGAATGGGAACAGTGCGGGGCAGGGCGGGTCGTGGCCGCCTCGGCGCCCTCTCCGCTATTCCCCTTTTCTTCCGGTGCGGCGCACCGAGAGCGGCGCCGACCCCGTCATGCGACGGAAGAAGCGTGCGAAGAGCGACGGGGAGCCGAAGCCCAGCAGCTCGGCAATCTCCGTCACGCTCAGGTCGGTCGAGCGCAGCAGCACGTTGGCCTCGCGCAGGCGGAAGTTCGCAATCCAGTATCCGGGCGTGTGCTCCGTGGCGCGCGAGATGGCGCGGATGAGGTACTTCTCGGTGATGCAGAGCTCGGCGGCGTAGAACTTCGGGCTGTGCTGCTGGCGGAAGTTGCGGTGGAGCAGCGCAAAGAAGCCGTCGGCAATCTGTTCGCAGCGGGCGCCGCGCCGGCGCAGAGGCCGGTCGGCATAGAGGTGCGAGGTCTCGGCGACGAGGACGAACAACAGCGCCTCGACCACCTCGCGGCGCGAGGGGAAGCCGTCGCGGGCAAGCTGCATGCGCAGGAAGTCGAAGAGCTCGCTCAGGCTCCGCCACGCCTGACGGTCGGGCGCGATGCAGGGGCTCTGCTCCATCGCCTCGCTGACCGAGGCCCGGAGCAGGAAGGGCTGCCCGGCCAGAAAGTCGAACGAGAAGCTGAGCATCCGCAGCCGGAGCTCCGCCGTGTGCGACTCCACGCGGATGCGGCGCGAAGGGGTGAGGCAGAGCAGCTGCCCGCGCTCCAGCTCGTGGCCGATGCCGTCCACCTCGATGCGCATCGCGCCCTCCGTACAGAGCGCGATACGCAGCCCGTCGAAGCTGTCGCGCACGGTGCGTCCGCACGGAAAGAGCGCCTCGAAGGCGGCGGTCTCCTCCATGAGCGAACATTCGGCCGGCAGAATGGCGTTGCCGGGCTCTCTTTGTCTCTCGTTCATCGTCGCAGCGAGGGGGCATACTCCCCCTTTCGAGGACAAAGATAGCGAAAATCGGCCTCGAATGGCGAATAAAGGTGCGGAAAAAGTGAACCGATGCACGGCAACAAGCGCCAATGCGCGGGAACTTTGCGCCGTCGAAAATGAATCATAACGCGAATCGATGAAACAGAACGCTACCGCACCCACACTTCCCGGACCCGCCGTGCGCAACTCCGAGGCCTACCTGCTGGTGGTCATCGGGGTGGTATCGGCCTTCGGCCCCTTTCTGACGGACTTCTATCTTCCGGCGCTTCCGGCGCTGGCCCGCTGGTTCGAGGCTCCGGCCTCGCTCGTGCAGCTGAGCCTCACGGTGAGCATGGTGGGGCTGGCCGTCGGTCAGCTCCTCTTCGGCCCCCTGAGCGACAAGTACGGCCGCAAGGCGCCGCTGCTGGGTTCGATGGTGCTCTTCGTAGCCGCCACGGTGGCCTGCATCCTCTCGCGCCGCATCGAGACCTTCCTCCTCTTCCGTCTGGTGCAGGGATTCGCCGGTGCGGGGGGCGTGGTCATCTCCAAGTCGGTGGCTTCGGACCTCTATGAGGGGCCGGCACTGACGCGCTTCTTCGTGATGCTGGCCTCGGTCCAGGGGCTGGCGCCCATCCTGGCGCCGGTGCTGGGCGGCCTGCTGCTCGAATATACCGACTGGCGGGGCATCTTCGGCGTGCTGACGGGGCTGGGCGTGGCCGTCTGCCTTGCACTGGCCGCCTTCCATGAGTCGCTGCCCGCCGCCCGCCGCTCGACGGACGGCATCGTGGCCACCTTCGGCCACTACCGCCCCGTGCTGCGCAACCGACCCTTCCTTTCGTGCGTCGCCGTGCAGGCGCTGGCCATGGGGGTGATGTTCACCTACATCTCCTCGTCGCCCTTCCTCTTCCAGCAGCATTACGGCGTCTCGTCGCTCTCCTACAGCCTGCTCTTCGGCGCCAACGCCTTTGCCATCATGCTGGGCAGCTTTGCGGTGACCCGCTTCAGCGGAGCCCGGCGGGCGATGGTGGCCGGTGCGCGCGCCTTCGTGGCGCTCGGCGTGGTGACGGGCGCTGTGCTGGCAGCCGATGCGCCGGTGTGGTGCGTCGAGGCAGCCTTCTTCGCGCTGCTCTTCTGCATGGGGCTGGTGCTGCCCACCTCCACGTCGCTCGCGCTGGAGTTCGAACGGGCCAACTCGGGCATTGCCTCGGCGCTGATTGGCTGCTCGATGTTCCTCGTCGGCGGCATCGTCTCGCCGCTGACGGGCTTCGGACCGATGCAGTGGACCACGGCGCTGCTTATCGTGCTCTGCGCCGCCGGCACGCTGTTCTGCGCCCGCCGCGTCCCCGAGAGCCGCGCCTGATTGCGAAGCCGGCTGCCGGCAGTCGGCTCCGGCAGCTTTGGCCGCCCGTCGGCCCGGAATCGAAAAAACGCCTGCAAACCCTTGCGAGGGTCTGCAGGCGTTCTGCTTTTCTTCTGTCCTCTGCGGTCGCACCGCTCCGGTATCGGGGCCTCCCGTCGGGCGGCGCTCCGAGGCGCAGGGGCTGCCTCCGCTTCGGCTGTTCAGAACGGCCGCTCCCGGGCGGTATTGCTTCCGGTTTGTATTGCTCCGGGGCCTTCGTCGCTAAGCCTCGGGCGAAGGGGCCTCGGCGGGCGTCTGTTCGCCGAAGAGGCGCTGCAGCGTCCGGGCCAGCTGCTGCCCGGCCAGTTGCCGCTCCTGCTCGGTCGAGGTGCCGTCGCCCCGCTCGCCGACGATGACCCGAAGCTCCGACGCCTCGATGTCGAACGCCTCGGCCAGCGCGAAAAGGAGCGCTCCTTCGCGGCTTCCGACCTTGGGCAGCGGCTCCGTGTCGTCTGTACCGTCTGCACCGTCCGCATCGTCCGCACCGTCCGTGTCGTCCGTGTCGTCCGGCTCCTCGGTGCCATCTGTCTCGTCCTCCTCGTCCGCAACCTCGGTGCCGGCCGCCTTGTTCGGACCGTTCGGCTCCCCGGCCGCCGCCGCTTCGAAAGCCTCCGGCGGCGTTTGCTCCGCTTCGAAAGCCTCGGGTGCCGCCTCCTCGGCTCCGTATCCCTCCGTCGCCGCCTCTTCCGGTCCGGGCACCACACCGTCAGCCAGCGGCAGCCCCAGGTCGGGCCCCGTGGTCTGGTAGAGGTGCTCCTCGCAGCCCGTGCGGTCGCGGGCGGTGACCACCTCGACCACCGTTTCGGGGCTCAGCGTCCCGTCGTGGAGCTGTGCGAAGCCCGCCAGCACCAGGTGGTGGGGCCGTTTGGCGCGCACGGCGCGGACGATGCAGGCGGCCGTCTCGGCGGCCGAACCGCCGGCCACGAAGACCGGAGCCTTCGTGCCGGTGAGGATGAAGGCCTTGGCCTCCTCGATGGTGGGGAAGATGAAGATGCGTCTCATGGCCTGTGGGTGCTGCGGCTGTGCGGCGGATTATTGGCCGACCACGGCCTCGAGCTCCTCGACCGTGATGGGAATCTTGCGGTCGCCCAGGATGCGGCTGCCGGTCTCGGTGACCAGAATGTCGTCCTCGATGCGGATGCCGCCGAAGTCGCGGTAGTCGTCAAGCGCCTCGTAGTTGACGATGCCGCGGTAGAGCCCCTCGGCGCGGCACTTGTCGATGAGCGCCGGGATGAAGTAGAGCCCCGGCTCGTCGGTCATCACCGTACCCGGCTCGATTCGCCACGCCGCACGGTAGATGCAGGTGGCCGACTTGGCGGCGCGCTCGGCAATCGACGAGAAGTCGAACGAACGCTCGCCCATCGCCTCGCAGTCGTGCACGTCCATGCCCAGACCGTGTCCCAGTCCGTGGGGCATGAACATCGTCATGGCACCCGAATCCAGCGCATCGGAGACCGTGCCGCGCAGCAGCCCGAGCCCCATGAGCCCCTCGGCCAGCACGGTGTAGGCGGCCTTGTGCACCTCGGTGTACATCATGTGGGGCTTGACGATGCGGGCCACGTGGTCGTGGGCCGCCAGCACGATGTTGTAGATGTCGCGCTGGCGCGGCGTGAAGCGTCCGCTGACGGGGTAGGTGCGCGTGTGGTCCGAGCAGTAGTTGTTGACCGTCTCGGCTCCGGCGTCGCAGAGCAGCAGGCGCCCCTCCTCCAGCACGCCGTCGGCGTTGAGGTTGTGGAGCGTCTCGCCGTGCTGCGAGACAATCGAGGGGAACGAGACGCCCGAGCCGTAGGACTTGGCCACCCCTTCGATGGCGCCGGCGATTTCGCGCTCGACCACACCCGGACGGCACATCTTCATGGCCAGCGTGTGCATGCGGTAGCCAATCTGGAAGGCGCGCTCCATCTCCTCAATCTCCTCGGTGCTCTTCTTCTCGCGCATCTCGGCGACGGCCATCATCAGCTCGACCGACTTGTAGTCGTGCAGCAGTTCGGGCTTGATGCCCAGCAGCGCCGAGAGCTGGAGCTTCGTCTCGCCGCGGTAGGGGGGCAGGTAGTGGACCCTGCGCCCCAGCGCGATGGCCTTGCGCAGCCGCGCCTCGAGCTCGGCCAGCGGATGGGTCTCGGTGATGCCCACGCGGGCGCCCAGCTCGTGCAGCGAGGGCTGCGGGCCGGTCCAGATGATGTCCTCGANGCCGAAAATGGAGGGGAGGGAGGCGTGAAAATGGAAGAGCGGACGCAAAAATGCGGGGCCGCGGCACGGGCGGGCGTGGGGCACAAAAAATGGAAGGGCCCGACCGCCGTCGGACCCTTCCGGTGAACTTTTACTAGGTATGGTTAGAAAAAACAGGTTGTTACTCGATTTGCCCCTCCCCAGTTTGCCCCCGTGTCGCTTATTCCCCGGGTGCCGCCCCTTTCCCGGTTTTGTACAGGCTCTTTTCTTGGGTTACTCCTGTGCCTCCCGGATTTCCCTTTGGCTCTTTCCGGATTCCCTTCGTGGCCTTCGGGGTATTCTCCGGCTCTTTCCCGCGTTTTTCCGGCTTCCGGGACCTGCGGGCCCCATCGACCCTCACTTTCACCAACCGGGCCCCCTTCGACCCTCATTCTCACAAACCCTTTCCGGGTTGGCGGCCTCCGGGCGGTCTTCTTCGGACGGCGGCTTCCGGTGCGGCCTTCTTCGGGCCGTCTCCTTCGGACTGCGTCGGTCCCCGGTGCGGTGGGGCTATTGCCGGTCGTTCCCGGCCCGGCGTCGTGAGCCTCGGTCCGAGATGGCATTTCCTGCGGCCAGCATGCAGAGCACGATGATGGAGAGGGTGTGGTTCGGCGCTTCGGGGAACATCAGCCGCGTGGCCACGTGGATGGCAAAGGCGGCAATGAGCAGGAAGAGCGAAACGATGCGGATTACTTTTTCGGGTTCCATGGTGTCGTGTCTGCTTTTGACATGACAAAGATACAAAGGAAATTCGAAAAACAAATAAAATTTATTGTTTTTCGATAATTTTTTTTCGAAAAGCCCGCTGCTCCTCCCTTTTGACGGAGGCCAGGGTGTGGGCAGCGGCGGTCCTGGTTGCGACGAAGGCGTGCGGCCGGGGAGGCTTTTGCGGCCGGATGGAAAGAGCAAGAGGCCGGGGGTGGCAGATGTTTGTGGTGGTTGCGGGTGGTTGCGGCTGGTGTGCCGGTCGCTGTGTCGAGAGATTGCAGCCGCTGTGTCGGAAGGTCGAAGTTTCCCCTGAGACGCGTCTCCCGGCCCACTTTACGGAGGTCCGAAAGGGTAGCCGGGGGCAGGTAGGCAATGCGGAAGATGGCCGGGGAGTTTGTCTGCCTCTGCCGGCCGGGAAAAAGCGAAGCGGCTCCGAGGGTCGCTTCACGTTCTGTTGTGTGGATTGTTGGTCGGATTTTCCTGCCGGGGTGTATGGGACCTCCTTCGCAGCGGAACGTCTGCTTCCGGGTGTTGGCTTCGGGTGTCAATTCCGGAACCCGTCCCGGAACCGGCGGTTTCGCGGCTGGGTGGCGGCTTAGAGTGTTTACCTGGGGCCAGCTCCTTCCCGGTCGGGGCGTCCTCTGCTGCCCGTTTGCCGCCCCGGCTCCCCCCGGCCGCTTAGTTTGCCGCCTCGGCGGACTGCTCCGCGGGGACGAACTTGTAGAGCTGGTCGCCGCGGTGGATGAGCTCCCCGGTCTTGATGGAGCAGAGTTCGCCCTGTCGGACCGACTCGGCGGGCTTGCCGTCGCGGTCGTGCAGCTCGTCGAGCCGCTGCTCGGCCACCCCCGTGGTGGCCCCCATGAAGAAAATCTCCTCGCCGCGGGCCAGCGGAGCCGCCTCGACCAGCACCTCGGCCACCGAAATCTTCTTGTAGAAGTTGACCACCTTGCCCACGTAGACCTTGCGCCGCGTGGCCGACGAGCCGTAGTTGCGGCTGTGCTCGGCGATGGGACGCCCGGCGTAGTAGCCCTCCCAGAAGCCGCGGTTGAAGACCGTGGCGAGCCGCTCCTTGAGCGAGGCGGCCAGCTCGGGGGTGTACTCGCCCGCCTCCATGGCACGCAGCGCCCGGTCGTAGCACTCCACCACGCGCTTGACATACTCGGCGCCGCGGGCGCGCCCCTCAATCTTGAGCACCCGCACGCCGGCCCCGACCATGCGGTCGAGGAAGTCAATCGTGCAGAGGTCCTTGGGCGAGAGGATGTAGCGGCCGTCGATGTCGAGCGCCTGGCCCGTCTCCCGGTCGGTGATGGTGTACTTGCGGCGGCAAATCTGGCGGCAGGCCCCCCGGTTGGCCGAGCACGAGGTCTCGTGCAGGCTCAGGTAGCACTTGCCCGAGATGGCCATGCAGAGGGCTCCGTGGGCGAACATCTCGATTTCGACCAGCTCGCCCTTCGGGCCGCGGATGTCGTTCTCGACGATTTGGCGGTGGATGGCGGCCACCTGTTCGAGCGAGAGCTCGCGGGCCAGCACCACCGTGTCGGCCCACTGGGCGAAGAAGCGGACCGCCTCGGAGTTCGAGATGTTGCTCTGGGTCGAGATGTGGACCTCGACCCCCACGCGCCGTGCGTAGAGGATTGCGGCGAAGTCGGTGGCGATGATGGCGTCGACCCCCTCGGCGCGGGCGCGGTCGATGACGGCGTGCACGTCGGCCATCTCATCCTCGTAGACCACCGTGTTGACCGTCAGGTAGGTCTTCACGCCGTGCTCGTGGGCCGTTTTGACGATGCGCCCCAGGTCGTCGAGCGTGAAGTTGGCTGCCGAGGCGGAGCGCATGTTGAGTTTTCCCACGCCGAAGTAGACCGAATCGGCCCCGGCGTGGATGGCGGCCATCAGCGACTCGTAGGAGCCGACCGGGGCCATGATTTCTATTTCGGAACGTTTCATCGTGTTGCTGTCGTTGTGTTTGGTTCGGGGAGCTTCCGGTTCGGGACGTCCCGACGCGGACTCCTGTTGTTCGGAGCGTGCCTCCGTGCCATCCCTGGCACCTTTCCGGCCCTCTTCGGCTGGGCTCGCTCGGACCTCTCCCCGGTTCTTCCCCGGCTGGCCTCTCCGGCCGGGTCCGCTCGAACCTCTCTCCGGTTCTCTCGGCCCTCCCCTCTTCGGCCGGCTACTTCTTGCGGCCCATCAGGCTCTCGGCGAATTCGCGCATGCGCTGTGTGCGTGAGGCGTCGACCGAAAGGGTGTCGAGCAGCGCGAGCGCCCGCTCGAACTTGAGCGAAATCTGCTGCTCGGTCAGCCGCGGCACGTCGAGCCGGTCGTAGACCTCCTTGACGCGGGCAATCTTCTCGGCATCGCTCAGCGAGGGGTCCTTGTAGGTCCGGCGGAGCGTCTCGCGCGTGGGCTCGTCGGCACGGCTCATCGCCGTAATCATCAGATAGGTCTGCTTCCCCTCGAGGATGTCGCCGCCGATGGCCTTGCCCAGCCGCTCGTCGCCGTAGCTGTCCAGCAGGTCGTCCTGCAGCTGGAAGGCGAGTCCCAGCTCGATGGCGAAGCGGTAGAGCGTGCGGCAGTCCTCCTTCGGTGCGCCGCCGAGGATGGCTCCGATGGTGACGGCACCGGCCAGCAGCACCGAGGTCTTGAGTTCAATCATGTGCATGTACTCCACCACCGAGACCTTCTGCTTCTGCTCGAAGTCCATGTCGTACTGCTGCCCCTCGCAGACCTGGAGCGCCATGGTGTTGAAGACCTTCAGAATGCGGGGCAGCAGCTCCGCGGGGCACTGCGCCAGCATGCGGTAGGCGCAGATAATCATCGCGTCGCCCGAGAGGATGGCCACGTTCTGTCCCCACTTGGCGTAGACCGAGGGCTTGCCGCGCCGGACGGGGGCGTTGTCCATGATGTCGTCGTGCAGCAGCGTGAAGTTGTGGAAAATCTCGACGGCGGCCGCAGCCGGAAGCGCCTGCGCCGTTTCGGAGGAGAACATGCCGCAGGCGAGCATCAGCAGCATCGGGCGGAGCCGTTTGCCGCCGCCCGCCAGCGAGTAGCCGATGGGGGCGTAGAGTTTTTCGGGCTCGGAGGCGAAATCGGTCTGAGCCAGATAGTTTTCGATGGTCGAAAGCAGCTGTTCGTTCGCAAGCATGGGAGTAAGACTTTAGGATACAAAATTACCCCAAAAGTAGGAAAAAACTTTGGAGTGGGCGAATTTTATTTTAACTTTGACCTAATAAAAATTCATTAAAAAAGATCAATCCATGAAAAAGTTAGTAATCGGTGTAGATATCGGCGGAATCAATACGGCATTCGGACTGGTGGACGAAAACGGCGACCTCTACGCCGAATCGGTCATCTCAACCAAGAAGTACCCCTATTTCGACGACTACAAGGCCTACGTGGCCGACCTGTGCGACGCTATGCACGCCATGGCCGACAGCCTCTCGTTCGACTACGAGCTGGCGGGTATCGGCATCGGCGCCCCCAACGCCAACTACCACAAGGGGACCATCGAGACGCCGGCCAACCTTTGGAAGTTCCGCGAGGATGAGCCCAATCCCGACGAGTCGCGCCGCATCTTCCTGCTTGTCGAGGACATCGCGCGCTGCTTCGGCGGCGTGAAGACGCTCATGACCAACGACGCCAACGCGGCGACCATCGGCGAGATGGTCTACGGCAACGCCAAGGGGATGCGCGATTTCATCATGGTGACGCTGGGCACGGGTCTGGGTTCGGGTTTCGTGGCCAACGGCGAGATGATTTACGGCAGCGACGGCTTTGCGGGCGAGTTCGGCCACATCATCGTCGAGCGCAACGGCCGCCAGTGCGGCTGCGGACGTCGGGGCTGTCTGGAGACCTACGTCTCGGCCACGGGCATCAAGCGCACGGCCTTCGAGCTGATGGCGACGATGACCGCACCGAGCAAACTGCGCGACATCGCCTTTGCCGATTTCGACGCCTCGATGATTTCGGCCGCCGCCGCGCAGGGTGACCCCGTGGCGCTCGAGGCCTTCCGTGTGACGGGCGAGATGCTGGGCCGGGCGCTGGCCGACATTGTGGCCATCACCTCTCCCGAGGCCATCTTCCTCTTCGGCGGACTGTCGAAGGCGGGCAAGCTGCTCTTCGAGCCGACGCAGTGGTACATGGAGGAGAACATGCTCTCGATGTTCAAGAACAAGGTGAAGCTGCTGCCCAGCGGCATCCAGGGCAAGAACGCCGCCATCCTCGGCTCCTCGGCTCTGATTTGGCAGAGCATGCAGCAGTGAGGCAGATACGCTCTGTTGAAGCGCACCTCCGTGCGGAACAGGCCGCGCGGAGGTGCGCTTTGCGTTGAGGCCCGTCTGGCGTTGAGGTGCGTCCCGCGTTGAGGCTCGCCCCTCCCAAGGCGGGCTCTACGTTGAGAGCCTCCCCCGAGCTGCGGGTCGAACGAACCGAAGAGAGCAGTCGGAGCAAACCGGGAACCACGAAAAGAGCGGACCCGCCCCCATCGGGCGGGTCCGCTCTTTTTCTTTCCGTTGTACCGGCCTCTATCGGCTTTCGGCTCGTTGTGTCGGCTGCATTGCCACTTGGGGCTTCATTGCCGGTGTATTCTTCCGGTCTTTGAGCCCTCCGGCTTGCGGCTGCCTTCCCGGCTACCTTCCCGCCGGAGCGGGGGATTAGCGCATGGCGATTTCGGCCGAGCCAATCATGTAGCCGTCGCAGTAGAGCTGCACGAGGTAGGTGCCCGCCGCGAAGCCCGAACTGTCGAAGTAGATGCCCACCTCGAGGTCCTGGTTCTGGTAGTCGACCTCACGCATGGCCGAGTAGCTCAGCCGCTCGCCCTCGTACTCGAAGGTCGGCATCGCCTCGGTGGTCAGCACATAGCCGTCGGGCGAGGTGAGGCGCATGTAGACGGCCTTGTTGCCGGGTGTGGTCAGCTCGTTGGCCGTCAGCACGAAGTCCACGCGCACGCGCTCGGCGTTGCGGATGCGCGAAACCTCCTTGTTGCGGGCGTTGAGCCCCGTGAGGCGGATGCCGCGCGCCTTGATGACGGCACCGGCGCGCACCTTGTTGTCGAGCTCGGCGGCCTTCTCCTCGGCCATCTCGGCCCGCAGCGTGGCCGACGAAATCTCCTTGCGGTAGGAGATGTTCTCGGTGATGAGCTTCTGGTTGAGCGAGTTGAGCGAGTCTATCTGGTGCAGGTAGCCGCGCATGACCGTACGCAGCGTCCCCACCTCCTTCTCATACTGCTTGATTTTGGCCAGGCTCCAGCGGCGCTCCTTGCGCAGCTGGTTCATCAGCGAATCGGCGCGGCCCCGCTCGATGTCGAGGCTGGCCGAGATGGAGTCGTTGGCCACGTGCAGGTTGTCGTAATCCTCCATCAGACGGCCCAGGTCGTTCTGAATCGAGTCGCGGTCGGCGCGCAGCAGCTCGTTGTCGAGCATCTGCTGGCGGTGGATGCCGAAGTAGAGCGCCGAGATGGCGACCAGAATCACCGAGAGGATGATGATGACAATCCGATAGCCGCGGATGGACTTTCCGGAGTCGGGCCGGGGCGTGTAGTCCTCCTCGAACTCCGTGTTGTCGTAGTTATCGTACTCCTGTCTGTTCTCTTCCATGGTGTTGGTGTGTGGGTTTGATTTTTCTGCAAAGATACGTTTTTTGGCGAATTATCCTAACGCCGAATCTGCGGCCCGCTATTTTATCCGGCTTTTGAGCGGATATTTGAGCCCCTTGTAGCCCGAAAGGTAGGCGTTGATGCTGCCGATGCGCACGGGCGACTCGAGGTAGAGCGGGATTTTGTTCTCGTCGTCCGAAATCCAGATGGTGAAGACCGTGCCGTCGGTGAACGAGAACCCCTCGGAGGTGCCCAGCTGGCAGTCGAACTTCAGCGTGCGAAAGCGCCCCAGGTTGCGGATTTTCTTCTCCTCGCGCCCCAGGAAGCGGAAGTGGAGGTGGCGGACGGTGTCCTGCAGCACCATCTGCAGCGTGCGGGGCTCCCCGGCTCGGAACTGTTCGGCCTCGGCCGAGCGGAGGCTGAAGAAGAGCGAGATGGCATCCATGCTCTCGCGCGTGAGCGGGAGCTCCTTTTCGCGGACGGGGCGCTGGCGGCTCTGCCAGCGGGTGTGGACGCGCATCTGCTCCCAGTCGTAGCGGTAGGTGCTGCGGAAGGTGTAGTCGCCCTCGTGCAGGTCGCTGCGGAAGTGTACCGGGCGCAGCGAGTCGGGGTCGACGTGGACCGTGTAGATGTCGACCAGATTGAAGAACCACCGGTAGGTGGGCAGCGTGCGCCCCTCGCCGATGACCTTGTAGCAGGGCTTCCCTTCGAACTCCTCCTCGGAGGTGGCAATCTGCACGGCGCCGATTTCGGTGTTGGGGAACATCTTGGCGCGGTAGCTGACGCGGTAGTCGAGCACCTCGCCGGGGTGGTAGAGCTGGGCGGCAAGGGGCGCGGCAAGCAGCAGCAGGAGCGCCGTGAGCAGCGTTTTGGTACGGGTCATCATGATGAGAAAACGGTTCTTGGTGGTAAATTATTACGAAATTCGTGAAAAATCAATCTCTTCGCGCCCCGAGTAGCGCTCCTTCAGGCGGCGCAGCCCCTCGTGGCCGGGGGCCGCGAGCGCGGGGTCGGATGCGAGCACCTCGCCGGCGGCGTCGCGCGAGCGGGTGAGTATCTGCACGTCGAGCGTCGGGTTGGCAATCTTCAGGTCAAAGGCCATGCCGCTCTGCTGCGTGCCGTTGATGTCGCCCGCGCCGCGCAGCTTGAGGTCGAGCTCCGCCAGACGGAATCCGTCGTTGGTCTGGCACATGGCGTCGAGCCGCGCCTGCGACTCGCGCGAGAGCTTGTCGCCCGACATGAGGATGCAGTAGGACTGCTCGCCGCCGCGCCCCACGCGGCCGCGCAGCTGGTGCAGCTGCGAGAGGCCGAAGCGCTCGGCCGACTCGATGACCATGACCGTGGCGTTGGGGACGTCGACCCCCACCTCGATGACCGACGTGGCCACCAGAATCTGCGCCTCGCCCTCCTTGAACTGGCGCATCGACTCCTCCTTGTCGGCGGGCTTCATCCGCCCGTGGCAGATGGCCGTGACGTACTGCGGCAGCGGGAAGTCGCGCGAGATGGCCTCGTAGCCGTCCGTGAGGTCCTTGTAGTCCATCGCCTCGGACTCCTTGATGAGGGGGTAGACGACGTAGACCTGGCGCCCCTTGGCGATTTCGCGGCGCATGAAGCCGAAGAGCTTGAGCCGTGCGGCGTCGGTGTAGTGAAAGGTCTTGATGGGGCGGCGGCCCGGCGGCAGCTCGTCGATGACCGAGACGTCGAGGTCGCCGTAGAGGGTCATGGCCAGCGTGCGGGGGATGGGCGTGGCGGTCATCACCAGCACGTGGGGCGGCTGCGCGTTCTTGGTCCAGAGCCGTGCGCGCTGCTCGACGCCGAAGCGGTGCTGCTCGTCGATGACCACGAAGCCCAGGTTGGCGAAGCGCACCCGCTCCTCGATGAGGGCATGGGTGCCGATGAGGATGTGGACCTCGCCCGAGGCGATGCCCTCGAGCGCCTCGCGCCGTTCGCGGGCCTTCGAGGCGCCGGTGAGGATGGCCACCCGCACGCCGAGCCCCTCGACCATGCGGCCGATGGTGGCCGCATGCTGGCGGGCCAGAATCTCGGTGGGGGCCATCATGCAGGCTTGGTAGCCGTTGTCGACGGCCAGCAGCATCGACATGAGCGCCACGAGCGTCTTGCCGCTCCCCACGTCGCCCTGCAGCAGGCGGTTCATCTGGAATCCGGTGGCCGTGTCCTGGCGGATTTCGCGGATGACGCGCTTCTGGGCGCCGGTGAGCGGGAAGGGGAGCTTCTCGCGGTAGAAGCGGTTGAAGGCGTCGCCCACCCGCGTGAAGAGGAAGCCGTTGTTGCGGGCGAGCCGCTCGCTGCGGCGCGCCAGGACGTTGAGCTGCACGCCCAGCAGCTCCTCGAACTTGAGGCGGTACTGCGCCTGGCGCAGCAGCTCGGGCGACTGCGGGAAGTGGATGTTGTAGTAGGCCTCGCGCAGCGGGATGAGGCCGTAGCGCGTGCGCAGCTCCTCGGGCAGCGTCTCCTCGATGTGGTCGGCGACGCGCTCCCACGTGCTGCGCATGATGCGGTAGAGCCCCTTGGTCCCCACGGCGCCCTGCAGCCGCTCGGTGGTGGAGTAGATGCCCTGCATGCCGCTCTCGGGCTTGCGCGAGAGGGCCTGCTCCATCGTCTCGAGTTCGGGGTGAACCATCGAAAGTTCGTTGTGGTAGAAGCTCGGGCGGCCGAATACGAGGTATTCGCGCCCCACCTCGATGCGCTTTTCGACCCACTTGATGCCGGCGAACCAGACCAGCTCGGCCGACCCCGTGGGGTCCGAGACCGAGACCGTGAAGCGGCGCTTGCGCCCCTGTCCGGCGTAGCCGATGCCCGTCACGCGGGCGCGGAACTGCACGAGCGAGGGGCCCCCTTCGGTGATTTCACCGATGCGGTAGATGCGCGTGCGGTCGATGTAGCGGAAGGGGAAGTGGTTGAGCATGTCGCCCAGCGTGCGGATGCCGAGCTCCTTGTCGAGCAGCCGCGCGCGCGCCTCCCCCACGCCGGGGACGAATTTTATGTCGTTGTCCAGATAGTTCACTCCGCAAATATAATGCATGCCCCGTGCAAAAGCAAGACCGGAACGCCCCCGTGTGCGGAGCGGCTCCGCGTGTGGGGTGTTCCGGCTGTCGGTACGGCGGGTGTGTCCGGCGGGGACGACGGCCCGACCGTGTTTGTTTGGGAACGGTCCGGCTGCCGATTTGGCCGGCAGCTCCGGTTGGGTTCGTCGTTGGGGCGGTTGTCGGTCCGGCGGGATGTCCGGCGGGGCGGCCGGTTGCCCGGTCGTGTCTGTTTTGGGGCGGCCCGGCCGGCACACAGCAAGAAACGGCCGGCGGTTTGGCCGGCCCTTGTTGGAAAAGGGTTTGGCTGTCGGTTCCGTGTTTGGCGCTCGGTCCCGTGTTTGGCGCTTGTCGGGAGCGGCCGGCGCTTCGGGGGCGTTCGTCCCGGTGCCTGCGTCCGGCTGCCCGGGCGGGGCTATTGCTCCTCCTCGGTCATCGAGACGTTGACGTGCTCCTTGACAAAGAGCCCGGCATCCTCCGATGCGGCGTCACGCGGCACGAACTCCTCGTCGGTGAAGCCCATCCGGTACTCCCGTGCCTTGTACGAGCCGTTCTGGGGGCCGTCGATGTCGGTGAAGTTCAGCGTCAGGTTGTCCTTCTGACCGTTGTCGCGAAGGTCGAAGCTGCCGTCGGCGCCGCTCAGCACGCTCTTCAGCCCGTCCTTTCCCCGCACCTCGATGCCCTCGATGGGGTTGCCCTCGAGGTCGGTCACCCGGCCCTGGACGCGGTAGTCGACGTTGGGTGTTCCGTACATCGCAAGAATCTGTTCGTCCTCGTTGCAGGCCGTTCCGAATCCCAAAAGGGCCAGAGCGGCAAGTGCCCAGCTTCGTTTCATGGTCATACAGGTTTGGTTCCTTTCCAAAAGTAGTGAATAATAGAGGTTTTCGCAACTTTTGCTCCGATTTTCTTCCGCCGGCGGCGCCGCACTGTGCGGACGGTGTGGAAATCGGCCGAAAAAACGCTATCTTTGTCTTCGGAAAAAAGAGGCGCAGCCATGATGAATCTTTCGGAATACCGGCGCCGTCCGACCTGCGAGGTGCGCATCGGACGGGTTGCCATCGGCGGCGGAAACCCCGTTGCCGTGCAGTCGATGACCAATACCGACACCAACGACACGCCGGCGAGCGTGGCCCAGATTGAGCGGATTGACCGCGCGGGCGGCAAGATTGTCCGTCTGACGGCCCAGGGGCGCCGCGAGGCGGAGAACCTGGGTGCCATCGCCGCGCAGCTGCGCGCCGACGGCTACGACACGGCGCTGGTGGCCGACGTCCACTTCGTTCCCGAGGTGGCCGCCATTGCGGCCCGCTACGTCGACAAGGTGCGCATCAACCCGGGCAACTACCGCTCGGAGCACGGCGAGTTCGAGGCGCTCATCGAGCAGTGCCGCCAGCGCGGCGTGGCGCTGCGCATCGGCGTCAACCACGGCTCGCTCGCCCGCCGCGTCTTCGACCGGTGGGGCGACACGCCGCAGGGGATGGTCGTCTCGGCGATGGAGTTCCTGCGCGTCTGCCGCGAGCGCAATTTCGACCAGGTGGTCGTCTCGATGAAGTCGAGCAACACGCGCGTGATGGTCCACGCCTACCGGCTGCTGGTCGAGGCGATGGATGCCGAGGGGATGCACTATCCGATTCATCTGGGTGTGACGGAGGCGGGCAACGGCCTCGAGGGGCGCATCAAGAGCGCCGTGGGCATCGGTGCACTGCTGGCCGACGGCATCGGCGACACGATTCGCGTCTCGCTGACCGAGGCCCCCGAGCACGAAATCCCCGTGGCGCAGCAGCTCGTCGAGCAGTTCGCCGCGCGTCCGGGCCGCTTCGAGGTGCTCCATCCCGAGCGCTATTCGCCCACCGAGTTCCGCCGCCGCAGCCGGGTGCAGGTGCCCGTCGTGGGGGGCGAGTCGATGGAGGGGTTCCGCATCCTCGAGTCGACCTCGGAAAACCCCACGGCCGAGCTCCGCGCGGCGATTCTCAACCTCGAGGAGGATTGCCCGGTGGTGCTCCGGCGGCACTACGACGAACCCACGCTCGAGCGGCTGGCCGTGCGTGCGGCGGCCGACTTGGGACCGCTCTTCCTCGACGGCCTGGCCGACGGCATCTGGCTCGACGCCCCGCGCTACACGGAGGAGGAGCTCCGCCGCGTCGAGCTGATGATTCTCCAGGCGGCGCGCCTCCGCTTCTCGCATACCGAATACATCGCCTGCCCCTCGTGCGGACGCACGCTCTACGACATCGAGCAGACGCTGGCCGCCATCAAGGCGCGCACGTCGCACCTGAAGAACCTCCGCATCGGGGTCATGGGGTGCATCGTCAACGGCCCGGGCGAGATGGCCGATGCCGACTACGGCTACGTGGGGGCCGCCCCGGGACGCATCACCCTCTACAAGGGGCGCACGGTCGTCGAGCGCAACATCCCGCAGGAGGAGGCGCTCGACCGTCTGGTGGCCCTTATCCGCGAAAACGGCGACTGGCGCGAGCCGGGCGAGTAGCCCCGGCCACCCGGCCACCCGGGCTCTTGGGCCGCTGTTGCCGCCGGGTCCAACCCGTTGAGGTTCCTGCCGCTCCGGTCGATGTTGCCGCCGGTTCCGTCCCATTGAGGGCCCTGCCGCCGGCTCCGACCCATTGAGGGCCCTGCCGCCGGCTCCGACCCGTTGAGGGCCCGACCCGAAAGGCTCCGACCCGCCGACCCTCCGGTTCTGCCGCCGAGTTCTGCGGACCGCCGACCACTCGGCCCGGTCCCCGCCTCCGGCTCCATCCTTATCCTGTAAAATCCTGTAAAAATCTTGAGTTCAACTTATAAATGCAACTTTTTGGGTGCGGATAATAAGCAATAAAAACATTTATTTTTCAGAGAGGAAAGAGAGACAATGTCCCCCTTTCTCTCACTCTGAATGGATAAAGTTTGCTATCTTTGCTTTAATTGTCCGTCCAAAGAAAAAAAAGTTGCAGATGAGCAAACATATAACCGAGGAACAAAGGTATGCAATTTCTATGATGTTGCAAATACCGATGAGCAAAAAAGCAATAGCGGAAGCTATCGGAGTAGATAAAAGCACTGTTTACAGGGAGATAAAGCGCAATTGCGACGCCCGAAGTGGTAGCTATAGCATGGAGCTTGCCCAGCGAAAAGCAGACAGGCGCAAGCAGCAAAAACATCGCAAGGAAGTGCTTACACCGGCAATGAGAAAACGGATAATAAAGCTGTTGAAGAAAGGATTCAGCCCGGAGCAGATTGTCGGCAGGAGCCGCTTGGAGGGAATTGCGATGGTATCTCACGAAACGATATATCGCTGGATTTGGGAGGATAAGCGGCGGGGTGGCAAACTGCACAAATATCTTCGCAGACAAGGTCGCAGGTATGCCAAACGTGGTTCTAAAAATGCAGGGCGAGGATTTATCCCAGGCAGGGTGGATATTGATGAGCGTCCCGAGATAGTGGAACTGAAGGAGAGATTTGGTGATTTAGAGATAGATACAATTATTGGTAAGAACCACAAAGGTGCCATTCTTACCATTAACGACAGAGCAACAAGCAGGGTCTGGATACGCAAGTTGTCGGGAAAAGAAGCCATCCCGGTAGCTAAGATTGCAGTATGGGCACTGCGGAAAGTGAAAAACTTAATACACACAATTACGGCTGACAATGGAAAGGAGTTTGCAAAGCACGAGGAAATTGCGCAAAAATTGGAAATAAAATTCTATTTTTGCAAACCATACCACTCATGGGAACGTGGTGCCAATGAAAACACCAACGGGCTTATCAGGCAGTATATCCCAAAGGGTAAGGACTTTAGTGAAGTAACCAACAAACAGATTAAGTGGATTGAAAATAAACTCAATAATCGACCTCGTAAAAGACTTGGATACCTCACGCCAAACGAAAAATTTAAACAAATTATTAATCAGAATTCTGTTGCATTTGCAAGTTGAATTCAGCAATGTTTGACCGATGACCATTCTTCCTCTGGCCTATCTTCCCTCGGTGGAGTACATCGCGCATCTGCTGCGCGAGGAATGCGTCATCGACCTGGGCGAACACTTCATCAAGCGCTCGGAGCGCAACCGCACGCGGATTCTGGCCACGGGGGGCCCCATGGAGCTCACCGTCCACGTCCGCAACGCCGACCGCCCGCGCCAGCCCATGCGCGAGGTGCGGCTCGACTACTCGAAGCGCTGGCCCCACCAGCACTGGCTCTCGCTCGTCTCGGCCTACCGCAGCTCGCCCTACTTCGACCACTACGCCGAGCGCTTCGAACCCCTCTACCGCGCGCCGGGCGACCTGCTTGCGGAGTTCAACCTTGCGCTGCTGCGCACGCTGCTCGAGGCGGCCAAGGCCCCCTGCCGGCTCCGCCTCTCGGAGCACTACGTCGAGGCGCAGCCGGGCGATGTCGACCTGAGGCCCAAACACAGAGAGGGCCCGGCCTTTGAGGCCGAGCCCTACATTCAGGTCTTTTCCGACCGGATGCCCTTCGTCGCCAACCTGTCGTTCATCGACCTGTTGTTTGCCGAAGGACCCCAAGCAGCGGCTGTTGCGGCGCGCAGTCGATTCTGAAGCGCAGCGAGTCGCTTTGTCCTCCCAGTGAAGCCTTCAGCCACACGGTTCCCTGGAGCGTCATCGTGTCGGTGACGTACTGACAGTCGGCATAGCGGCGCAGCGCCACCGTGTCGCCGTTGATGCGCAGCTGCGGCCTGCCCGCCGAGGAGTAGACCTTGAAGGCCTGCCGCTCGGTGTCGCGCAGCCGGTGGCGCTTGTCGGCCAGGTGGAGCGTCGTGTCGCGCTTGTTCCACATCGCACGGTAGAGGTAGTAGACATCCTTGCGCTCGCGGCGGTCCTGCGTCATCAGCCCCGAGCCGTTGACCCCGTAGGGGCGGCGCGCCGAGCCGTAGTCGAAGAGGTTGTTGACCCACACGCCCCAGAAGAGCGAATCCTGCTCCAGATTCTTGGCATAGGCCTCGTGGAAGCGGCTCTGCCGCTGCTCGGGTATCCAGTTCGTGCGCGATACGGGCGGCACGGCGTTGTACTGGTGTGCCGGGAAGCCCGGCTCGCCGTAGCAGACACCCGACGCGAGGTGCGACCAGTTGCGGCGCAGCAGGTCGCGCCATACGGCCACATCGTCGGGCGAACCCTTCTCCCAGCCAACCTCCTGCTGCCAGACAATCAGGTCGGTGATGAAGTTGAGGCTGCCGTCCTGGTTGCTGCAGGCCACCGTCGGACGGGTGGGGTCCATGCAGTGCGCCGCGTCGTTCAGACGGCGGATGTAGGGCGAGGGGTCATCCCCCTTGGCCTGTAACAGCGAGAAGATGCCCCACATGACCACCGAGGGGTGGTTGTAGTTCTGGGCGATAATCTCCTGCAGCTGCTGGAGGCCGTTCTCCTCGAACTGCGGGGTGGGGAAGTAGCCCATGTCGCCCAGGAAGGGGGCCCTCTGGAAGGGGATTTCGGCCCAGACCAGGATGCCGCGCTCGTCGCAGAGGTCGTAGAAGTACTGCGCGTGGGGCATCACCGCCGAGCGTACGGCGTTGGCCCCCAGGTCGCGGATGCAGGCCATGTCGGCGTCGTAGTCGGCGTCGGTCAGGGCGCCCCCCTCAAGCGCATTGTCGTGGTAGAGCGTCACGCCGTGGATGGCGCAGAAGCTGCCGTTGAGGGTGAAGCGCTCCTCGGGGGTGACGCGCACCGAGCGGAAGCCCGTGCGGACGCTCACCTCGTCGAGCACCTGCTGCTCGCCCAGCCGCACGGTGAAGCGGTAGAGTGCCGCATGGTCGGGGCTCCACAGCTCGGGGTCGTCGACCGAGAAGGGTACCGATGCCGGGCGCCCGTCGAGGCGCACGCGCTGGCGGCGCGTGTAGACGCGCGTGCCGTCGGGAGCGGTGATGTCGAGCGTGAGCAGGCAGTTGGCCTCGCCCGACGAGGAGGTGAGGTGGATTTCGGCCTCGCCCTCGACCCGCTCGGGGGTCACCGACGTGGGCTTGACCAGCACGCCGTCCGAACCGAAGTAGAGGGGCGAGACGGCCGTGCGGTCGGTGACGATGAGCTCGGCGCCGCGGTAGATGCCGCCGTAGAGGTTGGCGTCGGTCGAGACGGGCAGCACGTCCGAGCGGCTGTTGTTGCTCACGATGACCAGCAGCGCGTTCTTGTCTCCGCAGCGCAGTTTGTCGGTGATTTCGAAGGTGAAGGCCGCCGCCCCGCCGCGGTGTTCGCCCACGTAGTTGCCGTTGACGAAGAGCGTGGCGACGTTCTGCACGCCGTAGAACTTCACGAAGACGCGCTTGCCGCGCCATTCGGCGGGGATGCGCACCTCGTTCTGGTAGTTGGCCGTGGTTTCGAGGAAGAGGCCGACGGCTTCGGTGTCGGTGTTCCAGGTATGGGGCAGTGTGACGTAGCGGGCGTTGTCGCTCGTGTTCTCCGACTTGAAGAAGAAGCGCCACCCCTCGTTCAGCGGGTAGACTTTACGGGCCTGCGCCGTGATGCAGAGCAGCACGAGCAGCAGGGTTGCTGCGACTCTTTTCATGGTTTCTCGAAGGCTGTTTGGCGCAAATATACGAAATTTCGGCAAAAGTTGTCCCGGCGTTTTCCTCGGGGGCGGAATGCAGAGAGGCCCGGACCGTTGCGGTCCGGGCCTCTCGGGTCGGTAAAAAGACAGGAGACTCGAATTGGATGAAGATAACGATGTGTTTGTGGCGTATTCGTTTTGTGAGATGAGTCTCCTGTCAGGAGGGCTACTTCTGGGCGACAGCTACCTTGACGGTACCCGTGCGCTTCTCGCCGTAGGCGTAGGTGAAGGTGACGTCAATCGAGACGGTCTCGGTGACGGCCATCGACGTGTCGGTCGAACCCTTGACCGTCAGCAGGCCCGTTGCCGGGTCGAACGAGATGCGGTTCGTGTAGATGATGTCGGGGGTCGAGTAGCTTACCTCGGCGCCCAGCGGCGTCTTGATGTTCGTCAGAAGGCCCTTCGCGTCGGTCGTTCCGTCGTCGGTCTTCGGTGCGGCGAAGACGTTGGCGTTGTTCATATCCTTGAGCGTGAGCAGCGTCGAGATGTAGAGCGTCTGGTCGGTGGTCGTAGCTCCGATGGAACCGTCCTTGGCGGTGATGGCCTGGTCCTTAATCGGGTCGGCGATGTAGGCCGTGAACTTCTGCAGGTCGAATACCACGCCGTTGTTGTCCTCGAGCGTGACGACAATCGGCAGCTCAAGACCCTTGTACGAGCCCCACGAGAGCTTCGTGCCGCTTACGCCGGCCGTGCCGTAGTCGGCCTCCTCGTCGCTCCGGTCGATGGCGAACTTGACGCTCACGCCTGCAACGTCACCGTCGTAGAAGTAGGTGTTGACCAGGTCCTTGTTGTCTACCGAGAAGACACCGCCCTCGAGCGTCGTGGCAATCAGCACGCGGTTGTCGGCCGGCAGGTCGGAGCCGCGCTGCAGCAGGACGCCCTGCGGCTTGTTGAGCGTGAAGGTGCCGCCGAAGACAACCTCGAGGCCCCACGTGGTGGTCAGCTTGCCCGAAAGCTCGTAGGGAGTCTCGGTCTTGGCGAAGCTTACGGCGATGTTGTCCGAGCCAATCAGAATCTGCGAACCGTCCTCGGCGCGGAGCGTGTTCTCCTCCTCGGAGGTCGATACGAACTGCTTGCCGTTCAGCGCGCTCTTGAAGGTTGCGTAGTCGGCGAAGTACTTCTCGGCAGCCTCACCCCACGTGTTCCAGATAATCCGGGCGAAGTCGAGGAATACCTTGTACTGGCGCGTGTTGGGCTCGTAGGCAATCTCCTTGGTGATGAGCTGGTCGGCAACGGCGGGCAGACCCTCGACCGTGAGCGGGAACTTGACGGTAACGGTCGTACCGGCTGCGCTCTCCTTGTAGAGGGCTACGACGGTGTAGTTTCCACCTGCGATGAAGTGGTTCCGTGCATCGGTCAGCTTGAGCGTCATGCGCTGTACGTCACCCTCGGCCGACGGCTGCGAGTAGCTCTCGGCGGCAACCTGGATGTCGCTCACGGTAGCACCCTTGGCATCGGTTACGGTGAAGGTCGGCATCAGCGACTTGAGGGCGTTGAAGCGCTCGACATCGAGCTTGTTGGTGAACTCGTACTGTGCGGTGTACTCCTGCGAGCCCGAAGCGGCGGCGTAGTTCCATACGACGGGGGCGTCGAGCTGTGCGGTCTCGACCTCGGTGTCTACCGAGATGATGTTGAGCTTGGCAACGGCCTGCGTGTTGACATCGGCGTAGTTGCCGTTCTGGTCCTTCAGACGGAAGGTGAAGGCGCCCGACGTGATGACGTCACCTACCAGCTCGGGAGCCGGGGTTACGATGGCGGCCGAGGTCTCGGTCAGCTCGTAGTTCTCCTCGTGGCCGTTGTTTACCGTGGCGGCATCCTCCGGTGCAACCAGCTCGAACTGGGGAACGTTCTCCCATACGCTGTTCAGCGCCATGAGCTCCCCGTCCTGCTTCAGCACGACGGAGTAGCCCTCGAAGAAGTTGCGGACGTTCTTGTCGGTGAACTCGACGTCGGAGGCGTACTCGTTGTTCTTGAGCTCCACGTACTTGTCACCCTCGAGACGGGCAACCGTCAGATTGCCGTTGACGAGTTCCATCGTACCGCCCTCGGTGGGGATGAACTCCGAGGTGTACTCGATGCCCTGCAGGGGGTTCTCCTCGGTCGAAGCGGCGTTGTCGATGGCGACGTGGAGGGCGATTGCGAGCGTCTTGGGCTGCTCCTCAAGTCTTGCCCCGAGGTAGTCGTAGTCGGTCGAAACGACCACCACGAACTCACCCTTGGCGGCGTTCCACTCCTTCACTTCGTCGATGGTGAAGGCGGCACCCTCGGCACGGGTCATCACCTCCTCGGTCACGATGCTCAGCGTCTCGGCGTTGAGCTTCGACTCTACGGCCAGCGACGCGGGCGTTACGCGGAACTTCAGCTCGGCCTGCTGCTTCTCGGCAGCACCCAGCGAGAAGTAGGAGGTCTCACCCTCCCCGTTGGTCATCTGGATGGCGTACGATGCGGGGAATACCACCTTGCCGTCGGCATAGGCCGGAACATAGACCAGCGACTGGATGCGGTTCTCGAGGTCGGCCACGCGCTTCTCGAGCTCCTCAATCTTCTCGAGGTAGGCCTTCAGCTCGTCGCTGAGCATCTCCTTCGAGACGGTCAGACCATCGGCGCTGCCGATGAGTGCCAGGATGGCCTCCTTGTACTCCTCGTTCTGGCCCTTGATTTGCTCGAGCACGGCGTCGGCAGCACCCTCGGCGTTGACGTAGTCGTAGTCGAACTTGTAGTTGGCGATGTACTCGTTCATCTGCTCGCCCAGCCAGGAGTCCTTCTTGAACTCCTCGATGGCGGCGTCGATGAGCCCCTGCACGTCGACACCCTCGAGCTGCTCGAGGCGCGAGATGAGCTCGTTGAGGGCCGACTTGGTGGCGAATTCGTTGCGCAGCGTCTGCTCCGAATCCTTCACGGCGTTGTCGACGTAGCTCTTCAGCGTGTTTTCCAAATCACGCAGCTTCTGGGCAACGTCACCCATTCCCTCGACCGTGCCTTCGAGGGTGGAGAGGCGCGAGGAGAGGTCTTCGATGACCTCGACGGAGCTCTTCACACCGTCAATCTGGCTCTGGAGGTCCTTGATGGTGACCGTCTCCAGTTCGTCGAGTTTCTTGTTTATCGAATCGATGTCGTCGTCGTAGCTCTTGCAACCGACACCGGCCAGCATTGTTCCCGTCAGGAACAACGCAAGAAACTTTTTGAAGAATTGTTTTTTCATAGTTGATGATAATTGAGTTGTGTTGAATTGTTGTGGTTTGTCCTCTGTTGCCCTGTGGAGTTCCGCATGCGGAGCTCTGTTGTTTTTAAAAAATTAAGTTATTGTCCGTTAGTTGTTTATCTCTTTTTATGAACGTTTTCGGCGGGTGCGGTTCGCAATTTGTTGGTATCATATATGATACGCGTGGTGCAAATATAATATATAAATTTTGCACGACAAAACTTTTTATCCGATTTTTTGAAAATGACACTCGACTATCAGGAGGAAATTGTATATATCTCTTCGAGAATCAGGCAATTACGCAAGGAACGGCACCTCACCGTACAGGAACTTGCGTACCGGTGTGACATGGAGCGCTCGAACATGAGCCGCATTGAGGCGGGGAGGACCAACCTGACCGTAAAGACGATGTGTATCATCTGTAACGCACTGTGCGTGAGTCTTCGGGATTTAATCCGGTAAGCGATATACCTATAATATAAAAGAGGTCCCCTCGGGAGGGGACGCAACAAAGGGTCAAACTTGCCGGGGCTGCCACGAAAGGCCCCTTTTTTGTGCCCTTTCCGCGAGCGGAGGCGGCTGCCGTGTCCGGCGGTCGGACACGGCCCTGCTTCTCTTTGCTGCCGCCCCGGACGGGGTGCGGACGTTCCTCCTTTGCGGTCTTCGGCCGGGAGCGGATGCCTCTTGCTGCGGCCCCTTTTCGGTCCGGAATTTGGCGCTTCGCGCGGCAAACGTTATCTTTGTCGGAGAATCGAAACGATTGACCGATGAATGCAATAGACCTGGTGGTATGCCTGCTGCTGCTTCTGGCCCTCTGGCACGGCTGGAAGCAGGGCTTCATCGTGCAGGTATGCTCGCTGGCCGGCATCCTGGCCGGCATCTGGCTCGCCTCGCGCTACGGTGCGGTGGTGGGCGGCTGGCTCCGCCTCGACGAGCAGTTCGCCGCCGCGGGGGGCTTCATCGCCCTCTTCGTGGTGGTCCTCATCGTGGTGGCCATCCTGGCACGGCTGCTGCGCCGCCTCTTCCGCTTTGCCGGACTGGGGGCGGCCGACGTGCTGCTGGGGGTGGTGGTCTCGCTGGCCAAGTGCCTGCTGGCGCTGGGCGTTCTCTTCGCCGCCTTCGACCGCCTCAACGGGCAGTACGACCTGGTCGAGGAGCGCACCCTCGAGCAATCCATCAGTTACCAACCCGTCATGCACCTCAGCGAATCGCTCCTCCCCTTCGTGGAGCGGGCCTTCGGCGAGGGCGCGACCCCAAGCGACGCCGACCATGGAGACGATGCAACCCACTGAGGCCTCGGGCCTTGTCGTGCGTGCCACGGGCAGCTGGTACGAGGTGGCGAGCGGCGGCCGCACGCTCCGCTGCCGCATCCGCGGACGGCTGCGCCTGAAGGGTATCCGCTCGACCAACCCCGTGGTGGTGGGCGACGTGGTGCGCTTCGAGGAGGGCGAGGAGGGCGAAGGGAGCATCTTCGCCGTCGAACCCCGCCGCAACTACATCATCCGCCGCGCCTCGAACCTCTCGAAGGAGTCGCACATCATCGCGGCGAACGTCGACCAGGCGCTGCTGCTGGTGACGCTCTCGGAGCCGGTGACGGCCCCCGAGTTCGTCGACCGCTTCCTGGTGACGTGCGAGGCCTACAAGGTGCCCGTCACGCTGGTGCTGGCCAAACGCGACCTGCAGTCGGACGAGGCGGTGGCGGCCTTCCGCGCCGTCTACGAGGCGGCGGGCTACCCCGTGCTGGAGGTCGCGGCGCTCGAAGGGCGGGGCGTGGAGGAGGTCCGCGCGCTGCTGGCCGGCCGCACGACCCTCTTTTCGGGCAACTCGGGGGTGGGCAAGTCGACCCTCGTGCAGGCCATCGACCCCTCGCTCGACATCCGCACGGGCGAAATCTCCGAGAGCCACCACAAGGGGCGCCATACGACCACCTTCTCGACGATGTATCCGCTCGGCGACGGGGGCTGGCTCATCGACACGCCGGGCATCAAGGGCTTCGGCCTCATCGATATCGACGACGCCGAGCTGTGGCACTACTTTCCCGAGATGATGCGCCTGGCGCCCGGCTGCCGATTCTACAACTGCACCCACACCCACGAACCGGGATGCGCCGTCGTGGCGGCCGTCGAGCGGGGCGAGGTGGCGTGGTCGCGATACGAAAGTTACCTGAAAATCCTCGACGAAGATGACAAGTACCGCAAATAGGGACGTGGCGTGGTACCGCGAGCGGATAGCCCTCCTCTCCGGCTTCATGCTCCCCGCACGCTACGACGTGCTGCGGCGGACGGTCGCCATGCGTACGCGCTACATGACCATCCTGGCCGAGAATACCTTCCATCCGCAGAATGCCGCGGCGCTCATCCGCCACTGCGAGGCCTTCGGCCTGCAGCAGATGCACACGGTCGAGACCTTCTGCCGCTTCAACCCCAGCGCCGCCATCGTGCGGGGCACCGACCGCTGGGTCGACATCCGCCGCCACGGGTCGACGGCCGAGGCGCTTGCGGCGCTGCGTGCCGAGGGGTACCGCATCGTGGCGACGACGCCCCACCGCGAGGATACGACCCCCGAGTCGTTCGACGTCGGACGGGGGCGCTTCGCGCTGGTCTTCGGCACGGAGCATGCCGGCATCTCGGAGGAGGTGCTCGCGTCGGCCGACGAGTTCCTGCGCATCCCCATGTGCGGCATGGTCGAGAGCCTCAACGTCTCGGCCTCGGCCGCCATCCTTATCTACATGCTCTCGGAGCGGATGCGCCGCCAGGTCGAGGGGTGGAACATGACCGCCGCGGAGCAGGCTGCGACGCTCTACGGCTGGATGTGCCGCAGCGTCAAGGACTCGGAGGAGATACTCAAACGAACATTCGGAGAAGAATAACACCATGAATACGATTCTGCGCAAACAGTTTCTGGCCCACGTGGGCCAGACTTCGCCTTCGCCCATGCTGGTGGAGGTCGAACGGGCCGAGGGGAGTTTCTTCTACACGCCCGAGGGGCGCCGCTACTACGACCTGGTGGCGGGCGTCTCGGTGAGCAACGTCGGCCATGCCAACCGCGAGGTGGTGCGCGCCGTCCAGGAGCAGGCGGCCCGCTACATGCATGTGATGGTCTACGGCGAGCTGGTCGAGGCGCCGCAGGTACGCTACGCCGCGCGCATCGCCTCGCTGCTGCCCGGGGGACTCGAGAGCGTCTACTTCGTCAACTCGGGCGCGGAGGCGGTCGAGGGGGCCCTCAAGCTGGCCAAGCGCTTCACGGGCCGCACCGAGCTCATCTCGATGCGGCGCGCCTACCACGGCTCGACCCACGGCTCGATGAGCATGATGGGTGCCCCCGAGGGGGAGGAGTGGAAGGGTGCCTTCCGCCCGCTGCTGCCCGACGTGCAGGCCATCGAGTTCAACGACCCGGCGCAGCTCGAGCGCATCACGCGCCGCACGGCCTGCGTGCTGGTCGAGCCCGTGCAGGGCGAGGCCGGCGTGCGGGTGCCCCGGCCGGGCTACCTTGAGGCGCTGCGCCGCCGCTGCGACGAGGTGGGGGCGCTGCTCGTTTTCGACGAAATCCAGACGGGGCTGGGCCGCACGGGCGAGCTCTTCGCCATGCAGAAGTACGGCGTGGTGCCCGACATCGTCTGCCTGGCCAAAGCTTTCGGCGGGGGCATGCCGCTGGGGGCCTTCATCGCGCGCCACGAAATCATGGACACGCTGCAGTCGAACCCCACGCTGGGCCACATCACCACCTTCGGCGGCCATCCGGTCTGCTGTGCGGCGGGCCTTGCGGCGCTGGAGTATCTGCTCGACCATCACGTCGTCGAGCAGGTCGAGGCGAAGGGGGCTCTCTACGAGGAGCTGCTGCAGGGCCATCCGGCCGTGCGCGAAATCCGCCGCAGCGGCCTGCTGCTGGCCGTCGAGCTGGGCTCCTCGGAGCGGTTGTACCGCATCATGGAGCTCTTCAAGCAGGCGGGCATCATGAGCGACTGGTTCCTCTTCTGCGATACGGCCTTCCGCATCTCGCCGCCGCTGACCATCTCCGAAGAGGAGGTGCGCGACAGCGCGCGCATCATCCTCGAGTGCCTCGACCGGCTCTGACCGCCGGGCCCGCAAGAGCGACGGCCGGCTCCGGACGGTAGACCGGCATGGACGACGATGGGCTCTGAGTGCCGGGCCCGCGTGGGCGATAATGGGCTCTGAGCGCCGGGCGGGCTTGAGCAACGATGGGCTCTGAGCGCCGACCGGCCTCGTATTACCACCCACCGGCCCTGCATCACCGCCGACCGGCCCTGCATCACCGCCGACCGGCCCTGCATCTCCGCGGACCGAAGAGAGCAAAAGCCGCATCCCCAGCAACGCAGGGGATGCGGCTTTCTTATGTGTGCGGATGGCCGGCCGGCTCAGCCGCAGATGTAGACGCAGTTGTAGAGCAGCGCGGCGGCGAGTGCTCCCAGCAGCGGCCCCAGCACGGGGACCCAGCTGTAGCTCCAGCCGCTCGGCCCCTTGCCGCGAATCGGCAGCAGGGCGTGGGCCAGACGCGGCGACAGGTCGCGCGCCGGATTGATGGCGTAGCCCGTCGTGCCTCCGAGCGACATGCCGATGGCCATGATGAGCATCGTTACGGGCAGCGCCCCGAGGCTTCCCATGCCGATTTCGGGGGTGTTGGCCTCGTTGCCGATGGCCAGGATGACGAAGACCAGCAGGAAGGTGCCGACAAACTCGCAGAAGAGGTTGCGCGGCGGATTCGCGATGGCGGGCATCGTGCAGAAGACGCCGAGCTTCGTCGCAGGGTCGTCCGTGGCGTCGAAGTGGTCCTTGTAGAAGGCGTAGACGAGCACCGCGCCGCAGAAGCCGCCCAGGAGCTGCGCCACGACGTAGCCCGTCACGTGGCCCCACGGGAAGAGCCCCGCCACGGCCATGCCGACCGTCACGGCGGGGTTGAGGTGGGCCCCCGAGTAGGGGCCGGCAATCAGCACGCCGCACATCACGGCCAGGCCCCAGGCCAGCGTGACGACCACCCAGCCGCCGCCCTGGCCTTTCGAGCGGTTCAGCCCGGTTGAGGCGACTACGCCGTCGCCCAGCAGCACCAGCACCAGCGTGCCGATGAATTCGAAGATGCATTGGGTCAGAAAGTCAGGTGTCATGGCTTAATGTCGTTTGGGGGGGTCGTAATCGTGCAGCACGCGCCCCACGGCGTCGTGCCACCCTTCGAGAGCGCGGCCGACGGGCTCGCGCTCGGTGGTGGGGACGAACACCCGTTCGGCCTCCCACTGGCTGCGGATTTCGTCGAGGTCCTGCCAGTAGCCGACGGCCAGACCGGCCAGATAGGCCGCGCCGAGGGCCGTGGTCTCGGTCACGCGGGGGCGGATGACCCGCTCGCCGAGCAGGTCGGCCTGGAACTGCATGAGGAGGTTGTTGCGGGCGGCGCCGCCGTCGACCTTCAGCTCGCGCAGCGTGATGCCGGCGTCGCGCTGCATGGCGTCGACGATGTCGTAGGTCTGGTAGGCGATGCCCTCAAGCGCCGCGCGGGCGATGTGGGCCGCCGTCGTGCCGCGGCTGATGCCGCTCACCGCGCCCCGGGCGTACTGGTCCCAGTAGGGGGCCGCCAGACCCGTCAGCGCCGGCACGAAGTAGACGCCTCCCGAGTCGGGCACCGATGCGGCGAGCTCCTCTACTTCGGACGAGGAGCGGATGATGCCCAGCCCGTCGCGCAACCACTGCACCACCGAGCCGCCCACGAAGATGCTCCCCTCGAGGGCGTAGGTGACGCGCTCGCCGATTTTCCAGGCGATGGTCGTCAGCAGGTTGTTGGCCGAGACGATGGGCTTTTCGCCGCTGTTCATCAAGAGGAAGCAGCCCGTGCCGTAGGTGTTCTTGACCGAGCCGGGCTCGACGCAGAGCTGGCCGAAGAGGGCCGCCTGCTGGTCGCCCGCGATGCCGGCGATGGGGACCTTGTGGGCGAAGATGGTGGTCTTTGTGGCGCCGTAGACCTCGCTCGACGAGCGGACGGAGGGCATCATCGAGCGCGGAATGTCGAAGAGCGCCAGCAGCTCGTCGTCCCAGTCGAGCGTGTGGATGTTGAAGAGCATCGTGCGTGAGGCGTTGCTCACGTCGGTGACGTGCAGCTCGCCGCGCGTCAGACGCCAGATGAGCCACGTGTCGACCGTGCCGAACATCAGCTTGCCCTTCTCGGCGCGGGCGCGGGCCCCCGGCACGTTGTCGAGAATCCACTTGATTTTCGTGGCGCTGAAGTAGGCGTCGACAATCAGGCCGGTCCGCTCGCGGATGAATTCGGTGCGCCCCTCGGCCTTCAGTTGGTCGCAGTACTCCGAGGTGCGTCGGTCCTGCCAGACGATGGCGTTGTAGACGGGCTCCTCGCTCTCGGAGTCCCAGACGATGGTCGTCTCGCGCTGGTTGGTGATGCCGATGCCGGCGATGTTGAGTCCGTTGATGCCGATGGCGGCGATGGCTTCGGCGATGACCGAGGCCTGCGACGACCAGATTTCATGGGGATTGTGTTCGACCCATCCCGGTTTGGGGAAGTACTGGGGGAATTCGCGCTGGGCCATCGAGCGGATTTGCCCCTTGCGGTCGAAGACGATGGCGCGTGAGCTGCTCGTCCCCTGGTCGAGCGACAGAATGTATTGTTCCATAAGGCGTAGGTTGTGGTTTGTCGGTTGTCGGTCTTCCCTCCGGCGGCGTTGCGTGCGGGGCGTCGCCGGGGGATGCCCTACAAATATAGTGAAAATTCGGCAATTCGAAACGAAAGTCGCTAACTTTTTATTCGAAACAATATCCGGGGCGCTTCGAAATGAAAACGAAACGCCCCGCAACCGTTGGCTGCGGGGCAATTTTCGGGCCGGAGGGCGCTCCGGCAGAGCTTCGGAGGAGCGCCTTTGGCAGGCGCTCCGGCGGGGTGTGTGGCAGGCCCCTCGGCAGAGTCGGTCGGGGCTGGGGGCTACTCGGCGGCGTTGCGCTTGAGCCACTCCGTGCGGCGCAGGTCGGGCAGGTGGGTTACCTTGAACTGCTCGAAGCGGACGCGGAAGCCCTCGCCGTCGGGACTGGCGGCCATCGGGCCCACCATCACCGGCGTGTTGTCCTGCAGCGGGGCGTTGCGCATGAGCGTGTAGGTGCGGTCGTCGAACGAGTAGAAGATTTCGACGGCGTCGAGCCGGCGCACGGCCTTGAGCCAGATGAAGGGGACGGGGCGCTCGAGCTCGATGACGCTCCAGTCGCTGGTCGTGTGGGTCACCACGGCGCTGAGGTTGTACTTGCCGTCGACGAACTCGATGCCGGCCTTGATGTAGTTCTTGTGGTCGATGCGCAGCATGAGCCCCGCCTGGTCGAAGCGTGCGACGTAGTCGCCCGAGATTTTGATTTTGGCCTCGAACTCGCCGCCGTAGGTCGCATAGTAGAAGGGGGCGTCGTCGACCGTGAAGCCGTAGTGCGAAATGCGCCAGTAGTCGGTGTGCGGCGTGACGCGGAAGGTGAGGACGTCACCCTTGATGGACCACTCCTCGGGTTCGTTGAACCACTGCATCTTCTCCAGCGTCTGGGAGGCTGCCGCCTGGGCCGCAAGCAGGGCCAGCAGCATGAACAAGCACTTTTTCATCTCTTTTCTCTTTTTGCGTTAGTTTCGTTACCTTTGCAAAGGTAGTGCTCTCGGCAGGAAGGGGCAATACTGAGGATTAACCATTTTTTGCCGTCGGGTTATGGAACGGGAAGCCGAACGCCAGTTGAACGAAGAGCTGCTGCGCCAGTCCTTTTACGGGACCGGCGAGGAGTGCGCGGCCGAGGAGCACCGCCGCACGGCGCTCTGCTATGCGCGGACCGAAGGTGCGGTCGCCGTGCTGAGTGACCTGCGCGAACAGAGGAGCCTGGTCTGCTGCGGCGGCTTTGCCGAGCGGCTGGGGCTGGGGCTCAGCGGCGGGTCGTACGTCGTGGGCTCCATCTGGGAGGAGGAGGTGCTGCGGCGGATTCACCCCGAGGACCTGCAGCGCAAATACCTGCTCGAGCTCCGCTTCCTGCGCTGGATGAGGCAGCACCCCGCCCGGTGCGACTGCTACCTCTGCGAGCCGCTGCGCATGAGCGATGCCGCGGGCGCGAGCCTCGATGCGCTGCACCGCATGTTCTATCTGGCGGGCGACGCCGGCGAGGGCATCCGCTGGGCGCTCTGCCTCTACGGTCCCCGGAGCCTCGAGACGGCCGACGCGGTCATCGTCGACCCGCTGGCGGGGAGCGCCCTGCCGTTCGATACCCCCTCGGGCGAGACGCTCCTCTCGGAGCGCGAACGCGAGGTGCTGGGGTGGATTGAGCAGGGGCTCACGAGCAAGCAGGTGGCCGAACGTCTGGCCATCAGCGTCCATACGGTGAGCCGCCACCGGCAGAACATCCTCGGCAAGCTGCGCGTGGGCAACGTCGTCGAGGCGTGCCGCATCGCCCGCAACCTGAAGCTGCTGCCCTGAGGCGGCTCTGAGGCGGAGGCTCTGAAGTGGCGGCTCTGTGGTTGTTGTCCCGAAGCAGCGGTTTTGAAGTTGCTGCCCTGAGGCGGCAGCCCGCTGCGCCCCTCATATTTTATTTTTATATTGTCGCTCGTCCGGGCCGCACTATCTCCATTCACACCCTCCCTGTCTCCATTTTCGCCTCCTGTCTCCGCCCCTGTTTCGCCCCGCGCCGCGCCCCTTCCTTCTCCCCGCTGACTCTCCGCCTCCTTCCCTGTCCCTCCGTTCGCTTCTCCCCGCGCCCGCCTCCCCGCGCCTCGCCCCTTCCCGTGCTGCGCCTTTCTCCGCGCCCTCTCCGCGCCCTCTCCGCGCCCGCCTGCCTGCGCGTCCCTCCCGGCCTCTCCTCTCCCGTCTCCCCGCTGGCTCTCCGGTTTTTCTTCCCCCCCCCTGGAAAACCGCCCTGCGGTGCACTGCAGGGGCGGTGTTTACAATTTGTTGATTAAAAACGCGTCGCCCCGTTGGACGAACCGGCGGCATGCCCTATCTTTGTCTTCGTACAAGGTTTCCCCGCCGGCCTCCGCCGGTGCGGGATGAAAAGGGAACTCCTGTGTGATTCAGGGACTATGCCCGTAGCTGTAAGCTCCGCATCCGTCCGCACACTCTTGGCCACTGCCCCTCGGAGGGCGGGAAGGCGTGCGGCGGGGAGCAAGTCAGAAGACCTGCCTTGGGGAACATGCCGTCCGCTCTCGGGATGTGGGGCGCAGGCGGTGTACGGAACCTCTCCGCTTTCGTAATTTTTTTGCATGTGAAGCCCGCCGGGGGCTCGTGCGTCCTGTCCGCTCCTTCCGCAGGAGCCGGACGGGCCGTCGGACGACTCCGCCGGGGGCAATGTAATAACCTAAAACCGGCACAACTATGGGTATTTCGGAACTCCGCATCGTCAAGCGGGACGGCAAGCGCGAGCCGTTCTCGGTCGAGAAAATCAAGCGCGCAATCAGCAAGGCCTTCCTCTCGGTGGGGAGCTACGCCACGGACGACGACCTGACTTCGGTGCTCAGCCGCGTGCATGTCTCGGACGGCATGTCGGTCGAGGAGATTCAGAACCAGGTCGAGGTGGCCCTCATGGCCGAGCGCTACTTCGCCGTGGCCAAGAGCTACATGCTCTACCGCCAGAAGCACACCGAGGACCGCGAGGACCGCGAGAAGCTCAACTTCCTGATGGACTACTGCGACGCGAAGAACCCCGCCACGGGGTCGAAGTACGACGCCAACGCCAACGTCGAGAACAAGAACATCGCCACGCTCATCGGCGAGCTGCCCAAGCGCAACTTCATCCGCCTGAACCGCCGCCTGCTGACCGACCGCATCCGCGAGATGTACGGCAAGGAGCTTTCAGACAAGTACCTGCACCTGCTCAACAACCACTTCATCTACAAGAACGACGAGACCTCGATGGCCAACTACTGCGCCTCGATTACGATGTACCCGTGGCTGCTGGGCGGGACGCTCTCCATCGGCGGCAACTCGACGCGCCCGACCAACCTCAAGTCCTTCTGCGGCGGCTTCGTCAACATGGTCTTCATCGTCTCGTCGATGCTCTCGGGCGCCTGCGCCACCCCCGAGTTCCTCATGTACATGAACTACTTCATCGGGCTGGAGTACGGCGAGGACTACTACCTGCACGCCGACCGCGTGGTCGACCTCTCGAAGAAGCAGCGCACGCTCGACAAGGTCATCACCGACTGCTTCGAGCAGATTGTCTACTCGATTAACCAGCCCACCGGGGCGCGCAACTTCCAGGCCGTCTTCTGGAACGTCGCCTACTACGACCGCTACTACTTCGAGTCGCTCTTCGGCGAGTTTCGCTTCCCCGACGGTTCGCGCCCCCACTGGGAGTCGCTCTCGTGGCTGCAGAAGCGCTTCATGAAGTGGTTCAACCGCGAGCGGACGCGCACCGTGCTCACCTTCCCCGTCGAAACCATGGCGCTGCTCACGCGCGACGGTGACGTGATGGACCGCGAGTGGGGCGACTTCACGGCCGAGATGTATGCCGAGGGGCACTCCTTCTTCACCTACATCAGCGACAACGCCGACTCGCTCTCGTCGTGCTGCCGCCTGCGCAACGAAATCCAGGACAACGGCTTCAGCTATACGCTCGGCGCGGGGGGCGTCTCGACCGGCTCGAAGAGCGTGCTGACCATCAACCTGAACCGCTGCGTGCAGTACGCCGTGCGCAACGGCATGCACTACCTGACCTATCTGGAGGAGGTGGTCGACCTGGTGCACAAGGTCCAGACGGCCTACAACGAGAATCTCAAGCGGCTGCAGGCCAAGGGGATGCTTCCGCTCTTCGATGCGGGCTACATCAACCTCTCGCGGCAGTATCTGACCGTCGGCGTCAACGGACTGGTCGAGGCGGCCGAGTTTCTGGGCATCCCCATCACCGACAACGACGACTACGCCGGCTTCGTGCAGCAGGTGCTGGGGCTCATCGAGCGCTACAACCGCAAGTACCGCACGCGCGAGCTGATGTTCAACTGCGAGATGATTCCCGCCGAGAACGTCGGCGTGAAGCATGCCAAGTGGGACCGCGAGGATGGCTACGCCGTGCCGCGCGACTGCTACAACTCCTACTTCTATGTGGTCGAGGATGCCTCGCTCAACGTCATCGACAAGTTCCGCCTCCACGGCCGCCGCTACATCGAGCACCTGACGGGCGGCTCGGCGCTGCACATGAACCTCGAGGAGCACCTCACGCGCGAGCAGTACCGCCACCTGCTGCGCGTGGCCGCCGCCGAGGGGTGCAACTACTTCACCTTCAACATCCCCAACACGGTCTGCAACGACTGCGGCCACATCGACAAACGCTATCTGAAGGAGTGTCCCGTCTGCCACGGCTCGAACGTCGACTACCTCACGCGCGTCATCGGCTACATGAAGCGCGTCTCGAACTTCTCGGCAGCGCGCCAGCAGGAGGCCTCGCGCCGCTACTACGGCACGCTCAGGCCGGGGGAGCAGCAGGAGGAACCCATCCGCGAACGGGCATGAAGGGGCTCCGCTACCACAACTTCGACGTCGTCTTCGCCGAGATTCCCGGCGAGGTGACCCTGGCGCTCAACCTCACGGGGTGCCCCAACCGCTGCCCGGGGTGCCACAGCCCCCACCTGCAGGGGGAGGGCGGCCGTCCGCTCGACGAGCGCGAGCTGCTGGCGCTCATCGACTGCTACGGCCGCTCGGTGACCTGCCTCTGCTTCATGGGGGGCGACGCCGCGCCCGACGAGGTGGCGCGGCTGGCCGCCGTGGTGCGGCGTGCCGCCCCGGCGCTGCGCACGGGGTGGTACTCGGGGCGGCCGGAGCTGCCCGAGGGGTTCCGTCCCGGTCTCTTCGACTACGTCAAGCTGGGCCCCTGGGTCGAAGCGCTGGGGCCGCTGACGGCGCCGACGACCAACCAGCGCCTCTACCGCATCGCCCCCGACGGCACGATGAGCGACATCACCGAACGCTTCCGCCGCCGGCCGTAGCCGTGCGGGACGTTGAGGCCGGCCGCATCTCCCGAATGCGGGGCGCCGGCGCGGAGCTCCCGGTCCGGCATGGAGCCTTGGTGCGGCGAAGGTTTCGGCGCGGAATTTTCCGGCTTGGAGCGGGGCCCGCTGCGGCACGAAGGCCCCGGCACGGCTCGAAGGTTTCGGGCCGGTACGAAGCTACGACGCAGCATGGAGCTCCCGGCGCGGCACGGTACCCTCGGCCCCCGGCCCGGATTTTCCGGCGCGGTGCGGATTTTTCGGGAAAATAGCTATTTTTGTCCCGGCGGCGACCCCTCCGGAACGGTTCCGGAGGCGTGCAGCGCCGCATGAACCCTAATTGATATGAACATGATGATGAAAAGAACCCCGAACCTGCTGAAACGGTCGGGAGCCCTGCTGCTCCTCGCCGTGCTGCTCCTTCCCGCCTGCCGCGAAGGGGCGCAGAACCCGACGCTCGTCCTGAGCGACGGCATCCGCTTCTGCGAGAGCACCTATCCCTACCGCGACGGCGTGCTGGTCGCCAACTTCGGCACCGAGAGCCTCAATCCGCTCAACGACGAGGGGAAGGGCTATATCCTCTATGTCACGCCCGAACGCAGCGAGGTGGTGATTCCCGCCACGGGCGCCCTGTCGGCCCCCAAGGGGATGTTCCTGCGTGACGACCACCTCTTCGTCTGCGACGTCAACCGCGTGGTGGTCTTCAACCTTGCCCGCCCCGAGGCGGAGCCCCAGGTGGTGCGCCTGCCCGAAGGCGAGCTCTTCGTCAACGACCTGGTGGCCGACGGCAACGTGCTCTACGCCTCGGTGACCAATACGGGCCGCATCTTCCGGTTCGACATCTCGGACCTCGACGCCGTGGGTGCCCCCGAGGCGTGGCTCGACGTGCCGGGTGCCAACGGCATGCTGCTCCACGACGGAGCCCTCTACGTGGTCTCCTACCCGGCCGACGGGGTGACCACCCCGGCCAACGTCGTCTACCGCATCGGTGCGCTGGACAACCCCGTAGCCGAGCGCTTCATCGAGCTGCCGGGCCAGTACGACGGCATCGCTCTCTCGACCGACGGCCGCGCCCTGGTGGTGAGCAACTGGGCTCCGGCCTCGCTGGCGCGCATCGACCTTGAGAGCCGCGCCGTGACGCCCGTCACCCTCGAGCTCGAGCAGCCGCTGGTAGGCCCCGCCGACATGACCCTCCGCGACGGGCAGCTCTGGATTCCCGACCTGCCCAACAGCCGCGTGGTGCGCATCGCCGAGCCCTGATTGAAAGGCCGTGCAACCCGAAAAGAGGCGGACCCCACGCGCGTGGGGTCCGCCTCTCTGTTTTGTGTGCTGTCCGGTCCCGGAAAGCGGCTGTTTTTTGCGCCGGCCTTTTTTCGGCATCCGGCGCCTCCGTCCGGTGCTGTCTTCCGTTTTTCGGCCCCCGGCGGGGTGTCAATCCTCGTCGAGCAGGTTGGGGCGCAGTGCGCGCGTCCGGGCAAGGGACTGCTCCTCCTGCCAGCGGGCTATCTCGGCGAAGTTACCCGAGAGGAGCACGTCGGGAACCCGCCATCCGCGGAACTCGGCCGGCCGCGTGTAGACGGGCGGGGCCAGCAGGTCGTCCTGGAAGCAGTCCGTCAGGGCCGAGGCCTCGTCGCCCAGCGCCCCGGGGATGAGCCGCACCACCGAGTCGGCGATGACGCAGGCGGCCAGCTCGCCCCCCGTCAGCACGTAGTCGCCGATGGAAATCTCGCGCGTGATGAGGTGCTCGCGGATGCGGTGGTCGATGCCCTTGTAGTGGCCGCAGAGGATGATGATGTTCTCGAGCATCGAGAGGCGGTTGGCCTCATGCTGGTCGTAGCGCACGCCGTCGGGCGAGGTGTAGATGATTTCGTCGTAGCGGCGCTCGGCGCAGAGCTTCTCGACCAGTTCGAAGACCGGTTCGCACTTCATCACCATGCCCGCCTCGCCCCCGAAGGGGTAGTCGTCGGTGGTCTTGCGCTTGTCGTGGGCGTAGTCGTGGAGGTTGTGCACCACAATTTCGACGAGCCCCTTCTCCTGGGCCCGCTTGAGGATGGATTCGTTCAGCGGCGAGCTTACCAGCTCGGGAACGACGGTGATGATATCGATGCGCATCTGGGCAGTCGTTTGTTCGTGTTCGGTTTTTCGGGGCCGCACCGGAGCCATTTCCGTGGCCGGGCGGCGTGTGGCGGCGGGTTGTTTCGCGGGGACTGCCTCGCCGGGCCTCCCTTTGTGCGGGCTGCTTTCCGGCGGGCGGCGTGTGGCGGGCGTTTCGCGGAGTCTGTCCCGCCGGGCCTTCCTTTGTGCGGGGGCTGCCCCCGCCGAGCCTTCCTTTGTGGAACCTTTTCCGCGGCCGGGCGGCCTGTTCCGCCGGTCCTCAGTTGCGGGCGGCGCGGGGGCGGAAGATGATGTCCTTTGCGGAGCCCTCCGTGAGCGGCACCTCGCGCCCGCGGTCGAGCGTGAAGCCCTCGTAGCCCAGCTCCGTGAAGAGTTCGATGATTCGGGGTCGGTTCGCTCCCCCCGTCTCGATGAGCACCCGCGGGCGGAAGCGTTCGAGCAGCGGCCGCATCTCGCGCATGACCACCAGCTCGTACCCCTCGATGTCGCACTTGATGAAGTCGAGCCGCGTGAGCGGGGCGAAGAGCTCGCTGCCGCGCCGCATCTGGGCGGGGAACTCGTCGGAGGCCGCCTCGCCGCGCTCGTTGACGAAGTTCTGCCCCGTGCCGAAGTAGCCCTGCTCGCGCGCCGTGTCGTTGGCCATCGAGACCTCGCGCGAGGAGGCGCCCAGCGCGTAGGGGAGTATCTCGACGTTGCTGTAGCTGCCGACGTTGCGGCGCAGCACGCGGCGAATCGGCTCGACGGGCTCGACGGCGTAGACCCTCCCCGCGGGGCCCGTCAGGCGGGCCAGCGTGCGGGTGTAGTAGCCCAGGTTGGCGCCGATGTCGATGACCGTGTCGCCCGGCGAGACCAGCGCGCCGAGGTGGTAGACATACTCCGTGGCGGGGCTGCGGCGCCCCAGGCCGAGGCGCTGGCTGAGGAAGAAGAGGGCGCTCACCGTGCGGAGGTATCCTTCGAGCGGCAGCAGCCGGTAGAGCAGTTTGTGAATCGGTTTTCCCACGGTGCGGTATTTTTTATTTGCTCCCTTTGATTCGGTTACAGTTTCTGCAAAGCATCTGGCAATTCTCGACTACGGTGGTGCCGCCCTCCTTCCACGGCGTGATGTGGTCAGCCTCCATCTCTTCCAGTTCGAAATGCTTGCCGCAGTGGGCGCAAATACCCTTTTGGCGCTCATAGGCTTCACGCTTTGTCTTCTTGTCGAATGCCCGGAAACTCAGGTCTCTCAAATCCCCGCTCAGCACATATCGGTAGATACCCGATTTTTTCATGATTTCGTCGTCCTCCATCAAATCGTGAATCTGCTTTTCGAGTGCGGCGGTATCGTAGACATTTTCCCCGAACTCTTCGAACATGGCCCCCCAGTCCAGTCCCTTCATCTCCTTGCGGTATTTCGGGAAGGTCGAACGAACCCACGTGATGATTTGCATGTAGTAGGCCCACAACTTGTTCGCATTCGGGTCGTGCTGGTGTCGTGCCATGTATTCGTCGATTCCGGCCGCTCCTTCTTTCCGTGCGGCCCATTTGAGCACGGTCTCCAGATAAGTCTGTTCGATGGGATTTCCGGCCATGTAGTCGCTGCCGATTTTGTAGGCGGGGCATCCGTTTTTTGAGAAATGCCTTCGGGCGTCACTCACGAAGGGTCCGACATATACGGCGTTGCGGAGCTCTTGGTCGAGTAGCCGTTCTCCGGCGATGTTGATGACGCGGAACCAGTCGAGTTTTTCCCTGTCGGTCCCGGTACAGAAGTACACGGTGAGTCCGTAGTTGAGAAATTTTTGCTTTTCCTCGTCGGTCAGCGTCCCGAAGTAGAGGACTCCGCGGTCGGGGTCCTCGATGTTGAATTCGTGGTTGAAGAACTCGCAAATCGAGAGGGTACGCTGCTGTCCGTCAATCATTTCGTACTGGTCGTCGCCGACGACGCTCCAGTACATGATGTTGAGGGGAAATCCCTTCATGACGGTGTCGATGACTGCCTGCTGCTGTTTGAGGTCGTAGCGGAATTCGCGCTGATAGGGGGGGCGGATGTCGAGCCGCCCGCCATACCCGACGACTCCGGCATCGGGGTCGTTGAGGTATCCGTCAATCAGGTCGCGGATTGGTATGGATTTCAGTTCGATTTGCATGGGTTATTTTTTTCTTATTATAAATCGATGATATAATCTTTTGTATTCCCCATTTTGGAATAAATAAAATGCAGGCCCTCCTTGTTTGTCTTTTGGTAAATCCTTAGGTTTTGTAGTGCCTAAAAATAAGCTACATCCAATTATTTCAAACTGGTCGGGGTTGTATTTATCCAGAAAAGTAATAGGAACACCCATTAGCCCATTATAGTCATATGGAATCCATTCTGTTTTTGACACTTCTATTGCGTCATAATTTACATATTTTGGATATTCTTCGGGATTATATTGCTTATATAAGATGAGTTCTTCGTGGCGTTTTTTTATTTCCAGATTGGTAAACCAGGTAACCCCCGAAACCCGAATCATCCCTTCGCGATGGTCTCCTGCGGTCGCCGTATCCTTATATTGGGAGATAAAATGTCCAGCGCCACCTTTGAATCCATATCCGAGCCAAACTTTGTTTTGCTGGATTAGAGGGAAAAATTCTTTATAGGTCAATGCATTCTGATGCCCGATGATGATGAATTTCTTGTCGTACTGAATCAGTTGGGCGACGTATTCGCGGAAGAGCGAAAAGGGCGGGTTCGTGACGACGATGTCCGCCTCCTTGAGCAACTCGATGCACTCCGCACTGCGGAAATCCCCGTCGCCCTTCAGCGGCCGGATTCCGATTTCCGCAGGGTCGGGCAGGTGGTTGCCGTTCCGGTCCCCCTCATAAATCAGATAGACAGCCTGCTCGCTCTTGTTCTGACTGAACAAATCCACATCCTGATTCTTGTAGCAGGTCGTTATCAACCTCTTTAGTCCGAGTTTCTCGAAGTTGTAGGCGAAATAGGTGAAAAAGTTACTGACGCGCGGGTCGTCGCAATTGCACAGCACGGTCTTGCCGCGGAAATGGTCGCGGTAGTGGCGCAGCTCGTTGTTGATGTCTTCGAGTTGGGTGTAGAATTCGTCCTTTTTTGCCTCTTTAGCCTGGTTCAGATTGCGGTTTGCCATGGTTGTGCAGTTTTAATCGCGGTAGTTCACCTCGTGGTTGAGCACCTCGACGATGAAGGGGTTGTAGAGCGTCTCGTGGCCCAGCGTCGTCTCGGGTCCGTGGCCCGGATAGACGTGCACCTCGTCGCCCAGCGGCAGCAGCTGCTCGAGAATCGAGCGCATAATCCACGAGTAGTCGCCTCCGGGCAGGTCCGTGCGGCCAATCGACTCGCGGAAGAGCGTGTCGCCCGTGAAGAGCGCCTTCGACCGCGGCTCGTAGAGCGCTACGTGGCCCGGCGTGTGGCCCGGCGTGTGGATGACGCGCAGGGTCGTCTGCCCGAAGTGAAGCTCGGGCGTCGTTTCGAGGTCGATGTCCACCGTGGGCATCGCTCCGACGGGAACCCCGAATACCGAGCCGCTCACCGAGGCGTTCTCGAGCAGGAAGCGGTCCTTCGACGAGAGGGCGAAGGGGATGCCGTACTGCCGTTTGAGGAACTCCACGCCGAGCGTGTGGTCGAAGTGGCCGTGGGTGTTGGCCGCCAGCACGGGGTGCAGTCCGTGCTGCTCGATGAAGTTGCGCAGCGCCGCATTCTCGCGGTCGTTGCTGTTGCCGGCGTCGATGACGGCGCACTGGTTCGTCTCGTCCCAGAGGACGTAGGTGTTCTCCTGAATCGGATTGAAGGTCAGGCAGGCGATTTTCATGCGGGTGAAAGCGGTTTGTGGCCTGCGCCGGGCCGTCCGTGGAGGGGTCGGGCAAGGTGCGGGCCGGGTAACGCGACAAAGATAGTGCATGCGGCGCGCAAAAACAAGCAAAAACAGGTCCGCGCGGCATTTGCCCTTCGGGCCGCGGTGCGGCAGCGGGACGGAGAAGGGTCTGCGGCTGGCAGCAGGGCCGCAGAGGGTCGGTGGCTGGCAGCGGGGCGGCGGAAGGTCGGGCGGAGGGTGGCCGGCCGGAGCTTTGCGAGCGGGCGACGGCGGGTCGTCGGCAGGAGGAAGGAGGGTTGGCCGCGGCCGGTCGGATGGTCCGGGGTAGTCGGTCGGAGGGCTGTCTGTGACCGGGCGGAGAAGGGGCCGCTGTCGGAGCGGGGCGAAGAAAGCGGCCGGAGGCGGGGCGGGGAGCGGAATTTTTCGTATCTTTCCGCCTGCAACTTCGCGCGGGCGCCGTGCGTCCCGGCCCGACGTTTGCATCTTCGGAACAGAATATGAAACAATCCCTCCTTTGGCGCGGCCTGCTGGTGTGGGCCTGCGCCCTTGCGGCGACGGGGTGCTCGCTGCTCAAGGTCTCGGTCTCGTCGGGTGACCCGCTGCCCGACGAGACGCTGCGTCTGCGCACCATGACGCGGGGCTTCTACTACGACCTCTCGTCGGGCATCGCGGCGGCGGCCGACTCCGTGGTTGCCGCCTCGCCCCGCGCTGCGACGCAGCTGGCGGCCATCCGCTGGAAAATCCGCGCCACGCGGGCGGCCGTCGAGGCGGCCATGCAGTCCGACCCCGAGGTGGCGCTGGCTGACACGTGGATTCTCTGCCGCCGCATGAACGAGGCCTTCGCGCAGCTGCCCGACTCGCTGCTCTTCGGGGCGGAGAGCTCCATTGCGCGCGAGGCGGCCGCCCGCTTCGAGCGGCGCGTAGCGCGGCTCTCGGAGCAGCTGCTCCCCGCCGACCGGCAGCGGCTCATGGAGCGCTTCGTCGGGGAGTACGTCGCGGCGCACCCCCGTCCCGACGACGACGGGGCGGCGGCGCCCAACACGCTGCTGGCCTGGTTCGAGTTCCTGCGCGCCAACGGCCGCGAACCGAGCTACGCCACGGGGAGCATCTCGGAGGTGATGGCCGACGTGAGCGACCGCGTGGGGAGCCAGACCCGGCAGCTGGCCAACAGCGTGGGGTGGTCGCGCCAGATGCTCGAAATCCGCATGCAGCAGGACAGCCTGCGCAGCCGCGTCGAGGGGCAGCTCGACTCGCTCGAACGCAACTTCGGCCGGCTGGTGGCCGTGGCCGAGCATCTGCCCGGCCTCTCGGAGCAGCTGCTGGAGGAGTTGAACCTCCAGGCCGGGCAGCTCATCGGCGCCATCGACTCGAGCATGGCCTCGGCCTTCGACGACCTCGACCGGCAGCGGGTCGAGATTCAGCACTACGTCTCGACCGAACGCGAGGCGCTCGTCGGACAGGTGCAGCAGGCGGCCGACGAGGCGGTGCAGCATGCCCTGGAGCGCATCCCGGCGGTGATTGGACGGCTGCTCTTCTATGTGGTGGCGGCGCTGGTGGTGCTGCTCGGCCTCCCCTTCCTGGTGGGCTTCTGGCTGGGCGGCCTGCGCGCCCGCCGGCAGAGCGGCCGGCAGAAGGCCCCGTCGGGGGACGATTCGGCTCCGGAGCAGGGCGGCGGCTCCCCGGACGAGGGTCGAAGCGGCCCCGGTGAATCCCGGTGAATGAAATAATCGCCCGTTTTGGCCGTCGAACGGCGAATTATCCCTACCTTTGTCTCCCGAACAACAGCGAAAAAGAGACCTTATGGCACGCAAAAAAGCCGATTACCCTCTGCTCGAGGGACTCGAAATAACGACGCTCGCCGCCGAAGGCAAGGCGATGGGGCGCTGGAACGAACAGGTGGTCTTCGTCCCGATGACCGTACCGGGCGACGTGGTCGACGTCCAGATTCGGACCAAGCGCCGCCGCTACATGGAGGGTTACGTGGTCCGCTACGTGCGCCGCTCGCCGCTGCGTGTGGAGCCCTTCTGCGAACACTTCGGTGTCTGCGGCGGCTGCAAGTGGCAGAACCTGCCCTACGACGAGCAGCTGCGCTTCAAGCGCGAGCAGGTGCGCGACCAGCTCACGCGCATCGGCAAGGTCGAACTGCCCGAGATTGCCCCCTGCCTGGGGTCGGCCCGCACGCAGTTCTACCGCAACAAGCTCGAATTCACCTTCGCCGACCGCCGCTGGCTCACCTACGAGGAGGTGGCCTCCGGTGCGGAGCTCGACGCCTCGCCCGCCGTGGGCTTCCACATCCCGGGCATGTTCGACAAGGTGCTCGACATCCACCGCTGCTGGCTCCAGCCCGAGCCCTCGAACGCCATCCGCCTCGAGGCGAAGCGCTTCTGCGTGGAGCACGGCTATACGTTCCACAACGCCCGCGAGCACAGCGGCCTGATGCGCAACATGATCATCCGTACGGCCTCGACGGGCGAGGTGATGGTCATCGTGGTCTTCGGCCAGGAGGACATGCCGCGCATCGAGGCGCTGCTCGACCACCTTGCCGCCGCCTTCCCCGCCATCACGTCGCTCTTCTACGTGGTCAACACCAAGTGGAACGACTCGGTGGGCGACCTGCAGCCGGTCTGCTACCGGGGCAAGGACCACATCATCGAGCAGATGGAGGGGCTGCGCTTCAAGGTGGGCCCCAAATCCTTCTACCAGACCAATTCGCAGCAGGCCCTGGAGCTCTACCGCGTGGCCCGCGACTTCGCCCAGCTCGGCGGCGACGAGGTGCTCTACGACCTCTACACCGGGACGGGCACCATCGCCAACTTCTGCGCCGCGCGCTGCCGACAGGTGGTGGGCGTGGAGTATGTTCCCGAGGCGATTGAGGATGCGAAGCTCAACTCGGCGCTCAACGGCATCACCAACACGCGCTTCTATGCGGGCGACATGAAGGAGGTGCTCGACGACGCCTTCGTTGCGGCCAACGGACGCCCCGACGTCATCATCCTCGACCCGCCGCGTGCCGGGGTCGACGAGCCGGTGCTGGAGGTCATCCTGCGTGCGGCGCCCCGGCGGATTGTCTACGTGAGCTGCAACCCCGCCACGCAGGCGCGCGACCTGGCGCTGCTCGACGGCGCCTACCGCGTCGAGGCGGTGCAGCCGGTCGACATGTTCCCCCATACGCACCACGTCGAGAACGTCGTGAAGCTCGTGCGGCGGTAGGGTAGTGCGGTGGCGAGGCCGCGGCTTTTCGCGGGGGACGGGCCGGTCGATTGCTGCCTTGCGGCGCGAGGCCGGCGCTTCTGCGGCTTTGCGAGGACCGGGCCGCGGCTTTTCGCGGGGGCGGTCCGGTGGACTGCTTCCTTGCGGTTCGGGGCCGGTGTTTCTGCCGTTTTGCGGCGGCTGAGGCTTTTTGCGGCGGCGGGCGGGCCTCTGGTACGTCCCGGAAAAAGGCGGCCGTACAATATCGGGAGGGGAGCCGACGTTCTATGAGTACGAGAAACCTTAAAACCCCATACGATGAAAAAGTTGATTCTGATGGCGGCGGTCGCCCTGATGGCGCTCCCCGCGGCGGCACAGAATGCCGAAGCCTATCCCAGCTACATCCAGGTGACGGGCAGGGCCGAGCAGGAGCTCACCCCCGACGAATTCTACCTCTCGATTGTCATCGACGAGCGCGACTCGAAGGGTAAAATCTCGGTCGAGAGCCAGCAGCGCGACCTCATCTCGACGCTCAAGAAGCAGGGGGTCAACGTCTCCGAACAGCTCAAGATGTCCAACCTCTCGAGTGAATTCTTCAAGAAGAAGAGCACGCTCTCGACGGCCAAATACCAGCTCAAGCTCTTCTCGGCCGAGGAGGTGGCCCGCGTCTGGCAGGCGCTCGACGCGCTGGGCATCTCGAACGTCTCGTTGCTGCGCGTGAGCCACTCGAAGCTCGACCAGTACAAGGAGCAGGTGCGTCTGGAGGCCATCCGCAATGCCCGCGAGAGCGCCGAGTCGCTGGCCGGCGCCATCGGCCAGAGGGTGGGCAAGTGCTTCTACATCTACGACTCGAACAGCGACGTGATGCCCGCCCTCTATGCCAACGGGATGATGCTGGCGCGCGGGCTGAAGGTCTCCGAGGAGGCTTCGGATGCCTCGTTCGTCGAGGAGCCGCTCGAATTCCGGACCATCAAGCTCGACTACAGCGTCCAGGCGAAGTTCGTCCTCGAATAGAGGCCTGAAAGTCGCCCGCTGTCTTTCGGACAGACTGCGCGAAGGGCTCTTCGCGACAGGTATGCGCCCCTCCGGGCCCGGGAGTTGCCTCCCGCGGCGGCAGGGGCGTTTTTTTTGTGCCCGTTCCGGACCGTTCCGGCGGCGGGGCGGACGTTTTTTTGTGTCCGTTCCGGACTGCTCCGGCGGCTGGGCGGACGCTTTTTTGTGCCCGGTTCGGGCCGCTCCGGCGGTGGGACGCCCCTTTCCGGGCGGGGAGCGCTCCGCCGTGCTGTCCCGCAGCGGAAAAATTTGCAGATAACCCGATTTTTTTCATACCTTTGTAGTTCACACCTTAATCGAAAGGAGTTATGGAAAAGCAGTTCCGTTTCAATTACGAGCACTACGCCTCGCTCGAGGCGATGCCCGAGGCCGACCGGCAGCTGGTCCGCGAAGCCGAGCGGGCTACGGCCAATGCCCATGCCCCCTATTCGGAATTCCGCGTCGGCGCCGCCGCACGGCTGCGCAGCGGCCGGATTCTCTACGGCAGCAACTTCGAAAGCGAGGTCTACCCCGCCGGACTCTGTGCCGAACGTTCGCTGATGTTCTACGCCGAGGCCAACTATGCCGACGACCCCATCGAGTCGCTGGCCATCGCCTCCCGCCCCTCGGAGCGCGAGTGCTACCCCTGCGGGCAGTGCCGCCAGGTGATGGTCGACGTCGAACGCCGGCAGCAGAGCCCCATGCGCGTCATCATGAGCGGCGGCGGCACGGCTTCGGTCGTCGAATCGGCCGCGCTGCTGCTCCCCTTCACCTTTTCGCTGAAATCCTGATTGCGGCATGTTCCGACCCGAAGATATCCTCTACGAAGACAACCACCTGCTGGTGGTCAACAAGCATTGCGGCGACCTGGTGCAGCCCGACCCTTCGGGCGAGAGTGCGCTCGAGGACCAAATCAAGGCCTACCTCAAGGTGCGCGACGCCAAGCCCGGCGCCGTCTTTCTGGGTGTGGTCCACCGCATCGACCGCCCGGTAAGCGGCGCGGTGCTCTTCGCCAAGAGCTCCAAGGCCCTCACGCGGCTCAACGAGATGCTCCGCCAGGGACGCATCCGCAAGAGCTACTGGGCGCTCACCGAGCAGACCCCCTCGCCCGAAGAGGGGGAGCTGCACCACTACATCGTGCGCGACGCCCGCAACAACCGCTCGCGGGCCTACGACGCCCCGAAGCCCGAGAGCAAGGAGGCGCTCCTGCGCTACCGGACCCTCGGCCGGGGAACCCATTATACGCTCGTCGAGGTCGAGCTGCTGACGGGCCGCCACCACCAGATTCGGGCACAGCTTGCCAAAATCGGCTGTCCGATTCGCGGCGACCTGAAGTACGGCGCCCGCCGCTCGAATCCCGACGGCGGCATCTCGCTCCACTCGCGGCGCGTCGCCTTCGAGCACCCGGTGCGTCACGAGGAGCTCGTCGTGACGGCCCCCGTGCCGGCAGGCGACAACCTGTGGCGCTACTTCGAAGAGCTTCACCCCGACGATTGACCCGCAGCCATGAGAGTACTGATTCAACGCGTCCGCAGCGCCTCGGTCACCATCGACGGGCAGCTGCACTCCTCCATCGGGGCGGGGCTGCTGCTCCTTGTGGGCATCACGGCCGACGACGGGGCGGAGGATATCGAATACCTGGCCGGAAAGGTGGTGCGGCTGCGGATTTTCGACGACGAGCGTGGGGTGATGAACCTCGACGTGGGGCAGGCGGGCGGCGACATCATGGTCGTCAGCCAGTTTACGCTCATGGCCTCGACGCGCAAGGGAAACCGCCCCTCCTACATCGCGGCAGCCCCCGAGCCTGTCTCGCGGCCGCTCTATGAGCGCTTTGTGGCGGCGGTCGAGGCGCTGACGGGCCGACGGGTGGCCACCGGAGTGTTCGGCGCCGACATGCAGGTGGCGCTGGTCAACGACGGTCCGGTGACCATCTGGATGGACTCCCGCCGGCGGGAGTAGCCGTGCGGAGAGGAGCGCGGGGCGTGCGCAGAAAGACCTCGGAACGCTTTGCATGCAGGAGTGCGGAGGCGGCGGGGAAGCCGGAACCCGAAAGGAGACGCCTGGAACGCTGCCGGAAAGTGCCGGGGATGTTGGAAAAGCCGGGAATGCCCCCCCCCTGCCGGTGTGAGGCGGCGGGACGTCGGGCGCTCGGAACGGCACGGCGACAAACGACAAGACAACAAGACGACAATACGACAATACGACACATGTCACGAATATCGAAAACCATTAACCGTTAAACATTTGCGATGAAGAGATTTTTTACCCTGTTTGTGGCCGTGCTGGCGTGGGCCGCAATGTCGTGCAGCGACAAGGAGAGCTCGGAGCCCCGACTCGACCCGCCCTTCCAGGCGGTCTTCGTTTCGGACACGGGCGACAACGGAGCCCTGCTCTACGGCCGTTACGACGGCGCCAGCGTGGGGCAGGTGAAGGCTGCCGGCTTTGCCTGCCGGCCCGCCGGAGGCTCGGAGAGCTATGTGGCCACCCCGGGCGACGAGTGGGACCAGACACACGTGGTGTTGCAGCTCGACGGTCTGAAGTCGGGCTCCGAATATGAATTCTACTGCTACGTCGAGGCGGGCGGCATGCGCTACAACTCGCCCGTGGTCACCTTCCGGACCACCGGCACGCCGAGCGACGACCCCGACCCGGACGACCCCCAGGCCGAGGAGCCCCGCTTCGGAACCCCCTCCTTCACGGAGGTAGGCTCCTCGTCGGCGCAGCTGAGCTGCACCTACACCTACGCGGGTACGGAGTCGGTCAGCGAGGCCGGATTCTACTACCACACCTCGGGCAGCACGGCCGAGCAGAAGGTTGCCGCAGCCGGCGTCGCTTCGCCCGTCGCATGCCGGCTCGAGGGGCTTGCGGCCTCCACCGAGTACCTTGCGGCGGCCTATGTGGTGGTTGCCGGCCGCGAGTACCGCAGCCAGGAGGCGTCGTTCACCACCTCGGCGCAGAGCACGGGCGGAGGCTCGGCGGCCAAGTTCTCGGGTTGGCCCGAGCTGTTGGCCGAGGATGACTCGAACAGCGACTACTACTATGCCTACCACCTCTGTCCCGACCTGAAGACCTCCCGCGGCGACAAGGCGCGCAACTATACGGTCTGCTTCAGCGCCGAGCACCACTGCCCGGTGTGGGTCGCCGCCCCGCGTCACGAGTCCTACGAAGGTTCGGCCAACCGTACCAACGCCTACAAGGCCGACCCGGACATCCCCGCCGACATCCAGTACTACAGCAAGTCGACGGGCGGCGGCTGCAACAAGGGCCACATGCTCGGCTCGGCCGAGCGCACCTGCACGAGCAGCGTCAACCGCCAGGTCTTCTACTACTCGAACATCGCGCCGCAGTACTCGAGCGGCTTCAACACCGGCGGCGGTGGCTGGAACATCCTCGAGGACTGGATTGACACGAAGGTCTGCGCCGATACGACCTACCTGGTCATCGGTACCTACTTCGAGAAGTATACGGACCGCTACGGCAACTCCGCCTCGCCGAAGAAAATCTCGTTCGGCGACCGTGACGACGTCTCCTGCCCCACGATGTTCTACATCGCCGTGCTGCGGACCAAGTCGGGAAATACGAAAAAGTCGGTGGTCGAGTGTTCGGCCGACGAGCTGATGTGCGCCGTCTTCGTACGCTGCCACAACAACAACCTCAAGGGCAAGGCGGTTTCGGCGAAGGACATGATTTCGGTGCGTGAGCTCGAGCAGCTCACCGGCTTCGACTACTTCCCCAACGTGCCCAATGCACCGAAGGATACCTACAACCCCTCGGACTGGGGGCTCTGACGCCATGACCTATCCCTGGGGAGACGACCGCAGGTTCAACTCCTATGCGGGCTACTTCCGCCGGCTCTTCGGCGGGCGGGTCCAGAAACTCTCCGTCGATGCGGGCTTCACCTGCCCCAACCGCGACGGAACGCTCGGACGCGGGGGGTGTACGTTCTGTGACAACGGAGCGTTCACCCCTTCGTACTGCCGTTCCGCGAAGAGCATCACGCAGCAAATCGACGAGGGCATCGCCTTCCACGCCCGGCGCTACCGCTCGGCGGGGCGCTACCTGGTCTACTTCCAGTCCTACTCGAACACCTATGCGCCGCTCGAGCGGCTCCGGGCGCTCTACGGCGAGGCGCTGGCCCACCCGCAGGTGGCGGGCATCGTCGTGGGGACGCGTCCCGACTGCATCGACGAGGAGAAGCTTGACCTGCTGGCCGAGGTGGCGCGCGACCGCTACGTGGCCGTCGAGTACGGCATCGAGTCAACCTCGGACGAGACGCTGCGCGCTGTCCGCCGCGGCCACGACTTCGCCTGCGCCCGCCGTGCCGTGGAGCTCACCGCCCGGCGGGGGCTCCACGTCGGGGCGCACTTCATCCTCGGGCTCCCGGGCGAGAGCGACGAGATGCTGCTCCGCCAGGTCGGGACCATCAACTCGCTGCCGCTCACGACGGTCAAGTTCCACCAGCTGCAGCTCTTCCGCGGCACGGCCCTGGCCGCCGAGTACGACGCCGACCCGACGCGCTTCCGCTTCTGGACCCCCGGGCAGTACATCGACCTCTTCGTCGAGGTGCTGCGCCGCCTGCGGCCCGACCTGGTGGTCGAACGCTTTGCCGGCGAGGCTCCTCCGCGCTACCACTACGGCCCCGGATGGGGACTCGTGCGCAACGAAACACTCTGGACGATGCTCGAAAAAAGATTGGAGGAGCTCGATGCATATCAAGGCGAAATTTTTATATCTTTGCAGGAAGAACGGGCTGCCGGGGATGTCTCTGCGCACCCTTCCCGCAACCCTTAAAAAACTACCCGCCATGAAAACCCTGCGTATCGAAAATCTCCTGCTCCATGTCAAGGAATACTTTCTGATGGCCCTCGGCATGATGCTCTACTCGTTCGGCTGGATTGGCTGCATCATGCCGGCCCGTGGCGTGGGCGGCGGCGCGGCCGGTCTGTCGCTGGTGCTGTGCCATGCGCTCGAGCAGGTGGGCTTCCACATCCAGATTGGTACGATGGTCTTCATCCTCAATGCCGTGCTGCTGCTTATCGCGGGCTTCATCGTGGGGTGGAACTTCGGCGTGAAGACGATTTTCTGCGTGGTGGTCATCTCGCTGGGCATGAACTTCTGGCAGGACGTGCTGCCCGAGGGTGACTTCCTCCATCTGGAGCGCATTCTGGCGGTGATTCTGGGCGGTATCCTGGCCGGCATCGGCATCGCGCTCTGCTTCGCGCAGGGCGGCTCGACGGGCGGCACGGACATCGTGGCGATGATCATCAACAAGTACCGGACGGTCAGCTACGGCAAAATCCTCATCTTTTCGGACTTCGTCATCATCGGCTCGTCGATGCTCGTGGGCTTCCACATCGACACGGTGATTTACGGTTACGTGATGACGGCCGTCGTCGGCTATACGGTCGACATGATTATGGCGGGCAACCAGCAGTCGAGCCAGGTGCTCATCGTGACGCACGACTACGAGAAGATGGCCGACGCAATCGCCAACAACATTCACCGCGGCGTGACGCTCATCGACTCCGAGGGGTGGTACTCCAAGGAGAAGTCCAAGGTGGTGATGGTGGTCTGCCGCAAGCGCGAGACCTCCATGATTCTGAAGTTCGCCAAGACCATCGACCCCGACGCCTTCATGACCGTTGGTTCGGTGATGGGCGTCTACGGCAAGGGCTTCGAGGCGCTCAACAAACTCTGACCGAGGGCCGGGAGGTGTGAAGCCGAGGGGGCTGAGAGGCTGAGACCGAAGGGGCCGGAGGTCGCGAGACCGAGAGTCGGGAGGCTCTGCGCACCGTGCCGTCGGTTCGGGCGTTGGCCCGCCGCTGCCCGCAGCCCGGACGATAACCCCTTCCGCCGACTGCCGCTGCCCGTTGCAACCCATGCTCCGCAGCTGGTGCGTCGCACGACGCCGCGCCCCGCTTCGCGGAGCTTTGCTTTTGCTGTTACCATAACCTTTTGCTGAACATTCCGTGTCCCGGTTTGCCGATATCGTCCTTCCGCTGGCGCAACCCGCCTACACCTTCGCCGTTCCCGAGGGGATGACCCTCGCCGAAGGGCAGGCCGTCCTGGTCCAGTTCGGCGCCAACCGCTACTATACGGGCATCGTCTGGCGGCTGCACGACCGCCGTCCCGACTTCCGGCGCATTAAGCCCGTGCTGCGCCCCTTGTACGGTGTCCAGCTGCTCGGCGAGGAGCAGCGCCGCTTCTGGGAATGGGTCGCCTCCTACTACATGTGCTCGCTGGGCGAGGTGATGCGCGTGGCGCTCCCCGCCCTGATGAAGCCGAGCGGCAGCTCCGAGGAGGAGTTCGCCGCCGGGGAGTTCCGTCCCCGCAGCGAGACCTGGTTCTCGCTCCGCGAGGAGTTCCGCTCGGAGGAGCGCCTCCACGAGCTCTTCGAGAAGCTGGGCCGCCGCGCCCCGCGCCAGTACGAGGCGCTGCTCGAAATCGTCGCGGCGCTGCTGCCCGACCCCCAAAATGCCGCCGGCACACCCGCCTCCGACAATGCTCTGGCGACGACCGCCGCCTGCTCCGATGCCACCTGCTCCGATGTCGTTCCGGAGGCCGCCGGCACACCCTCCGACACGGCCCCCATGGCGGCTGATGCCGCTTCGGCTCCTACCTCCGGCGACCCCTCCGAATCCTCCTCCGATGCCCCCTCCGAGGGTGGCACCTCCGCTTCCGACGCCTCCCTCTCCGCCTCTTGCGATGCGGAGGCCCTTCTGGCGGCGCCGCTGCCGCCCGAGGCTCTGGCGGGAGCCATTCTCCGCCGCCTGCTGGCGGCCGAGCGGCCGGTGCTCCACCAGCTCGAACGCAAGGGGGTCATCCGCGCGGAGGAGCGCGAGCGACAGCCGGGCGCGGCGCAGGACGTGCGCTTCCGCCTGCCGACCCTCTCGCCCGCCCAGGGGCGCTGCCTGACCCAAATCCGCGAGCTCTTCGCCTCCCGGACAGGCGTGCTGCTGCACGGCGTCACGGGGTCGGGCAAGACCGAAATCTACATCCATCTGATTGCCGAGACGCTGCGCCGCGGCGACGACGTGCTGCTGCTCGTCCCCGAGATTGCCCTCACGGCGCAGCTGGTCGAGCGCATGGAGCGTATCTTCGGCAGCCGCGTGACGGTCTACCACTCGCGCCTTACGGAGCGCGCCCGCACGGAGACCTACCTGCGCCTCTGCCGCTCCGAGGGGGGCGAGTTCGTCGTGGGGGCCCGCTCGGCGCTCTTCCTGCCGCTGCGGCGGCTGCGGCTGGTGGTCGTCGACGAGGAGCACGACACGAGCTACAAGCAGTCCGACCCGGCGCCGCGCTACAATGCCCGCGACTGCGCCGTGGTGGCGGCCAGCCTCTTCGGGGGGCATGTGCTGCTGGGAAGCGCCACCCCTTCGCTCGAGACGTGGCTCAACGCTGCGCGGGGCAAGTACGGCAAGGTCGTGCTCGGGGAGCGCTACGGCGAGGCGCGCCCGCCCCGCATCGTCATCTCCGACACGCTGCGCGCCGTCAAGCGGGGCGAGCGCAAGGCGCACTTCAACAAACAGCTGCTCGACGCCATCGGCGAGCGGCTCGACAGGGGCGAGCAGGTGATGCTCTTCCAGAACCGGCGCGGCTTCTCGCCCTACGTCGAGTGCCCCGAGTGCGGGTGGACGGCCCGCTGCCCCAACTGCAACGTGACGCTGACCTACCACCGGGGAGGCTCCTCCGAGCGCCTCGTCTGCCACTACTGCGGCCATACGGAGGCCGTGCCGGTGAAGTGCCCCGCATGTCGGGTGACCGACCTGGCGCTGCGCGGCTTCGGCACCGAGAAGGTCGAGGAGGAGATTGCCCGCCTCTTCCCCAGGGCGCGCGTGGCGCGGCTCGACCGTGACAGCGTCACCTCGGAGCGCGCCTTCCGGAGCATCGTCGCCGGCTTTGCCCGCCACGACACGGACATTCTGGTCGGCACGCAGATGATTTCGAAGGGGTTCGACTTCGAAGGGGTCTCGCTCGTGGGCATCCTCAATGCCGACAATCTGGTCAACAGCCCCGACTTCCGGGCCGCCGAGCGGGCCTTCCAGCTCATGACGCAGGTGGCCGGCCGCGCCGGGCGCCGCGCCGTGCCGGGCGAGGTCATCATCCAGACCTCCGACCCCGCGTCGCCCGTCATCCGCCAGGTGGCCGCCTCGGACTACGAGGCAATGGCCCGCCAGCAGCTTGCCGAGCGGCACACCTTCTTCTACCCGCCCTACGCCCGTCTGGTGGCGCTGACGCTCCGCAACCGCGACCCCGAGCTGCTGCACCGCGGCGCGCGGGCGCTGGCCGAGGCGCTCCGCAGCCGTTTCGGCCGCCGGGTGCTGGGCCCCATGACGCCCCCCGTCGACCGCATCCGCGGCGAATATCTGGCCGGCGTGCTGCTCAAGGTCGAGAGCGGCGCCTCGTTCACCCGCGCCCGCGAGGTGCTGCGCGAGGTGCTCGATGCCTTCGCCGCCGGGGAGGAGTTCCGCCGGATAAACCTTCAGTGCGATGTCGACCCTCAGTGAGCTGCTCGGCGATGTCTGGGCGCTGCTCTTCCCGCCCCGCTGCCCCGTCTGCGGCCGCATGATGACCGCCGGCGAGCGGACGGTCTGCACCCACTGCCGCGCCGCGGCCCCGCTGACGGGCTTCTGGCGCGAGGCCGACAATCCGCTCTTCCGCCGCTTCTGGGGGCTGCTCCCCGTCGAGCGCGCCTCGGGATTCATCTACTACCGCCGCGGCAGCGGCTGGCGCGAGCTCATCCGTTCGTTCAAGTACCGCAGCGCGTGGCGCCTGGCCTACGAGATGGGGCGCTGGTATGGCCGCTGCCTGCGTGAAAGCGGCCTCTACGACGACGTCGAGGTGGTCGTACCCCTGCCGCTGCACCCCTTCAAGCGGATGCGGCGCGGGTACAACCAGTCGGAGTACATCGCCGAGGGCATCGCCCGCGAACTGGGCGTCGGCGTCGACCGCCGCAGCGTCATCCGCTGCCGCAATACGGCCAGCCAGGCCCTCCAACCCCGCCGCGAACGCTACGAGAATGTCCGCGACGCCTTTGCCGTCCGCCGTCCCGAGGCGCTGGCCGGCCGCCACGTGCTGCTGGTCGACGACGTCTTCACGACGGGCAATACGGTCATCTCGTGCGGCGGGGCGATTCTGCAGGCGGTGCCCGACTGCCGCCTGAGCGTGGCGGCGCTCGCCGTCTCGCACCACGAGCTGGGCATCCGCGACTGACGCCCGCCGCGACATTCTCCGCGACATCCGCCACCTCCCTTTTCCGCCCCTTTTTGCCGCCGGAGGCCTCTGCCGCCCGCAACCGGGTGAGATTCAGCGCCGTAACGCCTTCGCGTACCGCCCCGCCGGGGAAAAACATCCGCTCCTCCGTTTTGAATTTTCGGCCCGAATCGTTACTTTTGGGGCGTTGAACAGGACGTATTGACCCCCACTTCCCACTACCGCACATCATGGCGAAAGATTATACCCCTTCGAACCGCAACCGCGAGGCCTTCGAGGCCCTGACCGAGGGTGCGGGCAACGTACCTCCCCAGGCCGTCGAGCTGGAGGAGGCGGTCCTCGGCGCGCTGATGCTCGAGAAGGACAGCATCATCACCGTGCAGGAGTTCATCACTCCCGAAGCCTTCTACACCGAGGAGCACCGCCTCATCTACAAGGCCATCGAGGAGCTCTCGATGGAGCTCAAGCCCATTGACCTCTATACGGTCACCGAGCGGCTCAAGGCCAAGAAGGAGCTCAAGAAGGTGGGCGGCGCCGCCTACCTGGCCCAGCTCACCCAGAAGGTGGGCTCGGCGGCCAACGTCGAGTTCCACGCCAAAATCATCGCCCAGAAGTATGTCCAGCGCGAGCTGATTCGCTCGGCCACGGAGATTCAGCGCCGCTCGTACGACGAGTCGACCGACGTGACGGAGCTCATCGGCTTTGCCGAGGGGGAGATTTTCAAGGTCTCCGAGGGCCACGTCAAGCGCTCGGTCCAGTCGTCGAAGGACATTCTGGCGCGCGCCCTGATGCAGATTGAGGAGGCTTCGAAGAATACGAGCGCCTACAACGGCGTGCCGTCGGGCTTCATGGCCATCGACCGCGTGACGCTGGGCTGGCAGCTCTCGGACCTCATCATCGTGGCGGCCCGCCCCTCGATGGGTAAGACGGCCTTCGTCCTCTCGATGGCCCGCAACATGGCCGTCGACTACGAACAGGGGGTGGCCTTCTTCTCGCTCGAAATGTCGGCCGTGCAGCTGATGATGCGTCTGATTATCGCCGAGACGGGACTCAACGGCAACGACGTGAAGTCGGGCCGCCTGACCCCCGAGCAGTGGCGCCACCTCGAATCGGCCACCAAGCCGCTCGGCTCGGCCCCGCTCTACATCGACGACACGCCGGCGCTCTCGGTCTTCGAGTTCCGCTCGAAGGCGCGCCGTCTGAAGATTCACAACGACATCAAGATTATCATCATCGACTACCTCCAGCTGATGACCGGCAACCAGGATACGAAGGGCAACCGCGAGCAGGAGGTGGCCTTCATCTCGCGTACGCTCAAGGCCATCGCCAAGGAGCTCAACGTGCCGATTATCGCCCTGTCGCAGCTGAGCCGCGCCACCGAGATGCGCGGCGGCTCGAAGCGCCCCCAGCTCTCGGACCTGCGCGAGTCGGGTGCCATCGAGCAGGACGCCGACATCGTCGCCTTCATCCACCGTCCGGAGTACTACGGCATCAACCAGGACGAGAACGGCATGCCGACGGCCGGTCTGGCCGAAATCATCCTGGCCAAGCACCGCAACGGCGCCGTGTGCGACGTCAAGCTCCGCTTCCTCAAGGAGCAGGCGCGCTTCGCCGACATGGAGGACTCGATGCTCCCGCCGGGGCAGGCGGCCGAGAGCCAGCAGGCCTACGACGACTATGCGAGCGGCTCGAACGCCCCCGTGGGCGGCGTTCCGGGCGGCGGTCTGGGTGCTGCGCCCGGCGGCGGCGAGTTCGATATCAACGCCTCGACGTCGCTCGGCGACGAGGCCCCCTTCTGATAGGCTGACCCTCTGAAAAACGAAGCGCTATGTTTGTCCGGACCTATTCGGGAGCAATCGTGGGAATCGACGCCGTGACGGTGGCCGTCGAGGTCAACATCGCCGGGGGCGGGCTGGGCCTCTACCTGGTGGGGCTGCCCGACAACGCCGTCAAGGAGAGCGAGCAGCGCATCCGCGCCGCCTTCGAGAACTCGGGCGAGCGCTTCCCGGGCCGCAAGGTGGTGGTCAACCTCGCCCCGGCCGACCTGCGCAAGGAGGGTGCCGGCTTCGATTTGCCCATCGCCGTGGGGATTCTTGCGGCCATGCAGCGCATCGCGCCCGAGCGGCTGCAGGGGGCGATGTTCGCGGGCGAGCTGTCGCTCGACGGTACGGTGATGCCCGTGCGGGGCGTCCTGCCGCTGGCGCTCCGGGCGCGTGCCGAGGGGCTGGCGCGCATCGTGCTGCCCCGTGCCAACGTGGCCGAGGCGGCCGTCGTCGAGGGGATTGAGGTCATCGGCGTGGAGTCGCTCCGCCAGACGCTCGCCTATCTGGCCGGCGAGGAGGAGATAGCCCCCGCCGAGCCGCTTCCGGTGAGGGAGTTCGACCGGGAGGCGGGGCGCTTCGACGAGGACTTCGCCGACGTCCGGGGGCAGGCCCATGCCAAGCGGGCACTCGAAATCGCCGCGGCGGGCGGCCACAACGTGCTGCTCATCGGCTCGCCCGGCTCGGGCAAGACGATGCTCGCGCGGCGCATGCCGACCATCCTCCCGCCCCTCTCGCGCGAGGAGGCGTTGGAGACCACCAAAATCCACTCCGTGGCGGGCAAGGAGGGGGTCTCGGGCGGACTGCTGACCCACCGCCCCTTCCGGGCGCCGCACCACCTCACGTCGCAGGTGGCGCTCATCGGCGGTGGACAGTCGCCCCGCCCGGGCGAGGTCTCGCTGGCCCACAACGGCGTGCTCTTCCTCGACGAGCTGCCCGAGTTCGGACGCAGCGTCCTCGAGGTGCTGCGCCAGCCGCTCGAGGAGAAGCGGATTGTCGTCTCGCGGGCGAAGTACAGCGTGGAGTACCCCGCCAACTTCACCCTCGTGGCGGCGATGAACCCCTGTCCGTGCGGCTACTACAACCACCCGACCAAGGAGTGCACCTGTGCGCCGGGGGCCGTGCACCGCTACATGGGGCGCATCTCGGGGCCGCTGCTCGACCGCATCGACCTCCACATCGAGGTGACGCCCGTCGCCCCCGGCGAGCTGGCTTCGGCCGCCCCCGGCGAGCGGAGCGCCGTCATCCGCGAGCGGGTCATCCGTGCGCGCAGCCTCCAGCGGGAGCGCTTCCGCGGCATCGAGGGGCTCTACACCAACGCGATGATGACCTCCGCCATGCTGCGCGCCTTCTGCCCGCTCGACGCGGCGGCCGAGGCGCTGCTGCTGCGGGCCATGGAGCGGCTCGGACTCTCGGCCCGCGCCTACGACCGGATTCTGAAGGTGGCGCGGACGATTGCCGACCTGGCCGGCGAGGAGCGGATTTCGGCCGCCCATGTGGCCGAGGCCATCAACTACCGCTCGCTCGACCGCGAAAGCTGGGGACGGTAGCCCTCGGGGGGCGAAGAGGGAGCCACCACGAAGCGGGGCAACCCGGGAACCCTGGGCCGGAGTAGTTTGAAATGGCGCCGGATCATCCGCATGCCCGGCGTGAGGAACGGAACAAAAACAATGGAACATGCCGCTGCCGGAGGTCCCTCGGGGCCTCTGACGGCGGCAGCAAACGCAATACGATGGAACGCATTATTCTTTCGGGCGGCGGCACGGGGGGCCATATCTATCCCGCCGTGGCCGTGGCCGAGGCGCTCCGGCGCCGCTTCGGCGAGGAGGTCGAACTGCTCTTCGTCGGCGCCGAGGGCAAGATGGAGATGGAGAAGGTCCCGGCGCTGGGCTACCGCATCGTCGGGCTGCCGATTGCCGGGCTGCAGCGCCGTCTGGAGTGGCGCAACCTGCTGGTCCCCTTCAAGGTGCTGCGGAGCATCCGCCAGGCCCGCAACGTCATCCGCTCCTTCGGGGCCGACATGGTGGTGGGCTTCGGCGGCTATGCGAGCGCACCGGTGCTGTGGGCCGCCCAGCGCATGGGGGTGCCCACCGTCATCCAGGAGCAGAACTCCTATGCCGGCGTGACGAACAAGATTCTGGCGCGGGGCGCCTGCCGCATCTGCACCGCCTATGAGGGGATGGAGCGCTTCTTCCCCAAAGAGAAAATCGTCCTGACGGGCAACCCGCTCCGCGGCCGCTTCTCGAAGAGCGGCACGCCGCGTGCGGAGGCGCTCGACTACTTCGGCTTCACGCCCGGGCGCAAGGTGGTGCTGGTTGTCGGCGGCTCGCTCGGCACGCGCTCCCTGAACGAGATGATGAAGACGTGGCTGCTCTCGCTCGGCGGGGGCGAGGCCCCGGTTCAGGTCATCTGGCAGACGGGCAAGTACTACGAGCGTGAGATGCAGGCCTTCCTGGCGGCTCACCCCGTACGGGGCATCTGGCAGGGGGCCTTCATCGAGCGGATGGACTATGCCTATGCGGCGGCCGACCTGGTCATCTCGCGCAGCGGCGCCTGCACCGTCTCGGAGCTCTGCCTGGTGGCCAAGCCCGTCCTCTTCGTCCCCTCGCCCAACGTGGCCGAGGACCATCAGACGAAGAATGCCCGCGCGCTGGCCGACAAAGGGGCCGCGCTGCTCGTCCCCGACGCCGTCTGCCGCACCGAGGCGATGCCCCGCGCGCTGGAGCTGCTGGCCGACGAGGAGGCGCTGCGGCGCATGAGCCGCAACATCGAGGCACTGGCCCGTCCCGACGCGGCCGAGCGCATCGTCGATGAAATCGTGCGGGTGATGAAGCGGTAGCGGGCCCGCACAAGGAGGGTGACGCGCCCGTATAAGGAGGGTGCCGCACCCGGACCACGGGTGACGCACGTTGAAATGATAAGAGAGACTATGGAGTTCGACAACATCTATTTTCTGGGCATCGGGGGCATCGGCATGAGCGCCCTGGCCCGTTACTTCATCCACGAGGGGAAGCGCGTGGCGGGTTACGACCGCACGGAGTCGCCCCTCACGCGCCGTCTTGCCGAAGAGGGCGCGCTGATTCACTACGAGGAGGACGTGCGGGCGATTCCCGCCGAGTTCCTCCGTCCCGAGCGGACGATGGTGGTCTACACGCCGGCCATCCCGGCCGACCACGCCGAGCTGCGCTACTTCGCCGACCACGGCTTCCGCATCGAGAAGCGTTCGCAGATGCTGGGCCATCTGACGCAGGGCAAGTATGTGATGGCCGTGGCGGGCACCCACGGCAAGACGACCACCACGACGCTCGTCGCATGGCTCAACCGTCACCTGACGGGGGGCGGCAGCGCCTTCCTGGGGGGCATCTCGAAGAATTTCGACGGCAACCTCGTGCTGGGCGACGGGCCGCGCCTGGCGGTCGAGGCCGACGAGTTCGACCGCTCGTTCCTGCGGTTGTGGCCCGACGTGGCGGTGGTCACCTCGGCCGATGCCGACCACCTCGACATCTATGGCACGCACGAGGCCGTCAAGGAGGCCTTCTCGCAGTTCGTCCGTCAGATTCGGCCGGGCGGGAGCCTCGTCATCAAGCAGGGGGTCGACATCCTGCTCGACAACCCCGACATCACGGTCTACCGCTACGCCTACGATACGCCGTGCGATTTCTACGCCCGCAACATCCGCCTCATCGGCGGCGGCCACTACAGCTACGACGTGGTGACGCCCGACGGCGTGGTCGAGCAGTGCACGCTTGGCGTGCCGGGGTGGGTCAACATCGAGAATTCGGTGGCGGCCGTCGCCGCGGTCTGGTGCGCCGCGCACCACGAGGGGCAGAGCCTCGACGCCGCACGGGTGCGTGAGGCGCTCGCATCGTTCTCGGGGGTGAAGCGCCGTTTCGAGTTCTACATCAACACGCCGCGCCAGGTCTACATGGACGACTACGCCCACCATCCGCGCGAGCTGGCCGCAACGCTCACCTCCGTGCGGCAGATGTTCCCCGGACGGAGGGTGACGGCGCTCTTCCAGCCCCACCTCTACACCCGTACGCGCGACTTCTACGTCGAGTTCGCCGAGGCGCTGTCGCATGCCGACGAGGTGGTGCTGCTGCCGATTTACCCGGCCCGCGAGGAGCCGATTCCCGGCGTGACGAGCGAGCTGATTGCCGAGCGCGTGACGGTGCCCTGCCGCATTGTCGAGCGCAGCGAGCTGGCGCGGACCGTCGCCGCGATGGATACCGACGTGGTGGTGAGCTTCGGTGCGGGCAACATCGACGCCTGCTGCGAGGCCATCGCCGAGGCCCTGCGCCCCAAGGCCTGAAAGGCCCTGCCCCGGGTCCGCCCGGCCGGGGGAGGAGGAGAAAAAAGGCCCGGACACCCGACGAACGCCCCCGCGGAATGCCCCCGACAAGTGCACCCGATAAGTGCGCCCGGCGGGTCCGCCCTTAGACAAGAGACCATAACCGATAAACAACCCGTAAAGAAGAGAGCCGACACACGATGTCCCGCCCGCTCAAATACCTGACAGCAGCCCTTCTGTGGGCAGCAGTCGCCGGATACGTCATCTGGTCGGCCGCGGCGGCGCACCGCCAGCGCGTCGCGCGCGAGGTGACGCGGCTGGTGGTCGACGTGCGCGACAGCACCTCGCAGGGCCATCTGGTCTCGACGGCGCAGGTCCGCTCGTGGATTGGCCGCAGCGGCCTGAAGACCGTCGGCGCGAAGGTCGGCGAGGTGGACCTACGCGGCATCGAGCGGCTGATTGCCGACAACGGCTTCGTGAGCCGCGTCGACGCCTACGTCCGCTACGACGGAACGCTGCACGTCGACATCCGCCAGCGGCGCCCGCTGCTGCGGATTCTGACCGACGGCTGGAACTCCTACGTCACGCAGGAGGGCTTCGCCTTCGCCGCGCCGCGCTCCTCGTCGCTCTACGTGCCGGTGGTGACGGGCAGCTACCGCCCGCCCTTCCCCGCCTCCTATTCGGGACCGGTGCGCGACTATGTCGACGGCCGCATCGAGGAGATTGACCGCCGCATCGAGGAGCTCGAGCGCGAGAAGTACCCCTACTTCCGCCGCGAGCTGCAGAACGACGAGAACATCCGCGCGCTGCGCCGCAAGCGCATCAAGCGGCGCTGGTGGCGCTTCGAGAGCGAAAAGGAGTTCGAAGAGCGGGTCGAGAAGCTGCGCAGCCACAAGGCCGATTTGCGGCGCAGCTACCGCTACGAGGCACGCCTTGTGCAGGAGGGGATTGAGGCCGTTGCGGCACGTCAGGAGGCCGAGCGCCGCAAACAAAAAAAGTTGGAGAAAAGCTACGAAGATTTCACGAAACTCCTTACCTTTGTAGAGTTCCTCGAAGAGGATGATTTCTGGAGGTCGGAGGTGGTTCAGATTGTGGCCCACACGGCCCCCAGCGGCGCATTGGAGGTGGAGCTCATCCCGCGCAGCGGCCGCTTTCGGATTCTCTTCGGGCGCATCGAGCGGGTCGACGAGAAGTTCGACCTGCTTGCGGATTTCTACCGCCGCGGACTGGGCCGGCTCGGTTGGGACGAGTTCGCAACGGTGAGTGTCCAGTACAGGGGTCGCGTGGTCTGCCGGAAGTAGCGGCCGGCGACGCGCTCCGCACATGAGGGAGATAACTATATTTGGATAAATAAACGTGGAAAGGAAGAGTTATACGGTCGCTGTCGATTTGGGTACGTCGAACGTCGTGGTCACCGTCGGCAGCCGCAATGCCGAAGGCGCGCTCGACGTGGAGTGCGTCGTGTCGAAACCCGTCGAAGGGGTCAGGGCCGGTAAAATCGAGAATATCGAACTGGTGAGCAATGCCATCCGCGAGGCGGTCTCGGAGGTCGAGGCGCGCCTGGGGCTCCGCATCAGCGAAGCCTATGCGGGCCTCTCGGGCGACTTCGTGCGCTGTGCGCGCCATACGGACCACGTCTTTGTCCTCGACCCCCAGAACGGCGTCTGCCAGCGCGACGTCGAGGCGCTCTTCGACCGCATGCGCAACGTCCAGGCGCCCGACGACGAGACCATCATGGAGCGTGTGCCCCAGAACTACGTGGTCGACGACAACCAGGAGGTGAAGAACCCCGTGGGGTCGTTCGGACGCAAGCTCTCGTCGACGTTCAACTTCATCCTCTGCCTGAAGACCCCCATGCAGCGGCTCGACATGGCGCTCAAGCGTCTGGGCATCCGCATGGCGGGTGTCTTCTCCAATGCGCTGGTCACCCCCGAAGCGGTGCTCACCCCCGAGGAGAAGGAGGAGGGCGTGGCGGTGGTCGACGTGGGCGGCGGCGTGACCGATGTGACGGTCTACTACCACAACGTGGTGCGCTACATCGCTTGCATCCCGATGGGTGCTACGGCCATCAACCGCGACATCCGGACGATGGGTGTCCCCGAGCGGCTGGTCGAGAGCCTCAAGCTGCGCTACGGCTCGGCGGTGGCCGAACTGGCGCCCGAAGACAAGCTCGTCCGCGTGAACGGCCGCACGGCCCGCGACGCGAAGGATATTCTGCTGCGCAACCTGGCTACGGTCATCGAGGCGCGCGCTACCGATATTGCTGAGTTCGTTGCCCAGGAAATCAAGGACTCGGGTTATGCCGACCGCCTGGCCTGCGGCATCGTCCTGACGGGCGGTTCGGCCCGGCTCAAGGACCTCGACGAGCTCTTCCGCCGCGTCACGCGGATGGATGTGCGCGTCGCGCTGCCCGAGGCGGGCATCACCGCCGAATCGAAGGAGCATGTGGCCGACCCGGCCTTCTCGACGGCCGTGGGCATTCTGCTCAAGGGCTCCCAGACGGGCGCCTGCGCCGTGGTCGAGATGCCGGCGTCGTACCGCACCGCACCGCAGCCTCAGCCTCAGCCCGCAGCCTCTTCCGAAGCGGCGGCGCCCCGCACCGAGCCCTCGGCCCGGCAGCCGCTGCGCACCATGCCGCGGCCGCAGCCGGCGCCGCAGCCCCAGGTGCCCCACGCCGAGCCGCATCCCTACCATGCGCCGCAGTCTGCATCGCACTCCGTTGCGGCGGAGCCTGCACCGGCCGAGACCGAGCCGCAGCAGCCCCGTTACGACGAGGAGGAGCCGCAGCAGGAACCCCGTCGCCGCCGCGGCGGTCTGGGCTCGCTGCTGCAGGGAGCGCTCAAGAAAATCAACGAGAGCTTCGGCGGCCCCGAGGACGAGGATATCTGACGCCCGCGTGCGGAGGGTACCGGCGTGGATAAGACGATGTGACCGGAGCGTGTCGGGTGAGCCGCAGAGAGGGTGGTGCCTGAGCGCGGGAGCCGGGAGCGACGAAGCCGGGAAGCATCCGGGGAAGTGCAGTGTAGATAAGGCGGCGGAGCCGGAGTGCGTCCGGAGACCACAGGTAAGGCGGAAGCCGGGGAGTGACGCAGCCGGGGAGCATCCGGGGAAGCGCAGAGTAGATAAGGCGGCGGAACCGGGCCGGAGGCCTGAAGCAAGAGAGAGTTGGACGGCTGTGCCGCGAAGGCGTGCGGCTGTCGAGTTTTTGACCAAAGAGAGAGTTACGAAACGATATGACTGACGATTTGATGTCCGAAATCAAGGCTACGAGGACGGACGGCTCGATAATCATGGTGGTGGGCGTCGGCGGTGCCGGCGGCAATGCCGTGAATCACATGTGGAACCTGGGTATCAAGGGTGTCGACTTCATGGTCTGCAACACGGACCAGCAGGCGCTCGACAAGAGCCCCGTGGAGAAGAAAATCCGCCTCGGCAGCGAGGGCCTCGGCGCCGGCAACGACCCCGAGAACGGCCGCAAGGCTGCCGTCGAGACGCTGCCCGAAATCAAGCAGTACCTCGAGGAGTCGGGCACGCGGATGATTTTCATCACCGCCGGCATGGGCGGCGGCACCGGTACGGGCGCCTCGCCCGTCATCGCCAAGCTGACCAAGGAGATGGGGCTGCTCACGGTGGCCATCGTCACCTCGCCGCTGGCCGTCGAGGGGCGCATCCGCTACGACCAGGCCTACCGCGGCATCGAGGAGCTGCGCCGCAACGTCGACTCGCTGCTGATTATCAACAACGAGAACATCCTCGAAATCTACGGACGCCTCTCGCTCAAGCAGGCCTTCGGCAAGGCCGACGACATCCTGGCCTCGGCCGCCAAGGGCATCGCCGAAATCATCACGGTCGAGAGCGACCTGGTGAACGTCGACTTCGCCGATGTCTCGAAAGTGATGCGCGACAGCGGCCGCGCCCACATGAGCGTCGCCACGGCCGAGGGCGAGAACCGCGCCGAGGCGGTGGCCGAAGCGTCGCTGCGCTCGCCGCTGCTCGACCACAACCTCATCTCGGGTGCGAAGAACATCCTGCTCAACATCTCGGTGGCCAATGCCGAGGAGCTCATGTACGAGGAGGTGGTTCGGATTCTGGAGTACATCCAGATGCACGCCACGGTGGAGGACCAGGACGGCACGGTCCACAACGCCAACATCATCTGGGGAACGAGCGAGAAGCCGCAGCTGGGCAACGCCATCGAGCTGGTGGTGGTCGCCACGGGCTTCGACAACGACGACGAGGAGCACGGCATGTCGCCCGTGCCGCCCCGCCGCACGGCGCAGACGCTGCGCGAGAAGCAGGCGGCCGAATCGGAGCTCATCCCCATCAAGCCGGCCGCGGCGGCTGCCGAGACGCAGCGCGTGCATCCCGAGCAGGTGGTGCTGGGGGCCAAGTCGACTCGTTACAGCAACATCGATGCGCTGCTGAGCCGCCCCGCCTACCAGACCCGCAACTCGAAGTTCGTCGTCCAGGTCTCGGGCGGCCGCAAGGAGGTGCTGCGCGACGATGCGTCGGAGAACGCACACCGCCAGGAGCCGCACGGCGGGTCGCTCTTCGACTGAGCCACCGATGGGGGAGGCGCCCTCCATGTGCGGAGGCCCCTTCCGATGTCATACTAACACACGCAAACTTTGGAAACCGGTTCCTGGATAGCATTCAACGGAGTGACGACGCATACCGTCGTGCTGTGCATCGTCTCGCTCTGTCTGCTGATGGTCTCTGCGCTCGTGTCGGGTGCCGAGACCTCTTTTTTCTCGCTCTCGCACAACGACGTGCGCCGCATCCGCGAGCGCCGCTCGGCTTCGAGCGAAGGGGTGTTCAAACTGCTGGGCAACGTCGAACTGCTGCTGGCCACGATTCTGGTGGTCAACAACCTGGTCAACATCTGCATCGTCATCCTGACGTCGAACGTCATCGACGCCACCTTCACCTTCCTGCGCTTCGAGTTCCTTTTCAAGAGCGTGCTGGTGACCTTCCTGCTGCTGCTCTTCGGCGAGATTCTCCCCAAGGTCTTCGCTCAGACGGTGCCGGTGCGCTTCGCCTGCTTCGCGGCGCGTCCGCTGCTGATGCTGCGCTGGATTTTCTACCCGCTCTCCTACATTCTGGTCCGCACGAGCAGCCGCATCAGCGAGAAGGCGGCCCACCGCAGCGAGCTCTCGCTGGACGAGCTGGCCGATGCCGTCGACATGACGCAGAGCTCCTCGCCCGAGGAGCACGAGATGCTCTCGGGCATCGTCAACTTCGCCAATACCGAGGTGCAGGAAATCATGAAGCCGCGCGTCGACATCACGGCCATCGAGATTACGGAGGGCTACGAGCACGTCAAGCGGGTCATCATCGAGTCGGGCTTCTCGCGCATCCCGGTCTACGAGGACGAGGTGGACAACATCCGCGGCACGCTCTACGTCAAGGACCTGCTCCCCTACATCAACCACGGCGACGACTTTGCCTGGCAGCGCCTCATCCGCAAGGCCTACTTCGTCCCCGAGCACAAGAAAATCAACGACCTGCTGGCCGAGTTCCAAAGCAACAAGGTCCACATGGCCATCGTGGTCGACGAGTACGGCTCGACGCTCGGTCTGGTCTCTCTGGAGGATATCATCGAGGAGATTGTGGGCGAAATCTCGGACGAGAGCGATACGGTCGAGAGCTTCTATACGCGGCTCGACGCCAAGAACTACCTCTTCGACGGCAAGACCCACATCGGGGACTTCGAGCGGGTGCTCGAGTTGGAGGAGGACCTCTTCTCCGACGTCAAGGGCGAGGCCGAGACGCTGGCGGGGCTGATGCTGGAGCTCAAGCGTGACTTCCCGCGCAAGGGCGACAGCTTCACGACGCACGACATCCGCTTCACGGTGCAGGAGGTCGAGGGGCACCGCATCGACAAGATTCTCGTGACGCTGCCATGACGACTCCCTCCGGCGCGAGGCCCCATCCGGCCATGACCTCCTCTTCTGACGCTACGCCCGCGCCCGTCAAGACAACCTCCTCCGACGCGGCGATGCCTTCCGATACGACAGCCTCTTCTGCAGCGGCACCCTCTTCTGCAGCGGCACCCCATTCAGCCGTTGCTCCCGGGAAGCTCTTGCTCTCCGAGCCGCTTGCGGCGGCCGAGACCGACCTCTGGACTACGGAGGAGGAGCGCGCCGAGGCGGCCCGCTTCGGCTCCGCGCGGCGCCGGAGCGAATACCTCACCTGGCGGACGCTGGTGCGCCGCGAGCTGGGACGCGACGCCGTGATTGGCTACAACGGGGTGGGGGCTCCGGTGGTCACCTCGCCCGAGGGGTACTTCATCGGGGTGTCGCACTGCCGTGAGCGGGTTGCCGTCTGCATCTCGCGGCAGCGGTGTGCCGTCGACATCGAGTCGGTGTCGCGTAACTTCGGCGCGGCGCTTGCCCGCTGCATGACCCCCCGGGAGCGGACGCTCTCGACGGACGAACGGCTCGGTGCGGCGCTCTGGTGCGCCAAGGAGGCGCTCTACAAGTATGCCGGGCGACGCGAACTGGAGCTGCAGCGCGACGTGCAGGTGCTCGGGGTCGACTTTGAAGCGGGGCGTATCGTAGGGCGCATCTGCGGCGGAGAGCCGCTCGAGCTGCAGCTGCGCTGCATCGACGACTGCGTGGTTGTCTGGCGCTGCTGAGGCGCTCTTCCCGGACATTTTTCGGGGTTCACACCATTTCTATTCCTCTCTTCCCTTTTCTATTCTCCGTACTTTTCCGTACTTTTCCGTACTTCTCTGTTCTTCTCTGTTCTTCTCTGTTTCGCTCCGCTCTGTCTTCCGCTTTGTCTTCCCTCCCTGTTCCACTCTTTCTCTCCTGTTCTTCCCCCGTCTCCCCCCCCAGTAGCTTTACACCTCCCTTGTGTGACGGGCAGTTCCCTTTTTGCGGCTGTTTCCGGGGTCGTTTTTTTGGCTACCCCTCATTTCCGTCCCCTCCCCTCTTCTCTTTCTTTGCCGGCTCCATTGTTGTATGTATCTGTAATTTAATCTGTAAATGTTTTTCGAGCCGCGTAGCCTTTCAAGGTTTGTACCCGATTGCAGTTAGTTTATTCAAAAAATTTAGATATTTAATAAATATTTTGAATAAAATTCTTGCACATTTCCTTTCCTTGCATTACTTTTGCACCCGTCATAAATGATAAAATATTTTAAGAATTAATTAAAATTATTTAGTTAGTTATGAGAGCAAGGATTAATCAGTGGGTACGCACCGCTTTGATTATGTTGGGTGAGAGCATTCGTCTGCGCGAGATGTAATCGCCTGTTTTTTACTGAAAAATTACTGACAAATGAATAGGTCCGGCTCGCAGAGCCGGATTTTTTTGTGCCCGGCGGTGCGGTTGAATCCTGCGCCGGCGGGGTGGTCCGAGGGTTGGGACGGTGTGGGGTCGGTGTTCGGCGGCAGGGGAGTGTCTTGAATGGAGCGGGCGAGTTGCGACGGGGAGTTGGAGCGTAGGGGCCCGGCGGCGAGGTGAGGCAGTGCCCGGCGTCGGTGGGGTGGTCCGAGGCGTCGGGACGGTGGGGAATATGTATGCCGAGGTGTTGCGGTGGTTGTGCCTGCTCTGCGGAAGGGTAAGTGACTGTACGTGGCGGCCGGGGTTGTGCTGCTGCGGCATGCTGTCGTGCGGATAAAACAGGAGAGCCCTGCCGGTTATCCGGCAGGGCTCCCTTGCGGTTGTTGCGCACGGTGGCGGGTCAGAGTCCGAGCTTCTTGCGAATATCCTTCGGCAGCGCCTGCTTGTTGACCATAATCGAGGTGGTCTTGTAGGCTACGAAGGGGCGCGAGAAGTACCAGAAGCCGTCGTAGGGCGGCACCGTGTTCCACGAATTCTGCACCTTGTAGTAGCTGTTGCCCGCCTGGTCCTTGGCCGTGCCGACAATCACCATGCCGTGGTCGTCGGTCGTCTCGAAGTTGTCGAAGGCCGTCTGGCGCAGCTCCTGCGTGATGGTGAGCTCCTTGCCCGGCTTGTCGAACTTGTAGAGCGCAGCCTCCTTCTCGCGGTCGGTCAGCTTGCCCCACTTCTCGGCCTCGGTGCCGCTCATGCTCTCGAGGTCGGCCTCGGGAACGATGCCGATGCCCTTGGTGCGGCTGAAGCCCTTCTCGCTCACGTCGGTGCCCCACGATACGGTGTAGCCCTCGTCGAGCGCATGGTCGATGACCTGCATCATCTCGTCGAGCGGGAGGTTGTAGGCCTGGCCCCACATCCAGTTGTCGGGCACCTCGATGATGAAGGGCTCGTAGAAGGGGTGGTGCGTGAAGGAGGTGATGTCGATGTAGTTGTCAAACTCGATGGGGAGCGACGCGGCGAACGTCTCGGGCGTGTACTCCTTGCCCTCGTAGGTGAAGCGCTCGGGCATCGGGCCGAAGTAGGCGTCAAGCAGGGCGTTGAAGCCGCGCTTCCAGGCCGTCGAGAGGGCCTTGTTGCTCTGTTCGTTGGCCTTCAGCACGGCGTCGAGGTAGCTCTTCAGCACGAGCGAGAGTTCGTGGAAGTCGGCCTTGGGCGTGCCGTAGTTGAAGCCCGGGTAGACCTCGAAGGGGACGATGCCGTGGGCCTTGATGCCCTCCGTCACGTCGCGCGAGGCGCCTCCCTCGGCGAAGTTGATGGTGCCGTGCATGCGGATGTACTTCTCGGCCTTGTCCATGAACGAGTGGCGGACAATCCACATCTCCGAGAGGTGCATCTCGGGGCCGCCGGCCTTGAGGATTTCACTCTCGAGGAAGGTCATCGTCGAGTAGCACCAACAGGTGCCGCTGCGGCTCTGGTCCTTGACGGGGGTCGTGCGCAGCACCTTGAGGTCGGTGAAGCGGTAGCCCGAGGCGGTGTCGGCCGCTGTGGGCGTCTGCGCTCCGGCCGTGAGGGCCCCGCAGAGCGCGATGAGGGTCAGAAGTTTCTTCATGATACGGTTTTTGGGTTTGTGAATATTCGTTTTCCTGTTTCGGCGCTACGGCCGGCTGCTACTTCTTCGAGTGGGCGATGATGTCGCGGCACTCCTCGAGCGTCAGCTCCTCGGGGTTGCGCCCCTTGGGGATGCGGTAGTTCTTCCCCTTGTAGGCGATGTAGGGTCCGTAGCGGCCGTTCTTGACCAGCAGCTCTGGCTCCTCGTCGAAGCTCTTGAGCGGGGTGTGGGCCGCAGCGGCGGCAGCCTGCTGGGCGCGAATCAGCTCGACGGCCCGCTCGTAGGTGATGGTGTAGGGGTCGTCGCCGCGCTGCAGCGAGGCGAAGCTCTTGCCGTAGCGCACGTAGGGCCCGTACTTGCCGATGCCCACCATGAGCGTCTCGCCGTCGAGTACGCCCACGTTGCGGGGCAGCGAGAAGAGTTCGAGCGCCTCCTCGAGCGTAATCGACTCGATGAGCTGACCCTTCTTCAGGGAGGCGTAGCGGCTCTTTTCACCCGCGGCACCCTCAATCTCGACCATCGGGCCGTAGCGGCCGATGCGCGCCTTGACCACGTGGCCCGTCGTGGGGTCGGTGCCCAGGATGCGCGTCATGTTCGACTTGTCGCTCTGCGTCCCCATCGCCTTGTCGACCATCTGGTGGAAGGGACCGTAGAAGTTCTCTATCATCTTCTCCCACGTGATGTCGCCCTCGGCGATGCGGTCGAACTCCTTCTCGACGTTGGCCGTGAAGTTGTAATCCATGATGGGGCTGAACTGCGCCTCGAGGTAGTCGTTGACCACCATGCCGATGTCGGTGGGCTGGAGGCGGTTCTTCTCCTTGCCGAAGTTCTCCGTGAGGCTCTTCTCCGAGATGCGCCCGTCGGCGAGCGTGAGCTGCGTGTAGGTGCGCTTCTGCCCCTCCTTGCTCTGCTTGACCACGTAGCCGCGGTTGATAATCGTGGTGATGGTCGGCGCGTAGGTCGACGGACGGCCGATGCCCAGCTCCTCGAGCCGCTTGACCAGCGAAGCCTCGTTGTAGCGGGCCGGGGCCTGCGTGAAGCGCTCCGTGGCGGTAATCTGTTGGGCAAGCAGCCGGTCGCCCTTCGCCATCTTCGGCAGAAGGCCCTCGCCGCTCTGCTCGCTCTGCTCGTCGTCCGTCGACTCGGAGTAGAGGCGCAGGAAGCCGTCGAAGCGAATCACCTCGCCCGTGGCGACGAACTGCTGCTGCGAGCCCGACATGTCGATGACAATCGTCGTGCGGTCGAGCTCGGCGCAGACCATCTGCGAGGCGACCGTGCGCTTCCAAATCAGGTCGTAGAGCCGCTTCTCGGCCGGCGTGCCCTCAATCGTCTGGCGGTCGATGTACGACGGACGGATGGCCTCGTGGGCCTCCTGGGCCCCCTTGGTCTTGGTCTTGTAGTTATACCAGCGCGAGTACTTCTCACCGTAGAGCTTGATGACCTCCTCCTTGCACTGGGCCAGCGCCTGCTGCGAGAGGTTGACCGAGTCGGTACGCATGTAGGTGATGAGACCCTGCTCGTAGAGGTGCTGCGCCACGGACATCGTCTGCGAGACGCTCATGCCCAGCTTGCGGCCCGCCTCCTGCTGGAGCGTCGAGGTGGTGAACGGCGGCGCCGGGAAGCGCTGTGCGGGCTTCTCCTCGGCGCGGGCCACCGTGAAGGTGGCGTCGATGCAGCTGCGCAGGAACGCCTCGGCCTCCTCGCGCGTCTCGAAGCGCGACGAGAGCTCGGCCTTGAAGAGCGTCTTGTCGGGGTCGTCGGCGGCGTGGAACTGCGCCACGACGCGGTAGTAGGGGGTCGAATGGAAGGCGATGATTTCACGCTCGCGCTCCACGAGCAGCCGTACGGCAACGCTCTGCACGCGGCCCGCCGAGAGCGCCGGCCGCACCTTCTTCCACAGCACGGGCGAGAGCTCGAAGCCCACCAGACGGTCCAGAATGCGGCGCGCCTGCTGGGCGTTGACCAGATTCATGTTGACCGTGCGCGGGTGCTCGATGGCGTCGAGAATCGCCCGCTTGGTGATTTCATGGAATACGATGCGCTTGGTCTGGTCCACGGGGAGACCCAACACTTCGGTCAGGTGCCATGCGATGGCCTCTCCTTCGCGGTCTTCATCGGATGCGAGCCAGACGGTCTTGGTCTTCTGCGAGAGCTTCCGCAGCTCGTCGACCACCTTCTTCTTGTCGCTCGGTATTTCGTAGACGGGCTTGAACCCCTCCGAGATGTTGATGCCGAGGTCCTTCTTGGCCAGGTCGCGGATGTGTCCGAAACTCGATTTGACGACGTAGTCCTTGCCGAGGAACTTCTCGATGGTTTTGGCCTTGGCCGGGGACTCGACGATTACTAAATTTTCCTGCATGTTCTGTATCTCTCTGTCCTAAAACGCGAAAACCTAAGTATCGCACTTAGGTTGTCCGCGGTCGGTATTTTCTTTTTCCTGCTTGGTTGCTTGTTCTGCACCTTCGTTTACTTGAGCATCGTGTAGGTCAAATCGAGCCGGATGGGGGCCGTGTTCTGACCGTCGTTCTCGCCCTGGATGACCGCGTGGGTCGGCGTGAAGAGCGAGTAGGCTTCGGGACCTATGTAGAACGAGCGCTTCTCGATGTTGTCCCAGTCGATGCGGCCCCAGTTCTCCTCCGAGGTGAGCTCGTCGTAGGAGAGGCGCTCGAATCCCAGGCGCTTCTTCTCCTTCATGTAGCTGTTCCACAGCTCCTGCAGATGGGCCGAGATGTCGAGCACGTAGCAGCCGCGGCTGCGGTTGATGTAGCCGCCGTAGGAGAGCGTCGAGCTGTACTGCTGCTCGTAGGCGTAGGCGTAGTCCGAGATGCCCGAGAGCTTCTTGAAGTTGGTATAGGAGCCCAGACGCTCCATCGAGCGGTCCATCTCGTCGATGAGCGAGCTGAGGTTGGGGATGCTCTGCCAGTCGTAGTCGCTGTCGGTGAAGTAGATGGACATCTTCGCCTGGCTGACGCCCATGTTGGTGTACCAGAGCGCCGGGTCCTTGCGCTGCGCAAGCTCGTTCTCCCGCTGGCGCACGGCCTCCAGCTCCTTGAAGAACTCCTCGGTGAAGGTCAGCTCCGAGAGGACGCCGCCCATGCCGTCGACAAAGATGCGGCGGTTCTCGGGACGCGCCTCGTTCGTTTCGACCGCGTCGTCGAGGTTGATGCGCAAATCGCCGCTGACGGTCGCCTTGCTGTAGTCGCGACGGATGGTGTTGACCGAGAGGTTGCCCGCCTTGGATTGCTCGTCGTAGAAGTAGAAGACCAGTCCGATGGTATCCTTGATGAGCGTCGGGTCGCTCTCCAGACGGTTACGTCCGTAGATTGAGAGGCCGGTCGATTCGAGCTTCGTCGTATAGACGGCGCCGCCCGAGGTGGCATCCTCCTTGGGGATGATGTAGAGCCCCTTGAACTCCTCGATGAACTGCTCGATGCTGTCGAGGCTGTAGACCGAGTAGTCGTCCTTGTACTTGCCCTCCTGCAGCATCAGACGCCGCACGAAGGCGCGCCCCTCGTCGGTGGCCGTCATCGTCACGGCGGTGGTCGCCGGGCCGGTCTTCTTCCCGTCGGGGAAGGTGAACTCGAAGAGCGGCTTCGAGTCGGCCGAGATGATGCCCTCCTTTACGGGGTCGAAGTTGAGGTAGTAGTTCGAGTCGCGCTCGCTCTTCCCCTCGCCCAGAGGCTTTTCGGTGATGTACTTGTTGCTCAGCACCTCGTAGACGTAGTAGGTCTGGGGCTGGAGCGTGTCGCCCGTGTAGCTGCTGATGCCGAGCATGATTTGCGCCGAGTCGAAAATCGGCCGGTAGCCGAAGTATCCCGAGTCGACGGCGTAGTAGCTCACGTACTGCGAGAGGAAGCCCGCCGTACGCAGTCCGAACGTGTCGCTGAGCATCGTGCCCATGTAGCCCGAGCCGAGGTTTGACGAGATAATCGAATCGGTCTGGTAGAGGCGCGTCTCGAAGTATTTGTTGGGGTTGAACTCTCCGTTGGCAAGACGCCCGCCGAGGGTCGTGAAGCCCGCCTTCAACTCCTGGTTTTCGGGAATGAGGTTCGAGCCCAGCGTGTCGTCCACCTTCGTGCAACCTGCAAAAGTCATCGCTCCGGCGGCGGCCACGACGGCCAGGCTCCGGAGCACACGGCTGAGGTTATTGGAGTGCTTCATAGAATCGGTTGTAATTGTCGAAAAAGTCTGCCTCGTCGGGCGACTGGTACTCGAGCAGGGGTTTCCCGCTGCGGCGGGCCAGTTCGACGACCGCGGCATCCGCTCCTGCGGAGCCGACGACCACACCGTCGGCATACTTCATAACGAAGCGGCAGAGATTTTCGTATGACGGGGCCTCGAGAATCGACAGATTTTTGTCCTTGACCCCTTCGTGGGCGATTTTCGTACGGAACTCACGCTCCAGTTCACCGGGGAAGCTGTCGTCGTAGAGCGAGACGACAATCTTCACATCTCTGAAGATGGGGTCGTCGGCGAAGATTCGCTTCAGGTAGACCGGCACCACGCTCGCGAGCCAGCCGTGGCAGTGGACCACCGTGGGGGTCCAGCGCAGCTTCTTGACCGTCTCGAGCACGCCGCGGGCGAAGAAGATGGCCCGTTCGTCGTTGTCGGCGAAGTAGTTGCCGTCGGCATCCTTGAGCACCGCCTTGCGGGCGAAGTAGTCGTCGTTGTCGATGAAGTAGATTTGCACGCGTGCCGAGGGTATCGAGGCGACCTTGATGATGAGCTGGTGGTCGTTGTCGTCGATGATGAGGTTCATGCCCGAGAGGCGGATTACCTCGTGCAGCTGGTGCCGCCGTTCGTTGATGCACCCGTAGCGAGGCATGAACGTGCGGATTTCATTCCCGCGTTCCTGCATTGCCTGCGAAAGCATGCGGCACAGCTTCGCCTCCTCCGTTTCGGGCAGATAGGGGGCGATTTCCTGACACACGTACAGAATCTTTGATGCCATGACAGACTGTTTTCGGTGAATGGCACCCTGCCTCGGGGGAGCGTCGGCCCGGCGATGCAGGGATGCGTCCGTGCAAAGATACGAAAAATTTCTTAAAGAATCAGCATCGCGTCGCCGTAGGTGCCGAAGCGATAGCCCTCCTGCTTGGCCACCTTGTAGGCGTTCATGACGGTGTCGTAGCCGCCGAAGGCCGCCACCATCATCAGCTGCGTGGAGTAGGGCAGGTGGAAGTTCGAGACCATGGCGTCGGCCACCGTGAAGTCGTAGGGGTAGAAGATAAACTTGTTGGTCCACCCCTCCATGGGCTTGATCATGCCGTTGGTCGAGACGGCCGTCTCGAGCGTGCGCATCACCGTCGTGCCGATGGAGACCACCTTGTGGCCGCTGCGCTTGGCGTTGTTGACCGCCTCGGCCGCCTCCTCCGTGACGAAGAACTGCTCGGAGTCCATCTTGTGCTTCGAGAGGTCCTCGACGTCGACCGTGCGGAAGTTGCCCAGACCCACGTGGAGCGTGATGAAGGCGCTGTCGACCCCCTTGATTTCCATGCGCTTCATCAGGTGCTTCGAGAAGTGCATGCCGGCCGTCGGGGCAGCCACGGCCCCTTCGTGGCGGGCGAAGATGGTCTGGTAGCGCTCGGCATCCTCGGGCTCGACCTTTTCGCGCACCCAGCGCGGCAGGGGCGTCTCGCCCAGCTTGAAGAGCGCCGCCTTGAACTCGTCGTAGGAGCCGTCGAAGAGGAAGCGCAGCGTGCGGCCGCGCGAGGTGGTGTTGTCGATGACCTCGGCCACCAGCAGGTCGTCGTCGCCGAAGTAGAGCTTGTTGCCGATGCGGATTTTGCGCGCCGGGTCGACCAGCACGTCCCATAGCCGCAGCTCGCGGTTGAGCTCGCGCAGCAGGAAGATTTCGATTTCGGCCCCCGTCTTCTCCTTGTTGCCGTAGAGGCGGGCCGGGAAGACCTTCGTGTCGTTGAAGACGAAGAGGTCCTTCTCCTCGAAGTAGTCGAGAATATCCTTGAAGATGCGGTGCTCGATGGTACCCTTCGAGCGGTTGATGACCATCAGCCGCGCCTCGTCGCGGTTCTCCGCCGGATATTTGGCCAGCATGTCGGGGCTGAAGTCGTAGCCGTATTGCGAAAGTTTCATGATATGTTGAGAAATTTGACTTTTCGACGCTTGAAACAACAAACAATCAGTATTTTTCTATACGTGGAAAAGTCTTTTTTGTTTCAATTTCCGAGAGTTTTTTCATAAAATCGTCGAGCTGCCACGCCTCGTCGGCCGTAAAACCGCCGCTGCGCGTGCGGCGCAGCGAGGTCAGATGGGCGCCGCTGTGGAGCTCCTCGCCGATTTCGCGGGCCAGCGAGCGGATGTAGGTCCCCTTGCTGCAGCGCACGCGGATGCGGATGCGGGGCAGGTCGTACTCCTCGAGCCGCAGCTCGTAGATGGTGATGAGCGCCTGGCGCAGCGCCACCTCCTCGCCGGCGCGGGCCAGTTCGTAGGCGCGCGTCCCCTCGATTTTCTTGGCCGAGTAGAGGGGCGGCGTCTGGAGCCGTTCGCCCGTGAGGGCGGCGAGCGCCTGCTCGACCCCCTCGCGCGTGATGTGGTCGATGGGGTAGGTCTGGTCGACGGGGTGCTCGAGGTCGTAGCTCGGGGTGGTGGCCCCCAGCATCACGTCGGCCACATACTCCTTCTCCTCGGCCTGCAGGGCGTCGACCTGCTTGGTGGCGCGGCCGATGCAGACCAGCAGGACGCCCGTGGCCAGCGGGTCGAGCGTTCCGGCGTGGCCCACCTTGATTTTGCGGTAGCCGGCGCGGCGCAGGGCGAACTTCACCTTGCGCACCACGTCGGTCGAGGTCCAGCGCAGCGGCTTGTCGATGACGGCGATGTACCCCTCCTCGAAGTTTACATCGCGCAGGTCGTGTTGCGGCGTCATGCGTGGAGCGTGTAGCTGAGGATGGAGACGATGCCGGCGGCGGCGCAGTAGAGTGCGAACCAGATGAGCTTGCCGCGCTTGACGATTTCAATCATGAAGCGGCAGGCGAGCCATCCCGAGATGAAGGCGGCCAGGAAGCCGCAGAGCATCGGCACGGTGCCGATGCCGGCCGACAGCTCCCCCTTTGCGGCCTCGAGCAGCACCTCGCCCATGATGGGGGCCAGCACCATGAGGAACGAGAACTGGGCCACGGCGGCCTTGCGGTTGCCCAGCAGCAGGCCGGTGGCAATCGTCGAGCCCGAGCGCGAGAGTCCGGGCATGGCGGCGCAGGCCTGCGCCACGCCGATGAGCAGGGCGTCGCGGTAGGAAATCTGCTCCTTGGGGCGCGGCTTGGCGTAGTAGGCGAAGGCGAGCAGGGCGGCCGTCAGCAACAGCATGGCCCCCACGATGGCCAGGATGGCGGGCGAGCCGAGCAGCGCGTTGAGCTGCTCCTTGAAGAGGAAGCCCACGATGCCGATGGGGAGCATCGAGAGGAGGAGCTTGAGCACGTAGGCCTGCTCCTCGTTGAAGCGGCGCGAGAAGAGCCCCCGCATGAGGCGGACGATTTCGTGCCAGAAGACGACGATGGTGCTCAGCACCGTAGCGGCGTGGAGCGTGACGTCGAACGAGAGGTTCTCCTCCAGCTCGACGCCCAGCAGCTCCTTGGCAATCTGAAGGTGGCCGCTGCTCGAGACGGGGAGGAATTCGGTGATGCCCTGCACGATTCCGAGCAGGATGGCTTGCAGTGTATCCATTGTTTCTATAGGCTTTTTGTCGTTGTGCGGAGGCGCCGCGCCGGGACGGGTCACTGGGGCCGGGGCGCAGCGACGCGAGCGACCGTCGGGCGGGTTTATTCGTTGCGGAAGCGCTTCATGATGGCGAAGATTTCGATGACGAATCCTCCGACAACCAGAATCGGGGCCAGCGTGATGCGCCGCCACGAGAACATGGCGTAGTTGAATTCGTCGGGCGAGTCGCTGCCGCCGCCTGCCATGAGGATGAACCCCAGAAGGATGACGGCGAAGCCGACGGCCAGCAGGATGTAGTTGCGCCGCGTGAGGGGCATGCGGGGGTCGCTCTGCTCCGAAGGCGTTTTGTGCTCTTTTTTCATCGGTGAATCGGTATCAGTAAAGATATATCTTGTTGGACTTCATGTTGACGAACTTGTTGAGGGCCACCAGCGTGAAGAGGAGCGAGATGACCACGCCCCCCAGTAGCATCGCGACGACGATGATGGCGATTTTGGTCGCCTCGGCGATGGTCAGCAGCTCGGGCACCGCCTCGTTCAGCCCGTAGACCGTGGCGGCGAAGAGCAGCGAGGCGACCACTCCGGCAACGAGCCCCTGGGTGACGCTGCTGGCCAGGAAGGGCTTCATGATGAACCACTTGGTGGCGCCGACGAGCTTCATCGTGTTGATGAGGTAGCGTTTCGAGAAGATGGCCAGCCGGATGGTGTTGTTGAGCAGGATGAGCGAGATGACGAGCAGCGCGCCGCCGAAGAGCAGCAGCACCAGCCGTATCTTGCCCACCGTGGCGTGCATCTGTCGGGCCACCTGCGCCGGGTAGGAGACGCACTCCACCCCTTCGAGCGCCTCCGTGCGGGCGATGAAGGCGTCGAGCTGCTCCTCGTCCGACGAGCCGGCCGTGAGGGTCAGCTCGAAGGAGTCGCGCAGGGGGTTCTCGCCCAGCAGCTCCTCGAACTCGCTGGCGAACATCTTGCGGAACTCGGCATCCTCAATCTTCTCCTCCTTCGACGAGAAGGCGATGGTGCCCACCAGCTCTTCGGCCGTCAGCGTGCGGTTGATGGCCTCGCGCTCCTCCTCCGAGAGTCCGTTGCGCAGTTCGACCGTCACGGCGATGCTCCGCTGCAGCGTGTCGGCCATCTTCATGGCGGCGACCATCAGGTATCCCACCGACCCCAGCAAAAAGAGGACCAGCGCCACGCTGACGGTCGATACGATGTATGAATTGCGGACTTTCCGCTTGAGTCTCTTGTCGTCTTTCATCTCTTGTCTCCGATTTGCCGGCCGACCCTGCGGCCCCGACCGGCGTTTTTCCAGCATTTTTCCAGGTTGCCTCCTGCACTGCAACTTCCCGAAGCCTCTCGGTGGCTTTTTCCGGCGGTTTTCCGGTGGCTTTCCGTGGCACCCGACCACTCTTCGCAGTCACCTTTGGTCTCCTGTGGCTTTCCGCGGCTCCCCGGCTTGCGCTTCGGCTTATTCCTCCGCCCGCCGCATCCCGGCATATTTCCCCCGGCCGCCCTGCCTGGTCGGTCCCCGGTTGCCCTGCCCGGGCGGACTATTCGCCCTTCTGCCCTTTCTGAGGCTTGGGCCCGTCGGGCTGCTCCGTGTCGGTGCCGGCAACCTTCCGGCGGCGCAGCGAGAGGAGGAGCGCCGCGACGGCTCCCAGAAGGATAAGCGCCGAGCAGATGCCCGTCACCGTCTCGGCCGCACCCCAGCCCGGGGCGCGGAAACGCCACTCGACGGTGTGGTCGCCCTCCGGGAGCAGCATGGCCCGCAGCAGGTAGTCGGCCCGGAAGTAGGGGGCCTCCTGCCCGTCGACGAAGGCACGCCAGCCCTTGTCGTAGTAGATTTCCGAGAAGAGAGCCATCGCCTCCCGGGGGGCGCTGTATTCATAGACGAGGCGGTTGGGCCGGTACTCCGTCAGGGTGATGCGCGCCGTGGCGAGGGAGTCCTCCTTCGCGGGCCGGAATCCCTGCATCGCCTCCCGTGCCGATTCCGCCATGACGGCCGTCGTGCGGAGGTTGACCTGCCCCAGCAGCTCAATCTCCTCGCGGGGCGTGGAGGCCTCGAGAAGGCTGTCGACGAACCATGCGGCGCCGAAGGCCGTCGTGCGGCGCACGACCTGCGGGGTGCCGTCGTCGCCCGGGACGATTAGATAGCGCGTGTTGAGCATGTCGAGCACCTGCTCGTCGCCGTTGGAGAGGTAGCGGTCGATGAGGTCCTGGTAGCGGGAGAGCTTGGCGCCGTGGTAGCCGCCCACCGAGCGGTGGAAGTAGGAGGTCGTGGCGTCGTTGAAGGGGCTTACCGTGAGGTTGAAGACCCGGTATCCGGGCTCACCCTTGTCGGCCAGTATCTCCTTGTCGGCCGCCGTGGGTACAATCTGCTGGCGGCGGGCCGGCACGAAGTTCTCGTCGGAGAGGAAGCGGCGGTCGACCGGCAGCAGGTCGGCGACCACCACCACGCCCAGCAGCGCCACCAGCGCCCCGCGCCGGATGCGCCCGAAGGCGTAGAGCGCCACGCATCCGGCCGCCAGCACCACGAAGAGCAGCGAACGCCATGCGTCGGCGCTCATCATCCGGGCCCGTTCGGCCGCCATGGCGGCACCCGCCGCCTCGCCCCACTCGACGTCGGCACCGCGGTCGATGTACTCCTGCATGCCGTTGGCCTGGAAGATGTGGTGGAACTGGTCGGTCATGAAGGTCGTGCTCTCCGTGCGGCCGAAGTCGAAGAGCGACCCGCCGCCCAGCGCCAGTACCAGGCAGAGGCCGCCCGTGATGCCGGCCGACCAGCCCAGCGCCCGCAACAGCCTGCGGCGCGGCACCTCGCCCCGCCACAGCGGCATGAGCGCCAGCGCGCCCAGCAGCGGCACGGCCCACTGCACGATAACCAGAATCATCGTCACGGTGCGGAACTTGTCGTATCCGGGCAGGTATTTGAACGCCAGTTGGGTGAGTCCCATGAAGTTGTGGCCCCAGGCGAGCAGCAGCGCCGCCACGCTGGCCGCCACGAGCCACCACTTGTTGCGGCCGCTGGCCAGGGCGATGCCCAGCGCGGCGAGCATCAGCGCCGCGGCGCCGAGGTAGGTGGGGCCTCCCGTGTAGGGCTGCTCGCCCCAGTAGGCGGGCAGCTGTTCGGCGGCGCCGCGCAGTCCGTAGTCGTTCAATACGGCCGCCACTTCGCCGTCGGACGAGAAGCCGGTGGCCGAGTCGCGCCCCATGAAGTCGGGCACGAGCAGGTTGAAGCTCTCGGCGCGGCCGTAGCTCCACGCCGTGGCATACTCCAGGTCGAGGCCGCGGGAGGTCTCCTCGCCCGCCTCGGCGAGCTCCGAGCCGCCGCGCGTGGTCTCCTTCGAGTGCTGGAGCGTGTACCAGAGGGGCGAGAAGTTGGAGCCGGCGGCCAGAATTCCCGCTGCGGCCAGCACCGCCGTGCGGCGGGCGAACGAGGCGAGGTGGCGCTGCCGGAGCGCAACGATGCCCTCCGAGAGCCAGAAGAGCCCCATCGCCAGCAGGAAGTAGTAGGTAATCTGGGGGTGGTTGGCGCCGATTTCGAGCGAGGCGGCCAGCGCCGTCAGCGCGCCGCCGACCCACATGTTGCCCCGCAGGGTTATCCACGCGCCGCCCATCATCAGCGGTGCGTAGACCACGGCCCACATCTTGGTGATGTGGCCCGCGCCGATGCTCAGCAGGAAGTAGGTTGAGAGTCCGTAGGCCAGCGCCGGGACGATGCCCACCCAGGGGTTGATGCCGAACATGAGGAGCATGAGCCACATGGCCACCATCGAGAAGAAGAGCAGCGAGGCGGGGATGTCCATGATTTTCGAGATGCGGCCGACGCTCTGCTTGACCAGCTGGGCCGGATAGGCCACGTTAATCAGGTAGGCGGGCATGCCGCCGAACATGCCTCCGGTCCATTGCGGGTCCTCGCCCGTCTGGGTGCGCGTGCGCTCGATGTCGCTGTTCATGCCCCGGTACTGGAGCACGTCGTGTTGGGGCAGCACCTCGCCCCGGAACTGGGGCGCGAAGTAGAAGATGCTCACCACCAGAAAGAGCAGCAGGGCCGCTGCCGGGGCCATCCATCGGGCCTTCGTATCGTTCGGAAAATTCATCGTTTCAGTGGTTAACCGACTGCCAAAGGTACGAAAAAACATTTACTCGCGCGTCGTTGTGGCGAAAAATAACTATCTTTGCGAAGCAAAAGAGTATCCGTTTATGATAACACTCGATATAATCCGCAAACCCGTGGCGGCCGACCTGGAGGAGTTTGATGCGTTTGTGGCCCGGCAGTTTACGGCAGAAGGGGATTTGCTCGAAGAGATGTTGCGCTATGCGCTTTCGTCGCGCGGCAAGGGGATTCGCCCCACGCTGGTGATGCTCTCGGCGGCGATGAATGCGCCCGTGAAGACGGAACGTCTGGGGCCGCGCGTCTCGCTGGCGGCGATGCTTGTGGAGATGATTCACGTGGCGTCGCTCATCCACGACGACGTCATCGACGAGTCGGCCGAGCGCCGCGGACGGGCCTCGGTCAACGCCCGCTGGCAGTCGCGCAAGGCGGTGCTGCTGGGTGACTACATCCTGGCCCGTAATATGAACATAGGTCTTTCGAGCGGTCAGTTCGACCTGGTGACCCACGTCTGCAACTCAATCACGGCGCTCTGCGAAGGGGAGATTTTCCAGAGCGACTGCGCCGAGAAGCAGAACACCACGCGGCAGAGCTACCTCGAAATCATCCATAAGAAGACGGCCAGCCTGCTCGGAACGAGCGCTTCGGTCGGTGCGCTGGCCGTGCGTGCGCCCCGCGAACGGGTGGAGCTTATGCGCAGCTTCGGCGAGGCGCTGGGCATGGCCTTCCAGATTCAGGACGACATCCTCGACTTCTCGCCGTCGGCCCGCACCGGCAAGCCCTCGAACAACGACCTGCGCGAGGGCAAAATCACGCTGCCGCTGCTCGACGTGCTCGAGCGTGTCGACGCGGAGCGCCGCAGCGAGCTGCTGGAGCGTCTGGCCCGCTGCCACGAGGACGAGGAGTCGGTGGCGCTGCTCCAGCGTACGGTGGTCGAGGAGGGTGGCCTCGAGGCTGCGGCCCGCGTGATGCAGGGATACCTCCGGCGGGCCCTCGACCTGCTCTCGACCTACGAGGATTCGCCCGCCCGTACGGCGCTGGCCAACCTCTGCGCCTACGTCGCCGAGCGCGACCGCTGAGCCGCTGCCCGGGGGGCGAAGGAGCCGGAGAACCCGGGGCCGGGAGTGCGGCCAGGGAGCAGGGAGACGGAGAACCCGGGGCCGGAAGAGCGAAAGAGTCGGAGAACCCGGGGCCGGAAGTGCAGACGGGGAGCGGAGGACCGGAGCTGTCCGTGGGCCGGAAGTGCCGGGCCGCAGATGCGGCGGTGCGGAGCATGACACATGACATGAAAAACAGACATCGGTGAGCAGGAGTGAAGAGCGTGTATGTGAGTGAGTGCGTCGCCGGATGACGGAACAGACAGAACAAAAACCTAAATAAACTCGTAATGGAACAGAAAAAAAGTTACATCCTGCCCATCATCATGATGTTCGCGCTCTTTGCGATGATATCCTTCGTGACGGGCCTCACCAACCCTCTGGGTGTCATCGTCAAGCATCAGTTCGCCCTTCCGAACTGGATGTCGCAGCTGGGTAATGCCGCCAACTTCATCGCCTACTTCTTCATGGGACTTCCGGCAGGTCTGATGCTCAAGCGCATCGGCTACAAGAAGACGGCGCTGGCCGCCATCGCCGTCGGCTTCATCGGCGTGGGTGTCCAGTTCCTCGCCGGCCGCACCGGCTCGGGCGACGGCACCTCGTTTGCCCCCTTCTATGTCTATCTGGTCGGCGCCTTCATCTCGGGCTTCTCGATGTGCATGCTCAACACGGTGGTCAACCCGATGCTCAACACGCTGGGTGGCGGCGGCAAGCGCGGCAACCAGCTCATCCAGTTCGGCGGTTCACTCAACTCCATCTCGGCGACGATTGTCCCCGTGCTGGTGGGTTACCTCATGGGTGACGTGGCCAAGGCGCGCCTGAGCGACGCGGCTCCCGCCCTCTTCATCGCAATGGGCATCTTCGCCGTGGCATTCATCGTGCTGTGGCTCATGCAGATTCCCGAACCCTACGCCCTCGAGGAGAAGAAGGACGCCAACGACAAGTACGGTCCCATGTCGTTCCGTCACTTCGTACTGGGTACGGTGGCCATCTTCATCTATGTGGGTGTCGAGGTGGGCATCCCCAACTTCATCAACCTCTTCCTCACCTCGGCGCGTGACGGGGCCTCGGGCGCCGTCGGCATGGGGCTCGACACGGCCATCGCCGGTTCGGTGGTGGGCACCTACTGGTTCCTGATGATGTGTGGCCGTCTGCTGGGCGGTCTGGTTGGCGCCAAGGTCTCGAGCCGCGTGCAAATTGCCTTCGTCAGCGCTCTGGCCATCATCTTCGTCCTCATCGGCATCTTCGCTCCGACGACCGCCACGGTCTCGATGCCCGTCTTCCGTTCGGACATCAGCTTCGGTCTGGCGAGCGTTCCCGTGGGCGTGGTCTTCTTCGTGCTGTGCGGCCTCTGCACCTCGGTGATGTGGGGCGGCCTGTTCAACCTGGCCGTTGAGGGTCTGGGCAAGTACACCTCGGTAGGCTCGGGCATCTTCATGGTGATGGTCTGCGGCGGCGGCATCCTTCCGCTCATCCAGGGCTACGTGGCCGACCTGGCCGGCTATCTGGCCAGCTATTGGGTCATCATCCTCTGCCTCTGCTACATCCTCTACTACGCGCTCGTCGGTTCGAAGAACGTCAACAAGGATATTCCGGTCGACTGATTCGCTTCCGCACCGCAACGAAAAAGCGTCCCGCCTCTCTGTGGAGGCGGGACGCTTCGTTTTGGGCGTTGCCGTTTTGGCCGCTGTCGTCTCCGGAGTCCGGGGCCCATGTCCGCGGAGAGCCGATGTGGAGGAGCTGAAGCCCCGGGTTCGGGCGGCGGGCAGGATGGCCTGCGGAGCCGGGCCTGAGACCCTTCGTGCCAACAGCTTTTCGGGACTGCAACCCTTCGGACCAACAGCTTTTCGGGACTGCAACCCTTCGGACCAACAGCTTTTCGGACCAACAGCTTTTCGGACCAACAACTTTTCGGGCCTGCAACCCTTCGGGCTTGCAACCATTCGGCCCGAACCTTCGCAGGGCCGTCAATGCTCCGGACCGGCCCTCTTCGGGGCCGGCGACCGCCGGCCGGAGCGAAGGCAGGGACCTCCTCCGCCCGCGGCCGCGGCCGTTACGGCAGCTCGGTGAGCTCCTCGACCAGTGACTTGTCGACCTTGAAGGGAACCTTGCGCAGCTCGCCGCGGTTGCCCTCGGCGTCGACGGCGATGCTGACAATCACATACTCGGTGTCGTCCCACGCCACGCCGTAGGAGAGGTTGTAGGAGCTCTTGTCCATGTTGTAGCTGCTGTTGATGAGCGACGAGCCCAGCAGCAGGTCATCCGTCGAGGCGATGTCTGCAGCCTTGTAGATGTTCGAATACCAGTGCGCGGCGTCGGCATTGGGTTCAAGGCGTGCGCCGGGGACGGCCAGCCCGCGGAGGAACATGTAGCCCATGGGGCTGAGGTCGGCCCAGTCGTCTCCGTCGGTGAGCCAGAGCGTCGGCTCGGCCGCGGCGTTCGAGAAGGTCAGCTCCTTGGTGGTGAAGGCCTCGCCGAAGGAGGTCTCCGAGGAGGGCTCTCCGGTCTCCTGGTCAACCCAGAAGGCGTAGGGATGGTAGGTCGTTGCGGGCGAGAGCGTGCCGAAGGTGTAGCTGTCCGGCCCGTCGAACCCTTCGGAGCACTGCGAGACGATGTAGCTGGGCAGCGGGAAGAACATCGCGTAGTCGCCGTACTGCTCGATGCGCTTGGCATCCATCTTCTCGAGGAAGTAGGCGGCGATTTTCTCCTCGTCGCCGTTCAGCTCCGTGTACTCGGCGTCGGTCATCACGTCCCAGTAGTAGAAGGCGCGCACGTCGTTGGGGGTGACCGTCACGGTGGCTCCGGTGGCCGTCACGGCGTCGGTGCTGAAGGTGAAGCCGTAGTTGATGGGGGTCTCTTCGGGGGTGGTGATTTCGAGCACGGCCACCTCGGTGTTGATGAGTCCTTCGAGGTTCACGCCCACGGCCAGCGCATAGTAGGTCGTCTCGGGGGTGAGCTCCTTGCTCTGCACCGTCTTCTCACCATAGGCGCTCGAGTACTTCACGGCCATCTCGAGCGACCAGTAGTCGGTCACCTGCTCGATGTAGTAGTTGTAGATATGGGCCGGCAGGTTGTCGCGCACCTCCTCGTAGCCCGCCGCATCGAACATCTCGTAGTAGTAATAGGCCGAGGGGTCGGAGGGCTTGAAGAGGACGGCTACCGAGGTCGAGGTGAGGCTCTGCGCCTCGATGGCGATGGTGCAGCCGGTCATCTCGCCTTCGGCCACGGCCTGCGAGTCGAAGGGACATACGACCACTTCGCCCGTTGCGGCGCCCGTCTGGTCGATGCCGTAGGCGTAGGCCACGTAGGAGGTCTCGGGGGTCAGCCGTGCGGGGTGGTACTCCGCGTCGCCGCTCCGGGTGACGGTGGCGAGGTACTCCTCGAGGCTCTGGCCGGCCTCTTCGGCCGCGGCGGTGAAGGCTGCGAGGTTCTGTGCGGCGATGGTGGCGGCATCGAACCCTTCGGCTGGGGCGACGGCCGAGTAGTAGGCGGCCTCCTTGTCAACGGGCACGACGCTGATGAGGGCGTCGCAGTGGGTTATCCCGGTCGCCGTGAGCGCATAGGGCAGCACGCGGGCCGACTGGGTTATCTCGACGGGGTACTCCTTGCCGTCGTAGGCGAGCGTCACGGTACCGGTGCGCTCCTCCAGAAGCTCGTTGGCGGCGGCGACGGCCGTCACCTTGGCCTCCTGCTCGAGCACGGTGAGGTTGGTTATCCACTCCTCGTCGGTGCGGGCCTCGAGGCGGGCCGACGTCACGGGATTCTCGATGGCACAGGTGATGGTTATCGTTCCTCCCTCGGCGGGAACCACTTCAGGCTGCAGGGTCGTCGTCACGTTCGACGGGGGAGCGGGTTCCTCCGCATTGTCCTCCTTGCAACCGGTTGTCGTCAACAGCAGCACGGCAAACAGCGCCGCAAAGCACCGATGGGTCCAAAATCTCTTCATAAGCACAAATGTTTTTAAGGGGGTGAAACATGTGGGAAAAAAGGGAAAGGAGTGCCCCGGAGGAGCAATCCTTTTTACAAAGTTAGTCGTTTGAGGCAATTATGCAAGTGCCCGGGGGCGGGCCGGCTCCGGCGCGGAGCGGGGTTTCGGGCCGTTTTTGCCGGATTGGGCTTACGATTTTGGAAGAAAAGAGTTTCGTTTGGTTACATTTGTGCCGCGGCAGGTTCCGGAGGCGAACAATAATTTTTTTAGAAAAAAAGTGATTTTTTTGCCCCGGCGGCCCTCTCGCAGCGAAAAAAAGGGCCGCCGCCCTGCCCCGTGGAGGTTCCCTTTCGGAAGCCCTTCCTGCTGCAGAGCGGCGGCCCGTACGGTCGTTGCGCCCGTGGTGCGGTGCCTGTGGCGTTATTCGAACTCCTTCATCACCGACTCCATCTTGCGGCGGATTTCCTCGGTGCAGAGCCGTCCGATGCTCCCCTCGTGGGTGTGGTGCACCTCCTTGACGGGACGGTATTCGCCCCGCTGGACCTCCATGCCGACGCGGCGGTAGGCCTCGCGGAAGGGAACCCCCTCGAGCACCAGCCGGTTCACCTCCTCGACCGTGAAGAGGTAGTCGTAGCGCGCATCCTCGAGGATGTGGGTGTTGACGCGCAGGTTGCCCACCATGAAGGTGCACATGGCGAGCGTGCGGCGGATTTCGCTTGTCGCCGGGAAGAGGATATCCTTGAGCAGCTGCAGGTCGCGGTGGTAGCCCGACGGCAGGTTGGTCGTCAGCAGGGCGATTTCGTTGGGCACCGACTGCAGCCGGTTGCAGCGCCCCCGCATCACCTCGAAGACGTCGGGGTTCTTCTTGTGGGGCATGATGCTCGAGCCGGTGGTCAGCTCGTCGGGCAGCGAGACGAAGCCGAAGTTCTGGCTCATGAAGAGGCAGACATCCATGGCCAGCCGCCCGACGGTCGCGGCGACGGCCGCAATGGCGTTGGCGGCGGCCCGTTCGCACTTGCCGCGGCTCATCTGCGCCGCCACGACGTTGTAGTGGAGCGTCTCGAAGCCGAGCAGCCGCGTGGTCATCGTGCGGTCGAGCGGGAACGACGAGCCGTAGCCCGCCGCCGAGCCCAGCGGATTCTGGTTGGCGATGTGGTAGGCGGCCGCCACCAGGCGCAGGTCGTCGACGAGCGTCTCGGCGTAGGCGCCGAACCAGAGACCGAACGACGAGGGCATGGCCACCTGCAGATGGGTGTAGCCCGGCATCAGCACGTCGCGGTAGCGCTCGCTGAGCTCCTGCAGCCGGTCGAAGAGCGTGCGGACGGCCGCCGCCGTCTGCCGCAGCTCGTCGCGCAGAAAGAGCTTGAGGTCGACGAGCACCTGGTCGTTGCGCGAACGGCCCGAGTGAATCTTCTTGCCTACGTCGCCCAGACGGCGGGTGAGCAGCAGCTCGACCTGCGAGTGTACATCTTCGGTGTCGGGCTCAATCTCGAAGCGCCCCGCCTCAATCTCGGCGGCAATCTCCTTCAATCCGGCCGTCAGCCGTTCCAGTTCGTCGCGGGTGAGCAGTCCGATGCTCTCGAGCATCGTGATGTGGGCCAGCGACCCCTCGACATCGTAGCGGGCCAGCCGCAGGTCGAGTTCGCGGTCGTTGCCCACAGTGTAGGCTTCGATGTGTGCGTCGGGCTCGAAGCCCTTGTCCCAGAGTTTTCCTGCCATATCGGTATGTTGCGTTTTTTCGGGTGAAAGGTGAAACATGCGTGCGGAGTGCGCCGCCGTGGGGCGCTCCCCGCCGAAGGGTCAGCCGAGGTGTTCCGCCTCGCGGCGGAGCGCCTCGATGAAGGTGTCGTAGCCGGTGATGCCGGCCTCAAGCTCCGGAAGCCGCACGTACTCGTCGGCCGTGTGCGAGCGGGCCGAGTCGCCGGGCCCCATCTTGAGCGAGGGGAAGGGCATGAGCGCCATGTCGGAGGTGGTCGGCGAGACGAAGGTCGTGCAGCCGGCGGCCCGTGCGGCGCGGCAGAGCGGATGCTCCGCCGCGAGGGCCGAGGCGCAGACGCGTGTCGAGCGGGGCACGGCCTCGGAGCGGAGCTCGCGGCGCAGCAGCTCGACCGTCTCTTCGTTGGTGTAGGCGTCGGTGGTGCGGACGTCGACCACGAAGCGGCACCGGTCGGGGATGACGTTGTGCTGCGTACCGGCCTCAATCTGCGTCACGGCGATGCCCACGGGGCCCAGCAGCTCCGAGCAGCGCTCGAAGCGCAGCGTGCGCAGCCGTACGATGTCGTCCAGCGCGATGTAGAGGGCGTTGACCCCCTCGCCGCGCGCCGCATGGCCGCTGCGGCCGCGGGCCGTGCAGTCGAGCACGACCAACCCCCGCTCGCCGACGGCCGCCTGCATGCGGGTGGGCTCGCCCACGAGCGCCATGTCGATGCGCCCGAGCGCCGGCAGCAGCGCCCGCATCCCATGCTCGCCCATGCACTCCTCTTCGGCCGAGAGCGCCAGCACGAGGTTGAACGGCAGCGGCCGTTGCCGCCAGGCGAGGAACGTCTCCGTCAGGCAGACGACCGAAGCCCCGGCGTCGTTGCTCCCCAGACCGTAGAGCCGGTCGCCCTCGACGGTGGGGGTGTAGGGGTCGCGCGTATATCCGCCCGCGGGGCGTACGGTGTCGTGGTGTGAATTGAGCAGCAGCGTCGGCCGCGCGGGGTCGAACCCCTCGGCGCGGGCCCAGACGTTGTTGTGGAGCCGCTCGGGGGCGGCCCCGCGCTCGGCAAGGAAGTCGAAGAGCAGCCCGGCCGTCGCCTCCTCGCTGCGTGAGTGCGAGGGGCGCGCGATGAGCTCGCGCAGCAGCCCGACGGCCTCGTCGGCTGCGTGGTGAAGGTTCTCCTGCATGGTTTTCCGTCTCTTTGGTTCGTCTGTTGTTGTGGCCTTGTCTTGCGGCCGAGCGGCGTTGCGGGGCCGCTTCGGGGGAGGGGAAGGGCGCTGCGGGATGTGCCGCCCGGCCCGAAAGGGCCATTGTGCAGCTGCCTGACCCGGGGAGGTCTTTGCTCCACCGTCCGGCCCGAAGGGGTTACAGCCCGGCCGCCCGGTCTGAGGGTCTCACTGCTCGGCCGCCCGGCGGCGGATGACGGTGCCCGAGGGCTCGTCCAGATGGTCGGCGCTGCGGATGACAACGCTGCGCACCCCCGCCTCGACGGCCTTCAGCGCCTGCTCGATTTTGGGCAGCATCCCCTTGCTGACAACCCCCTCGGCGCGCAGCGCCGCGAAGTCGTCGGCCGTGATTTCGGGGATGACCGACCCCTCGTCGTCGGGGTTGCGCAGCACACCGCGCTTCTCGAAGCAGAAGACCAGGTCGGTCGGCATGCGGCGGGCGAGCGCCGTGGCGAGTGCCGTGGCCACCCCGTCGGCGTTGCAGTTGAGCAGCGTCCCGCGGCCGTCGTGCATGATGGCCGGGAAGACGGGCGTCAGCCCCGCCTCGAGCAGCCGCTCGAGCAGGGCGTCGTCCACCCGCTCGATGTCGCCCACGAAGCCGTAGTCGACCGGCTCGGGAGCCCGGCGGCGCGCCGTGACGACGTTGCCGTCGGCGCCCGACAGCCCCAGCGCGTTGCACCCCTCGGCCTGGAGGCCGGCGACGAGCTGCTTGTTGATGAGTCCGGCGTAGACCATCGTCACCACGTCGAGCATCCCCCGGTCGGTGATGCGGCGGCCGTCGACCATCTGCGTCTTCAGCTCGAGCCGCTCGGCGAGCCGCGTGGCGAGCTTTCCGCCGCCGTGGACCAGCACCTTGGGCCCCTTGAGTGCGGCGAATTGGGCAAGGAAGCGCTTCAGCGCCGCGGGGTCGTCGATGACGTTGCCCCCGATTTTCATCACCGTGACGCTCCTCATTGTGCGAGCCCCTCCAGCAGCCTCTTGAGCACCACCTGTGCCGATATTTCGCGGTTGGCGGCCTCGGGGATGACCAGCGAGCGCGGCGACTCGATGACCTCGTCGGTGACAATCATGTTGCGCCGCACGGGCAGGCAGTGCATGAAGTAGGCGTCGCGGGTGAGGGCCATCTTCTCGGCCGTGACGGTCCACGAGCGGTCGCGGCTCAGCACCTTGCCGTAGTTGTCGCCCGTATAGGCGGCCCAGTTCTTCGCATAGACGAAGTCGGCCCCCTCGAACGCCTTCCGCTGGTCGTACTCCACGCGGGCGTGGCCGACGAACTTCGGGTCGAGTTCGTACCCCTCGGGGTGGGTGATGACGAAGTCGTAGCCGGCGGCGTTCATCCACTCGGCGAAGGAGTTGGGGACGGCCTGCGGCAGCGCGTTGGGGTGGGGCGCCCAGGTCATGACCACCTTGGGACGCTCCGTGCGCTTGTACTCCTCGATGGTGAGCAGGTCGGCGAAGCTCTGCAGCGGGTGGCGCGTGGCGGCCTCCATCGAGAAGACGGGGCGCCCCGAGTAGCGGATGAACTCCTCGAGCACGCGCTCCTCGTAGTCCTCGGCGCGGTCGCGGAAGCGGGCGAACGACCTCACGCCGATGATGTCGCAGTAGGAGCCCATGACGGGAATCGCCTCGAGCAGGTGTTCGGCCTTGTCGCCGTCCATCACCACGCCGCGCTCGGTCTCGAGCTTCCAGGCGCCCTGGTTCACGTCGAGCACCATGACGTTCATGCCCAGATTCATCGCCGCCTTCTGGGTCGAGAGGCGGGTGCGGAGGCTCGAGTTGAAGAAGAGCATCAGCAGCGTGCGGTTGCGCCCCAGCTCCGTATGGCGGAAGCGGTCGCGCTTGATTTCAAATGCCTCGGCGACGGCACGGTGCAGGTCGCCGATATCCTCTACGCAGGTAAATTTTTTCATGGCTTGCGTTCATTTTTTTCGGTTCAGGCGCGGAGCAGCTCTCCGAGCGAAGTGAGGAAGCGGTCGGCCAGCTCGCGCGTGAGCGTGAGGGCCGGCAGCAGGCGGACGGTCGACTTCCCGGCGCCGCCCGTGAAGATGTGCTTCTCGAAGAGCAGCCGGCGGCGGAAGTCGGCCCCCGACCCCTCGACGTCGAAGCCCAGCATCAGGCCGCGGCCCCGCACGTCGTGCACCCCTTCGATGCGGCTCAGCCGGTCGAGCAGGTAGCTGCCCGTCGCGGCGGCATTCTCCATGAGGCGGTCGCGCTCCATCACCTCGAGCACGGCCAGCGCGGCGGCGCAGGCCAGGTGGTTGCCGCCGAAGGTGGTGCCCAGCATCCCCGGCCTCGCCTCGAAGTGGGGGGCGATGAGCACGCCTCCGATGGGGAAGCCGTTGCCCATCCCCTTGGCGACGGTAATCAGGTCGGGGCGGATGCCCGCCTTCTGGTGGGCGAAGAACTGCCCCGTGCGGCCGTAGCCCGACTGGATTTCGTCGAGAATGAGCTGCACGCCGTGGCGGCGGGTCGCCTCGCGCAGCCCGCGCAGGAAGTCGTCCGAGGGGACGCGGATGCCCGCAACGCCCTGGATGCCCTCGATGATGACGGCGGCGAAGCGCCCCGTCGCGAGCAGCTCCTCGACCCGCTGCAGGTCGCCCAGCGGGGCGAACTCGACGTGGTCCGTCGCGTTGAAGGGGGCGCGGAGCGCCACATTGTCCGTCGCGGCGACGGCCCCCGACGTGCGGCCGTGAAAGGCACCCGTGAAGGCGAGGATGTGCGAGCGGCCCGTATGGAACGAGGCCAGCTTCATGGCGTTCTCGTTGGCCTCGGCCCCCGAGTTGCAGAGGAAGAGCGCGTAGTCGTCGTAGCCCGATGCGCGGCCCAGACGCTCGGCCAGCTCGCACTGGAGCGAATTTTCGACCGAATTGGAGTAGAAGCCCAGCCGTGCGACCTGCTTCGCGATGCGGTCGACGTAGGTCTCGTCGGCATGGCCGAGCGAGATGACCGCATGGCCGCCGTAGAGGTCGAGGTACTCGGTGCCGGCGGCGTCGTAGACGAAGTTGCCGCGGCCCCGGACGGGCTCCGTGGGGTAGAGCGTATATACGTTGAATGGTTTCATGTACGTGTTGTTTTTGGGTGAGTGGACCCCCGGTTGTTTGGGGGTGAATACACCCGGCCGCATCCCGACGCGGGTCGGGACACTGCCGGATGGGTTCTGTCGGGCGCCGGGGAGTGCCCCGGCACCGGGTGGGGAATCAGAAGGCGCTGGCCTTAAGCCGCAGCCCCTCGCGCTCGTCCAGACCGAACATCAGGTTGAGGTTCTGCACGGCCTGGCCCGAGGCCCCCTTGAGCAGGTTGTCGATGACCGACACCACGTGCAGCTTGTCGCCGTAGCGGGCCACGTGCAGCAGTGCGCGGTTGGTGTTGACCACCCGTTTGAGGTCGGGGTACTGCTCCGTCATGAGGGTGAAGGCCGCCCCTTCGTAGTAGTCGCCGTAGAGGAGCCGAGCCTCCCGCTCGTCGAGCCGGCAGCGCGTGTAGAGGCTGACCAGAATGCCGCGGGTGAAGTCGCCCCGCATGGGGACGAAGTTGATGTCGCGGTCGAACGAGGGCTGCAGCTGCCGCAGGTTGCGGCCGATTTCGAGCAGGTGCTGGTGCGTGAAGCACTTGTAGACCGAGATGTTGTCGCTCCGCCAGCTGAAGTGGGTCGTCGCCGAGGGCTTCACCCCGGCGCCGGTCGAGCCGGTGATGCCCGTTACGTGCACCTCGTCCTCGAGCAGCCCGGCCGCCGCCAGAGGCAGCAGCGCCAGCTGGATGGCCGTGGCGAAGCAGCCCGGATTGGCCACGCGGCGCACCGCGCGAATCCGCTCGCGGCAGAGCTCCGGCAGTCCGTAGACGAACCCTTCGCTCTCGTCGCGGAAGTCCTGCGCCAGGTCGATGATGCGCAGCGACTCGGGGAGCTGCTGCGCGGCGAGCCACTTGCGGCTCTCGCCGTGGGCCGAGCAGAGGAAGACCACGTCGACCTCCTGCAGGTCGTACTCCGCGCAGAAGCGCAGCCCGGTCTGGCCGTCGAGCCCCGCGTGGACCTCCGTGAGCGCATCGCCCGCATGGCTCGTGCTGTGGACGAAGCCCAGCTCGACCCCGGGATGGTTCACCAGCAGGCGGAGCAGCTCGCCGGCCGTATAGCCGGCGCCGCCGATAATTCCGGCCCGTATCATCGTCCGTTGCGCTTTTGGACGTTGTAGTAAATCTTGATTTGGTTGGCCAGAATCTTCGTGAAGCCCTTCACGTCGTCGGCCGTCCAGGCCTTGTTCACCTCGCCGTACTCGCCGAAGTCGGTCTTCATCAGGTCGAACGTCGACGAGACGCCCACCAGCGTGAAGCAGCGCGGACGGAGCGTCAGCTCGACCTCGCCCGTGACGTTGCGCTGCGACGAGAGGAGCATCGCCTCGATGTCGCGCATGACCGGCTCGAGGTACTGCGCCTCGTGGAGGAACATGCCGTACCAGGTGGCCACCTGCTCCTTCCAGTAGAGCTGCCACTTGGTCAGCACGTGCTTCTCGAGCATCTTGTGGGCGGCGATAATCAGCATCGGGGCGGCAGCCTCGAAGCCCACGCGTCCCTTGATGCCGATGATGGTGTCGCCGATGTGCATGTCGCGGCCGATGCCGTAGCGCGAGCCGATGGCCTCGACGGCGCGGATAGCCTCGACGTGGTCGGTGTAGGGGGTGCCGTTGACCGACGTGAGCTCGCCCTCCGTGAAGCCCAGGCGGAGCGTCTCCTCGCCCGTGGCGGTAATCTGGCTCGGGTAGGCCTCCTCGGGAAGCGTCTGCTCCGAGTGGAGCGTCTCGCGGCCGCCGATGGAGGTGCCCCAGAGCCCCTTGTTGATGGAGTACTCCATCTTGCGGAAGTCGGCCTCGAAGCCGTGGCGGCGCAGGTAGTCGATTTCGTATTCGCGCGTGAGGGTCAGGTCACGCGTCGGGGTGATGATTTCGATGTCGGGGGCCAGCACCTGGAACGTCAGGTCGAAGCGCACCTGGTCGTTGCCCGCGCCGGTCGAACCGTGGGCCACGGCGTCGGCGCCGATTTGCTTGGCATACTCGATGATGGCGATGGCCTGGAAGATGCGCTCCGAGCTGACCGAGATGGGGTAGGTGCCGTTGCGCAGGATGTTGCCGTAGACCATGAAGCGGATGCTCTTTTCGTAGTACTCCTGCTCGATGTTGAGCGTGGCGTGCTTCACGGCACCCAGCGCCAGGGCGCGCTCTTCGATGCGCGCCAGTTCTTCGGCCGAGAAGCCGCCCGTGTTGGCGATGGCCGTATATACGTCGTAACCCTTCTCTTCGGAGAGGTATTTTACACAGAACGAGGTGTCCAGACCGCCGCTGAACGCCAGTACCACTTTCTTCTTTTCCATTGTTGCCTGTCTTTTTATTTTACGTTTTTCGTTGTCTGTCTCCCTCCGGAAACCGTCCCGGAGAGCGTGTGCTCCGTCTGCCTTCCCGCTACTTGAGGTGGAAGAGCTTGCGGAACCGGTTGTGGATGAACATCACGTAGGGTGCCAGCCGCGACTGCCGGGGCTGCTCCTTGGCCGGGTCATAGAGCATGCCCGTGCAGAGGCACATCCGCCGGTTGTTGCGCTGGAGGATGTCGTAGTTGCAACATCCCTGGCAGCCCTGCCAGAACTCTTCGTCGTCGGTCAGTTCCGAGAAGGTCACGGGAACGTATCCCATCCGCGAGTTGAGCTTCATGACCGGAAGCGACGTGGTGATGCTGAATAACTTCGCATAGGGGAATCGTCGTCGGGCCAGCTCGAATGTCCGTCGTTTGATTTGCTCCGCGAGTCCCATGTGACGGTACTCGGGGTCGACAATCAATCCGGAGGTCGCGACGAAATCGCCGTGCTCCCAACACTCGATGTAGCTGAAGCCGATGAGCTTCTCGCCGTCCAGCGCCACGACGGCCTTGCCGCCGGTCATCTTCGCCGCGATGTACTCGGGCGACCGCTTGGCGATGCCCGTGCCCCGCTGCAGGGCCGACTCGTAGATGAGGTCGCAGATACGCTGTGCGTAGTGCGCATGCGACGAGTCGGCGAAAACGACGCTGATGGATTTGTTATTCATTTATCTGATAGTAAAATAAAAAAGGAAATGTTCATGGAACATACGTGGCCTCGCCCCTTCCGACCGCGCGTCAGTTGTTGATGCGGTAGGCCCGCTGCACCCCCTTGATGCGCATGATGGAGTGGATGAGCGTGTCGACCACCGCGGCGCCGGGGACCTCGACGCTCACGACCCCCTCGACGCAGCCGCCCGAGGCGGCCGAGAAGTTCATCGAGCGGATGTTGAGCTTCAGGTCGCGGCTGATGACCTCGGTGATGTGGTTGGCCATGCCGGTCATGTCGGCCGCCACGATGCGGATGGAGGCGCGGAAGGAGCCCTCGGCCGTCGAGCGCCAGCGCGCCTCGATGACGCGGTGGGGGTAGCGCTCGCGCATGCGCCGCGCATTGGGGCAGTCGGTGCGGTGGATGGTGATGCCCGAGCCGATGGTGACGAAGCCGAAGACCTCGTCGCCCTTGATGGGGTTGCAGCAGCGCGCCAGCTTGTACTGGATTTTCGAGATGTCGTCGTCGATAATCAGCGCATCGCTGCTCCGTGCGGGGGCCGCCTCGCGCGCTGCGGCCTTCGCACGCTCGACCTCGGCCGCCGCGGCGCGCCGCTCCTCCTCGGCCGCACCCGAGATGTGGCGCGTGAGAATCTCCTTGATGGAGGCCAGGTCGACCTTCTGCGTCGCAATGAGGCCGTAGACCTCGGTGCCGGTCCGCACCTTGAAGTATTTGGCCAGGTAGGCCACCGCCTCGTCCATCGTGAGCGGGAACTTCCAGTTCTTGAGCTTGCGTTCGAGCTCCTCGCGCCCCATGCGGGCATGCTTGGCCTGCTCCTCGCGCAGGAAGGACTTGATTTTGTTGCGCGCCTTCGAGGTGACCACCACCGAGAGCCAGTCGGCCTTGGGCGTCTGGTTCTTCTGGGTGAGAATCTCGACGATGTCGCCGTTGTGGAGCACCTCGCGAATCGAGACGGCGCGGTTGTTCACCTTGCCGCCCGAGCAGGTGGCCCCCAGATTGGTGTGGATGTCGAAGGCGAAGTCGAGCAGCGTGGCCCCCTCGGGCAGCTTGCGCAGGTCGCCGTTGGGGGTGAAGACGAAGATTTCACCCGTGGCGGGCTTGGCGTCGAAGCGCTGCGCCAGCGCATGGGGCGTATCCTCCATCAGCTCGCGCAGCCGGCTGAGCCACTGCTCGCTGGTGGCGGCGCCCTGACCTACCCCCTTGTAGCGCCAGTGGGCCGCGATACCGCGCTCGGCCACGGCGTCCATGCGCTCGGTGCGAATCTGCACCTCGACCCACCGCCCCTCGGCCGAGACGGTCGTGTGGAGCGACTCGTAGCCGTTCGACTTGGGGATGGAAATCCAGTCGCGCATGCGGTTGGGGTTGGGCGTGTAGAAGTCGGTGACGATGGAGTAGACCGTCCAGCAGAGCCGCTTCTCATCCTCCAGCGGGCAGTCGATGATGATGCGGATGGCGAAGATGTCGTAGACCCCTTCGAAGGGGACGCGCTGCTTCTGCATCTTGTTCCAGATGGAGAATATCGATTTGGTGCGGCTCTTGATGTGGTAGTGGATGCCCAGCTTCTGCAGCCGCTCCTCAATGGGGACGATGAAGCGGGCGATGAAGGCGCGGCGCTCGTCGGCACTCTCTTCGAGCTTGGCCACGATGTGCTCGTAGTCCTTCGGCTCGAGGTACTTCAGGGCGATGTCCTCCAGCTCGCTCTTGAGTCCGTAGAGACCCAGCTTGTGGGCAATCTGTGCGTAGAGGTTCATCGATTCCCAGCTCTTCTTGCGCCACTTCTCGCGCGGGAAGATGTCGAGCGAGCGCATCACCTCGAGCCGGTCGGCCAGCTTGATGAGAATCACGCGCGGGTCCTCCGAGTAGCTGACAATCAGGTCGCGGAAGTTGCCCGCCTGTTCGTTGGCTACCTTGAGCTTCAGCTCCGAGATGTTGCAGAGCCCCATGGTGATGCCGGCCACCTGCTCGCCGAAGCGGGCGCGCAGGTCGCTCATCAGCGCGAGGAACTCCTCCTGCGTCTGCTGCTTGTGGGCGATGCGCACCACGTCGTGCAGGATGGAGGAGAGGGTGGAGTTGCGTCCCAGCCCGATTTCCGAGATGACGATGCAGGCTACCCCAGCTCCATGTTCGAGCAGCGGGGAGCCGTCGTAACGGGTCATCCCGGCGAGTCGTTCGTCTGCATAGGCCAGCGCCTCGTCAACCAGACGCAGGGTCTCGGACGAGAAACTCCCGCGCACCAGTGCGCGGAGTTTTTCGTAGCGTGAATAGTCCATTTTGTGATTGTCGATAACCTAACCGCACAAAGATATGAAAAAATTTCTACTTTTGACCACAATAAACCCTCTGGAAACCATGTTGCGCATCAACAATCGAATTTATTTTCCCACGCTGGGTGAGGAGGTTGCCAATACCATCTCCCACGGCGTGATGTCGCTTCTGGCGCTCTGCGCCCTCCCCTTCGCGGCGGTGTGGGCCTATCTGCACGACCCTCAGCCGGTGCTGGCCTGTGTTTCGGTGAGCATCTTCGTCATCTCGCTCTTCCTCATGTTCCTCGCCTCGACGCTCTACCACTCGATGAATCCCGCCTCGAAGCACAAGGCGGTCTTCCACATCCTGGACCACATCTTCATCTACGTGGCCATCGCCGGCAGCTACACCCCCATCGCCCTCTCGGTCATCGGCGGGTGGCAGGGCGTGCTCATCGCCGTGCTGCAGTGGGCGATGGTGCTCTTCGGGATATTCTACAAGTCGCTCTCGCGGCGTTCGCTCCCGGCCGTGAGCCTGACCATCTATCTGGTCATGGGGTGGACGATTCTCTTCTTCCTGCCGCTCTTCCTGCGCAACGCCTCGACGCAGCTGCTGTGGCTCATCGCCGCGGGCGGCCTCTCCTATACGCTCGGGGCGTGGTTCTACGCCCGCAAGGGGTTCCGCTACCACCATCTGGTCTGGCACCTGCTCATCAACCTCGGCGCCGCCTGCCACTTCGCGGGCATCGTCTTCTACCTCTATTGAGGCCGCCGGTTGAAGCCGGGCGGTTGCTGACGCCGGTTGCTGCCGTTGGTTGCCGCGTCGGGCGGTTTGCGCCGCCGCCCGCTGTCCCTGAGATTTCGCCCGGCCGCCCCGCCCGAAAACAGAGGCGCCGCATCCTCCCGTCGAAAGGATGCGGCGCCTCTTGCCTTTGCCTTGCTCCGGCCGCGTCAGCCGAGCAGCAGCCCGACGGTGAGCAGCACCCCGAAGAGGGTGAGGTTGCGGGCCGTCTCGCCCAGGCAGACGTTGAGCTCCTCGCCGTGGTCGATGCGGACCATCTTGCGCCACGTGAAGAAGAAGAGAACCCAGTAGAGCAGCGGCAGCAGCGCGGCGCCCCACCGCCCGAAGAGTGCGAAGGCGAGGCAGAGCAGCGTGGCCGTCGTGCCGAGGGCGAAGTATCCCCAGCGTCCGACCCCGGCGCCGAGGCAGACGACAATCGTGCGCTTGCCGCTGGCGGCGTCCTCCACACGGTCGCGGAAGTTGTTGACCATCAGCATCGTGTCGATGACCAGTCCGCAGGCCAGTCCGGCCAGCGTCACCTCCCACGTCCAGTCGTGGGCAAGGATGTAGTAGGTGAATCCGACGGGGACGACGCCGAAGAAGAGGATGACGGCCACGTCGCCCAGTCCGTGGTAGGCCAGCGGCCACGGCCCGGCGGTGTAGAGGTAGGCGAAGAGGATGCAGGCGGCGCCGACGAGCAGCAGCTCCCAGCCGCCGTAGTGCAGCAGCGTCAGACCGACGGCGGCCCCCGCCACGGTGAAGGCGGCGATGCCCCACTTCATGGCGCGCAGCGTGATGAAGCCCTTGGCGAAGGCGCGGTCGGGACCGAGCCGTTCGGGGCTGTCGGCTCCCTTCTGGAAGTCGCAGAGGTCGTTGACCAGGTTGGCCGTGCACTGCATCAGCAGCGCGAAGAGCAGGCAGAGCAGTGCCGGCAGCCAGTGGAACGAGCCGTCGCTCCAGGCCAGCGCCGAGGCGACGATGATGGGCGTCGAGGTGGCGCCGAAGCTGTAGGGTCGCACGGCGAGGAGCCATGCGCGCAGGGAATTTGTCTTCATGGGCAAATGATGTTTTGATACGTTGGTTCGCTTCCGTCGGACAAGGGGGCGGAATCGGGGCGTATGTGTCATGCCCGAGCCGGTCGGGAGGCCGGTTCGGCAGTGGATTCAGGGGTCGGGGCGTTGGCCGGCCGGGCCGCGGCTGCCTCTTCGGCGGTGGGTTCAGCGGCGGCAGTTGTCTTTCCGGCAGGAGCGGCGGCGGGCGTCTCTTCGGCGGCAGCCTTTCCGGCGGCGGATGCCCTGTTCACGGATGCGGGCGCCTTGCGGATAAGGTCGCTCTCGGCCGGACGACGGACGATGTAGAGCCAGTCCTTGCAGAGGGCGTAGCGGCGGCGCTCCTCCGGGGTGCAGGCGGCGGCGTAGTCGAGCTCCAGCACCTCGAAGCCCGCCTCGCGCAGCCGGTCGGCATAGTCGCGGCCGTAGATGCGCCGGTGGTCGTACTGCCCGAAGATGCGGGTGCGCTCGTCGGGGTCGGTGATGGAGTCGTCCTCGAAGGTGGCGGCACGCGTGCGGTCGACGGGCGAGAGGATGACGCCCCAGCCGCCGGGACGCAGCACGCGGAAGAGTTCGCGCATCGCGCGGCGGTCGTCGGCCACATGTTCGAGGATGTGGTTGCAGAGCAGCACCTCGGCGAAGCCATCCTCGAGCGGAATCTGCTGCACGTCGAAGTGGAGCTTCGCCAGCGGGCTCTCGAGGTCGGCCGTCACGTAGCGCTCGGGGTGCTGCGCGTAGAGGCGGCCGAGGTGGCGCATCAGGCAGACCTCGGGGGCGATGTGCAGCAGCCGCGGGCAGTCGTCGAGCAGCCTCGTCTCGCGCACGAGCCAGAGCCAGAGCAGGCGGTGGCGTTCGAGCGAGAGGCAGTGGGGGCAGAGCGCATTGGGGCGCGAGGTGACGTAGCCGTAGGGGAGGAACTTGCGGTAGTGGGAGCCGCATATGGGGCACTCGACCCGGCGGCCGCGGTAGAAGAGTCCCGCAAGGGGCACCATCCAGCCGGCAAGCCGTTGCAGCAGCGTGCGCGGCAGGTGGTTGAGGGCCCATTTGATGATTCGGCGCATAGGCGTGACGTGTTTTTATTGCTCCTTGTTATACCCGGTTCCGGCTTCGGTCCCGACTTCGGCTTCGGCAGGCCGACGGTTGGGTGTTCCGGTCGTGCGGGCCGCTCTTGCCGGGCGGCGGACGTTTGTCCTTCCCCGGTGGGCATGTCCCGCAGCGTGTCGGCGGTCAGCGTTGCCGGGCATCGGCCGGAAGGCGCGTGCGGCGGGTTATTCCAGAATCTTGCGGACTTCGGTTTCGGCCTTGCCGAGCCGCTCCTTGCAGCGGGCAATCAGCTCGGTGGCCCGCTTGACCTCGGCAGCGAGGCTGTCGACGTCCATCTCTTCGTTGCGCAGGCGGGCGAGAATCTTGTCGATTTCGGCCATCGCCTCGCTGTAGCTTATCTCTTTCTTGGCCATGGTGCGTGGATGGTTTTGTGCGTTGTGGTATGGGTTCAGGCGCGGGGTGCCTCCTCCGGGGAGCCTTCCTCGCCGGAGGGCTGCTCTTCGTCGGCCGTGGCGCGGAGCCGTCCGTCGGCCACCTCAATCTCGAGCGGCGTGCCCCCCGCGATGCCGCGCACCGAGGCGATGGCCCGCCCTCCGGTGCGCACGACGGCGAATCCCAGCTTGAGAATCCGCCGCGGCGAGCGCGCCTCGACCAGCTCGCCGGCCGCCGCGAGGCGGTTGCGCTGGCGCGTGAGCAGCTCCCCGACGGCGCGGGGCAGCTCCCGGGCCGCCCCTTCGAGCAGCAGCCGCTGCCGGGCCACGAGCGTGGCGCAGCGCTGTGACAGCTCGCCCGCAAGCCGTTCGAGCTGCAGGCGCCGGCGGGCCACGAGCTCGTCGCTCCGCCGCCGCAGTTCGCCCGTGAGGCGCTCAAGCTGCAGCTCGGCGCGGCGCATCGCCTCGACGGTGGTGTCGTGAAGCTGCACGGCGGCCCGGTCCAGCCAGGCGTCGACCTGCGCCGCACGGTCAACCAGCCAGCCGGCCACTGCCGTTGGGGTCTTGAGCGCCGTGTGGGCCACCATGTCGGCCACGCTCGTATCCTTGTCGTGGCCGATGCCCGTCAGTACGGGGAGCGGGAACTGGGCGATGTAGGCGCAGAGGCGGTAGGCGTTGAAGCAGTTGAGGTCGCTGGCCGAGCCGCCGCCGCGGATGAGGACCACGGCGTCGAACTCCTCGGAGCGTTCGGCCACGGCGCAGAGCGCCGCGATGATGGACTCCTCGGCGGCGTCGCCCTGCATGAAGGCGTCGAAGAGCTCCGTGCGGAAGGCATAGGGGCTCTTCGCCAGCTCCTGGCAGAAGTCCTGATAGCCGGCCGCATGGGCGCTCGAGACCACCGCGATGCGCTGCACGACGGGGGGCAGCTCCGTTTCGCGGTTCATCTCCCATACCCCCTCGCGCTGCAGGCGGGCGATGGTCTGCTGGCGCTGGCGCTCCATGTCGCCCAGCGTGTAGGCGGGGTCGATGTCGGTTATCTGGAGCGAGAAGCCGTAGAGTTCGTGGTAGTTGACCGTCACGCGGGCCAGGATGCGGATGCCGGGGGCGAGCTTGCGGCCGGTCTCCGCCTCGAAGTATGCGGCCACGCGCGGGTAGACCGAGCGCCAGATGACGGCGCGCGACTGCGCCAGCGGCACGCCGTTGTCGCCCCCCTTCTCGACCAGCTCGAGGTAGCAGTGGCCCGAGTAGTTGACCTTCAGTTCGGCAATCTCGGCGCTGACCCAGAGCGGCAGCGGGAACTGCTCGTGAAGACGCTCCTTCACGAGTCGCTGCAACTCCACGAGGGTGATATGTGCCGATGGCTGCATCGGGAGGCAAAGATAGTGGATTGTCCCGGCACTGTTCCTTTTATACATCTTAAGCTGCCGGCGAATAGAGACGTGTGCATTGTCGGTGGACCCTGTTGATTAAAACAAATACACTCGCAATAACTACCACCCGATCGAATTGCCACAAGTGATGCATACTGGAATCTATCAGATTNGCTGCGGGAGGGTGGTTGCGGGGTGGCTGCGGGATTTGGCGGTTGGAGGGTTGCGGGCGCGGCTGCCTGGCGGTGGTTGCGGGGTTCGGTCTTCAGTCGGTTGCCGGGGCGGGCGGCGGCTCAGCGCCAAATCAGCTCGGGAAGGCGGGGCAGCGGCTTGCCCTCGGGCAGCTGGATGCGCAGCACCCCTTCGCTGGCCACGGGGGTGCCGTTCTTGGTGGCGGGCTCCCAGAGGGGGGCCTCCTCCAGGGCCTTCAGCACGCGGCGGCGCAGGCGGCTGTCGGTCGACTCCAGCTCGTCGCCCGCCACCGTACGCCCCTCGGGGGTGACGGTGTAGCGCAGCACCACGCGGGCGGCGGTCTCCTCCTCGGGCCACTTCACCTGCGAGGCGATGTAGGCGTCGAACGACTCCCCGGCCGGAAAGCGGGCGGGGGTGTCGTAGCGCAGCGTGACGACCATCACTCCGTTGTAGGCCTTCTCGCCGTAGCGGGCGATGGTCTCCTCGTCGGCCGGAAGCATCTCGACGCTCTCCATGTCGTCGGGCGGGATGGAGCTGATTTCGTCGACCTCCTTCCCGTTGACCAGATAGAGGGGCTCCTGTGCGGCGGCCGTGAGTGCCGACGTGAGGAGCAGTATGAGCAACAGTCGTTTCATGCGGTTCTCTTTTTTCGGATAACGTTTCGCCGGGGGCTCCTATTGCATGCGCCGCCCTCTTTTCCGGGGCTCGTCCCGGTGGCAGGGGCTTGTTCCACCGGGGGCTTTGCCGCGCTGGCGACTTATCTCCTCGGTCGGGTGGGACTTTGCTTTGTCGGGCCCCTCTCTGCGGGCAGGCCTCGCACCCCCTCGCTCCGTCTGCTGTCGGAACCTCGCCCCGCCGTCGGACCTCACTCCGGAGCCCCGGGTCTCCAGAGAAAACTCCGCAGGTCGACGGCTCCGTTGGGACGGAAGCGCACCCCTTCGCCCTCGAGCAGTGTGCGCTGGGCGCTCCACGCCGCGACGGTGCGCCCCGAGGCGCTGACCACCCGGTGGCAGGGGATGTCGGAGGGAGCTCTTCCAAGCAGCCGTCCGACCAGCCGCGCATGGTTGGGCCGTCCGAGCAGCCGGGCCAGCTGGCCGTATGTGGCGACGCTGCCCGCGGGAATCTCTCGGACAAGCTCGTAGAGCTCGGCGTCGAGTGCCGCGGGCAGCGTCGTGTGCTTCGTGCGGGACATCAGAGCTCGCTCTCCTTGAGCCGCTCGGCGTTCTCGGCCACAATCAGGTGGTCGATGACATCCTGGATGTCGCCGTCCATGAAGGCCGCCAGGTTGTAGATGGTGTAGTTGATGCGGTGGTCGGTGATGCGCCCCTGCGGGTAGTTGTAGGTGCGGATTTTGGCCGAACGGTCGCCCGTCGAGACCATCGTCTTGCGCTTCGAGGCGATTTCGTCGAGGTACTTCGAGTATTCGAGGTTGAAGACGCGCGTGCGCAACTCCTCGAAGGCCTTGTCGAAGTTCTTCAGCTGCGACTTCTGGTCCTGGCACTGCACGACGATGCCCGTCGGGATGTGGGTCAGGCGGATGGCCGAGTAGGTCGTGTTGACCGACTGCCCGCCCGGGCCGCTGGCGCAGAAGATATCCTTGCGGATGTCGTTCATCGAAATCTCGACGTCGAACTCCTCCGCCTCGGGCAGCACGGCCACCGAAGCGGCCGAGGTGTGGACGCGGCCCTGCGTCTCGGTCTGGGGGACGCGCTGCACGCGGTGCACGCCCGACTCGTATTTGAGCGTGCCGTAGACGTTCTGCCCCGTCACCTTCATCACCACCTCCTTGTAGCCGCCGGCGGCGCCCTCCGAGGCCGAGGTGATTTCGTACTTCCACCCCTTCGACTCGATGTATTTGGTGTACATGCGCAGCAGGTCGCCGGCGAAGAGGGCCGCCTCGTCGCCGCCCGTGCCGCCGCGAATCTCCATGATGGCGTTCTTGGCATCCTGCGGGTCCTTGGGGATGAGCAGCAGCTTGATTTCCTCCTCCATGCGGGAGATGGCGGGCTCGAGCTCCGCGATTTCGCCGCGGGCCATCTCGCGCATCTCCTCGTCCTTGTCGTTGACCAGGACATCCTTCGCTTCGGCCAGGTTGGCCAGCGCCGTGCGGTAGCGTTCCGAGGTCTCGATGATGGGCTCGAGCTCCTTGTACTCCTTGTTGAGCTGGACGAACTGCTTGACGTCGGCAATCACTTCGGGGTCAGTGAGCTTCTGGCCAATCTCCTCGTACTTGAGTTTCAACCCGTCGAGGCGGGTCAGTATGGTGTTGTCTGCCATAAAAAAGGTATCGTATCTTGTTTTGAGGACAAAGATACGATACATTTGACGATTTTGGAAATCGCAGCCCGATTTTCACCCTTCGGCGGTAAAAAGCGGGCCGCTCCTTTCGGGATTGCTCCTTTCGGGGCCGCTCAGTCCGGCAGGCCGGGGCGGCCGGCGGGTCAGATGACGATGTTGATGATTTTGCCCGGCACGACAATCACCTTCTTGGGCGTCTTGCCGTCGAGCCACTTCTGCGCCTCGGGCTCGGTGACCACCGCCGCCTGGATTTCGGCCGGCGTCATCGCCACGGCGTACTGCTTCTTGAAGCGCAGCTTGCCGTTGACCGACACGGGGTATTCGAAGGTGCTGCGCACGAGGTAGCGCTCCTCGCAGACGGGGTACGTCGCGTCGCAGACCGTCGTCGTGTGGCCCAGCGCCTCCCACAGCTCCTCGGCCAGGTGCGGCGCGAAGGGGGCAATCAGCACGGCCAGCGGCTCGAGAATCTTCCGCTTCGAGCAGTCGCCCAGCTCGTTGAGGCAAATCATGAAGGCGGCCACGGCCGTGTTGAACGAGAAGTTCTCGATGTCGTCGGTCACCTTGCGGATGGTCTTGTGCAGCGTCCGCAGCTCCTCCTCCGTAGGCTCGGCGTCGGTGACGGCCAGACGGCCGTCGCGGTCGAAGTAGAGGCGCCAGAGGCGGCGCAGGAACTTGTGCACGCCGTCGATGCCGTTGGTGTCCCACGGCTTGGCCTGCTCGAGCGGCCCGAGGAACATCTCGTACATGCGCAGCGTGTCGGCGCCGTAGAGCTCGATGACGCGGTCGGGGTTCACGACGTTGTACATCGACTTCGACATCTTCTCGATGGCCCAACCGCAGATATACTTGCCGTCCTCGAGGATGAACTCCGCATCGCGGAAGTCGGGCATCCAGGCGCGGAAGGCATCCAGGTCGAGGATGTCGTTGTGGACGATGTTCACGTCGACGTGAATCTCCTGCGTCTCGTATTGGTCGCGCAGCCCCAGCGAGACGAACTTGTTGGTTCCCACCACGCGGTAGACGAAGTTCGAGCGGCCCTGAATCATACCCTGGTTGACCAGCTTGCGGAAGGGTTCGGGTTCGCAGACGCAGCCCAGGTCGTAGAGGAACATGTTCCAGAAACGGGCATACATCAGGTGGCCCGTGGCGTGCTCGATGCCGCCGACGTAGAGGTCGACGTTGCGCCAGTAGGCGTTCGCTTCGCGGCTGACGAGCGCCTGGTCGTTGTGCGGGTCCATGTAGCGCAGGTAGTAGGCCGACGAGCCGGCGAATCCGGGCATCGTCGAGAGCTCGTAGGGGTAGCCCTCGGGGGTGGTCCAACCCTTGGCGCGGGCCAGTGGCGGCTCGCCCTCGGCCGTGGGGCCGAAGTTCTCAATCGGCGGCAGCGTCAGCGGCAGTTGGTCGTCCGACAGCGGGCAGGCGATGTCGTTGCGGTAGTAAATCGGGAAGGGCTCGCCCCAGTAGCGCTGGCGCGAGAAGATGGCGTCGCGCAGGCGGTAGTTGACCAGCCGCTTGCCCAGACCGCGGCGCTCGATTTCGTCGAACATCCGCGCGATGGCCTCCTTGACCTCCATGCCGTTGAGGAAGTCCGAGTTGATGAGGCGTCCCTGCTTGGCGTCGTACGAGGCCTGCTCCACGTCGCCCCCCTCGACCACCGGCACGATGTCGAGGCCGAAGTGGCGGGCGAAGGCCCAGTCGCGCGAGTCGTGGGCCGGGACGGCCATGATGGCTCCCGTGCCGTAGCCGGCCAGCACGTAGTCCGAGACGTAGATGGGAATCTGCTTGCCCGTGAAGGGGTTGATGGCGAACGAGCCCGTCTTCACGCCGCTCACGCGGCGCGTCTCGGCGATGCGCTCACGCTCCGAGCGCTTCTTCGTCTGCTCGATGTAGTCCTCGACGGCCTGACGGTTCTCTGCGGTGGTCAGCTCGGCAACCCACTCGTGCTCGGGGGCGATGACCATGAAGGTGACGCCGAAAATCGTGTCGGGACGCGTCGTGAAGATTTCGAGCTTGCGCTCCGAGCCGGCGATGTCGAAGAAGACCTGTGCGCCGACCGAGCGGCCAATCCAGTTGCGCTGAATCTCCTTGAGCGAGTCGCTCCAGGCCAGATGCTCCAGCCCCTCGAGCATCCGCTCGGCGTAGGCCGTCACGCGCAGCAGCCACTGCTTCATGCGCTTCTGCTCGACGGGGTAGCCGCCGCGCACCGAGAGTCCGTCGCGCACCTCGTCGTTGGCCAGCACGGTGCCCAGCTTCGGACACCAGTTGACCATCGTGTCGGCGCGGTAGGCCAGACGGTAGTTCTGCAGCACCTGCTCGCGACGTGCCTCGTCCCAGCCGTTCCACTCGTCGGCCGTGAAGCTCATCTCGTGGGTGCAGGCGGCGTCGATGCCCTCGGTGCCCGAGGCGGCGAATGCGGCCGTCAGCTCGGCGATGGGGCGCGCCTTCTGCTGCGCGCGGTCGTACCAGTGGTCGAACATCCGCAGGAAGGCCCACTGCGTCCACTTGTAGTACTTGGGGTCGCACGTGCGCACCTCGCGCGACCAGTCGAACGAGAAGCCGATTTTGTCGAGCTGCTCGCGGTAGCGGGCCGTGTTGCGTTCGGTGGTGACGGCGGGGTGCTGCCCTGTCTGGATGGCGTACTGCTCGGCCGGGAGTCCGAAGGCGTCGTAGCCCATCGGATGGAGGACGTTGAAGCCCCGGAGCCGCTTGTAGCGGGCGTAGATGTCCGAGGCGATGTAGCCCAGCGGGTGGCCGACGTGGAGCCCCGCCCCCGAGGGGTAGGGGAACATGTCGAGCACGTAGTATTTCGGGCGCGAAGGGTCGACTTCGACGCGGTAGGTTCCCTCCTCCTGCCAGCGGTGCTGCCATTTGGACTCAATCTCCTTGAAATTGTATTCCATATCGGGTTTCTGTTTGTTGTCGATTTTCCCGCAAAAGTAAGGAAAACTTTTCGGATTTCGTCCATTTCGGGGGAGTTTCCCTTTGAAAAGGGGTGAGCGTGTGCGGTTTCGCCCCCTGCGCGGCCCGTCCGGGAGGGTTTATGCGGTCCTTGCGGGGGTGCTTTCTGTGGTTCGTCCGGGAGGCGTGTGCGGTCTGTGCGGGAGGGGCCCGTGTGGCCCGTCCGGGTGGTTCTCTTCCGCTTGCTCCGTCGGTCCCGCTCTCTCCCGTTTTCCACCCCTCCCTCTCGGCTCCGGAGACCCCTCTTCCCGCCTCTCTTTTCACATTCCGCCCGCCTCGCTTCGCGTCTCCCCGCTCCGGCAATTGCCATGCGGTGCATGCGCTTGAAGGACACGCCGATAGCGGGTGGCTGCCGCCCTCCGTCCATGCTCCGGAGGTCGGTTTGCAGACCCTTCCCGACACCTCCGGCGACAATGCGGGTAACGAGCTGATATTTCCCGCATTGAATGATTGTGTATAAATGTATTTATATGGTTTTACAGAAACGATAAGTAAAAAGTATGGAAAACCCTGCAAAATGCTGGAAAAACGCGAAAAAAGATGGGGCTATATATGGAATTTCCAAAAAAATGCGTACCTTTGCAGTCCATTTTGGACAATGGAGATAGATTTTTTAACCAAGTTTCAAGGACAAAAACGTTTTAAGAAATGCCAACTATTCAACAGTTAGTGAGAAACGGTCGGGTTGCCCTCGAGGACAAGTCGAAGTCCCCTGCACTCGCAGCGTGCCCCCAGCGCCGCGGCGTCTGCACGCGTGTGTACACCACGACCCCGAAGAAGCCTAACTCGGCTATGCGTAAGGTGGCGCGTGTGCGCCTGACCAACGGCAAGGAGGTCAACGCCTACATCCCGGGCGAGGGCCACAACCTGCAGGAGCACTCCATCGTGCTCGTCCGCGGCGGTCGTGTGAAGGACCTCCCCGGTGTACGTTACCACCTGGTGCGCGGTGCGCTCGACTCGGCCGGTGTAGACGGACGTCGTCAGCGTCGCTCGAAGTACGGTGCAAAGCGACCCAAGGCCGGTAAATAATCGAAAACAGAAGAATCAATCGAATTTTTTTAGCAAGAAACAATGAGAAAAGCTAAGCCTAAGAAGCGAATTCTACTTCCGGATCCGAAGTTCAACGACGTGGCAGTGACCCGTTTCGTGAACAACCTCATGCTGGATGGTAAGAAGAGTATTGCCTACACCATTTTCTACGATGCACTGGAGCTGGTGGGCAAGAAGATGAAGGATGCTGATAAATCTCCGCTGGAAATCTGGAAACAGGCTCTCGAGAATATCACGCCCCAAGTCGAAGTGAAGTCGAAGCGTATCGGTGGCGCGACCTTCCAGGTTCCTATGGAGGTTCGGCCGGAGCGCAAGATTTCTATTTCCATGAAGAACCTTGTCCTTTACTCGCGTAAGCGCGCCGGCAAAACGATGGCAGAGAAGCTTTCAGCAGAGATAATGGACGCCTACAACCAGCAGGGTGCCGCCTTCAAGCGCAAGGAGGAGATGCACCGCATGGCAGAGGCCAACAAGGCGTTCGCACACTTCAGATTCTAAAAAAGGAGACGACAGATGGCAACCAGAGACTTACACTATACGCGTAATATCGGTATCATGGCGCACATCGATGCCGGTAAGACCACCACATCGGAGCGTATCCTTTTCTACACGGGCAAGACCCACAAAATCGGCGAGGTGCACGAGGGCGGCGCCACCATGGACTGGATGGTCCAGGAGCAGGAGCGCGGTATCACCATCACCTCGGCCGCTACCACGGCGTTCTGGCACTACAAGGACCATCAGTATCAGATTAACCTGATTGATACCCCGGGACACGTGGACTTCACCGTCGAGGTGGAGCGTTCGCTCCGCGTACTCGACGGCGCCATCGCCACCTTCTGCGCAGTAGGCGGCGTGGAGCCCCAGTCGGAGACCGTTTGGCGTCAGGCCGACAAGTACCATGTTCCCCGTATCGGCTACGTCAACAAGATGGACCGTACGGGCGCCGACTTCTTCTCGGTCTGCGCGCAGATTAAGGAGCACTTCGGCGCAACGGCGCTTCCGGTGGTTCTGCCCATCGGCGCCGAGGACAAGTTCGAGGGACTGGTAGACCTTATTTATAATAATGCGATTTACTACTTCGACGACAAGACCGTCCGCGACAACTTCGAAATCCGCGAGATTCCCGAGTCGATGAAGGCCGAGGCTGCCGAGTGGCGTGCCAAGCTCATCGAGGAGGTTGCCGCTACGGACGACGCCCTGATGGAGAAGTTCTTCGAGGACCCCGATTCGATTACCCCCGACGAACTGCTGGCCGCCATCCGCAAGGCCACCATCTCGATGCAGCTCGTCCCGATGCTCTGCGGCTCGTCGTTCCACAACAAGGGCGTTCAGAAGCTGCTCGACTACGTGATGGCCTTCCTGCCTTCGCCGCTGGATGTGCCCCCCGTACACGGCATCAACCCCAAGACCGACGCCGAGGAGGTCCGCCACGCTTCGGACGACGAACCCTTCTGCGGTCTGGCCTTCAAGATTGCCACCGACCCCTTCGTAGGCCGTTTGGCATTCGTCCGCGTATACTCGGGCAAGCTCGACGCAGGTTCCTACGTGCTCAATTCGCGCAGCGGCAAGCGTGAGCGCATCAGCCGCATCTATCAGATGCACGCCAACAAGCAGAACCCCCTCGAGACGGTCTGCGCCGGTGACATCTGTGCAGCTGTCGGCTTCAAGGAGATTCGCACCGGTGATACGCTCTGCGCCGAGAACGCACCCATCGTGCTCGAGCAGATGACCTTCCCCGAGCCGGTGATTGGTCTGGCCGTAGAGCCCAAGACGCAGAAGGACCTCGACAAGCTGGGCATCGCTCTGGCGAAGCTGGCCGAAGAGGACCCCACCTTCACGGTACACACCGACGAGGATTCGGGTCAGACGGTCATCAGCGGTATGGGTGAGCTCCACCTCGACATCATCGTCGACCGTCTGCGCCGCGAGTTCGGTGTCGAAATCAACCAGGGTGCTCCCCAGGTCAACTACAAGGAGGCCCTCACCAAGACGGTTCAGCACCGTGAGGTCTTCAAGAAGCAGACCGGTGGTCGCGGTAAGTTCGCCGACATCATCTTCGAGATTGGTCCTGCCGACGAGGGCAAGATGGGCCTTACGTTCGTCGATGAGGTGAAGGGCGGTAACATTCCCAAGGAGTTCATCCCCTCGGTTCAGAAGGGCTTCGAGGCCGCCATGGCCAACGGCGCACTGGCCGGCTATCCGATTGACTCGATGAAGGTTACCCTCAAGGACGGTTCGTTCCACCCCGTGGACTCCGACCAGCTGTCGTTCGAAATCGCCGCACGCAACGGCTTCCGCGCCGCAGCTCCCAAGGCCGGTTCGGTCATCATGGAGCCCGTCATGTCGGTGGAGGTTGTTACCCCCGAGGAGAACATGGGCGACATCATCGGCGACCTGAACAAGCGCCGCGGTCAGATTACCGGCATGGAGACGAAGGGTACGGCACGCGTGGTCAAGGCCAAGGTGCCCCTGTCGGAGATGTTCGGCTACGTGACCGTACTGCGTACGATTTCGTCGGGCCGTGCCACCTCTTCCATGGAGTTCTCGCACTTCGAGGAGGTTCCCGCAAACCTTGCCAAGGAGATTATCGAGAAAGCGAGTGGTAAACGTAAGGATATAGAATAAGCACACATATGAACCAGAAGATTAGAATCAAGTTAAAGTCATTCGACCACAATCTCGTCGACAAGTCGGCCGAGAAGATTGTGAAGACCGTGAAGAGCACGGGCGCCGTGGTGAGCGGTCCCGTACCCCTGCCCACGCACAAGCAGATTTTCACGGTGAACCGCTCGACGTTCGTCAACAAGAAGGCCCGCGAGCAGTTCCAGCTCTGCACCTTCAAGCGCATCCTCGACATCTATTCGTCGACTCCGAAGACCATCGACGCACTGATGAAGCTGGAGCTTCCCTCGGGCGTCGAGGTTGAAATCAAGGTCTGATGGGGGTGTTTGCTACCGAATGAGAAAAAGCTCACTTAATATAACAAACGTAATTCGACAAAAATGTCAGGACTTATTGGAAAGAAAATCGGAATGACTTCCGTTTACAGTGCCGAGGGTAAGAACATACCATGCACTGTCATTGAGGCTGGTCCGTGCGTTGTTACGCAAATCAAAACCGTCGAGAAGGACTCCTACGAGGCGGTTCAGATTGCCTATGACGAAAAGAGCGAAAAGCACACCAGCAGCAGTTTGTTAGGGCACTTCAAGAAGGCCGGAACGACTCCCAAGCGCAAGCTTGCCGAGTTCAAGGGCATGCCCGAAGTGAACCTGGGCGACACGCTTACGGTTGACCTCTTCACGGAGGAGGACTGGGTGGACGTCACCGGGATTTCGAAGGGCAAGGGCTTCCAGGGCGTTGTGAAGCGCCACGGCTTCGGCGGTGTCGGCGGCCAGACCCACGGCCAGCACAACCGTCAGCGCAAGCCCGGTTCGCTGGGTGCCTCGTCCTATCCTTCGCGCGTATTCCCCGGCAAGCGTCTGCCTGGCCAGATGGGAGGCGAGCAGGTCAAGGTGCTGAACCTGAAGGTATTGAAAGTGATTCCCGAGAACAACCTCATTCTCGTAAAGGGTTCGATTCCGGGTGCAAAGGGTGCTTACTTAACAATTGAGAAATAGTCATGGAATTAGCTGTATTGAACACACAAGGAAAAGAGACGGGTCGTAAGGTAGTCCTTTCGGACGCTGTCTTCGGCGTGGAGGCTAATGACCACGCTATTTATCTCGATGTGAAGCAGTATCTGGCCGACCAGCGTCAGGGCACGCACAAGTCGAAGCAGCGCAACGAGGTTGCCGGTTCGACGCGCAAGCTCAAGCGCCAGAAGGGTACCGGCGGTGCCCGTTGCGGCAGCATCAAGTCGCCTCTGTTCGTAGGCGGCGGCCGCGTCTTCGGTCCCGTGCCCCGCGACTACAGCTTCAAGCTCAACAAGAAGCTCAAGCAGCTGGCCCGTCGCAGCGCCCTCACCTACAAGGCGCAGGCCGGTGCCATCAGCGTGGTTGAGGCCGTCAAGATGGAGGCTCCGAAGACCAAGTTCGTCGAGGCAATGGCCGAGGCGCTGAAGGTCGCCGACAAGAAGGTGCTCCTCGTACTGCCCGAGTCGAACTACACGCTGCAGCTCTCGTGCCGCAACCTTCCCTACGTGAAGCCGGTGCTGGCACAGAACCTCTGCACCTACGACGTGATGAACGCTTCGGCCCTGGTAATGGTCGAGGGTGCCGAGAATGTATTGAATACGATGTTAGCTTAAAACGCAAGAGACACAATGGAGATTATTATTAAGCCGGTTTTGACCGAGAAAATGACGATTCAGGGCGAAAAGTTGAATCGCTACGGTTTTATCGTTGACGTGAGAGCTAACAAGCTGCAGATTCGCAACGCCGTAGAGCAGATGTACAACGTCGTGGTCACGGACGTGAACACGGTGAACTACATGGGCAAGCAGAAGAGCCGCTACACGAAGGCCGGTCTTCTTGCAGGCCGCGCGAACAACTTCAAGAAGGCTATTGTCACCTTGAAGGATGGAGACAAGATAGATTTTTACAGTAATATCTAACGAAGATGGCAGTAAGAAAATTTAAGCCTGTTACCGCAGGTACGAGACATAAGGTTATCGGCGCATTCGACGAGATTACCTCGAATGTACCGGAGAAGTCGCTCCTGAGCCCCAAGAAGAGCACGGGTGGACGTAACAACACCGGCAAGATGACGGTCCGCTACATCGGCGGCGGTCACAAGCAGATGTACCGTCACGTGGACTTCAAGCGTGCCAAGGACGGCATTGCCGCTACTGTAAAGACTATCGAGTACGACCCCAATCGTACTGCACGTATTGCACTTCTGGTGTATGCCGACGGTGAGAAGAGCTACATCATCGCACCGAACGGCCTGAAGGTGGGCCAGACCGTGATGAGCGGCGCAGGCGTCGCTCCCGAGGTGGGCAACACGCTCTTCCTGAGCGAGATTCCTCTGGGAACGGTCATCCACAACATCGAACTCTACCCGGGTCAGGGTGCCGCCATGGCACGTTCGGCTGGCTCGTATGCTCAACTGCTGGCGCGTGAGGGCAAATTTGCCATCATCAAGCTGCCTTCTGGTGAAACTCGTATGGTACTCGTAACTTGCCGTGCGACCGTGGGCGTGGTTTCGAATCTGGACCACAACCTCGAGAGCTCGGGCAAGGCCGGACGCGAGCGTTGGCTCGGTCGTCGTCCCCGCAACCGTGGTGTCGTAATGAACCCGGTGGATCACCCGATGGGTGGTGGCGAAGGACGTGCTTCGGGTGGTCATCCCCGTTCGCGCAAGGGTCTGCTTGCCAAGGGTTATAAGACTCGTAACCCGAAGAAGACGACCTCGAAGTTTATTATTTCCAAGAAAAAATAATTAAAAAGAGTACATAATGAGCCGTTCATTAAAAAAAGGACCGTATATCGACCCGAAGCTCGAGGCCAAGGTAATCGCCCAGGCCGAAGGCAACAAGAAGTCTGTCATCAAGACCTGGTCGCGCGCAAGTATGATTTCGCCTGACTTCGTAGGTCAGACGGTTGCTGTCCACAACGGAAACAAGTTCATTCCGGTGTATGTAACTGAGAACATGGTAGGTCACAAACTCGGTGAGTTTGCTCCCACCCGCAATTTCCGTGGTCACGCAGGTAACAAGAAAAAATAGGTAGAAAATGGGTGCAAGAAAAGCAATAAGAGCCGAGAAATTAAAGGCTGAAAAGAAGCAGAAGGCGATTGCCATTATGCGTGATTGCCCGACCTCTCCCCGCAAGATGCGCCTGGTGGCCGACATCATCCGCGGTGTTGAGATTAACAAGGCATTGGGTATCCTCCGCTATTCGAAGAAGGAGGCCTCGATTCGCATGGAGAAGCTCCTCAAGTCGGCCATCGCCAACTGGGAGGCCAAGAACGAGAGCGAGCGTCTGGAGGATACGAAGCTCTGCGTGAAGGAAGTGTTCGTCGACGGCGGCCGCATGCTGAAGCGTATTCAGGCTGCGCCCCAGGGTCGTGCACACCGCATCCGCAAGCGTTCGAACCATGTGACAATCGTAGTTGACAAAATGGTAACCGTAGAAAACAAGTAATTCAGATGGGACAGAAAGTTAATCCGATAGCAAATCGTCTTGGTATCATCCGCGGTTGGGATTCCAACTGGTTCGGTGGCAAGGACTTCTCCGACAAGCTCGTAGAAGACGCCAAGATTCGCAAGTACCTGAATGTCCGTCTGGCCAAGGCGAGCATCTCGAAAATCATCATCGAGCGTACGCTGAAACTCGTTACGGTGACCATCTCGACCGCCCGTCCGGGTATCATCATCGGCAAGGGCGGCCAGGAGGTCGACAAACTGAAGGAGGAGCTCAAGAAGCTCACCGGCAAGGAGGTCCAGATTAACATCTTCGAGGTGAAGCGTCCCGAGGTGGATGCCGTCATCGTGGGTCAGAACATCGCCCGTCAGCTCGAGGGCCGCGTGTCGTTCCGCCGTGCGGTGAAGACCGCCGTGGCATCGACCATGCGCATGGGCGCCGAGGGTATCAAAATCCAGGTTGCCGGCCGTGTAGGCGGCGCCGAGATGGCCCGTACGGAGACCGTTAAGGAGGGACGTATTCCGCTGCACACGTTCCGTGCCGACATCGACTACTGCCTCACGGAGGCGCTCACGAAGGTGGGTATCCTCGGTGTGAAGGTGTGGATTTGCCAGGGTACGGTTTACGGCAAGCGCGACATCTTCGAAATCGCCGGCGCATCGGCACAGGCTCCCTCGCAGCGCGATGGCGAGCGTCGCGAGCGTCGCGGTGACCGCGGAGAGCGTCGTGGCGGACGTCGTCGCAACAACAACAAGTAAGTCGGACCTTTTTAAAGCAGAACGAACATGTTACAGCCGAAAAAGACCAAGTTTAGAAGAATGCAGAAAGGCCGTATGAAAGGGCTTGCTCAGAGAGGTAACCAACTTGCATACGGATCGTTCGCAATCAAGGCCCTGGAGTCCTCGTGGATTACGGGCCGTCAGATAGAGGCCGCACGTCAGGCCATCACCCGTTACATGAAGCGTGAAGGTCAGCTCTGGATTCGCATCTTCCCCGATAAACCCATCACGAAGAAGCCTGCCGAGGTACGTATGGGTAAAGGTAAGGGTAATCCCGAAGGATTCGTGGCTCCCGTAACGCCGGGACGTATTCTCTTCGAGGCGGAAGGTGTGCCTCTGGCAGTGGCGCAGGAGGCGCTGCGTCTGGGTGCACAGAAGCTTCCCATTACGACCAAGTTTATTGTACGACGTGATTACGTTGAAACCACTATCTAACAGGACGACAAGATGAAAAGTGCAGAAATCAAGGATCTTTCGGTGAAGGACCTCGCAGAGCGCATCGAGACGGAGAAGGCCCAGCTGGCCACGCTCAAGGTGCAGCATGCGGTATCCCCCGTCGAGAACCCTTCCATCATCAAGAAAAACCGCAGAGATATCGCTCGCATGCTGACCATCCTGCGTCAAAAAAACGCCAAATAAGGAGATAAACCATGGAAAGAAATCTTAGAAAAGAGCGTATCGGGGTGGTTGTCAGCAACAAGATGGAGAAGACCATTGTGGTTGCCGTCGCACGTAAGGTGAAGCATCCCATTTACGGCAAGTTCGTCAACAAGACGACCAAGTTCGTAGCCGAATGCCTCGACGAGAGCTGCAAGGAGGGCGATACGGTCCGGATTATGGAGACCCGTCCCCTGAGCAAGACGAAGCGTTGGAGATTAGTACAAATCATTGAAAGAGCGAAGTAGTTATGATACAACAGGAAAGTAGACTCGTAGTAGCCGACAACAGCGGTGCAAAGGAGGTTCTCTGCATCCGAGTTCTCGGCGGCACGAAGCGTCGCTACGCGTCGATTGGCGATAAAATCGTGGTAGCCGTCAAGAGCGCGAGCCCCTCGGGCGATGTCAAGAAGGGCGCCGTATCGAAGGCGGTTGTGGTCCGCACGACCAAGGAAATCAGACGTGCCAACGGTTCGTACATCCGTTTCGACGACAATGCCGTGGTACTGCTGAACAATCAGGGTGAAATGCGCGGTACTCGTATATTCGGCCCCGTAGCCCGCGAGCTGCGCGACCAGTATATGAAGATTATCTCTCTTGCACCTGAAGTATTGTAAATCAAAAAACAAATTTCGGATATGTCAGTCAAATTACATATTAAGAAGGGGGATATGGTAGCGGTCATCGCCGGCGACAGCAAGGGCCAGCAGGGCAAGGTCCTCAAGGTCGAGCCCGAAAAGCAGCGTGCCATCGTCGAGGGCGTGAACCTCTGCAAGAAGGCCACTAAGCCCAGCTCCAAGAACCCTCAGGGTGGAATCGTCGAGCAGGAGGCTCCCATCCACATCTCGAACTTGCAGGTGCTCGATCCCAAGAGCGGCAAACCTACCCGCGTAGGCCGCAAGCTCAATGATAAAGGTAAATTAGTTCGTTACGCTAAAAAGTCAGGGGAGGAGATTAAATAATGGCATACGTACCAACACTCAAGACACAGTATAAGGAGCAGATTGTCCCTGCCCTTATGAAGGAGTTCGGTTACTCGAGCGTCATGCAGTGCCCGAAACTCACCAAGATTGTTATCAACCAGGGTATGGGTCAGGCCGTAGCCGACAAGAAGCTCATCGACGTAGCGGAGGCCGAGCTGACGCAGATTGCAGGTCAGAAGGCCGTTCAGACCCGTTCGCGCAAGGACATCTCGAACTTCAAGCTGCGCAAGGGTATGCCCATCGGCGTACGCGTCACGCTGCGTGACACGAAGATGTACGAGTTCCTCGAGCGTCTGATTGCCGTGGCTCTGCCCCGAATCCGTGACTTCAAGGGTATCAACGAGAAGTTCGACGGTCGCGGCAACTACACCCTCGGCATCGCCGAGCAGATTATCTTCCCGGAAATCGACATCGACAAGATTACGAAGATTTTCGGCATGGAGATTACCTTCGTGACCACGGCCAAGACCGACGAGGAGGCCTACTCGCTGCTCCGTAGCTTCGGTCTTCCTTTCAAGAACGCTAAAAAGAACTAAGCTATATGGCAAAAGAATCGATGAAGGCACGCGAGGTAAAGCGTGCAAAGCTCGCGAAGCGTTATCAGCACAAGCGCGAGGAGATTGCTGCCAAGGTGAAGAGCGGCGAGATGGACCACGAGGAGGCATGGGTAGCCCTTTCGAAGCTGCCGCGCAACTCGAACCCCATCCGTCAGCACAACCGCTGCAAGATTACGGGACGTCCGAAGGGCTATATCCGTCAGTTCGGTATCAGCCGTATCCAGTTCCGTGAGATGGCTTCGCAGGGGTTGATTCCCGGCGTGAAGAAGGCCAGCTGGTAGTCGATTTACGGGTGCGATGCGTCGCACCCGTAAATTCACTTCCGATTCACGGGAGGGGGAGAAGGAGGTGCCGAAGGGGAGTCTGAGGAGGAACCGAAGGGGGAATCGAAAGAGGAGCCTGAGGAGGAGCCGAAGAGGTACCGAAAGCATCGGAAATCATCTTCCCGTCGAGTCGAGGGGTTCCGTTCTCCGGGGTGCAAGCCCAGGAGCATCGCATCAGGAGGCGTCGCCCGTTGGGGCGCGTCTGCTCGCCGCATGCTCGCAGAGTCGGAACCCGATAGGGGCGCAGAGCCCGAGTAAGGAGGTCGCAAAATCGGGGAAAGTGCCGCCACAAGCGGTAACTTCTCGATGGCGTGACACCCGAAAAGGTTAGGCGTTTTGTTACGGATTTCCCGGACCGGTGTCGCCCGAGAGACGCCGTTGCCGCTACCCTGCAGGGGGCGCGACGGTCGTTTCGGAGGGTGGAACCGAGGTCGCACAGGGCGGAAATCGGTACGGAGACATGTTAGCAGCCAAGGGTGCTAACATTGTCCGTATTGCGGAATCTGCATCGCGGGCCTCAAAATTAAGGTTAAATGCATGGTTTATCGGGAAATAATACGTATATTTGCGCGCTTAAACTCTGGGTTGGGCGTCGCATGTGCGTGTGAAAACCGCCTCCGCGGACCGCTCCCGGAACGGCAAAAAGGAAAACTCAACGGATGGCCGCTCGGACGACCGAATGGCGTAAACCGATGATTTTGAATAAATTATTTACTAACAAACTTTAATTTTTAACTTCTATTCGTTATGACTGATCCTATTGCGGACTTTCTGACCAGAATTAGAAACGCGGTGAAAGCCAACCACAAGGTGGTTGAAGCTCCCGGTTCAAAAATTAAGCAGGAGATTACGAAGATTCTCTACGAGCAGGGTTACATCCTCGCCTACAAGTTCGACACGAACGAGAAGGGCCACCCGACCATCAAGATTGCCCTGAAGTGGGATGCCGCCACGAAGAGCAACGCCATCAAGGGGCTGCAGCGCATCAGCCGTCCGGGTCTGCGCCGCTACGCTTCGGTATCGGAGATGCCGCGCGTGCTCAACGGTCTGGGTATCGCCATCCTCTCGACCTCGAAGGGCATCATGACCGACGCCAAGGCCCGCAAGGAGAACGTAGGCGGTGAGGTTCTGTGCTACATCTACTAATCATCGAAATCATTAAACAACAACAACATGTCAAGAATTGGTAAATTACCTGTAAACTTGCCCGCCGGCGTTACCGTCGAGGTAGCTGCCGACAATACGGTAAGCGTGAAAGGGCCACTCGGGACACTGAGTCTGAAGGTAGACTCGGACATCACGGTTACGGTAGGCTCGCACAAGGACCCCCACACGGAGAAGGATATTCCCGCCGTGTTCGTAACGCGCCCGACCAACCAGCCGCGCCATCGTTCGCTGCACGGTCTCTACCGCGCACTCATCAACAACATGGTCATCGGCGTATCGAAGGGCTATGAAATCAAGCAGGAGCTGGTGGGCGTCGGCTACAAGGCCGAGGTCAAGGGCCAGGTGCTTGAGATGAGCCTGGGCTATTCGCACGACACCTACCTGATGCTGCCCCCCGAGGTTACCGCTACGGCCGTGACGGAGAAGAAGGGCAACCCGATTGTAACGCTCAAGTCGATTGACAAGCAGCTCATCGGCCAGGTAGCCGCCAAGCTCCGCTCGCTGCGTAAGCCGGAGCCGTACAAGGGCAAGGGTATCAAGTTCGTAGGCGAGCAGATTCGCCGCAAGGCAGGTAAATCGGCTGGTGCCAAATAGTAAATAGTCAAGAGTTATGTCACTGAACAAGATAGAAAGAAGAGAGAGGATTAAGATGCGTATCCGTAAAATCGTCAACGGTACGCCCGAACAGCCTCGCATGACTGTATTCCGTAGCAACAAGCAAATCTACGTACAGTTTATTGACGACCTGGCCGGTCAGACGCTGGCCGCCGCATCTTCGCTCGACAAGGAGGTTGCCGAAGCAGCCGCCGGCAAGACCAAGTGCGAAGTGGCCGCTCTGGTGGGCAAGCTCGCAGCCGAGCGTGCCGTAGCCAAGGGCATCTCGACGGTGTCGTTCGACCGTAACGGCTACCTCTATCACGGACGCGTAAAACAGTTGGCCGAAGCAGCTCGCGAAGCCGGTCTTAAATTCTAAGCGAATATGTCTAATACGAACATAAAGAAAGTACGCACGAGCGACCTCGAGCTTAAGGACAGACTCGTAAGCATCCAGCGTGTTACGAAGGTAACGAAGGGTGGTCGCACATTCAGCTTCTCGGCCATCGTCGTTGTCGGCAACGAGAACGGCGTGGTAGGCTACGGCCTGGGCAAGGCCTCGGAGGTACAGGCTGCCATCGCCAAGGGCGTGGAGGATGCCAAGAAGAACCTGGTCAAGATTCCGGTCATCAACGGTACGATTCCCCACAAGCAGGAGCTCCGTTACGGCGGTTCGCTCGTGATGATTCGTCCGGCCGCTCCCGGTACGGGTATCATCGCCGGCGGTGCCATGCGTGCCGTTCTGGAGTCGGTGGGCGTGAAGAACGTGCTTGCCAAGAGCAAGGGCTCGTCGAACCCCCACAACCTCGTCAAGGCAACCATCGGTGCCCTCTGCGAGCTGCGCGACGCACGCAGCATCGCCCAGCTTCGCGGCATCTCGATGAACCAGGTGTTTAACGGTTAATTTCTCGAAGACAAATGGCAAGATTGAAAATCACTCAGGTCAAAAGCCGCATCGGCGCCACCGCGCGTCAGTGCAAGAACCTCGACGCGCTGGGTCTGAAGAAGATTAACGCAAGCGTGGAGCACGACGACTCGGTCATCATCAAGGGGATGATTGAGCGCGTAAAGCACCTCGTCAAGGTCGAGGAGGTAAAGTAAAGTATAATTGCAAAGACGTAATTTAAGCATGGAACTCAATAATCTCAAACCCGCTAAGGGTTCTACGCACCACGACAAGCGGATTGGCCGCGGTGCAGGTTCGGGTCACGGCGGCACGGCCACGCGTGGTCACAAGGGTGCTCAGTCGCGTTCGGGTTACTCGCGCAAGCTGGGCTTCGAGGGCGGTCAGATGCCTCTGCAGCGTCGCGTGCCGAAGTTCGGTTTCACGAACCTGAAGCGTGTGGAGTACAAGCCCATCAACCTTTCGACGCTCGAGGAGCTGGCAGCCAAGAAGTCGCTCTCGGAGGTTACGTTCGAGACGCTCGTCGAGGCAGGTTTCGTAGCGAACGGCGACCGTGTGAAGATTCTCGGCGACGGCGCGCTGACGAAGGCCCTTGCGGTCAAGGCTCACGCCTTCTCGAAGAGCGCCGAGGCAGCCATCACGGCAGCCGGCGGCAGTGTCGAAAAACTGTAGGACCTTTAGAACGAAAACATTATGAGTCAATACCTTATCGTTGGTCTCGTCTTTTTGGTGGTAATCGTTCTTCTGGCGACCAACAAGAAAGTGGTGGAGACTATCAAGAACATCTATAAAATCGAGGAGCTCCGCAAGCGTGTACTCTACACCATCGGGCTGCTCGTGGTCTACCGTCTTGGTAGTTTCGTAGTGATTCCGGGCATCAACCCCAACGCCCTGGGCGAGGGTTCGGCGTATGCCAGCCAGTTGGAGGGCAACGGACTTCTGGGTCTGTTGAACGTCTTCTCGGGCGGTGCATTTGGCAATGCGGCGATTTTCGCGCTCGGAGTCATGCCGTACATCACCGCCTCCATCGTCATCCAGCTCATGGGCATGATGATTCCGTATTTCCAGAAGATGCAGAAGGAGGGTGAGAGCGGCCGCCGCAAGATGAACCAGTGGACGCGTTTCCTGACAATCGTCGTCTTGATTATCCAGGGACCGGCCTACATCGCGAACCTCTACCACCAGGTTCCCGACGCGTTCGTCTACGGCAACTCGTTCGGCTTCGTCTGCTATGCGACGACGATTCTGATTGCCGGCACCATGTTCATCATGTGGCTCGGCGAGAAGATTACGGACAAGGGTATCGGCAACGGTATCTCGCTCATCATCATGATTGGCATCGTGGCCCGTCTGCCCCACGCGCTGTTGGCCGAGGTCAACGCGCGCTTACAGACCGCCTCGGGCAGCGCCATCATGCTGATTCTCGAGCTGGTGCTCCTCTTCCTTGTCTTCATGGCAACGATTGCCCTGGTACAGGCAGTCCGCAAGGTGCCCGTACAGTATGCCAAGCGTATTGTCGGCAATAAGCAGTACGGCGGTGTGCGTCAGTACATCCCGCTGAAGATGAATGCCGCGAACGTGATGCCCATCATCTTCGCGCAGGCTCTGATGTTTATTCCGGCGCTGTTCACCAACGTCGCTCCGGGCTTTGCTTCGGCGTTCAGCTCGATGACCGGCTTCTGGTACAACTTTACGCTGGCAGTGCTGGTAATCGCCTTCACCTACTTCTACACGGCGATTATCATCAATCCTCAAATGATGGCCGATGACATGAAGCGCAACGGCGGCTTTATCCCGGGAGTGAAACCGGGCAAGCAGACGGTGAACTACATCGATACCATCATGACGCGCATCACCCTTCCGGGTTCGATTTTCCTCGCCATCGTAGCGATTCTTCCGGCGCTGGCGATGAAGTTCCTGGGCATTCAGCAGGCCTTCGCCTACTTCTACGGCGGAACGTCGCTGCTGATTATGGTCGGTGTGGTGCTCGACACTCTCAAGCAGATAGAGAGCTACCTGCTGATGCGTCACTACGACGGTCTGATGAAGACGGGTCGAATCCAGGGACGTCATTAGGAGGCGATTTTTAGAGTTCTTGAACATGATTTACCTAAAGACAGACGAGGAAATCGAGCTGCTTCGCGAAAACAACATCCTGGTGAGCGAGACGCTGGCGGAGGTGGGTCGCCACATCGCGCCCGGCGTCACCACCAAGGAGTTGGATAAGATAGCCGAAGATTTTATCCGTTCGCACGGAGCGGTTCCCGCTTTCCTCGGGTACGAGGGCTATCCCGCCTCGTTGTGCATTTCGGTCAACGAGCAGATAGTTCACGGTATCCCATCCTCGAAATGCGTCCTCAAGGAGGGCGACATCGTTTCGGTCGATTGTGGTACGTTTATGAAGGGGTTTGTTGGTGATTCGGCCTATACGTTCGCCGTGGGAGAGATTGCCGAGGAAGTACGGCAGTTGCTCGACGTCACCAAAGAGGCTCTTTATAAAGGTACGGCGCAGGCCAAGGCGGGAAATCGCGTAGGCGATATCTCGGCGGCCGTACAGGAGTACGCCGAACATTTTGGTTACGGCGTAGTGCGCGAACTGGAGGGACACGGACTGGGTCGGAAGATGCACGAGGACCCGGGTGTTCCCAACTACGGAGCACGAGGCAGAGGACCGCTCCTGAAGGAGGGTATGGTCATCTGCATCGAACCCATGATCAACATGGGGACCAAGGCGGTGGTTTTCGAACGGGATGGCTGGACGGTAAGGACCAAGGACCGCAAGCCGGCGGCACACTTCGAGTTTGCCGTGGCAATCCGCAAGGATGGTCCCGATGTCCTGACGGACTTCAGTATCATCGAGAAAACACTAAAAAACTGAGACTCTATGGCAAAGCAAGCTGCTATCGAACGGGACGGTACGATTATCGAGGCCCTCTCCAACGCGATGTTCCGCGTCGAGCTGGACAACGGCCACATTCTTACCGCACACATCTCGGGTAAAATGCGCATGCATTACATCAAGATTCTTCCCGGCGATAAGGTAAAAGTGGAGATGACGCCGTACGACCTGACCAAGGGGCGTATCTCCTTCCGTTACAAATAACAATTGATTGCTTGAAATCATGAAAGTTAAAGCATCCATCAAGAAGAGAAGCGAGGATTGCAAGATTGTGAAGCGTAAGGGCAAACTTTACGTCATCTGCAAGAAAAATCCCAAGTTTAAAATGCGCCAAGGGTAATGTTTAAACGGTTTATTTAAGAAGAAAAGATTTTTATGGCACGTATAGTTGGTGTAGATTTACCAAAAAACAAGCAGGGCGAAATCGGTCTGACCTATATCTACGGTATCGGTCGCTCGACGGCCCGCAAGATTCTCGACGGCGCAGGAATCAGCTACGACGTCAAAGTACAGGACTGGACCGATGAGCAGGTAACCGCCATTCGTTCGAAGATTGCCGAGATGGGCATCAAGGTCGAGGGCGAGTGCCGTTCGATGGTTCAGCTCAACATCAAGCGTCTGATGGATATCGGCTGCTACCGCGGCATCCGTCACCGCCTGGGTCTTCCCGTTCGCGGCCAGTCGACCAAGAACAACGCCCGCACCCGCAAGGGCAAGAAGAAGACGGTCGCAAACAAGAAAAAGGCAACTAAGTAATCTTTAGAGAATTATGGCAAAGAAAACTGGAACAGTCAAGAAAAAGGTCGTGAAGGTAGGTGCCGTGGGCAACGCTTACGTACACTCGACTTTCAACAACGTCATCATCACGATTACCAACGAGGTGGGTGACGTCATCAGCTGGTCGTCGGCCGGCAAGATGGGCTTCCGTGGTTCGAAGAAGAATACTCCGTATGCCGCACAGACGTCGGCCGCCGATTGCGCCAAGGTTGCATACGACATGGGTCTGCGCAAGGTGAAGGTCTATGTCAAGGGCCCGGGTGCAGGTCGCGAGTCGGCCGTACGCACCATCCACGGTGCCGGTATCGAGGTGATGGAGATTATCGACGTCACTCCGCTGCCGCACAACGGTTGCCGTGCTCCCAACCGTCGCCGCGTATAATTCCGGTGCCGGCCCTTCGGGCGGCGGGCAGCAATGCTCCTCTGGGAAGGTGTTTGCGGGCCGGCCGTCGGCCAGGGACGGAGCCAACAACTAATCAACGATATTTAACATAGTAAAACCATGGGAAGATATATAGGACCAAAATCTAAAATCGCCAGAAAGTTCGGAGAAGCTATTTACGGTGCGGACAGAGTGCTCGAAAAGCGCAACTATCCTCCCGGACAGCATGGCCTGGCGCGCAAGCGCAAGAAGATTTCCGAGTACGGTACGCAGCTGAGCGAGAAGCAGAAGGCCAAGTATACCTACGGCCTGCTGGAGAAGCAGTTCTCGCGCACGTACGAGCAGGCTGCCCGTATGGGCGGCATCACGGGTGAGAACCTGCTGAAGCTGCTCGAGTGCCGTCTGGACAACGTTGTTTACCGCTTGGGTATCGCTCCGACGCGCGCAGCTGCCCGTCAGCTCGTATCGCACTGCCACATCTGCGTGAACGGAAGCGTAGTGAACGTACCGTCGTATTCGCTCCGCGTGGGCGACATCGTCTCCGTTCGCGAGAAGTCGAAGAGCCTCGAAGTCATCACGGCATCCCTCGCCGGCGGTTCGAAGAGCCGCTACGCCTGGCTGGAGTGGGACAACGCCACCATGAGCGGCAAGTTCCTCCAGACCCCGGAGCGCGAGGAGATTCCCGAGAACATCAAGGAGCAGCTCATCGTCGAACTCTACTCGAAGTAGTAATTTAACAGCAATTCAATATTATGGCAATTTTAGCATTCCAGAAACCTGAGAAGGTTATTATGCTCGAATCCACTCCGTCGTTCGGGAAGTTCGAATTCCGACCGCTGGAGCCCGGATTCGGTATGACTGTCGGTAACGCTTTGCGTCGTATTCTGCTCTCTTCGCTGGAGGGATATGCAATCACGACTGTCAAGGTCGCCGGTGTCGACCACGAGTTTGCCGCCATCCCCGGTGTGATGGAGGGTATGATTGACATTATCCTCAATCTGAAGCAGGTTCGTTTTATCCGCACAGTCGATAATCAGGATGCCGAGAAGGTGTCTATTAACGTTGCGGGTGTGACGGAGCTGACTGCCGGATATATCTCGAATTACTTGTCGTTCTTCAAGGTGCTGAACCCCGACCTGGTGATTTGCCACCTGGCTCCGGGTACGAAGATGCAGATGACGCTCACGATTGGCAAGGGGCGCGGCTATGTTCCCTCGGAGGAGAACATGCCGGCCGACTGCGAATTCGGGACGCTGCCCATCGACTCGATTTTCACGCCCATCAAGAACGTGAAATACTCTGTGGAGAACTACCGTGTCGAGCAGAAGACCGACTACGAGAAGCTCAACATAGAGATTACTACCGACGGGTCGATTCATCCCAAGGAGGCGCTCAAGGAGGCCGCGAAAATCCTCATCCAGCACTTCATGCTCTTCTCCGACGAGAAGATTACGGTGAACATGGAGGATACGAACGGCGCCGAGGAGTTCGACGAGGATGTGCTTCACATGCGCCAACTGCTGAAGACGAAGCTTTCGGACCAGGACCTGAGCGTACGTGCGCTCAACTGCCTGAAAGCCGCCGATGTGGACACCGTAGGCGACCTGGTGAAGCTCAACCGCAACGACCTGCTGAAGTTCCGCAACTTCGGCAAGAAGTCGCTGACGGAGCTCGATGAATTGCTGGCCTCGCTCAACCTTAAGTTCGGTATGGACGTATCTATCTACAAACTTGACAAAGACTAAACATGAGACACAATAAGAATTTCAACCATCTCGGCCGTCAGGCGGGTCACCGCAAGGCGCTGCTGTCGAACATGGCTTCGTCGCTTATCCTGCACAAGCGCATCGAGACTACGGTTGCGAAGGCACGGGCCCTGCGTCAGTTCGTGGAGCCGCTCGTAACGAAGTCGAAAGAGGACACCACGCACTCGCGCCGTGTCGTATTCTCCTACCTCAAGCAGAAGGAGGCCGTAACGGAGCTCTTCCGTACCATCGCGCCGAAGATTGCCGAGCGTCCGGGCGGTTATACGCGTATTCTGAAGACGGGCTTCCGTCTGGGCGATGCTGCCGACATGTGCATCATCGAGTTCGTTGACTTCAACGAGCCCTACACGCTGGGTGTTAAGCCGGCCGCTACGGAGGCGAAGCCCAAGACGCGTCGTTCGCGTTCGAAGAAGACGACCGACGCCGTGGAGGATGCTACGGTCGTAGAGAGCAAGAAGACGGCTGCGCCGAAGGCCCCGAAGGCTGCATCGGCCAAGACCGCCGCTCCGAAGGCTGCCAAGAAGACCAACGTAGGCAAGAAGATGTAATCGCGCACGGGCGGACCCCGACCGGGGTCCGGAACCCGTCAGCCGAAGAGTTCCCGGGAGGGGTCGCCGAGCGACACTCCCGGGAATTTTTTTGTGCGCAGCTGGGGCTTTTCGGTTGTCGCGTTGTTTTCTTCGGGGACTTGTGGCGTTGTGGAGGATGCTTTTCGGCGTGGTGCGCTCCCTTCGGGTTCTTGTTGTCCTCTTCTGTTTTTGTGCCGTGGTTGGTGTGTTTCGGCGCGTTGCGTCACGCTGTTGCCGATTTTTTCCTTATATTTATAGGACGAAGCGTTACTCGGACCATGCGCACCTTCGGCCGCATGCGGTTGGGGGAGTCGTACAGATTTCAATCCTTTGAAACCGCGATGAGGAGCGCAATGAAGACGATGAAGACGATGATAGGAATGACGACGATGAAACGATGGCTGCTCGGCCTCGGCGCCCTGTGCGGCCTTCAGACACTCTCGGCTCAGAACCTCGATTCGCTGCTGCGGACGGTTCACGACCGGGACCAGGCGGTGCGCCTCGAGGTTCTTCGCCTCTCGCAGCAGGAGCCGCAGCAGGTCGACTCGCTGCTTGCGGCCTGCGCACGCATGGAGGAGGTTGATGCCCGCAACCGGCAGATTGTCTCCTCGCTGCTCGAGAATGGGTGGCCCGAGGGACTCTCCGACGAGGCGAACGAGACCATTTGGCTGGTGATTGACCACGCCGACCTGGCGATGCAGCGACGCTTCATGCCGCTCGTCGAGGAGCAGATGCGGGCCGGCCGCATCTCCGGAGCGAGCTACGCCACGCTGCTCGACCGGATGCTCATGCGTGAGGGACGCCCCCAGCGCTATGGCACGCAGACGCACGCCTCGACGCTCCTGGTCGACGGAGCGCCGCAGCGCGTCGAGCGCATCTGCCGCCTCTGGCCCGTCGAGTCGCCCGAGCGGCTCGATTCGCTGCGTGAGGCGGTGGGACTCGAACCCATCGACGACTACCTCCGTGCCGTGGGGGAGAGCTATGGCGCCCCCTGCACCTGGGACCCGACGCTCGGGGTCGAGGCCTTCTCCGAGGAGTAGCAATTGAATTGCCGGACATCGGGTAGACCGGCCGGCGGCAGTAGGTAAGCGGGTCGTCGAAGTTGTGGCGAAGGATTGACGACCGAAGAGAAAGCCGTGTCGTAGGTGCGGTGATAGGCCGGCAACAGTGGGGGAGGTGCGTCGGAAGGGGTGGCGGAAAAAATTTTTTGCAAAAAATCGCCCCTCGGCAGCCGATGTTAGATTCTTTTCAGATTTGAGCGCGAACTTTGTATCGTAAAAGAAAACAGAACACGTTAAAACTTAAAAAACCGTATGACCATGAAAAAGTATTTTGCAGCAGCAGCCCTTCTCTTTGCAGGTATCACCGCTTCGTTCGCCGACGGCCGCGAGCGCCCCATCACCCTCGAGCAGCTTCCCGCCGCCGCGCAGGAGTTCCTCTCCGCCAACTTCAAGAACCTGACCCTCGCCTTCGCCATCGAGGACCCGCAGTTCATCGGTTCGGAGTATGAGGTGACCTACACCGACCGTACGGAGGTCGACTTCGACAACGACGGTGCCTGGACCTCGGTCGAGTGCCGTTATGCGGCGGTTCCCGAGGCGATTGTGCCGGCCCAGATTCGCGACTACGTTGCCAAGAGCTTCGCAGGGCAGACCATCCGCAAAATCGAGCGCAACAAGTACACCTGGGAGGCCGAGCTGATGAACGGTCTGGAAATCAAGTTCGACAAGAACTTCCAGGTGATTGACATCGACGACTGATGCCGGCTTCCATCGGCAGCATGCGGCGAGGCTTCGGCCCCGCCGCTTTTTTTGCCTGGAGGTGGGGGAGGAACACTGGCCGCCGGACCTGTGCAGTGGCCTCTCCGCGACGCAACGACAAAGCCCGTGCTGCATTGTGCAGCACGGGCTTTGTCGTGGATGCGGTCCACGCCCCGACGGGGGCGCCGGCCGCTGTTTCCGGAGTCCGGGACTACTTGGCAAATCCCTTGCCAATGGCCAGGAAGTCGGCAGCCTTGAGGGCGGCGCCGCCAATCAGACCACCGTCGACATCCTCCTTGGCGAAGATTTCGGCAGCGTTGGCCGGCTTGCACGAACCTCCGTAGAGAATCGGGCACTCGGCAGCAGCTGCGCCGAACTTCTCGGCCAGCACCTTGCGGATGTAGGCGTGAATCTCCTGAGCCTGCTCGGCCGTGGCGGTCTTGCCCGTACCGATGGCCCATACGGGCTCGTAGGCGATGACCAGGTTCTTGAACTGCTCCTCCGTGAGGTTGTAGACCACCTCCTCAATCTGAGCCTTCACCACGTCGAAGTGCTTGCCGGCCTCGCGCTCCTCGAGGTTCTCACCCACGCAGTAAATCGGCGTGAGGTTGTTGGCATAGGCCTGCTCCATCTTCTTGTTGAGCGTAGCGGAGGTCTCGCCGTAATACTGGCGGCGCTCCGAGTGGCCCAGAATGACATACTTGCAGCCCAGGGCGGCAAGCATCGATGCAGCAACCTCGCCCGTGTAGGCACCCTTGGCCTCGGCGGCGCAGTTCTGGGCGCCCAGCGCGATGTCCGAACCCTTCAGGGCCTCGGCCACCATCGACAGATGGGTGAACGGCGGGCAGACGATGAAGTTCACGCACGAGCATACCTCGCCGCGTCCTGCTACGACGCCCTTTGCCAGTTCGACTCCTTCGGCGGGAAGCGTATTCATCTTCCAGTTGCCGGCTACGATTTTCTTTCTCATGTTCGGTTTGTTTTTATAGATGATGTTGTATGCAATTGCCGTTATCAGCCCCGCAAGCAGGATGGCGCTGCAGATGCGGTCGAACCGCACCCAGAGGGTCGCCTGCTCCGGCGCCGTGTGGAGCACCCATGCGGCGGCACACCCTGCGGCCGCATAGCTCCAGAAGACCAGCCAGCCGCGCTGCCGCATCGTGAGCCTGTGCCACGCCCGGAGCGCGAGCCAGAGCCAGCATCCGGCGGCCAGCAGCAGCCACACCGCGCGGCCGAACCATGCCGGCAGCACCCCTCCGATGGAGAGGCCGCCCGCCACGATGACGGCGATGATGACCGCGTCGGCGATTCTCCGCTTCCGATGCTCTGTTTCCTGTTCGCTCATGCTTCCGAAATGCTGCATTGCGGGGCGTTGCGGGGACAATGACTCCCGGGGCCATGTTACCCCGCTAATCCTCGTGCCCTGTGACCCCGGAGACTTCCGCGACCCTTGCGACCCTCATGGCCTTCCGGGCTCTCGGCTCCTCCGTGGCCCTTGTGGCTCCCGGCTCCTCCTCAGTGCCTCCTCAGTGCCCCCCCGTGGGGCCCCGCGGCCCGAGGTGCCCGGCCCGTTATTCGGCCGCGCACCACGCCTTGACCTCCTCCATCGTGGGGGCCTTCAGCCCGAGCTTGTTTTTCTTATTGTATCCGCAGAGGTCGTTGAAGAACTTGCCCGGTGCGAGCTTGCGCAGCGACTCTACGGTGATGTAGCCCATCTTCTGGATGACGGGAACCCACTCCTCGGGAACGCCGATGGCGGTGTAGGCCTCCGCGGGGTCGGCCACGACCTTCTTCTCGGGACGCATCTGCGGGAAGAAGAGCACATCCTGAATCGACGTCTGGCCCGTCATGAACATCACCAGACGGTCGATGCCCATGCCCATGCCCGAGCAGGTCGGCATGCCGTACTCCAGTGCGCGGACGAAGTCCATGTCGATGAACATCGCCTCGTCGTCACCCTTCTCCGAGAGGCGCAGCTGCTCCTGGAAGCGCTCCAGCTGGTCAATCGGGTCGTTCAGCTCGGAGTAGGCGTTGCAGAGCTCCTTGCCGTTGACGAAGAGCTCGAAACGCTCCGTGAGCTCCCGGTTGTCGCGGTGGCGCTTGCACAGCGGCGACATCTCGATGGGGTAGTCGCAGACGAAGGTGGGCTGGATGAGCTCCCCTTCGCAGTACTGCCCGAAGATGGCGTCGATGAGCTTGCCCTTGCCCATCGTCTCGTCGGTCTCGACACCCAGACGGCTGCATGCCTCGCGCAGCTGCTCCTCGCTCTGGCCCGTGATGTCGTAGCCCGTCTTTTCGCGGATGGCGTCGGTCATCGTCAGGCGGCGGAAGGGGGCCTTGAAGGAGATTTGTCGGCCGTCGATGGTCAGCTCCGTGGTGCCGTTCACAGCGGTCGAAATCCGCTCGAGCATCTGCTCGGTGAACTCCATCATCCAGCGGTAGTCCTTGTAGGCCACGTAGATTTCCATGCAGGTGAACTCGGGGTTGTGCGTGCGGTCCATGCCCTCGTTGCGGAAGTTCTTGCCCAGCTCGTAGACGCCGTCGAAGCCGCCGACGATGAGCCGCTTGAGGTAGAGCTCCGTGGCGATGCGCAGGTAGAGGTCTATGTCGAGCGAGTTGTGGTGTGTGATAAAGGGACGCGCCGCCGCACCGCCCGGAATGGGCTGCAGAATGGGCGTCTCGACCTCGAGGTAGCCTCGCTCGTTGAAGAACTCGCGCATCGTCGTGATGATTTTGGCACGCTTGACGAAGACCTCCTTGACCTGCGGATTGACAATCAGGTCGAGGTAGCGCTGGCGGTAGCGAATTTCGGGGTCGGTGAGGGCGTCGAAAGTCTTGCCGTCCTTCTCCTTGACGACGGGCAGCGGACGAATCGACTTGGAGAGCAGGGTGAACTTGCGGCAGTGCACCGAGAGCTCGCCCGTCTTGGTATGGAAGGCGAAGCCCTCCACGCCGACGAAGTCGCCGATGTCGAGCAGCTTCTTGAATACGATGTTGTAGAGCGTCGGGTCGCCTTCGGGGCAGATGTCGTCGCGGCGGATGTAGACCTGGATGCGGCCCGTGTGGTCCTGCAGTTCGAAGAACGACGCGCTGCCCATGATGCGGCGCGACATGATGCGGCCCGCGATGCGGATATCCTGGAAGTTGCCCTTCGCTTCGTCGTAGTTCTCGGCGATTTCACGCGCGGTGGCCGTCACCTCGTAACGGGCGGCGGGGTAGGGGTCGATGCCCAATTCGCGCAGCGCCTTGAGCGACTGTCTGCGAAGCAGTTCCTGTTCACTGAGTTCGATGCTCATATTATCTCCTGTTTGATTTGTTTTCCGGAGGGCAAAATTACAAAAAAAAGTCGAGATTTCGGGTGCGGCCCCTTTTTTTCGACCCTCCTCCGACGCAGCAACCCCCGGGCCAGTGGCTCCGGGGGTCGTTCATGCGTGCGGGTTGCCCGGCGCGGCGGCCGCTGCCGTCACGCTGCCGGGCGTGCGCTATCGGAGGGCGATGCGCGGACGCGGCCGTGTGCTGCGCGGGTCGACGTCATGGCGCAGCTGTCCGGCGGCAGCGCTCTGAAGGGCGGGCGCGGGAGCTGCCGGCCGCTCGACGTAGTTGCGGCGTGTGGCGGTGCCCGATGCGGCGGCGCGCTGGATGTTGAAGTAGATGGCGTCGTAGAGCGCTCCCGGGATGCGCGAATAGGTGTCGGGGGTTGCCGAGTCGACGCTCACGTAGTTCATCGAGCGGTAGTCGGTGCTGCGCCCCTCGAACTCGGTGAACTCACCCTGCAGGATGAAGCTGTCGTCGTAGAGGTGGCCCGTGAAGAGCCGCTGCGGTGCGGTGTTGACGTAATTGAGGTTGTCACCGTCGCCGAGCACCATGCCGCCGAAGTAGAGGTGGATGTTGTCGTTGCCGTTGTAGGGACCCAGGTCCTGAGGACCCTGGATGTAGACCTGCTGGGTCTCGGGGTCGTAGTTCATCACGAAGGGGGTGGTCTGTGCCACGTCGGCATCCGACCAGCCGTAGACGCGGTAGCTGTAGTTGGCCACCAGCTCCTCGACGCGCAGGTTGTAGGTGATGGTGTTGGGGCTCCAGAACTCGGTGCTCTGCCCCTTGAGCGTCCACTCGCCCAGATAGGCCTTGTAGCCCTCGTCCTCCTCCTCGCTGGGCTCGGCGTTGGTCGCGGCGACGGCATACGCTCCGATTATTTCGGTGCCCGAGGGGTCGTTGGTCATCACCAGGAAGCAGTATTCGGTCTGGGGCTGGAGTGCGCTGAAGGTGAAGGGGTCCTCCTTGAGTACGCCCGAGAACTGCTGCCGTGCGGTGAGCGATGCGCTCCACTCCTCCGACAGGGGCATGGCGTTGCGGAGGAAGAGGCCGTACTGGATGGCATCCTCGATGGAAAGCCCGGAGCTCAACGCGTCAATCATCTCCTTCGAGGTGAAGAGGTACATGACCGTCGAGGGGTCAATCTGGTCGAAGTAGCGGAACGTGGCCGAGACGTGGAGCGTGTTGTAGCCGTAGAGCGACTCCGCCTCGTTCTCGTAGGGGGTGAGCGTCAGCTCGATTTCGGGCTCGTAGGGCTCCGGCTCGATGGCCTCCTGCTGGAGGAAGGTGTCGCCGTTCATGTCGACGCCGTAGATGGCCAGCACGTAGGCGGCTCCCGGAACCGTGAAGCCCCACCGGTCGGTGTAGCAGTTGGCGCTGACGTAGCCGTATTCGTAGAGGTAGTCGCAGAGGTCCTTCTCGGTATTCTCGCTGAGGAACTCGTCGAGGGTCTGCCGGCTGAAGAGGGCGTAGTAGAAGAAGCGCACATCCTCGCCGGGGTCGATGACCGAGAGCATCCCCTCGGGGGTGAGCTCCGAGATGGTCACCTGGACGCGGGCCGACGACTCGTCGGGCTCGGGGGTGTTGATTTCGACCGACTCGGCGCGTCCCATCTGACCGGTTTCGGCATTGAGCAGCGGTGCGGCGAGGGCCACGTAGGTGCGTCCGCCGACGATGGCGGCGAAGCTGTCGCGAGGCTCGTTCGCATCACCGGCGTTCCAGACCACGGTGCGCGGACCGGTCGAGGTGATGCCGTAGTTGGCCAGCACCAGACGGTTGAACTCCTCCTCGGTCAGTTCGCCGTATTCGGCCACGGCCTGGTCGTGGAGGTATTTGTAGAACCAGAGCTCGATGTAGGTGTGGCTCACGGCGGCGTCCGGAGCGACGTTGCCGATGATGTAGCTCAGGCTGGTCTTGGTCGCCTCGCCGGCCGTGAGGATATCCTCGTCCGAGGGGTTGACCTCCAGACAGAGTGCCTGGCTGTAGAGTCCGTTGCTGCGGGCGGCTATCCAGATGCGGTTTGCGACGTAGAGGTTGGCCTCCTCGATGGTGACCGTTGCGGGGAAGCTGACGGGGGTGATGGTCTCGCCGGTCCGGAAAATCGTCTCGGGGGTGACGTCCACCGTCTCGAAGAAGGCTGCCTCACCGAACCAGTAGGCCACCTCGGCACCCTCGGTTGCGGTGACCGTGAAGGTGACGGTGCCCTCCTGGGCGGACTGAAGTTGGGCCGAGAGTTCGGGGGCCGTGGGTTCTTCTGGCCCCGGACCGGACGTTGTGTCCTCGGAGCAGCTCCATGACGTCAGCAGAAGCATGGCGCATGCGAGAATCGAGTAGATTTTTTTCATGCTTGCAAAGGTTAAATGATTAATAAAGGGAAAAGGTTGGTGCAATATCGGAAAAAACGGCAGGAAAAACAAATAAAATTATACGACAAAAAGAAAAATCAGCTCTCCTTTTTACCATTTTGATTGAATGGTGATGCATTTCGGTCGAAAACAGCCTTGCATGCAGCACATCCCGACGCGGATGCCGGTGCATGGACGCGCATACAAGCCAGGCGCGGGGCCCGGACAGTCCGGACCCCGCGCTCGGGTGTCGTTGGTGCGGTTTTACTTCCTTTCGGGCAGACGGCGGCCGATGATGCGGTAGAGCCGGCAGCCGGCCCATCCCAGCACGGCGCCCAGTGCGGCTCCCCAGACGATGTCCATCGGGAAGTGCTTGGCCAGATAGATGCGCGAGTAGCAAATCAGCAGCGTGGCGATGACCATCACCCACGTGAACCAGCGGCGGCGGATGATGCCCGCCGAGAGGAGGGCCAGCGCCACCGTCGTCGAGGCGTGGGCCGAGACGGTTCCGTAGCGGCCCGCAAGGGCCCCCTGCGGTACGTGAACCACCCACGAGGCGTCGGCCGGTGCGGCACGGCGCAGCACCGCGAGCGAGTCGGGCGTGATGTCGAGCCCTTCGAGTGCGGGGGTGAACATCGGGCGCAGGCGCGGCTCAAGGTCGGGGCAGAGCCCGCCCAGCAGCCCCGAATGCTTGAAGATGCCGGCCACCATGTCGGCCAGAGCGACGGCCAGCAGGATGAGCACACAGAAGAGCAGCGTCCGCTGCCAGCCGTTGCGGCGCCAGACGAGCCAGAGAATCAGCGCATAGAGCGGCAGCCACATGGTCGTGCCCGAGAGCGTGAGCATCACGCGGTCGAGCGTCGTGCCGCCGTCGAAGTTGAGCAGCAGGAAGAGGTCGTGGTCGAAGTTCATCGTCGTGTGTTTTTCAGAACTGGAAGTAGATGAAGGGCTGGATGTCGCTCGACTTGATTTGCATCACGCACCAAATCAGCACGGCGGCCATCAGCACCTGCACCACGAGCGGCGAGCGCATCACCACGCTGCGGGCCATCTGGTCGACCCGCCCCGGGAGCATGTGGAGCAGGTAGCCCGTGCCGATGAGGGCGAAGACCCCCGCATAGCCTGCAAGGGCCTGCGGAATGACGGCGGGGTTGAAGTTGGTGAAGATTTGGTGGAGCATCAGCTCGACGCACTGCATCGATTCGGCGCGGAACATCAGCCACCCGAAGCAGACGAGGTTGAAGGTGAGGAAGATGCCCGCGATGCGGCTCAGCGGGTGCATCTGCGCACCCGAAATCTTGGCGCCGGGGACGAGGGCGAGCCACATCTTGTGGAGCGCCAGCGCCACGCCGTGCAGCGCGCCCCACAGCACGAAGCGGATGGCGGCGCCGTGCCACAGGCCGCCCAGCAGCATGGTGAGGAGCAGGTTGATGTAGGTGCGCACGCGCCCCTTGCGGTTGCCGCCCAGCGAGATGTAGAGGTAGTCGCGCAGCCAGCTCGAGAGGGAGATGTGCCACCGCCGCCAGAACTCGGTGATGGTGGCCGACTTGTAGGGGGCGTCGAAGTTCTTCGGGAAGCGGAAGCCCAGCAGCAGGGCGATGCCGATGGCCATGTCGGAGTAGCCCGAGAAGTCGCAGTAGATTTGCAGCGCGTAGCCGTAGATGCCCATCAGGCACTCGAAGCCCGAGTAGAGCAGCGGTTCGTCGAAGATGCGGTCGACGAAGTTGAGCGAGATGTAGTCCGAGATGACGGCCTTCTTGAAGAGGCCCGTCAGAATCAGGAAGACCCCCGTGCCGAACATTTCGCGCGTGACGAAGGGGCGCTGGCAAATCTGGGGGATGAAGTCGCGGGCGCGGACAATCGGGCCCGCGACCAGCTGCGGGAAGAAGGAGAGGTAGAAGAGGTAGTCGAGCCAGTGGTCGAGCGGGCGCAGCTGCCGGCGGTAGACGTCGATGGTATAGCTCATCGACTGGAAGACGAAGAAGGAGATGCCCACCGGCAGGAAGATGTTGCGGAATTCGAGGAATCCCTGTCCGAAGAGCTGGTTCGAGAGGTCGATGAAGAAGTTCGTGTACTTGAAGTAGCCCAGCATGCCGAGGTTGATGGCAACGCTCAACGCCACGAACCACCGTCGTGCGCTCTGCCGCTCGGTGCGGGCGATGGCGTGGGCGAGCCAGTAGTCGCTCGCCGCGGCAAAGACCAGCAGCAGGAAGTAGATGCCGCTCGACTTGTAGTAGAAGTAGAGCGAGAAGAGGACGACGTAGAGCACGCGTGCCGTCTGGGCGCGGCCCAGGGCGCTGTAGAGGAGCAGGAATCCCGCGAAGAGGAACAGGAAGAGCCCGCTGCTGAAAATCAGCGGCGACGAGGGGTCGTAGAGCAGCAGCGATTGGAGTTTGTCCGCGAGGTCGTCCGTGATGGGAAGGGTCATTGCAACGAGGTGTTATCGGGGTCCTCCAGCATGACGCCGGAGAAGAGTTGCCGGTCGAGGCGGACGATGTGCAGCGAGTCGATGACCCCCTGCTGCATTTCGCGGCGACGAGCCTCCGCCTCGAGCCTCAGGGTCGCATCGCCCAGTGCGGCGTTGAGGGCGTCGAAGAGCGCCCAGGCCACCTGTCGGCCGCCCGCGTAGTTGATGTGGGTGTAGTCCTTGCCCGCCCAGCCGCTGGCCACGAAGCGCTCCATGCCCCCCAGCACGCGCATGGCGTCGCTCGTGGGCCAGAAGGCGGCTCCCGTATTGCGGGCCGCACGGCGCTGGCATTCGCTCATGTAGGGGACGGCATCCATCGGCTCGAAGCCCGCCTCGCCCTTGACCGAGCGGTCGCTCACGCCCAGCACGAGCACCGCCGCGCCGGGGAAGCACTGTCGTACGTAGGCCACCATCTTCTCGACCTGGCGGCCGTAGCTGTTGTAGGCGTGTACGCCCGCCTGCATGATGTTGAGTCCGTACTGGAGCACCACCAGGTCGTAGCCCAGCATTGCGTTCACCTGGGCGTTGACCGAGGGGTTGGTCCAGAACATTGCCTGCCCGTTGTTGCTTCGCACCGAGTAGTTGTCGACCGTCACGCCGCCCCCTTCGAAGGTGGCGCCGTAGCCGATGAACCGGCGGGTGCCCGAGAGCACCTTGAAGCTCAGCGCATGGATGTGGGGCGCCGTGACGAGCAGCTGCCGCACGGCGGCGTCACCCTCGACGTCGAAGCTGCGGCTCAGCGTGTCGTTGAGCGTCGCCTCGATGCGGGCATCCTCCGGCGCGAGGAAGAGTACGCGGGCCGTCGTCACCGAGTCGAGTCGCTGTCGGGCGTCGGTCGCCTCCCAGCGCGTCGAGGCCCCCTCGTCGGGGCTGCAGACCCATCCCGAGACGAAGTAGTTGGCGCGCAGCTCCTCGGGCGTGCGCTGCCGCTGCATGATGTTGTAGGAGTTCCAACCGCGGGCCTGCGTGCGCACCGTGCGGCGGAAGGCCGTCAGCGGCGAGGCCATCGGGGCGAAACCCGTACCGCCGCCGCCATAGGCGCACTGGAGCCGTTCGCGCAGGTCGGCCGTCAGGATGTCGCCCTCGATGAAGGAGTCGCCCAGAACGGCGATGCGCACCGGCCGGCCGCCGAGCAGCGCCTCGTAGAATCGCTGCATGGGGCTCATGCCCGTCGTGTCGTAGTCCTCGATGGGGACGATGCGCGGTGTGAGGCGCACCGTGTCGGGACGCCGGGCGCGGAGGGTCGAGTCGGGCCGTGCGAGCGACCACTCGAAGGTGGTGCGGACGGAGTCGGCCAGCGAGTCGGCCACAATCCGTTCGGCAACCTGCTCCATGTCCACATGGAACTCCTCCTCGTCGAAGAGCGCGGGTTCGGCCTTGGTCTCGGCGGCATCCTCGAAGGTGAGCAGGTCGGAGAGGATGTTGGCACGCCGCAGATGGATGCCGCCCACGCTTTGGGGCGGAATGAAACTGACCCCCACGAGCACCGCAATGAGCATCGTGAGGGCTATACAGCCGCGGTTGAGGTAGTTCTTTTCGGGTTGCATCAGTCGCGGCGACCGAGGATGAGGAAGACGTAGTAAAGCACCGAGGCGATGGCGCCGAGCGCCGCCACCAGATAGGTGCGGGCCGCCCACGTGAGGGCCTCCCGGGCCTGGACGAGCTGTGCGCCCTGCATCGTGCGGCTCGACTCGAGCCACTCAAGGGCGCGGGCCGAGGCGTTGTACTCGACCGGGAGGGTGATGAGCGAGAAGAGGGCTGACATGACAATCAGCGCCACGCCAATCCAGCATACCAGCTCGTTGCGCGTGGTGGCCAGCAGCACCAGACCCAGCAGGATGACCCACGTGGCGGCCGACGAGGCGAACTGCACGACGGGAACCAGTTGCGAGCGGAGCGTCAGCGGGGCGTAGTCGCGGGCGTGCTGCACGGCGTGGCCGCACTCGTGGGCGGCAACGGCCGCCGCCGCGACGCTCGTCGAGTTGTAGACGCTGTCGCTCAGGTTGACGGTCATCGTCTGGGGGTTGAAGTGGTCGGTCAGGTGTCCCGCCACGTGCGTCACCTTGACGTTGTGGATGTTGTTCTCGCGCAGCATCTTCTCGGCGACCTGGGCGCCCGTGAGCCCGCCGGGGAACTGAACCTTCGAATATTTCTTGAACACCGACTGGAGCCGTGCCTGGACGATGTAGCCGGCGATGCCGATGGCGATGATGAGCAGAAACATGCCCGACGAAGCGGCGGAGAAGTGTGCGCTCTGTTGGGTGCCCGCATAGAGCAGGGCGATAAGTGGTTGTAACATGGTGTCGTGTTTTTGTTTTCCGTCAATTATTCCTTACGGAAAATCAACGGCAAATATAGGCATTTTATTTCGGAAGCGTACAAAAACGTGCGCCTCCGCGCGACTTTCCCTCGCCGGAGAGGAGTTTCGTCCGTTCGGCATCGTGCCGCCGCCCGGCGTCGGGGCGTCATCGGCATCGGCACCGTCTCCGGGCCGCCCCCTGCGTGCGGGGGTCGCCGCCCGGCGGCTGCGCTCAGTGACGGCGGACGGTGTAGTAGGCGCCGGCCTGCTGGGCGGGCATGAGCACCATGTCGTTCACGTTCATGTGGTCGGGCAGCTGCGCCACCCAGGCAATCGCCTCGGCGATGTCGTCGCCCGTCAGGGGCGTCACCCCTTCGTAGACCTTCTCGGCGCGCGCCTTGTCGCCGTGGAAGCGCACCTCGGAGAACTCGGTCTCGACCATGCCCGGGCGGATTTCGGTCACCTTGATGCCGTCGGCCAGCAGATCGGCGCGCATCGACTGCGAGATGGCGTGCACGGCGTGCTTCGAGGCGCAGTAGACCGCCCCGTTCTCGTAGGGCTCCGTGCCGGCGATGGAGCCGATGTTGAAGATGTGGCCCCGGTGGGCGGCCACCATCTTGGGCGTGATGACGCGCGTGACGTAGAGGAGTCCCTTGACGTTGGTGTCAATCATCGCGTCCCAGTCGGCCGTGTCGCCCTGGTCGATGTGCTCCAGTCCGGCGGCCAGTCCGGCGTTGTTGACCAGCAGGTCCACCCGCTCGAGGGGCTCCAGCACGCGGCGCACCTCCTCCTCGGAGCGCACGTCGAAGCAGAGCGTCGTGCAGCAGGCGCCCAGCGCCTCGATTTCGCGGCGGAGCGTCTCGAGCCGCTCGGCGCGGCGGCCCGTTGCCACGATGTCGTATCCTTCCTTTGCCAGACGGAGCGCCGTTGCGCGGCCGATGCCGGAGGTCGCTCCCGTAATCAATGCCAGTTTTTTCATTGTTCCGGGGTTTAGTGATGGGCGAAATTACGAAAAAATATGTTACTTTGCACACAATTCCATAAAACCCCGAGTCGTGAACCTTCCCTTTTTCATCGCGCGTCGTCTGGCCTCGGCCTCGTCGGGCAGCAAGCCCGGCGTGATGGTGCGCATCGCGGTGGTCTCCGTGGTGCTGAGCGTGGCGGTGATGCTCCTCTCGCTGGCCGTCATCGTGGGCTTCAAGCGCGAGGTGGTCCGCAACCTGACGGGGCTGGCGGCGCATGCCGTGGTGACCGACATCCGCGGGGTTTCGGCCCCCGATTCGGAGCCCGTGCGGCGTACGGCCGCCCTCGAGGAGCTGCTCCGCAGCGTCGAGGGCTTCGCCTCGATGGCCCCCTATGCCGCGCGCAGCGGCATTGTCCGCACGCAGGACGCCGTGCAGGGGGTGCTGCTCAAGGGGGTCGACGCGAGCTACGACTGGTCGTTTCTGCGCAGCCGCCTGCGCCGCGGGGAGCTGCCCCGAGTGGGCGACTCGCTGCGGACGAAGGATGTGCTGCTCTCCGAGCTGATGGCGCGCCGTCTGAAGCTCGACGTGGGTGACAAGGTCGAGATGCTCTTCGTCGAGGGGAGCGGCATGCGCCCCCGCCGCGACCGCTTCCGCATCTCGGGCCTCTACGCGACGGGCATGGACGAGGCCGACGCCCTGCTGGCCTTCACCGACCTGCGCAACGTGCAGCGGCTGGCCGACTGGCAGGAGGACGAGGTCTCGGGCTACGAGCTGCGTACGGACGACTTCGCCCACTCGGACGACTTCGCGCGGCGGGTGGCCCTCCGCCTGCTCTACGACGACGGCGATGAGGCGCAGAACCTCACCGTCACGTCGCTGCGCGAGCTCTATCCCAACATCTTCGACTGGCTGGCGGCCCACAACGTCAACGCCGCCGTCATAGTGGGCATCATGCTTGTGGTGGCCTTCTTCAACATGGCCTCGGCGCTGCTGATTCTGGTGCTGGAGCGGACGCGGATGATTGGCCTGCTCAAGGCGCTGGGGATGCGCAACGGCCCGCTGCGGCGGATTTTCCTCTACCGGGCGGCCTTCATCGCCCTGCGCGGCATGGCGTGGGGCAACGGCGTGGGGCTGCTGCTCTGCCTCCTGCAGCAGTGGTTCCATGTAGTGAAGCTCGACTCGGAGGGATACCTCCTCTCGGAGGTCCCCATCGCCCTCGAGTGGGGGTGGTGGCTCCTGCTCAACGCCGGGGTGCTGGCGGTCATCGTCCTGCTGCTGGTGCTTCCTACCTATATTATATCATCGATTAAACCCGAACAAACCATCCGATACGAATGACGGTAAAACCCTACGATGAGGAGCGCCCCAAAAAGGCGCAGGTGCGCGACATGTTCGACCGCATAGCGCCGCGCTACGACCTGCTCAACCATACTCTTTCGTTCAACATCGACCGCCTGTGGCGCCGCCGCGTGGTGCGGCTTGTGCGGCGGCACGGCGCACGGCGCATCCTCGACCTGGCCACCGGCACGGGCGACCTGGCCATCGAGCTGGCCCGCCGCATTCCGGGCTCGCAGGTGCTGGGCATCGACCTCTCGGAGCAGATGCTCGAGCGGGCGCGCCGCAAGGTTACGGAGCGCGGGCTAGACGCCCGCGTGCGGCTCGAGGAGGGCGACGCCGAACATCTGCGTGTCGAGACCGCCTCGGTCGACGCCCTGACGGTAGCCTTCGGCGTGCGCAACTTCGGCGACCTCGAGGCTGGGCTGCGCGAAATGGCCCGCACAATAAAACCGGGGGGTGTGGCCGTTATTCTGGAGTTCTCGGAACCGAAAGGGGCACTCTTCGGCCGCCTCTACCGCTTCTATTCGGGATGGCTGCTGCCCCGCATCGGCGGCGCCGTCTCGAAGGACCGCAAGGCTTACGAATACCTGCCCGCCTCGGTCGAGGCCTTCCCCGAGCCCGAAGCCTTCATGGAGCTGATGCGCCGGGCGGGATTCCACAACTGCCGGGCCCGGAGCCAGAGCTTCGGAATAGCCCGGATTTATACGGGAGAACGATGATGGAACGAAACGAAACAACGACCCCATGCTGCGCCGCACGCCCCGTGTGCGGCAGCGGAACGGAACGAGGTGCGCACGGGCGCACGGAGACAAAGCGCGCGCGTCGGTTGCGGCCGGCGGTGCGGCGGCTCTGGTGTGCGGCGCTGCTGCTGGTGGCCGTCGCGGCGAGCTCCTGCTCGGGAGCGGTCGAGCGGGTGCGCCGCAACATCCGCTTCGAGGGGGTCGAGTCGGTCGCCCTGCACGGCCTCTCGGGCGTGGACCTCACGCTGCGGGCCGTCAACGATACGGGCCGCACGCTCCGGCTCAAGGAGGCGGGCTTCGACCTCTACTGGGGCGAGCGGTGTCTGGCCAGCGCGCGGCTTGTCGACGAGGTGGTGCTGCCGCGGCGGAGCGAGGCGAGCCTCGGGACGCGGTGGCGGCTGCAGGCCTCCGACCCGCTGACGCTGCTGCTCGTCGGCCGGCGGCTGCAGTCGGGCCAGACGGCCGAGGCCACCGTCACGTGGCATGCCCGCGGGCGGTATGGGCTCGCCTCGGCCAATCTTTCGCAGGAAAGGGTCCCTTTGTCGGATTTTTTGCGTAACTTCGGGCTGTCGGTCGATGACCTCAAGAAACTATTCTGACCTTTCTGACTATGCGCACGTTCATCATGCTGATTGTGGCCCTTGCGGCCGCAGGTTCGCTTCGGGCCCAGTCGCTCGAGGCCTTCAAGGAGCAGCTGGCCCGTCCGGCCGCCTCCGAAGCCGCCCTGGGGACGGCCCGCGTCACGGTGCGCGAGGATGCCCAGGCGGCCCGCGCCGTGAAGGAGCTCTCTTCGGGTGAGACGCAGCTGCGTTTCCGCGGCTACCGCGTCTGCATCTTCTTCGACAACGGGCAGGATGCCCGGGCCAAGGCCGTCGAGGCCAAGACGCTCTTCGAGGAGCACTTTCCCGGCATCCGCGTCTACATGGTTTATGAGAATCCCTACTTCAAGGTGACGGCCGGCGACTGCCTCACTTCGGAGGAGGCCATCATCCTGAAGGGACGTGTCCAGGGGGTCTTTCCGAAGGCCTACGTCAAGAATGAGGAGCTGACGGCGGCCGATTTGGTGAAATGACTGATACCTACGGGACAAAGGTGGCGTAAAGCTGTATTTTTTTCTCTTTTTTCTTGCATAATTCCACCGATTATGTAATTTTGCGGCGTAAAAAAATAACCATTAAAATTATTCCTGCTATGAAAAAGATTTTTTCTTTTGTCGTTGTTCTGGCTGCCGTTGCAATGGTAGGCTGCGCTGGTAACTCGAACAAGAAGGCTGCCGAGGTTGAGGCTGAGGCTACCGAGGCTGCTGTAGAGTGCACCGAGGAGTGCGACTCGACGAAGGTTTGCGCCGAGGCTTGCGATTCGACGAAGGCTGCCGCCGCTGAGGAGGTTGCCCCCGTTGAGGAGACGAAGTAATTGCTCCACGGAACATCTGTTCGAGAGGACTCTTCTACAAGAGCCCTCTTATTTTTTTGTCCTGTGCCTGTTTCGGGGCGGCGTGCGGGGTGCGGTCACCTCTTCCGTCCGTCCGGCGGAGTGCGATTGAGGCAGGCTGTGTGCAGGCAATACACGGCAAAAGGCCCGTCACCGAAGCGGTGACGGGCCTTTCGTCTCTTGGTGTGTGCCTCTTCCTTGGGATGGTTCGCCGCTTCGGGCGTGGGGCGGGCCGGCTTCTCAGCTCTTGAGCTTGTACTGCGAGGGCGAGAGTCCGGCGTGGCGCTTGAAGTAGCAGCCGAAGAAGGACTGGTTGGGGAAGTTCAGGTAGTAGGCTATCTCCTGGATGCTCATGTTGGAGGACTTGAGCAGCGTCTTTGCCTCGAGAATCACGTAGTCGTCAATCCATTCGGAGACCGACTTGCCGCTCACGCGCTTGATGAGCGAGGTGAGGTATTTGGGCGTGATGCAGAGCTTCTGAGCATAGAACAGGACGCTCCGCTCCGACTTGTAATTCTCGTTCAGAAGTTTCATGAACTCCTTGAAATAAAACTCGTTGCGACTTCGTATGGGGGGCTCTGGCGAGGCCTGCTCCTCCGCATGCAGGGTGAGAATGTCGCACGACTTGTAGATGGTGGCCGTGACCAGCGCGTCGACCACGTCGCGTGAGAAGGGCGTGTCAGGGGCAGCCAGCTCCTGCTCGACCTGCGAGAGGAAACTGCGGAACGTCCGGCACTCCTCCTCCGAGAGTTCGATACAGGGACGGTTGGCGTAGCGGAGAAAGAGCGGCATCATGCGTTTGATGTCGACGTTGAGACGTTGCATGAACTCCGGGGTGATGATTACCATGTGGGCGCAGAATCGCTCGTCGGAGTGTACCTGGATGATGTTTTTGGGAGCATAGATGAACATGCTGTCCTTTGAGAACCGGAAATTGTTGAGGTTGAACGATATCTCGGCCTCTCCCTCCGTGCACACCCCGATGAAGAGGGCGTCGATGCGACAGGGGTAGCGGAACAGCCGGCGCTGCAGATTGTTGTTGGCCGTCATGCAACCCTTTGCAAGTTCCCGCTCGGGCGAGGCGCCCTGCATGGAGAGAAGCTGTGCAAGGGTGAAGCAGGGGATTTCTTCCGTTGGGTTGTTTGTGAGTTCCATTTTATTGTCGTCTTTTCATCGAATATAACGTAAATATTTGCGCTTAGTATTCGGAATGTCTCATTTTCGGAACATTCGGACAGTTGTATCTCCTTTTTGCAGAGCGGCCGCACGATGCCGTATCGGGCGGAGCCTTCTGCCCGGGTTGCGGGGCGGGGTGTGCCGGGTCGGGAGGTTGCGGCGGTGCAGGAAATAAGAACGGGCGGCCGAACATCGGCCGCCCGTCGTATCGAGGCTTTTATCGGACCCGAATGCCCCCTTCCTGCCGGAGGGCGTACGGACTCCTCGTGTTTCGAACTATTTCGAAGTCGTCTCCGCGGCGGGAGTCTCCGTAATGCCCAGCTCGGCCCGTACCTGCGGGGCAAGGTCGGTCAGCGTCGCCTCGTCGAAGTAGGCGATGGCACCCGTCGAGATGTCGAAGACGGCCATGAAGCCGTTGGCCTTGGCCACCTTGTCGATGGCTGCGCGAGCCTTCTCGACAATCGGGGCGAGCAGCTCGTTCTGACGCTTCTGGTAATCCTGCTGTGCCACCTGGCTGTAGTCCTCGAGGCGCTGCTGAAGCTCATAGAGCTCCTTCTCCTTGAGCTGGCGAACGGACTCCGAGTAGGTATTGTAGTTCTTCTGGAACTCCTGCCGCTTGTTGTTGAATTCGACGTTGATGCTCTCGACCTGGTCCTGCAGCTCCTTGGCAAAGCTCTCAAGGTTGGTCTGCATCTCCTTGGTCTCGGACATGTTCATGATGATTTCCTGGGTATTGATGCGCCCGAACTTCTGGGCGAAGAGCGACGTGGCGCTCATCATGAGTGCTACCGCAAGGGTCAGTTTGATGGCTCTTTTCATGGTGAATCAGTTGTTTTTGTTGTCTTGTTATTTGTTTGTTGTTTTCAGTCGTTCGATAATTTGCTGCGTATGGTCGGCGCGCTCCGAGTTGTAGAGCAGCGTCGGGTTGTTGGCCGAGTCGACGACCAGGTCGGCCCCCACCTCGGCGGCATAGGCCTCGATGACGGCGAATACCTGCTTCTGAATCGGCTCGATGAGCGCCACGCGCTGTTTCATGAGCGTACCCTCGTTGCCGAAGATGCTCTCCTGATACTGCTGCGCCTCCTTCTCCTTGGTCAGGATGGCGTTTTCGCGGCTCTGCTGCATGGCGGCCGTGAGCGTACGCTTCTGCGCCATGTAGGTATTGTAGAGCTCCTCGACCTCGGCAAAGCGGGCGTCGACCTGCTTCTGGTAGGCCGAAGCGAGCGAATCGAGCTGCTCGATGGCCGCATTGTAGGTGTCGAGCGACTTGAAGAGCTTCTCGCTGTTGACGGTGATGCAGTTCTGGGCGGCGACGGTTCCGGCCGCAAGCACGAATGCCGCAATCAAAATCAGACGTTTCATAGTTCCGTTTTTATCAGGTTCTCTTGGCGGGTGGGGGCGGTTTGCGCCACAAAGCACCCATAAAGATAACTCTTTTCTTTCAAATTTATTGCCAGCGGCCCCGTTTTGTCTGCCGCAAACGTCCGGCATGCCTCAAATTCGTCCGCAGCCGCTTCGGGGAACCTCCTCCGGGTCGGACTCCACCCGGCACCGCTTACTCCATCCCGGGGCACCTTTCTCTCCGGTCCGGGGCACTCCTCGCTCCATTCCGGGGTATCCCTCCCTATTAATCCGGGACCCGGCTCACTCCGGCCCGGGGCGTCAGAACTGCTGACCGAGGACGAAGTGGAACTGGCTGCCGCTCTTGGTGGTCGAGCCTGCCGGTGCGTCGAAGCCGTAACCCCAGTCGATGCCCAGCATACCCACCACGGGCAGGTAGAGGCGGACGCCGAAGCCGGCCGAACGCTTGATTTTGAAGGGCGAGAAGGTCTTCCACGACGAGAAGCCGTTACCGCCTTCGAGGAAGCCCAGCACGTAAATCTGCGACGAGGGCTTGAGAATCACCGGGTAGCGCAGCTCGACCGTATACTTGTTGTAGGCGCACGAGTAGCTGCCCACGGGGTCGAGCGCTCCGTCCTCGTAACCGCGCATCGAGATGATGTCGATACCGTACATGTTGTATCCCGACATGCCGTCGCCACCGACCTCGAATCGCTCGAAGGGCGATACCTTGTACTTGTTGTAGTTGCCCAGGTAACCCATCTCGGCCTTGGCCATCAGCACGAGGTTCGAGTTGCTCGAGAGGGCCTGGAACCACTGCGCCTTGAGCTGCCACTTGTGGAACTCGACCCAGCGGTAGCGCGTCTGGTTGGCCTGGTCACGCACCGAGCTGCTCAGGCTCGTGTTCTCGGCCGTTTCGGCCAGCTGGCGGTAGTTGAGACCGTCCCAGAGCGAGTAGGGGGGCGTGAACTGCACCGAGGCGGTGAACTCCGAACCGCGGCGCGGATAAATCGGCTGGTCGACCGAGTTGCGCGAGAGAACCAGCTTGAGCGAGAGCATGTTGGCCGAGCCGTTGGTCATGATGAACGACGACCAGTTCTTGAGCGAGTAGCGCTCGTAGGCCGCCTCGGCGTAGAAGGTGAAGTAGGGGTCGGGCCACGTCAGGCGCTTGCCCAGACCGGCCGCCACGCCGTAGGTGCGGAAGTACTGCGTACTGGTCTGCCAGACGTAGTAGGCGTCGTTCTGGTCCGAATAGTGGGCCGAAAGGGTGAACGAGTTGGGCTTGTGGCCGCCCAGCCAGGGGTCGGTGAAGCTGAAGGCGAAGGCCTTGTAGTAGGTACCGTTGGTCTGGGCCGAAATCGAGAGCCGCTGGTTCTGGCCCATCGGGTAGGGACGCCAGGCCCCCTTCTTGAAGAAGTTCTTCATCGAGAGGTTGTTGAGCGTGATGCCCACCGAACCGACGAAGGTGCCCGAGCCCCAGCCGCCGGCGATGTTGAACTGGTCGGAGGCCTGCTCCTCGAGCGGCCAGTTGATGTTCACCAGCTCGTTCGAGACGGGCTTCACGTCGGGCATGATGGCCTCGGGGTTGAAATGGCCCATCGAGCTGAGCGTACGCATGGTCTGCATGAGCAGCGAGCGGTTGTAGAGCTCGCCCGGGCGGACGTAGAGCTCGCGGCGGATGACCTCGTCGTCGACGCGCTGGTTGCCCGTGATGCCCACCTCGTTGATGGTGAACTGCTTGCCCTCGAAGACCTTGATTTCAAGGTCGATGGAGTCGGGAGCGATGATGATTTCGGCCGGCTCAATCTGCGACATCAGGTAGCCGTTGTTCTGGTAGAGCGACGAGACGGACATGGCGTCGGGGTCGGTCTCCTTGCCGATACCCAGACGCTTGTGCATCGACTTCTTGTCGTAGGTGTCGCCCTTCGAGACGCCGAACATGTTCTGCAGGAAGTCGGTCTCGTAGACCGAGTTGCCTACCCACGTGACGTTGCGGATGTAGTACTTGTTGCCCTCCGAGACCTCGATGTCGATGCCCAGCCGCTTGTTGTTGATGAAGTAAATCGAGTCGCGCACCACCGTGGCGTTGCGGTAGCCCCGCGAGTTGTAGAAGTCGATGAGCAGCTCCTTGTCGGCGGCGTAGTCCTCCTCGTTGAGCTTCGAGTTGCGGAAGATGTTGATGCTCCGCTGGTGGGTCTTCTTGAAGGTCCGGCGCAGCCGCTTGTCGGTGAACTGCTGGTTGCCCATGAAGTTGATGCGGCCGATTTTGACCTTGTCCTTGCGGTCGATGATGAAGGTGACGTTGACGCCCTGGGGCCGCACCGTGTCGTTTTCGATGCGCACGTCGACCTCGGCGTTGCGGAAGCCCTTTTCGGCCCAGTAGGCCTTGATGAGCTTCTTGTTCTTGTCGAGCACGTAGTCCGAGAGTTCGCTGCCGCGGCGGAGCTTGAGCTTGTCGAGCAGGTCGCGCTTCTTGCCCTTCGTGATGCCCTCGAAGCCCCAGTTGTAGACGCGGGGGCGCTCCTTGAGGAAGACCTCCAGGTCGAGGCTGTCGCCCTCGATGGTGGCGCCGATTTTCACGTCCGAGAAGAAGCGCTGGCTCCACAGACGCGAGATGGCGTTCGAGATGAAGTTGCTGGGCAGATAGACCGAATCGCCGGCGATGAGGCCGGCCGACGACTTGAGCATCTCCTCGTTGAGGTACTGCACGCCGTGGACGTTGATGTGGCGGATGTAGTAGCGCCGCGGGGCGCCGTCCTGGGAGAACATCGGGGCGTTCTGGTCGAACTCGGGAGCGGCCGCGGCCGTCGAGTCGGCGGGGGGCTCGGGGTTCTCCTGGCGGGCGAATATATGGGGGCAACTGAGCAGCACGGCTGCGGCTGCGAGGAGTACGGTTTTACCGAAATACTTCATCTATTCAATTAGTGTCTTTCCGTTTGACTTACGCATCATCGGCCGGGATGCCTCACTTCGCGGGCGGCTCGGCATCATTTTTCTTTTCGTGAACCAGGCCGAAGCGGCGGTCCCGGCGGGCGTACTCCTCCAGCGCGCGGTCGAACTCCTCCTCCGTGAAGTCGGGCCAGAGCACCTGCGGGAAGTAGAGCTCGGCGTAGGAGGATTGCCAGAGCAGGAAGTTGCTCAGGCGGTATTCGCCGCTGGTGCGGATGACCAGGTCCGGGTCGGGATAGTCGGCCGTGTCGAGCGCGGCCGAGATGCACTCTTCGGTGATGGCCTCGGGTCGCAGTTCTCCCCGCGCGGCCTGCTGCGCCAGATGGCGCACGGCGCGCGTGATTTCGCTCCGCGACGAGTAGTTGAGCGCCAGGATGAGCGTCAGGGTCTGCCCCTGGGCGGTCTGCTCCTCGGCGCGGGCCAGGTAGTGCTGCACCTTTTCCGAGAAGCGGTTGCGGTCGCCAATCATCCGGATGCGGACCCCCTGGCGCTGCAGCTCGGGCGTTTCATTGACCACGCTCGTACAGAAAAGCTCCATCAGGGCGTCGACCTCGGCGCGGGGGCGTCCCCAGTTCTCGGTCGAGAAGGCGTAGAGGGTCAGATACTTCACACCCCGGTGCGATGCGGCCCGCACCGTCGTGCGTACGGCCTCCACACCGGCGATGTGGCCCTCGTAGCGCTCCTTGCCGCGCAACTCGGCCCAGCGGCCGTTGCCGTCCATGATGATGGCGACGTGTTGCGGTATGCGTTTCTGTTCACTCATATAGGGTGCAAATATAGGGAATTTAATTCAAAATGGTTCAATCCTGCCGCCAAATTGAGGGCGATGAAACGACGCTCCATCCCCACCGACCCGCTGTTGCGCGGAGCCCTGAGGCGGGCGGTCAGCTGCGGATGTCGATTCCCCACATCATCTTATTGCGTAACGTGTCGTAAAATGATATATTGTGGGGCACGGCCAAAAAAATCTTCTGCTCAGCACGTTCGACGGTGAAGACCGCCTCGGGCGCCACGGCGCAGGTGCGGTTGTCGAGCGTGACGAAGGGGTCCGAATGGCGGGCGCGGATGTGGAGCCGCACGCGGCTCGTGTCGGGGATGACCACCGGCCGCATCGTGAGGTTGTGGGGGGCGATGGGGGTGATGACCATGCAGGAGCAGGTCGGGGCGACGACCGGCCCTCCGGCGCTGAGCGAATAGGCGGTCGAGCCGGTGGGGGTCGAGACGATGACCCCGTCGCCGTGGTAGGTGGCCACCATCTGCTCGTCGACGTAGGTCTCGACCGAAATCAGCCCGGCGCCGTGGCGCTGGACGGTGAATTCGTTGAGGCATAAAGTCGACTCGGGCTGCTGTGCGAAGCTGCCCCGCACCTCGAGCAACGTGCGCGGCTCGGTGCGCAGCCCGCCGTCGCGAATCTCCTCCAGCAGCGGGGCCATGCCTCCGGTCGGGACGCTGGTCAGGAAGCCCAGGTGGCCGGCGTTGACGCCCAGCACCGGGACGGGGGCTCCGCCCAGCCGGTGCGCCCCCTCGAGCAGCGTGCCGTCGCCGCCGTAGCAGAGCATCACCGCCGCGCGGGCATCCACCTCCCCGACGCGGCTGCCGTAGCGCGCCGACGGGGGGAAGAGCCTGCCGGTGAGGCGCTCGGCCACGGGGGCGAACTCCTCGTTGACGACGCATTCGAATCCGAAGGCATCGATGCCGTCGAAGAGCTGGCGGAGCTCCCCGGCGTCGTGCGCCACCTGCGGGCGGGAAAAAAGTATGATTTTCATCGGCAGAGTTTCGAAATTTTACGTAACTTTGACCTCGCGGAACGGGGCCCGAAAGCCTTCCGGGCGGCCTTTCCGCAACGAAACGTCCACCCGGCGGGGCTGCCTGCGGTTTCGCTCCGAAGGCCGCCCTTGACCGCAAAGTTAGTGATTATTATGACAAAATTAAGTGTAAACGTCAATAAGATTGCCGTCATCCGCAATTCGCGCGGCGGCAACATGCCCGACGTCGTGCGCGCGGCGCAGGACATCGAGCGCTTCGGAGCCGACGGCATCACGGTGCACCCGCGTCCCGATGCGCGCCACATCCGCTACGACGACGTGCGGGCGCTCAAGCGGGTGCTTACGACCGAGTTCAACATCGAGGGCAACCCCATCCCGAGCTTCATCGACCTGGTGCTCGAGGTCTGCCCGACGCAGGTGACGCTCGTGCCCGACGCTCCCGACGCCATCACCTCGAATGCCGGCTGGAATACCGTCGCCAACCGCGACTTCCTCACCGGGGTGACCGCCCGCTTCCACGAGCGGGGCATCCGCGTCTCGATATTCGTCGACCCGGTAGCCGAGATGGTGGCCGGCGCCCGCGCCTGCGGCGCCGACCGCGTGGAGCTCTACACCGAGGCCTATGCGCGCGAATACGCCGCCTCGCCCGAGCGGGCCGTGGCTCCCTATGTGGCTGCCGCCGAGGAGGCCCGCCGACAGGGGCTCGGCCTCAATGCGGGCCACGACCTCAATCTGGAGAATCTGGCCTACTACATCGGGCGGATTCCCTGGACCGACGAGGTCTCCATCGGCCATGCGCTCATCTGCGACGCCCTCTACTACGGGCTGGAGAACACTGTGCAGCTCTACCAACGACAACTCAAACACTGACCGATATGAAAAAACTGCTCTTTCTTGCGCTGCTGCTTGCGGCGGCGCTTCCCACCTTTGCGCAAAGCTCCTACAACTTCCAGCGCCGCAGCCTCTTCGAGGTGCTGCCCATCCATTCGAACGATATCGTCTTCCTGGGCAACAGCATCACCGACGGCTGCGAGTGGGCCGAACTCTTCGACAACCCCCGCATCAAGAACCGCGGCATCAGCGCCGACCGCACGGGCTGGATGCTCGAGCGACTCGACCCGATTGTGAAGGGGCAGCCCAAAAAGCTCTTCCTGCTCATCGGCACCAACGACCTGGCGGCCGGCATCGCCCCGCAGACGGTCGTCGACAACATCCGCCGCATCCTCGAGCGCTTCCGCACGGAGTCGCCCCGTACGAAGCTCTACGTGCAGAGCATCTTCCCGGTCAACGGCGTCGATGCCGGCGGCAAGACGCGCAAGCACTGGTCGAAGGGTGCCGAAATCATCGAGACCAACAAGCTGCTGCAGGAGCTCTGCCGCGAGCTGGACATCCCCTATCTGGACATCTATTCGGTGCTGGTCGACGAGCGCGGACTGCTCGACAAGCGCTACACGAACGACGGTCTGCACCTGACGGGCGAGGGCTACCTCGTCTGGAAGAAGGCCATCGAGCAGTACGTGAAGTAACGTGGAGCCGCTGTCGCAACCCATATTCCGCCGCATCGGGCGCATTGCCGACGAGCGGGGCGTGAGGGCCTTCGTCGTGGGGGGCTACGTCCGCGACTACTACCTGCACCGCCCCTCGACCGACATCGACGTGGTGGTGGTCGGAAGCGGCATCGAGGTGGCCGAGGCGCTTGCCGCCGAGCTGCACGCCCGCGTCTCGGTCTTCAAGACCTTCGGCACGGCGATGGTCCGCTGCCGGGGTGTCGAGGTCGAGTTCGTGGGGGCTCGCAAGGAGTCCTACACCCGCGATTCGCGCAAGCCGCAGGTCGAACCCGGCACGCTCGAGGATGACCAGCGCCGCCGCGACTTCACCATCAACGCCATGGCGTGGTCGCTCAACGGCGACACGTTCGGCGAGCTGGTCGACCCCTTCGGCGGCATGGAGGACCTCGAGGCCTGCATCATCCGCACGCCGTGCGACCCCGACGTCACCTTCTCGGACGACCCGCTCCGCATGATGCGCGCCGTGCGCTTCGCCACGCAGCTGGGCTTCTCCGTCGAGGAGGAGACCTTCGAGGCGATTCGCCGCAACCGCGAGCGGATTCGCATCGTCTCGCGCGAGCGCATCGCCACCGAGCTCAACAAGATTGTCCTCTCGCCGGTCCCCTCGATGGGCTTCGAGCTGCTCGACCTGACGGGGCTGCTGGAGCTGATTTTCCCCGAACTGCACCGCCTGAAGGGGGTCGAGCGGCGGGGTCAGCACGCCCACAAGGACAACTTCATCCATACGCTCAAGGTGCTGGACAACGTGGCGCGCCGCTCCGACGACCTCTGGCTGCGCTGGGCCGCGCTGCTGCACGACATCGCCAAGCCGCTGACCAAGGGTTACGACCCCCGCGCGGGGTGGACCTTCCACGGCCACGAGGTGCTGGGCTCGAAGATGGTGCCGGCGATTTTCCGCCAGCTCAAACTGCCGCTCAACGAGCACATGAAGTTCGTCCAGAAGCTCGTTTTCCTCCACCTGCGCCCCATCATCCTTTCGGAGGAGCAGGTCACCGACTCGGCCGTGCGGCGGCTGCTCTTCGAGGCGGGCGACGACGTCGAGGCGCTGATGACCCTCTGCGAGGCCGACATCACCTCGGGCAACGACGCCAAGGTGCGCCGCTTCCTGGCCAACTTCGAGCTGGTGCGGCGCAAGATGAAGGATTTGGAGGAGCGCGACCGCATCCGCAACTTCCAGCCGCCGATTACGGGCGAAATCATCATGGAGACCTACGGCATCGGCCCTTGCCGCCTTATCGGCGACATCAAGGAAGTCATCAAGAATGCGATTCTCGATGGCGAGATACCCAACGAATATGCCGCCGCCCATGCGCTGATGGAGCGTCTGGCGGCCGAGCACGGGCTGCGGCCCGTGGCGCGGCCTGCGGCGGAGGGGGCGGCCCCGGCAGAGGCTGCGGAGCCGACTGCGGCGACAGCTCCGGCGGCTGCAACCTCCCCGGCTGCTATGGCGACCTCCGCGCCGGAGGGCCTGGCGGCGGAGCCCTCTTCTGCCGTTTCTGCGGAGGCGGAGGCAGGTGCGGCATCGGAGCGCCCGGCGGTTTCGGCGTCGGATACCCCGGCCGTTTCGGCCGAAGCAACCGGAAAGATTGAACGGTCCGACGCATAGTCCGCCCGGAGCGCAGCAGCGTTCATCCGGCCGTGAAGGGGCTTTGCGTTGCCCTTCTCCGGCGTAACAAAAACAAGCCGACCGACATCTACGGATGTCGGTCGGCTTGTCATTTGATGTCGGTCGTCTTTTGGAAAACTGTCCCGGTGCCTTCCCGGTTCCTCTTCGCACCTCTCAGCGCCTTGCCGGACCCTCCGCCGCCGGAGCGGCCGGATTACTCGCCGAGCATCCGCTCGCGCCACAGCGCGGGGACGGGGAAGCTCTCCTGGCGGTCGAAGTCAAAGGCAACCATCACCGAGCGGCTCTCGCTGCGCACCTCTTCGCCGCAGAGCAGCTGCTGGAAGAGTACGATGCTCTTGTTGCCGATGCGCTCGCAGGTGGTCGTCACCCGGATGTCGTCGCCCATGCGGACCTGCCCCATGTAGGAGGTCGAGGTCGAGACCGTGATGATGCGGTTCTGTCCCAGCAGCACCTCCTCGCCGAGCACCTTCTGGTAGTAGTCCACCTTGCCCACGTCGAAGTACATCTGCTGGGCGACGTTGTTCACGTGGTGGAACGAGTCGATGTCCGAGAAACGCTGCTGGACCGGTGTTGTCAATGTGCGTGCCATCTTACTCGCGGATGATTTTCACTTCGCCCCCTTCGGTGAAGGCGATAATCGACGATGCCTTGCGCGTGGGTTTCCCCTCGAAGCGGGGGTTGACCACGAAGTCGACGCCGTCGATGATTTCGCGCGCCACCTCGTCGAGCCCCGCGGGGGTCTTCTCGCCCGAGATGTTGGCCGAGGTCGAGACAATCGGCCGGCCGAAGGCGCGCAGCATCCGGCGGCAGAACTCGTGGTCGGGCACCCGCACGCCGAGCGTCCCCTCTTCGGGGATGAGGTTCGCGGCAAGCCCCGTGGCGCCCGGCAGAATGAGCGTGAGGGGGCTGGTGGCCAGCTCCATCACCTCGAAGGCGATGCCCGGCGCCTTGTTCACGTAGCGCACGACCATGTCGGGCGAGGCGCAGAGCACCAGCATCGATTTCTTGTTCTCGCTCCGTTTGAGCGCATAGATGCGTGCTACGGCGTCGGCGTTGGTGGCGTCGCAGCCGATGCCCCACACCGTGTCGGTGGGGTAGAGCAGCAGCCCGCCTTCGCGCAGCGTGCGGACCGCCTCGTCGACTTCGTGCTGCAGTTCGGTTTCGTTTTTCATGATGCTCGTCTTTGTTGGTTGGCCCGAGGTGCAGGGTGCGGGGAGGGGCTTCGGTTCGTGTGCTCCTTCGGCACGCCCTGCACGGGGCGGATTCCACCGGAACGGGGCGCCCTATCGCTTCAGGGGCAGCACCTCAATCCAGTAGTCGTCGGGGTCGTTGATGAAGTAGAGCCCCATCTCGTGGTTCTCGAAGCAGACCCAGCCGTTGGCGCGGTGGAACTCGCGCACGGCGTCGTAGTCGCCCGCCACGCGGATGCAGAGGTGGCTCTCGTTGTCACCCAGCTCGTAGGCACCCTCCTTGTCGCGCAGCCAGGTGAGCTCCAGGTGGAAGTTGCTCTCGCCGTCGCCGAGGAAGACCAGCTCGAAGGAGCCGTCCTCGGCCTTCTGGCGGCCTATTTCGTGCAGACCGAGCGCCCGGCCGTAGAAGTCGATGCTGCGGGCCAGGTCGGTCACGTTGATGTTGAAGTGGTCGAATTTGCCTTTGATTTCCATAAGTGTCCTGAATTTGGGTGCAAAGATACGAAAAGGTGCGGGCCGAGGCAAACGGAAAACGCAGTTTTCGACATCGCCGCCCGCGTAACGGCCCCCGTACCGCCGTCTGTCTCTCCTCCCGCCGCCGGTTCTGCCTGCAGTGTGGCCCGGTATCCTCCCTGCAGCCGGCTCCGGTGTACTCGCCGCCTTCCTCCTCCTTCCTCCTCCTTCCTCCCGGCGCCACGCGAGGGGCCCGGCCGAATATTTTGCCGATATTTCATTATTTTGCAAGAATTTTATACTTTTGCGAAACGAAAAAATAAAATACAAAAAGCATGCACCTATGGGAAGAGCCTTTGAATATCGCAAAGCACGCAAGCTGAAGCGCTGGGGTCACATGGCCCGCACGTTCACCAAAATCGGCAAGGAGATTGAAATCGCCGTGAAGGCCGGAGGTCCCGACCCGTCGGGCAACACGCGTCTGCGCATTCTGATTCAGAACGCCAAGGCCGAGAACATGCCCAAGGAGAACGTCGAGCGCGCCATCAAGCGTGCCACCGAGAAGGACGCCGCCGACTACAAGGAGGTTATCTACGAAGGCTATGGCCCCCACGGAATCGCCTTCCTGGTGGAGACGGCAACCGATAACACGAACCGTACGGTGGCCAACGTGCGCATGCACTTCAACAAGTGCGGCGGTGCGCTGGGCAACAGCGGCTCGGTGGCCTTCATGTTCGAGCACAAGTGCGTCTTCAAGTTCCACGCTCCGGCCGGCACCGACATGGAGGAGCTCGAGCTCGAGACCATCGACCTGGGTGTCGACGAGTTCTATCCCGACGAGGAGGGTGTGACGGTATACGCCCCCTACGAGTCGTTCGGCGCCATCCAGAAGTGGCTCGACGACAAAGGCTGGGAGATTGTCTCGGGTGAGTCGGTCTACCTGCCTACGGATACCAAGGAGCTCGACGCCGAGGGCCGCGAGTCGGTCGAGAAGCTGGTGGAGCGCCTCGAGGAGGACGACGACGTGACGAACGTTTACCACAACATGAAGGAGCCCGAGGAGGAGTAGCCCTTCGGTTGAGGCGCGGCGGGCGGCCCGGGGGTCGTGGCGCGCAAAGGAACAATTCGGGGAGCGGTTCGCAAAGAACCGCTCTCTTTTTTTGCCCGGCCGGGAACGGGAGCGGCAACAGGGGCCGAGCGACGGGGGGGGGTGAGAGCACGCCGGAGCATGCGGTCGCGGGTGCGCAGCCGGGGCGAGGAGAGAGCGGTTGCAGCCGAGACAATAGGACAACGAAGACAAGGAAGCTGGCGCGGGCTGCCGGGGAAAAAGAGCGGCAAGGGCGCTGGCATGGACTGCCGGAAAAAGGAAAGCAAAGGGACGGCGCGAGCCCATGGAAAAACGACGGGCGGGGCTGCCCCGGGACAAACTGCGTGAAGGGCGGTTGGAACAAGCGGCGTGGAGAACGGCCGGGACATTAAAAAAACGGAACGCTCCCCGGGTGGGGAACATTCCGTTTTTCCGTGTTGCGGGAGCGGAACTTACTCCTTCTCGCTCTTGGCAACCATGCGCTTCTCCTTGATGCGGGCCTTCTTGCCGGTCAGGTCGCGCAGATAGTAGATGCGGGCGCGACGAACGACACCGACCTTGTTCACCTCAATCTTGTCGATGTGGGGCGAGTAGAGCGGGAAGATACGCTCAACGCCCACGCCGTTCGAAATCTTGCGAATCGTGAACATCTTGGTCTTGCCCGAACCCTTAATCTGGATAACCACACCGCGGAAGCTCTGCAGGCGCTCCTTGTTGCCCTCGACGATGCGATACGTTACGGTGATGGTGTCACCGGCCTTGAACGACGGAATGTCGGCATCCGTCTTGGGCCACATCTGCTCGTTGACGAGCTTGATGATTGCGTCTTTGTTCATTGTTGCAACTGTTTTTTTTGATTTCGCATTCAACGTTCCCGCTGCCCTCCGGCTACCATGCCCGGTCCCTGCCGTGCAATCCCGCGGTTGTGCCGCCTGTGCCGTTAAGCCCAATGAAAGAGGTTGATATACGTCCCCGAAGGGACGGCAAAGTTAGGAATAATTTTCGGATTTTCACGCATCGGCGCAAAAATATCGCTTCGTGACTCCGATTTATGTGCTATCTTTGCTCCGCAAAACGGGAAAATGATGAACGAACGATTGATATTGGTGACCAACGACGACGGATACGACTCGCGCGGCATCGCCGCCGCCATCGAGGTGGCGCGCCGCTTCGGACGGGTGGTGGTCGTGGCGCCCGAGACGACGCAGAGCGGCATGAGCCAGGCCATTACGATGAATACGCCCCTCTTTCTGAGGCGGGTACGCTCCGAGGAGGGGCTCGACGTCTACGCCTTCTCCGGCACGCCGGTCGACTGCGTGAAGATGGCCTTCGACTACCTGCTGCGCGGGAAGCGGGTCGACCTGGTGCTCTCGGGCATCAACCACGGCTCGAACTCGGCCGTCAACGTCCTCTATTCGGGGACGATGGGGGCGGCCATCGAGGGGAGCTTCTACGGCTGTCCCGCCGTCGGCCTCTCGCTCACGGACTACAGCGCCGATGCCGACTTCGACGCTGCGGCGCTCTACGGCGAGCGGATTCTGCGCCGCCTGCTCGAGGGCGGGGTGCAGCCGCCGCTCTGTCTGAATGTCAACGTCCCGGTGGGGCGTCCCGAGGAGCTGCGGGGCATCCGCCTCTGCCGCCAGAACCGGGGCTTCTGGCGCGAGGAGTTCTACCGCCACGAAGACCCCCGCGGCCGCGAATACTTCTGGCTCACGGGCGACTTCGTCAACCAGGAGCCCGAGGCCGAGGATACCGACGAGTGGGCGCTCGCCCACGGCTACGTCTCGGTGGTGCCCGTCCAGACCGACCTGACCGACTACGCGCGGCTGCGCGAACTGACGCCCCTCTTCGGATAGCCGCCGGCGGGAGGCGGGTGCGGACGTTGCGCATGACGTTTGCGGAATATCCGCGGATTTTCGTATCTTTGTAATTGGTACGCCCGCGAAGGGCGGTCTGCCGGGCGGCTCCGCGCCTGCCCGACACTCCGCGCCCGGGCCGCGCATCCGTTTAACCCCAGGAAAACTGCGGCGCTTTATGCTGATTAAGATACTGCTCATCATCGCCATCGTCATCCAGACCCTGGCCACGCTCTACGCCCTGCGTCTGGTGCGTACGACGAAGTACAACTCGGTGTGGATTCTCTTCATCGTGGGCTTCTCGCTGCTCTCGGTCGAGCGGCTGGTACAGTTCCTCGCCGCCAGCGGGCAGTATGTCCCGCGGGGGTGGTTCGCCTACCTGGGCATCGTCATCTCGGTCTGCCTCTCCATCGGGGTCATGTACGCCCACAAGCTCTTCAAGTACATCGGGCGGCTCAACCGCCAGCGTCAGCTGCTCAACCGCCGCATCCTGACGGCCGTGCTGCGCACCGAGGAGAAGACCCGCTCGCGCTTCTCGAAGGAGCTGCACGACGGGCTGGGCCCGCTGCTCTCGTCGGCCAAGATGTCGCTCTCGGCCCTCGCGCGCGAGGAGCGCGACCCCGAGCAGCGCGAGATTATCGCCAACACGACCTACGTCATCGACGAGGCGATTCGCTCGCTGCGCGAAATCTCGAACAACCTCTCGCCCCACGTGCTCATCGACTTCGGACTGGCGCGCGGCGTACAGAACTTCATCGACCGCAGCGCCGCGATGCACAATGTGAAGATTCGCTTCACGACCAACTTGCGCACGGAGCGCTACGACCCCGACACGGAGGTGATTCTCTACCGTGTCATCTGCGAGCTCATCAACAATTCGCTCAAACATTCGGGCTGCAAGTCCATCAACCTCTCGCTCTCGCAGAGCAGCGGTTCGCTCTCGCTCGAGTACACGGACGACGGGCGGGGCTTCAACCCCCAGGCAATGATGGACTGCGGCATGGGGCTCTCGAACATCGCCTCGCGGATTAATTCGCTCGGGGGGCGCTTCCAGATAACGAGTTCGCGGGGGCGGGGCATGCGCGCCTCGATTCACGTAGGGGTGGCACAAGGCGTGCCGCCGCGTAAAAAGTAAACGGAGACGGTGAAGATGGAAAAGAAGGAGTGCAGAATCGTGCTGGTCGACGACCATTCGCTCTTCCGCAATGGACTGCGGGGGCTGCTCGACCGTTGCGAGGGGTATCGTGTGGTGGCCGAGGCGGCCAGCGGCGAGGAGTTCCTGGCTCTGCTGCCCGGGCTGGAGACCGACGTGGTCTTCATGGACTTCTCGATGCCGGGCATCGACGGCGCGCGGACGACCGAACGGGCGCTGGCGCAGCGTCCCGAGCTGAAAATCATCACCCTCTCGATGTTCGGCGACGAAAGCTACTACCAGCGTATGGTGCAGGCCGGGGCGCGGGGCTTCCTGCTCAAGGACTCCGACATCAGCGACGTGCTGCAGGCCATCGACACGGTCGAGGCCGGTGGCAGCTACTTCAGCCCGCAGCTGCTCTCGTCGCTTGCCGGACGCATGCATGCGCGCGAGGATGCCCCCGACGAGCAGCTCTCGGAGCGCGAGCGCGAGATTCTGGTGGCGGTCTGCCGCGGCCTCTCGAATCAGGAGATTGCCGACGAGCTCTTCATCTCGAAGCGCACGGTCGACAAGCACCGGGCCAACATTCTGGAGAAGACGGGGTGCAAGAATACCGCCTCGCTGGTTGTCTACGCCATCCGTCACGGGATTGTCGACATCTGACACCGAGGGGCGCCGCGAGGGGCCGGCGGAGAGGGGCTCGGTGAAGAGGTGCAGCGGGGAGCCGGCGGGGCGACAAGCCGAGCACAGGCAGAAAGGTATCGGTGCACGCGGAAAACGACGTGGCCGTCCGGGAGTGGAATCGCTGAGTCAGTAATACAGACGGGGGGCAGCCTGGAAATGGAGACCCTCCTTTCGCTGGGATACTCTAAAACATAAGAAAACATCCGACCTTTTGGGGTCGGATGTTTTTTTGTGCGGGCCGGTCGGATGCTGGATTTTCCCGTCGGTCGCCGGAAGCTCCGGATGATTGCCGGGCTCCCCGAGCCTCCATGTCGGTCGCCGGACGTTGAGGACGGCTGTCAAGACGGGCGGTCGCAGCCTGTCCGGAGCAGCGGTCCGGGATGGGCGTTCGGAGCAGTTGTCCGGAATCGGTGCGGGTCGATTATGAGGCGGAGCCGTCGTCTTATGCCTGTCGTTTGATGCCCGGTCTCTGCCGCCCGGGAGTCCTCCGCTCAGAGCCCCTTGCGGGCCAGGCGCCAGGCCAGACGGTTGTAGACGTCGAGCAGCGCAGGGCGCCACGCCGCAGGGAGCGCGTTGAGTATCCGCACCTTGCGCAGCAGGCGGCGGTTCAGCCGCGTCCAGCCGAAGAAGCGGACCGTGCGCGCCGCCTCCTCGGTGCCGCCCTTGGCGCTGATGACCAGCGCCTTGCCCAGCGCCACGCGGGCGACGTATTCGTTGCTGGCCTCCGAGGCCGAGGCGTCGTAGAGTTCCTCGAGCGTGTGGCGGCTCCGTTCGGGGGTGTAGACCGCATTGGAGCGGTTCGAGGCGACGCGTGAGTAGAGCACCAGCCGCTCGGGCGAGAAGCAGACCGGGCGGCAGCGGGCGATGCGGGTCCAGAGGTACTGGTCCTCGCCCAGCTTCATCCCCACGGGGAAGAGCCCCACCTCTGCGAAGAGGGTACGCGGAATGACGCTGGCCGAGGGGATGGCCACGTAGCAGCTCATCGAGCGGGTGAAGAAGTCGTCGACGGGTCCCCGCTCGCGGGGGGTGCGGCCCGGCACGAGCCCCTCGTCGCTCACGATGTCGAAGGCCGTGGCGTAGAGCCCGCAGTCGGGCCAGCGCTCAATCATCGAGGCAATTTCGGCCAGAAAGCCGGGGCGCCACCGGTCGTCGGCGTCGAGCAGGGCGACATACTCGCCCCGCGCCTCGGCGATGGCCCTATTGCGGGCGGCGCTCACGCCGGCGTTCGGCTGGCGGATGAGGCGGACGAGCGGCGAGCGGAAGGAGACGACAACCTCGGCCGAGCGGTCCGTCGAGCCGTCGTCGACGACGATGACCTCCAGCGGGCGGAGGCTCTGTTCGAGGGCCGAGCGGAGGGTCGCGGCGACCTCCGCCTCCTTGTTGTAGAGGGGTATGATGACCGAAAAGGTGGGTGTGCTCACGGCGTCGGGCTCTTTTTTGCAAAGGTATCGTTATTTTGCTACATTTGCAAGCGGCATCGGGCCGCTCCGACGGGTGTCGGGCTGCCCGCGTGCCCAATTTCAAAACATCAGCCCATGACCCTGTCGCTCAGAATCGTTGCTCTGCTCCGCAATACCTTCGATACGCTCTTCTACTTCGCGGCGATGGCCGTGAAGGAGAACTTCCGCAACTACGTCGGCCGCGCCGGGGTGGTCGGCCGCCCCTCGCAGGAGCTCGTGCTGCTGGCCAACGGCCCCTCGCTCGGGCGCGAACTGCCGCGGCTGCTTGCGCGCGGCGACCACCGCACGAAGGACTTCCTGGTGGTCAACTTCTTCGCCGAGGATGATCGCTTCGAGGAGATTCGCCCCAAATACTACGTCCTCTCCGACCCGATGTTCTTTCGTCAGAGCGTCAACCGCGAGCGGGTCGAGGCGCTCTACCGAACGCTCAACGAGAAGGTCACGTGGGAGATGAACCTCTACGTGCAGTACTACAACCCCGAGCGGTTCGACTATCGCCGCCGGCTGACCAACCCCCATATCCGCATCGTCCCCTTCCATACGCTGCTCTACCACGGCTTCCGCAGCGTCGAGTTCTGGCTCTTCCGCCACGGGCTGGGGAGCGCCAACTTCGGCACGGTCATCCAGAACGGCGAGTACATCGGGCTGCTGCTGGGCTACCGCCATCTGTCGCTCTACGGCGTCGACCATACGCTGCTCGAGGGGTTGTGCGTCGACGCCTCGAACCGCCTCTGCCGCGCCGACCGCCACTACTACGACCAGGGTGCGGCCGCGGCTCCGCGCCCCATCTACTTCAACGCCACCCTTCCGCCCGTCCCCTACACGATGGCCTCCTACCTGGCCGAGGTGGCCGAGCTCTTCCGCGGCCACGAGGTGCTGCGCGACTACGCCGCAACGCTCGGTGCGCGGATTGTCAACCACACGGCCGGCTCGATGATTGACGCCTATGAGCGCGCCGGCGAGGCCGAGCAGCAGGAGGCGGAGCCGAAATAGCCTCCTTCAGCTTCGGTCCGTCGATGAAAAAACAGGGCCTCCGGGGATGATGCACATCCCCGGAGGCCCTGTTTGTCGGCGCGGCGGCGCGGGCGGCTCAGAGTCCGCGGCTGGCGGCGATAATCTCTGCCATGGCGAAGTCCTCCGGATAGTCGATGTCGAGCCCCTCGACCCGCTCGACCACCGCCATGTAGGGGCGGTCGCCGATGCGGCGGTGGTCGCCGCACCACAGCCCCCGCGGGAAGATGAAGAAGGCGCTGGTCTCTATGTAGACCGGCTCGATGGTCTGCGTGCGGGGGATGTTGTCGAGCGCGTAGTTGAGCGGACGCCCCTTGAACCAGGCGAAGGTCTGAATCTTCTCGGCGCTGAAGGCCGAGTCGTACTCCCCCGATTGCACCTTCGCAAGAGCCCCGGAGATGGTCTCCGGGCGGATGAAGGGCGAGGTGGCGTGGGCCAGCACGTAGAGGTCGGCCTCGACGCGGGCGGTGAAGGCGTCGTAGATTTCGCGGCCGAGGGTGGTGTCGCGGTCGAGCTCCGCGCTGCGCTGCAGGAAGCGGACCCCCTCGGGCAGCAGCTCGCGGATGCGCTCGTCGCTGCAGAAGACATAGACCTCGTCGATGCCCTCGACGCGGGTCAGCGTCCGCAGAATGTGGCACATGAGGGGTTCGCCACCCAGCAGGCGGAGGTTCTTGCCGCTCACGCGCTGGCTGTTGAGGCGTATGGGTACGAATGCTACGGTTTTCATCTCTTTCGTGTTACGTGTTCGGTCGGTTGATAGACGTTACTGCACCAGCAGGTTGCAGCCCCGGATGTCGCTGTGGTCGATGCGCCCCTCGATGTCGAACGAGCCGTCCGTAAAGCGTTTGCCCACATCCTCGGTCTGGATGAAGGCGCACGACCAGCGGTTGGCCAGGTCGGTGATGTTGATGCCGCCGCGCGAGCCGTCGGGCAGCAGCTCGAAGGGGTCGTTGATGTCGCGCACCTCCACGCGCATCCACCCCGGGCAGCGGAAGCGGTTGCCGCCGAGCGAGTAGGCCTGCGAGGTGAGCTCCGCCATGCCGTATTCCGAGTGGATGACCTCCACGCCGAAGGCGTCGCAGAGGATGCGGTGGAACTCCTCCTTGGGCAGCTCCTCGCGGTAGCCCTTCATGCCGCCGGTCTCCATCACCACCGTATCCTTTAGCTTCGGCGAGTAGCGTTCGGCCAGGTCCCATAGCGCATAGCTCACGCCGAGCAGAATCTTGGGCTTCGGGTCGGCGGCCATGTCGTCGAGCAGCCGCTCGTAGTCGTCGAGGTAGAAGCCTCCCGAGCCGCAGTCGGCAATCAGCCGGTCGGCCATGTAGACCAGCGACGAACCCTTGCGGCGCAGGTAGTTGGGCAGCAGCGCGTAGAGGCTCCACCGCCGCGGCTCGCCGTAGAAGGTGCGGAACGAGGCGCGGAAGGCCTGCTCGTAGAGCGCCAGCGAACGCATCGCATGGCGCGATGGGGTCATGCCCGTGGTGCTGCTCGAGGTGAAGACCGCCTCGGGAGCCGCGTCGCCGCAGTAGATGTCGTGCGTCTTGAAGAGGCCGATGGGTAGATGGGGAATCTCCTCCGGGCGGTGAATCTGCCCGGGGCGTACTCCAATCAGTGCGAGGTATTGGCGGTAGGGGGCGCACCTTTCGGCCTGGAAGCGGAAGGTCTCCAGCGCCGCCGCCTCGAAAGCTTCGTTGTCCGCAATGCGGAACAGGTCGTCGTCGGTAAGCATGTAGGCTGAAACCATTTGCTGCAAAGGTAGCGATTTATTTCCGATTTCGGAATTCCCTTTTCCGATGCCCTTCCGGGTGGGGGAGGCCCTGTCGGGCGGCGGCTCCGTTTCGATGCCTCCGTTTCGGCGGTTCATTCGGTGCGGCCGGTGCGGCCGGCTGTCCCGGCATCTGCAACTTGTGGCCGGCTGTCTCGGTATCTGCAACTCTTGGCCGCCCGCCCCGGCATCCGCAATTCCAGGCCGGCGTCCCCGGTACACGCGGGTAGTCATTCCTCTGGGTCGGGTGGCTCCGCGTCGGTTGGTCTCCCCCGGGGCTGGTAGTTCAGCATCGGTCGGTCTTCGCCGCGTCGCCCCCCCCCGCCTAAAAAAACAACAACCGCCAGCGGCGGAGTTGTTCCGCGCTGCGGTTGTCGTCTTGTTCGCAGGTCGGGCCGTACGGGTCCGGAGCCGCTCTACTTCTTGCTCTTCGGGGCAAGCATCATGTTCATCTTCTTGCCGTCGAGCTTGGGCATCATCTCCACCTTGGCATACTCCTCCAGGTCGGTGGCGAAGCGCAGCAGCAGGATTTCGCCCTGCTCCTTGAAGACAATCGAACGGCCGCGGAAGAAGACGTAGGCCTTCACCTTGGCCCCCTCCTTGAGGAAGTTCTCGGCATGCTTGAGCTTGAAGTTGTAGTCGTGGTCGTCGGTCTGCGGACCGAAGCGAATCTCCTTGACCACCACCTTCGTCTGGTTGGCTTTCAGCTCCTTGGCCTTCTTCTTCTGCTGGTAGAGGAACTTCTGGTAGTCGGCGATGCGGCATACCGGGGGGTCGGCTTTCGGCGAAATCTCAATCAGGTCGAGCTCCATCTCGTCCGCCAGGCGCAGAGCCTCGCGGAGCGACATGACCTTGGGTTGCTCGATGTTGTCGCCCACCACGCGCACCTCGGGTGCGGTGATTTGGTCGTTGATGCGGTGCGGGTTCTCCTTTTCGGGCTTGCGTCCCGTGCGGGGAGCGCCACCGGCCGGTTTCGGTCTGTTATTCCCGGGGTTGAACGGCCTCGGCGGGAATGGTTTCGGTGCTGCGATAGTTGTTGTAAATTAAATGGTTAAATGTTTTCTATTGTTGTTTCGCTGCTCGCTGGCGCCTTAGTCGGAGACATCCGCTCCGGGTTGCCACGACCGTTTGCGGTGCCTTTTGGGCGGTCTCTTCCAAAGGAGCTGTCGGAGCGTGAAAAAAGGCAGGGTCTGCGACTGAAGCCGCAGGCCCTGCGCTTCGTCGGTGTTATGCCTTTTTCAGCTTGTGCGATTCAATCTCCTCCTTGACCAGTCCGGTGATGAAGTCGCGGAACTGCTCGAGGGTCATCTGTCCCTTGTCGCCTTCGCCCTGGGCACGGACCGAGACGAGCCGCTCGGCCTGCTCCTTCTCGCCGACAATCAGCAGGTAGGGGATGCGCTTGAGCTCGTTGTCGCGAATCTTGCGGCCGATTTTCTCGTTGCGGTCATCCACCTGGGCGCGGACGTCGTAGCGGTTGAGGTACTCCGACACCTCGTTGGCGTAGTCGTTGTACTTCTCCGAGATGGGCAGTACGACCACCTGGTCGGGCGCCAGCCAGAGCGGGAACTTGCCGGCCGTGTGCTCGAGCAGCACGGCGACGAAGCGCTCCATCGAGCCGAAGGGCGCGCGGTGAATCATGATGGGGCGGTGCAGCTTGTCGTCTGCCCCCTTGTAGGTCAAATCGAAGCGCTCGGGCAGGTTGTAGTCCACCTGGATGGTGCCCAGCTGCCACTTGCGGCCGATGGCATCCTTGACCATGAAGTCGAGCTTCGGGCCGTAGAAGGCTGCTTCGCCGTACTCGACCACCGTCTTGAGCCCCTTGTCCTTCGCTGCCTGGATGATGGCGTTCTCGGCCTTCTCCCAGTTCTCGTCCGAACCGATGTACTTCTCGCGGTTGTTGGGGTCGCGCAGCGAAATCTGTGCCGTATAGTTATCGAACTTCAGCGTCTTGAAGATGTAGAGCACGATGTCAATCACCTTCTCGAACTCCTCGAGCAGCTGGTCGGGGCGTACGAACATGTGGGCATCGTCCTGCGTGAATCCGCGCACACGCGTCAGTCCGTGGAGCTCACCCGACTGCTCGTAGCGGTAGACCGTACCGAATTCGGCCAGGCGCAGCGGCAGGTCCTTGTACGAACGGGGCTTCGAGCGGTAGATTTCGCAGTGGTGCGGGCAGTTCATCGGCTTGAGCAGATACTCCTCGCCCTCGACCGGGGTGTGAATCGGCTGGAAGGAGTCCTTGCCGTACTTGGCGTAGTGGCCCGAGGTGACGTAGAGCTCCTTGTTGCCGATGTGCGGGGTGATGACCTGCTGGTATCCGTACTCCTTCTGCACGCCGCGCAGGAACTGCTCCAGACGGTCGCGCAGCGCGGCACCCTTGGGCAGCCAGAGGGGCAGACCCGGACCCACGCGCTGCGAGAAGGTGAAGAGCTCGAGCTCCTTGCCCAGCTTGCGGTGGTCGCGCTTTTTGGCCTCCTCCATCATGGTGAGGTACTCGTCGAGCATCGACTTCTTGGGGAACGAGATGCCGTAGATACGTGTCAGCATCTTGTTCTTCTCGTTGCCGCGCCAGTAGGCACCGGCAACCGACGTCAGCTTGATGGCCTTGATGTAGCCCGTGTTGGGGATATGCGGACCGCGGCACAGGTCGGTGAATGCGCCGTTGGTGTAGAACGAAATCGTACCGTCCTCAAGGTCGGTGATGAGCTCGACCTTGTATTGGTCGCCCTTTTCGGTGAAGGTCTTCAGGGCCTCGGCCTTGGGGACCTCGCGCCGGATGAGCGGCTCCTTGTTGCGGGCCAGCTCCTGCATCTTCTGCTCGATGCGCGGCAGGTCGGCCTCGGTGATGGGGGTCGGCGAATCCACGTCGTAGTAGAAGCCGTTTTCGATGGCGGGGCCGATGCCGAACTTGATGCCCGGGTAGAGGGCTTCGAGCGCTTCGGCCAGCAGGTGCGACGAGGTGTGCCAGAAGGCGTGCTTGCCCTCGTCGTCGTCCCACTTGTAGAATTTGATGGAGGCATCCTCCTTAATCGGGCGCATCATGTCCACCGTTGCGCCGTTGACTGCGGCAGCGAGCGAGTCGGCAGCTAAACGAGGGCTGATACTCTCCGCAATCTGGTACGCAGTCGTCCCTTCGGCATACTCTCTCACGGAGCCGTCGGGAAAAGTGATTTTTACCATTTTGTTGTTTTGTTTAAGTTTTCGGCTCCTCGGGCGCTTCCACAATTACGAGACGGAATACGCCCTCGGTTTGTCCGGGTGTTGCGGCAAAATTAAAAATAAATGTACGAATTCTGTACCGCCGAACCGAAAAAAATCGCTTCGATTCTCCGTTTTCTCCCTTTCGGGCCTGTCGGAGCGCCCCCGGGGCTCTCCTTCAACGGGTTTCGTCCGGCTTCGTACCCCGTTTCGTCCGTTTTGGGGCGGCGCCGGGGCAAGGGGGAGCGGCCTTCCGGGAGCATGGTCTCGGGGCCGCGGCATTCCGGTTGCGGCTGTTCCGGGAGCGGCCATCCGGTCATACGATTCCGGGACCGGCATGTCGGTCCCGGCTGTCCGGTTGCGGCGTTGGTCGGGGCTCTCCATTGAGACGCTCCGGTCGCGGCGTGTCGGTCGCAGGGTTCCGGGTCCGCGGCTGTTTCGGTTGCGGCGTTGGTCGGGGCTCTCCATTGAGACGCTCCGGTCGCGGCGTGTCGGTCGCAGGGTTCCGGGTCCGCAGCGTTCCGGCTACTCTTTCTCGGTCTGGGGCAGCTCCTTGACCGAGACGTCGCGCGTGCTCTTCTCGCGCTCGGCATGCGGCAGAGGATTGCTCGTCCACTCCTCCCAGGCGCGGCGGCGCTGCGTGATGTCGATGGCGGCGTAGATGGCATTGCGCATCGACTGGGCGTCGGCACGGCCCGTGCCGGCAATGTCGAACGCCGTGCCGTGGTCGGGCGAGGTGCGCACGACGGAGAGGTTGGCCGTGAAGTTCACACCGTCGGGCGAGAGGGTCTTGAAGGGGGTCAGCCCCTGGTCGTGGTACATGGCCAGGATGCCGTCGTAGCGTGCGAATCCGCCCCCGGCGAAGAGCCCGTCGGCGGCAAAGGGTCCGAAGGCCAGCACCCCCTGGTTGAAGGCCTCGACGATGGCCGGGCGGATAATCTCCTCCTCCTCGTGGCCCAGCAGCCCGCCGTCGCCGGCGTGGGGGTTGAGCGCCATGACGGCGATGCGCGGCTCGACGATGCCGAAGTCGCGGATGAGCGAGCGGCGCAGCGTGTGGAGGTCGCGGAGAATCTTCTCGGTCGAGATGTTGCGGCTCACCTCCGTCACGGGGATGTGCTTGGTGACCAGCCCCACGCGCAACACGTCGCTGCACATAATCATCATCGGCTCGCCGTCGAACTCGGCGCCGAAGAACTCCGTATGGCCCGTGTAGCGGAAGTCGTCCGACTGGACGGCCTCCTTGTTGATGGGGGCGGTGACCAGCGCGTCGAGCAGCCCCTGCTTCAGGTCGTCGGTGGCGCGTACGAGTGCCTCGACGGCGGCGCGGCCCGCTTCGGCCGACTCCTTGCCCGGTTCGGGTTTCATGTCGCCGCAGGCGACCAGGTTGACGCGGCCGCGGCGAGCCTCGTGGGCCGAGACGATGGGGTTGAGCGTGAGCTCCCCCGAATCCTCGACGCACTTGCGGTAGAAGGCGGCCGCCTGGGGCGAGCCGTAGATGACGGGTGTGCAGAGCTCCGTCATGCGCATATCGGCGAAGGTTTTGAGAATCACCTCCCAGCCGATGCCGTTGGGGTCGCCCTGCGTGATGCCTATTCTGAGTTTCTGTTCCGACATAGTCAAAATCGTTTCAAATGACAAAGATAGGTAAAAAATCGCAACGCCGCGCCCCGGAGCCTCAAAAAGCGGCGGGCGGCGGAGGGGTGTTGCAGGGGGCGGCGTGCAGGAGCGGGACGATGGAAGGCGGGTGCGGCGGGAGGAGGTGTGACGATGGTGGGGACGGCAGGGGACGGTGTGCAGCGGCGAGGCGGTGGAACGCGGGCTCGGGAAGAGTGTGCGGAAGCGGCTTCGGCGGGCGACGCTCCGGACGGGTGCGGCTCGGCGGGTGCGGGTGTAGTCTCGGAGGGCGATGTCCCGGAAGGGTGCAGTCCGACGGAAGGTGATGCGGCGGGTACGCGGCGGTGAGTGTGTGCGGGAACGGCCCTGTCAGCGGCGTGCGGCGCGGCGGCGGAACTCGGCGCAGACGATGCCGGTGGCCATGGCGACGTTGAGCGATTCGGAGCCGTGCCGGTCGGCCGGGTAGGGCGGGATGAAGAGCCGGTGGTCGATGTGGCGGGCCACCCGCTCCGAGACGCCGCGCCCCTCGTTGCCCATCACGACGATGCCGCCCTCGGTCAGCTCCGCATCGTAGAGGTTCTCCCCCTCGAGGAAGGTGCCGTAGAGGGGCGTGCGGCGTGCCGCGGCGTCGGCCAGCAGCGCATCGAGCTCCGTGTAGTGGAGCCGCACGCGGAGGATGGCCCCCATGGTCGCCTGCACCACCTTGGGGTTGAAGCAGTCGGCCGAGTCGGGCGAGCAGACGATATCGCCGATGCCGAACCAGTCGGCCAGCCGGATGATGGTCCCCAGATTGCCGGGGTTCTGCACCTGGTCCAGGGCGAGCGTAAGCCGCCGCCCCGCCCCGGCGGCGTCGAACCGGTAGCGGGGTATCTCGACCAGCGCCAGCGAATTGGAGGCGGTCTTGAGCAGCGAGAGGCGCTCCATGTCGCGCGGGGTGACGCATTCGACCTCGGGCCCCTCGAAGAGCCCCTCGAGGGCGAAAATCTTGCGCACGCGCAGGTGCGAGGCGCGCAGCTCGCCGACGAGCTTGGCTCCTTCGGCGACGAAGAGTCCCGTTTCGGTGCGTCCCCGCTTGTCGGCAAGCGAGCGGACGAGTTGCAGTTCGGCTTTGGTCATTGGCGTTTCTCCAGGGTAAAGGTTTCGCCTTCGCGGGCGGCGTAGGTTTCGGGAAAGAGCGTGCGGGCCTCGGCCACCAGCTCGTCGAGCTGCTTGTAGCGCGTCGAGAAGTGGCCGATGATGAGCCTCCGGGCTCCGGCCTTGAGGGCCGCCCGCGCGGCGTCGAGCGTGGTCGAGTGGCCCCGTTCACGGGCCAGCTTCTGCTCCGCGGCGGCGTAGGTCGCCTCGTGGTACATCAAATCCACCCCTCGGCAGAGCCCGGCGGCCTTGGCCGAGAAGTTGGTATCCGAGAGGTAGGCGTACGAGCGCGGCTCGTAGGGGAGGTAGGTGAGCTCCGCATTGGGAATCCGCTCGCCCGAGTCGAGGAGGATGTCCTCGCCCCGCTTGGCGGCGGCAATCTGGGCGATGGAGAGGCCGTAGCGCACAATCTGGTGCTTCTCGATGTTGAGCGGCGGGCGCTTCTCGCGGAAGAGGAAGCCGGCCGTCGGCACGCGGTGCCGCAGCGGGATGCTCCACACCTCGAGCGTGCGGTTCTCGAAGAGCAGCGCATGCTCCGTGGTGCGCACCTCGTGCCAGGTGACCTCGTAGGGGAGGTCCGTGTCGAAGTAGCGCAGGTGGCAGGCGAGCAGCTCGCCGAAGGGGGCCGGCGCATAGACCGGAAGCTCGGTCCGGCGGCCGTAGAGCCCCAGCGTCGAGAGCAGCGGGAAGAGTCCGAAGAGGTGGTCGCCGTGGAGGTGCGAGATGAAGACGGCGCGCAGCTTCAGCGGGTTGACCCCGTAGCGGATGAGCTGTTGCTGCGTCCCCTCGCCCGCATCGACCAGGTAGTACTGTTCGTGGACGTTCACCACCTGGGCCGAGGGGTGGCGGTCGATGGTCGGCTTGGCCGACGAGGAGCCGAGTATGGTGACGTTGAAACTCATCGTTGTGCGGGTTTTGCGGCGGGCTCCCGTGCGGCCGGTGGCCTGAGGGGCGCTCCGTCGGCAAAAGTACGAATTTTTCCCCGCACCGCCAAAGGTTTCCGCCCGCCGGGATGGGGATGCTGCCGGGGCGCGAATCCCCATTTGTGGGTATTGTCCCGCCGGGACGGATGCGCTTCCTTTGCCGTCGGAAAAATACGAACCAAACGGAAATGATTATGAAGATGAAACAAATCATGTTTCGGGGAGCGGCCCTTGGGCTCCTCCTCGTGTTGACGGCCTGCGGCGGTGGCGGCAGCCGGACCCGGGAGCAGCGTGCGGCACCGCAGACGGCCGATGCCGCGGCTACGCCGGCGGTTGTCGGGGTGGACTCACTGCTTGCCGACGCGGCCTCGCTGGTTGGGCGTCAGGTGCGCATCGAGGGAGTCTGCACCCACATCTGCAAACACGGCGGCCGCAAGATTTTCCTCATGGGCTCCGCGCCGCGCCGCCTGCTGCGCATCGAGGCTGGGGAGCGCATCGGCAGCTTCAGCCCCGAGTGCGTCAACCGTCCGGTACGGGTGACGGGCACGGTGTGCGAGAGCCGCATCGACGAGGCCTATCTGGCGGCCTGGGAGGCGCGCCTGCACAGTGGAGAAGGGGAGCGTCACGGCGACGGCGAGGGCGGATGCACGACCGAGAAGCAGGCCCGCGGCGAATCACTCGAGGCGGGTGCCGCACGGCGCATCGCCGACTTCCGGCGGCGCATTGCCGAGCGTGAGGCCCGCGAGGGGAAGGCCTACCTGTCGTTCTACCACGTGGAGGGCTCCGCGTACGAAATCGTCGAGTAGCGCGCCGTGGGTCGGAACGAACGGATGAACACCCTGAGGCGGTGGAGCCGGCTGCTGCACCGCGACCTCTCGTACTTCTTCACGGGGGTGCTGCTCCTCTATGCCGTCTCGGGCTTCATGCTCAACCACAAGCGCGACTTCAACGCCGACTACTCCGTCGTGCGGCGTGCGGTCGCCTTTGCCGGGCCGCTGCCGGCGGACGAGGCGTCGTGGAGCCGCGGGCGGGTCGACAGCCTGCTTGCGGCCGCCGGCGGGGAGTGGAGCTGTCTGAAGCACTACTTCCCCGAGGCGGGGACAATGAAGCTCTTCCTGCGCGGCGGCGCCACGCTCACGGTCGACCTTCGTCGCGGCGAGGGGCTCTACGAGGAGATTCGCCGGCGGCCGCTGCTGAGCGGGCTCAACCGCCTGCACTACAACCCCTCGCGGTGGTGGACCCTCTTCTCGGACCTCTTCCTGGCGGGGCTGGTGGTGATTGTCCTCACGGGGCTGGTCATGGTGCGCGGCCCCAGGGGGCTGTGGGGGCGCGGCGGCGTGGAGCTGCTGGCCGGAATGGTCATCCCGCTGCTCTTCCTCTTCCTGCTGGAGTGAGGCGCTCGGGTCGGTGCGGGGCCTTCTGTCCAGGTGCGGCGCTCAGTCCGGAGCGGGGCTCCGGGAGATGCCGCCCGGACTGCCGGGGGAAGACTGCCCGGGAGGCTGGAGCCGTATGCGAAGAGAGGCGGCCGTCGTGCGACGGTCGCCTCTCTTTGTGCTTCCTTGCGGAGTTATCTCCCGTCAGCGCGGCCTACTGGTGCAGGAAGCGCTCGCAGTCGAGCGCCGCGATGCAGCCCGACCCGGCGGCGGTGATGGCCTGCCGGTAGTGGGGGTCCTGCACGTCGCCGGCGGCGAAGACACCCTCGACCGAGGTCTTCGAGGTGCCGGGTTCGGTGCGGATGTACCCCTCGGCGTCGAGCTCGAGCTGTCCGGCGAAGAGCTCCGTATTGGGGTGGTGGCCGATGGCCAGGAAGAAGCCGTCGATGTCGATGCGCCGCTCCGTGCCGTCGTTGTGGCGCAGCAGAGCCCCCGTCACGCCGTTGTCGTCACCCAGCACCTCGACCGTGTTGTGCTCGAAGAGCACCTCGATGTTGGGCGTATGGAAGACGCGCTCCTGCATCGCCTTCGAGGCGCGCAGATAGGGCTTGCGCACAATCATGTAGACCTTGCGGCAGAGCGAGGCGAGGTAGGTGGCCTCCTCGCAGGCCGTGTCGCCGCCGCCGACCACCGCCACATCCTTCTTGCGGTAGAAGAAGCCGTCGCACGTGGCGCAGGCGCTCACGCCCATCCCCCTGAAGCGCGTCTCCGACGGAAGGCCCAGGTACTTGGCCGAGGCGCCCGTCGAGACAATCAGCGTCTCGGCCCGGAGCTCCTTCTCTCCGTCGACCTCGACGCGGAAGGGGCGCTGCGAGAGGTCGACGCGCGTTACGACGCCCGAGCGTACGTCGGTGCCGAAGCGCTCGGCCTGACGCCGCAGGTCGGCCATCATCTGGTTGCCGTCCACCCCCTCGGGATAGCCCGGGAAGTTTTCGATTTCGGTGGTGGTGGTGAGCTGTCCGCCGGGCTCGATGCCCTCGTAGAGTACGGGCGCCAGGTTGGCGCGCGAGGTGTAGATGCCCGCGGTGTATCCCGCCGGGCCGCTGCCTATAATCAGGACTTTGACTTGTTCCATGTTCTCTATGGGTTGTTGGTGTTTGTGATTCGTAACTTGTTGCGGCGCCGGTTCGCCGCCTGGCGCGTCATCCGACGGGAAGGGGCTCCCTTGCATCGGCCGCCGGCTCCTCCTCGCCGAGCTCGGCAAGGGGTGCGAAGCGGGTGAGCTGCCGTCCGAGGTAGTCGAAGCGGGCCCAGTTGCCTGCCCGGCGTACGAGGCTAAGGCTCGTCGCGGGGTCGTACTCCACGATTTCGTAGTGCGGCGGGATGACATAGCCGCCCTGCTTGTCGATGAGGCCCATCCCTTCGGCCGTCTGCACCTCGGCGCGTCCCTCGTGGAAGTCGTTGGCCCAGAGGAAGTGCGAGGGGATGACCACCCGGTTCGAGGCGTCGACGAAGCCGTAGCCCGTCTCGTCCTCGACGCAGACGAGCCCCTCGAAGAGGTTGCTGCACCAGCGGTGCCCCTTCAGCCGGCGCAGGGCGGTGTAGGAGGCCGCCGTATCGTGCAGCGTCTGCCCCGCGTCCGCGGCGGTATGGCTCCGGCCCTGCTCCATGACCAGCTGCCGCAGCGCCTCGAAGGCCTCGTCGTCGGCCCCCGTGGTGCCGAAGCGGGCGTCGTGGTAGCGCAGCGGGATGAAGCGCCCGGCGCACCAGCGCAGATTCTCGGGCTTGAGGTTGCGGTGGTTGAAGCCGAGGCTGCGGAGCCCCTCCTGCAGCGTGTCGAGCGCCGCAAGCAGTGTGGCGGGCTCCTCCGTCTCCAACGCCGTAGAGAACTCCGCACCGGCGGGCAGCTCCTGCAGGATGAGGTCCGTGGTGCGGGGCGTGCCCAGCGTGTCGCACCACTGCATTTCGCCGGGGAGGATGCGGTAGGAGGCCAGCAGGTTGCTTGTCAGCCGGCGCAGACGGGCCGCCGTGCGCTCGATGCGCAGCAGCGCCTGAGGGGCCAGCGGCAGAAAGAGCAGCCAGCTGCCGCCCCGCCACTCGATGCGGGCCTCGGCAAAGCGGGTCGTCCGGCGCAGCAGGGGGAGCCCCTGGCGGTCGGTGACGGCGCGTGCGTCGGCGAGCGTTGCGAAGGAGAGGTCGGGCGTGAGCAGCGCGCGGGTGAAGTCGTTGAGTGTGGGTGTCATTGTCTTATTCGGTTTTGACGCTGATGGAGCCGATGTTGAGCGCCGAGACCAGCTCGGCGGCCGAGGCGTTGAAGCAGAGGCCGCGGAAGGGCGGGAGCGCCCCGGCCCCCTTCAGCTCGCGAATGGCCGCATGGAAGGGTTCGGGCATCGTGCTCGAGCAGTCGTAGAGCAGCGAGGCGTAGCGGTTGGCGTAGTGCTCCTCGGAGGGTTCGGGGAAGAGCAGCGGGCGCATGTCGGCGGCCGTGGCGATGTGGATGTTGACCAGCAGCACGTTGCCGTCGGCCGTCGCCAGCGAGCGGATTTGTTCGGCCACCGTGCGGAGCTCCTCCCCGTCGCAGTCGGTCGCCTCGCCGTCGGTGATGTTGAAGACCACGGGCGGGAAGCTCTCGGCGTTTTCGGGGCGGAGAACCCACTCCGCGGCCAGGTCGCGGATGCGGCGCAGCGCCTCGCACATCGGCGTCTGCCCCTCGGCGCGGGGCTCGACCCAGCAGGGCGTGGGGATTTCGCGCAGCGAGATGCCGCCGTCGGGCAACCGGTATTCGAGCAGCTCGGTGCGGATGCGGGGCTCCATGGCGGCCAGTTCGCAGACGGTGTGCATCGCCGCCCGGTCGGCCAGCAGCGGCGTCACCTCGTCGTCGCCGTGGTAGCCCAGCACGGCGATGTCGTAGTAGTCGCGCACGCCGTCGCTGCGGCGCGCCCGCTCGATAAGCTCGAAGAGCAGTTCGTTGGCGATGGTGGCCACCACCTCGCTCTTGGCCTTGCAGCCGCCGCGGAAGTGAATCGGCTCGGCCATCGAGCCGGAGCAGTCGATGGCCAGGAAGAAGGCCGTGCGGTGGCTGCGCGTGATGCTTTGCGTATACATGGGTCGTAGTGTCGGGTTTTCTCGGTTCGGGTTTTCTCGGTTCGGGTTTTCTCGGTTCGGGTTTGTCGGGCGCTGTCGGGCGGGCCTTTCCGGGGCGGTTCTTTCCGGGCGTATTCCCTGGGGCGGCCCCGGCCTCTGGCGGGGCGTCGGGCGGAGGGCCCGGTGCGGTTTTACGGCCGGCGCCTCGGGTGCGGGTTGCCGGGCGGAAACTCGGGTGCGGCTCAGTCGAGCCCCCGCACGGCGCGGTAGTCGAGCAGCCGCTCCTCCTCGCCGCCGTCGAGTCCGTAGCCGACCGCCTTGTCGGGCGAGCAGTCGCGGGCGCGGTCGGCATCGGTCATCTCGCGCAGCGCCCTGCGGGCGTGGGCGCCTCCCCGGACCGCCTCGTCGACCTCCTCCTGCGAGGGGAGGTGGCCCAGCAGCCGGGCATAGATGGAGAGCGCCCAGCGGCGGGCATGGTCATCGTAGCGGCGGGCGAAGCTGCGGAAGCGTTCGTCAATTAGGTCGGGGAAGGTCAGCTCGCCCCGTTCGATGGCGTCGCACAGCGCCTCGACCTCGCTGCGGGTGATGTAGGCTCCCGCCACGTCGAGCCAGTGGGCAGGCTCCCCGAGTGATGCCTCGAGCGGCGCCTCGCCCCGTTCGAGCATCGCCCCCAGCGAGGCGGCAATCGCCTTGTTGTAGAGCGCGATGCCGCGGCGCAGCGCCGTCTGGCGGATGACCGTCTTGCGGTAGTTGTAGAAGGGGGCGTCGGGCTCCTCGTCCGAGAGCGTGTGGAGCGTGTCGACGGCGTGGAGCATCGCCTGGGTGAGGTAGGGGTTGAAGGCCTCGAAGTTGACCACGTCGCGCCGCCGCGTGCGGTGGTCGCGCGTGGGCCACTTCTCGATGTCACGCACCGTGCCGTAGCTGGCCAGGTTGGCCCCGGGCATCAGCACCGAGCGCCCCTCCTTCTCGATGAGGTACGAGAAGGGGAAGTCCGAGGTGTCGTGGTGGTGGGTGTGGTGGCCCATCACCATGGTGAAGGCCCCTTCGAGCGCCGGCGACATGACGTAGGCGTCGCTGGCGAACTTGCAGCCCCGCAGGTGGACGGCCTGATGTACGGCGCCGCTCTTGAAGAGGTGGTTGCTCTGGTTGGTGCCGCTGCCGGCGTTGAAGAAGGAGAACATTCCGGCGATGAGCAGCGAAGAGCGGTGGTGCGAGACGGTGAAGGGGCCGGCGAAGATGGAGGCCGCCTCGCCGTTCTCGCAGTGCGAGCAGGCGAAGAAGAGGGCGTCGGTGGCCGAGTATCCCTTGTCGAGCCGGCAGCACTCGCCGATAAAGCAGCGTTCGACGATGACGCCGTTGTCGAGCTGCGCCTGCTCGGCGGCGATGAAGTCGCGCGCCTTGACGTCGATGCCGGCGCGGGCCCCGTCGCAGAGCGTGCCGTTCTCGAGCAGCGAGACGCCGTCGAGCTCCACGCGGTCGCCCGTCAGCACCTCGCGCAGCAGGCGGCAGGTCGTGATGCGGCAGTCGGAGCCGATGCGTCCGAACTCCGAGTGTACGCGCCCGGCCTCCTCCGCGGCCATGCGCTCCAGCGCGGCGACAAGCTGCGGGCGGTGGCGGTAGAGGGCCGCCAGATAGGCCGTCTGGGCCGAGAGCGCGGTGAAGATTTTCACCGTGCGGCCGCCCCCTTCGTTCATCGTCGCCACCGGCACTCCGTTGCCGAACGGGGAGGCGTGGCGGCACTCGAGCGCCGTGACGTCGGCCACGAGCGAGCGCTCGCCGATGTCGTAGTTGCGGACCCGCGAGCGGTAGATGCGCGCACCGGAGGCGATGCGGACACGCCCCTCGAGGCGGCATGCGGCCAGCTGCTCCGTGCAGAAGTCTGCGGCCACCCATACGTCGCTCCACGAGGAGGCGCTGCAGCCGGTAGCCTCGAGGCGGTGCACCTCGTCGTCGGTCAGATTGCGGAATTGGGACATAGGCTCCATTCGTTTGATGCAAAGATACGAAAAGGCGGGGCAAAAAGCGCGCCCGCATGAGTTTTTTGCCCCGCCTTTTCGTATCTTTGCATCAAACGAATGGAGCCTATGTCCCAATTCCGCNACAATTGTAGTGTGGGGAGATAGGTGTAATGGTCGAGTATGTGGAAAGCAACCGATGCGCACAAAGAGGTTGTCAAAGGCATCAGGAAGCCGTCGTAGCTAGATTCAACTGATTTTTTTAGTAATGGGATTGAGAGTAAGCATAGTCTACATTATGTGTCGGCGGCGTCAGATGTGATGTGTGTAAGAGGCAGCGGGAGGGCTCTTCCGGCGGGCCGTTGCTCCGGCGGAGGCTGCAGCCGTCGGAATCGTCGCCTCGGCTCCCTCCTGCGGTCCGGGGCGGCGTTGCGCAGCCACGGTCGGGCCGTTGTCGCGGGCCCGCGCACGGGGCGGGTCACTCCCCGCACTCGTGCCCCTCGGGGTCGATGGTGCGGCACGTGCCGTCGCGGAAGATGCGGGCCCTTCCACTGCGGAAGGGCTTCACCGCCTCGCATCCCGGCAGGCTGAGCCGCGTGCGTCCGCTGCGGTCGATGTAGTGCCACGTGTGCCCCAGCCGTACGGCCGCCAGCCCCTCGCTGAAGTCGAAGCCGCAGTCGTAGAGGGGCGGAATGACCTCCCGCCCGTTGCAGCGGTAGCCCCACAGCCCGTTCTCGACAAAGAGCTCGGGCTCCTCGCCGGGTTCGGTCTCTTCTCCGGCCATTTCCTCGGCTCGCTCCGCCCCGGTGTCGGTCCGGGCGGTCTCCGCGGCTGGGGATGGAACTTCGCCGGGAGCGCTTCCGGCCATTTCCCCGGCTCCGGCCGCTCCTTCGGTTGCTGCACCTCCGGTTTCGGCACCACCGGGGCACCCCTTCCTGTCGGCGCGGGCGACGGCAAGGCGCAGCAGGTGCTCCAGGCCGAAGAGCTGCAGCGTGGGTGAGCACAACAATCGTGCAATCCGGTAGGCGACGGCCATGCCCCGCTGCTCGAAGAGGGTGAGCACCTCCTCCAGCACTCCGTCGCGGTCCATCCGCGACGGGGTGAAGAGCAGCCCGTCCGAGGCGTGGCGCGCCGCAAGCGAGGGGTCGAGCGCCAGGGCGTGGAGTGCCGTCGAAATCAGCGCCGCGGGGTAGTCGTCGAGCGAGGCGTCCAAGTCGCCGGCCTCGCGGGCCGGGTGCTGGTAGGCCGTGGTGCCCAGCTCGGGGCTCCGCCGCCCGGCAAAGGCGGGGAGGAACATCGCGTCGAAGTCGATGAGCTGCAGTTCGCCCGAGGGGCGGACCACGATGTTCTCGGGCTTCAGGTCGCCGTGGGCCCAGTCGTCGGCCACCAGGCGGGCGGCCAGACGGTCGAAGCGGTTGGCCAGCGCACCGATCCGCTCCCGGTCCGCAGCCTGCAGCGCAAGGTCAATCTCCTCGCGGAGCGTGCGCCCCTCGACCCAGTCGTCGACCACCACGTCGCACCAGACCCCCTCGTCGGGCGAGGTGTAGAGGAAGAGCTCGCGTGTCAGGAGCCTGCTGCCGTAGATTTCCGCCAGATGCTCGGCCGGCCGCATGTAGCAGCGCAGCGCCTGAAGGCGCCCTTCGCGGCGGATGCGGAAGACCGCCGCGCTGTTGCCCACGGCATAGAGCGGCCTTCCCTGCTGGTCGCGGCAGAGTTCGAAGGGTTCCAGCGTGCGGCAGAGCCCCGAGGGCTCCTCGAGCGTTGTGAGGTATTGGCGAAGAGTGTACACGCGTGCAGTATGGTGTTATAAAAAAAGAGGGCCGGATGTCCCGGCCCTGCTTCTTCTTTCGTGCGATTAGTGGCAGTGGCCGCAGCCGTCGCCGCAACCATGGTCGTCGCAGCCGCAGTCGTGGTCGTGTTCGCCGCAGCCGCACGAGCAGCCGCCCTTCAAATCCTCGGGCGTCACGTCGCGCACCGATACCACCTCAACCTCGAAGTTGAGCGTCTTGCCGGCCATCGGGTGGTTGAAGTCCATCTTGACGTGCTCGTCGCCGACCTCCTTGACCGTGCCCATCATGCGGTTGCCCTGAGCGTCGCTCATCGGCACCTGCGAGCCCTCGAAGAGGATATCCTCGGCCAGCTTGCCGTCAACCATGAAGATGCTCTTCGGCAGGTCGACGATGGCCTCGGCAATCAGCTCGCCGTAGCCGTCCTTGGGCTCGAGCGTGAAGGATACCTTGTCGCCTACCTCCTTGCCGAGAATCGCCTCCTCGAACTTGGGGAGCAGCATGCCCGTACCGAAGATGAACTCGAGGGGCTGGCCCGGACGCGACTGGTCCGCAATCTTGCCGTCGACGGTGAGCTTGTAGTTCACGCCGACCATTTTGTTCTGTGCTACTTTCATTTGAATATGCTTTGTTTTGAGTTATTGACTCCGTTTCGTGCCGGTCCGGCTTCCGTCCTGCTGCGGGGCCGCTCGCCGTCGCGCGGGCGGTTGGAGCGGACGCTCCGGCGGGGTGCGGTTCGCACCGGCAAGTCGTCAAAGGTACGCACTTCGGCGCGAGTTGCCAAATTCTTGCGCAAAATAATGCATCCCGCCCCTCGGAACGGGGCGCAGACGGCGCTCCGACACCCTTCTCCCGGATTCTTCTTTCGGCTTTTTCGACCTTTTCTCCTTTCTCCCGGCCTTCCTCTTCTGGTCGCCTCTTTCTTTTTCGGCCTTCTCTCCCTTCGGGTCCCCTTTTCCTCTTCCGGCCTCCTCTTCGGGACACCCGCCTTCGGCCTCCTTCCGGGACAAAAGGCAGGGGCGGCAGCCTGCGGCCGCCGCCCCCGAAGCATCGGAGCGTGTCGCTCCCGGTTAGTCGAGGTTGCGGCAGCAGAGGTTGCGGTCGCCGTAGCCGTTGTCGATTTTCGAGACGTAGGGGAAGAACTTCGCCTGGCGAATCCACTCCAGCGGGAAGGCCGCCTCCATGCGCGTGTAGGGATGGGTCCACTCGCCAGCCAGCTCGACGGCCGTATGGGGCGCATTCACCACCACGTTGTCCGCCTTGCCGACCGCCGCCTCGCACTCGCGCTTGATTTGGACGAGCGCCTCGATGAAGCGGTCCATCTCGGCCTTGGGCTCCGACTCGGTGGGCTCGACCATGAGCGTCTCGTGGACGGGGAACGAGAGCGTCGGGGCGTGGAAGCCGTAATCCATCAGACGGTGGGCGATGTCGCCGCAGTCGATGTTGTAGTCATGCTTGAAGTGCGTCAGGTCGAGAATCATCTCGTGGCCCACGCGGCCCGTCTCGCCCGAGTAGTAGGTGCGGAACTCCGGAGCGAGGGCCGCCGACATGTAGTTGGCATTGACGATGGCCATCTCGGTGGCGTGGCGCAGACCCTCCTCACCCAGCATCTTGATGTAGCCGTAGGTGATGGGGAGCAGCATGGCCGAGCCCCACGGGGCCGAAGCCACCGCCGTGATGCCTTCGTCGCCGCCCGTGCCGACAATCGGATGCGAGGGGAGGAACGGACGCAGATGTTCGGCCACGCAGATGGGGCCCACGCCCGGACCGCCGCCGCCGTGAGGCATGGCGAAGGTTTTGTGGAGGTTCAGGTGGCAGATGTCGGCGCCGATGTAGCCCGGGTTGGTCAGACCTACCTGGGCGTTCATGTTGGCGCCGTCCATGTAGACCTGGCCGCCGGCGTCGTGCACCGCGTCGACAATCTCGCGGATGCGGCTCTCGAAGACGCCGTGCGTCGAGGGGTAGGTCACCATCAGGCCGCAGAGCTCCGAGCTGTGCTCGCGGGCTTTGGCCTCGAGGTCCTCGACGTCGATGTTGCCCCGCTCGTCGCAGGCGACCGTCACGATTTTCATGCCGGCCATCGCCGCCGAGGCGGGGTTCGTGCCGTGGGCCGAGGCGGGAATGAGCACCACGTTGCGGTAGCCCTGGCCGCGGCTCTGGTGGTAGGCGCGGATGACCATCAGACCGGTGTACTCGCCCGCGGCGCCCGAGTTGGGCTGCAGCGAGCAGGCGGCAAAGCCGGTGATGGTGGCCAGGTCGCGCTCGAGCTCGGCGATGAGCTCCATGTAGCCCTCGGCCTGGTCGGCCGGGGCGAAGGGGTGCATGTTCTGGAAGCCGGCCAGCGAGAGCGGCTGCATGAGCGCCGCGGCGTTGAGCTTCATGGTGCACGAACCGAGCGAAATCATCGAGTTGGCCAGCGAGATGTCGCGCAGCTCGAGCCGCTTGATGTAGCGCATCAGCTCGTTCTCCGAGCAGCAGGCGTGGAAGACCGGCTCGGTCAGGTAGTTCGACTGGCGGCGCAGGGCGGCCGGGATGCTCTCCTCGGTGGCGTATTTCGTCGCCTTGGCCTTGCGGCCCTTCGCCTGGGCGAAGATGTGCAGCACGAGGTCGACCTCCTCGGGGGTGGTCACCTCGTCGAACGACATGCGCACGCGCTCCTCCGAGGGGTAGTAGAAGTTGATGCCCTGCTCGAGCGCCAGCGACTGGACGACGGCCGCCTCGGCCTCGACCTCGAGCGTGTCGAAGAAGTCGTGTGCGGCGAGCGTGTAGCCCAGCGCCTCGAGCCCGCGGGCGACGGTCACGGCCGCAAGGTGGGCCGTCAGGGCGGCGCGGCGCAGCCCCTCGGGACCGTTGTAGACGCAGTAGAAGCCCGTCATCGAGGCCATGAGGGCCGTGGCGGTGCAGATGTTCGAGGTGGCCTTTTCGCGCTTGATGTGCTGCTCGCGCATCTGGAGCGCCATGCGCAGCGCGCGGTTGCCCAGGCGGTCGACTGAGACGCCGATGATGCGGCCCGGCATGTGGCGCTTGAAGGCTTCGCGCGTGGCCATGTAGCCGGCGGCCGGACCGCCGAAGCCCATCGGCGTGCCGAGACGCTGCGCCGTACCCACGGCGATGTCGGCGCCCCACTCGCCCGGGGCCTTCACCAGCGCCAGGGCCAGCAGGTCGGCCACGGCCGTCACGAGCGCCCCCTTGGCGTGGGCCGCGGCGGTGAAGTCCGAGTAGTCGCGCAGGTGGCCGTTGGCGGCCGGGTACTGCACGATGGCGCCGAATTCCTTGCCCGTGAATTCATACTCGTCGTACTCGTCGATGATAAGCTCGATGCCGAAGGGCTCGCTGCGCGTGAGCAGCACGTCGAGCGTCTGGGGGAAGATGTTGCGGTCGACGAAGAGCTGGTTGCGTCCTTCGCGCACTGCCTCGCGCGAGCGAAGCGCGAACATCATCAGCATCGCCTCGGCTGCGGCCGTTCCCTCGTCGAGCAGCGAGCAGTTGCCGATTTCCATCCCCGTGAGCGAGATGACGGCAGTCTGGAAGTTGAGCAGCGCCTCGAGGCGGCCCTGCGAAATCTCGGCCTGATAGGGGGTGTAGGAGGTGTACCAGGCGGGGTTCTCGAAGACGTTGCGCGACACGGCGGCCGGCACGGCGCAGGGGTAGTAGCCCATGCCGATGAACGAGCGCAGCGTGCGGTTGCGGTCGGCCAGCGCGCGGATGTGGGCCGAGAATTCGTATTCGCTCATCCCCTGGGCGGGCAGAGCGAGCGGCTTCTTGAGCCGGATGGATTGGGGAATGACCTGCGCGATGAGCTCCTCGACGGAGCCGACGCCGATGGTGTCGAGCATCGCCTTCAGTTCGTTTTCGCGGGTGACGCCGATGTGGCGGTCGGAGAATTTGTCGAACATAGGATTCGTTGGTTATTGAGTTTTTGCGGGTTATGCGTTGGTTGTCTTTGCGTTCCGTATCGTGTTTTGTATTGTGTTGCCTTGTCTTGTGCTGCGCCTCTGCCCGGTGCTGTGCCTCTGCCCGGTGCTGTGCCGGTGCCTCCGGCGGTGCGGCTCATCGGCCCCCGGGGGCCTTCGTATCAATCTCGTCGGGCCAGGGGCAGGGCTCGCCCGTCGCCTTGAACGAGGGGCGCTGGGCGCCGACCCGGCGCAGGAAGCGTCCCAGACGGCGTGACAGCTCGCGGACCCGGCGCGGCTCGGAGGCGGAGAGCTCCTCCCGCTCGCCGATGTCGCGGCGGATGTTGAAGAGCTCGCGGCGGCCGTCCTCGTAGTAGTAGACCAGCTTCCAGTCGCCGCGGCGGATGGTGCAGGTGGGGCCGATGCCCGGGCCCGTGGGGCCCCAGACGTTGGGGCAGTTCCAGTAGAGCGAGCGCCCGCGTGCGGGGTTCGGGCCGCGCCCCGTAAGCAGTGGGACGAACGAGCGTCCGTCAATCGGCTGCACGGTCCGGTAGCGGCGGATGCCCGCCATCTCGAGGATGGTGGGGTAGAAGTCCTCGATGAGCAGGTAGTCGTCGCATCGCTCGCCGCCGCGCGTGACGCCCGGCCAGTAGACGAGCATCGGTTCGCGGATGCCCCCTTCGTAGGCCGACCCCTTGCCGCTGTTGAGCGGGGCGTTCTGCGTGTGGAGCGCGCCGTCGCGCGTCCCCTCGGCCGCCAGACCGCCGTTGTCGCTCATGAAGAGGATGATGGTGTTCTGCAGCTCGTCGTTGCGTTCGAGCCAGTCGAGCAGGTCGCCCAGGCTCTTGTCCATTCCCTCGACCAGCGCCGCGTAGGCCGCCTCGCGGTCGCTCAGCCCCCGCTCCTTGTATTTGGCGAAGAAGCGGGCGTCGCGGTCGACGGGGACGTGGACGGCGTAGTGCGCCATGTAGAGGAAGAAGGGCTGGCCGTAGCGGCGGGCCTTGTCGAGCGCGTGGAGCGCTTCGCGCGTGAGCGCCTCCGAGAGGAAGGTATCCGTGCCCCAGTATCGTTCAAGACCCGGCGTTGCGAAGAGCGACTGCGGGGCGCCGTCGGTGCGGTTGCCGTAGTTCTGCTCGCCCAGATAGCTGGCCGGACCTCCGGCGGCGTGGCCGGCGATGTTGACCTCGAAGCCGAAGTGGTGCGGGTCTTCGCCCGGGGTGTCGATGGCTCCGAAGTGAGCCTTGCCGCAGTGAATCGTGTGGTAGCCGCTGCGGCGCAGCAGCTCGACGAAGGAGGTGGCGCGGAAGGTGCGGTCGACCTCGCCCGACTGGAGGATGCCGTTGACGTTCCACTCGGGCAGCTGCAGCGTGGGGCTCTCGTGGTCGGTCGACTTGTCGCGCTCGAGCGTCCAGTTCGTGACGCAGTGGCGTGCGGCGTTGCACCCCGTGAGCAGGCTGCAGCGCGACGGGGAGCTGATGCTCGAGGCGTAGGCCTGCGTGAAGAGCGTTCCCATCGAGGCGAGCCGCTCCATCGCGGGGGTCTCGAAGAGGCGGTTGTAGGGGGTCCGTTCGCTCCAGAAGGGGACCGACGTGTCCTGCCACCCCATGTCGTCGACCATGAAGAGGATGATGTTGGGACGGCGCGTCGGCGCGTCCTCGGTGCGGGATGCCGCTCCGGTAGCTCCGGCGGCTCCGTGGGCTGCGAGCGGCAGGGCGGCCGCGGCCAGAAGAAGGCTTTTTTCCATGCGGGTGCGGGGGTGGTGGGTTCTGAATGTTGCGGGTCGTTGCTCTCCGGTACTCGGGCGGGGGTCAGTACTTGAAGCTGCTGCCGCCGATGAATTCGCGCAGAATCGAGGTGGGCGGCACCTCGTCGGGCGCAATGGGGATGAAGTTGTCGAGGAACTTGAGCATGCGGCGCGCCTCGTCGAATTCGGGAACCGTGTCGGGCACCTCGCGCAGAATCTTCTCGGCGAAGGGGCGCAGCACCGAAATCTCGTAGAAGAGCGACGAGTTGAACATCACGTCGGCATTCTCCTGATAGGGGAAGATGTGCCGCTCCTCGCCCCGCCGCACCGAAGCCCAGCGCGAGAGGGTGGCCAGCGCGTCGGAGCCCCGCTGCTGGTAGTCGCGCGTGAGGCGGCGCAGCAGCCGGTTGTCGGTGGTGGCGATGCGCGAGAGGTTGTCCATCGCCACCGAGGTGAAGCATGAGATGTAGATGCGGAACTTCTGCTCGTCGGGAATGGCGGGGGTCAGCCGCGGGTTGAGGCCGTGGATGCCCTCGATGACGAGGATGGAGCGCTCGTCGAGCGTCAGCGGCGCGTTGTGCCACGTGCGGCGCCCGGTGATGAAGTCGTAGCGGGGGATGTCGACGCTCTCGCCCCGCATCAGGCGGCGCAGGTGGTCGTTGAAGAGCTCCAGGTCGATGGCCTCGAGCGCCTCGTAGTCGTACTCGCCGTTTTCGTCGCGGGGCGTATGCTCGCGGTCGACGAAGTAGTCGTCGAGCGAGATGAGCACGGGCTTGAGCCCCAGCACGCCCAGCTGGAGACCGAGGCGTTTGGCTGAGGTGGTCTTGCCGCTGCTCGAGGGGCCCGAGATGAGCACCATGCGGGTGCCGCGCGTGCGGTTGGCCTCCAGAATGGCGTCGGCCGTCTGGGCGAACTTGCGTTCGTGGAAGGCTTCGGCCAGCTTGATCATGCCTCCGGCGTCGCCGGCGAGCACCTTCGAGTTGACGTCGCCCACCGTGGGGACGCCCATGATGCGGACCCACGACTGGTATTCGCGGAAGATGTCGAACATCTTCTCCTGGTGCACCTCCCTCTGGAGCCGGTCGGGCGCCGTGCGCAGCGGCAGCGAGAGGTAGAAGCCGTTGTAGTAGGGGGTGATGTCGAAGAGGGTGATGTAGCCGGTCGAGGGGGCCAGCGAGCCGTAGAAGTAGCCGGCCGTGTCGCCCAGCGTATAGAGGTCGCTGTAGAGGCGCGGACGCGTATCCAGCAGCGCCACCTTGTCGTCGAAGCCCAGCTCGGTGTAGCGGGCGCGCACCTCGTCGGTGGGCAGCTTCTCGCGCCGAATCGGCATGTCGGCCGCTGCCAGCTGCCGCATGCGCTCCTTGAGCCGTGCGGCGGCGTCCGGGGAGAAGCGCTCGATGCCCTCAATCTCGCAGTAGAAGCCGCTCTGTCCCATCGAGTGGCGGATGTGGAGCCGCTTGCCGGGAAAGAGCTCGCCCGCGGCCAGCTGCAGCAGGAACCACGAGGTGCGCTGGTAGACGCGCAGCCCCGCAAACGAGGTGATGTCGACGAAGCGCAGCGATACGGGGGAGAAGATGCGGTAGTTGAGTTCGCGGATGCGGTTGTTGACGTAGGCGGCGAGGAAGGGGTGGTCGCCCGGGGTCACCTTGCGCGCGAGTTCGAGCAGCGAGGTGCCCATCGGAATCCGGATTCGCTCGCCGGATGTTTCGTAGATGACTTGAACGGTGTCGGTCATGTTTTTTCAATGTCTCAATGTGTAAAGGTAGAAATTATTTGTAATTTTGGCAAACGAATACCGAGAATATGAAAATGCTTTTCCGCTTTGTAACGGTGCTGGCGGCCCTTGTGACGGTGGCCTGTGCACCGCGTGAACGGGTTGTGGTCATTCTGTCGACCAACGACATGCACGCCAAAATCGAGCGCTTCGCCCGTCTGGCCGCGGCCGTCGAGCGCTGCCGCGACACGGTGAGCGACGTGGTGCTGGCCGATGCCGGCGACCGCTGGACGGGCAACGCCTTTGTCGACAAGGCCCCCACGCCCGGCATGCCGATGCTCTCGCTGATGAACCGTCTGGGGTTCGACGTGGCGACGCTCGGCAACCATGAGTTCGACTACGGACAGGCCTTTCTGGGGCGCATGCTCGACAGCATGCGCTTCGCGGTGGTCTGCGCCAACGTGGTGAGCGACACGGCGACCTTCCCGCAGATGGCCCCCTGGACCATCCTCGAGCGCGGAGGCGTGCGCATCGGCTTCGTCGGCGTGGTGACCAACTACGAGGGCCCGGGCCATCCGGCGGGCAACGACTCGAGCTACGCCGGCCTCGAATTCCCCGACCCGCAGCAGGCGGCGGCGCGCTGCGCCCGCGAGCTGCGCGACAAGGTCGACGTGCTGGTGCTGCTGTCGCACATGGGTGACGACCGCGACCGCGAGTTCCTCTCTTCGAACGGCGACTACGACCTGCTGCTGAGCGGCCACACCCACGTGGTGGTCGACACCCTCGTCGGGGGGACGCCCCTGCTGCAGACGGGCAAGGAGCTGCGCAACGTCGGGGTGACGGTGCTCCGTCTGAAGGGGCATCGCCTGGTGGGCGTCGAGACGCGCGTGGTGCCGCTCTCCGACTACGAGCCTGCGCCCGAATACGAGGCTCTGGTGACGGATATCTACGCCTCGCCCGAGCTGAACGCCCCGGTGGGGAGTCTGGCCGAGGCGGCCGACAAGCAGGGGCTTGCCAACTGGATGGCCGAAGCGGTGGCCGACTGCGCCGATGCCGAGGTGGGCTTCTACCACGTGGGCGGCGTGCGGCTCGACCGCGTCGAAAAGGGGGCCGTGAGCTCTGCCACGGTCTACGGACTCGAGCCCTTCGGCACCCATGTGGCCGCGATGCGGATGACCCCCGCGCAGATGCGGCGGATGATTGTCGAGAAGTACAACGATACGGTGAACCTGAAGGAGGCGCACCGCATCGACCTCATAGCGACGACCCCCTACGAACTGGTTGTCGATGCGGAGGACCGGGCCCTCGACGTGCGCTTCCCGAAGCTGCTCGAAGGACGCCTCTACCGCGTGGCGATGAACGACTACATTTTCCGCAACTACCGCGCGCTGGAGTATGCGGATGGCCGCATCCTTGACGACGAGGTGGCCGGCGTCCTGCTCGAAGAGCTGCGCGAGGACTCCCCGCTGCACCCCGACAACGAGGCGCGGCAGCGTGTCGTCCGCCTCGGAGCCGGGTTGCACTGACCTCGGAGCGGCGTCACATGACTTCGGAGCGGCGTCGCACTGACCTTGGAGCGGCGTCGCACTGATCCGGAGCAGGGTCGCACTGACGACGGGGCGTCCTCATCTTGTGCCTTGCGGGCCTTCTTCCCGGCAGCGGGAGGGAGGCCCGGCCTTTTTCCCGGAGCGGGTCTTGGCGGCAAATCGGCCGAAAATCGGCTGAAAAATTTGATTTTCAGCGAAAAAGATGTAGCTTTGCAGTCCCGCATACGCGCAACATGCGCGCATGGTTCCGGGTATGAACTTAATTATTAACCATTTAACGAGCGATTGTATCGCAAAACTTTCCACAATGGAAGAAAACAAAACTGCCGTTGCCAACGAGAATTTCGATTGGAACGCCTATGAGAACGACCTGGGTGTCTATGACCAGCCCAAGGAGCAAATCACCGAGGCCTACGACAAGACGCTGTCGAACGTAGCTGTCGGCGAGGTTGTCGAGGGTACGGTTACCGCCATCAACAAGCGTGAGGTTCTCGTCAACATCGGCTACAAGAGCGAGGGTGTGATTCCCGTTTCGGAGTTCCGCTACAACCCCGACCTGAAGGTAGGCGACAAGGTAGAGGTCTACGTCGAGTCGGCCGAGGACAAGAACGGCCAGCTGCTGCTCTCGCACAAGAAGGCCCGTCAGCTCAAGTCGTGGGACCGCGTCAACGAGGCCCTCGAGAAGGACGAGGTCATCAAGGGTTACATCAAGTGCCGTACGAAGGGCGGTATGATTGTCGACGTGTTCGGCATCGAGGCCTTCCTGCCCGGCTCGCAGATTGACGTGAAGCCGATTCGCGACTACGACGTATATGTCGACAAGACCATGGAGTTCAAGGTTGTGAAAATCAACCAGGAGTTCCGCAACGTGGTCGTTTCGCACAAGGCCCTCATCGAGGCCGAGCTCGAGGCTCAGAAGCAGATTATCATGTCGAAGCTCGAGAAGGGTCAGATTCTCGAGGGTACGGTCAAGAACATCACCTCCTACGGCGTATTCGTCGACCTGGGCGGTGTGGACGGTCTGATTCACATCACCGACCTGTCGTGGGGCCGCGTAAACCATCCCGAGGAGATTGTTTCGCTCGACCAGAAAATCAAGGTCGTTATCCTGGACTTCGACGATGCCAAGAAGCGCATCGCTCTGGGTCTGAAGCAGCTTACCCCGCATCCGTGGGAGGCACTCGACCCCAACCTCAAGGTGGGTGACCACGTGAAGGGCAAGGTGGTTGTGATGGCCGACTACGGCGCATTCGTCGAGATTGCTCCCGGTGTGGAGGGTCTGATTCACGTTTCGGAGATGTCGTGGAGCCAGCACCTGCGTTCGGCTCAGGACTTCCTGAAGGTGGGCGACGAGGTTGAGGCCGTCATCCTGACGCTCGACCGCGAGGAGCGCAAGATGTCGCTGGGCATCAAGCAGCTGACCCCCGACCCGTGGGAGAACATCGAGACCAAGTATCCCGTCGGTACGAAGTGCACGGCCAAGGTGCGCAACTTCACCAACTTCGGCGTATTCGTCGAGATTGAGGAGGGCATCGACGGTTTGATTCACATTTCGGACCTGAGCTGGACCAAGAAAATCAAGCACCCCGGTGAGTTCACGCAGGTAGGTGCCGACATCGACGTGGTTGTGCTCGAAATCGACAAGGAGAACCGCCGTCTGTCGCTCGGTCACAAGCAGCTCGAGGAGAACCCCTGGACCGAGTTCGAGAAGCAGTTCCCCATCGACAGCATCCACGAGGGTACCATCACCGAGATGACCGAGAAGGGTGCCGTCGTAGCACTGAGTGACAGCGTCGAGGGCTTCTGCCCGAACCGTCAGCTCACCAAGGAGGACGGCTCGATGCCGAAGGTCGGCGACAAGCTGGCATTCAAGATTCTCGAGTTCTCGAAGGCTACCAAGCGTATCACGCTTTCGCACGTGCGTACCTACTCGGACGCCAAGAAGGCTGAAATCGCTGCCGAGAAGGCCGAGAAGCGCGCTGCTGCCGACGCTACGAAGTCGACGGTGAAGAAGATTAACGCTTCGGTCGAGAAGACGACCCTCGGCGACATCGCCGGTCTGGCCGCTCTGAAGGCCGCCATGGAGAATGCCGAGAAGAACGAGAAGTAATTCTTCGGTTATTCGGTAATACCGACGCCCGCACCTTGAGTGGTGCGGGCGTTTTTTTGTGCCTGGTCCGGTCCCGGTGGCGGTTCCGGTGGCGGTGGCGACGGCGCGGGACAGGATAGAGGCGGCTGTCGCGGTGCGGTGAGTCGTGTGTGCAGGCGAGCGTGTGAGTTGTGATTAAGGGTGAGGGGGGCGTGTTGGGCGAGAGCGTGAACGCGAGGGTGCGGGGCAACCAATCCCGTGCGGCGAGGTCGGAGGAGGAGAGAAAGAAGTGCCGGAAGAGGGACGAGCGTGGTGGGGCAGGCCGATTCGGGCAGGATGGCGGGACGGGGCGGTGCCGGGGCGGCATTGGGGTGGTGTCGAGGGCGGAGGAGTGCGGCTGAGTGCGGCGTCAGCGTGGCGCGGCCGGGTGGAGGCTTTTGGGTGTGTGAGGCTGGGCTGAGCCTTGGGTGCGGCCGCAGCGCAATAGCGCGTCTGCAGAAGGTTGGCGCGGTTGGGCAGGGAAGGTTTGGAGTGGCCCGGGACCGGAAGGCTGGGCTTGTCTGACAGAATGCGGGTAGAAACGGAGGCTTGCCGTCTGGACCGGCTTGCCGTCTGGACCGGCCTGCCGTCTGAACCGGCTTGCCGTCTGGACAACTTGCCGGAGGGAAGGTCTGTTGTGGAGCTTTGCTCCTCAGCGGACCGCCGAGTAACGTCGTGGGGCCGCCACCTGGGGCGCACCCAAACAAAAAGGCCCTCCGCTGAGCGGAAGGCCTTTGTCGTGTTGAGACGATGCCTTATTCGGCAGCGACTACCGAGAACTTGATGGTAGCCTTTACCTCGCGGTGCAGCTTGGCCGTTGCCTCGTACTCGCCCACGGTCTTGATGGGCTCGACGACAATCAGCTTGCGGTCCACCTCGATGCCTTTAGCTGCGAGTGCCTCGGCCAGGTCGGCTGCGGTCACCGTACCGAAGAGCTTGCCCTCCTCGGCCTTCACGTTGAGCGTGAGCGGCAGGTTGGCGATGGTCTCGGCCAGAGCCTGGGCGTCGGCCAGAATCTTGGCGTCCTTGTGGGCGCGCTGCTTCAGATTCTCGGCGAGCACCTTCTTGGCGGCTGCGGTGGCAACCTTGGCGTATCCCTGGGGAATCAGGTAGTTGTTTGCGTAACCGGGCTTCACGTTCACGATGTCGTTGGCGTAGCCCAGCTTATCCATATCCTTAATCAGAATGACTTCCATTGTCTCTCCTCCTCTTTAATTATTTCATGCAATCGGTTACGAAGGGCAGGATGGCGAGATGACGGGCGCGCTTGACGGCCTGGGCCACCTTCTTCTGGAACTTCTGCGAAGTACCCGTAAGACGACGGGGCAGAATCTTGCCCTGCTCGTTGAGGAACTTCTTCAGGAACTCGCCGTCCTTGTAGTCCACGTACTTGATGCCGAGCTTCTTGAAACGGCAGTACTTCTTCTTCTTGACGTCTACCGTCACCGGGTTGAGGTAACGGATTTCCGATTGAGCCTTGTTCTCCTGTGCCATGGTTTACTCCTCCTGCTTGTTAGAAAGTTTTGCACGACGCTTAGCCGAGTACTCCACGGCGTACTTGTCCTGCTTGAAAGTTAAGAAACGAATCACGCGCTCGTCGCGGCGGTACTGCGTCTCGAGCGTGTTGATGAGCGAACCCTCACCGGTGAACTCCATGAGGAAATAGAAACCGGTGGTCTTCTTCTGAATAGGGTAGGCGAGCTTCTTGAGGCCCCACGACTCCTTGTTCACAATCTGACCGCCGTTCTCGGTGATGACGCCCTGGAATTTGTCAGCGACCTCCTGTACCTGTGCATCGGACAGTACCGGCGTGACAATGAAAACGGTTTCGTAATTGTTCATGATGCTTGTAATTAAAAATTAATTAGGCTTAAAGCGGGTGCAAAGATAACAAAAAACGGAGACTGTGCAAAGTGCGGCGCCGAAATTTTTTCGTTCGGACGCTGATTTTCCGATATTTCGGGGGCTGTGCAGGGCGCGGATGCCGGCCGGTGTGTGGAAAACGGGTTGCCGGCGCGGGCAGAAGAGGCGCCGGTGCGGGGCGGCAGGTGGGTTGGTGCGGACAGAAGGAAGTGGCCCGGTGCGGCGAGGGGGGCTTACGGACGGTCGGAGGGGGTGGTATGTCGGGGCCTCTTTTGCCTCGATTCGGGTGCGCGGGATGCTCTGTCCGGTGCTTTTGGTTGCACGCCCGGCTTCCGTGTGCCTGCAAACGTCTCCGGGCCGGGCGGCACTCTCCGGGCGACGCAGAGGGTGATTTGGAAATCTTGTCCGCACGCGCTATCTTTGCGGCCGGAACCATTCGTTGAACCATGTATCGCAGAAAGGGACATATCTACTACGGTCGGAGGTGCGTCATTGCGCGTGCCTTCCGGGTCCATGTCCACTGGTTCAGCGGCTTCATCTGACTGACAAGGTTTGTCGCCGGTCCGTTCGGGGGTGCGGCGGCTGATGGGTCGGGCCTTCCGGAGCGAAGCGCCCGCAGCGAGGTGCTGCCTCCCCGTCGCGGGGCCGTCGGCCAAGGTCGGCCGGTCCGTGTCTGAGGAGGACGTGCGCCGGCGTGCTGTACGCAGTTTATAACCTTGAAAATCAGTCAATCCATGTTTACGATTATTCTGTTCCTGATGTCGGGTATCGGCATCGGCTACCTGCTGCGCGGGCGGCGGGTGGTGGCCCTCGCCGGGCGGAGCATCCGCTTCGTCGTGCTGGCGCTGGTCTTTGTCATCGGTTTTTCGACCGGCTCCCACGGGGAGCTTCTCAGTCAGTTCGGTCAGTTCGGCCGTCAGGCCGTCGTCATTGCGGCCCTTGGCATCGCGGGAAGCCTCGTTGCCGCATGGCTGGCGGCGCGGCTTCTCTTCGGGAAAGGAGGTGCGCGATGAAGGAGAATCTGCTCATCTTCGCCTGTCTTGCGCTGGGACTTGCCGCCGGAATGACCGGGACGGCACCCGCTGCGCTGGCTCACCCAGGGCTGCCGCTCGTGCTGCTCTCGGGGCTGGTCTTTCTGGTCGGCATCACGCTCGGCGGCGACCGCGAGGTGCTCGCCTCGCTGCGCGGGTTCCGCTGGCGGATGCTTCTGCTGCCCCTCTTCACCATTGCCGGGACGCTGCTCTTCTCGGGGCTGGCGGTCTTTCTGCTGCGCGACCTCCGGCTGATGGACTGCCTCGCCGTGGGGAGCGGCTTCGGATACTATTCGCTCTCGTCGGTGCTGATTACCAATCTAAAGGGAGGTGCGGCCGACGCTGCGGCGCTGGCCACCGTGGCGCTGCTGGCCAACATCATGCGCGAACTGGTCGCCCTCTTCGGCATTCCGCTCTTCGCCCGCCTGGGCGGACGACTGGCGCCCATCTCCGTGGCGGGCATCAATTCGATGGATGTCTGCCTGCCGATGATTGTCCGCAGTTCGGGCAGCGAGCTCATCCCGCTGGCCGTCCTCCACGGGCTGGCGCTCGAGCTGAGCGTGCCGCTGCTTGTCGGCCACTTCTGCCGGTAGTGAAGCCGGGCGGGTAACTGTACCGGCATAGCGCAGGAGCGGCCGGCGGAGGGCGGGTCCGCCCGCGGTTGCGGGCCGCCGCGTGAAGCGTTGCGCACGAAAAAAGGGGAGCGTCGCGGTGGCGATGCTCCCCTTTCTGTCGGAGACGTGTCGGCGGGAACGGCCCGGCGACGCCCCCGTTACTTCAGGTTGTCGATGATGGCGGCGATGCGGTCGAAGACCTCGTCCATCGTACCCACGCCGTCGACCGAGGCGTACTTGTTCTGTGCCGTGTAGTAGTCCGAGACGATGGCCGTCTGCTTGTGGTAGACGTCCAGCCGGCCGCGGATGACCTCCTCCGAGGCGTCGTCGGCGCGGCCCGAATCCTTGCCGCGCAGCAGGATGCGCTTGACGAGCTCCTCCTCCGGGACGCGGATGTCAATCATGATGTCCACCTTGAGTCCGTTCTTGGCGAGGATTTTGTCGAACTCCTCGGCCTGGACCGTCGTGCGGGGGAAGCCGTCGAAGATGCACCCCTTGGCGTCGCGGTGCTCGGCCACGTAGTTGGCAATCATGTCGATGACAATCTGGTCGGGGGCCAGCTTGCCGGCCTTGATGTAGGACTCCATGCTGCGTCCCAGCTCGGTGCCGCGGGCAATCTCGCCGCGGATGACCTCGCCCGTCGAGACATGCTCGATGCCGTAGTGTTCCTTGAGGCGCTGGGCCTGGGTGCCCTTGCCGCAGCCCGGCGCGCCGAATAAAACGATGTTTATCATGAATTGAACCGTTTATGTGATTAGCTGGACAAAAATACGCTAATTTTTGTAGATACGCCAAAGATTCGTTAGATTTGTAAAAAAATTTATAATCATGGAGAAGAAACAGCGCACGGAAATCGCAACGCTCGGTCAGTTCGGCCTCATCGACCTGCTGACGCGCGACTTTACCCCCACGAATCCTTCGACACTCGTGGGTGTGGGCGACGATGCGGCGGTCATCGCGCCGTCGGCCGACGAGGTGGTGCTCTGCACGACCGACTCCTTCTACGAAGGGGTCGATTTCGACCTGACCTACTTCCCGCTCAAGCATCTGGGCTACAAGGTGGTGACGGCCGGCGTGAGCGACATCCTGGCGATGAACGCCCTGCCGCGGCAGCTGACCGTGTCGCTCGGCGTCTCGTCGAAGCTCCCCGTCGAGGCGCTGCAGGACCTCTACGAGGGCATCTCGTTCGCCTGCTGCGAGCAGCACATCGACCTGGTGGGGGGCGACACGCGCGCCTCGATGACGGGGCTCGTCATCACGGTCACGGTGCTCGGTGCGGCGCAGCGTGAGCGGGTGGTCCGCCGCAACGGCGCGCGGCTGCACGACCTGGTCTGCATCACGGGCAATCTCGGCGCAGCCTACATGGGGCTCCGGCTCCTCGAACGCGAGCGGCGCGTGCTGAGCGACGTGAAGAACCCCGAGCCGCGCTTCGGGGGCTACGAATACCTGCTCGAGAAGTACCTCAAGCCGCGTCCCCGCACCGACATCATCGAGGCACTGGCCGAGGAGGGCATCGTCCCCACGTCGATGATTGACCTCTCGGACGGCCTCGCGAGCGACATGCTGCAGCTCTGCCGCGCCTCGAAGTGCGGCGTAAGGCTCTATCTGGAGCGGATTCCCATTGCGCAGCAGACCACGAAGCTCTCCGAGGAGATGCACTCCGACCCGGTGGTGGCGGCGCTGCACGGCGGCGAGGACTACGAGCTGCTCTTCACCGTGCCGCTGGCCATGCAGGAGCAGGTGATGCGTATGGGGGGCATCGACGTCATCGGCCACATCACCTCCGAGGAGTCGGGGGCCTGCCTGGTGACGCCCGACGGCTCGAACATCCGCCTGCGCGCCCAGGGCTTCCCCGACGGGGAGATTGAGGCAAAGGGAGCCGCGGGTGCTTCGACCGCTTCGGCCGGTACGGGCTCGGCAGCCACGACCGCCGGCGCCTCTGCGGCGGAAAGCACAGCTGCTTCGGCCCCGGAACAGAAGAAAAAATAGAGCTCTCGGTGTCCGGGGCGGGTCACGGTCCGGACGTTGCACAAGGTAAGAAAGGGATGCTGTCACCTGCGGGTGACAGCATCCCTTTTTATTATATGAGTCCTACGGTTGGCCGACGCGGAGCATTTGAGGCTGTGCGCGCCTTGCCTTGCCGGTGTTCCTGCTCGTGCCCCAACTCCGGCAAAGGGTGGAAAGTTCCCGCCCTTTGTTCCATTTGTGTCCCACGGCTGCGACGAAGGGCAGGCACAGAAACGAAAAGGCTCGACAACCCTGCCCCTCCTCTGTCCGGGTGACTGGGCCCAAACCGGCTTTCCGGAACTGAATCTGCAGCAATTTTTCAGAGTTTTTACTCATTTGATGCTTCAGTGTGCGGGCCTTCGGCACACTCGCGTGATAGCTTTGCCCCTGTAATCCATAAAACGGAACAAGTATGAAACCGAAAGACTTGACGAAAGAGAGCCCGATGAGGCAGCCTGCAGGAGGGCACAGAATGCGTCCGGAGGCTGCGAGGGGGTGGTGTGGCCCATCCTGGGAACAACTCCGACGGGTTGCGTCGGAGCACCCACGGGTGAAAACACCGCTTTGCTCCGTGTGACAGAACACTTGCGGCGCTTTGGCCCGAAAGGATGACTTCGGGCCGGACATTTATCAATTACTCGACATGAAGTGTCTACAATACCCCTTCCGAAGCGTGTTGTTTGAAAAACATTTCCTATCTTTGTGTGTCGCGCAGGCGACGGACATATTTGATGAAAGTGTTTGGCTTTTATCCTTATGCAGAAATCTGGAAAATTTCACTGAATGTAAGGATAGCTGCAACACTCATCATCTGTATTGGTATGTGGGGATGACATCCCATACTATACAGGTGTGGGGTATTGTATCTGTTTATTTACATTCGGGCTTTACCAGAGCCTCTGCATAGATAAACTAACGACTCCACACTTTCTTTTTGTACAAATCCCGCCATGCAGGAGTCGAATGGCAACAACCAACCTTTGCCGTTATGACCGAAACCTACCGTATCCTCAAGGAGCTGGGCAATGACCAGTTGCGCAGGTACATCTACGAAAACATCGCCGAACCGACCTTCGATTCGCACCGCATCACCAGCCGCTTCCCAGAGGAGTTCAGACCCTATTACGAACGGATGCTGAGCGCCCTTGCACGCGAAGGGGACGACACGCGGGAGCCCCATCGTGCCATCGCAAATCAAATCGGGAACTACCTCAGACAGAACAGCCGGGCACTGGAAATCGAAAAAATCGGGGAGGTAACCTCCATGAACATGAACGGGAGAACGTCCCGCTCGTCGCTTTGGAAGAAAACAGCATCCCGATAAGGGCCTAAACCTTGAAGATTATGGAAGAGATGAATCCCTTCGAACTGCTCTCCGGCTTTGTGCAGCAATATGACGATACCATAGGTATTATAGTCATGGTACTGGTCCCGACAATTGTTGTCGTACTGATTCTCGTTAAGCTCCTGAAGAGGAGGCGCTCGTCCGTTGCGACGCCGTCTGAGGCGGCAGACGGGACTCCCCCGGAGGCTTCTCCGGTCGAACCGTCGGAGCCGGAGCCATTGTTGATTCATTGCCCCGCATGCGGTGCGGAGGTCTCCCGCTATGCCCCGACATGTATCAAATGCGGGCATCCGATTCATGCGGCCGTCCAGACTCAGGAGCCTCCGCAGGCGGAACGCTGCCAGACGATTGTCATCCAGCAGCCACCCGCTCGTTCGTCAAACGGGGCGGGAACGGCCGGATTCGTCCTGGCGCTCATCTCTCTGATTCTTTCGTGGATGCCGGGAGTCGGCTGGGTTGTCTGGTTTCTGGGCTTTCTTCTGTCGTTCATCGGCCTGTTCAGTGCGCCAAGAGGTTTGGCCGTCGCCGGATTTATCATCTCAATCATCGACCTGATTATTCTCCTCCTCTTTTTTGGCGCTCTGGCCGCTTTACTTGCCTTTTTGTAGGTGCGGGCAACCCGGCGAAAGAGCATGGGAACAAACTGCAATCGGAATTACTAACCTAAAAAATGAAGACAATGAAAAAGATTTTATCGCTTCTCGGAGTATTGTTCATCTGCCTGAATGCGTCGGCGCAATACAAAGTCGGGAACTACGACCTTTCAACCAACACCTATTTTTACAAAATCCCCACGGTCTATGCATCCTTGAGCAAGAATGTCAATGTATACGTGGGAGGAACAGTCTACCTCTATTTTGTCCAGCTGCAGGATAAATCGCCCATAATCGGTGTTCGGCTCGAGAATCTCGGGGAGGTATACAAGAATTTTATCCTCTTTGTCGAATCCGCCCGGGACGACGTCCTTTCCGCCGAAGACAACACCCGGTGTATGCAGATGAATTGCACAAACGAAGCGGATGAAAAGTTCACCTTGAAGTTTTCATACATCGACGAGCTTATTCCGGACGAGTCAAAAACGGTTGTCTCGTTGGAAGGTCCGTATGGTACGCTCCAAGGAAAGTTTCAGGGAATCTACGACATATGCAAGGTTGCCTCCTCCAATGAATCCATGAACATGATGAAAAAACTGATACAGTATTATCGCAACCATTACGGCATTTAGGCGTCGGGCTTCCCGGGGCCGGAGGGCCTGACGCAAAACACATCGGGCGTCGGTCCCGGGTGAGACTCTTCCCACCCCGTATCGTCCTATGTGCGAGGTGAATGCCTTTGGCTGCCGGTTGCAAGTTGTTATCCACCCCCCTCTCTCCATCCGGCCTTTTCCCGGCCGCTCCTTCCGACCTGCCGACATCGGCGGGTCGGTTTGTTCTATCCGGCAAGGCGTTTCCGGAGCGATTCCACCTTACGCCCCGTCCCCGATACCTCTTCGGCCGACAATCTGGGGCCGATGTTGCTGCTCCTCGATTGGGACAAGGTGATGGGACAAGGAGATGGAAGAGGGACCGCACGTGGAGCATGTTTTCGGTTCCGATTCTGTTCCGGCTGTTTGTCTTTGTCCATATCGCGTGAAAAATCGTGTCCCCCAGTTATAAGTGAAATAAAAAGTGACCGACTCTGCCGAAAGGTCTTACGGATGAACCTTCCCGCAGAGTCTGTCACTTTTCATGCGATGGGCGCAAATCAGATTTTCCTGAAGGTATATGTCGTCGCTGCCTTATGGCCGTTGTCGTCGATTTCCTCGAAAAGAACGAGTTGCGTTCCCGTTAATTGCTCGATTCGGAAGGTCCCGTGATATTCGTATTCTTCCGGAATTGTCAAAACATTATTTGAGACAGAATATCTGAAGGGGCACTCTTCCTGCAACCGATTGTCTTCATAATAATTGAAACTTTTGTATGTGCCCGAACCATCCTCGTTGAACGTATAGGTGTAATAGAATCCGTAATCGTCGTTCACATCGTCAATCGGATAGGTTATATCCTTATCGAATTTACCCTCTCCTGGCACAATTTCATAGCCGACCTCACGTGTAATCTGCCATGTTCCGATGATCGACGCATCTTTGTTATCGTCTTTGTCATCATCGGAGCATGCCGAAAACGAGACTGCCGCAAACAGAGCGGTCGCAAAGAAAAACAACTTTTTCATCGTTGCACTAAGTTTTTGTTTGTCGTCCCAGCACCCGTACGACGGTTAA
>NZ_LT985750.1:388749-554595 GCF_900290115.1 Alistipes sp. Marseille-P5061
CTTCCGCTATTGCTTTTTTGCTCATCGGTATTTGCAACATCATAGAAATTGCATACCTTTGTTCCTCGGTTATATGTTTGCTCATCTGCAACTTTTTTTTCTTTGGACGGACAATTAAAGCAAAGATAGCAAACTTTATCCATTCAGAGTGAGAGAAAGGGGGACATTGTCTCTCTTTCCTCTCTGAAAAATAAATGTTTTTATTGCTTATTATCCGCACCCAAAAAGTTGCATTTATAAGTTGAACTCAAGAATCAAGAGCAAATTTGCAAGGGGAAATCAACCGCTTCTCCTGCAAATTTCCAGCTTCACATGAATCTTGCAGATGGTCTGTCCGTCCGTTATGCCGCCCTGCAGGATGAGCATTCGTCGTTTGTCCGGCTCTTCCCGGCGTGTCGTATGGGGCGATGGAAGTGTATGTTCTCTGATGACAAAGAGCCCTGCTTTTGATGCAAGGACTGAAATGGTGGCGCCCAAAGCCTTCGGACGGTTTACGCCACGGTTTACACCGCCCGCGCAAAATGATGTAAAAACGGGGACTGGAGCCTTTGCCCGAACGACCTGCCAAAAACGGAAAAGGCTCGACAATCAGTTGATTGTCAAGCCTTTTCTTCAGTCGGGGTGACTGGATTCGAACCAGCGACCACACGCCCCCCAGACGTGTACTCTAACCGGACTGAGCTACGCCCCGATTCCTGTTCCCTCACCCGCGGCCCGCTTCCGGAGAAGCATTTACCTCGTGTTTGGGACTGCAAATATAGTGTATTTTTTTCAAAACAACACTTTTTCGCAATATTTTTTTCTATTTTTGTGCGATATGAAACGATTTTTCCTCGTCGGGCTGCTCTGGATGGCCCTTGCGGCCGTCGGCTGCCGCGATTCAAGACCCTTCGCCGTGGAGGATTTCACGGTCGAGCGCTACACGCCCCGCTATGCGTCGGGCTTCGATATCCGCAGCCGCGAGGGGAGTGTCAGCTCGCTCATAACGGTCCGCAACCCCTGGCAGGGCGGCTCGGGCGAGGTGCAGTACCTCTACGTCGTGCGTGACGGCGAGCCGGTGCCGGCCGGATTCCCGGGGCAGGTGGTCGAGGCGCCCGTACGGCGGGTCGTCTGCATGTCGTCGAGCCATGTGGCGATGTTCGACCTGCTGGGCGAGGTGGAGCGCATCGTCGGGGTCTCGGGCATCGACTACATTGCCAATGACTATGTCGCCGCCCACAAGCTCTGCGGCGAGGTGCGCGACGTGGGTTACGACTCGAACCTGAACTTCGAGCTGCTGGTGGCCATGCGCGTCGACCTGGTGCTGCTCTACGGCGTGGCGGGCGAGGATACGGCCGTGACGAACAAGCTCCGCGAGCTGGGGATTCCCTATATATATATTGGTGACTACGTCGAGGAGTCGCCGCTGGGCAAGGCCGAATGGGTGATGGTCATCGCCGAGCTGACCGACCGCATGGAGCAGGGGGGCTCCCTCTTCGATGCCACCTGTGCCCGCTACGAGGCGCTGCGCGACGGAGTTAAGCCCGGGCAGCGTCCCCGCGTGATGCTCAACACCCCCTACCGCGACACGTGGTACCTTCCCTCGGCCGACAGCTACATGGTGCGCCTCATCGAGGATGCCGGCGGCGCCTACGTCTGCCCCGAGGCGCGGGGCAACGCCTCGCATGCGGTCGAAATCGAGCAGGCCTACCTGCTGACCAACTCGGCCGACTACTGGTTCAACACCGGGGCGGCCAACTCGCTGCAGGAGCTCGTGCGGCAGAATCCGCGCTTCGCCTCGGTGCCGGCCGTCCGCAACGGCCGCGTCTTCAACAACAACCGCCGCCAGACCCCCGCCGGAGGCTCCGACTTCTGGGAGTCGGGCGTCGTCCATCCCGACCGCGTGCTGGCCGACCTGATTCGGATTTTCGAGGGGCGGAGCGATTCGCTCTGGTACTACAAAAAGCTGGAATAGCCCATGTCGCGCACCTCGCTCTGCTTCCTGCTGCTCGGCCTCTTGACGCTGGCGCTGCTTGTGGCCGACCTCTTTGTCGGCTCGGTGCGGCTTCCGGCGTCGGACGTCGTGGCCGCCTTCACGGGGGGCGACTGCCCCGCCGAATCGCGCTATATCGTGCTGAACATCCGTCTGCTGAAGGCCATTACGGCGCTCTTTGCCGGTGCGGCCCTCTCGGCGAGCGGCCTGCAGATGCAGACGCTCTTCCGCAATCCGCTGGCGGGTCCCTACGTGCTGGGCGTCAGCTCGGGCGCCAGCCTGGGCGTGGCGCTCTTCCTGCTGGGGGCGCCGCTGCTGGGTGTGGCCAACCACTCGCTGGTGCAGTCGCTCGGACTGACCGGTGCGGCGTGGCTCGGCTCGGCGCTGGTGCTGCTGTCCGTCATGGCCGTCGGGCGCCGCATCAAGGACATCATGGTGATTCTGATTCTGGGCATGATGTTCGGCTCGGGCATCGGCTCGGTGGTCGAAATCCTGCAGTACCTCTCGAACGAGGCGGCGCTCAAGTCGTTCGTCATCTGGACCATGGGGTCGCTCGGCGACGTCACGGCCTCGCAGCTCGGGCTGCTGCTGCCGCCCGTCATCGTGGGTCTGCTCCTCTCGGTGGCCTCCATCAAACCGCTCAACATGCTGCTGCTGGGCGAGAACTACGCCCGCACGATGGGGCTCAACATCGTCCGCGTGCGGACGATGCTCTTCCTCTCGACGGTGCTGCTGGCCGGTACGGTCACCGCCTTCTGCGGTCCGGTGGGCTTCATCGGCCTGGCGGTGCCCCATTTGGCGCGGATGCTCTTCGCGGCGGCCGACCATCGCGTGCTGATGCCCGCCTCGATGCTGGCAGGCTCGGCGCTGCTGCTCCTCTGCGACCTGCTCTCGAAGAGCCTGACGCTGCCCATCAACACCGTCACCGCCATGATGGGCATCCCGGTGGTGATACTGGTCGTCGTACGCAACCGCAACCTCTTTTGACATTGACCCGACCATGAGCATAGAACTTCGACATCTGGGCATCGGCTACGGCCGGCGGACGCTGCTCGACGACGTCTCGACCACCTTTGCGCAGGGCAGCCTCACGGCGCTGCTGGGGCGCAACGGCAGCGGCAAGAGTACGCTGCTGCGGGCGCTGGCCGGACTGGGGCCCGTCGCCTCGGGCGAGGTGCTCCTCTGCGGGCGGCCGCTCGTGCAGCTCTCACCCCTGGAGCGGGCCTCGACCGTCAGCTTCGTGACCACCGACAAGGTGCGCATTGCCAACCTCGCGTGCGAGGATGTGGTGGCGCTGGGCCGCGCCCCCTATACCAACTGGTTCGGCCGCATGCAGCGCGGCGACCGCGAGACGGTGGCCCGCGCCCTCGAACTGGTGGGGATGAGCTCCTTCGCCCGCAAGACGATGGACGCCATGTCCGACGGCGAGTGCCAGCGGATTCTCATCGCCCGGGCCCTGGCGCAGGATACCCCCGTCATCCTGCTCGACGAGCCGACGGCCTTCCTCGACCTGCCCAACCGCTACGAGCTCTGCACGCTGCTGCAGCGGCTCGCCCGCGAGGAGGGCAAGTGCGTCCTCTTCTCGACGCACGACCTCGACATCGCCCTCTCGCTCTGCGATTCGGTGGCGCTCATCGACACGCCGCACCTGCACCACCTGCCCATGCCGGAGATGGTCCGCAGCGGCCACATCGAGCGTCTCTTCTCGGGCGGAGGCATCACCTTTGACCCTGTGAGCCAGACGGTTCGACCCGCCGAAAAGGGGTAGGGCGATAATTTTCAGCGGTTTTTTTTGTTTGCTTCGCTTTTTTGTTTACCTTTGCACCGCTAAAGCCCCTTCTCGGAGCGGTGCGATAGCGGCAAGGCCCATTCGTCTATCGGTTAGGACGCAAGATTTTCATTCTTGAAAGAGGAGTTCGATTCTCCTATGGGCTACGAGCTTGGCGCGAGACGTGCCGGTGGAGACGTTGGGGGGGGGAGGAATGAACCCCCGGTTCTCCGAAGGTGCGGCGAACGCTGACGGGTGTTTTTAGTTCAGGAGCGGACCCTCGGGTCCATCCGCAAGCGGCTACGGCCGCTGAGTGCCGCCGGCATCCGGAGCGCGGCGGTGAAACGTAAAACCGGAAAGAGGGGTCGGAAACGTGCCGACAGCATGTGGCGCGGGTCGAAAGCCTCCCGTTTCTGCGGAGCTCCGGAGAGCGAAAGAGGAACAACAAAAATTTAAGTTATGGCAAACCATAAGTCTTCGAAGAAGCGTATCCGTCAGACCCTGACGAAGCGTACGCACAACCGTCTCTACCACAAGACGGCCCGCAATGCCGTGAAGGCCCTGCGCAACACCACCGAGAAGAGCGCCGCCGAGGCCCTTCTGCCGAAGGTAACCGCGATGCTCGACAAGCTCGCCAAGCACAACATCATGCACAAGAACAAGGCCGGCAACCTCAAGAGCGCGCTTCAGCTCCATGTGAACGCCCTCTAAGCCGGTTCGAGCATAGAGACGACAGCCGTCCCCAACGCGGGGACGGCTGTTTTTTTGTGCCGCTTCGAGGCGCTTGGGCGGGGCCGGTGCCGGTTGCGGAGGTTGAGGTGCTTGTGCGGGTAGTGCCGGTTGCGGAAGATGGGCCGGTTGTGGCGAAGCGGGAAGTGCAGCGGGGCGCGGCGTACGGCCTTTGAATCCGCGCTGCGGCGGTGGGGCGGAAGGCTCGTTTGTCGGCGGGCGGAGGCTCGTCTGTCGGGGGGGGAGGAGGCTGAAACGGCGTGCGGCCCTTGAATCGATTGCGGCGTGGGTCGGGAGATTCGGTTGTTGACGGGCGGAGGCCGGGCTGTGTGGCTGTCGGCAGCCTCTTGCTGCGGCGGGCGGTGCAGAGACCTGGCGTGGGATGGGGCAGGTGTCGGGCGCAGCGTGCGTTGAGGCTTCCGAGCCGGCATGCCCGTACCGACGCAAAAAAAAGAGGTCTCCTCGCTTTGAGGAGACCTCTTCGGGTGGAAGAAGGGGCTCGAACCCTCGGCCTTCGGAACCACAATCCGACGCTCTAACCAACTGAGCTACATCCACCGTGTGACCGTCTTCGGGTCTTTCGGAGTGCAAATGTAATACGTTTTTTCGGTCCATGCAACAAAAGTGCGAAAAAAATAATCGCCCGTGACAAAATGTCAGTCGCGACTGTAGCTTTGTCACCCGTTTCCTGCCAAAATCCGCTTGGCACAGCTCTTGTTGAAGTCTGTCACGCATTCGTTTTGCACGAAACTACGAACAAACAACATAAAAAACATAGAACTATGAACGTAAAACCATTATCGGACCGTGTGCTGATTCTCCCGAATCCCGCGGAGGAGAAGACTGCAGGTGGACTGATTATCCCCGACACGGCAAAGGAGAAACCGCTGGCTGGCAAGGTCATTGCCGTCGGTCCCGGTACGAAGGACGTGCAGATGGAGGTAAAGGTCGGTGACCAGGTGCTCTACGGCAAGTATGCCGGACAGGAGATTCAAATCGACGGCGTCGATTACCTCATGATGAAACAGAACGACATTTTAGCGATTATCTAAGACTATGGCAAAGGAGATTAAATATAACGTTGAGGCGCGCGAGCTTCTCAAGGAGGGCGTCGATGCGCTGTCGAACGCAGTGAAGGTGACGCTGGGCCCGAAGGGTCGCAACGTGATTATCGACAAGAAATTCGGTGCGCCGCAGATTACCAAGGACGGCGTGACGGTCGCCAAGGAGGTGGAGCTCGAGGATGCTTTTGCCAACATGGGCGCCCAGATGGTCCGCGAGGTTGCCTCGAAGACCAACGACGACGCGGGTGACGGTACGACCACCGCAACGGTGCTGGCTCAGTCCATCATCGGCGTGGGTCTGAAGAACGTCACGGCGGGTGCAAACCCCATGGACCTCAAGCGCGGTATCGACAAGGCCGTTTCGGTGGTTGTCGACTCGCTGCGCAAGCAGAGCCAGACGGTCGGCACCGATATCGCCAAGATTGAGCAGGTAGCCACCATTTCGGCCAACAACGACCACTACATCGGCAAGCTGATTGCCGAGGCGATGGCCAAGGTCAACAAGGAGGGTGTCATCACCGTCGAGGAGGCCAAGGGCACCGATACCCACGTAGAGGTGGTCGAGGGTATGCAGTTCGACCGCGGTTACATCTCGGCCTACTTCATTACCGACCCCGAGAAGATGGAGGCACAGCTCGACAAGCCCTACATCCTGATTACCGACAAGAAGATTTCGACCATGAAGGAGCTCATGGGCATCCTGGAGCCGGTGGCTCAGAGCGGACGCTCGCTGCTCATCATCGCCGAGGATGTCGACGGCGAGGCGCTGTCGGCCCTGGTGGTCAACAAGCTGCGCGGTACGCTGAAGATTGCCGCCTGCAAGGCGCCGGGCTTCGGTGACCGCCGCAAGGAGATGCTCGAGGATATCGCCATCCTGACGGGTGCCACGGTCATCTCGACCGACAAGGGCATGAAGATGGAGGATGCCGACCTCTCGATGCTGGGTACGGCCGACAAGGTGACGCTCAACAAGGAGAACACCACCATTGTCGACGGTGCAGGCAAGAAGGAGGCCATTGCAGCCCGTGTGGCTCAGATTCGTGCCTCGATTGAGAAGGCTACGTCGGACTACGACAAGGAGAAGCTGCAGGAGCGTCTGGCCAAGCTCGCCGGCGGTGTGGCTGTCCTCTACGTGGGCGCTACGACCGAGGTCGAGATGAAGGAGAAGAAGGACCGCGTCGACGATGCGCTGGCCGCTACGCGTGCCGCCGTCGAGGAGGGTATCGTTCCGGGTGGCGGTGTTGCCTACATCCGCGCTACGGCCGCTCTCGAGGGTCTGAAGGGCGACAACGAGGACCAGACGACCGGTATCAACATCGTAAAGCGTGCCATCGAGGAGCCGCTGCGCCAGATTGTCGCCAACGCCGGCGGCGAGGGCTCGGTGGTTGTCAACAAGGTGCGTGAGGGCGAGGGAGCCTTCGGCTACAACGCCCGCGACGACCGCTACGAGGACCTGCTCAAGGCCGGTATCATCGACCCGACGAAGGTATCGCGCGTGGCTCTGGAGAACGCCGCATCGATTGCGTCGATGTTCCTCACCACGGAGTGCGTGCTGGCCGAGAAGAAGGCCGAGCAGCCTGCACCTGCAATGCCCGCCGGCGGCATGGGCGGCATGATGTAACAGTCGGCCGCTGTCGCAGGACAGCATATACGGAAAACCGGGACACCCCAGCGGGGTGCCCCGGTTTTTTTGTGCCCGTTTGCGGGTTTTCGGGGGGGCGGCTGAAGGACGGGGCTGGCCCGTCACCTTTGCATGCCGTGGCGTTTCGTCCCGTTGCAAGGGGCCGCCTCTTTCCGTTGCGGGGCGGAACTGCCTTCCCGCGGTGGAACGCCCCCTCGCCGGACGGAGGGGTCAGAGCCCTCCGTCGACGACCCAGCTCCGCTGCGGGTTGTCGTTGCGCAGCGCCAGGTGGAGCTCCTCGGTAGAGCCGTCTGCCATTTGCAGCCGGCAGGGAATGAAGAGGCCGGGGTAGTTGCCCGAGCGGACCGGGGCCGAGCACTCCACCACAGTAGCTCCGGCGTAGCGGCTGCGGAGCAGCTGGCGGGCCCGGGCGCCATATGCCGAGAGCGCCTCGTCGAGAATCTCGGTGTCCCACGTTGCGAAGGCGTCGAGAATCAGCCGTGCCGCCCGGCCGGCGTCGATGCCCGCAAGGCGGGAGGTCGCCGCCTCGGGTTGGGTCAGCTCCCTCCAGGTGATGCCCTCGGGAAGTGCGGTGAGCGTTGCGGCGTCGAGCGGGGCGTCGTACTCGATGCGGTCAATCTCGAGCAGCGTCCGTTCCCTTCCGTCGGCCGCGAGGAAGGTGATGCTTCCACCCAGCAGCCGCCCGCTTGCGGCGTCGAAGCGGTATTCGCGGCGCGTGTCGCTCTCGGCGACGGAGGAGTTGCGCATGTAGTCGCTCTGGCTGAAATCGCCCTGTGCCGGGCTGTGGACCGTCAGGCGGAGGGTATCCCCCTCGCGGCGCAGCGTGTAGCGCGAGCCGTCGTGCGAGCGGGTGAGCTGCTCCTCGAACGAGAGTAGCTGGCCGGGGTCGATGAGCTGGAAGAGCATCCCCGCAACGCCGGGCGAGTAGGGGAGCACCTCGCCCTCACGCAGTGTGTCGAACCAGAGGTAGGTGTGCTTCCCGTCGTAGAGCGCCTTGCGGCCCGGCTTCTCGATGCGCCAGAGCAGCTGCGGGGAGTAAATCGCCTCGATGGTGTGGGGCACCGGCTCGTCGAGCGGGTTGGTGTAGTCGAAGTTTTCGTCGGCGTCGGTGCGGATGTGCAGTTCGATGCGGATGCTCCGCACGCCGTTCATCGCGACGATGGCCTGAGCGAAGCTGTTGCGCGCGGCGCGTGCCGGGGTGTTGAAGCCGAGGGTGAGGGCTGCGATGACGAGGACCGCGGCGGCCATCGCCCCCGAGAGGATGCCGACGATGCGGCGTACGGGGCGGCGGGGTTGGCCGGATGCGGCGGCCTCATTGCGGTCGGCGGCCTGCTCCGGAGAGGTGCTTATGGGCTGCATCTTCATGCGGCGGGCCGTGGCGCCCGAGGCTGCGTTCTGCTTTGCTGCTGAAAGGTCGGCTGCCACGGCAGATTCGGCGATGGCGGATGCGGCCAGTCCGGGTTCGCTTCCCTGCTCGGCCAGTCGTCGGCGGGCGGCTTCCAGAATCCGTTCGCGGAGACCTGCGGGCGGGGTAATTTCGATGTGGGGGGTTGCGGCGTCGAGCGCCCGTCGGGCGTCGCGAAGGGCGGCGGCGCAGGCTTCGCACGCGGCTGCGTGCTCCTCCATGCTGCGGCGCTCAGCGTCGGAGAGGGTGCCGGCGAGCAGTTCGTCCAGCTGCTCGCGGAAGCGGCGGCACGTCATGGTCTTATCGGTTTTCATGGTTTTCGGATTTTTTTGGAAGGGTTTTACAGGAGGGTTTTCAGTCGCTCGATGCCGTAGTGGAAGCGCGACTTGACGGTCGAAGCGGGCAGCTCGAGCGTCTCGGCGATTTCGGTGAAGCGCATCGAGGCGAAGGTGTGCAGGCGGATGACCTCGGCCTGTTCGGCAGGCAGGCGGTCGAGCAGGGTGCCAAGCCGCCGGGCCTCGGCTTCGAGCATGTGCTCCTCGCTCGGGTCATCTTCGAGTGTCGGCGGGAGCGGCTCGGTGGGGCGGCGCCGGCGCAGCAGGTCGTTGCAGCCGTTGGCCACCATGCGGAAGAGGTAGGCTTTGGCGTTGCGGACGGGTGTCGTGGCGGTGGCGAATCGGAGAAAGGCCTCCTGAACGACATCCTCGGCGTCGCTGCGGGAGGCGCACCTCAGTGCCGCGAAGCGGAAGAGCGCCTCGCTCCAGCGCTCCGCGGCATCCTCGAGCAGCGCCATCCGCTCCTCTTCGGTGAAGGTTGGGGTTGTGTTCATTGATTTCAGTCTGTTTTTGTGTTCGAACGCGCGTTCACTTATAAGACGTCGCAAGGCGAAAAAGGACGAATCGCCGGCCGGAAAAAATTGCCGGCAGGGCCTCCGTGCACCTCCGCCGCCGGTCGCTCCCTTTTCTGCTGCCTCTTATTCGTCCTCTCCGTCTCTCTGCCTCTCCGTCTCTCTGCCTCTCCGTCTCTCCGTCTCTCCGTCTCCCGGGGCCGCTCCCCGGCTCTTCCGCTTTTCCCCCTTCTCTGTTTTCCGATGTCCCTCTCCTCTTCCCTTCGGGCCTTCGCCCTTTGTTCCGATGCGGCCTCTTGTGGCTTTGCGCCCCTATCAAGGAAAAGGCCCCGGAAGCTGCGGCTTCCGAGGCCTTTTGGGTGAAGAGCTCGTGTCGGCGGGACCGCAGGCGGTCCCTTGGGGTATCTGTTGTTGGCGGCGGGAGCTTTCGTTTTCATTCTTTTTTTCCCCCTCCTCTCCGGCCGGAGGGGTGTCAGAAGAGCGTCTGGCTCTCGTCGCCGCGCGAGCGTGCGGGGCGCTCCGGCTGGCCGAGCAGGATGCGGGCCTGCGAGAGGGCCGCGTCGGTGATGCGGCTGCCCGAGAGCATCTTGGCGATTTCGGTCGTCCGCTCCTCGGCCGTCATCCGCGTGATGGAGGTGCGTCCGTCGCGTTTGTAGACCACGAAGTGGGTCTGGCCCTTCGAGGCGACCTGCGGCAGGTGGGTGATGTCGACCACCTGCATCGTCTCGGCCAGCGAGGCGATGATTTCGCCCATTGCATCGGCAATCCGTCCCGAGACGCCCGTGTCGATTTCGTCGAAGATGATGGTCGGCAGCTGCATGCGCCGCGCCAGCATCGCCTTGAGGGCCAGCATGACGCGCGAAAGCTCACCGCCCGAGGCGATGCGCTCGACGGCCTGGGGCGTCATGGCGCGGTTGGCCGAGAAGAGGTAGGTCACCGTGTCGCGCCCCGAGGGGGTGAGCTCCTGCGTCGGCTCCAGCGCCACGCGGAAGGTCGTGTCGGGCATGCCGAGCCGCGCGAGCGTCGCACAAATCTCCTTGCCGAAGGCCGGCGAGGCCTTCTCGCGGGCCTTGTGGAGCCGCTCGGCCAGCTTCTCGGCCTGCTCCGTGGCCCGGGCGAGCTCCTCACGGCAGGCCGTGAGCTCCTCGTCGCCGTGGTCGATGGCCGCCAGACGGGCCAGGTAGCCGTCGCGGATGGTGATGAGCTCCTCGACCGTGGCGGCATGGTGCTTCTGCGTGAGCGAGTAGAGCGTGTCGAGGCGCGCGGAGAGTTGCTGCAGCCGCTCGGGGTCGGTGTCGAGCCGTTCGCTCTCGTCCGCCGCCGAGGCGTCGATGTCCTTCAGCTCCTCCAGCACAGAGCGGAGCCGGTCGGCGTAGTCGCCCGCCTGTGGGTAGTGGTCGCGCAGGCGGTTGAGTTCGCTCTCGGTATTCTTGAGCTGGGCGAGCACCCCCGTCTCGTCGTCGTCGAAACGGTTGCGCAGCGTGGTGAGCGTCTCGCCAATCTGGTCGGCATGCTCCAGCACGGCGAGCTGCTCCTCCAGCTCGGCCTGTTCGCCTTCGCGCAGGTTGGCCGCCGTGAGCTCCTCGCTCTGGAAGCGGAGCCACTCCTCGTCGCGGCGCCCCTCGGCCGCAGCCTTTTCGAGGGCGGAGAGACGGCGGCGCAGCTCGCTCTGGCGGGCGTAGGCGGCGCCGTATTCGGCGCGCAGCGCAGCGTCGTCCGCCACGGTGTCGAGTGCCGAGGTGCGGAACTCCTCCGAGGAGAGAATCAGGTTCTGGTGCTGCGAGTGGATGTCGATGAGCTGCGTGCCCAGCTCGCGCAGCTGCGTGAGCGACACGGGCATGTCGTTGACGAAGGCGCGGCTCTTGCCCGCCGGCGTGATGACGCGCGTGAGGGTGCACTGCTCCTCGTAGTCGAGCTCGTTGCGCTCGAAGAGGGGGCGCAGGTCGCGGCCCGTGAGGTCGAAGAGCCCCTCGACCTTGCAGTTGCGGGTCGTATCCTTGATGGCCGCACCGTCGTTCTTGGCGCCGAGCAGCAGCCCGAGTGCGCCGAGCAGGATGGACTTGCCGGCGCCCGTTTCGCCGGTGATGATGTTCAGATGCGGGTCCAGCTCGAGTTCGAGCTTCTCGATGAGCGCGTAGTTCTCGACCGAAAGTCGGCGTAACATGGCGATTGAGGTGTTTATGACGTTTGTCGGGTCGGGCCCTGCGGGGCGAAGCCCGGGGCCCGGGGCAGCGACGGCCCCTTCGTGAGAAGGAGCCGCCCGTCTGTTATTTCAGCAATTTTTCGATTCGGTCGACGATGCGGCCCGCGACCTCGCGTTTGGTGAGCAGCGGCAGCGGTTCGCGTCCTGTCCGGTCGATGAAGGTCACCTTGTTGGTGTCGCCGCGGAAGCCGGCCCCGGCGTCGCGCAGCGAGTTGAGGACGATGAAGTCGAAGTGCTTGCGCGCGAGCTTCTGCTCGGCGTGCGCCTCCTCGTCATCGGTCTCCAGCGCAAAGCCCACCAGCATCCGCCCCTCCTTGCGGGCGCCCAGCTCGGCAGCGATGTCGTGCGTGCGGCGCAGGCGGATGACCAGCTCGCCGTCACCCTTGCGGAGCTTGGTCGCGGAGACCTGCTCGGGGGTGTAGTCGGCCACGGCGGCGCACATCACGGCGCCGTCGCATGCGGCGAAGGCCTCTGTGGCGGCGCGGTACATCTCCTCGGCCGAGAGGACGTCGACGCGCTCCACCCCTTCGGGGCAGGCGAGTGCCGTGCGGCCGCTGACGAGCGTCACGCGGGCGCCTCGCGCCGCCAGCTCGCCAGCAATGGCGTAGCCCATCTTGCCCGACGAGTGGTTCGAGATGAAGCGCACCGGGTCGATGGCCTCGATGGTGGCTCCCGCCGTGACGAGGAAGTGCCGCCCCTCGAGGCTCTTCGCCGTGGGGGCAAGCAGCCGCGTCACCGCCTCGACGATGTGCTCCGGCTCGGCCAGACGCCCCTTGCCCGTAAGTCCGCTCGCCAACTCGCCGGCCTCGGGTTCGACGACCCGTACGCCGCGGCTGCGCAGCGTCGCGAGGTTGGCCTGCGTGGCGGGGTGGGCGAACATGTCGAGGTCCATGGCCGGGGCGACGACCACCGGGCAGCGCGCCGAGAGGTAGGTCGTCAGCAGCAGGTTGTCCGCCACGCCCGTGGCCATCTTGGCCAGCGTGTTGGCCGTAGCGGGGGCGATGAGGTAGCAGTCGGCCCACTCGCCCAGCGAGACGTGCGAGTTCCAGGCGCCGTTCTCGGGGTCGAAGAACTCGACCAGAATCGGGTTCTTCGCGAGGGTGGCCATCGTCAGCGGGGTGATGAACTGCTTGGCCAGCGGCGTCATCACCACGCGCACTTCGGCGCCGGCCGTCTTCAATAAACGACAGAGCACAGCCGCCTTGTAGGCAGCTATGCTTCCCGTAATGCCCAGCAGTATGTGGCGCCCCTGCAGCGAGGGGCACGTCGTATGCCGTGAATCCATCGTCGACAGCCCGCTCAGGCCTCCTTCGTGGTCGGCTTCTCCTCCTTGCCGCTCTCCTTGGCCTCCTTGCCGTCCTTGCCGCCCATGCGGTAGTAGAGCTCTCCGTCGAGGAACTCCTCGGTGGCGATGATGGTCGGTTTGGGCAACCGCTCGTAATAGCGGGAGATTTCGATTTGCTCGCGGTTTTCGAACGTCTCCTCCAGAGTGGCATCCGTCGGCGAGGAGAAGTCGGCCAGCTTGCGGCTGAGCTCGTTCTTCAGCTCGGTCGAAATCTGATTGGCGCGGCGGGCGATGATGTTAATCGACTCGTAAACGTTGCCCGTTTCGCGGTCGAAGTCCACCAGTTTCCTCGTGATGGTGTTGTTGGGAATGTTTTTCTTAATCTCCATGACTATATGTTGTTGTCTTTCTTGTTCCGGTCCAGATAATCCTTGGCGTGCTTGGCCATGCGCTCCAGCTCGCGGATGTGCTTCGATTCGGGGAACTCCTCCTTGAAGGAGAGGTACGAGTCAAGCATCGAGAGGTAGCGGTCCGTCTGCTTCTCCTCAATCGAGTTGCTGGCGTAGCGGTAGCTTGCGTCGACAATCAGGTACATGATTTCCTCGCGGTGCGTGCTTTCGGGATACTTCTTCAGGGCGTTTTTCAGCGCGACGATGGCCGAGTTGTACTTGCCGATTTTGTAATAGGTGTAGGCGTTCAGATAGGCCTTGTCGTGCAGCCGCTGGGTGAGCTCCTCGTTGATGCTCTTGAAGTTCTCCACCTGTTTGCTGTCGGGGTAGCGCGACATGAACTCGTTGACGGCGATGATGGCCTGGCTGGTCATCGTCTGGTCGCGTGAGGGACCCGGCGCGAGGTAGTAGTAGCAGAGGGCGAACATACCCTCGGCATCCTCGATGAAGACGCTGCGGCCGAACTTGCGGCGGAAGTCGTCAAAGAGCAGCGAGGCGGTTTCGTAGTCGCGGTTCTTGTACTTGCAGCGGGCGTTGAAGAAGGAGATGCTGTCCTCGCGCGTGGTGCCCGAGTAGTAGGGCAGCGCCCCCTCGAAGAGGGTCGAGGCGCGCGTCCACTTCTCCTTGGCGTAGTATTCGAGCGCCTTGTCGTACATGACGTCGGGCTTGCCGCTCTTGAGAATCGAGCTGACGCCGGCGCAGCCCGTGAAGAGGGTCGCCAGCAGCAGGCCGGCAGCAATGAGTGAGAGAGTGTGCTTCATCGAAAGTTCGTTTACGGCGCTTTAACGCGCAAAGTTACATATAAATTAACGAACCGCCAAAAAAATTATTGCCTCACGCATTGGGGCAGGGACTGCGGCGTGCTTCCTGGTCGGAGGGCGGGGGGTGCGGCGGGGCGGCGGGCTTCTCTTTTGGGGAGAGGCCGGGTTCGAACGGAGGCTCTGCGGGGCGGTGGTTGCTGCCGTTCCCCGGAAACGGTCCGGGAACAGGCGGTGTGTTTCTTGGTCGAAGGGGACGGGCTGCGGCGGGGCGGAGAGCCTCTCTTTCGAGGAGAGAACGGGTTCGAACGGATGCTCTGCGGGGCGGTGGTTGCTGCCGCTCCCCGGAAACGGCCCGGGTGCCGGCGGCGTGCTTCTTTGTCGGAGGGAACAGGCTGCGGCGGGGCGGCGAGCTTCTCTTTCGGGGAGGGGCCGGATTCGGACGCGTCACCCATCGCCTCCGCTATTCGCCTCCGCTGTTCGTTGCTATCACCCGCCGCCTGCCACCACCCGCCGCCTGCCACCACCCGCCGCCTGCCACCACTCGCCGCCTGCCATTACCCGCCGCCCGCTACCTCCGCCACCGTTGCTTGTCACCCCTGTCGCTGTCTGCCTTCCCGCTGCTGTCGCCTTCCCCCTGCCTGTCATTACCCGCCGCCCGCTACCTCCGCTGCTGACTGCGTCCTCACAGCCTGCGTCTCCACTGTCTGTCGCTTTTCCCCGCTTGTCATTACTACCTGCCGCCCGCCGCTACCGCCCGCCGCCTGCCTCCTTCCTCCTTCCCCTGCCTGTCATCATCCGCTGTTGCCTGCACCCCCGCCGCTTCTCACCCGCCGCTACCGCCCGCCGCAACAGTTGCCTGCCACCCCCGCTACTCTCCGCAATCTGCCACCACCCGCTGCCTGCCATTTCCGCCGCCATGCGCCGGCCGGGCGGACAGATGGGCTGCGGCGGCACCCCGCGTGGTCGGTCGGGGCGCGATGCGTCGCCGGCGAGAAGTTCTGCGAAATAATTTGGAAAATCGGAAAATCCTTCCTATCTTTGTTTCGGTTAAGTATAGGGGTTCTGGCCTTTCGAGGCCGGGATTCTTGTTTTTTATTGGATTATCATTCTTATGGCAAAAGAGATTATCTATCTGACGGCGGAAGGGTACAAGAAGCTCAAGGACGAGCTCGACCACATGCGTTCCGTCGAACGTCCGGCGATTTCGGCCGCAATTGCCGAGGCACGCGACAAGGGCGACCTTTCGGAGAATGCGGAGTACGATGCGGCGCGTGAGGCACAGGGTCTGCTCGAGATGCGGATTGCCAAGCTGGAGGATACGCTGGCCAATGCGCGCGTCATCGACGAGTCGAAAATCGACAAGAGCAAGGTGCAGATTCTGAGCAAGGTGACGCTGCTGAACCACAACAACGGCAAGCAGGTGGTCTATACGATTGTCGCCGAGCACGAGGCCAATCTGCGCGAAGGCAAGCTGGCCATCGGTACGCCGATTGCCAAGGCGCTGCTCGGCCACAAGAAGGGCGACTCGGTCGATGTCGTCGTTCCGGCCGGGACGATTCATTTCGAGATACTCGACATCAGCATCTGATGCCTCGCATGTAGCTCGGAACGGTTCGCCGCCGCCGCTTTCGGACCAGCCGATACATACAGTCTTCCCCGTGGGGAAGACTTCCTGCAGGACCGCTCTTCGGGCGGCCCTTTTTGTGTGTATAGGGGTGCAGGTGGATGAGTGCGGATGTTGGGTTGGCGGGGCGGTCGGTTGCACCCGGTACTGGGCGACGGTGTAGAGGGGCGGTTGGGTGCGGCCGGAGTATGGCGGCAGCGTTGGTGTGGGGGCGGTATCGGGACAGCCGCGTTGACGGGCGGCCGGTTCCGCACGCGTTTCTGTGTGGTCCCCTCCCGTTCTCGTTTGTAGAAAAAGAGAAGACCGCACCCCTTGGGGAATGCGGTCTTCTATATGAAACAGGGAGACGGATGCAGCACGGTCCGGATACCTTGTCGGGGCGTTTCCGCTCCCGGTGCAATTCTGTTGCCGTCCTTGTTTTGCAGCTCATCCCGGGTGCAGCGGTGCTCTTTTTCGGGTACAGCCTCAGCACTCTTTTGGGGGAGGGCTGCGCTCAGAATGGAACGGCTACTCGGCGCGGGAGGGGAGAGATGGGGACACCACACCCCGGCGCCCGCGATTCGGGGCGCTTTCGACACCTTGCGGCGCATTGTTCCGAAAGGGGAGAGGGGAGGCGCCTGCCGGCGCCCGTCGCTAACCAATCAGCTCCTCGTACTGGGCGGGGGTGAGCAGCTTGTCGTACTCCTCGGGGGCCGACATGCGGACCTTGACGAGCCAGCCTTCACCGAAGGCGTCCTTGTTGACGATGGAGGGGTCGGCGTCGACGGCCTCGTTGAACTCGAGCACCTCGCCCGAGACGGGAAGGTAGGCGTCGCTGACGGTCTTCACGGCCTCAATCGAGCCGAACACCTCGCCGGCGGCGAGCGTCTCGCCTACGGTCGGCACGTCTACGAAGACGATGTCGCCCAGCTGGCTCTGTGCGAAATCCGTGATGCCGATAACGGCAACGTCACCCTCGACGCGGCACCACTCGTGGTCGTTCGAGTATTTCAGATTGGTAGGTACATTCATGGTATTACGAGCTTTGTGTTGTGAATTTTCCAATGCAAATATAGCAGTTATTTCGGGATGGGCAAGGGTTTTGTTATTTTTTTAACACCCTGGCCCTCCTTCGGGGCGCACATGGGGGCGGCAGCGGCCGAGCTCTTCCCTTGCGCAACGGTGCCGCACAACCGGGGCGGCGGGCTGTCGTCTCTCCACTGCCAACGTCCGCAGCGGAGCGGTATCTCCCGGCCGGTGCATCCTGCGCTCCGGTTCGCGCATCCTCGTTCTCCTGTCCGCATTTCCCGGCCGGCGCATTCCGTTTTCCGGCTTGCCCGCTCCCGGGTTCCGGCTTGCCCGCTCCCGGGTTCCGGCCGGCGTTTCCCGGCCCCGGCCCGTGCCTTCCGGCGCGGGTCAGTGCTCCCCGGCGGGTTGCGGGTCGCGCCCCTCGATGAGGAACTCGACCTGGCGGAAGAGGTATTCGTGCAGCGTACCGTCGTCGTGGCGCAGCTGCAGCTCGCCCGTGGGTCGCACCCCCTCGACCACCGCCTGGAAGAGGGTGCCGTCGGGCAGGCGGAAGAGGTGGCGCTCCCCGAGGCGGTACATCCGCGCCCGGTAGTCGCGCTGCAGCCCCTCGCGGTCGCCCGCCTCGAGCTGTGCGTAGCGCGCCATCAGGTGGTCGATGCAGCAGCGGAGCACCTCCTCGCGGTCGAACTCCCGGCCCGCGGCCAGCGCCATCGAGGTGGGGTTGGGCAGCGACGGGTCGAACTCCCGCTGGTTGATGTTGAGGCCGATGCCGGCGATGCTGCGGGCGAGGTTTGCTCCGCGCAGGTCGTGCTCGATGAGCATGCCCGCACACTTGCGGTCGCCTACGTAGAGGTCGTTCGTCCACTTGATGCGGGCCTCGATGCCGTAGTCGCGCATCGCGTCGACCAGAGCGAGCGCCGCCACCTCGGTGAAGAGAAATTGCTCCGGGGCGGGCAGGAACGTCGGCTCGAGGATGGCCGAGAAGGTGATGTTGAGCCCCTCGGGGCAGAGCCACGTGTGGCCGCGCTGTCCGCGGCCGGCGCTCTGCCATTCGGCCCACACCACGTCGCCGTGGCGGTAGCGTGCATCGCGGGCCTCGTCGTTGGTCGAGGTGGTCTGTCGGATGTGGTAAATCATGTGTCGTGTCGGGTTAGGGTCGTCGGACGGCGGGCGGGGTCAGGCGCTGACGCCGAAGTCGCGCAGCGCGTCGTTGAGCGAGGTCTTCTTGTCGGTCGACTCCTTGCGGCGGCCGATGATGAGGGCGCACGAGACGCTGTATTCGCCCGCCGGGAACTGCTTGCGGTAGCTGCCCGGAACGACCACCGAGCGGGGCGGTACGTAGCCCTTGTAGGTGACGGGCTCCGGCCCCGTGACGTCGATGATGTGGGTCGAGCCGGTGATGACCGTGTTGGAGCCGAGCACCGCCTCGCGGCAGACGTGGGCCCCCTCGACCACAATCGAGCGCGAACCGATGAAGCAGTGGTCCTCGATGATGACCGGCGCCGCCTGCACGGGCTCCAGCACACCGCCGATGCCCACGCCGCCCGACAGATGGACCTGCTTGCCGATTTGTGCACAAGAGCCCACCGTGGCCCACGTATCGACCATTGTGCCCGTATCGACATAGGCGCCGATGTTGACGTACGAGGGCATCAGAATGGCGCCCGGGGCGATGTAGGCACCGTAGCGCGCCACGGCGTGGGGCACGGCGCGCACGCCCAGCTCCTCGTAGCCGTGCTTGAGCTCCATCTTGTCGTACCACTCCAGCTCGCCGGCCTGCATCTTGCGCATGGGCTGGAGCGGGAAGTAGAGGATGACGGCCTTCTTGACCCATTCGTTCACCTGCCAGAGGCTCCGCTCCTCGTCCAGAGGCTCGGCCGTGCGCAGTTGGCCCTTGTCCACCAGGTCGACCGTCCGGCGGACGGCTTCGCGGACGGACTCCTCGCTGAGCAGCGCGCGCTCCTCCCACGCCTGCTCGATGATTTGTTTCAGTTCGCTGTACATGCTCGTTGGTTCGTTGTTTCGGAAGCCCAAAGTTATGCAAAATCTTCGACTCCGGCGTCCGAGTCTCTCAACTTTTTCCTAACTTTGTCCCGATATTAACCTTAATCCGTCGATTATGAGGAAACAATTCTCCGGTGCGGTGTTGCTGCTCGGCGCAGCGGCGATGCTGGCAAGTTGTGGAAGCAAAATGAACATCAAGCACTTACCCTATCCTGCCACCGAGCGCGGCGACGTGGTGGACAACTATTTCGGCGTGGAGGTTCCCGACCCCTACCGCTGGCTCGAGGACGACAATTCGGAGGCTACGGCCGCCTGGGTTGCGGCCGAGAATGCCGTGACGGAGGACTACCTCGCGCAGATACCCTTCCGCGGAGCCATCCGCGAGCGGCTCACCGAGCTGTGGAACTATGCCAAGGAGTCGGCTCCCGTCAAGCACGGCGACTGGTGGTACTACTCCTACAACGACGGATTGCAGAATCAGGCGGTCATCTACCGCACGCAGGAGCCCGGCCAGCCCGGCGAAGTCTTTCTCGACCCCAACACCCTCTCGGAGGACGGTACGGTGGCGCTGGCGGCGATTTCCTTCTCGAAGGATGGCCGCTACATGGCCTATGCCGCCGCGGCGTCGGGCTCGGACTGGGTCGAAATCCGTGTGATGGATACCGCGACGGGAAAGCTGACCGACGACAGCATCAACTGGGTGAAGTTCTCCGGCGCCACCTGGACGCCCGATTCGAAGGGCTTCTATTACAGCGCCTACGACGCCCCGAAGGAGGGTGTCTACTCGTCGCAGAACCAGTTCCAGAAGGTCTACTACCACGAGCTGGGCAAGCCCCAGTCGGCTGACCGCCTCATCTACGAGGACCGCGAGCATCCGCTGCGCTACTTCTCGGCCTGGCCCTCGGAGGACGGCAAGTGGCTCTTCATTATCGGCTCGGAGGGTACGTCGGGCACCGAGGTGCTCTGCCGCAAGAGCTCCGAGAAGCAGTTCCGCACGCTGCTCAAGGGCTTTGCCCACGACTATGCGCCCGTCGACTGCCGGGAGGACAACCTCTACTTCGTGACCAACGACGGTGCTCTGAACTACGCCCTCAAGCGCATCTCGCTCAACGACCCCTCGAAGGTCGAGACGGTGATTCCCGAGCATGAGAAGAACCTGCTCGAGGGTGTCGGCACGGCGGGCGGCTATCTCTGGGCCTCCTACCTGCAGGATGCCCAGAACCGCATCGCGCAGTACGACTACGACGGCAAGCTCCTGCGCGAAGTGGAGCTCCCGGCCATCGGCACCGTGAGCGGCTTCTCGGGTGAAAAGGAGGATACGGAGCTCTACTATGCACTCTCGAACTACACCTCGCCCGCAACGCTCTACCGCTACGACATCGCCTCGGGCGAGTCGACCCTCTACAAGGCCCCCGAGGTGGCCTTCGACCCCTCGCTCTACGTCACCGAGCAGGTCTTCTACCCCTCGAAGGACGGCACGAAGGTCCCGATGTTCATCACCCATCGCAAGGACCTGAAGCTCGACGGCAAGAACCCCTGCCTGCTCTACGGCTACGGCGGCTTCCAGATTAACCTCACGCCGGGCTTCAACCCCTCGGCGATGATGTTCGTCGAGCAGGGCGGCGTCTACTGCGTGGCCAACCTGCGCGGGGGCTCGGAGTACGGCGAGGCCTGGCACAAGGCCGGCATGCTCGAGAACAAGCAGAACGTCTTCGACGACTTCATCGCGGCGGCCGAGTGGCTCATCGCCCAGAAGTATACCTCGTCGGAGCGTCTGGCCATCAACGGCGGTTCGAACGGCGGTCTGCTGGTGGGCGCCTGCGAGGTGCAGCGTCCCGACCTCTACGCCGTCTGCCTGCCGCAGGTGGGCGTGCTCGACATGCTCCGCTACCACAAGTTCACCATCGGCTGGGGCTGGGCCGTGGAGTACGGCTCGTCGGACAACGAGGAGCAGTTCGCCTATATCTATAAGTACTCGCCGCTGCACAACATCCGCGAAGGGGTGAAGTATCCCGCCACGCTGGTGATGACGGCCGACCACGATGACCGCGTCGTCCCGGCCCACTCGTTCAAGTTCGCTGCCGAGCTGCAGCACTGCCAGGCGGGCGAGGCTCCGGTGCTCATCCGCATCGAGTCGAAGGCGGGTCACGGTGCCGGCAAGCCCACCTCGAAGCGCATCGACGAGGCGGCCGACATGTACGCCTTCCTCTTCCAGAACATCGGCGTGCCCTACCGTGCGGTGAAGTAACCCCGCGCGGCGGGGGGGGCCGCCGGGGAGAGAATTTCGGCGGGACCTTCGGGCGGAGTTCGGCGGAGCCTCGGGAGAGGATTTTGTCGGAACCTCCGGGCGGATTTTGTCGGAACCTCGGGAAGGAGCGCGGCGGGTCGGTTAGGGGCCTGTCGTGATGCGGCTGCCGGGATGCGCCCGCGGTGAAGCGCTTGCGGTGAAGCGTCCGCCGGGAAGTATTTGCTGCGAAGCTGCCGCCGGAAGACACCCGCTGCGAGCGGCTGACGCCTCCTCCCCGGAGGCGGGAAAAGAGCTATTTTTTGAGAACAATACGTTGTGCGATTGCTGCCGGACGAGCCGGCCCCCGAGGATGGGGGAGCGGCCCGTCCGGCAGCGGTCGAAATGAAGTTTGACAGCATGAAAGTCTACAAGTTCGGAGGAGCCTCGGTCCGCAATGCGGACGGCGTACGCAACCTCCACAAAATCATTGCGGGAGAGGAGAACCTCTTCATCGTTGTTTCGGCCATGGGCAAGACGACCAACGCCCTCGAGCAGGTCTTCACGGGGCTGCAGCGGGGCGACCGCGCCCTCTCGGAGGAGCAGATTGCCGCACTGCGCGACTACCACGCCGGCATCATCGAGGATTTGTGGCACGGTCCCAAACGGCTCGAGCGGGTTGATGAGCTCTTTGCCGAGCTCGAACGGGTGGCGACGCAGACCGTCTACCGGGCGGAGGATGCCGAGCTGTGGTACGATGCGATTGTCGCCTACGGTGAGCTGCTCTCGACGACCATCGTCTCGGAGTACCTCAATGCGGCGGGCGTTGCCAACCACTGGGTCGACATGCGGCGCTGCTTCCGCACGGAGATGCGCCACAAGGATGCGGCCATCGACATCGCCGCCTCGGCGCCGCTGCTGCGGGCCGAGCTGGCCGGCCGCCCCGAGCGGGTCTTCATCGGCCAGGGCTTCATCGGCGGCGCCCCCGACGGAACGACCGCCACGCTCGGCCGCGAAGGTTCGGACTACTCGGCGGCCGTGGCGGCCAACATCCTCGACGCCGAGTCGATGTCGGTGTGGAAGGATGTCGACGGCGTGCTGAACGCCGACCCCAAGATTTTTCCAGACGCCGTGCAGATTGCCGAGCTCAACTACCTCGATGCCATCGAACTGGCCTACAGCGGCGCCCAGATTATCCACCCCAGGACCATCAAACCGCTGCAGAACAAGAACATCCCGCTTTACGTGCGCCCCTTCGGCGACAAGCGCAAGCCCGGTACGGTCATCCGCGCCATGTCGGCGCCGGTCGACGTGCCGATTCTGATTCTGAAGAAGAACCAGGTGCTGCTGACGATTCGTTCGCGCGACTTCTCGTTCGTGCTCGAGGAGCGTTTCGCCACCATCTTCTCGCTCTTCGAGCGCTTCCGCCTCAAGACGAACCTGATTCACAACTCGGCGGTCAACCTGAGCCTCTGCGTCGACAACTCGTGGCACATCGACGAGGCGGTGAACGCCCTGCGTGCCAACGGGTTCGACGTGATGAAGACGGGCGACATGGAGCTGCTGACCATCCGCGGCTATACGGACGAGCTGTGGCGCCGCTATGCCAAGGGCCCGCAGGTCTTCATCCGGCAGTCGACCCAGGCCACCGTGCGCGTGGTGCGCAAGCGCTGACGACGGGACGCGCGGCGGCAGGGGCTCCCTCCGCCGCCCCATGAAACATAAGGAAGCATGAAATGAGCGAATGGATATGAAACGGATTGGATTTTTGTTGCTCCTTTGGATGGCCTCCGTTGCGACGGCGACGGCGCAATCCTTTCCCAGCGGAAAAAAGTTCTATTTCGGCCGGGAGGACGGCCGTCTGATGACCGTCAGCCTCATGTATGACAACAAGGGCGATGCGGTGGCCTCCGTGATGCTGGGTTATGCATCGCATCTGTTCCTCTGCACGGGGACGAGCGACGAGTGGTTCTCGTTCGAGGGGTATACTTTGGCTCCGGAATACAGGGCGCAGTCGGTCGGCATGGGCGGTTTTCCGGTGATGATGCCGACGGGCGACGTCTGCAAGTCGAAGAACAGCGAGCGCTTCTACCTTGCGCGGGACTGCTCGCAGGCGGTCTACAACGATACGTGGTACACCATCCGCCTCTCGCCCGGGCGCTTCAACGAGCTCTACGAGCAGAACTACGGCAGCTCGCCCGCGGCGGGCGGCGGAGGAGGCTCCTACGGCGGAGGCTCGGGCAGCAACGGCTCCTATGACTCCTACGACAGCGGCTCCTCGGGCGATACGTCGCGCCACGGCTACACCACCTGCAAGGCGTGCGGCGGTACGGGGTTGTGCCCGGCCTGCCACGGCAACGGGCACTTCGTGGGCCGCGACGGGGATGTCTATCCCTGCCTCTCCTGCAACCGGTCCGGACAGTGCCGCGTCTGCCACGGTCAGAAGCGAATCCGGTACTGATTGTTGACGGAGGATACGCGCCGCCGGGCGCATGCAAAAAATGAAGGGAAGGCTGGACAGGAGCCTTCCCTTCATCTGTTTTCCGGGCCCGGTTTTTGAGTGGTGTATGGCGCCGCTTGCCTTTTGGGAACGGCCTCTGCAAGCACCCGGCCGCCGCCCGCGCGGCTACTTCTGCTTGAGGTTGCGCGCGATGGTGAGCACCGAATCCTCGGGCAGCTCGCCGCGGCGCTTCATCTCCCAGATGGTGTGCTCGAGGTAGCGCTCGATGTCGTTGTGCAGCCGCTTGTAGAGCGGGCAGCGCGTATAGTTCTCGTTGTCGAGCAGCACGTCGCGAATCGACCGCAGCGAGTTGGTGTAGTTCGACATCTCGTTCTTCAGGGCCACCCCCTTCTTGTCCGACGAGGTGATTTTGGCCACCGACATCTGGCGCAGCTTCTCGCAGACGGTGTTGAGCAGCACGAGCACCACGTTGTCCATGAGCGTGTGGCCGTGCATGAAGAGGTAGGTGTTCTCGGGTCGGAGCCCCCGTGCGCGGAGCTGCTCCTCGAACTCCTTCATCGGCTCGACCATCCGCGGGTTGCGGCCGCGCAGGTGCCGCTCGCGCTTCTCGACGTTGCGCCGCACCCAGGCCAGCGTGTTGGCGCCGTTCTCCTCCATGTCGAGGTAGCCGATGCGCACCGTCGACTTGAAGTCGGCCAGCGTGAAGACCCCCTCGGACGAGAGGCGCGCCGAGTAGGCGTACCAGAGGAAGGCGGGGTAGATGGCGCACGAGTATTCGTGCATGAAGCGCACGAAGTCGAAGATGTGGGTGTCGTTCTTGGTCGCCTTGACGCAGACGTTGTGCAGCGAGGGGGCGTAGCAGAGGTAGTTCTCGGTGGCGTAGGCGTAGGTGTGGAACATGAAGGTCGAGCCGTTGACCTCGCGCGACTGCTCGGTGGCCTGGTCGAAGAGGTAGTCGAAGTCCGAATCGACGCAGAGCAGCATCTCCTCCGACGAGCGGGGAATCATGCTCATGAGCACCTTCTTGCCCTTGGGCAGGTCGGCGCGGTTGGGCACCGAGATTTCAAACCGGAGGTAGGGGTTCTGGAAGTGGTCGAAGACGCCGCGCCAGAAGGCCACGTCCTCGTAGCCCTCGACATAGACGTGGACCAGCCGTTGCGCGGGGTCGGCCGGCGGCAGGGGCCGCGGCAGCTCCTCGAGCGTCGCCGGGCGCGCAAAGGGGTTCCACCGGCGCAGTTTTTCGCTGAAGTTGGTAGCCATACGCAAACAAAGATAATAATTTTCGTATTTTTGCGCAAAATATAACACCCCCTCCGACGTTAGATTGCTACGTTCGGAGCAATTTTTCCGACCCCGATTCCACCATGGCAGACAACGACTGGAAAGCCCGGCTCGGGATGGTCTACTCGACCGACCCCGACTATCACTTCGAAACGGCCCGCGAAGAGGAGCCCGCAACGCTTCCCCCCGCGCAGCAGGAGCTGCGCGTATGGCTCGACCGCAAGCAGCGGGGCGGCAAGCAGGTGACCCTCGTGCGGGGCTTCGTCGGCACGCAGGCCGACCTCGGCGAGCTGGCCCGCCTGCTCAAGAGCCGCTGCGGTGTCGGCGGCTCGGCCAAGGAGGGCGAAATCATCATCCAGGGTGACCACCGCGACCGCGTGGTCGAAATCCTGCTGCAGAACGGATACCGGTGCAAAAAGGCGGGCGGGAAGTGAAACGGCTGGTGGCCATACTGCTGCTTGTCGGCGCCCTCTGCTGTGTGCACCGCGCCTCGGCCCAGTACTACACGTGGGGCTCGGACCCCGTCGGGCTGAAGTGGAGCACGATGCGCTCGCGCGACGTGCGGGTCATCTATCCCGACACGGCGGCCAACATCGCCCGCCATACGCTCTTCTACATCCGTACGGTGCAGCCCGACATCTCCTACGGCTTCACCCACGGCCCGATGCGGATTCCCTTTGTCATCCACCCCGAGAACTTCCAGTCGAACGGACTGGTGATGTACCTCCCCAAGCGCGTCGAGTTCCTCTCCTCGCCGGCCATCGACGGCTACTCGATGCCGTGGCTCAAGCAGCTCGTGGCCCACGAGTACCGCCACGCCGTGCAGTACAACAACCTCGACCGGGGCGTCATCCGCGCGCTGAGCTACCTGCTCGGGCAGCAGGGGTCGACCATCGGCCTGCTCTGCATGCCCTTCTGGGCGATGGAGGGCGACGCCGTGATGTCCGAGACGCAGATGTCGTCGTTCGGGCGCGGACTGCAGCCCTCCTTCACGCTGGCCTACCGCGCCATGGAGCGCGTGGGCGACGGGCGGCGCAACATCGACAAGTGGTTCTGCGGCTCCTACCGCGACTACATACCCGACCACTACGAGCTGGGCTACCAGCTCTGCTCCTACGCCTGCGAGCGCTACGGTCCCGAGGTGTGGAACAACGTGGCGCGCTACGGCTCGCGCAACCCCTACGTCTTCGCCATCACGCGCGTGGCGCTGGGCAAGTACTACGACACGAACGTCTCGCGCCTCTTCCGCGAGACCTTCGACGATTTGCGCCACCACTGGGATTCGCTTCCCGCGCAGGACGACAGCGCGCAGTCGCTCGTCCGGCTGCCCGAGGGCAATCACACCACCTACCGCTGGCCGCTGCCGCTGGGCGACACGGTCGTGCTGGCGCTCAAGGAGGATTTCGACCGCCCGGCCCGCTTCGTGCGGGTCGATACCCGTACGGGCGAGGAACGCACGGTCTGCTACGTCGGGTCGGTCTCGACGCGTCCGGCCCTTGCGGGCGGGCGGGTCTGGTGGACCGAATACCGGCGCTCGAAGCTCTTCGAGCAGCGGGTCAACTCGCAGCTCTGCTACATGAACCTCGCCGACGGCCGTCCGCGCACCTTCGCCGGGCGGCGCAACGTGCTCTATCCCACCGGTGCGGGCGACGATGCGCTGGCGTGGGTCGAATACAACCCCGACGGCCGCTACACGGTGGTGCTCCGCCGCGGGGAGCGCGAGGAGCGCTTCGCCATGGAGGGGCTCACCGAGATTCACGGACTGGCGTGGGATGACCTTACGCGGGCGCTCTACGTGCTGGTGACCGACGACTCGGGCATGTGGCTCGGACGCATCGGTGCCGGGGGGCTCGAGCCCCTCACGCGCGGAGCCTACATCACGCTGAGCGACCTGCGGGCCGGCGGCGGCCGCCTCTGGTTCGGCTCCATCCAGTCGGGACGCGACGAGGTCCACTGCTTCGACCTGGAGCGCGGCACCGAGTACCGCCTCTCGACCTCGAAGTACGGCTCCTTCGAGCCGATGCCCGCCGGCGGCGAGGTGCTGATGACCACCTACGACCGGCTCGGATACCGCCTCACGCGCCAGGCGGCCGACAGCCTCGCCTGCCGCGTCGAGCCGGCACGGCTGCCGCTCAACCTCGTCAACCCGCCGCGCCGCTCGTGGGGCGTCGTCAACCTCGACACGGTGCACTTCGTCTATACCGACTCGCTGGCCGCGGAGCCGAAGTTCCGCACCAAGCGCTATCCGAAGCTTCCCAACCTGGTCAACGTCCACAGCTGGATGCCCGCGGCGTTCGACCCCTTCGAGGTGGCCGACGAGAAGAACATCAGCCTCAATCTGGGCGTGACGCTTGTCTCGCAGAACCTGCTCTCGAACACCGAAGGCTTCTTCTCCTACGGCTGGAACCGCTCCGAGGGGTCGCTCTTCCGGCTGGGCGTCCGCTACTTCGGGCTGGGCGTGCGCTTCGACCTCGATGCCGCCTACGGCGGCAACCAGATGTTCTACGGTCTGGGCGGACAGCGCACGCCCAGCCCCGACAAGTACTACTCGGTGGGGCTCACGGCGACGCTGCCCCTCTACCTCCAGCGCGGCTACCATACGCGGCAGTTCTCCGTCGCCACGGGGTGGAACTTCTCGAACGGCATGGTGGCCAACGTGGGCAACATCCGCTGGGACGAGGAGACGGGCTCCATCACCAATATCGAGCACATCGGCTTCCGCGAGGGGCTCCACAGCCTCTCCTTCTCGGTGGGCTACTCCGACCTCACGCGGCTGGCCCACCGCGACTTCGTCTCGCCGTGGGGCTATACGGTGAGCGCCGGCTATACGTTCAACCCCTCGGACCGCCACTTCAGCGACCTGCTCTCGGGCTACGTCAAGCTCTACACCCCCGGATTCCTGCCCCACAACTCGCTGACGGTGGCCGCCACGTACCAGACCTCGGTCGGCGGCTACAAGTTCCCGTCGGGCTATGCGCCGCTGAGCTACCGCTCGACGCGCCTCGTGCCGCGCGGCTTCACGTCGGCCGACATCGTCTCGAACGACTACTTTGCCGCGGCCGTCGACTACCAGTTCCCGCTCTGCTATCCCGAAGGGGGCATCGGTTCGGTGCTCTACTTCAAGCGCATACGGCTCAACGTGGGGGGCGACTACGCGCAGTTCCTCACCACCGAGCCGTGGCGCTACCGCGCTGCGCCCCCCGAGGGCGAGGGGCAGATTTACCCCGGTGCCGCGACGCGCCGGCGCATCTGGTCGGTGGGCGGTGACCTGATTTTCGACGTCAACCTCTTCCGCATGCCGGCCTCGGCCACCTCGACCGTCAAGCTCTCGTGCTACCGCCCCAGTACGGGCGGCGTGTGGATTACTGCCGCATTGGGGCTTCCCTTCTGAGAAAAATTCGTACCTTTACCGCAAAATTCGGTCCCATGACACAAAACAATAAGGCGGGAGCCCGCTCCCGGTTCATCAAGGCTTCACCCCGGCTCATCCGCTGGCTCTGGATTATTGCCTTCGCACCCGTGGCGCTGCTGGTCTTCCTGCTGCTGCTGACGGCGACGGGCCTCTTCGGACGGCTGCCGTCGTTCGAGGAGCTGGAGAACCCCAAGAGCAACCTGGCGACGGAAATCTACTCCGAAGACGGCAAGGTGCTCGGCACCTTCTTCGTCCAGAACCGCTCCTACGTCCAGTACGACGAGCTCTATCCGGCCGACTCGACGCTCCACATCCGGCTGGGCGGCCATGAGGTGCCCCCCGTCGTGGCGGCGCTCATCGCCACCGAGGACGCCCGCTTCCGCAGCCACTCGGGCATCGACATCCCTTCGCTGGCCCGCGTTGCGGTGAAGACCGTGCTGCTGCAGAACACCTCGCAGGGCGGCGGCTCGACCATCACGCAGCAGCTGGCCAAGAACCTCTTCCCGCGCGACACGGCGCGCCACCGCGGCAAAATCGCCCGCACGTCGAAGCTCGTCGTCTCGAAGCTCAAGGAGTGGATTACGGCCCTCAAGCTCGAATACAACTACACGAAGGAGGAGATTGCCGCCATGTACCTCAATACGGTGGCCTACGGCTCGAACGCCTACGGCATCAAGTCGGCGGCCCATACCTTCTTCAACAAGGAGCCCCACGAACTGAACGTGCAGGAGGCCGCCGTGCTGGTGGGGGTGGTCAACGCCCCGACGCGCTACTCGCCGGTGCGCAATCCCGAGAGCGCTCTGGCGCGCCGCAACCTGGTCCTCACACGCATGCAGCAGGCCGGGGCGCTGACGCGCGCCCAGGCCGATTCGCTCTCGGCGCTGCCCATCGTGCTCAACTACAAGCCCGTCTCGCACAACGAGGGGGCCGCGACCTACTTCCGCGAGATGCTTCGTCTGGTGATGAACGCCGAGCCGCCCCGCCGCAACCAGTTCTACAACGAGTGGGACTACGAGGTGGCCCGCAAGGAGTATGAGCAGAACCCCATCTACGGCTGGTGCCTGAAGAACCGCAAGGCCGACGGCACGCCCTACAACATCTACCGCGACGGTCTGAAAATCTACACCACCATCAACTCCGTCATGCAGGCCTACGCCGAGCAGGCCGTGCAGCGGCAGATGGAGCAGGAGATTCAGCCCAAGATGGATGCGCAGTACCGCCGCACGAAGGTGCTCTTCGTCGATGCCGACCGCGAGGAGCGCGAGCGCATCATGCGCCAGGCCATACGCTACTCGGACCGCTACCGCGAGATGCGCGACGCCGGGGTGAGCGAGCGCGAGGTGCTGGCCAGCTTCGACAAGCCCTGCGCGATGAAGGTCTTCACCTACAAGGGCGACCGCGACACGGTGATGACGCCGCGCGATTCGATTCTCCACCACAAGCGCATCATGCGTGCCGCCTTCGTGGCCGTCGAGCCGCGCACGGGCTTCATCAAGGCCTATGTGGGCGGCCCCAACTTCCGCTACTTCAAGTACGACATGGCCAAGCAGGGCAAGCGGCAGATTGGCTCGACCATCAAGCCCTTCGTCTACACCTTCGCCATCGACCACCTGGGGCTGAGCCCCTGCACGCCGGTGCCCAACCTTCCGGTGACCATCGAGACGGCCAACGGCACGGCCTGGTCGCCCAAGGAGGCGGGCCGCGTCGAGCAGCTGGGCGAGATGCACCCGCTGAGCTGGGGTCTGGCCCACAGCCGCAACAACTACTCGGCCTGGATTATGAAGCAGGCCAAGCAGCCGGCCGCCGTCGCCGACTTCATCCACAACATGGGCATCCGCAGCTACATCGACCCCGTGCCGGCGCTCTGCCTCGGCCCCTCGGAGTCGAACGTCTACGAACTGACGAGCGCCTTTGCCACCTTTGCCAACGAGGGCGTCCATACGGACCCGATTTTCGTCACGCGCATCGAGGACCGGCAGGGCAACCTCATTGCCAGCTTCATCCCCCAGTCGCAGGATGCCATCAGCGAGCGTACGGCCTATACGATGCTGACGATGCTCCAGGGGGTGGTCAACGGCGGTACGGCTGGGCGTCTGAAGTGGCAGTTCGGCCTCGACGGCGTCGAGCTGGGCGGCAAGACCGGTACCTCGAACAAGAACCGCGACGCGTGGTTCGTCTGCGTGGCTCCGAAGATTGTGGCCGGAGCGTGGGTAGGCGGCGAGGACCAGTCGGTGCACCTGCTGGCGCGCGGTGAGGGCAGCGTAGTGGCGCTGCCCATCGTGGGCGACTTCCTCAAGCGGGTCTACGACGACCCGCGGCTGGGCATCAACCGCACGGACCGCTTCGTGCGTCCGGCCATGATGCCCCACTACGACTGCGACGAGGAGCTCACCTCTTCGTCGGGCGGCGAGCCCGGCGACGAGGAGGAGGACGAGATGTTCTTCAACTGACCCCGGGGCCGCAGGTCGGGGGCGGATGCACACCGGGTGCCTGCTGATCGGTGGCGGTCCGGAGGGGACGCACACCGAAGGCCGGAGAGGGCCGGAGCTGCCGCACTGCACTGCACCGCATCGGACCCGTCGGCGCGGCAAATTGGAAACAAGAAAGGTTTTAATATAAAGGTTGGTTATGAAAATTGCTATTGTGGGGGCCAGCGGCGCCGTTGGCCAGGAGTTCCTCCGGATTCTCGAGGAGCGCGAACTTCCCATCGACGAGCTGCTTCTGTTTGGCTCGCAGCGCAGCGCGGGGCGGAGCTACCGCTTTCGGGGCCGCGACCTTACGGTGCGGCTGCTGCAGCACAACGACGATTTTCGGGGTGTGGACTTTGCCCTCACCTCGGCCGGGGCCGGCACCTCGCGTGAATTTGCCGAGACCATTACGCGCTACGGTGCGGTGATGATTGACAACTCGAGCGCCTTCCGCATGGATGCGGACGTGCCGCTGGTGGTTCCCGAGGTGAACCCCGAGGATGCGAAGAATGCGCCGCGGCGGATTATCGCCAATCCCAACTGCACGACCATCCAGATGGTCGTGGCGCTGAATGCCATCGAGCGCCTGTCGCACATCCGCCGCGTCCACGTCTCGACCTATCAGTCGGCCAGCGGTGCGGGTGCCGCCGCCATGGACGAGCTGGTGGCGCAGTATGCCGACCTGGGGGCCGGCCGCGAGCCGCATGTCGAGAAGTTCGCCTTCCAGCTCGCCTATAACGTGATTCCCCACATCGATGTCTTCACCGAGAACGACTACACGAAGGAGGAGATGAAGATGTTCAACGAGACGCGCAAAATCATGCACTCCGACGTGCGGGTGTCGGCCACCTGCGTGCGTGTGCCCGTGATGCGGGCCCATTCGGAGAGCATCTGGCTCGAGACCGAGCGTCCCGTCTCGGTCGAGGAGGCGCGCCGGGCCTTTGCCGAGGCTCCGGGCGTGGTGCTGATGGACAACCCCTCGGAGAAGGTCTATCCCATGCCGCTCTTCATCGCGGGCAAGGACCCCGTCTACGTGGGCCGCATCCGCAAGGACCTCACCTGCGACAACGGTCTGACCTTCTGGTGCGTGAGCGACCAAATCCGCAAGGGTGCGGCGCTCAATGCCGTCCAGATTCTCGAGACGCTGATTTAACGTGGCCGGCGGCGGCCGATGCCGCGGCAAACGATACAAAGCGGGCTCCCGGATTGCCGGGGACCCGTTCTGTTTTTGGAACAGTGAAGCGGCGGCGGACAAGACCGGATGCCCGGGTTCGGTATGCCGTTCGGCGGAAGGGTGTCCGTGCCGGCGCTTGCGGCCGGGGCCCGGCGGCCGGGAAGGGGGGATGAAGACGGTGCATGAAAAAGGTCCGGCCGCAGTGGCCGGACCTTGTCGGTTTTCAGAGGTTTTTCGGACCCGACCCCGGATTTGCCGGGGCGGAGCCGCGGAGGCGTCAGATTTTCTCCATCTCCACGGTGAAGTGGCGCAGGATGGGGGCCTCGAAGGTGATGCGGTAGCCCGTCGTAATCGACTCGCGGCGCTCGTAGATGTTGCGGCAGGCGGCGGCAATCACGCGGATGTGGTTGTCCGTGTAGACGCGGCGCGGAATGGCCAGACGCAGCAGCTCGAGGGCCGGGTAGCGGTTCTCGTGGGTCTCGGGGTCGCGGTCGGCCAGAATCGAGCCGATTTCCACGCCGCGGATGCCCGCCTCGACGTAGAGCTCTATGGCCAGCGTCTGGGCGATGAACTGCTCCTTGGGCAGGTGCGTCAGAATCTTTTTGGCGTCGAGGAAGATGGCGTGGCCGCCGGCCGGACGCTGGTAGGGCACGCCGTATTCGTCGAGCAGGTCGCCCAGCAGCTTCACCTGGCGGATGCGGGCGTCGAGCTGCTCGAATTCGGTATTCTCGTCCAGACCCACCGCCAGTGCGTCCATGTCGCGGCCCGACATGCCGCCGTAGGTGACATAGCCCTCGAACATGATGTTGTACATCATCGCCGAGCGGAAGAGCTCCTCGGAGCGCATCGCCACGAAACCGCCCATGTTGACCACGCCGTCCTTCTTGGCCGAGATGGTCATGATGTCGGCGTAGGTGTAGATTTCACGCACAATCTCCTTGATGCTCTTGTCGGCGTAGCCCTCCTCGCGCGTCTTGATGAAGTAGGCGTTCTCGGCGAAGCGGGCCGAGTCGATGAGCAGGGGCACCCCGTAGCGGCGGCACACCTCGGCCGTCTCGCGGATGTTGCGCATCGATACGGGCTGTCCGCCGGCCGTGTTGTTGGTGATGGTCAGCACCACGCAGGGAACCTTCTCGCGGGGGTTCTCCTTGAGAATCTTCTCCAGCTTGGCGGTATCCATCTCGCCCTTGAAGGGGATTTCAAGCTGCGTGTCGGCCGCCGCGTCGATGGTGCAGTCCACGGCGTGGCACTTGCGGAACTCGATGTGGCCCTTCGTGGTGTCGAAGTGCGAGTTGCCCGGCACGATGTCGCCCGCCTTGAGCAGCGCCGAGAAGATGACGTTCTCGGCTGCGCGGCCCTGGTGCGTCGGCAGGAAGTAGGGCATGCCGAAGATGCGCTCGATGGTCTCCTTGAGCCGGAAGTAGGAGGTGGCTCCCGCATAGCTCTCGTCGCCGGTCATCATGGCGGCCCACTGGCGGTCGCTCATCGAGCCGGTGCCCGAGTCGGTCAGCAGGTCGATGGTCACCTGGTCGGCGCGCAGCTTGAAGAGGTTGTAGTGCGCCTCGCGAATCCAGGTTTCGCGCTCCTCGCGCGTGGAGGTGCGGATGGCCTCGGTCATCTTGATTTTGTAAGGCTCGGCATAGGGTAGTTTCATAATGAAAAATGGGTTTTAAGGTTACGGTTTGTTGGCTTTTCCTTCAAAAATAGGAAAAATTTTCGACAAACACGCCGCCGGCATCCTATTTGTTCGCAAAAAGAGGCTTTCCGTTCCGCATGTGCCGAATTGCCGGCCGTCAGCGGAGCGGAGTTCACGGATAATTGACCAAACCAAAAACGGAATAACACCATGACGAACGATGCAATGAAGAGCTCCCGCTTCGAGATTGAGGAGCTGCCCTACGGCTACGATGCGCTGATGCCGCAGATTTCCGAGGAGACGATGCGCTACCACCACGACCGCCACTATGCGACCTACGTTGCCAAACTCAACGAACTGTCGCTCGACACCCCCTTTGCCGGCCAGCCGCTCGAGGATGTGGTCCGCTCGGCCGACGGTCCCCTCTTCAACAACGCCGCCCAGGCGTGGAACCACGCCTTCCTCTTCCGTTCGCTCTCGCCCGCGCCTCAGACGGCGCCCGACGGGGCGCTGCTTGCAGCCGTGGAGCGCGACTTCGGCTCGTTCGAGGCGCTCCGCACGCGGATGATTGACACGGCCGTCGGCCTCTTCGGCTCGGGGTGGTGTTGGCTGTCGAAGGTCTCCTCGGGCCGCCTGCGGGTCGAGGCGCGCGCCAATGCGGGCAATCCGCTCTGCGACGGGCTGGTGCCGCTGCTCTGCATCGACGTCTGGGAGCACGCCTATTATATCGATTACCGCAACCGCCGCGCCGATGCCGTCAAGGCCCTCTGGGAGCGCATCGACTGGCGCACCGTCGGCGAGCGCTACGGGCGGTAGCGCCGTGGAGCGGGGCACTGCGGAGAGGCGTCCCGGCGGGCGGCGCTGCGGCTATGCGCGTCCGGACGGGCAGTGCGGCGATACGCGGTGGTGCGGCGGTGTGAAGGTGTGAAGGTGTGAAGGTGCGGTGGTCCAGCCGGGTGGGCGGTTCTGCTCCGTCGGGACTCGGGTCCACGACGCCCGGCACGGCCCGTCCGTTGTCCGTTGTCCGTTGTCCCGTCTGTTTCCGGCGGACCCTCCCGCCTGCCTTCCCGGCTTGGTCCCTCCCCTTTGCCCTGCCTCTTGTGCGCCCGTCCCGTTGGTGTGACCCGCCGCGGCAGCCTCCGCCCCTGCCGCGCGGGCATAAAAAATCCGGAGACCCCGCTCGGGGCCTCCGGAAATTGTTTGCGAAGCGCGCTTCGATTAAGCCTTGCCGGCCGAACCGAGGACGTTCTCGCACTTGTGCTTGTAGAGCTTCTTCAGCTCGTCGCGAGCCGGACCCAGGTACTTGCGGGGGTCGAACTCTGCGGGCTGGTCCACGAAAATCTTGCGGATGGCAGCGGTCATGGCCAGACGGCCGTCCGAGTCGATGTTAATCTTGCAGACAGCGCTCTTGGCAGCCTCACGCAGCTGCTCCTCGGGAATACCTACCGCATCCTTCAGCGCACCGCCGTGGGTGTTGATGATGTGGACATACTCCTGCGGAACGGACGACGACCCGTGGAGCACAATGGGGAAGCCCGGGATGCGCTTCTCAATCTCCTTCAGAATGTCGAAACGCAGGGGGGGCGGAACGAGGATGCCGTCGGCGTTGCGGGTGCACTGCTCGGGCTTGAACTTGTTGGCGCCGTGCGACGTACCAATCGAGATGGCCAGCGAGTCAACGCCGGTCTTCGATACGAAGTCAACCACGTCGTCGGGGTTGGTATAGTGCGAGTGCTCCGAAGCGACCTCATCCTCGACACCGGCCAGAACGCCCAGCTCACCCTCGACCGTTACGTCGAACTGGTGTGCATAGTCAACCACCTTCTTGGTCAGGGCGACGTTCTCATCGTAGGGAAGCGCCGAACCGTCAATCATTACCGACGAGAAGCCCATCTCGATGCAGCTCTTGCAGAGCTCGAACGAGTTTCCGTGGTCGAGGTGCAGCACGATGGGAATGTTCTTGCCCAGCTCCTTGGCGTACTCCACGGCGCCCTGCGCCATGTAGCGGAGCAGCGTCTGGTTGGCATACTTGCGGGCGCCCGACGATACCTGCAGAATCACCGGCGACGAAGCCTCGACGCAAGCCTGGATGATGGCCTGCATCTGCTCCATGTTGTTGAAGTTGAATGCAGGAATCGCGTAACCGCCTTTGATTGCCTTGGCAAACATCTCACGGGTGTTTACCAGACCCAAATCTTTGTACGATACCATAAGTAATGAGTTTATGTGAAAAAATTGTTAGTCTCAAAAACCGCCACAAAGTTAATAAATATTCTTAAGAAACGGAGTCTCCGCATAAAAAAATCGCCCGCGGCGAGCGTGCGGCCCCGCTTCGCAGGCGAGGATTTATATATCGGTGGGGGAGGAGCGCGCCGGGGCCGCCGCGCGGGGCCCGGCGCCCTCCGCTCGGGAGGGCGGAAAAAGGGGAGGAAAGTGCTCCGGAGCGCTCTGCCGTGGGGTTTTTCGAGGGGTTTTGCGGGCAGCGGCCGGAATTTTTACCCTCCGGTTTCTCCGGTTTGTGAAAAAAATAACAATCCGCCCCGTTTTGTTGCGGTATTTCGGGAGAATTTTGTATTTTTGCGGTGACCGAAGGGGGCGACGCGCCCCCGGCGGACTACACAACCAACAACGGCAAACAACAATATAATCATAACGAGCCATGTCTGAATTCATCTATCAGGAGCCGTTCCCCGTCGGGGAGGACAAAACCGAGTACCGTCTTTTGACGAAGGATTACGTGAAAGTGGTCGAGTGCGACGGCCGCAAGGTGCTGAAGGTCGACCCCGCGGGCCTCGAGCTGCTCTCGAAGGCCGCCTACAGCGACGTGTCGTTCTACCTGCGCTCGGCGCACCTGCAGAAGCTGCGCAACATCCTCGACGACCCCGAAGCGACCGACAACGACAAGTTCGTCGCCTACACGATGCTGCTCAACCAGTGCGTGGCCGCCGAGGGCGAGCTGCCCACCTGCCAGGATACCGGTACGGCCATCTGCATCGCCCACAAGGGTGAGGACGTATGGACCGGCGCCGACGACGCCCGCTGCATCGCCCGCGGCGTCTACGAGACCTACAAGGAGCGCAACCTCCGCTATTCGCAGGTGGTCCCCTTCTCGATGATTGACGAGAAGAACTCGGGAACGAACCTCCCGGCACAGATTGATATCTACGGCGGCAAGCCCGGCATGGAGTACGAATTCCTCTTCATCACCAAGGGCGGCGGCTCGGCCAACAAGACCTTCCTCTACCAGCAGACCAAGGCGCTGCTCAACGAGGAGTCGCTCACCAAGTTCATCAAGCAGCATATCTTCGACCTCGGTACGTCGGCCTGCCCGCCCTACCACCTGGCCATCTGCATCGGCGGCACGTCGGCCGAGATGTGCCTCTCGACCGTCAAGAAGGCTTCGGCCGGCTATCTGGACGAGCTTCCGACCTCGGGCAACGAGGGCGGCCGCTGCTTCCGTGACCTGGAGTGGGAGGAGAAGGTGCTGAAAATCTGCCGCGAGAGCGGCGTGGGCGCCCAGTTCGGCGGCAAGTACCTCGTACACGACGTGCGTGTCATCCGCGCACCGCGCCACGCCGCATCGTGCCCCGTGGCCATCGGCGTCAGCTGCTCGGCCGACCGCAACATCAAGGCGAAGATTACCCCCGAGGGCATCTTCCTCGAGCAGCTCGAGAAGAACCCCGCCCGCTTCCTGCCCAAGGAGGCTCCCGCCATGTCGCCGGCCGTGGACATCGACCTGGACGAAGGCATGGACAAGGTGCGCGCCATCCTGACCAAGTACCCCATCAAGACGCGTCTGAACCTGCGCGGTACGCTCATCGTGGCGCGCGACATCGCCCACGCCCGCATCAAGCAGATGCTCGATGAAGGCAAGCCCATGCCCGAGTACTTCAAGAAGCACCCGGTCTACTATGCCGGTCCGGCCAAGACGCCGCAGGGCATGGCTTCGGGCTCGTTCGGCCCCACGACGGCCGGCCGCATGGACCCCTACGTGGACCTCTTCCAGAAGCATGGCGGCTCGATGGTGATGGTGGCCAAGGGCAACCGCTCGCAGGCCGTGACGGACGCCTGCAAGGCCAACGGCGGCTTCTACCTGGGCTCCATCGGCGGTCCGGCAGCCATCCTGGCCAAGAACTCCATCAAGTCGGTTGAGGTGGTTGACTTCCCCGAGCTGGGCATGGAGGCCGTGCGCAAGATTTACGTCGAGAACTTCCCCGCCTTCATCATCGTGGATGACAAGGGCAACGACTTTTTCGCCGAATTCAAGCACTAAAATCCTCCGCTCGCATATAATAACGGTGCACGGGCGTCGTTATAGTTGCAAAAAGCGAGTCTATACGAATCGATGAGAGCATTCTTAGCGAAAATATTCTTGACGGCACTCACCGTGCTGGCGGTCTTCTCGGCGTACGGCGCCGAGAAGGTCACTTTTGAGACCCATGCTCCCTTGACGGTAGCCGTGGGCGAGGCCTTCCGCGTGGAGTTCTCGCTCAACGCCAAGCCCGACGAAAGCACCTTCTCGGCCCCCTCGTTCGAAGGGTTCGACGTGCTGGCGGGCCCGGCCGTCTCGAAGGGGCAGCGGATTTCAATCGTCAACGGCTCGATGGACAAGACCGTCGAATACAAAATCACCTACGTGCTGCTGCCGCAGGCCGAGGGCAACGTCACCATCGGCAGCGCCTCGATTGCCGTCGACGGGACGACCTATTCGACCGACCCCGTGCCGGTGGAGATTGTCCGCGAAGCGGGCTCCGGCTCCTCCGCGCAGCATGGCGGCAGCGGCGGCCAGTCGGCCGCCCCGGACAGCGGTCAGACAGCCGCTCAGGGGCAGCTGGCCAAGGACGACGTGCTGCTGCGTGCCGAGGTGTCGCGCACGTCGGTCTACAAGGGTGAGCCGCTGCGCGTGAGCTTCAAGCTCTACACGCGGGTGCCCATCGTCGGTTCTCAGGGCGAAAGCTGGCCCTCGTTCAACGGATTCTGGGCCCAGGAGCTCGACGTCAACTCCGTGCCGCGTGCCGGCCGCGAGACGCTGGGCGGCAAGGTCTACAACGCCCAGGTGGTGCGCGAATACCTGCTCTACCCCCAGCAGGCGGGCAAGCTGGTCATCGAGCCGGCCGAGCTGACGCTGCTGGCACAGGTGGTCGTGCAGAACAGCCGCAACATGGACCCCTTCTTCGGAGGCGGCCCCGACATCTACAACGTGCCCCGCAAGGTGGCCACGCAGCGCGTGACGGTCAACGTCAAGGAGCTGCCGGCCGGTGCGCCCGAGAGCTTCAGCGGCGCGGTGGGCAACTATACGATGGAGGCGACGCTGCCCGAGACGCATCTGGCCGCCAACTCGGCCGCGACCTATACGGTGAAGATTTCGGGTACGGGCAACCTGACCTTCGTGCAGGCGCCCAAGCTCACGCTGCCCGGCTCGTTCGAGCAGTACAACGTCAAGACGACCGAATCGCTCAAGAGCTCCGTGGCCGGAACGTCGGGATACCGCCAGTTCGAGTACCCCTTCATCGCGCGTGCCGAAGGGACCTACGACATTGAACCGGTCGAGTTCTCCTACTTCAGCCCCGAGCGGATGCAGTACGTGACGCTCCGCTCCAAGGCGCTGACGCTCGACATCACCCCCGATGCCAAGGGGGGCGGCGACGCGGCGCTGGTCATGCAGGGACGCGGCATGTCGAAGGAGGAGGTCAAGCTGCTGGGGCAGGACATCCGCTTCATCAAGCTGGGCGGAGCCGGCTTGCGGCCCATGCGGTCGCCCTTCCTCTTCAGCGCGGCCTACTGGGTGCTGCTGGGGGGCATTCTGCTCCTCTTCGCCATGGCCTACGTGGCGCTGCGCAAGCGGATTCGCGACTCGCAGAACGTGGCCCTGCTGCGCGGACGGCGCGCCAACAAGGTCGCCGTGCAGCGCTTCCGTGCCGCCAAGCACTACATGACCGAGCAGAACCGCCACGCCTTCTACGAGGAGATGTTGCGGGCGCTGTGGGGATACATGGGTGACAAGTTCAACATCCCCGTGGCCAGCCTCACGAAGGAGAACGTCCGCGAGGAGCTCCACAAGCGGGGCGTGCCGGCCGAGGACTCGCAGCGCTTCACGGCCATCATCACGCGCTGCGACGAGGCGCAGTATTCGCCCGTCGAGTCGTCGCGCATGAGCGACGTCTATGCCGAGGGTGTGGACCTGATTTCGCACATTGAGTCAATCATCAAACGGTAGCGGCGTGCGGGAAACCAAGTGTATGACTGAACAACGGAGAGCGATGAAAGCGATGAAACGATATGCAATCTGCGCGGTGGCGCTGCTCGGCATGGCGGTGACGCTCCGGGCTGCGGAGCCTGCCGACTCGCTTGCGGGCGTGCCGGATACGGTGCAGACGGCCGCCGCCGAGGGGGCCGAGGGCGATGCGGTGACAACGGCCGCAGCGGCGCAGACGGCGGACAACGAGACGGCGCTGACCGAGGCGCAGTTGTGGGACAAGGCCAACACGGCCTACATCAACTCGGACTTCCATACGGCCATCGACGTCTACAACCAGATTCTGGCCCGCGGACTCGGCTCGGCGAAGCTCTACTACAACCTGGGCAACGCCTGCTTCAAGGACGAGCGGCTGGGTGAGGCGATTCTCAACTACAACCGCGCGCTGCGCCTGGCGCCGGGCAACGACGACATCCGCTACAACCTGGGGGTTGCCGAGGCGATGACCAAGGACAACATCGAGGCGATTCCGGAGTTTTTCCTCGCCTCGTGGCTGCGCGCCGTGCGCCACGTGATGGGGTGCACCTCGTGGAGCATCCTCTCGCTTGTGGCGCTGCTGGCGGCGCTGGGGCTCTTCCTGCTCTACCTGCTGGCACAGCGGCTGCCGCTGCGCAAGGCGGGCTTCTACGGAACGCTCGTGGCCTTCCTGCTCTTCGTCGTAACAACGTGGTTTGCAGCGGGCGAGCGGCATGAAATCCTTGACGACACGCAGGCCGTGGTGATGACCGCGTCGACGGCCGTCAAGAGTTCGCCCGACAAGTCGTCGACCGACCTCTTCGTGCTCCACGAAGGGACCAAGGTGACCGTCACCGACCGTCTGGATGATTGGTGCGAGGTGGTCATTGCCGACGGCAAGAAGGGGTGGCTCGAGCGCTCGAAAATCGAGGTCATCTGACCCTGCGGCAGCGCCGGGGGGGGAGATACAGGCTCCGGGGCGGAATGGAGGACCCGGGAGGAGTTGGGCGGAAGGCTCGGATTCGGAAGGAGTGGGGCCGGAAGGCTCGGATTCGGAAGGAGATGGGCCGGAAGGTTCGGACCCGGAAGAATTGGAATTGGAAGGATTGGTCCCGGAAGGATTGGACCCGGGCCGCAGATGTAGAACTGTTTAGAACGAGATAAGACATTGTCACGACTTCTTCAGGATGTCGTCGGCGAGCTGACGAAGCTGCCCGGAGTGGGGCGCCGCACGGCGTTGCGGCTGGCCATCCACCTGTTGCGCATGGAGCCCGAATCGGTCCACGACATGACCCGCAGCATCAACCGCTTCCGCGACGACGTGAAGTATTGCGCGCAGTGCAACAACCTCTCCGACGAGGAGATTTGTCCCATCTGCGCGGACCCCGAACGCGACCACTCGACCATCTGCGTCGTGGAACAGGTTGCCGACGTGCTCTCGATTGAGAACACGCACCAGTACCGGGGGCTCTACCATGTGCTGGGCGGCGTGATTTCGCCCATGCAGGGCATCGCCCCCTCGGACCTGAAAATCGACCTGCTTGTCGACCGCATCGCACGGGGCGGCGTGACGGAGGTGATTCTGGCCATCTCGACCTCGGTCGAGGGCGAGACGACGCTCTTCTACCTGATGAACCGCCTCAGGCAGTTCGAGGGGCTGAAGGTGACGGCCATCGCCCGGGGTATCGGCTTCGGCGACGAGCTGGAGTACGTCGACGAGCTGACCATCGCTCATGCGCTGATGAACCGCCGCGAGGTGGAGTAGGCGCCGGGCCGCAGGGGGGGAGACTCCCGGACCCCGCGGGGGAGCAGGCTTCGGACTGCCGAAAGGTCTGCCAGGGTCGCCGCGATACGAAAAGTTCTGCCGGGAATGACCGGCGATGCGGAGGCCGGGACGTGAGGCCGGGATGATGGAAAAGAGAAACGAAAGACGTTTTACAAAAAATAGGTGTTCAACTTTTAAAACAGAACGATTATGGAATTTCTGACGAACGAGAAACTGACCATCGTCGGCGCAGCCGGCATGATTGGTTCGAACATGGCACAGACGGCTCTGATGATGCGCCTTACGCCGAACATTTGCCTCTATGACCCCTTCGGTCCCGCACTGGAAGGTGTTGCCGAGGAGCTCTACCACTGCGCCTTCGAGGGTGTAAACATCACCTGGACGACCGATGTGAAGGAGGCTCTTACGGGCGCTGCCTATGTCGTATCGTCGGGCGGCGCTGCCCGCAAGGCCGGCATGACGCGTGAGGACCTGCTCAAGGGCAACGCTCAGATTGCCGAGGATTTCGGTAAGAACCTCAAGGCCTACTGCCCCGATGTAAAGCACGTGGTCGTTATCTTCAACCCGGCCGACATCACGGGTCTCATTACCCTGATTTACTCGGGTCTGAAGCCCTCGCAGGTGACCACCCTCGCCGCTCTTGACTCGACGCGTCTGCGTTCGGAGCTGGCCAAGTACTTCAAGATTTCGCCCGACGAGGTGAAGAACTGCCGTACGTACGGCGGCCACGGCGAGCAGATGGCCGTATTCGCATCGACGACGATGGTTGCCGGCAAGCCCCTGTCGGAGCTCATCGGCACGAAGATGCCCGTTGAGGACTGGCACGCACTTCAGCAGCGCGTCATCCAGGGCGGCAAGCACATCATCGACCTGCGTGGCCGCTCGTCGTTCCAGAGCCCGGCATACGTCTCGATTTGCATGATTGCAGCAGCCATGGGCGGCAAACCGTTCGACTATCCTGCCGGTGTTTATGTACACAACGGCGAGTTCGACCACATCATGATGGCCATGGAGTGCGAGATTACGAAGAACGGCGCCCACTACAAGGATGTAAAGGGAACTCCCGAGGAGCATGCAGCCCTGAAGGAGAGCTACAAGCACCTCTGCACGCTGCGTGACGAGGTGATTGAGATGGGTGTGCTGCCCGCTATGGACAAGTGGGGCGAGCTGAACCCGAACCTCAAGTAATCGGAGTCACCTCCGGACAAAAAGAAGCCGGCTTCCCGTCAGGGGGGCCGGCTTTGTTGTGGAGCGGGGTGAACTGTCGGAACGCGGACCGGAGCGGACCAGAACGGACCGGGTCGGAACGAAGCGTTGGCGGAACCGGGGTGGGCCGGAGCGGACCGAGGCGTGGCCGGAGCCTCCGGGTCTCCGGGCCTCCGGGCCTTCGGACCTCCGAGTCTTCGGACCGCGGAACCTCTGACCCGCGACCCGCGACCCGCGACCCGCGGAACCTCTGAACCTCTGAACCGCGGAGCCGCGGGGAGGGCAGTGCCTCGGAGGTCGGGCGCTATTCCGATTTGGCCGGTTTGGCCTGGAAGACCGCCTTCAGGTCACCGTTGGAGAGCAGCAGCAGCATCGGACCGTCCATCTCGTAGTGGGTGGTCGACTCGATGGCCTCGGCAAAGGCCGCTTCATCGGCTCCGTCGGGGCAGGCCATGCGTGTCGAGGCGAGCGGCGAGATGCTCAGCGCGCGGCGTTCGCTCAGCGTGTAGCTTCCCGTCAGCTGGTTGCAGGCGCCGACGCCGGCCACGCGCCGCTCCTCCTCCAGAAAACGGAGCGTGTAGCGCCCCTCTTCGGGCTGGAAGTGGCGTCCGCCCAGCTGGATAAGCTGCCATTCGGTCCCCACGAGCGGCCGCTGCGTGCGGCGCTGGTAGGAGCGGCAGGGGCAGCAGCCCGCCGCCGTGAAGAGCACGAGCAGTGCGGCCAGACCGCTCTTGAAGAGAAGATGTTTCATGACGTATGTCTTTTTTGGTCGTTCGACGCCCAAAGATACGGATTGTTCCGCGGACGGACAACTTCGGGGACGCTTTTCCTCCGATTCGACCCGGCGGAGGTTGTAAATGAGCGGACGATTCCGTATCTTTGTCCGAAACAACCACCCTCCACTATGAAAAAGATTATCGCATCGCCCCTGGCTCCCAAGGCCGTGGGTCCCTATTCGCAGGCCGTCGAGGCGGCAGGCACCATCTACGTTTCGGGGCAGCTGCCCATCGACGCCTCGACGGGCCGTATGCCCGAAGGCATCGAGGCGCAGACGCGCCAGTCGCTGACCAACCTGCGCCACATCCTCGAGGAGGCGGGCAGCTCGCTCGAGGCGGTGGTCAAGACGACCGTGCTGCTGCAGGACATGGGCGACTTTGCCGCCATGAACGCCGTCTATGCCGAGTTCTTCACGCAGCAGATGCCGGCGCGCATGTGCTATGAGGTGGCCCGGCTGCCGATGGGCGCCAGCGTCGAGATTGACGCCGTGGCGGTTCGCTGATTCGGCGGGCTGCAGGCTCGAACGCGCTCCGGTGAGGCCGGGCGCGTTTTTTTGCGGTGCTGTAGATAACTTTTCATAAAATTGATTTCTTTTAATTGTTTTTTACCGAAAAAAACGGCAAATTTGTAAAACCGTATTTTGAGACGAAGTGTTCCAACTGACTGATAAACCGAGAAAAAGATAAATCATATGTCAAAAACCGAAACAACCGCACCTTTGAAGAAAGTTGCCTACAACGATGCGGTTGCCGAATCGAAAAAATACTTCGACGGGGACGAACTGGCCGCCACGGTGTGGGTGAGCAAGTATGCGTTGAAGGATTCGTTCGGCAATATCTACGAATCTTCCCCCCGCCAGATGCACGAGCGCATCGCCGCCGAAATCGAGCGCATCGAGCGGAAGTATCCCAACCCCATGTCGAAGGAGGAGGTTTTCGAACTGCTCGACCACTTCCGCTACGTGATTCCCCAGGGCGGCCCGATGACCGGCATCGGCAACAACCTGCAGGTGGCCTCGCTCTCGAACTGCTTCGTCATCGGCCACAAGCATCCGGCCGACAGCTACGGCGGCATCTTCCGCATCGACGAGGAGCAGGTGCAGCTCATGAAGCGTCGCGGCGGCGTGGGTCACGACCTCTCGCACATCCGTCCCACGGGCAGCCCGGTGCTCAACTCGGCGCTCACCTCGACGGGTATCGTCCCCTTCATGGAGCGCTACTCCAACTCGACGCGCGAGGTGGCGCAGGACGGCCGCCGTGGTGCGCTGATGCTGACGCTCTCCATCAAGCACCCCGACGCCGAGCGCTTCATCGACGCCAAGGTCGACACGGGCAAGGTGACGGGCGCCAACGTCTCCATCAAAATCGACGACGAGTTCATGCGTGCCGCCATCGAGGGCAAGCCCTACCACCAGCAGTTCCCGATTAATTCGCCCGCGCCGCTCTACCAGCAGGATATCGACGCCCGCAAGCTGTGGGAGAAGATTATCCACAACGCCTGGAAGTCGGCCGAACCCGGCGTGCTCTTCTGGGATACGATTATCCGCGAGAGCGTCCCCGACTGCTATGCCGACGAGGGCTTCGTGACGGTCTCGACCAACCCCTGCGGCGAGATTCCCCTCTGCCCCTACGACTCGTGCCGTCTGCTGGCCATCAACCTCTTCAGCTATGTGGACAAACCCTTCACGAAGGAGGCCAGCTTCAACTTCGAGCGCTTCAAATCGCATGTGAACAAGGCGATGCGCATGATGGACGACATCATCGACCTGGAGCTGGAGAAGGTCGAGCTCATCATCGCCAAAATCGAGGCTGACCCCGAGGACGAGGATATCCGCAGCGTGGAGCTCAACCTCTGGAAGAAAATCCGCACGATGGCCACCAAGGGCCGCCGTACGGGTCTGGGCATCACGGCCGAGGGCGACATGCTGGCCGCTCTGGGGCTGCGCTACGGCTCGGACGAGGCCATCGACTTCGCCGTCGAGGTGCAGAAGACCCTGGCGCTGGCTGCCTACCGCGCATCGGTGACGATGGCCGGCGAGCGCGGCGCCTTCCCCATCTACAGCACCGAGAAGGAGCGCAACAACCCGATGATTGCCCGCATCCGCGAGGCCGACCCGGAGCTCTACGCCGAGATGGCCGAGAAGGGACGCCGCAACATCGCCCTGCTGACCATCGCCCCGACGGGCACCACGTCGCTCATGTCGCAGACCACCTCGGGCATCGAGCCGGTCTTCCGCACGGTCTACAAGCGGCGCCGCAAGATTAACCCCTCGGACGTGGACACGCATGTGGACTACGTCGACGAGACGGGCGAAAAGTTCCAGGAGTACAACGTCTACCACCACAACTTCGTCAAGTGGCTTGAGGCTAATGGCTACGACACCTCGAAGCTGGCGACCATCTCCGATGCGGAGCTTGACCGCTGGGTGGCAGCCTCGCCCTACCACGGCGCCACGGCCAATGACATCGACTGGGTGGCCAAGGTCAAGATGCAGGGTGCAATCCAGAAGTGGGTCGACCACTCGATTTCGGTGACGGTCAACCTGCCCAACAACGTTTCGGAGGAGCTGGTGGCCCAGGTCTACCGGACGGCATGGGAGAGCGGCTGCAAGGGCGTGACGGTCTACCGTGACGGCTGCCGCGACGGCGTGCTGCTCGACAAGAACTCGCAGAAGAAGTCTCGCTGCGAGGAGCATCCCGGACAGGTGCTCAAGCGTCCCAAGTCGATTCCGGCCGACATTGTGCGTTTCAAGAACGGCTCGGAGGACTGGATTGCCTTCGTGGGTCTGCAGGACGGACGCCCCTACGAGATTTTCACCGGTAAAATCGAGGAGGACGCCATGTACATCCCCCGCAAAATCACCAAGGGCAACATCATCAAGGTGCGCGAGGCCGACGGCACGAAGCGCTACGACTTCCAGTATACGGACCGCTACGGCTATACGAACACCATCGGCGGCATCTCGCGTCTGTTCAACGAGGAGTTCTGGAACTATGCCAAGCTGATTTCGGGTGTGCTGCGCCACGGCATGCCCATTGAGAAGACCGTTTCGCTCATCGAGTCGCTCCATCTGGACAGCGAGTCCATCAACACCTGGAAGACGGGTGTCTGCCGGGCGCTCAAGCAGTATATCGTCGACGGCACGAAGACCAAGGGCAAGTGCCCGAGCTGCGGTCAGGAGAACATGGCCTACCAGAACGGTTGCATCACCTGCATGTCGTGCGGCTATTCGAAGTGCGGTTGATGCCTCATAGCGGGAGGGGCAAATGGGCCTCTCCGGGCGGCAGAGGGGCCGGGATGCGTATCCCGGCCCCTTTTTTTAGTGCCGAGACCGACTTTTTTTGCGTGCACGATATGTAAACCGCAGATTTATCGTTATATTTGTAAAGAATTTTAATATTCGTTTCGGACTTAAATCAAATGAGAAGCATGAAAAAACTATTCCTGACATGTGTCTTGGTTGCAACGGCTTTCGCTGCAACGGCAGGTGAGGAACCCAAGCATCCGAGTTGGTCGGGTTTCGTCACCAACGGTTTTTGGGATAACTGGGAGGTTTCGGTCGGCCTCGGAGCCGGAACCGCCTTCACGACGGGCACCAACGCCGGAAGTTTCGGCGAACGGCTCGGTTTCGAGGGCAACGTCTCGCTGCTGAAGTGGCTCAACCCCGTGCTCGGAGTCCGCGTTCAGCTGCAGGGCGGCAAGCTCGGTAACTTCGACCCCGACCTGGGCAAGGCCAGATGGCCCTACCTGTTCGGTCACGTCGACCTGGCGGTCAACCTCTCGAACTGGATTGGCGGCTATCGCGACGACCGGGTCTACTATGCCGTCCCCTTCGTCGGCTTCGGTTACATGGTCAGCAACTTCACCGACGAGATTCAGTCGAAGTTCGCAACCTCGACGCAGGATGACTTCGCGGTGGCCTACGGCCTTCTGAACAAGTTCCGCGTATCGCCCGCCTTCGACATCAACCTCGAGCTGAAGGGCTTCATCACCCACGACCGCGTCTGCCCGGCCAAGACGTCGAGCACCGTGCTGCTCGGTCTGGGTGCCACGGCAGGTGTGACCTACCGCTTCAACCGCCGCGTCTGGGAGCGTGGTGTGCCGGGTGTGACCGAGGAGCAAGTGGAGGCCTTCCAGCGCGCCGTGGCCGACGGCAATGCCCGTCTGGAGGAGGCCAAGGCCGAGAACGAGCGTCTGAACAGCGAACTTGAGGCTGCGCGTGCCGATGCCGAGCGTGCCGACGCCGCTGCCCGTGCTGCCGAGGCGAAGGCTGCCCAAGCTGCCGCCCAGGAGCTCAATCCCAGCCCGATGTCGGTGATTTTCTACGACTACAGCATGTCGAAGCTCACCTCGAAGGAGAAGACCCGTCTGCTGCTGATGGCCGAGGTCATCAAGAACGGCCCCGAGGAGCGTGTCTACAAGATTCAGGGCCATGCCGACAAGCAGACCGGTACGCCGGCCGGCAACAAGCGTGTGGCCGAAAACCGCGCCAAGAACGTTTACGACTTCCTGGTGGCCAACGGCGTCAACCCCAAGCAGCTGACCTACGAGGGTCTGGGTGACTCGGAGAGCCCCTATGACTTCAAGGAGGCCAACCGTTCGGTGATTATCAAGTAACGGGCGACCGATATCCTCCCGGCGGGTTTCGTCGGGTCGGGCGCATTCCGCTGCAGCGGGATGCGCTCTTTTTTTGTCGCCTGTGTGCCGGCTTTCGAGAAGGGGACCGTCGGCCGGCGCCGGAAGCAGCCTGCCGGGTGGTGCCGGGCGTGTCGCCCGGCTGGGTGCAGGGGTGGGGCAGGGAGGATGCTGTGGATGGAAGTGGCGTGTCTCCGGCTCAAGGGGTGTGTGACCCGGCAGCAGGGTGCGGGCGTTTGGACTATCTGCGGTGTCTGTGGTTTGCGGTTTGTGGTTGTTGGGATGCGGCAGAGGCGTCGGGCCTGCGATATGGGGTTGTCGGGATGCGATGGAGTAGTGGCTCTGGCCTGCGGATATGGAGATGCGTAGCGCTGTTGCTGCCGCAAATTTGAAGGAGAGCATGAAAAAACGAGGGACCGACACGGTTGTCGGTCCCTCGTTTGGGGTTGGATGGAGCGCTTCCGCACCTCCGCCCTTGTCAGTTGATGTTGCGGCGGTCGGGTTCGCGGTTGGGCGATGCGGCCTCCATGTCAATCTGGAGCTTCACCATCTGGATGGCGGCGGCAGCGGCCTCGTCACCCTTGTTGCCCAGACGGCCGCCGCAGCGGTCGAGTGCCTGCTGCATGTCGTTGACCGTCAGCACACCGAAGGCGATGGGCATGTTCCACTGAATCTGGAGCTGGGTGATGCCCTGCGTTACGCCCTGGCAGATGAAGTCGAAGTGGCGCGTGTCGCCCTGCACGACGCAGCCCAGTGCGATGACGGCATCCACGTCGGTATACTCGGCGAAGAACTGGGCGCCGAGCGAGAGCTCGAACGTGCCGGGGACATACTTGATTTGGATGTTGATGTCGGGGCAGCCGGCGCTGCGCAGCGTCCTGACGGCGCCCTCGAGCAGCGCCTCGGTCACTTCGCGGTTCCACTCGGCCACGACGATGCCGAAGCGCATGTCGGCGGCCGAAGGCAGCGGCGAATCGAACTGCGAGAGGTTGTGGTTTTTCGTTGCCATGTGGTTGCTCCCTTGTTAGTTGATGCTTCCGAGGAGTTTCTCGGCCTCACGGGCCTCCATCGACGAGGGGTAGTTGTCCAGAATGCGCTGGAAGAGTGCGGCAGCACGCTCGTTGTTGCCCTGGGCCTTCTCGGCCAGACCTGCCTTGCGCAGGTAGAGCGGAGCGGTCATGTTGTTGTCGGCTGCCTTGACGGCCTTCTCGTAGAACTTCACCGCTGCGGCATAGTTGCCCTGCTCGACGGCTACGTCGCCCTGCAGCCCGTAGTTCTGGGCGTTAATCAGCGCGCCGGGAAGACCCTTCACGGGGGAGAACTTCGCCAGATAGAGGGCTGCCTGCTCCACATCGCCGCTCTTCAGGTAGCAGATGCCGGCGTAGTGCTTGGCCAGGTTGCCCGAGGGGGTCGAGCCGTACTGGTCGATGACGTCGAGGAAACCGGCGCCGTTGGCGTCGCCGTTCAGGGCCAGCTCATAGTCGGGGTTCTCGGCCTCGAAGCGGGTCTGTGCCTGGGCAATCATCTCGGCGGCCTTCTCGGCACGCGGCTGCACGATGAGGGTGCGGTATCCGAAGATGAGGGCTGCCAGGATGAGCAGTCCGAGGAAAATGTACGACATCAGTTTGCCGTTCTTCTCGAAGAAAAATTCCGTTTTGTTCATCGCCGTGCTGAGAGCTTCCTGCCCGGCGACTTGCTCCTTTGCCATAGAAAATATCGGTGTTTTGGGTTTATAATTTCATACAGTAGGCAGCAAAGATACAAAACTATTCACAAAGTACAATGCCGTGCTCCGATTTTTTTGCCCTGTGCGGCGTGCCGAAGTGGGCCTATTTCAGTGCCGAACGCAGCCGTCCGAGCGTGCGGCGCGTCATCACCCGCGTGTTGAGGAACGAGACGATGTAGCCGGTGATGCAGGCGGCAATGACCGTACCCTCGCGAACCCCCTCGATGCGCCCCGAGAAGAGCAGTCCGAGCACCACGGCGATGAGCACCAGCGTGATGTCAAACACCACCTTGACACGGCCGAACTCCCGCCCGTAGCGCTGTGCGGCGTATTTGACAAAGGCCTCGGCGCTCTTCATCGCCACGCGGGGCTTGAGCTCGAGCACCACGCCTACCGACTGCACGAGGCAGCCGAAGAGCAGCAGCGCCAGCGAGGCGGCGTAGCCTGCCGGAACGAGCCCTTCGGTGAGTGCCATGTTGAGGTCGATGAAGAGGGCGAAGAGGAACGAGAAGGGGAGCTGCAGCAGTATCTCGACCGTGTCGCGGCGGGTCGTGCGGCCGCGCAGCAGCCAGAACTGCCCGCCCATGAGGATGAGGTTCGTCAGAAAGGTCCACCAGCCCAGCGTGAGGGTCGTGTGCAGACTCAGCACGTAGTTTTCGCTCGATATGGGGGTCGTCCCGAGCGACGAGCGGACGATGAGGACGATGCCGAGGGCCAGAAAGTAGAGCCCTGCGATGAAGATGGCGTAGCGTTTGGCCAGCTGTTTCGGTTCCATGGGCAGAATCTTTTTTGGGGAAGGGCCGGTCAGGACCGGTTCCAGCCTGCAAAGGTCTTGCTTTTTGGGCAAAAAGTATTGACCGTATCCGTCCTTTTTTTGTCAATCGGGAAATAAATCGTACCTTTATAGAGTAAAACCAACCGCCCGATGAGTGAATTGCGAACCTACGATAATGCGCAGCTGCTGCATCACTGGCCTCAGCTGCCGCATCTGGACGACGAGGTTGTCTGTTTTGTGGGCAATTTTGACAACCGTCGTTATCCGCACAACGAGCGGTACTTCAACCGCGAGCTGATGCTGGTGCTGCTCACCGCGGGACACTCCGAAATCCGCCTCAACGGGCGTCCCGTATCGTTGTCGGCAGGAACCGTCCTGCTGCACGGTCCGGACTATCTGACCGACCACCGCAGTTTGTCCTCCGACCTCGAGTATATGGCGTTGTCGCTCTCCGAGTCGCTCTGGGCCGAGGAGCCGGCCCTGTCGCGCATCGTTGCGCAGCTGCTGCTCACCATGCGCCGCGACGACGACTGCACGCTCCGTTTGAGCCCCTATGCCGCCGAGCATCTGCGCAGCGAACTCGAAGCGCTGATGTCGCTGCTCGATTCGGACCACCGCTTCCTGCGGCGCAGGGTGCAGGTCCATTGCGAGGCACTGCTGCTCGATGTGGCCGACTGGCTGTCGCACAAGACGGTGGTGCGCGAACATGTGAGCCGCCGCGACCGACTGCTGCGTGAGTTCCACGCCCTGGCGACGAAGCACTTCCGTGAGGAGCACTCCGTGGGCTTCTATGCCGACCGGCTGGCCGTGAGCCGGCAGTATCTGACGCGCGTGCTGCGGGCCGAGACGGGGCGCAGCGTGAACGAAATCCTCAGCGAGTTGCAGCTCATGGAGGCGCGCAACCTGCTCCTCACGACGACGCTGCAGGTGGGTGAGGTGGCGGCGCAGCTGGGCTTCGGCGATGCGGCCGTCTTCTGCAAGTTTTTCCGCCGCCATGTGGGCTGCACGCCGCTCGCCTTCCGCCGCAGCCGTGGAGTCTGATTGCGTCAGATTCCGTTGGCGGTTGAAATAAATTTGGCGGTCCCTGCCGCTTGTCGTATCTTTGTACCTGAAACGGCGCGCCGGAGGCGCACCTGCATAATGTCCGATTGGCCATGTATCTCAAGAGACTATCGCTGCTCAACTTCAAGAATGTTGCCCAGGAGGAGCTCCGGCTCTGCCCCGGCGTCAACTGCTTCGTGGGGGACAACGGCGCCGGCAAGACCAACATCATGGAGGCGGTCTACTACCTCTCGATGTGCAAGTCGTCGCTCGGCATGACCGACGGTCAGAGCATCCGCCACGGCGCAGATTTCTTCGTGGTCGAGGGGAGCTACCTGACCGACGCCGGACGCACCGAGCAGGTCTCCTGCTCCTTTGCCCGCAAGGGGGGCAAGGTGCTCAAGCGCAACGGCAAGGAGTACGAGCGGTTGTCGGACCACGTGGGGCTCGTCCCCGTGGTGATTGTCTCGCCGGCCGACTCGGCGCTCATCAGCGATGCGGCCGACGAGCGGCGCCGCTACCTCAACGGCTTCATCGCGCAGCTCGACCGCCCCTATCTGGCGGCCGTCATGCGCTACAACGCCGTGTTGGCCGAGCGCAACCGGCTGCTCAAGCACATGCCTGACGAGACGATGCTCTCCATCTACGACCGCCAGCTCGCCGAGCACGGACGGCTCATCCATGCGCGGCGCGGCGAGTATGTCGCCCGCCTGAGGCCCTTCGTCGAGGAGTGCTACCGCCGTCTTTCGGGCGACAGCGAGCAGGTCGAGCTCACGTACCGTTCGGAGCTGAACGACCGCCCCTTCGAGGAGCTGCTGCTCGCCTCGCGCGCCCGCGACCTGGCCAACGAGTTCACCACCTCGGGTATCCACCGCGACGACCTGGTGCTCCGCATCGGCGGCTATCCGCTGCGCAAGTACGGCTCGCAGGGGCAGCAGAAGTCCTTCCTCATCGCCCTCAAGCTGGCGCAGTACGCCGTCGTGGCCGAGGCCTGCGGCGAGCGCCCCATTCTGCTGCTCGACGACCTCTTCGACAAGCTCGATGCCGGCCGCGTCGAGCAGCTCATCCGCCTGGTGTCGGAGGAGCGCTTCGGGCAGATTCTCATTTCAGACTGCAACCCGACGCGTCTGCGTACGATTCTCGACCGCGCAGGCGCAGACTATACCCTTTTCGAGGTCGAGCATGGAACCATCAAACAATGAGACGGACGAAGACCATGCTGATGGGCGACCTGCTGGAGGAGTTCTTCAAGCGCCCCTACGTTGCCGCCAAGGTGGCTGAAGGCAAGCTGCCCGATACGTGGCGTGCCATCGTGGGTGAGGCGGCCGCTGCCCAGACAACCTCTCTGCGCCTGGAGCGGGGCGTGCTCTACGTCACGCTGCGCTCGAGCGTGCTGCGCTCCGAGCTGCTCTACCAGCGTGAGGCGCTGCGCGATGAAATCAACCGCCGCTCGGGGGTGGCACTCGTCCGCTCGGTGGTCGTCCGCTGACCCGGGGGAGGGAGACGGGGCGTGTCCATGTTCGGTACAGCCGCCGCGATGCTCCTTATGCAAAAAAAGTCCGGTGCTCCATCTGGAGCACCGGACTTTCTGTCTGCTGAGTGCGGGGTGTTACTCGACAACCTCGATGCGCGGGCTGTCCTTGTAGCCCGTATCCTCGGAGCTTGCCCAGCGGCACGTACCGCCGTTGGGGTTCTCCAGTGCCAGGTTGCCTCCCGTGCAGTTGGCGGCGCAGATGAAGCGGAACTGTACCTCGCCGTCGGGGATTGCACGCTTGAAGGATACGGTGGCCGATACCTCCAGGTTCGGCGTGCTGGTGGGCAGGATGTGGGTGTAGGAAATCTCCTCACCGTTGAAGGTGGCCGTCTTCAGCTCGGTAGCAGCCTTCCACGTCGTACCGTCGAGGTACTCGAGTCTCCAGTACTTCTGACCCGTACCCGAGATGCGGCTGACGCCCGAGAAGCGGACGTTGGTGCCTGCCTTGAAGTTCTTCACCGGTACGCGGAAGAGCCAGTAGTCGCCCGGCCATGCACCCGTGATGTAGGGCTGGCCCGTACCGCCGATGAAGCGCTCGCAGTCGGGGTCGGGGTTACCCTGGCTGTCGACGTAGGTGTGCGTGTAGGAGAGGTATCCGACGCCCGTGACGGCGCGCAGGTTGTTCTCCTCGACGAACTGTTTGGTCGGCGTGGTGTAGTCGGTGCCCGAAGCTCCGTTGAAGAACCACTCCACGGGGCTGTCCAGACCCGTCATCGGAGCGCTCGACCCGGCGCCGGTCTCCTGCGAAATCGTGATGTCGAAGGTGGCGCTCACGCCCAGCACCTCGGCCGTGCGGATGGATACCATGCCGTAGCGCATGTCGCCCGTGTTGTCGGTCGGCGTGATGGTGAGCGTGTACTCCTGGTCGGCCTCACCCGCAGCGGGCGATACGCTGTACCAGGCGTCGGCCTCCGTGGTGGCCGTCCAGTCCCAGTTGGACTTGATGGTTACCGAGAGCGGCTTGGCGCCCTGTGCGGCGAAGGGAGGCAGCGAGTTGTCCGACGTGTCGAGGTCCTCGCTCGTCACCTCAATCTTCGGGCGAATCGTCTGCAGGATGTCGATGCGGTTGGTCGTCGACTTGTACTCGCCTACGCCCTCGAAGGTGATGGCGCAGCTGCGCTCGAGCTCGGTCGGCTGCTCGGGATAGGCCGCAACCTCGAGCTTGAAGGTGCCGTTGCCCGTCTCGGTGAGCTTCGCCCAGTCGTTCTGCTCCATCGAATAGAAGAAGTCGACGTTGGCGTTCACGTTGATGTCGTAGCTCTGTGCGGCGCGTCCGGCGACAATCTCCGTCGTGGCCGTGTTGTCGACCGAGATGGTGATGTGCGGAACGTTGGCTGCCTGTACCACCGCCAGTGTAGCCTCGGTCTGGCGGCCGTCGGCGTAGCGGAATACGACCGTCGTCGAGCGCGGCAGCGGGTTGTCGTTGTCCGTTACGCAGAAGCGTACCTTGCCGTCACGCGACCCGTGGTCGGGCCAGATGAGGAGCCAGTCGGCATCCTCGGAGTTGGCCTCGACCGTCCAGTCGCAGTTCGAGCGGATGTCGTAGCGGATGAGCTCGAGCGTCGGGTCGCCGACCATGGCCTCCACGTTGAAGCCCAGTTCGGACGACGAGGTGACCATCTTGCTCGACACCACCACGTTTTCGAGTCGGAAATAGGGTGTTCCCGTCGACGTGTCGTCGTCGTTGCACGACGCCGAGAACAGCGTTGCCAGCAGGAGCGTTGCAACGCCCGCCCCCCGGCGTATCTTGCGGAATAAATCTATGGTTTTCATAATCGTTCTGCGGTTGAAGGATTATTCGATTTGGCTCTCGTCGGCAATGATGTTGTGACGGAAGGAGTGCTCCCACGGCGTACCGGCATCCTTGGCGACGGCCTGGCCGCTCCACCATACGGGCAGAATCATGTTGTTGTCGGCCAGCGTGGCGCCCTGCTCGGCAAAGGCAGCCTCGTAGTTGGCGCGGTTGTTGGCCACGGCAATCTGCGGGTAGGCGTAACGGGCGATGAACTTGCCGTCGGTGTAGCCCAGGTCGATGGTGCCCTCACCGGTCATGCACTCGGGATAGCCCGTGCGGCGCATCTCGTGGTACATCTGGAAGCCGACCACCCAGAACAGGGCCAGCCACTTCTGCTCGGCCAGACGCTGCTCGGTGCCGTCCCACTTGCCCTCGTCGCTGGCCAGGAAGGCGGAAATCTCCTTCGAGCCAATCGAGATGGTCGAGAGGGTCAGCGTGCCCGATTCGTTGAGCATCGGGTAGGCGGCATACTGTCCGTACTCGTTCCACTTCTCGCACGATGCCGTGATGGCTGCCTCGTAGTACTCCTTCGCTTCGCCCGAAATCCAACCCTTCATCGCCGCCTCGGCCTTGATGAAGAGCAGCTCGTCGTAGTCGAGCATGTGGTTGGGGTTGGTGTCGCGTACGAGGGTCTCGTAGTGCAGATAGGGCTCCTTGTCCGAACGAATCGAGTTCGAGTTGAACTCGATGGTGCAGCCCGAAAGGGCACCCACCATCTCGCGGATTTCGTTGTTGACGTAGCGCGGCTTAATCCAGACGTACATGCGCGGGTCGGCGAATCCCGTCTCGGCATTGTAAATCATGCCCAGGAACTGGCTCGATACGTGGTGGTCGCCCGAAAGGCTCGTGTCGTTGGGGAAGGTGGTGGTGTTGAAGTAGTTGCGGTAGTAGATTGCCGTGCCCGAGAACTTCACCGTCGCGTTGTCGGCGTTCGACGTGAAGACGGGATAGGTCGTCGGGTCATCGATGATGGTGCGGATGCGTTCGCCGACCGTCGGAGTGAAGGCGTCGTTGCGGCCGCTCACACGCATCAGAAGACGCAGGTGCAGCGTATTGGTGAACTTCTTCCACTTGGAGATATCACCGGCATAGATGGCATCCTTGGTCGGGTCGTCCATCTCCTGCGAGGGGTCGTAGAGCGAGTTGGCGGTCTCCAGGTCGGCCATCATGGCCTCGTAGACCTCCTTCTGCGAGTCGATGTGGGGCTTGAGGATGCCCTCGTCGCCGCGCAGACCCTCGGTGTAGGCTACCGAACCGAACATGTCGGTGCAGATGGACATGTAGTAGACCTTCAGCGTGAGGCCGATGGCCTGGAAGTTGGGCTGGTTCTGGTCGACGGCCAGCTCATACATGTGGTCGGCATTCTTGGCCCACTTGTAGCAGAGATTCCAGATTTGCTGGAAGTTCTGGTTGCTGAGGTTGTAGCAGTGCTCGCGGCGCGGCGTCGACTTGGCGACGGTCACCTGCGAAATCTCGTTGGCGATGGCGAGCATGTAGTCGTCGAACGAGTTGGTAGCCGAGTAGAGCAGCGGTTCCAACATCGAAATGGGGGTGATGGAGCCCTGCGTAAGCTTGTTGGGGTTGGTGTTGTACTCCTCGAAATCCCCCGTGCAGGCCGTCACGGCCACGGCGGCCAGGGCGGTGTAGAGCGTATGTTTCAAGTATTTCATGGCTTGCATCGTTTTAGAACTGAAGTTTGAGGTTGAAACCGTAGGTGCGCGTCATCGGGAAGGTGACGGTCTCGATACCGGGGTAGATATCCGTGCCGTTCACGAGGCTGGCAGCCTCGGGGTCGTACTGCGGCCAGTCGGTGATGCAGAAGAGGTTCGTGGCGAAGAAGCCAATCGAAGCACCCTGCAGGAAGCGCGTCTTCTTGACCAGGTTGGCGGGCAGCTGATAGTCCAGGCGCAGCTCCTTGAGCTTGAGGAAGTCGGTGCTGAAGGTGTTCGTCCGGGCGTTGTCGCGGTTCCACTTGTAGGTCTGGTAGTAGGTGTAGACGTTCTCGGTGATGGTCGTGTTCTTCTTGTAGGTCACGTTGCCGTCGGCGTCGGTCACGGCGTTGACACCCGGAACAATCAGACCGTCGTCACGTCCCTCGAGCGAGTTCTTCAGCTTGCCCTGGTAGGAGAGTGCGAAGTTGGTTGCCGAGTAGGCGTTGCCGCCGACCTGTGCCGTGAAGGTGGCGCTCAGCGAGAGCCCCTTGTAGCGGAGCGTCGTGCCGAAGCCGGCGCGCCAGTCGGGGTTGACCTGTGCGATGTACTGGTCGGGGTCGGTGAAGGAGGGATACCCCGTCTTCTCGTTGATGATGGGCATGCCCGAGCAGTCAATCTGCTTGCCGTTCTCGTCGGTGTAGTAGGAGCCCTCCGGGGCGCGTACCCAGTCCTTACCGTAAATCTGGTGCATGGCCTGACCTACGTAGGAGTAGATGTAGACACGTCCGCCGATGGTCGTCGAGGTCGAGGTCTGCAGCGGCGTCTGGGGGTCCCAGCCATCCTGCAGCTCGCACAGCTTGTTCTTGTTGAGCGACCAGTTACCGTTGATTTCCCACGTGAAGTCCTTCGTGCGGACCGGCACGGCGCGGAACGAAACCTCGATACCCTTGTTCTCGATGCGGCCGGCGTTAATCTTCATTGCCGTGGCACCGATTTCGGCACTCTGCGAGGCGCTGATAATCTGGTCGGTGGTCGAGGTCTTGTAGAGGGCCAGGTCGATGTTGAGTCGGCTCTCGAAGAACTTCGTGTCAAGACCGATTTCCCAGCTGTTGGTCTGCTCGGGACGAATCAGGGCGTTGGGCAGCGTGGTGGGCAGCGTGAATCCGCCGGGGTAGTCCGTGGTCGAGTAGTCGGGGTAGAGCGAGAAGACGCTCGTGTCGTTACCGACGCTTGCCCACGATGCGCGCAGCTTGACCATGTTGACCCAGCGCGAGTTGAACTTCAGCGCCTTGTCGAGCAGGATGCTGGCGCTCACCGAAGGATAGAAGTAGGACCACTGCGTGGGGTGGAGCGTCGACGACCAGTCGTTGCGGGCCGTCACGTCGAGGAAGTAGGTATCGTCCCACGAGAGGTTCAGGAAGCCGTAGAGGCTGTGGATGGCCTTGTTGCTGCGGTAGGGCGAGACGTCAAGCGCCACGGCCGAGTTGGCGAACGAGTACATGCCCGGGCCCTCGACCAGCAGCTGCGAAGCCTCCGTCGTAATCGAGTAGTACTTGTTGCGCAGCGTGCTGCCGCCGAAGGCTGCCGTCAGGTGGAAGCGGTCCCAGAAGCTCTTGTCGTACTTGAGCAGGAAGTCCGACGAGTACTCGTACTGGCGGATTTCCTTGGTGCGGTACATACCCTCGGGGTAGTCGAGCGACATCTTGGGCTTCTGCTGCGAGCGCCATTCGATGTTCATGTCCACGCCGCCGCGCAGGTTGAGCGTCAGCTCGGGGAGAATCTCGAAGGAGATGTTCACGTTGCCGAACATGCGGTCGCGGTCGAGCTTGTTGAGCTCCTCGTAGAGCACGCGGTAGGGGTTGTGGCCTTCGAGGCTGTTGTAGACCAGACCCGAGGTGACGTTGTACTTGTCCTCGGAGTTACCGGCGTTGAAGTTGGCCATCGTGTAGCGGCCCTTCATGTACTCGTCGCGGTAGGCCGAAATCGGGTTGACGTTGTAGCCCCAGATAAGGCCGTACATGGGCGATGCCTGGCTGTAACCCGACATGGGCATGTTGTCACTGTCCTTGCGCACGTAGTTGACCTTGGCCGAGAACTGGATGCGCTTGCTGATTTTCTGGTTCAGCGCCAGGGCGAACGACTGCTGGTTGTACCCCGTGTTGGGCATAATCCAGTCGTTGCGCGTATCGGTGAACGAGAAGCGGGCGCTGGTGCCGTTGCCCGTCGAACCGTCGATGGTGACGCTGTTGGTCCACGTCACGCCCGTCTCGAAGAGGCCCGTATACCAGTCGTCGGCATAGACCCACGGCAGGCGGGTGAACTCGCCCGTCTCCCAGTTCTTCGACAGATAGAGGTAACGCATCTTGTTGGGGTCGAAGTGCTCACCGTAGGTGTAGCGCGAAATCTGCTGGCGAACGGCGACGCCGTCGTCGGTCATCGAGGCGGGAAGACCCCAGGCCGAAGCCTCGCGGTTGGTCAGCGACGTGGTGACGGCCGAAGGACCGTACTCGGTCTGGAAGTCGGGCCAGAAGCCGGCCTTCTCGAACGATACCGTACCGTTGTAGGTCACGCCGATACCCTTCTGCTCGCGGCCGCGCTTGGTGGTGATGAGGATGACGCCGTTCTGGGCCATCGAACCGTAAAGGGCGGCTGCGGCCGGGCCCTTCAGCACCGAGACGCTCTCGATGTCGTCGGGGTTGATGTCCGTCACGCCGTTACCGAAGTCCACCGGGGCATCCGAGTTGGCGTAGTTGGCGCCCGAGCCCGAAGCGACCGTGTTGCTCATCATCGGAATACCGTCGATGACGTAGAGCGCCTCGTTGGCGCCGTAGTTGAGCGACGAGTCGCCGCGCAGCGTGACACGCATCGTGCCGCCGGGGCCCGTACCGGCCGACGACATGGTCAGACCGGCCACCTTGCCGTTGAGGTTGCTCACCCAGTTCGAGGTGGTCGACTGCGTGAGGATGTCGCCGTCGACCTTCGAGATGGCGTAACCCACCGATTTCTCGGAGCGGGTCAGACCGAGGGCCGTCACGACCACTTCGTCAATCTTCTGCGAAGCCTCCTTGAGCGTTACGTCGAGGCGTGTGCGGGGGCCGACCGTAATCTCCTGCGAGTCGTAGCCCAGGGACTGGAAAATCAGGGTGGCATCGTCGCCCGGCACCTCGATGGTGTAGCTGCCGTCGATACCCGAGATGACGCCGTTGGTCGTGTTCTTGACCAGAATCGTGGCTCCGACCATCGGCGTTTTGCCGTCCGTGTCGTAGACGATACCCGTAACGCGTCGGCTCTGCGCCCATGCGCTGCCCGCAATCAGTACGAGCACGAGGGTCGCGAGTAAGTTCCTTAGGTAAAATTTTAGCTTCATATCGCGTTTCTTTGTTTATTAGTTCGGATGGAAACGGGGCGACGGCTGCCCGACGGAGTCTCCGTCGCCCCGGTATTCGGCTGGTTAGTGCACCACTTCGATGCGCGGGCTGTCGGCCGTTCCGGCGCCGGCCCAGCGGCTCGTGCCGCCGTTGGGTGCCGAAAGTGCCGCTTCGTTGCTCGACTGTGCGTTGGCCATGCAGATGAAGCGGAACTCGACGTTGCCGCTGGTGATGGCGTTGGAGTAGGTCACCGTGACATCCACACCGATGTTCGTGTTTCCGTCGTCTGCCATGGCATGCGTGTACTCGACCGTCTGGCCGTTGACTTCCTTGGTCAGAAGCGTTGCGGCAGGCTTCCACTCACCGCCGTCGTTGTAGACCAGTTTCCAGTACTTCTGTCCGGTTTTGGATGTGCGGGTCAGGCCCGTGAAGTGAATCTTCGTCCCGGCTGCGAGCGAGGCGACGGGTACGCGGAAGCTCCAGTAGTCACCCGGCCATGCACCGGTTATGTAGGGATGGCCCGTGCTGCCGACCAGACGCTCGCACTCTTCGGGCAGACCCGGATAGTTGTGCGAGAAGGAGATGTAGCCCGGACCCTGGTCGGCCGGAAGTGCGTTCTTGGCGGTCGGGTCGCTGGCCAGGCCCTCGAAGAACTCCTTGTAGTTGCCCATGTTGTCGGCGGAGAAGTTCCACTGGACGGGAGTTGCGAGGTCCCACATCTCCTCGGGCGAGTTCTGCGTCACGGTGATGGTCTCGGTGACGGGCTCCAGTCCGGCGGGCTCCATGCGGAGGTTGAACGACCCGGTGCGTGCGGCGCCCTCGTTCTTCTCGACGGCGCTTACAGTCACCTCGACGGCCTCTCCGGCGGTTCCCTGCAGGGGCGATACCGTGTACCAGCTCTCATCCGAGGGTACCGTGGCCTTCCAGTCGTGGGTGCCCTTCACGGTGAAGGTTACGCTTGCATCGCTCGATGCGGGGTCGGCGGCAAGCGAGAGGCTGTTGCCGGCAAGTCCCGTGATGTCGAAGCTGGCGGGGTCACCGGCCTCCTGCTTGACGGTAATCGTCTCGATGGTCTGACCCTCGGCCTGGATGGTGATGTGACCCGTGCGGGCCTCGGTCGTCTTGTTTTCGCTCACGCTCAGAAGCGTCTGGTTGTAGGGAAGAGCCGTGCCCGAAACCGTGGCGACGCCGTTCGAGAGCGATGCGCCGTTGTCGGTGCCCGTACCGGTCGAGCCGCAGCGTACGGCCGTGATGGTGAGCCAGTCGCAGTCGCTCTGGGCGCTCCATGCCTTGTTCACGCGGACGGAGTAGAGCAGCGTGGCACCCTCCTTCGAAACCTCGTTCGATGCGTTGTAGGTTCCTGCGGGCGAGTTGTCGACAATCTCCTTGTCGAGCGGCGTCTCCACATCCTCGGGTGCGGGAGCCTCGGCCCCTTCATCGGCTGCACGCGTGATGGAGATGTTGTCCAGATAGAGGCGGCACTTGACCGTACGCTCGCTGCCGAAGGTAATCTGCGTCTGGGAGGTTGCTCCGTAGACGAGTACCGAGTAGCGTTTCCAGCTCCAGACGTTGGTCACCTCGATGGCTGCCTCGCTCTGCTCCAGGTCGCCGATGGTGGCCGGAGGCGTGACGGATACATAGAAGTGCGTGTCGCCGTTGTCGACCGTTCCGCCGGCCGAAGAGTAGGCTGCAGCGTCGAACTGCACGAGCAGCGTTGCCGCCTTGTCGGCGTCGATGCCGGAAAGGACGGGCGTGGTGATGGAGCCCATGGTGGCCGTCTTGCCCAGCTTGATGTGTCCCTCGTAGCGGGCATAGACCGAAGCGCTGGTGGTGTAGCCCTTCTCGGCAACCACCGGTGCAATCGACGAGTTGGTCAGTGCGAATTCGTTGTTGTTCTTGCCGTCGATGGCAACCGACGGCCAGCCGTACTTGGTGTAGGGCTCAACCCAGTTTGCGGTAATCCAGCTGAAGTCGTCCTTCAGGAAGACGGTGCCTTCGGGGTGCGTGTCGGCGGGCGGCATCTGGATGAGCTTGATTTCACGCGTCGCGGTGTTCTCCGAGAGTGCCGGGTCGGCAACGGTGATGGTCATCGTGGCCTCGTGGCGCTGGCGGTCGGTGCTGGGCGTCGGGGTCACGCGGACGGCCGTGCGCTCCAGAGCCGTGCCCTGCATCGGCGAGACGCTCACCCACGAGTCGTCGCTCAGGGTGATGGTCCAGTCGAAGGAGCCCGTTACGTAGAACGTCGTCGGAGCCGACTCTTCGGCCATAAAGACCATCTGGTCGTCGGTTATCCCCTCGACGGTAAGTCCTGCGGCGTTGAAGGCGTCCTGACGCAGCTGGACCGTCATCTCGGTGTAGACCGGATGGAGGTGGTTGCCGCTGTTGGCGCGGATGGTGAATTCACCCGTGCGCTCCTCGCCCGTGTTCTCGTTGGCAATGACCGAGATTTCGAGCCCGGTGCCGGCCTCACCCTCCTTGGGGGTGACGACGAACCAGCCCTCCGTCTTGGTGATTTCCCACGGGGCGTCGCTGCTCAGCAGGAAGGTCTGGGGCTCCTGTGCCGTATAGAGGAACGAGAAGCCCTGGTCGGGTATGTTCTCTGTGGTTATGGTCGGGGGCAGCGGCTCGCGCGAACTGCTCTCCGTCTCGTCCTCCGAGCAGCCTCCCGTTGCCAGGAGCGCTGCGCAGAAGAGCGGCAGAAACCATTTGTTGCGTAATCTTTTCATGGGTTATGATTTTTGCGGTTAGAAATCGGACTTGAACGCCTTGGGGCGCGTCATGCTCTCGGTGTAGACGTTGCCGAAGCGGTCGGTGACGGAGATTTCGAGCGTCGAGTTCGCGGACGAAGCCGTCACGGAGAAGATGTGCGGGCAGTATCCCGAGGGGAAGGAGAGCGAGTTCGAGACGCCGCGCGGGATGTCGTAGGAAATCGTGTGGAGCGGGTCGCGCATCCATACCTGCTCGACGTCGAGCTGGCGGTCGTTCTCCGTCACGGTGATGTCCCAGCCCGGTTCGTAGGCCCAAACGTTGATGAATACCTCGTTTTCGCCCACCGAGTTGTAGTCGTTGCGGCGGTTGGGCAGGTTGCCCGAATCAAAGGCCTTCTGCGCCTCCTCGTCGGTTGCCCAGTAGTTCTTCACCTCGTTCATGTCGTAGGTCATGAACTGACGCTCGACGGGCAGGTCGACGCCCTTGTACTGCCACTTCATGTCGGTGCCGTTGACCGTGTAAATCTTGTAGCCGGCCGGCGAGCCGTCCGTGCAGATGTTGATGCCGGCGTAGTTGCGCGTCCACCACCAGGTGCCGCAGACGGCCGCCACGTTCTGCTCGTAGACGTTGCTGAACGAGGGCGACTGGATGTTGCGGTTGACGTGCGTGTGGCCCGTGACGAAGGTGACGTTCTTAAAGCCGTCGAAGCAGCTCAGCACCTCGCTCACGTTGGTTACGGCGGTGGTTACGCGGTCGATGCCCGAGTAGTTGTAGAGCGGGCAGTGTGCGCCGACCACAATCGGGGTCGACTTGTCGACGTACTTGAGCTCCTCGCGCAGCCAGGCAAGCTGCTTGGCGGTGAAGGTGCGGTTGTACTCACGGTCGCCCACGACGCCCTGCGAGCCGCCGTCGTTGGTATACTGCGTATCGTCGAGCATGATGTAGTGAATCTTGCCGATGTTCATTGCGTAGTAGACCGGGCCCATGTACTGGCGGTAGGGTGCCTCGGCCAGGAAGTCATCGGCCACGTAGGGGTCGTTGTCGTGGTTGCCCATGGCGGACCATACCTGGAAGTTGAAGTCCTCGATGGCAGCCTTGCACTCGGGCAGCGCCCACTTGTTCGAATACCAGTAGAGGTCCCACGAGAAGTCGCCCAGGTTGAGCATGTAGACCTTGCCTGCGAAGCTGTTGTAGTTGGCCGTAATCTCACTTGCGAAGCCGTCGGCGAACTGTACGTGGTCAAGCGGCGTGTTGCGGTTGGCCAGGTGCATGTCCGTAGCCACGAGCATCGTGTGGTTGTCGTTCTGCGTCGGAATGAGCTTGAAGTCGAGCTGCTCGCAGGTCGAGGCGTCGAGCGTGCAGGGCTTCCAGAACTGCGGCATCGCCTTCTGCGTCGGCACGTCGTAGCCCGAGGGCAGGATGATGAAGGCCAGCTGGTTGCGCTTCTCCGAAGCGAGCCAGTAGAAGCCGTTCTCGTCGGTCTGGGTAATCAGGTCGCCGTCCGATACGAGCACGTTGGGAATGCCCTGTCCGTTGCTGTGGACGATGCCCTTGATGGTCATGCCCTCCTTGTCGGGAACGACGGCCGAGGTCGAGAGGAAGAGTTCGGTCGTGCCGAGCTCCTGGGTCTCCTCGCCGCGGCGCAGCGTGAAGGTGCTCTCACCCTCGGCGACGCCCTCGGGAATGATGAAGGTGACCGACTGGTCGTCCACCTCGCTGGGCGTGATTTCATGCGAGCCGCCGGCCTGGTCGAGCACCAGCACGTCGGTCATGCGGAATCCCTCGCCGCGGATGACGGCGGGAGCTCCCCACGAGGCCGACATCGTCTCGTCGAGTTCGACGTTGATGACCAGCTTGACGGTCAGCGTCGAGGCGCCGAGTACCTGGTAGTCGTCGCCGCGGAGCAGGACGAACTTGTAGGTGTGTCCGTCCTCAATCTCGTCGGGGAGCGTGAAGGTCAGAAGGTTCGACGAGGAGACCTCGGTTGTTGCCTCGAGGTCGGTCTCGGCGCGGAGCATCATCTGGTCGCCCGATTCGAAGCCCTGGCCTTCGATGGGGACCTCCATGCCCTTGAACACATCCATCGATGTGTTGATTACCACGTCGGATACCAGTCGTCCCTCGTCCACATAGACGGAGTCGCCGCTGTCCTCGCATCCCGAGATGCAAAGCAGCGTACACGACAGCGACAGAATGGTAAGTAGTGTAAGGAGTTTTTTCATACGGTATTGGGTTTTGGTTTTTTACATAGGGTTGTTATTGTTTCGAGCGGGTCACCGGAGGCGGAGCTGCTCGGTGTATCGGCGTCCGAAGCGGTCGGTGGCGACGACGGTGACCGCGTGGGCGTCGGCCGAGGGTCGGGCCGCAAAGTAGAAGTTGGTGGGGCGGGCGCTCTGTGCATGCGCGAGCCGTACGCCGGCGCTGCGCAGCGAGTCGAGGCGGGCCGTATAGTCGGGGTCGGCGATGTGGATGCGCTGCATGGCGCCGCGGTAGCGGCCGTCCTCATACCAGACCACCGTCCAGTGCGGGTCCCAGTTCCACGCCTTGACCACCAGTCGGTCACCATAGCCCTCGACCTGCCCCGGGAGCCAGAGACGCAGCTGCCGGTCGGCCGGTTCGTCGAGGCTCTGGTACTGCCACTCGAAGTCGTCGCCCGACTCGCGGAAGAGCTGATAGCCCTTCGGCGTGCCGTCGGCATTCATCGGGTCGTGCCAGAGGTTGCCGCAGAGCTGCGCCACGTTGTGCTCCGTGACGCCGTCGCGCACCTCGTAGTTCGAGTTGATGTGGGTGTGGCCCGTGATGAAGTGGAGTTCGAAGCCGGCAAAAGCCGCCAGAAGCGGCTCGATGCTCTCCATCGTGTGGTTGAGCCATGACTTGTAGACCGGTGCGTGCATGGCGATGCAGACGCGCGAGCCCGTCGGCAGCAGGCGGGCATAGCGGGCGGCCCAGGCGAGTTGCAGCGTGTCGAGCTGCTCGTCGTAGTGTTTGTCGCCGTGGTAGATGATGTCGTCGAGGACGATGTAATGGGTGCGGCCCAAATCGAAGGCGTAGTAGGTCGGGCCGAAGCAGCGGCGGTAGTTCTCGGCCGAGGCGTCGTCGTCGCTCACCGCGCGGTCGTGGTCGTGGTTGCCGATAAGCGGGTAGACGGGGATGCCCAGCTGTCCGAAGAGTCCCTTTACGCCGGCCATCAGCTCGGGCGAGTCCCAGACGATGTCGCCCAGAATCAGCGCGGCCTGCGGCCGGTCGGCAGCCGCGGCGCGGGCGCATCTTTTATTTAATATAGGTATTATTTCCTGCTCCAGCCGTTCGAAGTGGTTGCGGCTCTTGGGCTGCGGGTCGGCGATGGCCAGCAGTTCGTATCCGGCCGTGGGGGCCTCCCAGCGCAGCAGCTCGAAGTCGTAGCGCGACGTGCGCTCCTCGACGACGCGGTAGAAGCGGGGGAATCCCTCCTCGGCGGGGGCGACGTAGCCCGCCGGAGTCACCATCGCCACGAAGTGGGCCCCCTCTGCGAGGTCGAGTTCGTAGGCTCCGTTCGCATCGGTGCGGGCAAAGGTATGGCCGTCGGTAAGCAGGACGTTACCGACAGGCTCTTTTTCGCAGGTGACGCGGCCCTTCACAGGGCGTGCAACGGTTCCGAGCCAAAGAATGCTTGCCAGAAGGCAAAGAAGTATTCTTTTCATGGACAGGGGGCGTTTTTTAACGGAGTAGTTGCGATGCGTAATAATTTTTATTTTATTTCAAAACAAATGTAGGGATTATATTTTATATTTCAAAATAGATAACGATTCTTTTGCAAAGAATTCACTGCTTTGTAACGAAGAGGCGCTTTCGGCGGGACAATAGCCCCTTGTCGTGGGAGTTATTGGAACAAAGGATATCCTTTTTGCACTCCATTTTGTCGAAAGGGAGTATAGATTCGTTCAAAACGGGCTCTGTTTTGTTACAATTACGGCCACGGGGCTCACCTCTTACGCCACTTCAGACGGTGTACTTCGGGTGACATTTCCTTGCTTTCTGGTCGTTAATGGCTTGTTTCGAGTTTGAAATTGGTTTGGAGGAGGCGGAAAATCATTTCAAAACGAAACTTTCGTGCTCTTTTCGCCCCTTTTCAGAGGCTTCGGAAGAGAAAAACGGACGCTCCCGCATTCGAGGAGACGTCCGTTTTTAAAAATTTATAAAATCGGTTCAATAGAGCCCCAGGTTGTCCAGAAAGACCAGCAGCAGGATGATGGGGCAGACCCAGCGCAGCAGGAAGATGAAGAGCCCGTAGATGCGGAAGCGGAGCTTCCCGCCGTTGGTCACCTCGTCGTGCAGCCGCGCGGGGTCGAGCTTCCAGCCGACGAAGAGGCAGGTGAAGAGACCGCCCAGCGGGAGCAGGATGTTGGCTGTGGCGAAGTCGAGGGCGTCGAAGAGCGTCAGCCCGAAGATGCGCCAGCCGCCGAGCACTCCGAGCGAGAGCGAGGCGAGCGTTGCCAGCAGTGCCGTGGCGCCCGTGGTGAGCCAGGCGGCCGCGCGGCGCGAGAGGTGCCACTCCTCGTGCAGGTAGGCCGTGATGACCTCGTGCAGCGAGATGGTCGAGGTGATGGCGGCGACGACCAGCAGCAGGAAGAAGACCGTCGACCAGACCATGCTCAGCGGCATGCCGTTGAAGATGCCGGGCAGCGTGATGAAGACCAGCGAGGGGCCCGACGTGGGGGCGATGCCGGCTGTGAAGACGGCCGGGAAGATAATCACGCCGGCCAGTACGGCCACCAGCGTGTCGAGCAGCGAGACGTTGAGGGCCGTGTGGCGCAGGTTGGTGTCGGGCTTGAAGTAGGAGGCGTAGGTCACCATGGTGCCGATGCCCACCGAGAGCGAGAAGAAGGCCTGGCCCAGCGCCGTGAGCAGCGTCGAGGCGGTCACCTTCGAGAAGTCGGGGTAGAAGAGGAAACGGAGCCCCTCGCCGGCGCCGGGCATCAGCAGCGCGTGAATCGAGAGTGCGATGAGGATGACGAAGAGCAGCGGCATGAGCACCTTGGCTGAGCGTTCGATTCCCTTCTGGACGCCGAGCGCGATGACGGCGTGGGTGGCCAGGATGAAGAGCAGCGTGTAGAGCAGCGGCCGCCATGGATTGGTGATGAAGCGCTCGAAGAGCGAGGCATACTCCTCGGCCGTCGTATGGCGGGCCAGCTCGCCCGTGAGCGAGTGGACCGTATACTCGGCCGTCCAGCCCGAGACCACGAAGTAGAAGCCCAGGATGAGGAAGGCGGCCAGCACGCTGTTGTAGCCGATGAAGCTCCAGCGGCGGTCGAGCGCGTGGTAGGCGCCCACGGCATTGCGGCGCGTCGAGCGGCCGACGGCGAACTCGGCCACCATGATGGGGAGTCCCAGCAGCAGTACGCAACCTATATATATCAGCAGGAAGGCTCCGCCGCCGTTCTCTCCGGCGACGTAGGGGAAGCGCCAGATGTTGCCCAGCCCTACGGAGCTCCCGGCGGCGACCAGCACGGCGCTCAGTTTGCCGCCCAGTGTGACGCGATGGTGGTGGTGTGTCATGGTATTCTAAGATTTATGGATGCTTTCTTCTCTCGGTTGTGGTTGGCGGTTGCAGCGGTGCCTGTCCCTGAGGCCTCTGCGGTGCGGTTGTTGCGCGGTGCCAGGTTACGAACCCCTGTGTTGCGGCGGTCACGGGGCGCCTGCTCCTGAGGCCCCGGTGGGGCGGCTGTTGCGCGGTGCTCGCCCCCCCCCTGCGGTGCTGCCCTTCACGGATACGGCAAGCGGAGCGGCCTTGCCTTCCGTCGGGAAGGGTTGGGGTCGCTCCGCTCGTCCTGGCTGCGTCGGGATGCCCGGCCCTTAACGCTCGAGCACGACGCTGACCTTCTCCAGCTTGCCGCCCAGCGGCGGTGCGAGCTTCGAAACCCTGCATTTTACGTGCCGGATTTGGGCGAAGTCGGCGTAGAGCGCCTCGATGATGTTGGCGGCCACCCGCTCGATGGTCCGCTGCGTGATGCCCATCTGGCGGCGGACCGTCTCGTAGACGGTCAGGTAGTTGACCGTCCGCGTTACGTCGTCGCACTCGGCGGCGTCGCCCAGCTCGGCCGTGATGACCAGGTCGACCGTGAAGCGGTTGCCGACCTGCTGCTCCAGGTCGTAGCAGCCGTGGTAGGCCCGGAACTCCATGCGTGTCAGTTCGATGTCGTAGAGCATGACCCCTTCGGAGCTATTCGGCGATGACCAGATAGTAGTTCTTCTTGCCGCGCTGTACGAGCAGGTACTTGCCGGCGATGAGCTCCTCCTCCGTGACGATGCGCATCGGGTCGGTGACCTTCTCCTTGTTGAGCGACACGCCGCCGCCCTGGACCATCTTGCGGCACTCGCCCTTCGAGGGGAAGATGTTGGTCCGTCCGGCGCAGAGCTCGATGAAGGGGAGCGTGCCGAGCTCCGAGCGGGCGATGCGGAACTGCGGAACCCCCTCGAAGACCTGCAGCAGCGTCTTCTCGTCGAGGCGGCGCAGCGCCTCGGAGGTCGAGCTGCCGAAGAGGATGTTCGACGCCTCGAGGGCCTTCTCGTACTCCTCGCGCGAGTGAATCATGGTGGTCACCTCCTCCGCCAGCCGCTTCTGCAGCACGCGCAGGTGGGGCGCAGCCTCGTGCTCGGCGATGAGCGCCTCGATGGTCTCGCGGTCGAGCAGCGTGAAAATCTTGATGTAGCGCTTGGCATCCTCGTCGCTCACGTTGAGCCAGAACTGGTAGAACTTGTAGGGCGACGTGTAGCGTGCATCGAGCCATACGTTGCCGCTCTCGGTCTTGCCGAACTTCGTGCCGTCGGCCTTGGTGATGAGCGGGCAGGTGATGGCGAAGGCCTCGGCCTCGGGACCCAGCTTGCGGCGGATGAGCTCCGTGCCGGTGGTGATGTTGCCCCACTGGTCGGCGCCGCCCAGCTGGATTTTGCAGTTCATCGTCTGGTAGAGGTGCAGGAAGTCGTAGCCCTGCACGAGCTGGTAGGTGAACTCGGTGAACGACATGCCGTCACCCTCGCCGTTGAAGCGCTTCTTGACCGAATCCTTGGCCATCATGTAGTTGACGGTGATGCACTTGCCGATGTCGCGGATGAAGTCCAGGAAGGTGAAGTCCTTCATCCAGTCGTAGTTGTTGACCATGCGTGCGGCGTTGGGGGCGTCCGAGTCGAAGTCGAGCAGCTTGGCCAGCTGCCGCTTGATGGCCTCCTGGTTGTGGCGCAGCGTCTGCTCGTCGAGCAGGTTGCGCTCCTGCGACTTGCCCGAGGGGTCGCCAATCATGCCCGTGGCGCCGCCCACGAGGGCCAGCGGACGGTGGCCGCACAGCTGGAAGTGCTTGAGAATCATCACGCCCACCAGGTGGCCGATGTGCAGCGAGTCGGCCGTGGGGTCGATGCCCAGGTAGGCCGTCGTCATCTCTTTTTCGAGTTGTTCCTTTGCGCCGGGCATGATGGTGTGAATCATGCCGCGCCATTCGAGTTCTTCGATGAAGTTTTTCATATCGTTTCGTTGTCTTTCTTGCTTCGTTGTGCGGTTGCCGCGCGTCGGTCGGGGCGTCGGCTTCCGCTCCGCGGGGTGGGGCGGCGTGCCGCCCGTCTTATTCCGCCTCGAGGTCGAGCGCCTTGCGCAGCTCGGCCACCAGCGGATTCTTTTCGGTTATGTAGCGCATGCGGTCCTCCAGCTTGATGGGGCGCGAGGCGCGAATCTGTTCGTTGACCTTGACCTCGAGGTCGATGGTGCCGTGGATGCCGGCCAGCTCGACGATGCGCATCAGCATCTCGGTCTTCGAGCGGAGCATCTCTTCGCGCAGCGCCGCCGTCGGAACGCTCACGCAGATGGTGTTGCCGATGAACTGCATCTGCTCGAAGGCGGCCACGAAGCGGGGGCGCTTCTCTCGGATGAGGGCGAAGATGGCTTCGCGCGCCCGTTGGAGCTTTGCCTCGCTCTGGGGGTCGATGACCGGTGCGGCAGCCGTGGCCTCTTCGGCCTCGACGGCGGGGTCCGTCGTCGCCAGCAGCTCCGAGAGGGATGTCCCCAGCGGGCTGCGCCGCGGCCGGGCTGCGGCTGTTCCCATGCCCGAACCAGCGGCCGGAGCGGTTGTTGCGGCGCTTGGAGCGGCGCCTGGTTGCGCGGAGGCAGCCGTTGCGTTGCTGCGGGCCGGGGCCCCTTCCGGATTCTGCGGTTGTGCCGCTGCCGGGGTCGGGGCTGCCGCGGGTCGGGAGGCTGCTGCGCCGGCCGGTTGCGGTGCGGGCCGGGTGGCTGCCGGGGCAGTTGACGCTGCTGCTGCGGTTGCCGTATGCTGCCGCGGTGCGGGTCCGTCGAGCTCCGGAAGCGGGTAGTCGGCGTCGGTGGTCAGGGGATTATTTTTTTTTTGGCCGAGACCTGAGATTTTCATCAGGCCCAGCTCGACAAGCAGCCGCTGGTTGGACGACTGCCGTATCTTTCCGTCAAGCTCCGTCAGAATGGAGATGGCTCCGAAGAGGAACTCGACACTGCAGGCCTCCGCCTGCGTGCGGTATCGTTCGAGCAGCGTGCCCGTCATCTCGATGAGGCGCAGCGTCTCGGGACGCTTGGCCATCAGCAGGTCGCGCATGTGGCGGTTGAGCCCCGCCATGAAGGTCTGCCCCGAGAAGCCGCGGCAGAGCACCTGGTCGAAGGCGACCAGCGCCTCGACGTAGTTGCCCTCAAGCAGCAGCTGCGTGACGTTGAAGTAGGTGTCGTAGTCCAGCACGTTGAGCGTCTGGGCCACCTCGGGGTAGCGGAGCGTCGTGCCGCAGAACGAGACCGCCTTGTCGAACATCGACAGTGCGTCGCGCATGCCTCCGTCGGCCTTCTGGGCGATGAGGTTGAGCGACTCCTCGTCGTAGGTGATGCCCTCCTGCGAGGCGATGTACTTGAGGTACTCGACGCCGTCCTCGACGCGGATGCGGTTGAAGTCGTAAATCTGGCAGCGCGAGAGAATCGTCGGGATGATTTTGTGCTTCTCGGTGGTGGCGAGGATGAAAATCGCATGGGCGGGGGGCTCCTCGAGCGTCTTCAGAAAGGCGTTGAAGGCGGCCGCCGAGAGCATGTGGACCTCGTCGATGATGAAGACCGAGTAGCGGCCCACCTGGGGGATGACCCGCACCTGGTCGATGAGCGTGCGGATGTCCTCGACCGAGTTGTTCGAGGCGGCGTCGAGCTCGTGGATGTTGAGCGAGCGCCCCTCGTTGAAGGCGCGGCACGATTCGCACTCGTTGCAGGCCTCGGCTCCGTGGGGGTGGAGGCAGTTGATGGCCTTGGCGAAGATGCGGGCGCAGGTAGTTTTGCCCACGCCGCGCGGGCCGCAGAAGAGGTAGGCATGGGCCAGTTGTCCCCGTTCGATGGCGTTGCGGAGCGTGGAGGTGATATGTTTCTGCCCGACGACCGAAGCGAAGGTCGCGGGGCGGTATTTGCGTGCGCTGACGATGAAATCACTCATGATGCAGCAAAGATACGAAATAAGCGTGAAGAATCGAACGCGGCCCTCGATTTTTACCGGCAATCTTTCGGTGAAGGCGGGAGCGGAGGCGGGGACGGAGGCGGAGCGACGGTGCGGGGACGGCCCGGCGGAGGCGCTCCGGCGAAGGGCGGGGCTGCCCATTGGAAAAAATCCCTGCGGAGGGTATTGTTCTCCGGCCGAATTTTCCTATCTTGCCCCTCCCCCGAGGGGCAGGTGGATGGATGGCTGCGCCGGCCGTGCCCCGGCTCGATTATTTAACTATGGTTTATTAACCTTTCAAAAAAAGAAAAGTTATGCGTACGATTCGAATGATTGCCGTGGCGCTGGCGGCGCTGCTGTGCGCTGAGTGGAGTTCGGCCGCGGAGCCGGGTTACCGGCTGAGCACCCACATGCTCGACGTCTCGCTGGGAAGGCCGGCGTCGGATGTGGCGGTGGTGCTCGAGGAACTGCAGGGGGACGGCCTCTGGCAGCGGGTGGCCGAGCGGCGGACCGATGCCAACGGCCGGGTGGCCGACCTGCTGCCGGCCGGCGAGGCCCGCAACGGCCTCTACCGGCTGCGCTTCGAGACCGAAGCCTACTTCGCCCGGCAGGGACTCCGCTCGATTTACCCCTGGGTCGAGGTGACCTTCCGCATCGAGGGCGACGGCCACTACCACATCCCCATCACCATGTCGGCCAACGGCTACGCCACCTACCGCGGCAACTGACCGCCGGCGAAGCCTTCCTATAATAGGAATTGCCTGTTCGCTCTTCGCCCTTGTGCGGCGCCGTGTGAAGGCCTGCAACCCGCCTGGGCGGCGGTTGCAGGCCTTTTTCGTTTGCTGACAACCCTTTTCGTGTCGGAGCCGCCATTTTGGCGGACACATGGCAGTCGTGACGTGACAAAAGGTGTCAAAAAGTGACAAAAAGCCCCTCCGGAGCGTCTCGAAACGCGTTTTTATGGCCTGGCAGGGGTTTTGCGGGTATGGAGGGCGAACATTGAAACTAACAAAAACAACGCAATATGAATATCAACACTTTAACCATCAAGGCGCAGGAGGCGTTGCAGGCTGCAATTACTCTTGCACAGGAGCGGGGGCAGCAGGCCGTGGAGCCGGTGCACCTGCTGAGCGTGCTGATACGCGAGGACAATGCGCTGGCGACCTTCCTTCTGGGCCGTGTGGGCGTCAATGTCAAGATGTTGCGCGAGGAGACGACCCGTCTGCTGGGTTCCCTCCCGAGGGTGCAGGGCGGCGGTGAGCAGTATTTCGCGCAGGATACGTCGAAGGTCGTACAGCGCGCCGTCGATTTCACGAAGAATTTCGGCGACAAGTATGCGTCGGTCGAGCACCTGCTGCTGGCGCTCGTGGCCGAGCGCGGTCAGGTCTCCGAGCTGCTCAAGCGCTACGGCGCATCGGAGAAGGAGCTCATCGAGGCTATCCGCACCCTCCGCAAGGGGGCGACGGTCGACTCGCAGACCTCCTCGCAGGAGTTCGACGCACTGGGTAAGTACGCCATCAACCTCAACGAGCTGGCTCGTTCGGGCAAGCTCGACCCCGTTATCGGGCGTGACGAGGAGATTCGCCGCGTGCTGCAGATTCTTTCGCGCCGTACGAAGAACAACCCTATTCTGGTCGGTGAGGCCGGTGTGGGCAAGACGGCCATCGCCGAGGGCATTGCCCACCGTATTGTCGACGGCGACGTGCCCGAGAACCTCAAGTCGAAGGTGATTTACTCGCTCGACATGGGTGCGCTGATTGCCGGCGCGAAGTATCAGGGCGAGTTCGAAGAGCGACTGAAGGCCGTCGTGCAGGAGGTCGTTTCGAGCGAGGGCGAGATTCTGCTCTTCATCGATGAGATTCACACGCTGGTCGGTGCCGGCAAGTCGTCGGGTGCGATGGATGCCGCCAACATCCTCAAGCCGGCGCTGGCGCGCGGCGAGTTGCGCACCATCGGCGCCACGACCCTCGACGAGTACCAGAAGTACTTCGAACAGGACAAGGCGCTTGAACGCCGTTTCCAGAAGGTGATGGTCGACGAGCCTTCGCGCGAGGATGCCATCTCGATTCTCCGCGGTCTGAAGGAGCGTTACGAGAACCACCATCAGGTGCGTATCAAGGATGAGGCGATTGTGGCCGCCGTCGAACTCTCGACGCGTTACATCACCTCGCGGTTCCTCCCCGACAAGGCCATCGACCTGGTCGACGAGGCCGCCTCGCGGCTGCGGCTCGAGATGAACTCGATGCCTGAGGAGATTGATACGCTCGACCGCCGTGTCCGCCAGCTCGAAATCGAGCGCGAGGCGATTCGCCGCGAGAACGACAAGGAGCGTGTCGAGACGCTGACGCACGAAATCGACGAGCTGAAGGCCAAGGACTCGGAGCTGCGCGCCAAGTGGCAGAGCCAGCGTGACCTGCTGAAGAAGATTCAGTCGAACAAGGACGAAATCGAGCGGCTCAAGATTGAGGCGCAGCAGGCCGAGCGTCAGGGCGACTACGGACGTGTGGCCGAGATTCGCTACGGCCGGATTCAGGAGGCCCAGAAGCGGATTGCAACCCTGCAGGAGGAGTTCCGTCTGGCTTCGGCCGGCGGTGACGCCATGATTAAGGAGGAGGTCGACGCCGAGGATATCGCCGAAGTGGTATCGCGTTGGACGGGCATCCCCGTACAGCGCATGCTGGCTTCGGAGCGCGAGAAGCTGCTCCACATGGAGGAGGAGCTTCACAAGCGGGTCGTAGGCCAGGACCAGGCCATTGCCGCCATCTCCGACGCCGTGCGCCGCTCGCGTGCCGGACTGAACGACCCGCGCAAGCCGATTGGTTCGTTCATCTTCCTCGGTACGACGGGTGTGGGCAAGACCGAGCTGGCGAAGGCGCTGGCCGAGTTCCTCTTCAACGACGACTCGATGATGACGCGAATCGACATGAGCGAATACCAGGAGCGTCACAGCGTCTCGCGTCTGGTCGGTGCGCCTCCGGGATACGTCGGTTACGACGAGGGCGGACAGCTCACCGAGGCCGTGCGGCGCAAGCCCTACTCGGTCGTGCTGCTCGATGAAATCGAGAAGGCGCACCCCGATGTCTTCAACATCCTGCTGCAGGTGCTCGACGACGGACGACTGACCGACAACAAGGGTCGTACGGTCGACTTCCGCAACACGATTATCATCATGACGTCGAACATGGGCTCGCAGATTATCCAGGAGAACTTCGCCTCGGCCTTCCACGGCGACAAGCTCCCTGAGGAGGTCATCGAGAAGACGCGCCGCGAGGTCATCGAACTGCTCAAGCAGCAGCTCAAGCCCGAGTTCCTGAACCGTATCGACGAGATTGTGATGTTCGAGCCGCTGACGCATGCCGACATCGAGCGCATCGTCGACATCCAGCTGGGCATCGTGCGCCACATGCTCGAGGAGAACGGCATCAAGCTCGAGTATACGGCAGCCGCACGCAAGTGGGTGGCCACGGCAGGATACGACCCGCTCTACGGAGCCCGTCCTGTCAAGCGTACCATCCAGCGCTACATCGTCAACGATTTGTCGAAGCGGATTCTGGCCGGCGAGGTACATCGCGACAAGCCGATTCGAATCGACGCCGACGATAAGGGTCTGACTTTTGCCAATTAGCCGAAAACCGTCCTCGGACGGTGCGGAGCCGGGAGCAATCCCGGCTCCGTTTTTTTTTGTCCATGTCCGAAGGGACCTTTGCGGGCGCGGCTTACGCTGTTTTTTGTGGTTGGGGGTGGGTGTGGATGTGCTGTGGCGGAGGTTTCGGCCGGGGGGAGGGGGTTAGAGCAGCGGCGAGAAGAGCCGCATGAGCGACTCGGCGAAGCGGCGCGAACGGGGGCGGTGGAACCACTCGCCCGGGGTGACGAGCCGGCTCTGCTCCATGTCGCGGTGGAAGATGTCGGCCATCACGGCGGCGAAGTCGCCGTCGTAGACGAAGGCGTTGATTTCGAAGTTGTGCTCGAAGCTGCGGAAGTCCATGTTGGCCGAGCCGATGACGGACAATCCGTCGTCGATGAGCAGCAGCTTCGAGTGGAGGAAGCCCGGCTGGTAGAAGTAGACCTTCGCCCCGGCCTTGAGCATGTCGTCGAGAAAGGAGTGGGTCGCCAGGTCGACCACCCGCGAGTCGGAGCGGGCCGGGAGGAGCAGCCGCACGTCGATGCCGGCCAGCGCGGCGGTCTGGAGCGCCGTGTTGAGCACGTCGGAGGGGAGGAAGTAGGGGGTTTCAATCCAGATGCGCCGGCGGGCGTTGGCGATGGCGTAGCTGTCGGCCTGGAGCAGCGTGCGCCACTTGCCGAAGGGGCCGCTGGGGAGCACCTGCATGATGTTGTGCGTGAAGCGTTCGGTGCGGGGGTAGTAGCGTTCGTCTCGCAGGCGGATGCGCGTGGTGGCGGCCCAGTCGCTCAGAAACGAGGCCTGAAGCCCCGCCACGCCGGGCCCCTCGACGCGGAAGTGGGTGTCGCGCCACGTCCCCCAGTCGGTGCCGACGACGTAGCGGTCGGCGATGTTCATGCCGCCGATGTAGCCCGTGCGGCCGTCGATGACGGCAATCTTGCGGTGGTTGCGGTAGTTGACCTTGCTGGTGAAGAGCGGGAACTTGACGTGGAGGAAGGGGCGCACCTCGATGCCGGCGCGGCGCATCTCCTCGAAGAAGCGCTTGTGCACGCTGCTGCTCCCCACGTCGTCGTAGAGAATCCGGATTTCGACCCCCTCGCGCGCCTTGGCCATCAGGGCGTTGCGCAGGCGGAGCCCCGTGGTGTCGTCGTTGAGGATGTAGTACTGGAGGTGGATGTGGTCGTGCGCCGCGGCGATGTCGCCCAGCAGCGCCTCCATCTTCGAGGCGCCGTCGACATAGGGGGTGATGCGGCTGCCGCAGAGCGGGATGGAGTGGCCCGCGTTGCCGAGCAGGCGGGCCAGCGGCCGGTACTGGGCCGGGAGCTCCTTCCGTTCGTCGGGCCCGGCCTCGAGCAGCTGCATGTGGATGCGCTTGCGCATGCGGCGCGAGAGGATGCGCCGCTTCGAGAGGTTCTGTCCGAAGAAGAAGTAGAAGAGCAGCCCCACAACCGGTGCGAAGAGCAGCACGACAATCCACGGCACGGTTTTCAGCGGGTTCCGGTTGTCGGTGATGATGACCAGAACGATGCCGAGAATCGTGACCGCGTAGATTCCGAAGAGGAGGTATGTCAGCAGCGGGGGCATCGGCGGGGCGGGGGTGGAAGGTCGGTCGGCGGGTCGGAGGCTCAGTCGGGGAACTTCACCAGATAGAGCAGATGTTCGACGCCGCGCATGAAGTTGCGCTTGTGCAGGTGGGGCGAGTAGACGTAGCAGTCGAGCGTGAAGACGCGGCCCGTACGCTCATCGACGGTGGTGTAGCTGACGTAGGGACCGCCCATGAAGTCGCCCTCGACATCCCAGAAGCCGCGCATCTCAATCCAGACGCGCCCCTCGAGCTTGAAGATGCGGTAGCCCGGCACGAAGAGCTCCGAGGTGGTCATGTAGGAGCCGTCGGAGGGTCCCGGAATGCGGGCGGCGAACTGGTTGCGGGCGGCGATGAGCGCCTCGGGGGTGAGCGCCTCCTTGCCGGCGTAGGGGTAGGAGTAGATGAAGAAGCCCTGGCTGGCTTCGGGGTACTCGAAGCGTGCCCAGAGGAAGTCGGGCTGGTCGGCGGCCAGGATGTAGCCCTTCGGCACGGTCATCTCGACGCCGAAGTTCTTGAGGATGGCCTTCTGGATGCCCGTCTCGTTGTAGCGCAGGGCGCTCTCGATGGCGCGGTCGCGCTCGGCCTTCTCGAGCACTGCGAGCAGCTGCTCGCGGTGGGCCGAGACGTAGTCGGTCAGGTGGCGGTTGTCGGGGCCCTGGAGTGTGAGGACAATCTGCGGCCGTGACGTCACGTCGTACTGGACGGCCACCGTGGTCGAGTCGAGCTTCGGGTCGGTCACCACCTTGAGGATGTTGCGGTGGTCGGCCACCATTCCCGAGAAGCCCCGCTCGGTGACGCGCAGCACGTCGAAGTGCGGTTCGGTCTGGTTGAGGTAGGGGACGGGGGCCGTCAGCACGCTGCGCAGCGTGTCGCCCAGTTCGCCCGTCCATTTGTCCTGCGGGCAGACGACAATCAGTTCGTAGGGGCGCCCCTGGGCGCTCTTCTTATGGTCGTTGTTGAGTTTGTGGAAGGCGTCGCAGCCGGTTCCCGCCAGGGCGACGAGGGCAACCAGTGCGAGCAGCAGTCTCTTTTTCATGGTATGGTCGGTTAATGGATTGAGGTGTGCGGCGCTCTGTGCAGACAGAGTACTGCACACCCTACAAATATAGATATATTTTTTCGGAATGGGAGGGATTTTCACTATTTTTGCTTCTGGAACCGATTGCCATGCGACTCAAACCACCGAAAATAATCCGGCGCCTGATGCCGGACCTCATCTGGGAAATCGACGATGCGGAGGGGGTCTTCCTCACCTTCGACGACGGCCCGACGCCCGGCATTACCGAGTGGATTCTCTCGACGCTCGACAAGTACGATGCCAAAGCGACCTTCTTCGTGCTGGGCAAGAACGTCGAGATGTATCCCGACCTCTTCCAGCGCATCCTCGACGCCGGCCACAAGGTGGGCAACCATACCTACTCCCACCAGAAGGGGTGGGGCATGAGCCTGGAGCGCTATACGGAGGATGTGGATTTTGCCAACGATTTTATCCACAGCGAGCTGTTCCGTCCGCCCTATGCCCGCATCACGCCGGCGCAGGCGCGGCTGCTCGGCCAGCGCTACAAGCTGGTGATGTGGGACATCATCTCGCGCGACTACAACCGCCGCCTCTCGCCGCGCTCCTGTCTGAAGAACGTGACCAAGTATCTGGCGCCGGGCTCCATCGTGGTCTTTCACGACAGCGAGAAGTCCTTCCGCAACATGCGCTATGCGCTGCCCCGGACGCTGGAGCGGATTCGCGAGATGGGGCTCCGCTGCAAGTCGATTGAACTGTAGACGGAGGGCCCGGTGTCGCTTCCGGCCTGTTAGATAGAGGGCCCGGGGCCGCTTCCGGGCGGTTCTGCGGCGGGCTGTTCCGCCACCCCTCCCCTTGCGTCCGGCCCGGTACTGCCGGCCCGGCTGTCCTTTCGTCGGTCGGTTCTGCGGCCGGCCGTTCTGTCATCGGCCCGTTTCGTCGTTCCCCTCTTCTGTCTGCTCCCCCTCCTCCGCTGTTGGCTGCGCCGCCGCCCGATTGCCTTGTGGAAAAATGAGAGACCGGCTTTCCCGTTCGGGGAAAGCCGGTCTCTTCGTTGCTTGGGTCCGTGTTCCTGCGGAAGTGTGTGTCGCTACGACCAGTCCTCCACGCGGCAGGGGACCGTGCAGCTGCCCGACACGCGGTGGCCGTAGCCGTCCTGCAGCGAGATGTCGAAGACGTAGGTGCCGTCGCCGTTGTTGGTTACCTTCACCTCGCCGCCGCGCAGCGACGCCTCCAACTTCCCGGTGGTCGAGAAGAACCACGTGCCGAAGTAGCCGCCGTAGGTGGGGTCATAGATGCCGCTCAGCGCGGTGTTGGGGTAGAAGTCGATGGCCGTCGAGGTGTCGACGACCGTGTAGCTGCCCGACGGAATCCCATCCGTGCTCCCGGGGGTGACGTTGAGCGTCAGCATCAGGGCGTCCGAGGCTCCGTAGTTGACGTCCAGGTCGTAGTCCGGTCCGGCGATGATGATTGTGTAGTAGTCCGACGTGTCGGTGAAGGCTGCCCCGTAGTAGCCGGCCAGCGCCTGCGTCATGCCGCTCAGCGTGACGTCGCCCGTGAGGTTGCTCATCTGCCCCTCGTCCGAGCGGTTGAGGAACGACAGCTCGCCGACGAACGAGTAGTCGTAGTCGGAGTTGTCGCTCAGCGTCAGGTGTGCGTCGATGCAGTAGTATCCTTCGCGGAGGGCTACGGTGACCGTTCCGCCCGTGATATCGAAGTTCTCCGAACCGCCGCCCTCGGCGTAGCGGAGCAGGTAGCTGTCGCCGTAGGCGACGTTGAGTGTGAAGGCTTCGTGGCTGTCCGACGCATAGTTGCACGTATAGGTGCCCTCGGCCAGCGTGGCGAAATCGGCATTCTCGGCCAGCGTGGTGTTGAAGTCCAGACAGAGGATATAGCCCGGACCGACGTAGTCGCCATCCGACGCGTCGTACTCCATCTTCGAGATGAAGTTAATCCAGAGGTTGCCCGTTGAGGTGCCGTAGAGGTCGCCCTTGTAGTAGGCCTCCGTCGTTACGTCCTGCGTGGGCACGAGTGTCGTTCCGTCGCCGCCGCCGTCGGGGGAGGGTGTCGGGTCGTTGTCGCCCGAATCCGAGCAGGCTGCCAGCGTGAAGCTCAGCAGCGCAATGCCCAGGAGGTGGAATAATCGAGTTGCGTTTCTCATAAACTTAACCTTTTGTTGTTAATAAAACCAGACACAAAGGTAAAAAAACGGGACGAATTAGGCAACTTTCGAGTTTCGAAAGGAAACTTCCGGGACGCCTGCCGCTTCGGAAGGTGCATTTGTGGCGGTTTCGACGAAAGGCCGCGGGACGGGGTGGTGGAAAATTCAGATTTTTTTACTAACTTCGCGGCGCGAATACAAACATAAAAAGATAATCCTATGGCAACGACTGCAGACATCAAAATCGGCATGTGCATCGAGCTGGACGGCAAGACCTTCCAGATTGTGGACTTTCAGCATGTGAAGCCGGGCAAGGGCCCCGCTTTCGTACGTACGAAGCTCAAGAACCTGGAGAACGGCCGCGTGGTGGACAACACCTTCACTGCAGGTGCGAAGATTGAACCCGTGCGCGTGGAGCGCCGCCCCTACCAGTTCACCTACGAGGACGACCTGGGCGCCCACTTCATGCACACCGAGACCTTCGAGGAGATCAACATCGACAAGAACCTCATCCAGAACTACGACCTGATGGCCGACGGCCAGATTGTCGAGGTGATGTTCCACACCGAGAAGGAGACGGTGCTTTCGGCCGAGCTTCCTCCGATTGTCGACATGGAGGTGACCTACACCGAGCCGGGCATCAAGGGCGATACCGCCTCGACCAACTCGCTCAAGCCGGCCGTTGTCAATACGGGTGCCACGATTCGCGTGCCGCTCTTCATCAATACGGGCGACAAGATTCGTGTCGATACCCGCACGCGCGAGTACTACGAGCGCATCAAGTAATTATATAGGTGCGGCATGCGTCGGAAAGCCTCCGGCGCAACCCCTTTCGAGCTGGCGGACGGAGCATCGTGCTCCGTCCGCCTCTGTTTTCCGACAGCGGGGGCTGCCGGCTCCGGTGAGCACTGTCGTCGGGCCGGGGCGGGCAAAGCGTCCCCCTCGCCAGCTTCGACCCGGTAAAAGGCCGCCCCTCCGCAGGGACGGATGGGGGGGTAAGGCCTTGGCCATCGGCAGCAAGGGACGGACGGGGCGTAAGACCGGGAGTGTTCGGGGTTGTCGAAGGGACGGTTGGAGAAAGAGGTCCTGTGGAAGGCCGGGAACAGGTCGGGAAAGGTAGTGAACGGAGGAAGAACGGGGAGCGGACGGAGGGGTGCCGTGCAGGTGTCGGGCCGTTTGTCCGCTTTGGCCGGAAAATGTTGCGGAAAGGGAATTTTTACTCGGATGTGGACCCTTTCGGCGTTTTTTTTCGGAGGAGCTTTTGGTTTTTCAGGCGGATTGACTATATTTGTAGGTCCGCATCCGCTGAAAACCAAATCCGGGCGGCTTTATAGTATGAAAATTTGGACTAAATTCGTAATCGTGATGTTTGCCGCTTTCGCCTTGAGCAGTTGCGGCGGTAGTGATGACAACAAGGGCGGCGGTTCGCCGTCGGGCAACGACGGTATCGTCGGCGACTGGGTGCTTGCTTCGTATGCCGGGTCGCAGGAGATGGCCGAGAAGGTCTATATCCGCTTCAACGAAGGGGGTACCTTTGCACTCTATCAGAACATCAACGAGGCCGGTTATACCGAACTGACCGGCAACTACAACTATAGCGGCGGCTCGCTCAGCGGAACCTATTCCGACGGCAAGGCGTGGAAGGAGAGCTATTCGGTGAAACTTTCGGGCAGCTCGCTGACCCTCACCGAGTCCAACGGCAAGGCGGCTCAGTTCAACGCGACGACCATTCCCGACTGGGTAATGACGCGCACGGCCTTTGTCGAAATTCCGGCCGAGGAGCGCTTCCTCTAACAGACAGCATCAGATGCAACGAGGCGGATGTCCGGGTACGGGCGTCCGCCTCTCTTTTTGTCTCCGGAGGGGGCGTCGCTCCGTGTAGCAGTCTCTCCGAATGTCCGGGGCTCGGGACCTGCCCGGCCGGGGTCGGGAGCCCTGTTCCGTGGGGAGGCGGGTTGTTTGGCTTTGTTCCGCGGGAAGGAGAGTTGCCCGGCCGGAGCTGTCTGGGCGGGGTGAGAGGTGGCGGCTCTTCGGTTTGGCAGGACCCGAGGGTGGGTCTTGCCAGTCGTTGTCCGGTGTCGCAACAGCCGCCCGGCAGACTCTCTTGTCGGATACAAAAATCCCGGTTCTGGATGGAACCGGGATTTTTTCGCGTGTCGCGGAGGAGCGGATTTTTTTGTTTTCGCTTTTCTTTTTTTTCCCCCCTCTCCTGGGCTGCCTACAGCCGGGCCTTGATGGCCTTGGTGGCCTCCTCGTAGCCGGGCTTCTCGAGCAGCGCGAACATGTTCTTCTTGTAGGCCTCGACACCGGGCTGGTCGAAGGGGTTGACCCCCAGCAGATAGCCGCTGATGCCGCACGCCTTCTCGAAGAAGTAGAGCAGGCTGCCGATGGCGTGCTCGTCGATGGCCGGAATCTCGACCCGCAGGTTGGGAACGCCGCCGTCGAGGTGGGCCATCTGGACACCCAGCTCGGCCATGCGGTTCACCTCCGAGATGCGCTTGCCGGCCAGGTAGTTCAATCCGTCGAGGTTCTCGGCATCCGCCTCGATGTGCACCTCGTGGGCGGGCTTTGCCACCGAGATGATGGTCTCGATGAGGATGCGCTCACCCTGCTGGATGTACTGACCCATCGAGTGGAGGTCGGCCGTGAGGGTCACGCTGGCCGGGAAGAGCCCCTTGCCATCCTTGCCCTCGCTCTCGCCGTAGAGCTGCTTCCACCATTCGTTGATGTACTGCAGCCGGGGCTCGTACGAGCCGAGAATCTCGATGCGCTTGCCGCTGCGGTAGAGCTCGTTGCGCACCACGGCGTAGCGGGCCGCGGGGTTCTCGGCAAAGGGAACCTCCTCGCCCGTGGCGTGCTCCATCTCGCGGGCGCCGCGCACCAGCTCGGCGATGTTGACGCCGGCGACGGCCAGCGGCAGCAGCCCTACGGGGGTGAGCACCGAGAAGCGTCCGCCCACGTCGTCGGGGATGACGAAGGTGGGGTAGCCCTCCTTCGTGGCCAGCGTCTTGAGGGCGCCGCGAGCCTTGTCCGTCACGGCGACGATGCGCTCGGCCGCCTCACGCTTGCCGTAGCGCCGCTCGATTTCGGCCTTGATGAGCCGGAAGGCGATGGCCGGTTCGGTCGTCGTGCCCGACTTCGAGATGACGATGGCGGCAATCGAGTGGTCGCGGACCGCATCGAGCAGCTCGTAGGTGTAGTCCTCCGAGATGTTCTGCCCGGCGAAGAGTACGGTCGGCCCCTGGGGAGCCTTGTGCAGCAGACGGAAGGGGTCGCTCATCGCCTCGAGCACCGCCTTGGCGCCGAGGTACGAGCCGCCGATGCCGATGCAGATGACCACGTCGGCCTTGGCGCGCAGCTTGGCCGCCTCGGCCTCGATGGCCTCGATGTCGGCCGCCGAAATCGACGAGGGAAGGTGCACCCACCCCAGGAAGTCGTTGCCGGCGCCCTTGCCCGAGTAGAGCAGCGCATTGGCTTCGAGCGCCGCCTTCTCCATGTCGGGAGTAATCGTGACGCCCGACTTGGTGATGTCCAGTTTTAACGCATTCATATCTCAGATAAGTTTAGAAGTCAGTTCCTGCATCAGCCGGCGGGGCGAAGCTCCGTTGTAGAGCACCTCGTGGACCATCTCGGCGATGGGCATCTCGACGCCGTGGCGCGTGTTGATGTGGCGGATGCACTCCGAAGCGAAGTAGCCCTCGGCGACCATCGTCATCTCGTTCAGGGCGCTCTTCACCGTGCAGCCGTGGCCGATGAGCAGCCCCAGCCGGCGGTTGCGGCTGTAGACCGAGTAGCAGGTCACCAGCAGGTCGCCCAGATAGGCCGAGGCGTGGGTGTTGCGCGGTGCGGGGTAGCTCTCTTCGAGAAAACGGTCCATCTCCATGGCGCTGTTCGAGATGAGCACCGCCAGGAAGTTGTCGCCGTAGCCCAGCCCCACGGCGATGCCCACCGCCAGGGCGTAGATGTTCTTCAGGATGGCTGCATATTCGATGCCATAGAGGTCGGTCGAGTAGCTCAGCCGGATGTACGACGTGGCGAACATGGCGCCCAGCCGCCGGGCGTTCTCCTCGTCGGCGCAGACGGCCGTCAGGTAGGAGAGTTTGCCGCGCGAGACCTCCTCGGCGTGCGAGGGGCCCGTGACGATGCCGATTTGGCGGTAGGAGAGCCCGTAGTGGTCGTGGATGTACTCCACGACGGTCTGGTAGTCGCCCGGAACGATGCCCTTGATGGCCGAGACCACGAACTTGTCGCGCAGCGGTACGGTCAGCGGCGCCAGAAAATCCTTGAGATAGGCCGACGGAGTGGCCAGAATGACCACGTCGGCGGCGGCAACCACCTCGTCGAGGTTGTCCGACGGTGCGATGCGCGTCGTGTCGAACTCCACGTCGCTCAGATAGCGGGGGTTGCGCCCTTCGGTGCGCAGCGATTCAAGCACCTCGGGGTTGCGTACGTACCATCCGGTGCGGAGGTTGTTTTCGGTGAGCAGGCGGACGATGGCCGTCGCCCAGCTGCCGTACCCGATGACGGCGCAGCGGGCCTCGTGTCCGATTGGGTGTTCCATGCGGTCGGTTGTTGTTTGCCATACAAAAGTAAATAAAAAAAACTTAATAAAAAATGTAAAAATCCCCCTGCTTTTTGCTACCTTTGTCCGTGTATATGCTCCTGGGGAGGCGTGCCCCGGGAATTTTTACGGATACGAACTCTTACCTGTTTGACAATAAGAAAGTTGAGCGAATAAATATGGGAATGTTTTCTTTGACACAGGAGTTGGCCATCGACCTCGGAACGGCCAATACGCTGATAATCTATAACGGCAAGGTCGTGGTGGACGAGCCCTCCATCGTGGCCCTCGACGTGCACACCGGCAAGGTGGTCGCCATCGGTCATCAGGCCCGCCAGATGCACGAGAAGACCAATCCGAACATCAAGACCATCCGTCCGCTCAAGGACGGCGTGATTGCCGACTTCAACGCCACGGAGCTCATGCTGCGCGGCATGATTAAGAAGGTGAAGACCTCGGGCAGCCTCTTCGCCCCCTCGCTGCGGATGGTCATCTGCATCCCGTCGGGTTCGACCAACGTCGAGATTCGCGCCGTGCGCGACTCGGCCGAGCATGCCGGCGGCCGCGAGGTCTACATGATTTACGAGCCGATGGCCGCGGCGCTGGGCGCCGGACTCGACGTTGAGGCCCCCGAAGGAAACATGGTCATCGACATCGGCGGCGGTACGTCGGAGATTGCCTGCATCTCGCTCGGCGGCATCGTCTGCTCGGAGTCCATCAACGTGGCCGGCGACGTCTTCACGAGCGACATCCAGAGCTACGTCCGCCAGCAGCACAACATCCGCATCGGCGAGCGTACGGCCGAGGCCATCAAGTGCGCCATCGGTGCCGCAGTCTCCGACCTGGAGGAGGAGCCCGAGGACTTCGTCGTGACGGGTCCCAACATGCTGACGGCCCTGCCGCAGACCGTATCGCTCAGCTACCGCGAAATCGCCTATGCGCTCGAGAAGTCGCTGACGAAAATCGACGCGGCGCTGATGACTGTCCTCGAGTCGATGCCCCCCGAGCTCTATGCCGACATCGTGAAGAACGGCATCTACCTGGCCGGCGGCGGCGCCCTCATCAAGGGGCTCGACCGTCGTCTGAGCGAAAAGACGGGCATTCCGTTCCACATCGCCGAGGACCCGCTGCGCGCCATTGCACGCGGTACGGGCATCGCGCTCAAGAACATCAACCGCTTCTCGTTCCTCATGCGGTAACGGGAAGACGCTCCCGGGGCGGGCCGTGCCGCGAGGCGGCGGGGTGTGCCGGACGGGTGCACGGGAAAATGCGGACCGCAGAGCCGCTTCCGAATGGGGCGTCGCTGTAACCTGCTTAGGGTCAAACCTATGGATTGCGGGCAATTGCTGTCCGCAATCTTGATTAAAACGACGGAACCTTGCATAAACTTTTGGCCTTCATACGGAGCATCTACGTAGTGCTGCTCTTCCTGCTGCTGGAGGGTCTTGCCGTGCGCTACTACGCCCACTCGACGGCCTACACTCAGGCCCGCCTGCTTTCGCGTTCGAATCAGGTCGTGGGGAGCGTACAGGGATTCTTCGCCGGCATCCGCCACTACTTCACGCTGGGGGGCGAGAACCGCCGCCTGCTCGACCGCGTCGTCGAGCTTGAAACGCGTCTGGCCCGCTACGAGGCGGCCGACGAGCAGGCGTGGCAGGCCTCCTGCGTCGATTCGCTGCCCAAGTCGCCCTACCGGCTGATGACGGCGCGCGTGGTCTCCAATACAGTCAACCGCCGCCGCAACCTCATCACGCTCGACAAGGGGCTGCGCGACGGCGTGGTGCCCGACATGGCCGTCCTCTCGTCGGACGGTGCGATGGCGGGTTACGTCATCGACTGCTCGGAGCACTATTCGGTGGCCATGTCGGCGCTCAACACCTCGTTCCGCGCCAGCGGAAAGCTCGATGGCGAGGAGTACTTCGGCTCGATTTACTGGGACGGCCGGAACCAGTACGAGGTGGTGATGGACGAACTCTCGAAGTATGCCGACCCGCAGCCCGGACGCGAGGTTGTCTCGACGGGCTTCTCGGAGTACTTCCCCGCCGACATCCTCATCGGATGGGTTGAGCAGGCCGAGCTGGACGACACGAAGACCACCTACCGGGTGCGGGTGCGTCTGGCGGCCGAGATTTCGAGCCTTTCGGATGTGATTCTGGTCGAAAACACCTCGCTTGCCGAGACGCGCCGTCTGCGTGAGAGCGAGCGTGTCAAACAACAAAACGAACGAAACGAACGCGAATAGCCATGTACAGAACATTGCCCTATGTCGCCCTGTTTGCCGTTTCGGCACTGCTCCAGGTCTTCCTGTTCGACAACCTGGCCATCAGCGTCTACCTCAATCCGCTCATATACGTCGCCTTCATCATCCTGCTGCCGCTCGACATTCCGCCCGTCGTGCTGCTGCTGCTCGGACTGCTGACGGGGGTGACGATGGACTGGGCTACGGACGGTGCGGGGCTCAACACCGCCGCCACGCTGCCCGTGGCGCTGCTGCGTCCGGCCCTCATTGACTCGTTTTACGGCCATGAGAACGCCCGCGAGGGGGGCATCCCCTCGGTGGCCCGCTTCGGCTCGCGCCGCTTCCTGGAGTACCTGGTGACGATGGTGGCCGTACACCACGCCCTCTTCTTTCTGCTCGAGTCGCTCTCGTGGAGCCATCTGCTGCATACGGTGGTGCGCATTGCGGTGAGCGGCGCCGTATCGGTGGGCTTCATCTGGCTCATCGCCCGCATATTCACCTCGAAACTCTCCGTACGCGTATGACCGGTGGTGAAGGAATGGCCCGCATGCGGGTGTTGCAGGCGGTGGTGCTCGTCATCTTCGGGGTGATTGCCCTGAGGCTGGCCTACATCCAGCTCTTCGACCGTCGTTACGTCGAGCTGGCCAAGGCCAACGCCCTGCGTCATGTGGTCGAGTACCCGACGCGCGGCGAGGTCTTCGACCGCAACGGCGAATTTCTGGTCCAGAGCCGCGAGTGCTACGACCTGATGGTCGTCTACAGCGAAATCGACAAGGCGGGCTTCGATACGACGCGCCTCTGCTCGGTGCTGGGCCTTCCGCGCGAGAAGCTCGAGCGGGAGCTCGCCGCCGCACGCCGCTGGCCCCGTGCCGCGCGGCTGGTGATGAACTTCATCCCCAAGGAGGACAAGCTGCGTTTCGACGAGGGCAACTTCCGGGGCTTCTATACCGTCTACCGCACCGTCCGTCAGTATCCGCGTAAGGTGGGCGGCAACCTGCTGGGCTACGTGGGCGAGGTCAACGCCGACATGATTCGCCGCAACCCCTCCTACAAGCCGGGCGACTATGTCGGCATGAGCGGCGTGGAGTCGGCCTACGAGCCGCTGCTGCGCGGCCGCAAGGGGGTGCGCATCCAGGAGGTCGACACGCACGGCGCCATCAAGGGCTCCTACATGAACGGCATGTACGACACGCTGCCCGAGTCGGGCAAGTATCTGGTGAGCACCATCGACGCCCGCCTGCAGCTCTTCGCCGAGGAGCTGATGGCCGGCAAGGTGGGCGCCGCGGTGGCCATCGAGCCCTCGACGGGCGAGATTCTGATGATGGTCTCCTCGCCGACCTACGACCCCGACCAGATGGTGGGGCGCGAGCGCAGCAAGCACTACGCCGAGATGGTGCGCAACAAGCGGCGCCCGATGTTCAACCGCGCCGTGCGGGCGAAGTACCCTCCGGGCTCCACCTTCAAGCTGGTGCAGGGGCTCATCGGTCTGCAGGAGGGTGTGCTCAAGCCGTCGGACCGCCACATCTGCAACCAGGGCTACTCGGCCGGCCGGCTCAAGATGCGCTGCCACGCCCACCCCTCGCCGCTCGATTTGCGTTTTGCCGTTTCGACCTCGTGCAACGCCTACTTCTGCTACGTCTTCCGCGACATTCTGGACAACCCGAAGTACGGCAGCGTGAAGGAGGGCTTCGACGTCTGGCGCAAGTATGTCGAGAGCTTCGGCTTCGGCCGCAAGCTGGGTTCGGACTTTCTGGGCGAAGGCAACGGCTACGTGCCCGACCGCGCCTACTACGACCGCGTCTACCGCGGCTCGTGGAACTCGCTCACGGTGCTCTCGCTCTCGATTGGCCAGGGCGAGCTGGGCTGCACGCCGCTGCAGATGGCCAACCTGGCGGCCATCATCGCCAACCGCGGCTACTACTACATCCCCCACATCGTCAAGAAAATCGAGGGGCAGGATTCGCTTGACCGCCGCTTCTACGAGCGCCACTACACGATGGTCGAGCCCAAGTATTTCGAACCGATTGTCGAGGGCATGTGGCGCGGCGTGCATGTCGACGGAACCTCGCGTATGGCGCGTCTCGACGGGTGGGACGTCTGCGGCAAGACGGGTACGGCGCAGAACCCCCATGGCCGCGACCACTCGACCTTCCTCTCGTTCGCCCCGAAGGACAACCCGAAAATCGCCATCTCGGTCTATGTCGAGAACGGCGGCTTCGGCGCCACGACCGCCCTGCCCATCGCCAGCCTGCTCGAGGAGTACTACCTGACCGATACGGTCAAGCGCCCGCAACTGGTCGAGTATATCAAGAACATGAAAATCTACTACCCCGCATATGACCGCTAACCGGACCAACTCGATTTTCTACGGCGTGGACCTCGGTACGGTCCTGCTCTACGTGCTCATCGTCATCGCGGGGTGGCTCTCGATTACCTCGGCGTCGTACGAGGAAGGGACGGGCGACTTCTTCTCCTTCTCGCACTTCTACATGAAGCAGCTCATCTGGGTCGGCGTGGCGTGGGCCACGGCCGTCGTGCTGCTGCTGCTCGACGTGCGCTACTTCCACATGTTCGCCTATCCGGCCTACTTCATCGGCCTTGGGCTGCTGGTCGCCGCCCTGCTCTTCGGCCGCGAGGTCAACGGCGCCAAGGCGTGGTTCGAGTTCGGCTCCTTCCGCGTGCAGCCCGTCGAGTTCGCCAAGATTGCCACGGCGCTGGCCGTGGCGCGCGTCATGAGCGCCTACTCCTTCTCGATTGACCGTCCGGGCAACCTCTTCAAGGTGGGGATGGTCATCTGCATCCCGCTCTTCATCATCATCCTGCAGAACGACACCGGCTCGGGTGTCGTGCTCTGCTCGTTCCTCTTCGTCCTCTACCGCGAGGGGCTGAACAAGTGGCTCTGCATCCCGGTGCTCTTCGTCGCCGCCCTCTTCATCCTCTCGTTCCTGCTGGCGCCGATGACGCTGCTCGTGCTGATGATTCTGGTCTGCACGCTCTCGGAGGCGATGATGAACGGCCGGTGGCGCTCGCGTCTGGTCTTCCTCGCCGCGCTGGCCCTCGCCTCGGGGCTGCTCTACGTCATCCTGTCGCTCGTGGCTCCCGGCGCGATGGACCTCTACCACTGCCTGCTCACCGTGACGCTCCTCTCGCTGATTTTCGTCGCCGTCTACGCCTACCGCGCCAACCTGCGCAACATCTTCATCACGATGGGGCTCTTCGTCTGCTCGATGATTTTCCTGCCGACGACCGACTACATCTTCAACTCGATTCTCAAGGAGCACCAGCGCAACCGCATCCTCAGCTTCCTGGGCATCATCAGCGACCCGCGCGGGGTGGACTACAACGTCAACCAGTCGAAAATCGCCATCGGCTCGGGCGGCCTCTTCGGCAAGGGGTTCCTCGAGGGGACGCAAATCAAGTACGGCTTCGTGCCCGAGCGCCATACGGACTTCATCTTCTGCACAGTGGGCGAGGAGTGGGGCTTCGTGGGGACGATGGTCGTGCTGACGCTCCTCTGTCTGCTCATCCTGCGGCTGATGCGGATGGGCGAGCGGCAGGAGGAGCCCTTCGGCCGCATCTACTGCTACTGCGTGGCGGCCATCCTGCTCTTCCACGTGATGGTCAACGTCGGGATGACGGTGGGGCTGATGCCCGTGATGGGCATTCCGCTCCCCTTCATGAGCTACGGCGGCTCGTCGCTCATCGCCTTCACCATCCTGCTCTTCATCGCCGTGCGGCTCGATGCCTCGACGCGGCAGTTCGGCCTCAACAAGTTCTGAACCCACAAATACCTCCTCCCGAATGAAAGATTACAACCCCCGGGGACTTACCCCGCAGCAGGTCGCCGAGAGCCGGCAGCGCCACGGCGACAACGTCATCACGCCGCCGAAGGACGACTCGGCGTGGAAACTCTTCATCGACAAGTTCCGTGACCCCATCATTCAGGTGCTGCTCTTCGCGGCGGTGCTCTCGCTGGCCATCGCCTTCGTCGAGAAGAACTTCACCGAATCCATCGGCATCATCTGCGCCATCATCCTGGCCACGTGTGTCGGCTTCTGGTTCGAGTGGGACGCCATGCGGCGCTTCCGCCGGCTCAACCAGGTCAACGACGACATCCCGGTCAAGGTGGTGCGCGACGGTGCGGTGTGCGAAGTGCCGCGCCGCGACGTGGTGGTGGGCGACGTGGTCTGCATCGAGAGCGGCGAGACGGTACCGGCCGACGGCGAGCTGGTCGAGGCCGTGTCGTTGAGCATCAACGAGTCGACGCTGACGGGCGAGCCGTCGGTCGACAAGACCACCGACGAGGCCCACTTCGATGCCGAGGCCACCTATCCGTCGAACGTGGCCATGCGCGGCACGACGGTCGTCGACGGCTACGGCCGCATGGTCGTGACGGCCGTGGGCGACCGCACCGAGGCGGGGCGTGTGACCGAGCAGTCGACCATCGAGAGCGACGAGCAGACGCCGCTCAACCGCCAGCTCACGCGTCTTTCGCGCCTCATCGGCAAGCTCGGCATCGGCCTCTCGTGCGCCATCTTCTGCGTCATGCTGGGCAAGGCCCTCTTTGCGGGCCATCTGCTCGAGGGCGACTGGCTGCAGATTTCGCAGCATGTGCTCCACATCTTCATGATTTCGGTGGCCATCATCGTCATGGCCGTCCCCGAGGGGCTCCCCATGAGCATCACCCTCTCGCTCGCCATGTCGATGCGCCGCATGCTCAAGACCCACAACCTGGTGCGCAAGATGCACGCCTGCGAGACGATGGGCGCCGTGACGGTCATCTGCACCGACAAGACCGGTACGCTGACCCAGAACAAGATGCACGTCGACGAGCTGGTCTGCTACGACGAGTTGCCGGAGCAGGCCTTCGACGAGCTGATTGCCCTCAACTCGACCGCCTTCCTCGATGCCGGGGGCAAAATCATCGGCAACCCGACCGAAGGGGCGCTGCTCGAGTGGATGCGCAGTCGCGGCGTGTCGTACGAGCAGCTGCGCGAGGGGGCGAAAATCATCGACCGCCTCACCTTCTCCACCGAGCGCAAGTACATGGCGACCATCATCGAGAGCGGCCTCTCGGGGCGCCGCATCCTCTGCGTGAAGGGTGCCCCCGAGATTGTGCGCTCGATGTCGCTGCCCGACGGGCGCGACGAGGAGGTTCAGACGCGGCTGCTGGCCTTTCAGAACCGCGCCATGCGTACGCTGGGCATTGCCTGGCGCGAGTGCACCGAAGAGGATGCCCTTCAGGCCGTCGAGGCGGGCGGACTCCGCTTTGCGGCCGTGGCGGCCATCTCGGACCCCGTGCGCGAGGATGTTCCGGCGGCCGTCGCGCGCTGTCTCGGGGCCGGCATCGCCATCAAGATTGTCACGGGCGACACGCCGGCCACGGCGCGTGAGATTGCCCGCCAAATCGGCCTGTGGAACGACGCCGTCGACGGCGAGCACAACCACATGACCGGCACCGAGTTCGCCGCCATGAGCGACGAGGAGCTGCTCGAACGCGTCGGCGAGCTCAAGATTATGTCGCGCGCCCGCCCGCTCGACAAGCAGCGGCTGGTGCGTCTGCTGCAGCAGCGCGGCGAGGTGGTGGCCGTCACGGGCGACGGTACGAACGACGCCCCGGCGCTCAACTTCGCCAACGTCGGCCTCTCGATGGGGTCGGGCACCTCGGTGGCAAAGGATGCCAGCGACATCACGCTGCTCGACGACTCGTTCGCCTCGATTGCCACGGCCGTCATGTGGGGACGGTCGCTCTACCGCAACATCCAGCGCTTCGTCCTTTTCCAGCTGACCATCAACTTCGCGGCGATTGTCATCTGCTTCGTCGGGGCGATTTTCGGCACCGACATGCCCCTCACGGTGGTGCAGATTCTCTGGGTGAACATCATCATGGACACCTTCGCCGCCATGGCGATGGCCTCGCTGCCGCCCAACCCCGAGGTGATGCGCGACCGTCCGCGTCCGCGCAACGAGTTCATCATTACGCCCGCCATGGCGCGGACGCTCTTCACGTGCGGCGGCGTGATGGTGGTCGTGCTGCTGGGCATGCTCTTCTACTGGTCGTTCGGCAGCGGTGAGATGACCGTCCGCGAGCTGACGCTCTTCTTCTCGACCTTCGTCTTCATGCAGTTCTGGAACATGTTCAATGCGAAGGGCTTCGAGACGCGCCATTCGGTCTTCAAGGACTGGCACGACTGTCGTGAATTCTTCCTCATCCTGCTGGTGATTGCCGTCGGGCAGGTGCTCATTGTCGAGTTCGGCGGGGCGGTCTTCCGTACCGTGCCGCTCTCGTGGGGCGAGTGGGCCGCCGTCATCGGCTCCACGTCGCTCATTGCCATCGGCGGCGAGGTGGTTCGTACCCTCGGCCGGCGCCGCCGGGCGCGGTAGTTTGCGGGTCGGGGTTCCGATACCCTCCGGAGCCTGCAGCCCGAATGTTTGATGTGCGGATGTGTGTGTTGCGGGGAGGTTTGGCCCCGGTTTGCGGTATTGTCCCGACCGGAGACAAAACGCGGATATCCGGTAAACAGGTTTCGAAACAGTGATGACACGAGCCCTTTTACTGCTCATGCTGGCGGTGCTCTTTGCACCCCGGCACGCATGCGGCCAGATTGCCGACAGCACCGGCCGCACCTGCCTTGTCCCCGCCTCGGCCTCCTACGAGCGCCGCATCGACCGGCGCAGCTCGACGCGCGCCTACCGCATGACCTTCGTCGCCGTGCCGCTCATCGTCGGGGGCCTGGTCATGAAGCCCTTCGATGACGATTTCCGCGAGCTGCGCAACGACCATGCCCGTTCGTTCGACTACCACTACAACGACTACGTGCAGTACCTCCCCATGGCCACCATGTTCGGTATGAAGGCCTTCGGCGTGCGAAGCCGCAGTTCGTGGGGGCGCATGCTGGTCTCGGATGCCTTCTCCGCCGCGCTGATGGCCACGGCGGTCAACTCGCTCAAGTACTCCTGCAAGGTGATGCGCCCCGACGGCTCGACGCGCAACTCCTTCCCCTCGGGACATACGGCGACGGCCTTCATGGCGGCCACGATGCTCCACAAGGAGTACGGCCACCTCTCGCCCTGGGTGAGTGTCGGGGGCTATACGGTGGCCACGCTGACGGGCGTCTCTCGCCAGCTCAACAACCGCCACTGGGTGAGCGACGTGATGGTGGGGGCCGGCATCGGCATCCTTGCCACGGAGCTGGGCTACTTCTTCGCCGACCTCATCTACAAGCGGCGCGGGCTCAACGTCGAGGAGACGATGCTTGTCTACGACCGCTACCGCTGCCCCTCGTTCCTGAGCTTTTCGCTCGGACTTTCGACCATGCCGGGCAGCTACCGGCTGGGACCCTCCACGCGCGTCGAGCTGATGTCGGGTCCCTCGGTGGGGGTCGAGGGGGCGTGGTTCCGCACACCCTACTGGGGCATCGGCGGACGTCTCTCGTCGTCGTATCTGCGCGTGAGCGTCAACAATGTCTCGCAGACCGAGAACCTCAAGTGCGCCTCGGCCAGCGCCGGACTCTACCTCTCCTACCCCTTCTCGGTGCGGTGGCTCCTGGGGTCGAAGCTTCTGGGCGGCTACGAGGGCTACAAGAGCTGCAACACCGATACGACCCGCCTGGGGGGCTGCGGCGGATTCCAGCTCGGAACGGGCGTGTCGGCTACCTACCTTGCCTCGCAGAACTTCGGCGTGCGCTTCCTGCTCGACTACGACATGGCGCCGCCGATGGTGCGCTCGTCGCACGAACGGCTGCATCGGGTGACGCTGGGCCTTGCCGTGGCGGCCGTCTTCTGAGGCGCGGCCCTGCAGACTCTGCCGCTCCGCCGCAGAGGCGCTTTCTGAAAACAAACCGAGTCCCCAAACTCCTTCCGGTGTTCGGGGACTCGGCCGTTTCGTGCGGTTGCTGCGTCGCGGATTACTTCCGCGTCAGCTTGAACTTCAGCTCGTTGACCAGTTCGAAGGGCTCGCCTGCGCTTGCGCCCTCACCCAGCTGACAGCGAGTGGTTCTGAGTGTGAAGGCGAGCGTCCCCGACCGGGTAAAGGTCATCTTTGCGGGGGCCTCGATGTCAATCAGGACGACGAGCACGCCTGCCAGGTCGATGCGCAGCTGGGGCGCGGTCAGCGCGGCCGAGAGTTGCGTATCGTCGGCCGTGGGGGTGCCGATTTCCACCTCGTAGGAGATGTCGCCCAGCATGGTGAGCAACTGTGCGGCCTGCTCCTCGCCCAGGAGGGCCGTAACGAGGGTTGAGGCCGGGAAGCGGGGAATGACGATGCGGCCATCCTCCACGCGGAGCGATACTTCGACGCCGTTCTGCGCCTCGGGTGAGGGGTTGAGGCTGCTCGGTGAGGGGGTGAAGTCGAAGGTGCCCGCATATTCGCCCGTCATGTCGGAGAGCGAGAGGGGAGTCGGCGACTCCTTTTTGTTGCTGTTGCCGCAGGCGGTGAAGAGCGCCGTCGCAAGGAGGCAAAGGGCCGTAGCCGTCAATCTGCACAGATGTTTCATGGTCGTTTGTTTTTGGTGATACGGCTCAAATGTAGCGACGGGCGGTCTCTTGGTCAAATAAATTCAACGGACCGTCGGATTTTCCCCACCGGGAGGCGGTTTTCCATCACAAGGGTTTTGCGGGGCGGGAGTGTTTGCCCGGCATTTGCCGCGGCATATGCCGGTGGAGCAGACACCGGTGGAGCAGACAGCCGGTGAAGCCGGTTCTGGCGGAGCAGATAGCCGGGCCGAAGCGGGCTGCATCTGTCCGGGGCGCGCAAAAAGAGGAGGTCCGGCAGATGCCGAACCTCCTCGGAGTCTTTGGTCGAAGCGACAGGGGTCGCTCCGTAGTTTTCGTCGATTAGAGAATGCCCTGCTCAACCATCGACTTGGCAACCTTCATGAAGCCGGCGATGTTGGCGCCCTTCATGTAGTTGATGTAGCCGTCCTTCTCCGTGCCGTACTCGAGGCAGGCGTGGTGAATCGACGACATAATCTGGTGCAGCTTGGCATCGACCTCCTCGGCCGTCCAGTTGAGCTTCTGTGCGTTCTGCGTCATCTCGAGACCCGACGTAGCCACGCCGCCGGCGTTCACCGCCTTGCCCGGGCCGTAGGGAATCTTCGCCGCGATGAAGGCGTCGATGGCCTCCGGACGGCAACCCATGTTCGAAACCTCGGCAACAATCTTCACGCCGTTGGCCAGCAGCTTCTTGGCATCCTCGCCGTCAAGCTCGTTCTGCGTTGCGCACGGCATGGCGATGTCGACCTTGACCTCCCACGGTTTGCGGCCGGGGAAGAACTGCGAGCCGGGGAACTTCTTGGCGTAGGGCTCCACAACGTCGTTGTTCGAGGCGCGGAGCTCGAGCATGTAGGCAATCTTCTCCTTGTCCAGACCGGCCGGGTCGTAGATGTAGCCGTCGGGACCCGAAATGGTCACCACCTTGGCACCCAGCTCGGTAGCCTTCGTAGCGGCACCCCAGGCCACGTTGCCGAAGCCCGAAATGGCGATGGTCTGGCCCTTGATGTCCATACCGGCCTTTTCAAGCATCTGGCGCAGGAAGTATACGGCGCCGAAGCCCGTAGCCTCGGGACGAATCAGCGAACCGCCGTAGGTCATGCCCTTGCCCGTCAGCACGCCCGTGTTCTCGCGCGCCAGCTTGCGGTACATGCCGTAGAGGTAGCCGATTTCGCGGCCGCCCACGCCGATGTCACCGGCCGGAACGTCGGTCTCGGGACCGATGTGGCGCCACAGTTCGGTCATGAAGGCCTGGCAGAAACGCATCACCTCGCGGTCCGACTTGCCCTTGGGGTTGAAGTCCGAGCCGCCCTTCGCACCGCCCATCGGCAGCGTCGTCAGCGCGTTCTTGAAAATCTGCTCGAAGCCCAGGAACTTCAGAATCGAGGGATTCACCGAGGGATGGAAACGCAAACCGCCCTTGTAGGGACCGATGGCGTTGTTGAACTGGAAGCGATAGCCGGTGTTGACCTGCACTTCGCCCTTGTCATCCACCCATACCACCTTGAACGTGAAGCTGCGGTCGGGTTCAACGATGCGCTCCGCAATGCGGTTGGCTTCGAACTCCGGATGCTGGTTGTAGGTCTCCTCTACGGTCATCAGCACTTCGCGAACGGCCTGCAGGTACTCGCTCTCGCCCGGGTGCTTCTTCTCGAGCTCGGCCATCAGTTTGTTTACATTCATAGTCTGTGAAGTTTTAGTTGGTTGTTGTTTAGTACAAATATAGTATTATTCCCGATAGATTGTAACTCTCCATGGAAAATTTTAGCAAATTCGTCACACGGTCTCATCGGCCGGGCACTCGGCGATGATGCCCTTGTTCGAACGTCCGTCGATATAGACCCGCAGCGGCCGCTCGAAGCGCACCTGGCGCAGGAACTCCCCTTCGCGGAGCGCTGGCCGGGCGTCGAGCCGCGAGATGCGGAAGCTGCCGTCGCCGCGGAAGGGGTTGATGGTCAGATAGCCCACCCCCAGCGAGGTGACGTTCTGGAAGAAGTGGGTGCCCTGCGAGGGCTCGACCTCGAAGCGTTCGATGCCGCACTCGACGATGACCTTCGCCTCGGAGATGTGGGTCCACTTGACCGGGACGCCGAGGAAGGGGTCCGACGAGCCCCAGCGGCCCGGGCCTACCAATATATAGGAGCGCCCCTCCTCGCGCATGCTGCGGTTGAACTCCAGCAGCTCCTGAGCGATGTGCTCGGTCGAGAGCGTGTCGAAGGTCTCGGGCTTCACGTAGATGATGTCCGCCAGGTCGTGCATGGCGCCGATGCCCAGCGCGCTCTCGGCGTAGATGAGCGCCTCGGAGGTGTCGACCGTCGACCAGTCCATCGGCCGGTTGTCCTGGTTGTCGATGATGGGGCGAATCTGCAGCAGGTTGAAAATCCGCTGCTGGCCCGCCGGGACGTCCATGTTGACGGCAAACTCCACCTCGACCGGGCAGCGCATCTCCTCGGTGCCCATGCGCAGGATGTCGCAGACGATGTCGGCCAGCGGGAAGGTGTTGTACTTCAGAATGTTGTTGAACGTGATGACCTTTCGCCCAGGGTCCATGGGGCTGTCCGAGATGCGCTCGTTCTCGCGGTCCCACACCGAGCAGACGTAGCGGGCGTTGCGCAGCGTGGAGATTTGCGTGAGGTCGAGCCGGTGGAGGTTCACCGCATCGTCAATCGAGGTGCGGAACTCCTCGGGGCGGAGGCTCAGGGCCAGCACCTCGCTCTGCGTGTCGCGCAGCGCCAGCTCGGGCGTCGAGGTCTGGAGCACCTTGCGGGGATGGCTGGGCGAGAAGCGGAGCGTGCGGCCGCCGTCGACCACCAGCTTGCCCAGGCCCATCGCCACGTTGCAGATGCCCTCCTCGGGCGTCTCGTCGCCGATGGGGTAGTAGTTGATGGAGCGGGCCACGCCCGAGAAGGTGGGCATGAAGAGCCCCTCCTGCTCCGTGCCGCAGACCTCCTGGATGATGACCGCCATCTTCTCCTCCGAGATGACGTTCTGCGACGAGGAGATGTAGGCGCGCGAGGCGGCGAAGTAGACCGAGGCGTAGACGCTCTTGATGGCCTTGAGCAGCAGGCGGAGCATCTGCCCCTCGTTGTCCACGTGGGGAATCATGTAGGTCGAGTAGATGCCGGCGAAGGGCTGGTAGTGCGAATCCTCCAGCTTGGAGGATGAGCGCACGGCCAGCGGTCCGGAGGTGGTGCGGATGTAGGCGCGCAGCTCCTCCTGCAGCTTGACCGGCACGGTCGAGCCGACGAACTCCGAGAGAATCACGTCGTCGGGCAGGTCCTGCGAGATGATGTATTTCAGACCGTTCAGACGGATGAACTCGTCGAAGTAGTCGGTGGCGATGATCACCGAGCGGGGGATGAGGATGCGTACCCCCTCGTGCTTGTCGTACTGGCGGTACTTGATGAGCATCGAGTTCATGAAGGCCAGGCCGCGCGCCTTGCCGCCCAGCGACCCCTCGCCGATGCGGGCGAAGGCCACCGCGTCGGAGTAGGTCTCTGGGTCGAAGCGGGCGATGACCCCTTGCCCGAGCAGCGTGCGGTAGTCCTTGATGAGGTTGACGATGGCGCGGCGGTGCGCTTCGCGCGTGGCGAAGTGGCTCTTGTTGTGGCGGCGGATGGCGGCCGCCAGCGGGAACAGACCGCGCGAGTAGAGCCACTTGGAGAGGTGGTTCTGCGAGGTGTGGTACTCGAAGGCGTCGTCGGGGATGGTGGCAATCATCTCCTGCATCTGCTTCAGGTCGCGGGCGCTGCCGATGACGGCCCCCGTGGCGGGGTCCTTGAAGATGAAGTCGCCGAAGGCGAACTCCCGGGAGATGTATTCGTGCAGTTGCGAGAGCAGCGTCTTGGAGTTCTTGGCGATGAAGCCCACGCCCAGCTGGCGGGCAATCTCCTCGAATTCGGTCTGCGACGACTGCAGCAGGATGGGCATCAGCGGGTTGTCCTCGCGGATGTGACGGCAGAGGTCGATGCCGGCGTCGCGCTTCTCGCTCTGCGAGGGGTCGTTGCGGTGGAGGACGAAGCCCACGTCGGAGATGACGCCCAGCAGGTTGTTGCGGTAGCGGTCGTAGAGGTCGACCGCCTCCTCGTAGGAAGTGGCCAGCAGAATCTTGGGCCGCGCGCGCTTGCGCAGCACCTGCTGCTGCTCGTTGAGCGCATCCTTCAGAAATTCGGTGTTCTGCAGCAGGATGAGCTTGTAGAGCTCGGGCAGGTAGGTCGAGTAGAAGCGGATGGAGTCCTCGACCAGCAGGATGGCCTGGACACCCCCCTGGAGCATGTCCTCGCGGGCGTTCATGGCATCCTCGATGAGCTTGATGATGGCGATGATGAGCTCCGTGTTGCCGTGCCAGCAGAAGATGTAGTCGAGTGCCGAGCGGTCGCGCTCCTCGATGCGGCGGTAGATATCCTTCGAGAAGGAGGTCAGCAGCGCGATGGGGATGCGCGGGTGGCGCTCCTTGACGATGTGGGCAAAGGCGAAGACGTCGGGCTCGCCGACGTTGTACATCGTCAGGATGAAGTCGTAGGAGTCATCCTCGTCCAGCAGCTCGAGCGCCTCGGCTGTCGAGCTCACGCGGGTGAACGAGGGGGGATTCGAGAGGTTGAGTTCGAGGTACTCCTGGTTAATCTGCGACTCGATGTGGCCGTCCTCCTCGAGGATGTAGCCGTCGTAGCTGCAGCAGACCAGCAGAATCTTGTGAATCCGGTATTTCATGAAGCGGTAGGGCTCCCGGCTCTCGGGCAGCCGCTCTTCGGGGGTATTCTCCATGGCAGTCGGTTTAGACATTGTCGAATATACAAATATAAAGATAAAGGGCGTGATATCCAATAGCAGGAGCCATTTCGTCGGTGCGTTGTGACCCGCTGCGGGCGGCAAAAGGGCGACTTTCCCGAAATGAATCGGGGGGAGCCGATGCAAATCGGTTTTTATTGTTATCTTTGCGTAGACTTACGAAAATTCAAGGAGATGAATTCCGATAAATATGTTCTGCAGGAGGTCACCACGCCGGCCCTCGAGCGCGAGTGGCTCGACCTCCCCAAACGCATCTACAAGGGCAACCGCAACTGGGTCTGCCCCCTCGATGTCGACATCCGCGAGGTCTTCGACCCTGCGAAGAACGACCTGTTCGCCGACGGCGAGGCCATCCGCTGGGTGGTGCGCGACGCCTCGGGCGAGGTGGTGGGGCGCATCGCGGCCTTCTACAACCGCGAGAAGGCGGCCCTCGAGGAGCAGCCCACGGGCAGTTGCGGCTTCTTCGAGTCGATTGAGGACCAGCGCGTGGCCGACATGCTCTTCGACGCCTCGCGCATGTGGCTGGCCAGCCGCGGCATGGAGGCGATGGACGGCCCGGTCAACTTCGGACAGCGGCGCGACTGGTGGGGCCTGCTGGTCGAGGGCTACGAGTTCCAGCCCCTCTACCGCAACCCCTACAACCCGCCCTACTACAAGGAGCTGTTCGAGAACTACGGCTTCCAGAACTACTTCAACCAGAACAGCTACATCTGGCGTGCAAACGTCTCGGAGACGAGCGCCCGGATTTTCGACCGCGCCGAGCGGCTCTACTCGACGCCGGGCTACCACGTCGAGACCATCGACATGAACAATCTGGAGGAGGAGGCCGAGAACTTCCGCCTGGTCTACAACAAGGCCTGGGCGCTCTTCTCGGGGGTGAAGCCCATGACGCAGGAGGAGGCGCTCTACATGATGCGCCAGATGAAGCCGCTCATCGACCCCAACATCATCTTCTTTGCCTATTTCAACGACGAGCCCATCGGCTTCTTCATCACGGTGCCCGACCTGAACCGCATCATCGGCCGCTTCAACGGCCGTTTCGGCTGGTGGCAGAAGCTGCAGCTGCTCTGGGAGCTGAAGGTGCGCAAGCGCAGCGACCGCATCTTCGGCGTGATTTTCGGCATCGCGCCCGAGTTCCACGGCAAGGGCGTCGAGTCGGCCATCATGGTCAAGTACTGGCACTTCATGATGGAGCAGCAGACGCGCTACAAGACGCTCGAGCTGGCGTGGATTGGCGACTTCAATCCGGTGATGAACCGCATGATTGAGACCTACGTCTGCGCCACGCGCCACAAGGTCCACACCACCTACCGCTATCTGTTCGACCGCACGAAGGAGTTCCACCGCTGTCCGCGGCTGGGCGTCAAGCGGCGCGACGAGTAGCTGTGCGGGGCGCCGCGCGCGGCGTGCACCGGGCCGGCCGTGCGGTGCTCCGGGAAGTGTCCTCTCCGTGCAGCTCTCTTCGGGGGCGGCCTTCGGCGGAGGATGCCGGCGCGCCGGAAAATCTTAGGAAAACGAATTGACCGAACCTAAAACAACCATAATGAAAACAACCGCTTTCACCAAGTACCACCTCGCGGCGGGGGCCAAGATGGCCGAGTTCGCGGGGTACAACATGCCCATCGAGTTTACGGGCATCAACGACGAACATATGACCGTGCGTAACGGCGTGGGAGTCTTCGACGTGAGCCACATGGGCGAAATCTGGGTCAAGGGGCCCAAGGCCGAGGCGCTGCTGCAGCACATCACGACCAACGACGTGTCGAAGCTCTACGACGGCAAGGTGCAGTATTCGTGCATGCCCAACGGCCGCGGCGGCATCGTCGACGACATTCTGGTCTACCGCATCGACGCCGAGACCTACCTGCTGGTGGTCAACGCCGCCAATACGGAGAAGGACTGGGCCCACATCTGCGCCGAGGGGGCCAAGATGGGGCTCGAGGCGGGTCCGGGCAAGCAGCTCTACAATGCCTCGGATGAAATCTGCCAGCTGGCCGTGCAGGGACCGCTGGCCATGAAGGTCGTCCAGAAGATGTGCGACGAGCCGGTCGAGCAGATGGAGTACTACACCTTCCGCAAGATGAAGGTGGCGGGCTGCGATGCCATCCTCTCCATCACGGGCTACACGGGCTCGGGCGGCTGCGAAATCTACGTGGCCAACGAGGATGCCGACCGACTGTGGAAGGCGCTCTGGGAGGCCGGTGCCGAGTACGGTCTGAAGAACGTCGGTCTGGGTGCGCGCGACACGCTGCGTCTGGAGAAGGGCTTCTGCCTCTACGGCAACGACATCGACGACACGACGTCGCCCATCGAGGCGGGTCTGGGGTGGATTACCAAGTTTGTCGACGGCAAGGATTTCATCGACCGTCCGCTCATGGAGCGTCAGAAGGCCGAGGGTGTGACGCGCCGTCTGGTGGGCTTCAAGCTCATCGACCGCGGCATTCCGCGCCACGGTTACAAGCTCACCTCGCCCGACGGTGCGGAGATTGGCCACGTCACCTCGGGTACGATGTCCCCCTGCATGAAGGTGGGCTTCGGCATGGGCTACGTGAAGCCCGAGTTCGCGAAGCCGGGGTCGGAAATCGCCGTCGAGGTGCGCGGCCGTCTGCTGCGCGCCGAGGTGGTGAAGCTCCCCTTCGTATAGCGGTCCGTTGTGCGGCGCCCGCAGCGGGTGCTGCCCACGCTGAGACAAAGAAGCGGTCCCGGGAACCGGGACCGCTTCTTTATTTTATACGGCATCTGCGGCGGGGCAGGATTTACGGTGGGGCAGGGTAGGGCGCTGCGGGGAGGGGCGCCTCGGGTCCGGACGCCTTGGGTCCGGCAGTCTCGGGTCTACGCCCTGCTGCCTGCCGCTGGCTGCTGCTTCTGACGCCTCGGGATGGACTGGTTCGGGGTGGAAGTTCCGGAGGGGGCGGCTCAGCGTCCCGACTCCTCGTCGTAGAGCCGCTCGAAGAGCGTGCGGAGCTGAGCCTCGTCGTCGAGCAGGCGGCGCAGCCGTTCGAGCGCGCGGGCGTTTTCCGTATCGGGGAGCCAGAGGCGGAGGTAACCCCCTTCGCCGTACTTCTCGTGCAGATGGGCCCGGCAGCGGGCATACTGCTCCGCGCGGTCGAGCTCGGGGCAGTGGGCAAGCCCGTACTGGAGCGTGCGGCGGAGGATGACCATCGGCTCGATGAGGCGGTCGGCCTCGGCGACGATGCGGCCGTAGAGGTTGCGGGGCGGCTCCTTGGCCGAGGCGCGGTGGTCCTCGACGGCGCAGCGCATCGCAGCGATTTGCTCCTCGTCGAACCAGCGGCGCAGCGCGGTGTCGGCCGCCAGAATCTCGCCCGAAACCGTATGGTGGCGCTCACGTCCGGCCACAAGTCCCGTGTCGTGGTAGGCGGCCACGGTGTAGGCCATGTCGGGGTCTGCCCCCAGTTCTCGGGCCAGCGTCAGGCTGCGGTCAATGACCGAGCGGACATGCCGCCGGTCGTGTGCACGGTCGAACGAGTCGTAGCGGGGGATAATCTCCGCTTCGATGTAGGTTGCAAGGCTCGGGGTGGGTTTCATGGTGCGAAGATAGCCAAAAATCCGCTCGCTGCGGAGCTTTGCCTCGCCGGGAGTGCGCCTTAGGGGCAAAAATTGCCTGCGTCATGGCGTTTTGCACGGCCCTTTTACTATCTTTGTCCCCTGGAAACTATTGCGGTATGAAGACAAGTGCGGAGTTGAGGGAGATTGCGCAGTTCATCGCCGAGTATGCCACGCGGCTCATGGGCTCGGGGGTCCACACCTCGCGCGTGGTGCGCAACTCGAAACGGCTCGGGGCGGCACTCGGCGTGCGGGTGATGGTCTCGGCCTTCCAGAAGGAGATGACCTTCTCGGTCTACGACGACGAGAGCCGCGAGGTCTACAGCGAGGTGGCCGACATTCCGCCCCGTCCCATCAGCTTCGAGCTCAACGCCGAGCTGAGCGCCCTGAGCTGGGAGGCCTACGACTGTCGGCTGTCGCTCCCCGAAATCCGCGCCCGCTACGAGCGCATCATCACCCGGTCGCGGCTCGACCCCGTCTTCACGCTACTGCTCGTCGGCTTTGCCAACGCCTCGTTCTGCCGTCTCTTCGGCGGCGACTGGTGCGCCATGGGCTTCGTCTTCACGGCGACGCTGCTGGGCTTCTTCCTCAAGCAGCGGATGCAGGCGCGCGGATTCAACCACTACGTCACCTTCATCGCCTCGTCGTTCACCGCCTCGATGTATGCCTCGGGGGCGCTGATTTTCGAGACCACCTCCGAGATAGCCATCGGTACGAGCGTGCTCTACCTCATCCCCGGCGTGCCGCTCATCAACGGCGTCATCGACATCGTCGAGGGGCATGTGCTCAACGGCATCGCCCGCCTCACCTCGGCGCTGATGCTCATCGTCTGCATCGCCGTCGGGCTGTCGTGCACGCTCATGATTGTCAAAAACGGATTGCTATGACGCTGCTCGACCTCCTCTCCGACGGATTCTTCGCGGCGATTGCCGCCATAGGCTTCGGAGCCATCTCCGACCCGCCGATGCGCGCCTTCCCGGTCATCGCGCTGCTGGCTGCCGTCGGCCATGCGTTCCGCTTCGCCCTGATGCAGGCGGGGCTCGACATCGCCAGCGCCTCGCTCTGCGCCTCGGTGGTCATCGGCGTGGGGAGCCTGCTGCTCGGCGGCCGCATCCTCTGTCCGATGACCGTGCTCTTCATCCCGGCGCTGCTGCCGATGATTCCCGGCATGTATGCCTACAAGACGGTCTTCTCGATGATTATGTTCATGCAGAACATCGACAATCCGGCCGCCAGCAGCACCTATCTGCTTGAGATTGTCCGCAACGGCTTCGTCACCTGCAGCGTCATCTTCATGCTTGCGGCAGGCGCTGCGGCCCCCATCTTTCTCTTCAACAAACGGGCGCACTCGCTCACGCGCCGCAAAGAGTACGACAGCGAATCATGAACGAACTCTTCTGGCAGACCATCGCGCGTTACAACGCCACGACGTGGCCCGTGCAGCTGGCCATTCTGGCGGCGGGCATCCTCCTCACGGTGCTGCTCTACCGGCGGCCGTCGCGGGCGACGAAGCTGGCCATGAAGCTCTATCTGGTCTTCGTCAACGGGTGGATTGCCGTGGCCTACTATCTGGTGGCCTGCCGCGAGCGGGCCTACAGCGGCGTGATGGCCTTCTTCTGGGGGGTGATGGCCCTCATCTGGCTCTACGACCTGGCGGTGGGCTACACCACCTTCGAGCGTACGCGTCGCCACGACCGGCTGGTGTGGTTCTTCTTCGCCGTTCCCTTCTGCTATCCGCTCCTCTCGCTGCTGCGCGGTCTGGAGTTCCCGGCGCTGACCTCGCCGGTGATGCCCTGCTCGGTGGCGGTCTTCACCATCGGGCTGCTGCTCGCCTTTTCGAAGCGGGTGAACCTCTTCGTCATCCTCTTCCTCTGCCACTGGGCGCTTATCGGCTTCTCGAAAATCTACTTTTTCGGCATCCCCGAGGATTTGCTGCTCGCCTGTGCGCTGCTGCCGGCCCTCTACCGCTTCCTGCGCGAATACATCGACACCCATGTGCATGGCGATTCGAAGCCCGACGTGCGGGTCATGAACGGCCTGCTGCTGGTGATGTGCGCGGCGCTGGGGCTCTTCTTCGCCGTGACCCTCTGGCGCCAGGTGGCGGGAATGCTCGGCTGATTCCGGCGCGCGGCTTCTGCTCCGCTTTTTTGGCGTTTGGGACGGTCGCGCCTTCGTATTCCAATAGATAAAAAGAGCCTCCGACACGCGCGCGTGTCGGAGGCTCTTTTCGTTGGCTCTTCCCGGGAGGATTTCATGCAGCCGGTTTCGGCGCATCCTTCGAGCCGCCGTTCGTACGGCCCGGTATGGAACGGCCCGGACGCCCTTCCGGCCTGTCGGGCAATTCCGTATCGCCCCTCCCTTGGGCGGCCGCCGGGTCGCTACTTGGCGTAGGAGACGGCGCGCGTTTCGCGGATGACCGTAATCTTGACCTGGCCCGGGTAGGTCATCTCGTCCTGAATCTTCTTGGCGATGTCGTGCGAGAGGCTCTCAGACTCCTGGTCCGAGAGCTTGTCGGCGCCGACGATGACGCGCAGCTCGCGACCCGCCTGGATGGCGTAGGTCTTCATCACGCCGGGGTACGACAGCGCGATGTCCTCCATCTCCTTCAGACGCTTGATGTAGCTCTCGACCACTTCGCGGCGGGCTCCCGGACGGGCTCCCGAGATGGCGTCGCAGACCTGGATGATGGGGGCGATGAGCGAGGTCATCTCAATCTCGTCGTGGTGGGCGCCGATGGCGTTGCATACCTCGGGCTTCTCCTTGTACTTCTCGGCCAGCTTCATGCCGATGATTGCGTGGGGCAGTTCGGGCTCGTCGTCGGGCACCTTGCCGATGTCGTGCAGCAGACCGGCGCGGCGGGCCAGCTTGGGATTGAGGCCCAGTTCGGCAGCCATGATGCCTGCCAGGTTGGCCGTTTCACGGGCGTGCTGGAGCAGGTTCTGGCCGTAGGACGAACGGTATTTCATCTTGCCAATCATGCGAATCAGCTCGGGATGCAGGCCGTGGATGCCCAGGTCGATGGTCGTGCGCTTGCCCACCTCGACAATCTCCTCCTCGATTTGCTTCTGGACCTTGGCCACCACCTCCTCGATACGGGCGGGGTGGATGCGGCCGTCGGTGACCAGCTGGTGGAGCGCCAGACGGGCAATCTCGCGGCGCACGGGGTCGAAGCCGCTCAGGATGATGGCTTCGGGGGTGTCGTCGACGATAATCTCGATGCCCGTGGCGGCCTCGAGTGCGCGGATGTTGCGCCCCTCGCGGCCGATGATGCGGCCCTTGACCTCGTCGCTCTCGATGTTGAAGACCGTGACGGCGTTCTCGATGGCCGTTTCGGTCGCCACGCGCTGAATCGAGGCGATGATGATGCGCTTGGCCTCCTTCGTGGCGGTGAGCTTCGCCTCTTCGACCGTTTCGTTGATGTAGGCGGCCGCCTCGCTCTTGGCCTCGGCCTTCATGTTCTCGATGAGGATGTTCTTGGCATCCTCGGAGCTCATGCCCGAAATCTGTTCGAGGCGCACGTTCTGTTCGCGCTTGATTTGTTCGAGCTCCTCACGCTTGTGGTCGAGGAGCTGGAGCTGGTTCTGCAGCTGCTCCTTGAGGCGGTCGTTCTCGCGGCACTTGTTCTCCGCTTCGCGCTGCTGGTTCTGCAGGTTGGCCTCGAGCTGCTTGGCCCGCTGCTCGCTCTGGGCGAGCTTCTGGTTGCGCTCGTTTACCTGGCGGTCGTGCTCGCTCTTGAGCTGTATGAACTTCTCCTTGGCCTGGAGAATACGCTCCTTCTTGAGCATCTCTCCCTCGGCTTCGGCCTCCTTCACGGCGGCCTCGCAACGTTTCTTTATGGTGTTTTTCGTTACGAAGTTGGTGATGGCTATGTAGATGCCAACGGCAACGAGGGCGGAGATGCAGGCAGTCAAAATGATGGTTGTCATCTCTCTGTGTTTATAATTAGGTTAATTGTGGTCATAAAAAAACCGCATAGAGTTCCTTGTCTCGTTTGACGAATCTGCCGATAAGTCAAGTGTGGGGGCTCCGGGAATCGCAATCTTCCAACGGCATGCCGATGCATGCACCCCGAAGGGTTAAGGCCTGATTTTGAAGCACCGACGAGTTGCCCCAATGTAAAAAGTGTTCAGTTTCGCAAAGCTTAAGGAATCTATGCGGGTAGATTTTCCTCCGAATATGTAAAAGAACGGTTTTCTATCTTGTGTTCGCTTGTCGTCTTGTGTCTTGTCGTCCGGTGGCTCTTGCCCCTCCGGCCGTTATCTTCAGCTCTTCCTTCCGGCCCCTTTTCGGCTCCCTTCCTTGATCCTCTTCCTTGATCCTCTTCCTTGGCCCTCTTCCTTGGTCCGCTTCCTCGGCCCTTTTCTTCGATTCACTCCCTCGGTCCCTTTCTGTGGTCCGGAGGCTCTTTCGTTGCGGCCCCGGGGTCAGCGTTCGGGCTCCAGAGCGTTGAGGTAGCGGTCGAGCTCGTTGTCGAGCGCCGTCAGCCGCTTGAGGTCTTCATCGCCCACTTCGCGGCTCTGCTTCAGGTCGAGCAGCGCAATGGCGAACTTGAGCGCCGCCATCCCCAGGTAGTCCTGGTCGGTCCAGCCCTGGAAGTTGTTCTGCTTGATGGAGGCTACGTACTGGTTGACCTCCTTCTCGGCAAGCCGGTACAACTCCTCCTTCTCGCTCTCGATTTTGAACGAGTAGCTTTTGCCTGCCAGTTTGAGCTTTATTGCCTGCTGTGCCATCGGTTATTTCGTTGCCTGCCGCTCTTCGGCGCCCGTTTCGGGTTGTCGGAGCAGGGCGATGCACTTGTCTACCTCCCGCATAAGACGGTTTACGCGTGCCCGCGCCTTCTCTCTGCCGCCATCCCCTCCGGCCAGACCCTCCGCAAGCTGCGCCCGCGCCAACTCGGCATCGAGCGCGCGGATGCGCTCTTTCAGCGCACGGTTCTCGGCCTTCAGCGCGTCCCGCTCCGCGGTCAGCTCCCGGTTGAGCCGCACGGCGTCGCGGTGCTCGCCCATGAGCTGTCTGACACGGGCTTCTATGTTTACTATCACGCTCTTGTCGGCCATGGTCGTCGGAATGGATGACTTTCGCAATTCAAAGGTATGCAAAAGAACGGGAAAAAGCAAATTTTTTATGCCTCCGCGCGCTCGCCGTAGAGGTCGTATTCGGCTGCCGAGACGATGCGTACGGGGTAGAAGTGCCCCCGCAGCATGCGGCCCCCGGCGGCCGGAATCAGAATCTCCTGGTCCACCTCGGGCGAGTCGTACTGCGAGCGTCCGACGTAGTAGTCGCCCTGGCGCGAGTCAATGATGACGCGGCCGGTGCGGCCCACGCGGCGGAGGTTGTTCTCGAGCGATATTTCGCGCTGGAGCGTCATGATGCGCTCGACGCGCTGCTGCTTGACCTCGTCGGGGACGTCGTCCCTGAGCTCGAGCGCCGAGTAGGTCCCCTCCTCCTCGGAGTAGGCGAAGACGCCGAGCCGCTCGAAGCGGATGTCGCGCACGAACTGCAGCAGCTCCTCGAAATCCTCCTCCGTCTCGCCGGGGTAGCCCACCAGCAGCGTCGTGCGCAGCGCGATGTCGGGAATGCGCGTGCGCAGCCTGCGGATGAGCTCGTAGGCCTCGGCCTTGGTGTGGTGGCGCTTCATGGCCGTGAGCTGGCGGTCGGAGATGTGCTGGAAGGGGATGTCGAGGTATTTGCAGATTTTCGGCTCGCTGGCCATCACCTCGATGACCTCCTCGGGGAAGCCCGTGGGGTAGGCGTAGTGGAGCCGTATCCACTCGAGCCCCTCGATGCGGCAGAGTTCGCGGAGCAACTCGGCCAGCCGGCGGCGGCCGTAGAGGTCGATGCCGTAGTAGGTCGTGTCCTGGGCGATGACCATCAGCTCCTTCACGCCTCCGGCGGCGAGCTTGCGCGCCTCCTCCAGCAGCTGCTCCATCGGCACCGAGACGTGCGGGCCGCGGATGAGCGGAATGGCGCAGTAGCCGCAGCGCCAGTTGCACCCCTCCGAAATCTTGAGGTAGGCGTAGTGGCGCGGCGTGGTCAGGTGACGCTCGGTGGCCAGCTCCTCCCCCTCGGGGGCGCCCAGCGCGCGGGCGATGCCCGTCCAGTCGCGGGCGCCGAAGAAGTCGTCGACCTCGGGCAGCTCGGCCCGCAGCTCGTCGGCGTAGCGCTCCGAGAGGCAGCCGATGACGAAGAGCCGCTCGATTTTGCCCGCCTTCTTGGCCGCCGCCGCACGGAGTATCATGTCGACGGACTCCTGCTTGGCGTCGCCGATGAATCCGCAGGTGTTGATGACCACGACCTTGGCGTCGGTCCGGTCGCTGTCGAAGACCACTTCGTAGCCCGCCGCCTCGAGGCGGGCCATCAGATGTTCGCTGTCCACCGTATTTTTCGAACAGCCGAGCGTGATGACGTTGATTTTGCGCATCGTTGTTTCTCTCGTATTGAGGTTTGCATGCCGGCGTGCCGGCCGGGCGCTATTTTGCGGGTGCGCCCTGCTTCCCGTCGCCGAACAGCGCGTCGACGAACTCGCGGCGGTCGAAGATGCGCAGCTGGTCGATGCCCTCGCCGATGCCGATGTAGCGCACCGGGATGCGGAACTGGTCGCTGATGCCGATGACCACGCCCCCCTTGGCCGTGCCGTCGAGCTTGGTGATGGCCAGCGAGGTGACCTTCGTCGCCTGGGTGAACTGCTTGGCCTGCTCAAAGGCGTTCTGTCCCGTCGAGCCGTCGAGCACGAGCATCACCTCGTGCGGCGCGTCGGGGATGACCTTCGACATGACGTTGCGGATTTTCGTCAGCTCGTTCATCAGGCCGATTTTGTTGTGCAGACGGCCCGCCGTGTCGATGAGCACCACGTCGGCGCCGTTGGCCTTGGCCGACTTGAGCGTATCGAAGGCCACCGAGGCGGGGTCGGAGCCCATCTCCTGGCGAATCATCGTCGCCCCGGCGCGCTCGGCCCAGACGGCCAGCTGGTCGATGGCCGCGGCGCGGAAGGTGTCCGCCGCGCCGATGTAGACTTTGCGTCCCATGCGGGTGAGCTGGGCGGCCAGCTTGCCGATGGTGGTGGTCTTGCCCGCGCCGTTGACGCCGACGACCATCACCACGTAGGGCTCGCCCTCGCGCACGTCGAGGCCGAAGTTCTCGGCCGAGCCCACCGACTGTTCGAGCAGGTCGGCAATCTCCTCGCGCAGAATCTTCTGCAGCTCCGAGGCGTTCATGTATTTGTCGCGCGCCACGCGCTTCTCGATGCGGTCGATGATTTTGACGGTCGTCTCCACCCCCACGTCGGAGGTGATGAGCACCTCCTCCAGGTTGTCGAGCACCTCCGAGTCGATGGTCGAGCGTCCGGCCACGGCGCGCGCCAGCTTCGAAAAGAGGCCCGTCTTGGTCTTCTCGAGTCCGGCGGTGAGCTCCTCGCGCTGCTGTTCAGCCTGCTCGGGAGCGGCTTCGGCGGACTGTTTCTTCTTGAAAATGTCGAAAAATCCCATTCTGTAGATGTTTTGTGCAAAGATAATACCCTGCGCGCGCAAAACCAAACAAATGCCGGTCGAGAGGGCCCGCTTTTTCGGTCGGGAAGGCGGCCCGGGCGGCGAGGTTTGCGAAAAAACGCTATCTTTGTCAGAAACAACCATTCGCAAACGATGAAACGTGCACTCATCTGCCTGGTGGCGCTGCTCTTCGGAGGGCTCTCGCTGGCCGGGGCGCAGGACCTGCTGGTCCGTCGCGACGGACAGCGGCTGAAGGTCCTCGTCACGGAGATTTCACCCGAAACGGTGCGCTACAAGCGCTTCACGAACCCCGACGGTCCGACCTACGTGCTGCCCGTCGGCGAGGTCAGCTACATCGAATATCCCAACGGCGAGCGGGATGAATTTGCCCCGACCCCAACTCCGGCTCCGGTTGCTCCGGCTGCCCCGACACCGGACTCTGCCCCGACACCGGACTCCGCTCCGACGTCCGCCCCGGTCACGGTGCCTGCTCCGGTCCCGGCTCCGATTTCTACACCGGTCGCTCCTGCTACCCCGACTCCGGCTCCCGTTCCGGCTGCGCCGGCGGATGGCCCGCAGCCGGAGCCGCAGTTGCAACCGGAGCCTCAGCCGCAACCACAGCCGGAGCAGACCTCCGGCGTGCGCACGGTGCGCAGCTACCGGCCGAGTGACTACTATGAAGTGGACGGTGTCGTGGGCGTCGTATGCGCCGTGACGGAGGACGGGCTGCACGGTTTGGTGCTCTCGCTCGACGAGCTCTTCCTGCCGTGGTGCCTGCTGCACAAGGAGCGGCTGCAGACGGTGGGGGCCGATTCGCGCGATGACGGGCGAAAAAACATGGAGGCTGTGGCCCGGGTCATCGAACGCGACGGGCTTGCGTGGTCCGACTTCCCGGCCTTCGAGTGGTGCCACCGCAAGGGCGAGGGGTGGTATCTGCCCGCCATCGACGAGCTGCTCACCTTGGGGCACAACTACAACGGCGGCTCGCGCATGCGGCTCGACCGCGACGCCCGCGAGCGCTTCAACACCACGCTGCGGGAGCACGGCGGGCGGAAGCTCGACCGCTCCATCTACTACCTCTCGTCGACCGAGATTGATGCCCGCCGGGTATGGATGAACCATCTGGGGCTCGAACCGCCCTATTTGAACGAAATCCAGAAGGGTACGAAGTACCTCGTGCGGGCGGTCCACCGCTTCTGATGCGGCTGCGGCGGCCTGGTCTGCATGATGCGACGGAGGTCGGCACACCCCGAAGGTGTGCCGACCTCCTGTTTTTCAGCGTATCGGTCCTCGACCTGCTTCGATTCAGTTCTGCTCCTCGCGCCGGGCGTATTCCGAGAAGTCGCAGCCGTAGTTCTCGTGGAGGTAGTCGTCCAGCTCGTCGGCCTTGAGGGCCAGCCCCGTCAGTTCGCGGCCGATGCGCGGCGCCTCGTCCGAGAAGATGTCGGTCAGGTGGACCCGGTAGGCGATGTAAATCTGGTTCTCCTCGAGCCCCAGCTTGTAGGGGGCCACGTCGGCCGAGAGCAGGTAGGTGAGCACCGGTTCAAGGTCGCGTTTGGGCAGGATGTTGATGGGCGAGGTGCAGAAGAGGTAGGAGTCCTCGTAGACGAAGAGTCGGATTTCGGAGCTCCCCTTGTGGAAGCGCCACGACTCCTGTCCGATGCGGGCCAGCACGGGGTCGACCCCCATTGCGGCAATCGCCTTTTCGCAGAACTGCGCCAGGTCGGTGAGCCCCCGCTCGCGGAAGACCCCCTCGGGCAGCCGCACGCCGCAGCTGGGGCAGTACTCCTCCTCGCCGGCGATGAACTCGTCGCAGCCGGGGCACTGCACTCGGTAGGTCGTCGCGTCGAGTTCGCCCGTGCGCTCGAGCATCGGGCGGAGGGCATCGACCGGGATGCCGAAGCCCATGTTGTCGGCATCGGTGAGCTTGCTCACCGTGATGGCGATGACCTCGTTGCGGAGGTTGAGCATCGGGCCGCCGCTGTTGCCGGGGTTGACCGCCGCGTCGGTCTGGATGTAGTGGCTCCCATCCATCAGCTGGTCGGGCGAGGAGATGCTCCCCTCGGTGAGGGTGAAGGGCATGCCGAAGGGGTAGCCCGCCACGCGGATTTTGTCGCCGATGAGGGGCTCCTCTGTGGCGAGGGTCAGCTCGGGCAGCGTCGAGAAGTCCCCCTCGGCGGCCAGCAGCGCAATGTCGCGGGCCGGGTTGGCCAGCACGACGTGGGCCCGCCACGCGCGGCGGTCGTTGTCCTGCAGGGCGACCGTGTGGAACCCCTCGATGACGTGGTAGTTGGTCACGAAGAGGTTGTGGCGCTTCAGGTAGAAGCAGCTTCCCGAACCGCCGGCATGGTTGACCTTCAGCACGGCGGCATAGAGCGAATTGCGGTCAGTCATCGTTCGGTCTGTTTAGGGTCGGGGCGCTCCGCGGCGCCGGCGGCGTCCGGGGCTTCCGTTCCGTGGATGCGTTGTTTCATGTAGCGCTCCAGAAAACCGCTCTGGAGCAGGACGCCGGTCATGGCTTCGCGCTGCAGCGGCGTGGGCTCTCCGGCGCCGGCCCCCGTGTCGGGCGCCTCCGATGCGGACGCCTCGCCCGACGGGGTCGTTTCGCCGGCCGAGGCCTTCGCCGACGGGTCGTCGTCGCCATCCTCCTCTTCGCCGAAGTCGCCCTCCATGATGCACTCCATGGCGTCGTTGAGCAGCGGCGCGGCCTCCTCGAGCGGCCGCGAGGCGCTTTGGGCAAGCGCCTGCGAGATGACGGCGTCGACCTGCTCAGGCACGTCGCTGTTGTAGTACATCTCATAGAACTTGTAGACGGTCGAGAGGCAGCAGACGGCGTAATCCTTGCGTTCGAGCGCTTCGGCGCACCGTGCGGCGCTCTCCGAGAAGGCGTCCTGGATGCTCTTGAGTGTGGCGCGGCTCTTCTCGGGAATGAAGGTCTCGATGCGGTAGAGCCCCTCGGCGAGCTCCTCGTCGCTCATGGCGCCGAGCGTGCGGGCGAACGAGCAGCCGCGCGAGACCACCTCCGGAAGGGGAATGTCCTCGCGGTCGAGTTCGTGGATGGCGCGGTCGAGCTGGTTGAGCAGCTGCCCCTGCGGCCGGGCGAGGTAGCAGATGCGCAGCAGCGTCGTGGCGATGATGTTCCATGCGTAGCCGTAGTTGCGCTCGTTCTGGAAGGCGGCGGCTTCGCGCAGCCCCTCGTCGCAGGCGGCGCGAATTGCGTCGCAGAGGCGGGCGACCATCTCCGCGTCGTAGCGCTCGATGCGGGGCTCGCAGATGCGGCGGGCGTGGAACTTGGTGACGAACTCGTCGTCGTAGCGGTCGCCCGTGTGGCAGATGTCGCGCAGCACGTAGTAGATTTTGGCGGGGTGGACGAGCGTCATCGGGCACTCGTATTCGAAGTAGAGGCGCTCGCCGCGCAGTACAATCCGCGGCAGGTCCATGCCGCAGATGTTGAGCACGGCGGCCTGGCGCAGCAGCGGGATGCGCCCCTTCCCGGGCAGTTCGAGGAAGGGGGCCTCGATGCGCAGCCGCCCGCCGTCGGTGCGGATGCGGACCACGATGGAGCCGTGGGGAATCTCGAATGCGGTGGCATCGGCGTTGCCGTAGCGCGTGCGCAGCCCCTTGCCGATGAAGTCGAGCAGCGCGAGGAACGAGTCGCGGTAGCGTTTCTCGTTGAAGGCCTCCAGACTGCGGTCAAAGGCGTCGGGGTCGAGGCGGCTGGCCGTCGAGGGGATGACCGAGGGGGTGAATGTGAGGGTCTGTTTCATGGCAGTGTCGTGTGAGCGGACCCCGCTCTTTTCCCAAATATAGCGATTTTTTGCGAGAAGATGCCGCCCGACCCCCTGAAAAACACAAAGGGCACCCCGTCGGGATGCCCTTTGTATTTCGGATTTCTCCGGAAATACTTATTTCTTCTCCTCGAAGAACGCCTTGATCTGGTCGTTGGCGATGATGCCCTCCTTGAACATGTAGGCACCCGTCTTCTCGGACTTGACCATCTTGATGCACTTGGTAAACTGTTTGCCCGTGCCGGTCTTCAGTGTTGCGACTACTTTCTTTGCCATAACGCTTCAATAACTATTTGATTTCACGGTGAACGGTGACACGCTTCAGGAAGGGGTTGTACTTCTTGCGCTCCAGACGCTCGGGCGTGTTCTTCTTGTTCTTGGTGGTGATGTAACGGGACATTCCCGCAACGCCGCTCTCTTTCTGTTCGGTGCACTCGAGGATGACCTGAACTCTGTTGCCTTTCTTTGCCATGTGTTACTCGGTTTTTTTAGTAGATGGTTTTGGCTGCGGCTGCCTCGCGCATTGCCACTGCAAGACCCTTCTTGTTAATCGTTTTCATGCCGGCTGCCGATACACGCAGGGTAATCCAGCGGCCCTCTTCCTCGGACCAGAAGCGCTTGGTTTTCAGATTGGGACTGAACTTGCGCTTGGTCTTGTGGTGCGAGTGGGAAACGTTGTTGCCCACAATCGCCACTTTGCCAGTGATTTCGCAAACTTTCATCTTTGTGTTTTTTTGGTTAAAATCCCCGAAAGGGAGTGCAAATATAGTCAAAATTCGAGGAATCTGCGCACAAATGTGCGGAATAATTCCTTTTGTTTTCGCAATACGTTGTTTGTCAGCGTGTTGTGTTTTGCGCCTGTCAGGCCTGTTTTTCTGCCTGCGCCTCCGTTTGAGCCGTCTGCTCCTCCTTGTCGAGCAGCTCGTGGAGCATGCCGATGGCGAAGGCCGAGGCGCGGTCGATAATCTGGCCCCGGTCCGTACCGCACTGCTTCACCACGGCGTAGGTGCCACGGGGGGTGGCCACGGCCATCCAGACCGTGCCGACCGGCTTCTGGGCCGAGCCGCCCGTCGGGCCAGCGATGCCCGTGGTGGCTACGGCGTAGTCGGCGTGGGCCAGGCGGCGCACCCCTTCGGCCATGTGGCGGGCAACCTGCTCGCTCACGGCGCCGTAGCGCTCAATCTCCTCGGCGGGAACCCCCAGCACCTCGCTCTTGGCCCGGTTGCTGTAGGAGACCACGCCGCAGAGGAAGTAGGCCGAGGCGCCCGGCATGGCCGTGAAGCGCGAGGCGATGGCGCCGCCCGTGCAGCTCTCGGCCGTGGCCAGCGTCAGGCCGCGGCGCGTGAGCGTGTGGTGGACCAGCTCCTGCATCGTCTCCGTCTCGTAGCCCACGATGTATTCGGGGATAATCTTGCGCAGCTCGTCGAACTGCCGCTCAATCTCCCGGGCCACGGTCTTGCCCTCGACCTCGTAGGCCGACAGGCGCAGCCGTACGGCGCCCGGATTGGGCAGGTAGGCCAGCTTGAGGTAGGGGGGCAGCGCCTCCTCCCACTTCTCGATGCGCTTGGCGAGCATCGACTCGGCCAGCCCCGCCGTGATGAGCGTACGGTGGACAATCTGGCGGAGCGAGAAGTGCGCCTTCAGACGCGGCATCACCTCGTCCTGCATCAGGTGCTCCATCTCGAAGGGTACGCCCGGCAGCGAGACGACCACCTTGCCGCCCCGCTCGAACCACATGCCGGGGGCCGTGCCGTGGGCGTTGAAGAGCACCGTGCAGCACTCGGGTACGAGCGCCTGGCCGCGGTTGAGTTCGTTGAAGTCGATGCCGCGCGCCTCGAGCATCCGCCGGACGTGCTCCTCGACCGTCGGGTCGACAACCAGCCGACTGTGGAACATCTCGGCGAGGGTCTTCTTCGTGATGTCGTCCTTCGTGGGGCCGAGGCCGCCCGTGAGAATCACGATGTCGGACTGGGCGAGGCTGCGCTCGAGCGTTTCGATGATTTGCCGGCGGTCGTCGCCTATCGAGCACTTCTCGTGCACGACGACACCCGCCGCGTTGAGGTATTTGGCAATGGATACCGAATTGGTGTCCACAATCTGGCCGATGAGAATCTCATCGCCGATGGTCAGGATGGTGGCTTGCATGGCTGGAAGTTATGATTGCGTCGCCTTCGCCTCGGCGTCGGCGACAAGCATTCGGCAAATCTGTTTGACGAAGCTTGGACCGTTGTAGATGTAGCCCGTGTAGATTTGCACCAGGTCGGCTCCGGCATCGAGCATCGCCTTCACCTCCTCGGGGGTCATCAGTCCGCCCACGCCGATGATGGGGTAGGTGCCGCCCGAACGCTGGTGGATGCGTCGTACGATTTCGACGGCGCGGGCCGTTAGCGGGGCGCCGCTCAGGCGTCCGTTGCCGATTTTGGCGATGGAGGCCGGGCTGGTGTGCAGCTTGCCGCGGCGGTGGGTGCCGTTGGTGGCCACGATGCCGTCGAGCGGCGTCGAGAGGAGGATGTCGGTGATTTCGTCGAGGACCTCGTCCGGCATGTCGGGCGAAATCTTCAGCATGATGGGCCGGTACTGGTTCTGGCCGCGGCGGAAGTCGAAGAGGGGGTCGAGGATGCGCAGAATCTGCTCGCGCGTGTGGCTCGTCCCCTCGTTGCAGGCGTTGTCGCAGCTGATGTTGACGGTGAAGTAGTCCGCATACTGGTAGAGGTTGCGGAAGAGCTTCAGGTAGTCCGACGGGGCGTTTTCGGGCGTCGTGCCGGTGTTCTTGCCGATGTTGCAGCCGACGATGACCTCGTCGTGGGGGCGGCGCAGATTCTCCTGGACACGCTCCAGCCCCTTGTTGCAGAGACCGACGCGGTTGATGATGGCGTTGTCCTTGGGCAGGCGGAAGACCCGCGGGCGGGGGTTGCCCGTCTGGGGCTTGGGGGTGACGGTGCCCACCTCGACGAAGCCGAAGCCCAGCGCGGCCAGCTCGCGCACCGCCTCGCCGTTGTGGTCGAAGCCGGCGGCCAGACCGACCGGGTTGCGGAACTTGCGGCCGAAGACCTCGCGCTCGAGCGCCGGATGCTCCACGGCATAGCACGTGCGCAGCAGCCAGCGTCCGCCCGGAATCCGGCCGATGATGCGCAGCAGCAGCAGAACCACGGCGTGGGCTCGTTCGATGCTGAGCGAGAAGAGAATGGGTTTTATGATTCGGCGGTATATCATGCCTCGTTTCAATATGGCCCCAAAGATAGGAAAAAAAGCCGGATGTCGTATGTTTTTCCCCTCAGAAGTATTCGCGGCGGTAGGGGTAGTGGTCGCGCAGCTGTTCGAACTCCCCGCGGTGGCCCTTCAGATAGCGGCTTTCGGCCTCGATGTCGAAGGCGTCGCGGATGGTGCGTCCGAGCTCCTCCCACGAGATGGGGCGCGGACGGGAGGGGGTAACCGACGGGGGGTACCACCCCTCGAGCGGAAGGCGGAAGGCGCGGGCTACGGCCGCGACGGCCGCCGCCGTGGCATTGGCCTTGCCCTGCTCGGTGTAGCCGGCGATGTGGGGGGTGGCCAGCAGCGCCCGGTCGAGCAGCGCGGGTGCGATGTCGGGCTCGTGCTCCCAGACATCCAGCACGAAGGGGTGGCCGCTCTCGAGCAGCGCCTGTCCGTCGACCACCTCGCCGCGCGAGGAGTTCATCACCACGGCGCCGGGCTTCATGCGCGCAAAGAGGGCGGCCGAGCCCATGCCGCGCGTCGAGGCGTCGAGCGGCGTGTGGAAGGTGAGCAGGTCGGCCTGCTCGGCCACCTGCTCGAGCGGAAGGAATCCGAGCCGTTCGCGCTCCTCGCGCGGAGGGTCGCAGCAGACCACGCGGAAGCCCCACCGGCGGGCATACTCGCTGACGAGCGACCCCACGTGTCCCACGCCGACTACGCCGAGCGTTCGTTCGGCGGGGCTCCACCCCTGCTCGCGGGAGAGGTAGTGCAGCACCGCTCCGGCCCACTGCAGTACGCCCCGCGCGTTGCAGCCGGCGGCCGTCGCCACGCCGATGCCGCGCCGGCGGCAGTACTCCAGGTCGATGTGGTCGAAGCCGATGGTTGCCGTGGCGATGAAGCCGACGCGCGAGCCGTCAAGCAGCGCCGCATTGCAGCGCGTGCGGGTACGGATAATGAGGGCGTCGGCGTCGCGGACGTCGGCGGCCGTGATGACGGCTCCGGGGAGCCGGCGCACCTTGGCCCAGGAGTCGAGGACCCCTTCGAGGAAGGGGATGGCGCTGTCGGCGATGATTTTCAGCATGGTGGTCTGTTTTGCGGTAAAAATCGGAGCAAAGTTAGATAAAAAATAAAATTTGTGTACTTTTGTTCCTTAAAACACGTTTCGTATATGGATTTGAAAGCGTTCGACCCCGATGGGGTCGGTGTGGATACGGGGACCTATTTCGGCTTCCCGTTCGAGCCCGAGGAGGCGGAGCTGGTGCTCATCTCGGCACCGTGGGACGTGACGGTCTCCTACGGCGCAGGGGCGGCCTATGCCCCCGATGCCATCATCGAGGCCTCGACGCAGCTCGACTTCCACGACCCGCTGGCCCCGGGCCAGTGGCGGCGCGGCATCGCCACGGCCGACGTGGACTATGCGCTGCAGGAGCAGTCGCAGCGGCTGCGCGCCGATGCGGCCCGCATCATCGAACACCTCGAGGAGGGGGGTGACCCCTCCGACGAGTCGGTGGTACGCAAGTTGCGTCGGGTGAACGAGGGGTGTGCCGCCATGAACGCCAACATCCGCCGGCAGGCGCGTCGCTGGCTCGAAGCCGGCAAGCTCGTGGGGCTGGTCGGCGGCGACCACTCGACCCCCTACGGTCTGTTGCGGGCGCTGGGCGAACGCCATGAAGCCTTCGGCATCCTCCACATCGATGCCCACCGCGACCTGCGCGAGGCCTACGAGGGGTTCGAGTACTCCCACGCTTCGGTGATGTACAACGTCCTGCGCGACGTGCCCCAGGTGACGCGTCTGGTGCAGGTGGCCGTGCGCGACTTCTCGGAGCGCGAGGCGCAGCTGGCCGAGCGGTCGGAGCGCGTGGTGAGCTTCGAGGACGGAGCCCTCGCGGCGGCCGGCTTCGAGGGGGTGAGCTGGGGCGAGCAGTGCCGCCGCATCGTCGAGGCGCTGCCGCAGCTCGTCTACGTGAGCTTCGACATCGACGGCCTGTCGTTCGACAACTGCCCCGATACGGGAACGCCCGTCAACGGAGGGCTCTCGTTCAACCAGGCCATCTATCTGCTCGACGTGCTGGTCCGCTCGGGCCGCCGCATCGTGGGATTCGACGTGGTGGAGGTGGTGCCCCGCACCGAGGTGCGCATCAACGCTATTACGGGGGCCCGCGTGCTCTGGAAGCTCTGCGGGCAGACCCTCAAGTCGAACCCCGCCGTGGAGCGGTAGGCTTTGCGGCGCCGGGGGGCTCCCGTGGCGGAGGCAACCGGTGTTGACCGTTGGCAAAGGGGACGTCCCGGGCTGCACCCGGCCGCGGAGCCGAAGGAGGGTGCAGAGCCGGGCGAGCGGTCGCTGCCGTTGGGCGGGCAGGTCGCAAAATCACCCGAAAACGATAAACGCAACTTTTGGATATGCGAATTTTTCTCAAATACGGATGGGTGCGCCGGCGCCATCAGCTAGGGCTGCGGGGCCGTCGTTTCATGGAGGCGCCCTGGGCGGGCGGCGTAGTGCTGCTCGTCTGCGTCGGAATTGCCATGCTGCTGGCCAACCTTCCCCTCACGGCGGAGTACTACCACCATCTGCTGCAGACCGACCTCTCGCTGGCGGTCCACAGCCCCGACGGGGTCATCGACTGGGTCTATCCGCGCGGCATGACCGTCGAGAAGCTGATTAACGACGGCCTGATGGTCATCTTCTTCTTCTCGGTCGGCCTCGAAATCAAGCGCGAAATCATCTCGGGGCAGCTCTCGACGCTCCGCAAGGCGATTCTTCCGGTGCTGGGCGCCGCCGGTGGCATGGCGGCTCCGGCGCTGATTTACCTCCTCTTCAACCACGGGGGCGTGGCGGCCAATGGCTGGGGTATCCCCACGGCCACCGACATCGCCTTCGCCATCGGCATCCTCTCGATGCTGGGGCGCCGGGTCCCCGTTTCGCTGAAGGTCTTCCTCACGGCGCTCGCCATCGCCGACGACCTGGGGGCGATTCTGGTCATCGCCTTCTTCTACGGCGAGAAGGTGCGGCTGGGCTTCCTGCTTCTGGCCGTCGCCATCATGCTCTTCGTCTACTGGATGAAGCGGCTGGGGGAGACGCGTCTGATGTACTACCTCGTGCCGGCCGTCATCGTCTGGAGCCTCTTCTACTACTCGGGCGTGCACTCGACCATCTCGGGTGTGGCGATGGCGATGCTCATCCCCGACCGGCCGCGCTACGGCCGCGCCTACTTCGTGCGCAAGATGCGGTCGCTGAGGACCGTGCTCTTCATGTCCGAGGCCTCCGGCGACGAATTCCCCAACTCGGAGCAGCGCTACTACATGAGGCAGATGCGCCACGTGGCGGCCAACTCGGTGGGGCTGAGCCACCGGCTCGAACATGCGCTGAGCCCCTACGTGACCTTCCTCATCATGCCCATCTTCGCGCTGGCCAACGCTGGCGTGCCTGTCTCGGTGGAGTACCTCGACATCTTCGCCGCCTCGCCCGATGCGGGGGCCGTGGGGCTGGGCGTCTTCTTCGGCCTGCTGGTGGGCAAGCCGCTCGGCATCTTCCTGGCCAGCTGGGGCGCCGTGAAGTCGGGGCTGGCCACCATGCCCGAGGGGGCTTCGTGGCGGATGCTGCTGGCCGTGGCCTGCCTGGGCGGAATCGGCTTCACGATGTCGCTCTTCGTCGATTCGCTCGCCTTTACCAACCTGGAACTTGTCGACCGCGGCAAAATCGCCATCCTGATGGGGTCGACGGCTGCCGCCATTCTGGGCAGCCTGCTCATCCTGCTCTTCTCGGCGCACGGAAAGCAGCGGACGGCATAGGAATGCACAACTACGACATAATATAAAGGGTGTACGCCCGTTTCGATAACGGAAAAATGAAGAAAACTTTAGTGATTGCACTGGCGGCGCTTGCTCTGGCCGCCTGCTCGAAAAACAAGGGCGGCAGCGTGAAGCTGCACAACGACCTCGACTCGGTGGCCTATGTCATCGGCATGAACGTGGGGATGAACCTGATGCGGATGGACTCGACGCTCAACGTCGAGGCCGTATGCCAGGGTATCCGCGACCACTTCCGCGGCAAGACGCGGCTGACGGCCGACGAGGCGGAGACCTTCTTCCTGAGCTATGTCAACTATGCGCTGCCCGAGAAGGCGCGCGCCTACGAGGAGCAGTTCCTCGAGGATATCCGCAAGTCGAACCGCGCCTACGCCCGGACCACTTCGGGTGTGACCTATACGGTCGAGGATGTGGGCGATGCCGAGCGTACGCCCGTCAACGAGCGCGATTCGGTGGTGTTCCGCTACCTGCTGCGCACGGCCGACGGCGAGGAGCTCTACTCCTCCTACGAGCGGGGCGATACGGTGCGCACCGAGCTGCGCGACCTGACCGAGGGCCTGAGCGAGAGCCTGAAGCTGCTGGGCGAGGGGGGCCGCATCAAGGCGTGGATGCCCTCGTCGGCCGCCTACGGAGCCGCGGGGTGCGACTCGCTGGGCGTGAAGCCCAACCAGACGCTCTACTACGAAATCGAGCTTCTGAAGGTCGACCGCTACGCCAATCGGATGCGCCGTTCGAATTTAAACCGTTAATGTGAACCGTTGTGCCGATATTTTTATAACTTTGCGCGCGGATGTAAACAGGATACAGTTGAAAAACGATAATACGTACAAATCATGAAAAAGACCATTTTTGCAGCAGCGCTTGCCGGCGCTGCGATGCTCGTTGCGTGCGGCGGAGACAAAAGCGGCGTAACGATGGGCAGCCTGTCGGAGTTCGACTCGCTGTCGTATGCTCTGGGTGCCAACATCGGCCTGGGCATGAAGTACCAGCTGCGCGACGTTCCGTTCGACTACAAGGCCCTCGACAAGGCGCTTCAGGAGAGCGCGCTGGGCAAGTCGTCGCTCAGCCACGACGATGCCATCAAGCAGCTGCAGACCTACTTCATGGAGAAACGCCCCGAGCGCATGCAGGCCATTGCCAAGGAGCGTGCCAAGGCCGACAGCATCCGTCTGGCCGGGGGCGATTCGACGAAGGTCGAGTATCCCGACGCCGACCCCTCGATGTTCGAGAGCGAGGAGGAGCGCACCGAGATTTCGTACGCCTTCGGTAACGACATCGGCTTCAACATCAAGGAGAGCAAGCTCCCCATCCAGCTGGTTTGGATTTCGGAGGCGATGCAGAACGTGCGTGACGACAACGCCAAGATGACCGAGGAAGAGGTGGGCCGCTACCTGCAGTACTACTTCATGGTAAAGCGTCCGGCCGAGAACAAGGCCGCTTCGGAGCAGTGGCTCTCCGAGATTGAGAAGAAGTCGGGCGTCCAGAAGACCGAGTCGGGCCTGCTCTACAAGGTGGAGAAGATGGGCGACGAAACGGTCATGCCCAAGGACTCGCGCGACGTGGTGAAGGTGCAGTACACGGGCCGCAAGCGCAACGGTGAGGTCTTCGACTCGTCGATTTTCGAGAACCTTCCCGCCGAGCGTCAGGAGATGCTCAAGAAGCGCAATCCGGACTCCTATGACAAGAACGTGCCCGTTGAGTTCGCGCTCAACCGTGTGATTCCCGGCTGGACCGAGGGTATGAAGCTCGTGGGCAAGGGCGGCAAAATCCATCTGTGGATTCCCTCCGACCTGGCATACGGTCCCCGCGGCATGGGTCGTGAAATCGAGGGCAACGAGGCACTCGAGTTCGAGGTGGAGCTCATCGACGTGAAGCCCTACGTGGCTCCCGCTCCGGTGGATTCGCTCAAGAACGACTCGCTCAAGATGGATGTGAAGCCCGCAGCCGTAGGGAAGAGATAACGGACGGATGAAGGTCCGGAACCCGCTGTCGGTTCCGCAAGAAGACGAGGGTCGCTCCCGTGAGGGGGCGACCCTTTTTTTGCCGGCGGCCGAACGGTTGGGAGGAAGTTGCGGAGGGACTTCGGAATTGGTCGAACGGTGCGGAAGGTGGCCTGAGGCAGGCATTGGGGAGATGTTGAACGGTGTGGAGGGTGAGCAGCGGGCGGCCTCCGGTGCCGACCGCTGCCCACGAAAAAAGCCCCGCGAAGCTGGCTTCGTCGGGGCTTTTTCGTCGTGTGTCGGTTGCGGTGCGCTGCAGATGCGCTGCGGCTCAGAAGGGGAGGTCATCCACTTCGGATGCCGGGGTCGAGGCGTAGGAGGGCTCTTTGGCAATCGGCGGCATGTCGGGCATGGGCGGCATCTCGGGTGCCTGCGCAGCCTTGGGCTGAATCCGCCAGGCGCGCACGTCGGTATACCAGCGGCCGTTGTATTCGCGCGACTCGATGTTTACCGAGACCGTGTAGGCGGCACCCTCGCGGAGCTTGGCCACCTCATCGGGCTTGTTGAAAAAGGTTACGCAGATTTTGCGCGTAAAGGAGCCTTCGTTGGCGTCGAAGACCACATCCTGACGCTGCCACTCGCCGCGTGCGGAGGTGCCCTTGGTCACGGGCATTATTTTGTAGACCGTTCCTTCGAATTCCATGGTTGGGGTTTGTTTTTTAGTGTGATGCAAAGATAGTGTAAAGTCGGGGCAAAAAAAAGCCCGCACTTCACTTTTTTCCGCCGCTTGCATCGCCGCAGGGCCGGGCCGGTTGAGGTGGGTCTCTGGTGGGGACGTGGCGGCGTCTGCGGTGGGTGCGGAGCCTTTGGGTGAGCCGTACGGTCCGGATGCGGGCGGGGGTGAAGACAAAGACAGCCGGAATCGTGTGATTCCGGCTGCCGGCGGTGGACCCAGAGGGGCATGATCCCACGACCTTCGGATTATGAGTCCGCTGCTCTAACCGACTGAGCTATGGGTCCTCGGTTTGCGGGGACAAAGATAGGAAAAATTTTCCCGAATTCCAATGCGGCGGCGGCAAAGTCTCCTTAGGGAGGGGCTGTAAGCCGGCTGCACGGGGTGCGCGTTCCGGTTCCGCGCGGGGCGGCGCCCGGATTTCTGGCTGCGCCCTCCCCGGGCGCAGGAGCCCCGGACGGAGGGGTTTTTGTCGTTGGAAAGGGCTGTGGCGGAGGAAAAATCGTCGTTTTTTTCGGGCCGGGTGTTGGATGTTGCGAATTAATTTGTACCTTTGTCGCGCTTAAGCTAATTGTTTAATACAAAAACAACGACAATGAAAAAGGGTATTCATCCGGAGAATTATCGTTTAGTGGCCTTCAAGGACATGTCCAACGACCACGTGTTTTTGTGTCGGTCCGCCGTTTCGACAAAAGAGACCATCGAGGTGAACGGCGAAACCTATCCCGTGTATAAGATGGAAATTTCCAACACGTCGCACCCGTTCTACACCGGTAAGATGAAGTTGGTTGACACCGCTGGTCGCGTCGATAAGTTTATGAGCCGCTACGCAAAACGCTACGATAAGAAGAACGCCAACAAGTAGTGCTTGTCCGACGTCCACGAAAAACCGCACTCCCTTCTGGGGGTGCGGTTTTTCGTGCTTCAGACGTCGCGGCGGGGTGCACGGTGCCCCCGTCAGGAGTTGTTCGGAGCCGGTTTCGGCGGGTGAGAAGCGGGAAAGTTCGGCTGTAGTATGGAAAATGGCCTGAAAAGAGCGTTTTTTTGGGGTGCGGGTGTATATCACACCGATTTTCTTCCTATATTTGGAGACGGCAAGCAATAACATTTTTGATGCTTAAATTGAAAAAGTTATGAGAAGATTAGTCTTTGTGATGCTGGGCGTCATCTTTGCACTTGCATCGTGCGTCAGCCGCGGTACGGCCGATAAGATTGAGGGTCAGCGCGACTCTCTGCGGACGGTGGTCAGCTCGAAGGACTCCATCATCAAGGCCGTGTTCGAGGACATCAACGCCATATCGGAGAATCTTGCCGCCATCAAGACCCGTGAAAATCTCCTCACGGTGAGCGAAAGCGACATCGAGAGCCGGAAGCGTCCGGTCGAGGAAATCAACAACGACATCGCGGCCATCGACCGCCTGCTGCAGGATAACCGCAAGAAGATAGCTTCGCTGCAGCACTCCGCCGCCCAGCTGCGCAAGGCCAACCTGCGCATCAGCGGCCTCGAGAAGATGATTGTCGACCTCAATACCCAGCTGGTGGACAAGGACGGCGAGGTGGCTCGCCTGAAGGAGGACCTCTCGAAGATGGGCATCGAGGTGGAGTCGCTCCACGAACAGGTGGCCGAGCAGACGGCCCGTGTCGACAGCCTCTCGAACGAGAAGACCGAACTTGAGAACCGCATGAGTGCCGTGCGCTACATCGTCGATTCGCAGAAGAATCTGCTCGATGCGGGCGTGGTCGAGAAGCAGGGCTTCATCGGCCGTACGCTGGTGGCCCGCGGAGATGCTCCCGCTGAGCTCTTCAACCAGGTTGACGCCCGCGAGCTGCGCGAAATCGCCATCGGACACAAGAAGGTCGAGCTGGTGACGAACCATCCGGCCGGTTCCTACGAACTGCAGACCAATGCCGACAAGGTGGTCGAAAAGCTGGTGATACTTGACCCGGAGCAGTTCTGGGGTTCTTCGAAAGTTCTGATTGTAAGCTACAAATAACCTGAGTAGGGGGCGGCCGGGGACTTTATCCCCGGCCGCATCCGTTATGGCCGTTGCTGCCGGCTCCGGCATGTACGCTGCCCGAACGGTAATTCGGTCGGGAGCCGACGTGCTTATCCGGGACGTGTCGCTCTTCCTGTGAGGTCCGGAAGGTCCGGTTCCATGACGGTCGGAAGGGGGGGGCTGCCCGTTGAAAGGGGAAACTGCCCGTTGAAAGGGGCTTGCCCGACCGGGGTGGTATCCGGTGCGGTATGGAGTGCCAGGGGCATGCATCGACGACAAAATCGACTCGGTGTGTTTCCGAATCGACTATATTTCGGCTCGATGTCTCCTCCCTGACTCTTCGGTGTCCCCGGGAGGCCCTCCGGATGGGGTCGAAGCGGCAGTGAATCGTCTCTGGGCTGAATGGATGAATGTCCGATTGCCTTGTATGGAGGGAACGGAAAATTACCTGAAGGGTGTTTTTTGTTTCCATCGCTGCATAAAAATAGCGTTATATTCCACTTGGACGCTTCGTTTTTTAATTTTTTTGCGTACTTTTGGACGGCCGAGATTTCGGTAGCATTATTTTTTTGTTTTTATGGAACTACAACCCCAACCGCAGTTTGTGGAGTCGGCTTTGAAGGAGAATTGTCCTGCGGATTGTAGCAGTTGTCCTACGTTTCCGGTTCCGTTCCGTAGGGCCGGCGATGCGATATATTGTCGCTTTGTCCGGCGTTCGTTTCTTTCGGGCGAAGGTGTCACCTTCGCTGCGGGCCGCATGGTCCGTATTCTTTTTGTACGCACCGGCACGTTGCTTGTCAGCCAGCCGCAGGGTACGAAGTTTGTCACCTCGAAGCAGTGCGCCTGTCTGGCCCGCAGCGAGGAGTATGTCGTCACGGCCCATGAGCAGAGCGAGGTCATTATCCTTTCGCTTGAGCCCAGGGCTGAAATCTGCGAGCCCGATATCTTCGGACTGCAGGTAGCCGGTTACCCCGACGTGCCGACCGAAGCCGTGCCCACGCTGGCACTCCATCCGGCGGTCGAACGGCTTTTGTCCGACATGTTCGACTTCCCGGCCCTGGCCCAATGCGAGCGCTTCCACCGGTTGAAGGTGAGCGAACTCTTCATGCTCTTCAGAGTGCTTCATACCCCCTCCGAGCTGGCCTATTTCTTCCAGCGGATGATTCAGCCCCAGGACAACTTCCGGGCCTTCGTCTGCAACAACTACGAGCGTGCGCAGGGCGTTACGGACCTCGCGTCGCTGGCCGGAATGAGCCTCTCGGTCTTCAAGCGGCGCTTTGCCGAGCACTTCAACGACAGCGTCTACCACTGGATGATGCGTCAGAAGGCGCTGAAGATTTATGCCGATATCCGTGACGGGGAGGACAGCACGAAGGCGCTGATGGAGAAATACAAGTTTCGTCACTATACGCAGTTCAGCCGCTTCTGCAAGAACTACCTGCAGGCGACTCCCGCTCAGTTGATTGCCGAGATGAAGCGGCGGTAAGGTACTCCGGTCTGTCCGGCTGTATGTCGTACGCTTCCGGCCTCGTCGCCGATTCGAGCTTGAGATGCTCCGGCGGACCTCCGTGTCTGCCGGAGCACTTTTTTCGGCAGCCGGGATGCGTCTGTCCGTGCAAGGGGGCGAGGGTGTTTCCGACCCGCTTCGGCCTTATATATTAAGGTATCGGCAGCGGATTTTTCCGCTCGGTGCCCCGATTTGCCTTTTTATGCGCCGGAAGGTCGCTTTGGACGATATTTTTTGCTCAACCTGTTGCGATGTCCAAAACTTTTCCTATCTTTGCACCCGATTCGACCTCACAGAGCGAGGCGCCGAATCGAGTTCTTTGAAGAGCGAAAAAGTTAAAAAATAGTTTATCGAGAATTTGGTGAATCTATTTTTTATACCTATTTTTGCAGTCCAAAAGGTCGATTCTGCCGATGTAGCTCAGTTGGCCAGAGCAGCTGATTTGTAATCAGCTGGTCGGGGGTTCGAATCCCTCCATCGGCTCAGTCCGATGCGCAGAGATTCCGAGCAAAAGGGCAGGCGCATGTTCCGCGAGGGACGCAAACAAGGGAAGTTACCAGAGTGGCCAAATGGGGCAGACTGTAAATCTGCTGGCTTACGCCTTCGGTGGTTCGAATCCATCACTTCCCACAAAAAAAGAAGAAAAGAAAGAGTGCCGGTTGGAGTTGCATAATCCCGAAGGTGCCGGTCCGCTGGCCGGACGACGTCGGAAGGATAGGGACTCTGATACGGTATATTTTTGCGGAAGTAGCTCAGTTGATAGAGCATTAGCCTTCCAAGCTAAGGGTCGCGAGTTTGAGCCTCGTCTTCCGCTCTCCGATGCAGCGCGTGTGATGCAGGGAACTGAACGGTTGCTTGTGTTGCGCGCTGGCTGTTGGATGAACTTAAAACTTTGAGTAAAGTTTAACAATACTTTAAATACTTAATACTATGGCAAAAGAAAAATTCGACCGTTCGAAACCGCATGTGAACATCGGTACCATCGGACACGTTGACCACGGTAAGACCACCCTTACCGCTGCTATCACGACTGTTCTGGCCAAGCAGGGCCTCTCGGAGCTCCGTTCGTTCGACTCGATTGACAACGCACCCGAGGAGAAGGAGCGTGGTATCACGATTAACACTGCGCACGTTGAGTATCAGACGGCAAAGCGTCACTATGCTCACGTGGACTGCCCGGGACACGCCGACTATGTGAAGAACATGGTTACGGGTGCCGCTCAGATGGACGGTGCCATCCTGGTAGTTGCCGCTACGGACGGCCCGATGCCCCAGACCAACGAGCACGTGCTGCTCGCCCGTCAGGTGAACGTGCCGAAGATTGTCGTTTTCCTGAACAAGTGCGACATGGTGGACGACCCCGAGATGCTCGACCTCGTTGAGATGGAGGTTCGTGACCTGCTCTCGAAGTACGACTACGATGGCGACAACGCCCCTGTAATCCGCGGTTCCGCTCTGGGCGCCCTGAACGGCGAGCCGAAGTGGGAGGCAAAGATTATGGAGCTGATGGATGCCGTAGACGAGTACATCCCCGTTCCGCAGCGCGACAACGAGAAGCCCTTCCTGATGCCTATCGAGGACGTATTCTCGATTACCGGCCGTGGTACCGTTGTAACGGGCCGTATCGAGACCGGCGTTATCCACGTGGGTGACCCCGTTGAGATTATCGGTCTGGAGGAGAAGACGCTGACTTCGACCTGCACCGGTGTGGAGATGTTCCGCAAGCTGCTCGACGAGGGCGAGGCCGGTGACAACGTAGGTCTGCTGCTCCGTGGTATCGACAAGAAGGAGGTTAAGCGTGGTATGGTCGTTGCCAAGCCGGGTTCGATTACGCCGCACACCGAGTTCGAGGCTGAGGTCTACATCCTGAAGAAGGAGGAGGGTGGCCGTCACACGCCGTTCCACAACAACTATCGTCCCCAGTTCTATCTGCGTACGATGGACGTAACGGGTGAGGTTCATCTGCCTGCAGGTGTCGACATGGTTATGCCGGGTGACCACGTAACCATCACCGTTAAGCTTATCTACCCTGTCGCCCTGAACGAGGGTCTGCGTTTCGCAATCCGCGAGGGTGGCCGTACGGTAGGTGCCGGTCAGATTCTGAAGATTATCAAGTAATTTACGAATCTACCATAAGAGGAGCGGTGTTCAACCGCACCGCTCCTCATCTTAGGAGCATAGTTCAAGGGTAGAATAGCGGTCTCCAAAACCGTTGATGGGAGTTCGAATCTCTCTGCTCCTGCTATAAAAATCGAGACGAAAGTTATGTTCAACTACGTAAAAGAATCCTACAACGAGCTTGTGCACAAGGTGACGTGGCCCACGTTTCCGCAGCTTCAGAGTTCGACGGTCGTAGTGATGGTGGCTTCGGTCATCTTCGCTATCATCGTTTTGGCGATGGACCTGTCGTTCGAGAATCTGATGGCTGTCATCTACAAGACCCTGGCAAATCTTGGTCGTTAACCCGTGTTGAGTGCTGAACGATGAGCGAGATTAAGAAACAGTGGTACGTGGTTCGGGCCATCGGTGGCAAGGAGAATAAGGTCAAGGAGTACATCGAGGCCGAAATTCGTCACAACCACCTGGAGGATTACATCTCCCAGGTGCTGATTCCCACGGAAAAGGTATACACGATTCGCAACGGAAAGAAAGTTTCGAAGGAGAAGGTTTCTTATCCGGGTTACGTGTTGATTGAAGCAGCGTTTGTAGGTCAGATTCCGATTATAATTCGCAATACTCCCAACGTGCTCGGCTTCCTCGGCGATACGAAGGAAGACAGCCGCAAGATGATTGCCACGCCTCTTCGTCCACAGGAGGTGGCGCGCATCCTGGGCCGTGTCGACGAGCTGAGCACCATGGAGGAGGAGAGCGAAACACCCTTCTGTGTCGGCGAGACCGTCAAGGTTACGGACGGTCCTTTCTCAAGCTTCCAAGGTACCATTGAGACTGTCGACAACGAGCGCAAGAAACTCACGGTATCGGTGAAGATATTCGGGCGCAAAACTCCTATGGAGTTGAGTTTCACTCAAGTAGAAAAAGAATAATTAACCAAGGAAAATTATGGCAAAAGAGGTTGCTGCATTTATCAAACTGCAGATTAAAGGTGGTGCTGCCAATCCTTCGCCCCCGGTAGGTCCGGCTTTGGGTTCCAAGGGAGTCAATATCATGGACTTCTGCAAGCAATTCAACGCCCGTACTCAGGACAAGGCTGGTAAGGTTCTTCCGGTTATCATCACGGTTTACACGGACAAGTCGTTCGACTTCGTTGTTAAACAACCGCCCGTAGCCATTCAGCTCAAGGAAGCAGCCAAGCTCAAGAGCGGTTCCGCGCAGCCTAACCGCGACAAGGTTGGTCAGGTAACATGGGACCAAATCAAGGAGATTGCTCAGGACAAGATGCCCGACATGAACTGCTTCACGCTTGAGTCTGCTATGCGTATGGTTGCCGGTACTGCGCGCAGTATGGGTATCAGCGTAGTGGGAGAATTTCCTAATCTGTAATTGATTTACGAAGATGAGTAAGTTGACAAAAAATCAAAAAATCGCCTACGCAAAGGTGGAAGCCGGTAAGGCTTACAAACTTCCGGAGGCTGCCGCTCTTCTGAAGGAAATCACGTTTACGAAATTCGACGCTTCGGTTGATATCGACGTTCGTCTGGGTGTGGACCCCCGCAAGGCCAACCAGATGGTGCGTGGTGTCGTAACGCTTCCCCACGGAACGGGCAAGCAGGTGCGCGTGCTCGTGCTCTGCACCCCCGAGAAGGAGGCCGAGGCTAAGGCTGCCGGAGCAGACTACGTAGGTCTGGATGAGTATGTAGACAAAATCAAGTCGGGTTGGACCGACGTCGATGTCATCGTATGTACGCCCAACGTGATGGGCAAGGTCGGCGCCCTGGGTCGTATCCTGGGTCCCCGCGGACTGATGCCTAACCCCAAGACGGGTACGGTGACCATGGAGGTCGGCAAGGCCGTTGGTGAGGTGAAGGCCGGTAAAATCGACTTCAAGGTCGACAAGTTCGGTATCATCCACACGTCGGTAGGCAAGATTTCGTTCTCGGCCGAGCAAATCGCTGAAAATGCGAAGGAGGTGCTGAGCACGATTATCAAGCTCAAGCCAGCTGCTGCCAAAGGTTCTTATGTGAAGAGTATCTATCTTTCGACGACCATGAGTCCCGGTGTGCAGATTGATGCCAAGTCAGTTGAAACCAAATAAAGGAGGAGAGTAAGAGATGACAAAGGAAGAAAAACTGGTTGTTATTAACAGCCTTACCGAGCAGCTCCAGGCGTATCCTCACTTTTACATCACCAACATCGAGGCGCTGAATGCCGAGCAGACCGCTTCGCTCCGTCGCAAGTGCTTCGAGAGCAACGTGAAGCTCGTCGTTGTCAAGAACACGCTTCTTGCCAAGGCGCTCGAGAAGGTGGAGAAGGCTGATGCCGATTTGGTGAAGGTATTGGAGGGTTCCACGTCGATTATGTTCACGAAGGTGGCCAAGGCCCCCGCGGTCCTCATCAAGGAGTTCCGCAAGAAGGCCGACAAGCCCGTCCTGAAGGCGGCTTACGCCGAGGGATGCGTGTACATTGGCGACGAGCAGCTCGAAACACTGTGCAACATCAAGAGTCGGGAAGAGCTTATCGGCGATATCGTCGCTCTGCTGCAGTCCCCGGCCAAGAATGTTATTTCTGCATTGCAGGGTAATGCAGGTCAAAAGATTGCGGGCCTCGTGAAGACGCTCGAATCGCGAAACAACTAATCACAACAAGAATTAAAAACAAAATCTAATAAGAATTACAACTATGGCAGATGTAAAAAAACTGGCTGAAGAATTGGTAAATTTGACAGTTAAGGAGGTAAACGAACTGGCTACTATCCTCAAGGAGGAGTACGGAATTGAGCCCGCTGCTGCAGCTGTTGCTGTTGCTGCTCCCGCTGCTGGCGCAGGCGAGGCTGCTGCAGCTGAGAAGACGTCGTTCGACGTTATCCTGAAGAACGCCGGTCAGGCTAAGCTCCAGGTTATCAAGGCCGTTAAGGATATCGCCGGCCTGTCGCTGGGCGATGCAAAGGCACTCGTTGACGGTGCTCCCAAGGCCGTTAAGGAGGGTGTCTCCAAGGAGGAGGCCGAGCAGATTAAGGCTCAGCTCGAGGAGGCAGGTGCTGAAGTTGAGGTTAAGTAGCATTGCCGCTTACGACTGTTCAGTCAATGCAGGTATAGGGCTTACATTCGCTGTAAGCTCTATGCCTTTTTGCTCTAAAGACCGGAAGTGCCGCTGAGCTGTGTCCGGTTTTTGGAATTTGAATGCTCTCAGGGATGTAATGTCGTTACACTGGGGGCATTAGCGGGATAAAGCAGTCCCGTCTCGGGAGCGTAACTCACTCGCGCGTACTTACACTTCAACTAATTTGGATTTTACCGATGTCCGCAGCAAAACAACAACCAAGAATCAGCTTTTCGACAGTCAAGAACCGGGTGCCCTATCCGGACCTGCTGGAGGTACAGCTCAAATCATTCCGGGACTTTTTCCAGATGGACACTACGGCCGAAAACCGTAAGAATGAGGGACTCTACAAGGTCTTTCAGGAAAATTTCCCCATTACGGATACCCGGAACAACTTCGTTCTGGAGTTCATCGACTACTATATCGACCCGCCGCGCTACTCTATCGAGGAGTGTCTCGAACGCGGCCTGACATACAGCGTCCCCCTGAAGGCCAAACTCAAGCTCTACTGCACGGACGACGAGCATGAGGATTTCGGTGTGGTCGTACAGGACGTCTATTTCGGTACGATTCCCTACATGACCGAACGCGGTACGTTCGTCATCAACGGAGCCGAGCGTGTCATTGTGTCGCAGCTGCACCGTTCCCCCGGCGTTTTCTTCGGACAGAGCATGCATACCAACGGTACGAAGCTCTATTCGGCCCGCATCATCCCCTTCAAGGGGTCGTGGATTGAGTTCGCCACGGACATCAACAACGTGATGTACGCCTACATCGACCGCAAGAAGAAGCTGCCCGTAACGACGCTTCTGCGTGCCATCGGTTACGAGGCCGACCAGCAGATTCTCGAGATTTTCGATCTGGCGGACGAGGTGAAGGTAACGAAGGCCAACCTGAAGAAGGCCGTAGGCCGCAAGCTGGCCGCACGCGTGCTCTCGACCTGGGTCGAGGACTTCGTCGACGAGGATACCGGCGAGGTGGTCTCTATCGAGCGTAACAACGTCATCGTGGACCGCGAGACGGTGCTCGAGGAGGAGCATATCGACCAGATTATCGAAAGCGGCGCCAAGACGATTCTGCTCCACAAGGAGAATCAGTCGGGCATCGACTTCTCGATTATTTACAATACCCTGCAGAAAGACCCCTGTAACTCCGAAAAGGAGGCTGTCGTCTACATCTACCGGCAGCTGCGCGCTTCGGAGCCGCCCGATGAGGCAACGGCGCGCGACGTCATCGAGAAGCTCTTCTTCTCGGACAAGCGTTACGATTTGGGCGACGTAGGTCGCTACCGCATCAACAAGAAGCTGAACCTGGATATCGACCCGGCCATCCGCACGCTGACGCGCGAGGACATCATCGCCATCATCAAGTACCTGATTCAGCTCATCAACTCGAAGGCCGACGTGGACGATATCGACCACCTCTCGAACCGCCGCGTACGTACGGTGGGCGAGCAGCTTTCGAACCAGTTCTCGGTCGGCTTCGTGCGCATGGCGCGTACGATTCGCGAGCGCATGAACGTACGTGACAACGAGGTATTCACGCCGGTGGACCTGATTAACGCCAAGACGCTGTCGTCGGTCATCAACTCCTTCTTCGGCACCTCGCAGCTCTCGCAGTTCATGGACCAGATTAACCCGCTGGCCGAGATTACCCACAAGCGTCGTCTCTCGGCCCTCGGCCCCGGCGGTCTGTCGCGTGACCGCGCCGGATTCGAGGTGCGCGACGTACACTATACGCACTACGGACGTCTCTGCCCGATTGAGTCGCCCGAAGGCCCGAACATCGGTCTGATTTCGTCGCTCTGCGTCTATGCGAAGATTTCGCCCATGGGATTCATCGAGACGCCCTACCGTACGGTTACCGACGGCGTCATCGACATGGACAACTCGCACATCCGCTACTACTCGGCCGAAGAGGAGGGGGGTAAGATTATTGCGCAGTCGAACATGCCCATCGACGACGAGGGGCACTTCCTGCAGCCCGACCGCATCAAGGCGCGTCAGGGTGCCGACTTCCCCGTGGTGACGGACAAGGAGGTGAACCTGATGGACGTGGCGCCCAACCAGATTGCCTCGATTGCCGCCAGCCTCATCCCGTTCCTCGAGCACGACGACGCCAACCGTGCGCTGATGGGCTCGAACATGATGCGCCAGGCCGTGCCGCTCATCACGTGCGAGGCGCCCATCGTCGGTACGGGCATCGAGAAGGACATGATTTCCGACAGCCGCATCCAGATTGTCGCCGAGGGCGAGGGCGAGGTTGTCTTCGCCGATGCGACGAAGATTCAGGTCAAGTACGAGCGTACGGAGGATGAAATCATCGCTTCGTTCGCCCCCGAGGTGACCACCTACGAGCTGCCGCGCTACCGCCGCACGAACCAGAACACCTCGATTACGCTCAAGCCGACGGTGCTCACGGGCGACCATGTGACCAAGGGCCAGATTCTGACCGAGGGTTACTCGACGCAGGCCGGCGAGCTGGCTCTGGGCCGCAACCTGAAGGTGGCCTTCATGCCCTGGAAGGGATACAACTTCGAGGATGCCATCGTGATTTCGGAGCGCATCCAGCGCGAGGATATCTTCACGTCGGTACACGTCGACGAGTACATCATGGAGGTGCGCGATACGAAGCGCGGCGTCGAGGAGCTCACGTCGGATATTCCGAACGTCTCGGAGGATGCCACCAAGGACCTCGATGCCAACGGTATCGTCCGCGTGGGTGCCAACATCCACCCGGGAGACATCCTCATCGGCAAGATTACCCCGAAGGGCGAGAGCGACCCCTCGCCCGAGGAGAAGCTCCTGCGCGCCATCTTCGGCGACAAGGCCGGCGACGTGAAGGATGCCTCGCTCAAGGCGCAGCCCTCGCTGCACGGCGTGGTGATTGACACGAAGCTCTACAGCCGCGCCGGCAAGGACGGCAAGAAGAGCAAGAACGCCGAGAAGCTGCAGCTCGAGAAGCTCGACGAGAAGTTCGCCGGGCAGGTTGCCGACCTGACCAAGCTGCTCGTATCGAAGCTCTGGACGCTGCTCCAGGGCAAGACCACGACGGGCATCACCGACTACTTCGGCGTGGAGCTCTATCCCGCCGGCACGAAGTTCTCGCAGAAGCTGCTCGAGGAGCTGGCCCACAAGTCGTCGGACGAGAAGACCGGCGTCATGACGGGCTACCTCAACCTCGGTTCGTGCAAGTGGACGGGCGATGCACACATCGACTCGCTCATCGAGACCACGATTAACAATTATACCATCGAGTGGAAGAAGGCCGACGCGGCCATCAAGCGCGAGAAGTACAACCTGACCAACGGCGACGAGCTGCCGCAGACGGGTGTCATCCAGATGGCGAAGGTCTACATCGCCAAGAAGCGCAAGCTGAAGGTGGGTGACAAGATGGCCGGTCGTCACGGTAACAAGGGTATCGTGGCGAAGATTGTCCGCGACGAGGACATGCCCTTCCTCGAGGACGGTTCGATTGTCGACATCTGCCTCAACCCGCTGGGTGTGCCTTCGCGAATGAACCTGGGCCAGATTTACGAGACGGTGCTCGGATGGGCTGGCCGCGAGCTGGGTCTGAAGTTCGCCACGCCGATTTTCGACGGTGCTTCGCTCGAGCAAATCAACGAGTACACGGCCAAGGCGGGTCTTCCGCACAGCGGCCGCACCTACCTCTACGACGGCGGCACGGGCGAGAAGTTCGACCAGCCGGCTACGGTGGGCGTCATCTACATGCTCAAGCTGGGCCACATGATTGACGACAAGATGCATGCCCGTTCGATTGGTCCCTACTCGCTCATCACGCAGCAGCCGCTCGGCGGTAAGGCGCAGTTCGGCGGTCAGCGTTTCGGTGAGATGGAGGTCTGGGCACTCGAGGGCTTCGGTGCCGCCAACATCCTGCAGGAGATTCTGACCATCAAGTCCGACGACGTGACGGGCCGTGCAAAGGCCTACGAGGCGATTGTCAAGGGCGAGAACCTGCCCAAGCCGGGTATCCCCGAGGCAATGAACGTGCTGCTGCACGAGCTTCGCGGTCTGGCGCTCTCCGTCAAACTCGAGTAAGAGGTATAATTAGGAAGATAAGAAAAACGAACACAATATGTCATTTACCAAAGACAATAAGACGAACAATGGTTACAGCCGCATCTCCATCGGCCTGGCCTCTCCCGAAGAGATTCTGGCCCAGTCGAGCGGTGAGGTGCTCAAGCCCGAGACCATTAACTATCGTACCTACAAGCCCGAGCGCGACGGTCTTTTCTGCGAGCGCATCTTCGGCCCGGTGAAGGACTACGAGTGCCACTGCGGCAAGTACAAGCGCATCCGCTACAAGGGCATCGTCTGCGACCGTTGCGGTGTGGAGGTGACCGAGAAGAAGGTGCGCCGCGAGCGCATGGGCCACATCTCGCTGGTCGTTCCCGTGGTGCACATCTGGTACTTCCGTTCGTTGCCTTCGAAAATCGGTTACCTGCTGGGCATCCCCTCCAAGAAGCTGGAGACGATTATCTACTACGAGCGCTACGTCGTCATCAACCCCGGTGTCGCTGCCGAGCAGGGCATCGAGCGGCTCCAGACCCTCTCGGAGAAGGAGTACCTCGACATCCTGGCCGCCCTGCCCAAGGGCAACCAGGCGCTTGACGACAGCGACCCCAACAAGTTCGTCGCCCAGATGGGTGCCGAAGCCATCTATACGCTTCTGAAGCAGGTCGACCTCGACTCGATGTCGTACGCCCTGCGCCACAAGGCCTCGACCGAGACCTCGCAGCAGCGCAAGTCCGAGGCGCTCAAGTGCCTCAACGTGATTGAGTCGTTCCGAGCCTCGAACGGCAAGAACAAGCCCGAGTGGATGGTGCTGAGCGTCATCCCGGTCATTCCGCCCGAACTGCGCCCGCTGGTGCCGCTCGACGGCGGCCGCTTCGCCACGTCGGACCTGAACGACCTCTACCGTCGCGTCATCATCCGCAACAACCGACTCAAGCGCCTGATTGAAATCAAGGCCCCGGAGGTGATTCTGCGCAACGAGAAGCGCATGCTGCAGGAGGCCGTCGATTCGCTCTTCGACAACTCGCGCAAGTCGAACGCCGTGAAGAACGAGTCGAACCGCCCGCTCAAGTCGCTCTCCGACTCGCTCAAGGGCAAGCAGGGCCGCTTCCGTCAGAACCTGCTCGGTAAGCGTGTCGACTACTCGGCCCGTTCGGTCATCGTCGTCGGCCCCGAGCTGAAGATGCACGAGATGGGTATCCCGAAGGATATGGCCGCCGAGCTCTACAAGCCGTTTGTCATCCGCAAGCTCATCGAGCGCGGCATCGTCAAGACGGTGAAGTCGGCCAAGAAGATAATCGACCGCAAGGACCCCGTCATCTGGGGCATCCTCGAGAACGTCATCAAGGGTCACCCCGTGCTGATGAACCGTGCCCCGACGCTGCACCGCCTCGGTATCCAGGCCTTCCAGCCCAAGCTCATCGAGGGCAAGGCCATGCAGCTCCACCCGCTGGCATGTACGGCCTTCAACGCCGACTTCGACGGTGACCAGATGGCCGTGCACCTGCCGCTGGGCAACGCCGCCATTCTGGAGGCGCAGCTGCTGATGCTCGGTTCGCACAACGTCCTCAACCCGGCCAACGGCGCCCCCATCACGGTGCCGTCGCAGGACATGGTCCTCGGTCTGTACTACATCACCAAGCCGCGCAAGGGCGTCAAGGGCGAGGGACATGTCTTCTACGGTCCCGAGGAGGCGATTATCGCCTACAACGAGAAACGCGCCGACCTGCACGCCGTGGTCAAGTGCATGGTGGACGACCTGGACGAGCACGGAAACCCCGTGCGCGTGCTCAAGGAGACGACCATCGGCCGCATCCTCTTCAACCAGGTAGTTCCCAAGGAGGTGGGTTACATCAACGAGATTCTGACCAAGCGCTCGCTGCGTGACATCATCGCCGTGGTGATGAAGAAGGCCGGTGCCGACAAGGTGGCCAACTTCCTCGACGACATCAAGGACATGGGTTACCGCATGGCCTTCAAGGGCGGTCTGTCGTTCAACCTCGACGCGGTCATCATCCCCGAGGAGAAGCAGAAGCTCGTGGCCGAGGGTTACGAGCGTGCCGACGCCATCATGGAGGACTACAACATGGGTCTGATTACCAACAACGAGCGATACAACCAGATTATCGACGTCTGGACCAACATCAACACCAAGCTGACGAAGGCCGTGATTGATACGCTGGTCAAGGACGAGGACGGTTTCAACCCGGTCTACATGATGCTCGACTCGGGAGCCCGTGGTTCGAAGGAGCAGATTCGTCAGCTGAGCGGTATGCGTGGTCTGATGGCCAAGCCGCAGAAGTCGGGCGTCGAGGGTGGCCAGCAGGTCATCGAGAACCCGATTCTCTCGAACTTCAAGGAGGGTCTGTCGGTGCTCGAGTACTTCATCTCGACGCACGGTGCCCGAAAGGGTCTTGCCGATACCGCCCTGAAGACGGCCGACGCCGGTTATCTGACGCGCCGTCTGGTCGACGTGGCCCAGGACGTGATTATCAACGAGGAGGACTGCGGTACGCTGCGCGGTCTGACGGCTACGGCCATCAAGCGCAACGACGACGTGGTACAGACGCTCTACGACCGCATTCTGGGCCGTACGGCGCTTAACGACGTCATCCACCCCCTGACGGGCGAGGTGCTCTGCAAGGCCGGCGAGGAGATTACCGAGGATATTGCCGAGGCAATCGAGAAGTCGCCGCTCGAGTCGGTTGAAATCCGCTCGGTGCTCACCTGCGAGTCGCGCCACGGCGTCTGCGCCAAGTGCTACGGCCGCAACCTGGCCACGGCCCGCATGGTACAGAAGGGCGAGGTGGTCGGCGTCATCGCGGCACAGTCCATCGGCGAGCCGGGTACGCAGCTGACTCTGCGTACGTTCCACGTCGGTGGTGTGGCCGGTGGTACTGCCGTCGAGACCAACGTCGTTTCGAAGTACGAGGGTCGTCTGGAAATCGACGAGTTGCGTACGGTCAAGGGCAAGAATGCTGCCGGCGAGCCGGTTGACATCGTCATCTCGCGTCAGTCGGAGTTCCGCATCGTCGACCCGAAGACCAACATCGTTCTCTATACGCACAACCTTCCCTACGGTGCGACGCTCTTCATGGCGGACGGCGCCGAGGTGAAGAAGGGCGACATGATTTGCGAGTGGGACCCCTACAACGCCGTGATTATCTCGGAGTACGACGGTCGTGCCGTCTACGAGAACATCATCGAGGGTGTGACCTACCGCGACGAGCGTGACGAGCAGACGGGCCTTTCGGAGAAGGTGGTCATCGAGTCGAAGGACAAGACGAAGAACCCCGTCATCAAGATTGTCAATAAGGAGGGCGAGGAGGTCAAGCAGTACAACCTCCCGGTATCGGCCCACGTCGTGGTGAAGGACAACGCCAAAATCAAGACGGGCGAAATCCTCATCAAGATTCCGCGTGCAATCGGTAAGTCGGGCGGCGACATCACCGGTGGTCTGCCGCGTGTTACGGAGCTCTTCGAGGCGCGCAACCCGTCGAATCCCGCCATCGTGTCGGAGATTGACGGTGAGGTAACCTTCGGCAAAATCAAGCGCGGTAACCGCGAAATCATCATCACCTCGAAGCAGGGTGACGTGAAGCGCTATCTGGTGCCCCTGTCGCGTCAGATTATCGTGCAGGAGAACGACTACGTGAAGGCCGGCAGCCCGCTTTCGGACGGTGCCATCACTCCGTCGGACATCCTCAACATCCTCGGCCCGACACGTGTGCAGGAGTACATCGTCAACGAGGTGCAGGAGGTCTACCGCATGCAGGGTGTGAAAATCAACGACAAGCACTTCGAGGTCATCGTACGTCAGATGATGTCGAAGGTGAAGATTATCGACCCGGGAGACACGCGCTTCTTCGAGGACCAGATTGTCGACAAGTGGGAGTTCATGGATGTGAACGACGAGCTCTACGACAAGGTGGTGGTTACGGATGCCGGCGACTCGACGTCGCTGCAGCCGGGACAGATTATCTCGCTGCGCAAGCTGCGTGACGAGAACTCGAGCCTCAAGCGCCGCGACCTGAAGCTCGTTCAGGTGCGCGACATCGTTCCCGCAACCTCGACGCAGGTGCTGCAGGGTATCACCCGCGCCGCACTGCAGACCTCGAGTTTCATCTCGGCCGCTTCGTTCCAGGAGACGACCAAGGTGCTCAACGAGGCCGCCATCCAGGCGAAGGTCGACCCGCTGGAGAATCTGAAGGAGAACGTGATTTGCGGTCACCTGATTCCGGGCGGTACGGGTCTGCGCGAGTACGACAACCTCGTGGTGGGTCTGAAATCCGACCTCGAGAATCTGCAGCAGCAGTCGCAGCGCTAACCATACGCGAGCGGGGCGGTTCCTTCGGGGACCGCAGCCCGCAGGGCTTAGAAAAAGCCTCCTCCCCGGACGGGGAGGAGGCTTTTTTTGTGGCGTTATGCAATGCGTGGCGGACCCCAGAGGGCTTGGCTTGGAGGGGGGTAGGGTTGCCCGGGAGTTGTTCGGGAGTCGTCCGTAGGTGGCTCGGGAATCACCCGGGAGCCGCCGCGGAGAATTCGGACAGGGCGTCCGGTGCGGGCTCGGAGAGGACAGGATAGGACTTGGCCCCCCTGCCCGGAATGTGCCGCGGCGCCTATATGCGCTCGTAGTAGCGCTTGGCAAGGCCCCCTTCGGAGGTCTCGCGGTAGAGGCTCGGCAGGTTGTGGCCCGTCTCGTTCATCACCTCGACCACCTTGTCGTAGCTGACCAGATGGGCTCCGTCGGAGAGCGTGGCGTAGATGTTGGCATCCAGAGCGCGGGCCGCCGCAATGGCGTTGCGTTCGATGCAGGGGACCTGCACCAGTCCGCAGACGGGGTCGCACGTCAGTCCGAGGTGGTGTTCGAGCCCCATCTCGGCGGCATACTCGATTTGCGAAGGGGTGCCGCCGAAGAGCTGGCAGGCCGCAGCCGCAGCCATGGCGCAGGCGACGCCCACCTCGCCCTGACACCCTACCTCGGCGCCCGAGATGGAGGAGTTCGTCTTGGCGATGTTGCCGAAGAGCCCCGCCGTGGCCAGCGCCCGCAGGATGCGGATGCGCAGGAAGTCGCGCGAGGTGGCCAGGTGGTAGAGCACCGCCGGAACGACGCCGCTCGAGCCGCACGTCGGAGCCGTGACAACCGTACCGCCGGCGGCATTCTCCTCGGAGGTGGCCAGCGCATAGGCGTAGATTTTTGCCCGCGACTTGAGCGAATCGGTGTAACTCTTCGACTTGACCCAGTAGGTGCTCGCCTTGCGCGCCACCTTCAGACCGCCCGGCAGCACGCCGTCGTTGTTCAGTCCGTTCTGGATGGTCTTGCACATCTGCTCCCAGATGGTGTCGAGGTAGTCCCAGATTTCGGGCCCCTCGCAGTCGTTGACATACTCCCAGTAGGTCTTACCCTCGTGGTAGCACCACTCCTTGATGGAGTTGATGGTCGTCAGCGGGTAGATGCTGCGCGGCTCCTCGCGGGTAGTCTCCTCGTTGGCCAGCGCGCCGCCGCCAATGCTGAAAATCGTCCAGCTGTCGATGACCTTGCCCCCGCTGAGCGCCTCGAAGAGCATGCCGTTGGGGTGGAAGGAGAGCACCGTCTCGGGGCGCCAGACGATTTCGGTCGGCGCGATGGGCTGGAGTACCGAGAGGATGGCCACGTCGGTCAGGTGGCCCTTGCCCGTGGCGGCGAGCGAGCCGTAGAGCGTTACGCGGAAGGCGTCGGCGTGGTTGCCGCGTGCGGCGAACTGCTCGGCCGCCTTCTTGGGCCCCATCGTGTGGCTGCTCGAGGGGCCGCTCCCGATTTTGTACAACTCTTTGAGCGATTCCATTTCTTCGTGTGTTTTCCGGCTGCAAAGATACGAAAAGGCGGGGGCAAAAAGCCATGCGGGGTGCGAGATTTTTGCCGGGCCCGACCGCCTGTCCGGGAAGGCGACGACGGTGAGGGGCAAAAGTTGTGCCCGAAGGCGGGCTTTCGCCGGGGAAGCAGCTGCTTGCCGCGGCGGAGAGGGTGGTGTCGGAAAGGGGGGAGAGCTAGTGGGCGCGTCTTCTTTCGACACAGCGCCGCCTCGCTCTGTCTCAGCCCCAAAAACAGTGCGACCGGAGTTCTCCTGCTGGAAAAACTCCGGCCGCCGGCCTGGTAGCCCCACCGCGACTCGAACGCGGATTTAGGGTTTAGGAAACCCTCGTTCTATCCCTTGAACTATAGGGCCCTGCAAAACGATTGCGGTGTGCTCCTCCCGCATTGGGGCGAAGCGCACCGCAAAGATAGTAAAATATTCCGGCTTTCAGAAACGGAAGTTCAGACCGAGCGAGAAGGTGTGGGCGCGGGCCGTGTAGTTGCCCGAGAAGTCGGTCGTTGCCTGGGCGGCGCCGACGCCTGCCAACTCGAGCACCGAGTTGGTGTAGGGGTAGGAGCCCGTGCGCTCGGGGTCGGCCGAGTTGACGTAGCCGTAGGCCAGGTCGATGTCAAGCCAGCGGGTCGGACGCAGCGTCAGACCGACCGTGTAGGCCAGCTTGGTCATCGAGGGGGTCTCGGGATTGAGGTAGTCGCTGCTCACGGGGCTCTCGTCGACGTACATACCCATGCGCGCCGTCAGAAAATCGCAGACGCGGTACTGGCCGCCGATGCGGACCGCCAGCGTGTTGGAGTAGTTCTTGTCGCTGGCCAGCGTCATGACGGTCGTGTTGTCGGTCGGATTGACGAGCTCGACGTCGAGCCGGTCATAGGCGCTCCAGAGGACATACTGCAGGTCGACGGCAAACTCCCACTTCGGCGTCGGGCGGAAGCTGACGCCCCACGTGAGCGAGGCGGGGAGCGGAAGTTCGGTCTTTACCACGGCCGAGGAGAGGTTCTGCAGCGTGGAGAACTGGGGAGCCTGGAGCAGCTGACCGAGAATCTGACCGATGGCGGGGTCGTCAATCGTCTTGAGGGCGATGGAGCCCGAGTTGACCTTCATGCGCAGCTTCGAGCGGTAGGTGAAGCCGAGCGACCACTGCTCGTTGATGTCCCACATGATGCCGGCGTTGACGCCGACGGCCATCTTGGCGTCTCCCTTGAGGGCGAGCGACATGAGGCTTCGGTCGCCGGCCATCTCGAAGATGTTGGGCAGCGTCGGCATGGCCGTCTGCAGCGCCCCCATGAGCAGTTGGTTCTGGGCGTTGTCGGCCCCGACGGGGAGCAGCGAGCGCGAGAGGTCGAACGTACCCCAGGTCATCATCAGACCGGCGCCCACCGAGATGTGCTTGCCGATGCGGAAGCCGACGGTCGGCTGGAGGTTGTAGGCCGAGAGGTTGATGGACTGCACCAGATGGGCACCCGCCCAGTTGTCGCCCCAGTTCATCGAGGAGCCAAAGGGGGTGTTGAAGGCCAGACCCACCGACATCCAGTCGAGCGGCTTGTAGTTGATGTAGGCGTAGAGGGGCGTCGAGATTTTGTTGTCCGAGGTGAAGTGGCGCTGGGGCGTGGCGCCCGTGTAGTCGGGCAGCGAGGTGTAGGTGGCCTTCGAGGCGATGCCCGTGATGCCGACCGAGATGTCGAATTTCGATTGCTGGAAGGCAGCGGCGGCAGGGTTGAACCACACGGACTCGGAGTTGAGCTTCATGGCCGTACCGACGTGTCCCATACCGTTCTGCTTCGAGGAGAGGTTGTTTACCTGGTATCCTTCGGCCGAGGCCGCGAGCGTTGCCGCCGTGGCGGCCAGAAGGAGGAGGACTTTTTTCATGTCAAATGGTTTAGGTTAATACTTGGCGGGCCCTTGCGGGGCGCGCAGCAACGGCGGCAAAGGTAGGAAAACAATCCGTGCGCCCCAAAGAAATTGGTCGGAAAGTCTTAGAAATTGGAATAAACGGTAGAACATTGGCCGGTATGTCGGGTCGGACGACCGGCGTGGCTGCTGCCGCAATTGATTGTGCCGGGACAGCGGGGCGGCGGGAGAGCGGCAGGACGGCAACAGGGTAAAGACGGGCCGCGGGCGGGGTAGGCGAGGTAAGAGGGGTAGGAGGAAGCACACGCTCCGCATCGGAGCGGCCGTGTGGGGTAACGGAGCGGCTGCGTTCCGCATCGGGGCGGCCGGGCAACGTCTGAGTAAAGGTACGGACAAAGGCAAGGGCCGCACTTCGGTGTGCGACCCTTGTCGGAAAACTTGCTGCCGCCGCTCCGGCGGGGAGGGCGGGGCTTCGGCTATTTGCGGCTGTTGTAGGCCTCGAGCGCCTTTTCGAGCAGGAAGAGGGCGCGCGTGAGGTCCCGCTTGTTCAGCACGTAGGCGATGCGCACCTCGTTGCGGCCGTAGGCGGGGTCGGAGTAGAAGCCCGAGGCGGGGGCCATCATGACGGTCTCGCCCTCGTAGCTGAAGTCGCTCAGACACCAGGCGCAGAAGTCGTCGCTGTTCTCGACCGGCAGGCGGGCCACCGTGTAGAAGGCACCCATGGGGATGGGGGAGTAGACGCCCGGGATGCGGTTGAGCCCGTCGATGAGGCACTTGCGCCGTTCGATGTACTCCTCGTAGACTTCGGCGCTGTAGGAGCGCGGCGCATCGATGGAGGCCTCGGCGACAATCTGCCCCAGCAGCGGGGGCGAGAGGCGCGCCTGGCAGAACTTCATCACCGCGTCGCGCAGCTTGCGGTTCTTGGTGATGAGCGCGCCGATGCGGATGCCGCACTCGGAGTAGCGCTTCGAGAGGGAGTCAATCAGCACGACGTGCTCCTCGATACCCTCCAGATGGCAGGCCGAGATGTAGGGCGACCCCGTGTAGATGAACTCGCGGTAGACCTCGTCCGAGAAGAGGAAGAGGTCGTAGCGCTTCACCAGGTCGCGGATGCGGTCCATCTCCTTGCGCGTGTAGAGGTATCCGGTGGGGTTGTTGGGGTTGCAAATCAGGATGCCGCGCGTGCGCTCGTTGATGAGCCGCTCGAATTCGGCGATGTCGGGCAACGCAAAGCCCTGCTCGATGGTCGAAACGACGGGGCGGATGACCGCACCGGCCGAGATGGCAAAGGCCATGTAGTTGGCATAGGCCGGCTCGGGGACGATGATTTCGTCGCCCGGGTTGAGGCACGACATAAAGGCGAAGAGCACCGCCTCGGAGCCTCCTGTGGTGACGATGATTTCGTCGGGCGAGAGCTTGATTTGGTACTGGGCGTAGTACTCGACCAGCTTCTCGCGCAGCGAGCGGTAGCCGTCGCTGGGGCTGTATTCGAGCACCGTGCGGTCGATGTGGCGCAGTGCGTCGAGGCCGACCTGCGGCGTGGGCACGTCGGGCTGGCCGATGTTGAGGTGGTAGATTTTCGTGCCGCGCGCCTTGGCCGCTTCGGCCAGCGGCACGAGTTTGCGGATGGGCGAAGCCGGCATCAGCTCCGCACGTTGGGAAATGGGTGGCATTGTTCGTCGCTCGTTTTGTCCCCCGGCCGCGGCGTAAGGGGGCGCGGAAGTGCGCCTTCGGGCCGAGTCGGGGTAAATCATTAACCTGACCGTCCGATGGTGGGGGAGTGCGCCGTGCCGCGGCCTTTGTTGGGAACGCGTGCACGGGCAGCAGTCCGATACCTGTCGGATTGAGCAAAGATAGGACTTTTCGCGCGAAAGCGGAAACCGAGCCCGCAAAATTGTCGTGCAGGGTGCCTCTCCGGGCTCAGTTGCAGCGAAATAATGGCGCCGGAGATTTGGCGGAATGGAAAAACCGTACTATTTTTGTGCCCGGAGAGATGGCAGAGTGGTCGATTGCGGCGGTCTTGAAAACCGTTGAGCTGCGAGGCTCCGGGGGTTCGAATCCCTCTCTCTCCGCAACAAACGCTGAAAATCAGCAGATTGCAAAACAAACACCCAGTTTTACACCCAAGAATGTAAAGTCGGTGTTTTTGTTTTATTTAAGATAATACAACCACTACATAATAAAAGAGTAGCGATATTAAAAGAATCCGATGAGAAAAGACTAATATTTATCTATCCATTCAGTTTGATTTTTCAGGACTTTACATCGTCCTGAAAGTATTTGTTATTGTATTCCAACGTCAGGAGTGGATTATAATACAAGTTTTTTGTGTGGATAGAATTTCGTTTTGCTTAATGTACGAAAGTACTTATCTATAAACGCATGAAATATTAGCACAATGAATCATTGGAAATCAACTTTGGCCGTGATAGGAATAGGCCAACTCATATCTATTTTAACAAGTACGATTGTTGGCTTCTCCATTATTTTTTGGATTAGCAACGAATTTAAATCCCCGACAGCTTTATCTCTGGCTATTTTAGCTGGATTTTTACCACAATTTGTATTAGGCTTGTTTGCCGGGGTCTATGTTGACAGATGGAATCGAAAGAAAACGATGTTTTATTCGGACTTGTTCATCGCGTTCTGTACCCTATGTCTTTTTATTGTGATAACCAAGGGTTATAAAGACCTTTCTTTTTTTTATCTATTGACTGCTTGTCGTTCAATAGGCAGTACGTTTCATGCACCTGCTTTACAGGCAAGCATCCCTCTACTGGTTCCCAAGCACCATCTTGTCAGGGTATCAGGTTTGTACCATTCCATTCAATCCTTCAGTGAGGTGATAGCTCCCGTTGTAGGGGCAAGCCTCGTTGTTTGGCTTCCCATACAGTATATTCTGCTCATAGATGTGATCGGAGCTGTTGCTGCTTGTCTGACCTTACTTTGTGTCCAGATTCCTTCTCTTCAAAAAACGAAAGTTCTTCCAGATTTCAAAAAAGAACTGACGGAATGTTGGCATACCTTGCGGCGTACAATGGGCATTTTGCCTTTATTCGTATGCTTTACGCTGGTGACTTTTGTCCTTATGCCTGTTTTTACGTTATTTCCTTTTATGACGCTTCTGCATTTCAACGGAAACATTTTGCAAATGGGAGTTGTGGAAATGGGTTGGGGCTCAGGGGCATTGTTGGGCGGTTTAGTACTTGCCTGTAAGGCTTTGAAAAGCAAGCAAACATTAGTGATGCATACGGCTTATGTGATATTGGGATTGTATCTGATTAGCGCCAGTTATTTACCATCAAGCGCATTTATAGGTTTTGTTTGCCTAACATTTACAGGAGGCATAGCCTATTCCATTTACCATGCGCTTTTCATCGCTATTATTCAGCAGAACTTGGCTTCGGACATGCTTGGACGGACTTTTTCTCTCATCTTTAGTTTGAGTACCTTTCCATCAATGCTGGGTATCGTAGCTTCAGGATATTGGGTGGAAGCATGGGGTATCACATCCGTCTTTATGATCAGCGGATGGGTTATCTTTCTGATTGGAGTGGGTGCAAATTTTATTTCTTCAATCAAGCAGTTGGATAATTACGCATAGTATTATTTATTAAAGAATTATTATATGACAAAGAAAGAACACACTACGATTACAGAGTTATTTCAAGTTTTGGACTTGTTGGAAAGCCTGGACATGCAGTTTTGGTTGGATGGAGGCTGGGGAGTGGATGTCTTGTACGGACAGCAAACCCGCTTGCATAGAGATATTGACATTGATTTTGATGCCAATTATACAGACCAACTCCTTGATCTTTTGCAGGAGAGAGGATATCAAATTGAAACAAATTGGTTGCCCACCCGTGTGGAACTGTATAGCAAAGAATTAGGCTATATTGATATCCATCCTTTTGTCTTGAATGCGGACGGCACTTCCAAACAAGCCGACTTGGATGGAGGCTGGTATGAATTTCAACCGGACTATTTTGGAACAGCAGTCTTTGAAGGCAGAAGCATCCCTTGCATTTCTGCAAAAGGGCAACAAGTATTCCATTCGGGCTACGATTTAAGAGAGAAGGATATTCACGATTTATCTATAATTAAACAATGTATAACAACAATGAGCCTAACAATTAGATAAGAACAAGAAAATGACAGAAAAACAAATTGTCTGGTATATCTTACTTACAGAAGTAAAGATAGACAGTGACACCCAGTCTGTCACATCCCTGAGTGTAGCTCCATTGGCAGTCTTGCCGGAATTCCAGCGTAAGGGAATTGGGGGGGGATGTTGATTCAGTAAGCCCATCAGAGGGCAGCACTTTTGGGTTACGGCACAGCAGTCGTATTGGGGCATAAAGAGTATTATCCTCGATTTGGCTATCGCAAGGCTATCGATTTAGGAATTGAATTTCCTTTCGAAGTCTCTCATGAATATTGCATGGTGGCTGAATTAATACCTGGAGCTACTGAGAATGTGAAAGGTATGGTTTGTTATCCAACTGACTTTAAATAGTTTAACAAGTAAAATTCATTATATAACTCGGACTGGGTATTTCAATTTCCCAGTCCGTATTCTGATAGTACTTATTCAATTGGAAGATTGTGTTGCTTCAAGAATGAAAGTTTATCCCAATACCCTCTTTGAAAGACGATTTTGTTATCTTTTACATGAAAAAATCCGCATCCACGAAGTCCAAGAGAGTCTTTCCATTCCATGATAGCCCATTCGCCATCTTCAAAAATATTTTCCACCATACAAACCATTTTAGCAGTGGCAAATTCATTCACAAACATTTTGTAGATTGATTCTTTACCTATTATTGGTTCGTTTGCGACTTGATGATTTACTGCATTAGTAGCATACAGCTCTGCTATATGATAAGCATCTGCTTTGTTAAAGCAATCTATCCATTTTTCCAAAACTTCTTTAGGCTTCATTTTTTATAAATTCTTAGGATTTTGATTCTGTAATAAAAACAATCTGTTTGGATGCATAGATACTTGATTTTATTAATAATAGGCTATTCTATATTCTAAATCCTCTGGATTTTTGCTCTCTCTGCACCGAGTTACGTAGATTCTGCTGTAACTTTTCCCATTGTTCCTTAAACCATTGTACTATGGGTTGTCGGTTTATGGTCAGCATAAGCTTACCACTATCCATCGGATGTTTCTCAACCCTAAAAATATCATTCTTGATGTCAAATTTCCACCTGTGTTCTTCGGAATAAATTTTGCCACTACATTGTATGGATTCTTTCTTTGTCAAGAGGTTTTCTATCATGTCTTTGGTAAACCCGATAACAGCGCATAATTTTTCCATTCTCAACATCTCTTTGAACATGGGAAACCATTTGTGGGCTTTTTCAAGCAAGGTGCTCAATCGTGATATTTCCTTGTCTTTGGCTTCAAGTTCTTGATTATGTATTCTTTGAAGATTACGAATTTGTCTGCTATGCTGTTCCTGTATTTGTTGTATCTGAATTTTTAATTCATCAGTAGCTTTGTCCCGTTTGGTAATTTCCTGATGTAGCTGCTCGATGTGATGTTCCAGTTCTTTCAGCTTACCGCTTCCGAAAAGAGAACCTACACCGCTTGCTATGGCGGTAGCAGCATTGGTGGCTGTTTTCTTTAGTTTGTCCGTGCGTATCTCTGCTTTTACCTGTTTGAGTTCCTGTTCGGCAAGGCTTACTTGTTGTTCCTTGTGTCGCTTGGTTTCCTCTATACGTTGCAGTTCGGCTTTCTGCTTCTCAATGATGAAATCATTTCGTTCCAGATGCTCTTTACCTGTGACAGCTTTTGCCTGTCCACGTTCCATCAGGAGAATATCGGAAGCAAGGGTCTGCATGGTTGCCATATCCTCGTCATTGAGCTTTCGGCTCTTTCCAGTTTCATGGTTCATCCAGTCGAATACGACATGAGCATGATAATTTGGTTTGAACCATCTGTTACCGACTTGGAAGCTCTCCTTGTCTTCTGCTTCCGGCTGACCGTTCAGCCAATGCCCTTCGTCTTTATGCAGGAAAATCTGTAGCGGAGTGATGTCCCAGCGTCTTTGGCACTCTTCACCGAATTTGCGTACATCAGCCAGTGTGGTGTCCGGTCTGATAAGCAATACTCCTTCACGGATGGGTGAGCATCCCGCCACCTTGATAATCTTTCCATTCTTTCCCTTGCGTTCCCTTTCCTTTTCCTGCATGGCACGTCCGGTCTTTTCCTTGACCATTTGCTTGATATTGTCATAATGAGTTCGCAGTTCGGGAGTGCCGAAGTCGGGATTTATCCACTGTTCGTTATCGGTGGAAAGTTCGGGAACGACATAGATTCTGGACTCCCCGATATTACGCATATACTCGGCAGTCCTTCGGTTGTGTGCCTCGCTCGATGCGATGTTGCAAGGCTTGATATGTATGCTTGATTTTGTTGCCATAGCTTCTTTCCTTTGTTTACAATTGATTTACTTTGCTCGCTTTCGCAGAGGGGTTCTTAGGGGTAACCCATAAGCGGAGATTGCAAAGAGAGGGTCACTCTTTGCTCGGGGTTCTCAGGGGTGAAACGCCCTGAGTAGGTCATTAGGGCAAAGCCCTAATCCCCTCGGGAGAGCCCACAACTACGCAAGCGAAGCGTGTAGTTATAGTGGGCTATAACCGGAAGCCTTTCGGTTTCTTGGATAATGCCTCATCCCTCTTCCTGACGGATTGCATTTGCTCTTTTCTATCAGCCATGCGCTTCTGCAAATACTCGTTCAGGTCTTTGCATCCGCAGTAGATTTGGGAAGCGTCCCATATATACTGGGTGCTGTCGTATTCCTTGCGGATTTGCTGAAGGGCTTCCATTCCTGCACGGTCATTGTCAAAAAAGCAGTGGATGCGCTCATAGCTTCCCAACGGATAAAGTGCTTTAGAAACATTGGCAACAGAGTTCAGAACCATGTAATCCTGCCTGTCGAAATCAGGGTATTGCGGACAGCTTTCGAGCCGTAGGGTCAGAAATGAGAGGTAGTCCATAAATCCCTCGAAAACGAAACACGTGCCTTTTGGCTCTCCCGACTGTCTGATGTGGGATATTTCCTTCGGTGCGATACAACCCTTGAAATATCGGTTGCGGATTTCGTAACCGCCCGACATGTTGGGAAATGCAATGGCGAAGTACCGTTTGCCGTTGTGCGTAAACCGCGCTTCCTTACATTCTTTTTTCGCCAGTGCCGGATTTATTCCCCTTTCCTGCAAGTAAGCGAGCAAGGCAGGAGAAGAAAGCGGCACAATTTCCAACTGTTGGAAACTCGGCTCTGTAAATGACTGCTTGCGAAAAGAGAAAGAAACGGGGCGCACGTGCGGTGCCTGTTCCTCTATGCGTTTCAAAAGGTACGGCACGCTGTCCGTTGCATAGAGGTGCGAAGCCAGCGCGATGATGTTGCCGCCCTTGCCGAGCGCAAAATCATACCATTGGTTCCGCTCGGTGTTCACCTTGAACGAGGCTTCGGTTTCTTCCCTGAACGGTGACTTGTACCACAGGTTGATGCCCTGCCGCTTCACCGGGCTATATCCCAAGCTGTGCAGGTATTCTTCCAGTCTGATTTGTTTTGCTGTCTGTATGTCCATAAATGATTGTCTTTATCGGTTATTGTTTGATTTTCTTTTCGCCAGTACCTGTTTATAAGTTACTGGCTGTATAACCACTTCACTTTATTGTCGTATATATAGGATACGGCTTAAAGTGAAGCGGTTTGATGTGTCCCTGCAACCACTTCGCTTTATCCTAATATATAGACCCGGAGAATAAAGTGAAGTGATTGCAGGAAGCGTGTCAATAGTGGAAATCCGGTTCGTACCTGTACTTCCTGCCGTTTTCCTGTACTATCATCCGCTTGTTCTTCAACACTGTGATGAGTTTGACCAGCTTGTTGTCGCTTAACGGAACACCCACCAAGGCATACGACTCTTTCAATGCTTTGCCCAGTTCTTTATATCCGTATTCGTCCTGCAACGAAAATGCTGCTTCCAGTGCTATCCGGTGTTGTTGCTCGGAAATATCCTTGCAGGCATCGAACCTTTCGCCTTGGGGTCTGCCGGGTGCTTTGGCTTCTGTCTGGTAATCCTCTATCAGTTCAGGCAATGCCCTGTCATTGATACGGAAGGCAAACGGTTCGAAGTCCATCGCTCGGATGTGCATGGCGGAAACCTTGCTTATGTCCCCGTTGCTCTTGTCCTTTTCAACAAGTAGCACGGTTTCTGCCTTGTTGTTCAGTTCCGTGCCGATATGTCCCCTCGCGTTCTCATCGCCCTTGTTCTGGTGGAGTATCGTGTGGATATGTATCTGCCTGTCGTCCGTCCACTGCATCAGTTTCGATATGATGCGTGTCGATTCGCTGGGGCTGTTGATGTCATACACCATGTCACGGATTCCGTCTATCACCACCAGACCAAGGTTCGGTGTATGGTAGATTGCCTGTTCGACAATCCTTATGCGCTGCTCCGGCGTATATTTCCGCAGGGCAAGGAACTCAAGGTTCTCGTTATCCCTGTCATCGGGCAGCCCTGCCATGCGCATGATGCGTTCCATCACATTCAAGCAGTGATAGGGGCTTTGCTCCGTATCCACGTAAAGCACTTTCCGTTTGGCTTCGGGCAGTTCAGCCGCATACCGGAGTACCGTGCCGTTCTTCAATGCCGCTGCCACGATAGCCGACACATTGAATGTCTTCTTGCTTTTGGCTTTTCCGATGGATGCGCTGAAATTTCCCAACGTACCGATTACGGAACCTTTCACACTGAGAATTTCGGGGGCTTTCTCGTACTTTTCCGACAGGCTCAGCCGTGAGGCTTGCCAGAGGATTACCGCCTGTTCGTCCGATATTTCCTGGATGTCTTTCATATTGTCCATAGCGATTCCTCCCGTTATTTGCGTCCGCCTGTTTTCTTTCCTGCCAGTTCAAGGGCAAGTTCCGCGTCCACGATAATCTTGCGCCCTATCTGAGTGATAGCCTTGTCTATCTTTCCGCTTTTCTTTATGCGGTTGGCGGTAGGCAGGCTGCACCCGAACAGCTTGGCTATGCCGGGTATTCCGTACACATATTTCCTGCTTGTGTCCGTTACGGGCTGCGGCTGCGCTTCTGTCTGAACGGATGCGTGCCTGCTCAACATTATGAACTCTTCGCCTGTCATCTGCCAGACGGGTTTGGATAATAACTCTTGTAGATTTTGCATGGTTCTACTCTTTTTTGGTTCAACAATCAGCCCTGCGCACTGGCTGTTATTTCTGTTCTCGAACGATGCAAAATTAGGTAGGGTTATGAGTGGTAAGGATGGGGACGGTACAATCTGAATATTGATATATCTTATTGAATATCAGTAAATAAAAATACCACTCAAAAATTAATTTGAGTGGTAAAAGTGGAACTTTCGTAAAATATCAGGATATGTCACCGATTATCTGAATATATGCTCCATTTCTTTGGCGAATTTCTGGTTGCTGTCACTCGGAAAATCGGAAACAGGCTCCTTGTACTTTGACTTGTAGTAGCTATCGTCAATATCCAGCAGTTTCAGTATTCCGTCTTTCCATTTGTCCCTGTCCTGTTTGGAGAGTTCCTCGCCCATCAAAAATATCAGATAGCATACACGGATTTTCTCTCTCGGTTTGATTTTCAGCTTGCAGTTGCAGGGTTGGAAATTCATATTGGCATAGAAATCCGGTGCGGAAATTTCCTCGAACTGTTCTCCAACACATACCTCATGAATGAGCGAAAGCAATTTCATGCTGAAATACTCTTGTTGTTCATCCGCCGTTTCCTGCTGACTGATTGGCTTGCCCGGCTCGTCCTGTCGGTTCCCGTCAGGAATGTATTTCTTCAATACATCCAGAAAAAGGCAACTTTGGCGGTATATGTCCGCACAACGGTTCTTCATATATTGAAAAGCCTCCTTTCTTGTTGCCTTTTGCTGGTCATAGAGTTCATTCAGTTTGGCTCTTTCCTTGTCATATTCAGCCTTGCAGCGTTCATATTCTTTTTCAGCCTGTTTTTCATCTTCGGCAGTATGTTCCCTGTAGCCAATGGAATCATACCTGTTGTTGGCTTCATTCAGCGGTTTGCTTAGGCTCCTTGTTACATCCAGTTGGGCTTCAATTTCAAGGGAATACCTTTCCATATGCTGATGGCAAACACGCTCTACGGCACTGTCACTTATGGGGTGTGTTTCATAAGCCTGTATGCTCTTTTCTATTTCGGTTTTCAGGCTGTTGAGTATCAAGGTGTATTGTTCTTTTTGCCTGTCAAGCACCAGTTTAAGGATAGCAGACTCAAAAGACTTCATGTCATTGTATTCCTGACAGAAATCGGAAATGAATTTCTGCCTGTCAAAAAAGAAAACGTAATTATCTATATAGTCCCTGTATATTCTGTTGAGTTCCCCGTATCGGGGAATCATCGTCTGTATCTTGTCTGCCATAAGTGTCCTACTTTTGTTTGTTCTTTTCATTGTCAAGAAGCATCGTCAGTTCTTCTTCCACCTGTTCTATGCTCGGCAACGCCGATTTCAGGTTCTCCGGCACAGCCTTACTGAGCTGATAATCGCTGATGCCGATAGGCTGGTCATAGCCTGTCAGTGCATATTGTGCTACAATCTCATCCTTGCCCTTGCATAGCAGCAGCCCGATGGTCTTGTTGTCGTTCTCTCCCCTCAGCTTGTCATCCACTACATTGATGTAGAAGTTTAACTGTCCGGCATATTCCGGTTTGAACGGGGTCGCTTTCAGTTCCACGACCACATAGGCATGAAGTTTTATGTTATACAGGATTAAGTCGGCATAGAAATCGCTGTCGCCAATCTGGAAATGCTTCTGCCTTGCGACAAAGGCAAATCCGTTGCCCATCTCCAACAGATAACGGGTGACGTGCTTCACCAGTTGTTCCTCTATGTCCCTTTCGTCCGCACGTTCTTTGGCTCCCGCCAAATCAAAGATATACGGGTCTTTCAACAGGTAGTTGGCAAGGTCACTTTGGGGTGCAGGAAGCGTGGCGGTAAAATTATTGACCTTGCGGCTGTTAATTTGCCTTTCGTACAATTTGCTTTCAATCTGCATTTTAAGGACATTGCTGCTCCAGCCCATTTCCATGGATTGCTTCATATACCAATAATCGATACCCAACGGGAGGGAACTGTTTAGCAGAATCACATGGCTTGCCCAATTGATTCTTGCAACAGGTGATACAAGGAACAGTTTTTCTATGTCCTCAATCGGTACTTGATAAACGGCGGCTACTGTTTGGACTACATCCTGAATTTGTGCAAGAGGTTCTTGCACAATTGCAATTTCCTTGTTGTCTGAGGATTGAATTTGCGCAAGAGGCTCTTGCGTAAATGTCATATTGTTCAGGCTTTGAAGTTCATCCGTGATTTTCTGCACACTTGGAGTAAGTAATTTCGCATCGGTTTCTATAAAACTCCGTAATGCGCCCAATGGATAGGAGCGTGCGAACTGGCACATATAAGCCAAGTTTCGTTCCGAATACCCTTTCTTTTCAGGATAGTTGAACCGTATTGCTTGTGCCAGTCTTTTGATGACCTTGCCGCCCCAGCCTTGTCGGTTCTGGTGGTACAGGATGTAATTGCCCATCTTCCAATAGTGGAACAGCATCTGCGCATTGGCGGCACTGATGAGCCGGACTTGCGCCTGCTCTATTTCTGACCCGATGGCATTGACAAAAGCCTCGAAACTTCTTTTCTCTATGTTGTTGTCGTTGTTGCTCATTGTTGTATGTTTTGAAAGTCACAAAGGTAAGCCCAATAACAGGCATTTCATGAAACTTGCTGATTGTTTTTTACAGTTGGTTGAATTTGTTCATTGCATTTGCCTTGATGTCATCTGCGATGTCAATATAAGGTTTCATGGCTTTATAATCGCTGTGTCCCGTCCATTTCATGACCACTTGTGCCGGGATACCGAGTGCCAAGGCGTTACAAATGAATGTCCTTCGTCCGGCGTGAGTGCTTAACAGTGCGTATTTGGGTGTCACTTCATCTATACGCTCATTTCCTTTATAATATGTTTCCCTTACAGGCTCGTTGATTTCAGCAAGCTCGCCTAACTCTTTCAGATAATCATTCATTTTCTGATTGCTGATGACTGGCAGTGCCATGTTGTTCTCAAAGTGAATGTCCTTGTATTTTTCAAGTATGGCTTTGCTGTATTTGTTCAGTTCAATGTTCAGGCTGTCCGCCGTTTTGACGGTAGTAACTTCTATGTGGTCGGATTTGACATCACTTCGCTTCAAGTTACGCACATCTGAATACCTTAGACTTGTGAAACAACAGAACAGAAAAACATCCCGAACACGTTCCAAATATTGTTTGTCTTTGGGTATCTGATAGTCTTTCAGTCTATTCAATTCGTCCCATGTCAGAAAGATTACTTTCTTTGAAGTTGTTTTCAATTTCGGCTTGAATGTATCAAATGCAATGTTTTGATTATATCCTTTCTTGAAACTCCATCGCAGGAACCATTTGAGGAATCCCATCTGTTTGCTGATGGTACTGTTTCTCATGTCTTTCTTGTCACGCAAGAAGTTTACATACTCGTTTAGTCCGAACTCATCGAAATACTCAAAAGTCACATCTTCTTTGAACTCTTTCAGGTGATTTTTTACGGCTGCAAATTTTTCGTATGTGGATTCTGTCCAGTTGTTCTGATTACCACATTCCTTAACAAACTCATCAAATACCTCCCAAAAACTTATTTTAGTATCTTCTTGTTGCTCCTCGCTGCCATTTTTCATTCGCAGATTGAATGCTTCTTTCAACTGTTGGGTGGTCGGCATGGTTTCCTGTACCTCAAATTCTTTGAACACGTTTTGAATTTCAGCATAGTATCTTAGCAAATCAGCATTGATTTCAGATGCGCTTTGCTTTAATTTATTGGTACATCCGTTCTTTACACGCTGCTTGTCGGTATCCCACTTGGCTATATCAATGCGGTAGCCGGTTGTAAACTCGATGCGATGGCTTGCGTATATGACACGCATACGGATGGGTACGTTCTCCACGATTGGAACGCCGTTCTTTTTGCGGCTTTCAGGTGCAAAAATGATGTTTCGTTTGATGTTCATGACTGGGTGTATTTGAAATTCTACACCCAAATATACACCCAAAAATTGAAATAGCGAGCGATATTCGATAATATTTAGATTTAATTATGATTGTAATAAGCTGGTTATTAATAGATATTTGCGATTATGTGATATTTTAAGATAGTACAGGTTCGAGAGCCTCTCTCTCCGCCAAGGGGACTGGACAAAAGCCCCGAAAATCCCTGTAAGCAGCTCACTTACAGGGATTTTTGTTTTTGCCGGGTGGACAGATGAAACACCCCGCGGCAGCCTTTCGGGTGGCAAAACGGTGCCGCCGCCGTTTCCCTGCCACCGCAGGCGGGTTCTTATTCGCTGATTGTCTGCATTTTGCATGCCTTGATTTTGCGCGTTGCCACGTAACTTTACCACCGTAAAACACAAGAGTCATGTATCCGGAAACAACATCCCTGAACATCTCGTTCTACATCCGTCGGACGAGACCGAACAAGCACGGGGAAGTCCCCGTGTGCGTCCGCATCACGGTCAACGGCCAGTGCACCGACACCACCATCCACAAGAGCATCCGACCCGAGTTGTGGGATGCCAAACGCAGCCGGGCCTCCTCGCGTACGGCACTGGGCAAAAACCTCAATCTCTACCTCGAAAACGTCCGGGCACGCCTCGTTTTCGTCCACCGCGAACTGGAGATGGACGAGCAGCCCTTCACCGCCCAACAGGTCCTCGACCTCTACCTCGGCCGCAAGACCTCAAACCGCCACACGCTCTTCGAGCTCTTCCGCGAACACAACGACAAATGCCACCAGCTGGTGGGCATCGATCTGGCCGAGGCGACGGCCGGGCGTTACGACACCTGTCTGAAGCACACGCTCGCCTTCATCCGCCACACCTACCGCCGCGACGACATCGAACTGGAGCGGGTCGACCGTCGCTTCATCGAGGATTTCGGGTTCTTTCTGAAGACCTCATGCGGCTGCAGCCACAACACGACGATGAAGTATCTGGGGAACTTCAAGAAGATCACCCGCATCGCGCTGGCCCGCGAGTGGATGCAGCGCGACCCCTTCGCCGGGATGCGCTTCAAGATGCAGCCCGTGCGGCGCGAGATGCCCGAGAAGGCGGAGATCGACCGCATCCTGCACAAGGAGATCACCATCCCGCGGCTGGCGCTGACGCGCGACATCTTCATCTTCTGCTGCTTCACGGGGCTGGCATTCTCGGACATCAAGCAGCTCGCACCCGAGCACATCGTCACCGACATGCAGGGCCACCGCTGGATCCGCAAGCCGCGTCAGAAGACCGGCAACATGTGCAACATCCCGCTGCTGGAGATCCCCGAGGAGATCCTCAAACGCTACCGCACCAATCCCGAATGCCTGGCGCACAACGTGCTGCTGCCCGTGACGAGCAACCAGAAGATGAACGTCTACCTGAAGGAGCTGGCCGACATTTGCGGCATCCGCAAGAACCTCTCGACGCATTGTTTGCGCCACTTCTTCGCCACCTACACGCTGGCCCACGGGGTCTCGATCGAGAGCGTGGCCAAGATGCTCGGCCACTCGAACACCAACATGACGCGTCACTACGCCAAGGTGCTCGACCAGACCATTCTGCGCGAGATGAGCAAACTGCCCAGCAACCTCTGACACCGGCCGCGATGGAAGGCTTTTTCACGGGGTCGATTACGATCGACGACGAGCGGGTCGTGATCCGCCGCACGGCCGGGGGCGAAGTATGGCTCGCACAGCCGGAGATTGCCCGCCTGTTCGGAGTCTTTGAGGCGGCCGTACGGGCCAACATCCGGGCCATCTACCGCTCGGAGGCATTGCGCCGGGGGCCGACACAGCGGATCGTCCACGGGGTGGAGTTCTACAACCTGGAGATGATTGCGGCGCTGGCCTTCCGACTGCGGAGCCTCGAGAGCGAGGCCTTCCGCCGCTGGCTGCTCCACCCCGCCGCCCCGCACCTGAGGTTGGTGGAGCTTCCCGATGAGACCGCGCCCGCCAACTGACCGGTCGGGGCGGGACGACCACGATGAGCCGTCCAGCCGCCGGGGCCCGCTCCCGGAAGCGGCCATCTCTTCCCTTCCATCGGCCGGCCGCCCCACCGGGCCCCGCAGCCGGTCTTGCGCACACACTAACGACGCCTCAACGGACGCTGTCTTTCCAACTGAAGGCGGCGTCCGTTCGCATTTGCAAGGCCGTTTTGCGACCGGTTTCAAAATTGCCTAAACGACAAAAAATTGCCTAAACGACAATTTTCCAATTGCCTAAATGACAAAAACAAATCTTTCCGACAAAATTCACCTCCCGAACCGCACAAAGACGCGGAAATTTCGATTTTTTCACCTACCTTGCATACTCACATAAAAAAGAGCCATATGAAACAGCTTTACCTTTTGCCCCTGCTTGCCATCCTTGCCCTTACGGGCTGCAAGAAGGATGATGATGCCTCCCGTCCCGGGAACCTGACCATCGAGAAGACCGAATACACACTCGACGCCGACGAGGAGCGGACCGCAACGGTCGCGTTTACCGCCGCGGCCGACTGGACGCTTTCGGTCGTGTACGACGATGCCGAATCCTCGGCCAACTGGCTCTCCGTCACGCCCATGAGCGGCACGGCCGGCGAACAGACCGTCGAACTGTCGGCCGCCCGAATTTTCCGGGCATCGGCCCGCACGGCTTATGCCGATCTGGCCTGCGGGAAACAGAGCGTGCGGCTGACCGTCACCCAGACGGCGGCATCCGACGCTACNTTTACCGCCGCGGCCGACTGGACGCTTTCGGTCGTGTACGACGATGCCGAATCCTCGGCCAACTGGCTCTCCGTCACGCCCATGAGCGGCACGGCCGGCGAACAGACCGTCGAACTGTCGGCCGCCCGCAATTTCCGGGCATCGGCCCGCACGGCTTATGCCGATCTGGCCTGCGGGAAACAGAGCGTGCGGCTGACCGTCACCCAGACGGCGGCATCCGACGCTACGGATTTCACCGCCCAATTCGACCCGGACTTTGCAAAGGAGCTGCAAAAACAGGGTATTATCGCCGATGCGGGAAATATCACGCCGGAGGATATGGAAAAGATTGCCGCAATCACCAGACTGGACATTGCGGGGAGCTATGACAATCCCGGTACGCTTACCTCTCTGCGAGGGATTGAGTATTTCGAAGCGCTGGAGGAGTTGTCCTGCCTCTACAATCAGTTGACGTCGCTGGATGTGAGCCGGAATACGGCGCTGACAGAATTGAGGTGCGACTACAATCAGTTGACGTCGCTGGATGTGAGCCGGAATATGGCGCTGACAGAATTGAGGTGCGACTACAATCAGTTGACGTCGCTGGATGTGAGCCGGAATACAGCGCTGACGTATTTGGACTGCAACAACAATCAGTTGACAGAGCTGGATGTAAGCCGGAATACGGCGCTGACGGAGTTGGACTGCAGCGGCAATCCTTTGACGACACTGGATATCAGCATGAATACGGCGCTGACGAAGTTGTACTGCGCCATCAATGAGTTGACGACGCTGGATGTGAGTCGGAATACGGCGCTGACGGAGTTGAACTGTGCCAACAACGAGTTGACGACGCTGGATGTGAGTCAGAATACGGCGTTGACGGTGTTGTCCTGCTTCTCCAATGAGTTGCCATCGCTGAATATCAGCCGGAATAGGGCACTGACGAAGTTTGACTGCTCCTACAATCCCGGAGACGGGGTTTCGAGCTTTCCGGTAACAGCCTGGTTCGACAACGATACGAAACCGGGTGATTTGGAGATTGACGAAGAGCAGTGGAAGTACGACGGCAAGACCATCACCATCGACTTCCGAAAGGCGGAGTAACGGCGCCAACTCCTGTTATATGAACCGACTGCAAATACAAATACACATTATTACCATGAAGACCCTGAAATCGATTTACTGGCTGGCCCTCGCGGCCGCCCTTGCCCTTGCCGCCTGCAGCAAGGAGGATTCGGCACCAACGCCGGAACCGAATCCCGAGCCCGAGCCCGAGCAGACCGAAATCGTCATCGAGCAGACCGAATACACACTCGACGCCGACGAGGAGCGGACCGCAACGGTCGCCTTTACCGCCGCGGCCGACTGGACGCTTTCGGTCGTGTACGACGATGCCGAATCCTCGGCCAACTGGCTCTCCGTCACGCCCATGAGCGGCACGGCCGGCGAACAGACCGTCGAACTGTCGGCCACCCGCAATTTCCGGGCATCGGCCCGCACGGCTTATGCCGATCTGGCCTGCGGGAAACAGAGCGTGCGGCTGACCGTCACCCAGACGGCGGCATCCGACGCTACGGATTTCACCGCCCAATTCGACCCGGACTTTGCAAAGGAGCTGCAAAAACAGGGTATTATCGCCGATGCGGGAAATATCACGCCGGAGGATATGGAAAAGATTGCCGCAATCACCTCTCTGGACGTTTCAGGGACTGAAGATGCGCCCGGCGCCCTGACCTCCCTGCAAGGAATCGAGTATTTCGAATCGCTGACGTTCTTGAAGTGCGACTCCAATCAGTTGACGACGCTGGATGTGAGCGCGAACACGGCGCTGACGTTCTTGATGTGCAACTCCAATCAGTTGACGTCGCTGGATGTGAGCGCGAACACGGCGCTGACGTATTTGTACTGCCACTCCAATCAGTTGACGAAGCTGGATGTCAGCGCGAACACTGCGCTGACGTATTTGTCCTGCTCCTCCAATTCGTTGACGTCGCTGGATGTGAGCCGAAATACGGCATTGATGAATTTGTCCTGCTACTCCAATTCGTTGACGTCGCTGGATGTGAGCCGAAATACGGCATTGACGGATTTGTGGTGCGAATCCAATCAGTTGACGGAGCTGAATGTCAGCGCGAACACGGCACTGACACAGTTGGTCTGCAACGCCAATCAGTTGACGGAGCTGGATGTTAGACAGAATACGGCGTTGACAGGGTTGTGGTGCTACGACAATCAGTTGACGAAGCTGGATGTCAGTGCGAACACGGCGCTGACGTGGTTGTCCTGCGAAAACAATCCCGGCGACGGGGTGTCGACATTCCCGGTCACGGCCTGGTTCGACAATGAGACAGTGCCGGCAGGTTTGAATGTACACTCATCGAGTTGGCGGTACGACGGCAAGACCATCACCATCGACTTCCGAAAGGCGGAGTAATTCCACCCCCACGTTGACGCGCGGAAGGCGGCCCGGAAATTCCGGGCCGCCTTTTTCCGATCCGGCCGCCAACAATGCTGACCAGCGGCGCCACCTGCCGCCCACCCGCAGCACCGCCAGCGTCCCGTCGTCTACCGCCGCACCGGGCCGAAGTAGCGCTCCTCAAGAAAACGCTCGATATCCGACTCGCGGTAGAGAATCTTGCCGCAGACGCAGTAATAAGGAATCTCGTGCGAGGAGCGATGCTCCTGCAGCGTACGGCGGCTAATCTTCAACCGCTCCGACAATTCGCGATCCGTCAGGTAGCGTTCGCCGCCCAGCATCGGGCGGTTCAACTCCACACAGCGGTCCAGATCCCGCTCCAGCTGCTCCAGCGTGCGGAGCAGCTCCTCCGGACGTTCGTCCGTCCGATAAACCGACTGGGTCTCCATCGCCGTACGCATTTACCGTTTGCTCCCGCTGCGGAGGGCCGACGCGGCCAGCAGCCGCTCGACATCCGCGGTTTTGTAGTAGACCTTGTGGCGGATCTGCGTGCAGGGCAGCAGCCCCCGTTCGCGGTAACGTTGCAGCGTCCGCTTCTGAATGTTCAGCAGCAGGAAGACCTCTTCGTTGTCGAGCCAGTGCTGCAGCGTCTTGTCCTGCCGGCGGCACAGCTCCGCAACCCGCCGTGCCAGCGCCTCGATGCGTGCGACCAGGCGGTCGTAGCTCCGTTTTTCAACCATCATGTACTCCATAATCTTTTGCGTTTAGGGTTCCGGGAGCGAAGATAGGGTCTCCCGGGCCGATTGATCCGCCACCGACGCGCTATGGCAGTGGTTGGCGTCGGTGTGGCACCGGTTGGCGTCGGTTGCGGGGGTGCGACGCCTCCGAAAGAGCAGATTTCAGACGACCGTTCGGGAACCGGACGGGCACGTCGGGGTATCGGCATTCGGGCGGAAAGCAGGTAGAGCGATTTCGGTATGCCGCGGTGCTCCCGGAGCTCCTCACACGAGCGGATGGCATCCGCTTCGGCCGCAAAGATACCGCCGAGCCGTCGGGCCGGGGCGCATCGAGCCGCAGGCGGTTTTGACACCGATCTTCCTCGACGCGCCGGGACAGTTCGGGGATTCAGCGGCGGCAGGCGAGCGTATCGGCGTCAAAAATCCGTCCCGGGCCGGGCTCCGCGGAGAAAAAGACGTCCGAACCCGGATACCATCCGCACCGGCTCCGTTACGGCACCGAGATTCCGCGCCCGAGGCACCTCCTTCGCGCTCCTCCACGGCGCGGGCTGCTCTACCCTGCCCGATCCCGCCAACCGGCCTCGGAGATGTACGCTCCTCGGAGAGGCATCCCGCTTCGCCTCCACTGTCCCGGAAAACCTCCGACCTCCCACCCGGCATCGGAATCTCCATCGGCCCACCCATACTGACATCAGCAAAACAGCGAACCAGCAAAACTACACAACAACACAACTGCACAACGACACAACAACAAAACAAAACAGCACAACTGGGAAACAGAAGACCATGACTTCAGTCAGTACTGAAGTCAGTCAGTCAATCAGTACTGAAGTCCGTCAGTACTGACGTCAATCAGTCAGTCGGCCTTTTTGAATAAGACGCCCTGCGGTTGAATAAGACGCTCTGCGGGCCTTCCTTTTTTGATCGGTTTTGTTCCCGATGTCGGCTTCGGGAACGTGCAGTTCGCCTCTTCAGACTGGCCAGCGAACAAGCGGGAACGGGACGAGATATTCGACCCGTTTTTAGGGGCAAAAACATTATATGTTTTGGCCCCGGCAAGCTGTGTTTTCCGTTACGCGAAATAGATTTCGTAACAGAAAACAGCTTGCCCGCAAGGGGGTGGAAAACTCCTCCGAAGTCGTCGTTTTTTACCGGGCACTCCGTGTGCCGAGACCGAATTCCCGACAGCCGGCGGATTCTCGCCAGCTTCACTCAAGACCCGTTTGAAATGCGGATACTGTTCCAAATAGTGTGTCTAGGGAGGAATAAATAAAAAAGTCTACAGATTTTTTAGATTTGTAGAGGCAAACCAACAAAAACTAAAAAAGGAGTAGACTTATGGTATTGACAAAGGAACA
>NZ_LT985751.1:0-79279 GCF_900290115.1 Alistipes sp. Marseille-P5061
GCCGCGGTGTCAACAGGCGTCGTGCTGCGTTTGCGGGGTCCGGGCGGGTGGTGGAGCGGTGGAGCGAGCGGTGTTTCTGACGGCTGTGGGAACTTGTGCCGGGTTGCCGCGGGGGCTTCCGAGCGGTGACGCCGCGGTGTCAACAGGCGTCGTGCTGCGTTTGCGGGGTCCGGGCGGGTGGTGGAGCGGTGGAGCGAGCGGTGTTTCTGACGGCTGTGGGAACTTGTGCCGGGTTGCCGCGGGGGCTTCCGAGCGGTAGCGGCGCGGTGTTAACGGGACGCGTGTTGCGTTTGCGGGGTCCGGGCGGGTGAAAAATGGGAACCGGGGTGTGAAGCAGCTTTCAGCGGCAGGCAGCCGCGGGCCCGGGGATGTTTCCGGACGGCGGGTCTCCGGGATTGCGCGGTTGGGGTGGCTTGAGGGAAAAGGCGGCGCGGAATGAAGGGGCCGGCAGGAGCGGTCGGTTCGGCCGGAACAGCCGGAACAATCGGCGCGGTTGCTCCTTTGCGGGCCCAGGGCGGGGTGTTTCCGGGCGGCAGCTGAGTGAGGATGTTTCCGGGTGGCAGCGAAGCGGGGCGCCGGGTCTTCTGTGCGGATGTCCGCTGCGGAACGCAGAGCGGGCCAGCGGCGCGGTTGTGCCCTCCTCCTCCGCCGGGCTCTGGGCGGATGCCCGGAACCGGTACGTGCCGGGGCTGCGGGAACCGGGCGGCTTCGGAGCCGATGACGTGTGTCGTCTGCCGGGGCAGCGGTCGGGCCGGAGTTGGGGTCGAGGAGGTGTGTTGTGTCGGGGTCGGCGGGGGTGTGTTGGGGCTGATGGGGTCGTGCCGCTATTGCGGGGTGTCGGACGGATTTGATGGGTGCGGAGGGTTGCAAAAAGGTTTGTGCCGACGAAACGGCGACTCTTTTCGTTTGGTGCATCGGACCGATTCCGTTCCTGCGGTCAGGGCACAAAAAAAGGGGACCGCGTATACCTGCCGGTATCGGGGCCCCTCTGGTTAGGTTAGTTAGGTTAATGAGAAGCGGGAGATTCCCACGTTGTGATACACAAAGGTAAATCGATTTTTAGCGAAATCCAAATATTTTTCTTACAAAATTTACAATTTCCTCCCCTTGGATGCGATGATTTATAATTGAAATTTTTTAATTAGTGCAAAATTTGTAATTTTTTCAACTAATTCCGAACTCCGTTCTCAGCTCTTTGCAACGGGGCGAATCGCCGCTGTGCGGTCTGGGGCGGGGTTTTTCGGCCGTTTGGAAGGGACGAATCCGAGGGCGGGTGAGGCCGATTTGTTGCGTGCGGTTCGGGTTTCCGTTCCGCTTCGCTTCGGCAGCGGGATGGCCGATAGGGAGCTGGAGGGGTGAGGGAAGCGGCGGCCGGGGCTGGCGGTCGGTGGTATGGGCGCGGACGGGCGCGACAGTCTGGTGTCAGGCTGAGACCGGCAGGATGGAGGACAAACGAAACGGAGCTCCGGGGCCGGTGAGGCTTCGGGGCTCCGTCTTCGGAGGCATTTCCCGGTCTGGAGCGGGATGTGGGTTTCGGCCGTTCGTCCCGGCAGGAGCAGGGCCGGTGTGGACAAGGTACCGGGCTCTCCGCCGGCACGCCGTCCTGTCGTCCCGCCGTGCTGCCGTCCCGTCGTGCCGTCCGACCGTTTTCTTCGCTCCGCTTCCCCGGTGCGTGTCGTTCCGGCGTGAGCCTTAGCGGCGGGCGGACCTCAGGTCGTGGCAGCTTCGGCCGGCTCCATAGCGGCGGGCTGAGGCTGTTTGCGGGCCGGAGTCTTGCGCAACACTTCTCGCAGCATCGTTCCGGCGTGAGCCTTAGCGGCGGGCGGACCTCAGGCCATGGCAGCTTCGGCCGGCTCCATAGCGGCGGGCTGAGGCTGTTCGCGGGCCGGAGTCTCGTGCGGCGCCTCACGGGGCGGCGTTCCGGCAGCGCCCGGCCGTGCGGAGAGCGCCTCCTCCGGCTGCGTGCGGGGCTGGCTGTCCCCCTCGGCGGCGCGGAGGTGGCGGCTGCGGTAGGCTGCCGGCGTCATGCGGTACTCCTTCTTGAAGAGCTTGATGAAGTGCGACGTGTTGGGGAAGGTGCACTCCACGCCTATCTCCGAGATGGACTTCGAGGTCGAGATAAGCAGCAGCCGCGAGTGCATCAGCCTCTGGCGGATGTACCACTTGTGGGGCGGCATCTCGAAGTGGCGCCGGAACTCCTTCTTGAACGAGGTGAGCGAGCGGTTGGTCAGCCGCGCCAGCTCCTCGATGGAGATATCCTTGAAGATGTGGTCGTAGACCGTCTGTTCGAAGTTCTCCTTGGCCGTGTCGATGTTGCTCAGCAGCTTGCTCTTGATGCAGCAGTCCTCGTGCGAGGCGATGAGGTAAATCAGCTCCGTCATCTTGATGCTCTCGGCGGTCTCGTCCTGCAGGAAGCTCTCGTCGCGCAGGTAGTTGTTCGTGTTGACGAAAAAGTTGCGCAGCGAGCTCCATGCGGGCATGGCGACGTGGGTGCGGTTGTGGCAGTTTTCGCACGAATGGTCGTTCGAGATGTTGAGTCCGTAGGTGATGTTCAGGTGGAGCAGGATGCGCTGCAGGTCGGCGGGCGTGTAGTAGAAGAGCACCTGCTCGAAGGGCTGGCCGTTTTCGGGGACGTTCTCCACGTAGTGGTGGCCGAGCCCCAGGTAGAAGACGTCGCCGCGGTTGAAGGCCTGGCGTTTGTCGCCGTCGTAGACATACTTCGTGCCGCGCAGGATATAGCCTATGGCGTAGCGTGAGAGGGCCAGCGACTGGATGCCGTTGTGAAGCGTTTCGACATACTTCACAATCATCGGCTGTTGGGCCGAGGGAGTTGTAGAATTCTTCATGCAGTAATTGTGTTTTTGGTTTCGGTGAACAGGAAGTTGCGTCTAGGTGTTCACCTCCAAATATACAATATAATATTTAATAAATAAAATAATAAATACCCTATTTGTGTCATAATGGGGCGAATAGGACCGAACGAGGTGCGAGGGGGTCCGAATCGGGTATCGGCGCAGCGGCGCAGGCGCTTGTGCAGGGCTCTGCGTGGGGCTTTGTGCGGGGGTATGCGCGAGGGTGTGCGGGGGTATGCAGGGGTATGCGGAGGCGTCGAGTGTGTTGGAACAGGGCGGGTTGCGGGACGACTGCGGGGGAGAGTGTTGCGGGGGGGGAGTGTTGCGGCGGGAGGGCTATCGGGATGGAGGGCGGACGGGGCGGCGGGACGAAGGGGTGCGGGGGTGGTTGTGGTGAGTTGCGGATGGTCTCTTGCGCGGTTGCTGCGGGACTGCTGCGGTAGGCTGGCCGGTTGTGGAGGCAGTTGGGTGCAGGCCGGGGCGGCGGTTGCGGGGACTTGCTGCGGGAGTGGTTGCTTCGGGGAAGGAATGCTTCGGGGGGAGGAATGCGTGGGGATTGCCGGTTTTGTTGCGGTATGGGGCGGCGGATGGATGTGGAGGAGTTGACCGGAAGGCGGGGTTTCTGTCCCCGGGGCGGGCTATCGGGATGGAAAGCAGACGGGGCACAGCGGCGGGAAGGGCGGTCGTAATGAAGGGGGGCGGGAGTGGACGTGGAGGCTGTCGGGGGCCGACAGCGGGGATAGCAGTGTGGATGGTTTGAGGAGTGTCCCGGGGCAGGGCGACAGTGGGGTCGTGCGGCCCTTTGCCGCGCGTTATGACCGGTTCTTTTTGTTGGGAGGAAGACCCTTTGCGGCGGTGTCCCCTTTTATCGGGAGTGGACCTTTGCAGCGATGTTGGCAAGCCTTTTTGGGGCTGAACAATCCTTTGCCGCGGTGCGGTGCAGGTTTTTCCCGGACCGGAGGGGATGTGCTGTGGCGAGGGCCTCGTTACCGGAGTGCGGCGGTGAGCTGCGCCCAAAGGTAGGGGGCTGCAAGCGCCCAAACGAGCAGCAGTGTGTAGAGGGCCAGCGAGAGGGCGTAGTGCATCCGTACGAGCAGGAAGGGGGCCAGCAGCGCCGTGGGGAGTGCGCAGAGCAGCAGCGCCACGGAGGTGGCGCAGGGGAGCAGCGCGACGGCGACGGTGAGCAGCAGCATGCAGCCCGCCAGCGCGAGGATGCCGCGCGCCTTGAAGCCGACCGAGTAGACGCTGTTGAGGTAGGCGGCCAGCGAGGCGATGTCGAGCAGCAGCAGCGCTCCGGGCAGCAGCAGCGCGGGCCAGGGAAGGTTCCAGAGGTGCATGCCGTCGTTGTGGGTGAAGAGCTCGACGGCCTGCTGCAGCGGAGCGTCGAACGGCGCGCCCGTGGCCCAGTTGAGGTAGCAGGCCGTCAGCAGCGGCAGCAGCATGCCCGCGAGGGTGACGGTCAGCTCGCGCAGCGTCCGTTTGAGCAGCACGACGGCGGCCGGCAGCAGCAGCATCAGCGGTGCGGCGGGCAGGTAGACGAGCGGAACGAGCCCCAGATAGAGCCCTGCGCGGAAGATGTTGTCGAAGGCGTAGCCGTTGCGGAACGAACGGCAGAAGTTGTGGGTCGAGAGGGCGAGCAGCAGCAGCGTGACGGCGCCGACGAGCCCGGCGGCGGGCCAGGCGCAGGCGGCGGCGATGCCGAAGAGGGGAATGGCCACGCAGCTGTTGGTTGCGTAGAGTCCGTAGCGGACGGTGATGCGCCCCGTGAGCAGTCCGGCCCAGAGCAGCAGCACGAAGCTCATGACGCGGCTCCATACGGGGGCGCTCTGCTCGAAGTCGAGCAGCCAGCCGTCGAGCTGCGAGAGGGGCGCAACGGCCTCCGGCGCAGCCGTGGGGGCGACGCTGGCGACGCCGGCTACAAGCAGCAGCGTCACGAATGCCGGAATAATCGGCTGTCTTGCTATGTCGAAGTTCATTGCCTGTGCTTTGTGGGGCCACCGGTGGCCGGCGGCTTCCGGGTTTCGGTTTGGCCGGTTTCCGGAGTTCAGTTTGGCCGGTTTCCGGGGGAGCGGTTTGGCTCGTTTCCGGGGGCCGGGGAGCGGGTCGCTCCGGGCGGGTCCAGCTTGCTCCGGGCGTCTTGCCTCCTTCGATTCGGGCCCGGGGTGGAACCTTATCCGTCGGTCCGGACGGGCTCGGATGCGACGTGGCTTCGGTTGTTCGGGCGGCCTGGGGTTCGGGTGGCTTAGGTTGCGCTCTGCGGGCCCGTCGGGCCGGTGCAGGTCCGACGGGGCGTCCCCATTCGGTTCGGGCGGCTCCCTCTTCTCCGCTCTGGCCCCGGAAATCTTTTGACGGACGTCTCGGCTCCTTCGATTCGGGCCCGGGGTGGAACCTTATCCGTTGGTTCTGGCGGCTTCGGCTGCGCCGGAGGTCCCGCTTGTTCGGGTGGTTCCGGTTGCCTGTCGGGGTTCAGTCCGCCGGGCACCCGGCTACCTGTTCCGGGCCCTGTTTGTCTCCCGGTCCGCGATTCCGGAGGTCTGTCTGCCTCCCGGTTCGCAATTCCCGGGGCTGACTCGCTTCCGGCTCTCCGCTCTGCGGTTTCGCCTCGACAAAAGTAGCGAAAAAGCCTGAACGGGCCTAAATTATTCGTAACTTTGTTCCCGTCATGCTGGAGACCTCTTTCCAATACGAACTTCCTGAGGCGGGGTGCGACGAGGCGGGGCGCGGATGTCTGGCCGGGGCAGTCTTTGCCGCGGCGGTCATCCTCCCGCCCGACTTCCACCATCCGCTGCTCAACGACTCGAAGCAGATGAGCGAGCGCAATCGCGACCGGCTGCGTCCCATCATCGAGCAGGAGGCCGTGGCGTGGGCCGTCGAGGCGGTCTCGCCGGAGCGTATCGACGAAATCAACATTCTCAAGGCCTCGTTCGAGGGGATGTCGCTCGCCGTCGGGCGGCTCGGTGTGCGGCCCGGCTTTCTGGCCATCGACGGCAACCGCTTCTACACCTCGCTCGACATCCCCTACCGCTGCATCGTCAAGGGTGACGGCAAGTATGCCGACATTGCGGCGGCCTCGGTGCTGGCCAAGACCCACCGCGACGAGTACATGCGCCGTCTGGCGGAGGAGTATCCGCAGTACGGGTGGGAGCGCAACAAGGGCTACCCCACGCGCGAGCACCGGCTGGCTATCCGCCGTTACGGGCTGACGCCCTATCACCGTCTCTCGTTCATTCACGACAACGACCAGCTGGAGTTTTCTTTCTGATTCTGGCCGGCCGGGGTTTTTCGGGGAGGAGCCGGGGTTTTCCGGGTGAGCCGGGTTTTTTAAGGTGAGCCGGGTTTTCCGGATAAGTCGTGGTTTTCGGGGAGTCCGTGGTTCTTGTTCCTTGGATGGGCGGTTCTGCTTTTTCCCGGTGTGCTGCATCGTCTCCCCTGCATCGTCTCTCTCCTGCATCGTCTCTCTCCTGCATCGTCTCTCCCCTGCATCGTCTCTCTCCTGCATCGTCTCTCTCCTGCACCGTCTCTCTTGCACCGTCTCCCCTGCACTGTCTCCCCTACACCGCCTCTCCGCATTGTCTCTCCTGCACCTCTCCCCTCCTTTTTTGGGGGCTTTTCCCCTTTCGTGAATTCCTCTTCTCTTCCGGGCGGGGTGTCTTGTTGTCTGCGGCCCGACTCCGGGGCGCCCTCAGCGTGTGCGGGTACGAGAGGAAGGAAGCATTCTCTTCCGCCCGCAAACGGGCGGAGGCCTGTCGTTATCTCCCTCCCCCGAGGCGGGAGGACCTGTTCCCTGCGCCGGCGGGTGGCCAATGCATCCCCTTCCCATGTCGGCGGGCACAAAAAAAGAGCGGACCTCGCTGTGAGGTCCGCTCTTCGCTTTGAGGGTCGACCCGGGATTAGTAACCCAGCGACTTGGAAGCCGCATAGGAAATTTTCAGGGCGTTGGCACGGCGAAGCTCCTGCTTTACGTCGGTCACGATACCCATCTTGGTCTTCTCGTCGGCCTTGAGGCAAATCGTCATCGAAGCACGGTCGGCCTCGTTGAGCTTGTCTCGCTCGGCGGCGACGAAGTCCAGAATGTCCTTGGTCGTCTTATAGGAGTCGTTCAGCTGGATGCGGGGCGCGGTTCCGAACTTCGCCTGCATGGCCAGCGTCGGCTGTCCGATGTGGATGTAGCTGACGAGCGATTTCTTCTCCAGCTTCTGCACCTCGGTTGCTTCCGGAAGCTTGTATCTTACAAGAAGTTCCTGTTCGCGCATGGTCGTCGAAACCATAAAGAAGAAGAGAATCATGAAGATTACGTCAGGAAGCGATGCGGTCGAGATAGGGGGCAAGGTCTTGTTGCCCTTCTTTTTCATTACTGCCATAGCTTACTTCTTTATGTTACGCGGTTCGGCCTCCGAAATCTTCAGAGGTATTGCTTTCGAGATGACGTCGCGCTGCCCCTGCGTCAGGTCGGCAAACTTGCTGCCGAACTTGCGCATCGATACCTCGTCGCGGACCTCGTTGAAGGCGCGCGTGAGCTCGTTCTGAACCATGATGTACGACTGATAGCCGGTATCACGGGTCGTCTGCAGCGATACGACTCCCTGACTTACGGGGTAGGTCCACTTGCTGCCGTCGGGCAGGTCGAAGGTCTCATCCACCTTCTCCGGAAGATTTGCGTCCTCCATCGGGTTGAGGATGAACTCCTTCGTCTTGTCTTTGAGCTGATGGATATCAATAATCTCCTGGTTGCCCGACGTTCCTGCCATGATGTTGCCGCTGCCCGAGATGAGCACCAGGAAGAGGTTGCGCTCCTTGACCTTGATGTTCTCCTGTTGTACATCCTCGGGAGGCATCGGCGGAAGCATGCGCACCAGACCCGTGTCGGTGTTCATGGTAGTGGCCACCAGGAAGAATATCAGCAGCAGGAAGGCGATGTCCGCCTGCGAACCCGCATTGATATCCGGTGTTTTTCTCTTATCTATTGCCATTGTTCTCTGTTACTTGAAAGCTCTCCAAATTTCAGTAACAACGGCCGTCAGGAATGCAGCTGCGAAAGCGACATAGGTTACGATGATGCTCGTTTCGGTAATGACGGTTTCGCTGTGCCCGAAGAAGCCGTTGTTCTGAAGATCCACGATGTTGACCGTATGGCCAGCCGAATAGAAGTAGGCCACGCCAACGACTATGATTACCAGAGCCAGGGCCAGGATGGACCCCTTGATGCCTGCCGGGTTCTTGATCATCCCGAAGATGGCGCAGAAAAGTGCCGATGCAAGCGCGAACACGAACAGGGCGTAGCCCCATATCAGGTTGACGCTGATTGCATCTTCCGATCCTCCGGTCGCAATCGCGTAGACCAGAAGAGCAACCGTGATGACCATCAGAACGCTCAGCAATATGCTAAATGCCTTTTTCATATTTGCTTTTGGTTTTTCTGCGTTCGATTATTTCTTGCTGTAAGCAGTCAGGATATCCATCAGCGTGATGGACGAGTCTTCCATTGCGTTTACCAGAGAGTCAATCTTCGATACGATGTAGTTGTAGAACAGCTGGAGAATAACGGCTGCGATAAGACCCAACATGGTGGTCAGAAGGGCGACCTTGATACCACCGGCTACCAGCGTCGGGCTGATATCACCTGCTGCCTGAATCTGGTCGAATGCGTCAATCATGCCGACAACCGTACCCATGAATCCCAACATAGGCGAAAGGGCGATGAACAGGCCAATCCACGTCAGACCCGACTCCATCTGGCCCGTCTGTACCGAACCGTACGATACAACCGACTTCTCAACGGCGTCGAGACCCTGGTTGTAGCGGTCCAGACCCTGGTAGTAAATCGATGCGATGGGACCGCGCTTGTTGCGGCAAACATCCTTGGCTGCCTCGATGCCGCCCTTCTTCAGAGCCTCCTCAACGGCTGCGATGAGCTTCTTCGAGTTGATGGTCGACAGCGACAGGAAGAGAATGCGCTCGATGGCTACTGCAAGACCGAATACAAGGCAGAGCAGAATAGGGAGCATCCAGATCCAACCGCCCTCGAGGAACTTCTGCATCAGAATGTGGTGCATGCTCTCGCCGGCGATTTCGGTCTCGGCGGCTACTACGTCCTCGGCTACCGGGGTTTCCTCGGCTACCGTGGCCTCTTCGGTTGCCGGAGCAGCAGCGGCCTCGGCCTCCTGCGCAAACGCGTTAACAGTACCCAGCGAGAACAAGGCAACTGACAGAATCAAAAAAAGTTTTTTCATAGTTGTGTTAGATAAAATTAATTTGATTAGTTGAATTTGTAATCGTTTGTGGTTTTGTTTTAAAGTTTGTTTCTTCCTTTTCTGTTCCGTTGCCTGCCGCCGCCTCCCTCCATGCGGAGCCGGGTGCGGTGTCGGCTGATTACGGTTCCGTTAAATTTTTCCCGAAGTCCAAAAAAATCGAAAAAATATCGTTTTTCTCTCCTCCCGGCACGCTTTTTCGCCGCCGTTTTCTCCTTCGGAGGGTTTCCGAAGGCTCCGCGGGAGATGCGCTCCCGAGCGGGAAAAACGTCGCCGGAAAATTTGCAACTTCGTATCAATCAACTCGGTACCTTGCATCGCGGTCTGCTCCGACCCCGTTTCAGGGCTCCGAAAAGGCCGCTTTGCAGTGCGAAATATAGGAAAAATATTTAATCTGTGCAACGTCCTATCGAGTAAATTCGCCGTGGAGAGGGCGTTGCAGCAGCGCGCGGCTCTCCTCGTCCGGAAGCCCCTTGCCCAGCACGTACATCAGCTTGGTGACGGCCGCCTCGGTGGTCATGTCGTAGCCGCACAGCACGCCCGCCTTCTGCAGGCGCAGTCCCGTCTCGTAGAGCTCCATGGCGACCCGTCCGCCGCCGCACTGCGTGACGTTGAGCACCAGGATGCCGCGGGCGATGGCCTGCTCGATGAGGCGGATGAACCACTCGCTCGTCGGGGCGTTGCCCGCGCCGTAGGTCTCGAGCACCACGGCGCGGATGCCCTCGACCGAGAGGATGCCCTGCAGGATGCGGGCGTCGATGCCCGGGAAGAGCTTGACGATGACCACCCCGTCGTTGAGCGACGTGGCGATGCGCAGCTCGGGCGATGAGTCGGCGGGGTCGGGGTGGAGGATGGCGGCGTAGTTGTAGGTGATGTTGACCCCCACCTCGGCCAGCGGCGGGTAGTTGTAGGAGCGGAAGGCGTTGAGCGCCTCGGCGCTCCGCTTCGAGGTGCGGTTGGCGCGGAAGAGTCGGTTCTGGAAGTAGAGCGAGACCTCGGGCACCACGGGGCGGCTCCCCTGGCTGGCGCCGGCGATTTCGATGGCCGTGATGAGGTTCTCTCGGCCGTCGGTGCGCAGCACGCCGATGGGAATCTGGCTGCCGGTGAAGACCACCGGCTTGGAGAGGTTCTCGAGCATGAAGCTCAGCGCCGAGGCGGTGTAGGACATCGTGTCGGTGCCGTGCAGGACGACGAAGCCGTCGTAGCGGGCGTAGTTGTCGCGAATCAGGCGGGCGAGCGTCACCCAGTTGTCGGGCGAGACGTTCGAGGAGTCGATGACGGGGTTCATCGTCTCGACGTCGATGTCGACGTTGAGCCGCTTGAGCGAGGGGAACTCCTCGTAGATGCCGCTGAAGTCGAACGGGACGAGGGCGCCGGTGGCGGCGTCGGTCTTCATGCCGATGGTGCCGCCCGTGTAGATAATCAGGATGGATGCGCGCATAGCTTATGATTCGGTTTTTTCGTGTGGTCGGGTTTCGGGGTTGGCAGGGGCCGCGGCAGGTACGGCCGCCGGGGTCGCGGAGGTTGCTGGGGTTGCTGCGGCGGGTCTGCCGCGGTGTCGGGCGGCGTCGGAAGCCGAAGGGGCGGCCGCAGGTGCGGTGTCCGTTGGGGAGGCGTTGCTGCGGAGGGTTTCGGAGCGGTTGCCGGGCCGGGTGTCGGGTCGGCCGGGCTCTCCGCTGCCGGGTGTCGGGTCGGCCGGTTCTTTGCGGGCGGCGGGCTCTCCGCCGTCGGGGGTCTGTTTGCCAGGGGCCTGTCCGTCGGGCGTCGGTTCGTCGAGCGCCTCCACCAGAAAGCTCACCGGGCGGAAGCCGTCGTTGCACGAGAGCATCGCCGAGGCGGGGTTCTTCATCCACCCGTCGTAGAGGCCCGTCGCCCCGTGGGCCAGCGCCATGACGAAGGGCGAGAGGCTCTGCCAGGCGCTCTCGCACAGCCCCTCGGGGCGGCTTAGGCCGTCGCACTCGAAGCTCTGCCCCACGCTGAGGTCGCAGGGGTGTTCGAGCGGGTTCTCGTAGCGCTCCATCAGGTCGCGGTAGCAGGCCTTGCGGATGACGGTGATGCGGATGCGTTTCATGATATCCGGTGCGTTGTCATTCAGTTGTTTGCAGTCGTTCGGCCGGCTCCTTCGGAAGCGGGCGTTTTCATGGTGTCGGGGCCTTCGGTTGTAGCCTTTCCGGACCCCTCGGCTGCGGCCTTCCCGAGCTCCTCGGCTGCGGCCTTTCCGGGCACTTCCGCTGCTGCCCTTTCGGGCTCCTCGGCGGCCGGCAGCGCCCCGAGGCCGAACATCCGCTCGGCCGAGGCTGTCGTGCGGCGGGCCACCTCCTCGGGCGGGAGCCCCTTGAGGGCGGCCACCCGCTCGCAGACGAAGCGCACGTAGGCGGATTCGTTGCGCTCGCCGCGGTGGGGCACCGGGGTGAGGTAGGGGCAGTCGGTCTCGAGCACCAGGTCGTCGAGCTCCATTGCGGGGACGGAGGCGGCCACCTGGCTCCGCTTGAAGGTGACCACCCCGCCGATGCCGAAGAGCCAGTCGCCGCAGGCGCGGAGGCGGGCATAGCGCCCCTCATCCTCCGAGAAGGCGTGGAAGACGCCGCGCAGCGCGGCACCCTCGCTGCGGGCCCGGGCGCTCTCCTCCGCGATGATGCGCTCCATCTCGTCCCACGCCGCGCGGGTATGGATGGCCACGGGGAGCCCCCGTCGCCAGGCCATGCGCAGCTGTGCGGCGAAGGCCTCGCACTGCTCGGACACGAAGTCGCGGCTCCAGTAGAAGTCGAGGCCGATTTCGCCCACGGCGCAGAATGCTCCGATGCCCTCGGGAGGCGCGTCGAGCAGCCGCTCGACCAGCGCCAGCTCCTCGCGCCAGCGGGGGTTGTCGTTCACCGAGGTGGGGTGGAGCCCCATCATCGGGATGTAGCGCGCCGGGTCGCGGCGGCTGAGGGCGAAGAGGCGTTCGTGGCTTTCGGAGTCGATGGCCGGGAGCAGCAGCCGCTCCACCCCGGCCGCGGCGGCACGGGCGAGCGCCTCGTCGCGGTCGGCGTCGAACTCCGGTTCGTAGAGGTGCGAATGGGTGTCGATGAGTCTCATGGCAGTTTCATGTATCGGTTGCCGGGGAGCTGGCGGACGGCGCCGCTCAGCTCGAGCCCCACCAGCAGCGTGGCCAGCTCGCCCGGGTCGAGTCCGCTCAGCTCGCCGAGCGTCTCGAGCGAGAGGGGGTCGTCCGTGCGGAAGCAGCCCAGCAGCCCCCGTTCGTCGGGGGTCAGACGGCGGTCGCCCGGCGTCTCGGTGCGGGTGTCGCGCTGAGGTGCGGCGTTCTCCCACTGCAGCTCCGTGATGATGTCGTCGGCCGTGAGAACCATCTGTGCCTTCTGGTTGCGGATGAGGAAGTTGGTGCCGGCCGACATGCGGTCGGTGACCCGTCCCGGGAGGGCCATCACCGTGCGGTTGTAGCCGTCGGCGCAGTGGGCCGTGAAGAGCGAGCCGCCCGAGGCGGGCGATTCGACGACGAGCGTTCCGGCGCTCAGCGCCGCGATGATGCGGTTGCGCGCCAGGAAGAGGCTGCCGTTCTGCCGGGTCTGCGAGTGGAGCTCGGTGAGCAGCGCGCCGCCCTGCTCGAGGATGTCGCGTGCCAGTCCGGCGTGCTGCGTCGGGGTGACCCCGGGCAGCGGGTTGGCCACCACGGCGACGGTCGGCACCCGGCAGGCGAGGGCCGCGCGGTGTGCCGCGGCATCGATGCCGAAGGCCAGGCCGCTGACGATGGAGAGCTCATCGACCCGCTCGGCGAGCCGTTCGATGAGGGCGTGGCACATCGTCTCGCCGTAGGGCGTAGCCGTGCGCGTGCCGACCACCGAGAGGCAGCGCATGTGGAGCGCCCGAAGTTCGCCCCGCAGGTAGATGACGTGGGGCGGGTCCGGAATATCGCGCAGCAGGGGCGGATATTCGGGGTCGGTCGAGGCGATGGGCCGGATGCCGTTGCGGCGGCAGTAGAGCAGCTCGCGCTCGGCGGCGGGGAAGCCCTTGCGCTGGAGGATGGCCCGCAGCGGCTCGGGACGCAGCCGTGCAGCGCCGGCCAGCTCGTCGTGCGAGGCGGCGAAGATGCGGCGGGCGTCGCCGAACACCTCGAGCAGGTGTGCGGCGCCCTTCACACCGATGCCGGGGGTCATCTGCAGGGCGATGTCTTCGAGTGTCATGGTCGCGGGGACTCTTTTGCGGGAGATAAAGGTAGTGATTTCCGGGCGAAGACGGATGGGTTGGAGGCGGAAAATGCGTAAAGTTGCGAATAAGTTTTGCAGATATCGGAAAAGTGTGTATATTTGCGAACCGAAACGACCCGGAGCCGCCCCGAGGGGAGCCCGAGCGATATCCGGAGGGGGCCTGAGAAGGAGCCAAGGGGGCTGAGAAAGTCCCGAAGGTGCTGGAGAAGGTGCCTGGGGGGCTTGAGAGGGTCCCGGAGGTGCTGGAGGGAAAAGCTGAAGGGGGCGTTTCGAGAAAGAAATGGTCTGATGGCCGAGTGGCTAGGCAAAGGTCTGCAAAACCTTGTACAGCGGTTCGAATCCGCTTCAGACCTCACAGAAACCGCGTCGTAGATGTCTACGACGCGGTTTCTGTTTGAATTTGTACGGCATTTGTACGGCAGAGGGCCGGTTTGCCGTTTGGCTCAACTGTTTTCCGACCACATTTCGCACTGCTCCATGATGGTGTTCAGTGCGTCCTCCTGTCCCTCGGGCGGATATTTGTACTTCTTGAGCAGTCGTTTGACCAGCCGACGCATGCCGGCCCGGGCGCTCTCCTTCAGATTCCAGTCGATTGTCTTGTTTTTGCGCAGCGCATCGGTCAGCTCGTGTGTGATGGCCAGTAGCTGGTCGTTCGTGTAGAAGTCCCGCACGGCCTCGGGTTTGGTCAGCGCATCGTAGAAGGCCAGCTCTTCGGTCGTGAGGTGCAGCGCCTGGCCCGCCTTCTCGCCGTCGATAATCTCGCGGGCTGTCTTCAACAGCTCCTCGATTACCTCCTCGTTGGTCAGCATCCCCTTCAGGTAGTTGCTCATCGCCTGGGCGAGGATCTCCGAGAACTTCGCGGCCCGCACCGTGTTGGTCCGGCGGTAGAGCTGCACCTGTTCGGCAATCAACTTGCGCAGCAGCTCCACGGCCAGATTCTTCTCCTTCATGCGGCCGATCTCCTCGAGGAACTTCGGGTCGAAGAGCGAAAACTCCTCCTGCACGTCCGAGAAGAGGTTGATGACCCCTTCGCTCTGAATGCTCTGCCGGAGCAGCTCGTTGATGCGCTCGTTGATTTCGCGGAACGAAATCTTTCCCTTGCCCTCGACGCGCGTCAACAGCGTGCGCACGGCCTCGAAATAGGCCGCTTCGAGCCGCTCTTCGCGGTCGGGCATGCTCTGACACAGCGACAGCGCCTGCCGCAGCAGCAACGCCTCGCGGATGTAATCCTCCTTGACCTTCGCTCGCTCCGGAGCCTGCAGGAAGTCGGCGCCGCCGCTGATGGCCCGGGCACGTTCGAGGTCCGAATCGCCCCGGAATCCCGCGTAGTCGTAACCGTGCAGCAGGTCGCGGCACACCTCCAGCTTCTTCCGGAATTCCGGATAGGCCGTCTTGGCGATGTCGGGGTCGCCGTAGTTGCGGCGGTCGCGCAGCGTGTAGTCGTTCATCGCCTGCCTGAGGGCCGAGGCGATGCCGACGTAATCGACCACCAGACCGCCCTGCTTGTCGCCGAAGACGCGGTTCACGCGCGCAATGGCCTGCATGAGGTTGTGCCCCGCCATCGGCTTGTAGACATACATCGTCGCCAGCGAGGGGACGTCGAACCCCGTCAGCCACATGTCCACCACGATGACAATCTTCAGCGGCCCGGCATTGTCCTTGAACCGCCGCTCCAGCTCCTTCTTGTGGGCGTCGTTGCCAATCACGGCCCGCCACTCCTCGGGGTCCTTGTTGCTCGAAGTCATCACCACGGCCAGCTTCTCGCTCCACGCCGGGCGCATCTCCAATATCCGATGGTAAATCTTCATCGCAATCGGCCGCGAGTAGGCCACAATCATCGCCTTGCCGGTCTGTTCCCACTGGCGGAACTCCTCATAGTGCTTCACGATGTCCTCGCACAGCGACGCCACCGTCGCATCTGCCCCCAGAATCGAGTCGATACGCCCCAACTCGCGCTTGCTCTTCTCGATGGCGTACTCCTCGGCCTCCTCGGCCATCGCGTCGTACTCGGCATCGATACGGCGCAGCGTCTCCTCGTCGAGGTGGAGATTGACGACGCGGCTCTCGTAGAAGACCGGACGCGTGGCGCCGTCCTCGACGGCCTGCGTCATGTCGTAGACGTCGATGTAGTCGCCGAAGACCTCGCGCGTCGAGCGGTCCTTCTGCGCAATCGGGGTCCCCGTGAAGCCGATGTAGGTGGCATTCGGCAGGGCGTTGCGCACCAGCCGCGCCGCTCCCGTGCGCACGCGCCCCGTGCGCGGGTCGATGTGCTCTTCCAGCCCGTACTGGCTGCGGTGCGCCTCGTCGACCATCACCACGATGTTGCGGCGCTCCGACAGCGGCCCGTCGCCCTCCTCGAACTTCTGCATCGTCGAGAAGAAGATGCCGTTTGCCTCGCGCCCGGCCAGCAGCTCGCGCAGATGGGCGCGGCTCGACGCCTGCACGGGCACCTGTCGCAGAAAGTCGCTGCACTGCGCAAACTGACCGTACAGTTGCCCGTCGAGGTCGTTGCGGTCGGTCAGCACGACAATCGTCGGCGAGGCCATCGCCCGCTGCAACCGCTTGGCGAAGAAGACCATCGACAGCGACTTGCCGCTTCCCTGCGTGTGCCAGAAGACCCCGCCGCGGCCGTCCGTCTCGGCGGCGCGGAGCGTCGAATCGACGGCCTTGCGCACGGCGTAGAACTGGTGGTAGGCGCTCAATATCTTGATGTCTTGCCCGTCCTTCTCCGAGCAGCAGATGAAGCCGCCGAGCAGCTCGATGAAGCGGCTCTTCTCGAACATCCCGCGGAAGAGGACGTCGAAATTGGCGTAGCGCGCGTCCTCCAGCTTGCCGTCCACGGTCTTCCACTCCATGAATCGGTCCTCGCCCGCCGTGATGGTCCCGGCCTTGGTCGTAGCCAGGTCGCTCATCACGCAGAAGGCGTTGTAGACGAACAGCGAGGGAATCTCCTGCATGTAGTTGCGCAGCTGGGCGTAGGCCTCCGAGACGTCGGTCGCCTCGCGCGAGGGGGATTTCAGCTCGACGACCACCAGCGGCAACCCGTTGACGAAGACGACGATGTCGGCCCTGCGCACCGAACGCTCCTCGACCGTCCACTGGTTCGCGACCGTGAACCGGTTGCGCATCGGGAGGTCGTAATCCACCAGCCGCACCAGCCCTGCGCGCTGCTCTTTGCCGTCGAAGTAGTTGACCGCCACGCCGTTCTGGAGCATGTCGGTGAACCGGGCGTTTTTGCGGGCGAGCGAACCGCTTTCGTGGGTGCGGATGCGGGCGATTGCCTCGGCGATGGCGGCGCGCGGGAGCGAGGGGTTTATGCGGACGAGTGCATCTTCGAGAATCTCCAGACAGAGGGGCTCGGCGAAGTCCCTCACGACATCGGGGCCGTAGAGGTACTCGTAACCGAGCAAGTCTCGGAATATTTCGAGGATGGCGTTTTCGAAATGGGCTTCGGTGAAGGGCATAATGATTATAGAAGTTGTATTATTTTTAAGCAAGAAGTTACATATTGTCGTAATTCGTTATCATAAATTTGTTCTTCCATATATTTGGGATTGGAGTGATGATAAGTTTTACAATACTCATTGATGTCAGATATAGTATCATATATTGATCCTTTTAATCTATGTAGTGGAGATTGGGAGTCGCATTTTCTTATATGATCTAAAAAGTTTCCTAACCATTCATTGTCTGTTACTACATCGTAATATTTTAATCTAAAGATTCCTTCTATTACAGGTCTCATGCATCTAATTACATCCCGTCTTTCAATGTCTGATATGGCTCCCTTCTCAAGGTATTTTCTTAGCACATGTATATCTTTCGAAATACCAGTCATTGTTTCTAATTCTATATCATTTTTAATAAATCTACTGGAAGAATTACTCCAGACGATTTTTAGATTAGTACAATCTGGAACTTTTCCACAAAAATCTTTCACGAAATTTAAATCATGGCTAAGTAAAAAAAATTGAGCGGATTTTTCTGCTAAACGATTAAGAATCGATGTTGTAATGTTTCTTCGTCTTGTATCAAAAGATGATAATGGATCATCAAAAACAATAATTCGTTCGGCTATATCGGGAAGTAATTCAATTCGAGCTAGGAAAAATGATAGTGCTAAAGAACTTTTATCACCTTCGCTTAAAGAATGTTTTAATGAAATGCTAGATGAATCAGTTCTTGCTTCGATGTCGTTGATTAGTAGATGGTATACTAACTGGCGGCCTTTTTTGTTTAATTTGACTAATTTTAAGTTAGGATTAAATTTGCTTAAATATTTATTTACGGCAGTTAAATATTTTTCTCCATATTGCTCAACGAGATTGTCAAGTTCTTTTTCTATGGTAAGTCGTTTTTTTAGCCATTGTTCTCGGACTAATCGAAGCCTGGCGAGTCTTAACTTTAGCTCGTTTTCAATTGGGGTTCTTTTATTTTTCTTTATATTTTCTTGTAGTGTTTTGATGCTGTTTCTAAGGTTCTGACAATGTTTTATCGCTATTTTTAAGTTGGGCATCAGGTCCTTATTGCAGTATGGCAGAATTATATCGAAGAAACCAGTGGGGTTCTCATAATTCCCTAGGGAAATAATATAGGAATTGGATTCTGCGTAATATGTGTCGTAAACCTCTATTTTGTCTACATTATGATTCCATCGTCCATTGTTATATATAGTCGCCTTATGATTAATCATAAAGGAGATATTTATATTTTGAGAAGTTTGTAACGATTTCCTTTTGGACACATTTTCAATATCAACTTGAGATCCAGATAACGATTTTAAGATTTGGGTAAAAGTTGTTTTGCCGGATCCATTTTCTGCGTAGATGGTATTGATTTTACTGAATGTTCCATCCCAATAATTAGGACTTATGGTACAATTAATAAATCGTCCACAGTTTTTAATATATAATAACTTGTCAATCATGATTTAAGGTGGATAGTTAGTATGTTTCTCTGATTTTTATTTCTCCGGCCATCAATTTGGGCAGCAGGGTGTCGCGCAGGGCGGAAAGGGTCTGATTTTCGTGTGTAAGAAAATTAATTTTATTAAAAAATGGCTCTATTATGGAGTGAAATGCCCTTAATGTAGTTCTTGGGGGTAATATTATTGGTAGATTTTTAAAATCAGTTTTATTAAATTTGGGTTGTGCGGAACCGCTTTTTATTCCTTGTATTAGAGATTGTCCTTGAAACCATTTGAACCAAATATATAAATAATATAATATTTGGGATTCTTTAGGGCGTAACATAATAATGTTGTTACCCAAAGTCATTGGACGATCCTTGAGTTCAACTTATAAATGCAACTTTTTGGGTGCGGATAATAAGCAATAAAAACATTTATTTTTCAGAGAGGAAAGAGAGACAATGTCCCCCTTTCTCTCACTCTGAATGGATAAAGTTTGCTATCTTTGCTTTAATTGTCCGTCCAAAGAAAAAAAAGTTGCAGATGAGCAAACATATAACCGAGGAACAAAGGTATGCAATTTCTATGATGTTGCAAATACCGATGAGCAAAAAAGCAATAGCGGAAGCTATCGGAGTAGATAAAAGCACTGTTTACAGGGAGATAAAGCGCAATTGCGACGCCCGAAGTGGTAGCTATAGCATGGAGCTTGCCCAGCGAAAAGCAGACAGGCGCAAGCAGCAAAAACATCGCAAGGAAGTGCTTACACCGGCAATGAGAAAACGGATAATAAAGCTGTTGAAGAAAGGATTCAGCCCGGAGCAGATTGTCGGCAGGAGCCGCTTGGAGGGAATTGCGATGGTATCTCACGAAACGATATATCGCTGGATTTGGGAGGATAAGCGGCGGGGTGGCAAACTGCACAAATATCTTCGCAGACAAGGTCGCAGGTATGCCAAACGTGGTTCTAAAAATGCAGGGCGAGGATTTATCCCAGGCAGGGTGGATATTGATGAGCGTCCCGAGATAGTGGAACTGAAGGAGAGATTTGGTGATTTAGAGATAGATACAATTATTGGTAAGAACCACAAAGGTGCCATTCTTACCATTAACGACAGAGCAACAAGCAGGGTCTGGATACGCAAGTTGTCGGGAAAAGAAGCCATCCCGGTAGCTAAGATTGCAGTATGGGCACTGCGGAAAGTGAAAAACTTAATACACACAATTACGGCTGACAATGGAAAGGAGTTTGCAAAGCACGAGGAAATTGCGCAAAAATTGGAAATAAAATTCTATTTTTGCAAACCATACCACTCATGGGAACGTGGTGCCAATGAAAACACCAACGGGCTTATCAGGCAGTATATCCCAAAGGGTAAGGACTTTAGTGAAGTAACCAACAAACAGATTAAGTGGATTGAAAATAAACTCAATAATCGACCTCGTAAAAGACTTGGATACCTCACGCCAAACGAAAAATTTAAACAAATTATTAATCAGAATTCTGTTGCATTTGCAAGTTGAATTCAGCATCTAATTTAGGACATAAAAATACACTTCCTACATCGCCTACATTTGATATAATAATTTCATTGCCAAATAGTGCTGATTTTGAGAGGAATTCATATGCATGTTTATTAACATATGTTTCAAATTTTTTATCTTTTAAGTCTACATTACGAATAAAATATGCGTAATCTTTTTCTTGGAGAATAGTTACATTGTCTTTTAGTGAGGCGAAACTTCCATTTGCAACAAAATCGGTGATTATCATGGGAATTTCACCTGTTTTTATTATCTGAAAATCATTAGGGATTTTTCCTAATTCGGAATCGACAAAGGGGCCGTCGCGGAAGGGTTCGAAATCCACAAACCACGACCGGAAGAGGGCCTGCGCCTGCGCCTCCAAATTCGCATTGATCCGCCGATTCAATTCGATTTTATCGAATAGTAAATCCATCAAGTGAATATATCGTGCTTGCTCCTTTTGGGAAGGTAGGCTAATAGATAGATTTAAAAATCTTTTCGTGTCGATTTTCCCTGCTCCAATACCTGTCGTTTCAAGCATGGAAGACAATAACTCTTTATTACCGTACAACCAATAATATAAAAACTTAATGCTCGTAACGTCTTCTTGTTTAAGCACGATGTTTTTAACGTCTTGATTGTAGGCAACGTCAGATACTACATAGCAGACAGGGATTCTATTGAATAAACCGCTTCCGCGAGTTAATAACAAAATGCTATCCTTTTTTGCAATCTTACTTCCTGCTTGTAGGCCTTCTTCCGTAATAAATAAATCGGATGTAGAGATAAAATCATCGTACATTGATTTTGCACTTATCCATGGAATAGAACCTCCCCAATAATCTGGATTTGATTTATCGGGTGTTCCGCCGGATTTTAGTTGTATTATATCCCCCAGCCGATATGTTTTCCATTCACTCATTTTTTGGGAAATCGATAAGATAAATCAAGATCAACTATAGACAAATCGAAAAGATATTCTTGGGAATATGATTTACCGGATAAATCCATATAGGTATAGGACAAGGAAAGTTTGTGGCCTTTTATTTTATTCCACATCGTCTCTGTGGAAATAATCAATTCTTTTCCTGAAGCCAAGAAAAAAGAACCAGTTTCTAATCTTTCCAATTTTTGTCTTAATGGATCACCACTTTGCTTTTGTTCAATCAGATATGGGTCAATTTTGATTTGGATATTTGTTGCTGGGTATGCTCCAGAATTAGTGAACTTATAGCAGACAATATTGTCTATTCCGCAAATTTCAGCCAAAACTTTCGGTTTTGTAGCATCTTTCCGCAAAATATGATTTTGCCATCCCATATAGATATTGATGATGACGAGAATAAGTGTCAATAGAACCGTAAAGGCTCCATTGTATTCATTGAGGAATTCGATAAAACACATATCTACTTCATTTTATACCCTATACTCTCCAACTGCCGGCGGATCTCCGCCTCCAGATCGTGCGACCGCGCGAACAAACCCGAAAGCTCGCCCGTCAGCCGCTCCATCTTCGCCGCGAAGGGTTCCGAATCCTCCGCCTGCGCCGCGATACCCACATACCGTCCCGGCGTCAGAATAAACTCCTGCGCCGCAATCTCCGCGGTCGTCGCCACGGCGCAGAAGCCCTGCTCCGCCTCCAGCCGTCCCTCGGCGTAGGCCCGGTAGGTGTCGGCGATGCGCTGGATGTCGCCCCGACGGGCCGGCTCCTCCGACTCGCAGTCAGTTAGCTCGCGCAGCTTGCGCGTGACCATCGTCCCGAGGTTGCGCGCGTCGATGAAGAGCGTATGGCCCGGCTGCGTCTTGGCCTTGTTGAAGAACCAGATTGAGACGGGAATCTGCGTCGTATAGAACAACTGCGGAGGCATGGCCACGATGCAGTCCACCAGGTCGGCCTCGACCAGCCGCCGCCGAATGTCGCCCTCGCCGCCGCTCTGGCTCGAGAGCGAACCGTTGGCCAGCACGACGCCCGCACGCCCCGTCGGGGCCAGATGGTGGATGATGTGCTGAATCCACGCGAAGTTGGCGTTGCCGTTGGGTGGGGTTCCGTACTTCCAGCGCACGTCGTCGGCGAGTTTGTCGGCGCCCCAGTCGCTGAGGTTGAAGGGTGGATTGGCCAGCACGAAGTCGGCCTTGAGCGTCGGGTGGCAGTCGTGGAAGAAGGTGTCGGCGTTGTATTGCCCCAGGTCGGCCTCGATGCCCCGGATGGCGAGGTTCATCTGCGCCATCTTCCACGTCGTGGGGTTCGAATCCTGGCCGTAAACCGAGATGTTGTTGATGTTGCCCGCGTGGCTCTCGATGAAGCGTGCCGACTGCACGAACATCCCGCCCGAACCGCAGCAGGGGTCGTAGACACGCCCCCGGAAGGGTTGAAGCACCTGCACGAGGGTTTTGACCACGCACGCCGGGGTGTAGAATTCGCCGGCCAGCTTGCCCTCGGCCTCGGCGAAGCGCGAAAGACAGTATTCGTAGGTGCGGCCGAGGATGTCCTTCGAGTCGCCGTGCTGGTGCATGCGGATGTTGGTGAAGAGGTCGACGACCTCGCCCAGACGCCGTTTGTCGAGCTCGGGCCGTGCGAAGTTCTTCGGCAAGATGTCCTTCAGACGCCGGTTTTCACGTTCGATGGCCCGCATGGCGTTGTCGATGGCGGTGCCGATTTCGGGGGTGTGGGCCTGTGCGGCGATGGTCTCCCAGCGCGCCTCGGCGGGGACGTAGAAGATGTTCTCGGCGGTGTATTCGTCCTTGTCCTCCTCGAAGCCCTCGCCCTCGTCGACGAGCTGTCGGTATTTGGTCTCGAACTTGTCGGAAATGTATTTCAGGAAGATCAGCCCCAGCACGACGGACTTGTATTCCGACGCGTCGATATTGCCGCGCATCTTGTCCGCTGCGCGCCAGATCTCCTTCTCGAAGCCGATATCGGCCGTATTCATGGTTGCCATAGGTAATTGGAAAAGAATATTTCAAGTAAAGATAGCGGTTTTTCGGGAAAGTCCGTGCAATTTTTCATACAAAAACGGTGCGGCGGGGCAGGTGTATGAACGTACAGATCAATAATAAGCCCAGGATTTCGGGCTTATTCGACCAATGGTACCAGCGGAGAAGACAATGTCTTGTTCACGACGATGTCCCGCATTTCGGATTTGTCGTTGAAGTTTCGGGAGATATTCCGAATCAGATTGCTGTAGTCGTCGGTGCCATCTTTCCTTTGATGGTAGAATGCTTTTATTGAGAAACAGTTGCGATGTTCGAACAGTTTATGGAGGAGCGTCCGGTCCGAATTCCCGCAGGAATGCCCCATGATGAAGATCTGGTAGGGTTGGGACTCGATAAAGTCCAGCATTGCTCGATAGTTCCCGGTTTCGAAGTATCGCATGGACTTGATGTTCTCGAGAAATTCGTTGTCCTGCAGGTTCTCAATGTTACGATAATCGTCGTCCAATTCATCTCCATATCCGAAAATAATGGGATTGTCCGGATTGTTCAACTCTCCGTGAATATGGATTACTTCACAATTTTTGTCGGCATATAGCTGTTCGGCGGTTCGGGTATAATTGAAGTTTAGGATCAGTGTTTTTTCCGGCGTGAAATGCGTCTTTGTAAAGTTGCTGTTCTTATCCTCCATGTTTTTCCAGATATAATGTCGGACCTTGTCTTCCCTTGATTGGCAGAACAAATACTTTGAGTCGGTTTTTTCGTCTTCGGAGATGACATCCTTCCTGTTGAGAGAAACGATATGGCTCATAATGGATTCCAGCAGCATCTGGTATTTTGAACAAGCTACCTCGGCCAACTGGACCTGGCTGTGAAAAGCTTCTTGTATGGACGGGTGTTTTGTGATTTGGGCTGATGCCGTAATTTCCGTTAGATATTGTTCGAGTAGGTTTTTGATAGCTTCGAACTCCAGATTCAATTGTTTGGCCGAGGTGTTGCTTGAGATCCGTCTCATCTGCTTGCTGATCGTTTGCTTCAGAACTGGATCGTTTGCAGTATACGAGTCGGTCGACAGGATCTCTTTCAATTTGTTGTAATATTCATTCTCAATATCCACCCAGTTTTTCAACGAATAGAGTTCTGACAGGTGCTTCAGAAACTGATTCTTGAATTTTAAGGAGCATGATCCTTGGATGGTATCGTCTTGGTTTATTCCGTTTATGAATTCGCATATGTCGGCATATGCGTTGTCTGCTAACCTGGATTCGAAAGAAAAGCGCTCTCCATGCCCCTTTTCCCGAAAGACCTGAAATGAAATCAGGTCATCTTCATATGGGTCTGGCATATTGATCTGTCCGAAGTGTTCGGCCATCCAACGGTCGTAAGGCCTGAATATCTTGTAAGATACAGTTTCCCAATAATGGTTGATAAAATCGGTGTATCCTGTGGGTAGCTGGTGGGCCTTGTCAAAACCATTGCCGATAATGATGACTCTATTCATGCGTTTTATATTGATATGATTTTATCTATAAAATTAGGATAAAAAATGGATAGATGTTTTGTTTTACTACACAATTTGCAGAGGGATTGCTTTACCGCTTGATGGTGTGTCGCCGGATGACGGGGCGTTCGGGGCGGACGGGGTAGCCCAGGCGGGTCATGAGCTCCACGTACCGTTGGCGGAACCAGGCGTGTGCGGGCTGGCGGTCGATGAGCAGCTGGAAGCCTCCGGGGCCGTTCGGGTCGCGTTGCAGGCGGATCTCGGTATTCGAGACGTCGAAGCGGCGCGAATACTCTCGCGTATAGAGTTCGCCCGATACATAGAGGGGTTTCATGGCGATGATCTCGCGGGCGCCCGACTCCGGGATTCCCATGTCGCGGCAGTATTCGCCCCAGCTGAGGAGCGTCTGCGTGTCGGGCAGCCAGTGTTCGATGCGGTCGAGCTTTGCCTGCAGCTGCTGTTCGGCCTGCTCATGTCGGGCCTTCTCCTCGCGATTGGCACGGTTCAGCGACCCGATCTGTTCGTGCAGGGCGGCGTTTTCCGCGTTGAGTCGGTCGATCTCCTGCTGCTGCCGCTTGACGCGCGAGGTGCCGATCATCGCTCCGATCTCCTCGACGATATTCGACCCGACCTCCGCCGCGGCGTTTTTCAACCTGGCACCCTTCAGCTCGCCCTTCACGCTCTTCAACTCGGCCTCGGTGCGGTTCAGCTCGGCGCTCTTCTGCGCCTGGAGCGTGGCGGTCTGTTCATACTCGGTGCGCACCTGCCGCTCCTGTTGTTTGAGCTGCTCGACAGCCTTCCGCTTCTGCTCTTCGAGACGGAGCAGCGCGTCGATGTTCTCCTGCAGATCCTGCTGCTGGGCGATGGCCTGGCGATAGAACTCCTGCGTGGTGACGTGACGCGCCTCCGAACCGTCGATGCCGCGCTCCAGCCCGTATTTGGACATCGCCGCGGCATAGCTGTCCTGATACTGCTTGAGGCGGACGCGCGACATGACGTCGTCGGCGCAGAGGCGGGGCCGGGCGGCGGATTTCGGGCGGTAGTGCCGTTTGCCGGGTGTTTCGGATACAACAGCGCGGGCCTTACGGCGCTCGCCCGTGACGATGGGCACCACGGCGGCGTGGATATGCGGGGTCGATTCGTCGCGGTGTACAACGGCCGAGACGACGTTCTCCGCCCCGAAGGTTTCGCGCAGCCAGGCGAGGTTGTCGGCGCACCACTCCGGAAGCCGCCCCTCCTCTTCGATGCGCTTCATCGCGTCGTGCGAACCGGTCAGCATGACGCGGATCACCCGCACCTGGTTGGTCCCGATCTTACGTGTGAGACCGGCGTGTTCGAGGCGGTAGTTGATCGCCTCCGTACGGTCGGCCACCTCCTCGGGAAACTCGACGATCTCCTCGTTGAGGCAGGTGCGTTCGGGTGAGGCGTTGGTAGGTATCTTCGTGCGGGCGATGTGGGCGGTCATGGCCGCCTCGTTGCCCGGGGCTTTGTCGAGATGCAGGACGGCATATCCCATGGTACGGTCGTTTTTCGGAGGGTTGTGTGGTTGAAGAAGGGACCGCCCTGGCGGTCGGCGTGCGCAGCACGACAGGGGGTGTCCAGAGGGGCTTGACCCTTTGGCCTATTGGGGCTTTTTCAGCGTCGGCGGGCCGATGCGTCGGAAAAAGCCCTAATAGGCTATGGCTTTTTCCTCGGGGGAAAAGCCGCGGTCGCGAAGCGGCCGATGGGTGGGCGACGGTTCCGGCGTCATTCCGGGCGACGTTACAACTTGCGGCCGCGACGACGCGGCGTGCGGGAAACCTTCGCGGACGATCGGAGCGATTCGTTCAGATCCTTGTGGGCACGGTAGCTCTCCGCACGGTCGATCACGGTCGCATCGGGCAAGGCGTTGCGCAGCCGTTCGAGGGCGAGACGCCCCGCCGCGTCGTTGTCGAGGAAGGCGTGGATCGTGGCGTGGCGTGCGAAAAACGGAAGGGCGCGGGGAAGGTTGACCACGGAGTTGAGCACGGCGGTGTCGGCTCGTGCTGCAGCGTCAGGTAGGAGAGCAGGTCGAAGAAGCCCTCGAAGAGCAGCGCCGTGTCGCCGTGCCGGTCGAAGGTCGTGATGGATTTCGGGGTGTTGCTCCCCTTGAACTGTGGGTTGCACAGCTCCCAGCCTCCGGCGTCGTTGCGGAAGCCGATGGCGAAGAAGCGCCGCTCGCCGACGGCGTAGTGAACCTCGCGGCACAGCGCTCCGGCCACGGCGGGGGCGATGCCGCGTTCGCGCAGATAACCGATCAGCGCCGGGTGGCGAATCTCCCCGACACCGAGAATCCGCAGCGGAGAGTCTTCGCGTGTCAAGGCGGTCGTGAGAGGCTGGAAGGGGACTTCGTCTGCGGATCCTTTGCGCAGGCTCCGAATGGCTTCTGCCATGCCGCACCCTTCGAGGCGCATGACCAGCTGAAGAAGCGTGCCCCCTTCACCCAGCCCGAAGTCGTACCAGAGCCCCTTGTCGTAGCGGACGCTGAAACTGGGGGTGTGCTCCTCGCGCAACGGCGAGAGGAACATGCCGTGGGTGGCGGTTTCACGGTGGGGCTGCAGCCCCCGGCGGAGGAGATACTCCCGGATGCCGATGCACTCTGTTGTCGTCTTCATGGCTATCGGCTTTTGATGGGGACGATCCGGTGCAGTGCCGCCTCGACATCGCTGTCGCGGAAGAGTACGCGCCCGCCGATCTTGTGGGCGCGGATCCGGCCGCGATTCACCCAGTCGTTGAGCGTCACGAGCGAGATGCGCAGGCGGCGGGCCGTCTCGCGGCGGGTCAGATAATTCGGTGTCTCGGCGGAGGGTTCGGGGTGGAGCTGCCGCAACTCGTCGCGCAGCGATTCGCGAATCATCTCCGAGAGCTGGTCGGCGGTCATGCCGCTCAGAAAGATTTCCTTGGTCATAACGATTCGAATTTGGTTGATGACGCAAAGAAAGGCTTTCCGCACCCCTCCCGAAAACAGCGAATGGCGTTACAAATCAGCGCCAACCGATGCCAACCGGTGCCACGCCGAAGACATGCCGTTGTCTGTTTCCGGATTTTGGCATTCGTTTGCTTCGGTTGGCACTGCCGTGTAATCGGATTCTGCTCGGGACAAAAAAAGAGGGCGGCGGATGCCGTCCTCGTTGGTGATGCGGATTTTCGAGCCTATCGGAACCTTTCCAATACCTCACGAACGGCATTGGCCGCAAAGAGGGTGTCGCCGCTGCTTGAGATCTGAACGCGGCACGGCTCCAGCCATCCGTTTGTAATCCACCGGTCGAGTGTCGGACGTGCGACGCCCAGCGCCTCGGCCAGCTCCTTTTTGTTGAAGAGCCGGCTGCCGTTTGCCATTAGATACCGCTCGCCCTTGTGTACGCCCAGCCAGTAGTCGAAGCGGCGGAGGATCGCGTCGGCATCCTTCAGCTTCGGCTCATACCGTTCGTAAGCCCAGATGTGCAGGCTCGACGGATCGAATCCGGCAAACTCCGGCCGCTGGTGCAGCTCCCGGACGAGCGTTTCGAAACTCTCCAGCTCGGAGGCCCGGATCGTTATTTTTCGACGGCGCGGCATGGCTGGCTATCTCTTTTTTGCACGGTATCGCTGATGGGGATGTTTCGGCATATTGGGATATTCACGTTCCAACAACCCTTCGGCAACCATGATAGGGATGGCTCTGTTTTTCAGGTATCGCAGACTTTTCCCTACTTTGTTTGCAATGGTTTCCAGCGATTCAAAATCAACACATGCCTGCAGAATAGCTGTGTGTAATTCGCTGGAAGATAATCTTCTGCGCCTTTCCTTATCTGGAGAGCTAGCAACATTACTAGCAACATTACTAGCAACATTACTAGCAACATTCCCGGGGAGTCCCCCCTCCCGGAATTTTTTATTGATTCTGTAGTGCGTGCCGCGGCCGATTCCCTCGGGAATAAGGTATCGGTCGTTGCATAACTCTTTGAGCAACTTTGTGATATCGGCACTGTGCTTGTCCAATACCAATTGCATCCGGTAGTTGGTGACCTCGCCCTCGCTGCAACAGGTCGCCAGGGTCATCAACTTGTTGTGTTCTATGGACGTTATCTCCTCACCGAACAAGGATTTCAGATAGGAGATGACCTCATCGGATAACAAACTGACAAGGGGCAATGTCAATACGACTTTGTCGGGGTGGGTGATCTCCTCGATTCGCGGATTGCGGTAATTTGCCTTTTTCCAACCTTGCATGATCTTGTCGGCACCGCTTCCGGCCTTTTCCGCTGAACCGATCAGCATGAACATCGTTTGCAGGGCCTTGTTGCGGCATACGCTGTTGCCTCCCTGATAATATTGGGCAATGGAGAGCAGCAGGGAACCTGGATTGGAGAATATGTAACAATCCTTGTGTAGTTCGATCGTAATGTTCGAGTCGACCGAATAGTCGCAATGGACCAGTGCATTGATAAACGCTTCGCGTAGAGCCGTATGTGTCGGCGTTTCGTCCTCCCTGATGCCGTCCTTCAGGGCGAAAGGCTTGGGCAGGGCTGCGGCCAGCTTGGGATAGACCCGGTAGTAGAATTGGAACAGATTCGCCTCCCAGGTGCCGTCCGGGCAGATGCGGTCTGTCCAGCGGTCGTCGGGGTTGGAACTGAAATATTCGCGGTAATCGGGAAAGTATTGCGGACATCCGTAGGCGTCGGTGATGCTGTCCGTTTTGCCGAACATCAGCAGACCGGCAAGTGTCAGTCCCTCGATCTTTTCTCGCCGATCGATCCGGTAACCCTTCAATTTCATTAGGAAATGTTTGTCGTCCAGCAGCAGCCACGGATGATCGGGGCTTTTGGTTGCGACCAGCCGGCGGTATTGCTCAAGAGTTGCCTTGTCAATATCCTGCTCGATGGTAAATTCGGGCAGAATTTTGTAATCACGGGGATGCTCCGTGATATCGGCGTCGGCGAACATGCGTTGTATTTCGCTTGCATCGCACCGATAGTCTCCTTCGTAATTCCGCTTGAATGTATTCTCGGGGTTGTTATGCAGATATACGGGAATCTTGTTGCGGGGAGCCCGTGGCACATTGAATACCAGGACATAGCTCCCGTTGTACTCGCCATCCTGCACGTCTTTCTCCTGCAGAACGTTTGCGCTGCAATGAGCCTTGTTGTTTACGTTGTCCCAAAACTCCTTTTTGTATTTGCGCGCCTGCTCCAGAGTGATGCCGTCAAGTGTGAATTTCCCGTCCTTCTCTTTGACGCCCAATACGATGACTCCACCTTGCGTATTGGCGAAAGCGGAGTAGGTTTCCCACAAGCTGCCCGGAAACCCTCCCCTGGCGGATTTGAACTCCACCTCGGCCGATTCACAGTCGGCCATCAGAGACTCGATTTTTTCTATAAAATCGTAGTTGTCGAACAGCGTTAATTCCTTCGTATCGTCTTTCATTGCATCAGTCTGTTTTAACAAAGTTAAGAAAATTCCTGGACAACACTCTTTCAGATTATCGTGTTGTGTTGCTTGCCCCCGAAAAATAGGGGTGGCTCATCAGCTCCATAGCGGTTTGCTCCTCGGTGATTTTGATATACTTCATAAATTCCCGTTCGGTCTTGTGACCCGTGATCTTCATGATGGCGATGGTCGGGATCCTCGCCAGATACATGTTCGTTGCGCCGCTGCGGCGTGCCGTGTGGGTCTTCACCAGGTCGCACTTCTCGACCAGCCGGCTCTTCTTTTCGCCATTCTCGATGTAGGAGACCTCGACCTTCTCCGTGATGCCCGCCTCGCGTGCAATCTCCTTGATGAGGTGGTTCACCTTCTGCTCGTAAGTCCTCGGCAGCCGGTTGTCGTACTTCTCCAGGATGGCCTGCAGCTCGGGCCGGACCGGAATGACGACGTGGTTGCCGGTCTTCTGCTGCTTGAGGTCGATGACCTGCTGCCCGTTCTCCAGCGTGCGGATGTTGCCTTCGTTGATGGTCGAGTAGTCGCTGAAGCGCTGCGCCGTGTAACACCCCACCAGAAAGATGTCGCGGGCAACATCCTTGTGCCGGTTTTTCGAGAGGTCGAGCGCGGCGATGGCCCGGATCTCCGACTCCGTCAGGTAGATGTTCTCCACGTCGGCCGTCAGCACGCGGAACTTGCGGCTCTCGATCGCTCCGTTGTCGTGCAGACCCTCCTCGCGAGCCGCACGCATGATGATCTTCAGCTCCTTGACGTGGCGGCCGATCGTATTGACGGAGTAGTTCTTGGCGGAGAACCAGGCGACGAAGTCGTCGTAGAACTTCAGGTCGATGTCGGCAAAGTCGAACTGCTTGCGTTTGGCTTTGCAGTACTCGTCGAACTGCACGACGAACCCCTTGTAGTTCTTGATGGTCGAGGGGCCGTAGCGGAGTTTGTGGATGTTCAGCCGGGTGCCCTCCTCCATCTCGCGCGTGAAGCGGGCGATGTAGTCGCCGAGCGATTCGCGGCTGCGGACGCGACGCCCGGTGGTGAGGCTGCGCGGGTGGTGGAAGCTGTAGATGATCTTCTCCAGCCGCGTCTTCGTCATTGCGTGCTCGGGATCCTTGGCAATCTCTCCGAGGATGTGGCTGCGCAGTTCGGAAAGGTTTTTGGTCAGCTCGCGCCCCTGTTGCTCGGTGAAATCGTCGGTAAAGGTGAAGCGGCTCTTGACCGTCTGCTTTTTATCATCCCAGGCGTCGGAGAGCACCAGATACTGGGTATCGGCATAGAACGAGGTGTGCCGATCGACGTTGAATCGGATGAGGACCTTGGTCAGGATTCCCTTGCGGGTTGTGCGGATGCGGTAGGAGAAAGTAGCCATACGGTTGGGTTTTATCTTCGGGACAAAGATAGGAAATTTGTACGGCATTTGTACGGCATCGGCCGAATTTTCGAAAACTTCCAGACCTCTCAGTTGATGAAAAACGGCTGTAAAATATTGATATATAGATAAAATAAAATTAAAATCGGTAAAATTGGATTCGAATTTATGGCGTCCGCTTCAGACCTCACAGAAACCGCGTTGTAGGTGTCTGCAACGCGGTTTTCTTTTGTCCTGTTGCGACGTTGTCCTGCCACAGCGTTTTGGGGCGTTATGAAGCGTCGCGCTGTTCCCTCTGCCGGCGCGGAGTGTCGGCGCGGGGCCCGTGTGGGGTCCGTGTGGGGCCCGTGTGGGGCCCGTGTGGAATCTGTATGGGGCCTGCGTGTGGGGCGTGGGTATAGGGCATGTGCGTGTATGTGTGGGGCTTGGATGCGGGGCGTGCTTCGGTGCGGAAATTGATTTGCATCAATTCCTCGTTCGCGCGAAACACCTAATTTTGTCGTCGGGAGTCGCTGCCGGCATCGCGCGGCAGGGCTTCCGCTTCCCGTTCGCTGTCGGAAGTCTCTCCGGCAGGCGCCGGGTGGCAATCGTGGAACGAACAAAAAATCGTAGAGAATGAAAGGAGTTGCACTCGCTGTGGCCCTGCTGGCGACCATGGCCCTGAATCTGTCGGCCCGCAATTTTACGCTCAGGGGGCGTTTTACCGATGTTGCGAACGATACGCTGCGGATAGAGTACGTCGTGCGCGAACCGGAAAAGAGGGTGGTGAATGCCGCTGTTCCCGTCGATGGCGAGGGTCTCTTCACCTATGAATGCTCGCTGGTGCAGGCCTGCCAGGCCTCTCTGGCCGTTCGCTCGACCGGTGGGAAGGAGTCTCTCTTTTTCGTCCCCGGCGAGCGTGCGGAGGTGGAGGGCCCCTTTGCCTCCGCCAGCGACTGGCGCATCGGGGGCTCGGCCTTCTATCAGCGGTTCGACAGCCTCCGGCAGCAGCTGGTACCCTTCTACCGGGAGTTTGACGCCGTGCGGGCCCGGTATGAGCGGGATGTGGCCGGGGGGCTCGACCGCACGGAGGCCGACAGCATCCGCAAGGCGGCCAATCTCGCCATAAACAGGCGGTTGTGGGTGGTTGCCGGCCGATACCTGAGCAGCCATACCGACGACGAGCTTTCGGCCGTGCTCCTGCTCAACCAGAACTATACGGAGATACTGCCCGCCATCCGGAGGCTCTCGCCCGAGGTGCGGAACGGGCGTTTCAGAAGCTACATCGACGTGATAGAGTCCATCTTCTCCCGCGTGGCCCGGGAGCAGCAGGTGGCCGCAGCCGCGAGGCCGGAGCTGGAGGTGGGGCGCCCTGCGCCGGACTTTACGCTGAAGGACATCAACGGCGAGGAGTTCCGGCTGAGCGCTCTTTTCGGACGGGGCAAGTATGTGGTCGTCGACTTCTGGGGGTCGTGGTGCTCGTGGTGCATTCGGGAATTCCCCACCCTGGAGGAGTACTGTCGCCGCTATGGGGAGCGGCTGGAGATTGTCGGCGTGGCCTGCAACGACAGGCAGGAGCGGTGGCGGGCCGCTGTGGCGAAGAATCGGATGCCGTGGCTGCAGGTTTTCTCGCACGACGGAACCACGGAGGTGCGCTACGGCGTGACGGCCTATCCGTTCAAGGTTGTCCTGTCGCCCGAGGGGCGGGTGCTGGCGTGCTTCAAGGGGTCGGGCGAGGCTTTCTACCGGCTGCTCGACCGCCTGTTGCAGGGCGATTGACGGCGCCGTCGCTGTCGCTGTCGCGGGTGCGGCCGGGCGGCCGTGTGTGGCCGGGAGCGGCCGGGTGAGGCACCCCGTCTCCCGCGTGTGAAAGGCGGGCGTCCGGAAGCGGAACGGCCCGGTCGGATGAAATCCTGCGCTCCGGATAAGACAAAAACCCCTGTCCGCAACCATGCGGACAGGGGTTTTCGTTGAAGAGCGGGTCGAATCCGCGGCCCGGAGGCTTTGGGAACGGCCCGGGAATCGTTGGGGCCCCGTTCGGCGCTGGCCGGGTCCTCTCAGAGCCGGGTCTGTCCGGGAAAGGGCCCGGACGGCGGGCTCTGGGGTCATTACTTGCGCCAGAGGGCCGACAGGAGCGACATGAAGGCGTAGATGCAGTAGGTGCCCCCCACGCTCCAGCCGCTCAGCGACGGGAAGGTGGCCGAAACCAGGAAGTTCGAGACCCACTGCGCCGCCACGGCGATGGCTACGGCCTGCGAGCGAATCGTGTTGGGGAAAATCTCCGAGATGAGCACCCAGCAGATGGGGCCCCACGACATCATGAACGAGGCGGTGTAGAGGATGATGAAGACGAGCGCCGCAAGGCCGATGGCGTCGGTGAACGACAGCACGGCGAGGGCCAGCATGCCTATCATCATGCCCGTCGAGCCAATCATCAGCAGCGGCTTGCGTCCCACCTTGTCGACCGTGAAGATGGCCACCACCGTGAAGATGATGTTGACCACACCCATGACGACCGTCTGGAGCATCGAGGCGTCGCCCGTGGCTCCCATGTTGGCGAAGATGCGCGGCGCGTAGTAGAGCACCACGTTGATGCCGATGGCCTGCTGGAAGAACGAGAGCAGCACGCCCACGGCGATGACCATGCCTCCGTAGGCGAAGAGCCGCTCGCGCCGCTCGTGGACCGTCGACTTGATGTCGGCCAGAATCGAGTGTGCCTCCGAGGTGCCGTTGATGCGCTCCAGAACGGCGAAGGCGCGCCGGTCGTCCCCCTTGAGGGCGAGGTAGCGCGGCGTCTCGGGGACGAGCAGGATGAGCAGCAGGAAGGCGCCTGCGGGAAAGGCCTCCGAGAGGAACATCCGCCGCCAGCCGACGGCGACCATGGCCGTCTGGATGGCCTCGGCGGTGTCGCCCAGGTTGTTGTGGATGAGGTAGTTGACGAAGTAGACCACCAGCATGCCGAAGATGATGGCGAACTGGTTGCACGAGACGAGCGTGCCGCGGATGCGTGCCGGTGAGATTTCGGCGATGTACATCGGGCACAGGGCCGAAGCCAGGCCGACGCCCACGCCGCCGATGATGCGGTAGAAGTTGAACGATATGAGCAGCGCGCGCGAGGCTTCGCCGTAGGGCAGGATGCCGCTTTCGGGCCACCACGACCCGACGGCCGAGACGAAGAAGAGCACGGCGGCCACGATGAGCGAGCGCTTGCGGCCCAGCCGCGAGGCGCAGAAGCCCGAGATGGCGCCGCCGATGATGCAGCCCAGCAGGGCGCTCGAGGCGGTGAAGCCGTGCAGCCACGGCGTGTAGTCAAAGTCGCGCGCCGTGCGGAAGAATTGGTCGAGCGCCTGTTCGGCACCCGAGACTACGGCCGTATCGTAGCCGAAGAGCAGGCCGCCGATGACGGCGACCATGACGATGGAGAGCAGGTAGAGGCGGCTCCCCGTTTTGGGTTCCGAGGTCATTGTCGAGGGGTTGGTTTTGGCGGGGCGACGCATCCGGTACCGACACGCCGTTCGCCCGCCGCACGGGGCTCCCCGGGTGAGGGGGCGGTGCGGCGGGGGCGGAACAGCTTGTCGGAAGGCGCTCCGCATGCGGCGGAGCGCTCCGGGCAGGATACCGGCGGGTCGCCGGGTGTGGTTATGCGTACATGTTGACGATGGCCTCGTAGAGCTCCTGCTTGCCGCTGCGCTGCACGGGTTCATGCGTGCGGGCGTACTCGGCAACCTGCTCGAGCGTCAGGCGGCCCTCCTCGAAGAGCTTGCCTTCGCCCGAATCGTAGGAGGCGTAGCGCTCCCGGAGCATCTTCTCGTAGGGCGAGTTGTCGAGGATGTCGGCGGCGATGAGCAGCGCGCGCCATGACATCCATGGCCGAGATGTGGGCGATGAAGATATCCTCCAGGTCGGTCGAGTTGCGGCGCGTCTTGGCGTCGAAGTTCGTGCCGCCGGCCTTCAGACCGCCGCCGCGCAGGATGACCATCATGGCCTGAACCATCTCGTAGAGGTCAATCGGGAACTGGTCCGTGTCCCAGCCGTTCTGGTAGTCGCCGCGGTTGGCGTCAATCGAACCCAGCATGCCGGCGTCGACGGCGCACTGCAGCTCGTGCTCGAAGGTGTGGCCGGCCAGCGTGGCGTGGTTCACCTCGATGTTGACCATGAAGTCCTTGTCCAGGCCGTGGGCGCGCAGGAAGCCGATGACCGTCTCCGTGTCGGCGTCGTACTGGTTGCTTCATCGGCTCCATGGGCTTGGGCTCGACGAGGAACGTACCCTTGAAGCCCTTCGAGCGGGCGTAGTCGCGGGCCATGCGCAGCATCGTGGCCATGTGCTCCTTCTCGCGCTTCATGTCGGTGTTCAGCAGCGACATGTAGCCCTCGCGGCCGCCCCAGAAGACGTAGCACTGACCGCCCAGCTCGATGGTGGCGTCCAGCGCATTCTTGATTTGCAGCATGGCGCGGGCTGCGGCGTCGAAGTCGGGGTTGGTCGAGGCGACGCAGGCGCCCGTTTCAATGTCCATTAGCGACACCTTCACCGAAGAGGAGCCGATGTCTATGCCTAAACTTTTCATGAATGCGAAGATTGGGGTTGCCGGAAGTTCGAATTTCGGCACGTAAAAGCTTATCTGCAAACGTTAGGGCTCTTTTTCGTGAACGGAAAAGGTCGCACGGGAGGGTGTTGCGGCGCGTGGATGCTGTGGGGGCGGAGAGGTTCCCCGCAGCGGGGCGGTTCTCCGGCGCAGGTGAGGCGCTGTTGCGAGGGGGACGGAGCGGTTGGAGGGGTGCCGGAGCGGTGTGGCATGGGGGTGCGGCGTAAGGCGGTTCCCCGGTGCGGGTGAGGCCGGTGGATTGCGAAGGGCGGTGTCGAGGGTCCGGAATGGTTGGCGGGGTGCGGTGCGGGCTTCCGTTTCTCTGGCGGGCGCAGGGGGCCGGGTGCTGTCGCTTATTGCAATCTGACGCTGCCGACGAATAGGGGAGGCGAGGTCAGTGAGGTTAGGTGAACGGGTAAGAACATANGGCAGGGGCTTCCCGGGGCTCGGACGGGTTTCCCCGGGGTCGGATGGGTTTTTCCGGGGTCGGACGGCGGGGCGATTTTCCGGCGGCGGGGCGGGTGCGACGGCTTCTGCGAGGTCTGCGGTGCGTTCGGGCGGCTCTCATTGCGAAAAACCCCGGCTGAAGCCGGGGTGAGGGATGCCGCATGCGGGTTGCGGACCGAAGGGCCGGCATCGGCGCGGGGTGATTCATCGGGCGGGTACGGGCTCCGGTTGGCTCCCGGGCCTGTTCCCGGCTCCGTGGGGACCGATTCGGGCCTCTTTCCGAAGCCGGTTCCGATTCCCGGCTCCATCGGGCCCCGGGTTTTGTTCCCGGGTTCTGTCCCCGGGCTCGGGCCCACCGCCTCCCGTTCCGGGCCCTTGCTACTTGCGAATCGGGCGGATGACGCGCGCCGGATTGCCCGCCACAATGGTGTCGGCCGGGACGTCGTGCGTGACCACCGAACCGGCCCCCACGATGGCGTTCTCACCGATGGTGACCCCCGGAAGCACCACCGAGCAGGCCCCTATCCAGGCGTTGCGGCGGATGAGAATCGGCCGCCCGTAGACGTTGTGGCGCAGCTCGGGCTCCTCGGCATGGTTCTCGGTGATGAGGTTGACGTTGGGGCCGATGAAGACCCCCTCCTCAAGGGTGATGCCGCCGCGGTCCATGAAGGTGCAGCCGTTGTTGACGAAGACGCCCCGGCCGAAGCGGATGAACTGTCCGAAGTCGGTGTGGAACGGGGGAACGACCCATACCGAGTCGTCGAGTTGCTGGCCGGTCAGCTCGCTCAGGGCGGCGCGCACCTCGGCGGGGGTGCGGTAGGAGGAGTTGAGTTCGCCGGTGATGCGCATGCCGCGCAGCAGCGCCTCGTAGAGGCGGGGATATTCGGGGTCGCTGTCGAGGATGAGCTCGCCCGCTTTCATGCGTTCGAAGATGTCTGCCATGGTATTCGGATGTCGGGCGATGGGTCCGACGGTGCAAAGATAGCGCTTTGTGCGCTGCGGGGGATGACCGGAATTCCGGTTTGTGCAACCCCGATTCCGGCAGGGGCGATGGCGGGGAGCGGGACGGAGCTGCGGGGAAAGGAGCGGGGGGAGGCGGAGCGGCCGTGCGTGACTCTTTTATAATAAGGAGCCAGGGGGGGAGTGGATGGAGCCGGGGTGGCGGATGGACCCGGGGAAGCGGAAGGGGTTGTTCCGCCCCGGCCTTGGGCGTTCGGAATAGCGGACGGAGAAGGCGGGTAGGATTCGGGCTGCGGCGGCCCTTTTCCGGCGGGTTGGCGCGGGCGTCCTCCTCGCTCGGAGCGGCGGATGGCGGAGGTGAAAACCGGGTGCGGGGTCGACTTTTTGCGGCGGGCGGCGCGGGAGCCCTCCTCGTTCGGGGCAGCGGGTTGGTGCGGGCGCTCCCCTCGTTCGGAGCAGCGGGCGAAGAAGAAGAAAACCGAGTGCGAGGTCGACCTGTCGCGGCGGAGGTGGGCGGTGGTGTGGGCTCCGGGCATGCGGCGGGTCCTTTTGCGGCAGGCGGAGGCGGCGAAAACCGGGTGCGGGGTTGACTTTTTGCGGCGGGCGGCGCGGGAGCCCTCCTCGTTCGGAGCGGCGGGTGGAGAAGGCGGGTAGTACTCGGGTCTGCGGCGGTCCTTTTCCAGTGCGGCGCCGGCTTCGGGTCTGCGGCGGCCCTTTCGGGGCGGTGCGGGCGCTCCCCTCGCTCCCCTCGCTTCCCTCGCTCAGAGCAGCGGGCGGAGGCGGGCGGAGGGGCCCAGACGCATCGAGGCGTAGTCGATGCCCGAAAGCAGGCAGAGCCCCGGCCGTTTGCCCGGCTCGACGCTCCCCAGCTCCTGCTCCATCCCCAGCGCGCGGGCGCCGTGGAGCGTGGCCCAGGCGATGAGCTCCCCGAGCGGTACCTCCTCCAGCTGCCGCATCTCCTCGAAGAGCGACATGGCGGGGTTCGAGGCCGGCGAGTCGGTACCCAGGCAGATGAGGGCGCCGTTGCGCCGCAGCAGCTCGACGGGCGGGCGAAGCCCCGAGATGTGGCGGTTCGAGGTGGGGCAGAGGCACCAGTAGAGCGGTGCGGTGAAGTGTTCGCGCAGCTGGTCGATATCCTCCTGCGTCGTGCAGGTGGCGTGGACCAGCAGCAGCGAGCGGTCGCGGGGCGTCTGCTCGACCAGCCGGCGCGTCGGCGAGCCGTAGTGGAGGAAGTCGCACGAAAGCCCCTCGCTGCGGTACCACTCCCACAGCCCGCCCTTCCCGCGGAAGAGCTCCTTCTCGTCGGGCGTCTCGAGGTAGTGGAGCGAGAGGGGCGCGTCGCCCTCGCGGGCAAGCGCCGCGAAGGGGGCCTCCTGCACGGCGTAGAGCGAGTGGGGCGTGGGCGAGGTGTCGGGCTCGGCGAGCAGCGGCGCGAGGTGCTCCGTGGTGCTGCTCCGCAGTCCGAAGAGCTCGGCGAAGGTGTGGTAGCGCAGTGCGCTTTGCCGCTTGGTGGCGAACGAGGTCATCCCGTTGGAGGTGTCGCCCACGGCACGGATGCCGCGGCTGCGCATGGCGGCGTCGATGCGGTCGGCTGCGCGGTGGCGCTCCTCACCGCTCACGGCGTGGCGGTGGGCCCGCAGCGCGCGGATGAAGCCCCGGAAGCCGCACCCCGCGGGAATCATCCCCGCCAGGTGCGCCAGTTCGAGGTGGCAGTGGGCGTTGACCAGCCCCGGGAGGAGCACTCCGCCGTAGAACTCCACGCCGGCCAGACGGTCGGGCTCGGCGCACTGCTCCACGCCGAGGATGCGCCCCCCGGCGTCGATGCTCACCAGCGGGTGGCGCAGAAAGCCTCCCGGCTGCCAGAGCAGGTTAGAGGCTATCCGCCGGATGGGCTGCGCGGAAGAATTCATCGGCGAAGATGCGGATGTCGAGTTGGCGGATGTAGAGGCTCTCGACGGCCTGCGCCGTCGGGGGCGTGTAGTCGATGCGCAGGTCGCGCATGGTGACGGAGGGGCGCCCGGCCGCCTCGCGCGGCAGGAAGAGGTTGAGGTGCAGCCTGCGCGTGGTGCTGTCGGTGGTGAAGTGGCGCGAGAAGCGCTCCTCCTTGCCGCGGCGCAGCGTGAAGGTGTAGCCCCCCGTGCGGCTGCCGTCGCGGCGCTCAAGCCACGCCGAGCCCCGCAGTCCGGGGTTGCGGTCGAGCGAGTCGACCGTATAGCAGACCGAGAGGTCGTATTCGCCCGCAAGGAGGGTGTCGAGGCGGACGTGGAGCCGCGCCGTGTCGCGCAGCGTGCGCACGCGCACCAGCGAGTCGGTGTAGACGCGCCGCGTGAAGGTGCGCCGCGCCACGTTGTCGATGGTGTCGAGGATGGAGACCTCGTGCTCGTAGCGCTTGCCCTCCTCCTCGAGTATGCGGATGGACTCCTCGACCACGTCGCCCAGGCGGGCGCTCTTGCGCTTCGAGAAGTTGCCGATGGTGTACTGCACGTCCTCGGTCGTGTAGCCGTAGCGGGCGAAAATCGGCTCGTAAATCTCGAGCGAATCGAGGCGGAGCCGCTCCGTGGTGATGTAGGCGTTGGTCAGGAAGGCGTCGTGGAAAATCAGCGCCAGCTCATCGTCGGGGATGATTTTGTGGCGCGTGCAGGCTCCGGCCATCAGGCCGAGCAGCAGCAGCGCCGCCAGTCGGATGCGGTATTTCATGGTTCGGTACGTTTTATCATGCTGCGCACGGTGAGGTGCGTGATGAGCCCCGCCACAAGGGTGAAGGCCACGGCGACGGCCGCCAGGTCCGTCCAGCGGAACTCGACCGGGTAGCTCTGCATCAGGAAGCTCTCGGCCGGGATGCGGATGAGGCCGTAGTGCTGCTGGAGCAGCGTCGCGCCCACGCCCAACACCACGCCCAGCAGCGCCCCCGCGCCGCTGATGAGGGCCCCCTCGGCGCTGAAGAGCCTCCGCAGGAAGGAGGTGTCGGCCCCCAGCGCACGGAGCGTCGCGGCGTCGTCGCGCTTCTCGACGATGAGCATCGCCAGCGCCCCGACAATCGAGAAGGAGGCGATGACGAGCACCAGCAGCGAGATGAAGAAGATGCCCCACTTCTCGTAGCGCATGATGCGGTAGAGCGAGGCCTGCATCTCGGCCCGCGTGCGGAGCCGGAAGTCGTCGCCCGCGATGCGGGCCACGCGGGCGGCCACCTGTTCGGCATCGGCCCCGGGCGCGGTGCGCAGCAGCAGCGCCGAGGCGCGGCCCGGGTAGTTGAACAACTCCTGCGCCATGTGCAGCGAGCCGAGCACGTAGCGCCGCTCGGTTTCGAGGTCGAGGACGTAGACGCCCCCCACCGGCTCGCGCTGCCGCGTGTAGCTGTCGAGCGGCAGCAGCGTCGAGAAGGAGCTCCGCCGCAGGGCGTAGAGCGTCACCTCGGCGTCGGCCAGCGTGCGGATGCCCAGCGTGTAGGCCATCGTCTGGCCGATGACGAGCCGTTCGAGCTCGCCCACGTGCAGCCGTGCGTCGCCCCCCGCCACGATGCTGTCGAGCGGCAGCACCTTCGCGTAGGCGTCGTCGGCCCCCCGCAGCGTGGCCACCGCCTGGCGGCCGTGGCGCTCGAGCAGCAGGTTCTGCTCGAGGATGAACGAGAGGGCCTCGACCCCCGGCGCGGCGGCCAGCGCCGCCGTGTCGAGCCTCGCCGTTTCGAAGGTCATCCCCGCGGCGGGCGTGAGCGTCAGGTCGGCGTCGAAGGCCCCGCCCATCTGCCGGATGAGGCTCTCGAAGCCGTTGAAGACCGAGAGCAGGATGAGCATCGCCGCCACGGGCATGGCCACGGCCACGACGCTCAGCCCCGCGATGAGGTTGATGACCGAGTGGGACTTGGGCGCGAAGAGGTAGCGGCGGGCGATATGGCGGGGCAGGTTCATGCGGCGGCGAGGGGTGCGATGCGGAGCGGTCGGGTCAGTGTTTGAGCGCCTCCTCGATGTGCTCGATGTATTCGAGCGAGTCGTCGAGGAAGAACTGCAGTTCGGGGACGTTCTTCAGCTGGTTGCGGATGCGCTGGCCCAGCGCCCGGCGCACGAACCAGTTCTCGTGCTCGAGACGCTCCATGAGCTCGCGGCTCTTCTCGAAGGGGAAGACGCTCACGTAGATTTTGGCGTAGCTGAAGTCGGGCGAGACGCGCACCGCCGTGACGGTGACGAGCAGCCCGCGGACCAGCGCGGCCCCCTCCTTCTGGAAGATATCGGCGATGTCCTTCTGAATCTGACGGGCGATTTTCTGCTGACGGGTCGTTTCCATGGTGTTATCTGTTTTTCTTGTCGTAACTGAATTCGACGCCGGCCTTCTCGCGTTTGCGGCGCGGCGTGTTCCACGAGTCGAAGCCCTCCTTGTTGAAGCGGTAGCTCAGGCCGATGCTGATGTTGAGGTTGTCCATCGGCGAGCGCAGCGGCGTGGCCCAGAAGGGGTTCTCGGCGCCGTCGGTGGTGTTGTCCGCATACTTGTTGCGGTTGCGCACGATGTCCGAGTAGCCGAAGTAGTAGCGGGCCCGCAGGTTGAGCTCGAAGCGGCGGATGAGGATGGCGATGCCGGCGCCGCCGGCCAGGCCGTAGCCCCAGCGGTTGTCGCGCTCGACCTTGAAGGGGTAGTCGCCCCGCCAGTCGGGGCGCCCGGCGTCGCGCAGCACCTCGTCCTCGTAGGTCGACGAGATGTTGTAGGAGAAGGTGGCCGCCGCCTCGAGGTAGAGCCTTACGCGGTGCTTGAAGAGGTAGGCGTGGGGCTGCCAGACGATGGGCAGCACTACCGAGTTGACGCGACGCGTGTAGTACCTGTAGTCCTTCTTGTCCTCGACCTGCGAGGCGTTGAGGGCGAACGAGAAGCCCTGCTGGAGGAACTCCAGGTCGGCGCCGAAGCCCCCCACGAAGCGCTGCTTGCCGTAGTGGCGCCACGTCAGGCCGGCGCTGTACATGCCCCACACGCCGCGCGTCTCCTGCGTGGGCTGGAAACGGGCGCTGCCCATGCCGTAGCCCACGACGAAGCCCAGCGTGTGCTGCGCCCGCGCGCTTGCGCAGCCCAGCAGGGCCGCGGTCAGTAGTCCGATGATTGCAAATCGTTTCATTGGGTCTCTCTCTGCGGGGGCGCGTCAGCGCATGAACATGCCGCCCGTGGTATTCATGGTGTTGTTGAAGCGCTCCTGGTTGGCCTGGCGCTCCTGCATCTCGCGCTCGCGGCGCCCCTTGTCGCCCTCCTTGGCCAGCTTCTCGGCCTCGCGGCGCAGACGCTGCTCCTCGCGCTCGTCGAGCGTGCGGATGAGCGACTCCATCGTCACGGGGGCGAATATCCGCGACATGTCCATCGTGAACTCCATCTCCCAGTTGGCCTTGGTGGTGAAGGTGTCCTCCCCGTCGTCGTTGGCGTAGAGCTCCGTGCGCTCGGGCTGGCGCCGCTCGACAAGGTTGCCCGCATCCCACTTGCCGTTGCCGTTCCTGTCCTCGATGACGCGGAAGCGGATGTCGCCCGCCGGCACGTAGTTGAACTGGCAGAGGCCGCTGCTCAGGTCGCGCCGCTCCTGCTTGAGCTTGCCGCCGCCGTCGAGCATCTGGATGATGTAGCGCGTCCCGTCGTCGGGCGCCACGACGTTGATTTTCACCGTCGAGAACTTCTCGGGGTCCATCGTCGCGCGCGACTCCACGATGGAGTCGTTCGAGAAGCCGGCGATGTCGGTGATGGCCCCCGCGGGGATGGTGAGCGTATACTTCGAGGCGGGAACCCACTCGGTGCGGATGTGCCAGCGGCGCAGCTGCGCCGTGTCGCGCACGATGCGCAGCGGCACCTCCTCGTGGGTGCTGTCGGGGTAGTCGCGCGTGAGCACCAGCGAGGCCGAGTCGAGCCGCGCCAGCGGGTAGTCGAAGTCGACGACGAGGTCCTCTTCGGGGTTGATTTCGCCCGAGGTGACGAACTTCCAGGCGAAGGGGTTCTTCTCGGCCGGCGGGGTCCACTCCTCGCCCGCCTCCTCGGCCTTGCGCTTCTCGCGTTCGAGCTTCTCGCGCTCGCGCTCCTCGGCCTTGGTCTCGACGAGGCGCCATGCGAGCTTCAAATCCTCGGTCACCTCCTGCAGCTGGCGGATGGAGTCGTGCTTGAAGTAGGTGATGGTGCCGCGGATGGTGTCGGGAAGCGACTCGGAGGGCATGTTGAACCACAGCGCCACCGTATCGCGCCCCACGGTCTGGGGGTCGATGATGACCCGCTCGTCGGGGATGCTGTCGAAGTGGATGCGCACGATGCGCGGGTGGGCCGAGGCGAAGTAGAGCATCGCCTGGTGCTGGAGCGGACGGGCCGTCTCGGAGAGCATCTGGCGGCGGAAGGCCACGTCGGTGAACATGCGGAAGTAGAGCTGCGGCTCGGCCGTCACGTAGCGGCGCAGCGAGTCGTACCAGATGGCGAAGTCGGGCAGCTCGAGCGGGTTCTGCAGCTCCTCGATGAAGCCCACCTGGTCGACTCCGGGTTCGTACATCTGGTTGTCGTTCGTATCCTCGATGGCGTAGAGCCGGTAGGGGATGGGCTTGAGGTTCTGGGCGATGAAGATGCCGTTGGTCTCGGCCCGGGCGATGACCGAGGGCTTGCGGTTGAAGATGGTCGAGTCGTACTCGGGGGTCTCGTCCAGCGAGTCGGCCGGGTAGAACCAGATGAAGCTCTTCGACACGGAGTCGGTCTTGTAGCTGTCGGCCGTGTAGCCCGAGAGTATCATCGAGTCGATTTCGTCGCCCGTCGAGAAGACGTAGCGCATCGAGTAGAGCGGGTTGTTCTCGTTGTTGTCCTGGATGGCGCTGCCGAAGTTGAGCGCATAGGTGGTGTTGGGCTCCAGCGTGTCGCGCAGCTGGATGACCAGCCCGCGTCCGCGCAGCGTCAGCGTCGGCTTCTTCTTCATCTGCGGCGAGGTGAAGAACTCCTTCTGCTGGTCCTTGATTTGGACGAACTCGTCGAAGCCGATGTAGATTTTCATCCCCTTGGGGACGGTGGGTACGTTGCGCGTGTAGTTGTCGGGCGTCATGGTGAGGATGACCGGCGGGAGCGTATCCTTGGGGCCGCCCGTGGGGGTCATCATCGTGGCGCAGCGGCTCAGCAGCGTCGAGCCGAAGAGCAGCAGGACGCCCAGCCGGAGGGCGCGCAGGGTATGTCGGGGCATGGCGTTCATCGTTGTCTGGTTTTGAGGGTCGTCTCGGGCTCGGCTTCGGGGTCGTAGTTGTTGACGAAGCGCCAGCCGTCCTCGACATAGACCGAGTCGGTGCGCCACGGACGGAAGGTGAGCCGCGCCGAGTAGGGGCCTCCCGAGAGGTCGATGTCCTGGCGGCTGTAGGCGTAGCGGCGGTTGCGCGTGTCGGCGACGATGACCATCAGCGGCGTGCCCGAGACGGTCATCGTGAAGTTGCCCGTTCCGGAGTCGCGCGAGGCCGTGGCCATCGGGTTGCGCTTGGTCTCCTCCTCGTCGTACTTCGAGGTGATGATGCCCAGCGTGGCGTCGTCGTAGGTGGCCACCTTCCAGTCGGTGGTGTCGACCGCATAGGCGTAGGCCTTGAGCGCGGTGAGCTGCTCGGGCGTCGCCCCTTCGGTGGTCTCGACGTAGGGCTCGATGATGTACTGCGCCTCGAGCGGCGGGGTGTAGAAGTCGTTGCGCATGAACCACGACTTCGACTCGTCGTAGCTCTGCTTCCAGGGGCGGAAGACCACCGTCGAGTAGAGGCGCGGCATGTTCTCGCCGAAGCCCTGCTGGCGGTAGCCGTAGAGGCGCAGCTCGGGGTTGACGGCCACCACCAGCGCGCTCGACCGCCTGATGCGCATCGTCAGCCAGCCGCGTGTCCCCTCGGCCTCGTAGGGCTCGGCCGTGGCCAGCGGCGCGTTGTCCTTGAGCGAGGGGTCGCGCCGCGAGGTGATGATGCCCGCCAGCGCATCCTCGTAGCTCGTCACCTCCCACTCGGAGGTGTCGGCCGCAAAGGCATAGGCAAGGGTCCCCTCGAGCGCCTCCACGTCGCTGCCCGAGGCGCTCTGGAGCAGCGGCTTGAGCACGTAGGAGGTGTCGTAGGAGACATCCTTGAAGCATCCGCCCAGCGCTGCCAGGAGGCAGAGGGCGGCCGTTATTCTGAGTCGTTTTCCGTTCAGCATGTCGTCGGTTCGTTGTCGTGTTTGAGCGCCGCGAGCATCTCGCCCACCGTGAGCCCCGTGACCGGATGGCGGCGCGTGCGCATGATTTCGCAGAGCGGAACCAGCGCGAACTCCCGCTCGGCCAGAAGCGGGTGGGGAACCACCAGGCGCGGGGTGTCAATCACCCGGTCGTCGTAGAAGAGGATGTCGATGTCGATTGGGCGCGAGCAGTAGCGGCTCCCCGTGCGGGCACGCTCGACGGCCTCGGCCGCGCGGTTGCGCCCCAGCTCGTTCTCAATCTGCTCGATGGTGTCGAGCACCTCGAGCGGCGAGAGGTCGGTGGTCACCTCGATGGCCTGGTTCGAGAAGCGCTCCTCGGCCTCGAAGCCCCACGGGGCGCTCTCGTAGCGGTGCGAGCAGCGCAGCACCGCCCCCACCCGTTCGTTGAGCAACTGTTGTGCCCGTTGCAGGCGCCGTTTTACGTCGCCGACGTTTCCTCCTGTCAAAAATACCACACGTGCCATAACTCCATAGCGTTGACGTTAACGTAATCCTATCATTTTGCTCACCGCGAGGGCGAAGTGCGTGAAGACAATCGTGGGGTTGCCGTTCTGCGAGATTTGCGCCTGGGCGCTCTCGACCTGGGCCACCAGCGGCTCGATGTTGTGCGAGTCGACATAGGGGCAGAACTTGCGGCAGAAGTCCAGCTCCTCGCCCCAGAGGTAGCAGACCGAGTCGATGCCGGCGTGGAGCACGAAGCTCTCGCGCAGCAGCCGCGCCATGTCGCGCAGGAAGGCCCGCTGCTGCTCGCGCGTGAGGGCGGCCACCTGCTCGGCCCACCCCAGCAGCTCGAGGTGGCGGTTGTTGTAGCTCAGCCGCATGAGCGAGCAGAAGAGCGTGAAGTTTTCGTGGCGCAGCGTGTCGCTCTCGCCCGCCGCCAGGCGCTGCAGCTCGAGCAGGTCGCCCCCGGCCAGCCGCGCCATGTTGCGGGCGCGCAGCGGGTCGTCGACCCCCAGCCGGAAGGCCTCCTCCTCGAGCACGCGCGGCTCGAGGCGCGGCACGGTGACCTCCTGCGTACGCGAGAGGATGGTCGGCAGCAGCAGCTCGGGCTGCTCGCTCACCAGCAGGAAGAGGGTCCGCTCCCACGGCTCCTCGAGAATCTTGAGCAGCTTGTTGGCCGCCTCCTCGTTCATCGTCTCGGGCAGCCAGACGAGCATCGTCTTGTACTCCGCCTCGTAGCTCTTGAAGGAGAGCTTGCGGATGATGTCGTCGGCCTCGCGGGCCGAAATCATCCCCTTGAGCGTCTTGCCCAAATCGAGGCTGTCGTACCACATCTGGGGCGAGAAGTAGCCTCCGGTGCGGGTGAAGAGTTCGCGGAAGAGGGGAAGAAACTCGTCGCTGCGCACCGCCTCGCCCGACTTCTTGCCCTGGCGGTTGACCGGGAAGACCAGATGCAGGTCGGGGTGGGCCAGTTCGGCAATCTGCCGGCAGTCGGGACACTCGCCGCACGAGTCGCCGTTGCGGCGGTGGCGGCAGCAGAGGTACTGCACGTAGGCCACGGCCAGCGCCAGCGCGCCCCGTCCGGCGCTTCCCGTGAAGAGCTGGGCGTGGCTCACGCGCCCCGAGTCGATGCCCTGCACGAGGTGGCGCTTGAGCTCCTCCTGTCCGATGATGTCGGCAAATCGCATGCGAATCTTCTCCTTTCTGTTCCTTGTTTCGTTGTTTCGTTGTTTCGTTGCGGGGCCGGCTCTCCCCTTCCTGCCCCCCCCGGCTACCGGCGGTGAAGCGCCGAGCGGAGCATCGCCTTCAGGTCGATGTGCTCGCGCCGTACGAGGTAGGCCGCATAGCCCGCAAATGCCACTATGTTAAACGCATAGCTCAACCAAATATTGTCCAGGACGACCCCGGCCCGCTCGCAGACGAAGAAGAGCGCGAGGGCCGTGACGACATACTCGCCCATGCGCCGCCAGTCGTAGGGCGTGGGGAAGAAGCGGCGGTTGAGCCACCAGCTGACGGCCACCATCGCCGTTTCGCTGGCCAGCCGCGCCCAGGCCGCCCCGAAGTAGCCCCAGCGGGGAATCATCAGCCACCCGAAGCAGAGCATCGCCACGAGGCCCGTCCCCGTGACGACGATGGCCAGCGAGGTGCGCTCCTCGCGCTTGTACCAGAACGAGAGGTTGAGCCAGACGCCCGTCAGCACGTTGGCCCCCAGCACGACGGGCAGGATGTAGATGCCCTCGCGGAAGTCACGCCCCACAATCAGCGCGAAGAGGTCGCGGAAGAGGGCGATGCCCAGGAAGATGAGCATCGAGGCCATGACGTAGTACTTGAGTGCCGCGGCGTTCATGGCGACGAACTCCGACTTGCGGAAGTTCGAGAGGAAGAAGGGCTCGGCCGCCAGGCGGTACATCTGGTAGAAGAGCATCATCACCACGGCAATCTTGGTGATGGCGCCGTAGACGCCCAGCTGGGCCATCGCCCCCTCGGGGACGAGGTACTTGATGAGCTGGCGGTCGATGAACTCGTTGGCCGTGCCGGCCAGTCCGCCCACCAGCAGCGGCAGCGAGTAGGCGAAGACGGCCGTCAGCAGGCGGCGGTCGATGCGCGGAAGGACGCGGTCGGTGGTGAGGAGGATGACGCACCAGGTCACCACGCTGGCCGCGAGGTTGGCCACGAAGACCCACCCCACGCCGAACTCCGTGGCGAAGAGCCCCGCCATGCCGAAGGCGAAGGCCAGGGCGACGTTGAGCACCACGTTGAGCGCCTTGATGGCCACGAAGGTCATGGCGCGCCCCTGTTCGCGCAGCCGCGAGAAGGGGATGCAGGCCGAGACGTCGAAGAGGATGATGAGCCCCACCCAGACGATGTAGTCGGGATGGGCGGCGTAGGCCGGGCCCATGGCGGCGGAGATGCCCTGGCGGAAGAGCAGGATGAGGGCGAAGAAGAGCACGGCGGCCAGCGAGGTGGCGCCCCACGTGGTGGCGAAGAGCCGGCGCTTGGCGCCCTGTACGTCGCCGCCGGCCTCCTCGGCCTTGGCCGAGAAGCGGAAGTAGCTCGACTCCATGCCCATCGTCAGGAGGGTGAGGGCCAGCGGGATGAGGGCGTAGACATCGGTGACGATGCCGTAGGTCTCCTGCCCGAAGATGCGTGTATAGTAGGGCGTGAGCAGGTAGCTCAGGAACCGCACCACGATGGTGCTGATGCCGTAGACGGCGGTCTGTTTAGCCAGTTTTTCGAGCATGACGCGGATACAAGTGTGCAAATATACGAAAAGGCGCGGGCAAAAGGCCACGCTTGCGCGCGTTTTTTGCCGGTGGGCCGTCCATATTTTGCAAAGATAGCGATTTTGTCGGGAATAAGGGCCGCGTCGGCTCTTCTTTCTTTGAAAGAAGGGGGTGCGGAGGGGGCGCCGTGGCGGGGGAGGTGAGGAGCCGGCGACGGCGGGAGGAGGGGGAGACGACGGTGGTGACGGCGGAAGGCGGCGGGAGAAAGGATGGCGACGCAGAGAAGGGCGGGAGGCGGAAAGGCGACGGAGGGGGCATTGGCCGGCCACCCGGTCGGTGGGCTGCTGCGGGGGGGGGCGGTGATGGGGAAGACGGCAGGAGAGACGGCGGGGGCGGGGGCGAGTCGGGGTGTGGTTCCGGCAGGAGGAGGAGACGAATGTGGCGGCGGAAGGCGGGGAGTGGGCGGAGAGGAGTTTCGGCGGCATCGGGGAGGAGGCTGGATGCCGGGTATCGGGAAGAGGTGAGCGATGTGGGCGGGTTGCGGGCGGACGATGCGGGTGCTCCGGAGGGCGTAGACGGGGTGCAGGCGAAGGAGGCGGGCTGGACGGGTCGGGTGTTGCCGGAGAAGGGGGCTTCGGAGTGAATCGGGGTGTGGCGGAGCGGGCGGGGAGCCGGCGGCGGCAAAAAATGGGGGTGGAGGTGCAATTCGGAGGGGGTGCGGAGTACGGTTTTTGCAGGAATTTCGTAAATTTGTTTGGAAATGCGCTGCGATGACGCCGTACCGGGTGCCGCACCTTGCCGGCCCGAGGGTCGGGCGAAGGCTCCGGCCGGGGAAGGAGAGCACTGCCGGAGAAAAGGCTTCGGCCGATGAGAAAAACGCCGCCGGGAAGAGGGCTTCGCTCGGGAGAAAGGAGAAAAACATCCGTCGGGGCGGGGACTGCCGGCAGGGCGAGGCCTGACGTCGGGATGGAGCCCCTCCTTCGGGAAGGGATGTTCGACCGGGCGTAGGTCTCTGCCGGAGAGCTATCCTACCTCCGCAAGGGCGTGTGCAGCAGCCGTTTCTGACCCGTCAAAAATAACTGACCATGTGGAACTTTTTCGAAAAACTTTGTCATGAGGGACATCGCTCCGAGCCGGGGGCCGAGACCGAGTCGCAGGAGGGCGAGGCGCTCTACGACCGCATCTGGAGCTCGCTCGAGGAGAAGGGCATCTGCAACGAGCGGGGTTGTCCCGAGGGGCTGACCCACGGCGAGCGGCTCTTCTACGTGACGCGGGTGGTCGAGGACGAGGTGCGCGAATGCGGCTTCTTCGGCCTCTGCTACAACCGCCACGCCCATCTGCTGGAGCCGGCCGTGCGCTACTTCCGCGAGCTGGGTGCGGTGCGCCGTGCCGACATCGTCGAGCGGGCGCGCCGCGTGCTGGAGGGCATCGAGTCCCCCTGCTGCGAGCATGCCACGGAGGAGGACGAGGCGAAAATCGACGCGCTGCAGACGGAGTATCAGTCGCTCGACGAGAACTACGAGGCGATGCTGCTCGGCTACGTCAAGAGCCATCCCGAGGAGTTTCCCGCCTGAGCGGGGACGGCCTGAACGGGGCAGCCTGAGCGGGGCGGCCCGAAAGAGTGCGTCCGGAGCGGAGCGTTCTGGGCGTAGCGGTCTGCAGAAGTGCGTCCGGAGCGGAGCGTTCTGGGCGTAGCGGTCTGCAGAAGTGCGTCCGGAGCGGAGCGTTCTGGGCGTAGCGGTCTGCAGAAGTGCGTCCGGAACGGAGCGTCCTGGGCGTAGCGGTCTGCAGAAGTGCGTCCGAAGTGGGCGGCCAGAGTGAAGGCGGCCTGAGAGGGAGCAGCCTGTGCGGGGATGTTCCGGGCGGAGAAGGTCTGCGCAAGCGGGTTTTGAGTGCGGAGAGGAACCGTTGTCGGCATCCGGGCCGGAGGTTCGGGTCGGGTGTATTTTTCGTCCGGGGCTAAACCGGGCGGCGGCACGCTTTTCCGCCGCCTCGATGCAGGCAGAGGGCGCAGGCCGCGGCAGGGTGCGGGCATCAACGGACCCCCTCCGGCGCCAATGGACCCTACGGACCAACGGACCAATGGACCCGACGGACCCGACGGAGCAGGCCCGACAGACAAAATCGGCGAGCGGCCGGAGAACAGCCCGTGGAACGACCGGCCAACGACCTGCTGAACAGCTTGAAAACCGGACAAAACAGGCGGGATGTCGGCAAACGGTCGGCGGAGCAGCCGGCCAACGACTGGCCAAACAGACAAACGAAGAGACAAAAACAGACGAGGGACCCGTCGCACGACGGGTCCCTCGTCTGTTCGGTTCGGCTCTCTACAGCCACTTCTTGAAGCGGAAGAAGAGAATCGTCAGCGCTGAGCAGAGCACCATGAGCGCCAGCGCGAAGAGGTAGCCGTAGTCCCAGCTCATCTCGGGCATGAACTTGAAGTTCATGCCGTAGATGGAGGCGATGAGCGTCGCGGGCATGAAGATGACGGCCGCCACCGAGAATATCTTGACGATTTCGTTCTGCTCGATGTTAATCAGACCCAGCGCCGCATCCTGGATGTAGTCGAGTCTCTGGAAGCTGAAGTCGGCGTGGTTGATGAGCGAGTTGACGTCCTTAATCATCAGCTGCAGCCGCGGGTAGATATCGCTCGGGAAGCGTTCCGAGCGCAGAATGCCCGAGAGGACGCGCTGGCGGTCGAAGATGTTCTCGCGCAGCGACATGGTGCTCTCCTGCAGGGCGCTGATGCGGTGCAGCACCGCCTTGTCGATGGCATCCTCCGAATTGATGTCCTTCGAGAGGGTGCCTACCTGCTTGGAGACCAGCTCGACCAGGTCGGCGTCGAAGTCGATGCGCACCTCGAGCAGCGAGATGAAGACGTGGTAGCCCGTCGAGTAGCTGCGGTAGTTCATCTGCAGCCGCTTCTCCGTCTCGCGGAAGGTGCGGAACTCGGCGTTGCGCACCGAGACCAGCACGCCCTCGTTGGAGATGATGAACGAGACGGGCTCGACGAGGAACGACTCCCCCGTCGGAACGAAGAAGTTGGAGTTGGAGATGATGGCGTTTTCCGTCTCGGAGTACTTCGACGTCGACTCAATCTCCTCGACCTGCTGTTTGGTCTGGAGGCTGATTTCCATGAAGTTCTCCACGGCCTTCTGCTCCTTGATGGTCGGCAACAGCATGTCAATCCACAGAATGTCGTCGTAACCCAGGTCGTCGAAGAGCTTGGTGTCGGCGTTGCGGATGATTTTGTTGTATTGCTTGAGGTAGATGGTAATCATTGTGGCTCCCGTTTAGAAATTGCGTAATCCGTATCGGCAAATCGGGCGGTGCTCAGGCGGCACCCGTTGCTACCTTCAGCCGGGATTGGTCCGCAGCGCGTTCTTCACGCCGGAGGACCACAATCGTTTGAGAGCCTTGTGTTTCTCGAGGTCGAACAGGTAGTCGACCTCCGAGGAGAGATGTTCGTAGATTTCGAGCAGCGCCTCGTCGGGAACCGATTCGCGCACCGCCTCGAAGGTGTGCTCCAGTCCGAAGGTGAGGGCATACTCCAGCGCCTCGATTTGGAGCAGGTCGGTCCCCTTGCGGGCGACCCAGACGCCCAGCGCCACGGGCAGCTGCTCGGTGGCGCACCACTCGCCCGTGAGGTCGGTCACGTGGGTGAAGAGCCCCTCGGCGTCGGCGGCCTTGCCTCCGCCCAGCACGAAGCCGTCGCCCGTTTCGACGCGGAAGAGCAGCTCGGAGTCGTCGAGCGGAACATATTTGGGGGTGAGTCCCCAGCGCTTGCCCAGCAGGTAGGCGGCCAGATGGGCGGCCGTGGGCGACTGGGGGTCGAGGAAGAGGCGACGGAGTTCGCGCGGGGGGTCGTTGCTCAGCAGCAGCGCCGAGCGCGACGGGCCGGTGGCTCCGACGCAGTATTCGGTGACGATGTCGGCGTCGTGAAGGTCGGGCACGAGGGCGGCCGGAACGAGGGCCAGGTCGGTCTCCCGTTCGGCAAAGAGTTCGGCGCAGCGCTCCGGTGTAGCCGCCAGCAGCTCGCCGACGCGGAAGTCAGGAGCGTGCCGGATGCCATAGATGAAGGGGAGCGCGTCGGGATACGACGCTACGGCGATATGGGGTACTGTGACCATCATCCATGGGTTGTGAGCAATTGGTTCAACACGCAAAGGTAAGCAAAAATCGGAAGTTTATTCCACATTTTCGAGAAAATCTTGCCCGACCTCTTGACAAGGGGGGTGTCGGGGTTGTATATTTGCCGTGTAATCCACAGTCGGCCGCCTCCGTTCGGGAGGTTATCAACATCGCCAATCGGTTGATTCATAGAGTTACGGCCGAAGTTATCAACCCATTTCAACAGCTTTCGACACTTTATCGACACATTGTCGACACTTCCCTCCCCCTCGGGCGCACCGCCGCTCCGGTTTACAGCCGCGCCGCAGCATTGTTCCATCGGTTCACAGCCGCACCGCTACCCGGTTTCCCGCTGCACCGCTCACCGCAGCACCGTTTTATTTGCATCGCTCCGCCGTTTTCCCGCCGTGCCACAGCATTGCCGTCCTGCTTTTCGCTGTACCGCTTCTCTGTTGCACCGAAGCATCTCTGTCTTTTTCCCGCTTTACCGCGGCACCGCTTTACCGCTGCTCCGTTTCATCTCTGTACAGCGGCATTGCTCCACCGGTCTTCCCTTCGCGGCTCTGCCGCTTCGCCGCTTCGCCGGTTTCGGCCCCTTCTGCTCGAAAACCCTTTCCTGCTCTTTGTTTTTCCTTTTCCGGGATGCCTCTCCCCCCCCCTTTCCCGGGATGTCTGTCTGCCCGGCGTCGGCTCCGGCCGGCTACCCGGAGGCCTCGGCAACGGAGCCCCCGACGCGGCGGCAGCTCTCCGCTCCGCACCCGAAATCCCGTTCCACATCTTGGCTCGGGCGATTCCACCCCCGGCGGTCGAATCGCGGCCCCTGCGGCTCAGCCGCACCGGAACGCAGGATGGAGGGGCGGGGCGTCGGAGGGGTAAGAGGCGCCGGAGCGGTAGAGGAGAGGAGGAGGACATGAAGGGGGAGGAAAGGGGAAAAGGTGCGGTGGGGACCCTGACGTGGAGGGGTGGGGCGACCCTCCCGGGGAGGAACTCCGGCGGGCCGAGGCTCGGGCGGACCGGACCTTTGACGGGCCGAGCCCCGGATGAGCCGGGACCTTGATGGAACGGCCCTTAGGCTGACCGGGGGAGGGTGACCGAACGAACCCTTGACAGGCCGAGACCCGGGCGGGCCGGACCTTGACGGGGTGCGACTCTCTCGGGGAGGAACTCCGGCGGGCCGAGGCTCGGGCGGGTCGGGACTTGACGGGCCGAGCCCCGGATGAGCCGGGACCTTGACGGAACGGCCCTTTGCTGACCGGGGGAGGGTGACCGAACGAACCCTCGACGGGCCGAGACCTTGACGGAACAGCCCTTTGGCTGACCGGGGGAGGGACCGAACGAACCCTCGACAGGCCGAGACTCGGGCGGGTCGGGACTTGACGGGGTGCGACTCTCTCGGGAAGGAACTCCGGCGGGCCGAGGCTCGGACGGACCGGACCCTTGACGGGCCCTTTGGCTGACCGGAGGGGTTGTCCGAACGAACCCTTGACGGATCGAGACCCGGACGGGCCGGGACCTTTACCATTACCATCTTTTTCAGTCCGGCCTTGCCATCCCTTCCACTCTTTCACCCTTCCGTTCGGCCGCCCTGCCGCCCACCCGACCGTCCGCCCGCCTAACTGCCCAGGCCGCCTCTTCGGCCGCCCCACCCGTTCTCCCGCCCCGGGCCCAAACCCCGGCGCCCAACCCCGGGCCCAACCCCGGCGTCCAACCCGGCGTCCAAAGCTCGATGCTCAACCCCCGGCGCCCGACCCCCCGACCCCCCCCGGGTCCAACCCGGCGCCCTTCCCCGGACCCCATCTGCACCCTATCCCGAAAAACCAACACACCACGCGATATGATACAGTTTACGCAACTTCCCGAAAACAATGCGCCGCTCGGCGGCGAACTGCGCTGCATCTTCGAACTCGATGATGTGAGCGGCGAGGCCGAAGACCATCTTCTGCAGCTGCTCGATGCTCGGACGGGCAACACCCTCGCCACGCGGCGCTATGCCCGCTGCTTCGGCGGGTCGGCCGACATCGCCCCCATGCTCCGCCCGCAGGCCTGCTTCACCCCCGCCGCGGGGTCGACCGGATTCTTCGACGACGAGGTCCGGACGGTTCAGATTGTGGTGCGGGCCGACGATGCCCGCTCCGACGCCCTCCTCTTCCTGCCCGTGGGCGGGGTCTCGGCGCAGGAGGCCGGCAAGGCCGTGGCCCCCGGGCTGCGGACGACGATGCCCCTCTGCCGCCTCATCTCCCCCGTCGAGTGCGAGGAGCTCACCCTCTTTGCCGAAGAGCCCCTCCGCGTGACGGTGACGGCCCATATGGGGGGCGAGCGGACCGAGAGCAGCAGCTACCTCTCGACGCACGGCGGCTGGCAGCTCTTCCGGCTCAACATGAACGACCTGTCCGAAGAGACGGTGCGCGTGACGGTCGAGGCGGGCGAGTGGGGCACGGTGACCTACTCCGTGGCGCCGGCACCCCACGGAAGCCGCCGTCTGGCGTGGCGCAGCGCGGCGGGCTCCGTCGAGCACTACACCTTCCCCTTCGAGACGGTCGTGGCCAAGCAGACGGTCAAGGAGCGCGTCTACGGCGCCGCGGGCCACGAGGTGGTGCGTATCACCTCGGAGCGCCTCGTGACGCTCCGCTCGGCCTTCGAGCGGGAGGAGGTGATGGAGGCGCTCGCCGGCATCGTCTCCTCGTCGCAGGCCTGGCTGCTCTGCGGGGAGGAGTACCTGCCCGTCGACGTGGTCACCAGCGAGGTGGAAATCAACCACCACGGCACCTACGACGCGCTCGAGGTTGCGATTCGTCCCACCCGTAAGGAGGTTGCGCTATGAGTTCCGAAATCCGTATCGATGACCAGCCCTGCGACCTGAACGGTACGCCGCAGCTCCGCCCCGGATTCGATGCCGCGGCGCTTGCCGACCCGGCGACCGCCCGCGAGGGCTCCTCCATGGAGCTGCTGCTGCCCCGCTCGCCGCGCAACGACCGCCTGCTGGGCGACGCCTATGCGCCGCAGGGTACGCGCACCTTCAACCTCACCACGCGCCGCGTCGACATCGAGTGGAAGGGGGCGCTCCTCTTCAGCGGTACGGCGCGCCTGCTCTCGTGCGGCCCCGAGGGCTACCGCCTCGAGCTGCGCGACGGGGCGCCGCAGTGGGCCCGCAGCGCCGCGCTGGGAATGCTCCGGACGCTGCCCGTCTCCTTCCGCATGCAGCTCACGCCGGTCGACATCTGCGCCGGATGGAGCGACTCCTCGGCGGTGAAGTTCTTCCCCGTGGTGCGCGACGACTACCCCAAGCAGAGCTCCGGAACGGGGCTCTATCCCGCCGAGCGGCTCCTCTCGGTGGACGACTACCACCCCTTCCTGCAGCTGGCCCCGATGGTCGAGGCCATCTTCACCGGGGCGGGCTACACGGTCGAGAGCCGCTTCCTCGAATCGGAGTTCTTCCGCTCGCTCTACATGAGCGGCGCCTACACCTCGCACGACACCTCGCTCCTGCAGAAGCGCATGGGCTTCTTCGCCCGCCGCCTCAGCACCGCCCGGGCGCAGGCCGACTCCCTGGGACGGGTCTACGCCGACCCCTACCGCACGCAGTACAGCGTGGGCAACATCGTCGAGACGGCCCAGCCGCAGAGCGTCGACGAGGACGGCGAGCCGCTGGGCGAGCAGCTCTTCAACAACGGCGGCTGCTTCCGCCAGGAGGATGGCGGCATCGTCTTCCGCCCCCTGAGCGAGGTGACCGTCGGCTTCGAATACTTCCTCCGCTACACGACCGAGCACCGGATTCTGGACCGCAACCGCCTCACGGGCTTCGATTCGCTCTACCTGGGGACGGGGAGCCGGCTGCAGTTCTCGCTGGCCAACCGCTTTGTGGACCGGCGCAACAACCTGAGCCCCAACTACGAGTATCTGGTGGTAGTCTTCGGCCACAAGGAGGGGGCCGAGTACCGGCTCACCTACGTCACCGGGGGCAAGTCGCAGACCTGGTGCGAATTCTCGGGCCGCACGGCCAAGGTCTCCACCCCTCCGACCGGCTCCTTCTCGAACCCCATGCTCATGCGCCGGGGTCTGAACGTCTGGATAGAGTACACGCTCGACTGGGCGCTCTACGACGGCTACCTCGAGGAGCGGGGCACCACGACCGTCGAGCTGCGGGTGAGCTCGACGCCCGTCACCGCTTCGCCCACCTCGCCCGTGCGCTTCGACACAATCTTCTTCCAGGGCGCCGAGCCGGGAATGACCCTCACGCTCGACAAGGAGTGCTCGATGCGCCCCCTCTTCTCAGGACGTCCCGGCTACGACGAGCTGCTCGAATTCGGCGACGTGGCGCGCCACGAGGTGCGGCAGATGGAGCTGCTGCAGGCCGTCGGACACCTCTTCAACCTGCGCTTCTTCACCGAGGAGCCCTCGCGGCGGGTCTGGATTGAACCGGCCGACGACTTCTACGGCGCGGGGCCCGATGCCGACTGGCGCTCGCGGACCGACTTCTCGGAGCCGGTCGAGTTCGAGGAGCTCTCGCCCGGATTCCACGAGCGGCGCACGTGGTGCTACGCCGCCGCCGAGGGGGCCGTGGCCCGAGCCGACGAGGAGTCGGGCGAGGAGTTCGGCGCCTGGAGCTACGAGATGACCAGCCGGGCCACGAAGATGGGTGAGGAGCGGCTGCGCAACCCCCTCTTTGCACCGGTCTTCAGCGTGAAGGGTTACTACGCCAATGCCGCCTCGGCCTCGCTGCTCCAGGTGGGCGACCGCGACGCCGAGGTGCCCGACGGCAACATCGCCCCCACGGTGGTGCGCTACTGCGGCCTCCACTCGCTGCCCGAGGGCGAGCGGTGGGGATTCCCCTACGAGCAGGCCGAGTACCCGCTGGCGGCCTTCAACCATGCGGGCGATGACGAGACGGAGCCCTTCACGCTCACCTTCGGCGACCTGGAGGGGGCCGAGGGGCTGCGCAGCCGCTACCTCGCCCAGAGCGAAATCGAGGACCTCCGCCAGCGCATCACCCTCACGCTGAGGCTCGAACCCCACGAATATGCGGCGTTGTTCACCCCCGGGACGGGGATGCCCGACATCCGCTCGCGCTTCCGCCTGGATACGGGCGCGGGCGAGGTGGTCGCCATCCTCGAGGCCGTCGAGCGCTACGACCCCGAGCGGTCGTCGGCCCGCTGCCGCTTCATCCGTCTGATGGAGGACGGCCTGCGATGAGCGGTGAGGAACGGCTGGTGGGGATGCTCGCCCGGGAGCTCCGCGGACGGAGCCCCGAGGAGGCGGCGCGGCGTCTGCTTGCGCGGGGGCTGGTCGCCCGCGGGGCCTGCGAGCGGTGGCTGCTCCGCGAAGAGGTCGAGCGGCGCATCGCCGCGGGTGCGGGGTGCTGCGAGGCGATGGAGGCCGTGGCCGTGGAGCTCGCCTGCTCCTATGGAAAGGTACGCAACTGTTATTATCAAACTTTCAAAAGTAACCATGATGAAATCGGAAATTCGGATTAGAAACAGCGCCGACGTCTGCTACATCGACATCGAAGGCAACATCGGCGTGCCGGAGGAGTGGCAGTTCGACGACCCCGGAGCGCGGGTGGCCACCTACGAGCGGTTCCGGGCCGCCGCGGCGCGCATCGCCGCGCTGGAGGCTGCCGAGGTGGTGGTCTCGATTCGCTCGACGGGCGGCGACGTGAACGACGCGCTGCTGATTTACGACGCGCTGCGCACCCTGCCGGGACGCATCACCACCCGCTGCTACGGCTACACGGCCTCGGCCGCGACGCTCATTGCGCAGGCCGCCTCCGAGGGGCGGCGCGAGATTGCCGCCGGGGCGCTCTACCTGATTCACAACTCGGAGTGCTCGGTCGAGGGCAACGTCGCCGAGCTTGAGGCCCGCATCGGGCTGCTGCGCAAGACCGACGAGCGGCTGGCCGAAATCTATGCCGTCCGTTCGGGCCGTCCGGCTGCCGAATTTGCGGCGCTGATGGCCGAGAACAACGGCTCGGGACGCTGGCTCTCGCCCGAGGAGGCGGTGGAGGCGGGGCTGGCCGACCGCGTCATCGGCGCCGAGGTAGGCAACCCCTCGGAGGGGAGTGCCGCCGGGGGTGAGGAGCTCTACGGCTTCGACGGCTCCGACGGCTCCGACGGTCCCGACGGCGCTGACGGCTCCGGCTCGGATGCGGCTGCGGGCTCGGCCGTGGCTGCTGCGGGCGGTGAAGCCTTCGGCGGCGGGCCGCGGCGGAGCGGACTGCCCGAGGGACTGGTCCGCTGGGTGCGGCAGACGCTCCGCAGCTGGCGGGAGCGCCTCACGACGGAGCATCGCACGGCTGCGGCAAAGGCCGCGCCGCAACACTCCGCATCGCAGCATCCGGCGCCGGGCGGTCCGGCGGAGCAGCACCCCGCGCCGGGCGGCTCTGCTGAGCCGGTTCTGCCCGAGGCCTCGGCCGCAGCACCCGCATCGGAGGCGGCACCCGGAGCAGGAGGCTCTGCGGCGCTCTTCCCGTCGGAGGCGGCGCCCGCTTCGGAGGGTACTGCCGCAGCCCCCGCGCCGGAGGGTCCTGTTGCAACCCCTACGTCGGCAGTTCCTGTGTCGGCGGCGGTGCAGCCCTCGGAGCGCATTCCGCAGTCGATGCGGCGCTCGGTGCTGGCGCTGCGGGAGGCGCAGCTGCGCGTCGAGCTCACGCGGGTGCGTCCCGTCGAGGACCCCTCGTGCCGCGAGCGGCTCCATACGGCCAACGAGCGGGCCTATGCCGAGGATGCCCGTTCGTTCGCCAAGAGCTGACCCCTTGCGGGCGGGAGCGTCGGGTCGTACCCCTCTGCCGGCCCGGCGGCCCCCCCCCTCCCGGCCGCTCCGGCGGAGGCCCGGGGTCCCTTCCGCCGGCCGGAGACCTTCCTCCGACGCCCCCCTTCTCTTCCGTCAACTTTCCCCTCTCTGAACTGAAAAAAGGCGACTCCGGGATGCCGCCTACCGCGGAGCGCGGCCCCCGAAGCACCTCACGAACAATCAACCCTTTAACCATCTAAAAACACAGTTTGCCATGAGTTTTCTCGAAAACCCCAAGCAGTACACGGGCCAGGAGCTCGAAACCATCTTCTTCCGTCCGATGCTGAGCGGCCCTTCGGCCCAGGAGCTGGGCGTGCGCATCCTCTACAACATGCCGGTGCCGACGACCGTCCAGTTGTGGGACGGCCGCCGCGACATCCTCCAGAAGTACACGGCCGCCGGCTGGAGCGGCGGCGAGACGGCCCACCGCTACCAGAAGACCATCCAGCTCAGCCGCGTGAAGGCCGAACTGGGCTTCTCGGCCGCCGACTACTTCGCGCAGGTCTACGAGCTGATTGCCGCCCGCGCCGACGTCAACATGGAAGACCTGACGGGCACCGAGCTCGAGCAGGCCGAGACGACGCTCTTCAAGCAGGCCGTGGCCGAGGGCATCCGCGCGACGATGTGGATGGGTGACTCGGCCGGCGAGGCGGGGCTCAACACCTTCGACGGCTTCCTCAAGGCGCTCACCGCCTTCGCCGCAAGCGAGGAGGAGGAGGACATCCACACCTTCTCCTACACCTCCTCCGAGCTGGCTGCGCCCGAAGATGCCGTCGAGCTCTTCGACCGCCTGTGGAACGAAGCCGACTGCCGCTTGCAGGACCTCAAGGCCGAGGGGCAGCTCGCCTTCTTCGCCACGTCGGACATCTGCCACCTCTACGAGAAGTACCTCGACTCGAAGGGCGCCGACGCCTCCTACATCGACACGGTCAACGGCCGCCGCACGCTCGCCTACCACGGCATTCCTGTGGTCGACGTCCGCCTGGGTGCCTACCTCGCCGACTCGACCTATCCCAAGTCGTTCTGCCTGCTGACCGACCGCCGCAACCTGGTGCTGGCGGTCAACACGGCCGACTTCCCCGGCACCGAAATCCGCATGTGGTACAACCCCGACCTGATGGAGAACCGCCAGCGCGCCACCTTCATGGCCGGATGCGACATCCTCGACGAGACGATGCTCTCCTACGCCTGGCAGCAGGCCTGACCAACCGCGGCCGACGGCGGGGGCCCTCCCCTCGGGGGGCGCCCCGCCGCCTCCGCACAACGACTGAACATTGAACCATGAAGAAAAAGAAGTGCAATCCGAAAACGGCGCTTGCCGTCACGGGGCGCGGCGAGCCCGAGCCGCTCTTCGGCGGCGGGCGCATCCAGAGCGACCGCTTCTGGCGCTGGGGCGACGACAACCTCTTCCCCGAGGCGCTGGCCCTCATGGCGCGCCGCTCGACCACCCATCGCCGCATCATCAACGACAAGGCCGACTACATCTCGGGCAAGGGGGTCATATGCGACGCCTCCTCGCCGCTGCTGCAGGCCTTCGTCGAGCGGGTGAACGGCCAGGGCGAGAGCCTCCGCGGGCTGCTCAACCGGCTGGCGCTCGACAAGGCGCTCTTCGGCAACGCCTTCCTCGAGGCGGTGACCGACGAACGCCACACGCTGCTGGCGCTCTACCACCAGGACGCCTCGCGCTGCCGCCTGGCCCGCGACTCGGCCCACGTGCTGCTCCACCACGACTGGAGCGCCTTCCGCCCCTCGGAGGCGCGCACGCTGCCCCTCTACCCCCTCTACGAGCGGCAGGAGGACGGCACGCTGCGCACCATGGTCCACTACAAGGACTACGAGCCGACGTTCGCCCACTACGGCGTGCCGCCCTACATCGCCGGCTTCGACGTCTCGGCCATCGCCTACAAGACCGACCGCTGGAACATCTCGCGGCTCGACAACTCGTTCCAGCTCTCGGGCGTCATGATGCTCGACGGCGCGGTCGACAGCGAGGCCGAGGCTGAACGCATCGTGCGCACGGCCGAACGCAAGTTCGCCGGGCGGCCCGGGCAGGTGATGTTCGTCATCAAGGAGGGCGACGAGAAGGACCACTCGCAGTTCATCCCCATCGCCTCGCAGAACGAGGGCGACTGGAAGGCGCTCCACGAGCAGGCCGTCTCGGACATCGTCGTGGCCCACTCGTGGTTCCGGACGCTGAGCGGCCTGGACTACGCCGGGGGCTTCAACGCCGAGCGCATCCTCCACGAGTACGAGGTGGCGCTCAACACGGTCATCCTCGGCGAACAGGCCGAGCTGCTCGAACCCGTGCGCAAGCTCATCGGCGAGGTGCTGGGGCTCGACGCCTCGTCGGTCGAAATCGTCAACCGCCCGCCAACCCGCTCGAAACCCATCTACATGAAGGTGTGGGAGGCGCGCAAGGCCGACGGCCTGGAGTACGACCCCGGGGATGCGCGCCAGCAGCAGTTCCTCTCGGAAATCACCAAGTACAACATCCGGAGCATCGACTGATGCCCGGCTCCGTAAAACCCTCACACGACCATGAATACGCTCATTACCGCACGGCAGGTTGCGGAGCTCGCCTTCGATGCGGGCGAATTCCTGCCGCCCGGAGCCGTCACCGAGGCCGACATCGCGGCCGCCGAGGAGCGCTTCCTGCTCCCGGTGGTCGGACGCCCCCTCTGCGACCGGCTCCGCGAGGGGGGCTACCCCCAGCTGCTCGACGACTACGTCGCCCCGGCGCTGGCGGCCTGCGTCCGCCTCTCGGTGCAGCCGATGCTCGACATCCGCACGGGCCCCTACGGCTCGACGGCACCCCGCTCCGACTGCTTCGAACCGGCCGACGAGGAGCAGTGCTCGGCCCGGCTCCGGGCGCTGCGCCGCCGCGCGCGGACGCTGCTGCACCGCATGTCGGAGTGGCTCGACGCCCACGCCGGCGAACACCCCGAATACCAACCCCGCGAAAACATCTTCAAACGCTGCACCATCGATGGAAACCTTGTTCAGATTCATTAGCGGCACGCTGACGGCCGTCGCCTCGCTCTTCGCCCCCGTCGGTCCGCTCGTGGCCTGCGTCACGCTCTTCATCGGGGTCGACTTCGTGACGGGCGTGGCGGCCGACCGCGCCGCCGCCCGGCGCGAGGGGCGCGTGTGGTACTTCGAGAGCTGCGAGGCGTGGCGCACCGTGCGCAAGCTCTCGCTGGTGGTGGTCTCGGTGGGCATGGCCTGGCTGCTGGACTGCTGCGTGCTGGACTTCCTGCATCTGCGTCTGGCCAACCTGCTGACGGGCTTCGTCTGCGGGGTGGAGATGTGGTCCTTTCTGGAGAATGCCGCCCAGTTGTCGGATGCGCCCCTTTTCCGGGCCATGCGCCGCGTGCTCCACCGTCGGCTGCACGAGGGCTCCCGCGGCGGGAAGGGAGGTGTGCGATGAGCCGCGGCATGAGCAACTGCAATCCGGGCAACATCCGCCGCTCGCGGACCCGCTACAAGGGGGAGGTGCGCCCCTCGCGCGACCCCGAATTCAAGCAGTTCGCATCGCTCGAGTGGGGCTACCGGGCCATCTTCGTGCTGCTGCACACCTACCGTGTGCGCTACGGGCTCGGGAGCCTCGACGGGATGATTGCCCGCTGGGCCCCGCCCTCGGAGAACCGCACCGACCTCTACCTCCGCTTCGTGGCCGAACGGACGGGGCTGAAGGCCGACGAGCCGCTCGATACCTCGTGCCGGGCGACGATGCTCCCCCTGGCGGCGGCCATCTCGCTTATGGAGAACGGGGTGGAGGCGCCGCGCGAGACGCTCGAACGGGGCTGGGAGCTCTTCCGCGCCGATTTTCCCGCATAGACGGGGCTTCCGGCCGGGGGCGGCTTTCCCGCATAGGCGGGGCGGGGCTTTCGGCCGTGTTGCGCCTCGGCCGGGCTCCGGGGGTGCGGTTTTCCCGCGTAGGCGGGGCTTCCGATGGGGTCGGTTTCCCTGTGTTGGCGGGGCGGGGCTTCCGGCCGGGCCGACCTCCTCCGAACGAAGCCCGGGCCGTTCCCCGGAAGCCTCCCCGCTCCCGGAACTCCTTCCCGGAATTCACCTGTCTCCGGAGACCCTTGCCCCCCCAAAAATCTCCCCACGCTCGAACCGTTTACCCGAAGATTCTGTCCGTCCGTGGACCGTCGGCGCCCTTTTGGAGGAGCCGGTGGAGGAAACGGCACTGAAAAGGGGTCGTGCAGAGCCATCCGCGCGCCCTTTTTTGGTATCTTTGTCCTCGTGAAACTGCGCTATCTTGGTGAACGGCTCGAGGGGCTCCCCATGCTGCGGGCGCTGCTGCCTGTGGTGGCGGGCATCCTCACGGCAATGCATTTCGCACTGCCGCTGTGGCTCCTCGTCGGGGGCTTCCTGCTTTGCGGCGCGGCGGCCCTGCTGCTGCGCTCGCCGCTCCATGCGGCGGCGATGCTCTTCCTCTTCGGTGCCGGGGCGGTCGAGGTGCACGGTCCCGTGCGGCAGCTGCCCGCGGGTCGGAGCCTGCTCTGCACGGTGAGCATCGGGGAGTTCCCCACGGTGCGGGGCCGCACCTGTTCGGCTGCGGCCCGGGTTCATGCGTGGCGCGACGAGGCGGGGCGATGGCACCCGGCCGATGCGCTGGTGATGCTGCGGGCCGACACGGCGCTGCACCTCGGCTCCGGGGAGCGGCTCCTCTGCCGCGGCGTGGTGCGCCCCTTCTCGGGCGGTGCGGCGAGCTACCGCCGTCTGATGGCCTGCCGCGGATATGCCGGCAGGATGTGGCTCCCGAAAGGGGGCGTCGTGGAGTGCTCCGCACCGGCCGACTTCTCGCTCCACCGGGCCGCCGTCGGACGGCTCGCGGAGCTGGGCCTCGAAGGGGAGGCCGCAGCCCTGTGCCGGGCCATGGCCGTGGGCGAGCGGAGCGGCCTGACGCCCGGGCTGCGCGACCGCTACGCCCGCAGCGGCACGTCGCATCTGCTGGCCGTCTCGGGGCTCCACGTGGGGATTGTCTTCGCGGCGGTGAACCTGCTTCTGGGGTGGCTTCCGCTGCTGCGCCGCGGCCACTTGGTGCGCAGCCTGCTGGCGGTGGCCTGCATCTGGCTCTATGCCGCCGCGACGGGATTCGCTCCCAGCACCGTGCGGGCCGCCGTGATGTTCACGCTGCTGCAGGCCTCGCTGGTCTCGAGCTCGGACTACGCCTCGCTCAACGCCCTCTGTGCCTCGGCGCTGCTCATGCTCGCCTGGAACCCCGGATACCTCTTCGACATCAGCTTCCAGCTCTCGTACCTCGCCGTGGCGGCCATCATCCTCTGGGGCGTGCCCCTCTGTCGCCGGCTGCGAAGCCGATGGCGCGGCGTGAACCTGCTGGTCGACAGCGTGGTGGTGAGTCTGGTGGCGACGGTGGCCACGGCGCCGCTCGTCGCCCACACCTTCGGGCTGCTCTCGCTCTCGGGACTGGTGGTCAACCCCGTGGCCGTGCTGCTGGGCGGGGTGGTTGTCACGGGTTCGCTCCTCTGGCTGCTCTTCCCGTTCGGAGTGCTGCGCCCGCTCCTGTCGGCGCTGCTTACGGCCGCCGCCGAGGGGCTCGACGGGCTGGTGGCCGCAGCCGCCGCATGGCGCTGGGGCGCCGTCGAGGTGTCGCTTCCGGGCGGAGCCGCGGCTGCGCTCTATGCCCTGATGGCTGCGGCGACACTCTGGGGCGCATGCAGGAAGCCGAAAAAAACGCTAACTTTGCCGCGATGATGACCCTCGAAGAATACCGTCTGCTCATGGAGCCCGACGTGCGGTGCGCCGTCGAGGCCAACCGCGGCCGCAACCCGCTGGAGGTGGCCCTCGACAAGCACCTGCCCCATGCGGCGCTCGTCGCCACGCAGGTCAAGTACCTCGCCCGCGCCGCCGCGAAGCTCCCCTCGTACGCCGCCGCGGGGTGCATCCTCCCGCCGCTGGCCTTCGAGCAGGCCTCGAGCGAGGCGTGCGCCGCCCACAAGCAAATCGGCGGCGGCCGGCTGCTGGAGCTCACCTGCGGGCTGGGCGTCGACACGCTCTACCTCTCGCGCCGCTTCGAGCGTGTGGTGACGCTCGAACGCTCGGAGGTGCTCGCCGCCGTGGCGCGCGAGAACTTCCGCCGGCTGGGGGTCGGGAACGTCGAGGTGGTGACCGCCTCGGCCGAGGAGTATCTGGCCCGCTGCACCGAACACTTCGACTGGCTCTACGCCGACCCCGACCGCCGGAGCGCCGACGGCCGCAAGCAGCTGCGCCTGGAGGCCTCGTCGCCCGACGTGCTGGCGCTGCTCCCGCGGCTCCGCGAGGTGGCCGACCGCCTCTGCTTCAAGCTCTCGCCGCTGTTCGACGTCGACGAGGCGCTGCGCCTCTTCACCCCCTGCAGCGTCGAGGCGGTCTCGCTGGGCGACGAGTGCAAGGAGCTGGTGGTCCGCATCGACGGCGCTCCGCCGCAGCTTGCGGCAACGGCGCTCGGGCGGGGCGCCTTCGCCCTGCCGGTCGGTGAGCGGGAGGAGCTTCCGCCGGCAGAACCCTTCGAGGCGGAGCGTTACCGCTGGCTGGTGCAGCCCGACGTGGCGCTGCAGAAGTGCCGCCTGGCCCGCCGGGCGCTGGTGGGGGTGGCCGACCTGTGGAGCGAGAACGGATACGGCTTTGCCGTGGAGGAGCCCCGCGGCGTCTTGGGCAGGGTCTTTGCCATCGAACGCATCGAGCCCTTCGACCCGCGCGGCCTGCGCCGCGAGCTGCGGGGCCGTGGCGCCGAGCTGCTCAAGCACGACTTCCCGCTCTCGGGCGAGGAGCTTGCCCGCCGGCTGGGGGTGCGCCGGGGCGGCGGACCGCGTCTGGCCTTCACGCGAATCGAGGGGCGTTTTTGGACAATACGTCTAAAATAGTTATCTTTACGGAGCCTCCGCCCGCCGGACCAGCATCGCGCTGAAAGCCGCGCCGAAACAGCGCTGGACCCGTGCCGAATGCTGCGTCCGCAGCCGGATGCCGCGTCCGGACCCGGACCGAAAACTGCGCCGCACCGAATGCCGCGCCCGGGCCAAAGCCGAAACCGACCAAAACCGACCGAACCAGACCATGAAACTCAAGGAGCTGCCCACATACCTGACCGATACGCTCCTCTCGCGCGAGCCGGGCGAATTCCGCAACCCCGTCATGCGGTGGTTCGTGCGGCAGTACCGCCTGCTCTTCTATACGGCACGGGGGATGCGCGAGCACGACACCTTCGTGCGGAGCGCCGCGCTGACCTTCTACACGCTCATCTCGGTGGTCCCCATCGTGGCGGTCATCTTCGCCGTGGTCAAGGGCTTCGGGCTGGCCGAGGGGCTCGTGCAGGAGCTCTACGGCCTCTTCCCGCGCAACCCCGAGATTGTCGACTACCTGGTCTCGTTCGCCGACAATGCGCTGGCCCGTACGCGGGGCGGCGTGGTGGCCACCGTGGCGCTGGTCATGCTCTTCTGGTCGGTCATCCGCGTCTTCGGCTCCATCGAGAGCGCCTTCAACAACATCTGGGAGGTGAAGGTCACGCGCAGCGTGGCGCGCCAGTGGACCGACTACATCTCGGTGGTGCTCATCGGCCCGCTGCTGTGGATTGTCGCCAACGCGCTGGGCTCCTACGCCGAGGAGCTGCTCGGCTTCCGCGACTCGCTCCCCTACATCCTCCTCTCGAAGGCAGCCTCGGGCGTGCTCATCTGGCTGATGTTCACGCTTCTATACCTGATAATACCCAATACGCGCGTGCGCTTCACGAGCGCCCTGACGGCCGGACTGGTCGCCGGCACGCTCTTCATCCTCTTCCAGTGGGGCTACATCCACGTGCAGCGCTGGATGACCTCCTACAACGCCATCTACGGCAGCTTCGCGGCGCTGCCGCTCTTCCTGCTCTGGCTGCAGTTCTCGTGGGAAATTCTCCTCTTTGGCGGCGAGCTCTCGTTCGCCTACCAGAACATCGCCCGCTTCAGCGAGGAGCGCGAGTCGCTGCGCATCAGCTACGACCAGCGGCGCAAGGTGCTGCTGGCGGTCATGCTGGTGGTCGTGCGCCGCTTCCGCCGCGAGGGCGGGGCGATGGACGTCGAGGAGATTCGCACGCGGATGAACCTCCCGACGCGCATCCTCAACGACGTGCTCTACCAGCTGGTGCAGGCCGGGCTTCTGGTGGCCGTGCGGCGGGGCGACGGCGAGCGCGACGAGGGCTTCGTCCCCGGGCGCGACATCAACTCGCTGACGCTCTACGGCGTGCTGGAGGCGGTCGAGGATGCCGGCCAGACCTCCTTCGCACTCAACGAGAACCGCGAACTGGCGAGCGTCGACCGCGAACTGGAGCGGGTCAAGCAGGTGGCGCGCATGTCGGGCGACAACCTCCGCCTGGTGGATATCCCCGAATAGGGCGGCGGGTGTGCGTCCGGAACGAATCGAACAGAGATGGAACTGAAACGTGTAGTGATTGTCGGCAGCGGAAATGTTGCCGAAGCATTGGCGCGGGCCCTGCCCGCGAGCGGCGTGGAGCTCTGCCAGCTCTTCGCCCGCAATCCGGAGCGCGGCCCCCGTGTGGCGGCGCTCGGCGGTACGACCTGGACGGACGACCCCCGGAGGCTGGCCGCGGCGGACCTCTACCTGGTGGCGGTGAGCGACCGTGCCGTGGGCGAGGTTGCCGCCTCGCTGCCCGTTCCCGCCGGGGCGGTGGTGGCCCATACGGCGGGCAGCGTCCCCCTCGATGCGCTCGGAGGCTTCGCGCACCGGGCGGTCCTCTACCCGCTGCAGACCTTCACGGCGGGGCGCGCCGTCGACTTTGCGCAGGTGCCCCTCTTCATCGAGGCCTCCGACGAGGCCACGCGCGGGGCCGTGGAGCGCTTCGCACGGCGCCTCTCGACGCAGGTATACCCGGCCGACTCGCAGCGCCGTGGCGCCCTCCATCTGGCGGGCGTCCTCGCCTGCAACTTCGTCAACGCGCTCTACACCGCCGGTGAGCGGACCCTCGCCCGCGAGGGGCTCCCCTTCGAGGTGCTCAAGCCGCTGATTGCCGAGACGGCCGCCAAGGCCCTCGCCTCCCCGTCACCCGCCGCCGTGCAGACCGGACCCGCCGTGCGGGGCGACCTGCGGACGCTGGAGCGCCACCGCGCCCGTCTGGCGGGGGATGCGCTGCTGCTCGAAATATACAACTCAATGAGTCAATACATATGGGAAACTTCAAGGAAGATATAGCCCTCACCGAAGCCTTCGTCTTCGACGTCGACGGCGTGATGACCGACGGCTCGATTATGCCGCTGCCGGGCGGTGACTTTCTGCGCCGCTACAACGCCAAGGATGGCTACGCACTGGCCTACGCCGTGCGTCAGGGCTACCGGGTGTGCGTCATCACGGGAGGCCACGGGGCTACGCTCGAGCGGCGCCTTCAGATGCTGGGCGTCAAGGACTTTTATATGGACTGCATGGACAAGATTGCCGTCATGCGCTCCTACTTCGAACGCGAGGGGATAGACCCGGCCCACGTCATCTACATGGGCGACGACATCCCCGACCTGGAGTGCATGCGCATGGTGGGGATTCCGGTTTGCCCGGCCGATGCCGCCTCGGAGGTCATCGAGGCGGCGCGCTACGTCTCCGAATTCAACGGCGGACGGGGGGCCGTGCGCGACATCATCGAGCAGGTGCTCCGTGCGCGGGGCGACTGGGCCCGCTCCTCGATAGGGGTGACCCCCGCCTCGATGGACCCCCAGCGGTAGCGGGGGCGGCTGCGGCTGTTGGAGGAGGATTGTCGGCGGAGTTTGCCGCTGGACGGAGACGGCCGACAGACGGTGGAAAAGGACGCAAGGGCGGCGGAGTACTCTGCCGTCCGGAGGTGTATTGTCCCGGGGCGGAAAAGCAGCGGAGGCGAGCAACAGCGGAACCGGGAGTAAAGCGGAACTAATGCGGAACTAAAAAGAGGGGAGGAAATTCCTGCGAATGGATTTCCTCCCCTCTTCTTAGTTATTGGGTTATTGGGCCGCTGACCGGCGGATTCCGGCGCGGCGGCTTATGCATCTCAGCCCGCGCCGCATCTCAGTCCGCTCCGTGCCCTGAAACATGCTGCGCCTCAGGGCCGTGCCGCGCCTCAGGCCATGCCGCGCAGATGCTTCTCCCAGGCCCAGGCCGAACGGAGCGTGTCGTCGAGCGAACGCTCGGCCTTCCACCCCAGCTCGGTGTTGGCATAGCTCGGGTCGGCCCAGATGGCCACGATGTCGCCCGCACGACGGCCGACAATCCGGTAGTTGAGCTTCACGCCGTTGGCCTGCTCGAAGCGGTGCACCAGCTCGAGCACCGAGACGCCGCGGCCGGTGCCGATGTTGAAGATTTCGTAGTCGGCCTTGCTGCGCCCCTCGACCATGCGCGCGATGGCCGTCACGTGGGCCCGCGCCAGGTCCACCACGTCGATGTAGTCGCGGATGCACGAACCGTCGGGCGTCGGGTAGTCGTCGCCGAAGACGCTCAGACACTCGCGCACGCCGGCGGCCGTCTGCGTGATGTAGGGGACGAGGTTCTGCGGCACGCCGCGCGGCAGCTCGCCGATGAGGGCCGAGGGGTGTGCCCCGATGGGGTTGAAGTAGCGCAGGGCGATGCCGCGCAGCCCGTCGTAGGCCGCCAGCGAATCGCGCAGGATGTCCTCGCACATCTGCTTGGTGTTGCCGTAGGGCGAGGTGGCCGGCTTGCGGGGCGTCTGCTCGGTGACGGGGAGTTTGTCGGCCTCGCCGTAGACGGTGCACGACGACGAGAAGACGATGTTGTGGCGTCCGAACTCGCGCATGAGCCGGATGACGTTCATGAACGAGGTGAGGTTGTTGCGGTAGTACTCCAGCGGCTTGTGGACCGATTCGCCCACCGCCTTCGAGGCGGCGAAGTGAATCACCGAGTCGAATTCATACTCTTCGAAGACCTTGCGGAAGGCCTCGTAGTCGCAGCAGTCGACCTGGACGAAGGGGACCTCGCGTCCGGTGATTTTGCGCACCCCCTCGACGGCGCCCATGTCCGAGTTGGAGAGGTTGTCGACGATGACCACGTCATATCCCGCCTCGATGAGTTCGACCGAGGTGTGCGAGCCGATGTATCCGGCGCCGCCGCTGACCAGCACGCACTTGTTCTTGTTCTGCTCCATAACCGTATAGTTTGATTGATAGTCGCTTGTCTCTCTGTTACCGCCCTCGGCCGGGCCGGTGGGGCGGGAGGGCCGCCGGCGTCTCCGTCTCCGGCCTCTGCCGCCGGGCCCCGCCGTTTGTCCCTTCGCCGACCCCCGTCGTCGGGCTCTGCGGGGCGGCCTCTGTCGGTTCTTCCGGTTGCCTCCGCCGCCGGGTTTGCCGGTTGCCTCTGCCGCCGGGCCCCGCCGGTCCCGTCGTCGGGCTCCCGCGCGGCCGCCTCTTCCGCCCGCCTCCGGTGCCTCCGTCTCCGGTCGCTGCACCGGCCTCAGGCGCCTCCGGGCTGCTGCCGCAAAATTAACGCTTTTCCCCCTACGGCGGCGCGGTCGACGCCCGTTTTTTGAAGCCCGAACCTTCTGTTTTATCGAAAAACGATAAATAATTGTCGATATTTCGGAAATAATCCCTATATTTGCTCGTGATAAACCGTGACGGAACGTCACCCAAAACACTCTTTCCACCATGGACATTCTCAGCGTCGAGCACGTCTCGAAACGGTTTGCCGAACATACGGCTCTGGACGACGTCTCGCTCTCCATCCCCAAAGGTTCGGTCTACGGCCTGCTGGGCCCCAACGGCGCCGGCAAGACGACGCTCATCCGCATCATCAACCGCATCACGGCCCCCGACAGCGGCCGCGTCCTCTTCGACGGGCGCGACATCGCCCCCGAAGATGTCCGCCGCATCGGCTACCTGCCCGAGGAGCGCGGCCTCTACAAGAAGATGAAGGTGGGCGAGCAGGCCCTCTTCTTCGCCCGCCTCAAGGGGCTCTCGCGCCGCGAGGCGACCGCGCGGCTGAAGGAGTGGTTCGCCCGCTTCGGGATTGAGAACTGGTGGGACAAGCGCGTCGAGGAGCTCTCGAAGGGCATGGCCCAGAAGGTGCAGTTCATCGTCACGGTGCTGCACCGCCCCGAGCTGCTGATTTTCGACGAGCCCTTCTCGGGCTTCGACCCCATCAACGCCAACCTGCTCAAGGAGCAGATTATGGCGCTGCGCGACCAGGGGGCGACGGTCATCTTCTCGACCCACAACATGTCGTCGGTCGAGGAGGTGTGCGACCACATCACCCTCATCAACAAGTCGCACAACATCCTCTCGGGGCGCGTCGACGACATCCGCCGCCGCCACGGCAACAACATCTTCGAGCTCTACTACCGGGGCGACGAGGCGGCGCTGCGCGAGGCGCTCGCCCCGCTGTGCGAGGTGCTGGGCGCGGCCGACGAGCCGACGGCCGACTACTCCTCGCTCAAGCTCCACGTCGACGACGACGCCCGCGTGCGCGAGGTGATTCGCCGCGCCAACGAGGCGGTCGAGCTCCGCTCCTTCACCGAAATCATCCCCTCGATGAACGATATCTTCATCCGGGCGGTCAACGGCACGCTCTGAGCCGCCGCCCGAAAAACCCTCCGGCCATGAAAGCACGAATCCGAAACGCCCTCCGCCGCACGCTGCTTGCGGCTACCGTACTGCTTCTGCTGGGCTGCCTGCTCACGGGCGAGCGCCCCGACGGGAAGCTCTGGCTCGCCGTCGTCCTGCTGCTGGTGACCCACCTGCTCTCGCTCCGGGAGTCGCTGCGCGCCCCGCAGTCCGACGACGGGGCGGGACAATCCGCCGGCACCGCCTCCAAAACGACCGCCGCAGCACCCTCCGCCGGCAACCCCTCTGCCGGAACTCCGGCCGGCACCTCCGACGCCTCTGCTGCCGCTCCGGCCTCCGCGGGGGCCGCACGCCGCGACGAGTCGGCGCGCCCGGCTTGGCGCCGCAGCCTCACGGCGCCCCAGATTACGGGGCTGCTCCTCTTCGTCATCTCGGTCAACGAGGCACTGGCCTGCCTGCGCCTGATGGCCCGGGGCGGCGAGACGGCGCTGCCGCTGGCCCTTGCCGTGCTGCTCTCGGCGGGCGGCCTGTGGTATCTGGTGAGCCACGGAAAACAAGCATAGGAACACAAACCGCAACTGCGAACAAGAGAAACTGACCATGTCGAACATCTCCATCATCATCGGACGCGAGTTCAACGAGCGCGTCCGCAAGAAATCCTTCATCATCACCACGCTGCTCATGCCCGTGCTGGTGCTCGCCCTGATGGCGGCGCCGGCCCTCATCATGCGCTTCTCGACGGGGGAGCTCAAGCGCATCGCCGTCATCGACGAGAGCGGACGGGTGGCCCCCGCGCTCGAAAGCGACGAGGAGTTCCGCTTCGAACCCACTGAGCTGACCACCGACGAGGCGCGCCGCAGCCTTGAGGATGTCTACGGCATCCTCTACATCGGCCGCGACGTGATGACCAACCCCGACAACGTGCGCCTCTACCTCAACGGCTCCTCGTCGCTCTCGGTTGAGGAGAACATCACCGGCCAGATTGAGGACATCATCGAGACGGAGAAGCTCAAGGCCTACCACATCGAGAACCTGCCGCAGATTCTCGACGAGGTGAAGACCACGGTTCACATGCAGACCTTCCGCAACGACGAGTCGCAGGAGGAGGATTCGCAGGCCCGCTCGTCGGTCATCGCCTCGGCTTCGGGCTTCGTGCTGGGGATGGTGCTCTACATGTTCCTGCTCATCTACGGCGGCATGGTCATGCAGTCGGTCATCGAGGAGAAGAACAACCGCGTGCTGGAGGTTGTGGTCTCGTCGGTGCGCCCCTTCGAGCTGATGATGGGTAAAATCCTGGGCGTGGCCTCGGTGGCCGTGGTCCAGATTCTGATTTGGGGCGTGCTGATTTGCGGCGTCGGGGCGCTGCTCATCCCCCACCTGATGCCCGCCGAGGTGATGGCCGGGGCGCAGGCCATGCAGCAGGGCGTGCCCGAAGCGGCGGCCCTCTCGGGCGTCAGCCCCGAGATGATGCAGGCCGTGGCGACGATGACCGACTTCGGCTATCTGGTCCAGATATTCGTCTGCCTGCTGCTCTTCGTCGTGGGGGGCTATCTGCTCTACTCGGCGATGTTCGCCGCCGTGGGCTCGGCCGTCGACAGCGTGCAGGACGCCCAGCAGCTGCAGACCCCCATCACCATCCCCATCATCCTGGCCTTCCTGGTGATGGTCTCGGTGATGAAGGACCCCAACTCGCCGCTGGCCTTCTGGTTCTCGCTCATCCCCTTCACCTCGCCCGTGGTGATGATGGCGCGCATCCCCTACGGCATTCCCACGTGGGAGGTGGTCCTCTCGCTGGTGCTGCTCTACGCCTCGTTCGTGGCGATGGTCTGGCTGGCCGGCAAAATCTACCGCGTGGGTATCTTCATGTACGGCAAGAAGCCGACCTTCCGCGAGCTGCTCAAGTGGATGAAATACAAGTACTGACCCCTCGGCCGGCAGGGTGCCGGCCCGGGTGCTGCAATCCGGCGGCGGAGCCCCTTGCGGGGAGCTCCGCCGCTTTTTTCGCACGCCGCGCGGTGCACCGTCCGGGACGACATTTGCGAACTCGCACTTTTTCATTATCTTTGCGATGGTATTGACAACCTCCCGCCATGAATATTTCGCAAGACCGGATTGATGCCCTGCGCGCCCTGCTCGTTCGGCCCAGCCAGCAAATCGTGATTCTCTCGCACACCAACCCCGACGGCGACGCCATCGGCTCGTCGCTGGCCTGGAGCGACGTGCTCACCTCGATGGGCCACCGCGTAACCTGCATCGTCCCCAACAAATACCCCTACTTCCTCGACTGGATGCCCGGCATCGCCGACGTGGTCATCCACCGCACCGACACCGAGGGGCGCGCCGCCCGCGCCATCGCCGGGGCCGACATCATCTTCTGCCTCGACTTCAACGCCATCTCGCGGCTCGAGAACCTGAGCCAGGAGCTCGCCTCGAACACCACGGCGCGCCGCGTGCTCATCGACCACCACCTCTCGCCCGTCGAGGAGTTCGACATCGCCTTCTCGCACCCCGAGTCGTCGAGCACCTGCTTCCTGGTCTATACGCTCATCGAGCGGATGTTCGGCACCGACGCCATCACGCTCAAGATGGCCGAGGAGCTCTACGTCGGGATGATGACCGACACGGGCAACTTCGCCTTCTCGTTCCTCACGCCCGAGCTGTTCCGCGCCGTGGCGGTGCTTGTCGAGAAGGGCATCCACATCCCGACGCTCCACAACAACGTCTACAACGCCTATACCGAGGGGCGCGCGCGGCTCTTCGGCTACGCCATCAACCGCAAGATGGAGCTCATCGAGGATGGTACGGTGGCCTACATGTCGCTCAAGGAGAACGAGATGCGCCGCTTCCAGTTCCAGCAGGGCGACAGCGAGGGCTTCGTCAACTACGCGCTCACCATCAAGAAGGTGAAGATGTCGGCCATGTTCCTGGCCCACCGCAAGTTCATCCGCATCTCGCTCCGCTCGCGCGGCGACGTGGATGTCAACCTCTTCGCCCGCAAGTACTTCGACGGTGGCGGCCACAAGAATGCCGCCGGCGGCAAATCCTTCCTCACGATGGAGGAGACCATCGCCCACTACATCCGCTCGGTGCGCGAATTCGCCGAGCAGGGCGGACTGGGTTAACGTTAACACCGCGCCCCGGGCATGGACGACTTCCGACTCCGCGTCTTTCTGGCGGCGGCCCGCACGCTGAGCTTCACCCGGGCCGCCGAGGAGCTCTTCATCTCGCAGCCGGCCGTGAGCAAGCATGTCAACGCGCTCGAAACGGCCTACGGTGTGACGCTCTTCAACCGGCGGGGCAGCCGCCTCTGTCTGACGGCCGCGGGCGAGGTGCTGCTGGGGTGCGCCGAGCGGCTCGAGGCCGAGTACCGCCACCTGCAGTACGCCATGAGCCGCTGCACCGAGCGCCTCGAGGGGGAGCTGCGCCTGGGGGCCAGCACGACCGTCGCCCAATACCTCCTGCCGCCGATTCTGGCCCGCTTCACTGCCCGCTATCCCCACCTTGACGTAACGCTTGCCTCGGGCAACAGCGACCAGATTGAGCAGGCGCTCGAACGGGGCACCGTCGATTTGGGCATCGTCGAGAGCTTCAGCCACCGCCACGGGCTCTTCTACGACCCCTTCACCGAGGACGAGCTGGTGCTGGTCGCCCGCCCCGACGGGGCCTACGGCCGGCTCGAGAGCGTCACCCCCGAGCAGCTCTGCACGCTGCCGCTGGTCATGCGCGAAGGGGGCTCCGGGACGCTCGAGGTGACGGCCGCGGCGCTGGCCCGCGCCGGCATCCGGCTGCGGATGCTCCGGATTGTGATGCGGCTGGGGAGCACCGAGGGCATCAAGGCCTTCGTGCGCAACAGCGACACGCTGGCCATCGTCTCGGTCATTGCGGTGGTCGACGAGCTGCGGCGCGGCGAGCTGCGGGTGATTGACCTCGAGGGGCTTTCGCTGCGGCGCAGCTTCTCGTTCGTCCACCCGGCGGCCGAGCTTCCCGAATCGGTCCGCCGCTTCACGGACTTCGCCCGCGCCTCGCTCTGAGGGTTTGCAGGAGACCCCCGCCGAGCGTTCTCACTTCAAATTGGGCAGCCGCTTTGTAGCCCTTGCCCGCGTCTCCAGCGCTTCATCCTCTCCGCCCTGTTGCCCTGCGCCTCGCTCTGCTCCGCATCCCCGCGCCCCACACTCCGCGCCCCACACTCCGCGCCCCACGCCTCCTCCTCTCGTCCCGTCCTGTCCCTGCCCGCAGCACCGCGCCCCGTACCTCCAGCGTCCGTGCCTCCTCCTTTCCGCCCCTTTTCACCCTTCATTATAACTTTTGGTTATCGCATATAACCCTTTTTCGTTTTGACAACTCCGCGCCGTTTCGTACTTTTGCGGCGCAAAAGGGTCCGCCCGCCGCCCCGGCAGCCGCGCGCATTCCTCCCACCAAAAGAGAAAACACGAAAAAACCCGAAAAGTCATGATGGAAAAAGGTACCCGAGCCAACACCCTCCACGGCATCCTGCTCATTGCGCTCTTCTCGTTCGCGGCATTCTACATCGCCGAGATTCCCTTCGTCCGCAGCCTCTCGTTCAGTCCGCTCATCGTCGGCATCATCCTCGGCATGCTCTACGCCAACAGCCTGCGCAACCGCCTGCCCGAGACGTGGGTCCCGGGCATCAAGTTCTGCACCAAGCAGCTGCTGCGCTGGGGCATCATCCTCTACGGCTTCCGTCTGACGCTGGCCCAGGTGGCCGCCGTGGGCGTTCCGGCCGTGGTGGTCGACCTGGTGGTGGTGACGGTGACCATCCTGGGCGGCGTGGCCCTCGGACGCCTCATGCGCATCGACCGCGACACGGCGCTGATGACCTCGACGGGCAGCGCCATCTGCGGTGCGGCGGCCGTGCTGGGCGCCGAGCCGGTGGTCCGCTGCGAGGGCTACAAGACCGCCATCGCCGTCTCGACGGTGGTGATTTTCGGCACCCTCTCGATGTTCCTCTACCCGATTATGTACCGCACGGGGCTGCTCGAAGGACTCTCGGATACGGGCGTGGCCATCTATACGGGCAGCACGCTCCACGAGGTGGCCCACGTGGCCGGCGCCGGCAACGCCATGGACCCCACCGACTCGCTGGGCATCGCCGGTACGGCCACCATCACCAAGATGATTCGCGTCATGATGCTGGCCCCCGTGCTCGTCATCATGAGCTTCGCGCTCTCGCGCCGCCGCCGCGAAACCGCCGCCGGCGCAGGAGCTTCGGCCGACGCCCCTGCGGGCAAGAGCCGCATCACGATTCCCTGGTTCGCCTTCGGATTCATCGGCGTCATCTGCCTCAATTCGCTGCTGCAGTACCTGCTGGGGGTCGACTCCGTGAAGGAGATTCCGCTCAACGGCGCCATCGAGTACATTGACACCTTCCTGCTGACGATGGCCATGACGGCGCTCGGCACCGAGACGAGCATCGACAAGTTCCGCCAGGCGGGCGCCAAGCCCTTCCTGCTGGCCGGAGCGCTCTACCTCTGGCTGGTCGTGGGCGGCTATCTGGTGACCAAATACGTGGTTGAATGGTTGTAGGAGCCTCCGTCCCGGACGGGGCGGACTCCGCATACGATATGAAGGAGATGGAACACAACGAAGCGTTTCTCCGCTTCCGGCTCGGAGCCGGGGCGGAGGGTGACGAGGCGGCCGAACTGCTGCTCTGGCCGGCCGCCCGTCCCAACGGCCAGGCGGTCGTCGCCTGCCCGGGAGGTGGATTCAACCAGGTGGCGCTCGAGCGCGAGGGGTATCCCTTCGCCCGCTGGTTCAACGAGCGGGGCGTGACCTATGCCGTGCTCTGCTACCGCATGCCGCACGGACGTGCCGGCCTTCCGGCCGAGGATATCCGCTGCGCGCTGGCATTCATGCGCGAACGGGCGGCCGAGTGGGGCATAACGCGCCTCGGCGTGATGGGTGCCTCCATCGGCGGCCACATCGCCGCAACGGCCGCCACGCTCTTCGAGGGGGAGGAGCGCCCGGCCTTCCAGATTCTGCTCTACCCCGTCATCACGATGCTCGACGCCTGGGCCCACCGCCCCTCGCGCGGCCGGCTGATGGGCGAGAACCCCTCGGCGGAGCTCTGCGAGCGCCTCTCGCTCGAGCTGCACGTCACGCCGCAGACCGCCCCCACTTTCATCGTGCTGGCCGAGGACGACGCGGCCGTCTCGCCGATGCACTCGCTGCGCTACTACGAGGCGTTGTGCGCCCGGGGCGTTCCGGCGCAGCTGCACATCTACCCGCGCGGCGGCCACAGCTTCGCCTTCGACGACGCGTTTCCCTATAAGGCGCTCTGGCTCGCCGAGCTGGAACGCTTCCTCGGAGAGGTGTGACCCCGCCGGCTCCCGGCTCCGGTTGTCGGTGTGTTTCCGGTAAGTGGTTCTGGTGCGCTGCCGGTGCGTGGCCCCGGTGCGTGTTGCCGGCACCTCCCTTGTTCTCTTGACGCTTTTGGGCAGCCCCCTTGCCTCCCTTTGGCGTTGTGCAGGTACAACCTGCCGAACACCCCGCTCTTCCGTCTGGAGGAGCGGGGTGTTCCATAAGTGGCGGGGCGCTTCGGAATGGTTGGCGCCGGGCGGGGCCTCTCGGTGCGAAGGACCCCGGATGGAGAATGGTGCGGGGCCGGCTTCGGGGTGCCGTGGTGTGTCTGGCTCCGGTTCGGGGTCAGCCTCGGGAGCGGCTTCTGAGTGCGTAGGGCGGGACGGCTCGGCGTGTGTGAAAAAGGGGCCGGGCGCCTCCCTTTCAGAAACTTTCCGGTCCCTTGCGGTGCGGCGCCGGCGCGTGGACCGGACGAGACTACCGCTCCGCCTCCTCGAGCCGGGGAAGGGTGGGGTGCTCGTGGCCCGAGTAGCGGAGCACCCGCTCGCGGACGAAGTCGACCGCGCGGCGGAGCTGCGCGGGGGTGAGCGGCTCGGGGTAGCTCATCACCACCAGCGGATGGGGTGCGAAGGGCTCCTCGTAGGAGGGGTGGATGTAGTGACAGGGGTTCTCGACGAAGCCCAGCCGCCGGTAGAAGTGGAGGCGGCGCAGCGCCATCCCCTCGATGGGCGGCTCGATTTCGAGCACCACCGGCCCGTCGGAGCTCCGGCAGTAGGCCTCGAGCGCCCGGGAACCGATGTTGTGCCCCCGCAGGGCGGGCGCCACGGCCAGATGCTCGGCGTAGCGGAACCCCTCGCCCCGCCAGTGGAAGAGGAGCCCGGCCAGCCGGTCGCCCAGCCAGATGCCGTCGGCCGTGAAGGCCGGGTCGGCCAGGGCGCGGATGTGGTGCTCGGCCGAACGTCGTTCGCAGGGCGGAAAGGAGTCGCGGTAGAGGCTCCAGGCCTCGTCCCACCCCGCATCGGCCGGCGAGCGGAAGGGGATGAATCGAAGGTCGTGCTGCATGATGTGTGTCGTTTGGAAGTTTCAGGACGAAGATAGCGAAAATTCCCCGCTCCGCAAAACCGCCGCGCACCTCTCCGGAAGGGCCGCCCGCTTATCCGCATTGCCTGCTGCCCGCTCCTGCACCCCCCCCCTCGTACCCGCCGCGCCTTGTATCCGCCGCGCTTTGTACCCGCACTCC
>NZ_LT985751.1:79288-180285 GCF_900290115.1 Alistipes sp. Marseille-P5061
CCATGGGCCCCAGGAACAGTGCAGCAGTGAGGGGGAGAGGTCAGCCCCAAAACGGAGTATTTTTTTTTTAACCCAGAGGTGGGAATCCGTTTCCGGGTGTGGCGCGGTGGCGCCGGGTGTGTGTAGAGAAGACGGTTGTTGTGCGCCCCCGGCCCGCCAATGGCCCCGGCCCGCCGACCCGCTCCGGCCTTTGCTGCTGCTTTCGCGCAGAGCCTTCCGGCGGCCGACCCGGTCCCCGCCGGGTCCCCGGGCGCACCCCGACCTCCGACCCATGAAGAACAGACCGATTTTCACCTTCGACGACGCCCGCCGGCAGACCGCCCCCGTCGCCTTCATGACGATGCTCAAGCCCGCCGGCTCGAGCTGCAACCTCGACTGCAGCTACTGCTACTATCTGGACAAGGCGGCGCAGTACGGCGGCCGTCAGGCGGTGATGAGCGACGAGCTGCTCGAACGCTACATCCGCCAGTACATCGAGGCCAACGATGTCCCCGTCGTGCAGTTCTGCTGGCACGGGGGCGAGCCGCTGCTGCTCGGCATTGACTTCTACCGCCGCGCCCTGGAGCTCCAGCGGCGCTATGCCGACGGCAAGCGCATCGAGAATACGCTCCAGACCAACGGCACGCTGGTCGACGAGCGGTGGTGCGCCCTCTTTGCCGAGAACCGCTTCCTGGTGGGACTCTCGCTCGACGGGCCGCGCGACATCCACGACGCCTTCCGCCGCACGAAGGGGGGCGAGCCCACCTTCGACCGCGTGATGCAGTGTGTCGAGCTCTTCCGCCGCACGGGGGTCGAGTTCAACACGCTGAGCGTCGTGAACAGCCGCTCGGAGGGGCGCGGCGCTGAAATCTACCGCTTCTTCCGCGACGAGGTCCGGAGCCGCTACATGCAGTTCCTGCCCGCCGTCGAGCATGTGGTCGACCTTCCCGGCGCGCGGCGGCCGCTCATCGTGCCGCCCGAGCGCGAGGGGGCGCGGCTGGCCGAGTGGTCGGTCTCGGCGCGCGGCTACGGCGACTTCCTGTGCGACGTCTTCGACGAGTGGGTGGTGCGCGACGTGGGGCAGTGCTTCGTCCAGATGTTCGACGCCACGCTGGCGCAGTGGTGCGGCGTACGGCCGGGCGTCTGCTCGATGTGCGAGACCTGCGGCGATGCGCTGGTGGTCGAACACAACGGCGACGTCTACCCGTGCGACCACTTCGTCTACCCCCGCTACCTGCTGGGCAACATCCGCGAGCAGACGCTCGCCGAAATCTACCGCTCGCCGCAGCGGCGCGAATTCGGGCTGGCCAAGCGCAACACGCTGCCGCGCGAATGCCTCCGCTGCCGCTACTGGTTCGCCTGCCGGGGCGAGTGCCCCAAGCACCGCTTCGAGCAGGGCAGCGACGGCTATCCGCGCAACTCGCTCTGCGAGGGGCTGCAGCGCTACTTCCGCCATGTGGAGCCCTACATGGAGCAGATGCGCGACCTGCTGGCCCGGCAGCAGCCGCCCGCCTGGGTGATGCCCTTCGCCCGCCGGCGCATGGGGCTGCTGTAGGCGCCGCCGCGGCTGAGGGGGTTGCTGTTGAGGTGCCGTTGCGTGGGGGCGCGCCTGCCTGCCTGCCCGCCTGTTCGCCCTGCCGTCGAGCCGTACAAAAAAGAGGCGGCCCGCGGCGAATCGTGCGATTCGTTGCGGGCCGCTTGCCTGTGGTGCGGGGCCGGCCGGGGGTTGCCGGGCGGGCCTTGTGTGCTGAGCGGGCGATGGTTCTGCCCCTCGGCAGCCGGGCGGTCAGAGGTTGAGGCGGTTGCCCTCGGCGAAGCGGGCGTCGAGGATGAGCTGCGCCTCGGTGAAGAGCTCCTCCTCGTCGAGCGTGCCGCTCAGCGCGTAGAAGCGGCTCTGCGTCGAGCCGTACTGGAGCATCGTCGCCATGCTGCACCCCTCCACGCCGCAGACGATGACCGCATCAATCTGCTCCTCGTGGCGCAGCAGGGCGTTGTAGAGTTCGAGCCGCTGCCGGTTGGAGGCGGCCCGCATGAGCGGGAGCAGCGCCCCCGTGCCGCCGTCGGCAAACTGGTCGGGGTGCTCGATGATGCGCAGGGCGTAGTGGCGGGCGAGCCGGTGTGTCGTCGCCTCGGGAAATCCATAGAGTACGATGTTCATGGCGTGTCGTTTTTTTGAAAAAAAGGCGCGGCGGCTACTAATCTCTCTCTTTTGCTTGTACCTGATGACCTGTTATTATGGCAGACAACGAAGTCGCTGGGTGCCGCGCCTTTTTATGGGTGTGACGGATAAGAACGTTGCGACCGGTTTCCCGATGCGGAGCCTGGCGTGCGTCCGGAGGTTTTCCAGGGGCAGGGAGCTTGTACCGCTCCGGGAGCTTGTGCCGTGCAAGGAGCTCCTGCCGTGACGGAGGGTATCCGCTGCACTGAGCCTTTGCCGCGCCGGGAGCTTGTGCCGTGGCGGGACCCGTGCCGCTCCGGGGGCTTGTGCCGTGACGGAACTCGTGCCGCTTCAGAGGCCTTGTGCCGGTCGGGACAGGAGCCTGTACGGTGCCCCTTCTGCGGTGGTGCGCCCCTGTTGCGGGTCTCTTCCCGGCGGTGCACCCCTTCTCGTGCGATGCGCCTTTGTCTGCGGTGCGCGGTCTGCCGGATATAATCCCGGTCCGACCTCCTGTCCGGCCCTCCTGTCCGGCCCTCTGTTGGCCCTTCTCTCCGGCCGCCGGCAGTCTCGGGCGGGTGCGGCAACGGGGGAGACGTATGCCTGCAACGGCATCCGCAGGGCGGAACGGGGCGCAGCGCCGCGTCAGCTCTTCATCCTGGTGAAACACTTCCGAAATCGAACGGCCATCCCACGGGCGAGTCCGATGTCGAATCGATTTGGCAGGTCTTCTGACTGGCTCCTGTTCCGAAGCCTTCCCGGCACGCGGCCAGTGGCTGAGATGTTCGGAATGTTGCGGAGCTTCACAGCAGCGGGACTGTCCGGGAATTGCACCCGGTTCCCTTTTCATCCTCGCCTCCGAAAGGGGGCGTCGGAACCAAATCTTCGGGAACAAATATAGCGGATAAATCCGAAAAACGAAGCATTGCGGGCAAAAAAAAATCGTCCGGCGCACCGGGAGAGCCCTCTGTCGGCTATTTTTGCACCATGGAACAGACGCTTCGCTACCGCGCCGAGGATTTCTCGGCGACGCTCCCCCTGGCCGACTACCTGGCCCGCTTCCGCGATGCCGCACGCATCGGCGGCTACTGCCGCAGCTGTCCCCGCTACGGGGCCACATGGGCCTGCCCGCCCTTCGAATTCGAGGTCGAATCGCTCTTCGAGGGGCGCACCACGGCGCTCATCATCGCCACGCGCATCACCCCCGCCGAGGCGGGTGCGCCCCTCGCCGCGGCGCGCGAGGTGATTCGCCCCGAGCGGCTGCGGCTTGAACGGCAGCTGCTCGAACTCGAGCATCGGGTCGGCGGCCGTGCCTTCACCTGCGTGGGGGAGTGCTTCGCCTGCCCCGGCGAGCCCTGCACCCGCCCCGAGGGGCTGCCGTGCCGCCATCCCGAACGGGTGCGCCCCTCGCTCGAGGCGTGCGGATTCGACCTGGAGCGCACCGCCTCCGAGCTCTTCGGCATCGAGATGCGCTGGGGACGCAACGGCCTCCTGCCCGAATACCTGACGCTTGTCTGCGGGCTCTTCCACAGCCAGCCCGCCGACGCCGTGCGCTGGTAGGCGCCGCCCGCGGCCGCCTGCCGCCGGAGCGCTTCGTCCCGCCCGCTACGCTGTCCTGCCTGTCGGCTCTCCGTCTGCGGCCGGCCGTTTTCGCCGGGTCCCGCCCCTGCTGCCCGCTGCGGGTTTCTCTCCGTTTCTGCCGCGCCCATCCTCACCTTGCGGCCCGTCTCAGCCCGCCCTGCTGTCCCGCCTGCCGGCTCTCCGCCCGCGCCGGAATATCCCGAAAAGTGGGGTTTGACTTCCGCTGCCGACGCCGCTATCTTTGCCCTTGCGAAATGCCTGATTCGGAAGAAAATGCGCCCCGGCCGCCGAAAAGGGGCCGCCCGGCGCTCCGTTTCGCAAAAAAAAGCATATCTTTGCCCCCAGACCGTCCGTGCGATGCGTAAACGACTGAAAAACATAGGCGCCCTGCTGCTTCTGGTACTCTTTGCCGGGTACTGGAGCTGCGTGACGCTCTTCCCCCACGTCCACCGCATCGACGGCCTCCTCTACGTCCACTCGCACCCCTATTCGGGTCCGGCCGACAACCCGACGCACAGCCACTCCGCGCAGCAGTTCCAGCTCATCGCCCACCTCTCGCTGCTGGTCATGGCCCTCGCGACGCTCGCAGCCCTGGTCCGCCGCCCCGAAGGGCGCACCTTCCTCTTCGGACCGCTCCGCCCCGCACGCCGCTCCTTCGCACCGATGCGGAGCTGCCCGCTCCGGGCCCCTCCCTGCCTCTGAACCGGCTCCGGCCCCGCCGCCGGAGGGGAGCATCCCGCCCGCGGTGCCTCCACACCCCGTGCATACCCCGCACTACATGCCCTGCGCACGTCCCGTGCATCCGGGTGCACCTTTCGGGTGCATCGTACCCATGCGCGCTCCCCGTTTGCGCGCCGCACCGCCGCGGCGCCCCGCCGTGCCGCACCCCTGCGGCGCGTGCAATCCGCCATTCACAACCCAACGAAACAACCCCACATGAAAAGATACCTTGCGGGAGCACTGCTCCTGCTGCTCCTTGCCGTCGCCGCGCCGCTGCGCGCCGACGAGCACCCCGCGCGTCCCGGCCGGCCGAGCGACGCCAACATCACGGGCCACGTCGTCGACGCCCGCACGGGCGAGCACCTGGCCTACGCCACCGTGACCGTCGAGGGGACCACCCTCGGCCTCTCGACCGACGCCACGGGCCACTACTTCCTCAAGAACCTCCCCACGGGCAGCTTCACGCTCGTCGCCTCGTCGGTGGGCTACGGCACGGCCCGTCGGCAGGTCGAGACCGAGGCCGGCAAGACCCTCGAGGTGAACTTCAGCCTCGAGGAGGAGGCCCTCTCGGTCGACGAGGTGGTCGTCTCGGCCAGCCGCACCGAGCGCAACAAGCGCTATTCGCCCACCATCGTCTCGGTGGTCGGCGAGAAGCTCTTCGACGCCACGGCGTCGTGCAACCTGGCCGAGTCGATGAGCTTCCAGTCGGGCCTGCGCGTCGAGAACAACTGCAGCAACTGCGGCACCGTGCAGCTGCGCATCAACGGCCTGGAGGGGCAGTACTCGCAGATACTGCTCGACAGCCGCCCCATCTTCAGCACGCTGGCCACGGTCTACGGCCTTGAGCAGCTCCCCGCCTCGATGATTGAGCGCGTCGAGGTGATTCGCGGCGGCGGCTCGGCCCTCTTCGGCGCCAACGCCATCGGCGGCGTGGTCAACATCATCACGCGCGAGCCGCAGCGCAACACCGTCTCGCTCTCGGGAACGACCTCCATCCTCGAGGGGGGCTCGCTCGACCTGGGGGCCTCGCTCAACGGCGCCTTCGTCTCGGACGACTATCGCGCCGGGGTCTACCTCTTCGGCATGGTGCGTGAGCGCGACGCCTACGACCGCAACGGCGACGGCTTCTCCGACATCCCGAAGCTCAACTCCGAGACGGCGGGCTTCCGCGCCTACTACAAACCCTCGGCCTATACCCGTCTGACGGCCGAGTACCACCACATCCACGAGTTCCGCCGCGGCGGCAACGCCTTCGACCAGCCGCCCCACAACGCCGACATCGCCGAGCAGCTCGACCATCAGATTGACGGCGGCGGGCTGAAGTTTGACTACTTCAGCCCCGACAACCGCCACCGGATGGGGCTCTACCTCTCGGCGCAGAACATCGACCGCAACAGCTACTACGGTGCCGGCCGCAACCCCGACGCCTACGGCGCCACGAGCGACCGCACGCTGGTGGCCGGCGCGCAGTACACCTACTCGTTCGAGCGGCTCTGGTTCTCGCCCGCCGAGCTGACGGCCGGCGTCGAGTACAACGGCAACGCGCTGCACGACCGCTACGTGGGGCTGGGGCGCGACCTGCGGCAGACGACCCACAGCACGGGCCTCTTCTTCCAGAATGAGTGGCGCAGCGACCGCTTCAGCCTGCTTGTCGGCGGGCGCCTCGACAAGCACAACCTCATGCGCAACGTCGTCTTCTCGCCCCGCGTCAACCTGCGCTACACCCCCCGCGAGGAGGTCGGCCTGCGGCTGAGCTACTCGAGCGGCTACCGCGCCCCGCAGGCCTACAACGAGGACCTGCACATCGACGCGCTCGACAACAAGGTCTCGCTCATCGAGCTGGCCCCCGGCCTGCGCCCCGAGTACTCCCACAGCGTGAGCGGCTCGGTGGACCTCTACCACAGCTTCGGTCGCGTGCAGACGAACCTGCTCGTCGAGGGCTTCTGGACGCTGCTGGACGACGTCTTCACGCTCGAGAAAATCGGCGAGAACGCCCAGGGCTACATCATCCGCGAGCGGCGCAACGGCTCGGGGGCGACCGTCGCCGGGGTGAGCGCCGAGCTGAAGGCGGGCATCCCGGGCCGCTTCGAGGTGCAGGCGGGCTACACCTTCCAGCGCAGCCGCTACACCGAGCCCGAGCGGTGGTCCGACGAGGTGACCCCGCAGCGGCGCATGTTCCGCTCGCCCGACCACTACGGCTACCTGACGGCCAGCTACACCCCGGTGCGGGCCCTCTCGCTCTCGCTCTTCGGCACCTTCACGGGACCGATGCTCGTGCAGCACAACGCCGGCTACATCGCCGCCGACACCGAGCGGATGACCCCCTCGTTCTGCGACCTGGGTGCGCGTGTGGCCTACGAGTTCCGCCTCACGCGGCAGTTGCGGCTGGAGCTGAGCGCCGGCGTGAAGAACATGTTCGACAGCTTCCAGCGCGACCTGGACCGCGGCGCCGGGAAGGATGCCGCCTACATCTACGGACCCTCGCTGCCCCGCACCTGGTTCTTCGGCGCCAAGTTCGCCCTCTGACGCGGCCGGTGCCGGGTTCGCTCTCTGAGCGGCCGGTGCCGGGTTCGCCCTCTGACGCGGCCGGTGCCAGGTTTGCCCTCTGACGCGGCCGGTGCCGGGTTTACCCTCTGACACGGCCGGTGCCAGGTTCGCCCTCTGTGCGGCCGCCAGGGAGCGCGGGGCGTCGAGGCCATTCGGGGACTGCCGCGACGAGCGTTGCAGCTCTTTTGCGGCAGTTGTTCCGCGGCACCGGCCCTTCGTCATGCCTGTCTCCACTGCCTTTGCTTACCGGCGGAGCCGCCCCGGATGCCTGCCGTTTTTGCCGCGCCGGCCCGCCGACCACCCCTCCATCGCTTCGCCCCGGACCTTCCATGGCCCGGGGCGTTGTTGTGGGGGCGCCGCAACCCTCCCGCCCCGTCGTTCGTCCCGCCGTTCGCCCCGTTCGTCCCGCCGCTGTCCCGCCGCTCGCCCCGCCGCCTGCTGCCGTGCCGTGGCTCCTGCCCGCCGTGCCGCCGCGGGGCGCGAACCCCGGAAAAATTGTTCCGAATGTGCCCGGTGTTTTTCAAAATCGGCACTCCAGAGCCTCATTTTTCGTGAAAATCCGCTCTTTTTTTCCGAAAGAGTGTATCTTTGCGGACGGAAAAACGGTTGGAGAGAATGCGCGGTCTGTTGCGAAATACATTGTGGCTCTGGATGTTCATGCTGCTGGGCAGCACGAATCTCCTCCTCGCACGAAGCGATGCGGAGCCCCTCCCCTCCCTCCGTCCGATGGCCCTCGTCTCGTGCTCCGACACCGCCCCGGGCGCTGTCGGCGAGCTGCTTCCCGCACACGAAGAGTCGCTCCTCGCACCCCGTCTCCAGGGTGCGCTTCCCGCCGAGACCTCCGTCACCCACACCGACCACAAGAGCCTGCAGGCACTCCGCCTTGCCGGCGACCGCGCGCGTCTGCGGAGCATCGCGTGCGGCAACACCGCCGCCGCCGTTGAGGCGGCCGCTCCGTTCCGACCTTCCGACTACTACGTCTTTACCCTGAGGCGCATCCTCGTCTGACGCCTTGAATCTTCCCTGCAGCCCTCCCCGCCGGACGGCTGCATGCGACGGCCCCGCCCCAGCGGTGCGGCCGTCCGCTCCGCACGGGCGGAGCCGAAGCGCTTTTGCTACGAATTTACCGGATGCCCGGCCGCGTGCCGGCGCACTCCGCCAACATTCTAAAAACGTTCGTCTTATGTATTTTACCTTGCTGGTTGTCGTCATCCTCACGGCCATTGCGCTGGTCGCCGTGGCGTTGGGTGTGGCCCGGGCCATCGCTCCCCGGTCGTACAACCCCCAGAAGGGCGAAGCCTACGAGTGCGGTATTCCCACCCGGGGCAAGTCGTGGATGCAGTTCAAGGTGGGTTACTACCTCTTTGCCATCCTCTTTCTGATGTTCGACGTCGAGACGGTCTTCCTCTTCTCGTGGGCCGTCGTCGTCCAGGACCTGGGCATCTACGGTCTGGTGAGCATCCTCTTCTTCTTGTTGATTTTGGTTTTGGGCCTGGCCTACGCCTGGCGGAAAGGAGCACTCGAATGGAAATAAGGAAGCCTGAGATAAAGTCGATGCGCTACGAGGATTTCAACGACAACGAATACCTCGAGCGGATGGTGCAGGAGTTGCGCGGCAACGGCACCAACGTCGTGGTGGGATGCCTCGACGATGTGATTGAGTGGGGTCGCAGCAACAGCCTCTGGCCGCTGACGTTCGCCACGAGCTGCTGCGGCATCGAGTTCATGGCCGTGGGCGCCGCGCGCTACGATTTTGCCCGGTTCGGGTTTGAAGTGGCCCGCGCCTCCCCGCGTCAGGCCGACTTCATCATGGTGGCCGGCACCATCACCCACAAGATGGCCCCGGTGCTCAAGCGCCTCTACGACCAGATGGCCGACCCCAAGTATGTGATTGCCGTGGGGGGCTGCGCCATCAGCGGCGGACCCTTCAAGAAGTCCTACCACGTGGTCAAGGGCGTCGACGAAATCCTGCCCGTCGACGTCTACATCCCGGGCTGCCCGCCCCGTCCCGAGGCGATGCTCTACGGACTGATGCAGCTGCAGCGCAAGGTGCGCCTGCAGCGCTTCTTCGGCGGCGTCAACAAGCAGATTGACCGCAAGGAGTACGAGCGGCTGCTGCAGCGCGACCTCACGGCCGAGCGCAACGAGCTCAACGTCGAAGTGCAATCCCAACCTCAAGAAGAAAACAAGAAGTGAAAGAGAATATGACGCTCAACGAAAAAATAACGGCCTGGGAGCCTGCGGCCGTCTGGTCCGACAAGGGCGACGGCCTCTACACCGTTCCCGCGGAGCGGTTCCACGACCTTGCCTCGCGGCTCCGTCACGAGGCGGGATTCGACTTCCTGCGCAGCCTCACGGGTGTCGACTGGGGCGAGGAGGGCATCGGCGCGGTCTATCACCTCGAATCGACCTCGACGGGCGAGAATGTCGTGCTGCGCACGCTCACGCCCGACCGCACGCAGGGGGTGCTCCCCTCGGTGTGCGACCTGTGGAAGGGTGCCGAGTTCAACGAACGCGAGGTCTTCGACTACTTCGGCATCCGCTTCCTGAACCACCCCGACATGCGGCGCCTCTACCTGCGTGACGACTGGGTGGGCCACCCCCTGCGCAAGGACTACGACGAGTCGCTCAACCCGCTGCGCATGAGCAACGAGGTCTCGCGCGACAGCACCGCCACGTTCGAGCTGATGCCCGACGGCAGCTTCATCCGCAAGCGCAGCATCCTGTTCGAGGAGGGCGAGTATGTCATCAACATCGGTCCCCAGCACCCCGCCACGCACGGCGTGCTGCGCTTCCGCGTCTCGCTCGAGGGTGAGATTATCCGCAAGCTCGACGTCCACTGCGGCTACATCCACCGCGGCATCGAGAAGATGTGCGAGAGCCTGACCTACCCCCAGACGCTGGCGCTGACCGACCGCCTCGACTACCTCGGGGCCTCGCAGAACCGCCACGCCCTCTGCATGTGCATCGAGAAGGGTCTGGGCGTCGAGGTGACGGAGCGCGTGCAGTACATCCGCACCATCATGGACGAGCTGCAGCGCATCGACTCGCACCTGCTCTTCTTCTCCTGCCTCTGCATGGACATGGGCGCCCTGACGGCCTTCTTCTACGGCTTCCGCGACCGCGAGAAGGTGCTCGACATCCTCGAGGAGACGACGGGCGGCCGTCTGATTCAGTGCTACAACACCATCGGCGGCGTGCAGGCCGACATCCATCCCAACTTCGTGCGCCGCGTCAAGGAGCTCATCACCTACCTGCGCCCCATGCTGCGCGAGTACCACGAGGTCTTCACCGGCAACGTCATCGCGCAGGAGCGTCTGAAGGGCGTGGGCGTGCTGACGCGCCGCGACGCCATCTCGTTCGGCGCTACGGGCGGTACGGGCCGCGCCGCCGGCTGGGCCTGCGACGTGCGCAAGCGCCATCCCTATGCCGTCTACGACAAGGTCGACTTCGACGAGGTGCTCTTCACCGAGGGCGACTGCATGGCGCGCTACATGGTCCGCATGCACGAGATTGAGCAGAGCATGCGCATCATCGAGCAGCTCATCGACAACATTCCCGAGGGCGACTACCAGCTCAAGATGAAGCCCGTCATCCGCATCCCCGAAGGCACCTACTACTCGGCCGTCGAGGGGAGCCGCGGCGAGTTCGGCGTCTTCATCGAGAGCCACGGCGACAAGTCGCCCTACCGCATGAAGTTCCGCTCGACGGGCCTCCCGCTGGTATCCTGCATGGAGACCATCGCGCGCGGAGCGAAAATCGCCGACCTGATTGCCATCGGCGGCACGGTGGACTACGTGGTGCCCGATATCGACCGATAAAGTTAACGCAGAAAGTGAAAATAAGCCATGTTTGATTTCAGTATCGTAACTTCCTGGGTCCACGGGCTGCTGACCTCGTTCATGCCCCTGGGACTGGCAATCTTCATCGAGTGTGTCATCGTGGGAGTCTTCCTGCTGGTGATGTACGCGGTGATTGCCGTGCTGATGATTTTCATGGAGCGCAAGGTCTGCGCCGCCTTCCAGTGCCGACTGGGCCCGGTGCGCGTGGGGCCGTGGGGAACGCTGCAGCTCGTCTGCGACATCCTCAAGATGCTCACCAAGGAGATTATCACCATCCGTCACGCCGACAAGTTCCTCTACAACCTCGCCCCCTACCTGGTCATCCTGGCCTCGGTGCTCGCCTTCTCGTGCCTGCCCATCAACCGCGGCATGGAGGTGCTCGACTTCAACGTGGGCGTCTTCTTCATGATGGCCGCCTCGTCCATCGGCGTGGTGGGCATCCTGCTGGCGGGGTGGAGCTCCAACAACAAGTATTCGCTCATCGGCGCCATGCGCAGCGGCGCGCAGATGATTTCCTATGAACTCTCCATCGGCCTCTCGATTCTGACCATCGTCGTGCTGACCGATACGATGCAGTTCTCCGAGATTGTCGAGCGTCAGGCCGACTGCTGGTTCATCTTCAAGGGCCACCTGCCCGCCTTCGTGGCCTTCGTCATCTACCTCATCGCCGGCAACGCCGAGGTCAACCGCGGCCCGTTCGACCTGCCGGAGGCCGAGTCGGAGCTGACGGCCGGCTACCACACCGAGTATTCGGGCATGCACTTCGGCCTGTTCTACGTGGCCGAGTTCGTCAACCTCTTCATCATCGCGGGCGTTGCGGCCACCATCTTCCTCGGAGGGTGGATGCCGCTCCACATTGCCGGCTGGGAGGGCTTCAACACGGTGATGGACTACATCCCGGGCTTCGTCTGGTTCTTCGGCAAGGCCTTCTTCGTGGTGTGGCTGCTCATGTGGATTAAGTGGACCTTCCCCCGCCTGCGCATCGACCAGATTCTGACGCTCGAGTGGAAGTATCTGGTACCCATCGGACTGGTCAACCTGCTGCTGATGGTTCTCGTCGTCGTATTCAAACTGCATTTCTGATTATGAGCAACTATATCAAAGGTCTTATCCACGGCGTGGGGAGCCTGCTGACGGGCCTCAAGGTGACCGGACGCGAGTTCTTCACCCCGAAGGTCACCGAGCAGTACCCCGAAAACAGGGCTACGCTGCGCATGTTCGACCGCTACTGCGGCGAGCTGACCATGCCCCACGATGCCGAGGGCCACAACCGCTGCATCGCCTGCGGTCTCTGCCAGGCGGCCTGCCCCAACGGCACGATTCACATCACCACCGAGATGGTGACCGACCCCGAAACGGGCAAGAGCCGCCGCCGGCTGGTGCGCTACGAGTACGACCTGGGGTCGTGCATGTTCTGCCACCTGTGCGTCAACGCCTGCCCGCACGACGCCATCCGCTTCTCGACGGCCTTCGAGCATGCGGTCTACACGCGCGAAAAACTGGTAAAAACCCTGAACAAGCAATAAGCCATGGAGATAACACTCGAACTCATCGTCTTCATCGTGCTGGCGCTCTTCACGACCGTCAGCGCGCTGCTGGCCGTAACGACGCACCGCATCCTGCGCGCGGCGACCTACCTGCTGTTCGTGCTCTTCGGTACGGCGGGTATCTATTTCCAGCTCAACTACTCGTTCCTGGGTGCCGTGCAGCTGCTCATCTACGCGGGCGGCATCACCGTGCTCTACGTCTTCTCGATTCTGCTCACCTCGAGCGAGGGCGACAAGGCCGAGGACCAGAAGGGCTACAAGCTCTTCGTCGGACTGGCCGCGACGCTCTTCAGCCTGGGCGTCTGCCTCTACGTGACGCTGTGCCACGACTTCCGTCCCGAGCACTTCGTCCACGGCGAGCTGCACGTGAGCGAAATCGGCCACACGCTGATGAGCACCGCGAAGTACGGCTACGCCCTTCCGTTCGAGGTCATCAGCATCCTGCTGCTGGCCTGCATCGTGGGCGGCATCCTCATCGCCCGCAAACGTTAAACTCCAAAGCCTGCGACTATGATACACATGGAATATTACCTCATCCTCTCGACCATCATGATGTTCGTGGGGCTGTACGGTTTCGTCACGCGGCGCAACCTGCTGGCGATGCTCATCTCGGTCGAGCTGATTCTCAACTCGGTCGACATCAACTTCGTGGTCTTCAACCGCTTCCTCTTTCCGGAGCACCTCGAGGGCTTCTTCTTCACGCTCTTTGCCATCGGCATCAGCGCGGCCGAGACGGCCGTGGCCATCGCCATCATCATCAACATCTACCGCAACATCCGCAACATCCGCGTCAAGAGCCTGCGCGAAATGAAGTGGTAAGCGCACCGAAAAACGTCTTCCTATGGAATATACGATTCTCATCCTGCTGCTTCCGCTGCTGAGCTTCCTCTTCCTGGGGCTCTTCGGCATGAAGCTCAAACCCGCCGCCGCAGGGGCCGTCGGAACGGCCGTGGTGGCCGTCGTGGCGCTGGTGAGCTACTGGACGGCCGCCGTCTACTTCGGCGCCGGCCGCGATGCCGCGGGCCTCTATCCGACCCTCATCGCGTGGAACAGCGTCTGGCTCCCCATCAGCGAGACGCTGCACATCGACCTGGGCGTGCTGCTGGACCCCATCTCGGTGATGATGCTCGTCGTCATATCGACCGTCTCGCTCATGGTCCACATCTACTCGTTCGGCTACATGAAGGGCGAGCGGGGCTTCCAGCGCTACTACGCCTTCCTGTCGCTCTTCACCATGAGCATGATGGGTCTGGTCGTGGCGACGAACATCTTCCAGATGTACATCTTCTGGGAGCTGGTGGGCGTCAGCTCCTACCTGCTCATCGGCTTCTACTATACGAAGCCCGAGGCGATTGCCGCCTCGAAGAAGGCCTTCATCGTGACGCGCTTCGCCGACCTGGGCTTCCTCATCGGCATCCTCGTCTACGGCTACTACGCCGGCACCTTCTCCTTCACGCCCGACGCGCGGCTGCTCGCCTCGGCCGGCGTGATGATACCTCTGGCACTGGGGCTGATGTTCGTCGGCGGCGCCGGCAAGAGCGCCATGTTCCCGCTCCACATCTGGCTGCCCGACGCCATGGAGGGCCCGACGCCCGTCTCGGCGCTCATCCACGCCGCGACGATGGTCGTTGCGGGCGTCTACCTGGTGGCGCGCATGTTCCCCCTCTTTGTGGGCTACGCCCCCGAAGTGCTCCACTGGACGGCCTACGTCGGCGCCTTCACGGCCCTCTACGCCGCCGCGGTGGCCTGCGTGCAGAGCGACATCAAGCGCGTGCTGGCCTTCAGTACCATCTCCCAGATTGGCTTCATGATTGTGGCGCTGGGTGTCTGCACCTCGGCCGACCCCCACGCCGGAGGTCTGGGCTACATGGCCTCGATGTTCCACCTCTTCACCCACGCCATGTTCAAGGCGCTGCTCTTCCTCGGCGCCGGCTGCATCATCCACGCCGTCCACTCCAACGAGATGTCGGCCATGGGCGGCCTGCGGCACTACATGCCCCTGACGCACGTGACCTTCCTGGTGGCCTGCCTGGCCATCGCCGGCATCTGGCCTCTGAGCGGCTTCTTCTCGAAGGATGAAATCCTCTCGGCCTGCTTCGCCTTCAGCCCCGTGATGGGCTGGGTGATGACCCTCATCGCCGGCATGACGGCCTTCTACATGTTCCGCCTCTACTACGGCATCTTCTGGGGCCGCGAGAACCGCGAGCTCCACGCCGCCCACACGCCCCACGAGGCCCCCTGGACGATGACCCTGCCGCTGGTGGTGCTCGGCGCCGTGACGCTCGTTGCGGGCTGGCTCCCCTTCGGACACTTCGTCTCCTCCAACGGCACGTCGTACGACATCCACATCGAGGGGAGCGTCGCCGCGCTGAGCCTCTGCGTGGCCCTCGCGGGCATCGCGCTGGCCACCTGGATGTACGCCCGCGAGAAGCAGCCCGTGGCCGACCGCCTGGCCGACCGCTTTGCGGGGCTCCACCGCGCGGCCTACCACCGCTTCTACATCGACGAGGTCTACCAGTTCATCACCCACCGCATCATCTTCGGCTGCATCTCGACCCCCATCGCCTGGTTCGACCGCCACGTGGTCGACGGCTTCCTCAACCTGCTGGCCACGGCGACGCAGAGCGCCTCGTGGGCCATCCGCGAGATGCAGAGCGGCAGCGTGCAGCGCTACTGCATCTGGTTCCTCGGCGGCGCGATGGGCTTCACGCTGCTCCTGTTGTTAATCTGCTAAAACGAGTCGCACTATGAATATGTTATCCCTGTTCCCCGCCATCCCGCTGCTCATGATGCTGGGCCTCTGGCTCTCGAAGAGCACGCGGCAAATTCATGCCGTCATGGTGACGGGCGCCTCGCTGCTCCTGGCGCTGGCCGTGCTGCTGGTCTTCCGCTACCTCGGACTGAGGGAGGCGGGCGAGAGCGCCGCCATGCTCTTCACGGAGAGCCACGTCTGGTATGCGCCGCTCAACATCCACTATGCGGTGGGCGTCGACGGCATCTCGGTGGCCATGCTGCTGCTCTCGGCCATCATCGTCTTCACGGGCACCTTCGCCTCGTGGCAGATGAAGGACCAGGTCAAGGAGTACTTCCTCTGGTACTGCCTGCTGAGCGTCGGCGTCTTCGGATTCTTCATCTCGGTCGACCTCTTCACGATGTTCCTCTTCTACGAGGTGGCGCTCATCCCCATGTACCTGCTCATCGGCGTCTGGGGCAGCGGCCGCAAGGAGTACTCGGCCATGAAGCTCACGCTGATGCTCATGGGCGGCTCGGCGCTGCTGCTCATCGGCATCCTGGGCATCTACTTCGGCTCGGGCGCCACGACGATGAACATCGAGGAGATTGCCGCGCTGCACAACATCCCCCTCTCGCTGCAGCGCATCTGGTTCCCGCTCGTCTTCGTGGGCTTCGGTGTGCTGGGGGCCCTCTTCCCCTTCCATACGTGGAGCCCCGACGGCCACGCCTCGGCCCCGACGGCCGTCTCGATGCTTCACGCCGGCGTGCTGATGAAGCTGGGCGGCTACGGCTGCTTCCGCGTGGCGATGTACCTGCTGCCCGACGCGGCGCAGGAGCTGAGCTGGATATTCATCATCCTGACCACCATCTCGGTGGTCTACGGCGCCTTCTCGGCCTGCGTACAGACCGACCTGAAGTACATCAACGCCTACTCGTCCGTCTCGCACTGCGGACTGGTGCTCTTCGCCATCCTGATGATGAACACCACGGCCTCGACCGGCGCCATTCTCCAGATGCTGAGCCACGGTCTGATGACGGCCCTCTTCTTCGCCCTCATCGGCATGATTTACGGCCGCACCCATACGCGTGACGTCCGCCAGCTGCGCGGTCTGATGCGCGTGATGCCCTTCCTGGCCGTGGGCTACGTCATCGCCGGTCTGGCCAACCTCGGACTGCCGGGTCTGAGCGGCTTCGTGGCCGAGATGACCATCTTCAACGGCGCCTTCATGCACGACGACACCTTCCACCGCGTGGTGACCGTCATCGCCTGCACCTCGATTGTCATCACGGCGGTCTACATCCTGCGCGTCATCGGCCGCATCCTCTACGGCACGTGCGAGAACCCCGAACATCTGAAGCTCTCCGACGCCACGTGGGACGAGCGTGTGGCGGTCATCTGCCTCATCGTCGCCGTGGCCGGTCTGGGACTGGCGCCGATGTGGGTCAGCGACATGCTCCGCTCGAGCGTCTCGGAAATCGTAGCGCACCTAATCAACTAAGTCGTTTATGGAATACAGCAACATATTCACCTACATGCAGGCCGAGCTCTCGCTCATCGCGGTCATCGTCCTGCTCTTCTTGTACGACCTGATTGCCGGTGAGCGCGGCCGCCGCCACTTCGCTGCGGTAGCCTGCTCGCTGCTCACCCTCTCCATCCTGCTCAACATCGTTCCCCGCGGGGAGTCGTGCGACCTCTTCGGCGGGATGTTCCGCTACGTGCCCATGCACACGGTCATCAAGAGCGTCCTCTCAATCGGCGCTCTGGTGGTCTGCATGCAGGCCACCACGTGGCTGCGGCGCGAGGATACGGCCCACAAGCAGGGCGAGTTCTACGTGCTGACGCTCTCGACGCTGCTGGGCATGTACTTCATGATTGGCGCGGCCAACTTCCTGCTCTTCTTCATCGGGCTCGAGCTGGCCTCGGTGCCGATGGCCTGCCTGGTCGCCTTCGACAAGTACAAGCACTACTCGGCCGAGGCGGGTGCCAAATACATCCTCTGCGCCCTCTTCTCGAGCGGTCTGATGCTCTACGGCATCTCGTTCCTCTACGGCACCACCGGCACGCTCTACTTCGACGACATGGTGCCCCTCATCACCGGCTCGCCGCTTCAGATTATGGCGCTGGTCTTCTTCTTCGCCGGTCTGGGCTTCAAGCTCTCGCTCGTGCCCTTCCACCTCTGGACGGCCGACACCTACCAGGGAGCCCCCACGGCAGTGACCTCCTACCTCTCGGTGGTCTCGAAGGGTGCCGCGGCCTTCGTGCTGATGGCCATTCTCGTGAAGGTCTTCGCCCCGATGCTCCACGAGTGGCGGACGCTGCTCTTCTGGGTCATCATCCTCAGCATCACGGTGGCCAACCTCTTCGCCATCCGGCAGCAGGACCTCAAGCGCTTCATGGCCTTCTCCTCCATCTCGCAGGCGGGCTACATCATGCTGGGCGTCATCGGAGGCACGGCCTTCGGCATGACCTCGCTGGTCTTCTACGTGCTGGTCTACCTGGCGGCCAACCTGGCCGTCTTCGGGGTCATCTCGGCCGTGGAGCAGCACAGCGGCAAGGTGCTGCGTGAGGACTACAACGGCCTCTACCGCACCAATCCGCGCCTTACGCTGGTCATGACGCTGGGACTCTTCTCGCTGGCGGGCATTCCCCCCTTCGCGGGCTTCTTCTCGAAGTTCTTCATCTTCGCCGCCGCCTTCCGCGAGGGCTTCTACGTGCTGGTCTTCATCGCGCTGCTCAACACGGTCATCTCGCTCTACTACTACCTGCTGGTGGTCAAGGCGATGTACATCGTCCCCAACGAGCGCCCCATCGCAACGTTCCGCAGCGACGGCTATACGCGCGCGGCGCTGGTGCTCTGCCTGGCGGGCGTGCTGCTGCTGGGTCTGGTGAGCGCCGTCTACGACGGCATCGGGCTGCACGCCTTCGGCATGTAGGCGCCCGAGCCTGTGCGTCCCGCGTCTGAGCCTGCGTTTTGCCCCCGCTCCCGCGTTTTGCCCCCGCTCCGGCCACCCCTGCGTCGGCCTCTTCCGCCCGCATGCGCGGCCGTTCGGGCCCGGCAAACCGACAACAAACCGACAACGGAAAACCCCCGGCATGGTTCCATGCCGGGGGTTTTCGTCTTTGTCTGCGCCTTCCGCCCGGGGTCAACCGGAGGCGGGGTGCCGCGGCGCCGCATCAATAGTCGGCGTCGGTCAGGTCGTTGGTCTCCGAGCCCGAGTATTTGGTCATCGGACCCTCCCACTCGATGAGTACGGTGCTCTGCGTACCCTCCTTGGTGGAGGAGTAGTTGCTGAAGCGGCCGTAGTCAACCATGCGGAAGGTGATTTTCCACGTCTTGTCGTCGTTCTTGACAACGGTCACCTTCACGTCGTCCGGGCAGCGGTAGGTCCAGCTGCCGAACATCTGGTAGTTCTCGAAGTACTCGGTGAGGTAGAGCTTGTCCTTTTCGGTCTTGTACTTGAAGTTCCAGTGGAGCTCCTCGTCGCCCGACGCCAGGTCGAGTTCGCCGTCGGTCGGAACGGCCGACGCGCTGAGCATCAGCTGCGGGATGGTGTAGGTGTCGGTGATGCTCGTCGTCTCCCCGCCCGCAGGACGGAAGTAGAAGAAGTAGGCGTCGAAGGTCGCGCCGCCATATGCCGGGTCACCGCCGCGCAGCTTGTAGTTCTTCTGCATGCGCATCTCGACCGAAATCAAATCCTTGTCCACATGGGTGGTCGTACCGTCGGCCGCCGTGAGGGTGAAGTGCGAACGGAAGGGGGCCACGGGGGTCATGTCGGGCTCCTGGCTCATCGGCGTGGTGACACCCGACCACTCACCCTCGAGCTTCGGCCCGTCGGGGAAGGACACCTCGAAGCTCAGATAGAGCTTCTTGCCGTCGCTCGTGCGGGCGACGGTGAGCGAACCGCTCATCCCCTCGCTGACCTTCGAGTTGTCGTAGGTCTTGTAGGCCTCGTAGTCGAAAATCCGGGCGCGGAAGGCCGAGATGTCGAACGTGCCGCCCTGGAGCTGCTTGGCCGTGAGGGTCAGCGCTGCGGCGTAGTGGCCCTGCTGGAGCTCCTCGGGCTCTGCGGCATCGACCTGGCCGAAGAGCAGGACGTTCGAGACGCCCGTGGTGGCGAAAATCTTCGTCAGCGCCTTCTCCTCGGCATTGCCCGCCTCGGTGACGCGGATGAAGTCGGCGCTCTCGAAGCCCTCGCTGAAGCCGCCTTCATAGTCGGCGCGCAGCCGTCGGCCGCTCTGCTCGGCATCGAGCGTGAGGGTCAGTTTGCCCTGGGCGTTGATTCCAATATGGAGGGTTCCGGTCGTTTCCTGGCTGCTGGTGAAGCCGCCGCAGCTGACCTTTACCTTCGACGGGTCGGCCGTCGAGAGGTCAATCTCCGAGGCATCGATGCCGTCGCTCAGCACCACCGTCAGGCCGTCGGCCCCCTCGGTGGGCTCCGTCAGCCCGGTGCGGGCATAGAAGGTGTAGGTGGTAGTCCCCTTGGCGGGAGCCTTCCATACGATGGCGCTGCCGATGGAGGTGGGTACCTCGTCGAGCTCGTACTCGTTCTCGAGCACGGGCAGCGTCGCCTTGTTGCAGGTGCCGTCGTAGCCGGCGCGCAGCGTGCGGCCGTCGGAGTGTTGGAGCTCAATGACGAGCTTCAGCGCGGCCGAAGCCTCCGTGTAGCCCACCTCGAGCGAGAGCGACTTGACGGCGAACATCGTGTGTTCGTTGACCGTCAGACCGCCGTACGCGAACTCGAAGTTGTCGGCATCGGGGTAAATCTTCCCCTTGGGGTCGGCCACCGTCACACGCAGGTAGTCGCCCGCGGCCTCCATCTCCTCCATGCCGGTGATGCCCGACGTGGGCGAGAGGTAGAAGGCATAGTTGTCGTTGTCGTCCATCTCGTAGATGGCCGAACGTATCTCGACGGGGTTTGCTCCGTTGAGCTCAATCTGGTTGTTCAACGCTACGGGCGGCGGCGCGGTTGTACCCTCGTCGTTGTCGTCCGTGCAGGCCGCGAAACTTCCTGCAGCCAGTAATGCTACGCTCCATGTCAGGACGCGGAGTCCCGACCAGTAACTGCTTTTCATGCTGTATTGTTTTTGGGGGTGAAAAAGGGAGTGCGGGTGCGGACGACATCCGCACTCCCCGAAAGGGTTTCTCGTATGGAATGCTAACGGAAGCGGACGCGCTCGACGGGTCTGCGGTCAAGCGGCAGGGTCACGTAGTCGCGCAGCCCCTCGACGGGCTTCATGTGGCGGAGCGTCTGCTGCTCGGCCTTCACCGAGGCGCCGTCCGACTCATCGCCGCCGGCACTGCCGCTCGATGCGGAGTCTTCCTCATCGAAGTGCTTGCCCGAGTCGGCCACCGGCGTGTCGGAGCCGCCCAGTACGACCGGTCCGGTCCACGAGCCGGTAATCTTGTGGTGCAGCACATCCTCGCCGTTGACTTCGAAGGTGTACCAGTTGTCGCCGCCGTCGGCCTTCGTGATGGTGACGGTGCCTTCGTAGAGGCTTGCGTAACCGGTCATCGAGGGGATGTTGAGCCAGCCGTTCTGTACCATGTAGTTGGGGTCATTGTAGTAGCGGGGCTTGCCGTTGCCGATAGCGCTGGAGATGTAGAGCCAGCGGGTGCCGATATGGTCCGTGGCCTGGTAGCCGCGGTAGCAGGCTCCGGGCTGGAGCGTGTTCAGGTAGCGGTTACGCGTGATGGTGTAGGTACCCGTCGTAATCTTGTCCTGGTCGCCCGGCTCGACGAGCAGGTCGAGGCGGATGATGTCACCCTCGTGGAGTTTGCCCGGGTCGACGTATTCGCCCGTCTCGTCATGCTCGTAGGTGCCCGTCGCCAGACCGATGTCGATATACTGGTAGCCGCACGGCGCGATGGCGGCCGGCTGGCCGATGGTGGTGATTTCATCCACGGGGATGTATCCCATGCCGGCGACATAAATCTCCGTCTGCGGGAAGCAGCGGGCCTGCTGGATGTAATCCACGTCGAGGTGCAGGTCCTCGGTCAGCGTCGACGAACCGTCGTTGTCGTTGTCGTTGGACTGGTCCGTGAGGAAGACGTCGCCCGTGAAGCTGCCCTTGATGGCATAGCCGGTCTGGGCCTCCAGGTCGAAGGTGATTTCGTACTCCGAGCCGCCGAGCTCCTTGACGTCAATCGTTCCGTCGTTGGCATAGGCGTAGTAGCCCGTCTCGGTGCTCGAGTCTCCCGTGACGCCGTAGGTGCCGAAGGGGAGAACCAGGCCCATGATTTCCAGCTCGGTAACCGGAGCCCAGGTCCCCTGTTCAATCTCCGAGAGGTTCGAGGCCGTGGTGCGGGTGTAGTGGTCCTCCACCAGCTTGCGCTCCGTTTTGGGGTTGAGGAACTTCGTGCTGGCGAGGAGCATTCTGACGGCCATGCCGCCCTCCTCGTTGTTGTCGCTCGCCTCGTCGTAGATGACCACCTCCGAAAGGCCGCTGCCGCTTTCGAACAGGTCGCCGTGGTAGATGCCCTCGGCGTAGAAGCCCTCCAGCTCGATGTCGGCCATCAGATGGGGATTCGTGGGCATCGCCAGGCCGTAGCCCACGCGCAGGTCGCCCGTGAACGAAACCTGGTGCTCGGCGCCGTTGCCGTCGATGAAGGCGGTGGTGATGGTGGTGATGGTGCCTTCACGCGTGATGACCACGTCGCTCGTGAGGGGCATCTGCTGGTAGCCTCCCGCATCGTCGGCCTGGAGCATGAAGCTGTTGGTGGAGTGATAGGTGTGGTCGCCGTAGCGGACGCTGTTCTTGAAGGTTCCCGTGGGGAAGGTCCGCCACTCGTCGCCGCTGTCGAAGTAGCAGTCCAGCAGCAGTGCGTAGCCAGCGCTCCTGAGCGAGAACTGCGTGCCCTGGTAAATCGAGAAGGGGGCGTTGCCCACGGCGATGTAGTAGTCGTTGGTGCCGGCACCGCTCTGGCCGATGTACCAGCTGAAAATCGGGGTGTCGAGCTCGACGGCGGGACCCTGCTCGCGCTCCTCGGTGATGCGGATGCAGGTGCCTTCGTAGTTGGCGTCGAGCGTCTGGCCGTTGGCCGTCTCGACCTTGGCCTCCATCTTCACCTCGGTAAGCGAGGGCAGACGCAGCTGCAAGGAGCTCGAGACGATGTTGCCGGCCGTCGATGCCGATACGGTTATGTCTTTGTAGACCAGCTCATTGCCTGCGGCCGTGAGGTCGATGTCTCCCGACGGGAGCGCGGTGATGATGCGCAGGTAGTCGTCGGCCTGCCACATGGCTTCGAGCGTGGTGATGCCCTCCGAGGGCGAGAAGTAGAAGGTATAGGTGGTCTCCACCTCGTCGTAGACGTAGAGTGCCGAGCCGAAGGGCTGCACCTTGTTGTTGTAGGCAAAGGAGTTTTCGGGGACGACTACAGGTCCTCCGTCCCCGTTTTCGTCGTTCTTTTCGCACGACGTGAGGAGTGTGCTGAAGGCTCCCGTGAGGAAGAGCAGAAGAGCAATAGAAATAGAGTTTTTTTCATAGACTGAGAAAATTTGGACGGCCTTTCGGCCGGGGGTTTGTCTGTTTCATGCCGCCGTTCGTGGAGACCGGCTGTGGTTTCCCGACGCGCGGGAAGCCGTCTGTTTCGGTTGAATGGAGGAGGGGGCGGTGTCGTCGTTCTGTTGCGGGCGGATGGTTCGGGACAGACGGGCAGCCTGCACCGCACCTCTTCGCCGGGTTGCCGGTGCAAAGGGCCTCAAGTGCCGTTTTGTACCAATCGAAGAATCCGAATTCCGCCGTGAAACCGTGCCTGCACCTTCGTGTCAGCCGAGGTTCTCAAACAAAAATCAAAATTAGAAAACAAATGTGGAAAAAGCAAGGAGTTTTCCCTATTTTTTTGCGCAGGAAGGCGTGGCTGCGGCGGTGAGGAGCAACTGCGGAGCGCAGGGAATGCGATGCCCTGCCGGAGGCTTCGTATCCGTCCTGAATGAGGTGTTATGAAGATGCGCTCTTATCGAATTTGTGTATTTATATTATTGAACAACAACGTATTGTGTTTGTATGCCTGCCTTTGCTCGTTCCGGAGCAGAAAACAGTTTTTTTGCGCATCTCTTGCGCACGGGCGTTTCAACCCTTTTCGGGGCCCTTTGCAGGCCATTTCGTGTCATAAAATGACCTGAAAACGGCACCTTGCTTAGGGATTGTAAGGGGCTCCGTCCTCCCTGTCGCCCGCACGGGGATGGGGCAGGGGGGGCTCCGAAGCCCCTTTTCGGTCGCAATGAGCCGCTATTGCTCCGGGCTCGGGCTTGTGCGTTCGTGTTACGGGTTGTCGGAAGGGGAGTCTCAACACCGTCCGGCCGCCGGCCGCGAGGACCCGCCGGAGGGACGGGGTGCTTCCCGGCTTCCGAGTGCGTATCGGACAAACTGCTCCGTTTTTGAAAAGAGCATGCGGCCTCCTGCTTCAGCTTCCCGTTTCGGCCTCCTGCTTCAGCTTCCCGTTTCGGCCTGCCGCTTCCGCTTCGTCCTTCCGTCTTGCCCTGCCGCAAGGACCGGCCGCGTATTTCAGCTTCCGGCTCCTGTCACAGCAGGATATTGAAGAGATAGCCCGACACGACGGCCGTCAGGAAAATGACCAGTACAATCATGGCCACAAGCCGATTCTTGAAGATGCTTGCCAGCATGGTCATCTCGGGAATGGCCATTCCGGCTCCTCCGATAATCAGCGCGATGACCGCTCCGATGCTCATGCCCTTTCCCATCAGCGCCAGACCAATCGGTATGGCTGTTTCGGCACGGATGTAAAGAGGTATGCCCAATACGGCGGCAACCGGAATGGCAAACGGATTGTCCGGACCTGCTATCTTCATGACGAAATCCTGGGGCATGTACCCGTAGATGCCGGCACCCAACGCTACTCCAATCAGCAGGTATCCCATAATAGGACGTAGGCTCCCCCAAGCTCCGGCGAAGGCCGCTTTCACCTTGCCGCGGAACGGCAGCGAGCGCTTGTCGACCACCTCGCCGCCGGCGCAGCACGTTGCGGGTTTCAGACGGACGTTTTTCACATACCTTTGAGCCCCGATTCGTTCCAGCAGGAGCCCGAACAGTACGGAGCACGAAAAGGCAATCACGAAATAGGCCCCATCGCCTTTATTCCGACCATCGCGCCGAGCATTCCGAGGATAATCGGATTGAGCAGGGGTGATGCAATCAAAAAGGAGATGGCCGAACCGAACGAAACCCCGGCATTCAGGAATCCGACGGTCATGGGAATGGTCGAGCAGGCGCAGAAGGGGGTCAGAGCCCCGAATCCCGCGGCGATGATGTTTCCGAAAATGCCGGCGCCCGAGAGTTTTTTGCGGATTTTCTCCTCCGGGACATACATCAGAATAATCTCGACCAGCGCGCTGATTAACAGGAACAAAGCAATCAACTCGACGGTTATCAGCACAAAATACCGGAGCGTTTCAAGGAGTGTGTTCATGAAATTTCTCTTTTTGGATTTCGGACCGATAGAAGCGGGCAAACGCCGCGCGAATCTCGTCGCGGACACGGCGGAATTCGGAATCGATGAACTCCGGGGAGCCTTCGGCATGCGAAGGGTCGTCGAAGCCCATGTGCAGGCGGCGGCCCACCTTGCCCGTAAATGCCGGGCAGCTCTCGTTTGCCCCGCCGCATACGGTGATTACGTAATCCCACTCCTGGTCGAGATAGACGTTGACATGGGTCGGGATGTGCGAGGCGATGTCGATGCCGGCCTCCCGCATCACCTCCACCGCACGGGCGTTCACCCGTGCGGCGGGTTGCGTCCCGCCCGAAAAGACCTCGAGCGACGAATCCATCGCCTGCAGAAATCCGTGAGCCATCTGGCTGCGGCAGCTGTTTCCCGTGCAAAGAATCAATATTCTCATGGCGGCGCTCCGGTTAAAAAAGGTTTCCGAAGAGGAATCCCGACAGCGTGGCCATGACGATGACGAGCGCCACGTAGACCACCGTCTTTTTCGTCCCCAGCACGCCGCGGATGACCAGCATGTTGGGCAGCGAGAGCGACGGCCCGGCCAGCAGCAGCGCCAGGGCCGGACCCTTGCCCATGCCCGAGGCCAGCAGTCCCTGGATGATGGGCACCTCGGTCAGCGTGGCGAAGTACATGAAGGCTCCGGTGAAGCTGGCGAAGAAGTTCGACAGCAGCGAGTTGCCTCCGACGGCCCATTCAATCCATCGGTTCGGGATGATGCCCGCGACGGACGTCTGGTCATGGGTCGAGCCGAGCAGGAATCCCGCCGTGACGACGCCCACGGCCAGCAGCGGCAGGATTTGTTTGGCAAAACCCCACGCCGAAAGGGCCCATTCGCGGTTCTCCGCATCGCGCTTGTCGAAAAGCAGAATCAGCGAGAGCGCGGCGATGGCCACAACCATCGGCACGAGCGGCACGAGCTTCGCGTCGCGGATGAACAGATTGGCCAGCACGACCGAGACGACGGTCGCCGCAGCGCCCAGCGCCACCCACCGCAGGCGGAGCCGCAGAATCTTCACCAGCGACCAGCACAGCACGAGCGACAGGGCGCCGGTGATGTACCACTTCCAGGCGAAGATGGCCGCCCACAGGCCGCGGTCCGAGGCGGCCGGTGCGCCCCAGTTGGCGAAGACGAGAATCAGCACCAGCGTGAAGAAGTGGAACGAGGTCTGCCACATCGGCCTCTTCTCGGGGGACGGTGTGATGTTCATCTGCTCCTCGCGCTTGGCCCGCTCCTCGCGGCGGAAGAGGAACGACATCAGCAGCCCGATGACCACCGAGAAGAGGATGGCGCCGAGGGTGCGGGCGATGCCCAGCTCGATGCCCAGAATCCGGGCCGTGAGGATGATGGAGAGGATGCTGATGGCCGGTCCCGAATAGAGGAAGGCGATGGCCGGACCTAACCCTGCGCCGCGCTTGTAGATGCTCGTGAAGAGCGGCAGAATCGTGCAGGAGCAGACGGCGAGGATACCGCCCGAGATGGCCGCCACGCTGTACGACAGCCACTTCTTGGCATTGGCCCCGAAGTATTTGATGACGGAGCCCTGGCTGACGAAGACGGCAATCACGCCGGCGATGAAGAAGGCCGGCAGCAGGCAGAGGATGACATGCTCGCGGGCATACCACCGGGCCAGGTCGAGCGTCGCATCGATGGCCGTCATGAAGCGCTCGCTGCCGAGCGGCAGGAAAAAGACCGCCGCAAAAACAAGAATAATCCACGCAAGGATTTTCAACTCCCGTTTGGTTTCCATCGTGATGGCTTTTAGATACCCAACAGCTGTTTGATTTCGTGCTCCGTGGGGACATGCCCCTTGATTTTCACCTCACCGTCGACGACCACCGCCGGGGTGCTCATGACGTTGTAGCTCATGATTTCGGTGATATCCTCGATTTTGGTGAGCCGCACGTCGAGGTTGTTTTCGGAGATGACCTTCGTGAGGACCTGATACGTTGCCTTGCATTTCGCGCAGCCCGGCCCCAGAATCTTGATTTCCCGGATTGCCCCGCTGGGCGTATCGAGTCGGACCTGGCTGAAGTCGTGTGCAGCCGGTTTTTCGACCTCTTCCACAATCAGGTTGTTGCCGCACGAGCACGAGCAGGATTTCGGTGAGAAAAGCGATGCCCAGAATCCCTTTTTCTTTTCGTTCTTGGTTTCCATATGCTTTATTTTTTAGGAATTTTAGAAATACATGATGACACAATAATAGATGCCGATTATTACAAACAGCCCTCCGACAATCCGGTTCAGCCACCTCTGCAGGGTCTGCATCCGTCCGTAGAACAGCCCGATGCGGCGGGCTCCGAATGCCAGAATCCAGGCGACGACCAGCACCGGCAGCGCCGTAGCCACGGCGAAGAGGACCGGCAGCAGGTATCCGGCCTCGGCCGAGGCCGACATCGGGATGAGCATCCCGAAGTAGAAGACGCCGCTCGTCGGGCAGAAGGCCAGCGCAAAGAGCACCCCGAGCAGCAGGGCTCCCCAGCCGCCCCGGCGGGCCAGCCGCTCGCCGTTGCCGCGGAATCCGAACGATGGGAGCCGCAGCCGGTCACCCGCCAGCATGAAGGCTCCGATGACGAGCAGCAGCGGACCCAGCACCCATTCGCCCCATTTGCCGATGGCCTTCTGGATGCCGAACATGCTCGAACCCTTCTTCAGAATCAGAATCAGCACGATGCCCAGCAGCGTATAGGAGAGCGTGCGCCCCAGCGTGTAGAGCAGGCCGTTGCGGAAGATTCGGCGGCGGTCGTCGATGTCTTTGCCGATGAATCCGATGGCGGCGATGTTCGTCGCCAGCGGACATGGCGACAAGGCGGTGAGCAGCCCCAGCAGGAAGGCTGTCAGCGGAGGCGTCGTGCTGCTCTCCAGCAGCGTTTGCAACCACTCCATGACCCTCTATTTTTGCAGTTCGCGAATCCGGGCCGCCAGACCGGCCTTGAATGCCTCGGAGGCCTTGCGGGCGCTGCCGAAGGCAAATTCGGTCAGGTTCTCCGGGGTCTCCCGGCCCCCTTTCCAGCGGCAGACGAAGAGCGACGACCACGTCACCTCGTATTTATCGGCAAGGGCCTCGTTCTCCGGTTGCGAGATGTCAATTACCCGGAAGACAAGTGACCCGTTTTTCAGCTCGTCGGCAAACTGCTCTTCGAGCGTCTCCCGGGTCCGCTGCTCGATGGCCATGCAGGTCGCGCAGCGCTTTTTGCCATGGAAATACAACACCTCAATGCGGTCTTTCGTGTTGTCCGCTTCGTTGCTCTCCTGCGTTTTCGCGTTGCCGCCTCCGCAGGCGAGGAGCCCCAGAGACAGCGCCATCCATAAAAGAATTCTCTTCATGACTGTATTTGATTGATTGGTTTCCATGCTCCATCCGCCGCTCCGGCCAGCTTGCGCTCCGGGACAACCCTCTGCCTCGGCGTGCATCCGTTCATCCCGGCCGCAGACCCTTCTTCGGGGCCGGTTGCCCGCCGGGCCTCCTTGCCGCCGCCGGAGCGGAGCGCGCGTCTCATATTATATTTGTATTTCGTAAAACAACGAACATTACTCGCGAAAAAAAGAGCCGTTTCCGACGGCCCGCGGGTTGTGCCTATTCGCAGCAGGACTCCTTTTTGCAGACGGGCTGTCCCCAGAACGCGGCAAAGAGCCGGGAGGCAGTCTCCCAATTCTCCCGGTTGATGCAATAGCGTACTTTGGGTGTTTCGATTTCGCCCTGAATCAGCCCGGCCTCCTTCAGCTCCTTGAGGTGCTGGGAGACGGTTGCCTTCGAGATGGGCAGCACCTCGTGGATGTCTCCGAAGAAGCAGCACTCCTGCCGGGCCAGAAACTCGAGAATCGCGATGCGTGCGGGGTGGCCCATCGCCTTGGCAAACCGGGCAAGACGTTCCTGTTCAGCCGTATACTGCTTATCTTTCATGACTCCTGTTGTTTGTTGTTCGCAAAACAACAAACATGCTGGGAATAAAGCAAGAAAAAAGGGAGATTTTTTCAACGACTGCTCCGGCGGGAAATCTCAAGGAACATTGTTTTTTGTCCGCGTTGAATTCCGTGCTTCTCCGGGAATGCGGACAAAATGCGGATGCGGCCGGCAGCGGCTCATTTGCGTAATTGGGTTAAAACAGATATATTTACAGCGTTTATAGTTTGCAACAAGGATGAAAAAGCGAATCTTCGCATGGGCTCTGCTGTTGCTCGGTTTCATGCAGGGCTATGCCCAAAACAGCCCGTCGGCAGATGCGGGGCGTGCGCGTGCGGTGGGCCGGTTCGAGGGGGAAATCGGCGGAGGCCTCTCTTTCGGGGCCGACCGGCTGAATTTCGACAGGAGCAACCCCGGCGCCGCCTTTTATGCCGAGGCGCGGTACAACGTGCAGCTCCTTCCGCTGGATGTCGGCGTGCAGGTCGGGGGTACGATTTTCCACCGCGAGTCGGACCATGCCGGGCAGCTGAAGTTCAGGAGCTGGAACGTGATGGCTGTGGCGGATTACAACTTCCGGCGCCGGCGGAACGTCTCGTTCTTCGCGGGCGCAGGCGTGGGTTATGCCTTTCTGGATAATTCGGCGCCGGTTGTCTTTGACGACACGCAGTCCAACTGGGGCGGCTTCTCGACGGGAAGCAGGAGCGGCTCGCTCTGTTTCATGCCGCGTATCGGCGTGGAGCTGTTTCACCACCTTCGGGTGACGTTCGACTACAAGCTGCAGGAGCGGGCCAATCGCCATTTCGGCCTTTCGCTCGGAGTGGTGTTCGGCGGGGGACGCAGGTAATCATAACGACAGAGGCGACGAGGATGCCGGGACCATCCGGCATCTTCCCGGCTTCAATCGGACAGGCGGCGGCATGGGCGTGCCGCCGCTTTTTTTGTATCCCGGCTGCCGGAGTATGCAGCGGACCCTGCGCGGATGGATGCAGGCGGTCTTCGCCGCCCATGGCGCCGGGGGAATAAAAAAAACTCGTCGGATTGCTCCAACGAGTTGTTTTCAGTGCCCAGGACAAGACTCGAACTTGCACGAACGTAATTGTTCACTACCCCCTCAAAGTAGCGTGTCTACCAATTTCACCACCTGGGCGACACTGCCGAATTTCTCATTTCGGGTGTGCAAATATAGAGTTTATATTTGAATCCGCCAAATTTTCGGACGCTTTGTGTCGAAAAAATGATTTTTTTCTTCCCTCCGCCCTCCACCGGGGAAGCCGTGAGGTCGGTGGAAGACTGCCGCAGGGCGGTCTCGGACGGTTGTGGAGGCCGGAGGGAGGCTGGCTAAGGGGGGGCCGCCGGGGAAGCCGTGAGGCCGGGGACGACTGCCGCCCGACAGGAGGTGCCCCATAATAAAAAAGGAACCGTCCGCCCCGATGCGGGGTGAACGGCTCCCGATGGCTCTGCGGGCCGGGCTGCCTCAGCGGACGAAATCCATCTCGCGGAAGAGGTAGTCGGCCCCGCCGATGCGGTCGATGACGAAGAGCACGTAGCGGATGTCCACCGCGATGTTGCGGCAGATTTCCGGGTCGAACTCGATGTCGCTCATCGTCGAGCGCCACGTGCGGTCGAAGTTGATGCCCACCAGCTCGCCGCGGCCGTTGATGACGGGCGAGCCCGAGTTGCCCCCCGTCGTGTGGTTCGTCGCCAGGAAGCAGACGGGCACCGTGCGCCGTCCGTCGAGCGTGATGCCCCAGCGGCCGTACTCCTTCGAGGCGTAGAGGTCGCGCAGTTGCTGCGGGATGTCGTAGTCGTAGATTTCGGGGTTGTCCTTGGCGATGATGCCGTCGAGGGTAGTCTGCGGCTTGTGGTACTCGCCGTCGGCATATTCGTATCCGGCCACCGAGCCGTAGGCCACGCGCAGCGTGAGGTTGGCGTCGGGGAAGAAGGCCCGCTGGGTGTCCCACTCGCGCAGCCCGCGGATGTAGCGGGTGTAAAGCTCGTTGAGGCGCTTGCTCGTGAGGTTGCGCAGCGAGCGCGTCCCTAGCAGCCAGACGATGTGGCTGCGCATGCGCTTGATGCCGGAGGCGAGCGCCTCGGCGTCGGCCGACTTCTCGCCGCTCCACACCTCCTCGAAGAGGTGGCGGGCATATGCCTCGGGGCTGCCCCACGTGTGGAGGCCGTCGAGGAACTCGGGAATCAGATAGGGTGCCGGGCAGCGGGCGGCATACTCCGCGGCGAGGAACTCGAAGAGGGCCTGCTCGGTGGCGCGGCGCCGCTCGAAGCAGCTCTCGGCACGCTCCTCCTCGTCGTAGGAGGTGGGCAGCGCGGCGAGCGTCTCCGAGATGAGCTCGTAGGCGAAGTAGGCGTCGGCGATGCGGGCATATTCGGCCTTGAGCTCCGCCACCACCGTGCGGTACTCCTCGCGGTCGGCGGCCCAGGCGGCAAAGCGCTCCTCGTAGTCGCGCTTCTTGGCCACCGTGCCCAGACGGTTGATGCCCAGCATCTCGCCCTGCCACTTCTTCCATGCGTTGGCGATGGTGGCGTGCTTGGCGGCGTAGTGGATGCGCAGCTCGGGGTCCTCGGCCTGCGCCTCCGAGATAATCTCGAGGCGGCCGGTGCGGATGGCAATCTTGGCCGGGTCGGAGCGCTCGGCGATGTAGGCCACGGCGTCCGAGAGGATGTACTCCTGGGTGTTGCCCGGGAAGCCGTAAATCATCGTGAAGTCACCCTCGTGGATGCCGCGCAGCGAGATTTTGAAGTGGCGCGCCGGGCGGTAGGGGACATTCTCCGGCGAGTAGGGCGCCGGACGGTTGTCCTTGCCGGCATAGACGCGGAAAATCGAGAAGTCGCCCGTGTGGCGCGGCCAAATCCAGTTGTCCGTGTCGCCGCCGAACTTGCCGATGGACGAGGGGGGCGTGGCCACCAGACGCACGTCGTCGAACTGCTCGTAGAGGAAGAGGAACTGCTGGTTGCCGTAGTACATCTGCTCGACCGAGGCGCGGTAACCCTTGCCCTCGGCTTCGGCCTTGCGGCAAATCTCCTCGGGGCTCTCGCCCGCGGCGATGCGGTCGGTCACCTCCTCCATGCGGACCAGCACCCGCACGTTGAGCCCCTCGTTGGGGAGCTCCTCGGCGCGCGAGCGGGCCCAGAAGCCGTAGGTCAGGTAGTCGTGTTCGAGCGACGAGTGGGCCTGGATGTAGTCGTAGCCGCAGTGGTGGTTGGTCAGCAGCAGCCCCTCGTCCGAGACGAATTCGCCGGTGCAGCCTCCGTCGAAGAGGACCACGGCGTCCTTGAGCGAGGCGCGGTTGATGCTGTAGATGTCTTCGGCCGTGAGGCGGAAGCCCTTGGCGCGCATGTCGTCGATGCGCGACGAGATGAGGCTCGGGAGCCACATTCCCTTGTCCGCCAGCGCGGGCAGCGTCAGCAGCAGCACGGCGAGGGTCAGAAACGTACGTTTGAACATGGTTCGATGGTTTTTTGTGGGTTTTTCGTTGGGTTTTTGTTGGATTTCGTTGGGTTGTTGCGGGTCGGGGTTGCGCGGGGCTCCGGGCGCTTTCCGCGGGGTCTGTGCAGCCGGGGCGGAGCGTCGGGTGTCGGGTGTCGGGGGCGCTGGGCCGTTGCGGCCGCTCTCCGGGCCGTTCTGCCTCGGGTAGCTTCCGGGCCGCTCTCCGGGTTGCGGGCCGCTCTCCGGGGCGCGGGCTACTCTGCCGGCGTCCCCTCTTCGCCGGCCGCAAGGAAGCGCTCCAACTCGACGTAGAGCCGCTGTACGGGGAGCCCCATGACGTTGTAGAACGAGCCGTCGATGCGCTCGATGGCCACATATCCGAGCCACTCCTGGATGCCGTAGGAGCCCGCCTTGTCGTAGGGGCGGCAGGTGTCGACGTAGTAGTCAATCTCCTCGTCGCGCAGGGGGCGGAACCACACCTCGCTGCGGGCCGTGAAGGTGTGGCTTGCGTGCACGGTGCGCAGCGTCACGCCCGAGACCACCACGTGCGACCGCCCCGCAAGGGCGCGGAGCATCGCGACGGCATCGGTGCGGTCGTGCGGCTTGCCCAGCACCCGGTCGCCGAGTACCACGACCGTGTCGGCCGTGAGCAGGATGTCCCGCTCGCCGAGCGGAAAGGGGTAGGCCTCGCTCTTGAGGCGGGAGAGGTAGCGCGGCACCTCCTCGGCCGGCAGTCCGGCCGGGTAGCGCTCCTCGCAGGCGTAGCGCGGGGCGAGTTCATAGGGGAGGCCGCAGCCGCTCAGCAGCTCGCGTCGCCGGGGCGACTGCGAGGCCAGCAGCAGACGGTAGTTGCGGAGTCGTTCGTGCAGCAGCATGGTTGTGTGTCGTGTCTTGTCGGTTTGCGGGTCGGCCGGCTCCGCGCGGGGGCGGTGTCCGACCGGCCGGTGGTTTTATGCGGGCCGCTCGGGGGCGGGTCAGCGGATGTCGAAGCAGAGCTGCTCGTGCCCCTCGAGCGTGGCGCGCAGCGTGTCGCCCGGGCGGACGGGCCCCACGCCGGCCGGCGTGCCGGTGAAGAGCAGGTCGCCCATGCGGAGGGTCAGGTAGCGCGAGACGCAGGCGATGAGGCGGTTGACCGGGTAGAGCATGAGCGACGTGTCGCCCTGCTGGCGCACCTGGCCGTTGAGCTCCAGCTCGAAGCGGAGCCGCTGCACGTCGCCGCCCAGCTCCTCGAGCGGGATGAAGCGGGGCGCGAGGGCCGCCGAGCGGTCAAAGGCCTTGGCCCGCTCCCAGGGGAGCCCCAGGCGGATGGCCTCGCGCTGCAGGTCGCGCGCCGTGAAGTCGATGCCGAGCCCCACCTCGTGGTAGTATCGGTGGGCGAAACGCTCCTCGATGCACTTGCCCACGCGGTCGATGCGCACCACCAGCTCGCACTCGTAGTGCACCTCCTGCGAGAAGTCGGGGACGTAGAAGGGGTCGTTGTTGCGCAGCAGCGCCGTGTCGGGCTTGAGGAACCAGAGCGGCTCGTCGGCCGCCTCCGTCCCGAGCCCCGTCTGGTGGTGGAGCTCCGCGGCGTGGGCGGCGTAGTTGCGTCCGATGCAGATGATTTTCATGGGTCGTCTCTTTGTTTACCGGTCATTGGGGGCGGAGTCGCGGCGGAGCTCCCCGACCATGCGGCGGGCGAAGCGCTCGCTGGCCCCCGGGCCGCCGATGATGCGGCGCAGCTGGTCGAAGTCGTCGAGCATGCGCTGCCGCCGGGAGCCCCCTTCGAGGATGGCGCGCAGCTCGCGCTCGGCCGCGGTGATGTCGAGGTCGGACTGGATGAGCTCGCGCACCGCCTCGCGCCCGAGGTTGAGGTTGACGAGCGAGACCCAGGGCACCTTCAGCACGTAGGGGCGCAGCTTGACCTGGAACCAGAGCGTGCGGTAGACCACCACCTCGGGGATGCCCAGCAGCGCCGTCTCGAGCGTTGCGGTGCCCGAGGTGACGACGGCCGCCTCGGCCGCCGCAAGGGTTTCATAGGTCTGGTCGCAGACGTAGCGGATGGAGCTCCCCGCCATGTAGCGCTCGTAGAGCGCGCGGTCGAGCCACGAGACGCCCGCCACGACGAACTGCCGCTCGGGGAAGCGCTCGGCCAGACGGGCCATGAGGGGGAGGTTGTCGCGGATTTCGCCGGCGCGGCTGCCGGCCAGCAGCGCCACGATGGGGCGGCTGTCGAGGCCGTTGCGGCGGCGGAACTCCTCGGGTGTGGGGAGCTCGGGCAGCCGCCGGTCGATGGCGTCGACCAGCGGGTTTCCCTCGAAGATGGGGGTGATGCCCTTCGAGGAGAAGTATTGCCGCTCGAAGGGGAAGATGATGAAGAGGCGGTCGACGTAGCGGCGGATGGACTTCACGCGGTATTCGCGCCAGGCCCACACCTTGGGGGCGATGTAGTAGAAGGTGCGGATGCCCTGCTCGTGGGCCCAGCGGGCCATCTTCATGTTGAAGCCCGGGTAGTCAATCAGAATCAGCACGTCGGGGGCGAAGGCGGCGACATCCTGCCGGCACTCGAGCATCTGGCGGCGGATGGTTCCCAGGTTGCGGAGCACCTGCACGATGCCGAAGAACGAGGTCTCGCGGTAGTGCTTCGCCAGGTTGCGCTCGCCGCCCGCACGGGCCATCCGGTCGCCGCCCCAGAAGCGGAACTGCGCTTCGGGGTCGGCCTTGCGGAGCCCTTCGATGAGGTTTGCGCCGTGCAGGTCGCCCGAGGGTTCGCCTGCGATGAGGTAGTATTTCATGTGCGGAAGTGTTGCGTTGCGGCGGGCGGGGCGCCGGGCCCCCCTCTCCCGTCCGCGAGACAAAAATAGCGAATCCCGGCGCTTCGGCAAAACTTTTCGGCCCCAAATCGGCCGCGCGCCCCGCCCGAGGGGTGCACCGCATCGAAAAAATCGTATCTTTGTCTTCAGAAACGGTCCCGGCCCGCCGCCCGGCGCTTCGGAAGGCACCCCGTCCGACGCTCCGGCTCCGCCCCGGTCCCGAAGAGCAACCAACCGACAACCAACCCAAAACAAAAACCCATTCCGAACCTCTCATGAAGCGTTCCCCCCTTCTGCTTGCCGGCGGCATTGCCGCCGTGGCGGCTTCGACCGCCGGCTGCGGCTCCCGCCCCGAGGCGCCCCGCCGCCCGATGAACATCCTCTACATCATGACCGACGACCACACGTCGCAGATGATGAGCTGCTACGACGACCGTTACGCCTCGACGCCCAACCTCGACCGCATCGCCGACGAGGGCGTCCGCTTCACCAACAGCTTCGTGGCCAACTCGCTGAGCGGCCCGAGCCGCGCCTGCATGCTCACGGGCAAGCACTCCCACGCCAACGGCTACACCGACAACACCTTCTGCGCCCCGTTCGACGGCTCGCAGCAGACCTTCCCCAAGCTGCTCCAGGGGGCCGGCTACGAGACGGCCGTCGTGGGCAAGTGGCATCTGGGAAGCCTCCCCACGGGCTTCGACTACTGGGAGGTGGTCCCCGGCCAGGGCGACTACTACAACCCGCTCTTCATCCGTCAGAGCGGCGACACGACCCTCTGCGAGGGCTATCTGACGAGCATCATCACCGACAAGAGCATCGAATGGCTCGAACACGGGCGCGATACGACGAAGCCCTTCTGCCTTCTGGTGCACCACAAGGCGCAGCACCGCAACTGGATGGCCGACACCTGCCATCTGGCGCTCTATGAGGAGCGCGACTTCCCGCTGCCCGAGACCTTCTTCGACGACTACGAGGGGCGTCCGGCTGCCGCCGCACAGGAGATGTCCATCGCCTCGGACCACGACATGGATGTGGTCTACGACCTCAAGATGTGGCGCAAGGGGGTCCGCAGCCGGCTGAGCGCCGGTTACGAGCGGATGCTCGACCGCATGAACCCCGAGCAGCGGGCCGCCTGGGAGCGCTTCTACGGGCCGCTCATCGAGGAGTTCTACCGCCACGAGCCGCAGGGACGCGAACGGGCGCAGTGGAAGTTCAACCGCTACATGCGCGACTACCTGAAGACGCTCCGCTCGCTCGACGACAACGTGGGGCGGCTGCTCGACTACCTCGAGGAGTCGGGTCTGGCCGACAACACGCTGGTGGTCTACACCTCGGACCAGGGCTTCTACATGGGCGAGCACGGCTGGTTCGACAAGCGCTTCATGTATGAGGAGTCGATGCGCACGCCGCTGGTGATGCGCCTGCCGGGCGGTGCGCGGGGCGACATCGATGCCCTGGTGCAGAATATCGACTACGCCCCCACCTTCCTCGAGCTGGCCGGGGTGCCGGTTCCCGACGACATCCAGGGGCGTTCACTGCTGCCGCTGCTGCGGGGCGAGCATCCCGCCGACTGGCGCCGTGCGCTCTACTACCACTTCTACGAATATCCGGCCGAGCATATGGTCAAGCGCCACTACGGCGTGCGGACCGAGCGCTGGAAGCTCATCCACTTCTACAACGACATCGACTGGTGGGAGCTCTACGACCTGGAGGCCGATCCCCACGAGCTGCACAACCTCTACGGCGAGCCGGCTTATGCCGACACGGAGGCCCGGCTGCACGAGGAGCTGCGGCGCCTGCAGCAGCAGTACGGCGACCCGATTGAGGAGCAGCTGACGCGCTGACGCGCGGGGCAGCGCCCGATAAAACGCCTGCGGGACGACGGAACCTCTCCGCCGTCCCGCTTTTTATGGGGCCGCCGAGCCTGCTTTTGTGGTTCGTCCGCCGCGCCCGGCTATTTTATGGTTTGTCGACCGGCCCCCGTCTGCCTGCCGGCCCGCCGCGCCTGTCCACCGCGCCTGCCCGCCGTCGGCCGGCCTCCGCCCGCCTGCCTGTCGTCCGGCCCCGTCCGTTTCTCCACCCTTCCCTCCTGTCCACCGCCGGCCCCCCCCGCCGTCCTCCCGCCGTCTTTTCGGTCGGTTTCCCTCCTCCGTAGGTCGCCAAACGGACGCCGCAGAGCGCTTTTTCGCAACAAAATCGTACCTTTGCACCGGGCCCTGCCGCCGGGCCGGTTGCACTCTGCGCACCGGTGCCGCCCCCGAGGCGCCCCTCCAATACCGAAGACCATGCAAAAGAGACTCCTGTTCCCCCTTGCCACCTTCTGCGCCACCACCCTGGTGATGGCGCTCCAGAAACCCGTATTCCTCCTCTACTACGCCTCCGAGGCGGCCCGTTACGGCTTCGGCGACTGGTGCCGGGTCGTCTGGCACGGCCTCTCGCTCGACATGACCGTGGCGGGCTACGTCACCGCCCTGCCGCTGCTGCTCACGCTCCTCTCGCTCTGGGTCACCCTCTCCGACCGCACGTGGCGGCGCATCTTCGGCCTCTACTTCTGGGTGGTGGCGCTGGTTGCGGGGGCGGTCTTCGCCGTCGACCTGGCCCTCTACGAACACTGGGGCTTCCGCCTCGACGGCACGGCGCTGATGTACCTCGACGCCCCGAAGGAGGTGCTGGCCAACGTCGACTGGTGGATGGGCATCCGCCAGACGCTCTTCTTCGCCGCCTGCACGGCGCTGCTCGTCTGGCTCTACCGCCTGCTGGTGCGGCGGCTCTTCCTCCCGGCGGGACGCATCCCGCTGCGCGGGGTGTGGAGCCTCGTGCTGCTTCTGCTCGGCGGCTTCGACTTCCTGGCCATCCGCGGAGGGGTCGGCGCCTCGGTGGCCAACGTCTCGAAGGTGGCCTTCAGCCCCGAGATGTTCCTCAACCAGGCGGCCGTCAACCCGCTCTTCTCCTTCCTCTCGACGCTGGGCGACGACGGCTCCTATGCCGATGCCTACCCCTTCTTCCCCGAGGAGGAGCGCGCCGCCCGCTTCGAGGAGCTGCGCGGCAACCGCCGTGCGGAGGGTGCTCCCGCCGCCGCGGGCTATGCGTCGGCTTCCGCTCCGGCCTCTGCGGAGGATGCCGCCCCGACCGGCGCTCCGACCGGCGCTCCGGCCGCTTCCTCCGGCTCCGTCCCGGCCGATGCGGCCGATGCGGTGCTCCGCACGCAGCGCCCCAACGTGGTGGTCGTGCTGCTCGAGAGCTTCGGCCGTACGGTGATGGATGCCACGTGCGAAGGCGAGCCCGTTATGCCCAACATGCAGCGGCTCAAGAGCGAGGGGGTCTGGTTCGAGAACTTCTTCGCCAACTCGTTCCGCACCGACCGCGGCGAGGTGGCCGTCCTGAGCGGCTTCCCGGCCCAGACACTCCTCTCGGTGATGAAGCTCCCGGCCAAGGCCGCGACGCTCCCCTCCATCGCCCGCTCGCTGGGGGAGGAGGGCTACGCCACGAGCTTCACCTACGGCGGCGACCTGAACTTCACCAACCAGGCCTCGTACCTCTACGCCACGGGGTGGCAGGAGCTCGTATGGCAGCGTGACCTGCACTTCGACGCCCCCGCCTCGCACTGGGGCTACGACGATGCGGTGATGTGCGACTACTTCGCGCGGCGGGTCATCGAACTCGATGCCGGGGGGCACCCCTTCCTTGCCGGACTGCTCACGCTGAGCAGCCACATCCCCTTCGATGTCCCCTATGCGCGCTTCGACGACAAGGTGCTCAACGCCATGGCCTTCTCCGACGAGTGCGTCGGACGGATGGTCGAGCGGCTGAAGGCCTCGCCCGCCTGGGAGAACCTGCTGCTGGTGCTGGTGGCCGACCACGGCTACCCCTATCCCGAAGGCATCGCCTACAACATCCCGCTGCGCCACCGCATCCCGATGCTCTGGCTGGGGGGCGCCGTGGCACGGCCGCGCACGGTCGAGGACTATGGCTCGCAGATGGACTTCGCGGCGACGCTGCTGGGGAGCATGGGGCTGAGCCACGAGGCGTTCGACTACAGCAAGGACCTCTTCGACACGGTCAACCAGCCGCGGCGCTTCGCCTACTACACCTTCAACGAGGGCTTCGGCGTGGTCGACGCCTCGGGCGAAGCGGTGTGGGACTGCGCCGCCGACCGCGCCGTCTCGGTCACCTCGCCCGAGCTGCTCGACGTGGGGCGCACGCTGCTGCAGACGACCTATGTCGACATCGACCGCCGTTGAGGCCGGCGGCCCGGTGGGGTGAGGCGGCCCGAAAATACCTGAAAATGGGGATTGCACATTCCCGCCGCAACGGCTATCTTTGGACGGTTCAAACAGGCCGCCCCGCCCGACGCGCAAGGCTGCGGAAGAGCCCGCCCGGCGCTTCGGCCCGGCTGCGGAAGGTTCCCGGTTCCGAGTGCGCTCCGGCGACGGCATCCCGGTTCCCGGCTGCGGAAGAGCCTACCCGGCAAAACACTCAGGGCCTCCGGCTCCGAGGCGGCTGCAAAACGATGAAACCATGTACAGAATAGGAAAATACGACGTCGACGACCGCATGTGCGACCTGGTGTGCGACAACTACCCCGTGCTGCTGGTCATGAGCCGCTTCGGCATCTCCCTCGGATTCGGCGACGCTACCATCGGCGAGGTGTGCCGCGCGGCGGGGGTCGATGCGGCCACCTTCCTGGCCGTGGTCAACATGCTGACGGCCGGCGAGGCGATGCCCGCCGACGACCCCTCGGGCCTCTCGGTCGAGGCGCTGCTGGGCTACCTTCACAATTCGCACGGATACTTCCTCGACTTCCGCCTGCCGGCCATCCGCCGCAAGCTCATCGAGGCCATCGACTGCAGCAGCGACGTGGCGCTGGTCGTCATCCGCTTCTTCGACGCCTACGTGGCCGAGGTGCAGAAGCACATGGCCTACGAGGAGGGGCGCGTCTTCCCCTACGTGCGGGCGCTGCTCACCGGCACCCGTCCGGATGACTACTCCATCGACGTCTTCAGCCGCCACCACGACCAGGTGGAGTCGAAGCTCTCGGAGCTCAAGCGGATTCTGATTCGCTACTACCCGGCGCAGGGGACCAACGAGCTCAACAGCGTCCTCTTCGACCTCTTCACCTGCGAGCAGGACCTCGCCTCGCACAACGCCGTCGAGGACAGGCTCCTCACCCCGGCCATCCGCCGCCTCGAGCAGAAAGGGGGTCCGCAATGAGCAAGGCGCTGAAATTTGCCGTCGCCGAGCCCTCGGCCATCATCCGCTGCGGGCTGCTGGCGCTGCTGCGCGAGATGCCGGGCGTCAACCTCGACATCCTTGAAATCGGCGACATGTCGCGTCTTGCGATGCTCCTCACGCGCCACCGCCCCGACGTGCTGGTGGTCAACCCCGCCTCGCTGGGGCTCATCACCCCGCAGCAGTTGCGCGACGAGTCGGGCTGCGAACGGATGCGCTGCGTGGCGCTGCAGCTGGCCGTGACCGACTCGTCGGTGCTGCAGGCCTACGACGAGACCCTCTCGCTCTACGACTCGGAGGAGCAGCTGCGCGCCAAAATCCTGTGGCTCGAGGGGTCGCGCGGCACCGAGCCGCGGCAGGAGCCCCTCTCGGCCCGCGAGCGCGAGATTGTCATCTGCATCGTCAAGGGGATGACCAGCAAGCAGATTGCCGACCACCTCTGCATCTCGACCCACACGGTCATCACCCACCGGCGCAACATCGTCGCCAAGCTGCAGATTCACTCGCCGGCCGGGCTGACCATCTACGCCATCGTCAACAAGCTGGTCGAGCTCTCCGACGTGAAGGAGAGCATCGGCGAGCTCTGAAGGGTACGAAAAGACAAACATCAAACAATATGGCACAGGAACCTCATCATCACCATCATCATCCGCTCCCGGCCGACGCCTCGTCTCTCAACCGGGCCTTCGTGCTGGGCATTGCGCTCAACCTGCTCTTCGTCATCGTCGAGTTCGTCGTCGGCCTCTGCTACGGCTCGATGGGTCTGCTCTCCGATGCGGGCCACAACCTGAGCGACGTGGCCGGCCTGCTGCTGGCGATGCTCGCCTTCCGGCTGTCGCAGAGCCCCGCCACGTCGCGCTACACCTACGGCTACAAGAAGAGCACGGTGCTCATCTCGTTGCTCAACTCGCTCATCCTGCTCATCGCCGTCGGGGTGATTGTGGCCGAGAGCATCGGCCGCATGCTCCATCCCGAGGCGGTCACGGGGGATGCCATCGCCTGGACGGCCGGCGTCGGGGTCCTGGTCAACGGCTTCACGGCGTGGCTCTTCATGCGCGGCAAGGGGCGCGACCTCAACGTCCGCGGCGCCTTCCTCCACATGGCGGCCGACGCCCTCGTCTCGGTAGGGGTGCTGCTCTCGGGCGTCATCATCTCGTGGACGGGGTGGAGGCTCATCGACCCGATTGTGGGTCTTGCCGTGGCGGCGGTCATCGTCGGCTCCGTCTGGTCGCTGCTGCGCGACAGCCTGCGCCTCTCGCTCGACGGCGTGCCCGAGGGCATCCGCCTCGAGGAGGTCGAGCGCACCATCGCCTCGGTCGAGGGGGTGCGGGGCGTGCACCACATCCACATCTGGGCCATCAGCACCACGGAGAATGCCCTTACGGCCCACGTCGTGCTGGAGCCCGAAGCCGAGGCCCGCATGGAGCAGGTCAAGCATCAGGTCAAGGAGCGGCTGCACGAGGCGGGCATCGGCCACGCCACGCTCGAATTCGAGACGGCGGGCGAGCACTGCTGCGAACCGCATGACCTCTGAGCCGCCGGGGAAACGCTGCTGCGAGCCGCACGACCTCTGAGGTGCCGGGAAACTTCTGAACGGTTGAACGGTCCTTCTCGGCCCCCTTGGCGGCCGGCGCTAGCCGGGGCCGCCGGGTGACCTTCGACTCGTCTCTGCCGCGCGATTTTGGGACCGCCGAGCACCATCTTTCAGCCGCCGCGCACGACCTCTGAACCTCCGCGGCCGTGCAAACATGCAAAAAGCGCCCCGCATCCTCCGATTCAAGGATGCGGGGCGCTTTGTTTGTTTGTTTGTCTGTTTGTCCGGGGCTTTGGCGGCGCCTCTTTCGGCGCCTCTCGGGGTTTTCGGGCCTCCGGGGCCTCTCCGGACCTTTTTCTCCTTTTTATCCCGCCGGCCGTTGTGCCGCTTTGCTCTGCCCGGTCGTCATTCGGGCCTCGTCCGGCCGTTGTGTCGTTGCCTTGTCCGGCCATCGTTCGGTCGTCATTCGAGTCTTCTCAGGGCCTCTTCCTTCCTCTTTCCAGCCCCTTCCTTTTCCGGTCCCTCCCCGGTCGGCAGGCCGCGCCGCTCAGGGGACGGGGTCGTAGCCGCTGCCGCCCCACGGGTGGCACCGTGCAAGGCGCCGCAGCGTCAGCCAGCTCCCCTTCAGCGGGCCGTACTTGCGCAGCGCCTCGACGGCATACTGCGAGCAGGTGGGCGTAAAGCGGCACGAGGGGGGCGTGAAGGGGGAGATGCAGTAGCGGTAGAACTGCACCAGCACCAGCAGCGGAAAGGCGGCGACGCGCTTAAAGCCGTTCCGCAACGTTTTCCAGAATCCGGCGGACGGCATGGGCAATGGTCTTGTAGGGGAGCACCTCCTTCGAGGAGTAAATCAGCGCCAAATCGACGTTCGACTGCCCGCAGTGGTTCGTGAGCAGCTGCTTCTGCAGGCGGTAGGCCTCCTTCGTGCGGCGGCGCAGCAGGTTGCGGCGGTTGGCCCGCTTGTGGAACTTCTTGGGGACCGAGAAGAGCACCTCGACCGAGGCCTCGACGTCGGGTTCGGCGTAGCAGACGTAGCGGAACGGAAAGACGAAGCCCCCCTCGCCGTGCTGAAACAGCCGCCGCACGGCTCCGAGCGAACGGAGCCGCTCCGACGGTCGAAGGGCGTGGGGATGCTGCATCATGGTCGTGCCTCCTGTTTGTGCGCGGTGCTACTTGGCGCTCTCCGTACGGCGGACGCGGCTCTTCTTGGCGAGCTTGTGCTGCTGGCTGCGGATGAACTCCTCCTTGCGGGTGTCGGTGGTCAGCGCCACGGGCTGGGGCTCCTTGCCGGCAGCCACCTTCGTCAGGAAGATGTCCACGGCCTTGGCCATCGAGGGGGCCTCGGGCGTGGGGGCGTTGGCCAGCACGGTCAGACCCGCATCGAGCGCCGCACGCAGCGTACCCTCGCCGAAGACGGCGATGGCGGGCAGCCCCTCGGTGCCGAAGTGCTCGACGAGCGCCTTGACGTCCGACGGCGAGTAGAGGGCCAGCAGCCCGTACTCCTTCAGGTCGAGGTCGTTCAGGTCCGAGGCCACCGTGCGGGCCAGAATCACCGGGTGGAACGAGAGCTTGAACTTGGCCAGCGTCTCGGGCAGCTCGGATTTGTGGGGCTCGCTCAGCGTGAGCAGGAACTTCTCCTCCTTATGCTTGACAATCAGTTCGATGAGCGACGTAAAGGAGCCGTCGCCGAACGAGATTTTCCGTTTGCGGTAGACGATGTACTTCTGCAGGTAGAGCGCCACGGCTTCCGTCTGGCAGATGTACTTCATGGTTTCGGGCACGGTGATGCGGGCCTCCTCGCAGATGTGGAAGAAGCTGTCGATGGTGGTGCGCGAGGTGAAGATGACGGCCGTATGGTCGAGAATCTCGACCCGCTGTCCGCGGAACTCCTTCAGCGAGACGCCTACGACGCGGATGAAGGGGTTGTATTCGATAGCAACGTTGTGCTTCCGGGAGAGTTCGTAGAAGGGGGACTTTTCGATAATCGCAGGACGGGGCTGCGACACTAAGACTTTGCTAACTTTCAATGCTCTAACCATTTTTATGGTTGGGCGCCCTATCTCACGACGAGCAGCCACAACAGAGTGACGGGAAAGATTTCCACGGCGCAAAGGTACAAAATCCAAAGCAAAATCGAAACTTTTTTGCTGATAAAGAGCGCAAAAGTCTCCCTGAGGTACAGGAGGAACGTTATGAGCCACCCGGCCGTGAGCAGCCCCGCCCAGATGGTGTCGCTGCCGAGCGGACTGAGGGCGAAGAGGAGGATGACGGGGGCCAGGATGATGGCTCCCAGCGCGGCGTAGCCCCGTTTGATGCGGATGAGCTGCGTGGTGAATCCCGAGGTGAGGGTCACCCCGCCCACGGCGCGCAGCAGCAGGATGCCGTAGAGGTAGACGAGCAGGAAGAGGAGCCCGACACCCAGCGCCAGCAGCAGCGAGAGGGTGCTGCCGTTGCCCATGCTGAGCAGCTCCTGCGCGATGTCGGGACGGTCGCAGAGGCGCACGGCCGTGACCCCCGCCAGCAGGAATCCCAGTGCGAGGGCGATGTTCAGGAAGCGGGTGAATCCGGCGTTGCCCGACTCGTCGGAGGTGCGCTCCGAGTCGCGCCGCTCGAAGGCGACGCGGCCGACCAGGGCGCGCATGTCGCCGGGGTTGCGGTAGAGCAGCAGTCCGAAGAGGAGGGTCAGCAGCAGCACTAGCCCCTGGAAGGGGAGTTCGTCGGTGAGGCGCGGCTGCTGCTGTGCTGCGGGGCGCGGTGCGGCGAGCAGCGACTGCTGCCCGAAGAACTCCCCGGCGCCGACCGTGCGGTAGCCCTCGAGCGGGGTGCCGTCGGGCAGGTAGTGCAGCGTGGTGGCGTGCGCATAGAGCGAGTCGCCCGGCATGAAGGCGCCCAGCGGGCTCTCCCAGAGCGTGTCGGCGCCGGCAAGGCTGCCTGTAAGCGAATCGGCCTCCATGCGGAGCGAGTCGGGCATCGCTGCGGCGAGCGAATCGGGCAGCTGCGCGGCCGCCTCGGTCTGCGTTTCGGCCCGCATCCCGGCAGCGGCAGGCGATGCGGAGCCCACGGCGGCAGAGTGCCGCGCGTCGGCGGTGTGTTGTGTGGCGGTGTATCCGGCGTCGTTGTGCCGTGCGTCGGCGGCGCTTTCGGCTTGCTGAGACCCGGTTGTGTGCTGAGCTGCTGCGGAGCCGCTCTTCTGTTGTGTCCCGGCCGTCCGTTCGGTCTGCTTCCGGGCGGTGTCGGTTGCAGCGGCGTGCCCGCTCTGCTGCCCGGTGGCAGTCTCTTTGCTCCCGGCGTGCTCCGCCCGCGACCCGGCGGCGTGTTGCTGCCCGGCCGAACGTTGTGTGGCGTGTTGTCCGGCGGTATGTTGCGCCTCGTCGGCGTGTCGGGCTCCGGCTCCGGCTGTTTCGGAGGCGTGCCCCTGCCGCTCCGTCGTTCCGCTCCGGTGTGCGGCGGTTGCGTCGTTCGTCCGGTGCGTTTGGACCGTTGCGGCTCCGGCTGTGTGCGGCTGCGTTCCGGCCTCCCCGCTGCCCGCTTCGCTCCGGCCGGCCGCCTGCCGCTGCGTGTGCAGCGAATCGGCCGCCTCACGGTACGCTACGACCTCATCCCCGTACCAGAGAGCGGCTGCCTCCTGTACGGTCCCCTCCTGTACGGCTGTCCCCTGCGCGGCCCCCATCTGCACGTCCGTTCCCGGCACGGCGGCTTCCGCCTGCAGGGCGGCACCCTGCACGGAGGCCCCTTCCGAGGCGGAGCGGCCCGTTCCGCCGGCCGGAACGGGATGAAGGGTCATCGTGAGGCTTTTCATTGTTCGAAGCTGCGTTTAAGCGTGACGCGGATGGTCGTTCCCTTGCCGATTTCCGAGTCGACGACGGCAATCTTGCCGCCGTGGTACTCCTCGACGATGCGCCGCGAGAGCGAGAGGCCGAGCCCCCAGCCGCGGGTCTTGGTGGTGAAGCCCGGTTCGAAAATCCGCTTCCAGTTGCTCTTGGGGATTCCCTTGCCCGTGTCGCGCACGTCGACCATCACATGCTTGTCGTCCGACGAAATGCGCACGTCGATGGCGCCGTGGCCCTGCAGCGCGTCGAGCGAGTTCTTCATCAGGTTCTCGACCACCCACTCGAAGAGCGCCGCATTGATGTTGGCCTGCACCGGGGCGATGGCCAGTCCGTTGTAGTCGAGCGTCACGTTACGCGGGATGCGCTTGCGGAAGTACATGACCGATTCGCCCACCACCTCGTTGATGTTGGCGGGGGTGAGGGGCGTCTCGGAGCCGATTTTCGAGAAGCGGTCCACAATCTTCATCAGGTGGGCCAGGTCCTTGCCCATCTCGTCGACGGCGCTCTGGTCGACGGGCTGCGTGCGCAGGTACTCGAGCCAGCCGAGCAGCGACGAGGTGGGGGTGCCCAGCTGGTGGGCGGTCTCCTTGGCCAGACCTATCCAGACGCGGTTCTGCTCGTCGTGCTTCGTCGAGCGGAAGGCGACGAAGCCCAGCAGGATGAAGGCCGTGATGACCAGCAACTGGATGTAGGGGAAGTAGTAGAGCGACTTGAGCAGCGCCGACTGGCCGTAGAAGATGATGTGGTAGTGGTCGCTCGACCACCAGTAGCGAATCTGTACCGGCGGGTTCTCGTCGGTGAAGCGGTCAATCTGGCGGCGGAGCTTGTCGGGGTGGTCCAGAATCTCGTCGGGGACCAGGTGCGAGTAGTGCACCTTGAGGTTCTCGTCGGTGATGATGAAGGGGATGTTGTTGCTGTTGTTGATGATGTCCTGGATGAGGGGGTCCTGCAGCGAGTTGCCCATCACGTCGCGGTTGGCGCGCTCCATGGCGTGGGTCCAGAGCACGACGTCGTGCTGCTCCTTCTCCTTGAGGCGCTGGGCCATCTTGTTGGTGTAGAGCAGCGAAAGCACCCCCAGCGCCAGGCCGACGAAGATGACGACCACGCGGTTGCGGAACGAAAAGTTGCGGAACGATAATATGTTGCGTCCGAATTTCATCTCTTTTCCTTCGGTTTTTGCTCCTTTGTTTGCGGACCACGGCTGCAGCCTCCCGGTTGCGGGCGGTTTGGTTGCGGTGGGTCCTGCTCAGCGGCCCCCGGATTGCGGGCCCCTGTGCTGCGGGCGGTTCGGTTCAGCGGCTCCTCCGGGTTGCGGGCGGTCCGGTCTCTATCCGTCTGTCCGGCACCCCTCTGTCCGGCACCCCTCCGTCCGGCGCCCGTTTGTCCGGTGCCCTACGTCCGGACCCCTTCAGCAGCCCCCTTGGTGCCTTCCCCCCCCCGGCCGGGGCGCTATTTGCGGGCGGTGTCCTGCTCGCGGGTGATGCGGCGGTACTCGTCGGGCGAGGAGAGCACCTTGACGGCGCGCTGCACCTCGGCATCCTGCGGCAGGGCGTGCTCGATGACCCCCTGCGCATAGGCGTAGCGCAGGATGATTTCGTTCTCGAGCGTGCGGACAATCTCCTGGCGGTAGGTCTCCAGATTGGTCTGCGTGTCGTCGCGGACCTCCTGCTCGAGTCGGGCCAGATGGTTGTCGAGCTCCGTGTAGCGCTCCTCCTCGGCCGCCTTGCGCAGCCGTTCGAGCGCGCGGCGCGTCTCCGACTCGTAGGGCACCTTCTTGTCCTTCATGAAGTCGGCGAAGCGGTCGTAGGTGGCCGAGTCGAGCGCGAACTCCATCAGGTGGAAGGGCTCCCCGGCGTGGCTGCGCATGTAGTCGTCGACGAAGTCCTCGACGAAGCCCAGCGCATAGAGCGTCGCCGCGAAGCGGCTGATGTACTCGGGTTCGGTGCGGATGTCGGGCATGATGCCCCCGCCGTCGTAGACCTTGCGGCCGGCGGCGGTCCTGAACTCGCGGATGAGCGAGTCGGGGACGCTCTTCACCTCACCCTGCTGCGAATGGGAGTAGTCGATGGCCTGGATGCAGCGCCCCGAGGGGATGTAGTACTTGGCCGTCGTCAGCTTGAGGTAGGCGTTGTAGCCCAGCGGGCGGGTCGACTGCACGAGCCCCTTGCCGAAACTCTTCTGTCCGATGAGCACCGCGCGGTCGAGGTCCTGCAGCGCACCCGATACAATCTCGGCGGCCGAGGCCGTGTTGCCGTTGACGAGCACCGCCAGCGGCAGCTCCGCAAGGATGGGCTCCGACTGCGTGCGGTAGCTCTTCTGCTCGGTGCGGCCGTGCGTGGCGACCACCTCGGTCCCCTTGGGGACGAACATCGAGAGAATCTTCACCGCCTCCTGCATGATGCCGCCGCCGTTGCCGCGGTAGTCGAGCACCAGCCCCCGCAGGTTGCCCTCCGCACGCAGCCGTTCGACGGCCGCGCGCACCTCCTCGTAGCACCCGTCGGTGAAGTCGCTGTGCTGGATGTAGCCAATCGAGTCGTTGAGCCAGCCGGCGTAGGGGACGGCCGGGATGGCAATCCGCTCGCGGCGGAGCGTCACCTCCTCGCGGCGGCCGTCGAGCAGCCGCTCGACGGTGACCCGTACCGTCGAGCCGGGGGCGCCCTTGAGCCGTGCGCTCACCTTGTCGGTGGTGAAGCCGCGGGCATCCTCGCCGTCGATGGCCACAATGCGGTCGCCGATTTTCAGCCCGGCGCGGTCGGCCGGCGAATCCTTGTAGGGCTGAGCGATGATGACGTAGTCGCCCTTCTGGCGGATGAGGGCGCCCACGCCGCCGTACTTGCCCGTGGTGAGCAGCTCGAAGGAGGACATCCGCTCCTCGGGCATGTACTCGGTATAGGGGTCCAGGTCGCTGACCATCCCCTCGGCGGCCCCCTCCATCAGACGGTCGGGGTCGACCTCGTCGACGTAGTAGAGCGACAGCTCGCGCATCATGTTGACGGCGATTTCGATGTTGCGCCCCAGACCGAAGTCGTTGCGCTTGCCCCAGAGCAGCGCGCCGAAGCCGACGACCAGGATGGCCGCCGCGGCGAGCATGCGCAGGCTGTTTCTCTTCAGGATGTTTCTATTCATACTTGCTTTGTTCAATGTAGGAGTCGAGCCGGTAGGCGGCGCGGGCCACACCGCGGCGGATGCCCTCGAGGCGGACCCACTGTCCGTACTGCGAGACGCGGATTTCATCCTCGCCCAGCATGAGCAGCCGTCGCCACAGGGTGCTGGCGCGGAACATCATCACCCCCTCCTGCTCGTCGACGAGCTTGAAGCCCGAGCTGTGCAGGGCGTTGACAATCTGCTGGCGGTTCTCCTCCAGGTCGCCCTCGACGTCGCGGACGATGAATCCGAAACGGGGGTAGTAGAAGAAGGCCAGCACGAGGATGACCGCCGGCAGCAGCAGTCCGCGCGGCGTGTGGAACATGACGTAGAGCGTCTGCGAGAAGCTCAGCGTCGCGCCGTAGAGCTGGTTCAGGAGCATGATTGCCGCACATAGAACGCAGAGGGCGACGAAATATTTTACCGCACGGATGAGATAACGTTTCATGGTATGGTTGTTTTTCGGTTGTTTCTTCAGGTGTTTTTCCGGCTCGGCCGGTCGGGCCGGTTTTGTTTTGTCTCGGTTCTCTCCGGCTCGGCCGGGTTCGGTTCGGGCTGTTTTGTCTTGTCTTTGCTTTCTCCGGTTTGATTCGGTCGGGCCGGTTTGTCTTGTCCTGTTTCGGCCTGTTTCGGCTTTGTCCGTTTGCTCCGGCCCGGCTTTATCTTGCTCCGGGCTGCCGGAACGGATGTTGCGGCGGCCGGCGGCTATGCCTCCCCGGAGCCTCCGTGCTCCGCAGCCGCTGAGGCGGCCTTTTCTTGTTCTTGTCCGGCGCCCTTCTCTTGTCCGGCGGCGAGCTGACCGACGGCCCCGGCCACCTGCTGCATGAGCCAGCGGGGGGTCGACGTGGCACCGCAGATGCCTACCGAGGCGGCTCCGGCGAGCCACTCGGGGCGGATTTCGGAGGCCTCCTCGATGGTGTGGGTGCGGGGGTTGGCGCTGCGGCACACCTCGTAGAGCACCTTGCCGTTGGACGATTTGCGGCCGCAGACGAAGAGCACCACGTCGAAGCGGCGGGCGAAGGCCTCGAGATGCTGCTCGCGGTTCGAGACCTGGCGGCAGATGGTGTCGATGACCTCCACACGGCCGGGGTCGGCGGCGCGGCGGCGCATCTCGGCGGCCAGATGCTCGAAGAGGGCGATGCTCTGGGTGGTCTGCGAGAGGAAGATGATGGGCCGCGTGAAGTCGAGCTGGTCGAGGTCCTCCTCGCGTTCGATGACCGTCGTGGGCTCCTCGACCTGGCCGGTGAGCCCCACCACCTCGGCGTGGCCCCGCTTGCCGAGGATGACCACCTGGCCCCCCACGGGGCGCATCTTCTCGTGGGCGCGCACGACGCGCTCCTGCAGCCGCGCCACTACGGGGCAGGTGGCGTCGATAAGCTCGATGCCCAGCCGCTGCGCCTCGCGGTAGGTGGTCGGCGGCTCGCCGTGGGCACGGATGAAGAGGCGCTTGCCCTCGAGACGGGGCATCTCCTCGTGGGTGACGGTCCGCAGCCCCAGCTGCTCGAGGCGCTGCACCTCGATGCGGTTGTGTACGATGTCGCCTAGCGAATAGACGCGGCCGCCTCCGGCGAGGGCCTTCTCGGCCTCCGTGATGGCCCGGACCACGCCGAAGCAGAAGCCCGATTTATCGTCGATTTCGATGTTCATCTTTCGTCAGCATTTTTTTGCCCCTTGCCGGAGGGGCTCTTCCCGGGTTCCTTCAGGGAGCCCCGGGCTTTCCCGGCGGCTGTTTTCCGGGACGGTTTTCCGGAACCTCTTCCCCGAAGCCTTCGCCGATGTCCGCGGCCCTGCGGTTCCTCGGTTCTATGGTCCTTCGGTCCCTTGGTTCCACGGTCCCTTGGTTCCACGGCCCCTCGGTTTCTTGGTTCTACGTCCCCCTCGGCCCCGCGGCGGGCCTCCGGCTATTGCTGCTGCTCCGTCTGCCTGCCCTCCTGCGCACGCATGCGTTCGCGCAGTTGGCGGAGCTGCTCCATGAACCAATCCATCTGTTCGTCGACGGTCATGTGGCTGTTGTCCAGCACGATGGCATCTTCGGCCTGGCGCAGCGGCGAGACGGCGCGGCTCATGTCGGCCTTGTCGCGCGAGCGGACGTTCTGCTCAATCTCCTCGAGCGTGACGTTGTCGCCCTTCGCGCGCAGCTCCTCGTAGCGGCGCAGGGCGCGCACGTGGGGGTCGGCCGTCATGAAGAGCTTCATCTCGGCGTGGGGGAAGACCACCGTGCCGATGTCGCGGCCGTCCATGACCACCCCCTTGCGGCGTCCCATCTCCTGCTGCATGGCCACCAGCTTGTGACGCACGGCGGGGATGGCGCTCACGCGGCTCACGCAGTTCGAGACCTCGATGGTGCGGATTTTGCCCTCGACCAGGTCGCCGTTGACGTAGATGTCGCTCGCCCCGCGGTCGGGGTTGAAGCGGAAGGTGATGGAGATGCGGTCGAGCAGCCCGACCACCGCCTCCTCGTCGACCATACCCGAGCGGATGGCCCCGTGCTCAAGCGCATAGAGCGTCACGGCACGGTACATGGCGCCCGTGTCGATGAAGATGTAGCCCAGACGGCGGGCAATGGCCTTGGCGAAGGTGCTCTTGCCGCACGACGAGAAGCCGTCGACGGCGATTATGATTTTCTGTTCAGTGTCCGACATTGGGGAATATGTCAAAAAAGGTGGATAGAATCGTGTAGATGCCCAGCAGACCGATGATGAGGCCGGCCACGTGGTTGATGGTGAGCATGTGGCGCGGACGGAAGCGGCGGCGGAAGAGGTTGATGACGCAGGCCAGCAGCGTCCACCAGGCGCAGGCGCCGCAGAAGAAGCCGAAGATGACGAAAATCGCGCGCGAGATGCCCGCCACGTCGTTGCCGCCCACGTCGCTGCTCGAGACCTTGAAGGCGGCGAAGAAGGCCAGGATGTAGGGAATCACCATGATGAAGTTGGCGATGGTGATGCCGAAAATCGAGGCGAAGTCCTGCCACAGGCTGCTCCGCCCGACGCGGTTGCGGCGAATCTGCGGCACGGGGTTCTGGGCGAAGATGTAGACGCCGACCACCACCACGAAGATGCCGCCGATGACCCGCAGCAGGGTGTTGTACTGCTCGATTTGGGTCTGCAGCATGGAGTAGAAGAAGAAGGCGACGATGGCCATGAAGCTGTCGGCGCAGGCCACGCCGATGCCCGATACGATACCTGAGCGGCGGCTCTTCGAGAGCGTGCGCTGGATGCAGAGTACGGCGACGGGGCCGACGGTGATGGAGGCGGCGATGCCGACGCAGATGCCTCGGAACAAAACTTCAATAATCTCGAATCCCATGTCCGTTCATCGGGTTTTAGGGAGCAAAGATAGGCAAAAAAAGTGATGCGGCCTACGGCCGGCGGAGTTTTTCGCCGAAACGGACAGCAAAGCGGCGGAGGCGGCTGGCGGTGAGGTTGCGGTGAGGTTGCGGTGCGGTCGGGCGCGGAGGTGCCGGGCTGCCGGCAGTGCATGGTGCGGTGTGTTTGGCCGCTCACGATACATCTTGTGCCGGGGGCTGTTGCCGGAGAGGGACGGTGCCTTTCGCGACCCGCAAAAAAATCCGGCAACCGCTGCTAACGGTTGTCGGATTTCTGCACCCTTGCCGGACGCCTTCGCCCGGCCTTTTGGCATATGTTCGGGAGGCGGGCAGTGCGGACTTTCCGCCTTCGTACTGCCATTCCGCCCGGCTTTGCGCCGTCGGGGAAGGTGTGGTCGATTATTGTTCTGCCGCGCCGTCGGCTCTGTGTTGCCGCGCGCAGGCTGGCCGGTTGTTGTGCTGCCGCGCTGCCCGGTTTCGTGCCGCCGGAGTGTGGCGGCACGGCTACCCGGCGGTCGGTTACCAGCGTACGGGCTCCTGGAGGATGTTGCCGTCGGTGGCATCCTCGGCCGTGAAGGTGCCGCCGCGGTACTGGACGCAGAGCATCACCAGCGGCTCGCTGCCGTTGTTGCGGACCGAGCGGCGTCCCTCCGGCGCCACGCGTACCACGCTCCCTTCGCCTACGGTGAAGCACTTGCCGTCGACCTGGAACTCGCCCCGTCCGCTCAGGAAGAAGTAGAGCTCCTCGTGGGTGCGGTGCGTGTGCAGGAAGCCGGTCTCGGTGCCGGGAGCAAAGCTCTGGAAGGAGAACTCGGCGCCCGTGGCCCCTACGGCAGCACCTCCGAAAACCTTGCCCGGCAGCTCGACGCCCGGAGCCAGCTGCAGCCGGTATTCGCCCAGTTGGGCCATCTTGCCTGCATCGACGGCGGTGAAGTGTTCGCCCGCCGCAATCTTTTCCATCTGTTTCATAGTCGTATTTTTTTGTGTGGTTTTGTTCGTTCGTGATGCCGGACCCCGGTGCGGAGCAGCTCCGTCGTTTTCGGATGGCGTCCCGTTATTGCCCGATGTCTCCCGTCGTTCTTTCAAGGCGCCGGTTTGCTCCGGTTGTTTCCCGGCTCTCCCGGCGGCCCTTCTCCGGCTGCTTTCCGGTCCTTCCTGTCGGCGCCTCCGGTTTGGCTCCCGGTGGCTCCCGGTGGCTTCCCGGTTCGCTCCGGCTCTCCCCGGCTCCTCCCCGATGCTCTCTTTCCGGGCGCCTTCCTCTTCGGAAAACGACCGGTCGTTTCGTCGGAATCCGTGTGCAAAGATAGTGTATCCCCATGCTGTTTGTCAAGAAGTTACACGCAGGTAACCCGGTAACCTTTCGCTCGGTTTTGCTGAAAATGACCGCTTTGCGGAACCGAAAAAAATGCAAAAAAAATCTCCGTTCTTGTTGCCGGTCTGTCGTTTTTATAGTTACTTTGCAAAAGAGAGTAACTTTATTTTGCATATCGTATGGGCAAAACGTCAAAAAACGCGGAAAAGAGGGCGCCTCGGGCGAAAAATTCGCTGGTCGAGCTCTGCCCCGTGCGCAACATCGTCGCCCGCTTCGGCAACAAGTGGTCGCTGCTCGTCATCCTGCTGCTCGACGAGAACGGCGTGCTGCGCTTCAACGAACTGAGCCGGCTGATTCCCGACGTCTCGTCGCGGGTGCTGTCGGGGACGCTCCGCATGCTCGAGGCCGACGGGCTGGTCGACCGGCAGGTCTACCCGGTCGTGCCGCCGCGTGTGGAGTACCGGCTGACCGCCTCGGGGCAGTCGCTCGTGCCGCTGATTGCCCAGCTCACGCAGTGGGCTCTGGCGCACATGGAGGAGATTGTCTCCCACCGTCGCCGCTACGAATCGGCACACGCCGCCGGTGCGGAGACCCCGTCCGGACGATAACGGCTCGGGAGGCTGTTGCAAAGGGTCTCGCTGTTGATAATTTATCGAAAACTTTGGCGGAAAATTTGCCTCAAAAAGCGGGAAATCGGCTATTTTTGTAAAAAACCGTGTAGTATGGCAGAGATGAAACAATTCGGCCTCGACATCGAACTCGACGAGGCGGTGGCGCAGGGCAACTACTCCAATCTGGTTATCATATCCCACTCCACTTCGGAATTTATCCTCGATTTTGCGACGATGCTCCCCGGTCTGCAGAAGGCGCGGGTGAAGAGCCGCATCATCCTCACCCCCGAGCATGCCAAGCGGCTGCTCCTCTCGCTGCAGGACAACATTGTCCGCTACGAGAGCAACGTGGGGAAAATCGAGATTCCCCGGCCGCAGTCGGTTCCCGAGTCGGGTCCCAAGATGGGTCAGGCCTGAGGCCGGACGGGGCCGGGGGGGCGGAGCTGGAGACCGGAACTGGGGTGCGAAACAGGGAACGGGGCTGGGGCTGGAACGTGATGGAGTGTTGCGTTCCGGTACTGCCGGGTGTCTTCCGACCCTGTCGGTTCTTGTGCCGGGTTTCACGATGATGTGGGCCGGAACCAAAGCCGGACGGAACGGGCGTTGGACTGCGCTCCGACGCCGCCAGGCTGTGAGGCGAACCCCACGGTGGGGCATCCCTTCTGTCTCCGTGTGTGTTCCGGCAAAGGGCGTTCTGTCCGCCTTTGCTCCGCAGCCGTTCCGGCGGTGGTGAGGCCAGCAGTTGTCTGCGGCAGCTTCCGGCAGCGTGTGTCCTGTCTGCGTTTTGTCCGCAGGTGGTTCGGCTGAGGAAGGTCGCATCTGCTTTGTATCCGCAAAAAAGTTTTACGCGCTCGGCGTCCCGGCTATTCTTCCCGGTTTCCCTCGGCTCGTTTTGTCTTTCCCGATTGGCCTCGGCCGGAGGAGGTTGCCCCTCGACGAATGAAAAATGCGCCGCTCTGCATGTGCAGGGCGGCGCATAATTGTTATCAGTTGTCCGCGGAGTATAGCTGTCCGCGGCGCGTGGTTTCAGTGGCGTATAATGCTCAGCGATGCGTGATTGTCAGCGGGTTGCAGCTTTGTCGTCGGCCCCGTCGGAATAGGGTTGCATCCTCGACGAATGGCCCCGCCGGAACCGGGTTGTATCCTCTGCGGTGCGGCCCCGTCAGAATCGGGGCGCAGCCTCAGAGTGCCTCGCCGACCACGTAGGTGCTGCCTCCGATGAAAATCATGTCGTCGGGACCGGCCAGCTCGCGGGCGCGGGCTACGGCCTGCTGGACGTCGGCCACCACCTCACCCTGCAGTCCGAATGCGGCGGCGCGCTCGGCCAGCTCCGCAGCCGGAATCGCCCGGTGGGTCTTCGCCTGCGTGAAGATGTAGTGTGCGTCGGCGGGCAGCAGCGGGAACATGTGGGCCAGGTCCTTGTCGTTCACCACGCCCAGCACGCAGTAGAGGTGGGCGTAGTCGCGGCTCTGACGGCGCAGCTGCTCGCCCACATAGGCCATGCCGTGGGCGTTGTGGCTCGTGTCGCAGATGACGAGCGGCTTCTCGCCGAGCTTCTGCCAGCGGCCGCGCAACGAGGTGTGGGCCGCGGCGTCGCGCGTCCCCTCGAGGAAGGCGCGGCGGCTGATGGTCAGCGGCGTCTCCTGGTGGAGGAAGTCGATGGCCGCCGTGGCCGTGATGATGTTGTGGCGCTGGTAGTCGCCCGCCAGGTCGAGCAGCAACTCGAAGTCGTGGTTGTCGCGCGTGCGGTGGAGGTGGAAGAGCTGCCGTTCGCCGGCCGGCTCCTGACCCGTGCAGGTGAAGAGCTCCTCGGCGTGGAGCAGCTTCGACTTGTTGGCGGCAGCCACCTCGGCAAAGACGGGGTCGCACCGCTCGTCGTGCTCGCCGATGATGACGGGGATGCTCTTCTTGATGATGCCGGCCTTCTCGGCGGCAATCTTCTTGGGGGTGTCGCCCAGCAGCGCCGTATGCTCCATGCCGATGTTGGTGATGATGCTCAGAATCGGCACGATGATGTTCGTGGCGTCGAGCCGTCCGCCGAGCCCCGTCTCGATGACGGCCACCTCGACGTCGCTCTGCGCGAAGTAGTCGAAGGCCAGCGCGGCGGTCATCTCGAAGAACGAGAGCCCCAGTTCGACCATGCGGTCGTGGTGCTTGTCGACGAAGTTGACCACCTTCTGCTTGGGAATCATCTCGCCGTCGACGCGGATGCGTTCGCGGAAGTCCTGCAGGTGGGGCGAGGTGAAGAGTCCCGTGCGGTAGCCCGCCTGCTGGAGCACCGAGGCGATGATGTGCGAGACGGAGCCCTTGCCGTTGGTTCCGGCCACGTGGATGGTGAAGAAGTTGCGCTGGGGGTTGCCCAGATGGCGGCAGAAGGCCGCGATGCGTTCCAGCCCCGGCTTGTAGGCCGTCGCTCCTGCGGTCTCGTAGGCCGGTAGCGACGAAAAGAGAAATTCGAGCGTTTGGGAATAGTTCATATCGTTTCGGGAGAGATTTGTCGTGTGGTGCAGCCTCAGTCTACGAGGTAGTTGCGTTTGCGGACGCGGTAGGCGACGTAATAGAGCACGCAGAGCAGCGCCACGTATTGGGCGATGCGGGCGATGTAGTCGCCGTAGCGGGTGTAGAAGGTGAGGCGGTCGTCGAGCGCCACCTCGTCGGTGAGCGTTCCGCGCTCCTGCCAGCCGAGGGTCCGCCCGATGTCGCCCCGCGCCGTGATGAAGCCCGACATGCCGGTGTTGGCCGCGCGGGCCACGGCGCGGCGGTGCTCGATGGCGCGCAGCCGCGAGATGGTGAACAGGTGGCGGTAGCCGGGCGTGTCGCCCCACCAGCCGTCGTTCGAGATGATGAAGAACGCCCGGGCTCCGTGGCGGACGAACTCGCCGCAGAAGTCACCGTAGAGCCCCTCGTAGCAGATGGGGGCGGCCGTCCGCAGGCCGTTGTGTTCGAAGACGGGGCCCGGCCGTCCGATGCCGATTTGCCCCAGCGTGCCCCCCAGGTCGATGACCAGGAACTTCAGCACGTCGAAGACCCACGTGGGGGTGTTCTCCACGCCGATGACCAGCCGTCCCTTGTGGTGAAGCTGCACGCCGCCCGTCGAGTCAATCCCCAGCGCCGTGTTGTAGATGTCGATGTAGCCGCCACCCTCGTAGGGCCGCGCCGTCTCGGACTGCGTCCCGGCGGGGTAGTGGCGCAGCGTGTTGGCCCCCGTGATGAGCATCGCCCCCGACTGCCGCTCGCGCAGCAGCGCGGCGAAGCGCTGCACGGGGTCGGATGCACGGAGCGACGACTCCCACCAGTAGCCCGGCACGGCGGTCTCGGGCAGCAGGATGTAGTCGGCATCGGCGGGAGCCTCGCCCGCCAGTTCGAGCAGGTTCTCCATCTGCTGCCGTTCGGTGCCGGCGGCAAACTTGTCGTAGCAGTCGACGTTGGGCTGCACGAGCGTCACGCGCGCCCGGGCCTCGGGCTCCTCGTAGCCCGCATAGAGCCCCAGCGAGAGGAGCATCGGCAGGAGCACGGCGGCGGCCGTCGTGAGCGCCCGCCGGCGCGAGGGGCTGCGCAGCGTCTCGAAGAGGAGGATGTTGACGAGCAGCACCCAGAGCGAGCCTCCGAAGACGCCCGTGTATTCGTACCACTGCACCAGGCGGATGTCGTGCGAGAAGCCGTTGCCCAGGATGAGCCACGGCCACGAGAACTCTCCGGTCGTGTACCAGTATTCGGTGGTGAGCCACCCGGCGACGAGCAGCGTGTAGGCCAGTGCCTTCGGCGCCCGTTTCGAGACGGTGTGGAAGGCCATGAAGGCGAGCATGTTGAGGAATGTCGAGGCGAGCGTTGCGGCGATGGGGCCCACCGGCGTGGCGTTCCAAATCCACCAGACGGTCATCGCATTCCAGAGCACGAAGGTGAGCAGCGCCCAGCCGAACATGCCCCACCAGGCGCGGCGCGAGCCGTCGCGCTCGGCGCTGAGCCAGAGCAGCGGGACGAAAGCCACCAGCAGCGTGAGGCCCGTCATGCCGAGCCATCCCGTCGAGAGGAGGAGTGCGGAGAGAATTGCCGCCGCGAATTTTCGGAGCATGTGTGTCGTTTTAACGAGCACAAAAGTAGTCAAAGCAACCGAGAATTTCAAAATAATCCCTATTTTTGTATCATAACGACAACCAAAAACTCTTGCCTATGAAGAACTTCGCATGGATGGGGCTGGTGCTTTGCGCGCTGCTTGCCCTGAGCGGCTGCACGTCGCCGCACGAAGGGTACCGTATCGAGGAGGGGGTGCTCGTCTTCGACACGCCGCCCCGCGAGCCGGGCCAGCAGTCGGTGCTCGGTCTGGCGGTGGAGCCCATCCCCGTGGTGCGGGTGGGGTTCATCGGTCTGGGCATGCGCGGGCCGGGGGCCGTCGAGCGCTTCACCCATCTGGACAGCGTGCGGATTGTCGCCCTGTGCGACCTCTACCCCGAGCGGGTGGCCTCCGCGCAGCGGATTCTTGCGAAGCGGGGGCTCCCCGCCGCGGCCGAATACAGCGGCGAGGAGGGGTGGAAGGAGCTCTGCCGGCGCGACGACATCGACCTGGTCTACATCTGCACGCCGTGGCAGCTCCACGTCCCGATGGCGGTCTACGCCATGGAGCAGGGCAAGCATGTGGCCGTCGAGGTGCCGGCCGCCACGTCGCTCGAGGAGTGCTGGCAGCTGGTCAACACGGCCGAGAAGCGGCAGCGCCACTGCATGATGCTCGAGAACTGCGTCTATGACTTCTTCGAGCTCACGACGCTCAACATGGCGCAGCACGGGCTCTTCGGCGAGCTGCTCGAGGCCGAGGGGGCCTACATCCACAACCTCGAACCCTTCTGGGACTACTATCAGGGCAACTGGCGCCTCGAATTCAACCGCACCCACCGCGGCGACGTCTACGCCACCCACGGACTGGGGCCCGTCTGCCAGCTCTTCGACATCCACCGCGGCGACCGCATGCGCTACCTGGTGGCGATGGACACCCCCTCGGTCAACGGCCTCAAACTGGCCCGCGAAAAGACGGGTGCCGACTCGTTCGCCAACGGCGACCACACGCTGACGCTCATCAGGACCGAGCGCGGCCGCGTCATCCACCTCCAGCACAACGTCTACACGCCGCGTCCCTACAGCCGCATGTACTCCGTCACGGGGAGCGAGGGCTATGCGAGCAAGTATCCCGTCGAGGGGTACGCCTTCCGTCCGGCGCAGCTCTTCGGGGCGGGGGTTCCCGACCTTGAGAACCTGAGCGAACACGCGTTCCTGCCCGATGCGGCGCGCGAGGCGCTCATGCGGCGCTACGAGCACCCCATAGCGGCCGAAATCGCCGGGAAGGCGAAGCAGGTGGGGGGCCACGGCGGCATGGACTTCATCATGGACTACCGGCTGGTCTACTGTCTGCGCCACGGGCTTCCGCTCGACCAGGATGTCTACGATGCGGCCGAGTGGTCCTGCATCGGGGCGCTGACGGCCGCCTCGCTCGAGCGGAACAGCATGCCGGTGGCCGTGCCCGACTTCACGCGGGGCGACTGGAATAAGGTCGACGGCTACCGCCACGCCATGGCCCGCTGACCCGCCGGCTTTCTGATACGCCGGCTCGCTGGCCCGCCGATTGCTGCCCGTAGACGCGCCGCCTCGCCGGTCCGCAGACGTGCCGGCCGGAGTGTTTGATTTGCCCGTCGTGTCATGCCGGCCCGCCGACGCGCCGCCTCACCGCTCTGCTGCCCCGCCGGCCGGAGTGTTTGATTCGCCAGGTCGTGGCATGCCGGCCTGCCGATTGCCGGCCTGCTGATTGCTGCCCGCCGACGCGCCGCCTCACCGGTCCGCCGACGCGCCACCTCACCGCACCTCTGCCCCGCCGCCCGGGGGCGGGCTGAGCCTGCAGAAGTGGGGGCGGAGAAGTGTTCGTTTTGTCTCTTCCCGGAGGCTGCCGCAGGGCGGTTGCGGAGCCTTGGAGGGCGGAGGTTCGGTTTTTTGGCGAAATCGTTCGCCCGTTGTGTTTGATAATTAGATTTTTTTGGGATTATTTCCTACCTTTGCGGCTTCGTCGTCGCGCCGGCTCTGCGCAGCCCCCTCCGCACGGCATCGGAACGGGGTGCCGGAGAGCCTCCGGCCGCCTTCCCGGCCGTCCGGTAAAAGGCTCCGTACGGTTGTCGTGTTGAGGCGCCTGAAGAAGGCCTGGACGCAGGGGTGGAAGGACTCCGCCCGGCCGCCGGAGAAAGACCTCGGAGGCAGGGGTAGAAGAACTCCGCCCGGCCGCCCGGTTGGTGCGCGGATGTGGAATTTTTCCACGGAGGTGTGGCGCGCTCCCCACCCTCGGGGTGTCGCCCGGATGCGGCCCAGAAGGCTGCCCGAGAGCGCCTTGCGGCGGATGCGGCCCGGCCGGCATGGATTTTGGACCTTAAGGAACACTTGTTTTTTTAGAAGAAACTGAAGTCTCATCTATATGAATCTCGAACGGATTTTCGAACGAATCAAGTCGGGTGTCGTACGCTGGACCCCCGATTTCGTAAAGCGGGCGTTTGCCCGGATTCCCCGCGTGCAGATACATCTGAGCCGCCGGCAGCAGATTGCGGGCGGCGTGCTCCTGCTGCTGGTGGCGGGCGGCCTGCTCTGGCTCTGGCTGCGGCCGCGCCCCGAAATCGTGGTGCTGCCCGTGGTGGAGGTCGAGCCCGTCACGACCCAGGATGTCAACATCTACGGCGAATACGTGGGTCGCATCCGCGCCCAGCAGTTCGTCGAAATCCGCGCCCGCGTCGAGGGCTACCTCGAAAAGATGCTCTTCGCCGAGGGTACCTACATCCAGAAGGGACAGACGCTCTTCGTCATCGACCCCCGCCTCTACCGCGCCCGCGCCAACAAGGCGGCCGCCCAGCTCAACAAGGCCCGCGCGCTGGAGACCAAGGCCAAGCGCGACCTGGACCGCATCCGCCCCCTCTACGAGCAGAATGCCGCCAGCCAGCTCGACCTGGACAATGCGGTGGCCACCTACGAGAGCGCCGCGGCCGACGTGGTGGTCTGCGAGGCCGACCTCACGCAGGCCGAGATGACGCTCGGCTACACCACCGTGCAGTCGCCCATCGCGGGCTACATCTCCGAACGCCACGTCGACATCGGTACGCTGGTCGGCCCCGGCGGACAGTCGCTGCTGGCCACCGTGGTCAAGAGCGACACCGTGCGCGTCGACTTCAGCATGACGGCCCTCGACTACCTGCGCAGCAAGGAGCGCAACGTCAACCTGGGCCAGAAGGATACCGCCCGCAAGTGGAACCCCTACATCACGGTGACGCTGGCCGACGGCTCGCAGTACCCCTACCGCGGTCTGGTCGACTTCGCCGACCCGCAGGTCGACCCCCAGACGGGTACCTTCTCCGTGCGCGCCGAGATGGCCAACCCCGACCACATCCTGCTGCCGGGCCAGTTCACCACCGTCAAGCTGCTGCTCGACGTGCGTGAGGACGCCGTGGTGGTCCCCACCAAGGCGGTGGTCATCGAGAAGGGCGGCGCCTACATCTTCGTGGTGCGCCCCGACAGCGTGGTCGAGAAGCGCTTCATCGAGACGGGCCCCGAAATCGGCAACAACATCGTCGTCGAGCGCGGTCTGGCCCCCCGCGAGGACATCGTCATCGAGGGCTATCACAAACTTTCGCACGGCATGCGCGTAGAGCCCGTGGCGGCCGGTTCGCGCACCGGAACGCGCGACGAGGAGGCGGAGCCGGAACAGTAAGAGGAGGAACACGAGCCTATGAAAAGCGACTTCTTTATCGACAGGCCCGTCTTCTCGACGGTGCTCTCCATCATCATCGTAATCGTCGGCTGCATCGGCCTTGCGCTGCTGCCCGTCGACCAGTACCCGCAGATTGTCCCGCCCGTGGTGAAGATTTCGGCCTCCTATCCGGGAGCCGACGCCCAGACCGTATCGCAGGCCGTGGCCACCCCCATCGAGCAGGAGCTCAACGGTACGCCCGGCATGATATACATGGAGTCGTCGAGCTCCAACTCGGGCGGCTTCTCGGTGACGGTGACCTTCGACATCTCGACCAACCCCGACCTGGCGGCCGTCGACATCCAGAACCGCATCAAGGAGGCCGAGTCGCGCCTGCCGGCCGAGGTGGTGCAGAACGGCATCTCGGTCGAGAAGCAGGCCTCGAGCAAGCTGATGACCATCACGCTGCTCTCGAACGACCCGAAATTCGACGAAATCTACCTCTCGAACTACGCGACGCTCAACGTGCTGGACATGCTGCGCCGCATCCCGGGCGTGGGCCGCGTGTCGAACGTCGGCAGCCGCTACTATGCCATGCAGATTTGGGTGCAGCCCGACCGTCTGGCCGCCCTCGGCATCACGGTCAAGGACCTGCAGAACGCCCTCAAGGACCAGAACCGCGAGTCGGCCGCCGGCGTGCTGGGTCAGGCCCCCATGTCGGGACTCGACGTGACGACCCCCATCACGGCGCAGGGACGCCTCTCGTCTGTGAGCCAGTTCGAGGACATCGTCGTGCGGGCCAACCCCGACGGCTCTATCATCCGCCTGCGCGACGTGGCGCGCATCTCGCTCGAGGCGCAGTCCTATTCGACCGAGAGCGGCATCAACAGCGACAACGCCGCCGTGCTGGACATCTACATGCTGCCGGGCGCCAACGCCATGGAGGTGGCCGAGTCGGTGCGCGCGGCGATGGATGAAATCAGCCGCAACTTCCCCGAAGGCATCTCCTACGAGATACCGTTCGACATGACCACCTACATCGCCGAGTCGATTCACCACGTCTACCGCACGCTCTTCGAGGCGCTGCTGCTGGTGATTCTGGTGGTCTTCCTCTCGCTGCAGAGCTGGCGCGCGACGCTCATCCCCATCGTGGCGGTCCCCATCTCGCTCATCGGTACCTTCGGCGTGATGCTCATCTTCGGCTTCTCGCTCAACATGCAGACGCTGCTGGGTCTGATTCTGGCCATCGGTATCGTCGTCGACGACGCGATTGTGGTGGTCGAGAACGTCGACCGCATCATGAACGAGGAGCACCTCTCGCCCTACGAGGCGACCAAGAAGGCGATGAGCGGCATCGGCGGCGCACTGGTGGCCATGTCGCTCGTGCTGTGCGCCGTCTTCGTCCCCGTGAGCTTCCTCTCGGGCATCACCGGACAGCTCTACCGCCAGTTCACCATCACGATTGCCGTTTCGGTCATCATCTCGACCGTCGTGGCGCTGACGCTCAGCCCCGTGATGTGTTCGCTCTTCCTGCGTCCCGAAGGCGAGGGCCGCAAGCCCCGCATCTTCCGCCTCATCAACCTTGGCCTGGCCCGCGGCAACAACCTCTACAGCCGGATGATTGGCCGCTCGCTGACCCGTTCGCGGCGGATGTTCGCCGCCTTCGGCATCGTGCTCGTCGGCATCTGGCTGATGAACCGGCTGGTGCCTCAGAGCTTCATGCCCCAGGAGGACCAGGGATACTTCACCGTCGAGCTGGAGCTGCCCGAGTCGGCAACCATCGAGCGTACGCGCGAGGTGACCGACCGTGCGATGAGCTACCTGATGAAGGACCCCGACGTGCGCTACGTGCTCAACGTCACCGGTTCGAGCCCCCGCGTGGGTACGAGCCAGGCGCGCAGCCAGCTGACGGTGATTCTCAAGGAGTGGAACGAGCGCGAGACGGAGGACGTGAGCGAGGTGATGGAGCGCGTGCGCGAGGAGTTTGAGCGCTACCCCGAATGCAAGGTCTACCTCTCGCGGCCGCCGGTGATTCCGGGTCTCGGCACCTCGGGCGGCTTCGAGATGGTGCTCGAGGCGCGCTCCGATGCCGGCTACGCCGACCTGCAGCGGGCCGTCGACACGCTGATGCACTACGCCGAGCGGCGCCCCGAACTGACGGGCCTCGCCTCGTCGATGCAGAACGACATCCCGCAGCTCTACTTCGACGTCGACCGCGACAAGGCGCAGATGCTCGGCGTGCCGATGTCGGACATCTTCTCGACGATGAAGGCCTTCACGGGCTCGATTTACGTCAACGACTTCAACATGTTCAACCGCATCTACCGCGTCTACATCCAGGCCGAGGCGCCCTACCGTGCGCAGCGCGACAACCTGAACCTCTTCTTCGTGCGGGCCTCGGGGGGTGAGATGGTGCCCGTCACGGCGCTCGGCACGACCCACTACACGACGGGTGCCGGCACCATCAAGCGCTTCAACATGTTCACCTCGGCGGTCATCACGGGCGAGGCGGCCCACGGCTACAGTTCGGGCCAGGCGATGGACGTGCTGCAGCGCATCGTGCGCGAGCATTTGCCGGCGAACATCGGCGTCGAGTGGAGCGGCCTCTCCTACCAGGAGAAGCACGAGGGCGGACAGACCGGCACGGTGCTGGCGCTGGCCTTCCTCTTCGTCTTCCTCTTCCTGGCGGCGCAGTACGAGAGCTGGTCGGTGCCCGTGGCGGTGATTCTCTCGCTGCCGGTGGCCGGTATCGGCGCCTACCTGGGCATCTGGCTCTGCGGGCTGGAGAACAACATCTACTTCCAGATTGGCCTGGTGATGCTCGTGGGTCTGGTGGCCAAGAACGCCATCCTGATTGTCGAGTTCGCCAAGGAGGAGGTCGAGAAGGGTCGCGACGTGGTCTCGGCGGCGCTCACCGCCGCGCGGCTGCGCTTCCGCCCCATTGTGATGACCTCGCTGGCCTTCATCCTGGGTCTGCTGCCGCTGGTCTTCGCCTCGGGTCCCGGTTCGGCAAGCCGTCAGGGCATCGGTACGGGTGTCTTCTTCGGCATGCTGGTGGCCATCTCGGTGGGCATCGTCTACGTACCCTTCTTCTTCGTCTGGATATACCGGTTAAAAGCCAAGCTGAAAAAATGAAACATCGTACGATACTTGCTCTGCTTCTGCTTCTGACGGCCCTCGCCGCCACCTCCTGCTCGGCGGTGCGCGAATGCCGGAGCCCCGAGCTGAACCTCCCCTCGACCCTTGCCGAGGGGGATGCCGACTCGCTCACGGTGGCCGACCTGGCCTGGTGGGAGTTCTACGGCGACCCGGCCCTGCGCCGCATCATCGAACGGACGCTCGAGAACAACAAGGACATGCTGGCCGCCGCGTCCCGTGTCGAGGAGTACCGCCAGCTCTACCGCGTGAAGAAGGCCGAGCGGCTGCCCTCGTTCAGTGCCCCGGTCTATGCCAACCGCGAGACGAACGACTACTACGGCAAGAACTTCATCAACGACCCCGAAATCGGCGTGAAGGCCTCGGTGAGCTGGGAGCTCGACATGTGGGGCAACCTGCGCTGGGCCAAGCGCAAGGGGGGTGCCGAATACATGGCCACGGTCGAGGACGAGCGTGCGATGCGCATGACGCTGGTGGCCGAGGTGGCCACGGCCTACTTCAATCTGGTGGCGCTCGACAACGAGCTGACCATCGTGCGGCAGACGCTCAAGACCCGCAGCGAGGGGGTCAAGCAGGCGCGGCTGCGCTTCGAGGGGGGGCTGACCTCCGAGACGGTCTTCCAGCAGGCGAAGGTGGAGTACGCCTCGACGGCGGCGCTCATCCCCGACCTGGAGCGGCGCATCGAAATCACAGAGAACAGCATCTCGCTGCTCATGGGCGAATACCCCGACTGGGAGGTGGTGCGCAGCGGCATGGATACCGAGGTGATGCTCTCCGACACGGTCCCCGTGGGGCTCCCCTCGGAGCTGCTCCAGCGGCGTCCCGACGTGCGTTCGTCGGAGCAGCGGCTGCGTGCGTCGATGGCGGCCGTGGGCGTGGCCTACGCCGACCGCTTCCCGCGGCTGATGCTGACCCTCACGGGCGGCGTTGAGGACGGATACTTCAACCACCTCTTCGAGGCGCCCTTCACCTACATGGCCGGGACGCTCTCGGCACCGCTCTTCGCCTTCGGGCGCAAGAAGGCGCGCTACCGCGCCGCCGTGGCGGCCTACGACCAGGCGCGGCTGGGCTACGAGCAGAAGGTGCTCGAGGTCTTCAAGGAGGTCAACGACGCCGTGGTGACCTACCGCAGCGTCCGCAGTTCGGCGACGCTGAAGGCCAACCTGCGCGATGCGGCCCGCAAGTATGTCGACCTGGCGCAGCTGCAGTACCGGGCCGGCAGCATCAACTACCTCGACGTGCTCGACGCCCAGCGGCGTTATTTCGACGCCCAGATTGGCGTGAGCAACGCCGTGCGCGACGAGCATCTGGCACTGGTGAATCTCTACAAGGCGCTCGGTGGCGGCTGGACCACTCCGGAGGAGCAGTCGGCCGGTGAGCCGGAGGGCGCGGCCGACGGGAAGAAGCCCTCGGAGACCCCCTCGGAGAAGAGCTCCGGGCGGCAGTCGGAGCGGTAGTGACGCGCTGCGGCGCAGGAGGAAAGAAGCGGGAGCTTCGGAACATTGTCCGAAGCTCCCGCTTCTTTTTGCAGCCTTGCTGCCGGTCCGGATGGTCGCGGCCGACGTCCGGGGCTCAGTGCAGCTCCGGGGATTGCTTGCTCCTCTGCTCCGGCACCTGCTCGCTTCTTTGCTATCGCCCGGCGACCGGTCCTCCCCGCTCCATTCCCGGGGCGGGGCGCTCTCTTCCCGGCCGGCACTCCTTCGAGGCCCTTTCGCTATCGGCCGGCCCGGTTCTTCTCCGCCCCTTTTCACGGGGCGGGGCGCTCTCTTCCCGGCCGGTACTCCTTCGAGGCCCTTTCGCTATCGGCCGGCCCGGTTCTTCTCCGCACCTTTTCACGGGGCGGGGTGCTCCCTTCCCGGCCGGCACTCCTTCGAGGCCCTTTTGTTGCCGTCCGATGCCCTTTTTTACTCCTTCCCGGGGCGCTCCCTTTCCGGCCTGCCGGTGCTCCTTCGGGCCTGCCGGTGCTCCTTCGGGCCTGCCGGTGCCCCTTCGGGCCCCCGTCGCTACCGCGCGGCGGCGAACTCCTTGAGCAGGGCAATCTCCTCGGGCCAGCGCTCCTCGTCGGGGGTCTCGAGGATGAGCGGAATGCCGTCGAAGCGGGCATCCGAGGCGATGTAGCGGAAGCAGGTGATGCCGAGCGTCCCCTCGCCCAGCGGCGAGTGGCGGTCGACGCGGCTCTCCAGCGGCTTCATCGCGTCGTTCAGATGCATCCCCTTCAGATAGCGGAACCCCACCACGCGCTCCAGTTCGGCGAAGGTGCGCTCACACGCCTCCTCCGTCCGCAGGTCGTACCCCGCGGCGAAGGCGTGGCAGGTGTCGATGCAGACCCCCACGCGCGACTTGTCCTCGACGCGGTCGATGATGTAGGCCAGATGCTCGAAGCGGTAGCCCAGGTTGGAACCCTGCCCCGCCGTGTTCTCGATGACGGCCGTCACGCCGTGCGTGCGGTCGAGCGCCATGTTGATGGACTCGGCAATCAGGTCGAGGCTCTGCTCCTCGGTCACCTTGCGCAGGTGGCTCCCGGGGTGGAAGTTCAGCCGGTCGAGCCCCAGCTGCTCGCAGCGGCGCATCTCGTCGAAGAAGGCCTCGCGCGACTTCTCGAGCCCCTCGCGCTCGGGATGGCCCAGATTGATGAGGTAGGAGTCGTGGGGCAGAATCTGCGCCGGGGTGTAGCCCAGTTCGGCGCAGGCAGCGCGGAACGAGGCTATTTCTGCCTCGGTGAGGGGCTTGGCCATCCACTGGCGCTGGTTTTTGGTGAAGAGTGCAAAGGCCGTGGCGCCGATGCGGTGCGCGTTGCGGGGGGCATTCTCCAGCCCGCCCGAGGCGCTGACGTGTGCTCCGATGTATTTCATGGTTGCGTTTTTGCGGTGTTTGGTTGACGATTAACAGCCGTAAAGTTAATGTATTTGCAAATAAATTCCTAAATTTGCAAGGTATTGTTTCAGTCAACTGCTTCATTATGAAATACATTGCTCCGTTGTTGCTGCTCGCGGCCCTCGGCCTGGCCCTTCCGGCCGCCGCCCAGATATCGATTGACGAGGTGAATGCCGAAGAGGAGGAGGTGACCTTCCGCGACGAGCTCAAGCCCACGTCGGTCGACCTGACCTACTTCAACCGGGCACGCTACCGCGCCGAGCGGGCCGCCATCCGCAAGGAGCGCAACTACCTCGAAATAGGCTCGAGCCTCCAGGGTACGCTCTCCTCCTACAACGACCCGTGGATTGCCGTCTCGGGCGGTGACAACTCCATCGCGCTGATGGCGTCGCTCTACCTGCGCCACACCTTCACGAAGAACCTCTTCTCCATCACGACGACCGTCGACGCCATGTTCGGCTACAACCGGATGAAGGTCGAGACGACCGACGCCGAGGGCAATACGACCAGCAACGGCGTCTGGTACAAGAACCAGGACGAGTTCGCCATCTCGGTGGCCCCCTCGTTCAAGATGTCGAAGAACTGGTCCTACGGTTCGATTTTCAAGTTCCGCAGCCAGTTCGCCAACGGCTACATCTCGCGTACGCAGCAGACGTCGGATTATCGCAAGAGCACCTTCATGGCGCCGGGCTATCTTGACATCTCGTTCGGTATCACTTACAAGAGTCCTCAGCCTAAGTTCCCGATTTCGATTAACATCTCGCCTTTTGCCCTAAGTGCCGTCTTCGTAGAGAGCGCTATTGTGCGCCATAACAAGTGGGACGATAAGGAGGGCTGGGAGGCCTACGGTCTGGCTGACCCCGACCGCACGTCGAAGTACGAGGGCGGCTCCTCCATCCAGCTCGATTTCGACCGCTCGTTCGGCAAGAACGGCTTCCTGCGCTACCGCACGACGCTCTTCTCCTTCTACGGTTGGATATCCGACATCGGCGTGAAGAACAAAATCAGCGACTACTCGTCGTGGAAGAGGGCCTACGACGCCTGGAACGGCATGGAGAACAAGGACCCCAAGCAGAAACCCGTGCTGCCCATCCATCCGACGGTGCGCTGGGAAAATACGATTGAAATCAAGGCAACAAAATTCATCGCCACAACGTTGACATTCCAGCTCTACTACAACCGGGCGCAGAACGTCGACGTGCAGACGCAGACGCTGCTGAGTGTCGGTCTGAGCTATACGTTCAAGAACAAGTAACCAGTAATACCAAAACCGCAGTTCCGGCCCCGAGGGCCGGAGTCCGCTCCCGACGGTGCGACCGTGCGGGGGCGGCTTTGCATCTGAGAACTATGTACAAGAATTCGAAACGCACCGTGATTTTCCCGCTGCTGCTGGCCGCGGGGGTGGTGCTCGGGCTGCTCATGGGTCAGTTCATGGGGCGCAACAGCGTCGAAGCCCGCATCAAGGGGGTGCTGAGCCACATGGCCTTCCCCAACAACAAGCTCACCTATACGCTCTCGCTCATCGAGAACCAGTACGTCGACTCCATCTCGATGGATTCGCTTGCCGAGCATGTCATCCCGCTGCTCGTGCGCGAACTGGACCCCCATTCGGTCTACATCCCCGCCTCGGAGATGCAGGCGCTCAACGAGCCCCTCGAGGGTGAGTTCGACGGCATCGGCGTGGTCTTCAACATGGCCACCGATACGGTCATCGTGCTCAACGTCATCCCCCACGGTCCGAGCGACAAGGCGGGGGTGCGGGCCGGGGACCGCATCCTCGAAATCGGCGACTCGCTCGTGGCCGGACGCGGCATTCCGCAGCAGAAGGTGGTCAAGATGCTGCGCGGTCCGCGCGGCACGAAGGTCCGTCTGGGGCTGGGCCGGCAGGGGATTCCCGACCTGGTTCCGGTCGAGGTGGTGCGTGACGTGATACCCATCCGAAGCGTCGAGTCGGCCTTCCGCATCGCCGACGGCATCGGCTACATCCGCCTGGGGCAGTTCGCCCGGACGACCCACGAGGAGCTGGCGCGGGCGCTCGACACGCTGCGCGGCGAGGGGGTCCGCAAGCTGATTTTCGACCTGCGCGGCAATTCGGGCGGCTTCCTCGACCAAGCGATTCTGGTGGCCAACGAGTTTCTCCACAAGGGGCAGCTGATTGTCTACACGGAGGACCGCCACCACGAGCAGCTGCGCCAGTATGCCGACGGCACGGGGCGCGCCCAGGATATGGAAGTGGCGCTGCTCATCGACGAGGGGAGCGCCTCGTCGAGCGAGATTCTGGCTGGCGCGCTGCAGGACAACGACCGGGCCACCATCCTCGGCCGCCGCTCCTTCGGCAAGGGGCTCGTCCAGCGGCAGATACCCTACAGCGACGGCTCGGCGCTGCGGCTCACCACGGCCCGCTACTACACGCCGACGGGCCGCTCCATCCAGAAGCCCTACACCATCGGCGACGGCGAGGATTACGAGGCCGACCTGTGGCACCGCTACGAGAACAACGAGTTCTTCACGGCCGACAGCATCCACTTCGCCGACTCGCTCAAGCGCATCACGCCGGGCGGCAAGGTGGTCTACGGCGGGGGCGGCATCATGCCCGACATCTTCATCCCGGCCGATACGACCGACGTGACCCCCTACTACGTCGAGGTGGCCGGGCGCAACATCCTCTACCGCTATACGATTGAGTATGCCGACCGCCACCGCGACGCGCTTAACGCCGTGCGGAGCGTCGACGGGCTCAAGGCGCTGCTCGACTCGGACCGCAACCTGGTCGAGGATTTCGTCCGCTACGCCGCCCGCAAGGGGGTTGCCCCGCGGCGCGGCGACATCGCCCGCTCGCGAAGGCTCATCGAGGCGCAGCTACGTGCCTACATCGGCCGCAATACGGCGCTCGAGGATGACGGCTTCTATGCCAACATCTATCCGGTCGACAACGTGATTACGGCGGCCATCAAGGTGCTCCGCGATTCGACGCAGCAGACGGCGGCAGCTTCTGCTGCTGCCCCGACGGCTGTTCCGACGACATCGGAGGGCTCGGCCGAATCGGCTGCTGCCTCGGGCAGGTAGTGAGCTGCACGGCCGTTTCGGGCAAACGGTAAGCCTTAGCCGCGGCCGGGACGGTGCGGCTCCGAAATATGGCGCGGCTCCGGAACGCGTTGCGGATGCGTAAAGGCGGCGCAGATACAAAAAAAGAGCGGCGGCATCGCTCCCTTGAAGGGAAGGATGCCGCCGCTTCTTTTTATCGCCTTATCGTCGGGTTCCGGCGGGGCCGTGAACCTTGCAGCGCCGGTTTAGAAGAACTTCACCTGCTTGCCCTCGATGGCCGTGAGCAGGTTGTTGGCGGCCGAAGAGGCTCCGATGCGGAAGAGCTCGGTCGTGAGCCACTCCTTGCCCAGAATCTCCTCGACAATCGTGTAGTAGAGCACCGCCTCCTCGGGGGTGCGGACACCGCCGGCAGCCTTGAAGCCCACCTTGCGGCCCGTGCGGGCGTAGTAGTCGCGAATCGCCTCGCACATCACCACGGCAGCCTCGGGCGTGGCTGCCACGTCAATCTTGCCCGTCGAGGTCTTCACGAAGTCGGCACCGGCGAACATCGAGAGCAGCGAGGCCTTGCGAATCAGCTCCGGCGTCTTGAGCGCCCCCGACTCGATGATGACCTTCAGCACGATGTCATCGTCCATCTCCTTGCGGATGACCTCCACCTCGTTGGCAGCCTCGTCGTATTCGCCCGTGAGCATGTGGCCCACGTTGAGCACGATGTCTATCTCGTCGGCGCCGTTCTCGATGGCCATGGCCACCTCGAGTGCCTTTACCTCCAGATAGGTCTGCGAGGCGGGGAATCCGCCGGCCACGCTGGTGATGCGCATCGGCGTGCCGTCAACGGCCACCCCGACCGTCTCGACGAACGAGGGGTAGATGCAGATGGAGGCGACGTTGGGGATGTGGGGGAATGCCTTGTAGAACTCCACGGCCTTGCGGGCAAGCTCCGTCACGGAGGTCACCGAGTCGTTGCACGAGAGGGTGGTGAGGTCGATGGCCGAGTAGCAGAACTTGTAGACGTCGGTCGTGGCGTTGCGGGCTGCGAGGCCCTTGATGCGGGCGACCTCTTCGGCAACCTGAGCCTCGCTCGGTGCCGGGGCATATTCGTTGAGGTGATTGGCGTATTCCATAGGTACAGTCGCTAATTTTTACAAAAATAGGAAAATAAATCGAGACGTCGGGCACAATGCGGGTGAATATTTTCGTCCGCGGCGCTCTTTTCCCTCATTGGACCCGGAAGCGGTCCGGAGGGGTTGTTGCGAGCGTGTCGGTTGGGGTGTCTTGGATTGGACGAGTCGACCCGAATGGGTTGGCTCGGAGGGGTTGTTGTGAGCGTGTCTGTTTGGATGCCTTGGAGCGGACGAGTCGACCCGAATGGGTTGGTCCGGACGGGTTGTCGCGAGCGTGTCGGTTGGGATGCCTTGGGCCGTCCGAGCCGACCCGAATGGGTTGGTCCGTGCACGGTTTGGATTCGTTCATTTTGGTTCGAGACGGCCGTTCCCGGCCTGCTTTTCCCCTGCGCTTCGGGCCGCTGCCTTCCGTGCTTTGTTCCGCTGTCTCCTATGCCTCGCCCGCACCTCCTTGCACCCGGGCGTTGCCTTCCTGTGCTTCGGACTGCTGCCTTCCGTGCTTTGTTTCGCTGTCTCCTATGCCTCGCCCGCACCTCCTTGTACCCGGGCGTTGCCTCCTGTAGCCCACGGCCCGCTTCTCTCAGTCCACGGCCCCGCTCTTTCCTGTTCTTCGGCCCGCTCTTTCCTGCCCTTCGGCCCGCTTCCTCTTGCTCTTCTCACTCTGCCCGCGCTCCTCCCCGTGCAAAAGAAAACCCCCGAAGGCCTGGCCTTCGGGGGTTTCCGGTTATTGTCGGTCGCGAATTACTTCGCAAGAGCCTTCAGGTTGACATCCTTGGCTGCCTTGTCGGCCAGCTTCGGGTTCTTCGAGATGGCGCTCTTGAGCTGTGCCTCGGCTGCGGTGAGGTCACCCTCCTTGACAGCGATGACGGCACGCAGGTAGTCTGCCTCGGCCGAGTTGTCCTTGGCAATCGACTTCTTGGCACCTGCCAGGTCGTTGTTCATCACCTGAGCGATGGCAGCGTTGTAGCCCTCAAGACCGTTGGCAGCGCTCTTGTAGTCGCCCTGAGCGGCGGCCAGAGCAGCCTTCGACTGTGCGTCGGCAGCCTGAGCGTACTTCTTGGCCTCGGCCGTGTTGCCGTTCGACAGGTTGGCCAGCACGAGGTTCTTGTTCAGCTCGGGAGTGGTGTTGCCCAGCTCGGCAGCCTTCTCGAACGACTTCAGAGCGGCAGCCTTCTCACCGGCTTTCTCCTGAGCGATACCCAGGTTGTTGTAGGCGCGGGCGTCGTTGTAGGTCTTGGCGGTGTACTCCAGAACGGCAATCTGTACGTTTACATCGTCGGTCAGCGACTCGGCGGCGTAGAGCAACTCCTCGTTGGTGAGCTGGTCGTACTGCTTGTTGTTGACGAAGGCCATAATCTCGGCATCGGTCTTGCCCTGGATGTCCGACGTGTTGATAATCTGCGAGCGGCGCAGCTCGGGCAGAACCTCGGTCTTCAGCTCGTTGAATACCGACGAGAGGTTCTTAATCTGAGCCTCACGCTCGGCGGGCGAGTTGTACATCTTCAGCACCTGGAGAATGAGGTCCTTGTCCTTGATGTCCGACTTCTCGACCAGCTCCTTGAAGCCGTCCCAGTCCTCACCGTAGGCAGCGGCGTCCACATCCAGACCCGAGTCCTTCAGCAGCTTGGCCACAACCTTCTTACCCGACTCGCTGCGGGCCTGCGAGAGCTTGTCGTTGAACTTCACCGGACCATCGGGCGAAGCATAACCCTTGACGGCGATGCTCTGCGAGATGCGGTCGTTGCCCAGCTGCTCGTCCACGTTGGCCTTGAATGCCTCCAGGTCGGCCTTCTCCTCGTTCTTCTTCGTTACCTTCGACGAGTTGATGGCGTAGAGCAGGTCGGTCTTGTCGACAACGGTGGTCACCTTCTTGTAGTTGTTGGCCATCGGAGCCATCAGGTCCGAGTACTTGAGGTCCTGCTGCAGGGTGTTGACACCGTAGGCAACCGTCAGACCGAACTCCTTGGCAAGAGCGGCCTTGGCAGCCTCGTCGTCACCGGCCAGCACGGCAGCCTGCTCCTTGGTGGGCAGCGCGCCGTTGTTCAGGTTCACGAGCGTGAACTCCTTGCACTTGCCCTTCGGGCACTTAATCTCGGCACGCAGCTGGAGCATGCTCTGGGCCATGCGTGTGTCGTAGGGGAACTCCACGTGCAGCGTGTAGTTGCCGCCGTTGTTCTTGTCAACGACCGTGTAGTTGTCGTCAACCTTCGAACCCTGGAAGTATTTGGTCGTACCGGCAACCTCGCCGCCCTCGAATACGAGTACGGGCGTTACCTTCAGCACGGCTTTGGCGTTGAAGTACTCTACGGGGAAAGTAACCGTGACGTCGGCGGCAACGACGCCGTTGTTGAGGGCCAGAATCTCGGGTGCGCAGGTCACGTTGACCTCGTCCTGATGCTTGGCCATCTTCTTGAAGCAGTTACAGCTCGAGAACGCCAGCGAGGCGGCTACGAGCACAACGCTCAACTTAAAAAGATTTTTCATAGCGAACTAAAGATTAATGTTTAATGTTTTTTCGTCCTTGCTTGCCGGTCGTTTCCGGCCGGAGGATGAACCGTTTGGCTCTTCTTCGTCCGGGAACAACGCAAATATAGAAAACTCCCGCTAAATGTGCAACATTTCGAAGAAATTTTCACCGAATGCCGCTACGCCCTGCCGGGCCTCCGGAGAGGCCCCGCAGAGTGTTCTGCGGGGGTCGGGGCTCAATCTTACTTCTCCTCGGGACGGCGCTCGCGGTGGCCGCGGCGCTCGCCGCGCTCCTCGCGCGGGCGGCGTTCACGCTCGACCCAGCCCTCGGGCTTGGGAAGCAGCGCCTTGCGCGAGAGCTTCAGCTTGCCCGTCTTGGGGTCGACGCCGATGAGCTTCACGTCGATTTCGTCGCCCTCCTTCAGGCCCGTCTCCTCCATCGTCTCGAAGCGCTTGTAGTCGATTTCCGAGATGTGGAGCAGCGCATCCTTGCCCGGCATAATCTCGACGAAGGCGCCGAAGGCGACAATCGAGCGAATCTTGCCGTGGTAGGTCTCGCCCACCTCCGGAACGGCCACGATGGCCTTGATGCGGGACAGAGCGCCGTCGAGCGCGGCCTTGTCCTGGCCGAAGATGTCGACAATGCCCTTGTTCTCGACCTCGGTGATGGTGATGGTCGTGCCGGTGGTCTTCTGGATGTCCTGGATGACCTTGCCGCCGGGGCCGATAACGGCACCAATCATATCCTGCGGGATGGTAATCTGGACGATGCGCGGTACGAAGGGACGGTACTCGGCGCGCGGCTCGGCGATGCACTCCGTCAGCTTGTCGAGGATGTACATGCGGCCTACGCGGGCCTGCTCGAGCGCCTTGGCCAGCACCTCGTACGAGAGGCCGTCGACCTTGATATCCATCTGCGTGGCGGTGATGCCGTCGCGCGTACCCGTTACCTTGAAGTCCATGTCGCCCAGGTGGTCCTCATCGCCCAGGATGTCCGACAGCACGGCCCAGCGGCCCGTTGCCGAGTCGGAAATCAGACCCATGGCAATGCCCGAAACCGGCTTCTTGAGCTTCACGCCGGCATCCATCAGCGCCAGCGTGCCGGCGCAGACCGTAGCCATCGACGACGAGCCGTTCGACTCGAGGATGTCCGATACGACGCGCACGGCGTAGGGGTTCTCGTCGCCGACGGGAACCATCGGCTTCAGGGCGCGCCATGCCAGGTGGCCGTGGCCGATTTCGCGGCGGCTCAGACCGCGTGCTGCCTTCGCCTCACCCGTCGAGAAGGGCGGGAAGTTGTAGTGGAGCACGAACTGCTCGGTACCCTGTACGAGCACCTCGTCCTTGACCTTCTCGTCGAGCTTCGTGCCGAGCGTCACCGATGCGAGCGCCTGCGTCTCGCCGCGGGTGAAGATGGCCGAGCCGTGGGCGGCGGGCAGGTAGCCCACCTCGCACCAGATGGGGCGGATTTCGTCCGTACGGCGGCCGTCGAGACGCTTGCCCTCGTCGAGAATCATGTTGCGCATGGCCTTCTTCTGGACGTCGTCGTGGAAGTACTTGTGGATGAGGGGGGCCTTCTCGACGAGCTCCTCCTCCGTATAGCGCGATGCGAACTCGGCCTCCAGGGCGTTGAAGGCATCCTCGCGCTCGTGCTTCATCGTGCCGCTGGTGGCGATGGCGTAGGCCTTGTCGTAGAGCTCGCGGATGATGGTCTGGCGCAGCTCCTCGTCGTTGACCTCGTGGCAGTAGGTGCGCTTGACATCCTTGCCCAGCTCCTTCGAGAGCTCAATCTGTACGGCGCAGTGCTTCTTGATCTCCTCGTGCGCGAACTTGATGGCGCCGAGCATCACCTCCTCGGAGACCTCCTTCATCTCACCCTCGACCATGAGGATGTTGTCAATCGTACCGCCGACCATGATGTCGAGGTCGGCCTCGGGCATCTGCGAGAAGGTGGGGTTGATGACGTACTGGCCGCCGATGCGGGCCACGCGCACCTCCGAGATGGGGCCGCCGAAGGGGATGTCCGATACGGCGAGGGCGGCCGAAGCGGCCAGACCTGCCAGTGCGTCGGGCTGAATATCCTTGTCTGCCGAGATGAGGTTGACCGTCACGTATACCTCGGCGTGGAAATCCGCGGGGAAGAGCGGGCGCAGGGCGCGGTCAATCAGACGTGCAACGAGAATCTCGCTGTCGTTGGCCTTGCCTTCGCGCTTCATGAAGCCTCCGGGGTAGCGGCCCGCGGCGGCATATTTCTCCTTGTACTCCACCTGAAGCGGCATGAAGTCGGTGTCGGGTTTTGCATCCTTGGCGGCAACGACCGTGGCCAGGAGCATCGTGTCTCCCTGCTTCACCACGACGGAGCCGTCGGCCTGTTTGGCCAGTTTGCCCGTTTCAATCTCAATCTGGCGACCGTCGGCCAGCGTGATGATTTTGCGGACTGCGTTGTACAGCTTCTTTTCTTCCATAAAAATATCCTAAATGTGTTCGAATTGTCCTAAGCAAATGAAGGCAATCCCTCGGTGGGGAATTGCCCTCATTCGGTTCCTCGCGACTACTTGCGGAGGTTGAGCGTCTTGACGATGGCGCGGTAGCGCTCGATGTCCACCTCCTTGAGGTACTCCAGCAGCTGGCGGCGCTTACCTACCAGACGCAGCAGTGCGCGCTGCGTGCCGAAGTCGTGCTTGTTGTTCTTGAGGTGCTCAGTAAGGTGGCTGATACGGTACGAAAACAGGGCGATTTGGCTCTCGGGAGACCCCGTGTCCTTGTTAGACTTGCCGTACTGACCGAAAAGCTCTTGCTTTTTCTCAGCTGTTAAATAAGCCATTTTGATAAAAGTTTATTTAGTTCCACTCTACGACGCATCCCCCTTACCGTGGATAACGCCAGAGCGTCCGACAAAGGTACGAATATAATTGAGAATTAAGAACTAAAAATGAAAAATTATTGTTCGCCCGACGCTTTTCTCCGGCAAAAGGGCCGAGATATGCCGGAAAATATTATTTTTGCCATTAGAATGAGGAACTTTATGCTCAAACCGTTCATGCGCGCGGCGGCGGCCGCGCTTCCGCTCCTTGCGCTCCTTGCGGGGAGCTGCAACTCCCCGGCGCGCTACGTGACCGTCGACGGGACGATGCTCGGAACGACGATGCACGTGGTGGCCGACGTCGGCCCCTCGGCCCGCCAGGAGCTCTACCGCGCCGCCATGCGGCTCGACGCCGAGGCCAAGGCCTCGATGTCGATTTTCGATTCGACCTCGCTGCTGAGCCGCCTGAACCGCAACCTCACCGACTCGGTCGACCGCCACATCGCCTTCAACCTGGCGCTGGCCGACAGTATCGGCCGTCTGAGCGGCGGCCGATACGACGTGACGGTCAAGCCGCTGGTCGAGGCGTGGGGCTTCGCCGGGCGCGAACGCACGCTCCATCCCAACCTCGACTCGCTGCTCGCCTTCGTCGGCCGCGACAAGGTGCGCATCGTCGACGGGCGGCTCGTCAAGAGCGACCCGCGCGTGCAGCTCGACTTCAACTCGGTGGCCAAGGGCTACACGGTCGACCTGCTGGCGCAGCTGGTCGAGCAGCTCGGCGGGCGGAACTACATCGTCGACATCGGCGGCGAGGTGCGCTGCCGGGGCGTCAACCGCGAGGGTAACCCCTGGCGCATCGGCATCGAGACCCCCTTCGACGGCAACATGTCCGACGGGGCCTACCTCCAGAAGCGGCTCTGCATGAGCTCGGGCGGCCTGGCCACCTCGGGCAACTACCGCCGCTTCTACCGGACCGACGACGGCCGGAAGGTGGCTCATACGATTGACCCCCGCACGGGACGCAGCGTCATCTCGCGGCTGCTCTCGGCGACGGTCGCCGCCCCGACCTGCGCCGAGGCCGACGCGCTGGGGACGATGTTCATGGCCCTGGGGGCCGACGACGCGCTGCGGATGGCCGACTCGCTGCCCGGGCTGAAGGCCTACTTCATTCTTGCGGGGCAGGGCGACGCATACGAGGAGTATGTCACCCCGGCCATGCGCGCACTCATCATGGAATAGCGACTTACCGATGAAGAAAGCGATTTTTCTATACAACCCGCAGTCCGGCAAGGGACGCACTGACCGCAAGGTCGAGGATATCTGCGAGGTATTCTCCTCCTACGGATACGACATCGAACCGCTTCAAATCGATTTCGACGCCAACCCCTTCGACGGGCACGAGCAGGTCGAGCTGGTGGTGGTCGCCGGCGGTGACGGCACGATTAACTTCGCCGTCAACGCCATGAAACGCAAGGGGCTCGACGTGGCGCTGGGGGTTATTCCCGCCGGTACGGCCAACGACTTCGCGGGGGCGCTCGGCATGTCGAAGAACCCGCTCGAGGCGGCGCGGCAGATAGCCACGGGCGTCGAGGAGCGGGTCGACTGCGGACGGGTCAACGGGCTCTACTTCGTCAACGTCTTCAGCTTCGGCATCTTCACGACCACCTCGCAGCGTACGCCCGACGAGCGGAAGCACCGCATCGGCAAGCTGGCCTACCTCATCGAGGGCATCAAGGAGTTCCGCTCGATGCATGCCGTGCCGCTGCGCGTGACGGCCGACGGCGAGGAGTTCGACTTCAACTCGCTCATGGTGCTGGTCTTCAACGGAGAGACGGCCGGCGGATTTCCGCTGGCGCGCCGCGCCTCCATCAAGGACGGCATGTTCGACTGCGTGCTGCTCGAGAAGCGCAACCCGCTGCTGTCGACCCTCTCGATGGGGCGCTACCTGCTGGGGGGCAACCCCCGCGAGGTGCGGCTGGTTCGGGCGCGCTGCATCGAGATAACCTCGCCGGTCAACGAACCGACCGACGTCGACGGGCAGCCCGGAGCCGACTTCCCGCTCCACATCGAGTGCCTTCCGGGCGAGCTGCGGGTCCTCTGCCAGCCCTGACGGGGCGGCGGAGCGTGCGGGGACCGCGGGTGAATGAAGGTGCCCCCGTCGAGCGCAGCGCGCGGGTACGCGGGAAGTATTAAGGTAAGAAGTGTTAGACGGATAAGGAGAAGAGCATGAAGCCGGCGGAGGGGAGTTGTGACCCGCTCGGCCGGCGGAAGCGAGATAACGAAAGCGGAGGGCTCCGCCGTGCGGGGCCATCCATCCGGGCGACCGGAGGCTGCGGGCGACCCCGCCGGCCGAGGGGCGCTCCGGTGGGACAGGTTAGGATACGGAAGCAGGGATGAGAGCCCGCCCCGGTTTGCGGGACGGGGTACCGACCGCGTTGTGAAACGGAAACGTGTACCAACCCTAAAAAAGCTATTATGGCGGAGCGTGTCAAAACGACGAAAACCGCACCGGGTGCGGGGCGTGAGAATCTCCACAAGGTTTCGATTTCACGCATCAAGAAGGAGATGAGCGACGTATTCTATCTGTCGGACGATTTGGTCATCACGGCGCTCGACCCCCAAAGCAATACGACGAGCAACTATCCGGCCTCCATCGACGGCTTCTCGGCCGTCATCATGATGAGCGGCGAGGCGACCGTCTCCATCGACATGCAGACCTATCAGGTGCGGCCCAACATGGTGGTGCTCTTCAATCCGGGGAGCATCATCCGCACGGTGAAGTGCTCGGCCAATGCGGCGGCCTACTTCCTGGCCTGCTCCAAGTCGTTCGTCAACGAAATCCAGATAGACCTTTCGACCTCGCTGCCGGTCTACATGCGCTTCGGCAAGGCTCCCGTGCTGGAGGTCTCGCCGCAGGATGTCGACGAGATTCGCCAGCTCTTCCAGCTCATCAAGACGATGCTGCGCAGTGACAAGGAGCGCTACCGGCATGAAATCATCCGGACGCTCTTCACCACGGCCTTCTACATCATCACGGAAATCAACCTGCGCGAGCAGACCGACCCGATGAAGCAGGGGCGGTGCGAGGTGCTCTTCAACCAGTTCATGGCACTGCTGCAGCAGTACAACAAGCGGGAGCGCAACGTGAGCTTCTATGCGCGGCAGCTCAACATCACGCCCAAGTACCTCTCGTCGGTGGTCAAGGAGGTGAGCGGCAAGACGGCTGCGCGGTGGATTGACGAGTCGGTGATTCTCGAGGCGAAGGCGCTGCTCAAGTACTCGGGGCTGAGCATCCAGGAGATAGCCTACCAGCTCAACTTCTCGACGCAGTCCTTCTTCGGCAAGTACTTCAAGCAGCATACCGGCACCTCGCCCTCGCGCTACAAGCGCAAGGGGTGACGCGCGGCGGCCCCCGGCGACTTTAGGCCCTTTCCCATCTTGGGCCCGTCGGCTTCCGTCGACGGTTTCTGGCCCGTACTCCATCGTCGGCCCGTCGGCTTCCGTCGGCAGTTCCCGGTCCGTCCACCTTCAACGGTCCGTCGGCCCCGTCGGCGGTTTCTGGCCCGTCTCCATTTTCGGCCTGGTGCCCCACTGGCGACGGTTTCTGGCCCGCCCTCCATTTTCGGCTTGGCGGCAGACAAGAACAGACCCGAAGCGGTTTTCCGCTCCGGGTCTGTTCTGTTTTGGAAGGCGCCGGGTAGCCGTGTCAAAGGAGCTGGGTCAGAACCCGTCGCTGAAGGAGGAGACCAGCCAGAGCAGCAGCCCGGCGGCGATGAGCCCTGCCAGCAGCGTGAAGAGCACGAAGACCCACACCGTCTTGAAGAGGGTCCGCCACCATCCCAGTCCGTAGACCCGGCGCGACGAGAGGAGCATGTAGAGGAAGACCAGCGCGAAGAAGCCCTTCACCACGCCGCTCGGGAACGACAGGGTGCTCTCGGGGGCGAACGCGTAAATCAGCAGGAAGGCCGGCACCGAGAGCAGAATGAGGAAGAAGCAGTTGATGTGGATGGCGTGGACGAAGTGCTGCATGTAGTTCATCCGGCAGCGACGGTAGGCCCGGGCGAGCAGCAGCGCGAAGAGCGGCAGCAGGAACATCATGTAGAGGGGCGTCCACTTCGAGAGCTGCGCCAGCAGGTTGTTGAGCAGCGTCTGCTGGCTCATCTGCTCCAGCCGTTCGCTCTGGCTTTGGGGCGGCTGCCAGGCGTAGACGGTTGTCCGCTCGGGGTCGAAGGCGAGCAGCGCTCCGATGACGGCGAGCTCCTCCTCGTCGACATCCACCCCCTTTATCGAGGCCATCGCCTTGTCCAGTGCGGCCTCCTCCGTGTCGGCCTTTATGCCGGCTTCGGACCCGGGCACGCCTCCGGCTGAGGCCGCAGTCTTGGCTCCGGCTGTAATCCCGACCCCGTGCCCGCTCTTGGCTCCGTCTCCGCTTCCGGACTCGGGTACGACGTCGGCGTCGGCTCCGGCCTTGGCACCCGCTTCACCCCCGTCTCCGTTTTCGGCTCCGGATTCACTCCCGGCCGCCTCTTCGGCCGCCTTTCCGAGCGCCTCGCGGGCCCCTTCGAGGTTGATGCGGTCCTGCTCGGCGAGCGTCGTGACGCGGAGGCACGAGTCGAAGAGCATGCGCGGCAGCTCGACGCGCGCGACGCCGTGACGCGAGCCAAGCGGCGTGATACGGAGCAGCGAATCGCTCCTAAGGTCGTTGAAGTCGAGCATCTCGGCCAGTCCGGCGCCGTCGTAGAGGTAGACGCAGGTGTCGGCCCCGCCCCGTCCCGTGCGGAGCGCCTCGACCACCCCCTTCGGAAGGCGGCTCGTGCGGTAACGCTCGTGGCGCAGCTGCTGCTCGGCGGTGCTCGACGCCACCATGAAGAAGAGGGTGAAGAAGACCACCGAGATGAACATGTAGAGGCGGAAGGGGTGGACGTAGGAGTTGATTTTTCCGGCGTTGAACTCCGTGGTCAGGAAGCCCGGGCGGCGGAAGAGCAGCCAGAGCGTCTGCCACACCTTGCTGTCGAACTGGTAGACGTTTTCGAAATACTGTTTGATGTACTTCCAGAAGGGTTGCTCGATGTCGAGGGCATACTGTCCGCAGCGGTGGCAGTACATTCCCTGCAGCCGCTCGCCGCAGTTCTTGCAGTGGGTGTAGGCCGGTACGGTGAGCTTGCGCAGCCGGCGCAGGCGGCGGTATTCGAGCCGTCGGCTCAGAGCGCGGCGCCGGCGTTGCAGCCGCTCACGCAGCCGTTCGCGCAGGCTCCGCGGCCGGGCAGTGCCGGCCTCGGTTGCGGGTTTGGTTGCGGTTGCCGGTTCGGCTCCAGCCTCCTCTCCGGCTGCTCCGGCTTCTCTGGCTGCTTCTGCTTCGGTTGCGGTCCCGGGTTCTGTTGAGGTTTTGGCCTCGGGTTCTGTTGAGGGTTTGGCCTCGCTCCCGGCCTCGGTTGCGGCCTCGGCTCCGCCCCTGCCGGCGGGCTTGGTTCCGTCCATGCTCCCGGTCTCGGGCGCAGCTTCGGACGCGGGAGCGGCTTGGGTCTCCGGGTTGCCCGCTTCGTGCCGGGTGCAGTCGCCGGAGGCCGGTTCCATGGGTTTGTTGCTCTTCATCGGGCAAAAGGGTTCGAATGTCGTTTTTTGAACGAATTTTCCACAAAGATAACATTTTTCTACCAGCGCGCCTCCTCTCTGCCTCCGGAATCGCTTCCCGCGGCGAAGCCCCTTCGCGGCCCCCTTCCGCGGCCTTTTTCCGCGGTCCCTTCTGCGGGCAGCGGAAAACACAGCGGCGGGATACCTCCCCTGTGGGGGACATCCCGCCGTTGTTTGTCGTCTGGCCCATCTCAGGCCCTGTTTCAGGTTCCCGCTTCAGGCACCCGGTTCCGGTTCCCGTCTCCGGCCCTTGTTCCAGGCTCCGTCTCAGGCACCCTTTTCAGGCACCCGCCTTAGGCGCGCTTGCGCGCAGCCTTGGCGGCGACGGCCTTGTCCAGCTCGATGATGAAGTCCGAGAGGACGTTCATGTAGTTGATGAAGGCGTCGTAAGCCGAGTCGTAGGGGTTGAAGTAGGAGTGAACGTCGCCGTCCGAGAGCCACTTGGTCGCCATGTAGTAGAAGTGGTCCGAGGTCTGCATGAAGCTCCAGACGTAGTCGAAGTCGGGGTTCTTCAGCGCCTTGACCTTCTCCTTCTGGGCGTAGAGCTTCGAGAAGGCCTCGTTTTGCAGTTCGTTGCCCAGCCATGCCGTCACGTCACGCTCCTCGTCGGCCCACGACATCACGTGCGGGCAGTGGAGCACCGAAACGGGCTGGTACTTCTTGGCCGTCTCGCTCACGGTGGCGAACTCCAGCTCGCCCTTCTTCTCGATGATGGCCTTGGGCAGCGCCTTCATGAACTCGAAGATGCCCGTATCGGCGCTCTGGTGCTCGCCGAAGGTCTCGTAGTCCATGAAGAGGTTGATGACCTCGCCCGGCGTATTCTCCGACGTGAGCCAGCCGACATACTTGTCGACCGTCAGCGGGTACTGGTCCCAGTTGCGGTCCGAGAAGCGGAAGGCGATGTCGTCCGAGAGTTTGTAGTTGCGCAGCAGCAGGCGCAGCTTCTGGTCGATGGCGTTGGCATAGACGTAGTTGGGCGACTTCCAGCCCAGCACGTGCTTGGCACCCTCGGCCAGCATCGTCTTGAAGCCCATCTCGGCCACCATCGCGCCGATGTCGTCCGAGTAGATGAGCTCCGTGTTGCGGAAGGCGGTGGGCTTCACGCCGAACTCCTTCTTGAGCATGGCGGTGTGGAGCTTGACCTGCTCGCGGAAGTCCTCCTTCGAGGCCAGCGAGGCGAGCGAGTGCGAATAGGTCTCGGCCAGGAACTCGACGCAGCCCGTCTCGGCCAGCGCCTTGAACGAATCGAGCACCTCGGGGGCAAAGGCGCGGAACTGCTCGACGGCCGTGCCGGTGATGGAGAACGAGCAGCGGAACTTGCCCTTGTTCTCCTTGATGAGCTTCAGCAGCAGGGCGTTCATCGGCAGGTAGCACTGCCGTGCGACCTTCTGCATGATGGAGCGGTTGAGCAGGTCGTCCAGATAGTTGTGGTCCTTGCCCATGTTGAAGAAGCGGTATTTCTTCAGACGCCACGGCTGGTGCACCTGGAAGTATAAGCAAACGGTTTTCATAGAGGTTGTTTTTGGTTATTTCTTGTCGTTAATCGCGGCCTCGTAGACGGCCTTGATTTTGGCCGCTGCGTCGTTCCACTTGAGGTTGGTGACCTCCTCGAGGCCCTTCGAGGCGAACATGTTCGCTAGTGCCGGGTACTTGATGAGGGCGTAGATGGCGTCGGCCATGGCGTCGACGTCCCAGTAGTCCACCTTGATGGCGTAGTCGAGCACCTCGGCCACACCGCTCTGCTTGGAGATGATGACCGGGACGTTCGAGCGCATCGCCTCCAGGGGCGAGATGCCGAAGGGCTCCGAGACCGAAGGCATGATGTAGACGTCCGAGAGCTGGAACATCTTGTGGACATCCTCGCCGCGCAGGAAGCCCGTGAAGTGGAAGCGGTCGGCGATGCCGAGCCGTGCCACGCGGCGGATGACGTGGTTCATCATGTCGCCCGAGCCTGCCATCACGAAGCGCACGTCGGGCACCCGCTTGAGCACCTTGGCCGCAGCCTCGACGAAGTAGTCGGGACCCTTCTGGTAGGTGATGCGGCCCAGGAAGGTGACAATCTTGTCCTTCACGCCGCGTTCGGGCGCCTCGGTGTTGTTCTCGGCGAAGCGCACGGCGTTGTGCACCGTGACCACCTTGTCGGCCGGGATGCCGTAGCGCGTGATGACGATGTTGCGCGTGAGGTTCGAGACGGCAATCACCCGGTCGGCGGCCATCATGCCGGCGCGCTCGATGGCGTAGACCTGCGTGTTGATGTTCTCGCCGCTGCGATCGAACTCCGTGGCGTGCATGTGGACCACCAGCGGCTTGCCCGAGACGCGCTTGGCGGCGATGCCGGCGTAGTAGGTCAGCCAGTCGTGGGCGTGGATGACGTCGAACTGACCCTCGAGGTCGCGGGCCACCTGCGCCGCAACCACGGCGTAGCGGGCCACCTCCTCCATGAGGTTGGCGCCGTACTTGCCCGAGAAGGTGTAGCGCTGCTTCCAGGCGTCGGTGCTCTCCCACACCTTCTTGCCGCTCTTGACATACTCCTCGTGGTACTCGTCGTACTCTTCGGGCGAGATGTAGGGGACCATGTTCGAGTCGATGTGGATGAACGACATGCGGCTCAGGATGTCGTCCTCGCCGCTCGCTGTCGAGCCGTAGAGGGCCTCCACGTCGCTTGCGTTGACGATGTGCAGAAAGCGCTGGTCCTCATCACCGTAGGCGTGCGGCACCACGAAGGTGACGTCCACGCCGTTGTGCGCAAGACCGCGTGTCATGCCGTAGCATGCTGTTCCGAGACCTCCGGCGATATGGGGCGGAAACTCCCATCCGAACATTAAAACTCTCATAGCTTATTCTTTTTTTGTTTTCTTCGTAGCTTGGGCCGCGGGTCTCTTCGCAGCGGCTTTCGCCGTTTTCGCCGTGGTCTTGGTGGCCGGTTTCCCGGAGACCGTCTCCGCGGTTTCGGCCTTGGCTGCCGTTGCAGCCTTGCGGGTTGCGGGGCTCTTCGCCGCCTTGGGTTCGGCGGCCGTCTTGCGGCTCCGCGTCTTGGGTGCGGGCTCCGCGGGGCGGTGCGCTTTAATCATGCGGTAGATGTCCAGCACGGCTGCAACGCTCCATGCCTGCGATACGGCGCCGCGCGGCGTGTAGGGCGGGTCGGCATCGAACATCTCGTTGATGGAGCCGATGCAGTAGCTCTGAATCTCCTCGTTGAACGAGGCGAGCATCTCCTCGGCCTCGTGCAGGAAGCGGCCGCCGTCGATGTCGAAGCAGGCCTTGACGTAGAAGGCCAGGGGCCATACCCACACCGTGCCGTTCATGGCGGCCAGGTTGCGCTCGTCGGGCGTACCCTCGAGCATGCCCTTGTAGAGCGGGTTGCGCGGCGAAAGGGTGCGCAGGCCGCGCGGGGTGAGCAGGTGCTGGCGCACGACGCGCAGCACGCTCAGCTGCTGCTCCTCGTCGAGCATCTTGTAGTCCAGACTGCAGGCGATGACCATGTTCGGACGGATGAACTTGTTGCACTCCATCTGGTTGACGTAGTCGGCCAGATAGCCCTCCGGCAGCATGAAGTGCTCGATGAACGAGACCTTCGTGCGGGCGGGAAGCTCCTCCCACTCGCGGACGAAGGGGGTGTCGCCGAACCGGCGGGCCAGCGACAGCGCGTAGCATACGGCATTGTACCACAGTGCGTTGACCTCCACCTGGTAGCCGTTGCGCGGGGTGACGGCGCGGCCGTTGACCATCGCGTCCATCCAGGTGAGGGGCTCCGCGTCGGACCAGGCCCAGATAAGGCCGTTGTCGTGGAGCCGTACGCGGCCGTCGATGCCGCGGCGGTAGGCTTCGAGCAGCTGCTTCATCACCTCGCCGTAGCGCTTCCAGATTTCATCGGCGCCCACCTGCTTCTCGAGCTGCTGCAGCGTCCAGAAGAACCACAGCGGGGCGTCGGCCTCGGCCGCTGCGGAGTAGGAGCCGGTGAACATGCCGTCGCGCATCTCGCGCACGAGCGTGTCGAGCACATCCATGCAGTCCTCCTTGTGGTCCTGCTCGAGCGTGATGCCCGGCAGCGCGATGAAGGTCTCACGGCCGATGACGCCGAGCCACGGATAGCCGGCCAGCACCTCGGTGCGGCCGCCCGGACGGCGGATGACGAACTGGCGCGCCGAGTGGCGCAGGCAGCTGATGAAGTCAATTTTGTGGGTGCGGCGGGCAATCGAGGCTTCGAAGACCTCGCGGATGGTCTTCGTCGAGCCCATCTCGTCGAGCGAAGCCGAGAAGATGACGCTTTCGCCCTTCTTGAGCTCCATCTCGAAGTAGCCCGTGGTGAGCAGGTCCTCGTGGCCCTCGTAGCCGCGGGCCAGCTCCTGCTGGTACTCGAAGTTGTAGTACCAGTCGGGTGCCGGTACGAATTCGGCATCCTCCTTGTCGGTCTGCAGGTAGAGCCAGGGGAAGGAGCCGTAGAGGCGGCACTTCACGCCGTTGACGGCCGGATAGGAGTGGCCGTCGGCCTCCATGTTGGCCTTCGAGAGGGCGTGCTTGTCGCGGAAGGCGAGGAACGGACGCAGCCGCAGCCGGGTCTGGGAGTGCGCGTCGACGAGCGTGTAGCGTATCATGAGCTGCGTGCGCTTGTGAATCCAGAGCATCTCCTTGCGGAGTATGACGCCGCCCACACGGTAGGTAATCGTGGGGGTCGGCGTGTACTCGAAGTCGGTGATGTACTTGTGGCCGCGCGGCTCATAGACGCCGGGGTAGCGGTGCAGGGCCAGGTTGAAGGACTGGTCGTGCTGGATGACTGTCTCGTCGAGCGAGGATAGCAGCACGTAGGTACGGTCGCTGTCGTCGATGGGCGAGACCATCAGACCGTGGTACTTGCGGGTGTTGCAGCAGACTATCGTCGTGCTCATGTAGCCGCCCAACCGGTCTGTCGAAAGCATTTCGCGCTGGAGCGAGTACTCCAGGTTGCCTAATTCGCTTTTGTCGAAGGTTAATGCTGACATATAGTAGTATTAAGTATATTCGGTCTCTAAAATTAATCAAAAAAGCTCAAACGAGCAACGGTTTTGTCGAAAAATTGCTTCGACGCCCGGCCCCTGCTCCGCCGCCTCAGGCCCACTTCACCAGCGCGAAGTCCATGCGGTGGGGCAGGTGCGGATTCTGCGGGAAGACGCGCAGCGCGAAGTCGTACGTACCGGTCTCGCTGGGGGTGTAGTCGAGCGTGTAGGTGACCAGTCCGTTCTCGACGGCCGTCTGCGTGAAGGGAATCGTCCGCAGCACGTTGACGCTCTGTCCGCCGACAATCTGCCGTGCGATGACCAGCTCGGCGCCGATGTCGCCCGGGTTGAGGCCCGCCACGTCGACCTTCAGCTCGAAGTGGTACTTCTCGCCTACAAAGACCGCCTCCTTGTCCATCTTCAGACGCTGCGACTCGACGACGCGCACGCGGTCCCATGCGGCCGAAACCTTGCGCTTCCAGGCGGCGATTTCACGCGCCAGGCGGTAGCCGTCGGCCACAATCTCATGCTTGCGGGCGGCCAGCTTGTTGTAGAAGCGCTCCTCGTAGTCCTTGAGCATGCGGTTGGTGGTGAAGTTCGAGGCGATGTCGGCCACGCACTTCTTGATGGAGGCGACCCACTCGTAGGGGATGCCCTCGCTGTTGCGCTTGTAGTACTTCGGGGCAATCTGCTCCTCGATGGTGTTGTAAATCATCTCGGCGTCGAGCTCGTCCTGATAGTGCTGGTCGGCGAAGGTGCGCTCCATGGGCAGAGCCCATCCGGCATCCTCGCGGTAGCCCTCGACCCACCAGCCGTCGAGCACCGAGAACTGCATCACGCCGTTCATCACGCACTTTTCGCCCGACGTACCCGAGGCCTCGAGCGGACGCGTCGGGGTGTTGAGCCATACGTCGACGCCCTGGACCATGCGGCGGGCGAGCTCCATGTCGTAGTTCTGCAGGAAGATAATCTTGCCCACGAACTGAGGCATGGCAGCCACCTCGACGATGCGCTTGATGAGGTCCTGACCCGGCTTGTCGTTGGGGTGGGCCTTGCCGGCGAAGATGAACTGCACGGGGCGCTCCTTGTTGTTGACGATGGCCGACAGACGGTCGAGGTTCGTGAAGAGCAGGTAGGCGCGCTTGTAGGTGGCGAAGCGGCGTGCGAAGCCGATGGTCAGCACCTCGGGCTTGATGCCCTCGATGACCTGAAGCATCTGGCGCGGCGATTCAAGCCGCACCTGCGAGGGGTCGCTGTAGCGCTTGCGGATGTGGGTGATGAGCTTGTTCTTGAGGAACATGCGCTCCTCCCACAGCTCACGGTCGGGAATCTCGTGGACCTTCTGCCAGGCCGGGATGTCGTAGTCGTGGTTCTCGAAGCCCTCGGGGAAGTAGCGGGCGTAGAGGCGGCGCAGGCTCGAGGCAATCCACGTCGGGAAGTGCACGCCGTTGGTGACGTAGCCGATGTGGAGCTCGTTCTTGAAGTAGCCGGGCCACATGCTGCCCAGAATCTCCTTCGAGACCTCGCCGTGGAGCCACGATACGCCGTTGACCTCCTGCGAGAGGTTGCAGGCCAGCACCGACATCGAGAACTTCTCGTTGGGGTCGTTGGGGTTGGTCTTGCCCAGGTTGATGTACTGCTCCCACGTAATGCCCAGCACGTCGGGGTAGTGGGCCATGTACTGGCGAATCATCGACTCGGGGAAGGCGTCGTGGCCGGCCGGCACGGGGGTGTGGGTGGTGAAGAGCGACGAGGAGCGGATGACCTCGAGGGCCTCCGAGAAGCTGAGCTTCTTGTGGTTCACCAGGTCGCGGATGCGCTCGATGCCGATGAAGGCGGCGTGGCCCTCGTTGCAGTGGTAGACATCGTTCTTGATGCCCAGCTTGCGCAGGGCGCGGATACCGCCGATGCCGAGCAGAATCTCCTGCTTGAGGCGGTTCTCCCAGTCGCCGCCGTAGAGGTAGTAGGTAATCTGGCGGTCCTCCTCGAGGTTGGCCTCATAGTCCGTATCGAGCAGGTAGAGGTCCGTGCGGCCCACCTGGCACTTCCAGACGCGGGCCGAGAGCGTACGGCCCGGGAAGGCGATGGTCACCGTGACCCAGCCGCCGCTCTCGTCACGCACGGGCGAGATGGGCAGCTTGTAGAAGTTCTGGGCCTCGTAGGTGGCCTCCTGCGCACCCTGGGCCGAGAGGCGCTGCGTGAAGTATCCGTAGCGGTAGAGCAGGCCCACGGCCGTCATCGGGACATTCTTGTCCGAGGCCTCCTTCAGGTAGTCGCCGGCCAGGATGCCCAGACCGCCCGAGTAGATTTTCAGCGACGAGTGGAGTCCGTACTCCATCGAGAAGTAGGAGATGCTCGTGGCGCCCGGAGCGGGCTTCTCGGCCATGTAGGCCTGGAACTGGGCGTATACCGTATCGAGGTGAGCGAGGAATTCGGGGTCCTTCTCCAGCTTGTTGAGCCGCTCGACGCTCAGCTTGTCGAGGAAGGCGATGGGGTTGCGCTGGCACTCGTTCCAGAGCACGGGGTCAATCTCCTCGAAGAGGTCGCGGGCGCCGGGATTCCAGCACCACCAGAGGTTGCGCGAGAGCTCCTCGAGGGCGCGCAGTCGTTTGGGCAGCGTCTTGTCGACCATCATGCGGTTCCAGTTGGGCTTCTCGACGAAGAGCTGCTGGCGGACGAAGTTGATTTGCTCGGTCTTGCTGCCGCCGTCGGTGGGCACGGTGCGGTTGGTGCGCTCCACGGAGCTCTCCACCGCCTCGGCATAGGCGCGCTCATAGGCTGCGTAGAGGTGCTCCCAGAGCGCCGTCTTGGCCGTTTCGCCGGCCGAGGCGCGCACCTCCCTGACGCGCTCCTCCGGGAGCTCGCTGAAGCGGATGAGGGCGTCGGCGATTTTGCCCTCGACCTCGCGGGCGTTGAAGTCGTCGCGGCGGATAATCTCCACGCCGTCGTGCTCCTTGTGCGAGGCGACCCACAGTCCGAAGCCGGCCAGCGTCGTGGTGATGGTCGGCACGGAGAAGGCCACCGACTCGAGCGGCGTGTAGCCCCACGGCTCGTAGTAGGAGGGGAATACCGTGACATCCATGCCCACGAGCAGCTCGTAGTAGTTCTTGTTGAAGATGCCGTCGTTCTGGTTGAGGTACGTGGGGACGAATATGACCTTGACCTTCGAGCCGGCCGTGGTCAGCACGCTGCCGTTGATGGCGTTGACGATGGGGTCCCACGTCTGGTTCTCGAGGTAGTGGGTCGAGTACTTGTACTGGCTGCCGTCGATGGGTTTCGAGGGGTCGGCCAGATGGGCCTGCAGGTCACGGCGCGGGCCGCGGTTGCCGGCCGGCACGGTGATGTAGGCGAGCACCTCGCGCTGGAGACGGTCCGACGAGGCCAGCTGCTTGAGCGACTCGATGAAGACGTCGAGCCCCTTGTTGCGGAACTCGTAGCGGCCGCTGGTGCCGACGATGAGCGGGTCCGAGGCGAACTTCTCGCCCAGGCAGGCCTCCGCTACCGTAATCATCGCCTTGCGGGCCTCGGCGCGCTTGGTGTCGTACTCGGCGCCGCTCCATACGAAGTCGTTCTCGAAGCCGTTGGGCGTCACGCCGTCGACCTCGCGGCCCAGCAGGTACTTGCACTCGTTGGCCGTGATGTCGCTCACGGTCAGGAAGACGTCGTGGTACGTGGCGGCCATCTTCTCAATCGAGTGTTTGGCCACGACGTTGAACTGGCGGGCCAGGCTGTCGGCGTTGAACTTCGTCAGCTCGCTGTAGAGCGAGAGTCCGTTGCCGGCGATGCAGCGGCCGGTGACCGTGGCGTGGGTGGTGAAGACGGTGGCGATGTAGGGGGTGGCCTGGCGCAGGTAGAGGCCGGCGGCGGCGGTCATCCACTCGTGGAAGTGGGCCACGACCTTCTCGGTGGCCGTGCAGAAGTTCTTGGTGTAGGAGGCGATGACGATGCCCGCGGCGTAGCCGAAGAGCACCGGCTCGATGTAGTCCCACTGACCCGAGATGGAGTCGACGTGGTAGGTCTCCCAGAGGTGCTTGAGGATGTCGTCCTTCTTGGGGATGAGCGAGGTGAAGTCGACGAGGATGACCAGCGGACTGCCCTGGACCTTCCAGCGGCCGACGCGGATGCGCAGTCCCTCGCTGTAGACGCTCTGGCGCCACGACTTCAGCAGCTCGAGGTCCTCCTCGAATTCGGGGTTCGTTCCCTCGTGCTGGAAATCGGGACCGATGAGGATATAGTGGTCACCGAACTTGCGGGTTGCGGTCAAGGCTTTGGTGGAGATGACGGTGTGGATGCCGCCCACCTTGTTGCATACCTCCCAGCTTACCTCGAACAGGTAGTCGGGAGTTGTTTTCGCGTTGCTCATGGTATGATTCGTTAGTCTGAAATTTTGGTTTCAAGCAGGGATGGAAAAATCCCGACCGCAAAGGTAACACTTATATTTATATAAAACAACTAAAAAAATAACTTAAAGTCATGTGCCCTGCGTGGCCTTATGCTTTAAGTTACATTTGGTTGCGTTGCGGAGTTACGTTTCGAAGAAATGCTCGATGACATCGTCCGAGACGAGGAACCGTTCGGGGGGTATTGCGAGCCTTCCCCTCTGCTCGGCGAGCTCTCCGGCGCGGATGAACCGTTCGGCCGTGCGCCGCACGCTTTCGAGGCGGTGCGGACCGAAACGTGCGGCGAGCCGTTCGAGGTCGATGCCCTCGGCCGTGCGCAGTGCCGTCATCACATATTCGTTGTAACGGTCGCGTTCGGTGAGCCGCTCGCTGCCGCCCTCCTCGCCGGCCAGGTAGCCCTCGACCGAGGATGGGTTCCAGCGGCGCACGGCGCCGTCGTAGGAGTGGGCCGCGGGGCCGATGCCCAGATAGGGGTCGCCGCTCCAGTAGGCGCTGTTGTGGCGGGCGCGGAAGCCGGGGCGGGCGAAGTTCGAGACCTCGTAGTGTTCGAATCCGGCCCGGGTCAGCGTCTCGTGGATGAGCAGGAATTCGCGCACGCTCTGCTCCTCGTCGACGGCGTGCAGCGCGCCGCGCGCCTCGCGGCGGCCGAAGGCCGTGCCGGGCTCGATGGTGAGGTGGTAGGCCGAGACGTGCTCGACGCCCGCCTCGAGCAGCTGCGCGAGGCTGCGGCGGAGCGGCTCCTCGCCGAAGCCCGGGATGCCGAAGATGAGGTCGGCTGTCAGATTGCGGAACCCCGCGCGCCGTGCCTCATGCAGCGCCTCCAGCGCCTGGCGGGCCGTGTGGCGGCGGCTCATCATTCGCAGGCAGTCGTCGTCGAANAGCAAACTTTATCCATTCAGAGTGAGAGAAAGGGGGACATTGTCTCTCTTTCCTCTCTGAAAAATAAATGTTTTTATTGCTTATTATCCGCACCCAAAAAGTTGCATTTATAAGTTGAACTCAAGTTTTTTTCACATTCCTAAAAGTTTTTATACCTTTGTGCCGTCGAACTCCGTGCTGCGGGCCGCTGCCCGCCGGGGCGCGGGGCGACGACCGGGCCCGGCGCCGCAATGCGCTGACGACCACCGGACAAAGGATTTGAGGTTTTATTAAATAAGTTTAGTTATGGACAAAATGGATTTGAAGAAGTACGGGATTACCGGTGTGACGGAAATCGTGTACAATCCCTCCTACGACGAGCTGTTCCGTGAGGAGACGAAGAAGGGCCTTCGCGGCTACGAGAAGGGTCAGCTGACCGACATGGGCGCCGTGAACGTGATGACGGGTGTCTATACCGGCCGTTCGCCCAAGGACAAGTTCTTCGTAATGGACGAGACCACCAAGGATACCATCTGGTGGACTTCCGACGAGTATAAGAACGACAACAAGCCCGTAACGAAGGCTGCCTGGAAGGAGCTCAAGAAGATTGCCTCGAAGGAGCTCTCGGGCAAGAAGCTCTACGTGGTTGATACCTTCTGCGGTGCCAACGAGAACACGCGCCTGAAGATTCGCTTCATCATGGAGGTTGCCTGGCAGGCACACTTCGTGAAGAACATGTTCATCCGTCCGACGGACGCCGAGCTGGAGAAGTACGGCGAGCCCGACTTCGTGGTACTCAACGCCTCGAAGGCCAAGGTGAAGAACTTCAAGAAGCTGGGTCTGAACTCGGAGACGGCCGTTGTCTTCAACCTCACCGAGAAGATGCAGGTGATTATCAACACCTGGTACGGCGGCGAGATGAAGAAGGGTATGTTCTCCTACATGAACTACCTGCTGCCGCTCAAGGGCATCGCTTCGATGCACTGCTCGGCCAACACCAACGAGAAGGGCGAGACGGCCATCTTCTTCGGTCTGTCGGGTACCGGCAAGACCACGCTTTCGACCGACCCGAAGCGTCAGCTCATCGGTGACGACGAGCACGGATGGGACGACGACGGCGTATTCAACTTCGAGGGCGGCTGCTATGCCAAGGTCATCAACCTCTCGAAGGAGAACGAGCCCGACATCTGGAACGCCATCCGCCGCAACGCCCTGCTGGAGAACGTTACGGTTGACAAGAAGGGCGCCATCGACTTCGCCGACAAGTCGGTAACGGAGAACACCCGCGTATCGTACCCGATTTTCCACATCGAGAACATCGTAAAGCCGGTATCGAAGGCTCCCGCTGCCAAGAAGGTCATCTTCCTCTCGGCCGACGCCTTCGGCGTACTGCCCCCGGTTTCGATTCTGACCCCCGAGCAGACGAAGTACTACTTCCTGTCGGGCTTCACGGCCAAGCTGGCCGGTACGGAGCGCGGCATCACCGAGCCGACGCCGACCTTCTCGGCATGCTTCGGTGCCGCATTCCTCTCGCTGCACCCCACCAAGTACGGTCAGGAGCTGGTAAAGCGCATGCAGCAGTCGGGTGCCACGGCATACCTCGTGAACACGGGCTGGAACGGTACGGGCAAGCGTATCTCGATTAAGGATACGCGTGGCATCATCGACGCCATCCTCGACGGCTCGATTGACAAGGCTCCGACCAAGCAGCTGCCGATTTTCAACTTCACGATTCCGACCGAGCTGCCGGGTGTTGATTCGGCTATTCTCGACCCGCGCGACACCTACAAGGATGCTGCCGAGTGGAATACGAAGGCCGTTGACCTGGCCAACCGCTTCGTGAAGAACTTCACCAAGTTCACCGGCAACGAAGAGGGCAAGTCGCTGGTTGCAGCCGGCCCGAAGGTTGACTAAGCAGAGCGGTTGCATCCTGCAAGGGGTGTGATTCGATAGAGAGATTCCCGGAGCGATATGCTCCGGGAATTTTTTTGTCCCCGTGTACGGCGGAGAGAGGGGTGAGAGGGGGGGAGAGGACGGCCGCGGGCTCCGGAGGGGTCGGGGACGAAGGCCTCTGGAGGGGGCCGCGGGTCCCGGAAGGTGCGGACGCGAACCTCGGAGGGTGCGGCTGCGGTTCCCGGATGGGGCGGCTGCGGTTCCGGATGGGGCGGGGACGGAGGCCGTGGAAGGAACGGCGGCGTCTCTTGGAGGGTGCGGGGTGAGGCTTACGGATGGAGAGAAACGACGGTGCGTGTCGGAAAGGCCGGGTGTGGCTGCGGAGGCGTCCGGACCCTGGCGGCAGCGAAAACGGGGCGGCCCGCCGCAGGCGGCTACTCCCGTCCCGTGTGGCGGAAGTAGTCGCTGCGGATGATTCGGTCGGAGAGGCTCCAGGCCTGCCTCAGGTGTTGTTCCGTCGTGCTGTCAACGGCCGCCCCCACCCGTTCGAGACGCGGGTCGACGGCCGCCCGCGGCGCATCGGCACGCAGCAGGCTGCGTCCCAGCCCGTGCCAGTGGTAGTCGTCGAGCCCCAGCAGGTCGAGCAGCGTGGGGTAGATGTCGATTTGCCCCACCGTGTCGGTGCAGCGCATCGCTGCGGGGGCGTTGACCACGATGAGCGGCGTGAAGCGCCCCTCGCTGACCAGTCCCCGTCCCGCCGCACTGGAGGCCAGGGCCGGGCGCTCCGAGGCGAGCCCCTCGTGGTCTCCCGTGATGACAATCATCGCATCGGAGAGGCGCGGATTGCGCCGCAGCGCCGCGATGAACTCCCCGAGGGAGTGGTCGACGTAGTTGACCGCCGTGAGGTAGTCGCGCAGCCGCCGGGGCATCTCCTGCCGCAGGCGGATGCGGTGCAGCTCCTCGGGGATGACGAAGGGGTGGTGGCTCGAGTAGGTGACGAACTGCAGGTAGCAGGCCCCCGCCGTGTCGGGCAGCATCTGCGGCTCGGCGAGCTTCTCGAGGCACTGGTCGAAGAAGGCCCCGTCGCAGAGCCTCCGCCGGGAGCCCGTTCCGGTGGTCCGGTCGTTGCGGAAGTGCTTGTGCGAGAGGAGCGAATCGAAGCCGAACTCGCGGGCGACAATCATCTGGTTCCAGACAATCTCCTTGTCGGGGGTGAAGAGCAGGGCGCGGGCGCCGGGGTGGCGCTGCCGGAAGGCCTTGACCAGCGAGGGGTAGGCCGTATGGGGGCACCGGGCGCTCCAGCAGCCGTTCTCGAGGGGGAGCAGGCCGGCCGTGACGAGCAGCTGTGCGTCGATGGAGCGGCCCCCCTTGACCTGCGTCACCACCTGCGGGGCGTAGAGCGTCCGCTCCTCGTGCAGCAGCCGGTTGAGGCCGGGGGTGAGCTCCTGCCCCTCGACGCTCCGCTCGAGCACCCAGCTCTCGAGCGACTCGACAAAGATGACCACCACCCGGCGCCGGTCGCCCGGGAGTGTTTTCGGCCGAGTGGCGGGGTGTGCGCTGGGGCGTGTGACGGCAGGTGCGGGGGAATGGGCATCGGGGCCTATGCTGGAGTCTGTGCCGGGCTGCGCGGCGTGCGGTGCGTCAGCGAGCGCGCCGGTGCGCGGTGCATCGGCCTCTTCGCCATCGCTGCCGGTCGACAGCGCGTCGGCCTCTTCGCCATCGCTGCCGGTCGACAGCGCGTCGGCCATGCTGTGTCCTCTGACTGTCGTCAACTCGCCGATCGCGCTGCCTCCGCCTGCCGACAGCCCCTCTGCGGCCTCTTCAGCATCGGCTGCCGGGCGCCCGGCGGCGAGCTAGCGTTCGACCTCCCCGGCCAGCTCGGGGGTGAACTCCACCCGCTCGCGCAGCGCCTCGTAGAGCAGCGTGCCGAAGAGCGAGTAGGTGGTCGTCGCGCTCAGCTGCCTGTGGACGAGCATCGCCTCGTAGCTGCGGCGGAAGCCCCCCTTGCCGACCAGGAGCGCCGCCGTGAGCAGCGAGCTCAGCAGCAGGGCGTTGGCGTAGCGCACAAGCCCCCGCCGCGGGAGCCGCGGCTGCGGCATCCGGCGCGCGGCGAGGAGCGCCGCGGCGGTCGAGAGCGGGAAGAGCAGGTCGGGCCACCGCAGCGACTCGGTGACGCTTGCGGTGAAGTCCCTGAGGTTGCCCGCCAGTGCGTAGGATTCGAGCGGAATGGCGGTGTAGTAGGTGCGGAAATAGAGCAGATTGGCCACCAGAAAGAGGTCCGTGGCCAGCGCGACGACCGCCTCGACCCAGCGGGGCGCCCGCAGCACGAGCGGCAGGGTGAGCAGTAGCGCAAGGATGCTCTTGCTCAGGTAGGCAATCGGATAGGAGAACGACGAGAAGGTGGTGTCGAGACACCACAGCAGGTCGAACAGAAGGAACTTGAGGAAGAAGAGCAGGCAGAAGAGCTGGATGAGCCGGTTGCGGCTCATCTCCTGCGCGGTCTTCTCTTCGGCCCTTTTGCGGCGGGCGGTTTCCTGCGGAGAGAATCGGTTGTTCTTCATGGGGACAACGATGCTTTCCGGGCAGGGGGTGGTACTCCGGAGTTTTGTTAGGTGCGGTTAAGGGTGAATCGGGGTTCCGGGGACGGTCAGAACTCCGACGTAAAGTGGAAACGGATATCCTTGAAGTTCTCCTGGGCGAGCGCCAGCGCATAGCTCGTGTCGGCCAGGAAGACGTCGCGGCCGTGCTTGTCGACAGCCATGTTGGTATGCTTGCGGCGCTTGAAGTCGGCCAGCTGCTCGGCGTTGTCGCTCTCAATCCAGCACGCCTTGTAGATGGAAATCGGCTCCCATCGGCACGAGGCGTTGTATTCGTGCTCGAGGCGGTACTGAATCACCTCGAACTGCAGGGCGCCCACCGTGCCGATGATTTTGCGGCCGTTGAGCGACGAGGTGAAGAGCTGCGCCACGCCCTCGTCCATCAGCTGGTCGATGCCCTTGGCCAGCTGCTTGAACTTCATCGGGTCGGCATTCTCGATGTAGCGGAACTGCTCGGGAGCGAAGGAGGGGATGCCCGTGAACTTGAGCTTCTCGCCCTCGGTGAAGGTGTCGCCGATTTTGAAGTTGCCCGTATCGTGCAGACCCACGATGTCGCCCGGGTAAGCGACGTCGATGACCGACTTCTTCTCGGCCATGAAGGCCGTCGGCGACGAGAACTTGAGCTGCTTGCCGCTGCGCACGTGGAGGTAGTTCTTGTTGCGCTCGAAGATGCCCGAACAGATTTTCAGGAAGGCGATTCGGTCGCGGTGGTTGGGGTCCATGTTGGCGTGAATCTTGAAGACGAAGCCCGTCATCCGCGGCTCCGAGGGCTCGACCATGCGCGTCTGGGTCGGGGCCGGACGGGGCGAGGGGGCGATGCGGATGAAGCACTCGAGCAGCTCGCGCACGCCGAAGTTGTTGACCGCCGAGCCGAAGAAGACGGGCGCCAGCTCGCCGCGCAGGTAGGCCTCGCGGTCGAACGGGTCGTAGACTCCCTCGACGAGCTCGACATCCGAGCGCAGCTGGTCGGCATACTGCTTCCCCACGCGGGCGTCGAGCTCCGCGGAGTTCAGGTCCGAGATTTCGACCGTCGAGGCGTCGGCCGTCAGCTTCTCGTCGGAGGTGAAGAGCGAGAGGTGCTTCTCGTAGAGGTTGTAGACCCCCTTGAAGGTGGGGCCGTTGGAGATGGGGAAGGCCAGCGGCCGGACGCGGATGTGGAGCTCCTTCTCCACCTCGTCGAGCAGGTCGAAGGGCTCCTTCGAGGGGCGGTCGAGCTTGTTGACGAAGACGATGACCGGCGTCGAGCGCATGCGGCAGACCTCCATCAGCTTGCGCGTCTGGGCCTCGACGCCCTTGGCGCCGTCGATGACGATGATGACCGAGTCGACGGCCGTCAGCGTGCGGTAGGTATCCTCGGCGAAGTCCTCGTGGCCCGGCGTGTCGAGGATGTTGATTTTGCACCCCTCGTATTCGAAGCCCATCACCGAGGTGGCCACCGAGATGCCGCGCTGGCGCTCGATTTCCATGAAGTCCGAGGTGGCTCCCTTCTTGATTTTGTTGCTCTTGACGGCTCCCGCCACATGGATGGCGCCGCCGAAGAGGAGCAGTTTCTCCGTAAGGGTCGTTTTACCCGCGTCGGGGTGTGCGATGACGGCGAAGGTGCGCCGGCGTGTAATCTCTTCCTGTAAGGTCATGCGTTCGTTGTCGTGTCGTTGTTGTGGCGGCGCTGTCGTCTCTCGCCGCACCGTTGTTGCCGCTTTCCGGGTCTCCCGGTTCTCTCCCGGTCGTCTTCCGGTCCGGTTTTCCGGCCATTTCCCGGCCGTCTTGGGGGCAAACCTCCCGGCCGTCTCCGGCTATCTTTTCCGGTTCCTCCGGTTTCTCTGGTCCTTCTCAGTTCTTCCCGGTCCTTCCCGGTCTTCCCGGTTCTCCTTCCTCCGGTCCGATTTCCCGGCCGGATGCTCGCCCCTCCCTCTCCTCACGGATGGTCCGGGCGGGGAGGCTCCGGGTCCGCAACGTATTGCCCGGGAAGCGGCTCCCGGGCAATGCGCTCACCGCCCCCGAGGGGCGGTGAGAAGGGCTCTTCATGCCGCCGCTGCCGCGCCTGCGGAGCGTACAGCCCCCGGGCCTCAGGCCTTCGGGTAGTCCATGTTGTAGTGGCAGCCCACCGACTCCTTGATTTCGCGGCCCTGCTTGATGACCAGGTAGGCCACGGCAATCATGTTGCGCAGCTCGCACAGCTCGCGGTTGGGCTTCGTCTTGTTGTAGAGCTCCTCGGTCTCCTCGTAGAGAATCTCGAGCCGGCGCATGGCGCGCTTGAGCGAGAGGTTCGAGCGTACGATGCCCACGTAGTTGGACATAATCTGCTGCACCTCGCGCTTCGACTGGATGAGCATGAGCATCTCCTCGGTGTGCTGCGTCCCCTCGAAGTCCCAGTCGGGAATTCCCTCCTGAAAGTCGGTGTGCTCGAGCTGCTCCGAGGCGTGGCGGGCGGCCTGGTCGGCGTAGACCAGCGCCTCGATGAGCGAGTTGGAGGCCAGACGGTTCGCACCGTGCAGCCCCGTGCATGAGGTCTCGCCCAGCGCGTAGAGCCGCTTGATGGAGGTCTCGCCGTTGGTGTCGACCTTCACGCCGCCGCAGCAGTAGTGCGCTGCCGGGGTGACGGGAATCCACTGGCGCGTGATGTCGATGCCAATCGAAAGGCACTTCTCGTAGATGTTGGGGAAGTGGCTCTTGACCGATTCGGGGTCCTTGTGCGTCACGTCGAGGTAGACGAAGTCCTCGCCCCGCTTGGTCATCTCGCGGTAGATGGCGCGGGCCGTCACGTCACGCGGCGCGAGCGACTTCATGGGGTGGTATTTGTCCATGAACTCCTCGCCGTTCTGCAGCCGCAGGATGGCGCCGAAGCCGCGCATGGCCTCCGTGATGAGGAAGTTGGGCTTCTCGCCGGGGTGGTAGAGCGTCGTGGGGTGGAACTGGATGAACTCCATGTTCTCGGTGATGGCCTTGGCGCGGTGGCACATGGCGATGCCGTCGCCCGTCGCCACGACGGGGTTCGAGGTCGAGGAGTAGATGTTGCCGCAGCCGCCCGTCGCCACGACGGTCACCTTGGCAAGCATGGTTTCGATTTCGTTCGTGTCGAGGTTGAGCACGTAGGCGCCGAAGCAGGCCAGGCCGCGCGTGTGGCGGGTGACGAACTCGCCCAGATGGTGCTGCGTCAGCAGGTCGATGGCGAAGTGGTGCTCCAGTACGGTGATGTTGGGGTGGCGGCGCACCTCCTCGATGAGGGCGCGCTCGATTTCGGCACCCGTGAGGTCCTCGTGGTGGAGGATGCGGTGCTCGGAGTGTCCGCCCTCGCGGTTGAGTTCAAAGCGGCCGTCGGGGGTCTTGTCGAAGCGCGTGCCCCAGGCGATGAGGTCGGCGATGAGCTCGGGGGCGCGGCGAACGACCAGCTCGACCGCTTTCCGGTCGCATTTGCCGGCGCCGCAGACGAGCGTGTCCTCGATGTGCTTCTCGAAGGTGTCGGGAGCGTAGGTCACCGAGCAGATACCGCCCTGTGCGTAGTTGGTGTTGCATTCGTTCATTTCGCCCTTGGTCACAAGGGTGACGTGCCCGTGGGAGGCGGCCTTCAGTGCAAAGCAGAGACCTGCCGCGCCGGAACCGATAACCAGAAAGTCGGTTTTCATAAGTTTTCAGAGCATTAAAGCGCTGCAAAGTTACAAAAAATCTCTGGAATAACCTCGAAAAACGGGTGAAATGACACTAAACGACTTAATATCAGAGTTGTTACGGTGTCAAATGATGACAAGCCGAAAAAGCGGAAAACGCAAAGAAAAGCGGATTTAAGAA
>NZ_LT985752.1:0-62801 GCF_900290115.1 Alistipes sp. Marseille-P5061
GGAAAGAGGCTGAATCGGAGGGGCGTGCCGGTGTGCGGCGGGGAAAGCAGCAGACGGGCGGGAAAAGGATGGAAGATGGGCGATGGAAGCGGCGGCTGGAAGCAAAAAAATCCGGAGGGCGCATGTCGCTCTCCGGATTTTTTTATGATAAGGAATCTGCGGATAAACCGGGCCGCCCCGGTCGTTCTGCCGCCGTTCTGCCGCCGTTCTGCCGCCGTTCTGCCGCCGTTCTGCCGCCGTCCGGGCCGCCGAACTGCGGTCCTCGCCGCCTCGGCTCTTGGTCGTCCTGCCGCCTCCGCTGCCCTTCTGCCCCCCCCGCTATCTGTAGCGGTGCGAGATAAGGGTCATGAACTCCTCGCGCGTGCGGTGGTCCGAAAGGAAGATGCCCGTGAAGGCCGAGGTCGTCGTCGCCGAGCCCTGCTTCTCGACCCCCCGCATCTGCATGCACATGTGGCTCGCCTCGATGACCACCGCAACCCCCATCGGGTGGAGCGCCTCCTGGATGCAGTCGCGTATCTGCACCGTCAGCCGCTCCTGGACCTGCAGCCGCCGCGCAAAGCACTCCACCACGCGGGCAATCTTCGAGAGCCCCGTGATGTAGCCGTTGGGGATGTAGGCCACGTGCGCGCGGCCGTAGAAGGGGAGCATGTGGTGCTCGCAGAGCGAATAGAGCTCGATATCCTTGACCAGCACCATCTGCTTGTACTCCTCGCGGAAGGTGGCCGAACGGATAATCTCCAGCGGGTCGGCCTCGTAGCCCTGCGTGAGGAACGACATCGCCTTGGCCACCCGTTCGGGGGTCATGACGAGTCCTTCGCGCGCCGGGTCCTCGCCCAGCAGGCGCAGAATCTCGGCATAGTGGTGTTTGAGCTGCTCGAGCCGCTCGGCGTCGTAGCGCTCCTGCTTCAGATACCGTTTCTCTTCCATGTCTTCTTCTCTCTTACGTACGTGCGTGTGCCCCCGCCGCCGCGCCTCAGGGGCGCGAAGGGGGCGCTAAGATACCCTATTTTTCGATGGAATGCAAGTAGTCGGCCAGTTTGCGGACCGCGCGGGCGCGGTGCGAGACGGCGTTCTTCTGCTCGGTGGTCATCTGGGCGAAGGTGCGGTCGTAGCCGTCGGGGATGAAGAGCGGGTCGTAGCCGAACCCCTCGCTCCCCTGCTCGTGGTCGATGATGCGCCCCTGGACCACCCCCTCGAAGAGGTGCTCCTCGCCGCCGAGGAGCAGCGAGATGACCGTGCGGAAGCGCGCCCGGCGGTTCGTCTGCCCCTCGAGGTTGCGGAGCAGCAGGCGGTTGTTGGCCGCGAAGTCGTGGCCGTCGGTGGCGTAGCGCGCCGAGTGGACCCCCGGGGCGCCCCCCAGCGCCTCGACCTCGAGCCCCGTGTCGTCGGCAAAGCAGTCGAGGCCCGTGCGTGCGTGGAGGTAGTGGGCCTTCTGCGAGGCGTTGCCCTCGAGCGTCGGCTGCTCCTCGGGAATCTCCTCGTCAACGCCGCAGTCGTGCGGCGTCACAAGCTCGAACGTGGGGCCCAGGACGGCCTGCACCTCCTTGAGCTTGTGGGCATTGTTGGTTGCAAAGAGTATTTTCATCGCTGTCAGTGGTTCGGGGTACAAAGGTAACTATTTTTCGGCAAATTCGGCCTCGTAGCGGCGGCGGAAGATGTACTCCAGCTCGCGCATGGCGCGCGGGAACTCCGCACGGTCGTAGCGGGCGGCGACCGTCGCCCCGTCGAGGACGTAGAGGTCGTCGCAGAGCTCCGCGAGCGGCTCCATCAGGTGGGAGGTGACCAGAAGCGTGGCCCCCTCGGCGCGGCGCCGCGCGAGCAGCTGCCGGGCGGCGTAGAGGCTCTCCATGTCGAGCCCGTTGAAGGGTTCGTCGAGCAGCACCACCTCCTTGCGCTGCATGAGCACCGAGGCGAGGGCCAGCTTGCGCTTCATGCCGGTCGACAACCGTTCGACGGGCTCGTCGGCCGGCAGGGCGAAGAGGCGGATGTAGGGCTCGGGGTCCGACGAGGGGTGGTAGTGGGCCGTCAGCTCCAGCAGGTCGCGGCCGGTCATCCCCTCGTAGAGGGGCACCTCGGTCTCGAGCAGCACCATTTCGCGGCGGTTGAGCGGGCGGCCGTTGCGGCTCACGGAGCCCGACGCGGGGCGCAGCAGCCCGTAGAGGGTGCGCAGCAGCGTGGTCTTGCCGGCGCCGTTGATGCCGGCGATGCCGTGGATGGCACCCTGGGTGAGGTGCATGTTGAGGCCGCGGAGGATGTCGCGTCCGCCGAGGCGTACGGTGAGGTTATCGACTGTAATCATGGAGGTAACGGTTGAGGTTGCGCTCGGCGCGCAGGCCGTAGCGGACAAGCAGCACGAGCGAGACGGGCAGCAGCGGCGGCAGCAGGAAGCCGATGAGGCCGAAGAGCATGACCGTCGAGGCGACGGGGCGCGGCTCGTCGGGGTCGTAGAGGGCGTATTTGGCCAGCACGGCGTAGAGCAGCACGAGCGTCGAGAAGGCGAGCCAGAGGGCTGCGACCCAGGCTGCGCGGGGGTGCAGGAGTGCGGCGGCGAGGGCGAAGGGGGCCGTGGCGAGGAGGTAGTTGCGCAGCGCCTCGAAGACCTTGCGGGCCAGCAGGCGGCCGCTCTCCAGCTCGGGGAGGAGCAGCAGGGCGAGGGGTTCGTTGCGGGTGTAGCACTCGACGGCGGCCAGTGCCGTGAAGCCCAGGTAGATGAAGCTCCAGTAGGGGACGGCGGCCAGAAGGAGCGCCCCGAGGGCCAGCAGGAGCGTGGCGATGCGGTGGCGGCGCAGCGTGGCGCACCACTCGGGCGACCAGCCGAGCCAGCCGATGCGCAGCAGGCTGCGGTGGCGCAGGGCGGCGCCGCGGCGGGGAAGCAGGGCGGCCGTCGGTGCGGCGGCCTGGAGAACCAGGGCGTGCCAGGGGTGGCCGGCGGCGAGGAGCAGCAGCGAGGCGGGCAGCAGCAGCAGGTGGCAGTCGTACCACGCCCCGAGGCGCGGGCGGCGCAGCAGGAGGTTCATCAGCAGCGTGTCGCGGCGCGTGAGCTGGAAGCGCACCACAAGGGCGGCGGCGATGAGGGCGGCCCAGAGGGGGTGTGCGGCGGCTACGGCGAAGAAGAGGGCGGCGATGCCCGCCGCGAAGAGGAGCACCACCGGGAGGAACCACCCCACGCTGCGGAGCCAGCGTGCGGCCAGCCGCAGCCGGAGCCTGCCGAGCGAGAGGTCGGAGCGGAAGAGGGGCGTGTCGGGCGTTGCGGGGGTTGCCGGAGCTGGGGGCGCTGCGGGAGCTGCGGGGTTGGAGGGCGCTGCCGGGTCCGAAGGCGCCGCCGGGACCGGGGAGTTGGCCGGAGCGGAAGCGCTGGCCGGGGCATTTGCAGCCGGTGCTGTCTCCCGGGTAGCCGGGGCGGCGGATTTAACGCTCGGTGCCGAGGTGTTTGCGGCCGGGGCTGTTTCCCGGGCGGACAGGGCCGGGGCGGACGGTCGGATGGTCGGGGTCGGTTCCTGGGCGGCGGATTTGGCGGCCGGGGCCGGTGTCGGTTCCGTTTCCGGGGCGGCGGATATGTCGGGCGTGGGGCTTTTCATGGCTTACTTGACCACTTCGAGCTGCTCGAGGCGGTGGTCCACCACAATCTTGTCGATGATGGTCTTCACCAGAATGTCCATCTCCGACCCCTCCGTATAGTCGGCCGGGCAGACGTGGCTCACGCGGTTGTCGTGGATGAGCGAGCCCAGCTCGCGCCGAGCTCCCTTCTGCTCGGGGTTGTAGACCGCGATGGAGTGGCCCCCCGAGCTCTTGACCAGCCGCATGCAGGGGATGTCGGTGGTGCCGTCGCCCACGTATATCATCCGCTTGAAGGGGACCGGACGCTCGTTCTCGGGGATGTAGCGGTTGACCAGCTTCGAGTCGAAGACCGACTCGACCCCCTTGTTGATTTTGAAGATGAACTGCGTCTTGTTGGTATAGTTGACCGCCACGGCGGGCCAGTAGGCGATGCCGTCGACGTCGTAGAGGAACGAGCAGGCGTAGATTTTGCGGAACTCGTGGGCGATTTCCGTTCCCTCGATAATCTCCTTGAGCCCCGAGGAGTTGATGTAGTGGAGGATGCGCACGCCGTGCCGCTCGCCGTAGCGGTTGATGCGGCCGAACCAGTCGCGCACGCCCGGATAGAGCGAGACGCGCCGCCCCGACTCCTGGAAGGCCTCGCGGCGCAGCGAGAGCCCCTTGGACTTCGCCTCCTGAATCATGCGGGCCATGTAGGTGAGCACCATGTCGGCATCCTGCTCCTCGGCCAGCGAGTTGGCCTCCGACCAGAACTCCTTGTTGCTCTTGCCCACGGCCGGAATGAAGTCATACTCTTGCATGTTGCCGGGCGAGAGCGTGCCGTCGAAATCGTAAATCAGGGCAATGGTGATGCTTGTCTGTTCCATGGCTGCATGTGTTTTGGGTGCGGGCGCCGGGTGGCTCCTTCCGGGCTCCTCCGGTTCTCTTTACGGGCTTTTCCAGTGCCGGCCCGGGCATTTCCGGTGCTCCGTTTGGGCTCCTCCGGTGTCCTTTGCGGGTCCTTCCGGTTGTCGGCCCGGGCGTCGGGACCCCGGCAGGGCGCACGTACAATGTCCAAATATACGGAAAAAATCGCTACATTTGTGTGAACGAACCCGTAAAAGAGAACAGATACCATGGAATTCAAGACTTTGCTCGAAAAACGCCGCAGCGTGCGCAAGTTCGCGCCCACGGCCGTGCCCTCCGAGGTGGTCGACCGGCTGCTTGCCGAGACCCTCGGAGCCCCCTCGTCGCGCAATTCGCGCTCGACGCGGCTGCTCGTGGTCGACGACCCCGAGGTGGTGGCCCGCATGGCCTCGATGCGCGACTACGGCTCGGCCTTCATGAAGGGGGCGCCGCTGGCCATCGTCGTGCTGGGCGACACGGCCTGCAGCGACCTGTGGCGCATCAATGCCGCCATCTCGGCGACGGTGCTCCACCTGGCCTGCGTCGACGAGGGGCTCGCCTCGTGCTGGGTCCACATCGACGGACGTCCCCGCCTCAAGGCGGAGCCTCAGGGGGAGTCGGCGGCCGACTATCTGCGGACGTTCCTCCCCATTCCCGAGGGGTGCGAACCGCTCTGCGCGCTGGCCATCGGCTATTCGGACTTCGTGCCGGCGCCGCTGCCCGAGGCCGACGACAGCAGCCGCATCATCCGCCTCTGAGCCGGGGCACCGGGGCGGTCGGAGCGGCCCGGGGACGCTGTGTTGAGGAGCTGCCGGAAGACCGGGACGGCGCTGCGTTGCGCGTTGCGCGATGCCCGGGGGCCGAAGCTGTGGCCGGAGTGATTGCCGGGGCTGCCGGATGGCGCTGCGTTGCGCGGTAGCTGAAATGGTTGCCCCTGCTTTGCAGCCGCAACCCGGCGGCGTGTCCGGGCGGCTGCGGGATACTCCCCTGCCGGTACGCCCGGGCGGCATCTATCGAAAACGAGAGCCGACCTCACCATGAGGTCGGCTCCCGTTTTGTCCGCTTCTGTCGGAGGCTCCGGCGGCGCTCTCCCCTATCGGTTGAGCACCGGCTTGATGTCCTTGATGCGCAGCTGCGTGGTGACGTTGCCCCGGTAGTGGTTCTCGACAATCTGGTAGCAGACGTCGATGGGACGCCCCGAACGGCACCACTCGTAGTGCGTCGGCTGCTGGAAGGCGATGGTTTGCATCGTCGTGTTGGGCTTCTGCCGCTGCATGAGGTCCATGCGCAGGTGCTCGCAGTCCATCCCCACCAGCTTCACCTCGCCGTGGTTGATGACCCCGTAGGTGACGAAGACCGGCGCCGTGTTGCCCGGCCCGAAGGGCTGGAAGCGGTTGAGCGCCGCACGGAACGCCGGCGTGATGTCCGAGAAGAGCAGCTCGCTGTCGATGTCCACCTGGGGGACGAGCATCTGCGGGTCGATGTTCTCCTCGACGAAGGCGTTGAACCGCCGCGTGAACTCCTCGACATTCTCGGGCTTCATCGTGAGCCCCGCGGCGTAGGTGTGGCCGCCGAAGTTCTCCAACAGGTCCGAGCACGACTCGACCGCCTGGTAGAGGTCGAAGCCCGGCACCGAACGGGCCGAACCCGTCACGAAGCCGTTGCTCATCGTCAGCACCACCGTCGGGCGGTAGTAGGTCTCAATCAGCCGCGAGGCGACGATGCCCACGATGCCCTTCATCCACTTGGGGTTGTAGATGACGGTGCTCTTGCGCGCCTTGAGCTCGGGGTTGCGCTCGATGTAGTCGTGCGCCTCCTGCGTCACCGAGCGGTCAATCGACTTGCGGTCCTGGTTGTAGGCGTCGATGACGTTGCCGAACTCCTGGGCCACCCGCTCGTTGCCCTCGATGAGCAGCTCGACGGCGGCATGGCCCCCCGAGGGCGAGGCGTTCTCGTCGTTCTCGTCCATGCGCATGCGCCCGGCGGCGTTGATGCGCGGCCCGATTTTGAAGACGATGTCGTCGATGGTGATGTTGTGCTTGTCCAGTCCGCAGATTTTGATAATCGAGAGCAGCCCCTTCGACGGTTCGCGGTTGAGGTTGATGAGCCCGTAGTGGGCCAGAATGCGGTTCTCCCCTACCAGCGGCACGATGTCCGAGGCGATGCTCACCACCAGCAGGTCCATCAGCGGACGAATCTGCTCGAAGGGCATGTGGTTCTTCTGGGCATAGGCCTGAACCAGCTTGAAGCCCACCCCGCAGCCCGACAGCTCGTCGAAGGGGTAGGTGCAGTCGACCCGCTTGGGGTCCAGTACAGCCACGGCCTGCGGTATTTCGTCGGCCGGGAGATGGTGGTCGCAGATGATGAAATCCACGCCTTTCTGCTTCGCATAGACTACTTTTTCCGTGGCTTTGATGCCACAGTCCAACGCGATGATGAGTCCTACGCCCTTGCGGGCCGCATGGTCGATTCCCTTGATGGATATGCCGTAGCCTTCGGTATACCGGTCGGGAATGTAGAACGTCAGGTTCTTGTGTCCGATGTGGCGGAGGAATTTGTAGACCAGCGCCACGGCCGTGCAGCCGTCGACGTCGTAGTCGCCGTAGACCATGATTTTCTCGTGGTTGCGGACGGCCTGCTCGACGCGCGCGACCGCCTTGTCCATGTCCTTCATCAGGAAGGGGTCATGGAGGTCGGCCAGGCTCGGTTTGAAGAACTTCTCAGCCTTCTCAAGTGTGTCTATGCCTCTCTGTACGAGTAGATTCGCCAGCACGGGAGAGAGCTTCAGCGCCGATGCGAGCATCGCTACCGTCGCGGGGTCTCCCTGCGGTTTCACTACCCATCGTTTTTCCATGGGCATACGTTCTGTTATTTATATATTTCAACATTCAATATCTCACTTAAGCTCTTCGCGACGAGGGCTTTGACCTCCTCCATCGCAATCGTGCGGCCGGTTTCGCGCTCGAGCGACGTGGCGCCCCGGTCGCGGAATCCGCACGGATTGATGCGCTCGAACCACCTCAGGTCGGTCGATACGTTGAGCGCGAAGCCGTGCATGGTTATATAACGGGACGAGCGCACTCCTATTGCGCAGAGCTTGCGCGTCGGGCCGTCGGCCGCCGTGCCGATGCACCGGGCGGCTCCCTCCGCTGCGTCCTCTTTTGCGGTTGCTGCGTCCTCCGTTGCGGTTGCTGCGTCCTCCGTTGCGGTCGCTGCGCCTTCGGTTGTTGTTGCTGCGGCCTCCGTTGCTGTTGCGGCTGCCGGGGCGGCTCCGTAGTCGGTGCCGGCTCCGAGCCAGACGCCCGAAGCGCCGGCGATGCGACCCGTGCGGAGGCCGTAGTGCGCCGCCACGCGGATGACGCACTCCTCGAGCGCCTCGATGTAGGCGCGCAGCCCGATGCCCAGCCGCTCGAGGTCGAGAATCGGATAGACGACCAGCTGTCCCGGACCGTGGAAGGTGATGTCGCCTCCGCGGTCGATGTGGTAGAACTGCGCCCCGAGCCGCTCGAGCATTTCGCGCCCGACGAGCAGGTTCTCGGCATGGCCGCTCTTGCCCAGCGTATAGACCGGCGGATGCTCGACCAGCAGCAGCGTGCCGACATCCTCTGCGCCAGCCTCGACTGCTTTGGCGGCCCCGGCCTGCGGCATTGTTGCGGCAGCTCCGGCCAGCGATTCCGCTCCGGCCTCTTCTGCGTCCCCGGCATGCTGCCCTTCTGCGGCTCCGGCGTGCTGCCCTTCTGCGGCTTTGGCCTGTTCTGCTGCTGTGGCGTGCTGCCCTCCGGCGGCTTTGGCCTGTTCGGCTGCCGCGGCGCTGCGGGCTGCACCCTTTGCTGCGAGCAGGGCGTCGAAGAACTGCCGCTGGAGGTCCCAGCAGCGGCCGTAGTCCATCGACCCGAGGTCGCGCAAACGGAGTCTCATCGCTACAAACTTTTCACACTGCGGAGTGCCTCCTCAGCCAGATACGACGACCGCACCAACGGCGCGCTCGCGCAGTAGCTGAATCCCATCTCCAGCGCTTGAAGTCTGTACCATTCGAATTTTTGGGGAGTTACGTACGCCGCTACGGGGTAATGCTCCAGCGTCGGTCGAAGGTACTGACCAAGCGTTACAATCTTCACACCCACATCGCGCAAATCGCGCAGGGTCTGCAATACTTCACCATCGCTCTCGCCAAGTCCTACCATCAGTCCGCTCTTGGTCGTGGCCCCCTGCCGGGCAAGGATGCGCAACGTTTCGAGGCTCGTACGGTAACGTGCCCGCGAGCGTACGACGGGAGTAAGTCGTTCGACGGTTTCGATGTTGTGCCCGATGATGTCGGGCCCGGATGCGACGATGGTGGCCAGATGTTCGGCCTGCGCATCCAAATCGGGAATAAGGAGCTCAATTGCGGCGCCGGGCACCTCCTTGCGGATGGCCTCGACGGTGCGGGCCCAGTGTTGGGCTCCGCCGTCCGGCAGGTCGTCCCGTGTGACGGAGGTAACGACGACATACCTCAGCTGCATGAGCCGCACGCTCTCCGCAACCTGCTGCGGTTCGGAGGGGTCGGGCGGTGCCGGATGTCCGGTCCGGGTGGCGCAGAAACGGCAGCCCCGCGTGCAGATGTCGCCCAGAATCATGAAGGTAGCCGTACGACGGCTCCAGCACTCGGCCTTGTTGGGGCAGAGTCCGCTGCTGCAAATCGTATGCAGTCCATGTTCCCGGACGATGCGCTGCACTTCGGCGTATTGGGCCGTGCGGTGAAGGCGAATCTTCAGCCAATCGGGTTTTTTCAGCACATCGACCTTGTTGTCATACAACTTCGGCATTTAAGTTCATTATTTTCCAATTGATGCAAAAATAAAAAAATAATCCATGAAAAGCAACAGAACGGCGGTGAAAGCGCTGCGTTCGGGGTGCGGAAAGTGTTCGGAAAGGGGCTTGGGGCCTTGTGCAGACGGGATTGCGGCGGCGAAAAAAAAAAATGGGGGCCCGGGGGCGGGGGGGGGGGGGGGGGGGGGTCTGGGGGGGGTGCCTCGCAGGGGGCGCCTCGCAGGGGGCGTTGGCGGACCGCCACCCCGTCCGAGGGATGTTCCCGCTTCTGGCTCTCCGCTCCGACCCGCTCCGACCCGCTCCGGCCCGACCAGTCCGGCCACCGGGCGACTTTCCAGCCTCTCCTCCCCTCAGGGCACCTCTCCGCTTCGGTCTGTTGCTCCGCCGCCGGAGCGTCCCCTCCCTCCGGCCCGCCTGCACTTCGGAGATGCCCCGCCGCCTCCGCACGCCCGCAACCACGCAACCTCACAACCCCGCAACCTCGCAACCACGCAGCCACGCAGCCTCCGCAACCCCTCAGCCACGCAAAAAGGGCCCTCCCCGCGTGGGGAGAGCCCTTTTGCATCGGGATGGCGTCGTGCGCCTATCCGAGGAACGAGAGCAGGATACCGGCTGCAACGGCCGAACCGACGACGCCGGCCACGTTGGGACCCATGGCGTGCATCAGCAGGTAGTTGCTCGGGTCCTCCTTCTGCCCCTCAATCTGCGAGACGCGGGCAGCCATCGGAACCGCCGAAACACCGGCCGAACCAATCAGCGGGTTGATTTTGTTCTCCTCCTTGCTGAAGAGGTTCATGAACTTGGCCAGCAGAACGCCGCCCGCCGTACCGAAGCCGAAGGCTACGACACCCAGCACCAGGATACCCAGCGTACGGAAGTTCAGGAAGGCTTCGGCCGTAGCCGTGGCGCCTACCGTCAGGCCGAGGAAAATCACGACGATGTTCATCAGCTCGTTCTGAACGGTCTTGCTCAGACGGTCCACCACGCCGCACTCCTTCATCAGGTTACCGAGCATGAGCGAGCCAATCAGCGGCGCAGCGCTGGGCAGCAGCAGGGCAATGATGACCGTGATGATGAGCGGGAAGAGAATCTTCTCGGTCTTCGACACGGGGCGCAGCTGGCGCATCTTGATGGCACGGTCCTTCTTCGTGGTGAGCGCCCGCATGATGGGGGGCTGAATCACCGGCACGAGGGCCATGTAGGAGTAGGCCGCAACGGCAATCGGGCCCAGCAGCTCGGGGGCGAGCATCGAGGTGAGGTAGATGGCCGTAGGACCGTCCGCACCGCCGATGATGCCAATCGAAGCGGCCTCGTTTGGGGCGAAGCCCAGCGCATAGGCGCCGATGAAGGTGAGGAAGATGCCAATCTGAGCGGCCGCACCCAGCATGAAACTCTTGGGATTGGCAATCAGCGGACCGAAGTCGGTCATGGCACCCACGCCCACGAAGATGAGGCAGGGATAGATACCGAGCTTGACGCCCAGGTAGAGGTAGTCGAGCAGTCCGGCCTCCGCCACGAAGTTCTCCCAGTGTACATGACCGCCCGCAAAGAGCGACGTGTGGTACATGTTGGCATCGGGGAGGTTCGTCAGCAGCATGCCGAAGGCGATGGTCAGCAGCAGCAGCGGCTCGAATTTGTGTTTAATGGCCAGGTAGAGCAGGAAGAAGGCCACGCAAATCATCGCCACATTGCCCCAACCCATCGTATCGAACAGCGCTGCGATACCGGTCGAGCCGGCAAAGTCACGCAGACTGTCCCAGACGAAACTGGAGTTCGAGGTCAGGAAATTCCACATAGCGCCTATTCGATTACAATCAGGTTATCGCCCTCCATTACCGTAGCGCCCTGCTGTACGGAGATTTCCTTCACAACACCGCCGCGGTCGGCGTCGATGTTGTTCTCCATCTTCATGGCCTCGAGTACAAGCAGCGTCTGACCCGTGGTGACGCGGTCGCCCACCTTGACCTTGATGGCGAGCACCGTACCGGGCAGCGGGCTCTTCACAGCGTAGCCCGTGCTGGGTGCCGATGCGCTCAGACGGGGCGAGGGAGCAGCCGTTGCGGGCGTAATCATCGCGCTGTTGGCCGACTTGGGAGCCGGAGCCACCTGCGGCTTGGTCGTCTTGGAGGCCTTGGCGCCCTCGATTTCGACCTCATACTCCACGCCGTTGACTACAACATGGGCCAACGTCGAGGACTCGTTGACGTCGTCAATCTGCACGGCGTAGTTATGTCCGTTGATTTTCAAAGAGTAATCTTTCATTGCTTTCTAAAAGTTATTTTCTGTCTGGCATCTGGGTTAATCCGTGAATTTTCGAGTTCCAGGGCGAGTAGGCCCGCTTGATACTCATAATCGTCAGCACCTCCGACTCCTTGTCGTGCAGGGCGCCGCGATAGATTCGGAGAGCCGTTGCGATGGCTGCAATCACCTCTTCCTCGACCTCCACCTCGGCGGCGGGCTGCTTGGCCCGCTTGGCGGTGAAGATGTTACCGAAGATTTTCATGATTCCTACCAGCAGCAGCAGCATGACCACCACCAGGCAGAATCCGATGAGCGAGACCCAAAGAATCTCCGACCAGCTCCATTCAATTGCTAATACGTTCATGACAGGTACGGATGACATTACAGAGGAATGTTCGAATGTTTCTTGGGCGGGTTCTGCAGACGCTTCGTAGCGAGCGACTGCAGCGCACGGATGATGCGGAAACGCGTGTTGCGCGGCTCGATGACGTCGTCGATGTAGCCGTAGCGGGCAGCGTTGTAGGGGTTCGAGAACTTGTCGTTGTACTCCTTCTCCTTCTCGGCGATGAAGGCTGCCTTCTCCTCGGGCTTGTCGGCAAGCTCCTTGAGCTCCTTGCCGTAGAGCACCTCGACGGCACCGCTGGCACCCATCACGGCGATTTCGGCCGTCGGCCATGCGTAGTTGACGTCACCGCGGATGTGCTTCGACGACATGACGATGTAGGCGCCTCCGTAGGCCTTGCGCAGCGTGACGGTAATCTTGGGAACCGTAGCCTCGCAGTAGGCGAAGAGCAGCTTTGCACCGTGGGTAATCACACCGCCGTACTCCTGGGTCGTACCCGGCAGGAAGCCCGGAACGTCGACCAGCGTCACCAGCGGAATGTTGAAGGCGTCGCAGAAGCGTACGAAACGGGCGGCCTTGCGGCTGGCGTTGATGTCGAGCACGCCGGCCATGAACTTCGGCTGGTTGGCGATGATGCCGACCGACTGGCCGTTGAAGCGGGCGAAGCAGGTGATGATGTTCTTGGCATAACCGGCTGCCGACTCCAGGTACTCGCCGTTGTCGACGATGGCGCGGATGACCTCCGACATGTCGTAGGGCTTGTTGGCGTTGTCGGGGATAATCTCGTTGAGCGAATCCTCCAGACGCGTAATCTTGTCGGTGCAGACCGTCAGCGGGGCATCCTCCATGTTGTTCTGCGGCATGTAGGAGAGCAGCTTGCGAATCAGGCCGATGCCCTCCTCCTCGGTATCCACGGCGAACTGGGCCACGCCGGACTTGGTGGTGTGCATGAGCGCACCGCCCAGCTGCTCCTGCGTCACGTCCTCGCCCGTCACCGTCTTGACGACCTTCGGGCCCGTGAGGAACATGTTCGAGGTCTCCTTCTTCATGATGATGAAGTCGGTCAGCGCGGGCGAATATACGGCACCGCCGGCGCAGGGGCCGAAGATGGCCGAAATCTGGGGAATGACGCCCGAAGCCATCACGTTGCGCTGGAAGATGTTGGCATAGCCGGCCAGTGCGTTGACACCCTCCTGGATGCGTGCGCCGCCCGAGTCGTTGATGCCGATGCAGGGTGCGCCGTTGCGCATGGCCATGTCCATCACCTTGCAGATTTTGTCCGACATCGAGAGCGAGAGCGAACCCGCCGTCACGGTGAAGTCCTGTGCGAAGACATAGACCAGACGGCCGTCGATGGTACCGTAACCCGTTACCACGCCGTCGCCGAACGTGTGGCTCTTGTCCATGCCGAAGTCGTAGCAGCGATGCGTCACGAACATGTCGAACTCTTCGAAGCTGCCCTCGTCGAGCAGCATCTGAATACGCTCGCGCGCCGTATACTTGCCCTTGGCATGCTGCGCATCGATACGCTTCTGACCACCTCCCATACGCGCCTTCTCGCGGTTCTCGATGAGCTGGTTGATTTTGTTCTGAATTTCACTCATAAAGATATGATGCTTGATTTGTTGTTTTCAACTTTCCTGCGACCTTCCGGCGACCCTGCCTCCGTTCCCGGGAAAACCCCGCCGAAGCGGGGTGCGGCAACGCACGGGCGCTGTCCGGAGGGGCGACACGAGCCGCAAACGTCGGGTCGTCTGTCGTTATTTGTTCTTATTCTCGCACAGCTCGGTGAGGATGCCCTGCGTCGACTTCGGGTGCAGGAAGGCGATGGCCATGCCCTCGGCGCCCTTGCGCGGAGTCTTGTCAATCAGACGGATGCCGTGAGCCTCGGCGTCGGCGAGCTGCTCCTCGATGTTCTCGCAGGCAAGCGCCATGTGGTGGATGCCGATGCCGCGGTTCTCGATGAACTTGGCGATGGTCGACTCCTCCGAAGTGGGCTCCAGCAGCTCAATCTTCGTCTGGCCGAGCATGAAGAATGCCGTACGAACCTTCTGGTCGGGCACCTCCTCGATGGCATAGCACTTCAGACCGATTACGTTCTCCCAGTAGGGAATTGCTTCATCCAGGCTCTTCACTGCGATGCCGAGATGCTCGATGTGAGATACTTTCATAGCTAAATAAATTTAAGTAGGTTATTTCGTTGCAAATCTGTTCCGACTAAGTGTTATTTTGCGAACACAAAGATACATCTTTAATTATAAAGTAAAAATAAAAAAACAACTTTTTCGCTTTTCCCGAGCGGCGAAACCGCGGATTTGCAAACGGCGTCGGTTCCGGCGCGGCGGGACGCTGCAGAAAAGGACAAAAAGAGTCCGAAAACGGAGCATCGGGCCCCTTCCGGAGGGCGCTGCGCGCGAAGATGGGAGGCCTTGCGTCCGGGGGATGCGACCGGCCCGTCCGGAAACGGCAGCGACCCGTACGAAGATGCGACCGGCCCCGCCTGAACAGAGGGTCCACGCCGACCCTCGTCGCTCCCAACGGTCCGCACCGACCCGATGCCGGGCCCGCCGGAAGAGAGGCTCCACGCCGGAACAGGGGCTCCGTCCGGGGGATGCGACCGGCCCGAACATATACCCCCCGCACGGGATACCCCGCGGCCCGAACATAGAAAGCCCCTCCCGGGATGCGCCGCGGCCCGATTTTCGCAAGATATTCGCCGAATGTGCTTCCATCTGACAAATAATTCGTATCTTCGCTTGCGGATAAACCCGCAGGCCATGAAAAAATTCCTACTCCTCTGTCTGCTGCTTCCGCTGGCATGGTGCAACGCGGCGCACGCGCAGCGCATCCTCATCGGTAAGCGCGCCCCCGAGCTCCGAATCGCCACATGGCTCGCCGACAGCAAGCCTGCGTCGGCTCCGCTCACCTATATCGAATTCTACCACTCGTCGAACCCCTCGGGGCTCGCCTCGCTCGACCGGCTGCGCGAGCTGGTCCGCCATGCCGACAGGCGTCTGCGGGTCATCATCGTCACCCGCGAAGCGCCCGAAGCGGTCGCGGAGCGGCTGGCACCCTACGTCTCGGAGTTCACCGGCGTGGGTTTCGACCCCTCGGGGCAGAACTACTCGGCCTTCGAGGTCGACTATGTCCCCTTCGGGGTGCTCACCAACGCCCGCAACCGCGTGCTGTGGCTGGGCAACACGCTGCAGCTGACGCCGGAAGACATCGACCGGAACCTCTGACGGAACGCAATCTCACATACCTATTAATAAAACACAACCGCATGTCATTCACCAAAATAAACCACTACGAGAAGGAGTACTGCGACGCTCATCACGACAGCGCGCTCAACGTAGCCGAAGGTGTTGAAGACCAGCCCATCATAAATCCCTACTTCACACGGCGCAAGAAGCGCGTGCTGACCACCGACGAATACGTCGAGGGCATCCTGCGCGGCGACATCACGATTCTCTCGCGGGCCATCACGCTCGTCGAGTCGAGCAACCCGAAGCACTACGCCCAGGCGCAGGAAATCATCGAACGCTGCCTGCCCCACGCCGGCAAGTCGGTGCGCATCGGCATCACGGGCGTCCCGGGCGCCGGCAAGTCGACCTTCATCGAGGCCATCGGCAACATGGTCACCTCGCTGCGCCACAAGCTGGCGGTGCTGGCCATCGACCCCTCGTCGGAGCGGAGCGGCGGCTCGATTCTGGGCGACAAGACCCGCATGGAGAGCATCTGCCACAACCCCGACGTCTTCATCCGCCCCTCGCCCTCGGCCGGTTCGCTGGGCGGCGTGGCACGCAAGACGCGCGAGACCATCGTACTGTGCGAGGCGGCGGGCTTCGACGTGATTTTCATCGAGACGGTGGGCGTCGGGCAGTCCGAAACGGCCGTCCACTCGATGGTCGACATGTTCATGCTGCTGCAGATTTCGGGCGCCGGCGACGAGCTGCAGGGCATCAAGCGCGGCATCATGGAGATGGCCGACATGATGGTCATCACCAAGGCCGACGGCGAGAACGTCCACAAGGCCGAGCTGGCCAAGACCCAGTTCCAGAGCGCGCTGCGCCTCTTCCCCGTACCCGAGTCGCAGTGGCGGCCCCAGGTCTACACCTGCTCGTCGGTCGACGGCACGGGGCTCGAGGAGGTGTGGAAGGGGGTCGAGGAGTTCCTCGACCACACCGAGCGCAACGGCTACTTCCAGCACAACCGCAACCGGCAGAACAAGTACTGGATGTACGAATCCATCAACGAGGCGCTGCGCAACTCCTTTTACCAGGACCCGGCCATCGAGAGCCGCATCGGCGACTACGAGCAGCGGGTGCTCGACGCGCGCATCTCGTCGTTCGTGGCGGCCAAGGAGCTGCTGGACCTCTACTTTGCCGACAAGGCGGCCGAGGGCGGGAAATAGGCGGCACGCCTCCCGGCGGGGCGGTGTCTGCAAAACGAAAAGAGCGGGAAGGCGACGGCCTTCCCGCTCTTTTCTCTGTCAGCGGATGGGAGCTGCGGCCTCCCCTACGGCTCCTGGGAGCCGGAGGCGCGGAGCGTCGGGAGCTTCAGCCCGAAGTAGACGGCCACGATGCGGGCCGCGATGACCGCCACGGCGGTGATGACCTGCAGCGCGGCGCCGCCGATGCCGAGGTGGCCGCAGAGCCAGAAGACCACGCCGCCGAAGACGCAGGCCAGCGCATAGATTTCCTTGCGGAAAATCAGCGGCACCTCGTTAATCAGGATGTCGCGCAGCACGCCGCCCGCGGCGCCGGTGATGGTGCCCATGATGACGGCCACCCAGAGCGGGAAGCCGGCCGCGAGGGTCTTCTCGATGCCGACGACCGTGAAGAGCCCCAGGCCGATGGCGTCGAAGACGAAGAAGGTGTTGTTGAGCCGGATGAGGTAGCGCCCCAGCGCGATGACGATGCCCAGGGCGATGGCCGTGACGACCAGATAGACGCTGTCAAGCATCCAGAAGGGGGTTGTCGAGAGCATCACGTCGCGCAGCGTTCCGCCGCCAATGGCCGTGGTGAAGCCCACGACGTAGGCGCCGAACCAGTCGAACTTCTTGGCCGAAGCGAGCCGGATGCCGCTGATGGCGAAGGCCAGCGTGCCGAGCATCTCGATGACGAAAGAGACGGTCATGGTGTGTGCAGATTTAGAGGCGGACGGAGAGGCCCCGCCCGTTCCGGCCGCAAAGATAGCGAAGGTGAGGGCAAAAGCCATGCCCGCCGTGCGATTTTTGCGGGGGAGCGCTCCGAGGAATCCGCTCCATGGGCCACGGCCGTGCGCTCCCTGACGGGCTGCCGCAGAAGGGGTTGGGGCCGGCGGTTGCCTCCGGGCATGCACTCTGGCCGGACCGCAGACGGGCACACCCCCACAGGTCCCAGACTGACTACGATTACTCTTCCACCCTCGGACCGCAGCGCCACCGGGTAAACCCCTCCGGGCCGCCTTCGCCGGGCTGCCTTTGCCGAGCCGCCTTCGCGGGGCCGCGGGCGAAGAGATAATGCCGGGCCGACGTCCCGGACTGCATTTCCCCGCCGGGTCGCCCCTTCGAGCTACCCTGCCGGGCCACAGACGGACACGTAATTACTCCCCCGCCTGCCGAACCGCAGCGCCACCGGGTAAGCCCCGACGGTCTGCCACGGAAGGGGTTGGGGCCGGCGGTTGCCTCCGGGCATGCACTCCGGCCGGGCCGCGGGCGGACGAGTTTTGCGGGCGCCGCCTCCCGGACCACTGACGAGGCGCACAACGACTCCCCCACCCGCCGGGCCGCAGCGTCACCGGGTAAGCTCCGACGGGCTGCCTTTTCCGGGCCGCGGGCGGACGCGCTATTGCTCCCCTCTTCCGAGCCGCGGGCGAATGGTTTCAGCGGGCTCCCTCGCCTGCCGGGCCATCCCATCGGGCTGCGTCCGGGCATACACTCCGGCTGGACGGACCGCCGACGGACGCGCAATTATGCCCCCCGCCGGGCCGCCGCAGAGGGACGCGCAACTACTTCCCTGCCTGCCGGGCATGCTCCGCCTCGCGCAGCTCGCGGACCAGACGTGGCATGCCGACGGCCGAACGCTCGCGGATGTGGGTCAGCGGATTGCGAATCCACGCCGTGTCGGGATTGCCCGGGTCGACCAGATAGACCGGAACCTCGGGCCGCACGTAGCGCACGAGCGAGGCGGCGGGATAGACCGCAAGCGAGGTGCCGGCGACAATCAGCACGTCGGCCCCGCGCACCAGCTCGACGGCCCGTTCGAACATCGGGACCGGCTCGCCGAAGAAGACGATGTGGGGACGCAGCAGCGCACCGTCCGGCGCCTTGGCGTCGAGCGGCTGCTCCCACCCTTCAATCGGCACGATGAGGTCGGGGTTGCGCTCCGAGCGGAGCTTCATCAGCTCGCCGTGGAGGTGGGTCACATGGGTCGAACCGGCCCGTTCGTGGAAGTTGTCGACGTTCTGCGTCACCACCTCGACCGCAAAGTCGCGCTCCAGCTCGGCAATGGCGTAGTGGCCGGCATTGGGCTGCTTTTCGAGCAGCTCGCGGCGGCGCATGTTGTAGAAGCCGATGACCTTGGCCCGGTCGCGCGCCAGCGCTTCGGGGGTGCAGACCTCCTCGATGCGGTAGTTGGCCCACAGGCCGTCGGAGTCGCGGAAGGTGGCCAGCCCGCTGTCGGCGCTCACGCCGGCTCCCGTAAAGACGACAATCTTTTTCATAGGACAGGATGCATTAGTGACCCTCAAAGATACGCTTTCGTGCGGGCAAAGACAAGTTTCGGCGCCGTTTTTCCGCGGCGGACATCCGATTTGCGGGAAGGCACGGACACGGGCACGGACACGGGCACGCTCCAACGGCACGCATGCGGCAGAGGAGGTCGCCCACGCCCCCCGGCCCATCCCCGTTCGGTCTCTCCATCCTCCGTCCAACGTGACCTCCACCGCCCGACACCTCCGCCGCCCAACGCGACCGTCCGACACAACCTCCGCCGTTCTGCGCGACCACCCGAGACAGCCAACCCGGCCCCTCCATCCGACACGCCTCCGCCGCACGGCACGGCCGCACGGAACAGCAGGCCCGACACGACCTCCGCCGCCCCCGACTCAACCGACCTGTTCCTCCGCGTCCGGCCTCTCCATCCACCGCCCGGCCCGACCGCCCAAAACCTCCGCCCCGCCCCTCCGCGGCCCGACCGGCACGACCGGCACGACCGGCACGACCGGTACGACCTCCGCTGCCCGCTCTTCCGGGCCGCCGCACCGTAAGCACGGAACAGAACGCAAGGGTTGCAGCAGAGTGGTCGAAAGCACTCGAAACCAGAATGTCTGCACTTCGACCCCCCCAAAACGGGCAGACCCCGACGATAAAAAATATTATTAATAACACGCATTTTCATATTAAAATATTTGCAAACGTCGGCGTATTTATTTTTTCGTCATCAAAACCCGAGAGACTGAAGAGAGAGCAAGAGAGCCGAGAAAGAGCCGGCCGAGAGCCGAAGAGAGAACCGAGAGAGAGCAAGCAAGACTCACAAGACCCGCAAGACCCAAAAGAACGACGAGCCGAAGAAATCAATGCCCGTCAGGGTTCGGTCCGACGTTTTTTTCACCCCATCAAAACCCCTTAAAAATCTTATTCCATGAAACAACTTCTGCTGCTGATGTGTTCGGTTGCGCTGATGTTTGCAACCGGATGCAAGAACGATGAAACCAACCCCACACCACCCCCTGCAACGACCGGCAGCGACCTGAGCGCTGCGGGATGCGCCAACAGCTATCTGGTGCACGGCGCCGGCGCATATTCGTTCGACGCCACCGTAATGGGCAACGGCGTATCGACCGAACCGTTCGCCGCCACGAAGCTCTCCCCCTCGTCGGCCGCACTGCTGTGGCAGGATGCCCCCGCGCTGCTCTCCGACGTCCGCCTCGAGGAGGGCCGCGTCCACTTCACGGCCGGTGAAGGGCAGGGCAACGCCCTCATCGCCGTCCGCGACGCCGACGGCAGGATACTCTGGAGCTGGCACATCTGGGTGACGGACTACGACCCCTCGTCGCAGGCTCCGAAGCTCAACGGACTGAGTTGGATGACGCGCAACCTGGGCGCCCTGAGCGACGACTACGACGAGACGGGCTCGGCCAAGGGCTTCGTCTACCAGTGGGGACGCAAGGACCCCTTCCCGTCGGGCGCCGGATGGAACGACCTGAACGACATCACGGTCTATGACGCCTCGGGAACGGCAGCCACCGACCTCTTCGCCAACGAGGCCAACTTCATCTACGACGAGGCCGCCTTCGGACGCCGCCACGCACTGCTGGGCTACTACCCCGCCGCCGGCAACCGCGGCGCCGCATCGGGCACCTGGAGCTTCGTGGGCGGACAGGCCTCCTACTGGACCTCGACCGCCACGCAGGAGCAGTACTCCTACATCCTCAACTTCCTGGCCGCCTACCTCAATCCGCAGAGCAGCTCGAACCGTGCGGCCGGATGTTCGGTGCGCTGCGTGAGCGAGACGCAGGGCGAGCCCGACCCCGAACCCTCGACGGGTGACACCTTCACGCTGACGACCGTCACCGACGCCACCTATCAGGGCGGCACGGGCAGCGACGGCTCGGCCAACTACTACATCGGACTGAGCAACGTTCCCTTCGAAATCGACGACCAGGGCGAACAGGTTCCCACCGAACCGGGCATCATCCTCTACCTCGACCTCTACGGCCAGGCCAGCCAGGACGCCTCGGCAGCCCGACTGCCCGAGGGCACCTATACGCTCAAGAGCGGTGCAACCACCGGCACGGCCAACCCCGACTACACGTGGGCCCGCGAAAAGAAGCAGGACGGCACCATCGCCTACCGCAAGCCCGTCGAGGGCGAAATCACGGTTCTCCACACGCAGAAGAGATACCTCATCGAGGGCACCTTCGTGGTGGGCACCGAGGAGGAGAACTTCGCATTCACCTACGAGGGTGAGCTCGCCTTCGTCGACCGCACCGACCCGTCGGGCGGCGCACCGGTCATCCGCGAACCGGTCAATGTCACCTTCACCTCGGCTTCGGCCACCTGGGAGTACACCGGCGACGAGAGCGACCGCTACACCATCAGGCTCCAGGAGGGCACCGTCGAGGGCGGTTACCTGGCACACGGCCACCAGCTGACCATCGACCTGCTCTCGAAGCCCCTTTCGAGCAAGGAGGAGATGGTGCTGGCCGAGGGCGTCTACTCGCCGAGCAACGACTACGTCTCGCCGATGACCTTCACCCAGGGCTCGACCTTCAACCTGATGGGCTACGTCTACTACTACGGCACCTACCTCCAGCAGGTCGAGTCGCTCGAAGAGACGCCGCTGATTGGCTTCGCTCAGGAGGGCACCATCGAGGTGAAGCGCTCGGGCAGCCAGTATGAGTTCATCGTCGACGTCACCACGCCCGAGGGTGTCTCCATCAAGGGCACCTATCCGATGGGCGATGTCAACTTCATCGACAACGCACCCGAGAAGCCTGCGGGCGACTGGCTGAGCATCCTGCACGAGGACAAGACCGTGCTCTTCAATCCGGATGATGCTTCGGAGTGCCGCGTGTGGACCTACACGAGCTACTTCGAGGGAGCCACCGAGTTCGAGATTCTGGTAGACAACAACACCACCGACGAGGCCTTCCAGCTCGACGTGCTGGCCGCCGAGGGTGCCACCTCGATTGCCGGCACCTACACCACGCCGAAGGACCCCGACAATCCACAGGCCGGCGAGTTCATCCCCGGATACCAGGAGTTTGCCGTCAAGCGCGGTACGTGGCCCTACCTCTACTACGACTTCAGCGCCAGCCAGTACATCGGCGCACCCGCAACGGAGGGCACCATCGAAATCACCGAGCTGGAGGATGGCAAGGTCGAAATCCAGTACGAGATGAAGGACGACGCCGACCCGAAGAACACGATTCGCTCGGTATGGAGCGGCACGATTCGCAAGGTCAACTGAGCCGCACCGTCCAACCCACACAACAAAGGAGGGCGTTCCGCACGGAACGCCCTCCTTTTGTGTTTGTCAGCCTTTCGGCTGTATTTTCCAGCCCTCTTGCCGGGTTTCTCAGCCCACGGCCGTGGTTGTCAGCCTCTCGGCCGTATTTCCCAGCCCTCTCGGCCATTTTTCCAGCCCTCTTGCCGGGTTTGTCAGCCCTCGGCAGCAGCTCTCAGCCCTCGGCAGCGGCTCTCAGCCCTCGGCCGGGTTTGTCGGCTTCTATGGCTCTTGTCGGCCTCTGCGGCGCGTCACTTCAACCGCTCGTGCAGCCACATGGGCAGCAGCACGGCCCCAGCCGCCAGCAGCCGCAGCAGGAGGGAGAAGCCTCCCTGCACGGGCGAGAGTTCACCCGCGGCCCACGCCAGCACCGGACGCAGGCAGACCAGCGCCACAAGGAGCAGCACACAGAACATCAAGGCGCGCCGCGATGCACCGCGCGGAGCCTCCTCGCGGTCGGATTCGACCTCGGGGGCCGTTGCGCCCCAGATGCCGATGGCCCAGCAAAGGGCGAGCGTCAGCGCATAGAAGGCCCCCTTGAGGACGGCATCGCCGGCCGGAAGCCCCTCGACATAGCGCCGATAGAGCCACAAGCAGCCGAAGCCCACCCCCGCAACGGCCGGCAGGGCCAACCACAGGCGGCTGCGCACGAAGGCCCGTATGCGCTCCGGCGCAAAAGCGCCATATGATTCACGACTCTTCATCTATTGCTTCTTTGGGTCTCGTTTTTTGCCTCGCTTTTTGCCTTGTCCGCAGCCGGACAGGTTCCCTCCGGCACGGCGTTTTCCGTGCCTGTCCCGGCCGGCGCGGGTTTCTCCAATGCAGCCTCAACCGACGCAGTCCCCTCCGGCGCGGCACTGTTTGCTCCGGCTCCTTCCGCTCCGGCACGGGCCGACACCGACCCGTCCGAAGCGGCCCCCTCCGGCGCAGCTCCCTCCGGCGCGGCCTCAACCGGCGCAACTTCCTCCGGCGCAACGCCGCGGCCGCTCCGCGCACGCCGCCGCCCGGGCAGCCGCCCGCTGCGGCGCAGGGCGTCGGCAAGAATCCACTGCAGCTGGCCGTTGATGCTGCGGAACTCGTCGTCGGCCCACGCTTCGAGCGCCTCCATCGCCGCGGCATCGACACGCAGCACGAAACTTCTGGTATCCTGACTCTTGGACATCGTTACCTTACTCAATGATGCAGCGTCCCTGCATTGACCACGGGCTGAGCCGCCTCATCGGCGCAGAGCACCACGAGCAGGTTCGAGACCATGGCGGCCTTGCGCTCCTCGTCCAGCTCGACCACCTCCTCTTCGGAAAGGCGCTCGAGGGCCATGCGCACCATCGTGACGGCCCCCTCGACAATCTTCTCGCGGGCCGAGATGATGGCGTCGGCCTGCTGGCGGCGCAACATGACGGCGGCAATCTCGGGGGCGTAGGCCAGGTAGTTGATGCGCGCCTCGACCACCTCGATGCCGGCCATCGCCAGGCGGTCGTTCAACGTCTGCTCGAGCTGCGCGTTAATCTCCTCGCTGTTGGAGCGGAGCGTGAGCTCACCCGCCTCAACGCCCGTATTGTCATAGGCATAGAGCCCGGCCACCTGGCGCAGCGCCGCATCGCTCTGCACCCCGACGAAGCGGTCCAGCACCGTCATCCGCGCCGCTGCAGAGACGTTGCCGCCGGGCGTTGCGGGGGCCGCGTCAATCTCGAAGACCGAGCGGTAGACCTCATCGCGTTTGATGCGCCAGACGAGCACGAGACCTATCATGACGGGGTTACCGCACTTGTCGTTGACCTTGATGGGCTCGGCATTGAGGTTGCGGAGCCGCAGCGAAATCTGCTTGGCCGAGAGGAAGGGGTTGACCCACCAGTAGCCTGTCTCGTAGAAGGTTCCGCGGTATTGGCCGAAGAAGAGCATCACCCGCGCCTCGTTGGGTTCGAGCAGCATGAAGCCGCCCGACGAAAGCGCCGCCGCGAGGCAGAGCACGATGCCCGCAGCGAGCAGGCCGCCGCCACCGCTCAGCTGCGCGTCGAGCCGGATGCCGCCCTCGATTACCAGCCAGATGCCGACGCCGAGCAGCGCCAGCGTCACAAGCAGCATGGGAAGACCGCGCGTCTTCCAACCGGAATAGACAAAGTTGTCGTTTTTCATGATGATATTATTTTGATATCACAAATCTAAACAATTTTCCCGGTTTTCCAACCCTCGGACCGAAAAAAAAGCGGCAAAGCGGCGCCCCGCCAAAAGAGGGGACGGAGACAGGAACGGGACAGGGACAGGGACAGGGACAGGGACAGGGGCAGGGACAGGGACGGGGACTGGAACGGGACAGGAACGGGACGGGAACGGAACGGAACGGGACGGAGCGGAGAGGGGACAGAGCGGAGAGGGGACAGAGCGGAGAGGGGACAGAGCGGAGAGGGGACAGAGCGGAGAGGGGACAGAGCGGAGAGGGGACAGAGCGGAGAGGGGGGCAGAGCGGACCGTTCCGTCGGGCACAAAAAAAAGCGGCGCCGCCCCGAAGGGACGGGCCGCCGAAAAAAGAACGTCGGCAAAAAGGTGTCGGCAAACCGTGGCGCCGGGACGGGCCGCCGAAAAAGGCCTTCGGCAAAAGGCCGCCGATAAAAGGACGCCGATAAAAGGACGTCGGCGAAAAGGTGTCGGCAAACCGTGGCGCCGGAACGGGCTGCGAAACGCCCGCCGCAGGGCGCCGAACGGGCAGCCATACCCCACCCCGGCAAGTCCTGCCGTCCGGCGAGAAGGGGCCGGAGCCGAACAACCCCGGGCGGCCCCGGCCTCACCGCCGCTCCGTCCTCCCGGCCGCGGTTCGGGGAAAAAGGTTCATTCGGGGAACCGGCGGCCGGAGGCGGAATGCGGCGGCGCTACGCCTTCTCGTGAACGGCTTCGCGCTGCGCCGACCCCTTGCCGGCATGCGCGCCTTCGGCCGCAGGTGCATCCTGCGCGTGGCACTGCGCCGAACGGCAGTGGCCCGTGTGGGTGAAGATGCGGCTCGCCTGGTGCTCGTTGCGCTCGAACTTCAGGCGCGACTGGGTCGGGTACTCCAGCTTCTCGAACTCCGCCACCGCATTGCGGATGTCGGCCAGCAGCATGTCGGCCATGTCGCGCGACATGCCCTGACGCACGACGATGCGCATGACAATCATCTGCTCGATGTCGCGCGGCATCGTGTAGGCGGGCACCATCCAGCCGCTCTGCTGCAGCGCCGCCTGCAGGTCGAAGAGCGTCCAGCGCGCCCTCTTCTCATAGTCGGGGTCGAGGTGCCAGATGAAAATCGGGTTGGTCACCTCGTCCGAATAGTTGGCGAAGCACTTCATGCGGCCGATGGCCTGATGGCAGTAGCGCGCCACGTCGAGCGAGTTCTGCTGCACCTCGCGGTAGCCCTCGAAGCCCAGACGGATGAAGTTGTAGTACTGGCCAAGCACCTGCGCCGCGGGACGCGAGAAGTTGAGCCCCACCTGCGTGATTTCGGCGCCGAGGTAGTTGACCGAGAAGGCCATCTCGTCGGGCAGGTAGCTGCGGTCGCGCCAGACGGTCCACCCCAGACCCGGATAGACCAGGCCGAACTTGTGGCCCGAGGTCGAGATGGAGCAAACCCACTTGAGGCGGAAGTCCCACCGCTTGTGCGGATTGAGGAACGGGAGCAGAAAACCGCCCGAGGCGGCGTCGACGTGAATCGGAATCTCGTAGCCCGTGCGGCGGTTGAAGGCGTCGAGCGCCTTGTCGAGCGCCTCGACGTCGTCGTCCAGCCCCGACCACGTAACGCCCATGATGGGCACCACGCAAATCGTGTTCTCGTCGCAGAGCTCCAGCGCGCGGTCGACGTCGAGCGTCGGCGACTGGGGCGTCAGAGGCACCGTGCGCAGCTCAATCTGCCACAGCTGGCAGAACTTCTCCCACACCACCTGATAGGCGGCGCTCATCACCAGATTGGGCCGGTCGCAGGGCTTGTGGGCCTGCTGGCGGCGCTTGCGCCACCGCAGCCACGCCGCCACGCCGCCCAGCATGCAGGCCTCCGACGAGCCGATGCCCAGCGCTCCGGTCTTCCACGGACCCTTCTCGGGCGTGTTCCACAGGTTGGCGATGATGTTGATGCAGCGGCCGCTCATCACGGCGATGCGCGGATACTCCGTCTCGTCGATGTAGTTGACGTTGATGGCCTCGTTCATCAGCCGCGTGGCGTAGTCGTCCATGTAGGTGGTGACGAAGGTGGCCAGATTCAGGCGCGGCTGCGTCTGCGAGAAGGTCTCGTCCTTGACCAGCTGGTAGGCCACTTCGGGGGCCGTGCGCTCCTTGGGGATGAACTCCGTGGGCGCCGGCGAGCGCATCTCCTTCGTGCCGAAGATTTCGACCGGGGATTCGTCGTGTCTGTTTCCTTTCATAAACATGTTCTTCGAGTTTTGTTGGTTGACGCCCGTTCCGGTGCACGAATTATGCCACATCGGGCGACGAGCGGCTCCCTTTCGATGAACAAAAGCGACGGAGCGGGTTGTCCCGATGCGAATTGTTTCGTAACTTTACGGCTCCGAAAATACCCTTTTGCGCATGACCGCAGCCTTCAACATCTTCCTGCTCGTCATGGCCTTCCTGGCCCTGATTGTCTTCATCGCCCTGCACTTCTTCGAGGCGGGGTACGGCTATCTGTTCAACCCCCGCTACGGACCTCCCGTTCCGAACAAGGTCGGATGGGTGCTCATGGAGTCGCCCGTCTTCATCGCCATGGCCGTCCTGTGGGCCCTCTCGCCGAGGATGTGGGAGGCCGCGCCGCTCGTCCTCTTCCTGCTCTTCGAGGCGCACTACTTCCAGCGCTCGTTCATCTTCCCGCTGCTCATGCGCGGCAAGTCGAAGATGCCGCTGGGCATCGTCCTCATGGGGATGCTCTTCAACACGCTCAACGCCCTGATGCAGGGCGGATGGATTTTCTACGTCTCGCCCGAGGGCTACTACGACGGGTGGTTCTCGCGCCCCTTCATCTACGTGGGCGGAGCGCTCTTCGTGGCCGGCATGGCCATCAACCTCCACTCGGACTACATCATCCGCCACCTGCGCCGTCCGGGCGACACGCGCCACTACATCCCGCACGGCGGCATGTTCCGTTACGTCTCGTCGGCCAACTACTTCGGCGAGCTGCTCGAATGGACGGGCTTCGCCATCGCCTCGTGGTCATGGGCCGGCGCCGTCTTCGCCTGGTGGACCTTCGCCAACCTGGCCCCCCGCTCGGCGTCGCTCTACCGCCGCTACGAGCAGGAGTTCGGCGAGGAGTTCACCCGCCTGGGCCGCAAGCGCATCATCCCCTTCATCTACTGACACGAACCCAAAACAGCTTCCACGATGGAATCCAAACTCTTCACCCCCTATAAGCTGGGCCCCGTGACGCTCCGCAACCGGACCATCCGTTCGGCCGCCTTCGAGTCGATGGGCAAGGACTTCGGCCCCACCGAGCAGCTCAAGCAGTACCACGTGAGCGTGGCGCGCGGCGGCATCGGCATGACCACGCTGGCCTATGCGGCCGTCAGCCGCAGCGGCCTCTCGTTCAACAAGCAGCTGTGGCTGCGCCCGGCGATTGTCCCCGCGCTGCGCGACATCACCGACGCCATCCACGCCGAGGGTGCCGCCGCCGGCATCCAAATCGGCCACTGCGGCAACATGACCCACTACTCCACCGCCGGGCAGATACCCATCGGCGCCTCGACGGGCTTCAACCTCTACGCCTACACCCCCGTGCGGGGAATGCGCCGGAGCGAAATCGAGGAGGTGGCGCGCGACTTCGGCCGCGCCGTCCACACGGCGGCCGATGCCGGATTCGACTCGGTGGAGGTGCACGCCGGCCACGGATACCTCATTTCGCAGTTCCTCTCGCCCTATACGAACCACCGCCGCGACGAATACGGCGGCTCGCTCGAGAACCGCATGCGCTTCATGCGCATGTGCCTGACCGAGGTGATGGAGGCGGCCGCACGCCGCAACATGGCCGTGCTGGTCAAGCACAACATGTACGACGGCTTCAAGGGGGGCATCGAGATTCCCGAAAGCATCGAAATCGCCCGCGAAATCGAGCGCTTCGGCGTCAACGGCATCGTCCTCTCGGGGGGCTTCGTCTCGAAGGCGCCGATGGCCGTCATGCGCGGCCTCATCCCGCTCTATACGATGAGCTACTACTCCCCCTGGTGGCTCCGCTACTTCATCCGCTGGTGCGGCCCCTACATGATTCGGCAGTTCCCCTTCGAGGAGTGCTACTTCCTGGAGGATGCCGTGAAGTTCCGCGCCGCGCTGAAGTGCCCGCTCGTCTACGTGGGCGGACTGGTCAGCCGCGAGGGCATCGAGCGGGCGCTGGGGGCCGGCTTCGAGCTGGTGCAGATGGCCCGCGCACTGGTCAACGACCCGGCCTTCGTCAACAAACTGCGTGCGGGCGACGCCTCGACGCGCAGCGAGTGCGACCACCGCAACTACTGCATCGCGCGGATGTACTCCGTCGACATGAAGTGCTGCAAGCATTGCGACAACCTGCCGCGCAAAATCGTCGAAGAGCTCGCCAAACTGCCATGAAACGGGGAGAGGTAACCAAGGGCAGCGCCTGGGCGCTGGTCACCGGGGCCGGTTCGGGCATCGGGCGCTGCTTCGCGCTGCGGCTCGCCCGGCTGGGCTACCGGCTCGTGCTGGTGGGCAACGACCTGCGCAAGCTCGAGTGCGTGCGCGCCGAGCTCCGGGCGCTCGACGCCGCCGAGGTGCGCATCATCTCCTGCGACCTGGCCCGCGCCGAGGCGGCGCAGGAGCTCTACGACAGGCTGCGTGCGGCCGGCATCGCCGTCGACGTGCTCATCAACAATGCGGGCATCTTCTCGTTCCGCGACATCATCCGCACGCCGGCCGAGCGCATCGAGCGCGTCATCATGCTCCACTGCCTCACGGCCACGCAGCTCTGCCGCCTCGTCGCCCGCGAGATGGCCGCCCGCAACGGCTTTGCGGCGGAGCCCGGGCAGGAGGGAGACAACGCAATGGAGCCGACGCCGGAGGGCGATGCACCGGCGGCAACCGGCAACGAACCGGCAACCACCGGCGATGCACCGGAGACCTGCTCCGCGCCGGCGGCAAAAGGCTCGGCACCGGCGGCAAGTGCGGCGGCAGGTTCCGCGCCGACTACCACCGGCACCGCACCGGCAACTTCGCCGGCCCCGCGGCGCCGCTTCCACATCCTCAACATGGCCTCCTACTCGCTGTGGATGCCCTTCCCGGGGCTGACGCTCTACAGCGCCTCGAAGGCCTACCTGAAGTGCTTCTCGGTCGCCTTCGCCAAGGAGGTCCGCGAGGCGGGCATCCGCGTGACGGCCGTCTGCCCGGCCGGCGTGGCGACCGACCTCTACGGCCTCACGCCGCGCTGGCAGCGCATCGGGCTGCGCATGGGCGTGCTGATTTCGGCCGACTGCTGTGCCCGGCGCGGGCTGTGGGCCCTCTGGCACGGGCAGCGCTGCACGGTCCCCGACTGGTGGAACCGGCTCTGGATACCCCTCTGCAAGCTGCTGCCGATGTGCCTCATCCGCCCAATCCGGCGATTTACCATGAAATTCCAGAAATAACGACACCTTGAATACCCCAACGATACCCCAAACAGCGCCGCACCCCATGGAGGAGATTGACAGCGTGGTCTTCGACCTCGGCGGCGTGCTGGTCGACCTCGACGCCGAGCGCTGCATCGACGCCTTCCGACGCCTCGGCATGCCGCAGATTGCCGAACTCATCAACCCCTACCACCCGGCGGCGATGATTGGCGAGATGGAGCACGGCCTCATCACGTTCCACGAGGCGTGCGAGCGGATGCGCGCCGCCAGCGGCCGCCGCGAGGTGACCGACCGCCAGATTGGCGAGGCCTACGGCGAGTTTCTGGTCGGCGTGCCGGCCGCCAAGGTCCGCCTCATCGAGGCGCTGCGCCGCCGCGGCGTGAGGACCTACGTCCTCTCGAACAACAACCCCTCGTCGATGGAGCTGATTCGCCGCATGTTCGCCGAGGCGGGCTGCCCGATGGAGCGGCTCTTCGACCGGGTCTACCTCTCCTACGAGCTCCGCGAGCTGAAGCCCTCGGAGGCCATCTTCCGCAAGATGATTGCCGACAGCGGCATGGAGCCCGCCCGGACGCTCTTCATCGACGACTCGGAGCGCAACGTCACGGCGGCCCGCGCGCTGGGCTTCCAGGTCTACAAGCCGGCGCCGCACGAGGATTTCAGCCACCTGTTCGACGGTCTGCTGCGATAGCGGGCAGACGCGACGGGCCGCTGCGATAGCGTGCCGCCTCGACGGTCTGACGCGATAGCGGGCAACTTCGACGGGCTGGCAGTTTCGACGGTCTGCTGCAGAAGTGCGATGCTCCTCCGGACGCAATACCTGAGAGCGGGCGGTTCCTTCGGCGGTGATGCCCCTCCGGGCGTGATGCCTCCGCGGCAGCGGGAGTGCGGCGATTCTGCGGGCTTCCGGGCGGCAGTCCTCCGGGCGGCGGTTCCTTCGGCGGTGATGACCCTTCGGGCCGGAGAAAGATTTCGAAGCGAAAAGTTGGTGGGCACCGAAAAAGCCGTTATCTTTGCACCCCGGACTTCCGAAAGATGCCCGGCCCGCCAGGGCGGGCGGCAGCGAGGGGCCAGTGGCGACGGTCGACGGTCGGCAACGACGGGCCAGCAGTCGGCAGCGGTTGGCAGCGGCATAATGCAGCAGACGGTTTTGGCTGTTTTGGAACGCAAACGGCGCCGCCAACCTGCAGCGACGGCGGCAGTAACGGAAGGAGGGAACAGACGGGGTGTAGCGCAGTCCGGTTAGCGCACCTGCTTTGGGAGCAGGGGGTCGCTGGTTCGAATCCAGTCTCCCCGACTATTGACAATCAACCACTTGCGGCAACGCAGGTGGTTGTTTATTGGGGCCGGAGGCACACAATTTACACGCAAAATCGGAGATTTTCCGGCTGCATTAGGATTGGTCCCCGCAAAAGCCGGATTTTCCGGCTGCATTAGGATTGGCCCCCGCAAAAGCCGGATTTTCCGGCTGCATTAGGATTGGCCCCCGCAAAAGCCGGATTTCCCGGCTGCATTAGGATTGGCCCCCGCAAAAGCCGGATTTCCCGGCTGCATCAAGGCAGGCTCCCCGCAAAAGCCGATTTCCGCCCGCTTGCGTATAGCTCGCCTGCGCGGCCTCAATCACGTCAAAGAACCTCCTCCACACGCCTCCGGGAAACAGACGCCCCGAAGCACCATCGACCCGGGAGCCCCCACCGCCGCAGAGCCCTCGCGACCCGAGCCACCACCAATCCGTGTCACCACCAATCCGTGTCACCACCAACCCGGGGGACCCGCCGCGCGCCCTCCGCTCTCCGGAACCCCGCCGCCGCTGAAGCCTTAGTTGCCCCGAAACCACCGCCGCCCCGCCGCTCTTCCTCCAACGTCCCGAAAACCTCGCCACCCCGGAACCTCGCCGCCGCAGAAGCCTTAGCCGACCCGAGGCCCGGCAGACCCGCCGCGCTCCCTCTGCCGCCGCAGAACCTCCGCCACCCGGAAGCCCCGCATCCCCCGGGCGGTCAGTCTCGCCGCGTGCGGATGCGCCACCGAACCCCCTGCGGCGTCTGCACCGTCTCGAAATCCTCCGCACGGTAGTTGCCCCCGTTCGTCGGGAGTAGCTGCACCATCTGCTGGTAGGTGTACAAACGTCCGCATGCGGCCTCCGCCTGCCGCCGCGTCAGCAGCTCATGGTCCCGGGCGGCGTAGGAGGTGAAGGTGCAGAAGGCGCTCCGGTTCTTCCACGCCCCCTTGTTGTCCATCGCAGCCACCAGGCGCCGGATGTCCTCGACGTCGTACTTGCGGAGCATCCACACCAGCTGCTGCCGCGTGAAGGGCTCCTCCATCGCGGCTACCTGCGGGAAGCGCTCCCCTATCCATGACAGCAGCACATCGGCCGCCCCGGTCAACTCCCCCGACGGCCCGGTCAGCTCCGCCGACGGCCCGGCCGGTTTTCCCCCTGCAACCCCCTTTTCTTCTGAACTTACCGTGTGTGTGCTCTTCCTTCTTTCCTTCTTATTACTTCTTTCCTTCTTACTTTCTTCCGTTGTGGTCGCTCGCTGGTCGGGAGTTGGTCGGCAGCTGGTCTTCGCCCGGTCATCAGCCGGTCCGACGGCTGGTCGCTCCGTGCTGTCCGTAGACTGATATCGTTCGTAATTGCAAATCGTTACGACCGTGTAGGAGCTGGTCGCCCGGCAGGTCAGAAAATCCGACCGCTCGAGTTTCGAAACAGCCGTCCGCACCTCACGCTCCGAGAGTCCCGTTTCGCGGGCCAGCGCAGCGCGGCTCGTGACGAGCTGCCCCCGCTCGACGGTGATTCCCCGCCAGCGACGGGTCTGAAAATTCGCCTTCAGGAGCAGGTGCAGCGCCAGCCGCACACAGTTCGTGTCGGAATACCACTCCCAGTCGAGCAGCCCGCGGTGTATCTTAATCCATCCCTCCATAGTCATCGTACTTCAAAACAGGTGAAACCCCGCATGCGCCATCCGAAGGCGTTTTCGGGCTTCCGTCGCTTAAAATTCATCCGTCGTTTGTTTTTGTCCGATTTTTGTAAATCTTTGACCCGTTCGAAATCTCCGCTACCCCGTATTTTGTATGCGACGGGTCGGGCGATGCGCATACGAAACGAGACCTGCCCAAGCCAGGAATGCATGGATGAGCACCAGCCGAAGATACGCAGACCGCCCCTTCCGAACGAGCGGGCCAGTCATCATCCGGACGCCCTCGCCGCTGCCGGGTCAAGGGCCGGAACTCAAAAAACAGACTATAATGATACCCATTTTACAAGCAACTCCTATTGCCCCGGAATCAAGCAGCGGGAACCTATTTTATCTCTTCCTCGTATTTTGCATTATTGTCGTTGCCATCAATGTCTCCAGGCTGATAAAACGTCACCAGAGAAGGGGCTACTATCAAGGAAATTCCGCCACAACAAGCAATGAATCGGACGTGAACCCCGAAGAATACGGATACACAACAGAACAGGGAGAGACCCTGTTCGATGATGTCAAGCCCGAAGACGACGAGGTCGAATACAAAATTATCGGGACCAACCACCGGGACCTTTCCAAAAAGGACATCGGATACTCCGAAAATTTCTACCTGAAAGCGACCAAAGAGGTCAAAGAGGACAAATACGCCGTTGAGATTTACAACGGACGCGGGAGACTCGCTGGCTACCTTGACCGAGACTTGAACAGGTTCTGGCACAAACTGCTGATGAAGGCCAATCCCGAAAATCCGGTTATGCAATGTCGTGGGTTCATCGGCCAATTCAGAAACGACAGAGATGAACTAAAATTCTACGGGAAAGTATATCTTCCAGAGGTTGACGAAACAGACCCGGACTACAAAAGAATAATGAACGGATAACTTCCCGGTTATGACAAAAGTACAAAAAACGGATGGAAGCGCTTCATGCCGGCTGCGGCAAGACCGCCGACAGCCATGACGGCGCATGCCGAAGGCCCTGCACGGGCAGGCGCAGCGGCCGTTTGATTCCGAAAGATACGAACGATTTGCGCCCGATGATTCCACATTTTACGAAAAAAAGCATAACAGACTGATACTCCAATGAAAAGACTTTCAGCAACACTCATCCTCGCGGCGGCGCTCTTCGCATCCGGAGGAGCCTTTGCCCAAGCGCACATCGAACCGCACAACTTCTACTGGCAGCGCGTGGTCGAATACCGGGGTACCCCCTCCGCAATGCGCGACCGCATCATCGCCTCGGGGATATTCAGCGACATCCAGCGGAACGACTCCACGATGATTGTCGGGCGGGTCGAAAATGTCCTGCTGAACTATGCGACGATGGAGCCGGAGCCGAGGCTTTTCTCCCTGCCGATTTTCTTCAGAAACGGCGAGAAGTTCTCCGGGACGCTCATCTATGAATTGAAGCCGGGGCGCCAGGGCCCGGCAGTTCGCCTGCGAGGTCTTCGACTACTCGTTCTCGAACTCGTTCATCCTCAAAAGCGACGACGAGCAGCAATCCGACGACTGGTGATTGAGATTGCCGGGGGCAAGGCATATCCGGAGCTGTCCGACAGGGCAGGTCTCTGGCTCGACGCGCCCGCATGCGCACGCGAGGTACGCCACTGGACGCACGCGCACGATGTGCGCGCACGAATCGCACTCCCACACGCCTTGCACCCGGCGGCGGAGCGACCCGGAACGGCTCGCACGTCCCTCCCTCCAACCGCAGAGCGGCCCGCACGGCGGGGGCAAGTTGACGGGCGGATGCATTTTTTTTGAAAATTATTTTGCCGATTCGGATTTTAGACGTATCTTTGTGCGCTCTTAAAGATAAAACGAGCTCTGTTCGGGGTGTAGCGCAGTCCGGTTAGCGCGCCAGCTTCGGGAGTTGGAGGTCGCTGGTTCGAATCCAGTCTCCCCGACACGGAAAGAGGTTATCGAACTTCGATAACCTCTTTTTCGTTATTGCAGCCAGCAGGGAACAGGCCGCCTCCAGACAGGGGAAAGGCCGCAAATCCGAGCCACGCCCCTATCACGTTTCGACTTGAGGCAACGCTGCAGGCCGCCGACATGCAACAAAAAAAGCTCCGGAGTCGAACTCCGGAGCTTTTTACTCTTTTTCAGCGGGACTTTCTCCCTGCTTGGCCTTTAATTCTTTTGCGCGCTTACCCTCGGGCCGGATGGTTTCGCCCACTGATGCGCCCCGGTCCAAAAAACAACCCGTTCGGCGCACATAGGCCGAAAAAAAATGCCCCGTCCGGTACGCTCCCCAAGCCGAAAAAACTGCCCCGGCCGGCATCCCCGAACCGAAAAATCGCTCCGTCCGGTGCGCCCCCGGGCCGGATGGTCTCGTCGTCCGGTGCACTCTCCGACCAAAAAAAACGTCCCCGCCAGCACACGCTTCCACAGGCAGGCCTCTCAACCGGCGCGCCCTCGGACCGGATGGTCACGCCTTCCGGTACGCTCCCCGGGCCGAAGAACCTCCCCGGGTCGGTGCGCCCCTTCCTCAGATGCTCCCCCGGCGGTCGGTCGGCCGCTGCCCGCTACCGCGTCGTTCCCGGAAGCCGGTGGTAGTGGCAATAGAGCAGGTCGCCGTTGTCGTCGTGCAGGTGCATGCCCCCGCCCAGGCAGTAGCGGAACATCGAACAGGAGGCGCACTCCCCGCGACGCGCCCACGCGCGGTCGCGGAAGGGCTCGAAGCGGTTCTGCCACACATCCCAGAAGCGGTCGCGGTAGATGTTGCCCTGGTGGAAGTTGGCGCGGATGCTCGTGCAGCCCGAAATGGAGCCGTCGACCCGTATCGAGGCCACCGAAACTCCGGCCGCACAGAGGTAGAAGTGGTCGCGCACCTCCATCTCGTAGTTGCCCAGAAATCCCTCGCAGGCGTAGCTCACCTCGATGCGCCCCTCGCGGCGCGTGCGGCGGATGAACTCCAGCACCTCGCGGAACTCCTCGTCGCTCACCCGCAGCGTGGGGTCCTCCTTGGCGCGCCCCATCGGGAAAATCGAGAAAATCCGCCAGTAGCGGATGCCCTCGGCGATGAGCATCTCCTTGAACTCCTCGAGGCGGGGTACCAGCGGCCCCGTGACGCAGGTGATGACGTCGTAGGCCAGCCCCGGCACGCGGGCGATGCGGCGCGCGGCGTCGAGCGCACGCGCATAGCTGAGCGGATTGCGGCGGATGTAGTTGTGCGTCTGCTCGAATCCGTCGAGGCTCACCGAGACGGAGCGCAGCCCCGCACGGAGCAGGCTGTCCAACCGCTCGGGGGTGAGCGCCATGCCGTTGGTGACCATGCCCCACGGATATCCGCGGCGCGTCACCTCGGCGCCGGCACGCTCCAAATCCTCGCGGACGAGCACCTCGCCGCCCGAGAATATCACGAGCACCTGCCGCGGGTCGACATGCGGCGTCACCTCCTCGTCGAGCACGCGCAGGAAGTCCTCGAGCGGCATGTCGCGCACCCCGGGGTCGACCCGGCAGTCGCTGCCGCAGTGCCGGCAGGCGAGGTTGCAGCGCAACGTGCACTCCCAGAAGAGCGTACGCAGCTTGTGCTCGGCCACCGAGCGGTCGTGCAGCGATGCGAAGAGGCGAAGCCCGAGGCGTTTGCGCAGGCTCGGTTTACAGTTTCCGCTCATGGATTGGATTACTTCTGCCCATCTGCGGCGGATTCGGCGGCAGGTTCGGCAGCGGATTCGGCCGGCTGACCGGCTGCGGGCTGTGCGGCGCTTCCGAGCGAATCGGTCTCCTCGAGGGGATAGGCCTTGTTCACGAATTCGGGGCCGACGGGCTGGCGTACGCCGTACATCACCTGGATGGCGGGCGTCTGCTCCTCGGTCACGGGCTCCTGCTCCGCCTTGCCCTCACGCGGGGTATTTTTCACCGACGAGCAGCCCGTCGAGAAGCCCAGCAGTGCCAGCAGCGTCAGATTGATTTTGCGATTCATATTCATTCTGTTGGTTCCAATGTCAGGAACAAATATACAAAATTGATTCCTGATACGAAAATATAGCGTAAAAAGTTTTGAAAACCACCGTTTTTTCCGTTTCTTTGCAAAACACATTAACACTTAATCCGCAATTTTATGACAGGAACAGTAAAATGGTTCGATAGCAAGAAAGGCTACGGATTCATTATCGCCGAGAACGGCAAGGAGGTTTTCGTTCACTTCTCGGGCATTTTGTCGGAGGGCTTCAAGTCGCTCAACGAAGGCCAGAAGGTGGAGTTCGAGCTCGGCAACGGCACCAAGGGCGAGCAGGCCGTCAACGTGAAGGTCATCGGCTAAGCCGCGCGTCCGATTCCACAACGACACAACACAAACCGACATATCGGAACACCCGGAGTCCATCCGGCACAGTATGGGAGAAGCGGAACGCCGCTTCTCTTTTTTTGCGCCTTTGCGTTTTGCGCCTGTTTTTTTTTGCGTTTTGCGCCTGTTTTTTTTGCGTTTTGCGCCCGTTTTTGTTTTTGCACCCGCCGCCCGGGCCCCGGGCATGTCGCCTTCACCCTCCCCCCCCGGGNAGGGACATGTAGAGACAAGGTGAAGAATGTATGGTCGGGGGCTCGGAAATGTGTAAAGGAGCCAGAGTCGGGTCTCGGGGGCGCGGAGATGTGAAAAAGAGACAAAGAGCCACCCCCCCCCCCGGGCACGCCCCGCCGCTCCTCTTCTCACGTACACGCGCGCTGCGCGCACGCACGCGAGTTTTCGCACACTCTTTTTGCCCGTTTGAAAAAATAATCGTAATTTTGGGCCGCCAATACAGAGCAGACCATAACGGTTAATTCACAATAAAAACCAAAAAACCATGAAAGAAGCAATCGCTATTCTGACCGGCGGCGGACCGGCTCCCGGCATGAACACCGTCGTAGGCAGCGTCGCCAAGACGTTCCTGCGCAAGGGTTATCGTGTAATCGGCCTCCACGAGGGTTATACGGGACTGTTCAACCCCTCGCCCCGCACGGTGGACATCGACTATCCCATGGCCGACGGTATCTTCAACCAGGGCGGTTCGTTCCTGCAGATGAGCCGTTTCAAGCCCACGGATGCCGATTTCGAGAATAACTTCAACCTCAAGTTCTTCACCGACAACAACGTGAAGCTGCTCGTAACGGTGGGCGGCGACGACACCGCATCGACGGCAAACCGCATCGCCAAGTTCCTCGAGGCCAAGAAGTACCCCATCGCCAACATCCACGTTCCGAAGACCATCGACAACGACCTGCCGCTGCCCAACGGCACGCCGACCTTCGGTTACGAGTCGGCCAAGGACAAGGGTGCCGTCATCGGCCGCGCCGTCTATGTCGACGCCCGCACGAGCGGCAACTGGTTCGTACTGGCTGCCATGGGTCGTTCGGCCGGCCACCTCGCATTCGGTATCGGCGAGGCCTGCCACTACCCGATGATTGTCATCCCCGAGATGTTCAACAAGACCGAAATCACGGTCGAGAAGATTGTCAACCTGGTCATCTCGTCGATTATCAAGCGCAAGATTATGGGCATGGACTACGGCGCCGCCATCATCTCGGAGGGCGTATTCCACGCACTGTCGAACGAGGAAATCCGCAAGAGCGGCGTTCACTTCACCTACGACGAGCACGGACACCCCGAGCTGGGCAAGGTTTCGAAGGCCCACATCTTCAACGAGATGATTGAGAACAAGCTCAAGGCCCTGGGCATCAAGGTGAAGAGCCGTCCCGTGGAGCTGGGTTACGAAATCCGCTGCCAGACCCCGATTGCCTACGACCTGACCTACTGCTCGGAGCTGGGTATCGGCGTACACAAGCTCTACTCGGAGGGCAAGACCGGCTGCATGGTCTATGTGGATTCGGAGGGCAACGTATCGCCGCTCTACCTGAAGGACCTTCAGGACCCGACGACGGGCAAGATTCCGCCCCGTCTGGTCGACATCACCTCGGACAAGTTCAAGTCGGTAGTGGACAACATCCTCAACGCCATCGAGCCGAAGGACTACGAGGCAGCGAAGAAGTATGTCGCCAACCCCGAGGAGTACGACTTCTACAAGATTCTCAACTGGAAGTAATCCATCCGGTTGCTTTGCACAAAAGCCCCGGCCGATGCATTCGGCCGGGGCTTTCTGCTTGATGCCGTGCGGAGGGGCTACTTCCCCGAGACGATTGCTCCGAGGAGCTTCGCCTGGTAGGGCAGCTCGGGCGTTGCATTCTCGAGCACGGTCTTCACATAGGAGACCGAGCGGGTCGCCGACTTCACCTTCATGGGGTTCTTGAGCGACTTGAGCGACGAGGTCGCCTTGCCCAACGCTTCAGTCAGCTGCTTCAGCTCACCCGAGGTCCCCTCGATGCGCTGCAGCAGCTCGGTTGCCCGCAGAATCTGCTCGGCGCTGGGGGTCGCACCGTCGAGCAGGGCCGTAAAGTCGGCCACCTCGACCGTGGCGGCAGCCACCGTCTCGGCCGTTTTGGCAGCGTCGTCGATTTCAGCCACGCCGCAGGCCTTGGGGGCCTCGCTCTTCAACTGCTCGACCCGCTTGGCCGAAGCCTCCTTCTCCTCGGGCGTCTGAGCCGAGACCGCCGTCACGGCCATCAGCAGTGCGGCCGCACACATCAAAAACTTTTTCATGTTGTTTGGGTTTGTTTTGAATTGCTCCTACTCTCTTGCAGATTTTCGGAATCCTCTGTTCCCGGGGCGACGGAGTGGATGCATCCGCAGGTTTCTTCGTCGTCGTGAAGAACGCGGATGATGCCCCCGGGAGGGAGGAACCGCCGTCCGTTCTCTACATACGGTTGAATGTACAGGTCGTTTTCAGTCAGGAGAAATCGGCAGAGCACGCCAGAAGAGGCCGCCTGGGCTTATCGCATGTCAATCAGCCACAAGATATCCGCGTATGCACAATAAAAAAGGTGCATCCCCGCTCCCGCTCCGACTAACTGAGGTACGACCAAGCACCCGTATGTATCGCAACAGAACATGGGAACACACCCCAAACGGAGTGTATCCGCAACATCCGTTCCCCGACATACATCTAATTGGTCGTTTTCAGTTACGGGCGAACAGCGGCAAATATCATTTCAAGACAAAGATAGCGAAAAGCGTACGATTTCCAAAAAAACGAGGGCATCAGCGACAGAAATCATGCAGTGGCAGGAGCCGGCGCGCCACGGGCAGCCTCCACAGAAACGCGGTGCGCGGGTACGGAGGTGCAGGGTGCGGGATGCGGGGCGAAGGAGCGAAGAGGAGCGAAGGAGCGAAGAGGAGCGAAGGAGCGAAGAGGAGCCGACGCGGGGGTATCGGCGGGCGCGAAGGTGCACGGGGTTAGAAGAGTGTCAGTGCAGGTGCGGGGGCGCAGAAGAGTGTCAGTGCAGGTGCAGGTGCAGGTGCAGGCGCGGGCGCGGGCGCGGGGCGTGGGGTCAGAAGAGTGCCGATGCGGGGCTCAGAAAAGTGTCGCTGCAGGGCTCAGAAGAGCGTCGGTGTAAGCCGGGTGCAGGCGCAGGTGCAGGCGCGGGGACAGAAGGACGTGAAGGGCGAGGGGGGGGGAAACAAATCGCCGTGGGGCTCAGAAGAGCGTCGGCACAGGCGCGGGCGCCGGCGCGGACAGGACGGGGCCCTCGGGGCAGAGGTTGCGGACCCGAAGGCCGAGGCGCAGGGCGCGGCCGACCGTATAGCGGGTGCCGCCCGTGCTGCCGTCGTACCAGGCCACCACCTCGTCGGCATGCTCCACCAGAAAGTCGTTGCGCACCCGGTAGCAGCCGGGGCCGTAGGCCGGACGGAGCACCACCCGCTCGTCGGCCCGGGCGACCGTCTCCGCATAGCGAGCCCGGTCGCGGGGCGCGGAGAAGCGCTCCTGCCCCGCAAAGGGGATAACGGCCACCAGACGCACGTCGGAACAGCGGCTCCGCAACGCGAGCACCGCCTCGGCCGCCGCCAGGTCGAAACCCACGGCCATGCCGCTCAGAAAGGTGCGGAATCCGCGGGCGTACATCGCGTCGAGCAGCGCCCGAAGCGCGGCGTCGCCCCGCCCGTCGTAGGTGCGATGGCCCGTAAAGGCCGCATGCAGGTTTGTCTCCATCGTAGACCAAAGATACGCCTTTGGCGCGGACTTTGCAAGAGTTCATGCCGAGTCAAACCAAAAAAACAAGCAACCATGAAAAACACCGGTATTGCCATCGTATCGCTGGTGGGCGGCCTGATTATCGGCTCGGCCCTCACGATGCTCTTCACGCCGCAGTCGGGTCCCGAACTGCGCCGCAAAATCAAGGAGTCGCTCGGCGACGAAATCGACCGCATGAAGGAGAAGCTCAACGAGGTCGAGGAGCAAATCGAGCAGGCGCGCTGCAAGTGCGACGACTAACCGACCCCTCGTTGCCGATGGAAGCGCAAGAAAGGCACCGCACGCCGGGCGGCGCGCCGGAGACGGGGAGAGGCAGCGGGCGCCTGCTGCTCGTCGTGCTGCTCTTCGTCACGACAGCCATCCTGGCGCTGCTGCTTCTGCTCACGGCCGCCGTGGTGGGGCTCTCGCTCCTCACGGGGTCGTTCATCGCCTCGACGCTGATTCTGGGAGGCTTCTTCGCCCTCATGGCGGCGGTAGTCTACCTGGCGGCGCTCCGCGAGGAGGTGGAGCGGCTGCGCGCCCGTGCCGAAACGGTCTACGAGGTGGCGCGAGCCGCCCGCAGCGGCTACGAGTGGCTCGCCTCTAAGGTCGCGCTTCTCAGCCGCCTCGGCGACGCACTGCGTCGGGAGTAGGAGTGCCGGGGGCCGGGAGCCGCCCGCGGTTGAAAGCACCCGCGCCGGGACCACGTCCCGTCCAGCCGCAGCCACGCCTCCCCGCCGCTGCCACCGTGAGCAGCCGCCGGAGCCCCTTCCTCGCCGCCGCGCACAAAAAAAACCGATACCGGATAACCGGTATCGGTTTTTTGTTCAACACCCCTGAGGGCGTCTCGGTCGACTATTTGCCGAAGTAGCGCTTGTAGAGACCCTCGAAGCCCTTGCCGTGACGAGCCTCGTCCTTGGCCATCTCGTGAACCGTGTCGTGTACGGCATCGAGGTTCTGCTCCTTGGCCAGACGGGCCAGACGCATCTTGTCCTCGCAGGCACCGCACTCGGCGTTCATGCGCTTGTAGAGGTTGGTCTTCGTATCCCATACCACCTCGCCAATCAGCTCGGCGAACTTCGAAGCGTGCTCGGCCTCCTCCCATGCGTAGCGCTTGTAGGCCTCGGCGATTTCGGGATAGCCCTCACGGTCGGCCTGACGGCTCATGGCCAGGTACATGCCCACCTCAGTGCACTCGCCCATGAAGTGGTTCTGGAGACCCTCCCAGAGCTCGGGGCTGGCACCCTTGCCGTCGCCCAGCTTGTGAACGGTCACGAAGTCGAGGTTGCCCTCCTCCTCTACGACCTCTACGAACTTATCCTTGCCTGCCTTGCAGAGCGGGCACTGCTCGGGTGCCTCGGGACCTTCGTGGATATATCCACATACGGTACAACGCCATTTCTTTGCCATAACTGTATCGATGTTAAGTTAGTGTGTTTGTAATTTTGGAACTGTTTGCATTGGTTTGCACGACAAAGGTAAGAATTCTTTGCGGAAATCCTATAAAAGACCTATTGTCTTTTTTTATGGAGCGATAAGCCGTGTCTATAGCCGAGCCCGGAGGGGTTGCCCGGGGGTGTTCGCAGCGGTCGGGAACGGGGGGCGCCGCGGCGGAGGGAGGTGTTCGTGCCGCCCGAGGGTCTGTGCGCGCCGCCCGGGGAGAGTGTCCGCGGCGACCGGGGAAGCCAGCCGCGGCGACCGGGGGCGGTCCAAGACGGGCCGGGGTGTTCGCGGAGGCCCGAGAGACCTATCCTCGCCGTCCGGGAACCTGTCCGCGCCGCCCGGCAGGGGTTCTGTCCGCGGCGACCGGCAGGGGTTCTGTCCGCGGCAACCGGAGAGGGTCTGCGGAGGCGGACCGATTCGCAGCGAGCCCCACCTATTCGTGCCGCCCGGGAGCCGTCCTCGCCGCCCGGGGAAGTCCCGCCTATTCGCGGCGGTCGATGACCTCCTCGATGTAGGGTACGTCGGTCGAATCCTTCACCAGCACGCGCTTGCGGCTGTCGAGCAGGTAGAGCGCCGGAATGGCCTCCAGGTCGTAGCTCCCCGTCTCGCGGATGACGCAGCCGTCGTCGTAGCCGTTAATCCACGCGGCGGGAATCTGGTCGCGGTAGGCGCGCCACTCGGCCAAATCCTCGTCGGGATAGAGCGCCAGCACCTTCAGCCGACCACGCTCCTGCATCTCGGAGAGCATCGGCGAGGAGACTATCGCCTCGCGAATCTGACGGCACATCGGACAGCCCGGATTGTTGATGAAGAGCAGCACATACTCCGCGCGGATGTCGTAGAGGCGCCCCGTGGCACCCGAGGCGAGCGTATAGCGGAAGTCGTTGGCCGGCTGCCCGAGGCGGTTCTGCAGCGCTATCTGCAGGTCGTACTCGGGCCCCAGCTTCTCGTACTGGTCCAGATAGGGGCTCGCAAGCTGCGCGCGGAGCACCGGGATGTAGAACTCGCCGTTGCGCAGCGGCGAGTTGGGGTCGCGCAGCACCCGCTCGGCCAGCATCGAGAAGTAGCGCAGCATGGGTGCCGAGGCCGAAGCGCGGCGCATGAGCGAATCCATCGGCGCACCGTCCGTCGGATGTTCCGAGAGCAGCGAGACGTAGGAGGCGAAGGCCTCAAGCATCGAGAGCGTGTCGGCCTTGTGGACGAAGAGCGTGTCCGAGAAGTCGAAGCGGTCCCAGTAGTGGCACCGCAGGTAGTCGCGCTGCTCGGCGGGGGCGAGGCCCGAGGGGGCGATGGGGGGAAGGAAGACCTTCATCCCGGCGGCGGCTTCGGCCACGGCCTGCTGCTGTTGCCGTGCGCGGCGGCCGCCGCACGAGAGGGCGAGGGCGGCCACGGCCGCAAGGAGGAGCATCTTCAGCGACGTCTTCATGTTCATGGCTGTGTAACGTTCTTGTGAGAAACAAATATAGGTCTTTTCCGGCAACTTTCCGCGCACGGAGGGGGCAAAAAGCGTGCGGCGACGTTTTTTGCACGGTAGTTGCACCTGGCGCAAGCGTCAAATTCACAAAAGAACCGAAATTCTATGGATGCAAAAAAAACATCGGGTACGGGGTTCAAGCTGAGTGTCATGACGCTGGCCATCATGAACGTGACGGCGGTCGTCAGCCTGCGCGGACTCCCTGCCGAGGCGGTCTACGGACCCTCTTCGGCCTTCTACTACCTCTTTGCCGCCATCGTCTTCCTCATCCCCACGGCGCTCGTGGCCGCCGAGCTGGCCGCCATGTTCGCCGACAAGCAGGGCGGCGTCTTCCGCTGGGTGGGCGAAGCCTACGGCGCACGGACGGGCTTTCTGGCCATCTGGCTGCAATGGATTGAATCGACCATCTGGTACCCCACGGTGCTCACCTTCGGGGCGGTCTCGATTGCCTTCATCGGGGTCAACGAGGCCCACGACATGACGCTCGCCTCGAACAAGCTCTTCACGCTGGTCATCGTGCTGGCCATCTACTGGCTGGCCACCTTCATCTCGCTCAAGGGGCTCGACTGGGTGGGCAAAATCAGCAAGTGGGGCGGCATGATAGGCACCATCATCCCCGCCGGACTGCTCATCGTGCTGGGCATCGTCTACATCGCCTCGGGCGGCCACAACAACATGGACATGTCGCAGGGCTTCTTCCCCGACCTGACGAAGCTCGACAACCTGGTGCTCGCCAGCGGCATCTTCCTCTTCTACGCCGGCATGGAGATGATGGGCATCCACGTGATGGAGGTGCGCAATCCGTCGCGCAACTACCCGCGCGCCATCATCATCGGCTCGCTCATCACGGTCTGCATCTTCGTGCTGGGCACCTTCTCGCTGGGCTTCATCATCCCGGCCAAGGACATCAGCCTGACGCAGTCGCTGCTCATCGGCTTCGACAACTACTTCCGCTACCTGCACATGTCGTGGGCCTCGCCCGTCATCGCCGTGGCGCTGATGTTCGGCGTGCTGGCCGGCGTGCTCACCTGGGTGGCCGGCCCCTCGAAGGGTATCTACGCCGTGGGCAAGGCGGGCTACCTGCCCCCCTTCTTCCAGAAGGCCAACCGCATCGGCGTGCAGCGCAACATCCTGCTCGTGCAGGGAGGCGTGGTCACGCTGCTGGCGCTGCTCTTCGTCGTCATGCCCTCGGTGCAGTCCTTCTACCAGATTCTCTCGCAGCTCACCGTGCTGCTCTACCTCATCATGTACATGCTGATGTTCTCGGCAGCCATCGTGCTGCGCTACAAGCTCCGCGACACGCCGCGCCCGTTCCGTCTGGGCCGGGGCAACGGCCTGATGTGGCTGCTCGGGGCACTCGGCTTCTGCGGTGCGCTGCTCGCCTTCGTGCTGAGCTTCATCCCGCCCGCCCAGATTCAGACGGGAAGCAGCGCCGTCTGGTACTCGGTGCTCATCGTCGGCTGCATCGTGGTGGTGGCGGCACCCTTCGTGATTTACGCCCTGCGCAAGCCCTCGTGGCGTGACCCGCAGGCCGCGGCCGACTTCGCGCCCTTCCACTGGGAGGCCGCCGCAACGACTTCGAAAGCCGCTCCGGCCGCAGCGACCGCCCCGAGGACCACTTCGACCGCAACCCCTGCCGCAGCCCCGGCCTCGAAAGCCGCTCCGGCTGCCGCACCAACGGCTCCGAAGGCCCCCTCCGCCGCTCCGAAGAGCACGCCGTCCGCCCCGACCGGCTCCTCCGCCGCGGGAAACAAGGGCGGCCACACCCCGAAACAATAACCAACACACACGTTACCACCATGTTACATCGAATCGACAAAACCACCGTCCGCAACGCGCTGCAGCAGGCCTACGAATGCACCCGCGAGACCAACTCGGGCAAGAATGCGGACTACATCCCCTACCTGGCGAAGGTTCCCTCGGAGCTCTTCGGCATCTCGGCCTGCCTGCCCGACGGCGAGGTCATCACCGTGGGCGACACCGACTGCGCCTTCGGCATCGAATCGGTCTCGAAGGTGCCCACGGCGCTGCTCGTCATGGAGCAGTACGGGCCCCAGAAGGTGATGAACCGCATCGGCGCCGACGCCACGGGCCTCCCCTTCAACTCCATCATCGCCATCCTGCTCGAGAAGGACCACCCCTCGACGCCGCTGGTCAACGCCGGCGCCATCAGCGCCTGCTCGATGGTCAAGCCCGTGGGCGATGCCGAGGGGAAGTGGAAGGCCATCGTCGACTTCATCGAGGGGCTTGCGGGCTCCGAGGTGACGCTCATCGACGAGCTCTACCGCTCGGAGTCGGCCACCAACTTCAACAACCGCTCCATCACCTGGCTGCTCAGGAACTACAACCGCATCTACGACGACCCCGAGATGTCGCTCGACCTCTACACGCGGCAGTGCTCGCTCGGCATCACGGCGCGTCAGCTCTCGATTCTGGGTGCGACGATAGCCTTCGGCGGCCGCAACCCGGTGACGCGCAAGCAAATCTTCCGCACGGAGCTCACCCCGAAAATCGTCTCGCTGATGGCCACCGTGGGCTTCTACGAGCATACGGGCGACTGGCTCTACACCACGGGGCTGCCCGCCAAGTCGGGAGTCGGCGGAGGCATCGTGGGGGTTATTCCGGGGGTCATGGGCATCGCCTCGTTTGCGCCGCCGCTCGACGCCTCGGGCAACTCGGTCAAGGCGCAGCTGGCGCTGAAGTTCGTCATGGACCGCCTCAACCTCAACATCTTCAACCCCGACCGCTGCATCACGGCCGTACCGGAATCGGTCGCCTGAACGGGGCCCGGGTGGAGAGGACGTCCCCCCGCCCCACCGGCGGGAAAACGACGGCCCGACCCGAAAACAAGGGCCCCGGCGCCCCGCTCCATCCGGGAAAGGGCCCCGGCGCTCCGCCCACCGGCGGACAAACAACGGTTCCGACCCGAGAACAAGGGCCCGGCCCCGCCCACCGGCGGGAAAAACGAAGCGGGCCGGCTGCACTGCGCAGCCGGCCCGCTCTCTTTTGCGGTCAACGACCCTATCAGCAATCCTGCTCGACGGCGTGGAAGAGCTCCACGTCGCTCACATCGGACTTCATCACGTAGTCATATGCCTCGGAAACCTTGCCGTCGGCCAGCTTCGCATAGATGCGGGCCGAGTTGACATACTCCTCCGACTCGCCGGCCTGACGGGCCAGCAGGTAGGTGATGATGATATGTCCGGCGGTCTCGACCAGACGGCGGGCATGGAAGTCCTTGAAGCCGGCAGCCTGCTTCTCACCCTCCTCGACGTGGGCAATCATCTCGGCCAGACGGCCCTTCAGCTCGGCCAGACGGGCCACAATCGGCTGCATCGCCTCCGAATACTCGGCGGCGGCATAGCGCTCAATCTGCTCCATGAAGGTGCCCTTCGTCACGGCGTTGATGGCCGCCACGACCTGCAGCTGCGAGGTGCCCTCGTAGATGTTCATGATGCGCGCATCGCGGTAGAGACGCTCGCAGGGATAATCCTTCATGAAGCCCGAACCGCCGTGAATCTGAATCGCGTCGTAGGCCAGCTGGTTGGCATACTCCGACGAGAAGAGCTTCACCAGCGGCGTGAAGCCGTCGGCCAGGCGGTTGTAGAACTTCATCTCCTGACGCTCCGCGCCCTCGAGCGGACGCTCGTGCGAGATGTGGGTGTACTGCTTGTAGATTTCGACGAAGCGCGTGGTCTCGTAGAGCAGCGCGCGGGCGCCCTGCAGCTTGGCCTTCATGTTGGAGAGCATCTCGGCCACGGCGGCGAACTTGACAATCGGCTTGCCGAACTGCTCACGCTCGTGGGCATACTTCAGCGCCTCGCGGTAGGCCGCCTCGCACGTGCCGACCGACTGCGCGCCGATACCCAGACGGGCGGCGTTCATCAGCGACATCACGTACTTGATAAGACCCATCTTGCGGTCGCCGACCAGCTGCGCCGGAGCGTTCGTGAAGACCAGCTCGCAGGTGGGCGAACCCTTGATACCCATCTTGTTCTCGATGCGGCGCACCTTCACGCCGCCGTCGCGCTTGTCGTAGACGAGCATCGACAGACCGCGTGCGTCGGTCGTACCCTCCTCGGTGCGGGCCAGCACGAGCGAGATGTCGCCGTCACCGTTGGTGATGAAGCGCTTCACGCCGTTGAGCAGCCACGTCTGGCGCTCCTCCGACCAGGTGGCCTTCAGCATGACGGCGCCCAGGTCCGAACCGGCATCGGGCTCCGTGAGGTCCATGGCGCAGGTGGCGCCGGCCGATACCCACGGCAGATACTTCTGCTTGAGCTCCTCCGAGGCGAACTCGTTGAGCGTCTCGGCGCAGTCCTGCAGACCCCAGATGTTCTCGAATCCGGCGTCGGCGCGCGCCACCATCTCGTTGGCCATCACGAAGCAGACCAGCGGGAAGTTCAGACCGTCGTACTTGCGCGGGAGCGTCAGGCCGCTCAGTCCGGCATCGACAATCGCCTTGAGGTTCTCGACCGTACCCGAGGCATACTCCACATGGTCGTTCACCACGCGGGGACCTTCGTGGTCGACGCCCTCGGCATTCGGAGCAATGACCTCGCCGCAGACCTCGCCGGCGATTTCGAGCACCCGGCGGTAGGAGTCCATCGCGTCGTCGAAATCCTGCGGCGCATAGTCGTAGAGGTCCTTCTCGGCAAATCCGCGCTCCTTGAGCTCCACAATCTTGCGCATCATCGGATGCTGGAGGTGGAACTGCAAATCCTTGTTATCTGAAAAGAAATTAGCCATTACTTCGAATTTTGTTTGTAGTACTTAATCATCTTGGGGATAATCTCGTTCACGTCGCCCACAATCGCATAGTCGGCAATCTTGTTGATGGGAGCCTCGGGGTCGGTGTTGATGGAGATGACCATCGACGACTGGTCCATGCCGGCCGTATGCTGAATCTGGCCCGAAATGCCGCAGGCGATGTAGAGCTTCGGACGCACCGTGACGCCGGTCTGGCCCACCTGCCGTTCGGGCTCCGTGAAGCCGGCATCGACGGCCGCACGGCTGGCGCCCACCTCGGCGCCCAGCACCTCGGCCAGCTCGTGCACCAGACGGAAGTTCTCCTTCGAGCCCATGCCGTAGCCGCCGGCCACGATGATGTTGGCACCCTTGATGTCAATCTTGCGCTCCTCAATCTGACGCTCGACAATCTTCACCGCCAGGTCGCTGTCCTTGACATAGCGCTTCCAGTCGATGAACTTCACCTCGCCGGCGGCGGGGTGTGCGGCGTACTCCTTGCGCATGACGCCCTCGCGCACGGTGGCCATCTGCGGACGGTGGTCCGGGTTGACAATCGTGGCGATGATGTTGCCGCCGAAGGCGGGACGAATCTGGTAGAGCAGGTTCTTGTACTCCTTGCCGCTCTTGGCGTCGCGGTGGTCGCCGATGACCAGCTGCGTGCAGTCGGCCGTCAGACCGCTGTGCAGCGCCGACGAGACGCGCGGAGCGAAGTCGCGGCCGATGCAGGTGGCGCCGAAGAGGACAATCTGGGGCTTCTCCTGTTCGATGAGGCCGCACATGACGGCCGTATGGGGCAGCGTGCGGAAGGGGGCCAGCTCCTTGTCGTCGGCCACCCATACGGTGTCGGCGCCGTAGCGTGCCAGCTCCTTCTCCATGCCGGCAAGATTTTCACCGATGACGACCGCCTCGAGCTTCACGCCGAGCGTCGCGGCCAGTTCACGGCCTTTGGTCAGCAGTTCGAGACTCACGTCGGCCACAACGCCTTTCTCGGTCTCGATGTATACGAATATGTTGTTCATCTCTTTCAATCCGGATTAACCGAGCGTGTGGCTCGCAATAAGTTCGACCATCAGGGAGTTAATGTCCTCGTCGGCGGCCGTCAGGCGCTTGGCCTCCTTGGCTGCGAAGACGACGTTCTCGATTTTCTTGACCTTCGTGGGCGAGCCCTGCAGACCGAGCTGCTGCATGTCGGGCTCGACGGCGGCGGCACCCCACTCCGTGATGCGGAGGTAGTCATGCTCCTGTGCGCGCCGTGCGGCGGCCGATTCGGGAGCGGCGGCAATCTCCGATGCGGCGAGCGCACCCTTGTACTTCATCACGCGCTTGGCATTGCGCGGACGGCACTCGGCGGCCGACTCGTTGACCGTGATGACGGCCGGAACGGGACACTCGACCACCTCGATGCCGCCCGTGATGCGGCGCTTGATAACCAGCGACTGCTCCTTGACCTCGACAATCTGCTCGGCATAGGTCACCTGCGGCAGGCCGAGCTTCTCGGCCACCTGGGGGCCTACCTGGGCCGTATCGCCGTCGATGGCCTGACGGCCGGCGAAGATGACGTCGGGACCAATCTTGCGCAGCGCGCACGAGAGGGCGTAGGAGGTGGCCAGCGTATCCGAGCCGGCGAACTCGCGGCCCGAGAGCAGGTATCCTCCGTCGGCACCGCGGAACATCGCGTCGCGGATGATGTCGGCGGCACGCTGCGGGCCCATCGTGAGGATGTGCACCGTAGCACCCGGCATGCGGTCCTTCAGATTGAGCGCCATTTCGAGTGCATTGAGGTCCTCCGGGTTGAAGATGGCCGGCAGCGCAGCGCGGTTGACCGTTCCTTCGGGGGTCATCGCATCCTTGCCCACATTGCGGGTATCGGGTACCTGCTTTGCCAGCACAACGATTTTAAGCGGTTGTTTCATAGGTTGTCTATCTGTTGTAAGATTTGTTTTCGGTTCTTTCATTGCGGTCGGTCACCGTGCGGCGGCCGCCTCTTCACGAAACGGCCGCCGCGCGGCGTCGGGGTCGATGCTAACGGACGATGGTCTCGCCGCGGTCGGGGCCAATCGAGATAATCTTCACGGGGACGCCCGTCTGCTGCTCGATGAACTCGACGTAGTTGCGGAACGCCTCGGGGAACTCCTCGTAGCGGGTCACCTTGCGCAGGTCGGACTTCCAGCCCGGGAATTCGCGGTAGACGGGCTTGATGTCGGCCTCGGTCTCGAAGGGGAAGCGCGTCGTGCGCTCGCCGCCGATTTCGTAGGCGACGGCCACCTTCACGGTATCGAAGTCGTTCATCACGTCGGACTTCATCATGATGAGCTGCGTGACGCCGTTAATCATAATCGAATACTTGAGTGCCACCAGGTCGAGCCATCCGCAGCGGCGGCGGCGGCCCGTGACGGCGCCGAACTCGTGGCCGATGGAGCAGAGCTGCTCGCCCGTCTGGTCGAAGAGCTCCGTGGGGAAGGGGCCGCTTCCGACACGGGTGCAGTAGGCCTTGAAGATGCCGTAGACCTCGCCGATGCGGCGGGGAGCGACGCCCAGACCGGTGCAGACGCCGGCGCAGACCGTATTGGAGGAGGTGACGAAGGGATAGGAGCCGAAGTCGACGTCGAGCAGCGTGCCCTGGGCGCCCTCGGCCAGAATGGCCTTGTCGTTGTCGAGCAGCGCGTTGATTTCATACTCGCTGTCGATGATGCGGAAGCGCTTGAGGTACTCGACCGCCTCGAACCACTGCGCCTCGAGCTCCGTGATGTCGTACGAATAGTTCAGCGAGCGGAGAATCTGCTCGTGGCGTGCCTTTGCGCGGGCGTAAATCGCGCGGAAGTCGGGGCTCAGCAGGTCGCCCACGCGCATGCCGTTGCGGCTCACCTTGTCCGTATAGGTCGGGCCGATGCCCTTACCGGTGGTGCCGATTTTCGAGCTGCCCTTGGCAGCCTCGTAGGCCGCGTCGAGAATCCGGTGCGTCGGCAGAATCAGATGCGCCTTCTTCGAGATGCAGAGCTGCCGCGTGAGGTCGTGGCCGCTGCGGGCCAGCTCCTCGGCTTCGGCACGAAAAAGAACGGCGTCGAGCACTACGCCGTTGCCGATGATGTTGGTCTTTCCGCCCTGGAAGATGCCCGAGGGAATCGACCTCAGTACGTATTTCTCGCCGTTGAATTCCAGCGTGTGACCGGCGTTGGGTCCGCCCTGGAAACGCGCCACCACCTCATAGTGGGGCGTCAGCACGTCCACAACCTTGCCTTTACCCTCGTCGCCCCACTGCAGGCCGAGAATGACGTCTACTTTTTTCATGATATCCGAATTATGTTATTGGCTGCAAAAGACATTTTTTGCATTCATTTGCATCCAAAGGTACGAAATATTCCACGAAATACCCAACTCCGGGGGCGACTTTTCGACAAATGGCCCCGAAAAGGGCTTTCGGGGGCGTGTTGCGGCCCTTCGGGGGAGGTTTCCGGGGCCCCAACCGGGAGAGGGCCAGCGTGTTCAGCGGCGCGGGATAGGGGCGGGACGGGGAGTTCAGAGGTGCAGACGGGACGGACCCGCCGCCGGGTCGCAAAAAAAGTGTTCCGAAGGGAAGATGCGCCCGCCGCCAGGACGCAAAAAAAGTGTTCCGAGGGGAAGGTGCGCCGCCGCCCGAACACATACGGGCACAAAAAAAACGGACCTCGGTCCGTTCACTTCTATTTCTGCTACACTACTCTGCTACTCTACGGGCTTCTGCTCCGGGATGCTCGTCCGATACACCCTGCCGCACGACAACGGCTCCGCACTCCGGGAGCCCGTCTCTTTTGCGGGAGACTTCCGGCAGCATGTCCTCCTGCAACAGCCCGCCTGCCTTCGATTTCGGTCTGCCCGTCGGTCGGGGGTCACAGCCGTGAAAGCCTCCGCCATCCGGAGCCTCAGCCGCTCAGCCGCCCGCCGGTCGGGGCTCAGCCGCCTGGCCGCCGGAATCTCAGCCGTCCGGGTAGCCCCCCGTGAAAGCCTCCGCCCGCCGCCCGGGTCACAGTTCTCAGCCGCCGGGGTCACAGTTCTCAGCCGTCCGGGGTCTCGGCCGTCCGCAGCCCGGAACTTGCCGTCCCTGCTGCTCGCCCCCTCCGCCGCCGGGGTCACAGCACCACCACGTCAGTATGGCCGTCCACCTGCAACTGGCGAATCTCCTGCGTCGAGCTTACGTAGAGCGTCTCCAGCTCGGGACTCGACTGCGTATCGACCCGCTCCATGACGGTAGAGCAGCCGCTCACGTCGAGCGTCCGCAGGGCGTTGCCGCCGCAGACGAGCGTCGAGAGGGCCGTATCGCCCCTCAAATCGAGCGAGGAGAGCAGGTTGCCGCTGCAGTCGAGCGTCGCAAGTATCGCGAGCCGCTCGACATCGAGCCACGAGATGCGGTTGCGGGCACAGTTGACCTCCACGAGCCGCGGGCACGACGAGAGGTCGAGCCGCGTGAGGTCGTTGTCGCTGCAGTCGAGCCGCTGCAGGTTGCGGAAGTCGGAGATTTCGTCGAGCGAGGCGATGCCGCACCCCGAGCAGTCCATCCGCACGATGCGCTCGGCCTCGTAGCGCGAGATGCGCCCGTCGTCGTTCAGGTCGAGCGTCTCGAGGCAGTAGCGCTCGAAGGCGGGGTCGGTAAAGCGCAGGTATTCGGTCCGCGCCGCGTCGTCGTACCCGTCATCGAGCAGTCCGCACGAGGTGCAGAGCAGCACGAGAAGCGATGAAAGGGCACGGCGCATGTTCTATGATGATGTTGTTGAAATTGAGTCTTTTACAGGTCAGATGTCGATATCGTCGTCGGTCTCTTCGAGCCCCTCCGAGCCGCCGTCGTCCTGAATCTCGTCGGCGCCCTTGATTTCGTCGTCGTAGTAGTCCTTGTCGTCGTCATCCTGGGCGTGGTCGTCGACCTTCACGTCGATTTTCACCAGATAGGCAACCTCGTCCGTATCGAACGGTACGGCGTAGAAGAAGTCGCCGTTGGGCTTGTCGACACGCATCATGGCGTCGGTGAATCCGAGGGGATACTTCTCCCGCACGGCTTCCTGAAGTTCGGGGCTGAGGTTGTGGAGACTCGCAACGATATGTTTCTTCGTGCTATTCTGTTTGGTCATGGTACAGCGTAAAACTAACGTGTAAAAATTTTCTGCAAGTATACGCAAAATTTGCAAACCGCACCACCCCGGAATATTTTTTATTGCATTTTTTTCGAATTTCGATGATGTTCTGAACAAATTGCGTACCTTTACACAACAATACATATATTTAATGCCCCCACGGGCTGCCCGCGCCGGCCTCTTCGCCGGACGGCGCCGCCGCGACGGGCCGCCGCCCCGCCCCACTCGGCACCGGGCGGCAAACGGACAAACACGATGACACCCCAGGAACGAATCGAGGAGCTCCGCCGGGAGCTCGACCGCCACAACTATAAATATTACGTCGAAAACGCCCCCGAAATCTCCGACTTCGAGTTCGACACGATGATGCGCGAGCTCATCGACCTCGAGCGGGAGTATCCCCAGTATGCCGACCCCAACTCGCCGTCGGTGCGCGTGGGCAGCGACCTGACCTCCGACTTTCGGACCGTCCGCCACCGCTTCCCGATGCTCTCGCTGGGCAACACCTACTCGCTCGACGAGCTGCACGAGTTCATCGACCGCATCGAGCGGGAGGTGGGGGCCGCCGACCTGGTCTGCGAGCTGAAGTTCGACGGCACGGCCATCTCGCTCACCTACGAACACGGCGCGCTGGTGCTGGCCGCGACGCGCGGCGACGGTGTCGAGGGCGACGACGTGACGGCCAACGTCCGCACCATCCGCTCCGTGCCGCTGCATCTGCACGGCGAGGGGTGGCCCGAGCTGTTCGAAATCCGCGGCGAGGTGCTGATGCCCTACGCCTCGTTCGACCGGCTGAACGCCGAGCGCGAGGCGGCGGGCGAGCCGCTGCTGGCCAATCCGCGCAATGCGGCGGCCGGGACGCTCAAGCAGCAGGCCTCGTCGGTGGTGGCCCACCGCGGGCTGGACTGCACGCTCTACCAGCTGGCGGGCGACAACCTCCCCTTCACGAACCACTGGGAGAGCCTGCAGCAGGCGCGCACGTGGGGCTTCAAGGTATCCGACGCGATGCGCATCTGCCACACGCGGGCCGAGGTCGACGCCTTCATCGACCACTGGGATACGGCGCGGCGCGAGCTGCCCTTCCCGACCGACGGCGTGGTCATCAAGGTCAACGACTTCGCCCTTCGGCGCCAGCTGGGCTTCACGGCCAAGGCGCCGAAGTGGGCCGTCGCCTACAAGTTCAAGGCCGAGCAGGCCCTCACGCGGCTCACAAGCGTCGACTTCCAGGTGGGGCGCACGGGGGCCATCACGCCGGTGGCCAACCTCGAACCGGTGCTGCTGGCCGGCACCACGGTCCGCCGGGCGACGCTCCACAACGCCGAGCAGATGGCGCTGCTCGACATCCGCCCGGGCGACATGGTCTATGTCGAGAAGGGGGGCGAGATTATCCCGAAAATCACGGGCGTCGAGCTCTCGATGCGCCCGGCCGACAGCCGCCCCTTCACCTACATCACCGAGTGCCCCGTCTGCCACACGCCGCTGGTGCGCTACGAGGGCGAGGCGAAGCACTACTGCCCCAATGCGGACGGCTGCCGCCCGCAGATTCTCGGCCGCATCATCCACTTCATCGGCCGCAAGGCGATGGACATCGAGGGGCTGGGCGAGGAGACCGTCGAGCTGCTCTACGACAACGCGCTGGTGCGCAACGTCGCCGACCTCTACGACCTGCGCGCCGAACAGCTGGCCCCGCTGCCGCGGCTGGGCGAGCGGTCGGCCGAGAACATCATCCGCTCCATCCGCCGCTCGACGGAGGTGCCCTTCGCGCGGGTGCTCTTCGCGCTGGGCATCCGCTTCGTGGGCGAGACGACGGCCAAGTATCTGGCGGGCCACTTCGGTTCGCTCGACGCCGTGATGAAGGCCTCGCGCGAGGAGCTGGTCGAGGCCGACGAGGTGGGCGGCCGCATCGCCGACGCCATCCGCGAATACTTCGCCGACGAGGAGAACCTGCGCATCATCGACCGCCTGCGCAGAGCCGGGGTGCAGCTGGAGGCCCGGGCCCGCACGCTCGCCTCGAACCGTCTGGCGGGCAAGAGCTTCGTCATCTCGGGACGTTTCCTGAACCACAGCCGCGACGAGCTGAAGGAGCTCATCGAGCTGCACGGCGGGCGCAACCTCTCGGCCGTCTCGGCCAACGTCGACTACATCGTGGCGGGCGAGAAGATGGGCCCGGCGAAGCTCAAGAAGGCCGAGAAGCTGGGGTTGAAGATAATCTCCGAGGAGGAGTTCGACGCCATGCTGGCCGAGGCCGACTCGCCCGAGGCAGTGCCCGAAGCAGGAGCAGAGCCCAAGGAAGGAGCGGCCCCCGAAACAAGCGCGGCACCCGAAGCGGCGGAGGAGACTCCGACCGAAACGGAACCGGCAGCCAGCCCGACCGGGGAGCAGGCCGAAACCGGTGCGAAGCCCGAGGCAGGCGCGAAACCCGAAGCAGAACCGAAGCCCGAGGCAGGCGCGGCACCCGACGCCGGAGCGAGACCCGGCAGCGACGGCGCGGCGCGGCAGGGCGAACTCTTCTGAGGCGCGGCGGGTCCGGCCCAACACTCCCGCGGCGGCTCCGGCCCAACGCTTCCGGGATGCGGCGGCTCCGGGGCGGCACTTCCGGGATGCGGCGGCTCCGGGGCGGCACTTCCGCGACGGCTCCGGCCGAATGTTTCCGGACGGCAGCTCCGACCGAACACTCCCGGGGCGCGGCTCCAGCCGAACTCAACCGGGGCGGCGGCTCCGGCCCAGCGGCTCGGCCGCAGACAACCATCAGCACCATGAACAGGGGCACGACCGGTAACCGGTCCGAGGCCCGCAAACCATAAACCCTAAACAGCGAACAAACCATGTTACAGAACAAACTGGCCGGCGCAGGCGCCGCCATGATAACCCCCTTTACGCCCGACAGACGGGTGGACTACCAGGCTCTGGCCCGCATGCTCGACTACGTCATCGAGGGGGGCGTCGACTACATCGTGGCCCTGGGCACCACGGCCGAGACGCCGACGCTCTACATGCCCGAACGGGCCGTCATCGCCATGTACATCACCGACCACATCCGCGGCCGCGTGCCGCTGGTGATGGGCTGCGGCGGCAACTCCACCTCGGAGGTGCTCGACCAGCTGCGCGAATTCGACCTGCGGGGCGCCGACGCCATCCTGAGCGTGACGCCCTACTACAACAAACCCTCGCAGGAGGGGCTCTACCAGCACTTCCGCACCGTCTCGGAGCACTCGCCGCTGCCCGTCATCCTCTACAACATCCCCGGCCGCACGGGGGTCAACATGACGGCCGAGACGACGCTCCGCATCGCGCGCGACTTCCCCAACGTAATCGGCATCAAGGAGGCCTCGGGCAACATCGAGCAGATGCAGCAGATTCTCGACAACCGCCCCGAAGGGTTCCTCGTCCTCTCGGGCGACGACGGCATGACGCTCGAGCTGATGCGCCGCGGCGGCGACGGCGTCATCTCGGTGGCGGCTAACGCCTTCCCGCGCCGCTTCATGGAGTGCATCAACCTGGCCAAGCGCGGGGCGTTCGACGAGGCCGACCGCGCCTACGAACGGCTGCGCGAGGCGGTCGAGGCGCTCTTCGCCGAGGGCAACCCCGTCGGCGTGAAGTGCGCCCTGGCGACGATGGGGCTCATCGGCCCCACGATGCGTCTGCCGCTGGTCGAGGGGACCGAAGCGCTGCGCCGCCGCTTCGAAAAACTCATTGCGGAATACGATTTGCGGTAGGCTGCACGTTAGTTATCCATCCAGTAACGTGCACAACCGCTGCCTATGAAACGATTCGAACAAGTGCTCCTTGCACTGCTGCTCCTGCCGGCGCTGGCGCTGGCCAAGGTGCCCGACGACGAAGACATCCTCGACCGGACGATGAACACCGCCTCGCCCTTCTACTACACGAAGCTGATGATGCGCTACAACGCGGGCGATTCGACGATGACCGACGAGGACTACCACTACCTCTACTACGGCTACGCCTTCCAGGATGCCTACAAGCCCTTCGCCTCGAACCAGGCGCTCGACCGCATGCTGATGATTGCCGCGCGCATCGACGTCGAGCGGCCGCTGCGCGAGGACCTCGAGCTGCTCGTCTCGGCGGGCAACGACGCCCAGAAGGTCGACCCCTTCAGCCCGAAGGTGCTCAACCTGATGGCCTACGCCTACGGGGCGCTGGGCGACACCATCCGCGAGCGGGCCTACTACGAACGGATGAACCGCATCATCCGCACCATCGAGCAGTCGGGCGACGGCTACACGCAGAAGACGCCGCAGCACATCCTCATGTTCGACCATGCACTCGACGTGCTCGCCTCCGAGGGGCTCCCCTACGGCCGCAGCCGCGTCATCAGCCGCGAGGTCGAGTTCGTGCCGCTCGTCTCGCCCATGGTCATCGAGGGGAAGAAGCGCAAGGGGTTCTACTTCGACTTCAGCCGCATCTACCGCAACAAACCCGAAGGATACACCTATAAACGTGACCGCACATGGCAATTCAACAATCTGAAACCCCGCACCTACAAATAATCGCACGCCGCCTGCTGCTGCTCGTGCTGACGGCCGCCGCGGCCTTCGGCTGCAGCAAGGAGGAAGGCGAGCGGCAGCGCCTTGAGAGCAACGTCGCGAGCGTCGTGCTGCGCTCCGAGGCGGGCTCCGAGGCGTCGTTCACCGTCTCGTCGAGCGGCCCGTGGTCACTCACCACGACGGGCGAGGAGTTCGAGGTCGTCGGCCCCGCGAGCGGCGACCGCGGCGAGACGACCGTCACGGTGCGGGCGCTCGCCGCAAATGAGGGGCGGCTGCGCCGCGAGCTGGGCAGCATCACGCTGCAGCTCGACAAGGGCGGGCTCCAGACGCAGGTAGGCGTCGAGCAGAGCATGGCCACGGCGCCCCAGACGCTGCTCATGTACATGCCCTGGTCGGGCGACCTCACCTCGTTCTTCGAGCAGAACCTCGCCGACATGGAGCAGACCGTCGCCGCCGGCTACCTCGGCGATACGCGGCTCGTGGTCTTCTTCATGCCCGATGAGCGGCGGGCCGAGTTCTTCGAGCTCTACCACGACAACGGGCAGGGCGTCCGGCTGAACCACCGCACCTACGATACGGCGCCCGACTTCACCACGGCCGAGGGCATCGCCTCCATCCTCGAGCAGGTGCGCCAGACGGCCCCCGCCGAGCGCTACGCCATGACGATTGGCAGCCACGGCATGGCCTGGCTCCCCGTCTCGGGCATCTACGCGCGGCCCGGCAGCGCGGCTCCGCGCGAGCGGGAGTACTGGGAGTATGCGGCCGAGGGTACGGCACTGACCCGCTGGTTCGGCGGCAAGCTGGACCAGTACCGGACCGACATCACCACGCTGGCCGAGGGCATCACGCAGGCCGGCATGGAGATGGAGTACATCCTCTTCGACGACTGCTACATGTCGTCGGTCGAGGTGGCCTACGACCTGCGCCACGTCACGCGCCACCTCATCGGCTCGACGTGCGAAATCATGGCCTACGGATTCCCCTACGCCCTGATGGGGCGCTACCTGGTCGGCGAACCCGACTACGAGAACATCTGCGAGTCGTTCTACCGCTTCTACAGTTCGTACCAGTACCCCTACGGGACGATTGGCGTGACGGACTGCGCCGAGCTGGAGCGTCTGGCCGACATCATGAAGCGCATCAATGCGGGCGATGTCTTCGACGGCTCGCAGCTCTCCGAGCTGCAGGTGCTCGACGGCTACAACCCGACGCGTTTCTTCGACCTGGGGGACTACGTCCGCCACCTCTGCACCTCGCCCACGCTGCTTGCCGAGTTCGAGGAGCAGCTTGCCCGCACGGTCCCCTACCACCGCCACACGCCGGAGTTCTACTCGATGTCGAGCGGTGCGAAGGCGATTCGCACCTTCTCGGGCATCACCACCTCGGACCCGAGCACGAGCGACGCCACGCGGACCAAGCAGCAGACCGCATGGTGGCAGGCCACGCACGAATAGCGGGCCGCTGACCGGGGTGCCGACCGGCCGCCCGCGCGACCTGCCGACCATAGCTCCGCCGCCAGCCCATAAAAAAAGAAGAGAAGCGACCCCGCAAGGGTCGCTTCCCTTTTATCCTTTTGCCCAGCCCTAACCTCCGACTTCCGCCCCCGCCTACTCCCGGACCGGCGACGCGTACCCGACCCGGCCCGCATCGGCCCGCGCGTAGATGACCTGCAGGCGGCGCGTCATGAAGAACTGCAGCACGCCGCGCAGGAACATGTAGAGCATGAAAGCGAGCCAGAGAGCGTTGTTGCCAATCCACCCGTAGAAGAGGTGGTAGATGGCGAAGTAGGCCGCCGTAGCCCAGAACATCGAGTTGCGCATCACTCGCGTATGGGTCGCACCCACCATGATGCCGTCCATGATGAAGGGCATGGCGCTGGCGATGGGGATGATGATAATCCAGACGATGTAGCGCCCGGCAAGCTCGACGATGGTCGGGGCGTCGGGGGCCGACGCATCGACGAAGAGCCCCACCAGGTCGCGCCACCAGACGATGTAGATGCCCACGAAGAGGGCCGAGACGGCCGTCCCCCAGAAGATGCAGCGCTTGAGGCATGCGCGCAGCGAGCGGCCGTCGCGCGCCCCGATGAAGCGCCCCGTGAGCGCCTCGGCGGCATAGGCGAAGCCGTCGTTCATGTAGGAGAAGAGGGTGAAGAGCTCGAGCAGCAGCGTGTTGACCGCCAGCATCGCCGGGTTGTCCATGCGGGCCGAGGCCCCCGTGAAGAAGGTGTAGACGGCCACGATGCAGAGCGTGCGCAGCATGATGTCGCGGTTGACGATGAAGAAGTGGCGCAGCGGACGCAGGTCGAAGACCTCGCGCCAGTCGATGCCCGTCAGCACGTGCCGGTAGCGCCACACCAGCAGCAGCGCCGCCAGCATCACCCCCGTCCACTGCCCCGCAACGGAGCCGTAGGCGATGCCGACGATGCCCATCTTCATGCCGAAGGCGAACCAGAGGCTGCACCCCACGTGGACGATGTTGACCGTCACGGCCGTACACATCGGAATCAGGGCGTTCTGCATGCCCGTATACCAGCCGTTGAAGCCGAAGAGCATGATGCCCGCCGGGACGGCCCAGATGCGGGCGTAGAAGTAGGCGCGCGTCATCTCGCCGCCGTTCATGGCCCAGAGCGCCAGCTCGCCGATGGGGTACTGCAGCGCGACGACCAGCAGCCCCATCGAGGCGGCCACCACCAGCGCACGGGCCAGCATGTTGGTGCACTCGCGGAAGTCGCCCGCACCGAAGGCCTGCGCCGTGAAGCCGCTCGTGCCCATCCGCACGAAGGAGCAGTTCCAGTAGATGAAGTTGAAAATCGAGACCCCGATGGCCAGCGCCCCGATGTTGGCCGCCGAGTCACCGGCCGAGTGGCCGGCGATGGCCGTACCGACGATGCCCATCAGGGGCACCGTGATGTTCGAGACGATGTTGGGCAGCGCCAGGCGCAGGATTTCGCGGTTCATCGACATGGGCACTCGCCGCCGGAGGGTAGATGCCGCAAAGAGCCGCCGCGGCAGGGGGTTCCGGCGAAGCGAATACAAAGATACACTTTAATTCGACAAAATGAAGGCCCCGCCCCCCTTTTGTTTCCGATTTCGGCACGAAGCGTGTGCAGAATCCCGAAAATTGAATTACCTTTGCGCAACCTTGTCGACGCGTGCGGGTTAGCGCATCGGAGGGGAAGCCCCCTTCCCGTGCCCGGACCCATGCGCAGGGCCGCCGCTCCGCACGGCGGAGACGCAGCCGCCGACCGGGCAAAAGGGGCAAATGCCGGCAGGAATCCGGGCGTCAGCGACGCCCCGAAACGAGTTCGACGTATTCCGCCGCCGGCAGGAGCCTCCGTTCAGCAAACAGACCATACCGAAAAAACATCCACGTCGAACTCGACCATTCGTATGAAAGAACACAAGAACGACTCAACCGACGCACTCGCACGCTTCGGGCGTGACAAGCGGGTGCGTACCGCAACGGTCACGGCGGAACGCGTTGAGCGCAGCCCGCGTCCGCAGCGCGATGCCGCCGACTCGGAGCGACCCACAACGGACCGACAGCCCCGCAAACGGGCTTCGTACAACCCCAACTTCACGGCCGACAACCGCCCGCTGCACGAGGAGCAGCAGGGCCGCAGCTACGGCGAGCGTCCGCACTACGGCGAGAAGGAGCACTCCGGACGAGGCTTCCAGGGCCGGGGAGGCGCCGCACGCGGAGGCGAGAGCCGCCGCGGGCAGTACGCAACGCGCGACCGCGACGAGCGGCACGAGACGCGCGGCCGCTATGAGCGCTACGAGCGCCGCGACCGCCGCGAAGAGCAGTACGGTTACTACGACGAGGAGCCGCGCGAGGAGTACGGCCACGCACCGCACAAACCCAACAAGCGATACGACAACAACCGCGCAGAGGGGCGCTCCGCCTCGGCATACGGCGAGCGCAAGGCTCCGCGCAAGTATGGCGAACGGCCCTCGTACGACGGGCGCCGCGAGGAGCGCGGCGGACGCTTCTCCTCGGAGCGGCGCGGCGAACGGAGCTCCTATCCGCGTTTCGACGCGGCGAAGGGGAGCGGCGAGATTCGCCTCAACCGCTTCATCGCGCAGTCGGGCCTCTGCTCGCGCCGCGAGGCCGACGACTACATCCAGGCGGGCGTGGTCACGGTCAACGGGCAGGTGGTCACGGAGCTGGGGAGCAAGGTGAAGCCGACGGACGACGTGCGCTTCAACGGCGAGCGCGTACAGGGCGAGAAGAAGGTCTACCTCGTGCTCAACAAGCCCAAGGGATATGTGACCACGATGGAGGACCCCCACACCGACAAGACGGTGATGGAGCTGGTCAAGGGAGCCTGCACGGAGCGCATCTATCCGGTTGGCCGGCTCGACAAGAACAGCGTGGGACTGCTGCTCTTCACCAACGACGGCGACCTGACCAAGCAACTCACCCACCCCTCCTACCGCAAGAAGAAGATTTACCAGGTGACGCTCGACAAGCCCCTCACGCGTGCCGACATGGATGCCATCGCCGAGGGCATCACGCTCGAGGACGGCGAAATCTATGCCGATGAAATCTCCTACGTTTCGGAGAACAAGGAGGAGGTCGGCATCGAAATCCACTCGGGGCGCAACCGCATCGTGCGGCGCATCTTCGAGCATCTGGGCTATACGGTGCTGAAGCTCGACCGGGTCTACTACGCCGGTCTGACGAAGAAGAACCTTAAGCGCGGACAGTGGCGCTTCCTCACGCGCGAGGAGGTTGAGCGCCTCAAGTCGGGACAGTACGAATAGTGCGCCGCGGGCTAACCGCTGCCGGACCACGGAGGCCGCATCTGTGCGGCCTCCGTTTTTTTATCTTCCACCGCCTCACCCCGGCTGTTCCGGCATCCTCTCCGCCACCCGGTCCGGCACTACCCCCCCCCACACACACAGACAGTCGCCTACCCGACGACACAAGCGTCCAACACTCGCTTGCCCCACGACCTCCTCTCCGGCGCCCAAACCAACCGCCCACACACCTGCCTCTTATACACATCTCCGAGCCCACGAGACCGTACTAGATCTCGTATGCCGTCTTCTGCTTGAAAAAAAAAAAACAACAACACACCATACTCCCCCTATGCCCCCTCACGCTCACCCAACAGCATACCACCCACA
>NZ_LT985752.1:62899-160708 GCF_900290115.1 Alistipes sp. Marseille-P5061
TTGGAGACGTGACTTATGCCACCGCAGACCCTCTCTATTCGTCGGCAGCGTCAGATGGGTATAAGAGACCGACATTCCCGCACCTCCAAGTGCCTCCCCTCCCCGGCAGGCACAAAAAAAGCGGCAGCCCGCTAAAGGCTGCCGCGCTTCGTTCAAACCGCCGGGCGATTAGTTACCCTTGATTTGGTTGTAGAGGTCGTTGTACTTCTTGTACTTGTCCATCATGCCCTCCTCGTCACGCAGACGGAAGCAGAGCGACTTGAGGAACTCAACGGCGTCCGGGTCGTTGGGCTTCAGCTCGAGGACCTTCTCGAACCAGGGCACTGCTGCCATGTAGACCGCATTGACCGTCTTCAGGTCGGCATCGTAGTCGGCCTGGCTGCTGTACTGACGCTCGTTCATCTCCTTGTTCATGGCATCGCCCTTGAGCGCATAGAAGACGCCGAGGTAGTAGTTGCCCTCGTACATGTCGGGCTTCAGCTCGACAATCTTCTCGAACGACTTGATGCTCTCGTCGTAGTTCTTCAGCGCGTAGAAGATACGGCCGCGGCCGAACCAGAGGTCCGTGTTGGTCGGATTCTCGGCAATGGCGGCGTCAATCATCGTCACCAGGTCGGCGGGGTCGCCCACGCCCTTCTCGGCCGTGTAGAGCTGCATCAGACCGTCGAGAATACGCTCGTTCTTCGGGAACTTCTCGATACCCTCCAGCAACGCATCCTTGCTCTTCATGACGAAGGCGGCGTCCTTATCCTTCTGGCCGTAGTAGCAGTGGAAGAGGTAGTAGTAGATGTTGCCATCCTCGTCCGTATAGCCCTGCTCGAGCGCACGGTTCAGGTAGTCGGCACCCTCGGCATAGGCCTCGGGGTTCGTCGAACCCTCGACCGTCTTCAGATAGCCCGCATAGTAGAGCAGCGCCAGGTTGGGCTTCTCGCCGTAGGCGGGGCTGCTCTGTGCGGCATAGGCCGTCATGTAGTACTTGGCCGCGTCGGCATACTTGCCCGTGGTGATGCTCACGTCACCGGCCTGTGCGCAGAAGTCGCTGATTTGCTTCAGACCGACCTTGACCTTCGATGCGGTCTTGTGGTCCATGTCGTAGGCCTTGTTGTAGGCCTCGAGCGAGAGCTCCAGAGCGCCGGGGTAAATCTCCTGGGTCTGCGTCCATGCCATAATCTTGTTGTCCTTGACATAGGCCGTGTAGTAGGGATATACATAGGCCGTGTAGGGCACGTCGAGCAAGGTCACCTCGGAGGTCGACTGGGGCTCTCCGTCGTTGAACTTGAGCATCACGGGGTCCATTTCGAGGAACAGGTCCTTCGTCGGTTCGGATACGGCCTCGAAGAAGAGCTTGCCGCGATTTACCCACGTTGCAGCCTTGGCTCCCTTCTTGACGTCGGCGATGTCGGCGTCGCTCTTCTCGATTTTCGAAAGGAACGAATCCTTGTTCACCTTCTGAGCCTGCACGGCGGGAACTGCCAGAAGCAGCGCCGCGAGGGCCGTTACACATGTTTTTTTCATAAAGAACTTATTTTTAGGTGTTTGTATTTGGTTTCCGTCATGCGGTGTTTCCTACCTGCAAATATAGGCATAAAATCCACTACTGCAACAGATGCGCCGCATGAAACTGCCCCAAAGATGTCCTTTCCGGCCGAAACGGCCCGGAGGAACTACTTCTCCGGGGTCGTCTCAGTCGTCTCGGTCGTTGCGTCCTGAGCGCCGTTCTCCGCATCCGGAGCCTCGACTGCGGTCTGTCCCGCCGTTTCGTCCGTTGCGGCAGAAGTCTCCTCCTCGTCGGCATGCGGCACGGCCATGACCGAAGCAATCGCGTCGCCCTCGCGCAGGTTGATGATGCGCACGCCCTGCGTGGCGCGTCCCGCCATGCGGATTTGCGACACGGCCGTGCGGATGGTCAGGCCCGAGCGGTTGATAATCATCAGGTCGTTGTCGTCGGTCACGGCCTGAATCGAAATCAGGTCGCCGGTCTTCTCCGTGATGTTAATCGTCTTCACGCCCTTGCCGCCGCGGTTGGTGATGCGGTACTCCTCCAGGTCGGTGCGCTTGCCGTAGCCGTTCTCGCTCAGCACGAGCACGTCCTGCTTCGAGTCGGGCTCGATGCAAATCATGCCGACCACCTTGTCGCCCTCCTCGAGCGAAATGCCGCGCACGCCGGCGCCCACACGTCCGATGGGACGCACCGTCGTCTCGTTGAAGCGAATCGCCTTGCCGCCGCGGGCCGCAATCATGATTTCGGCGCTGCCGCTCGTGAGCTTCGCCTCGAGCAGCTGGTCGCCCTCGCGGATGACAATCGCGTTGACGCCGTTCTGGCGCGGACGCGAGTAGGCCTCGAGCAGCGTCTTCTTGATGACGCCCTCCTTCGTGCACATGACGATGTAGTGGCTGTTCACGTAGTCGGCATCGTCCAGACGCTTGACGTGGATGTAGGCGCGCACCTTGTCGTCGGGCTCAATCTGGATGACGTTCTGGATGGCGCGGCCCTTCGAGCTGCGCGTGCCCTCGGGAATCTCGTAGACCTTGAGCCAGTAGCAGCGGCCCTTCTCCGTGAAGAAGAGCATCGTGTTGTGCATCGTGGCCGTATAGATGTGCTCGATGAAGTCCTCGTCGCGCGTGGCGCTCCCCTTGGCACCCACGCCGCCGCGGTTCTGCGTACGGTACTCGGCCAGCGGCGTGCGCTTGATGTAGCCCATGTGCGAGATGGTGATGACCATGTCGTCGTCGGCGTAGAAGTCCTCGGGGTTAAACTCCTCCGAGGCGTAGACAATCTCCGTGCGGCGCTCGTCGCCGTACTTCTCCTTGACCTCGAGCAGCTCCTGCTTGACAATCTCGAGCTGCATGCCGACGTTGGCCAGCACCTCCTTCAGGTGGGCAATCTGCTTCTCGAGCTCGTCGCGCTCGGCCACCAGCTTGCCGTGCTCGAGCCCCGTGAGGGCGCGCAGACGCATCTCGATGATGGCCGAAGCCTGGATGTCGCTCAGCCCGAAGCGCTGAATCATCGTCTGCTTGGCGGCGTCGGGGGTCTGCGACGAGCGGATGATGTGGACAATCTCGTCGATGTTGTCCTGGGCGATGAGCAGACCCAGCACGATGTGGAGGCGCTCCTCGGCCTTGCGCAGCTCGAAGCGCGTGCGGCGCACCACCACGTCGTGGCGGTGGTTGACAAAGTGCTTGACCAGGTCGCGCAGGTTGAGCAGCTGCGGGCGGCCGTTGACCAGCGCGATGTTGTTCACCGGGAAGACCGTCTGCAGCGGCGTATTCTTGTAGAGCGTGTTGAGCACGACGCTCGCCACGGCATCGTGCTTCAGAATCACGATGATGCGCAGTCCGTTGCGGTCCGACTCGTCGTTGATGTAGGAGATGCCCTCAATCTTCTTCTCGTTAATCATGTCGGCGATTTTCTTAATCATCTCCGCCTTGTTGACCATGTAGGGAATCTCCGTGATGACGATGCACTCGCGGCCGCTGGCCGTATGCTCGATTTCGGTGCGGGCGCGCATGACCACCCGGCCGCGGCCCGTGAGCAGCGCCTCGCGCACACCCTCGTAGCCGTAGATGATGCCTCCCGTCGGGAAGTCGGGGGCCTTGACGTATTTGAGCAGCTCCTCGCACTCGATGTCGGGGTTGTCGACATAGGCGCAGCAGGCGTCGACCACCTCGCCCAGGTTGTGCGGGGCCATGTTGGTCGCCATGCCGACGGCAATACCGCTCGCGCCGTTGACCAGCAGCAGCGGAATCTTCGTGGGGAGGACCGTGGGTTCGGGAATCGTATCGTCGAAGTTGAGCGTCCAGTCGACCGTCTCCTTGTCGATGTCGGCCATCACCTCGTCGGTGATTTTCTTCATGCGGGCCTCGGTGTAACGCATGGCGGCAGGCGAGTCGCCGTCCATCGAGCCGAAGTTGCCCTGGCCGTCCACGAGCGGGTAGCGCATCGACCAGTCCTGAGCCAGACGCACCATGGCGTCGTAGACCGACACGTCGCCGTGGGGGTGGAACTTACCGAGCACGTCGCCGACGATACGTGCCGACTTACGCGTGGGTCTGTCCGAATAGAGATTCAGCTCGGCGCTCATGTCGTAGAGGATACGGCGATGCACGGGCTTCAGACCGTCCCGCACATCGGGAAGCGCACGCGACACGATGACCGACATCGAATAGTCGATGTAGGCCGTCTTCATCTGCTCCTCGATGTTAATGGGGATGATACGCCCCACCAAACCGGCATTCTTTTCTTCTTCAGTTAGCATTTCTCTCTGGAATTACCTTCGTTTTAACAGACAAAAATAGGTTTTTTTTTCGATATGGCCAACTTTGGGCGCCGAAATCTGGGGCCGCGACGGGGCAATTCGCGCGATTTGTCCCCGCAAGGCCCCTTTTCGGGCGATTTGAGCCGTTCAAAAAAAAATCCCGACAGGGGGTCGGGATTTTTACGGGGTTTCGCGGCGGGTCGTAACCGCCGCGCGATGGTTTCGGCCGCAGGCGCCGCCTCTGCAATCAATGGCGGCCGGAGGCTCGCCGCAACCGGCCGCACCCATCGGAGCCGCCGCGGACGGAAGGCCGGCAACGCAGAAAAACCGGCAGCACCGAAAAGCCGGAAGTGCCGAACGGCAGGCCGCAGACGACCGGCAGACGGCGCCGGATGGCGGGCCGCAACAGGATGACGGGCCGTGCCGGGCCGCGGGTTACAACAGAAAGCTGGCCGCAACAGGGAGGCGGGCCGTGCCGGACAGCAGGTCGTGGGCGGAAGGCTGGCCGCGCCGGATGGCTGGCCGAGGACGGGCTACCGGAAGTCGATGAACTCGTAGCCCTTGCAGGCCGAGGCGTCGAACGTGCGCAGGGCCGCATGCTCCGCAGCGATGCGGCTCACCCGCACCACAACCTGCTCGCCGTCGAAGTCGTAGGTCAGCGAACGGGGCTTCGCGGCAGAGGTATCCACCTCGAGCAGGATGCTCCCCACGGGCAGCGCACCCCCCTCCGCCGGCGTGAGGCGCACCACGGCGCACGAGCCCACCTCGCTGACGAGCGAGGCACGGTACTGCGCATCGAGGAAGTCGAAGGCGCGCGTCGGGTTGTCGACGATGTTGCGGCTCGACTCGTTGACCCGGTCGATGACCACCTCGCGCCGGCGGTGGTCCACCTCGTAGCGGACCTTGCCGTCGCAGAAGACCTCGGCATCGCCCAGCGTCATGCTGTAACGGTTGCCCGAGACGCTGTAGTGCCCCTCGACCGTCTGGTCGCCGCTCTCGACGGCAAACGAAACGCCGTAGTCGCCCAGCGCCTTGATGGAGGCCACCAGCCGCCGGAGCAGCTCTTCGGCCCGCTGCGAACGCTCCGAAGCGGGCGCCGCAGAGCGAACCTCCGCGGCGGTCGAAGCGCCGAGGAATGCCTGCGCCGCCCGGAGCGGCTGAGCAGCGAAGAGCAGCAGCGCGCTGCAGAGCGGCCACCTCCATGTATGGATTCCGTATTTCATCATCTTCAAAGGTATTTGTCGGTTCATATTGCGCCATCCGGCGGGTTGCCCGGCCAGAATCGACGCCTCCCGGCCTCGGGTTAACCGTCCGCAATCGAAGTTCACCGGGCCTCGGGTTCCTTGCCCGCAATCGGAGCCTCGCGGGCGCTTCCACGCCGGGCCGTCTCTTTCACCGGGCCGCTTCCACACCGGGCCACCTCTTTCACCGGGATGTTTCCACACCGGGCCGCCTCTTTCACCGGGGTGCTTCCACACAAGGCGGTCCCTTCACCGGGACCGCCCCCCGCTGCCCGCAATCGTGGTTCTCCGGACCACCCCTTCACCGGGACCGCCCCCCTTCACCGTCCGGCCCCCGCCGCCCGCAATCGGAGCCTCGCGGGCGCATCCACGTCGGACCGCCCTTTCACCGGCCCGCTTCAGCTCCGGGACCGCCCCTTCACTGTCCAACCTCTCATCGGGCCCGCCCCCTCTCACCGGAACCGCCCCGTCTCCGGGGTCGTCTTCCCCTCTCGTCCGGTCCCCGCCATCCGGCCTCAGAAGAGGCCCAGGTCCTGCAGCTTGGCCTCGAGCGAGGGCATGTCGTGGAAGAGGATGTCGCGCGGCTTGGCCCCCTGCTGGCGGCCGACGATGCCGGCACGCTCGAGCTGCATCATGATGCGGCCCGCACGGTTGAAGCCCACCTCGTAGTTGCGCTGAATCATCGAGGTGGAGATGCTCCCGCTCGAGACGGCGTCGCGGGCAATCTCGGCAAAGAGCGAGTCGTACTTCTGGGGCGCCGACGACTCCTCGCTGCCCATGCCGCCGCCACCCTCGCCCGAGTCGGGGGCGTAGTCGGGCAGCAGGTAGGCCGACGTGTAGCCCTGCTGCTTGGAGATGTAGTCGACAATGCGCTCGACCTCCCGCGTCTCGACCAGCGCGCACTGGATGCGGGTCAGCTGACCGTCCTTCGAGAAGAGCATGTCGCCGCGGCCGATGAGCTGGTTGGCACCCGGCTGGTCGATGATGGTGCGCGAGTCAATCATCTGCATCACGCGGAAGGCGATGCGGGCCGGGAAGTTGGCCTTGATGCCGCCCGTGATGACCTTCACGTCGGGTCGCTGCGTGGCGATGATGAGGTGGATGCCGATGGCGCGGGCCTTCTGCGCCAGACGCATCACGGGACCCTCGACCTCGCGCGCCGTCATAATCAGGTCGGCGAACTCGTCGACCACCACCACGATGTAGGGCAGGTAGCGGTGGCCGTTGTGGGGATTCAACCGCCGCGAGACGAACTTCTCGTTGTACTCCGAGATGTTGCGCGCCCCGGCCTTCTTGCAGAGCTCGAGGCGGGCGTCCATCTCCATGCAGAGCGAGTTGAGCGTATAGACCGCCTTGCGCGGGTCGGTGATGATGGCCTCCTCCTCGGACTCCATCTTGGCCAGGAAGTGCTTCTCGATTTTGGCGTAGAGCGAGAATTCGACCATCTTGGGGTCAATCATCACGAACTTGAGCTGCGCGGGGTGCTTGCGGTAGAGCAGCGAGGTGATGATGGCGTTCAGACCCACCGACTTGCCCTGACCCGTGGCGCCGGCCACGAGCAGGTGGGGCATCTTCGTGAGGTCGAAGACGTAGTTCTCGTTCTGAATCGTGCGGCCGATGACCACCGGCAGCTCGGCCTTCGACTCCTGGAAGCGCAGCGAGCGGATGGCCGAATACATCGAGACCACCTGCTTGTCGCGGTTGGGTACCTCGATGCCGATGGTGCCCTTGCCCGGGATGGGGGCGATGATGCGGATACCCAGCGCCTTGAGGCTCTGGGCGATGTCGTTTTCGAGGCCCTGGATTTTCGAAATCTTGACCCCCTGCGCCTGGACAATCTCGTAGAGCGTCACCGTCGGGCCGACCGTCGCCTTGATGCGCTGAATCGGAATGCCGAAGTTCTTGAGCGTCTCCTCAATTTTCGACTTGTTCTCGTAGATTTCCTCGTCGCTCACCTCCGTGTCGGACATGTAGTCCTCGAGCAGCGAGACGGGCGGGCGGTGGTAGTTGACCAGGTCCTTGAGCGGGTCGTAGGCGTCGGTGGCAATCTGCGCGTCGTCGACCTCGCGGGCCTTGTTGGCCTCGACCGTCACCACGATGCCCGGCTCGGCGGCAGCCGCATGCAGCGATTCGACAGGTTCGGCGGCGGCATGCAGCGGCGCGGCGGGCGCGGCGGGCGTTTCTGCTTCGTACTGCGGGGCGGCGGACGCCTCCTCCCCGTAGTGCGGAGCGGCTGTCTCCGCCTCGTGCTGCGATGCGGCGGGGGTGAGGGCAATCTCGACGAAGGGCGACGAGGGGTCAGCGGCCGGCTCCGGTGCCGCGTGCCGGGCGGAGGAGTCCTGCCGTGCGGCGCCGGCCTCCCCGGAGGCTTCCGGTGCGGACTCCGGCGCAGGCTCTCCGCCGACGGTAATTTCGGTGAAGGGGCCGTTCTGCACCACGGCGGGACGGCGCACGGGGGCGGCGGGGCGTTCGAGCTCGACCAGCCCGCTGCGGCCCATCACCAGACGCCCCTCGCGCGACGCGAGGTCGACCTCCTCAAAGGCGTCATCCGACGCGTCGGCATGCGGCGCGTGCGGCTGCTCCGCCTCCTCCTCGGCGGTGTGGCGGGCAATCTCCATCTCGACGGGCTTGCCGTCGGGGGCCAGTTCGAGGAAGGGGTTCTCCTCCGAAGCGGCCGCAGCCGTCGGACGGGGCTCCTCCGCACGGCGCTGCACGGTGAGCGTCGCCGGCTCGTCGTGCGGCACCTCGCGACCCGTCCGGCCGGGCACGTCGCGGGGGTTCTCACGCTCGGAGGTCGTTGCCGGGCGCTCCGCGGCGGCATCACGGCGCTGCGCGGCATGCTGCGCAGCCGGTGCGGCCTGAGCGGCCTGAGCGGCCGTACGCGGCGAGGAGGGCTCGGACGGGGCCGCTTCGGCCTCCTGCTCCTCCTGCTCACCCTGCTGGGCATGGCCCGAAGCCATCTTGTGGCAGACCATGTCGACAATCCGTCCCCCTTTGTCCACCATGGCGTTGCCGGCCGTATTGACCGTATTGATGAAGTTGCGGTTGATGAAGACGCCGGTCAGAATCCAGCCGCCCAGCAGCAGAATGAGGGTCCCCACCGAGCCAATCTGGGCGCCGAGCCACTCGCCGCCCCCGATGCCGAAGGCGCCGCCCCACCCCGTGCTCGAGCAGAGGCTCCACTTGTCGCCGAAGGCGAAGCCGAGGGTGAGCGACCCGAGAATCATGATGAGCGAGAGCGAGAGAATCGAGTGGTTGAACAGGATGGGGCGCTGGCGGATGATGCGCACCCCCACCAGCGTCAGCATCACGGGGATGAGCACCCCGAAGACGCCGAACGAACGGCCGACGAGCTGCTCGCCCAGCCAGGCACCCGCACGCCCGCAGAGGTTCTCTACCGTGTCGTCGTAGAGCGGGCTGTCGCTGCCGACGCCCTGCAGCACGCTCAGGTCGGCCGACCAGCAGAAGAAGGAGAAGAGGACCGACGCCGTGGCGAAAAGCCCCGTGAAAAAGAGCAGCAGGCCGAGCGTCCAGCGGGCGCTGTCGCGGTTCGAACGGGTGGTCTGCTGACGACTGCCGGAGGAGGTATTTTTGGATGCCATGGAATTTGCGCTTGATTTATCAAGCGAAGTTACGGAAATTTTGCGAAACTAAAAAATCGGAGGGTCGAATCCGTCGGAAGAATGCGGCGGAGCCGCGGCGGCTCAGCGCGTTGCGCGAGCGGCATCGAGCTGCGCTCGAACTGGCGGCGCGCAACCGGCTGAAAGCGAGTGCGCCGCGACATGGCTCAGCCGGCCCCGGAACGTCTCCGCCCCGCCGCCCGGCTTCGGCCCGGAGCTTCTCCGCCCAGCCGACCTGTTCCGGTCCGGAGCTTCACCGCCCCGCGTCGGCCCGGGCATCCGGTTCGGCCCGGTCTCCCGGTTTAGCCCCGCCGCCCGGCTTCGGCCCGCCGCCCGACTCGGCCCGGAACTTCACCGCCCGGCAAGCGGCGGCAAAATATTCCCGGACCGCTGCAACCGGTTCTCCGCCCTGCCGCCTGGCAGACTGTCGCCGCAACGCTCCATGCCGCCCCGCCACCGCCCGGCAAGCGGCGGCAACATATTCCCGGACCGCTGCAACCGGTTTTCCTGCCCCGCCGCAGCTTGGCGGACGGGCGCCGCAACGCTCCCTGCCGCTCCGCCGCCGCTTATCGGGCAGCGGGCGTATCGGCGTCGGCAAAGGCCTTGGCGCGGAGGCGCTCCCGGTAGGCCTCGTCGGCAAAGGTGCGGAATTCGTAGGTGGGAGGGTGGTCCGGGGCGGCCCGCAGACCGTACTGGTCGAGCAGCTGGGCCGTGCGCCGCGCCACGGCCGGCGAGGGGTCGATGATGGTCACGTCGCGCCCGGCGACAATCCGCTCGAAGACGGGCATCAAAAAGGGATAGTGCGTACAGCCGAGGACAATCTGGTCGGCACCGCGCTCCAGCATCCCGGCCATTGCCCGACGCACACACTCCTCGGCCTCGGGCGTCGCTTCGCGGTCGGACTCCACCAGCTCGACGAAGCCCTTGCCAGGGGCGGTCACCACCTCGATGCCGCGACCGTAGCGGGCCGCCGTACGCCGGAAGAGCTCGCCGTCGAGGCTCCGCTCGGTGGCCAGCACCCCCACCACCCCGCTGCGCGTATGCAGGCAGGCGGGTTTGACGGCCGGCTCCATGCCCACGAGCGGGATGTCGGGATAGCGCTCGCGCAGGAAGTCGATGGCTGCGGCCGTGGCCGTATTGCAGGCGACGACCACCAGCTTGCACCCCTGCGCAATGAGGTAGTCGACCGCCTGGCAGGCCAGACGGCGCACCTCCTCGCGCGGCCGCGCCCCATAGGGGCAGTTCTTGCCGTCGCCCAGATAGAGGAGCGACTCCCCGGGCAGCGCACGCCGCAGCTCGCGCCACACGGTCAGGCCTCCGAGGCCCGAATCATATACTCCGACAGGACGGTTGTCCATAGCAATCAGACGTCAGTTTGAAGATTCAACGCACCAGGCCGTCCGCCCGCAGCCGGGCCACGACGGCATCGAGCGCCGCCTCGTCGCTCAGCGCATCGCACGCCAGCGTGAGCTGTGCACGCTCGTAAAAGGGGGCGCGCAGAGCCATGTCGCGCTCCATGAAGGGGACCAGCTCCTCGTCGCTCAGGCCGCGCAGGCGGGGGCGCTTGCGGCGGCCGTAGGGGGTCAGCCGGCGGGCGATTCCCGCCGCCGAGCGCTGCAGGTAGACCGTCACGCCCGAGCCATTCATGCGCTCCATGTTGTCGTGCCACAGAGGCAGGCCGCCGCCCGTCGAGACCACGACGGGCTCCGCCGCCGCAATGAGGCGCTCGAGCACCTGACGCTCCACCTCACGGAAGCGCTCCTCGCCCTCGTAGTGGAAGATGTCGGCCACGGAGGCCCCCTCGGCCTCCTCGACCAGCGCGTCGGTGTCGGCAAAGCGCCACCCGAGGCGGCGCGAGAGCTTCCGCCCGACGGTGCTCTTGCCGCACCCCATGTATCCTATCAAAAAGAGAGGTTTCATCGTTGCATGTTCCATTTGCCGGCACCGGCTCTGCCTCGGCTTTTCCGGCGCCTTCCGCCGGCATCTTCTCGGGCTTGGCGTCCCGCCGACGCCCCGCCGGCATTTTCCGGCGCCCCGCAGACACCTTTCCGGCACCGTTTCGGGCTCCTTCCGCCGGCATTTTCCGGGCACCGCTCCGGCATTTTTTCCGCCGCTCCGCAGGTACCCGGCCGACGCCACCGGCGTCTTCCGCCGGCTTCATCTCGGGCTTGGCGCCCCGCAGGCTCCTTCTTCTCCGAACCTGCCGTCACGTCTTCTCCGGCACCGCCGGCACCCCGCAGAGGCCCCGAGCCAGAGCGGCCGCACGGACCTCGGCTCCGCCGCCGAAGGGCCCCGGAATCAGCTTCAGAAGAGGTTGAGCTGCTCGGGGTCAATCACCTCGTCCACATCGCCTTTGGCCCGCTCGATTTCGAAGTCGACGCCGCCTCCTCCCGTCTTGGGAAGGCCCGTGGTCGAGATTTCACCGCCGCGCGGCTCCGCCGCACGCCGCTTGCCCGTCTGGGCACCTGTCGAGGCGCCCGTCTGAGCACCCGTCTGAGCACCCGTCTGAGCACCCGACGCCCCCTTCGGGGCCGCGCCTGCGGCCGCATCCCGGGAGGCGTTTCCGGCTGCGGATGCCGCCGCCGGAGCATCCTCCGCCGCAGCCTCCGAAGAGCCGCCCCGCTCCGCGCCGGCAGCACTCGAACCCGCGGCAGCCCCGGCTGCCGCGGAAATTCCGGCAGCTCCCTCAACACCGGCAGCATCGTCCTCCTCCAGCGGCTCCTCGCCGTCGGAGGGTTCCGGCTCGGGCGGGAGCTCCGGCTCGATGAAGCGCAGCGTCGCCACCTCGTAGGTCGTCAGACGCTTGCCCTTGGCGCGGTGGCTCTTCACGCCGACGAACTCGTCGACATCCACCAAATCGGCCGGGCGCGCCGCATGGGCCCCCTTGTAGGTGATTTCGAGCTTCGCCCCCGCCTTGTCGGTCAGGCAGACGAAGTCGGCCTGCCCCTCCTCGAGGAAGAACTGCAGGCGGTCGCTCATCTCGGCCGTGAAGCGCTTGAGGTAGTAGTAGTGCTGCTCGCGGTCGTAGTAGCAGAGGCTGTAGACGCGGTCCGCCTCGAAGCGGTCGACCCGCACCGTATCGTCGGGGAAGTGCTGCGCCAGGTCGTAGCCCGTGATGTAGTACTGGTTCTTCGAGGTCCAGACGATGAGCTTGTCGTCGCCCTTGAACTCGCCCAGCAGGCGGCCGCGCCCCTCGGCGTTGAGCCGGCGCACGTCGTCGTCGTACCAGATGTTCTGGCCGCCGAGCGTCGAGGTGCCCCGCTCCTTGAGGACGATTTTGTGGATGCCGTAGCGCGAGAAGAGGTTGCCCTGGCTCTGGCGCCCCTTGATGGCCAGCGTCGAGAAGTCGAGGTCGACAATCACCTTCTTCAACCGCGGGCGCGGTTTGAAGTAGACCTTCAGCACCTCGGCCTCGCCGTTGGGGTTGACCGACATGTAGAGGATTTCGCTCCGCGGCGTCCCCTTCGTGATGTCGTACTCCTTGTCGCGCGTGATGCCCTTGATGGCGCAGCGCTTCATCATGATGGGGCCGTTCTTGCCGTCGCGGTAGAGGACGTTGTAGATGGTCCGCTCGTCGTTGCGCTTGAAGACGCCGATGTAGTAGATGCCCTTGTCGAAGAAGGCCTTGTCGGAGACCTTCGTGATGACGTAGCGGCCGTCCCGCGTGAAGACAATCACGTCGTCGATATCCGAGCAGTCGCAGACGAACTCGGCATCCTTCATCGACTTGCCGATGCCGAAGAATCCCTCGGCGCGGTCGACGTAGAGCTTGGCGTTGGTCACCGCCACGCGCGTCGCCTCAATCGAGTCGAACTCGCGCAGCTCGGTGCGGCGCTCCTTCCCCTTGCCGTACTTCTCGCGGATGTGCTCGTAGTAGGCCACGGCATACTCCGTCAGGTGGGCCAGGTGGTAGCGCGTCTCGTCGATGTCGGCCTCAATCTGGCGGATTTCGTTGTCGGCCTTCTCGGTATCGTAGCGCGAGATGCGGATGAACTTCAGCTCCGTCAGGCGCTGCACGTCCTCGAGCGTCACCTCGCGGCGCAGCTGCTTCTTGAAGGGCTCCAGCCCCTTGTCGACGGCGGCGTAGGCCTCCTCGCGGCTGCGGCACCCCTCGATGAGCTGGTAGAGCTTGTTCTCGATGAAAATCCGCTCGAGCGAGGCGGCATGCCACGCCTCGTTCAGCTCGCCGAGGCGAATCTCCAGCTCGCGGCCCAGCAGCCAGCGCGTATGCTCGGCCGAGCGGCGCAGAATCTCCGACACGCCCAGGAAGTGGGGCTTGTCCTCCCAGATGACGCAGGCGTTCGGAGCAATCGAGACCTCGCAGTCGGTGAAGGCGTAGAGGGCGTCGATAGTCTTGTCCGACGACTCGTCGGGGGCCACCTGCACGATGATTTCCGCCTTCTCGGCCGTATTGTCGTCGACCTTGCGGATTTTGATTTTGCCCTTGTCGCTCGCCTTGATGATGGACTCCTTGATGGACTCGGTGGTGGTCGTGTAGGGAATCTCCGTGATGGCGAGCGTCCGTTTGTCGATTTTCGAGATGCGGGCGCGCACCTTCACCGTGCCGCCCCGCAGGCCGTCGTTGTAGCGGCTCACGTCGGCCATGCCGCCCGTCGGGAAGTCGGGATAGAGCTGGAACTCGCGCCCCTGGAGGTGGGCGATGCAGGCGTTGATGAGCTCCACGAAGTTGTGGGGCAGAATCTTCGAGGCCAGACCCACGGCGATGCCGTCGGAGCCCTGCGCCAGCAGCAGCGGGAACTTGATGGGCAGCGTGACGGGCTCCTCGTTGCGGCCGTCGTAGGAGCGCATCCACTCGGTGGTCTTGCGGTTGAAGACCACCTCGAGGGCGAATTTCGAGAGGCGCGCCTCGATGTAACGGCCCGCCGCGGCTTCGTCGCCCGTGAGGATGTTGCCCCAGTTGCCCTGGCAGTCGATGAGCAGCTCCTTCTGCCCCAGCTGCACGAGCGCATCCTTGATGGAGGCGTCGCCGTGGGGGTGGTACTGCATGGTCTGGCCGACGATGTTGGCCACCTTGTTGAAGCGGCCGTCGTCGACCGCCTTCATGGCGTGGAGGATGCGTCGCTGCACGGGTTTGAGGCCATCCTCGACGTGGGGCACGGCGCGCTCCAGAATCACGTAGGAGGCGTAGTCGAGGAACCAGTTCTTGTACATGCCCGCCAGCTTGCGCACGCCGGCCTCCTCCTGCATCAGGCGGCCGAAGCGGCTCGGCCGGCCCGACTGTGCGGAGGCGGGGGCGTCGACGGGAGCCTCCTCCTCGCTGCCGGCATCGGTTTCGGGCGTCGAGGCATCCTCTTCGTTGAGCAGCTCTTCCTGCTCGCGTTTATCTTTCTCTTCAGACATAATCCGTTGCTTGGTTGACCGGCCCTGCGGCACGCACCCCGGACGGGGGCGCCGGCCGCCGGCGGCGTGTTACGTTCAGCTCAGACGCAGGTCCTCCTCGACGAGGTCCTCCTCGATGCGGAGGTTGTCGATGATGAAGCCCTGGCGTTCGTAGGTGTTCTTGCCCATGTAGAACTCCAGCAGGTCGTGAATCGGGTCGTCCTTCGTGATGCGGACCCGGTCCAGACGCATCCGCTCGCCGATGAATTCGCGGAACTCCTCGGGCGAGATTTCGCCCAGACCCTTGAATCGGGTGATTTCGGCATTGGCCCCGCAGCGCGCGATGGCCCGCAGACGCTCCTCCTCCGAGTAGCAGTAGTGGGTCTCCTTCTTGTTGCGCACGCGGAAGAGCGGCGTCTGCAGCACGTAGAGGTGCCCCTCGCGGATGACCTCGGGGAAGAACTGCAGGAAGAAGGTCATCAGCAGCAGCCGGATGTGCATGCCGTCGACATCGGCATCGGTGGCGATAATCACCTTCTCGTAGCGGAGGTTCTCCATCTCCTCCTCGATGTTGAGCGCCGACTGCAACTGGTAGAACTCCTCGTTCTCGTAGACCACCTTCTTCGTCAGTCCGAAGCAGTTGAGCGGCTTTCCGCGCAGCGAGAAGACCGCCTGCGTGCGCACGTCGCGGCTCTTGGTGATGGAGCCCGAGGCGGAGTTTCCCTCCGTGATGAATATCATCGACTGCTCGGCCAGCTCGTTGCGGTCCGTGCGGTGAATCTTGCAGTCGCGCAGCTTGCGGTTGTTGAGCGAGACCTTGCGGGCCGTCTCGCGGGCCTTCTTCTGGACCCCCGAGATGGCCTTGCGCTCCTTCTCGTTCTCGACGATTTTCTTCTGGAGCACCTGCGCCGTGTCGGCATGCTTGTGCAGGTAGTCGTCCAGATGCTTGCCCAGGAAGTCCATCACGAAGTTGCGCATCGAGACGCCCGGCTCAATCTCCTTCGAGCCCAGCTTGATTTTGGTCTGCGACTCGAAGACCGGGTCGGTCACCTTGACCGAGATGGCGGCGATAATCGACGTGCGGATGTCCGACGGGTCGTAGTCCTTGTGGTAGAACTCCTTGATGGTCTTGGCGATGGCCTCGCGGAAGGCGGCCTGGTGCGTACCGCCCTGCGAGGTGTACTGTCCGTTGACGAACGAGTAGTAGCTCTCGCCGTAGCCCGTACCGTGGGTGATGGCCACCTCGATGTCGTCGCCCGAGAGGTGGATGGGCGGATAGAGCGGCTCGTCGGTCATGTTCTCGTTGAGCAGGTCGAGCAGGCCGTTCTTCGAGACGTAGCTCCGGCCGTTGAGCCGGATGGTCAGCCCGAGGTTCAGATAGGTGTAGTTCTTCACCATCTGCTCGACATACTCCATGTTGTAGGCATAGGGGCCAAAGACCTCCTCGTCGACGCGGAAGGAGATGAAGGTTCCGTTCTTCTCGTCGGTGTGCTCCTCCCAGCGCTCGCCCTGCTCGAGCCCCTTGGCGAAGGTCACCTCGTGGGCCCGGCCGTCGCGCACCGAGCGGGCCGTGAACTCGCTCGAGAGCATGTTCACCGCCTTGACGCCCACGCCGTTCAGACCCACCGTCTTCTTGAAGGCCGAGCCGCCGTACTTGCCGCCGGTGTTCATCTCCGAGACGGCCGCCGTGAGCGAGTTGAGCGGGATGCCGCGGCCGTAGTCGCGCACGGTGACCAGCTGCCCCTCGACCGTGATGTCGATTTGGCGTCCGGCGCCCATGATGAACTCGTCGACCGAGTTGTCCACCACCTCCTTGATGAGGACGTAGATGCCGTCGTCGGCCTGCGAGCCGTCGCCCAGCTTGCCGATGTACATGCCCGGGCGCAGGCGGATATGCTCGCGGGGCGTGAGGGTGACGATGGCGTCGTCGCCGTAGTTGTCCGTAGGAATATTATTCAATAAGTCAGCCATAATTCATGTTCAGTCCATAACCGGAAGCGCCGCAGGACGCCCGCGGTCCGCGGTCCGTTCGTCCTCCGGCACGAAGGGCGCACCCGCGCACGCGAGGCGGGATGCGGCTGTCGGACCCCGGCGGTCCTATTTGCGACGAATCTCCTCCAGCGCAGAGCACATCGCGTCGTGCACCTCCTGCATCAGCACGTGGGGGTCTTCGGCCGCCACGCGCTCGGCCGGAACCGGCGGCAGCACCCGAATCGTGATGCGGTTGCCCCAGTTGAAGAGGCCGTTGGGGCGAATCAGCGTGTTGGTTCCCTCGGTGACCACCGGGAGAATCGCCACGCCCGCCTCCCTGGCCAGCAGGAAGGCGCCCGCCTTGAAGCGGTGAATCTCGCCGTCCTTCGAGCGGGTCCCTTCGGGGAAGATGGCCACCGAAGCCCCGCGCGAGAGCCAGAGCTTGCCTTCGCGCAGCAGCTGCTCCATCGCCTCCGTGGCGCGGCCGCGGTTGATGCAGATGTCGCCGTGCAGGAAGAGGTACTGCCCGAAGAAGGGAACCTTGTAGACCTCGCGCTTGGAGACCCAGCGGAAGTTGAGCGGCAGGTAGTAGAGCGTCGGGATGTCGATGACCGTACGGTGGTTGATGACAATCACGTAGCGCTGATGCCGGTCGATGAGCTCCCGTCCGATGACGCGCTGCCGCCACAGGGGCGGGATGGCGAAGAAGATGCGCACGAGAATGCGCGAGAGTTCGTGCACCGTGCGGCGCGCGCGGTCGAAGGGCCAGCACAGGACGAGGGCCAGGGCCGAGAGCACCATGAAGAGGGTGCAGAGGAGGACGAGGAAGATAAAGAAAATCAGGCTCAGCATAGGTTCGGGGCGTAATCAGTCATCGTAATTCATCCTGCAAATTTAGGAATTATTCCCGGGATTCCCGAGGGCGTGCCGCCGATTTTTTTCGAAAAACGCGGCCGAAGTGCGCTGTGCGCTCCGGCGCGGGAAGCGCGGCCGGCCGGCAGAGCCACGGGGCGGGGCGCCTCGGCCGGCCGCAGCACCGGAACCGCCTCATGCAGAAGCCGCTCCGCAGCGCGGCGGCATCCTGCAATACCGGGACTCGGCGCGGCAGGAGTACTGCGTTCCGAGTCGGCGACCACCGCGGCTGTTTCCGGCATGACGGCTGGATTCTCCAGATAATCTGTCTCGGCACCATGGATTGCGCTCAAAACAAACTACAAAGACACTGTTCGTCTATACATCAGTCGTAAAGAGCTGAAAAACCTTCTCTTGAAAATATTACAAATCGTTTTGCTTTAACAGTTTATCCAATTTAAACAAAAAGGATTGGATAAACATCCAATCCAAACTTAAGTAAGACAATCATATCAACACATTAATACATGCGGCTCATCTAAATATATCTAATAATGTTTTCTCGAATTTTCCCGTAGACGAAAAATTATAGGATGGATATATGGCTAATCCCGTAAAATTAGATGTAATCTCTTTTCCCCTAATATTACCAATATTTATTGTTATAGAAACACGCCCATCATTCGTGTCTATCACATGAACATTAAGCGAACATTGCACTGATACCGGCTTGGTATTCTTTTCATACGGCATGACAAACCAAGCCTGGGGATTTTCAATTACACCCCTTTTATCTTCCATTGTAAGGCATGTCTTCCAAAAAACGACATCATTCGCAGCCACAATGCCGCTTGATTTATCGATTGTCGAAATTGCAATATTGTTTGACGCAAAAAATTTATTACTTTATTCCAAACATCCTCGTATGACGATGTAGTTTCAATAGTATTTTCGACTTTGTATTGCCCCCTCAGCGGATACATTTTTGGCATACATGACACCATGGATAACAAGGCCGAGACAAACAGCAGGAGAAAAAAGATTTCTTTTTCATAACGCTGTATTATTTTAATCGTTAAACATTATAGTCTATGCCAAAGATGGGGCATACGCTTAACCATAAAAAAGAAACGCAGGTCATGCTTATTGCAACGAGGCACGACCAAGCGCCTGCAAAAACATAAGCACAACCCACGCCATACAGCGAGGGCATTCATTGTGCCTATTGGTGTTTTTGCGATTAAAAATTGGTCGTTTTCGTTGCAAAACCAATAGCCTAAATGCCATCAAAAAAGCGTATCGATATTCTCGATACACTACAAAGGTAAAAATAAAGTTTGAATCTTAAGCAAATAAAATACTTTTATTATTCCGAAACTTTTACCACTCAATACATACCACCGTTATCCGTGCTTGCAATTGATTTCAATAGTCAGTTCCTTTTTACCTCTACTACGAATGCTAAATCCCCTCTCCTTTAACTACACATTCTCATACCACAAGCACCTCGCTACCTCTTAAAAGAGGCTCTATTTCTTTTTAATAAATATATGTATCAAAAAATTATGCGAAAATTTAGTACTTTGTATTGCATAATACAACGAAATTTATTTATATTTGCATTATCAAATAACAAGCAACGCAAACAATAATAAAACACAATAAAGCCATGAAGAAACTGGTTCTTCTCTCACTTGCACTGATGCTCTCCCTCACGGAGCTCTTCGCGGCCCGCATGCTCCCGACCCGCGGCCGCGTGGTCGACGAACAGGGCAACGCCGTGGCATACGCCACCGTCGTGCTGCTGCGCGACGAAAAGCAGGTGGCGGGGATGGCCTCCGACGAGGAGGGTCGCTTCGAACTGCGCGTCCCGGCGGGCAAGTACCACCTCCGCATCCAGTATGTCGGCTACGAACCCATCGACCGCGACGTGCAGCTCGCCGCCGACGGCGAACTGGGCAACCTGACGCTCCGCACCGCGGCGACCCAAATCGAAGGGGTGACCGTCAAGGCGCAGCTCATCCGCCGCGAAGCCGACCGCTTCGTGGTCGACGTGGCCAACACCCCCTCGGCCATCGGGCGCGACGGCGTCGAGCTGCTCGAACAGGCGCCGGGCGTCTGGGTGAGCGACGACAAGATATCCATCAACGGCAAGAGCGGCTCGAAGGTCTTCATCAACGACCGCGAACTGCGCATGGAGCCCGAGCAGCTGCTCACCTACCTGCGCTCGCTGCGGGCCGAGGAGATTCAGAAAATCGAGGTGGTGCCCGTCACCGGCGCCGACTACGATGCCGACTCGTCGGGCGGCGTCATCAAAATCACGCTCCGCAAGCGGCGCGAGAACGGCCTGAACGGCTCGGTCTCGATGCGCACGACACAGGGCAAGATGGGCAGCTCGTACATGCCGGCAGCCAACATCAGCATCCATACGGGGCAGTTCGACATCAACGCTTCGGCCTGGGCCTCGTTCGGGCCCTCTGAGGCCCGCTCGACCGAAAAGACCGACTACACGACCAGCAGCAAGCGGCTCAATGCCGAATCGACCATGAAGAACGACGACACATCGGGAGGCGGCCGGCTCGGGGCCATCTACGAAATCAACGACCGCCACAGCGTGGGCGCCGAGTTCTCCTACCTCCGCATGACGGAGAGCGGCACGACGCAGACCCACTCGATGATGGGCAACGGCACCACTTCCGAGACCGACAGCCGGTTCCGTCCGACAAGCACCACGAACGGCTACGAGGGGACCTTCAACTACATCTGGAAAATCGACACGCTGGGGTCGCAGTTCAAGGTGCTGGGCGACTACGCCCGCCGCGAAGCCTCGTCGCACAACGACAACTTCAGCCACATACAGCCCGAAGGACTGCCCTCCGTCGACTCGACCTACCGCGACCACACGGACAACTCGTTCGAGGTTGCCGCGCTGACGCTGGCCCTCGACAAGAAGTTCTCGCCGAAATGGAGCCTCCAAACCGGCGCCAAGTATACGCGCAACCACACCTACAACAACTCCCTCTACCAGTACCTCAAGGAGGAGGAGTGGGTGCGCAACGACGACCAGAGTCTCCGCGTCGACTACACCGAACACATCGCTGCCGCCTACGGCGTCGTGACGGCCCGGCTCGGCCGCTGGGGCGTCACGGCGGGTCTGCGCGGCGAGTACACCCGCACCGACGGGCGGCGCAACGGCGTCGAGCAGAACTACTTCAGCCTCTTCCCCAACGCCAACGTCTCCTACTCGCTGAGCAGCGACGGAGCCTACTCGCTCGTGGCGCAGTATGCGCGGACCATCCGCCGCCCGAGCTTCTGGACGCTCATGCCCAACCGCTCGCAGATTTCGGACTACACCTACCAGACGGGCAACCCCGACCTGCTCCCCAGCTACACGAGCGACGTGAGCCTCACGGCGGTGCTCGCCCACAAGTACACGCTGACGGCCGGCATCAGCATCGTCGACGACGAAATCAACCAGGACATGGTTCCCGACGCCGAGAATCCCGACGTGCTGGGCATCCTCTGGCTCAACTACGACCGCACGGCGAGCTACTACCTGGCCGCAAGCCTGCCGTTCCAGCTCACCAAGTGGTGGACGCTCAACCTCAACGCCAACTACGTCTACAACGGCATGCGCCTCTCGAGCCACGGCTCAATCCGGTACCACCACTACCTCTTCGCCAACGCGCAGACCACCTTCACGCTGCCGGGCAAGGTCTACCTCGACCTCTCGTACCGCTACAACAACCGGCTCTATCTGGGTTCGTGCTGGGTCGACGCGATGCACTTCCTCAACGCCAGCATCAAGAAGAGCTTCTTCGGCGACCGTCTGACCTGCACCTTCTCGGCCTACAACCTGCTGAACCGGGCACAGACGCTCGGCGCACGCGGCGACGACTTCGTACGCCACCAGCAGGTTCGCCAGAATTGGAGCTCCATCCGGTTCCAGGTGGGCATAACCTACAACTTCAAGGCAGGCAAGGCCTTCCAGAAGAAGAGCATCGAGGCGGGGGCCGCCGAGGACCGCAGCCGCCTCTGAGCGGGCGATGAGCGGGCGATGAGCGGAACCACCTCCCGGCCCGGACCTTCCACGGAGCCGGAACGCCGCTCCACCCTGCGCCGCACAGCCCCGGACCAACCACCGGACCGCTGGACCGCTCCTGCATCTCCCCCAACCCGGCCCCCTCTGCGGAACCATTCCCGGCCCCGCCCGCGGAACCGCCTCCCGGACCGTCTCGAAGCCACAACCAGCCCGGACCCACACACGGAACCGCCTCCCGGACCGGACCCTCCATCGGCCCGGCCCCGCCCGCGGCCCCGGGGCACCTCCCTCCCCNCCCCCCCGTACCCGGCGGCAGCGTCAGACGGGTATAAGAGACAGTCCCTCCCCCGCCCCGGGCCGCCCGACCGGCCGACGAAAAAAAGCGACGAAAGGCCCCCTGCACCATTGGGCGATTTGCCGTTTTTTTCGTATGTTTGCACCACACAACCCCCTGTTTTCAACCATGCGCACCCTGCTGACCACCATCCTCCTGAGCCTGATGCTCCCGCTCCTTGCGGCCACACCCGCACGGGCGGCCGGCTACCGCGTGGAGGAGATTCCCAACGTCCAGCTGACGGACCGCAACCGCTACGTCTCGAATCCCGACCGGATTCTCTCCGAGGCAGCCGTCGCCCGCATCGACTCGCTCTGCGGCTCGCTGCGCCGGCAGGGCATCGCCCAGGTGGCGGTGGTGGCCGTCGACGAGATTGCCGGCGACGATCTCTTCACCTTCGCCATCGACCTCTTCCGCCGCTGGGGCGTGGGGCGCGCCGGCGACGACAACGGCGTGGGCATCCTGCTGGTCCGCGACCGGCGCGAAATCCGCTTCGTGACGGGATACGGCGTCGAGGGGGTTCTGACCGACGCCCTCTGCAAGCGGATTCAGACGCAGCTGATGCTGCCCCGCTTCCGCACGGGGGACTACAGCGGCGGCATGGTGGCCGGTGTCGAGGCCGTGGCGGGCGCCCTGACGGGCAGCGGCATCGCATTCGGGGAGGAGGAGCCGGACGACGGGCCGCTGCCGGTGCTCTACATCTTCGGCGCGGTCATCCTCTTCTTCCTCGCCACCTCGCTGCTGGCGCTCCACCGCCGGCGGCAGGAGAAGCGCTGCCCGCGCTGCCACAAGCATACGCTCGTCCGTGAGGAGCGGCGCGTGTTGGGGCTCACCCCCCAGCACCGCATCGTCGAGTACACCTTCGTCTGCACGCACTGCGGCCATGTGGTGCGGCGCCAGGAGCGCGAATGGCGCGACAACGGCTTCGGAGGGCGCGGCGGAGGGCCCATCATCGGCGGCTTCGGCGGACTGGGCGGCTTCGGCGGCGGAGGGGGCTCCATGGGCGGAGGCTTCGGCGGAGGCAGCTTCGGAGGCGGCGGCGCCGGCTCGCGCTGGTAGCCCCGAGGATGCCCAAAGGAGCGGAAAAAGAAGCACGCAAGAAGTGCAGAAAGGGACGCGCAATGCAGCGCCCCCGGCCGGCGAGCAAGGGCGGCAAAACGAAGCCCGGCGGAACAGCGCCGCGGCGAACCGCAGCCCGGGACCGCCCCGGCAGAACACAGACGCAGCGCCCCGGCAGAACACAGGCGCAGCCCCCCGGCCGGCACCTTCCCCCCCCCACCGGGCAAGGCGCCGCGGAGAGCAAGGACGAGGCAAGCCGCTGAGAGCGGGCCGAGGCAGCAGAAAAGGCAACGGAAAAGGCAACAGCAACCTACTGAGACAACAGAATAAACCAATCAAGAGAGCGAACAATGAAAAAATGGATTTGGATTGTACTGGCCATCCTCGTCATCGGAGGATTCTTCTTCTACTCGAGCTACAACCGGCTGGTGAGCCGTGAAGAGGCGGTCAACGGCGCCTGGGCCAACGTCGAGACGCAGTATCAGCGCCGTTCGGACCTCATTCCCAATCTGGTGAACACGGTCAAGGGCTACGCCGAGCACGAGCGCACGACGCTCGAGGAGGTGACCGACGCCCGCACGCGCGCAACCTCCATCAACCTCTCGGTCGACGAGCTGACGCCCGAGCAGCTGGAGCGCTACCAGGCGGCGCAGGCCGAGGTGCGCACGGCGCTGGGACGGCTGCTGGCCGTGGCCGAGAACTACCCCGACCTGAAGGCCAACGAGAACTTCCGGGAGCTTCAGGCGCAGCTCGAGGGGACCGAGAACCGCATCGCCGTGGCGCGGCGCGACTTCAACGAGACGGCCCGCGGCTACAACGTCGCCGTGCGCCGCTTCCCGACCAACATCGTGGCCTCGCTCTGCGGCTTCGAGAAGAAGCCCTACTTCGAGGCGGCCGAAGGGAGCGACGTAGCCCCCAAGGTGGAGTTCTGACCCACGCGGGAGGGGTCGCTCCGAAGGGCGGAGCGCAAGCACGCGAAAGGAGTCGCCCCGGAGGGCGGAGTGCAAACACGAGAAAGGGGTCGCCCCGGAGGGCGGAGTGCAGAAAAGAGGGACGGAGCCGTGAGCTCCGTCCCTTTTCTATTTGCGGCATTGTGCCCGGAGGGTTCCGGAAGGGGAATTCAGCACCCGCCGGCGCGTACCGTCTGCCGGACGGCGAAAGGCGTTCTAAGTCGGGAGGCAGAAAGCGCAAGGCGCGAGGAAAGAGGTGAGACTAAAAACAGGGCAGCAGACAGAAAGGCGGGCAGACAGGGGGCAGGCAACCGGTTATCGCTCCGCTGCGGATTTATCCCCGGCGTCACACACCACGCGGCCGGTCGGCGCGACGCCCCGGTCGAACTCGACCACCAGCGCCGTGAGCGGTGCCACGCGGCTCCGCTCCGAGAGCGTGACCCGCTCGCCCGTCACCACGTTGCGCCCCTCACGGAGCGGCGCGGCGATTTCGGCATAGTGCGACCAGGGAATGCGCACGCGGCGCCGCGAGTTGTTGACAAAGACAAAGACGCAGGCGTTGCGGTCGTAGCGGAAAAAGGCGTAGCACTCATCCTCGGGTGCAAAGTGCATCGTCCGCCCCGTGTGGAGGACGCGGCACTGCCGGCGCCAGGTGAAGAGCCGCTGCACGTAGGCGCAGAGGTCACCCGCCTCGCCCAGCCGTCCCGACTCCTCGAAGCAGTTGCGCGCATCGCCCGCCCAGCCGCCCGGGAAGTCACGGCGCAGAGCGCCGTGGCCCTGCGCCGCATCGGTCGTGCGCAGCCCCAGCTCGTCCCCGGCGAAGATTTGGGGAATGCCCCGCAGGGTGGCCAGCAGTGCAAAGGCGATTTTCATCCGCCGCCAGCTGCCACCGACGACGTCGGCCAGCCGCTCCGTGTCGTGGTTGCCGAAGAAGGTGACCAGATTCGACGGATTGTGGTAGACGAAGTCGTCCGCGAGGCAGTCGTAGAGGCGCATCATCCCGCCGCCCCGCCGCTCGGGCCGCAGCGCCGAGCAGAGCGCCTCCTGCAGCGGGAAGTCCATCAGGGCGGGCAGGTGCGAATCGAAGCCGTCGCGGTTCATCTGGCCGCTCTGCCAGTAGGCCAGACGCGGGATGTCGGTCGTCCAGCACTCGCCGACGATGTTGAGCCACGGATATTCGCGCCGCACCGAGGCGCACCAGGCGCTCATCGGCCCCTTCTCGTTGTAGGGGTAGGTGTCCACGCGCAGGCCGTCGATGCCGGCCCGCTCAATCCACCAGACGGCCCACTGCCGGAAGTAGTTCAGCACGAACGGGTTGTCGAGATTCATGTCGGGCATCGAGCGGTCGAACCAGCCGCTCTGCAACACCTCCAGGTCGTAGCGCGAGGCGTTGGGGTCCATGTGGGTCGAGAAGAGGTTGTTGGTGGGCGTATAGCTTCGGTGGCGGTGGACCCAGTCGTCGAACGGAGGCTCCTCCATCCACCAGTGGGCGCTGCCGCAGTGGTTCGTCACCACATCCATCACCACCTTCAGCCCCCGGCGGTGGCACTCCCCGACAAAGGTGAAGTAGGCCTCGTTGCCGCCCATGCGGGGGTCGACCCGGTAGTAGTCGGCCGTGGCATAGCCGTGGTACGACTGGTGCGGCTCGTTGTCGAGCAGCACGGGGGTGCACCAGACGGCCGTGGCGCCGAGCCGGGCGATGTAGTCCAGATGCCGCGTAAGGCCGGGCAGGTCGCCTCCGTGGCGGCCGAAGGGGTCGCGGCGGTCGCAGCGCTCGGCCGTCGAGGGGTCGTTGTCCGTCGAGGGGTCGCCGTCGGCGAAGCGGTCGGGCATCACCAGGTAGAGGACGTCGGCCGTCGAGAAGCTCGCGCGCTGCGGACGCTGCGGACGGGCCGCCAGCTCGTAATCGACCCCGAAGTGCTCGCCGCCGCGGGTGAAGCGGAGGCGGATGCGGCCGGGGCGGGCCGTCGGCGCTATGGCCACGTCGACGAAGAGGTAATTGGGGCTCGTGCCGGGATGGAGCGCCGTGACGCGGACCCCCTCGCAGCCATCAACCGCGACCTGCCACGAGGCAATCCCCCGCCCCTTGACCAGCAGCTGGAGCGGCGTTTGCATGCCGACCCACCACGACGGCGGCTCGATGCGCTCGATGCGGCTCCCGCCCTCCCCGGCCCCGGCACCGAGGGGACACGCTCCGCCGGCAGCCGGGCGGTCGTCGGCGGAAGGCACGGCGGCGGCCCCGTCGGCAGTCCCGTCGGCAGTTCCGTAGGCGGGGCGCCCGTCTCGAATTGAGGGTTTGCCGGCGGCAACTCCGACAGAGGCAGACCCATCGGCGGCCGTTCCGGCGGAGGGTTGGTCGGCAACCCCGGCGCAGGAGGCCTTCCCCGACGGGGCATCGCACCCGGAAGCGGTACGGAGCATGGGTTCGGATTCGGTGGTCATGGGCAGGAAAGCGGAAAAAAGGTTGACATCGGCTCCTCCGGCGGCGCTATTCGCGGGAGCGGGTCAGAATCCGGTAGCTCCACGGAGCCATATCCTCCTCGACATGCTCCGCAAGCAGCAACGGCAGGCCCGTCATCGCGTCGATGTAGCGCCCGGCGTAGATGCCCGTGCGGTAGTCGGCATGGATGGCGTAGGGCGAGAGGTTCATCACCGCCACGACGCGGTCGTCGCCCGCTTCGCGCACGAAGGTCATCAGGCAATCCTCGGCGTTGTTGCGGATTTCGACCATCCCGCCGCCGCGGCCGCCCGAGGCGAGGGCCGGGTGGTTGTGGCGCAGTGCGGTGAGCCGGCGGTAGAACTCCGTGAAGGCGTTGGGAGCGGCATCGGGCAGGGGGTCGCGGTCGAAGAAGGCGAAGCTGTGGTCGTAGCCCACCTCCTGTCCCGTATAGACGAGGGGCAGGCCGCGCGGCACGACGAAGGTGAAGGCCGCCATGATTTCACGGGCGGCCCCCATGCGGGTGAACTCCGAGCCGCTCCACGAATTCTCGTCGTGGTTCGAGGTGAAGGTGAGCCGCATGGCCGACTCGGGGTAGCGGCCGCGGTCGGCGTAGATGTAGTCGCGCAGCGCCGTGACCCGCACCCGACCCTGCGCCACGTCGTTCATCAGGTGGTGCATCTGCCAGGCGTAGCAGGCATCGAAGGTGCCGTGCTCGAAGAGGTTCGTCTCCTCGGCCTCGGCCAGCATGAAGAGGTCGGGCTTCATAAGGCGCAGGCGGCGGACCGTCTCATGCCAGAACTCCACCGGCACGAGCATCGCCATGTCGCAGCGGAAGCCGTCGACGCCGTGCTCGCGGAGCCAGAACTCCATCGCCTCGGCCTCACCCTCCCAGACGGCGCGGTTGGCGTAGTTGAGCTTCGCCGTGTCGGTCCAGTCCCACGGCACGGCGGGTGCGCCCGAGGCGTCGCGTTCGTACCAGTCGGCGGGCTTTTCGACAATCCAGCGGGCGTCGCGCGCCGTATGGTTGGCCACCCAGTCCAGCAGCACCTTCATGCCCAGGCGGTGCGCCTCGGCCACGAAGGCGTCGAAATCGGCCATCGTCCCCATCTCGGGGTTGATGGCGCAGTAGTCGCGAATCGAATAGTAGGAGCCCAGCGAGCCCTTGCGCCCCTCGACGCCGATGGGATAGACGGGCATGAGCCATACGGCATCGATGCCCATGTCGCGCAGCATCGGCAGCCGCGCGGCTGCGGCCCGAAGCGACCCTTCGGGGGTGAGCTGGCGGACGTTCATTTCGTAGATGACGGCCTGATAGCTCCATTCGGGATGATTCATCGCATCCATTGTCTCTTATTACCTTTCAAATCAAACTGTTCACATTTTGCTCCGCCTCCCTGCCGCACCCGCGTCGCGCCGCGCCGTTCACTGCATCGCTCGCCGACGTTGCGGTCCAGAGCGAAGTCCGCCGGAGGAATGCCCCGCCGAACGAATCGGGGAGGGCGTCGGGAGGGATTGGCACGGCCGGAAGCCGGCATCCAGAGCGTCCGGCGACGCTTCGGAGGACCAAAAATACACTTTTTCCGGCAATTTTGATACGGCTGAACGCCGAATCCCGCAAAAGAGCGCGCGGCACCGGCCCTGAGCGTCCCCAGAGGGAGCTCCGCCGCCGCAACACCTCAACTCCGGCGCCGCATCCCGCACCCTGCCCCGACGGACGCTCAATCGGTCCAACTGCGGCACAAATAGCAAATTGCACCGCTGGATTTTTCGGAAAACTTTACTACCTTTGCGGGGCGTATACAATTATCCTGAAACAGATGAGATTTTTCCGTTTTCTCCTGCTCTCCGTCGCTTGCTTCGCGGCGCTTGCCTTCACGTCGTGTGCAACGCAAAGAGCCGCCAAAAAGACCTGGTACCTCCAGGATGCCACCCCATACACTCCGGAACAGACAGCCCTCAAGGGTCAAATCCGCATCCAGCCGCTCGACCGGCTCACCGTCGTGGTCAACAGCAAGGACCCCGAACTGGCCGTCCCCTTCAATACGGCTTCGGGCTACAACGCGCTGTCAACTACCGGAACAAGTTCTTCGAGCAACGCCTCCTCGCTTCAGGTCCGCACGGTGGACGAGCACGGCATGTTCGACATGCCCATCATCGGGAAAATCGACTGCCGCGGCATGACCCGCAGCGAACTGGCCAAGGCCATCGCCGACAGGATTGTCGAGGGCGGGTATCTGAACGACCCGACGGTGAACGTGGAGTTCGCCGACATGAAGTTCTCGGTCATCGGCGAGGTGGCCCATCCGGGCGAGTACGAAATCAAGAACGACCGCGTCTCGATTTTCGATGCGCTGGCGATGGCCGGCGACCTGACGGTCTACGGCATGCGCGACGAGGTGGCCGTCATCCGCGAGACGAACGGCGTGCGCACCATCGAGTACCTCGACCTGCGCTCGAAGGATATCTTCGACTCGCCGGCCTTCTACCTCCAGCAGAACGACGTGGTCTACGTCAAGCCCAACAAGAAGAAGGCCCGCTCGGGTCAAATCAGCCAGGACCGCTCGTTCTACATCTCGCTGGTGAGCACCGCCATCTCGATTGCGACGCTCGTCGTAACCCTTTCCAGAAAATAATCCGCGACCATGATTGAACAGACACCCAATACGCAACACGCACCCCAGAACGAGACCTCCGAAGCGGGGATGTTCTCGCTGCACGACCTCATCCAGATGATACTGGCCAACTGGTACTGGTTCGCCATATCGGTCATCGTCTGCCTGGGGGCAGGCTACCTCTATCTGGCCCGCACGCCGAAGGTCTACAGCCGCAAGGCCACCATCCTGGTCAAGGACGACCGCAAGGGGGCCAACATGGATATTTCGGCCTTCAGCGACATCTCGGGCTTCCAGAGCCGCAACAGCGTCGACAACGAAATTTACATCCTCCAGTCGCGCCGGCTGATGCAGGAGGTGGTCCGCACGCTCCGTCTGACGACCGGCTACTCGAAGCGCAGCGGACTCCGCACGCAGGACCTCTATGGACGGTCGCCCATCGAGGCCGACTTCGTGGACGAGGGCGAGAACCAGTCCTTCTCGTTCCGGGCCCGTCCGCTGGCCGGCGGCGAGCAGGTCAAACTCACCGACTTCGACGACGGCTACATCTCCGACGAGGAGCGCGGCCGCGTCGTAACGGCCGCCTACGGCGATACGGTCTCCACCCCGCTGGGGCGGATGATTATCCGCAAGACGCTCTACCTCTCGCCCGCCGACGAGGGAACGGCCATCCAGGTTGCGAAAAGCTCGCTCGAGGCGGCCACGTCGGCCTACCGGGCCGCCGTCAAGTGCGCCGTGGAGGACAAGCAGACCTCGGTGGTCGGCATCGCGATGAACGACGCGGTGCCCAAGCGGGCCGAGGATGTCATCAACACCCTCATCACGGTCTACAACAACGACGCCATCGCCGACAAGCGGCGCATCTCCGAAGAGACGGCCGACTTCATCCACTCGCGCCTCGAAATCATCGGCAGCGAGCTGAACGACGTGGACCGCGACATCGAGAACTTCAAGAGGGACAACCGCATGGTGGACCTCGCGAGCGAGGCGACGCGCAACGTCGAGGAGAGCTCGCAGTTCAAGGCCGAGGGGCTCTCACTCGAGAACCAAATCAACGTGGCGGAGTTCATCCGCTCCTACCTGCTCGACAGGGAGCATGCCGGCGACCTGATTCCCGCCATGGCCGCCATCGCCAACTCGGGCATCACCGAGCAGATTTCGGCCTACAACGAGGGGATTCTCCGCCGCGAGAAGCTCAGCGAGAACAGCTCGGCCAACAACCCCGTGATGCAGGAGCTGGACAACAACCTGGCGGCCGTACGCCGCTCCATCATCGCCTCGCTCGACTCGCACATCCGCGCGCTCGAAATCCAGCGCAACGCCCTGCGCTCGGAGGAGGAGCAGGCCAACCGCCGCATCTCGACGGTCCCCTCGCAGGAGAAGGAGATGCTCGGCATCGCCCGCCAGCAGAAAATCAAGGAGGAGCTCTACCTCTACCTGCTCAACAAGCAGGAGGAGACGCAGCTCAACCTGGCCGTGGCGGAGAGCAACGCCCGCGTCATCGACCTGGCATACGGCTCGGGAGCCCCCATCGCCCCCAAATCGTCGATGATTCTCGGCATTGCGCTCATCGTCGGACTGGCCATTCCCTTCGGCCTGCTCTTCCTGCTGAGCATGCTCGACACGACCATCCGCGGCCGCAGGGACATCGAGGAGAATCTGAGCGCCCCCTTCCTGGGTGATGTTCCCCTCTACGAGGGTGAGACCACGAAGGGCATCGTCGCCGTGCGCGAGGCGGGCCGCGACGCCCTCTCGGAGGCCTTCCGCATGCTGCGCTCGAACATGAACTTCATGAACGTGTCGAGCCAGAGCCGCCTGCAGTGCGTCCTCTTCACCTCGTCGAACCCCCACGCCGGCAAGACCTTCGTGGCCGTCAACCTCGCCGTCACGCTGGCCATGGCCGGGAAAAAGGTGGTGCTGCTCGACCTCGACCTGCGCCGCCACGCCCTCTCGAGCGAATTCGGCCACGGCAAGGATTCGCGAGGCATCTCCGCCTACCTTTCGGGCTCCATCACCGACGCAGACCAGATAATCTCCCGCTCCGGCGTTCACGACAATCTGGATGTCGTCTATGCCGGCATCCAGCCGCCCAACCCGGCCGAGATGCTGCTTTCGGACCGGCTCGATACGCTCATAGCCGAGCTCCGCACGCGCTACGACTACATCTTCATCGACTCGACGCCGGCCATGTCGGTAGCCGACGCCATCAGCACCGACCGTCTGTGCGACCTCTGCATCTACATCATCCGCGAGGGGGTTCTGGACCGCCGCCAGCTGCCCGACATCGAACGGCTCTACCGCGAAAAGAAGCTCCGCAACATGTGCATCGTCCTCAACGGCGCCCGCAGCCGCCGCCACGGATACGGATACGGGTACGGTTATGGATACGGGTACGGATATGGCTACACCTACGGGTACGGCTACGGCGACGACTACCAGGAGACGAGCTACCGCAAGCGGATTCTGAACTTCCTGCGCCGGCTTCTGACGCGCAGCGGGGAGGAGCAGAGCCACCGCCACCATCACCACCGCAAGCACGACAGGGCGTAAGTAACCCGCCGACACACAAAGACCTCAAGCCATGGCCATACACGATGCAGTCATCGCCGTCGATTTCGACGGCACGGTCGTCACCCACGAGTACCCCCACGTGGGCGAGGATGCCGGCGCCGTGCCCGTGCTCCGCGAGCTGACCGACAACGGATGCCGGCTCATCCTCTGCACGATGCGCAGCGGCCGGCTGCTCGACAAGGCGCTTGCCTGGTTTGCCGAGCGGGATATTCCGCTCTACGCCGTCAACGAGAATCCCGAGCAGCACCGCTGGACGCAGTCGCCCAAAATCCATGCGGACCTCTACATCGACGACAGCGCGCTGGGGTGCCCCATCCGCTTCATCGACGGGGTGAAGCGCCCCGTGGCCGACTGGGTAAAAATCCGCGAGGAGCTGGTCCGCGCGGGCTATCTCGACTGACCGCCGCACGCACGCCCATTCTCCGCACGCCCGACATCCGTACGCCCGACACCTGCGAGCCTGTCCTCCGCATGCCCGACGCCCCCATCACCCTCCCCCATCACCCTCCCCCTTGGCAAGGAGCTCCGGGAACCGACACAAAACAAAGAGTCCATCCACCGACTGGTGGATGGACTCTTTCTTCCGATGTGCGGCAGAGCGCCGCTGTATGTGCCGTTGTTTCCGGCCATTGTTGCCGGTCGCTGCATCAGCCGTTTCCGGTCCCTGCAGCCGACCCTTATCTCCGGCCGCCGTGCCCGGCTGTCAACTCCGGTTCCTGCTTCCGGCGGCTGTTCCGGCCGCAGCATCAGCCGCTCCGGTCCCTGCTTCCGGCCGTTATCTCCGTACACAGTTCCCGGCCGCCAACCTCCGCCGCCGCTGCCGGCCGTTATTTCCAAAGGTTGCGCGGATACTTGCCCTCGGCAATCATCCGTTCGATGCTGGCCATCAGCGCCGGCTTGTCCTCCTTGTAGGTCACGCCGTGCCACTGCGCCGTGCTGCGCAGCACCCGCAGCGAAGCCGTCCCCTCGCCGATGAGCTTGTTGACCATCGTCGGGATGTAGAACTCGGCCTTGAGGTTCTCGCGGTTGGCCGCAAACCACTCCTTGAAGTAGGCGGCCGAGTAGTCGAAGTAGTCGGGCGTGAAGCCGAAGAGGTTCATCGAGACGGGGGTATCCTCGGCCAGCGGTTCGTCGGCCCCGCCGTCGTGGAAGAGGATGCGGCCGTCGGCCACGCGCTCAATCTGCGTCCGCTCGACCATCGCCGTCAGGTTGCCTTCGCCGTCGACCGAGCAGATGCCGCGCGAGACGGTGCCGTTCTCCGAGAGGGTGCGGTTCAGGTCGTAGGCCACCATGCAGTAGCGGTTGCGGCTGCCGTCGAGCTGTGCGAGGTAGTCGCCGATGGTCCGGTAGGCCTCCGCGCCGTAGAAGTCGTCGGCATTGATGACCGCAAAGGGCTCGTGGATGGCCTTGGCCGCCATCATCACGGCGTGGTTCGTGCCCCACGGCTTGACGCGGCCCTCGGGCACCGTCAGCCCCTCGGGCAGGTAGTCGAGCTCCTGGAAGACATACTCGACAGCGATGCGGCCGCCGAACCGCTCGGCGGAGAAGACCTCCTGGAACTCCTTGGCAAACGAGTGCCGAATGACGAATACGACCTTGCCGAATCCGGCGCGGATGGCGTCGTAGACCGAATAGTCGATAATGGCCTCCCGGTTGGGGCCGACCCCGTCCATCTGCTTGAGCGAGCCGTAGCGCGAGCCCATGCCGGCAGCGAGGACCAATAAAGTAGGTTTCACCATAATATCATCGAATTTGAATCGTTATCCTATGGACACCGCAAAGGTAATAAAAATAAGCGAACCTTTGCTTCCCGGTCCGCATCGGGGCATCGAAAAGCCGCCAGGTGTCAAACGGTTGGCCCGCCACCGCCCGGAATACGGCTCCGCGCGGCAGGCGCGACAAGAGCGGCGGCACGGCAAAGGCAAGAGCGGCGGCGCGGCAGAGGCAAGGGCAGCGGCGCTGCAGAGGCAGGAACGACGGCCCGCCCGAAAGGCAATGTCGCGCCGGACATGCGGTCCTCCCGGAACGCGGCTCGGCGCTGCGGAAACGGCAGAGGCGGCGGCGCGGCAGCGTCACAGGACCGACCCGCGCGGCAGGGGCAGGGGCGGCGAAGGCGACCGCTGCGAACTCAAGGCGCGAATTGAGCCGCAGGCGCAGGGTTTTCGCGTAAAATTCGTATCTTTGTCGGGATTATCACTCCGCAGAAGATGGACATTCAGAAAAAAATAGGTTCCTGGTGGCGGAACTTCTTCCGCAAGCGGCGCTTCAGCATGCTCAACGCCACCGACAACAGCGAGGAGTGGCACCTGCACCTCTCGCCGGCAAGCATCTTCGCCGCACTGGTGGCCTTCGTGCTGCTGCTCTTCATCCTGATTCTCTCGCTGGTGGCCTACTCCCCCGTGCTGGAGTTCCTGCCCGGCTACCGGACCGAGGCCGACCGCTCGCGCGAAAGCCTCGTGCAGAACATCATCCGCCTCGACTCGATGGAGCGCGTGATGAACCAGATGATGACCTACAACCAGAACATCGCCCTCATCATGGAGGGCAAGACCCCCGTCATGAGGACCATCGCCTCGAGCGACTCCTCGCGGCTGAGCAAGGTGCTGGTCATGCCCTCGCACGAGGACTCGCTGCTGCGCGCCCAGATGGAGGGTGACGGACCCTACTCGCTGAGCGCCTCGCAGAAGGCCTCGCGGCGCGCGCTGCGCGAATCGATGGAGCTGCTCGCCCCCATCGAGGGCATCATCACCCAGAGCTTCGACGTGGCGCAGGGTCGTCTGGGCGTCGGGATTGTCGCCACGTCGGACGCCCCCGTCTCGGCCGTCGAGAGCGGCACGGTCATCCAGAGCCTCTGGAGCCCCGAGTCGGGGTACACCATCATCATCCAGCACGCCAACAACCTGCTCTCGGTCTACCGCAACCTCTCGCAGTCGCTCGTCACGACGGGACAGGCCGTGCGCGGCGGTGCGCAAATCGGCTACAACGCCGAACCGGTCGACGGACAGGTGCGGCTCTTCGGCTTCGAGCTGTGGAACAACGGCAAGCCGGTCAACCCCGAAAACTACATCGTATTCTGAACCTCATGAGACAACGCCTTGCCATTCTGGGGTCGACCGGCTCCATCGGTACGCAGACCCTCGACATCGTCCGCGAAAATCCCGAACTCTTCGAAGCCCGCATCCTGACGGCCCACCGCAACTGGCGGCAGCTGGCCCTTCAGGCCCGTGAATTCGACGCCGACACGGTCGTCATCGCCGACGAGAGCTGCTATGCCCCGCTGCGCGACGCGCTGAGCGACACCGACGTGAAGGTCTACGCGGGCGAGGATGCCGTCCGTCAGGTTGCCGCAGGAGGCGACACGCAGGTGGTCGTCAATGCGCTGGTGGGCTACGCGGGGCTCCACCCCACCGTCGCCGCATTGGGCGCAGGCAAGAAGCTGGCGCTGGCCAACAAGGAGTCGCTCGTGGTGGGCGGCGAGGTGGTCATGCGCCTGGCGGCCGAGAAGCGGGCGCCGATTCTGCCCGTCGACTCGGAGCATTCGGCCATCTTCCAGTGTCTGGCGGGCGAGAGCTCGCGGCCGCGGCGGCTCATCGTCACCTGCAGCGGCGGTTCGTTCCGCGACCTGCCCGCCGAGGCGCTCGCCGACGTCACCGTCGAGCAGGCGCTCCACCACCCCCAGTGGCACATGGGTGCCAAAATCACGATTGACTCCTCGACGCTCGTCAACAAGGGCTTCGAGGTCATCGAGGCGCGCTGGCTCTTCGACATGCCGGCCGACCGCATTGACGTCATCCTCCACCCGCAGTCGATTGTCCACTCGATGGTCGAGTTCGACGACGGGGCCATCAAGGCGCAGTTGGGGACCCCCGACATGCGGATGCCCATCAGCTATGCGCTCTTCTACCCCCGCCGGGCCAGCCGCCCGCAGGAGCATTTCAACTTCCTCGACCATCCGCAGCTCACCTTCGAGGCGGTCGACCGGCGCAAGTATCCGGCACTCGACATTGCCTACGAATGCCTGCGGCGGGGCGGCACGGCCGCCTGCACGATGAACGGCGCCAACGAACGGGCCGTGGCGGCCTTCCTGGCCGGGAAGTGCCCCTGGCTGGAGATTGTCCGCGCCATCGAGTATGCGCTCGAACACGCCGCATTCACCCTCCGCCCGACGCTCGACGACTACGCCGCGGCCGATGACGAGGCCCGCCGTCTGGCCGCCGAATACCTCAAACTCTGAACAAGTACGACACACAATGGATATTCTGATTAAAGCGCTTCAATTCTTCCTCTGCTTCACGATTCTGGTCGGCATCCACGAGCTGGGCCATTTCATCATGGCCCGCGTCTTCCGCATCCGCGTCGAGAAGTTCTACATCTTTTTCGACCCCTGGTTCTCGCTCTTCAAGTTCAGGCGCGGCGACACGGAGTACGGTCTGGGCTGGCTGCCGCTGGGCGGCTACGTGAAGATTGCCGGCATGATTGACGAGTCGATGGACAAGGAGCAGATGAAACAGCCGGTCAAGCCGGACGAGTTCCGCGCCAAACCGGCCTGGCAGCGCTTCCTGGTGATGATTGCCGGCGTTGTGATGAACGTCCTGCTGGCCATCGTCATCTACTGCGGCATCTGCTACGTCTGGGGCGACAGCTACCTCTCGAACGAGGATGCCCGCTGGGGCTACAACTTCAACGAGACGGGCCACCGGCTCGGCTTCCGCGACGGCGACCGCTTCGTCTCGCTCGACGGCGAGCCCGTGGACAACATCCAGACGCTGCTCAACGGGCTGCTCATCACCAAGGGCGACCGCGAGGTGGTCGTCGAACGCGACGGCGAGCAGGTCACGCTGACGCTGCCGCTCCAGGAGCTGATTGACATGCGCCGCGAGAGGGCCTACGAGGACCTCTTCACGCTGCGCCACCCCTTCCTCGTCGACAGCGTCGTCGTTCCGGGGGCCTCGGCGCTGCGGCACGGCGATGAGATTGTCGCAATGGAGGACTCCACGGGGCTCGAATTCCCGGGCTACCAGGCGCTGCTCAAGAGCCACGCCGGAGGCGAGGTAAGGCTCGCCGTCAAGCGTGCGGGGTGCGACTCGCTGCTGCACTTCACGCTGCCCGTCACGGCGGAGGGCAAGCTGGGCGTGCTGGCTCTGGCGCCCTACACGCTCCGCACGCAGGAGTACACCTTCTGGGAGTCCATCCCCGCCGGCTTCCGCAAGGCGGGACGGATGCTCTCCTCCTACTGGGAGCAGCTGAAGCTCATCGTGCAGCCCAAGACGAAGCTCTACGAGGAGCTCGGCGGCTTCATCGCCATCGGCAGCATCTTCCCCGGCAGCTGGAACTGGGAGGGCTTCTGGCTGACGACCGCCTTCCTCTCCATCATGCTGGCCGTCATGAACATCCTCCCCATCCCGGGGCTCGACGGCGGCCACGCCATCTTCACCTTCTGGGAGATGCTCACGGGGCGCAAGGTGAGCGAACGGGTGCTTGAGACGGCCCAGTACGTCGGGCTCATCATCATCCTGGCGCTCGTCCTCTACGCCAACGGCAACGACATCTACCGCTTCTTCATCAAGTAACCGCGCACGCTGCCGTCCCTGCCTCCGCCCGCACCGCGGGCCGGCAAGACGGCCGCAGCGCTGCGCCCAACACCCAAAAAACATCCATCGAACCATGAACACAACGACCCCACAGAACACTGCACCGGCAGCCGCCGAACGACTCGAACGCTGCGCCGAGGCGCTGCGCCGCCATGGATTCGACGCTGTAGTCGTCGCAACGCCCGAAGAGGCCTTCACCTGCATGAAGGAGGAAATCGAGCGCGAAGCGCCGGGCCTGGTCTCGTTCGGCGACTCGATGACCATGCGCGAGACGGGCATCATCGAGTGGCTGCGCGGCGACGAACGCTTCACGCTGCTCGACGGATTCGACGCCTCGATGCCGCGTCCCGAACGGCTCGAAATCCGCCGCCGGGCACTCATGTCGGACCTCTTCATCACGGGCATCAACGCCGTCACGACGGCCGGCACGCTCCACTGGCTCGACATGGTCGGCAACCGCATCGCCCCCGTAGCCTTCGGACCGCGCAAGGTGCTGCTCGTGGCCGGGCGCAACAAGCTCACCGAGAGCCGCGAGGAGGCCGAGCAGCGCATCCGCGACATCGCCGCGCCGCGCAACATCGCCCGCCATCCCGGCTTCCGCACCCCCTGCGCCAAAACGGGCGTCTGCGCCGACTGCAACTCGCCCGACCGCATCTGCAACACGCGCATGGAGATGCTGCGCTGCCACCCGCGGGGGCGCATCAAGGTCATCCTCATCGACCGGGAGATGGGGCTCTAAGCTAACGAACGGAACGCCATGAACAGCAAATCAATCTGCCGCCTGCTGGCGCTGCTGACGGCCGCGCTAGCGGCCTGCTCGGAGCCTTCGGAGGTCTACTACACGACCCGCTACGAGGTGACGGCCATCGAGGCTGCGGTCTCGGTGACCGAGGAGACGCCGACCGAGCCCACCGACCCCGAAAATCCCGGCACCGAGCTCGGAGACGGCTCCGACGGTGAGGGAACCGGCGGCTCGGACAACACCGGCAGCGGCTCGGGCAGCGGCGGGAGCGACGGCTCGGAGGGGTCCGCAAGAACCGGCGGCGGCTCGGGCAGCGACGGGAGTGACGGCTCCGAAGGCAGCGAAGGCGGCGAAGGCACGGAGGGCGGCGAAGGCACGGAGGGCGGCGAAGGCAGCGCCACGCCGCTGGCCGACGCAATCCGCGCGGCGGTGCTGGCCTCGGCACCCGTTCAGGTCGGAGGCTCCTACACGCTCGACTACGTGGAGTACAACGGCGGCCGGCTGACCGTGCGGCCCACGGCCGACGGCGAGGCGCTGAGCGGCGCCTTCGTCAAGCTGCCCGGCTCGACGGATATCACCCTCTACTACGGCGGCGACCAGGAGCGCCGCTGCACGCTCTCCTACTACACCGACGCGGAGGGTCAGCGCCTTGCGCGCTTCGGCGAGGACCTCACGGAGCAGTTCCGCGCGCTCTACCCCGACGCCGACATCCAGTCGGTGGTGCGCTACGAGCAGACGTCGCATATCTACTACTAAAGCGAAAGCATCACACGCCCCAACCCAGGCATCACACACCTCAACCATGGCCAAGGTCAAGAAAGCATACTTCTGCAAGAATTGCGGCTTCGAAGCCCCGAAGTGGCTCGGCCGCTGCCCCTCGTGCGGCGAATGGAACACCTTCACCGAGGAGCTCATCGCCCGCGAGAGCTCGTCGCCCGCCTCGGCGCTGGCCGGCGGGCTCCCCGCCTCGCGCCCGCAGCGGGTCCGCGACATCCGCGAGAGCGACCACCGGCGCATCGACCTGGGCAACAGCGAGGTGAACCGCGTGCTGGGCGGCGGACTGGTCCCCGGCTCGCTCATACTGCTGGGCGGCGAGCCCGGCATCGGCAAGTCGACCCTCTCGCTGCAGATTGCCCTGGCGGCCAACTCGCTCAAGACGCTCTACGTCTCGGGCGAGGAGTCGGCCGAGCAAATCAAGATGCGCGCCACGCGCATCGGCATCGGCAACGACGACTGCCTGGTCTACGCCGAGACGCTGCTCGAAAACATCGTGGCGCAAATCGAGGAGCAGCGCCCCGACCTGGTGATTATCGACTCGATTCAGACCATCTACACCGAGCTGCTCGACTCCTCGGCGGGGAGCATCTCGCAGATTCGCGAGTGCGCCGCCACGCTGCTCAAGTATGCCAAGAGCACCGGCACCTCCATCTTCATCATCGGCCACATCACCAAGGACGGCACCATCGCCGGGCCGAAGGTGCTGGAGCACATCGTCGACGTGGTGCTGCAGTTCGAGGGAGACAGCAACAACGTCTACCGCATCCTGCGGGGCATCAAGAACCGCTTCGGCGCCACGTTCGAAATCGGCGTCTTCGAGATGCTCGACTCGGGGCTGCGCGAGGTGGACAACCCCTCGGAGATTCTGCTCACGCACTACGACGAGCCGCTGAGCGGCATCGCCGTCGGGGCCTCGGCCGACGGCATACGTCCCTATCTGATTGAGGTTCAGGCGCTGGTGAGCGGCGCGGCGTACGGAACGCCGCAGCGCACGGCGACGGGATTCGACACCAAGCGGATGAGCATGCTGCTGGCCGTGCTCGAAAAGCGGCTCGGGATGAAGATGTTCCAGAAGGATGTCTTCCTGAACTTCGCCGGCGGCTTCAAGGTGGCCGACCCGGGGCTCGACCTGGCGGTCGTTGCGGCGGTCATCTCGTCGTACTACGACCGGCCCATTGCCGAGGGGGTCTGCTGCGCCGGTGAAATCGGGCTTTCGGGCGAGGTGCGGCCGGCGCCGCGCACCGAGCAGCGCATCAGCGAGGCGGCGCGTCTGGGCTTCCGCCGCATCGTCGTCTCGGGCTATCTGAGCCGCTCGGCCCGCCGACCGAAAGGCATCGAGGTGGTCGAAATCAACAACGTCGCGCAGCTGCCCAAGGCGCTCTTCGTGGAGTAGACGGCACGCTGAGCCCCCCACACACAAAACAGCCATCCGGAAGGAGCGGACTCACGGGTCCCAATCCTTCCGGATGGCTGTTTTTCAGATATTTTCGGGCGCGACGCCCCGCTGCGGAACAATCTTTGCAGCAAAGGGGCCGAACCGACGGCCGACATCCCCGCTCACCGCGCCCCGTTCCACGCTCACCGCTCCCCTGCCGCCCGCCCGGGACGCAGGGGCCGTTGGGCAGCGGGGAAGCGATGCCGGAACCGTCGCCAGACAGAGATACGGACGAACGGCAGCCCGAACGGCTGCGGCGCTATTCGCCCAACATTGCGGTGACCTCCTCGTGGACGCAGTCTTCGGCAGGAGAGGTCCCCAGAGAACCGGTCACGCGGAACACCGCCAGCCGGTTCTCCTCGTTTCGTGAGCCGCAGGCTACGAAGAGGGTCGCCACGCCGCGGCCGGCAAGCCGGGCGGCCGAATGCTCCTCCGAGGCCGCCACGCGGCGCAGCCATGCGGCAGCGGTATCGATGTGGTTGAGCGAATCCTCGCGGCGGGCGGCCGCCATCACGGCGGCGTAGCCCTCAAGCAGCGTTCCGCCGTTGCACCAGCTGCGGAAGAGTTCGTCGAAGGCGTCAATCCGTCCCAGCAGCGCAAAGGCGGCCTCCTCGGCCACCTCCGAGTTGCAGATGCCGCCGCCCCAGAAGGCGAACTCGTCGGCCGTGAGCCGCTCGGGCTCGGCGATGTGGAGCGCCGCGAGGCGCAGTTCGCGCACCTCCTGGGCGTAGAGGTAGCGGGCAAATTCGTGGTCGCGGCCGCAGGCGCGGGCCAGCGTGCGCACGGTCGGCAGACTGACGCCGTAGTTCAGGCCGTAGTCGGCGCCGTAGTAGCGCATGGCATCGGCCACGGCGCCGTTGCGCTCACGGCGCATCGCCCCCAGAAGGGCGACCATGCGGGAGGTGAAGTCGGCCATTACTTGCGGCGCGGAAGCGCGATTTTGACCGTACGTCCGAATTCGAAGAGCGGAAGCACCGAGCGCGAATACTCGCGGCCGCCGCATATGACGGCACAGGTGGCGGGAGCGGCTACGCGGCAGCTGACCGCATTGCTCTCCTTGGGCGAGGTCTCGGGCACGGCAATCGAGGCTCCCGTAGGCTCAATCTGCAGCAGCACGATGTCGCCCGAGAGGTCGTTTTCGGGCAGCAGGCCGCTCCCCTCGCTGAAGCGGCAGACGATGTACTGCCGGTTGCCGGCATCGGGATAGACCACGAAGCGGCTGGTCGAGGTGGTGACCACGTGCTTGCCCAGGAAGAGTTCGAGGTAGAGCTGCTCCTGGCGGGCAATCTCCTCGAGGGCGGCGTTGAGCCCCTCGCCGAAGACATTCTCGCCCGCCTCGCCCGTGATGAGCTCGAGGCGGTGGCGGCGCAGCGAGAAAATCGTCGATGCGGCCTCCTCGGCAGCCTCCTCGAGCGTCCGCACGGTGGAGGAGTTCTTGTCGGCCTGCAGCCGCGGGAATTCACCCTCGGCCCGGGCGTAGAGCTGCTCGCTGAGCTGCGCCGCTGCGGGAAGCTGGGGTGCGGCGAGGAACTCCTCGTCGTCGAGCAGCGAGACGCGGGCGCTCTTGACCGCATAGACCGACTTGTCGGTCAGCGGGGCGCGCACACCCAGGAACTTCTGGGCATAACGCGCATAGGGACCCGCGAGGGTTACGTCATGCTCCACCGTCACGTCGACCGCCAGAATCGTACGCGGCAGCGACACGACCACACCCTCGGCCCCTTCGGTCGCCCCTTCGAGTGCGATATAGGGGTTCTGAGCCACGACGCTCATGCTGCCAAGCAGCATGGCAAGCGCCAGCAATTTGGTTTTCATTGTCTGTAAGAAGTTAGAATCAATCTACAAATATACCTTATTTTGTCGGTTTGCCAAAATTCGGAGCTCAGAAACACACCACCGGGGCCTCACACAGGAACCGCTGCGTAACCCCCCTCCTTCAAAACAGCCGCCCGGAATGCGACGTTCCAGAATGTTGCCCGAAAACCCTCCTTCAAAACCGCCGCCCGAAATGCGGGGCGGGAATGCAGGAGCCGGGGCGCGAGGGCGGGAACGCGGAACGNATTTTTAGCAGAAAACCGCATACGAAATCTAGTCCGGTCGCGGGGGCTGGGAGAGGAGTCTCGGAGATGTGTATAAGAGAAGGGGGAGGAATGTGGGGGGGCAGGTCTGGGTCGGAGCACGGGACCGGGGTACGCCGCCCGGAACACGGGACCGGAGTGCGAGCCGGGGTGCGTGGGTCGAAGTGCGAGGCCGACGCAGGGCGGAATGCGAGGAGCCGGGGCGCGAGGACCGGGTTGTGAGGGCCGGAACACAGGGCCAGAACGCGGGGACCGGAGCTTGAGCCCGGAACGCGAAAGCCTCCTTCCAAAATCCGCCCTTCAAATCCGCCACCCAAAGCGCGGGGCAGAATGTGGGGGCAGGTCTGGGTCGGAGCGCGAGACCGGAGTGCACCGCCCGGAACACGGGACCGGAGTGCGGGCCGGGGTGCGGAGGCAGGAGTGCGGAGACAGGAGTGCGAGGACCGGATGCGAGGACCGGAGCGAGAGAACCAGAGTGCGAGCCGGGGTGCGGGGCCGAAGCGCGAGGCCGGGTGCGGGGGCCGGGGTGCGGGGCCGGGTGCGGACTCAGAACTTGAGGTAGAAGTCGCGCGTCAGGGCGCGGTAGGACTCCGTATAGCACTCGTGCTCGCCCGTGCCGATGACCAGCTCGTCGCACTCGGGCTCGGACGGGAGCTCCCCCGCCTCCACATGGCGGTACTCCGTCAGCAGGCGACGGAGCGGGCGCCGCGGCGTGGTCCTCACCCCGGTGCGGCGCACGGGGACAAGCAGGCCGCGGCAGAGTTCGTCGAAGGCGTGCGCCTCCTCCAGGGGCAGAATCAGCGCAAAGCGCCCCCCGGGTGCGAGCAGCCGCACCACGGCGTCGCGCAGCTCGTCGAAGGGGAGCGCCACGGCATGCCGCACGCGCGTCCGCCCCTCGTCGGGACAGGTGAGCGAGTCGACAAAGTAGGGCGGATTCGCAAGGATGAGGTCATAGGGGCGTCCGTCCGCGGGACGGAACTGCTGAACCGGCATGCGGTGGAAGCTCAGCCGCGCCGCCCAGGGCGAGGCGTCGGCATTGGCGCGCGCCTCCGCAACGTCGGCGATGTCGACCCCCTCGATTGCCGCCTCGGGGGCGCGCTGCGCCATCATCAGCGCAATGAGGCCCGTTCCGGTGCCGATGTCGAGGATGCGGCGGTCGTCGTCCCCGACCCGCGCCCAGGCGCCCAGAAGCACCCCGTCGGTGCCCACCTTCATGGGGCACTGCTCTTGCCGGACGGCAAACTGTTTGAATCGGAAGATGCTCATGGTCGGCGGTGGGGTTTAACGCAGCAGGTCGTGAAGGGAGCGCTTCGCATCGACGCCGATGCCGAAGAGCGCAAAGTCGAAACGCACGGGGTCGGCGGCATCGAAGCGGCGCAGCGCTGCGGTCGTCTCCTCGACGGCGCGCCAGTCGTTCTGCCGCCGCGTGAGGAGCCCCAGCGCGCGGGCCGTCTCGCCCACGTGGACATCGAGCGGAATGCGCAGCGCCGACATCGGGATGGTGCTCCACAGGCCGAAGTCGACCCCGCGCGCGTCGCGGCGCACCATCCAGCGCAGATACATGCAGAGGCGTTTGCAGGCCGCCCCGCGTTCAATCGACGAGAGGTGCTTCTCGCAGCGCGGCGCATGCTCCGCGGCGAAGAACTCGCGGCGGAACTCCGCGAGTACCGTCGGAAGGTCGCCGGTCGCCGCGTAGCGTGCCTCGAAGAAGGCGCCGATGCCGCCGTGGAGCTCCTCCATCCGCCGGATGGCGAGGACAAAGTCGCGCAAATCGCTGCCGTTGAAGGTGCGGTGGACGAAGGCGCCGAGCCCGGCGAGCTCCCGCTCCGAGGCGTTGCGCACGAAGTCGGCCGGGGCGTCGTCCATCAGGTGCATCATCCGGTGTCCGTTGCGCACAATCGTCGGGCGGTTGCCCCAGGCAATCGTCGCAGCCAGCAGGCCGGCAATCTCGCGGTCGTGCCGCCCTGTGAAGCGGTGCGGCACCGAGATGGGGTCGTCGTCGATGAATTCGGGACGGTTGTAGCGGTCGGCGAGCCGTTCGAGCAGCTCACGGAGCTCCTCCTCCGCCGCGCCGAGGGGCCGCTCGGCAGCCGTCTGCGGGGCATCGCCGCGGGTCGCCTTCCGTACGGAAGCCGCCGCCGGAACCGGCTGACGGGCGGACACGGTCTCCTGCCGGCTGCCCGTCGGGGCGCCGGAGCAAGCGTTGGAAGGGGTGTCGGAAGGGGTCATAGCGCCTCGGAGATGAGTCCGTCGCTCATGACGATGCGGCGGTCGGACATCTCGGCCAGATGCTCGTCGTGGGTGACGATGACGACCGTCTGTCCCAGATGGTCGCGCAGGTCGAAGAAGAGGCGGTGAATCTCCTCGCGGTTGCGGCTGTCGAGATTGCCCGAGGGTTCGTCGGCCAGCAGCACGGCCGGGGAGTTGATGAGTGCCCGGGCGATGGCCACGCGCTGCTGCTCGCCGCCCGAGAGCTGCGACGGCTTGTGGTCGCGACGCTCCGCAAGGCCCATCATCGCCAGCAGCTCGTCGGCGCGCCGCTCGACCTCGGGTCGGGGGCGGTGGCCGATGAAGCCCGGGATGCAGACATTCTCGAAGGCGGTGAATTCGGGCAGCAGGTGGTGGAACTGGAAGACGAAGCCGATGCGCTCGTTGCGGAAGCGCGACAGGGCCTTGTCGCCCAGCGCGAAGAGGTCCGTGCCGTCGATTTCGACCCGTCCCGAGTCGGGACGCGAGAGGGTTCCCATAATCTGCAGCAACGTGGTCTTGCCGGCGCCGCTGGCCCCGACGATGGTCACCACCTCGCCGCGGTGCACCTCGAGCGAGACGCCCCGCAGCACCTCGAGCGTTCCGTAACGCTTGTGTATGTCCGTTACCCGTATCATCGTTTCAAATTCTGTTCTGATTCTCGGCAAGCGGCAGCCCCACAGCCCCGTCGGCCACGCCGGCCTCTCAAGTTCCACGGCCCCACTGGCTCCGCTGCCTCCACAGGCCTCACTGCCCCGCGGCGGTCCCCCGGCCTCGCTCCCCTTCACTGCCCCGCTGCCCGGCAGCCCCGCAGCGGCCCCCGGTCCCGGACGGAGCGTCAGCCCCGGCAGCGCTCGAAGACCTCGAAGAGACGCACCGTATCGACCGCCTCACGGACGTCGTGCACGCGCAGGATGGAGGCTCCCTGGCGCAGGCACTCCCACCCCAGGGCGATGGTCCCCGGCAGCGCCTCGTCGGGCGTCGTGCCGAGCGTGCGGTATATCATCGACTTGCGCGACAGCCCCGCCAGCACGGGATAACCCTCGGCGCAGAGGCGGTGCAGCCCGGCCAGCAGCTCGAAGTTCTGCCCGGCGGTCTTCGCAAAGCCGAAGCCCGGGTCGAGCACAATCCGCTCGGCGCGGATGCCCGCCCGCTCCATCTCCCCGACCCGCCGGCGGAGGTAGTCGACCACCTCGGTGACGATGTCGCGCCGGTAGTCGGTCAGCGACTGCATGCTCTTGGGGTCGCCCTTCATGTGCATGGCGATGTAGGGCGCATCGTGGGCGGCGACGACGGCAAACATTCCGTGGTCGAGCTCACCGGCCGATATATCGTTGATTATCAGAGGTCCGAACTGCTCCAGCGCACGGGCGGCCACCTCGCTGCGGAAGGTGTCGACCGAGAGCGGAAGGTCGGGCGCCAGCCGCCGCGCGGCGGCAAGGCCCAGCTCCACGCGCCGCCACTCCTCCCCGACGTCGACCTCGTCGGCGCCCGGACGCGAGGAGTAGCCCCCCACGTCGAGCAGGTCGCACCCCTCGGCCACGGCCTCGCGGATGCGGGCCTCGACGGCCTCCGCGCAGCTCATGCGGCTGCCCGCAAAGAAGGAGTCGGGGGTGACGTTCAGGATGGCCATCACCCGGGGGCGCGAAAGGTCAAGCGTCATGGTGTCGTGCTTCGAGGCGGAAGAGGCGGTCGAGCTGCTCGACGGCAGGCGCCAGCTCCTCTTCGCGGATGTTGACAATCGTATGGTCGGCACGTGCGTGGAGCTCGTCGTCGCTCATCTGGGCGGCGATGCGGCGCCGCACCGACTCGGCATCGGTGCCGTCGCGGCGGCAGGTCCGCTGGATGCGCAGGGCCTCGGGGGCCAGCACGGCCACTGTGCGGTCGACCGACTTCTCGAGCCCCGCCTCGAAGAGGATGGCGCTCTCCAGAACGACGTAGTCGCCCTGCTGCGCCTCGGCCCACGCCTCGAAATCGCGCATCACGGCGGGGTGGACAATCGCATCGAGCGCCTGCAGCGCCTCCCGGTCACGGAAGACGATGCCGGCCAGATAGCGGCGGTCGAGCACCCCGTCGCGGTAGGCCTGCGCGCCGAAACGCGCCTCGACGGCCCCGCGCAGCGGCCCGGCCATCAGCCTTTTGGCGGCGGCATCGCTGTCGTAGACCGCCACGCCCCGCGCCGCAAAGAGGCGGCAGACCGTACTCTTGCCGCTTCCGATTCCTCCCGTTATGCCGACCTTCATCATCGCTTCTTGTCCTCTTCGGGCATGTTGATTTCGGGAATGTGGTCGATGGAGACAATCTTGATGTCGCTGAACTTCACCGACAGGGCGTTCTGCAGCGACTGGGGGTCGATGATGATTTTCCCCTCGTGGCCCTCCTCGTGCGAGGGTTCGTACTTGAGCTCCGAGAGGGGGATGCGCGACTTCTTGCGCATGTAGACCCGGTAGCCGAAGAGGTTCGTACCCACGCCCTCGACCGTGCAGGTCACGTCGAAGGTCTGCCCGTCGACATCGACCCTGACGACCTGCGAGGTGGTATAGGTATAGCTCAGCTTGGCGATGTACCAGAGGATGAACGACGCGACGAGCAGCGCCAGAAACACCGGCGAGACGTAGCGGCGAAGACGTTTCCACAAATTTTCCATAGCGTTCCGCGAAAAAGGGATTCCCGTTGCAAAGATAAAAATAAAAAGGACTGCCCCAAACGGGAACAGTCCTTTTTATTGCAGCCGCGCGGAGCGGTCGGGAGGTTACTCCTTGTCAATCTTGGCACGCTTGCGCATCAGGTCGTAGGCCATCGGCGTAGCGATGAAGATGGTGGCGACCGTACCGACTACCACGCCCACAATGAGGGCGAAGATGAAGCCGCGGATGGTCTCACCGCCGAAGAGGAAGATGGCAATCAGCGTGACGAGCGTCGTACCCGAGGTGTTGATGGTACGCGACAGCGTCGAGTTGATGGAGTTGTTGACATTCTCCTTCAGGTTGCGCTTCGGGTAGAGGCCCATGTACTCGCGGATTCGGTCGAAGACGACCACCGTGTCGTTGATGGCGTAACCGATGATGGTCAGGATGGCCGCGATGAAGGCCTGGTTCACCTCAAGGTTGAAGGGCAGGATGCCGTAGAACATCGAGAAGAGGCCGACGATGAAGAGCGCATTGACGGCCAGAGCGACCGTGGCGCCCGTGGCCCACTGCCAGCGCTTGAAGCGGAAGGTGATGTAGAGACCGATGGCGATGAGCGAGAAGAGCACCGAATAGATGGCGTTCCACGTCATGTCCTGGGCAATCGAGGGGCCAATCTTGTCGGCCGTCAGGATACCGTTCAGGTCGGTCTGCGTGTTGCGGAACTGCTCGAAGGTGATGTCGTAGGAGTAGAGCGGCTTCATGGCCTCGTAGATAATCTTCTCTACCTCGGCCGTAGCCTCGTCCGACGTATCGTCGTAGCGGTACTGCGTCACGATGCGCATCTGGTTCTCGTTGCCGTACTGCTTCACCTCGAAGCTGATGGAGGCGGCGTCGGCATCGGCCTGGCGGGCGAAGACCTCACCGAGGTTCTTGCGCACCTCTTCGGCCGAAACGGCCTTGTCGAAGCGGACCACATAGGCGCGGCCGCCGGTGAACTCGGCGCCGAGGTTCAGACCGCGGACGAAGAACGAGATGCACGAGAGGAGCATCAGCACGATGGTAACCACGTAACTGATTTTACGCACGCGGAGGAAGTCGAAGTGGGTATTGTTGAGGAAGTTTTCCGACCACTTGTGCGAGAAGGAAATCGAGCCCCACTTGGCAACCACCCACTCGATGAGCATGCGCGTGATGAAGATGGCGCAGAATACCGAGGTGATGATACCGATGATAAGCGTCGTGGCGAAGCCCTGCACGGGACCGTTACCGAAGATGAAGAGGACGATACCGGTGATGATGGTGGTCAGCTGACCGTCGATGATGGCCGAGTAGGCCTTCGAGAATCCCTCCTTGATGGCCAGCGAGAGCCCCTTGCCGCCGCGCAGCTCCTCCTTGATGCGCTCGTAGATGATGACGTTGGCGTCGACGGCCATACCCATCGTCAGCACGATACCGGCGATACCGGGCAGCGTCAGCACGGCGCCGAACGAGACGAGCACGCCCATCAGCAGGAAGACGTTGCAGAGCAGTGCGATGTCGGCCATCCAGCCGGCCGTCTTGTAGAAGAGGCCCATGTAGAGCAGCACGAGGATGAAGGCGACGACGAACGAGAGCATACCCGCGTTAATCGAGGCCTGACCCAGCGACGGACCTACGACCGTATCCTGGATGATTTTGGCCGGAGCGGGCACCTTGCCCGACTTGAGGACGTTGGCAAGGTCCTTGGCCTCCTGAATCGAGAAGCCGCCCGTGATGGAGGAGGTACCCTTGTCGATTTTGGTGCGGACAACGGGTGCCGAATAGACATATCCGTCGAGGACGATGGCGATGCACTTGCCGATGTTCTCACCCGTCAGGCGGGCCCACTCGCGGGCGCCCTCGCCGTTCATGGTCATCGAAACCTCGGCCTCGGCGCCGCGCTGAGCATACTGCTCGACGGCATCCACAACGACGCTGCCGTCGAGCGGAGCCTTGCCGTCGGCCGTAGCCACCTTGATGGCGTAGAGGTCATAGCGGCCATCCTTCTGCGGGTCGCCCTTGACGCCCCACTTGAACATGATGTCGGCCGGGAGCAGCTCGCGTACGGCGGGCATGGCCAGATACTGGTTGACGGTCGCCATGTCGGCCTTGTAGGCCGAGCCAACGACGGCACCGCCCGCATAGGTCGGGTCGAGCACCGCGAAGAGCGGGTGCTCCTCGGCCGTGAAGCGGCTGCGGGCAACGGCGGCGTCGCTCTGGGCCGTCGAGTCGGCGGCGGCCACCTGGGCCAGCAGGCCCTCGTTTGCGGCGGTGGTATCGGCGGCGGCGGCCGGCTCGGTCGTCTCGGTTGCCTCGGCAGCCCCGGTGCTCTGGGCGGCAGCGGTCAGCTCCTTGCGCAGCAGCTGGTCGGCGGCGTTCAGCGCGGGGAATACCTCGTTGGCGTCGTACGTGGTCCAGAACTCGAGCGAGGCGGTACCCTGCAGCAGGTTACGCACGCGCTGCGGCTCCTTCACGCCCGGCAGCTCGACCAGAATGCGGTGCGAGTTGGGCAGACGCATGATGTTGGGCTGCGTCACGCCGAAGTGGTCGATACGGCTGCGCAGCACGTTGAACGAGGCGGCGATGGCGGCGTCGGTCTCCGACTTGAGCATCTTCTCCACGTCGGCATCGGAGCTTTCGAGCGTGATGTCCTTGCAGTCGGGGCTCACGAAGATGGCGGCCAGCGGCGCACCGTTCGAGAGGCGCTGGTAGGCCTTGACGAAGTCACCGATGTAGTCCTTCGACGAACCGTCGTGGAGCGCCTTGTTCGCCTCGGCGATGGCCTCCTTGAAGGCGGGGTCGTTCTGGCTGTCGCCGGCCAGAGCCTTGACCACATCCTCGACCTGCACCTCCAGCATGACGTTCATACCGCCCTTGAGGTCGAGACCCAGGTTGAGCTCCTTCTCCTTGCACTCCTTGTAGGTGAAGGACTTGAATCCCATGTTGAAGACGGGCTGGTTCTGCACCGAATCCAGATAGTGCTGCTCGGCCTCGGCCTGGTGGTCGAGGTCGAACGAGGCGGCATACTCGGCCGCCTTCTTCTCTACGCTACGTGTCTTGAACGTAAACGAGAGCTGGTAAACGCACGCGAGCGCCAGAAGGACCGCGATGAGTTTAATAAAGCCTTTACTTTGCATTTGGTTGAAAAAAATTTGTTGTTATTTGTTGTAATTATTGTCATTACACACAATAGCACGCAAAGATAGAAAAAAAGAAATAAAAAAAGGGGATTTCCCCCTCAAGAATTGCACTCTGTCGCGAAAAACCGTAATTTTGGCCCCGCATGAAACCCCGAATGAAGCTCACGACCCGATACCGCTACCACCTCGCGGCGCTCTTCTGCGTCACGGTGTGGGGGGCCACCTTCGTGTCGACCAAGGTGCTGATAGCCAACTCGCTCACCCCGGCCGAAATCTTTTTCATGCGCTTTGCCGCGGCCTACATCCTGCTGCTGGCCCTGTCGCACGCGAAGCTCCGGGCCGACAGCCTGCGCGACGAGGCGATGCTCGCCGCGGCCGGCGTCACGGGGGGCTCGCTCTACTTCCTGACCGAGAACATGGCGCTGGAGTTCTCGCCGGCATCGAACGTCTCGCTGATAGTCTGCACGGCGCCGCTGTGGACCGCCCTGCTGCTCCGCTCGCTCTACCGCAGCGAGCGGATGTCGCGCCGGCAGGCCGTCGGGTCGCTCATCGCCTTTGCCGGGATGACGCTGGTGGTGCTCAACGGGCGTTTCATCCTCCACCTAGAGCCGAAGGGCGACCTGCTGGCGCTGGGCGCCTCGCTCTCGTGGGTCTGCTACTCGCTGCTGCTCAAGCGCATCGGCGGGCGCTACCCGGCGCTCTTCATCACCCGCAAGGTCTTCTTCTACGGTGTGGTGACCATCCTGCCGGTCTTCCTGCTGCGGCCGTTTGCCGTCACGTGGGAGATTCTGGCACGGCCGGCCGTCTGGGGCAACCTGCTCTTTCTGGGCATCGTCGCCTCGATGCTCTGCTACCTGCTCTGGAACGCCTCGGCCCGACACATCGGGATGGTCAAGATGACCAACTACATCTACCTCAATCCGCTGGTGACGATGCTCACGGCGGCGCTCTTCATCGGGGAGCGCATCACCGGCGCGGCGCTTGCCGGCGCGGCGCTGATACTCTGCGGGATGTGGCTTGCCGAGCGGCGCGCCGCACGGACCCGCGGACTCCGTCCCCAGGGGGCGGCCCGAAGCGGCGGCCAGGAAGGCCGGTAACGGCCCCGGCGGCAGCGAGAGGCCCGAGGCGGCAAGAGGTCCGAGGCGGCAAGAGGTCCGAGGCGGCGGCAAAGGGCGCAGGGAACGGCCCGGAGGCGGCGAGGGGCGGCCCGAAGCGGCGGCCAAAAAGGCCGGTAACGGTCCCGGAGGCGGCCGAAGCGCCTCGTCCCACTTATTCCAGCCGAGCCGGAACGCCTCGCCCGCACGCCCCGCCGCCCTGTTTCATTCCTGCCAGCACCTATCCCACCCCGTCCATCCCGCCCGAAGCCCCTCCCGCCATATCCCCTCAGCCGAGGTTCACCGCCCGCACGTCAGTCCGTCCCCCTCCATCCCGGCCAACCCGGCCGAAGCACTCCACCCGCACGCCCGTCCACCCCACCCCATTCCGCCCAGCACACCGCCCCACTCCATTCCTGCCAGCGCGCCTCGCTCCCACCCCCGAAGCCCCTCAGAAGGGCCCCGGAAGGCCCCTCCGAGGCCCCCGCCGGGGAAATTCTTTCGCGGCCGGAGGCGGAAATCCGGGAAAATCTTTATAAATTTGTCTTGTCACGACTCAACGAACAAGACAATGAAGCATCTCTGCACCTTGTGCTGCGCCGCGCTGCTCGCGCTCTCGGCCGCAGCCCAGCCCGGCTACCGTCCGACTCCGGAAAACCTTGCCTCGCGGCAGCAGTTCGCCGACGCCCGTTTCGGCATCTTCCTCCACTGGGGGCTCTACGCCATGCTGGCGCAGGGCGAGTGGGCGATGACCAACCTCGACCTGAACTACCGCGAATACGAAAAGCTCGCCGGAGGCTTCTATCCGGCCAGATTCGACGCCCAAGCCTGGGTGACGGCCATCCGCGAAGGCGGGGCGCGCTACATCTGCTTCACGACGCGCCACCACGACGGATTCTCGATGTTCCACACCGCGCAGTCGCCCTACAACATCGTCGACGCGACGCCCTTTGCCCGCGACGTGCTGAAGGAGCTCTGCGACGAGTGCCACCGTCAGGGCATCCGCATCCACTTCTACTACTCGCTCATCGACTGGTGGCGCGAGGATGCCCCGCGCGGCCGCACGGGGCTCGGCACGGGACGCCCCGAAGGGACGGAGGACGCCGACAGCTACTTCGCCTTCATGAAGGCGCAGCTCACCGAGCTGCTGACCAACTACGGCGAGGTGGGGGCCATCTGGTTCGACGGCGTCTGGGACCAGGACCGCAACCCCGACTTCGACTGGCGGCTCGACGAGCTCTACGCGTTGATTCACCGCCTGCAGCCCGCCTGCCTGATTATCAACAACCACCATCTGGACCCCTTCGAGGGTGAGGACGCCCAGGTCTTCGAACGCGACCTGCCGGGCGAGAATACGGCGGGCTACTCCGAGCAGGGAATCAGCCAGCTGCCCCTCGAGACCTGCCAGACGATGAACGGCATGTGGGGCTACAAGATTACGGACCAGAACTACAAATCCTCCGACGAGCTGATTCGCTACCTGGCGGGGGCGGCCGGACGCGGCGCCAACCTGCTGCTCAACATCGGCCCGCAGCCCGACGGCGAGCTGCCCGCGGCGGCGCTCGAGCGGCTCGAGGAGATGGGCTCGTGGCTCCGCACCAACGGGCAGACCATCTACGGCACGCAGGCCGGACCGGTCGAGCCCCGCAGCTGGGGCGTCACCACGCGCAAGGGGGAGAAGGTCTATGTCCACATCCTCGACTGGCCCGACACGGAGCTCTTTCTGCCGCTGCCGGCCTCGCAGCTGCGCGTGACGGGCGCCGTGCGCTTCGCCGACGGAACGAAGGTGCGCTACCACCAGGACAACACGGGCATCACGCTCCGCCTCCCCGAGCGGCCCGAGACGCCCGACTGCATCATCGAACTCACCACCGCCCGATAGGCGGCCCCTTGCTCCGGGGGCGGCGGCTTTCGTCGGCCCCGGAGCTTTTTTTTCACGCCGCCGAAGAGGCGCCCACCGCACGGGCGGGGCGCTTCCCGGCCGCAAAAACCCATCGACCCATGAACAAGTTAACCCTGCTTCTGCTGCTGCCGTGGCTCGCCGTTGCAACCGCGGCGGCATCGCCCCAGCCTCCCGCCGATTCGACGGTCCTGGCCGACGAACTGCGCGAAACGGCGCTCATGCGCGAACTCCGTCGCGAGAGCGAATGCCTCCCCGAAGAGGGCGACCTCGTGTGGCGGGCCCGCTTCGAGGGGACCGACAGCGTCCGCACGGCCGGGGAGCTCTACCGCAAAATCCACACTATCCTGCACGACACGTGGCGTTCGCCCGGCAGCGAGGAGCTCCTCACCGAGGAGGAGAACCGGCTCCACGCCCGCATGCTGCTCACCCACACGGCCTCGAACCAGCTCTTCGGCTACAGATTCGAATGCCGCGTGCGGATGCTGCGCGAGGAGGCGGCCGCCGAGGTCGAGCTCCGCTGCACGGAGGTGCAGTTCAACAACGAGGTGAAACGCCCGACCGAGTGCTTCCCCTTCCGGGACGACGCCGGAGTACCCTTTGCCGTCAAGAAGCGGGAATTCGCCCAGCTGCTGCAGCTGGAGAGCGCCCTGCGCACGCTGCGCCAGGGGCTTCGCTTCGAGCTGGCCGGAGGGTTGTAGCGGCTCTTCCGCCGCCGGACAAAGAAAAAGAGGCCGTTCCCTCCCTTGCGGAAGGAACGGCCTCTTTTTTCGCTTTTCCTTTTGCGTTCTACGCTCCGCGCCCGGACTTTTCGAACCGCGTCAGCCCCATTGCTCCGCGCCCGGACCTTTCGGGCTGCGTCGGCCCCATTGCTCCGCGCCCGGACTTTTCGGGCCGCGTCGGTCCCTTCGCTCTGCGTCCGGTCCTTTCGGGCCGCGCCGGCCCCATCGCCCCGCGCCCGGACCTTTCGGGCTGCGTCAGCCACGCCGGCCCGCATCGGCCCCGCCGGGCCGTGCCTCCGGCAGAGGCCTTCCCCCCGCGGCGCTGCGGCGCCTCAATGCAGCAGCTTCAGCCCGACGATACCGACGAGGATGAGGGTCAGACAGCACATCCGGCCGACCGTGAGCGCATCGCCGAAAAAGAGGACCCCGAGCACCACCGTGCCGACGCCGCCGATGCCGGTCCAGACGACATAGGCCGTACCCATGGGGATACTCCGCTGGGCCAGATAGAGCAGCCATCCGCTCAGCGCCATCGACACCACCGAGAGGACCAGAAAGAGTCCGTGATAGCGGGGAGAACTCCCCGCGAGCTTGAATCCGAGCGGCCAGCCCATCTCGAAGAGGCCGGCCAGCAGAAGCAGCAACCACGCCATAAGCAATCTTGTTCCGTTTCACCGGCAAAGATAATACACCGGCGGGATTCGCTGCATCGCCTGCCCCGGCAAATTGCAGGACAGCACAACGCCCGGCCCCTCCAGTCCCTCCGGCCCCTCCGGCCCCGGCAAAATACCGGATTGCACGCCGCCGCGCCCCCGCTGCCCGGCCACGCCGGGCCACCGCATCGGCCGAGCACCCCGGCCAAAGCATCGGCCGAGCAGCCGGCCGCCACCCGTCAAGGCTCCGGGACCGGACGCACACCGCGCACGACGCCGCCCACCCCGACCGCTCCCTGCCGCACTCCGTCACACGCCGTCACGCTCCAGCCGCGCTCCTCCGCTCCTCCGCGCCAGCCGCACAGCCGCCGATTCGTTCCGCGCCCTCCCCGCTCCCCGGCACAAAAAAAACGACGGGCGGCCGGAAGTCCGTACCCATGGTACACTCCCGGTCGTCCGTCGCTCGTCATAACCCACCATCCCACCCGCCCCCGAGGGGGCTCCGGTCCGAACCTGTTCGCTCCACAACCCGTTCGACCTCCGGTTCGAACCGCTTCGTCGTCTCCCCCTCCGCCGCACGCACGCCTCCCTGCGTGAGGCGCCGCGCATGCGGCTTCGGAGGGGCATAAAAAGGTCGGGCCCGGAAATCCGGACCCGACCCGTCGTCAGCCTTTATGCAAGGCCGTGAACTATTTCACCTCTTCGAACTCTACGTCCTCGGGCTGGCCGTTGTTGGCACCGCCCTGTGCGCCTGCATTGCCCTGAGCCTGCTGGCCGGCATTCTGCTGAGCACCGGCAGCACCCTGAGCCTGCTGCTGCGAGTAGATGTCCTGCGAAGCGGCCTGCCATGCGGCGTTCAGCTCGGCGATGGCCGTGTCGATAGCCGCAACGTCGGCGTTCTTGTGCGCCTCCTTCAGCTTGCCGAGGGCCGACTCGATGGCTGCCTTCTTGTCGGCAGGCAGCTTGTCGCCGTACTCCTTGAGCTGCTTCTCGGTGGCGAAGATGTTCGAGTCGGCAGCGTTAATCTTGTCGATACGCTCCTTCTCCTGACGGTCCTTCTCCTCGTTGGCCTTCGCCTCGTCACGCATGCGCTGAATCTCCTGCTCGGTCAGACCCGACGATGCCTCGATGCGAATCTTCTGCTCCTTGCCCGTGCCCTTGTCCTTGGCCGATACGTTCAGGATACCGTTGGCATCGATATCGAACGTCACCTCAATCTGAGGCACGCCACGCGGAGCGGCCGGAATGCCGTCGAGGTGGAAGCGGCCAATCGACTTGTTGTCGCGGGCCAGCGGACGCTCGCCCTGGCATACGTTAATTTCTACCGAAGGCTGGTTGTCGGCTGCCGTCGAGAAGACCTCGCTCTTGCGGGTAGGAATCGTCGTGTTGGCGTCGATGAGCTTGGTCATCACACCGCCCAGCGTCTCGATACCGAGCGACAGCGGCGTCACATCAAGCAGCAGCACGTCCTTCACTTCGCCCGTCAGCACACCGCCCTGGATAGCGGCGCCCACGGCAACCACCTCGTCGGGGTTTACGCTCTTGTTGGGCGTCTTGCCGAAGAACTGCTCGACAATCTTCTGCACGGCGGGGATACGGGTCGAACCGCCGACCAGAATCACCTCGTCGATATCGCTGGCCTGCAGACCGGCGTCACGCAGCGCAAGCTTGCAGGGCTCGACCGTCTTCTGAATCAGATGGTCGCACAGCTGCTCGAACTTGGCACGCGTAAGCGTCATGACCAGGTGCTGCGGAATGCCGTTTACAGGCATGATGTAGGGCAGGTTGATTTCGGTCGAAGTCGACGACGAAAGTTCAATCTTGGCCTTCTCGGCAGCCTCCTTCAGGCGCTGCAGAGCCATCGGGTCCTGACGCAGGTCGATGTTGTGCTCGGCCTTGAACGCCTCGGCCATGTAGTCGATAAGCACGTGGTCGAAGTCATCACCTCCCAGGTGCGTATCGCCGTTGGTCGACTTAACCTCGAAGACACCGTCGCCCAGCTCCAGGATGGAGATATCGAACGTACCGCCACCGAGGTCGTATACGGCAATCTTCATATCCTTGCCCTTCTTGTCCAGACCGTAGGCAAGCGCTGCGGCCGTAGGCTCGTTGATGATTCGGCGAACCTTCAGACCGGCAATCTCGCCCGCCTCCTTCGTGGCCTGACGCTGTGAGTCGGAGAAGTAGGCCGGCACGGTGATGACCGCCTCGGTTACCTCCTGGCCCAGATAGTCCTCGGCCGTCTTCTTCATCTTCTGCAGAATGATGGCCGAAATCTCCTGAGGCGTGTAGAGACGTCCGTCGATGTCGACACGGGGCGTGTTGTTGTCGCCGCGGACAATCGAATAGGGCGCGCGGGCCACATCGGCCGTAACCTGGTCGAAGGTCTCGCCCATGAAACGTTTAATCGAAAAGACCGTGCGCTTCGGGTTGGTGATGGCCTGACGCTTTGCGGGGTCACCCACCTTGCGCTCTCCGTCATTCGTGAAGGCTACGACGGAAGGGGTCGTGCGGTGTCCCTCGGAGTTGGGAATCACCACGGGCTCGTTGCCCTCCATCACTGCTACGCAGGAGTTCGTCGTACCTAAGTCAATACCAATAATCTTTGCCATAGTCGTATATGTTTTAATTGTTATTATTCGGTTTCTCTGCCGGCCTCAACCGGCGCGTTACGCCCCCTTCTTGAACAAAGGTTGTACCAAACGACACGTCCTGCCAAATTGGCAGAATATTGGCAGGCTGTGAATGCACCGCGGGGAAAGGGTCTGCCGGAGCGTGTTATTTTGGCAGAAAACCGTGCGCCGCGGCAGCCCTCCGGCACTTCACCAAACGGCAGGCAAAAAAGAAGCCCCTCCGCAGGGAGGGGCCTGAATCATCTCTCAATGACAAATCCGCAGCGCGGCTATTTGTTCTCGTTCAGAATGCGCATTGCATGTTCGAGAATCGTCGTATCGTCCAACGTCACGATGCCACCGTCGGGTCCGGGTTCGAAATGAACGCCAACGCACTCCTTCGCCTCGTGCTTGCCGCCGAAATAATTGCGAATCGTCTCCACGTCGAGTCCTAATTCATCTGCAATGCGCTGCGAGCTGCCGCTGGGCAGTTTGTCTTTGATTCGGCGCAGCTCGTTAAATGTGATTATCATATCAGTTGGTTTTAAGTTGATATTTCTACACAACTAAGTTACAACTTTTTTGGATAAATCCAAAATTTCCCTTTCAAAAAATGTAATTGAAGTGTCATAAAAGCGCAACAAAGCAAAGCGGCCGGACCTGCGGCATCCGGACCGACTCGCGACACTGCCAAAGTCGTGCCGAAGGGGCCTCGGGCGGTGCGAGTGGTACGGGTGGTCCGTGCCGTGCGGGAGGTGCGGGCGGGCCGGGCCGTGCAGGAGGTGCGGGCGGCGCAGGCGATGCAGGCGGTGCGGGCGGCGCAGGCGATGCAGGCGGGGCGGGCGGTACGGACAGCGCGGGCCGGGCGAGCCGGAAGGTACGGGCGGGGCGGAAGGTACGGGCGATGTGGGTGGCGCGGGCCGTACGGGCAGTGTGGGCGGTGCGGGCGATGCGAGCAGTGCGAGCAGTGCGAGCAGTACGGGCGGTGCAGGCGGTGCAGGCGGTGCAGGCGGTGCAGGCGGTGCGGGTGGTGCAGGTGGCGCGGGTGGTGCGAGCAGTCCGTGCCGTGCGGGAGGTCCGTGCCGTGCGGGTGGTGCGGACAGCGCGGGTGGTCCCGCCTGCACCTGCACCTGCACCTGCACCTACACCTGCTCCTGCTACTGCGCATGCGACGCGTACGTATATTACGTATATAAAAAAGGACTCCCGGATGCATCTCGTGCACCCGGGAGCCTGTCTCCTTGAATTGTCCTGCGTGTTGAATCGCCTCGCGTATTGAATCACCTTGCATGCGGCCTCCGCATGGGCGCCTCTGCACGGACTCTTCCGCACGTGGCACCTCCGCGCGGCCTCCGCATCGGGCACCTCCGCACGCGGCGCTACTCCTCGTCGGCCTCGTCGCTCGGCTCGACGTAAATCTGGAACAGCAGCGGCGTGAAGGGGGGAATCTCCGTCGTTACGGAGGTGGTGGTCGTCGTGGTGGTCGTATCGTCGTAGCCCGAACCGTAACCGTAGTAGTCGTAGTAACCACCGTAATAGCCGCCGTAGTAACCACCGTAGTAACCGCCGTAGTAGCCGTTCATGCCGTAGTAGCTGTTGGCGTAGTTCAGGTAGTTCAGGTAGTCAAGATAGCTCGACGAATAGCCGCTGGTCGTGGTCGAGGTCGACGACGAACCGCTGACACCCGTCGAACCGTAGGCGTTGGTCGAGGTGGTGACCATCGCGGCCCACTGCCCGAACTTGAGGTTGGGAATCGTATAGTACCAGGCGCTGATGGCACCGCCCTCCTCGGGGGTGTACTCGAAGGCCGAACCCGTCGATTTCACCTCGCCGTAGATGAGTTTCTTCACCTCGTCGATGTTCGTGTCGAAGATGAAGCCGTCGAGGAAGCGGCCGATGTACCAGATTTTGGCCGTGCCGTCCATCTTCACCGAGTCGGTCAGCTCCTTCACGTCGGGATAGGTCCCCTCCTCGGAGCCGAACCGCTCCTTGAGCACATCGGCGATGTCCTGCTCCAGCTTGTCGAAGGCCGCATAGGGCTCGTAGGCCGACTGGTAGCGCTCCGGGAAGCGAATCGCATCGCCGGGATGGTAGCGGTAGTCGACATAGACCTGAGGCACCGTATCGCAGGCGTTGACCCACCGCTCCGTGATGTTGTAGGGGTGGTTCGCATCGTCGGCCTTCTCGGGACGCTTGTTCTCCTTGGTGTCGTAGACGCGCAGCCCGCCGTCGCCCTCACAGAAGGCGTCGACGGCCGAGCCCTCGCTCTCGAGCGGGTTCTTCACCGTATCGCAAATCGTCATCGTCACGATGAACGGGCGGTTGGTGTCGAGCGTATACTGACCCTCGTAACCGCCGTCGCCCTCCGCGCCGCCGACCACCGACGAGGGCATGTAGAGCACCACCTCGGAGCCTTCGCGCAGCAGAATCTCGCGCGATTCGAAGCCGCGTTCGTTCTTGTACTTCTCGTAATAGGTCTCGCCCAGCGTCAGCGTGTTGCGCATCGCCAGACGCGTACCCTCAATCAGCGACGTGTTGATTTCGCCGCAGTAGCGGTAATAGGGCACATAGTGCGTATATTTGGTGAAGGTGCCGGCCAGCTTGGCATCCATCTCCCGACGCGTCAGGATGATGTTGCCGCTCAGGTCGCGCCCCGAGAAGTCAAACTTCACCCAGCAAATCGTATCGTTGATGGGGGCGGCATCCTTGTTGCCCACCTTCAGCACGTCGACGTAGTAGCCGCCATCCTCCTGCAGGTTCTCCTCCAGGTCGGGACGGTTGAGGCGTATCCACGAGGCAAGCGCCATCTTCTCGTAGGTGGCATAGGATTCGCTCTCCTCCTTGGCGCACGAAGGCAGCAGAAGGGCCAGCAGGAGCGCCGCGGCGAGCAGTGTGTGTCCAAAAAACTTCATATCTCCGGTTTCGTTCGTTTCGTTCGTTTCTCGTTGTCTCTCAGTTCATGCGGTCCTCCGGGCTAATCGACGCCGTTGACCGTGAAGAAGATGGCGACGGCGCTCTCGCGCGGGATGGTGGCGAAGTTCGTATCGCCGTAGGCCATGTTGTAGGTCATGTAGCACTCCACCTCGTCGCCCTGGCGACACCCAAGTAACGCCAGTTCGAGCCCTTTTATTATTCCGCTCTGACCCAAAGTGAGCTCCATGGGTTCGAATTTCCACACCCCGGGGGTGAGCCCCGCCTCGTAGAGCGCCTGCTCCAGGTCGGGGTCGTTCGTAAAGAAGGGCATGTCCGAGTCGGTGATGTTGCGCATCGAGAAGACGTAGGCACGGAAGGTGATGCTCACGCGCGAGCCCGACTTCACCTCGGCACGCGACGCGCGCCCCGAATCGTAGTAGTTCGAGATGTAGCGGTAGACCGTATTGCCCTTGGCCGTATAGAAGGGGGGATTCTCGTCGGGCGACTCGGCGACGGCCTCCTCCGAGATGAGCTGCGGCGCGTGCGTCGAGGTGAGGAACGAGACGATGCTGTTGCGCTGGTTGGGCAGCGTCTCCTCCTCCTGCGAGCAGCCCGCAAGCAGCAGAAGCGCCGCCAGCAGGCCTGTGAGCTTGTATCGGGTCATATTCATCGGCATACAATCGTGCAAATTTACAAAAACAATCCGAATTCACAGCAAGGAACGCGAAAAAAGGGACGAATCGTCTGCCGACGGACCAAAAAAAAGGACGGGGAAGCGTCCGTGCGCTATCCCCGCCGATAATGGTCGTGCCTCGGGTCCTGCATCCGTTGCAGGGCGTGCTGCCGGTGCATGTGGACAAGAACCACACCCAGGACGGCCAGCACGAAGAGGCCGAGCAGTACAAGAATGAATCCGAAGGGTATCTCCGTCATGGCTCGATGCGTTTAGCGCGGTGCCGACATGACGCCGCACCCAAACGGGTGCAAATCGGCTGCCACAAACGCTCCCGAGAGGCCGGCGGAGGTGCAAAAAGCCCGTTCAGAGCATCTTCAGAGCCATGCGCACCATCTCCTCGACGGGAGCCGAGGGGTGTTCGCGGGCCAGCTTGCGCACGGCCTTCTCGGCCGCCCCCTTCGGGAAGCCGAGCATGACCAGCGCGGCGAGCGCCTCGTCGCACGTCTGGTCGTCGGGCCCGGCCGGCACGGCCTGCGAGGTGTCGAGCCCCGTGAGCTTGCCGCTCAGCTCGACGATGATTTTCTGCGCCGTCTTGAGGCCGAGCCCCTTGACGTTCTTCAGCAGCACGGCGTTGCCCGACCCGATGATGCCCTGCAGCTCGCGGGGCGAGTAGGTCGAGAGAATCATCCGCGCCGTATTGCCCCCCACGCCCGAGACGCCGAGCAGCAGGCGGAAGAGCTCGCGCTCGACCTTCGAGGCGAAGCCGTAGAGCAGCTGCGCATCCTCGCGCACGATGTGGTGGACGTAGAGCTGCGCCTGCTCCGCATGCTCGATTTCCGTATAGGTCTGGAGCGAGATGTTGAGGTAGTAGCCCACCCCGCCGACGTCGATAACGGCGTATGTCGGAGCGAGTTCCGCCACACGGCCGCTTATATATTCGTACATGGTCTCAAAAATTAAGGGATAACGGGCAAAAATAAAGATTTTTTTTTACCTTTGTCGGAACAAAGTTGCATAAAAAACTCAAAAAATCAGACTCGATATGAAAAACATTTTGCTCACGGCGTGCATTGCGGCCCTCTCGCTGACGGCCTGCGACTCGAAAAGCGGCGCCGAGACGACGGCCGCCACTCCGGCCGCAACGACCGAGGCAACCGGCTGCGGCGAGGTCGCATACGTGCAGGTGGAGGCCGTGCTCGCGCAGAGCGACCTCTTTCTGACCGAGGGCGCCGCCCTGCAGGCCAAGACCGAGAAGGCCCAGAAGAGCTGGGCGCAGAAGGAGCAGAACCTCCAGTATGAGGCTGCCCAGCTGCAGGAGAAGTACCAGAAGGGGCTCATCACCACCAACGACGCCCAGGCCCAGCAGCAGAGCATCGAGAAGCGCGTAGCGGCCTACCAGAGCTCGGCCCAGAAGGAGGCCCAGACGCTCGACGAGGAGAATTACGTCTTCAACAACCGCGCCCAGGACCTCATCCACCGCGCCATCCGGGCCATCAACGCCGACGGCCGCTACAAGCTCATCGTCAACGCTTCGGCCCTGCTCGATGCCGACACGACGCTCAACATCACCCCGGCCGTGCTGGCCAAGGTGAACGAGCTCTACGCCGCCGACAAGAAGGCTGCCGAGAAGAAGTAGCGCCCCGCGCGACGCTTCGTCCGACCCCAAAACGGGATGTCCGCCTCCGGGCGCGGCATCCCGTTTTTTGTGCCGTGCCGGGTTTTCGGTGCCGGGGTTCGGTGCCGGGGTTCGGACGCCAGTTTTGGGACGCTGAGAAAGCCCCCTACCGCCCCTGCCCGTGAACCGCTGCTTTTCCGCACTCAGTACCCCCCGTCCCCGGCATCGCCCCGGGATAAGCCCGGTAGCGTTCCGACATTGCCCAGGTAATCCTCCCGCTATCGTCCCTGCCCCCGGTCGGCAGCCGGCCGCCAGGGACCCGGCAGGCCGGCGCATCCGCGGCTGCGGGCCGTCCCCCGCAACAAATCGGGGCGGATGGCGGAAAGTCTCCAAATTTTTCCTACATTTGCTCCGTAATAACCGTACGTACCGCTCTATGGGTTTCGTTCCATTCACATTCATCGACTTCATCGACATCGTCCTCGTCGCCGCCATCATGTACTGGATTTACCGGATGACGAAGGGGACCAACGCCCCCTATATCCTCTCGGGCATCATCGCCATCTATCTGCTGTGGGTCGTGGTCAAGACGCTCAACATGGAGTTGCTGTCGACCATCCTCGGGCAGTTAATCAGCGTCGGCGCCATCGCCCTGATTATCGTCTTCCAGCCCGAGCTGCGCCGCTTCCTGCAGGTTATCGGCATGCGCCAGAAGCACTTCAACTTCATCACCCGCATCTTCTCGGCCGGCGACGACCCGGCACAGACCAACATCGTCCCCATCGTCACGGCCTGCCGCGAGATGGCCGAATCGATGACCGGAGCGTTAATCGTCATCGGCCAGCAGAGCGACCTGAGGCTCATCGCCGAGGGCGGCATCGCGCTGGACGCCAAGGTCTCCACGCCGCTGCTCAAGAACATCTTCTTCAAGAACGCTCCGCTCCACGACGGCGCCGTGCTCATCGAGGGCGACCGCATCGTGGCGGCGAAGTGCATCCTGCCCGTCACGCAGAGCGCCGTGCCCAAATCCTACGGCACGCGCCACCGGGCGGCCATCGGCATGAGCGAGATTTCCGACGCCATCATCATCGTCGTTTCGGAGGAGACGGGCCACATCTCCATCGCGCAGGGGGGCAACATACGGCGCGACATCGACCCCTCGCGGCTCCAGCAGACGCTGCAGCGCTACCTGAGCATCAACACGCGCAAGCGCACCAAGGGCGAGGTGGCCGAATAAACAGAAGGCCGGGCACCGCACCCCGCCGCCCCAAAAAAGCGCCGCGAGCGACCCGCACAAGGCACCACCCCAAAAAGCGCCGCGCCCGAGCGACCCGCACAGGGCACACACCACCCCAAAAAACAAAGCGCCGCACCACGAGTGCTCCGGCCCGACTTTTCCACCGTGTCCGTCCGAGGCCGGGTGCCCCACACCGCTCCCCAAACAAAGCGCCGCGTCGGGCGCCCCATGCGGCAGCCGCCCCACCCTGCGCCGGTACAAAAGCGCATACGACCGTCAAACAACAGGCCCGGGACTCTCCAGTGAGACCCGGGCCCGGTTCATTCAAGGAGGATTGGCGGCAGCTGCCCCCTCCCCGCCGGCCGACGCGTCAGAAGGCCCGCACGGCACGGACGTGCTGCGAGTAGTTCTTGATTTCGTCGCTGGGCTTGAAGCTCTTAGCATAGAGCCAACCGCCGCTGGCCTCGTACTTGCCCGTCTCAGTCGACGACCAGTAGAGGAAGGTGACGCCCTGCGTCTCGAGCGGCGTGCCCTGCGCGGCCACCAGCGCGGCATTGACCGCCTCGTGGCTGGCATTGATTTCGGCCATCTCGTTCACGGCCGGGAGGTACCACCCCTCGCCCAGCCCGGCGCACCAGGCAAAGGCCGGGAAGCGCTCCTGCCAGTTGTCCTGGCTCTTGACCTGCTCGAGGTTCACCGCGCCGTTATCCTGGTCGGCCGCACCGACCACATCGATGCCGCGCCCCGTCTGCCAGGGCAGCGAGGTCTCCTCGAGCGACAGAATCTTACCGTGGCGGCCGCCGTCAGTCACGCTGAAGACCACGCCGCGCACGCCCTCCGCTTCGTAATAATCACCTACGCCGTATTTCGGGCTGCACCCGACCAGTGCCGTAAAGCAGACGGCATAGAGCAACAGTTTCATCCGGTTCATAATATCCTTCTTTTATGGTTTTACGATTGGCTTGCTGCAGAAAGAGGGCCGCTCATGCTACATGCCGAACCACTCGCTGGCCCACAGCACCGTGATGTCGACCTTCCAGAGTCCGTCGACCGGCACGAGCATCAGATATTCGGTCTGCTCGCCCACCCTGCACTCGACGTAGGCCACCTCGAGGTTGGGGTTGCCGTTATCCTCGTCCGTCGTGATGCGCTCCGAGACGCACTCGACCTTCACCGGGCCCTGCGCCTTCCGCTTGGCAAGCTCCTCGGGGAACTGCTTCGTACGGGCGATGTCGGCCGTCATGGCCAGCTCCAGCAGGTTGCGGCCGTCGAAGAGGACATAGTCGGCGGCAGCGCTGTCGCCGGCCGTGTAGAGCTCCATGAATCGCTGTGCGACCTCCTTCGGGGTTTTGGGATAGGCGCCCGACTGCCCGGCGCCGCAGGCGGTGATGCTCAGACCGAACATCAGCGCGAAGGTTAAAACGAAAAATTTCTTCATAGGTGTACGTATTTGGGGTTTGAGTTTTCCGCACACAAAGGGGAACTTCCAGCTCCGCCTCTTCAGAGCCACCATGCGCCTACCCCACACACCTGCCTTCCCGCACTGCTGCGGGTCGGCTCCACACTGCACTTTCGCTTGTGCCGGCAAAGAGTCATCGGTTTCTACAAATTTAACCAATTATTTTCAAAAATCATAGTCCCGGCGTGGTTTAACCGTGTGAAGAGTCCCCGGCCGGGGGAAGAGTCCTCGGCCGGGCGAAGGTCCCCGGCCGGGCGAACAGCACCCACCCGCATCCGGAAACCGACAGCAGCGCCCACCGCGACGACCGCAGGCCTCCGTCCGAAAACAAAAACAGCGGACACAGCAGGCCACCCGCCCGAAAACAAGAAGAGGGACAGCAGCGCCCCTCCGCGACGACCGCAGGCCTCCACAAAAAAACAAACCAGCGGTGCCCGCGCCCCTTCCGCCCGGAAACAAAAAGAGACCGCACATGGTGCGGTCTCTCCCTGTCTCTTCGGATTTTCTGCTCTCTGCCGGGGCAGCCTTCCGCAGAAAAACTACTTGGCGGGAGTCTCCTCGGCCGGTGCGGCGGGCGTCTCCCCGGCCGGTGCGGCAGGAATCTCGGCCTGCGGCATGGCGGCGGGAGCCTCGGTCTCGATGACGCGCTCCTGCAGTGCCTTGGCATCCTCCGTAATGGCGCTGTTGCTCGTCGCTACGAGGCTCTTGTCCATGGCCAGCGTGGCCACGAGGCTCAGCACGACAATCGCGATGGCCATGGCCCAGGTGAATTTCTCCAGGAAGTTCGTGGTTTCACGTACGCCCATCACCTGGTTCGATGCGCCGAAATTGGCGGCCATGCCGCTCTTGGGATTCTGCACCAACACCGCGAGAATCACCAGAACGCTCGCCACAAGTATCAGAGCAATACAAATCGTGTATAACATATCGGATGAATTTTAATTATTTGTTTCTATCCTGCCAATAAGTTCGGCAAAGTAAACACTTTTTTCCGGATTTAGCAAACTTAATTTGCGATAAGTGTCAATCGCTTTCGCGCGAAGCCCCTGTGCGAGGTAAATCTCGGCCAGCTCCTCGCTTACGAGGTCCTCCTCGTCGGTCAGGTCGGCCTCGGTGCGCACCTCGCTCTCGGGCTCCCCCTCCTCGGCGACGATGCGCAGATGCTCCTCGCGCAGGAAGCGGTCGATGATATCCTCCGACGTGAGGAACGTGAGGGCTTCGGCGTCGACCGGCTCCCGTTCGAGCACGCTCTCGCCGCGCCACGGAGCCACCGCCTCGAGCCGCTCGTCGCGCTCGCCGCGCACGAGGGCCCGCACCCGGCGCGCCGTCGCGAACCACTCGAAGCGCTTGAGCAGCGCATCGAGCTCCGCCTCGGAGGGGCGCTCCGACGTCCCGCCCGAAGCCACGTATTGCATGAAATCGGTCATCCTTCAGCCCCTTTTTACCAGTTCGATGCCGACGCCTGGAAGATGTCGGTCACCAGTTTGTCCACAATCAGGGGAATCAGCTCGCCCTCGGCCTCGGTCAGCAGACGCGACGAGTCGTAGTCCTCGTAGGCCGAGAAGGTGCGGTTGAACGACATCTTCTCGTCGAGCGCGTTGGTAAAGCGGACCTTCACCGTGATGGTCAGGCGGTTGAGCAGCGCCGTATCCTCGCTCGAGACGGAGGCCGTCACCGAGGTGTAGTTGGTGATTTCACCCTCGAAGGCGAAGTCGCCCCCCTCGTCCACCTGCACCAGACGCGTACGGCGCGAGAAGATGTCGACCAGCGCCTCGGTGAGCGTCGAGCTCAGGATGGGCGAGACCATCGTGGCGTTGTTGGGGAAGTAGGCCACCGAGAAGGTCTTGGCGTCGGGCGGAATCGAAGCGCCCGAGAGCGAGTACTTGATGGCCACGCCGCAGCCCGAGGGAATCAGCAGGCCGGCAGTGGCGAGCAGCAGAAAAATGAATCGTTTCAACGCGGTATTCTCTTTTTGTTCTGTTCAAAAATTTATGCGGACCCGGAGCTCCGATTATAAGCGGTCCCGGGGCTCAGACAGCTCCTCCCATAAGCAAGCCCGGACAAGCAATCCCGGGGCTCGGGACTACTCCTCGATGCCCAGCTCCTTGATTTTGCGGTAGAGCGTGCGCTCCGACATGAAGAGCTCGGCGGCCGCCTCGCGGCGTCGGCCGTTGTTGTGCTTCAGCGCGCGGATAATCTGCTCGCGCTGCACGTCGGCCTTCGTCTTCTCGTGGGGAGGCTCGTCGGTCACCTCCTCGCTCTCGGCAAAGACCGGAGCCGAAGGCTGCACGCCGCCGCCCGCCGGGGGCGCGGCATAGAGCGGCGCGGAGCTCTGCGCCGTGGTGGGCAGCAGCGCCTTGATGTCGGGCGCCGAGGGCTCGCCGCCGTGGGGCATGCGCTGCATGAGCTCGGCCAGCATGCGCTTCAGGTCGTTGATGTCGGAGCGCATGTCGAAGAGCACCTTGTAGAGCAGCTCCCGCTCGGCGAAGGGCTCCGAGGAGGCCGCCTGGCGGGCAGGACCCGCCGCCACGGAGGTGCCGGCGTTCTGCTCGGGAAGGTAGCGGGCCAGAATTTCGGGGGTGATGAGGCGCGCCTCCTCGACGGCCGAAATCTGCTCGGCGACGTTCTTCAGCTGACGGATGTTGCCCCGCCAGTAGTAGTTGCAGAGCATCTCGCGGGCCGCCGCATCGAGCGTCACCACCGGCATGCGATACTGCTGCGCCACGTCGCTCGCGAACTTGCGGAACAGGAGCGGAATGTCGCCCGGACGCTCGCGCAGCGCGGGCACGACGATGGGCACCGTATTGAGGCGGTAGTAGAGGTCCTCGCGGAAGCGGCCCGAGGCGATGGCCTCCTGCAGGTTCATGTTCGTGGCCGCCACCACGCGCACGTTGGTCTTCTGGACCTTCGACGAGCCGACGCGGATGAACTCGCCCGTCTGCAGCACGCGCAGCAGGCGCGCCTGCGTCGGGAGGGGCAGCTCGGCCACCTCGTCGAGGAAAATCGTACCGCCGTCGGCCTCCTCGAAGTAGCCCTTGCGGGCCTCGAGCGCCCCGGTGAAGGCCCCCTTCTCGTGGCCGAAGAGCTCCGAGTCGATGGTTCCTTCGGGGATGGCGCCGCAGTTCACGGCGATGTATTTGTTGTGCTTGCGCGCCGAATAGGCGTGGATGACCTGCGGGAAGAACTCCTTGCCCACGCCGCTTTCGCCCGTGACAAGGACCGTCAGGTCGGTCGGGGCGACACGCACGGCCACCTCGAGCGCGCGGTCCAGCAACTCGGAGGTGCCGATGATGCCGAAGCGCTGCTTAACAGTCGTAATATCCGTCATTGTTGTCTCTTCTCGGTTTGGGTTTAACGCTCCGAAGCCGCATCGGCGGGCGCTGCCTCCCGGGGCGCTTCATCACCGGCTTCGTCACCGGCCGAAGCCTCCGTCCGAGCCGGGGCATCGGCCTGGTCAGCAGCCTCCGCCTCCACCGCTTCGGGCAGCGGCAGTTCGAGCTCCTCCTCGAGCCGCGCCTCCTGGCGGTTGTGGTAGTAGCCGAAGGCGATGGCCGCCACGGCGAGCAGCGCCGCAACGATGGCCACAATCAGGAAGCGGTCGACACGCCTCCGCTCCGTGGGGCCCACATAGGTGTAGGCGTCGGTGTTCTTGGGAGGACGGCCGTAACGCAGCCCCTTCAGGCAGGGTTCGGGATTCATCTTCGCCGAGGGCGAGACATGCAGTGTTGCGGGACGGGCTTCCGGCTCCGGCTCGGCCGGTTTGGCATGCCCGTGCGAAGCGTGACCGGCCTCTCCGCCGGCATGCTCCGCCGCCGCATGGCCCGCAGCGCCGTCGCGGAGGGGCTCCTCCCCGGCCGGCACGTGTGCATGCGGCTGATATTCGAAGGCAATCGTTCCGTTGGGGCCGCTGCGGAATACACCGAATCCCTCCATCGGATACTCCCCGCCGCTCTGCACGGCATGGCGTACCTCGAAGAGGAAACGGTCAATCTCTCCGGCGGCTTCCAGCTCACTCATCCCTTCCTCGCGCAGCAGCGTACGCAACACACCGTCATCGCGCCGCAGCAGCTCCGTGAAGAGCACGCTTTCGCCCGGCGTCTTAACGACAAAGGCCCCGAATTGAGGTATGACCAGTCGCTTGTGCGACTCCAGATAACGTTCGATTGTACGATATAACACCTTACAAACTGTTGGATTTGTCGCTTCAAAATTACCTTTTTTCGAAGAAAAAACAAAATCACCCCCTATTTTTCAAAATAATCGCCCGAAAAGGCCTCCATCCGGAAAATAATCATTTACTTTGCATCCCGAAACGGGCCGGAATCCGGGTGAGCTACTTTCGCTCCGTCCGGCCCATGTAGCGAAGACGGATTGTTACAAAACCTTTAAACGAGTCATGAAAGACAAGTACATCGACCTCATCGAACAGACGTTCGACTTCCCGCAGGACGAGTTTTCTGTCGAGGACAACGAGCTGCATTTCCACGACATTCCGCTCATGGAACTCATCAAGCAGTACGGCACTCCGCTCAAAATCACCTACCTGCCGAAAATCTCGCAGCAAATCAACCGGGCCAAGCGCATGTTCAACGTGGCAATGGCAAAGGTCGACTACAAGGGCTCGTACAACTATTGCTACTGCACCAAGTCGAGCCACTTCTCGTTCGTGCTCGAGGAGGCGATGAAGAACGACATCCACCTCGAGACCTCGTCGGCCTACGACATCCACATCATCAACGCCCTCTACGACGGGGGCATCATCGACAAGGACCGCTACATCATCTGCAACGGATTCAAGCGTCCGCAGTATGTCGAGAACATCGCCCAGCTGGTCAACGCCGGCTTCGAGAACACCATCCCGGTGCTCGACAACAAGGAGGAGCTCGACCTCTTCGAGGACGCCTTCACCAAGAAGTGCAAGGTGGGCATCCGCATCGCCTGCGAGGAGGAGCCCAAGTTCGAGTTCTACACCTCGCGGCTGGGTATCCGCTACAACGACATCGTCGAGTTCTACAAGACGAAGCTCAAGAACAGCAAGAAGTTCCAGCTCAAGATGCTCCACTTCTTCATCAACACGGGCATCAAGGATACGGCCTACTACTGGAACGAGCTGCTCAAGTGCATGAACGTCTACTGCGAGCTGAAGGCCATCTGCCCCGAACTCGACAGCCTCAACATCGGCGGCGGCTTCCCCATCAAGAACTCGCTCAACTTCGAGTACGACTACGAGTACCTGACCGAGGAGATTATCGCCCAAATCAAGAACTTCTGCCAGCGCAACGGCATCGAGGAGCCCAACATCTTCACCGAGTTCGGCTCCTTCACGGTGGGCGAGAGCGGCGCGGCGCTCTACTCGATTGTCAACCAGAAGCAGCAGAACGACCGCGAGAACTGGTACATGATAGACTCGTCGTTCATCACCACGCTGCCCGACACGTGGGGCATCGACCAGCGCTACATCATGCTGGCCATCAACAACTGGGACAAGGAGTACCAGCGCGTGCTGCTGGGCGGACTGACGTGCGACAGCGAGGACTTCTACAACTCGGAGTGCCACACCAACGCCATCTTCCTCCCGAAACTCGAGAAGGGGAACACGCAGTACATCGGCTTCTTCCACACGGGAGCCTATCAGGAGGCGCTGGGCGGCTTCGGCGGCATCCAGCACTGCCTCATCCCGGCGCCCAAGCACATCATCATCGACCGCGACAAGTCGGACAACGAGTACTACACGCGCCTCTTCGCCAAGGAGCAGTCCTACCGTTCGATGCTGCGCATCCTCGGCTATTGACGCCCTCCGGGCGCGCTGTAACGCACCTGTAACCCCTCGAAGCGCCTTCCGCCCCTGCGGCGGAGGGCGCTTCGCCGTTTGGCGGAGCATCCCGGCATGTCCGGCAGGGCCCGCCGCCGGCCGCAACGCCGGAAGCCGGGGGCAGACAAACGCCGGAGGCCGGGCACGAACAAGCCCGCAGGCCGGGGGGGGCAGACAAACACCGGAGACCGGACACAAACAAAACCCGGAGGCCGGGCACAAACGAACCCGGAGGCCGGGGACACAAGCAAAACCCGGAGGCCGGGCACAAACGAAGCCCGGAGGCCGGGGACACAAGCAAAACCCGGAGGCCGGGCACAAACGAAGCCCGGAGGCCGGCGCGGATGAACCGCAGCACCGACTTCCGGGCTTCAGATTGTGCGGAGGGGACGGCCGCCCCCCTTGTCAACGCACGCGCAGCGTACGGCCGATGCGCAGCGTCGTCGTCCGCGTGATGCCGTTCAGCGCGCAGAGGCGCGAAACGGTGGTGCCGTAGCGGATGGCGATGTGTCCCAGCGTATCGCCCGAGCGAATCTTGTGGTAGCGGCGCGCCGCCTGCTCGGCCGCCTCCTTCTTGTCCTGCTTCTCGTTGGCCAGCTCATCCTCGAAATCCTGCCCCGCCTTCGAATAGATGCTGAAGAAGGATTTCTTGAGCAGGAAGGTCTCGCGGCAAAGAACCCCCTTGCGGAAGTCGATGAGGCGCTCGGGGTCGAACGACTGGCCATAATAGCGCGTCTCGAAGTGGAGGTGGGGTCCCGTCGAACGGCCCGTCGAGCCGCCCAGACCAATCACCTGTCCCGCCTCGACCCACTGATTGGGCTCGACCAGACGCTCCGAGAGGTGGCCGTAGTAGGTCTCCAGGCCGTTGTCGTGGCGGATAATCACCAGATTGCCGTATCCGCCGCGGTTGTACTCCGAGATGCGCACCCGGCCGCTGAAGGCCGCATAGACGGTGTCGCCCGTCTTCAGCGGCAGGTCGATGCCCTGATGCGCACGGCCGCGGCGCAAGCCGTAGCGTCCGCGCGGATGGGGCGTCGCCTGGTAGGGGCAATGGTAGCTGCGCGTCGAGTCGACCAGTTCGAGCACGACCGACGAGGGCATCGCCGCCAGGTTGGCATCCTTGTAGGGGAAGAGCGTCGTCGTATCCCAGTACTTCTCGAAGATGGTGCTGTCGCGGGCGATTTCGCGGTTGCGGACATAGCGCCACGTGTTGTCGCCGTAGAGGACGACGAAGAGCGCCTCGTTGCCCGAATCGAGCGTATCGATGACGGCCGACTCGCTGACGTCGGGCACCGACTCGATTTCCACACGGCGCAGACGCCGGCGCAGCTCGGCGAGCGAATCGGCAGCCGACTGTTTGGCGGGAGCTGCCGCCGATGCGGTGCGCGGTGCGGCGGCGTCGGGGAGCATCTCGGCCTGCTCGGCCAGCAGCTGGCAGAGCGAATCAATCTGGGCGGCCTGCCAGTCGGTCAGCGTGCGGAGCGAGTCGGCTTCGGCCGATACGCGCTCCGTCTGACGTTCGAGTTCGGCACGCGTCGGGCGGGCCGTACGGGCCGTCGCGGCGCAGGCGGCCGCAAGGGCAAGGAGGGTCAACAGGTATCTCTTCATAACAATTTCAATCGTCGTTGGTCTCTTTTCGTAGTCAATATATCATAATAAGGTGTGCCGGGAGCCGTGCAGCCAGGCGTCCCCGCAGAGACGGTCGCGCAGCGGCAGGCTTCGCAGAGGCAGGCAGCCGAGCGCTCTCTTCCCTTCCCCGGCTCCGGCGCCGATGCTCCCGTCCGTTGCCGACGAAACCCGTCGGTCCGAGGACCGGCAGGGGACTGCCCCATCCGGGAGGGTCCTTGCGGGAAAGTGCCCTTGCAGGAGCGCCCTTCGCCGGAAGCACTTATGCGAGAGCGTTACGGAAACGTCCTTCGCCGGGAGCCCCCTTGCAGGAGCGTCCTCCGCCGGGAGCGCCCGTGCGGGAGGGTTCTCGCGGGAGCGCCCGTGCGGGAGGGTTCCCGCAAAAGCGCCCCGGGTGCGCCCCGGGTGCGCCCCCAAAGCGCCCCCAAAGCGCCCCCAAAGCTATTGCTTCGGGTGCGCCGGACGGTGGTTGAGCAGCTCGTCGGCCGCCTCGAGCGCCCGGTAGAACTCCTCGCCGAAGCGCCGGATGATGGGCTCGCGCAGCGATTCGTAGACGCGAATCCCCAGCTTGCGCCCGCACCGCCGCGCCGGTTCGCAGACCGACCAGCGGTGGTAGTTCAGACCGATGCTTCCGTTGGAGAAGTGCACCAGCCGGATGGGATAGAGGTGGCAGGAAATCGGCTTGCGGAAGGGGGTCTTCCCCTCGAGCCACGCCTTCTCGATGGCACAGAGCGTCACGCCGTTCTCGTTGCGCGAGTAGGCGCACTCGGCATCGTTGACCAGCGGCGTGGTGTAGTCGCCGTCGTCGTCGACCACCATGAAGCCCTGCCGCTCGACCGCCTCGATGCCCTCGGGCGTCATGTAGGGCCGGTAGGCCGCATACTCCCGCTCGAGCGTCTCCACCTCGTCGGCCTCGAGCGGCGCTCCGGCGTTGCCCTCGACGCAGCAGATGCCCTTGCACTGCGTCAGGTCGCAGGCGAAGCACTCGCGCAGCAGGTCGGCGCTCACAATCTTGTCGTCAATCTCAATCATTTGCGGCGGCAGGTATCGGCAATCACGATGTCGTAGAGCTCCCCAAGCGTCATGCCGGCGGCACGCGCCTGCTTGGGCACGATGCTTCCGGCGCTCATGCCGGGAATCGAGTTGATTTCAATCATGTAGGGGACATTCTCGGGCGTGACGATGAAGTCGACGCGCACGATGCCCGAGCAGCGGCAGGCCCGGTAGGCGGCGCGCGCCAGACGGTGGAGCTCGGCCGCAAGTTCTGCCGGGATGCGCGCCGGGGTAATCTCCTCCGAGAAGCCGGCCTTATACTTGGCCTCGTAGTCGAAGAAGTCGTTCTTGGGGCAAATCTCCGTGATGGGCAGCTCGTATTCGCGCTCCCGGGTGATGAGCACGCCGCACCCCATCTCGCGCCCCGGGATGCACTCCTCGACCAGAATCTCGTCGTCCTGGGCGAAGGCCGCCTCGAGCGCCGCCGGAAGCTCCCCGGCGCTGTGCACCTTCGTCACGCCGAACGACGAACCGTTGGCATTGGGCTTGACAAAGAGCGGAAGGCCGAGCCGTGCGACCACCTCCGCGCAGTCAATCTCGTCGCCGCGGCGGAAGAAGAACTCGCGGGCCAGATGGACCCCCGTGCCGGCCACGGCGCGCTTGGTCGAAATCTTGTCGAAGGTGATGACCGACGAGGTCATCGAGCACGACGAGTAGGGAATGCCCATCATGTCGAGGTAGCCCTGCAGGCGGCCGTCCTCGCCCGGCGTGCCGTGGATGATGATGAGGGCGTAGTCGAACTGGCGGCGGACGCCGTCGACCGTCAGCGAAAAGTCGTTCTTGTCGACCTGCCACTGGCGGCCGTCGGGGGCGGTGTAGTGCCAGTCGCGGTGGTGGAGGTCGATGACCGTGACGTCGTATTTTTCGGGGTCGAGCGCCGCCTCAATCTGCGCGGCGCTCTGGAGAGCAATCTCACGCTCGGGCGAATCACCGCCCGCCACGAGCGCAATCTTCAAGCGTGTCATTATCTGTTATCAGGGATTGTAAATGTCTTTGTAACGGAATGCGAGAATCTCCTGCACCATCTCGACATACTGGCGCGCCTCGCAGTTCGAGGCGTCAATCTCGAGCGCCCGGTTGAAGTCGTTGAGCGCATCGCCCCACGAGGCACGGCGGTAGTGGAGCTTGCCGCGCTCGATGTGCAGCGCGGCGTTGGCCGGTTCGGCCTCGATGCGCACGGTGAGGCGCTGCAGACGGCTCTCGGGAGTCCAGAGCCCCTTGCGGCGGATGTACTCCGCCACCTCGGGCTGGAGCATCCGCGAGGCATCCTCGCCGTTCTCGAGCGCCTCGCGCACGTCGGTCGAGGAGTAGTCCTGCAGCGGAGCCCCCTCGAGCAGCGTGACGCGGTCGCGGAAGCGGCCGACCTCCGCGCCGCGGCGCGGGTAGACGAAGAGGGGGTAGCTGTCGAGAATCGTCTCGTACTCCTTCCAGCGGTCGAGCTGCCCCACCAGGTCGCTCCCCATCAGAATCGAGAAGCTCATCTCGCGGCCGTGGTTCTCGCTCAGGTAGCGCAGCGTGTCGACCGTATAGGAGGGGCGCGGCAGCAGGAATTCGACCACCGAGGGCTTGATGCGGTCGGGGTATTTCGAGTGGGCGCAGGCAATCTCCGCCATCTCGAAGCGGTCGAGCTCGGGGGCCTGCGCATCGGCCTCCTTCAGGGGGTTCTGCGGCGATACGACCAGCGCCAGCTCGTCGCAGAGCCCCTGTTCGACGGCATATTCGGCCAGGGCGACGTGGCCCCGGTGAATCGGGTTGAACGACCCGAAGTAGAGCATCATCCGTTTCATCTCAGCAGGCGATGAACTGTTCGACAATACGGGTGGTTTCGCGCACGGCATCCTCCAGCACGTCGTTGACCACGACGTGGTCGAAGCCGGGGGCCTTCGTCAGCTCGAACTCGGCCTTGGCCACGCGGCGCTCGATGACCTCCGGAGCATCGGTTGCGCGCCCCACCAGACGGCGGCGCAGCTCCTCGATGGAGGGGGGCATGATGAAAATCGAGCAGGCGTCGGCGCCGAAAATCCGCTTGAGGTTCAGACCGCCCATCACGTCGACGTCGAAGACGATGACGTGGCCCTTGGCCCAGATGCGCTCCACCTCGCTGCGCAGCGTTCCGTAGCAGGTGCCCTTGTAGACCTCCTCCCACTCGACGAAGCGGTCCTGGGCCACGGCCTCGGCAAAGGCCTCGGGCGTGAGGAAGTAGTAGTCCACCCCGTCGCGCTCCGTACCGCGCGGGGCCCGGCTGGTGGCCGATACCGAGAATTCGAATTGCGGGAAGTGCTGCAGCAGCTCCCGTACGATTGTCGTCTTGCCGGCGCCGCTGGGCGCCGAGAATATGATGACCTTACCCATATATCATATACGTATTTGAGGCAGCGCCGCACGCGGCCCGGAGCCGGCGTCAGAGGATGTTGAGCACCTGCTCCTTGATTTTCTCCAGCTCGTCCTTCATCCGGACGACCAGAATCTGGATGTTCGACTCGTTGGCCTTCGACCCCATCGTGTTGATTTCGCGCCCCATCTCCTGGGCGATGAAGCCCAGCTTGCGGCCGGGGGCCTCCTCGCCGGCAGCCACCTCGCGGAAGTAGCGGCAGTGGTTCTCCAGGCGCACCTTCTCCTCGGTGATGTCGAGCTTCTCGAGGTAGTAAATCATCTCCTGCTCCAGGCGGTTGCGGTCCACCTCGACGCCCAGCTTCGAGAGGTTGTCGAGAATCCGCGCGCGGATGGTCTCCGTACGGGCCTTCTCGAAGGGAACGACCTCCTCGCGGTAGCGCTCGATGAGGTCGACGCGGCGCAGCAGGTCGGCAATCAGCACGGCACCCTCCTGCACGCGGAAGGCGTCGAGCCGCTCGACGGCGTCGGCCGCGGCGGCCATCAGCGCGGCGCTCTCCTCCTCCGTCACGCGCTCGGCCTCGACCGATACCACGTCGGGCATGCGCATGAGCACGGGCAGCATGGCGTCGTAGTCGGCGTCGATGCCCGAGAAGGCGAGCGCGTCGTTGAGCTGGCGCAGGTATTCGCGGAAGATTTCGCGGTTGATGTGGGCCGAGGTCTCCACCTGCTGGCTCTCGACGCTCACGAAGAGGTCGACCTTGCCGCGCTGGAGCCGCTGCGCGACCAGATTGCGCAGTTCGGTCTCCGACTGGCGGTAGAGCGCCGGCAGTTTGATGTTCAAATCGAGCTGCTTGGAGTTGAGCGAGCGGAGCTCGACCGTGATTTTCTTGGTTCCGAAAGAGGCTTCGCCCTTGCCGAAGCCCGTCATCGATTTTATCATAGCGAGGTGATGATTGGTCCTTAATCCCGGCAAATTTAGTAAAAACAATTCAAAAAGGCGCCCTCCGGCCCCGGGCATTGAAATTTATTTGGCAAGAGTTTGGTTTGTCCCGAATATTTTATATATATTTGTGTTAGTCAAGTAACAGTTCGCAATCTAAATGAACTAATTTACATACGGATTATTATGAAAAAGCACAATTTCAACGCCGGACCCTCCGTCCTTGCGGACGAAGTTATCGAAAATGCCGCCAAGGCCGTCCTCGATTTCAATGGCTCGGGACTCTCCCTGCTCTCGATTTCGCACCGTTCGAAGGATTTCGACGCTGTGATGGCGGAGGCCGATGCGCTCTTCCGCGAACTGCTCCACATTCCGGACAACTACAAGATTTTCTACATCGGCGGCGGCGCCAGCACGATGTTCTATGAGGTTCCCGCCAACTTCCTGGGCAAGAAGGCCGGCTACGTCAACACGGGCGTCTGGTCGAAGAAGGCCATCAAGGAGGCGAAGCGCTACGGCGAGGTGGAGATTCTCGCCACGTCGGAGGACCGCAACTTCACCTATATTCCCAAGGGATTTGCCATTCCGAGTGACCTGGACTACCTCCACATCACCTCGAACAACACCATCTACGGCACGGAGTACCACGAGGACCTCTCGTCGCCCGTACCCCTCATCGCCGACATGTCGTCCGACATCCTGTCGCGTCCGGTCGACGTGACCAAGTATGCGATGATTTACGGCGGCGCCCAGAAGAACCTGGCTCCCGCCGGCGTGGTCTTCGCCATCATCCGCGAGGACATGCTCGACAAGCAGGTGCGCGACCTGCCGACGATGGTCAGCTTCCGCACCCACGTCGAGAACAACTCGATGTTCAACACGCCTCCCGTATTCCCGATTTACGTGCTGAAGGAGACGCTCAAGTGGCTCAAGTCGATTGGCGGCGTCGAGGAAATCTACCGCCGCAACCAGGAGAAGGCGCAGCTGCTCTACGACGAAATCGACCGCAACCCGCTCTTCCGCGGCACGGTCGAGAAGCAGGACCGTTCGCTGATGAACATCTGCTTCGTGATGGCCGACGGCTACGAGGAGCTGGCTCCCGAGTTCCTGGAGTACACCAAGGCGCACGACATCGTGGGCATCAAGGGCCACCGTCTGGTGGGCGGCTTCCGCGCCTCGTGCTACAACGCCCTCAAGAAGGAGAGCGTCGAGGTGCTCGTGAAGTGCATGCGCGACTTTGCCGAGAAATACGCCAAATAGCCCGGCATGCCGCTTGTCACACGCATACCGACCGGTTACGACGCCCTCACCGGAGAGGTGAGGGCGTGGGACTGGCGGGAAGTGCTCACAACCGAAATCAGAGAGACCATGAAAGTACTGATAGCAACCGAAAAGCCCTTCGCACAGAAGGCCGTCGACGGCATCCGCCGCATCGTCGAAGAGGCCGGCTACGAGCTGGCGCTGCTTGAGAAGTATACCGACAAGGCACAGCTGCTGGAGGCCGTGGCCGATGTCGACGCGCTGATTATCCGCAGCGACAAGGTGACCGCCGAGGTCATCGCCGCCGCGCCGCAGCTCAAGATTGTCGTCCGCGCCGGCGCGGGCTACGACAACGTCGACCTGGCAGCCGCCACCGCACGCGGCATCGTCGTGATGAACACCCCGGGCCAGAACTCGAACGCCGTGGCCGAGCTGGCCATCGCGCTGATGATTTACATCTCGCGCAACCGCTTCACCCCCGGCACGGGTCACGAGATTATGGGCAAGACCCTCGGCATCCACGCCTACGGCAACGTCGGCAAGCTGGTGGGCCGCAAGGGCAAGGCCATGGGCATGGAGGTCATCGCCTACGACCCCTTCATCCAGGAGGACGCCGTATTCGAGGCCGACGGCGTGAAGCGCGTCGGTTCGGTCGAGGAGCTCTACGCCAAGGCCGACTTCCTCTCGCTGCACATTCCCGCCACGGAGCAGACCCGCGGCTCGATTGGCTACGAGCTGCTGATGTCGATGCCCAAGGGCGCCACGCTGGTCAACACCGCCCGCAAGGAGGTCATCGACGAGGCCGGCCTCATGCGCGCCCTCGAGGAGCGTGAGGACCTGAAGTACGTCACCGACATCGCCGCCGGCATCCAGGCCGAGCTCGACGAGAAGTTCGGCAAGCGCGTCTTCGCAACGCCCAAGAAGATGGGTGCCGAGACCGCCGAGGCGAACCTCAACGCCGGACTGGCCGCCGCCCGACAGATTGTCGACTTCTTCAAGACGGGCAACACCCGTTTCCAGGTAAACAAGTAATCCACCGAACACGGCGACACGGAAGGCGGACGGAGCGCATCCGTCCGTTTTCCGCGCCTGCACCAAACCCAGACAAGACCATGGTACGCATCAAACCTTTCCGCGGCATCCGTCCGCCCAAGGAGTACGCCGCCGAGGTGGCATCGCGCCCCTACGACGTGCTGAACTCGGTCGAGGCCAAGGCCGAAGCCACCGAGCGCTCGCTGCTCCACATCATCAAACCCGAAATCGACTTCGACCCCATCGCCGACGAGCATTCGCAGCAGGTCTACGACAAGGCGGTCGAGAACTTCCGCAAGTGGCGCGCCGAGGGCTGGCTCCGTCAGGACCCCGAGGAGTACTACTATATCTATGCCCAGACGATGGACGGCCGCACGCAGTACGGTCTGGCCATGTGCTGCCACTTCGAGGACTACCTCTCGGGGGCCATCAAGAAGCACGAGCTCACCCGCACCGACAAGGAGGAGGACCGCATGATTCACGTCCGCAACCAGAAGGCCAACATCGAGCCGGTCTTCTTCGCCTATCCCGACAATGCCGAAATCAACGAGATTGTGGCCGACGTGGTGAAGAACAACCCGCCCGAGTACGACTTCACGGCCGAGGACGGCTTCGGCCACCACTTCTGGGTCATCCGCGACCGCAAGACGATTGACCGCATCACCGAAATCTTCGCCGGCATCCCGGCCCTCTACGTGGCCGACGGACACCACCGTACGGCTGCCGCCGCACGCGTGGGCGCCGAGTTCAAGGCCAAGAACCCCCACCATACGGGCAACGAGGAGTACTGCTACTTCCTGGCCGTCACCTTCCCGGCCAACCAGCTGCGCATCATCGACTACAACCGCGTGGTGAAGGACCTCAACGGCATGACCCCCGAGGAGCTGCTCAAGCGTCTGGAGGAGAACTTCGTGGTCGAGGACAAGGGCACGGAGACCTACCACCCGACGGGGCTGCACAACTTCTCGATGTATCTGGCCGGCCACTGGTACAGCCTCACGGCCAAGAAGGGCACCTACGACGACAACGACCCCATCGGCGTGCTGGACGTGACGGTGCTCTCGAATCTGGTGCTGGACCGTCTGCTGGGCATCAAGGACCTGCGCACCTCGAAGCGGATTGACTTCGTGGGAGGCATCCGCGGCCTGGGCGAGCTGAAGCGCCGCGTCGACAGCGGCGAGATGGCCGTGGCCTTCGCGCTCTACCCCGTCTCGATGCAGCAGCTCATCAACATCGCCGACACGGGCAACATCATGCCTCCGAAGACGACGTGGTTCGAGCCCAAGCTGCGCTCGGGCGTGGTGATCCACTCCTTCGCCGAGGGCGACTGACAACCTCGACACACCTCCGCGCATCCGTGCGGGAGGGACAAACCGGAAACGGAGAGCGGCGTGCCGCTCTCCGTTTTTCGTGGAGGCCGGGGGGGGGAAGGGGCGTGCGCCAGACGGGCTCCGGCAAAAAGCGGGAGCCGACAAACACCGGAACATGCAAACGCCGGGAGCATGCAAACGCCGGGAGCACGCAAACGCCGGAACAGACCAGAGCGAAGCATGCGAAACCCGGGAGCAGACAAATGCGGAGCACGCAAACGCCGGGAGCACGCAAACGCCGGAACAGACAAGAGCGAAGCATGCGAAACCCGGGAGCAGACAAACGCCGGAGCGGACAAACGCCGGGAGCATGCAAACGCCGGGAGCATGCAGGAATTGCGGCGCCGGCAAAAAATCGCGGCAAAAAGTTGGCGGTCCGCCCCTTTTTCGTATCTTTGTTTACAGAACAAACCAACAAAAAATTCTTCAGCCTATGAAATGGTTCATCCTCTGCCTGCGCAACTACGTGAACTTCAGCGGCCGCGCACGCCGCAAGGAGTACTGGTTCTTCGTGCTCTTCACCTTCATCTTCTCGATTGTGGCCCGACTGCTCGACCTGCTCATCTTCGGCCCGAGCGGCATGCTCATCTCGGGTCTGTTCGGTCTTGCCATGCTGCTGCCGCAGCTCGCCGTCCTGGTCCGCCGCCTGCACGACACGAACCGCTCGGGCAAGTGGGTGCTGGGATACTACCTCCTCACGATTCTGTGGACGGGAATTATCATCGTCTGGGGCATGAAGTACTTCGTCGCCGCCATGCAGGGCACGGCAGGTATGCCCGTCGGATTCTCGATTTTCGCCATCGTGGGCGTTCTTGCCATCCTGGCCTACGCCATCGTGCTGCTCGTATGGAGCTGCCTGCCGGGAACGAAGGGCGAAAACCGCTACGGTGCCGACCCTAAGGCCGGGGAGATGGCTTGAATCTGACCCCGCGGATATATCCAAAAGACGGGAAGTTCGGGACAAAACCGGAACTTCCCGTTTTTATTTGTCATTTTTTCGCGAAGAAATATTGCGAACGATTAGCGGGAACGGGAAATTTTTGTATATTTGTAAGGAGCCTTCTCGTGTTCGGGCCTGCTGCGGGACCTACCCCCCCTCACCGAACTGCGGCGAAAGGTTGCTTCGCGACACAACTAACTTACAATAGAACGGCTTATGGCTAAAATCAAAGGAACTATCGTTGTCGATAAGGAACGATGCAAGGGATGCGGCGTCTGCGTGGCCTCGTGTCCGTGCGACGTGCTCAAACTATCGGCGGAAGTTAACGGGAAGGGTTATCCCGTGGCTATGATGGCGAATCCCGACGCCTGCATCGGCTGCGCGTCGTGTGCGGTTATCTGCCCGGACAGCGTCATCACGGTTTATCGTCAAAAATTCGAATAGGCTATGGCAGAAAAAGAGGTAAAACTGATGAAAGGCAACGAGGTAATCGCCCATGCTGCGATACGCTACGGTTGCGACGGATATTTCGGCTACCCCATCACCCCGCAGTCGGAGGTCATGGAGACGCTCATGGAGCTCAAGCCGTGGGAGACCACCGGCATGGTCGTGCTGCAGGCCGAGTCCGAAATCTCTTCAATCAACATGGTATACGGCGGCGCATCGACCGGCAAGCGGGTGATGACCTCGTCGTCGAGCCCCGGCATCAGCCTGATGTCGGAGGGTCTGAGCTATCTGGCGGGCGCCGAGCTGCCCTGCCTGGTGGTCAACTGCCAGCGCGGCGGCCCGGGTCTGGGTACGATTCAGCCTTCGCAGGGCGACTACTTCCAGGCCTGCAAGGGCGGCGGGCACGGTGACTTCCACCTGATTGTCTTCGCCCCCAACTCGGTGCAGGAGATGCACGACCATGTGGCCGAGGCCTTCGACCTGGCCTTCAAGTACCGCAACCCGGCGATGATTCTCGCCGACGGCGCCATCGGTCAGATGATGGAGAAGGTGGTGCTCGCACCGCAGCGTCCGCGCCGCACCAACGAGGAGATTGCCGCCGAATGCCGGACGTGGGCAGCCTACGGCAAGCCCGCCGACCGCGAGCGCAACGTCGTCACCTCGCTCGAGCTGCAGTCCGAGAAGATGGAGGTCATCAACCAGCGGCTGCAGGCCAAGTACAAGGCGCTCGAAGAGAACGAGGTGCGCTACGAGGCCATCGAGTGCGACGATGCGGAGTATGTCATCGTGGCATTCGGCTCGTCGGCCCGCATCTGCTCGGCCACGGTCGAGATGGCGCGCGCCGAGGGTCTGAAGGTCGGCCTGCTGCGCCCCATCACGCTCTATCCCTTCCCCACGCGTCAGATTGCCGAGCTGGCCGAGCGCGGCGTGAAGGGCTTCCTCTCGGCCGAGCTCAACGCCGGCCAGATGGTTCAGGACGTTCGGCTGGCCGTCAACGGCAAGGCTCCCGTGGAGCACTATGGACGCCAAGGCGGCATGATGTTCGCGCCCGACGAGGTGCTCGAGGCGCTCAAGGAAAAACTGATTAAAAAGTAAAGACGATGGCAGAGGTTGAAATCAAACAGGAGAATCTGGTTTATTCGAAACCGAAACTCATCACCAATAATGTCATGCACTACTGCCCGGGCTGCAGCCACGGCACGGTGCACAAACTCGTCGCCGAGGTCATCGACGAGCTGGGCCTTGCCGAGAAGGCCGTGGGCATCTCGCCCGTAGGCTGCTCGGTATTCGCCTACAACTACATCGACATCGACTGGATTGAGGCGGCACACGGACGTGCGCTGGCCGTTGCGACGGCTGTCAAGCGGCTCCACCCCGAGAACATGGTCTTCACGTACCAGGGCGACGGCGACCTGTCGGCCATCGGTACGGCGGAGTCGATTCACGCGGCGGCCCGCGGCGAGAACGTGGTTGCCATCTACATCAACAACGCCATCTACGGCATGACGGGCGGCCAGATGGCCCCGACGACGCTGCTGGGCATGAAGACGGCGACGACGCCCTACGGACGCGACGCCCATCTGAACGGCTATCCCTACAAGATTGCCGAGATGATGGCCCATCTGGACGGCGCCACCTACATCACGCGCCAGAGCGTCCACAAGCCGGCCAACGTGCGCAAGTGCAAGGCTGCCATCAAGAAGGCCTTCCAGCGCTCGATGGAGGGCAAGGGCTTCTCGCTGGTTGAGGTCGTTTCGACCTGCAACAGCGGCTGGAAACTCTCGCCGGTGGCTTCGAACGAGTGGCTCGAGCAGAACATGCTGCCCTTCTACCCCCTGGGCGATATCAAGGAGGTAAAATAAGAGAGGACGAACTATGAAAGAGACGTTAATTATCGCAGGTTTCGGAGGACAGGGAGTCCTCTCGATGGGAAAGATACTCGCCTACTCGGGCGTCATGCAGGATTACGAGGTGACGTGGATGCCCTCCTACGGCCCCGAGATGCGCGGCGGTACGGCCAACGTGACGGTGATTCTTTCGGACAAGAAAATCTCGTCGCCCATCGCCCATGAGTTCGACACGGCCATCATCCTCAACCAGCAGTCGATGGAGAAGTTCGAGCCGCTGGTCAAGCCGGGCGGCATCCTGATTTACGACACGAACGGCATCACGCGCCATCCCGTGCGCAAGGACATCGAGGTCTATACGATTGACGCCACGGCCGAGTGCGCCCGCATGGGTCAGGCCAAGCTCTTCAACACGATGATTCTGGGCGGTTACCTCAAGGTTCGCCCCATCGTCAAGATGGAGAACGTGATGGTCGGACTGAAGAAGTCGCTGCCCGAGCGTGCGTGGAAGATGCTTCCGCAGAACGAGGAGGCGATTCACCACGGCGGCGAGATTATCCGCAAGCGCGAGTAAGACGCGCGCCGCTGCAATGCATGCAAAATCGGGAGGTTCCTCTGCTGTCTCTTATACACATTCCGAGCCCACGAGACCGTACTAGATCTCGTATGCCGTCTTCTGCTTGAAAAAAAAAAAAAAAAAAGAAAAAAAAAAAAAAAAAAAATAATAAGCCAATGATGTCAACATAACAAGTATTATACAATTGTGCGTACACGANGGTGCGGGGTGCGGGGTGCGGGGCGCGGGTGCGGAACACGGAAGACGCGGGCGTGGGGCGCGGGACGCAAAACGCGGAACGCGGAACGCGGAACACGTAAAACGTGGACGCGGGCACGGGCACGGGGCGCGGGCACGGGGGCACGGGGTGCAGGACGCAGGACGCAGGACGCAGGACGCAGAACACGGGCTACTGGCCGCGGGCAGCAGAACACGGGAAACGCGGGCACGGGGCGCAGGAGACGGGGCATAGGAGACGGGGCACAAGCCCCCGTGCATGGACCGCAGCGCGACTGCATACACCCGCCCGGCCCCGCAACAACCTGCCGGGACCGTTCACAGCCGGGCGCCATCCGCCGCGGGCCGCACCCTACTTGTCGCGCGTACGAATCAGAATCACGCCGTTGCCGCCGCGCACGCCGTACATGTTGTTGCCGCGCTGCACCTCGACCGACTTGACCTCGTAGATGCTGATGCTGTTGAGGCTCGAAACGGGCATCCCGTCGCAGACAATCAGCGCCGCCGAGGAGGAGTTGACCGAACTCTGACCGCGGATGACCAGCTCGCCGTTGATGAGCTGCAGCCCGGGAACCAAGGCCAGCAGCGCCGTCTGGAGGTCCGTAAAGCCCTTCTGGAGCATCATCTCGCCGGTGATGCCCGACGACGAGCCGGCATATTCACGCCGCTTGACATAGCCGAAACCGAGGTCCACCAGTTCCTCGTCCTCATCGTAGGAGGGCTGCTCGCCGCCCCACAGCACCTTGAGGCTGCGCCGTCCGTCGAGCGGAATCTCGACCTTCTCGCGCCGGTACTGCAGCAGGAGCGTGTCGGTGGGCTTGAGGTTCGTCAGACCGAAGCGCCCCTCGCGGTCGGCCACCGTACGCTTGTCGCTGTTCTTGACAAAGACGCGCACCTTGACCCCCTTGCCCGAGAGGTCCTTGACCAGTCCGTTGAAGGGGACATCGGAGGAGTCGTTCTGCTGGGCGCACAGCACGAAGGGCACCAACAGCAGGAGCGGAAGCAGAAGTCGTTTCATCATGGCTCGTAGCGGTTAGGTTCGTAAAAGCGGAATAAGGCGGACCGCGAGGCGGGATACCGGGCCGGACGCACCGGAGATTGAGCCGTACTCATCGGAGGTTGCGCCGGAGGCATCGAAGCTGCCCCGCCGGGCCGCATTCCTTCTGCCTCAAATATAGAAAAAAGCGGAGAAACCAACAAATTTCCCCGCTTGAAGCCTTTATTGTCGAGACCCATGTGCCTGCCGATGCGGGCAGAACCACCGAATGGAGGGGCATTGACCGAAACTGCCTTAAAGCCATCTCAAACCACCCGGAACTGCCCCCGAACCGACCACAATCGGTCCGAACCACCCGGAACGCTACCGAAATGCTACCGGCCCGCTACCGGAACGAGCAGTTGTTGACGTCGCGCCAGCCGAGCAGCAGCTCGCGGACCGGAAGGCGCTTCTTGCCGGCCATCTGCAGCTCGTCGAGCCAAATCCAGCCGTCGGCGCAGGCCACGCGCAGCGTGCGGCCGTCGCTGAAGAGCGTACCGGGCTGCTCGCCGTGCCGTGCCGCCTCGAAGCGGGCCGTAAAAATCTTGACGCTCGTCGCGGGCTCCGACTCCCCGTCGCGCACCACACCGCTCCAGGCGGCGGGATAGGGCGAGAGCCCCCGCACGAAGTCGACGATGCGCCGCCCCGGAAGGCTCCAGTCGATGCGGCAGTCCTCCTTGAAGAGCTTCGGCGCGGGCTTGAGCTGCCCGTCGTCGTACTCGGGCTGCGCCACAGGGGTGACATCGCCCGCAGCGAGGCGCTCGACCGTATCGAGCACCAACTCCGTGCCGCGGTGCATCAGCTTGTCGTACATCGTGCCGACGTTGTCTTCGGGCAGAATCGGCATGCGCGCCTGAGCCAGAATGGCCCCCTTGTCGATTTCGTGGTTGAGCAGGAAGGTGGTCACACCGGTCTCCCGCTCGCCGTTGATGATGGCCCAGTTGATGGGCGCCGCGCCGCGGTACTGCGGCAGCAGCGAGGCGTGGAGGTTGAAGGTGCCCAGACGCGGCATCGACCAGATGACCTCGGGGAGCATGCGGAAGGCGATGACGATGCCCAGGTCGGGCTGCAGCGCCCGCATCGCCTCGACGAATTCGGGGGCGCGCAGCTTCTCGGGCTGCAGCACGGGCAGCCCCAGTTCGAGCGCCGCCACCTTGACGTCGCTCTGGTGGACCTTCTGGCCGCGGCCGGCCGGCTTGTCGGGCGTCGTGACGACGGCCACCACCCGGTAGCCCCCGGCGACAAGCGCCCGGAGCGAGGGTACGGCAAATTCGGGCGTACCCATGAATACGATGCGAAGATTCTTTGCGTCCATTGTCTGCGAATTTGTCCGGTGGGCCCGTGCACCCTCCGCTCGCGGGGAGCGCCGAGGCCGCGGCCGCACCGGTGAAGGTGAAAAGGAAAGCCCCGCGGTGCGCACCGCGGGGCTTCGTTGCGTGGTACGCCCTACTTGAGCCCCAGCTTGTGGTGCATGCGCTCCTCCTTGGTCTTCAGGTAGCGCAGGTTGTAGGCGTTGGGGGCGATGACGATGGGGACAATCTCGTCGATGGTGATGCCGTAGCCCTCCAGACCGGCCCGCTTCTGCGGGTTGTTGGTCATCAGCCGCATGTGCTGGATGCCCAGCTCGCGGATGATGCTGGCACCGACGCCGTAGTCGCGCTCGTCGGCCCGGAAGCCCAGCTTGACGTTGGCATCGACCGTATCGAACCCCTCGTCCTGGAGCTTGTAGGCCTTGATTTTGTTGCACAGGCCGATGCCGCGCCCCTCCTGCTGGAGGTAGATGATGGCGCCCTTGCCCTGCTCGTCAATCATGCGCATCGCCTCGTGCAGCTGCTCGCCGCAGTCGCAGCGGCACGAGCCGAAGATGTCGCCCGTGGCGCACGAGCTGTGGACGCGTACGAGCACCGGCTCGTCAGCCGACCACGTGCCCTTGGTCAGCGCCACATGCTCCAGACCGTTGCTCTTCTGCCTGAAGGGGGTAATCATGAAGTCGCCCCATGCCGTGGGCAGGAGGACCGTCTCGCCCTTCTCGACAATCGACTCCTCGCGCAGGCGGTAGGCGATGAGCGAGGCAATCGAGATAATCTTGAGTCCGAACTTGCGGGCCACCTCGCGCAGCTGCGGCAGGCGGGCCATCGTGCCGTCCTCGTTCATGATTTCAATCAGCGCGCCGGCCGGCTGCAGACCGGCCAGACGGGCCAGGTCGACGGCTGCCTCGGTGTGGCCCGGGCGGCGCAGCACGCCCTTCTGGCGCGCACGCAGCGGATTGATGTGGCCCGGACGGCCCAGGTCGGCGGGACGCGTCTTCGGGTCGGCCAGCGCGCGGATGGTCGCCGCACGGTCGTGAATCGAGACTCCGGTGGTGCACCCCTCGCCCAGAAGGTCGACCGTCACGGTGAAGGGGGTGCCCAGCAGCGAGGTGTTGTTGGGCTCCATCATGTTGAGCTCAAGCTCGGCACAGCGCTCCTCAGACAGCGGTGCGCAGAGCACGCCGCGCCCCTCCTTGAGCATGAAGTTGACGATTTCAGGCGTGATTTTCTCCGCCGCGACGATGAAATCGCCCTCGTTCTCACGGTCCTCGTCGTCGACGACGATTACCACCTTACCCTGTCGGAAGTCATCGATGACCTCCTCGACGCTATTCAATATGCTCTCCGTTGCCATTTGGTTGGGATTTAGATTGTTCGTTCTTGCGTTTGAATTTGAGTTTGCTCCACTTCACCCCCTTGAACACTCCGTTCAGATGGAGCTTCTCGCGGAGCACCTTGATGCGACCGGCGTACCAGTCGGTATCGAGCAGCGACGAGTCGTTCGTCGCCTTGTAGGTCAGATAGACGGCGATGGGCGCGAGGATGAAGGTCGAGAGCCACATGCCGTAGACGGCATCCCAGCTCCCCTCCTTGGCCAGCTTCTCGCCCGTGATGCTGATGATGTAGTAGATGACGAAGAAGATGACCGAGATGACAATCGGCATGCCCAGTCCTCCCTTGCGGATGATGGCCCCCAGCGGCGCGCCGATGAGGAAGAAGATGATAATCGAGACGGGCAGCGAGGTCTTGCGGTGCCACTCCACCTTGCTGCGGTAGAGCTGGTTAAGCGCATCCTTCGACATCGACTCGTCGAACGAGAACATGTTGCGCGAATTCTTGGCCAGCGTCCGCGCCTGGTCCCACACCCGCTCCTTCTCGCGCACGGGAAGCTGCTTGAGCGAGTCGATGGCATGCATGCGGCCGTAGCCGCGCTTGTCGACGCGCAGGCTGTCGACCATGGCCAGCACCGAACTGTCCTTGACGAAAATCTGCTCCTTGAGCAGCGGCTCGTACGAGCGGCCGGTCACCGAATTGACCTCCACCTCGAGCGAGTCGATGTCGTGCTGCAGTTCGTTGATGTTCTTGGTCTGGCTGTTGGAGAACTGGTCCGAGTTGCTCCGCTCCATCGCGAAGCCGTCCATCGAAATCCGCTGGTCCTGCATGTCGAACGTATGGTGGCGCAGCGAGCTCTTGGTATACCACTGGCTGTTGCGCGTCTGCTCGTAGGTCTCGCCGTGGAAGAGCGTCACCAGCAGGAACTTCTTGTCGTCCGAGAGGCGGATGTAGCCCGAATCGGCCACAATCGTGTTCATGTTGCCGTTCACCTCGCGGTTGTCGTAAATCAGCACGTCGCGCAGCAGGTGCGTCTCGGGGTCCTGACGCCCGACGCGAATCGACATGTTGTCGATGCCGTTGAAGAAGAGGCCGTCCTGGAACTCGATGGTCTGCTTCTGCTGGCGGATGTCGTAGAGGATGCTGTACATCTTCTTGTTGGCGTAGGGGACCAGGTTGTTGCTCACGAAGAAGCTGCCCACGGCGATGATGCCCACCACCACCAGCAGCGGCCGCATGATGCGCGGCAGCGACATGCCGGCCGACTTCATGGCCAGCAGCTCGTAGTTCTCGCCCAGGTTGCCCATCGTCATAATGGCGGCCAGCAGCGTGGCCAGCGGCAGACCCAGCGGAATCATGTTGGCCATGGCGTAGGCCATCAGTTCGATGATGATGCCTGCGCTGAGGCCCTTGCCCACCAGCTCGTCGATGTAACGCCATACGAAGTTCATCATCAGGACGAACATCACGATGAAGAAGGTCATAATCATCGGTCCGAGGTAGGACTTCAGTATGAGTTTGTAGATGGTTTTCATGCTACGCTTCCACAGTCATTTGCAGGGGGCCGGTGAACGGCAGGCACAAAGATACAATAAAAAAACGAATAAACGGCCTTCACGGCGGACTATCCGCAGCCTTCCGTCGGGAAGTTTCGCGCGGCGGCGGGCTGCGTCAGCCTCCGTGCAGCAGAATAGGCTGTACTCTAAGAAATTGCGGCCGGGAAGAACCACCCCCAAAAAACGCCGCACGGGAGGGGCTATGAGGCCGCGTCAGCGGTCGGCGCCGGCCACGGGCTCCGACACCGGAGCAAGACGCGGACGCAGCCGTGCGCAGAGGCGCGCGACGACCAGCAGCAGCGTCAGGATGAAGATGATGGCCGCACCGGGGGGCACCTCGAAGCCGTAGCTGAGCACCAGCCCTCCGACGTTGCCCGCCACGGCCACGAGCGGCGCGGCGAGGGTAATCGTGCGGAACGACTTCGAGAAGCTGTTGACAATCACCACCGGAATGGTGAGCAGCGAGATGAGCAGCACGATGCCCATGATGCGAATCGAGAGGACGATGGTCACGGCGATGAGCGCCGCCAGCAGGTAGGAAATCACGCGCGTATGGATGCCGCGGCTGCGGGCGAACTCGCGGTCAAAGGCGACGTACATGACCGGACGCAGCCAGAGCAGCGCCCCGGCAATCAGGAGGGCCGTCAGCACGGCGAGCGCCGCAACGTCGCCGTCGGTCACCGTCACGATGCTGCCGAAGAGATAGGCCGACAAGTCGCCCGAGGTGTATCCCGGGCGGAGCGACATGAAGAGCGCCCCGACGGCCATGCCCACCGACCAGATGATGCCGATGGCCGAATCCTCGCGGATGCGCCCCCGCGTCGAGGCCCACTCGATGCCCAGCGCCGAGAGGACGGCGAAGAGCATCGCGCCCAGAATCGGATTGGCACCCAGGTAGAAGGCGATGCCCAGCCCGCCGAACGACGAGTGGGTGATGCCGCCCGCCAGAAAGACCATCCTCCGGCAGACGACATAGGTGCCGACGATGCCGCAGGTAATGCCCGAGAGGATGCAGGCGATGAAGGCGTTCGAGAGATAGCCGTATTGGAAGAGGTCGCTGAAAAATTCCATAGTACAGTGGGAGCGTCTGCAAAGGTACATCTTTTGTGCCCGTGAAGCAACTCGCGGCGCATAAAAAAGCGCCGCCCCCCCTCGCGAGGACGGCAGCGCCGCATGACAAGAGGCTGAGTGCCTCAGAAGAGAATGGCCAGACGCGCCTGGATACCGCTCAGTCCGTCGAACTGGAAGTAGTTGGCGCCTAGCTCGAAGCGACTGTAGCTCAATCCGATGCCACCGCTCAGGTAGTAGGACTCGGTCTCCGACACCTCGTATCCGCCGCGCACCTCGACATAGGGCGAGAAGCGGCTCTTGAGCAGATAGGCCTTCGCGTTGAGGAAGAAGGGAACCATCACCTTGCTATCCGTATAGCCGTAGTCGTCGTAACCGGAGTTCAGACGCTCAGCATTCGCCTTGAAGACTCCGACGCCCAGACCTGCGAAGAAGTGCTTGCCGCACTGCCGGCCGTGGATGGTCGAGAAGGCAAAGCCGTCGCCCCTGAAGTCGGACGAAGTGGTGAGGTTGATGTAGCTGCCCTCAACCAGACCGCGGTATCCCGAGCGGCGTTCGCGGAACTTGCCGCCCTTCGCCCGGACGGGTTTCGGCGTGGTGACCGAAACGGCCTTCCCGAGCGAGGCTCCCTTGCGGGGCGTGGGCCGGAGTGTCTCGGCCAGCACGAGCGTCGTCCGCACCGTATCGGGACAACGTACGGCATTGATGGTCCGGATGTCCTCGAACGTAGCCGAACGGAACCGCTCGTAGCGGGCGGGATAGCCGCTCACCGTGAGCCGGTGCTCGGTGCGGAACCAGTGCCGGTTGGCCTCGTGGCGCACCTTGGGTTCGACCAGCAGGTCGGCCGACCCTCCGGCAAGCGCACGGGCAACCAACGCCTCGCGCTGAGCCTCCACGGGCGTCGAGCCCTTGAAGAGGTGATTCGTCCAGGTCGTATCGACCTCGACCCGAACGGGCGCGACGTCAAGTTCGGCAACCGTCGGCATTTGTGTGATTTCGGCACGGAGCTCCACCGACCGTGCCGTCTGAACGCGACGGGCTACCGAGCAGGACGACGCAAGGAGTACGACCGCCGCCAACAGAGGCAGCCGTACGGTATTGTGTCCCAGACTCATATCCGACAGCGTACGTTATTTCTGAACTACCGGGAGCATGAGTACCTGCTGCTGCGTCGAGGGGTTGCGCAGTGCGTTGATGGCCTCGGCGTCCTCCTTGGTCAGGGAGCGGAAGTTGCGGTAGCGTGCGGGATATCCCGACACCTCGACCGTCGTCAGACGACCCTTCTTGTCGTAGATATAGGTAAACTGCGGCTCGACGAGGATGTCGGCACCCGTCTTCTTCAGCGCCTCGGCAATGGCGTTCTGCTCCTTGACCTTCTTCGACAGGTACTTGCCGTCCTTACCCGTGCAGATGCCCGTTACCTTGGTCTCCGAAACCTCCAGGTCCGAGACGTTGACCATCGACTCCATGGCGGCGGGAATCCGCGCCACGCGTGCCGTGTGCGACTTGTAGACACTGTTCGAGCATGCACTCAGAGCGACCGCAGCCGCCAGCAAAAGAATAGTTCTTTTCATAATTTTGTAGAATTTGACTTGTGTTCCCGCACCCCGGAACGGGTTATTGCATGAGGGAGGCGTGGTGCTGAAGGTTCATTCCGGACATCGGTACAGGCCGCACCGTACGGTGCGCCTGCGCCTCAACACACAAGTACGCGAAAAAGAGGGACGCGTCCGTCCATTCTCCGTTTTCGAACCACACAACCGAGAACAAACTTACGCTTCCGGTATACCATTCTGCTCAGCATATTGTCCTGAAAGGACACACAAATATACTTTTTATCCGATAAAGATGCAAGAAATACCAACAAAAACGTCCTTTATGGACAACTATTCGTTCGCAGCCCCCCTGCCGTCAGCCTCCACCCTTCGCCTGCCTTCCTTCCTGCCTTCTGCTTCCACCTTCCACCTTCCACCTTCCGCCTGCCGTCAGCCGCCTGCCGCCTGCCGTCAGCTTCCACCCATGCGCCCTTGCTATATGCCGCCCCACCGCTCCGCACAAGCCCCTCCATCCGAGCCGCGACGAACTTTCCCTCCCGGCCGCGACAGACTTCCCTTCCCGGCTGCGACGGACAAAAAAAATGCGACCCGAAGGTCGCATTAGAAAGTTTTCAAATATCTGTCAAACAGATATTTACAAATTCAATTAGTATTCCTCCTCGTTGAAGAAGAAGTCATCCTTCGAGGGGTAGTCGGGCCAGATGTCCTCTATCGATTCGTAGATGTCGCCCTCGTCCTCTATCTCCTGCAGATTCTCGAGAACCTCCAGCGGAGCCCCCGAACGGACCGCATAATCAATCAACTCGTCTTTCGTTGCGGGCCACGGAGCATCTTCGAGCTTCGAGGCCAATTCAAGCGTCCAATACATAGGTCATTAACTTTTAAGTCCCTAATTAAAAGCTCGTTCCGGTTTCCGTGCGAAAATCCGGACACGGTTGTAGTCGTGCAAAAGTATAAAAAAAACGAGAAATACAAACAAATTCGTATAAAACATCGCGTAAATACGAACTTTATTCTGGAAATCAACGATTAAAGAATCCACAGCTGCTCCTCGACCCCGAAGTGCTCCGTCAGCACGCGTCCCAGCAGGTAGAAGTAGTCCGACAGGCGGTTGAGGTAGACCAGCGCCGTGGAGTCGGCACCGTACTTCTGAGCGGCACGCAGCGACGCACGCTCCGCCCGGCGGCAGACCGTCCGGCAGACGTGGCACATCGACACGACGGCATTGCCGCCCGGGATGGTGAACTTCGTGATGGGCGGCACGAGGGCCTGCATGGCGTCGATGCGGTGCTCGAGCCACTCGACCGACGACGCAGCGAGCGGAGCCACCTTGCCCTCGCCCCCCTGGCCCACGGCCAGCAGCGCCGAGACGGTCATCAGCCGCGAGGTGATTTGCGCAATGTCGTCGACGTAGGCGGACAGCCCCTCCTCGTCGCGCATGTGGTCACCCAGCAGCGCCGTGAAGGCCATCAGTTCATCGACCGAGCCGTAGGCCTCGACCCGTTCGTCACTCTTGAAGACCCGTTCGCCGCCGATGAGCGACGTGGTTCCCTGGTCTCCCGTTTTGGTATAGACTTTCATATCCGGAAGTGTTGTTTAGGCAGATAATTGTTAAAGATGAGCAGATAGGCCCGGTTGTCGACCGACGTGCAGCCGTGCGCGGCGACAATGCGGCGGCAGAGCCGGCAGCGCTCCTCGTCGGCATAGGGCTCCAGCAGCACAAGAGTCGTGCCGCAGCGCCGTGCCTGGTCGACAAGCGCGAGCACCTCCTCTTCGGGCAGGCTCCGGCCGACGACGCAGAGGTCGACCCCCGTGCGGTTCATGGCAAAGGTGTGGTAGCCGCAGTGGATGAAGAGGTTCTGCAGCTGTACGGCGCGCCGGTGCCCGACGCCCGCGGCGCAGAGCGCCCCGTAGAGCTCCCGGTCGCCCGGCAGCAGGTCGTGCCGCATGAAGACCTGGCGGACAATCGCATAGACGAAGGGCGAATGGACCCCGTGGCCGCGGAAATAGCGCGCCCGGACCAGGCGGTTCTTCAATCCGGCGACCCGCCCGTAGATGCTCCGGCCGATTCTGCGGCCGATTCTTCGTCCTCCCAGATGCATTCCGCAGCGCATTTTTCAGATTTCCGGCGGCTCCTACCGCTTCAGCATGCCGGCCAGACGTCCGGTCGAGAAGGCGATTTGAAGGTTGTAGCCGCCCGTATTGGCGTCGAGGTCGAGCACCTCGCCCGCAAAGTAGAGCCCGGGGACCTTGAGCGACTCCATCGTATGGGGGTTCACCTCGTCGCAGCGCACCCCGCCGGCCGTCACGACGGCATATTCAAACGGGGCGTAGTCGACGATGGGGAAGGTAAGCCCCTTGAGCGTCTTGACCAGGCGCCGCTTCTCGGCGTCGGTGAGCTTGCTCACATAGTTCTTCGAGTGGATGTCGAGCTCCTCGGCAAGCGGCATGACCAGCGGCCGCGGCACCAGCTTGCGCAGCAGCTCGGCGAAGAACTCCGTGGGGGCCATCTCGGCCAGCTCGCGGTCGATGCGGTTGAGGAGCATCTCCTCGGTCAGCGCCGGCTTGAGGTCGAGCACCAGCTTGACGCGGCGCCCGTCGATGAGCGCATCGACCGCATCGCGGCTCACGCGCAGCGCCACGGCCCCCTCGAAGCCCCGCTCCGAGAAGCCCACCTCGCCGAACTCCTCGCGCACGGGTTCGTTGTCGACCCAGAGCGTCGCCCGCACGTTGCGCAGCAGCAGGCCGCGGAGGTACTTCATCTGGTTGTGTGACGAGACGAGCGGCGTGAGCGACGGACGCACCGCCTCGATTGTATGCCCCAGGTCGGCGGCAAAGCGGTAGCCGTCACCCGTCGAGCCGGTGGCCGGATAGGAGAGGCCGCCCGTGGCGACAATCACCTGCGGTGCCTCGACCTTGCGCTCGAAGCCCCGCTTGTTGCGGTAGCGCACCCCGAAGACATGGCCCGCAAGGGTCAGGACTCCAGTCACCTGCGTATTGTAGAGGATTTTCACGCCGTTCTCGACGCAGTAGTCCAGCAGCGCGTTGGCGATGTCCCACGCCTTGCCGCTGTGGGGGAAGACGCGCTCGCCCCGCTCGATGTCGAGCTTGACGCCCCGCCGCTCGAAGAAGCGGATGGTCGCCCGGTTGTTGAATTCGGCAAAGGCCGGTGCGAAGAAGTCGGCGTTGGTGCGCACCTGCGAGGCGAACTCCTCGGGCGGACGGGCGTTGGTGACGTTGCAGCGCCCCTTGCCCGTGATGCGGACCTTGCGTCCCGACTTCTCCATCTTCTCGAGCAGCAGCACGCGCTTGCCGTTGCGTGCGGCCGTCGCGGCCGCCATCATGCCGGCGGCCCCCGCCCCCACGACGATTACGTCGCAGGAGTTCTCGGCGTATTCATCCCTGAGTTGTTCCATACGTGCGGCAAAGATACGAACATTTCGGCAGAGGCGGCAAGCGGCGGCCGATTTTTTCACCCCTCCGGACGCCGAAGGCGCCCGCACGCGGCAAAAAAGGGCGCCGCACCGCTCGGTTGCCCCATCGAAAGAGGCGTTTTATTTTCAAATCTTGATTTTTAGTTGTACTTTTGCGCCCGTCAAAAGTCGCAAGAGTTACAATTATGTTGAGCAGAAGATTACTTCGCATCAAGGTCATCAAGGCGCTGTTCGCCCATCTGAAATCGGGCGCCGACAACATGATGGCCTCGGAAAAGAACCTGATGGCGTCGGTGGACAAGGCCTACGACCTCTACAACCTGATGCTGACCCTGCCGGTCGAGATTGCCCGCTATGCCGAGCACCGTCAGGAGCTGGCCCGGCAGAAGAAGCTGCCGACCTACGAGGACCTCAACCCCAACACCAAGTTCGTCGACAACTCGGTCATCCGCATCATCGCCAACACCGACGCGGTGAACGACTACACGGCCGCCCGCAAGCTCAACTGGAGCCTCTACCCCGAGCTCATCCGCACGCTCTACACACAGCTCACCGAAAGCGACTACTACAAGAGCTACATGCAGCGCAGCGAGCGCTCGTTTGCCGACGACCGCCAGCTGGTCGAGGATTTCTTCAAGAGCCTGCAGGAGTGCGAGGCGCTCGACACGGTGCTCGAGGAGATGTCGATACTCTGGGACGACGACCTGGGCTACATCCTCATGATGATTCTGCGCACGCTCTCCAACCTCCGCCCCACCCACACCGAGCTGAAGGTGGCCCCGAAGTTCAAGAGCGAGGAGGACCCGCAGTTCGTCAAGACGCTCTTCGAGAAGACGCTGGTCAACTTCGGCGAGTACCAGCGCTACATCGAGAAGTTCACCGCCAACTGGGACATCGAGCGCATCGTCTTCATGGACAACCTCATCATCGGCACGGCGATGGCCGAGCTGCTCAACTTCCCCTCGATTCCCGTCAAGGTGACGCTCGACGAGTACATCGAAATCTCGAAGTACTACTCGACGCCGGGCAGCAGCGTCTTCATCAACGGCGTGCTGGACAAGATTGTCGAGTCGCTGACGGCCGAGGGCCGCATCAAGAAGGCGGGCCGCGGACTTATCTGACAACCGGGCGCCGCTCCGGCGGTGCCGCATCACCCCCCCCACTCCACCACCTTGAAGAGACTCCGCATCCTGCCCCGATTTGCGACTGCGGCGGCGCTGACGGCGCTGCTGACGCTCGCCGCGGGGTGTGGTCCGTCGTCGCTCAAAAAGGCTGCAAGTGCCGCCCCGCGGGGGAAAATCATCGAAATATCGGACAGCACGCTCCTGCATGGAGCCACCGACACGATTCGTTTCGGACGGCTGCACTCGGGCGAGATTGCCGTGCTGCGCTTCCACCTGCACAACGCATCGTCGCGCCCGACGGCCGTCGTCTCGACCGAGCGCAGCTGCGGATGCACGACGCTCGAGGCCGAGGCGCGCCCCATCGCCCCCGGGCAGGAGCTCGCCTGCTCGCTCACCTTCGATTCGCGGGGCGAATACGGCTGGCAGCTCAAGCTTATCGACGTAAGTCTGGCGGGCGGACGGCCGCTGCGGCTCTTCATCGAAGCCGATGTGGAGTAATTCTTGCAGATTCGACAATTATCTTGATATTTGGGCAAGTTATTAACCTTAAAATTACAAATAGTATGGGAACATTAAACAATGCTTGGAAAAATGCTGAGTCATTAGCAATGGAAAAAGACTCGGTTGAGGTCAGTAGAGAACTTCTGACGCAGATCTATGGCGGGGAAAAATCCGCCGGATACATTTGCTCCGTAAGTGGAGAATGTAATAGCACAGGAGAGTCTTGTGGCGGTTCTATAAGAGAGATTTTGGGCTCTATTGCTGATATGTTCTTTTAAAGTCTTCTAAACAAAAGAACATTTTTAAGAGGGTGCTTCCGGATAAGGGTGTGCCCTCTTCAGATATTTATGTATTTATGGCAATGAAAAAATTTTTTAAATTCGTTTTACATCCGACAGAGAACCTGCAAAATAGAGGTTGGAGCGTTTGGGCTATTTTCACTTTTGTATATATTCTTTATTCAGTATGCTCTAATATTATTATCCTTGAGTTCAACTTATAAATGCAACTTTTTGGGTGCGGATAATAAGCAATAAAAACATTTATTTTTCAGAGAGGAAAGAGAGACAATGTCCCCCTTTCTCTCACTCTGAATGGATAAAGTTTGCTAT
>NZ_LT985753.1 GCF_900290115.1 Alistipes sp. Marseille-P5061
CTGCTCTCCTTCTCGGCGCTGGGCGACGTGGTCGGATACCGCAAAATCTACCTCGGCGGTCTGGCCCTCTTCACGCTCGCCTCGGTGGGCTGCGCCTGCTCCTACTCCTTCGCCACGCTCGTCCTGACGCGCGTGCTGCAGGGCTTCGGCGCCGCCGCCGTCACCTCGGTCAACACCACCCTCATCCGCAACATCTACCCCCGCGCCCAGCTCGGACGCGGCATGGGCATCAACGCCACGGTGGTCGCCGTCTCGGCCGTCGCCGGTCCGACGCTCGCCGCCGCGATTCTCTCGGTCGCCTCGTGGCCGTGGCTCTTTGCCGTCAACATCCCGGTGGGGGTCACCGCCTTCGTGCTGAGCCGCCGCTACCTGCCCCAGAACCCCGTGCTGGTGCGCGACCACCGCTTCGACTGGCGCGACGGCGTGCTCAACGCCCTCACCTTCGGACTGCTCATCGCCTCCATCGAGGGCTTCTCCCACGGCCTCGACCCGCGGCTGATTGCCTTCGGCGTGGCCGCCCTGCTGCTCATCGGCTTCTTCTTCGTCCGCCGGCAGCTGCGCGAGCCCTACCCCATCCTCCCCTTCGACCTGCTGCGCATCCCCATCTTCACGGTCTCGGTGCTCACCTCCATCTGCTCGTTCATCGCCCAGATGCTCGCCCTGGTGGCACTCCCCTTCTACCTGCAGCACGCCTGCGGCTACGACGAGGTGGAGACGGGGCTGCTCATGACCGCCTGGCCCGCCATCATCATGGTCGTGGCCCCCGTGGCGGGCTATCTGGTCGAGCGCATCCACGCCGGGCTGCTCGGCGGCATGGGCCTCACGGCGATGTGCGCCGGACTGCTGCTGCTCGCCTTCCTGCCCGACAATCCGCCCCAGGGCGAGATTATCTGGCGGCTGATGCTCTGCGGCGCGGGCTTCGCCCTCTTCCAGTCGCCCAACAACAGCATCCTCATCGCCTCGGCGCCGCCCCAGCGGAGCGGCAGCGCCAGCGGCATGCTCGCCACGGCGCGCCTCGTGGGGCAGACCACCGGCGCGGCGCTCATGGCGCTGCTCTTCCACCTGGTGCCCGGCAACAGCACCCAGACGGCGCTGCTCCTCTCGGCCTGCTTCGCCCTGGCCGGCGCCGTCGTCAGCTTCTCGCGCATCCGTCTGCCGCTCCCCGAAGGGCTCGCCCGCAAGCGAAAGCGGTAGCTCAGCCGCCCCACCCGAAAACCGTCCGGCGGCCGCTGCCGCAAAAAAAGAGCTCCGGCAGCGGATTCTCGCGGGATTTTTAGTACATTTGTGGGGTTCGCCCCGGAGCCGCCGGGCTCCGCGCGGGCAACCGAACCCCGCACAACGAATAAATCATCAAATAGCCATGTTTTCAGCCAAGACCTATGCCGCACGCCGTCTGACGCTGCGCAAGAAAATCGGCCAGGGACTCATCGTGCTCCCGGGCAACACCCTCGCGCCGAACAACTATCCGAACAACGCATACTACTTCCGCCAGGACTCGTCGTTCCTCTACTTCTTCGGCCTCAACACGCCGTCGCTCATCGGCATCATCGACGTCGACTCGGGCGACGAGGCGCTCTACGGCGACGACTTCACGGTCGAGGACATCATCTGGACCGGCCCGCAGCCCTCGCTGCACGAGCTGGGCGCCCGCGTGGGCATCACCGAGACCCATCCGCTGGCCGAGCTCGAGGCGCGGCTGCGCAAGGCCATCGCGCTGGGGCGCAGGGTCCACTACCTGCCCCCCTACCGCGGCGAGACGAAGCTCCAGCTCTCGGCGCTGCTGGGCATCAAGCCCGAACTGCTGCACGACTACAAGTCGGTCGAGCTGATGATGGCCGTCGCCGAGATGCGCGAGAAGAAGAGCGC